>NZ_BLKZ01000001.1:2908732-5817465 GCF_010723575.1 Mycobacterium bourgelatii
CGTGATCGTCGGCGCTTGGCGGACCGGGACCACGTTCCTGTTCCGGTTGCTGGCGGGTGACCCCCAGCTTCGCGCACCGCTTCCGGCCGAGCTCACCGCACCGTGGCGCATCGCGAAGCTGGACCCCGACGCGCGGGAAAAGCTCATCGACGCGAGCGCGGCCGCACACGACATGCTGCACCTGCTCAACCCCAGCATGCCCGCGGTGCACAATTCGGGTGCCCGCCTCGCCGAAGAGTGCGTCCTGGCCATGGGCACCGGCCTGCGCAACTGGGCGTTCGCATCGACCACCCGCCTCGACGGCTATGCGTCCTGGCTCGCGACACAAGACTTCGCCGACGAGTACCGCCGGCACCGCCGGACCCTGCAGATTTTGGACGAGAGCGACGGACGCCGCTGGCTCCTCAAAGCTCCCGCGCACACCGCCGAGCTACCCCACCTCGCCGCGACCTACCCGGGTGCCTGCATCGTGCATCTGCATCGCGACATCGTCGAAACGGTGGCCTCGGGCGCGAGTCTCTTCGCGACATACCGATCCACCTACAGCGACCAGGTCGACGCGCACGACGTTGGACGGTTTCAAACCGACCAGACCGAGCTATGGTTGCGTCGCGCACTGGACTTTCGTGCCAGCCCTGCCGCGCGAACCGTCACCATCGTCGACCTCCGGTACAGCGATCTGGTCGCCGACCCCGAAGCGGTGGCGCGGCGCATCTACGCCGCCGCAGACCTCGAGCCGCCGGACTTACCCGCGCTGATCACCCAGTACGACACGAGCCAACCCCGGCACGCCCACGGCGCTCACCGTTACCACGTGGGCGAATTCGGCATCGATGCCGACGCGCTGCGCGAACGGATGTCGTTCTACACCGCGTTTCTCGCCTCTATTGTCGAGGACTGAACCTTGCAATCGGCCGCTTGCGACCGTGCGGTGGTGGGTAACCCTGTGTTCTCCCAGATTGGAGACTGCCATGAGCGACAGTGTGCAGACCGGCGTCATCGCTACGCAGGTGCCCGCCCGGCTGGACCGGCTGCCATGGTCACGGTTTCACTGGCGGGTCGTCATCGGCCTGGGTGGCGTCTGGATCCTCGACGGGCTCGCGGTCACGATGGTGGCCGCGGTGTCGCCTCGTCTGATGGAGAAGGGCAGCGGCCTCGAACTCACTTCCAGCCAAATCGGACTGTCGGCGGCGTTCTACATCGCCGGAGCCTGCCTCGGCGCCCTGTTCTTCGGGCATCTGACGGACCGGTTCGGGCGGCGGAAACTGTTCATCCTCACCCTCGCGGTGTTTCTGATAGCCACCGTCGCCACCGCATTCTCCTTCGCGCCTTGGTATTTCTTCATCGCCCGTTTCGTCACCGGTGCGGGTATTGGGGGCGAATACGCCGCGATCAACTCGGCCATCGACGAGTTGATCCCCGCGCGGGTGCGTGGCCAGGTGGACCTGCGGATCAACGGCTCATACTGGCTGGGTTCGGCCGTGGGAGCCGCGGGTGCCCTCGTCCTGCTGGACACCTCGCACTTCGCGGTAAACGTCGGTTGGCGACTTGCCTTCGGGATCGGCGCGGTTCTCGGCATTCTCGTTCTCCTGGTTCGGCGAAACGTGCCGGAGAGCCCACGTTGGTTGTTCATTCACGGACGTGATGAGGAAGCCGACGAGACCGTCGCCCGGATAGAAGCGGAAGTGGAACGGCAGATCGGCCAACCGCTGCCAGAACCGGAGGGGCGTCCGCTGAGAATCCGTCAGCGCGAGACCATTTCCTTCCGCGAGATCGCGCGGGTCGCATTCACGCTCTATCCGCGGCGGGCGGTGCTCGGGCTGGCCCTGTTCATCGGGCAGGCGTTCCTGTACAACGGCGTGACATTCAATCTGGGCACCCTGCTGAGCGACTTCTACCATGTCGACTCCGGTCGGGTGCCGCTGTACATCGTCCTGTGGGCGCTCAGCAATTTCCTCGGCCCCCTGGCGCTGGGACACTTCTTCGACACTCTCGGACGTAAGCAGATGATCTCGCTGACCTACATCGGTTCCGCCGTGATCACCGTCGTCCTCGCCGTGCTGTTCGTGACCGAGGTTGGTGGCGTCTGGACTTTCATGGGCGTGCTGGCGGCCATCTTCTTCCTGGCTTCCGCCGGAGCGAGCGCGGCCTACCTGACGGTCAGCGAAATCTTTCCGATGGAAACCCGGGCGCTGGCGATCGCGTTCTTCTACGCGGTCGGAACGGCGATCGGGGGCATCAGCGGTCCGCTGCTGTTCGGCAATCTGATCGAGTCCGGGCAGCGCGGTGTGGTGGTGTGGTCGTTCATCATCGGAGCGGTTGTCATGGCGACCGCCGGGGTGATCGAACTATGGCTCGGAGTCGCCGCCGAACGACGCCCGCTGGAGGAACTGGCCCTGCCGCTGACCGTCGCCGACGCGGACGAGGCCGAATAGCGCACGGCGGTCGTCACCATACCCCGGCTGGCGCCCGCGTAATCAGTTTGCTTATCAAGGCATTTCGGCGACCAAACGCCCGACCACGTCACCAACCCTGAGTCGTTCGAGGGCATCAGGAATATCCTCGAACGCGATCGTTTCGGTGTGAATCGACAACTCACCGGCGGCCATATGGGACAAGACCGGCTGGAGAGTGCCCGGATGCCCACCCCGCGCGCCGCGCAGCGTCACTTCCTTGAGCACCAGTTCGGGGGTGGCGATGGTGGCCTCGTTGAGCCCAAGGCCCACCAGGATCACGCGACCGCGCTCGCGGACCGCGCTGATGGCCCCCGCGGTCGTGGTCCCGAACCCCGCGAAGTCCACGATCACATCGAGCCGCAATGAGGCCAACTCGCGGACGTCTTCGACGATGTCGACCACCCCACGTTGCTTGGCCAGGTCCCACACCTCGCGTTTGGGCTCGGCCGCGTAGACCTCCGCCCCGGCCAGCACGGCGATGCGGGCGCCGGTGAGGCCGAGTCCGCCTAGCCCGACGATCCCGACCCTCTCGCCGACACGCACCTCCGCGACTTCCATCACCGCGCCGTAGGCGGTTTGGCCCGCGTCGGTGGCGGTTGCTGCCTGGGCGAAGCTGAGCTGGTCGGAGAATTTCACCAGGCACTTGGCGGAGGCTAGGCACTTGGCGGCGAAGCCACCGTCGCTCGACCAACCCGGCGCACCATGCTTGCCCGACTCGATCGCGACGCGGTCGCCCGGTTGGAAGTTCGCGACGTCAGCGCCGACGTCCGTTACCACTCCGGCCACCTCGTGACCGGGAATGATCGGCAGTTTGGGTAGCAACGGCGTCAGCGTGCCATCAAGAAAGCCGACATCGCTGTGGCACAGGCCCGCCGCGCGCACATCGATCACGACCTCGCCGGGTCCGGGTTGCGGATCGTCGCATTCGATCAGTCGCAATGGTTGGTTGGCGCCGACCAGTTGCCACGCTCGCATCGTCCGATCCTCGGTGATCGGCACGAGCGGATCAAGATTGCCGTTACGTCCCGGCTGGCCAAGACTAGGGGACGAGATGGATGGGTAAAGAGTGTGCAATGGTGCACGGGGGTTGGTCAGCTGACGAACGGGGTGTGATGTGAGACGGCTCAACGGTGTCGACGCGTTGATGCTCTACAGCGAAACCCCAGAAGTGCACATGCACACCCTCAAGATCGGCATACTCGACATATCCGGGCTCCCCGGTTTCGACTTCGAGCTTTTCAAAAAGGTGGCCTATCCACGGCTGTTCGCTCTGGCGCCGCTGCGCTATCAGCTGGTGGACATCCCGCTCAAGCTGCACCACCCCATGTGGGTGCAGAACCCCGACATCGACCTCGACTACCACCTGCGCCAGGCGACATTGCCAGAGCCGGGCGGACGCCGTGAACTCGACGAGTTGATCGGCACCATCGCCAGCACCCCCCTGGACCGCAGTCGCCCCCTGTGGGAGATGTACGTCGTCGACGGGCTGGCCGACAACCGGATAGCGGTCGTCCACAAGGTCCACCACGTGTTGGCGGACGGGGTGGCCTCCGCCAACCAGATGGCCAAGGCGATGCAGGCCGAGGTCCCGTCGGTCCCACTGGCATCGTTGCGCCCGGAAGATCAGTCATGGACTCGGCGAAGCCTGCTCACAGCGGCCGCGCGCGACCACGTCGGGCTGATTCGCAAGATCCCGCGCCTGGTCAGTGAGACGGCTACCGGGGTGACTCGAGTCCGGCGTCGCGCCAAGGAACGGGGGAAGCATCCCGAACTGGCCCGCAATTTTTCTCCGCCAGATTCCTTCATCAATCACGTGGTTTCGCCTCGCCGCAGGTTCGCGACGGCGCCGTTGGCGTTAGCGGACGTCAAGCAGACCAGCAAGCACCTGGGCGTCACCCTCAACGACATCGTGCTGGCGACGGCGGCGGGTGCCCTGCGGCGGCTGCTCTTGCGGTACCAGGGTCGAGCCGACTCTCCGCTGATCGCCGGGGTTCCGGTCAGCTACAACACCTCACCGGACCGGTTGGTGGGCAACGAGTTCACCTATGTCACTCCCTCATTGCCGGTGCACATCGAGGATCCGCTGGAGCGGGTGCGGCTCACCGCGTTGTCGACCAAGATCGCCAAGGAAAACCACCAGTTGCTCGGTCCGACCGTGCTGCCCGCCTGGATGTCATATCTGCCGCCGTCGTTGGCGCCGCCGTTCTTTCGCTCCGCAGCACGCCGCCTCGAGTCCGCCAACGTCATGAATCTGACCATTTCCAACGTGCCCGGCCCGCGCGTCCGGGGCCAGTTCGAGGGGGCGGCCGTCAACGAGATCTATTCGGTCGGGCCCGTGGTCGCCGGCAGCGGCCTGAACATCACGGTGTGGAGCTATGTGGACCAGCTCGCCATTTCCGTGCTGACCGACGACCGCACGCTCGACGATCCGCACGAGGCGACCGCCGCCATGGTCGATGCATTCAGCGAAATTCGCCATGCGGCAGGGCTTTCCGAGCCTCTGACCACCCTCGAAGGCGCGCTGCCTCCGGTGACCGCCCGGGTATGAACGGCTTCGTTGATCGGGCTGCGTACTTGGTCATCGGACGTTATGGGGGCGAATGCTGGCAACCTGAACTGGGTAGATGGTTGTCTGGAAGGATCGTCCTGACCAAAGTCAGCGACGTCGTTTCGATGCCAGGTAACCGGTCACAATTCGAGAGGGACGCCAGTGGTCTTCCGCGCAGACCAGGAGATTGGTCGCGATCTTGCCGCGGTCGACTGGGCATCCACTCCACTCGGACCCACGGACGGCTGGCCCCAGAGCTTGCGCACCGCCGTGAGCATCCTGCTGTCGTCCCGCTTTCCGATGTGGATGGCGTGGGGGCCAGAGCTCACGTTTTTCTGTAACGCCGCCTACCGTCGCGACACGCTGGGCCGCAAATACCCCTGGGCGCTGGGCCGGCCCGCCAGCGAAGTGTGGGCCGAAATCTGGGCCGACATCGGCCCACGGATCGAGAGCGTCCTGGCCACGGCGGAGGCAACGTGGGACGAGGGCCTGCTGCTCATTTTGGAGCGGTCGGGCTACCCGGAGGAGACCTACCACACGTTCTCCTACAGCCCGTTGCGCGACGACGACGCCCGCGTGGTCGGCATCCTGTGCGTGGTCAGCGAAGACACTGGACGGGTCATCGCCCAACGTCGGATGTCGACGTTGCGTGACCTGGGCTCCGACCCCAGCGTGGTGCGTACCGAGCGGCAGATGTTGGACTTCACCGCCGAACAGCTGGCGCACAACCCTTACGACCTGCCGTTCACCCTGACATACCTGTTCGACGAAGATGGCAGTGCCAGGCTGGCGGGAGCCAGCGGAATCGAGGCCGGGCACCCGGCGGCGCCCGAGCGGCTCAGTTCCGCCGACACTTCGCCGTGGCCCGTACAGAAGGCCGCGGATGGCGAAGCCGAAGTGGTTCAGCTCGACCCGGCCATGCGGCTGCCTGCCGGCGGCTGGCACGAGCCGCCCACCCAGGCACTCGTGGTGCCGTTGGTCCAGCACGGCGCTGCGCCACTCGGATTCATGGTGGCCGCGCTCAACCGGTACCGGCCGCTCGATGACGCCTACCGCGGGTTCGTCGAACTCGTCGCCGGACACATCGCCGCCGGGGTGGGTAGCGCGCGCAGCTACCGCGCCCAACAGGAGCGCGCGGAGGCGCTGGCCGAACTCGACCGAGCGAAGACGACGTTCTTCTCCAACATCAGTCATGAGTTCCGCACCCCCCTGACGTTGATCCTCGGACCGGTCGACGAGCTGCGCGCAAGGCCCGGACTCGATCAACGGGCGTACCAAGAGTTGGAACTAATCCATCGCAACGGCTTGCGGTTGGCCAAGCTGGTCAACACGCTGCTTGACTTCTCCCGCATCCAGGCGGGACGGATGCGGGCCCAATTCGAACCCGTCGATCTGTCTGCATTCACCGCCGAACTTGCCAGCGTCTTCCGGTCGGCGATCGAGCGAGCCGAACTGACCTTCACCGTGGACTGCCCGCCGCTCGGCGAACTCGTGTACCTGGACCGCGAGTTGTGGGAGAAGGTGGTGTTGAACCTGCTCTCCAACGCCCTGAAGTTCACCTTCAAGGGAGGCATTGAGGTCCGGGTGACGCGTGCGGGCAACGAGGCGGTGGTAACCGTCAGCGACACCGGTGCGGGGATACCGGAAGCGGAAATGCCCCACCTGTTCGAGCGCTTTCACCGCATCGAAACCGTGCGCGCGCGATCAGCCGAAGGAAGTGGCATCGGGCTGGCTTTGGTCAAAGAACTCGTCGGGATCCATGGCGGCACCATCACCGCGACGAGCCAGGAGGGCGTGGGTACGACCTTCACCGTTCGGTTGCCGTTCGGAACCGCCCACCTATCGGCCGACGAGCTGGTCGCGGAGCGGGGCGCACGGGCGCCTTATGGGGGGATCGCCCAGCCATACCTGCAGGAGGCTTTGCGTTGGCTGCCGACCGGGTCCGATCCCACGCCGCCTGACACCAGCACGGCGGCCACCATGGCGGCGGTTACGCGACGGGGCGGCGACGCCAAAGCGCGGGTGCTCGTCGCCGACGACAACGCCGACATGCGTGACTACCTGATCAACCTGCTGCGAAGCTCCGGCTACAAAGTCAGCGGTGTTACTGACGGGAACGAGGCACTGCAGGCCATTCGGGCCGAGCCGCCGGACCTCGTGATCAGCGATGTCATGATGCCCGGATTGGACGGTCTGCAACTGGTTGCGGCCCTGCGGCAAGACCCGCTCACGGCCACCCTGCCCGTCCTGCTGTTGTCCGCACGTGCCGGCCAAGAAGCATCCATCGAAGGGTTGATGGCGGGCGCCGACGACTACCTCGTCAAACCCTTCGCCGCCGCGGAACTGCTGGCCCGGGTACGCGCGAACGTCGAGCTGGCTCGGCTGCGCAACCATCAGGCCCGCTGGCGCACGGCGTTGGTGAACTCGCTGCAAGAGGCGTTCTTCATCTGTGACGAGCGCGGTGCCGTCATCGAGATCAACACCGCTTTCAGCGAAATACTCGGCTACGGGCCCGAACAACTGCCTTACGAACCCGATCACCCGTGGTGGCCCAGCGGCGACACCGAACCTGAGGCCCGTCGGCAGATCGAAACGGCGTTCGGCGAGATGCTCAACAATGCCCAAGGAGCCATGACGGTTCCGGTGACTCACCGCGACGGGCATCGGCTGTGGGTTGCGGTCAACTTCAGCCACGCGCGCGATCCGGATTCCGGCCGCCGAGTCATGGTCGGCACCTTCCGTGACGTCACCGCCGAGCACTACAGTGTGCAACGTGCCACCGCACTGGCCGCGTTGAATCAACAACTGGTTCAAGCGGATACGGTGGAGGACGCGTTGCGTGGAGCCGCCGAGGAGCTGCGCCGGGTATGGCAGGCTCGGCGCATTCTGGCCGCGACGTTTCCCGCCGCCGGCGACGACTCCGCGGTGCCGGAACTGATCTGTGCGGGTGAGCTTGCCGAGTGGACAGATCTGCCGCCCCGACAGCGGCTTTTCATCGAGTCTTTGCGCGACGCCGACCTGCTGACCACCCTGAGTCCAGAAGCGGGTGTTGCGGGCATCGGGTTACAACATCCCCGAGGGGTGCTCGTCGTCTGGGTCGAGCTGGCGGAGGACCGGCCGTTCACCCCAGAGGATCACACGCTGCTCACGGTGCTGGCCGGACGCCTGGGCCAGGGCCTGCAGCGCGTCTACCGGCTGGACGAACAACGCGAAACCGCAGTGGCGTTGCAGCACGCGATGTTGGGGCCGGCGGATCTGCCCGGAGGCGTCGCAGTGCGCTATCACCCCGCAAGTCGGCCGCTGCAGGTCGGGGGCGACTGGTACGACGTGGTGGAGCTCGACGACGGTCGCATGGCATTGATCGTCGGCGACTGTGTCGGTCATGGACTGGCCGCGGCTACGGTGATGGGGCAGTTGCGCAGCGCCTGCCGGGCACTGTTACTCGAGCAATCCAGCCCGAGCGCAGTGCTGGCCGGGCTTGACCGCTTCGCCGCGCGTCTGCCCGGTGCGCGCTGTACCACCGCTTTTTGCGCGGTGCTCACTCCCGACACGGGCCAGCTCGTCTACTCCAGCGCGGGCCATCCGCCGCCCATCATGGTGCACGCCGACGGCACCAAAGCCCTGCTGGACGGCGGACACGGATTACCACTGGCGCTGCGGCCGGACTGGCAGCGCCCCGAGACCAGCACCGAAATGCCGCCTCGCGCAACACTTTTGCTCTACACCGATGGTCTGGTTGAGCGGCGCGGCGTGTCGATCGACGACGGCATGGCACGCGCGGCTGATCTGATCGAATCCGGACATTCGGAGTCGTTGGACAATGTGGCAGACCACCTCATGTCCCGGCTGGAGCCCAGCAACGGCTATTCCGACGACGTGGCCGTGCTCCTCTACCGGCAGCCGGCTCCACTGTCGATTGAGTTCGCCGCTGACGTGCAACAGCTTGCCCCGAGTCGGCGCGCGTTGCGCATCTGGCTGACTCGGGCGGGGGTGGAGCCCACGCAGATTCAAGACATACTCATCGCCACTGGCGAAGCGGTCGCCAACGCGATCGAGCACGGCCACCGGGACCGTCCCGGGGGAGCCGTCACACTGCAGGCCACCGCACTCGTCGACCGGGTGCAGGTGACGGTGAGTGACACCGGCACCTGGAAGACACCCCGCGCCGTCCCCGACGTCAGTCGCGGCCGCGGCATCATGTTGATGCGGCGACTGATGGAGGACGTTGCGATCGACTCGAGCGATGGTGGCACCACCGTTCACCTGCACGCGAGGATCACGTAGATGCCCACACCGCTGAACCTGAGCACCGTCCGCGGTGCCGACGGAACTCCCAAGGTGACTGCGACCGGTGAGATCGATCTGAGCAACATTCGTCGGTTCACCGAGGCTCTCAATGCGGCCAGCGCCGGTACTCGCGGACCCCTCACGATTGATCTCAGTGCGGTCAAGTATCTCGACAGTGCTGGCATCAACGCGCTTTTCGATCACGCCGAGGAAGTCGACGATCTACATGTCATCGTCCACCCGTTTCTGATCCCTGTCTTCAACATCAGTGGTCTCAGCGAGATCGCGACCGTCGAACCTGCCCGCAGGCATCTGACGAGGACGGGCGCAAAACCCCGCGAGACGAATAAAAGAGATATGTTTCGCCCAATGGATCAACGACTTCTGACAGGGGTCAGATGTCGTTTGTCATCGCTTTGCCGAACGTCTTGGCGGCTGCCGCAGCGGATTTAGCTAATCTCGGGTCGACGCTCGAAGCGGCCAATGCGGTGGCGGCAAGCCCAACGACGTCGGCGGTGCGGGCGGGAGCGCGGCAGCCACCTTGGGAGCCGGTGGGGCGGGCGGCAACGGGGGCGCGGGCGGTTGGCTGGCGGGTGACGGCGGGGCGGGCGGTAGCGGCGGGACCGGCGGGGTGCTTTCCGGTAACGGCGGAGCGGGTGGAATCGGCGGGGCGGGAGGGTTGTTCGGCGGCGGCGGTAACGGCGGCAACGGCGGCTTGAGCCCTAGCGCGATCGGCGGTTCCAGCCCTGCCGACACTATCGGCGGCGCGGGCGGTGCCGGCGGTGGCGATGGCGGGGCGGGCGGAAACGGCCTGTCCAACGGTGGCGCCGGCGGTGCCGGCGGGTTCACCGACAATATGAGTCCTGGCAATGGTGGAATCGGTGGCGCCGGGGGCAATGCCGGGACCCTGTTCGGCAACGGCGGCCGGTGGAACCGGCGGATTCAGTCAATTCGGCACTGGTGGGACAGGCGGGCATGGAGGCGCTGCGGGACTTCTGATGTCAGGTGGTGACGGTGGCACCGGTGGCGAGGGCCGATTCGGCGGCAATGGCGGCACTGGTGGCAACGCGACCCTACTGGGCTGCGGCGGCTCCGGAGGGATAGGCGGATCGAGCGGTGCCTCGCTTCCGGGTCAGTCCGGCACTGCCGGGAACGGCGGCAACGGCGGCACGGGCGGTGCCTTGATAGGCATCGGCGGCGCGGGCGGCGCCGGCGGTCAAAGCCCCGCGGTCGGCGGTGGAGGCGGCAACACCGTCCTCAGCGGCAACGGCGGCAACGCCGTACTGATCGGCAACGGTGGCAATGGTGGCAACAGCGGCACGCCGCTGTTCCAGGGCGGCATCGGCGGTGTCGGCGGAATTCTCTTGGGCAAGAAGGGAATCGACGGTCTGCCGTAGCCGACCGCCACACCGTCCGCACGGCTATGACCGTGCCTACGGTTCGATTTCGGTCGCCGTGGTTAATCTCATCGAGATGACCGAACAACTGCCCGTGGAACTCCGCCAACGCGACCCAGAGTTCATTCGCGCCGTCCTACCTCCGCTGTGGCTGGCGACGACGGTGTGGTTTCGCGCCGAAGTTCACGGATTTGAACACGTTCCGGACGAGCCGGTCCTGTTTGTCGGCAACCACAGTGGCGGCGGTGCCACGCCGGACACGTTTGTGTTCCTCCTTGCCTACAACACCTTCTTCACCGTGGAAGGCCGACCGCTGTACGCGCTTGCCCACGACACCGTCGCAGCCGCACCGGGTGTGGGCAAACTGACCCGCAAGCTCGGCGTGGTTCCCGCCGCCCACTCCTTCTCCGAACGCGTCTTCAATAGCGGCGGTTCGGCGCTGGTCTACCCAGGCGGCGATGTCGAAGCACTGCGCCCCTGGCGAGACCGCAACAAGATCATCTTCTCCGGCCGCAAGGGCTTCTTGCGCCTAGCGC
This sequence comes from Mycobacterium bourgelatii, assembly GCF_010723575.1. Taxonomy (NCBI): domain Bacteria; kingdom Bacillati; phylum Actinomycetota; class Actinomycetes; order Mycobacteriales; family Mycobacteriaceae; genus Mycobacterium; species Mycobacterium bourgelatii. The sequence continues at coordinate 2,919,957 of NZ_BLKZ01000001.1, forward strand.
ATCGGTGCAACGTCAAGATCGTGCCGGTGGTTGCGACCGGCGGGCATGACACCTTGATGGTGCTCAACGACGGCCGTCGTACCGCGAAGCTGTTGCGGTTGGACAAACTTGCCCGCGTGAAAACCCTGCCGATCACGCTGAGCGTGCCGTGGGGTTTGTCGCCGCTGCCGTTGCCGCAGTTTCCGCTTCCGGCCAAGATCCGCATGCAGGTGCTCAAGCCGATCGATGTGCGCGCACGTTTCGGTGCCGAGCCGGATTGGGACCGCGCGTACGACTACGTCACCAGCGTGATGCAGGTCGGGTTGTCCAAGCTGGCGAGCAAGACCGTCGTCCCGATGGTCAGGTGAAAATGGCTCAAACGGTTAGGGTTTCGCGCGATGTCCGATGCCCGGTGGACAAGGCGGGTGCCTTCGTCACCGACCCGCGCGAGCTGTTTTCCAAGGTGTCCACCTTCAATAGGTGCCGGTTGATCGAGTCGCGTCGCCGCGGAGAGCTGTGGGAAGTGTTCCTCCACAGCGGCACCATCTACCTCGGTGGACGGGTTCTCATCGCGCCACCCAGCGACAACCGCCTGAGGTGGCGCTCGGTGCAAGGAACGCAGCACTCGTTCGAGGCCCGCATCGAGCCAGGAGATCAGGGCAGCCGCCTTACGATGACCCTGAACTTTTCCGCCTCCGGGTTGGCCATCGCCCGGATCAGCGAGTTGATCGGTCGCGGACTTGTCACTCGCAATCTCGAAGCCGCGGCCGAGGAAATCCGCCATCACCTGGAATTCGAGCTCTAGCCGACCAACGCGCGTAACCTGCCCATTTCGGCTGATGACAAGCCTGTCAGGCCCTTGCAGGGCCTTTTGCAGGTCCTTTTGCGGGGCCGTGCAGCCGCCCGGCGCGACGCCGACGTGCTAGTCATTCCCACCCCAGCGCGTCTGAGCCATTAGCCTTATGTCCTGCACGCCACCGCGTACTTGTGACCGGCGCAGGGCCGTGGCCGGGGCGCCAAGGCGTCTCTAGTCGGTTGCTTGCGTGCGGTTGGAGGGATGAGGAGTCGGCGATGGGTGACGCGACCGCGGAATCGCGGGAGGGTACACAGTTCGGGCCATATCGGTTGCGCCGGTTGGTCGGTAGTGGCGCCATGGGCGACGTTTATGAGGCTGAGGACACGGTCCGAGAGCGCGTCGTGGCGCTGAAGCTCATGTCTCAGACGCTGTCGGCCGATCCGGTCTTCCGTGCGCGTATGCAGCGCGAAGCCCGCACCGCGGGTCGCCTGCAGGAACCGCACGTCGTGCCCATCCACGATTACGGCGAAATCGACGGGCAGCTCTACGTCGACATGCGCCTGATCGACGGCAGGGATCTGGCCGGCATGCTGAAGCGTTACGGCCCGCTGCCCCCCGCGCGGGCGGTAGCCATCATCCGCCAGATCGGCTCAGCCCTCGATGCCGCGCACGCCGCCGGGGTTACGCACCGCGACGTCAAGCCGGAGAACATCCTGGTGAGCGCGGACGACTTCGCTTACCTCGTCGACTTCGGGATCGCCAGCGCCACCGCCGACGAAAAGCTCACCCAACTCGGAAGCACGATCGGCACCTTGTACTACATGGCGCCGGAGCGGTTCTCCGAAGACGAAGTGACCTACCGGGCCGACATCTATGCGCTGGCCTGCGTGTTGTACGAGTGCTTGACCGGACAGCCGCCGTACCGGGGCGACCAGCTCGTCGTGATGGCCGCACACCTCAATCAACCCGTCCCGCGACCCAGCGTCGACCGGCCTGGGATCCCCGCCGCCTTCGACCAGGTGATTGCCCGCGGGATGGCGAAGGACCCCGCAGACCGGTACGCCACGTGTGGTGACCTGTCGGCGGCGGCCTACGCAGCGCTGGCCACGCCCGACCAGGATCGGGCCGCCGATATTTTGGAGCGCAGCCAGGTAGCGGAGCTGCCGCCGCCCGGGTTCGCCACTCCGACACCCAGCGGTTTCACACCCGCTCACGGGGCGCCACAGACGCATGGAGCACCACCGACACATGGGGCACCACCGACACATGGCGGACCTGCGGGCACCGGGTGGCCCGCGCCCTCTCCCACCGGGGTGCCCTACCCGTCGGGACCGATCCCGCAGCCAGCTCCCTGGGCCGGTGCCACCGGCTGGAGTACAGGTCACGCGCCTACACCCGGGGCACCACCGTGGGTTCAGCCCACGCCGCGATCTCGCAAGCCGTGGGTTCTGGTGGCCTTAGCAGCCACCGTGGTGGTGGTCGCCGTGGGCGCCGTGGCATTCCTCGTCGCCAAGCCGAAGTCGTCGGGCCCGCGCACTTCAGGACCACCAACGTCGGCGGCCTTGCCCCCAGACGCGGTGCAGCTGAAGATCCTGGAGGACGGGGTATTCGTCGGTAGTCCTGCTGCGAGGGCCACCATCGACATCTACAACGAGCCGATCTGCCCGCCCTGTGGGGCTTTCATCAGGTCGTATGCGCCCGATATCGAAGCGGCGGTGAACAACAAGAAGCTGTCGGTCCGCTATCACCTGCTCAACTTCCTCGACGAGATGTCGCGGAGCGGGAACTATTCGACTCGCGCGTTGGCGGCCTCCTATTGTGTCGCCGACCAGAACGACCCCAAGGTGTACGCGAACTACTACTCCGCGCTTTTCGCCAGCGACTTTCAACCGCAGGAGAATGCCGCGTCCGATAGGACCGATGCCGAGCTTGCCCATCTGGCTCAGACCATAGGCGCTAACGAAACCACGGTGGGCTGCATCAAAACGGGTGCTCAAATGACCACCGCGAAGCAAAAGGCCGTTGTCGCATACGAGGAGCTGAGCAAGTTGAATGGCGGTGCCACCCCGGCCGTGTGGGACGGCACGATCGCCATCAATACTCAGGACGCGAGCTGGCTGACGAGGATCATCGGCTGACCAAAACGCACCGATAGCGCGCCAAAAGCGCACGAAAAGCGCACCAAAAGCGGGTAGTCCTACTCATCCGCGACGGCGCACGGCCCGGCATGCTGGGCGAATGCCTCTCGCCTTGCCTTCGGGCCTTGCTCCGCGCGAACTCGTCACCGCCACCCGACCCGACCGCGACCGTGCCGTCGACGTGGCACGGTTGGCCGCTTTGGTCGTCGTCATGTTCGGACACTGCGCCTTGCTGCTTGCCACCATCGACTCGAACGGCGTCCGCATCGGCAATCTGCTCGGCGAAATACCCGCCCTGCAGCCGGTCACCTGGTTGGTGCAGGTCATGCCCCTGTTCTTCTTCGCCGGCGGCGCGGCTGGCGCATATGGCTGGCGCGCCGGCACATCCTGGGGAACCTGGCTGTTCGCCCGAGCGCAGCGATTGTGCCGGCCCGCGTTCTGGTACCTCGCGGTGTGGGTCGCCGCCCTCGCCGTCGTCGGCGTGACGCTGGGTTCGGAGTCGGCGGCCGCGCTCGGGCGAGAGTGTGTCGCCCTGCTGTGGTTTCTCGGTGTCTACCTGGTGGTGCTGGCCTTCGTACCGGCATTGACGCGAGTGCGGACGGGGCGTGGGGTCGCGGCGGTGGTCGCGTCGCTGCTCGCAGGTGCGGCGGTGGTCGACGGAATTCGGATCGCCGTCGGGACGGCGGAATCGGGCGTCGCCAACTTCTTGATCGTGTGGCTGATTCCGGTGACGATCGGCGTCGGGTACGCACGCCGGCTGATTGGCGTGCGTGCGTCACTGGTTGCGGCCGTATCGGCGTTCACCGCGCAGCTGCTGCTCGCCGCACATGGGACGTACGACGTCTCCCTGGTTGTGACGGGCGCCGAGCGGATGTCCAACGTGTCGCCGCCCACCCTGTTGTTGGCGTTGCACTGCACGTGGATGTCCTGCGCTTTCGTGGCCGTCGCGGGAGCGGTCCGGCGCTGGGCGGCCAGGCCACGGGTCTGGGGCATCGTCGCATTGGGCAACGGGGGAGCGATGACGCTCTACCTTTGGCATATCCCCGCGATCGCGGTTGCTGCATTCAGCCTGCACGCCTTGGGATTTGACGCCTACGACGTACACGCACCCGGCTTCTGGAGTCTGCTTGCGCTGCGCGCCATCGTGTTTGCGGCCGTCATGGCCGTCGCGTTTCGACTCCTCACGCCGCTCGAACACCGCAGCCTGCCCTGGTGGGACGAACCGGTTTCGGTCAGCGGCACCGGTCGCGTCCGGTCCGCGCTCGCGGGTGCGCTGGTCTGCGTGGCCGGCATCGCGCTGGTATTGCTCGCCAAGAACGGAATCAGCGGTTTCGCCGGGTTTACGGCCTTGGGCTGCTTTCTCGTCGCAACGGCGACCGCACGGCTGGCCGCCGCAGGCCAGTCACCGTCGGACCAGGTGTCACGCAGCCCGAACGTTTCTCGCGCCCTTGACGTTCCGTAATCCGGAACAGTTCACACAGCCGACACAGCCGACACAATCGGTGCAGTTCACGCAGCCGACGCAGGCCACACATCGCGAGCAGCCGATACACGCCAGGCACGCCACACATTCCACGACGGCCGCGCACATTACGGTAAGCAGGCTGGCGATCACCCCAACGCTACCCGCGGTCGCGACCGAACCGGCAACGGCGACGCTGCCCGCCGTGGCCGCCGATCCCGCCACGGCGACGCTGCCCGCGGTAGCGGCCGACCCCGCCACGGCGACGCTGTCAAGTGTGACGACCGAGCCGGCCACCGCGACGCTCTCAATGGTGGCTATCGAGCCCACCACGGAATCAGGTTCGACGGCAGTTGCGGATTCCAGCGCGAGTGTCATGTGCTCATCATCGCAAAACGGCTCTGCCGGCGGGACTATTGAGTTGCGAACGCCGAGTCGGGCGCCGTCCAATCCGTCGACACCTTGCGGTGTTTGATGCGCCACGTGTCACCGTCGGGGACCAGGATGTCGCGATAACGGCCGAAATGGTCCAAACCTTTGTGGGTCACCACGGTGAAATACGACGAGACCTGCGCCTGGTCGGGAGTCAGGCCGGTGAACAGCAGGTTGGCGACGTTGTGTCGTACCACGCGCCGCACATCTGGACTGTCCGTGACGTTTTCGGTGACGCCACCGAGAAATCCAATGATCTCGGAGCGCCCGCGCAGCGGTTCGAGGCCGCGTATCTCGAGTACCCCGTCGGCACAGAAAGTTTCCGCGAGGTCGCCCACCCGGCCGGCATCGCCGGACCAGTTGTACCGGGCCAGTGTGTCGCGAATCTGCTCCCGCGCAATCAGTTCCCAGATTTCCACCCTTGCCTCCTTTACGCCTCGTGGCCCGGCTCGATGTCACGGACGTCGGAAAACGTCACCCAATGTTCCAGCTGCTCGGGTGGGCTGCCGGCCACCGGCTCCAACAGGTGCCCGACGTGGTCGCCGAGGGAAAAGCGCTCGATGACTTTTCCGACGAACCAGGCTGCCGCGTCGTTGAGGATGGGCAACTCGGCCCGGCCACGGTGCCAGGAGCAGCGCTCGAATTTGTCGATTTTGTCGCCGGTTTGGCCACCGAAGAGTTTGACGACGTCTAGGTGGTCGCGGTCGAAGACGTGCACGGCCAGATGGGTAGCGTCGGTCGCCACGCGATACGTGTGATTCCGCTTCGATAGGCCGACCAGGAACCGGGGCGGATTGATGCTGGTTTGGCTGGCGAAACCCACCAGACAGCCGGCCAGAACGCCGTTGCCATTTGTGGTGACGACAAACATCGGATAGTCCAACAATCCGACCAACTTCTCGAATGGCTCAACGGCTGAATCGTTCACGGGGTCAGTGTCTCATTCAGACCGGGGGCCGGTTTTCCCGCACACCGCGGTACATGCCCCAACGGACGATCCACGGCATGACCACGCGGTCGACGGACCACGGCGGCAAGCGGAACGCCTGCCCGGTGGGCAGAAACACTTCCAACCCCTCGGGCTGGATGCCGAACAACGACCCCCAGCGTCGCCCCGGTGTCCGGAACGCGCGCAACGGCCGGCCTCCGAACTCGGCCCGAATGTTGCGGGCCACCAAAGCATCTCCACGATTGCGGGCCGAACTGCGCAGCGGGTCGGTGGCCGCCACGTCGCCTACCGCGAAGACGCCACGCTGGCCGGGTATCTGCAGTTCCGGTGTCACCCGCACAAATCCGCGCTCGTCGAGCAGTTCCGGTGGTAGCCAGTCGGTGTTGGGGCGTACCCGTCCGACCGCCCACAGCACCGCATCGGCGGACACCGGAGGTTGTCCGGTGCTCCAGTGGACAGGTTCGCTGGTGATTTCGTCGCCGGCAAAAGCGTTGGTGATGGCCGCCCGGTGGCCGGGGTGCAGGTTGACATTGAGGTCGGTCAGGCGGTCGTGGACGCGCCGCCAAATCCGCGGGTGGTACTCGGCCAAGGCGCGCTCGCCGGGGAAATACAAGTCAATTCGCTTGTCTGGCCAGGTGGTTGCGAGGTTGGCGGCGCTGGTGACCGCCGCCGCGCCGCCTCCGACAACGATGATCGAGTTGGCAACCGCCAACCGTTCGTGTGCGGCGCGCAGGTCGGCGCCGATTTCGGCGGGGGACTGGAGTGTAGGCCGACGCCAGAAGCCGTTGCTGACACCGGTGGAGATGACCAGTGTGTCGTACGGCTCGGTGACCGTGGTGCCATCCCCAGAGCCGTCGTCGCGGTGGGCGGTGACGGTGCGCTTGTCCAGGTCCACTCCGGTCAACCTGGCCTGCAGCGTCCGCACCCCATCCAGTCGCCGGAATCGGTCGAACGGGATCCAGTAATCGCAGGCCCAGTCCTGGGGCCGAGTCAGTCGTACGCCGAGTTCTTGACCGCTGACCAGTCCGGGTTTCACCGAAATCCCGACGACCTCGAAATGGCGGGACAGCCGGATGGCGGTCAGGATGCCGACATCGCCCAACCCCGCGATCACAACTCGCTTACGGCTCACGCCGCTCTCCGCCGCGGCGGCCTGGGTACGAACCGCGGCACCCGGTCGATGACGGCCTGATAGCCCGGTCGCCGCTCCAGGCTGCGTGCCTCCATCATGGGGATGCTCGCGCCGAGGAACATGGCCAGCATCGCCAACGCGCCGACGAACAACCACCACGCGTCCCTAGGTGACGCCGCGACCCCGAACAGTGCCAAGGCGAACCAGAAACTGAACTCCCCGAAGTAATTTGGATGTCGAGACCAGCTCCACAGGCCGCGGTCCATCACTTCACCTGGCTGCCGGACGCGGACGAAGCGGTGCATCTGCACATCGGCTGCCAGTTCCAGGGCCACGGCGGCCAGACCGATGACGAAGGCAATCCAGGTGAGCCAGCCGATTCCGGTACCGGGCCGGGTCAGGCAGACGTAGACCGGCAACATCCCCGCGAACACTTCGACGGTGGGAATCAGGTGTATCGCGACCAGGTCAACAACGAATTCCCACCGTCCGGCGCGCTCGCGGAACTTCGGGTAACGCCAATCTTCGTGGTGCAAACCCGGGAACGCGTAGACCCAATTCGCGGTGAGACGCACCGCCCACAGCACGACCACCACCATGACCAGCCAACGACGCAATTGATCGGCACCGGGCCCCGCCTGGGTCCACCAATAAACGGCCAGCAGCGGGGGAATCACGCTCCAGTACGCGTCGTAGAAGCTCGAGTTGTGATAGGCGCGACTGAATCCGAACACCACGAGAGTGGCCAGGACGTCGGCGATAAGAGTGTCCAGCCACAGTTTGTCGGAGGCCGGGCCCCAGGCGAGCCAGGCGGCAGCGACGCCGATTGCGACAACGTAAGCCACCGTGACGAGCGCCAGCGATCGAGACTTGCTCATCGACCTCCTTACGCGCCTGTCCAGGTGGCCCGGACCCGCGTCGCGGTGAAAAAACGGTAACACGTTCTACTGGTGCCTCGAGGGCGGCTACCGGGCCACGAACGGCACTCGTGGGCTGTCCTTTTCCTCACTCGGCGGCCACAGAGGTCGTAGCTGACTACCGGTATGGTCGCACTGACGGCCGCTCCGGTTGGGAGTACATGACTGGCATCCAGACCTCGATGCGCCCATACCTGCGCGCCGCCACGCGCGCCTCGGTGCGGGCGTCGAGTCCCCGTCCAGCCGCGGCCCGACGGGCGGCCAAAAACTTCGACAAACCTCTGTTGAAAGCGGTGCCCGCAGAGATCCGTTGGGCGTTCAGCCCGCCGCGGACCTGGCTCATGGGCGTGGTGGCCAACCTGATTCTGGCGGCGGCGTTCTTGTTGGTCCAGCCGTTAACTCCGCAAGGACGCCAGCAGCATTTCGACTGGGTGGTCTTGGTCGGTACCTACTTCTCCTCGTTCATCCTTGCCGACGTCACCACCACCAACCTGCTCGGCGCCGATCATCACCGTGTCCGGCAAGCCTTGTCGGACGGGACGCCGCTGTGGCGGGTGCTGCTGCTGAAGGATATGGCCCTGCTCGTGTTGGTCGGACTGCCCACCTTGGCCGCGGCGGCGGGGCTGACGCTGTGGCTGGAATCGCCTGAGCGCCTGAGTGTCACGATCCCCAACGTGGCAGTGCCGATCTTTTCCTGGCTCGGTATAGGCAATTTCATCTCGGTGGCGTATCCGGTCACCGCCGAACCGCTCTACCGCCGGTGGCGACGACGACGAGACATCCGCGGCACGGCGATCTGGATCGCGGCGGTGACGTTGCCTTATGTGTTGTACTTCGTCGCCGACCCGATGGACGGCGTCGAGCATCGGCTGTTGTGGACGCAGTTGCCGGCGGCGATCGGCCCGGTCTTGGGACGGGACACCAAGAGCTACGTGCATTTTGGGGCCGCCCTGGTGATCTGGTTGGCGGGAACGGTGGCCGCCATGCTGTGGGCACGCCAGCGCGGGGTGCGATTCAGGTAACGACGGGCCGTACAGTAAGCGCGAATAGCTCCGGCAGATGCGAGGACCCGTGACCGATCGCATAGAAACACAGCGCACCATTGCGGCATCGGCATCAGACGTCTTCGCGGTGCTGTGCGATCCGCAGGGCCACGTCGCGATCGACTCGACGGGCATGCTGCAGGACGCCGACGGTGAGCCCGTGCAGGCCGTCGGCGACACCTTTGTGGTGCACATGGACCGCGAATCGCTCAACGACTTTCCGCAGTTGGGTAAGTACGACGTCACCGTCCAAATCACGGAGTTCGAACGGAACCGGCTGATCGCGTGGACGATCCTCGGCCAGATCAAACCCCAGATCGGTCACGTCTACGGCTACCGGCTTGAGCCGACCGAGGACGGAGCAGCCACGGTGGTCACGTCGTTCTACGACTGGTCCGACATCGGCCCCACGTGGCGCGAAGCCAACATCTTCCCGGTCATATCCGAAGGTGCGTTGCGGGCGACCCTCGGTGTTCTGGACCGCACCGTGCGCCGCGGCTATCCTCGCGCGGCGACTAGCTAGTCGCGCGACAACCCTTCTGACCTTGTCGTGCGGGAATGAATCGCCGCGCGGGCTGTTAAAAGTCGCATGAAACTCAACGACGCCGCCCGCGACCTCATCGGCAAGGGCGCTAACGCCACGCTGGTAACCCTGAATCCCGATGGCAGCCCCCAGGTGTCTCTGGTCTGGGTCGCGTTGCAATCGACGCCGGACGGGGACGAACTCGTCACCGCACATCTAGCCGAGCACAAGAAGGTGCGCAACGTACGCAACGACCCCCGCGTCGCCCTCACGATTGTTGCGCCCGACCAGTCCGGCCCGGAGATGCGGCCCTATCTGGCGGTTTATGGCACCGCGCGGATCGTCGACGGCGGCGCACCCGAGCTTCTGAAAGAACTCGCGCAGACGCTGTCTGACCCCAACGTCTTTCCGCCGCCCGATTCGCCTCCGGGCTTCCTCACCCGTATCCGGATCGACAGAATCGGCGGCCTCGGACCGTGGGTTTAGTGGCCTTTGCGGATCCGCTATAACTTAGGAAACTTTCGGGTTCACGGTGTGTTTATGTTCACGTTGGCCGTGATTGGGTGAACCGGCGGCGCAACGCCATCCGTGCGCTAAGCATGACCGTTACAACACATCTGAACGCCGCTGAGGCGATCGCCCGTGCCAGCGGCGGCGCGCCGCACATCGTCGGCGCAGCAGCCGCATTCACACCGAACCGGTACCGCCAGGACGAGGTAGCGCGCGAGCTCACCGAGGCCGCCGGGCCGGAGTTCATGCGCTTCGCCGCCACCACTGGCGTCGACCAGCGCAGTTTGGCGCTGCCGCTGTCGCGCTACCCGAAGCTGAGTGGCTTCACCGAGGCGAACGACGCCTACATCGAGGTCGCCGTTGACCTCGGCGAGCAGGCGGTGGTGTCCGCACTCGCCGATGCCGGCATCAAGCCCCACGAGGTGGACACCATCGTGATGGTATCGAGCACGGGAGTCGCGGCGCCCACCGTGGACGCTCGGCTTATCGAACGAATTGGACTGCGGCCCAACATCAAAAGGCTGCCGCTGTTCGGCCTTGGCTGCGTGGCCGGCGCAGCGGGGATGGCGCGTGTACACGATTACTTGCGCGGCTACCCGGGGGATGTAGCCGTGCTGCTGTCGGTCGAGCTTTGCTCGCTCACGCTGCAGCGCGACGACACCTCGATCCCCGCGCTCATCGGTGTGTCGCTGTTCGGTGACGGAGCGGCCGCCGTGGTCGCCGTCGGTGCCGATCGGGCTCCCTTGCACCCCAACGCATATCAGGGGCCACGGGTCCTGGCCACCCAGAGCCGGGTGCTCCCGTCGACCGCCGAGGTGATGGGTTGGCGCGTCGGCTCCAGCGGATTCCAGCTGGTGATGTCTCGCGACGTTCCGACGATGGCGGACGACTACCTGGCCGAAGAGGTCGACGGCTTGCTTGCCCAGCACGGCTTGTCCAGAGACGACATCTCGACCTGGGTATGCCATCCCGGCGGGCCGAAGGTGCTCGACTCGATCGAGAACGCCCTCGGTTTGCCCGCGGCAGCGTTGGTGCACAGCCGAAACTCGATGCGCGACAACGGCAACATCTCCTCGGCGTCGGTCCTCGACGTGCTGCGTCGCACGCTGGTCGAGCGGCCGGGACACGGAACGTTCGGGGTGATGCTCGCCATGGGCCCGGGCTTCAGCTTCGAGCTGCTTCTGCTGCGTTGGTGAGGGCTCGGGATCATGTATTACCACGCTTTTGTGTTCGCCATCGCAGTAGAGCGATTGGTCGAACTGCTCGTGGCCCGTCGCAACGCCGCGTGGTCAATGAGCCAGGGAGGCAGGGAGTTCGGGCAAGGCCACTATCCCGCGATGGTCAGCATGCATGCGCTGCTACTGGTTTCGTGTATCGCCGAGGTCAGTGAACGGCACCGGCCGTTCATCCCCGGGGTGGGTTGGCCGATGGTTACCGTGGTGGCGCTCAGTACGGTGGTGCGCTGGTGGTGCGTCGGCGTGCTTGGCAAGCACTGGAACCCAAGACTTATCGTGATTCCCGGTGCGCCGTTGGTCCGGCGTGGTCCGTACCGATGGCTACACCACCCCAACTATTCCGCCGTCGTGGCCGAGGTTGCGGCGCTCCCGTTGGTACATTCGGCGTGGCTGACGGCCATCGCATTCACCACTGTCAACGCACTGGTGCTCAAGGTCCGCATCCGCACCCAGAACGCGGCCTTGGGATACGCCTAACTCGTCATGCGCGCCGTCGGACAACGATGTCCGCGGCCGCGCTCATTTGATCGGACAACCGCAACAGGTCACGCTCGCCGATCCCGTTCGGCACGGTGTATGCCAGGCGGCGTACCTCAATGGCGTAGTTGCGCAGCTGCTCGCGGAGCCGGGCCTCGATGGTAGGCATGGCTTCTCCTCACGGCAAGGGGTTGGCTGGCTACAAAGCTATGCGGTCCCGTGGCGCGCCGCTAGACGGTCGTACCGTTTTTTACGAGACGTTGACGGTCTTTACAGGACGGCTACAAGTTGGGCCAAAGTTCGGCCCCCGCGCAGACATTCGGCGTGGGCTACGACCCGTTGTCGCTATGTAGGCGCACCGTACGGGTGGTGCTGCTCTCGTCGAGGTCGACGATATCGCTGCGGGACCGCAGAAAATCGCTGAATGTCTTGTAGCCCAGCGACTTTTCGCTGAAGGACGGGTCCATCCGCTTCATCTGCGCCTTGACGACCGAGTTGTGCAGCCATTCGACATCGTCTTTTTCCTGCCCGATTCGTAACGCGCGCTCGAGCAGCCTGGTGGCGGCGATCTGCGGGTCGGGCGCCGCCTGCTCATCGTCGCGGTCGTTGGGGCTGGCATGCCGGCCGCGCTTCTTAGGCTGCGGCGCCGGTGCCTCGTTCGCGGTGATCCCGGGAAGGGCGTCGTAGGTGACGAACTCGTCGCACGCGGCCGCCAGCGACTGGCTGCTGGCCCCGGCGACACCGATACCCACGACGTAGCGGCCGAGCCGTTTGCAGCGCTGAGCCAGCGCGATGTAGTCAGAATCGCCTCCGACGATCACCACGTGCGTCAAATCGGGCAAACGGAACATGTCTTCGACCGCATCGACGGCCAGTCGGATGTCGGCCCCGTTCTTGCCGTAAGCCGCCGCAGGAAACAACTGCACCAGATCGACCGCTCGTGCAACGAGCTGACGGTGGTAACCGGCGTTGACATCGGCGGACCAGTCCGCATACGCGCGGGTGAGCACCAGGGTGCCGAACGAGGACGCGAAGTCGACGATGGCGCCCAGATCGACGGTCGCCGGCTGCAACCGGTCCTTTTCCAGGCCTTTGGCCTTGTCCCGCTGGAAGGCGCCGCGGCCGTGCACCTGGTCGTAGCGGGAGATCACGATGTTGTCGAAGTCGAAGTAGACCGCCACGCGGGTCGTGTCGGACTCAGTCATCGTGCTGCTCGCTCGTCAATGGCCATCCGGTCATCGTGCGCCAACCGGTGCGGCGGCTTCAAGGCGCAAGGGGCCGATTCGTCCATTCCCGGCCCGCCCGGCGCGACGAGCGGAACCAGCCGCCCGCTGCTCCTGTGCCGCCGTCGGTGGGGATGGTGTGGCCGGTGACGAACGCGGACAGCTCCGAGGCCAGGAAGAGGATGACGCGGGCCTGGTCCACAGGGTGGCCCATCCGCCCCACCGGTACCCACTGCGGCCACTGTCCCTGTTCTTCGGTGGACAGCCATTGCGAGTAGGGCACCTGCAGCGATTCGGTGACGTCTGGGCCGATCGCATTGACCCGGACGCCATCGTGACCTACCTGGACCGCGAGGCTGCGGGTGAAGTGGATGACCGCCGCCTTGAAGGCGGCATAGACCGGATCCTCGGGGTAGCCGCGCAACCCTTCCACGGACGAGACGTTGATGATCGCCCCCGCACGTTGGTCGATCATGGCCGGCAGGAACGCGCGCGTCACCAGAAAAACGTGATACAAATTCACCCGGTAGAGCTCGTCCCAGAATTGCGGGTCGGTGTCGACGAACTTGCCAGGGTGCCGCAGCCAGTGCCCCACGTTGTTGACCAGCACATCTACCCGGCCATAACGGTCCAGCACGGTCCGTGCCAGAGCGCTCACCTGGTCGTCCTGGCGGACGTCGGTGGTGATCGCCAACGCTGCCTCACCGATCTCGTCCGCGGTCCGCCGGGCGAGGTCGCCGTCGATATCGGCGATCACCACCTGGGCGCCCTGCTGGGCGAACAACTTCGAGGTGGCGGCACCGATGCCGCCACCGCCCCCGGTCACCACCGCGACCTGATTGGCCAGCAGTGGGCCGGGGTATGAGTGCTCTGTCATGGTCATATCTCTACCCCCGGGGGCGCGAACCAGTGGAATTGATGAGAGGCTGGAGGATGGCGCACCCGTCGATGCGGGAACAATGCTGGGCCAACCCCACGATCCTCGACGGACGGACGAAATCATGATGCTGCGGCAATGGCGATAACCGATGTAGCGGCATATGCGCACCTGAATGAGGCGGACCTCGAGGCGCTGGCAGCCGATCTAGAGGCGATCCGCCGCGATGTCGAGGGTTCGCTCGGTGCCAAAGACAGGGCCTACATCCGTCGGGCCATCGCATTCCAGCGAGGCCTTGATTTGGTCGCGCGGCTGGTGATTGCCGGGACCACCGGCAAGGTCGGCTGGGCGATGGGTACCGCAACCCTCGCAATCGCCAAGAGCATCGAGAACATGGAACTCGGTCACAATATCGGCCACGGTCAATGGGATTGGATGAACGACCCGGAAATCCATTCCAATACCTGGGAGTGGGACATGGCGGGTGTCTCATCGCAGTGGCGGTATTCGCACAACTACCGCCACCACGTGTTCACCAACGTCCTTGGGGTGGACGACGATCTAGGCTTCGGCGTGCTGCGGGTGACCCGGGACCAGGAGTGGCGACGCAGCAACCTGTATCAAGTTCCGCGCAACCTGCTGCTGGCCATCATGTTCGAGTGGGGCATCGCGGCACACGGTTTGCATTCCGCACATGAGCGGGCAACGACCGACGCCGAGAAGTCTGCACACACCCGCGCGCTACTGCACAAGATGGCCCGTCAGGCCGGCAAGGACTTCGTCTTCTTTCCGGCCCTCAGCCTGCGACGATGGCGCCGCACGCTGCTGGCGAATTTGGTGGCCAACCTGCTGCGCAACGTATGGGCAAACGTGGTGATCCTGTGTGGTCACTTTGCCGACGGCGCGGAGAAGTTCCACCCTGCCGCACTCGACGACGAGACCAAACCGGAATGGTATCTGCGGCAGATGCTCGGCACCGCAAACTTCGACGCCGGCCCGGTCTTGGCATTCCTCAGTGGAAACCTCTGCTACCAGATCGAGCACCACCTGTTTCCCGACCTGCCAAGTAACCACTACGCGGAGATCGCCCTACGGGTTCGTGCCCTGTGTGCGAAGTACGACCTGCCGTATACGACCGGGCCGCTGATTCGCCAGTATCTGCTCACCTTCCGCACCATCGCCAAGTTGGCGTTGCCGAACAGGTTCCTGTCCGCGTCGGTGCATGACGCGCCCGAGACGGCCTCGGAGCACAAGTTCCGCAACGCCGCCGCGCTCGACGCACCCGAAGGAAGCCAGGGCACGGTAGCCCGACACGGGTTGGTGACCGCGCTACGGAACGGGCGACAGTCCGGGCGACAGTCGAATGTCCTCAGCGGATCGAAACGAGTTGGTCGATCGAATCGTGGGGCAAGTCGCCGTCAACGACGGCTGTCACCGAGAGCTGGTTCAGTGTGATCGCGCCCCGGTGATTGTCGAGAAACGCCGTGTCGGCGGCGTCTCGGCCGGTGGCTATGCGCACCAACGTCTGCCGCGGGGCCAGCAGCGTCGCATCGACCACTCGCCATTGTCCCTCGACGAAAGCCTCGGCGACGGCGTGGAAATCCATAGGAGACAATCCCGGCGCATAGACCGATACCAAGCGGGCGGGGACGTGGACCGCACGCAGCAGCGCCACGACCAGGTGTGCGTAATCACGGCACACGCCCCTGCCGGCGAGCAGGGTGTCCACCGCGCCGTCGATCGGGTCACTCGAACCGGGTACGTACTCAAGGCGGGTGCCCACCCACGAACTCACGTGCTCCAGTAGCGTCGCGGCGTCGCGGTCACTGCCGAATTCGGTTGCGGCGAAGCCAAAGAACTTGTCGGTCTCGGCGTAGCGGCTGGGACGTAGGTACAACGACTGGTCGTATTCGGACCCGAGGGCCGGCTGTGTCCGGCCCACGATCGTCGCTGCGTAGTCAACCCGTAGGGTGCCCTCCGAGGCATCGAACTTGTGAATCCGGTTGCCGTGCACACCGCTGATTTCCAACGGTTGGATGGTGCGTCCGTTCAAGTCGAAGCGAAGCGACTCGAACACTTCGGCACCGGGATGCGGCGCGACGGCTATCTGAAATTCGAGAGTTGTGGCGGCGGTGATTTCGACTTCCATTTCAACGCCCACTTCTCGTCTCATAGCGCGATACTCCGCTACGTGTCGGGGGTCCGGCAACTTGGGGTTGCGCCGAGACCGCGCCGCGGCTACTTCCGCGACTCGAAGTAGCGTAATAAGGTGGGTCTGTGGCACCCGGCGAAGACGGCAAGCATCTGCGTTCCTGCCCTTTGTGTGAAGCCATGTGCGGCTTGGAGGTTCACGTAGCGGACGGTGTGGTCGCCAGTATTCGAGGCAATCGCGACGACGTGTGGAGTCGTGGTCATCTGTGCCCGAAGGGAGTGTCGCTGGGCGCCATACACAGCGACCCCGACCGCATCCGCAGCCCGCTGATCAAGGTCGATGGACGCTGGCAGGAGGTCAGCTGGGACGCGGCATTCCGCCGCTGTACCGAGTTGCTCACACCGGTGATCCGCAAATACGGAATCGGCGCCGTCACCGCCTACACCGGCAACCCGTTGGCGCACTCCTTTTCGCTCGCCCGGTACGCGGGGGTGCTGCTCGGCATGTCCGGAATGCCGATCACCTACTCCCCGGGCACGGTCGACCAGTGGCCAAAGAACCTGTCGTCGCATCTGATGTACGGCGGTTGGTGGAACTTCCCGGTGCCCGATATCGAACGCACGGATCTGCTGGTGATCATGGGCGCCAATCCCGCCGCGTCGCAGGGTTCGTTGCTGGCCGCGCCCAACGTGATGGGATTGATCGGCGCCATCCGCAAACGCGGGAAGGTGATTGTCATCGACCCGGTGCGTACCGAGACCGCGGCCCAGGCCGACGAATGGCTGCCCATAGTCCCGGGTACCGATGCGGCGCTACTGCTGGCCGTCGCGCACACGTTGTTCGACGAGGACCTGGTCAACCCCAGCCCCTACGTCGACGAACTCGACACCCTGCGACGGGTGGTAGCGGACTGGCCGCCGAGTCGGGTGAGTACGGCCACGGGAATTGCCGAGGACCGAATTCGGACCTTGGCGCGCGAGCTCGCCGGCACCGAGAAATCGGTGGTCTACGGCCGAATCGGGCTGTGCAATCAGGAATTCGGCAGCCTGGCCAGCTGGCTGGTCGACGTGATCAACATTTTGACCGGACATTTCGATACAACCGGCGGGGCCATGTTCCCCCGACCTGCGGCCTGGTCGATCACCACGCAGCCGCTGCCGGGTTTGGAGGGCGGCGCCCCCGAATTCGGCCGCTGGCGTACTCGGGTGCGGGGAGCGAAGGAAGTCCTGGGCCAGGTGCCGGTGTCGTGTCTGGCCGAGGAGATCGCCACACCTGGCGACGGCCAGCTCAAGGCCCTCATCACGATCGCGGGCAACCCAGTGTTGTCCACGCCCGCCGGCGACAAGCTCGACGAGGCGTTGCCGACGCTGGAAGCGATGATCTCCGTTGATCTTTGGCTTAACGAGACGACCCGGCACGCCGATGTGATTCTGCCCGGGCTCTCTCCGTTGGAGCAGCCCCATCACGACGACCTGATCCTGCAATTCGCGATCCGCAGCTTCGCGAATTACTCGGCGCCGGTTTTCGACCCCGGTGAGCGTCCGCACGAATGGGAGATCCTCATCCGCCTGACCGGCTTGTGCACCGGAACACCGGCCGAGGACGTCGACGTGGCGGCGATCGACGACGGCTTCTTCGACTACCTGGCCTTCACCCGCGGACTCGACGGCGTAGAGATCCGCAAGCTCTACGACCATGGTGGTCCCGAGCGGATGCTGGATCTGACGTTGCGCACCGGGCCGTTCGGGGACCGCTACGGCGAGAACCCCGGTGGTCTCACGCTGGACCAGCTGAAGAAGAACCCGAACGGAATCGATTTCGGGCCGATGGTGCCCCAGCTACCGGACATTCTGGGCACCCCGGACAAAAGGATCCGGCTCGCGCCGCAATACCTGCTCGACGACCTGCCCCGGCTGGCCGCCCGACTGGAACGGCCCGCCGATCCGCTGGTCTTGGTAAGCCGCAGGCACCTGCGGTCGAACAACTCCTGGCTGCACAACGTGCCCGCGTTGATGAAGGGTAGGGACCGCTGCACGCTGCTGATCCACCCCGCCGATGCGGCCCGGTACGGTGTTGCCGACGGCGAGATCGTGACGGTGAAGTCCGCGGCGGGCGAGATCAAGGTGCGGGCTGAATTGACCGACGCGATCATGCCCGGCGTGGTTTCGATGCCACATGGCTGGGGACACGCCAAACCCGGTACCCGCCTGTCGGTCGCCAACAGCTCACCGGGCGTGAACACGAATGTGCTTTCGGTGCCGACATTCGTCGACGAGCCATCGGGCAACGGCGCCCTCAATGGCATTCCCGTCACGGTCAGCTAAGGGGTACATGTCAGCGTGAAGCGGCCCAACTTTCTGGTCATCGTGGCCGATGACCTTGGCTACTCCGATATCGGCGCGTTCGGCGGCGAGATCGCTACGCCCAACCTGGATCAGCTGGCCTACCGGGGGATCCGGTTCACCGATTTCCATTCTGCTCCGGCCTGCTCACCGACCCGGGCGATGCTGCTGACCGGGACCGATCATCACGTTGCCGGCATCGGCACCATGCTCGAGGTGGCGGTTCCAGGATTCCAAGGAGCACCCGGCTACGAGGGCTATCTCAACGACCGGGTGGTCGCGCTCCCCGAATTATTGCGCGACGCAGGGTATTTGACGCTGATGTCGGGCAAATGGCACCTGGGGTCGACTATCGAAACGTCGCCGTGGGCGCGAGGATTCGAGCGCTCCTTCGCTCTGCTCCCAGCCGGAGCCAGCCACTACGGCGGTTCGGGCGCGCGCGGATTCTCGCCCGTGCCAACCCTTTACACCGAAGACGACCAATTTGTCACGGTCGGAGAAGACTTCTATTCATCGGACTTCTACGCCGACAACCTGTTGCGCTACTTCCGCGAGCGTTGCGAGGATGACGACCGGCCGTTCTTCGCCTACCTGCCCTTTCAGGCGCCGCACTGGCCGTTGCAAGCACCGGACGAATCCGTCGCCGCCTATCGAGGCCGCTACGACGACGGGCCGGACGCACTACGCGAAGCGCGTCTGGCTGCGCTGAAGCAGCTGGGTCTGTGTCCGCCCGACGTCGAGGCCCACCCGGTCGTGGCCGACGGCGCTCCCGAGTGGGCCGACATGTCGGCCGAACAGCGCGCGTTGTCGGCCCGCAGTATGGAGGTTTATGCCGGCATGGTGGACCGGATGGACTGGAACATCGGGCGGGTGATCGACTATTTGGCCGAGACCGGCGAGTTGGACAACACGGTCGTGATCTTCTTGTCCGACAACGGCGCGGAAGGAGCGATCGTCGAGGCAATGCCGTTGCGTGGCCCGGAGATCGCTGCGCGCGTGGCACAGCACTGCGACAACAGCCTCGACAACCTCGGCCGCCCGACCTCGTTCATCTGGTACGGCCCACGCTGGGCGCAGGCCGCCACCGCGCCATCGCGGCTGCACAAGGCATTCACCACCGAAGGCGGGATCCGCGTGGTCGGCTTCATGACCTGGCCAGGGTTCAAGCGGCAGGGCGAGATTGGCACCGCATTCGCAACCGTCATGGATATCGCCCCTACCGTGCTGGAGCTTGCCGGCATCCCGCATCCCAGCGAGGCCGACTCCACCTATCGGGGCCGGGAGGTGGTCCCGATGCGCGGAAGTTCGCTGGTGCCGTATCTGTCCGGCGGCGTCGAACGGGTGCATGACGGCGACGTCGGCACGGGCTGGGAACTGTTCGGTCGGCGCGCCATTCGGCAGGGTGACTGGAAGGCGCTCTATCTACCGGCGCCTTACGGCCCCGGGACGTGGCAGCTCTACGATCTCGCAGCAGACCCTGGCGAGATCCACGATCAGGCCGATGTGCGCCCGGACAAGCTGGCCGAACTCCTCGAACTGTGGGACCGCTACGTCGCGGAGAACGGCGTAATCCTCGAACCGATATCGGTTTTCGACGCACTCTGACCGGACCGGTGGCTCGGCAACTGGGACGGTGGGTTAGACGCCGGCGTCGCGCAAATCGCTGCGGCGCAGCGTATTGACATTAGGGGAGGGCGGAGCTCGTTACCGCGTCAACGATCATGACGACGGCGACTCGTTTGTGACTGCCTTGTAGCCGCGGGCGGCCATGCGATCGACTGCCGCCCGAACCACACCGAAAATCAGGCCCTGCAGTCCGGCGCCAAGCAGTGCGCTCTGGGTGGACTTACTGAGGTCTTTGGGGTCCGGGGGACCTTCATCGTTCGCGCTCAACCGCTTCCACACCTGGTTGAAGATCGAGCCAGCGAGGAGGCCTCCTGCCACACTGGTAGCGATCGACAATGGAAAATACAAAGTCTTTGACGTCGCGCTCATAGTGGCCGGTATACCCGGCTATATTCTGGCCGAATCGCACCGGTCGAAAAGTCCGACGCGCCAGCATAGTTGATGGTTGCAATGCAATCCGCGCGAAAGCGTTGCGAAGCGCATTGTGAACCCCGATCCAGGCCCGCTTCAGACCCACTTATGTAACCGGCTACCCGGTTTATTCGTTCACCAAACGTGAGATATCCAACATCGGCGCCAGCGCTTGCAGTGCCGTTTAGCCCTTGCGCCGCAGGGTATTCGGTGGGCCAGACCAAGGGAGGTCACCGCAAATGATCGGGCAACAGATTCGTAAGCAACCGTCACACAGCGAAACACCGCTAGGTGAGCGACGAATGCACCGTCGATTTAGCGCGCAATCCATTCCGGTGTCCTGGGCCAGTCGACTTCTCGTCAAGAACACAGTGCGGGCGTGGGCGCTTCAGCCGAATCTGCAGTGGCCGTTCGACTACGTCGACGGATTGGCGGGCATGATGCCGCGCTTCGGGTCGGCGACCATCGAATGCGTGCAGCTGGAGCACTGCGCCGCTGAATGGGTGTGCGCGCCGAATGTTACCCCGTCGCGGGCCGTCCTTTACCCCCATGGCGGCGCCTTCCTGGCCTGCGGTCTCAACACTCATCGCTCGCTGGTAACCCGGCTCTCGGCGGCCGCCGGCGCGGGCGTACTCGCCGTCGGGTACCGGAAGCTGCCGCGGCACCGGATTCCTGACTCGATCGACGACGCCCTAGACGGCCTCCGCTACCTGCGCGGTCTGGGCTACGAGGACGACCAGATCGTCGTCGCGGGAGACTCGGCGGGCGGCTACCTCGCCTTCATGAGCACCCTCGCGGCCATTGAGAGCGACCTTGCCAAGCCTGCCGGGATCGCAGCGATTTCGCCTTTCACCGACGCGGATCCGACCCGGAAACTCAAGCACCGCAACGCCCGTAAGTGCTCGATGTTCACCTGCGGAGCGCTGTCGATGTTTGCCCGGTACCTCGGTGAGATCGTTTCGCCGGTGGATGCCGACTTGTCAGCGATGCCGCCGGTGACCATCCACGCAAGTTCGGACGAGCTACTGTGTCTGGATGCGGAGCTGATGGCAGAACGACTGCAGGCCCATTCAATCCGGTGCGATTTGCACCTGTGGCGCCGCCAAATTCACGACTTTCCTCTGGCCGCCGACATTCTGCCCGAAGGTAGGCGCGCCATTCATTACATCGGTGATTTCGTACAAGAAGTCACCGCGCGAAGCGGCGCAAGCCTGCAAGCGGTAGCGGGATAACGGCCAGGATTCAGAGCTAGTCGGGTTCGTCCAGGTCGGGGTCGAGCGGGACCACCTGCTGCTGTTCCTGCCAGTCGGCAATACTGGTTTCCAACCCAATCTCATCTATTTCGGCGGGGAAGCTGGATTGTTCCTCGTCGAATGGGGGATCGACGCCCGGGCGCTGCTGCTCGACGGCATCCGCCAGGGGCACGTCGTCTCGAAAGTCACCGTCAGTGTCGCCCATGCACCGCAAATTACCCCACCCACCTGGATCAAAACGCAGCGACGGGCCACCGTGGGGCGGAACTTGAGTTCCCACCCCGCCTACCGGCTACTATGCGGCAATGGCGCTCGCCGAAGGTTCGACGTTCGCTGGCTACACCATCATCCGTCTGTTGGGGGCCGGCGGTATGGGCGAGGTCTACCTTGCCCAGCATCCGAGGTTGCCCCGACAAGACGTGCTGAAGATCCTGCGGACGGACGTCTCGGCCGATAAGGAGTACCGGGAACGGTTCCATCGGGAGGCCGACACCGCCGCTTCGCTGTGGCATCCGCACGTGGTCGCGGTGCATGACCGTGGCGAGACCGATGGCCAGCTGTGGATCGACATGGACTATGTCGACGGCACCGACGCGGGCGAGTTACTTCGGGAGACGTACCCCGAAGGCATGCCCGGCGCCATGGTCACCCAGATTGTCACCGCGGTCGCCGAAGCCTTGGACTACGCGCACGAGAACAAGCTCATCCACCGTGACGTAAAGCCCGCCAACATTCTCATCGCCCGCCCGGATGGTCCTGATTGCCGGATCATGTTGGCGGATTTCGGGATCGCCGGCCTAGTGGGTGAATCCACCGGGCTGACCGCAACCAACATGACGGTGGGAACGGTGTCCTACGCGGCTCCGGAACAGCTGATGGGGCAGGACCTGGACGGCCGGGCCGATCAGTACGCCCTGGCTGTTTCGGCGTTTCAGCTCCTGACCGGGGCGCCGCCGTTTCAGCATTCGAACGCCGCCGTCGTGATCAGTCAGCATCTCAGCGCATCACCCCCGGCCATCGGCGATCGCCGTCCTGATCTCCAACACCTCGACCCGGTCTTTGCCAAGGCACTCTCCAAGGATCCCAAGGACCGTTACCTGCGGTGCATCGACTTCGCGCGGGCGCTCAGCCACCACTTGGGCACGGGGGAGGATCCCGAGGGCACCAGCCTCTCCGTGGCCGCGGCGCCACCGCCGCTCTCCAAGCAATCTCTGACTCGCCCCTCTGTCATCATTTCGGCGGTGCTCGCGGTTCTGCTGGTCATCGCGGTGGTCATCGCACTACGGGAATTTGCCCGGTTGGGCGACGAGGAACGGGCACACGAACCTCAGGCCCCGACCACCCAAGCCGCGTCGACGCCGCAAACGACGCCCACTACCGCCGAGTCGAGCGCGCCGGTTCTCCCGGTCGTTGCCATCGGCGCGGAATGCGCGCCCCTGGGCGCCATGGGCGTTACCAAAACGAACGCGACGGCTTACTGTTCGGAGTTAGAGGGCAACAGTTCGCCCATCTGGTCGCTTACCGAGGGCACGGTGGCCAGTCCCACCATCGTCGCTACCCCGGAACCTGCCGAGGCGCCGTTGCCAAGTGAGCAGGAACGGCCGATCCTGGTGTGCATGGAGCAAACGGGTCAAACTCGCCGGGAATGTCGCGAGGAAATCCTCAGAAGCAACCCGTTGCCCTGACCGCGCAGCTATCAGAATGACCAACAGCGACAGGAACGTCCGAGCCGAGCTGAGCGGATTGCCCAGCATTCCCGAGACCGCGTTGAGCCAGGCGCTACTGGCGCAATTGCCGAGCAACCAGGCAGAAGCGCCATGGGAATGCCATTGCTCGGCAGTGATGTGGCTGGGCCGGGGCGGACGTGCGGCAACTTCCGTACTGCCGCCGGCCCTGGCCGGCAGTCCCGCGCTGGCCACGGTGGGAGGCTTCGTCCGTTACACCGACACGCCCGTCGGACCTTACGACGAGGTGCTCGGAATGGTGGCCTCCCACACGGGCTTCCGTCCCTGGGGCACCGTTGCGTTTATGTCGGTCGATTCGCCGCCGAGCCTTGTGGGCGGGCGTACCAATTGGGCGATGCCCAAAACGCTGGCACGTTTCGACGGAGACCTGGTGAGTGGTAGAACCATCACCGGGACGGGCGACGACGACATGGCCTGGTCGGTCAGCGCGACGCCGCGGGTCATCGGTCCGGCGATCCCTGTCAAGGCCAAAGCCACGGCTCGTCAACAGTTCAGCGATGGCCGAGTCGGCGAATCGCTGCTGGTTTTCGCTGGTCGATTGAGAGCCGCGGTGATCACTGTCGAGGTCTCATCGGCGGGCACGCTGCGGACGTGGCTGCGTCCGGGCCGCCATGCGGGAGTTTTTATCGAGTCCGCAACCTTTACCCTCGGCGCACCACGCTTCCGCTGAACCCGGCTGCCACGCGGCTGCCTTAGTTGCTAAAGCTGGTGTGGCACAAGGGTATTCGGTTGAAGGCCGGCAGCCGGAC
Organism: Mycobacterium bourgelatii; assembly: GCF_010723575.1. NCBI lineage: Bacteria > Bacillati > Actinomycetota > Actinomycetes > Mycobacteriales > Mycobacteriaceae > Mycobacterium > Mycobacterium bourgelatii. Next base: position 2,943,928 of record NZ_BLKZ01000001.1, read on the forward strand.
GGGAGTGCCGGACTGGCCGAGAAAGCTACCCGAAATCCGACGGCCGGACGATTTGCCTGAGTAACTCCTGCAAACCTTGCTCGTGCCGATACAGTTGGTGCTGATGAGCCAACCAGCCGCCCCGCCTGTGACCGTGCGGTATGACGGAGCCGAGCGCACCTTCGCAGCGGGCCACGATGTAACTATCGGACGTGACCTGCGCGCCGACGTCCGCGTCGCCGATCCGCTGATCTCCAGGGTCCACTTGCTGCTGCGCTATGACCAGGGCCGGTGGACCGCTATCGACAACGGCAGCCTCAACGGGCTGTACGTGAACAACCGTCGGGTGCCGAGCGTCGACATCCACGACGGTCAGCGGGTCAACATCGGCAATCCAGATGGTCCGGCGCTGGACTTCCAGCTCGGCCGGCATCAGGGGTCGGTCGGACGACCCCCACCAACGACGGCTATGGCGATACCACCCAGGCCGAGCGGACCTATTCCGTCCCAGGCACCCCCGAGCGGGTCCCAGTGGCCCGGGCAGTCGCCACCGCCGCCGTCGACCACGCGCATGCCGGCGGCCCAGGCGCCGTCCGGGCAGCAGCCCCGGTACCCGTCCGGTCCGCAGTCGGCGGTTCGACCGCCCAGCGGACCACAGCAGCCGGCGCCGCAGATCTATCGGCCGGCAGGACCACCGCCACCGTCGGCAGCGCGCGGAGGTGGCGCGACGTCGATGATGCGGATCCTGCGGCCGGGCCGAGGGGGAGCGGGAGATGTGCCGGCGGGCGCCATCAAGATCGGCCGCGCCGAAGACAATGACATCGTCATTCCCGAGGTGCTGGCGTCGCGTCATCACGCCACGCTGATTCCTACGGCCAACGGCACCGAGATTCGCGATAACCGCAGCATCAACGGCACCTTCGTGAACGGCACCCGGGTCGAGTCGGCCGTGCTGCGCGAGGGCGACGTGGTCACGATCGGCAACATCGACCTCGTCTTCGCCAACGGTTCGCTGGCACGCCGAGAAGAGAGCCTGCTCGAAACCCGCACCGGCGGTCTGGATGTACGTGGTGTGACGTGGACGATCGAGGGCAACAAGACGCTGCTGGACAACATCTCGATCTCCGCGCGGCCCGGAATGCTCACCGCGGTCATCGGCCCATCGGGCGCGGGCAAGTCGACCTTTGCCAAGTTGGTCGCCGGATACACGCACCCGACCAGCGGCACGGTGACGTTCGAGGGGCACAACGTGCACTCCGAATACGCCTCGCTGCGCAGCAGGATCGGCATGGTCCCGCAGGATGACGTCGTGCACGGTCAGCTGACCGTCAAACAGGCGCTGATGTACGCCGCGGAGCTGCGGCTGCCGCCCGACACCACCAAGGAGGACCGCGCACAGGTCGTGGCCCGGGTGCTCGAGGAACTCGAGATGACCAAGCACCTCGAGACCAGGGTCGACAAGCTCTCCGGTGGTCAGCGCAAACGTGCGTCGGTGGCGCTGGAGTTGCTCACCGGCCCCTCGCTGCTCATCCTTGACGAGCCGACTTCGGGTCTGGACCCGGCGCTGGACCGGCAGGTCATGACGATGTTGCGGCAGCTGGCCGACGCCGGTCGTGTGGTGCTGGTGGTCACCCACTCGCTGACCTACCTCGACGTCTGCGACCAGGTGCTGCTGCTGGCTCCTGGCGGCAAGACGGCCTTCTGCGGGCCACCCAGCCAGATCGGCCCGTCCATGGGGACGACCAACTGGGCCGACATCTTCAGCACGGTCGCCGACGATCCGGATGGGGCCAAGGCCCGCTATCTGGCCAGGACGGGGCCGCCACCGCCGGTGCCACCGGCCGAGAAACCGGCGGAGTTGGGCGAGGCGGCGCATACCAGCCTGGTTCGCCAGTTCTCCACGATCGCGCGAAGACAGTTGCGGTTGATCGTCTCCGACCGCGGCTACTTCATCTTCCTGGCGATACTGCCGTTCATCATGGGTGCGCTGTCGATGTCGGTGCCTGGCGACGTCGGCTTCAATGCCCCGCCTTTGACCAGCGATGCACCCACCGAGCCTGCGCAGATTCTGGTGTTGCTCAACGTCGGTGCGGTCTTCATGGGCACGGCACTGACCATCCGCGACCTGATCGGTGAGCGGGCGATCTTCCTGCGCGAGCAGGCGGTCGGCTTGTCGACCACGGCGTATCTGCTGGCCAAGGTGTGCGTCTACACCGTGCTCGCGCTCATCCAGTCGGCGATCGTCACGGTGATCGCGCTGCTCGGGAAGCCGGGTCCCAAAGAGAGCGCTGTGGTGTTGGGTAGCGCCGCGCTGGAGTTGTATGCGGACATCGCGGCGACGACGGTCGCCTCGGCGATGCTCGGGTTGGTGCTGTCGTCGCTGGCCAAGACGAGCGAACAGATCATGCCCCTGCTCGTGGTGGCGGTGATGTCGCAGCTGGTGTTCTCCGGCGGCATGATCCCCGTGACCAACCGCTTTGGGCTCGACCAGATGTCCTGGCTCACCCCGGCCCGCTGGGGCTTTGCGACCTCGGCGTCCACTATCGACCTGACCAAGTTGTGTCCGGTTCCGCAGGTGCCCAAGGACTCACACTGGCATCACACGCCCGGCGCGTGGTTGTTCGACATGGCCATGCTGGCGGTGCTGAGCGTGTTCTACCTCAGCTTTGTGCGGTGGAAGATTCGCCTGAAGAGCGGCTGATCCGGTAGCGCGTCAGCGTTCAGGCGAGTCGGGTGGCACCTCGGGTGACGCTCCTGCGTCGGGATCCCACGTGCTCGGCATGACGGGTGCGCGGGGTCCGTCGTAGGCAGCGTCGACCAGGGTGATCAGACCTGCCGCGCGCCCGCCGTCGTCGCGGCGAACGGTGCCGGCAAAACCCAGCGTTCCACCGCCCTGGTTCGAGGCACCCACCGAAGGCTCCGCCAAGTCGTTGTCCGACTCGAGGTCCATGAACCCCCAACCCCGGTCGATTTCCTTGGCCTTGGCCCTTTTTCGCCGTTTCGCCGCGGCCTGAGCCTGCGCCGGCACGGCCGCCGCCGGGGCCTCGGCCGCATCGGAGTCCGCCGCCTTCTTTCGGGCGCCGGTAGCGGCGGACCGCTTGGCGTCCGAGCTCAGGCCGCCCATCAGATAGTCGAAGGCGGCCATCGGCGTGGGTATGCCCGCACCGGTCACTGTGGGCGGTGCAGCAGTCGGGGGTGGGGACGTGGTCGGTGTGGCAGGGGAGACCGTCGCTTCGGCGGGAGCCGGCGTGGGCGCGGGAGCGGAAGAAGGGACGGTTGGGGCAAGGGCCGCGAGTGACGGCGGTATGGGCGCAACCGGTGCCGGTGGTGGGGGCACCGCGGCCAGCGTTGCCAAACCCTTGATGCCGATCGGCGCCAGCACCGCGCCGGCGGCCAACGGGACCAGCGGAGTGATCAGCAAGGGCACCACCGCCGCAATGATCACCAAAGTTTGCTCGAGCAGGGTCTTCAGCAGTGCGATGGTGTCGGTGATGACGGTGCCGATGATTTCAACCGTGACGAACAAGATGGTGAAACCGATCGTCGCGGGATTACCCGAAGCGAACGCCGCGGTGAGATCCAGGGCGACGAAGGCGAACATCTGCGACAGGAAGGCGACATAGCTGCCGATGTCCATCGGGTAGCCCAGCGCGAACGCGATGTTGAAGGGGCTGAAGTAGGTGAGTGGATTGCCAAGGATGACCAGGTACGGGTCGAATCCGGAAAACATCGCCTGGAAGTAGGGCAGTTCCGACAGCGCGTTGATCAGCGGTTGTACATAGGTGTCGTAGAAGTCGATATAGCCGATGTCCTGCAACCACCGGAAGAAGTCCATCTGCTGGTCCGGTGGCAGCGGTAGCGCCTCAGCCGCGGCGACCTGCTGGGCATCGGCCTCGGCCACCACGATCTGCGGTGCCGCGGTGGTCTGCGGCGCGGCGGCTAATGCCGTGGACGCGATCGTCTGATAGGTGCTCATCACGGTGGCGGCCTGCACCCACATCCGCGCGTAGTCGGCCTCGTTCAGGGCGATCGGAATGGTGTTGACGCCGAAGAAATTGGTTGCCACCAATGCCCCATGGGTGGCGTGGTTGGCGGCCAACTCGGCCAGTGTCGGCATCGCCGCCAGGGCCGACGTGTAGGCGCTGGCCGCGGTCTCGTGTTGCGCGGCTATCGCGGCAGCATCGGCGCTGGCTTGGACCAGCCATCCCAGATACGGCAGATGGCCGGCCACGTACGCCATGCTGGTCGGGCCCTCCCAGTCTCCGGCCTGTACCGCGGCCAGCAGCGCGGTCAGCTCGTCGGCCGTTTCGGTGTAGGCGGTGCTCAACGACAGCCACGCCTGTGCCGCCGCGTGCAGCGGGCCGGGCCCAGGGCCGCTGCTGAGCAGGGCCGAATGCATCTCGGGCGGTGCCGCCATCCAAATCGGGGCGCTCATCGTCGGCCGCCCTTAAAGCGTGCAACGACCAGGCACCCGCGGAGGGCGCGGGGCAGTCCCTTCTGAACGGCGGCGGCGCCGCAGTGCTAATGGATCAACGACTATGGCGGCGCAGGCGCCGGATCGTGCGTGCAGCGTCATGGCAGGCTGTCTCTCTCGGGGTACACCGCCCCGGGTAGATACGACGCAATGACGCGAGTCTCCTGGCTCTCGGATCGCTGCTTGCCTCACCTTCCAGCCTTCGGCCGTGGTTCATGAGGTTTGCTCCCCGATTACAGTGGCGGGACCGCGCCGGATTCACACCGGCTTCCTGCTTCGTCATTGCCTAACGGTCGACATTCTCCCATCGTCGGCGGTGCGCCCTCCACTTCGGCTCGGACGATGTGACGCATAACGCTCAGTTCATGGCGTTGCTGGCGCGCGTATCGATCACTCGTTCCGCGATGTCGACAAGTTTGGCGTTGCTCTCCTGCGACAGGGCGCGCAACATGTCGAAGGCGCGCAGGTCGTCGACACCGTATCGCTCCATGATGATCCCTTTGGCTTGGCCGATGCGGTCACGGCTGGACAGCGCCGCCTGCAGTTGTTCGTCGTGGCGGCCGGCCAGAATCGCCGCCGCCGCGTGCGCCGCCAGTACGGTGCCGATGGTCTCGGACTCGGCGTCCCAGACGTTGGGCTGAAATGCGAACAGGTTGAGCGCGCCGGCGGTGCGGTCGGCGGTAAACAGCTTGAACGACAGCCCGCTGAGCACGCCTAGTTCGATTGCCGCTGGTGAGTACCGTGGCCAGCGCGCTTCGTTTCGGAAGTCGTCAGTCCTGACGATCGTGTCGTGCAGCGCGGCCTGAGCGCAGGGCCCCTCTTGGAAGTCGTGTTGAAGCTGGTCCAGTTTCGCAGGTAGCTCGTCCACGCTCCCCAGCGATTCGAATCTTCCGTTGCCGTGAATCAACAAAACTCCAGCGGTGTCGGTGTCTGGTATCAGCTCAATTGCGGCGGCGGCGACGTCGTTCAGGATCTCCTCGACGGTGCGTGGGGTCGCGATGGTCTGTGCCAGCTTCGCCATGCGTATCGCAAGATCGTGCTTTTCCCGCGTCATGTGGAAGGTTTACCCATCAGGACAAATCGCACACGGTAATCGTCACTGGGATCGGTGTTGTCCCACGTCAATGCCATCTATACGCACTGAGCGGCACCCACGCGGGCGCCGCTCAGCGGTCCTTGGGTAACCCAAGCAATCAGGAATGTGGTGGCTACTGTGGTGGCTACGGCGTCCAGGTGCGGGTAGGGGGCGGTGACCACTGCGGCGGCATCTGGGTTGCCCCCGGCGCAGGCATCTGGGGCGGCATTTGTGCGGGAACGTGAGCCGGAACTACGGGCGCCAGCTGAGTCGGCCGGAAGAACAGCGACCCCGCGATGGCCCTGTTTCGCAGCGCCGCTGCACGCCAGGTGTTCACCGGGTGCGAGGCCATCATGTTTGCCAGCCAGACGAAGAATCCGGTCTCCGTGCTGGCCCGGTTTGCCATCTCGTCAAAACTCACCGACCTGAGCAAATACTTGCCGGCGCTGAGCACGCCGATGGCGCGAGCAGCGCCCGCGGGGCGAAACGCGTAGCCATAATTGTCGGCCGTGTACTCCATCGACCGCGACAACGACGAGCCCAGGAACGGGATCTTCATCGCCAACTGGGCGAGCTGCCGCCAGTAGGACGCGTGGCCCGCTGCGATGTGACCGACCTCGTGTCCGATGACGAAGGCGAGCGCTTCGGGGTCGCGAGCCTGGCCACCGATTTCGAACAGGTCGCTGTAAACGCAGACGTAGCGGCGCAAGCCGTGGCCGCTGGCGAAGGCGTTGATCTGGCCGTTTCCAAGCACGACGTATGCGTCGGGCACCTCGCTGAGGCCGAACCGTTGCGCGGCTTCAACGACGAGCCAGTAGCCCTCGGGAAATTGGGTGGGAGACATCTTGACACCGTTGGCGCGCTGCCGGCCGTACATCAGGCCCCGACCCAGGTAGAGCAGCACCGGGAACAGCAGAATCGACAGCCACAGCATGCTGATCTTGCCCGAGAACGCCACCGCAAGCGCCACCAGATACACGACCACGCTGGACACGATGACCAGCACGAGCAGCCCGATCTCCCAGGGATGCCGCTGGGGTTGGTGGGCGTGGAAGTGTCCGTGATGGGGTGCCGGCGGCGACTCCAAGATGGCCATAACAGTTGTGTCCTCGAAGGTCAGGCAGTCCGGTGGATCCGGGCGACACTAGAGTCCGGGGCCGTCCTTGGAGGATTCTTGATGAATTCTTGGAACCGCTGAGCGGGCCGGCGCTTATGCGATCGATGCAGGTCAGCGGGCCAGGCTCGTCATGGATGCGCGGCCAGGAAAGTCTCGTTCGGTAGCCCGGCGCTCAGCCGCTCGACATCGAAGGGCTGCTCGATAAGGGTCGCGAGCCGCTGTGCATCGACGAGAACGCTGACCTCGGCGGTCTGACGCACGAACAGCCGGAGAACGTACGGGTAGAGCCGCCGCATCAAAGCACGTTCCGGGCGGGTGCAGCGCGCAGCGCAGTAGCCGACGTGCCCGATCTCGTCGGTCAATATCTCGGTGTAGAGGCGGTCGATCCGTTCCGCCACGTCTGGCTCGTCGGCGAACAATTCTTTGCCGACTTGGCGCAATTCGTCGAATAAAATACAGCCGGCCATTTCGCCCGCACCGACGAACGCGATGCCGAGTCGCTCGGGCACGAAAACTCCCATCTTGACGAATTGGCGCATTACCAGCGGTGGCACGACCACCTGCGATGGCAGGCCGAAAATGTCCAGGACGTAGGCCAGTAGGCGGGTGTGGTAGTGCTCCTCGAGCTCCACATACACCCGTTCGGGCGACGCGTCGTCGCCGCTGTTGACGCCATACGTTTCACCTAAAGCCACACCGAATCGTTCCGCTTGGTTGAGCTTGGCGGTCGCCAACACGAACAGCGTCTGAGGGTCGAGGTTCGGTTCCGGCTTGCGGCGGCGCAGGTTTCGTAGGAACACCTGGCGGTCGATGCGGTACGCGGACCGGACGGGATTGTCTTCGATACCCGCGAAGAACTCCTCACGGCTGGTGAGGCGGCGATGCACCAGGTCCGCCTCACCATCGCGCCGGACCAGGAAGTCGCGATAGCCCTCTATACCTGTTTTCTCGGCTAGCTTCTCGTCGACTTTCATGGCGCCTCCATTCCTTGAACGATGGTCGTGACATACCGATCCAAAAGTGCAGACCTCGCGCGGGATCCCCCCGCGGTGGCCAGTAGCGCGAATAGCCCGGTCAGGAAGATCACGCCCAGTTCGCCCGGGTCCGGGTCGCGGGATACCCGACCCGCTTGCTGGGCACGAGTGATCGCCGCGATGACGAATTCGGCGAGCGGGTGTCCGCCGAGTTCGTCCTCGACGGGTCGGGTCGGCGAGAAGTGCAGCGCCAGCATGTCCCGGAACACCACCGGGCCCAATTTGCGCTCGGCAGCCAGCACCTGACGTACCAGCATTGTCAGCACCGACCGCAAGTCGGTTGATCTTCCGGCCTTCGCCTGCAGCCTTGCCACAATCTGCGTTTCTTCGACGTGCTCCAGCTCGACCAGGACGTGCTCTTTGGTGGGGAAGTGGAAGTAGAAGGTGCCGCGCGCTACTCCGGCGGCCGTGACAATCGCGGCCACGTCCGCGCCGGCCAGGCCGTGCCGCCCGATCTCGGCTACCGCGGCATCGAAGATTCGCGCCCGGGTTTGCAGGCGCTGAGATTCCCGCGCGCCCGCGCCCTTAGGGGCCGCCGCGGCTGCAGTGGCGGCACCCGGCTCGGTGGCGGGCCCACTTCCGCGCGTAGTCGTTCGCACTCCGGCAACGTATCCACTTTCATCGACAACTGTCAATGACAAATGTCAGCAAAATAGAGCCAGACCAACCAAGCCGCAGGACGTCCGTGCGCCTCCTTATGATCGGAAGATGCACGCCGGCGCGCTCAACGTGATCTCCTCGCCGGCGTTCAGCGCCGAGGAAGCGGCCCGCTACCACGCCGCGGGATGGTGGTCCGAAGCGACTCTGTCCGACGCGGTCCGCCGCAACAGCGAAGACGCCCCCGGCCGCCCGGCGTACATCGATCATCCCAGCGGCCATCCCGGCGACCATCACGGCCGGGTTCTGACTTGGCGTGAATTCGACTGTGCCGCAGACGCTCTGGCCGCACAGCTCGCAGGTGCAGGCGTGCAAAGACACGATCGAGTTGCGGTGTGGCATGGCGACTGCGGCGCGATCCACGTGCTGTTCGTTGCGATCGAACGCTGCGCGGCCGTCGTCGTCGGTATCGGCGCGCGCGCCGGAACCCGTGAAGCGGGCAGCATCATGCAGTCGACGCAACCGAAGCTGCTGATCAGCGACCAGCAGCGGCGCGATCCCGCATCAAGCGTCGCCGCTCAACTCCAGGTGCCCTTGCTGATAATGACCGACGCCGACGGGGAAGCGCCGCGCCTCAACGTCGATGCGAAACCGATGCCAGTGATAGGAGGCTCTCAACTCGGGCCCGACGATGTCTTTCTGATCAACTCCACCTCCGGAACCACGGGGTTGCCCAAGTGCGTCGTACACACCCAGAATCGTTGGCACTATTTCCATCAGAAGGCAGTCGCCAACGGTCTACTGACGCCTCACGACATAATCTTGCCGGTCATCCCGATGCCCTTCGGTTTCGGGATCTGGACCAGCCACACGACGCCGATCTATCTGGGCGCCACGGCGGTATTGTTGCGGCGCTTCACGGCCGCGGCGGCATGTGAGGCGATCGAACGCCATCGGGTCACCGTCTTATGTTGTGTCAGTACACAATTGACCATGTTGATGGCGGACAACGCCAGCCGGACGCACGACCTGAGCTCATTGCGGGTGGTGTTCACCGGCGGCGAAGCGTTGCCGTACCGTCCGGCCGCGGAATTCGAAGAACTCACCGGCGCAACGATTCTGCAGTTCTATGGGTCGAACGAAACCGGCCTGCTGAGCGCCACCACGCTGGCTGACCCGCGCGAACGCCGACTGCGCACCGCGGGACGCGTCGTCGCGGAAATGTCGGTGCGCCTCTTCGACGGCGACCGGGACGTCACCGACACCGGGCAGGGGCAGCCCGCGTGCCGTGGGCCGGCCACCAGTCTCGGCTATCTCGGTGGTGCGGACCACGACAAGTTGTTCACCCAGGACGGGTGGATGCGCATGGGAGACATCTGCCAGATCGATGCCGACGGCTATCTCAGCGTGACGGGTCGTACCTCCGACTTCATCCTGCGCGGCGGTAAAAACATCAGCGCGGCGCAGGTCGAGGACGCGGCCTCGACGCATCCCGCCATCGCGGTGGCGGCGGCGGTGGCGATGCCCGATGCGGTATTCGGTGAAAAGGTGTGTCTTTACGCCGAACTCGTCGGAGGCCAGACCATCGACCTGCCCGGGCTGACCAAATATTTGCTGGGGCTGGGAGTTTCCAAGGAGTTGTTACCCGAGCGACTTGTTGTGGTCGACGAGCTACCGCGGTCGTCCGGCGGAAAGGTTGCCAAAGGCCAGCTCCGCGAGGATATTCGAGCCAGGATGGAGGCCGAAGATGAACACTCCTGACGCGCGGCGAGGCGGCTTGGAAGTGTGGGCGCCGTCGGTCGTTCCGCCGATCGGTGTCGAGCTGTCCAACGAGCAGGCACTCGCGGTGGCCTTCCGCCATCTGGCGTCCTATGGGTTTGCGGAGAACATGGCCGGTCACATCACCTGGCAACTCGACGGCCAGACCGACATGCTGGTGAATCCTTGGGGTCTGTGGTGGCAAGAGCTCACCGCATCCGACATCTGCACGGTGGACACCGAAGCTCGGGTGATCCGCGGCAAGTGGGATGTCACGCCGGCGATACACATCCACACCGAACTGCACCGCGCCCGCAGTGATGCCCGGGTGGTGATTCACAATCACCCGTACTACGTGTGTGTGCTGGCAGCCTTGGGCCGACTGCCCGACCTGCTGCACCAGACGGGCTCGCTGTTTCTCGACGACCTGTGCCTGGTGTCGTCATACGACGGAGAGATCGACAATCCCGCTCGTGCAGCGGATTTGGCGGCACACATCGGCCAAGCCAACCTGACCATCTTGGCCAACCACGGTGTCATCGCGACCGGTCGCAACCTGCCCGAGGCCGTCTACCGGGCCGCTTCCATCGAGCGGGTCTGCAGGCTGGCGTACGACATCATGCTCACCGGCCAGCCGCCTTCGCGGATGAACTGGTCAGACATGGCCGGCATGCAGAAATCGCTTATCGAACGAGCCGCCGACGTCTACTGGGCGGGCGCGGCGCGAATGACGATCAAGGCCGATCCCGAAGTGCTCAGCTGAGCACCGCGGATCGATAGGAGACTGCCGACGTGAAGTCGATCGACGAACTGGCGAGCAACCTGAATTTCACGACGGCCAAGACCGGTGCGGACCGTACGGTCACGTTTCTGCCGGATCCGCCCCGAGCGCCACGTCGCTACACGGTGATCTCGGTCGACGACCACATCGTCGAACCTCCGGACACTTTCACCGGACGTCTGCCGCAGCGGTTTGCCGAGCGTGCACCTCGCGTTGTGGACACCGGCGATGGTGGACAGACCTGGGTATACGACGGTCAGGTGCTGCCGAACGTCGGGTTCAACGCGGTGGTCGGTCGGCCCGTGTCCGAGTACGGGTTCGAGCCGGTCCGGTTCGACGAAATGCGCAGGGGCGCTTGGGATATCCATGAGCGCATCAAGGACATGGACCTCAACGGCATCTACGCCTCGCTGAATTTTCCGTCGTTTTTGCCAGGTTTTGCGGGGCAACGACTGCAGCAGGTCACCAAGGACCGCGACCTGGCGCTTGCCGCGGTCCGCGCGTGGAACGACTGGCATCTCGAAGCCTGGGCCGGTCTGTACCCCGAACGGATCATCCCCTGCCAGTTGCCCTGGCTGCTGGACCCCGACCTGGGCGCCGAGATGATCGTGGAGAATGCCGAGCGCGGCTTCCACGCGGTGACGTTCAGCGAGAACCCCGCCATGCTCGGATTCCCGAGTATCCACTCGGGGCACTGGGATCCGATGATGGCGGCGTGCGCCGAGACGGGGACCGTGGTCAATCTCCACATCGGGTCATCCGGGTCCTCGCCGTCCACGACCGAGGACGCACCTCCCGACGTGCAGGGTGTGCTGTTCTTTGCCTACGCCATCTCGGCGGCCGTCGACTGGCTGTACTCGGGCCTACCGAGCAGGTTCCCCGACCTCAAAATCTGCTTGTCGGAGGGTGGTATCGGCTGGGTGGCCGGCCTGCTGGATCGCCTGGACCACATGCTCAGCTACCACGAGATGTACGGCACCTGGCGCAACTTGGGTGAAACCCTCACTCCTGCTGAGGTGTTCAAGCGTAACTTCTGGTTCTGCGCCGTGGAGGACAAGTCGTCGTTCGTACAGTACGGGCGGATCGGCGTGGACAACATCATGTTGGAGGCCGACTACCCGCACTGCGACTCCACCTGGCCGCATACCCAGCAGACCATTCACGAAGAGATCGGCGGACTGCCGGCCGACGTGATCCGAAAGATCACCTGGGAGAATGCATCACGGTTGTACAACCACCCAGTGCCGCCCGAGGTACAGCGAGATCCGGAAGCGTTCTGACGGCTGCTAGGTGACCCACTCGGGTTGCTGGGAGTCGTCGACCGCAGAGAAGTCTTTGTGGCCCAGGCCGGCGACGCATCCGCCGTCGACCACGAACTCCGAGCCGGTGGAGTAGCTGGATTCGTCACTGGCCAGATACACGACCAGGTTGGACACTTCCTGTGGTTCGGCGATGCGGCCCAGTGCCGTCTGGAAGATGTCTTCGGGCACCCATTCGGTCATCGGCGTCCTGATCAATCCTGGGTGGATCGAGTTCACGCGAATTCCGAAGGGGCCCAACTCTAATGCGGTCGACTTGGTCAGGCCGCGCACCGCGAACTTGGTGGCGGTGTACCCGTGGCAGGCGATCGTGCCGGCCAACCCTTCGATGGAGGAGATGTTGATGATGGAGCCGCGCCCAGCGGCCTTCATCGGCCCGACTGCGGCGCGGATGCCCAGGAACACGCCGGTGAGGTTGATGTCGAGGATGCGCTGCCATTCCGAGAGCGCATAGTCCTCAATCGTGCCGATGTTGATGATCCCGGCGTTGTTCACCAAAACATCGAGGCCGCCGAACTCGGTCACGGCGGTCTCGACGGCGGCGAACCACTGATCGGGGTCGGTGACATCGAGGTGGACGTAGCGGGCCGCGTCCCCGATTTCGTCGGCCACCGCCTTGCCCTCGTCGTCGAGGATGTCGCCGGTCACCACCTTGGCTCCCTCGGCGACCATGGCCCGCGCGTGCGAGGCGCCCATGCCCCGAGCGCCGCCGCTGATCAGCGCGACCTTGCCGCTCAATCGGTTTGGCATGAAAACTCCTGATTTCTCTTACGGTCTCAGTAGGTAACCGTCCGGGTCGGGGCGTTGGGTCCACTTCCAGTAGTCGACGATGCGCCAGGCGAACAGTGTGGGCACGTCGCCCGCCGAGTTCTTGTAGTAACTGCTCGCGACCGCGGGGTGGGTGTAGACCATTTTCTTGAGCTGGCGCTGGCTGCGCCGGTTGTAATCCTGGCACACCTCGCTGCGCACCATCGCGGAGCGGGCGCCCGTCGCGAGTGTCATGTCGATGCAGCCCAGGATGTAGCGCATCTGGCATTCCGAGTTGTAGATGATGCTGGTGCCGTTGACGGCGTTGGTGCCCGGGCCGTACATGCAGTAGAAGTTCGGAAAGGCGGGCACGGTGATGCCCAGGTAGGCGTAGGCGGCGTCGCCCCACGCGGCGTTGAGCTCGATCCCGTCGAGGCCCCGCACGTTGATCGGGCCCAGTTGGTGGTTGACGTCGAAGCCGGTGGCCCAGATCAAAACGTCGGCCGGCCGGTGGACTCCGTCAACGGTGGTGACGCCGTCCGGGGTGATCTCCGCGATGGCGTCCCGGATGAGCTCGACGTCGTCGCGCTGCAACGTGATGAGCCAGGTTCCGTTGTCCTGCAACGTGCGCTTACCCATTGGCGGATAACTGGGCGTGACCTTCGCCAGCAGGTCTTCGTCGTCGGTGAAGGCGCGCATCCAGGCGACGAACACTTCCCGCACCTGGTGATTGGCCGCGCTCACCGACAGGCCACCGGTGTCCCAGTCCGGATCGATCACCGTCAGGTCGGTCGCGCCGTCGGCGATCGGCCACCAGGTGACGAAACGCAGCCACCGTCCATAGAAAGGCAGATGGCGCACCGCCCATTTCGCAGGCTCGCTGACGGCCGCGTGATAGTTGACGTTGGGCGCCATCCACTGCGCGGTGCGCTGGTAAACGTCGACGTGTTCGGTGATGCCTGCGATCGCCGGCACCAGCTGAAATCCGCTGGCACCCGCGCCGATCACCGCGACTCGCTTGCCGGCCAGCTCCACGCCGTCGTCCCAGTCTGCGGTGTGGAACGACGGACCGCTGAAGTCTTTGCCGCCCTTGATATCCGGGATCACCGCATTGCTGAATTGGCCGACGGCGCAGATGACGGCACGAGCGACCAGCGTGTCTGTGTGATCATCAGGGCCACGGGCGTGGACGATCCACCTCGCCGCATCGTCATCCCACGCCGCGCCCACCACCTCGGTGTTGAACCGCACGTGCGGGGCGATTTCGTGTCGCTCCATCACGTCGTTGAGGTACTGCAAGATCTCGGGCTGTTCGGAATAGAAGTGCGACCAGTGGTCGGTGGGTTCGAACGAGTACGCGTAGTAGTGGTTGGCGATGTCGACTCGGCATCCCGGGTAACGGTTGGCCAGCCAGGTGCCGCCCACCCCCGACTGCTTCTCGATGATGACGAACGGCACGCCCGCCTGCTTGAGCTTTATGCCCGCCAACAGCCCGGCTTCACCGCATCCGATCACCACAACGGGGAATGCCTGCCGCTGCTCCGGCGTGGACCGCAACGGCGGACCGTCTTGATCGGCGTTGGATATCCGCAGGTCGGCCGCCACATAGTCGGTGAACTCGTCGGTGACCTGCCCGGCGCTGATCACGTCGAGCATCGTTCGCAGCTGGTCCCGGTCCGGCACGAAGGGCGGTGGGCAGCCACGATCCCGGTATTCGCGCACGACGTCGAAGGCACGCGCACGCACCTCGTTCTTGTCCGACTCGCTCATGCCGCCCTGAATGTCCATCGGAATCAACGCGAACGGGCGGGGCAGTTCGGTGAGCAGATTCAGGTCCCCGGTCATATGCACCATCGACATCAACAGCGCCGGCACGCTCGCGTCGGAGATGGCCGCTTGGATCGTGGCATCGCAGTCGTCGAACGGCAGCCCGATCAAGCGCGCGAGGTCGGCCGGAACGGCGGCGCGAGCGGGGCCCGGAAGTGCCACCCTGCCACCATACACATCACGGTCGGTGTATGGCGATAATCGATCGGACGGCCGTTCCTTTTGAGTTGGCAGTCATGCCCTTTCGGGTTGCCAACCCTCCTGTTCCTGCCCGCGCTCAGGCGTAGCGTCGGGGGAGGGGGACGGGCGGGAGTCCTGGGAGGCATACGTGACGACGGACAGAGTGGACTTCAGTTCGGTCCGGTGGGGATCGGTCGAGTGGACGAACCTGGTGACCCTGTACTTGCGGGCCTACGAAAGCCGTTCGCAATCCACAATTCTGGGTGATCGCGCCGCCGCGGAAGCCGTCGACCGCATCGACTACGACTTCAAACGCGTGCACCGCGCCTCGCTTCCGGCCTGGAACCAATATCTGGTCGCGCTGCGCGCCAAACAGATCGACGACTGGTCAACTGACTTCCTGGCCCGTCACCCCGACGCGGTGGTGTTACACCTTGGTTGCGGCCTAGACAGCCGCGCGTTCCGGCTTGCCGTGCCGCCCTCGGTGCTGTGGTTCGATCTCGATCAGCCAGGGGTTATTGCGTTGCGTCGCCGGCTCTACGACGAAACCGACAGCTACCGAATGATTGCCTCGTCGGTGACCGACCCGCGGTGGCTCGAGGACGTCCCGGCGGGGCGAGCGACACTCGTCGCCGCCGAGGGCTTACTGATGTACTTGGCCGAGCGCGACGTGCGGCAGCTGCTTGTGCGGATTATCGATCGATTCGGCACTGGAGAGCTGCTGTTCGACACGGTTTCGCCGCTCGGACCACCGGCGTCGAAGGTTTTCACGAACGGCATCGTGACATGGGGCGTCGGGGACATCCGCGCGTTGGAAACCTGGCATTCGAAGCTGCGGTTCCTCGAGCGGAAGGCTGTGTTGGCCGGGTACCGGCAGATCGAATCGACCCCGGTCCGGTGGATCTACCGGCTATTCGGGGCGTTGCCTGCGGCGCTGTCCTACGACGTGCTGAATCGGTTCGCCTACTGAGCGGTCGGCGGGATCGACTAACGTCGTGTCATGAAGCTATCGGGTAAGACTGTTCTGCTCACCGGGGCCACTGGCGGCCTGGGCCGCGCAATTGCCTCAGCGGTCGCCTCGCGCGGCGCACATTTGATTCTGAGCTCCCGCAAGCAGCAGGAGCTCGACGAGCTCGCTGCATCGCTCGCAGGAGACGGGCATCGGACGATCGTCAGCGACCTCGCCGAGCCTGGCGCGGGCCTCGCCCTGCTCGCCGAGGCGGGCGACATCGACGTCCTCGTCGCCAACGCGGCATTGCCCGCCTCCGGGCGGCTCGACAGCTTCACCCCCGAGCAGGTCGATCGTGCGCTTCGGGTCAACCTCGAGGTACCGGTACAGATGACCCGGGAACTGATCCCGGTCTTCACCAAACGGGGATCGGGGCACTTCGTCTACATCTCCTCGATTTCGGGTCAGACCGCGACGGCCCGCGCCTCGCTGTATGCCGCGACGAAGTTCGGTTTGCGGGGCTTCGCGCTGTGTCTGCGTGACGATCTGCGGCCCGCCGGTGTGGGTGTCTCGGTGGTGAGCCCGGGAGCGATCAGCGGAGCTGGTATGTACGCCGACTCGGGAGCGCCCCCGCCGCCGTTCATCGGCACCGGCAAGCCGGAGGAGGTCGGTGCTGCCGTAGTCACCGCGGTCGAGCGTAACCGCGGCGAGGTCACCGTGGCGCCACTGCGCCAGAAGCTGCTGGCGCGGTTCGCGGCGAACGCCCCCGAGGTGGCCTCGCGCCTGGCCGGTGAGGTCGCGGCCAAGGCCGCCGACCAGATCGCTGCGGGTCAGACCGACAAGCGTTGATCGAATTCGACGGGAAGCGTTGTCGGACCGGACAATTCGGTCGGTGCTCGCCAGGGGGTCGGTCCGATGCGGCGCGGGTTGGCGATGCGTCGGGTGAGCACGCGTAGCGCTTCGGCCAGTTCGATCCGGGCCAGGTGAGCTCCTAGGCAGTAGTGCACACCGCCGCCGAAGGTCATCAGTTGCGGAGCACCCGCTCGGGTGATGTCCAGGCGGGCGGGGTCGTCGTAGACCGCCGGGTCGTGGTTGGCCGACGCGGTGTTGGCGATGATGAAGTTGCCCGCTGGAATATGGAAGTCGCCGAGTTCGTCATCCTCGGTTGCGACGCGCAGGGCTGCGAAGGTGATGGGGGAGTATCTGATGAGTTCCTCCACCGCTTGCGGCGCCAGTTCGGGATGCTCGGCGAGCAACGTCCACTGGTCGGGGTAGTCGGACAGCGCTTGTAGGGCCGCGGCGAGTTGGTTGCGTGTCGTGTCGGTGCCGGCGTTGAGCAGGATGACGGCGAGGTAGACCATCTCGTCGTGGCTCAACCGGTCGCCGTCGACTTCCGCGCGAATGAGGTCCGAGATCAGGTCGTCGGCCAACGAGTGGCGTCGGCGCTCGATCAGTTCCTCGACGTAGGCCTCGAGTTGGTCCCACGCAGCGACGATCGATGGGGCGTTCTCGGCGACGGTGCACCCGAAGGCCTTGCTGATGTCCTCGGCCCAGGCGGAGAACAGTTGCCAGTCCTCCCGCGGAGCCCCCAGCAGACTGCAGATGATCGGGATCGGGTAGGGGCGAGCGATGTCGGTGACGACATCGCAGCGTCCCCTGGCTACCTGCGCGTCGACCAACTCGCTGATGACGCCGACGCATGCCCCGCGCATCCTTTCGGCGGACCGGGGTGTGAAGGCGCGGGCCACCAGGCGGCGGAGCCGGTGATGCTCGGCGGGGTCGAGACTGATGAGCAGCCTGCAGACGCGGTCCCAGACCGGGCCGGAGGTGATGCCCTGCACGACCAGACTCATTCCCTTCGGCACGGCGAAGCGGCTGTCGCGCAACACGGTACGCACCAGGTCATAGCTCAGCAGTTCGGGACCGTATGGGCCCACGCCAACGGGTCCCTGCCCGCGGGCTTCCCCAATCAGGCGGTGCACTTCGCGGGGATCACGGGCTTGGTGATAGGCAAGGGTTGGCAACGCGAGGTCGAAAACGCTGGGAGTCCGGCTGCGTTCGTCGGTAAGGGTCATGGCGATCTCCTCAAGTCGGGCTGACCCAACTGTCCGGCGAATCGCCCAATGAACCATCGGGCAAAGCGCGAATCTTCGCGGCGCCGGTATGCGTACATGCGCGCTGCGGGTGGCGTAAGCATTGGCAATTTCGCTGATGTCGGTGTCTCGCGAAGAGCGGCCCGCCTGCGGCTGATCCCGTCGGCGTCCCCGTGATGGCATCCTGGCCTGGTGGGAGTGCTGTTTCGTCTGCTCGAGCTGCTGATCCTGATCCTGCCGCTCATCGGCGGGCTCTATGCGGCCCTGAAGGCGTTCTCGGCCTACACCAAGCGGCTGCGCGAAGAACCAGCGGGAGCGGCGGTGGAGGGCCCCACAGCACCGGGCGGCCCCACCGTCTCCAACGAGGCCGCGCAGTGGCGAGCCATCACCCGCGCGATCCAGGCACACGACAGCACCGACGCGCGCTGGCTGGAATACGAGCTAGACATCAGCAAGCTGCTCGACTTCCCAGTGATGACCGACATGCGCGAGCCGTTGACCACTGCGTTTCACAAAGCCAAACTGCGGGCCGACTTCCACAAGCCGGTGCGAGCCGAGGATCTGCTCGATGACAGGGAAGCTGCCCGACAGTATCTCGATGCGGTTGAGGACTACGTGACGGCATTCAACGCCGCCGAAGCCGACGCGATACGACGGCGCCGCAGCGACTTCTCGCGCGAGGAACAGCAGCGGATTGCGCGTGCCCAGAACCTGTTGCGGGTGGCCGCGGACGCCGGTGCAACGCCGCAGGAACGCGAGCGGGCGTATGGTCTGGCGCGCAACGAACTCGAGGGGCTCATCGTGTTGCCCACCGGCACGCGCGAAAGCCTCGAGCGAGGCATCGCCGGCGAGATCGACGGCTAACCCTCCCGCGCGAGCCGGGCGCCGGAAACCGTGACGTGGTATGCGGTGCCGCGCGGCTCCCGCTCCCAAAGGGTTTCGCCTTCCCCGATGTTGGTGCCCTCTTTGATCAGGGTGCGTTTGAGCACCTTGTGGGTGGCGGTACTGGGCAGATCGGCGGCGATACGCACGTATCGTGGCCAGGCTTTGGGCGACAGGTCGGGCTGCGCGGCAAGGAATTCCTCGAATGAGTCAGGATCGAAGTGCCGGTCGTCGTGCAAGACCACCGCCGCCATCACCTGGTCGCCCACCCGCTGGTCCGGGACCGCATACACCGCGACCCGGTTGATAGCGTTGTGCCGCAACAGGATCCGCTCGATCGGAGCGGCGGCAAGATTCTCGCCGTCCACCCGCATCCAATCGGCGGTGCGGCCGGCCAGATAGATCCAGCCGTCGGCGTCCCGATAGGCGAGGTCCCCGGACCAGTACATGCCGTGACGCATCCGTTCGGCATTGGCGTCGGGATCGTTGTAGTAGCCGGTGAAGAAGCCCGATCCCGTCGTGTTGACCAACTCGCCTACCGCCTCGTCGGCGTTGACCAGCGTCCCGTGCTCGTCGAAACGTGCTGTAGCGCATTCGGTGACGGTGTCGCTGTTGTAGATCGCGACTCCGGCGGCGCCTTTGCCGATCGAACCCGGGGGCGTGCCCGGCTCGCGGATCACGATGACGGCGTTCTCGGTGGAGCCGAAACCGTCCTCGACCTGAACCCCGAACCGTCGACTGAACTCTTCGATGTCCTTCTCGTTGGCTTCGTTGCCGAAGGCCACCCGCAGCGGGTTGTCGGCGTCGTCGTCGCGCTCCGGCGTGGCCAGGATGTAGGCGAGCGGTTTGCCGACGTAATTCATGTATGTCGCGTTGTACCGGCGAATGTCGTTGAGAAAATTGGACGCCGAGAATTTCGCCGGCACGATGGCGGCGCCCGAGGCCACCGCGGGGGCCCACCCCCCGACAACCGCGTTGGAATGAAACAGCGGCATGGACACGTAACAAATGTCTTGCTGGGTAAGGCCGAAACGTTCGGCCAGGTTGCGCCCGGCGAAGGTCGGCATCAGATGTGAAACCTGAACGGCCTTGGGATCGCCACTGGTTCCGGAGGTGAAGATCATCATGAACGCGTCCATCATCTCCACCTGGCGATAGGGCACCAGATCACCAGCATCGGAGACCAATTTGGCCCATTGCGGCGTTGACGTTTCGAAAACCCGGATGCCATCGAGGTTCAGACCGTTCAGCAGACCCCGGTGTTCGGCATCGGTCACGATGATCTGGCAATCCGCGCGTCTGATGTCGGCGGCCAGGGCGTCGCCACGCCGGGTCGTATTCAGCCCGCACAAGACGTAGCCGCCGAGTGCGGCCGCTGCCATCTGGGTCAGCATGTCGGGGGTGTTGCCCAGCAAGCTGGCGACATGCAGCGGTCGGCCGGGGTCGGCGACACCGATGAGGGCGGCGGCTTGCGCTGCAGACTCCGCCAGGTATTCACTCCAAGTCCACTGCAGATCACGATATTTCACGGCCACCGCCGGGTCACCCACCCGCTCGCGCAGGAGTGCTTGCATCGTATCGGTCATGAAAACGGGTCCATCCGGCTCTCGATGTAGGTGCTAATTATGTCCACCAGCACGCGCCGGTCTTTGGTGGTGTCGACCGGATGTTGCGTGGCCAACTGGTTGGCGATCATGCCGCGCAACGCGATCAGTAGGTGGGCGCCGATCTCTGCGCTCTGGGTGGGGCTCAGATTTTCGTCGATTATCGTGCCCAGCGTGCTGAACGTCTTTGCCAGCTGAATGAGATGCTCGGTCTCTGCCGCACCGCGGGTCGCCCGGGTGCCGATCAGGATTTCGGTTGCCGCCCGAGCCGTCGGGCTCGACATTGCCCGCCAGGCCGCCGTCACCACCGCATCGACACGGTCCCGGGTCGACGTATCCGCTGTTGTCGGGGGCAGCGGCTTCAGCGCTTCCATCAGTTCGGCAAAGCCCTGGTCGACGACCGACATGAGCAGGCCGTCGCGGTCGCCGAAGTGGTACTGGATCACGCCCCAGGTGACGCCCGCCGTCTCGGCGATGTGCCGTCCGCTGGCCGCCGCCAGGCCTTCGTTCAACACGATCTGGGCGGTGACGTCGACCACGCGGGCACGCGTGCGTTCGGCACGTGCTTGCTTGCCGTGGGCGGGCCGGGTCGGAGCAACTCGTCGCGCCATGCCGACTAGATCACCACATTCGCAGAATCTCCGGGCTGGGAGCCGATCGGATTGACCATAAAACATTGCAGTTGTTATGTTATCTGACGACACGCAAGGGAGCTCAATGGCATACGACGAATTGACTCAGCCCGAGCTCGCCCGGCTGGTACCCGAACTCCTGCTCAGCGGCCATCTCATCGATCGCAGCGGGATGGGGCACGTCCTTGCCGCATTCGGGCAGTCCGGCATGACCGCGGTGGCCATCGAGGAGTGGATGGGCGCCAGTCCCGTCTACACCCAGCGCATGCGCGCGGCGTTCGGGCTGAGCGGAGACACCGTCGCCGAGATCTTCAAGATGATGCAACTCGACGTCGGTGCCCCGCCGCAATTCATGGACTTCCGCTACACGATCATCGACGACTATCACGGTGAGTTCTACCTTGACCACTGCGGAGCCTTGCTCGACGTCGAGCCGCTCGGCGACGAAGCGGTCAAGCAGATGTGTCACGACATCGAGGATCCGACGTTCGAGGCCACGGCGATCGCCACCAACCCCAGAGCCCGGTTCCGTCCGATCCACCGGCCTCCGCGGGTTCCTTCCGACCGCCATCCGCACTGCGCTTGGACGGTCAGCATCGACCCCGAAAACGAGCCCTTGCCGTTGCCGGAGGAGGCCGAGGTCATTGCCGGCACCGAAGCCGCCAGCGTCCGGCTGAGCGCAATTGATTCCACCGACGACGGGATAGCCGACTATCGGGGCCCGTTGACCGACGACGTCCAATTTCGTCAGTGGTCGCGCTCGGCCCTGGTCCGGATGGCCGAAGAGGTTGCCCTGCAGCACCACTTGCTGTCGTTGTCGTTCGACCTGTCGCTGCGTGGCCGATGCGAAGCTGACAAGGCGACCGATCTGCTGCGCAAGCAATTCATCGGGGTCGCCGGCGTGGCGGCCGCCAGACTTCGACGATGCCTGAACGCGGGTTCGACCGCCGCCGACCTGGCCCGGGTGATTCGATTGCACCCCGCGCTGAATCCGTTGCAATACACGGAAATTGTCGTGACGGTGCTGGACGGCGATGTGGTGCAGGTGCGGCTGCCAGCAGACACTCCGGCGATCCGTGACCGGGGCTGGATTGCGACGATCGACGAGGAGCACCTCGAGCCGCTGCGGGCAGTCGCGGTGGGGGTGGATCCGCACTGGAACAATCTGGCCGCTCATCGCGACGGCGCCGAGTTGGTGGTCGAGATCCGCTGGTCCGAGGCGGCTGCGAAGCGCAGCCCGGAAGTGGCGATGACCGAATTCTCCAAGGGCGCAGCGTTCGACTTCGCCGACCGCGGCATCCCGCTGCCGCTAACACCTGTACAGCGCTAGCGAGCTGACCGCTCTCGCGTCACAAGGTGACCCGCGGTCATCCAGATTCTCGACGTTTCCACAGCTCATCCGGCGTTTGCGGCTGCGCAAATCGGGGCAAGCCAGTGAGAACAGTCAGCCCCGGTCATCGGCCCAACGCATGCCAGTGAACGGCTGTTTATCTTGGCATATCGTCGATGAATTCTAATAGCGTTGAATAGCAACGACTTTGGAATTTTTGGTTTAGTTAGGTGTACAAGCGTGTATCCGTAGGGGCATGGCTGAACGCGGTGCTGAACCCCAGGTGTCACGCGGACGGCGGTTGTTCCTGCGCGCGGTGGGGAGATTGTTCAAGCCGCTGGAACCCGACGACTACCTCGAGATGATCAACCCGCTGTGGACGACGAAGGAACTGCGCGGCAAGGTTGAACGGGTCGAACCACAGGGTTCACAGGCGGCGAGCATCCTCATTCGGCCCGGGTACGAATGGCCGGGGCACAAGCCCGGCCAATATGTGCGGCTTGGCGTGGTCATCGACGGCGTCTACCACTGGCGGGCCTATTCGCTGACCTCTGACCCCGAACCCGAGGACGGCCTGATCAGCGTCACCCCGAAGAAGGTCGACGGTGGCGTCGTGTCGCCGTTCCTGGTGGAAAGGATCGAGCCCGGCGAACTGGTACGGCTCGGCGAGATCGAAGGCGTCTTCACGCTGCCCGAACCACTGCCTAAAAAGATGCTGTTCATCAGCGCGGGCAGCGGCATCACCCCGATCATGAGCATGCTGCGCAGCCTCGACCATCGCGGCGCACTCGGCCCCGACGGTTGCGACGTGGTGCACATCCACTCCGCTCGCACCCGTGACCAGGTCATGTTCCTGCCGGTCCTTGAGGACCTCGCCGACCGGTATGAGCGGGTGCGGCTGGACGTGCGCCTGACGGGGGAGCGGGGCCGGCTCGAACCTGGCCACCTGGACGAAGAGTGTCCGGACTGGCGTGAACGGGAAGCGTTCTGCTCGGGTCCGGAAGAAATGCTCGATGCGCTCATCGAGCATTGGGAGAACAACGGCGACCCAGACAGCCTGCATTTCGAGCGATTCCAGCCCAAGATCGGCGGCGACGCCGGCGACGGCGAGGGCGGCGAAGTCTGCTTCCTCAAGAGTGACAAGAAAGTCGAATGTGACGGCGGGACCTCGATTTTGGAGGCCGGCGAGAAGGCCGGGCTGGAATTGAACTTTGGCTGCCGCATCGGCATCTGTCACACCTGCGTGGGCACGTTGAAATCGGGCAAGCTGCGCGACCTGCGCTCGGGCGAGATCAGTGAGCCCACCGAACAGGACGTTCGGATCTGCATCAACAGTGCGGAAGGCGACGTCGAACTCGAACTTTGATCGAAAGGAACCGCAGTGACTTCAACTCTGCAACGGACCCAAAGTCCATTCGCGCACCTGAGCGAGCAAGAACGGGAGAAGCTCGGCAAAGAACTGGACGCGATTCACGACGAAGTATTCGCCGACCTTGGCGAGCGCGACCGCCGCTACATCAAGACGGTGATCTCGACCCAACGGCAGATCGTGGTAGTCGGGCGCGTGCTGCTACTGGCCTCCCGATCGAAAACCGCGTGGTTGCTCGGCACGGCATGCCTGGGTATGGCCAAGATCTTGGAGAACATGGAGATCGGCCACAACGTCATGCACGGCCAATGGGATTGGATGAACGATCCCGACATCCATTCCTCGGTCTGGGACTGGGACACCGCCTCGACCGCGGAGTCGTGGAAGCACTCCCACAACTACATCCACC
Source organism: Mycobacterium bourgelatii (assembly GCF_010723575.1). Classification (NCBI taxonomy): domain Bacteria; kingdom Bacillati; phylum Actinomycetota; class Actinomycetes; order Mycobacteriales; family Mycobacteriaceae; genus Mycobacterium; species Mycobacterium bourgelatii. The sequence continues at coordinate 2,968,084 of NZ_BLKZ01000001.1, forward strand.
ACACCTACACCAACATTCGTGGCTTGGATAAGGACCTTGGCTACGAGATCATGCGGATCGATCCAAATCAGAAGTGGAGCCCAGCTTATCTGGCGCAGCCGTTGTACAACTTGCTGCTCACCGTGTTGTTCGAATGGGGTGTGGCGGTGCACGACATGGACATCGAAGCCATCAGGGCCCGCGAGAAGCCTTGGTCAGAGGTGCGCAAAGACCTCAAAGGCATTGGTGTCAAGGCGCGTTCGCAAATCATCAAGGACTACATCGGTTGGCCGCTGATCAGCGCCGGCGCCTTCACCCTGGCGCAGCTGGCCTCGGGCGGTCGGCTTGACCAGCCTTCGACATCGCGCCTGGGCCGGCGACTCCGCAAGATATCGAACAAAGGACGGGTCGGCGCCACCGCTACGTTCCTGGACAAAGTGTTGCCCGGCGCGGAAAGCACCTACCTGCGTACCCTGGCCGCCGACGCGCTGGCCAATGTCATCCGCAACGTGTGGGCGCACGCCATCATCTTCTGCGGCCACTTCCCAGACCAGACCTACACCTTCAGTAAGGAAGAGGTCGAGAACGAGACCCGCGGCGAATGGTATCTGCGCCAACTGGTCGGTGCCGCAAACATCGACGGCAGCCCGTTGTTCCACGTGATCAGCGGCAATTTGGGATACCAGGTGGAACATCACTTGTACCCGGACATGCCGAGTAGCCGGTACTCCGAGATCGCACCGAAGATCAAGGAGATATGCGAGCGTTACGAGCTGCCCTACAACTCCGGACGGTTCTCGAAGCAGTGGTACATGGTGCACCGCACCATCTTTCGGTTGGCGTTCCCCGGCGGGAAGCCCCGCCCGAAGCCTGGGCCGTACCACAGCGGGAACGGCGCCGCGGAACGACGCGAAGGAAGCGAAGCGCAGCGATTCCGCGACCGCGTTCCTGCCGAGCATCCCGCCGCCGGACCGGAGCACGAGTCGGGCGGAGTCGAGGTGCAGCCGCCGCCGCGCGGCCAGGAGTGACAACACTGCCGGCGTAGCGCATTCAGGTCGACATCAGGATCCAGCGATCACGTTGTGACGCTCAGCGTTGACAGCGGCCTATGCTTGAGCGCTGATGCCCGATACAACCACGTGCGCGATCGTCGGCGGTGGTCCGGCGGGGATGGTTCTGGGCCTGCTGCTGGCTCGCGCCGGTGTGCAGGTCACCCTGCTGGAGAAGCACGGCGATTTCCTGCGCGACTTCCGCGGTGACACCGTTCATCCGACGACGCTGCGGCTACTCGACGAGCTTGGGTTGTGGGATCGGTTCGCGGCCTTGCCATTCACCAAGGTCAGCAAGGCCGAGTTCGACGTGGACGGGCGCTCGATCACCTACGTCGACTTCGAACGTTTGCGCCAGCCCTTTCCGTTCGTCGCGATGGTGCCGCAGTGGGACCTGTTGAACCTGTTGGCCGAAGCGGCAAAGGCCGAACCGACCTTCACCTTGCTGATGAACAGCGAGGTCACCGGCCTGATTCACGAGGCGGGCAGAGTGGCCGGGGTGCGCTATGAAGGCCCGGACGGTCCCGGTGAGTTGCGGGCCGAGTTGACGGTGGCATGTGACGGGCGGTGGTCGATCGCGCGCCATGAGGCCGGCTTGAAAACCCGCGAGTACCCGGTGAACTTCGATGTGTGGTGGTTCAGGCTTCCCCACGACGGTGGTGTCGATTTCTCCTTCCTGCCGCGCGTCGGTCCCGGCAAGGCCTTGGCCGTGATTCCCCGGGAGGGTTACTTCCAAATCGCATACCTGGGGGCCAAGGGCACCGATGCCGAGCTGCGCACGCGGGGCATCGATGAATTCCGTCGCGAGGTTGCGGCCTTGGTGCCCGAGGCGGTTACCTCGGTGGACACGCTGACCTCAATGGACGACATCAAGCATCTCGATGTGCGGGTAAACCGATTGCGGCGCTGGCATGTTGACGGGCTGCTCTGCATCGGTGACGCCGCGCACGCGATGTCACCGCTGGGCGGGGTGGGCATCAACCTGGCGGTGCAGGATGCCGTCGCCGCCGCCACCATCTTGGCCGAACCACTGCGACAACATCGGGTGACCGACCGCGCCCTGGCGGCCGTCCGCCGCCGCCGCGCATTCCCTACCGCGGTGACCCAGGCGGTGCAGCGGGTGCTGCAGCGCGCGTTGCTCGGCCCGCTGCTGCAGGGCAAGGATTTCGCCCCGCCGATGGCCCTGCTAGGTCTGGTGGAACGGCTACCGTGGCTGGCTTTCGTGCCCGCATACTTCATCGGTATCGGGGTGCGTCCCGAACGCGCGCCCGTATTCGCCCGTCGCCGACCCGGTGACCACGATGGGTGAGTCACGGCACCGGGCGCCGCTGCGGATCGGCATTCTGGGAGCCGCCCGGATCGCCCCGCTGGCCCTGGTCAATCCGGCGAAGGACAACCCCAAAGTGGAGGTGGCCGCGGTGGCGGCGCGCGATGTGTCGCGGGCCGAGGCCTTCGCCGCCAAACACGGCATCGCCAGAGTGCACGACAGCTATATCAAGCTGATCGGCGACCCGACCCTTGATGCCATCTACAACCCACTGCCGAACGGTCTGCACGGGGTATGGACGCGGGCGGCTCTGGCCGCCGGCAAGCACGTGCTGTGTGAGAAACCGTTCACCGCCAACGCCGCGGAGGCGCGTGAGATTGCCGGCCTGGCAGCGAAGTCGGACCGCGTCGTGATGGAGGCTTTCCACTACCGCTACCACCCGCTGGCTTTGCGGGTTGAACAAATCATCGCCTCGGGCGAGCTGGGCAACCTGCAGCGGGTGGAAACGTCGATGTGCTTCCCGCTGCCCAAATTCTCCGACATCCGGTACAACTACTCGCTCGCCGGTGGCGCGCTGATGGATGCGGGATGCTACGCGGTCCATATGGCCCGGATATTCGGCGGCGCCACACCGGAAGTCGTCTCGGCCCAGGCCAAAACCCGTGATCCGCAGGTGGATCGAGCCATGACTGCCGAGTTGCGTTATCCGGGCGGTTGTATGGGCCGCGTCCGCTGCTCGATGTGGTCGTCGAGCCTGTTGGATATGAGCGTGCGCGTCGTCGGTGACCGCGGCGCTTTGCGGGTGCTGAACCCCGTCGTACCGCAGCTGTTTCACCGGCTGTCCATACAATCGCCCAATGGCAAACGGAGGGAACGGTTCCCCCGTCGGGCCTCCTACGCCTACCAGCTGGATGCGTTCACCGCTGCGGTGCTGCATGGAGAACCGGTGAAGACGACACCCGAGGACGCCGTGGAGAACATGACGGTGATCGATGCGATCTATCGGGCGGCCGGTCTTCCCCTTCGCCAGCCGAGCCGCATCTCACCTGGCTAAGGCGCCCGCCAGCAGGCGCCGTGCGGCCGCCACGCACGGGCGCAGGCGGTCGATAGGGCCGACGCCATCCATCGCCAAGGACCGTTGTGGCACTTCAATTTCGATGATGATGTCGCGGGGAAGCGCGGACAGAATGTCGCGCAGCGGAAGGTCGCCTTCGCCCGGAACCATGCGCTCGAACATGGCTTCGTCCATGTAGTTGTCGCCGCGCGGCCGCAGTGTGGTGTCGTTGATTTGGGCGTACCCGATGTATCCGGGCTCGAGGGCGGCCACTTCCGCCGCACGGGCTCCGGACCGCACCAGGTGCATCGTGTCGATCAGTAGCACAAAGTCCTGTCGTGCAACGTGTTTCACCGCGGCCAGGGCCGTCGGGAGGTCGCCGACCGTCAAGCCGGGTACCGGCTCGAGGTTCGTGACGATGCCACGCTCGGCGGCCAGTTCCGCCAGGGTGGCGAGCTGGTCGAAGGTGCGGCCAAGATCTGGGTCCAGGCTGACGACATTGATGCGAGGGGTGCCGAGCTCCGCCAGGACGTCAAGGTCCCCGCCGTAGTCGGCGGTGTCGGCGTCCGGCAGCACCAGAAAGCCATCGCCGAGTGAGATCGACACGCCGCGATGGTTCAAGACGGCGCGAAGCTCCATCCGCAGCGCGGTGTCTCGCAAGGTGAAGGGCCGATACCCTAGGGGCACCAGCGGGAACCCGCGCACGGTGGTCGAGATATGTCGGCACCCTAGGTCTGCAGCAACGTTAACCAGGTCCACCGGTGGCAGCCCGAAAACGCTGAGACAACCGATTGCGAGCCGGTCCATATTTTCCTTTGTGGGGCCGTAGCGACACAATGGCGGTGTCGGCTGACGAAGTTTGGTGTTCCGGCTCACAGGGTAAGCCAAATCTTAAGTGGTCGTTAGCCCCTGTTAAGCGTGTGTCCAACGCGTAGGCGCCCCAAAGGGTGCCGAATAGGCGGCCGAAAGGAGGCCATGAAAATGAATTTCAAAAAGATTATTGGGACCATTTCACTGACTGGCGCCTTGAGTGCCGGTGCGCTCGGCGTAGGCGCGGGGGTTGCGTCGGCCGATCCTGACCCGTGGATCCCGTACCCACCGGTGCCGAACATCGACCCAGGTAAGTGGAGCCCGGTACCGCCAGGCCAGATCAAGAAGTGGTGCCCGTATCCGTCGCCGCCCGGTCACTGGGTCGGCGGGCCGCATGGGATTCCCTGCACCTGACTGCTGCCGGCCCAGGGCTTCGCAAGGGCTGCCTGCGCCGGCGTGGTCTGCGGGTAAGGGACTCGATAGAGTAGCCGGGTTCCAGCCTTTCTGCGCGCACGCGGGCGTCGCCGTGTCGAAACCATCGGATGCCCGAGAGGGTTACGAAGTAGTGGTCGAAAGACCGGTTCTCCTGCATCAGTAGCACGAAGTGCTCGACATTGGAGAGATGACCGGAGCATGGCCCTGCGCCGTAAGTTGCCCAGGACCGATGCGCCGCGGTCGGCTTGTCGCACAATAGAGTTCGTGGATGGCGGCAGGGAAGTCAGGCGCGCAATACTCGGCACCCGGCCGGTCCGCTTCAGCTCGGCTTCTTCAGGTGCGGTCCCAGCTTGCGCAGGGTCGTCGTGGCTGCCAGCTACGGATTGGATAGCAGCAACATGACCCGTCCAGCGGAAGTTGGCTCTGGAAAAGCACTCTCGTCGAATCCGTAATACTGGCGCTGGCTGGCGGTGAATTCGTCGATCACTTTGGCTGCGGCGCTTAGCGCGCCGTTGTGGAGGTGGGCCATCATTCCCCTGAAGTCGGCCACCGACAGCGCTTCGGCGAGCAACAGCGCCTCTCCACCCGAAGGCAGCGCAACCAAGACGCCGGCGCCCGCGTAATTGTTGCCACCGCGGCCGGTGCCGCGCGGCGCCCAGTAGATGGGCTGGGAGATCACCGTCCCTTTCACGCGGAAGTAGCTGCCCGGACAGTCCGTATCCGAAACGGTGACGACGGGCAACGCGGCGATGGTCCGCTTCTCTTTCAGCCACATGGCCCCCAGTGGGATGCAGACGATCGCATAGATCAACAGCACGACAACCAGCACGGGTTTCCAGGCAATCTCCCAGCCGAGCCGGCGGGGCGAAACCGGCATGTCCTGGAGTTGTTCGTCGAGTTGACGTCGGCCGAAACGAAAGACGTACCAGGCCAATACGCGTGTTACTGCCAGCAGGGCAAGTATGGTCAGCCCCACTATCCCGGTCACCCGGAAATAAAAGGTACTGTCGCCTTGGTTGATGGTCGCGGCGAACATGACCGCCGGGATGGGAGCCGTCAGCAGCAGCAGTAGGGCATAGGACGGGTGGCTGGTTAGGTAGGGATAGGTCACCGTCCACGCGCGATTGCCGCCGTCAACGGTGACTGGGCCGATATCGGCGTGTACCACCGGCGTCCATGAACCCTGCACCACCCGAGGCCTGATCAGTGAGCGCACAAAAAGGGATCCGAAGACGAGGGAAATGACCAACGCTCCCCAGAACACCCCGTCCAGCCGTTCCCCGGTGCCCTCCACACCGAAGGCACCGTGGATGTCGATGACTTTCCCGATAAAAAACGTCAGCGGCATCACGAAAAGCAGTTCAATTAGCCAAACCTGGATCAACTGCGGGATGCGCGCGCCAACGCGGTCAAACGCCAGCACACGTCGCCAGAGGAATTTCAGCAGCCGCATGACCGGGGACTTTATCCGATGAGAGTGGTAGCTGCGGCCCACCGGCGGGCGGAAATAACTGCCAACCCGGTGTCCGAGGTGGTTGAATTAGCCGACTCTGATGAGGGTCGCTCCACGAACTCAAACGAGGCGAAGGTGACGCACCAATCGAGCGGTATCGGCTTGCGGCCGTGATGCCTGACCACGCGACGCAGTTGAGGTTCATGCGGTGATTGCTCGATTCATCCAGCGTTTCGCGCTACTGGTCATCGGCGCATGGGCGCTCGCGGTCGTCATCGGTAATAGCGTTGCGCCGCAACTTGAGCAGCTGATCACCCTCGAGGATCAGCCGTACTCGCCGTATGGCACCGCCACCTGGGAGGCGGTGCAGTGGTCGGCAAGGGCGTTTGACGAAGCTCCCGGCGACAACATCGCATACGTCGTGATCGAGAAGGACAGCGCACTCGACGACAGCGACCGGTTGTACTACGACCAATTGCTGGCCGCGCTGCGCAGCGATTCACGGCACATCTTCGAAGTTGAAGACCGGTGGGGCATTCCGGCCACCGCCGATGCGGCAGTCAGCGCCGATCACAAGGCCGTGTTCGCGACGTTGCGTCTTTCGGGCATGATCGGTACCTCGCAAGCGCGGGAGGCGATAACTGCGGTGCGTTCCATCGTGGCGCAGATGAGCTCTCCCGACGGCGTTCACGTCTTCGTCACCGGTCCAGGCGTCACGATCTTGGACGAGTTCGCTGCAATCGACAGACACACGCAGCTGATCACGCTGGCCACGTTCGCCGTGCTGCTGGTCCTGTTGTTGATTCTCTACCGATCCCTGATCACCGCGATGGTGCCGCTGGTGACGGTCGTCATGTCATTGGCCATAGCCAAACCCATCATCACCCTGCTCGTCGACCGCGAAGTGATCGGCGTCAATCTGTTTTCGCTCGAACTGAGCACGGCGGTCGTGGTCGGGACCGGCACCGTGTTCGCGATTTTCCTGATCGGCCGCTACCACGAACGGCGAAGACAAGACTTCGATCCGGCAGACGCTTTGGACGACGCCTATCGCGGCGTGGCGCCCGCCATCGTGGCCTCCACCCTGATCGTGGTCGCACCCCTGGGCGCGGTCGGCTGGCTGGACCTGGCCCGCATCAGCATGTTCGGGACCACCGGAATCCTGTGCTCGATCGGGGTTATCGCGGTGGGCTTGGCGGCGCTAACGCTGACCCCGGCGCTGATCGCGCTCGCCAGTCGCTTCGATCTGCTCAAACCGCCGGAGCGCCGGCGTACGCTGCGCCGCTTCCGGCGAATCGGCACCGCTGTGGCGCGCTGGCCGGCACCCTACTTGTTGGGCAGTGGCGTCTTGGCGGTAGTCCTGCTGATAGCCCTGCCCGGCGTGCCGATCGGCTGGAATGAAGCGGCCGCGACCCCCCGTTGGGCTCCCTCCAACCTCGGATATCAGGCCGCTGATCGACACTTCCCGCCCAATGAACTGCTACCCGCCGTCGTCACCATCGAGACCGATCACGACATTCGCAACCCGACCGGTCTGACGGCCGTCGAAAAGATCACGACCTCGATCATGGCCATTCCCGGCGTACGCATGGTGCAGTCCGCCAGCCACCCCAGCGGACTGGCATCCAAGCAAGCCGCGTTGACGGCGTCGGGCGGAAATCTCGGCGACAATCTCTACGACTTCGGCGACCTGCTGGCGGCGCGGCAGGACGCCCTGCCTAACCTCGAAACTGCGGCGAATGAAGTGGTGAAGTCGCTGGACCTGCTGCAAGGTGCCATGCAACAGAGCGTGTATGGAATTGGTCAGGTGAGTTTGGCCGTCCATCTGACGCAGGACGCGATCGTCAAACTCCGCAGTCGATCTGCTGACGTCGTCGAGATTTTCGACCCGCTCCGCAGCTTCGTAGGGTCGATTCCGGACTGCGTCGCGACCCCCGTATGCGCGGCCGCCCAAGGGGCGGTGGCATGGGCGAATGGAGTGTCTGACACTGCCAAGAACCTGGCCGACGGGGCAGAACAGCTGGCCCAGGGGATCGCCGACGCGGCGGCGACGTCCGGAGGGGCTAGCTTTGCGCAAATCATGGACCAAGTGTCCGGCCAGATGGCGCAGGTACGGGCGTCGGCGGCACAACTAAAGCTGGTGCTGAACAACCCCGCAACGCCGGTATCCATCCTGGAAATGCCGGGTTACCTGCATGAACTGGCTGCCGTCTCACCGGATGCCCCGGGCGCGAACCTCTATGCCTCCCGCAGGATCCTTACCGATCCGAATATGCGGCCGGTCCTGGACGATTTCATCTCGTCGACCGGACTCGCGACACGACTACTCGTGTACGGGGAAGGTGACGAGTGGGGAAGTGAAGGTGCAGAGCGCGCTCGCGCCATCGTCAGTGCGGTGAAGGATGCGACCCAGGACGGCACCCTCAAACCGGTTGCGGTGCAACTGACCGGCGTCGGGCCGACCACCCGCGACATCCAAGATCTCGTCGGCGGTGACCTGCTCTTGTTGGTGGCCATCACACTCGTCGTCATCTTTGCGATCGCCGCACTACTGCTACGAAGTCCACTCGCCGGCATCGTCGTCTTGGCCACCATCGCGATGTCCTACGTCTGCGCGCTCGGCGCCAGCGTGATGTTCTGGCAACGCCTACTTGGTTACGAATTGCATTGGCTGGTCCCGCCGATCGCGTTTGTGTTGCTGATAGCGCTGGGTTCCTCGGGCAACCTGCTGTTGGCGCGGCGCATGCGTGAAGAACGTCCCGGCGGGCCACGGGTCAGTATCATTCGCACGTTCGCCGCCACGGGCGCCGTGATAACTGTCGCCGGAATCGTCATCGGCATAACGATGTTCGGGCTGGCGACCAGTAGCGCGCTGAGCGTGGCGCAGATCGGCGTCACCGTCGGTCTCGGTTTGTTGCTGGACGCCCTGGTGGTCCGCAGCTTCGTGCTACCGGCCATCGTTGTGGTGCTCGAGCGTTGGATCTGGTGGCCGCGCGAGCCCGTATGAATCGAACGCCATGACTGACGACAAGTTGCTCGCCGGACGCGGGGTCGTGATCGTTGGCGGAAGTCGAGGCATCGGGCGAGCGGTTGCCGAACACGTCTGCGGCCTCGGCGCGGGCGTCGTGGTCAACGGGCGCGACGCCGACCCCGTGCAAGAAACGGTCGATGCACTTGCCGCACACCACGGCAGCGCCACCGGTCTGGTCGGAGCGGCATCCGACGAAGGCATCGCCCAGGCGCTGATCGAGAAATGCCTTGGCTCCTACGGGCGATTGGACGTGCTGATCAACTGTGCCGGGGTGGCCGAGCCGCCGCATTCCTCGATCCTGAATATCTCGGCGAGCGAATTCGACGATCTGATTCAAGCCCACCTCGGCACGGTGTTTCACACGTGTCGGGCGGCCGCGCCGATCATGGCCGCACAGGGGCACGGGTCGATCATCAATACCAGCTCGGTGGCGTTCCTCGGCGACTACGGTGGCACCGGCTATCCGGCCGGCAAAGGCGCCGTCAACGGGTTGACCGTGGCCATTGCGGCGGAATTGAAGGGATCGGGGGTGCGGGCCAACGTGATCTGCCCCGGCGCCAGGACACGGTTGTCAACCGGCGCGGAATACGAGGAGCACATCCAGAACCTCCACCGTCGCGGTTTGCTCGACGAGATGACCATGCGAGCGTCACTGGACGCCGCCCCGGCCGAGTTTGTAGCGCCCCTCTATGCGTATCTCGCCAGTGATCTGGCGTCCGCCCTGACCGGCCAAATATTCATTGCCGCAGGCGGATTCGTCGGCAAATTCAACAAGCCGACGCCGCAGGTGGTGGGGTACCGCGACCACACAGACTCGGATCCGTGGTCGGTCGAGGAGCTGCACGCGATGATCGGCGGCTGACTACCCGATCAGGCAGAACATGACCAACAGCGCCGCGCACGCGGCCGCAACGACCGCCGTCCCTACCGCGCTGATCCGCGCCGGAGCGCCGTCGATCGGGTCGAGCCAGCGGCGGAAAGGGCGGGAGGCCGCCGGCACCAGAACCCACTGCAACAGAGCGACACTGACGACGTTGCCGACGAACATGGCCGCGGCCGGGTTGGCGCCGATATCGCCGAGGGCTGGCGCCAGTGTCTTGGAAAGCAGCATCACGGTCGGATACAGGCACAGGACCACCAACATCGCCGACTTCCAACCCGGGGTGATTTTGGTTTCTCCGTCGGCAACCCGAACGGTCGACCCGAACGGGGCGCTACGCGGCAACTCGGCAAAATCGTGGGTCAACTCATTGCGTAATCGCGGCAACGCTTCCTGGCGTTCGCGTGAACGAATCCACGCGTTCAGCTGACCGGCGGTCCGGAAGCGCAGCACCGACATCCAGTGGCCCGAGCTGTCCGCCGGAAACAGCACCGTCCCCTCGTAGCCCGGAAAGCGAGCGCTCACGAGCGTCAGATCGCTTTGGGCCGAGACGAATTCGGATTCTTTGCCGCGCGCGACCCGGTGCAGGAAGACCCCTGCGTTGGTGGGTGGCAGCTCACCCTCGGCAAGTATCAACTCAGCAGCGCACCAGAAGCCGTGCGCTTGCCCGTCGCGGAGGACGGCATCGCGTTCGGAACCGTCCAGCCACTCATGCAACTGCTCCGTGTGCTCGAAAGTCACCTCGACGGCGAAATCCAGATGCCCGCTGCCTGGCACCGATTCACGTGCGCTGAGGTAGCCGGGAGCGTTGCCGGCCGACGCGATGTACTCGGCAACCCACCGGCCGAGTCCCGCTGGGTCAGCGGGGGGATGAAAGATCGTGATCGCGCAGGCGCCAAGAGTCATGTGAGTTGTCTACCGGACACTGCCCAGCAGCCGCGAACGTTGCACGAGTCATTCCAGCACCGCTGACATACGAATGAGTTCGGCGCGCGACGACAAGCCGAGCTTGGTGAAGATCTTGCTGACGTGGTAGTCGACCGGCCGGGGGCTGAGAAACATCAGGGTGGCGATGGCCCGCGGCGAAAAAATGTTGTTTGTTTTTTGTGGGTTTCGGGTATGCCCCGCAACTAATCCGGGGCATCGGCCGCACCCGGAATTGGTGGCGCCGCGCGCAGCGCCGAACCCGCCGCATTAGCACGGCGGTCACCAATATTTAACGCCAACGCCTTTCCGTGGGGGTGGATTCCCGGCATTCCGCTACCTAAACTCGTTTTCTGGGGATCGGGGCATTCGAAAAATTTCTTCTCGTCGACGGGCGGGCGACCATGGAACGACTTAGTGGGCTTGACGCATTCTTTCTCTATCTGGAGACACCGACGCAGCCGCTGAACGTGTGCTGCGTGTTGGAACTGGACACGTCGACGATGCCCGGGGGGTACAGCTACGCGAGGTTCCGCACCGTGCTGTCCAAACATGTGCAGGCAGTGCCGGAGTTTCGGATGAAACTGGCCGACACCCAGTTCAACCCGGACCACCCGGTGTGGGTGGATGACGAGAACTTTCACCTGCGGCGCCACCTGCACCGGATTGCGATGCCAGCCCCGGGGAGCCGACGTGAACTGTCCGAAATCTGTGGCTACATAGCGGGATTGCCATTGGACCGCGACCGGCCGCTGTGGGAGATGTGGGTCATCGAAGGCTGTGCCCGCGACGACACGGTGGCGGTGATGCTCAAGGTTCACCACGCCTTGGTCGACGGGGTAGCCGGGGCGAACCTGCTGGCCCAGCTGTGCAGTGTGAAGCCCGATGCGCCGGCGCCGCAGCCCGTCACGGGCGCGGGACGGGGGAGTGCGCTGGAGATCGCGGCCAGCGGCTTCCTGAATTTCGCGCTGCGCCCGCTCAAGTTGGCCAGTGTGGTGCCGGCGACCTTGATGACGGTGGCGCAAACGGTGCTCCGAGCGCGCGAAGGTCGCGCAATGGCAGCGCCATTTTCCGCGCCGCCGACGCCGTTCAACGGCTCGTTGACCAAACAGAGAAATATCGCCTACACCCAACTCGATATGCGCGACGTCAAGCGGGTCAAGGACCGGTTCGGAGTCACCGTCAACGATGTGGTGGTGGCGTTATGCGCCGGAGTGCTGCGGCGGTTCTTGCTCGAACGCGGTGAGCTGCCCGAGGCCCCGCTGGTAGCGACGGTGCCGGTGTCGGTGCACGACAAGTCCGACCGGCCGGGCCGCAACCAGACCACGTGGATGTTCTGCCGCGTCGAGAGCCAGATCAGTGACCCCGCCGAGCGCATTCGCACCATCGCCGCAGGCAATGCCGCGGCCAAGGACCACACCGCGGCCATCGGTCCCACGTTGCTGCACGACTGGACGCAGTTCGGCGGTCAGACGATGTTCGATGCCGCCATGCGCCTCCTGCCGCACATTCCGATCGGCAGCAGCCCCGTCTACAACATGATCTTGTCGAATGTGCCAGGGCCACAGAACCAGTTGTATTTCCTGGGGTGCGGCATAGACACCATGTACCCGCTCGGCCCGCTGCTGGGTAGCGCGGGTCTGAACATCACTGTGATGTCGCTCAACGGGGAGTTGGGGATCGGCATCATTTCATGCCCCGACCTGATTCCGGACTTGTGGGGGATTGCCGACGGGTTCCCCGATGCGCTCAAGGAGCTATTGGAGTGCAGCGATCACCGGTCAGCGGGTCGTGCCGGCGCCACGGCCACACCCGAGTCGGAACCATCAGGCGGACAAGACCTTCGGTGACGTGGCGACGTCAGTGCGAATAGCCGCTACTGGTGCCCAGCACCTCGATCGCCGCGTTGATGTTAGGAATTACCGTGGCGCCGTACCTGGCGACGATTTGTCCGAGCGCACGGCCGATGTGCGGGCCGACGGCCGCGGCATCCAGGGTTTCCTCGCCGATGACGATGCCGTTCACCAGGTGCGCGGCGAGTAGGCGCCCGTCGTGGGCAATTTCGTAACGCCAGTCGCCGATCTGGATGCGCTCGGGATTCGATCGGAACAGCCCGCGTTTCGCCGGCGTGTGGATCACTCCCGGCAGTCCGGCGAACACTTTGACCACCAACCCGACCCCGCCGGGGCCGTACAGCGCGGCGGAAATTGTGCGGCTGACTCTGTCGATGTCGAAATCAACCATCAGTTATCCATCGTCAGGACGAAGGACGGTTTTATGGTTTCGCCGCTACCGGTGCGGCGCACGGCGGTCCCGGCCGTATAGAACTCCACGGTGTGCATTCCCCACGCATAGTTCGAGATGGAGAAGTGCACCCCGACCACCCCGGTCGCACCGTCTCGCTCCGCCTCGGTCTGCATCCGCGACATCGCCAACTCGCGCGCTTGATAGTTGCCCTGCGTCCACTGCGGCATTTCCATGTTCCGGCCGATCTGCCGCAGCGTCTGCATGAACCCCTGCACGGCGATGTGAAACACGCAGTTGCCCATCACGAAAGCCACCGGCGTAAATCCGGAGCGCAGCAACGTCACCATGTCCTGGCCGGACAGGTGGCTGGAGAACGCTTGCCCGTTCGGACGCCGGAATGCCCCCGGTTTGTCGACGTAGCGGACCGCGGTGCCGACCGCCATGAACTCCAGATGCTCACCACCCTCGCCGTGGTGGCGCCAGTTGAGTCGGACGCCGACGATCCCGTCCGCCTTGAGTGCGTCGGCTTCGGCCTGCATCCGCGCCATGGCATTCCAGCGCGCCCGGTAGGTTGCCTCGGTCAGAACGCCGAGTTCCTGTTGCTGGCGCATGCCGCTGAATTGGAAGCCGACGTGATAGACGGACACGCCCATGACCAACTCGATCGGCTCGAACCCGGCGCCATGCAGCAGGGCGAACTCGTTGATCGATAAGTCGGAGGTCCATGACTTGTCAGCGTGGGACAACCGTTCGCTGGCGATCGGATCCAACTGGTTGGGTTGCATTGGCGAGCGTCCCTTTCTGTGGTTTGCGTCAGCGTACCTAGCAAACTGTGCAATTCACTGACTAAGGGTGATCGCGTCTTCCGGGCAGTTCTGCGCGCCGGTGCTCGCGTGCAGTTCCAATTCGCCGGAGACTTCGGCAACACGCACGATCGAATGTCCAACCTCGTCGGCGTCGAAGATGTCTGGGGCCAGCGTGTAACAACGTCCATGGCCGACGCAACGGTCGGGGTCGACCGATACGTGTGTCATCGCGCCGCAACCGGGAACGTAAGTGGCAGTGCCTCAACCGAGCGCAGCGCGGCGGTGTACTGCAGCTCGGTTCCCGGCGTTATTTCGTAATCTGGTATGCGCTTATGGAATTCACGCAGCGCCACGCGTAGCTCCATGCGGGCCAGGTGCGATCCCAGACAGCGGTGCGGACCTCCACCGAAGGCGCGGTGGCGATTTGGGCTGCGGGCGAAGTCCACAAGCTCAGGATCAGGAAACTCGGCCGGGTCCGTGTTCGCCGCTCCGAGCAGCGGGCTGACCCTTTCGCCCTTGCTGATCGGGCAGCCGCCCACTTCGACGTCCTGCATCGCGACCCTGGCCACCCCGGGCACCGGTGTCTCCCAGCGCAATAGCTCCTCGACGGCGTGCGGCAGAATATCGGGTTGCTCTACGAGCTGATGACGGTGATCGGGGTGGCGCGCCAGGTATACGAAGAAGCAGTCCAGCGAGTCGGTGACCGTGTCCAGTCCCGCGATCAGGAATAGGAAGCAGATGTCGAGCAACTCCTCACGGGAAAGCGGCCGCACCTCGCTTTCGACCTTCGCGGCGATCATCGCCGACAACACGTCGTCGCGCGGATTGGCAATGTGGTCGTCGATGGCACGCTCGAAATAGTTGTAGATCTCCTGCGCCACCTGCGCCGAAGCGTCGTGGCGGTCGTCGAAGTTGGTGGCGCCCTCCGGGCGGATCACGCCGTCCTTCCACTCCAAGAATTTGTCCAGGTCATCAAGGGGCAGGCCGAGCAACTGCAGGAATACGGTGCACGGCAGCGGGACCGCGAACTCGGCGTGGAAGTCGCATTCGCCGCGGCCGGCGAACTTGTCGATCATCTCGTTCACCAACTCGGCGACGTGCGGTTCCCGCCGGGCCATTTCTCGCGGGGTGAACAGGGGATCCAGGATCCGCCGGTACTTTGCATGCTCTGGCGGATCGATTTGCAGCGGAATCAGCGGGCGCACATTGCCCAGATCGACGGCATCCATGTTCGACGAGAACAGGTCGGTCCGCTTGAGCGCCATCTCGATGTCGGAGAGGCGGCTGAGCACCACCGCTTGCGGCGCCCGGAACACCGGGGTTGCCTCGCGCAGCGCCTTGTACATGGGCTGCGGATCGGCAATACCCTTGACAGTTTGGTCGACGAAACTTTCAGCCTCTGTCATGTCGATAGCCTGACACCACACTTAGGTGGTGGGCAATGCCTTGCCCGAAAGGTCAGGCTTGGTCGGCGCGGTGCCGTCGATGCAGTGCCGACGCGACGGCCCGGCCCACACCTCGCAGCGCGTACACCGCGGTCACCACCGTCAGCACGATCAGCAGGATGAACATCGGCAGCCAGTTGCTCCGGCTATGGCTGACGTCCCACCAGATGATCGTGAACAACAGTGCGCAGAGCAGCAGAACTATGTCCCGCCAATTGCCTTGGTAGGACATCGCGGCCTGGCGCAGGGCGCGGCCCCGGTCGGCCGCCTCGATGAGGTCGTCGATGCGGGCGTTGATCGTGCGCTGCAATTCGGCTCGCCGTTCGGCGGCTTCCGGTGGAAGTTTCTCGAGCAGTTCCATGTCCTGCTTGATCAATGCGCGAAAGTCCGGACCTCGTAGTTGACCGGCGGCAATTGCCAGCATCACGCCACCAAAGACCGGCGCACTGTTCAGCGCAATCTGTCCCAGCCCCGCCATGTCGACCTCCTCGCTCGGCTGATCGTCTGGCCCATCGTAGAAGTCGGGGTCAACGGACGGCGTTGGCGCCGACCGTGTACCAACGGGCGGCGACCTTGGGGTTTTCGTCGTACTTCCTCAGCCAGCGGCCCGCGAAGGGCGGCAATTTCTCGTACGTCGGGTCGTGGCCGGGGCCTTGGGAGCGGATCAGGCCGGTGATCATCTCGACGATTTCTCGCCGCGGCACGCCAGCGTAGGTACCCTGTCCCGGCGAACAAAGCTCGCGCGTTGCTTTCAGCGAGTCACGAAAGGCGTTGAACGATAGTCCATTCGGAATAAGACGGCCGAATTCACCACCATCGCACGGGGGTACGTGCTCTTGGAAGCCGGTGGCGATGATGGTCAGAATCTCGCTGATGTGTTTGACGACGCCGCCGATGGTCTTGACGCGGTAGGGATAGCTGTCATGTACGGCTTTGTAAACAAGAAGGGCCGAGCTGCGGTGCTCTATCTCTTCGACGAAATGCCAGATGAACAATGACGCGACCCGTTCGTCACCTGGGCGGAACAGCTTGTCTTCGTGGTCGAGAAACACCTTGAAGTAGGGCGTGAATGTCGCCTCGACAACGGCGGGGTAGGCAAGCCGCCAGGCCAGTGGCTTGGTGGCGGTGAGGTGATCGAAGGAATCGATGACCTCTTGCATGGTGTTCTGCAGGCCTGGCCAGCGTCGGCTCAGGGCCCTGACGTGGCTCATGTGGGCCGCCGAGTGCTGAGCTTCCTGACGCAGATAGGCGGTTGCTTCCTCGACGTCTTCCGGCCTGCGCATCAACGGAATGGCCTCGCGTGTCCCGTCGACAATGAATTTCTCGAATCCTGGTGCAAACAAAGAGATTAGATTGCATAGCATGCCGAACGCGGGCCGTTCAGGCTGCCAATTGAACGGGACGTCGTCGTGCGAGAAGTCGAAGCGAACTCGCCTCACTTGAAGATCTGTCATCCTGGTGCCTCCCAGGGGTGTGCGGCGATGCTCTGGCCATACACAGTATCAGCAATGTATGGCCATGTCCGCAAGGCCGCGCCCGGTTACGGGTCAGGATGCCGCGGAGGAACGGCGTCTCGTTCGTCGCGGCTCCGGCTCGTGCAGGGGAGCCATTGCCTGTGCTAGCCGCGGGTAAGCGATCGCGGGCCCAATCCACCGGGTGAGATAGCGGCGCAGGTCTTCACCGCTGCGGGGTGGTCGACCCGGATCGACGAGAAAGGAATGCAGCACCCGAAGGCAGAACTCGGCCAGTTCGTCGAGGCCCTCCTCGTCAAAGCCGTGCTGTTCCCAATCGACATCGAATTTGTGCAGCATCGAGCGGCCGAACGCCATGCCGGTGTCGGACATGATGGAAACGGTTTGTCCGCCACGGTTCTTCGGTTTCAGCACCAGATCGAACTGCCTGTCCGCGGCCAGGTGTTCGACGGCGTACACGATGCCCTCGATCATCGCCACGACCGGATCGGACACGCCCTTGAGGTGCGCCTCCAGGTGCTCGAGGAAGCCGTCGGCCGAGCGCATCGCGGTGGCTATCAGCAGCGCTTCAGTTCCGGGGAAGTAGCGATAGACCGTTTGGCGCGTGACGCCCAAATCCCTTGCCACGTCAGCGATCCGCATCGCGGAGCCGCGCTCGTTGATAATCCGGTCGGCCGCGTCCAGGATTCGCTCGATGGCCTCTTCGTCGGAGGCAGGTGTGTTTCCGGACCAGCCGTGGCTACGCATGAGGAGCCGCCCGCCGATCTTTCATGACAGGAGCATACGGGCTATCCGTCGTGTATGGTCCGATGTCCCGGCCGTTTCAGGCCACGATGTTGTGCTACCAGCTGACGCCCAACTGTTGGCAGGACGACAGCACGCCGCCATAGGCAACGATGCTGTCGGTCCAAGCCGCCTCGTCATATTGGGTCCCCGGACCAGGACGAACGCTGGCGACGAACATTTGCATGTCATCGACATAGCGCTGCAGCGCGCGGACGGTGAAACGCGGCGGGCTGGCGTGGTCGTCGAGCGTCTGTTGCGTCCGTTGCACCCAAGCTCGGGTATCGGAGACGAACTTCGACAGCGCGGCGTCGCGTTCGGGTGACCCCGCTTCGCCGGTGGCCAAGAATGCATTGCTGCGGTCGTCGTTCTCCTTCATGAGCGGCCCGATGGCCTGGCACATCGCCTTGTCCGCATCCGTGATCGCCTGCGGGTTGGGGGTAGCCGCCGTAGGCGAGGGTGCGGGTTCGGGCTGAGTCACCAACGACACCACGGCGACCACCAGCGCCACTACCGCCAGCGCGATCGCTGCAAGCACACCCGCCGTCGTCTTGGAAGGTCGGCGACGTTGCCACGGCGGGGAACGGAAATTGGTGATGGGGGTGCGCCGCGGGAGTTCCTCACGAGGTTCGGGGGCGGCGCGTCGCACGTCGTCGCGAGGTTGCGGGCCGCGATGGAACTCATCGGTCTGGGGGGGACGCGTGTAGCCGCCACCCCCCGGACGGAAAGAGCCCGTTTCGCCACTCCGAGTGCTCATCGCTACGTCCTCCTAGCTGATGCCTACGGCGTTGGAATCGGGACCCAGATCCCGTAGAGCCAGAAGCCCCACTGCAGGTAGTACGGATCCCATACCGGGACGACGGGGTAACCCATGTAGTTCAGCGGCGGCGCCACCCAGCCGGCGGGTGGTGGTCCCCCGCGCCAACCGAAGGGGTGCAGCGACGCCCAGAGCGGGTTGCCCCAGCCGCGTAGGGGTGGCGGCGGAGGCCCCCAGCCCCACGGCGCACGTCCCAGACCCCACGGTGGCGGGCCACCGAACCAGGGCGGAACGTGAAGGTGCAGGCCTGGGCTGCGGAACCTGGCATCCCAGCGCAAATCGCCGATGATGCCGGGCCCCCGGAAGTCGCTGCGGAAACGCCAAGCCGGCCAGCCGTGACCGCGGAATCCCCAGTTCAGGTTGGCGTGGCCGCCGAGGCCGCGCACGTTGATGCCCAAGCCGCCGCGGGGGCCCCACCACTTGCCAAAGGGTGGCGCGCCGATACCACGGAAGTTTGCCCGGAAGTTCCCGGCGGGGATGCCGGGCCCGCGCACGCCGATGCGGAAGTCGGCCCGGGGTCCGCCAGGTCCGCGGAACGCGCCGCGGACGTCGGCTGCGGGTACACCCGGACCACGGAAATTCGCAACCCTGCCGCCATCCGGCCGACCCGGCGAATGGAACCCGCCGCGTACGTCGGCGACTGACCGCGTCTTGTTGTTCGCGCCACCGGGACCGCCATTGCCGCCGACGGGCGTGGGGCTGCCGCCCCCATGTCCGGGACCGCCACCGCCGCCTGGGCCGCCGCCGGGGCCTTGGCCGCCGCCCTTGCCGCCGCCCTGACCACCACCGGGGCCGCCATGACCGCCGCCTTGGCCGGCTCCGCCGCCACCCGGGCCGCCGCCCGGTCCGGCACCGCCACCGTGGCCGCCGCCTTGGCCGGCTCCGCCGCCAGCTTGGCCGCCGCCCGGTCCGGCGCCGCCACCGTGGCCGCCGCCGGGGCCGCCGCCCGGTCCGGCACCGCCACCCTTGCCGCCGCCGGGACCGCCCCCGCCACCAGGCGCGTGGCCGGCGCCTCCGCCGCCATGGCCGCCACCGCCGGGACCGCCGCCACCACCAGGCGCGTGGCCGGCGCCTCCGCCGCCATGACCGCCACCGCCGCCGCCTGGTGCGTGGCCGCCGCCACCGCCGCCACCGTGGCCACCGCCGCCTCCGCCGCCGCCGTGGCCACCGCCTCCGCCACCTCCGCCGCCGCCAGGCTTAAGTGGCAGCGGCGCGTCGGGTTGCGCGTTGGCGACGCCCGTGCCAATCCCGATGGTCGAAACGACCAAGGGATTATTTGCCGTCATCGAAAGGGCAGCCGTTATGGCCGCACCTGCAGCCAGCTGCCTAAAAACTTTTTCGTACCCCATCGGGGACCTCACAAGGTTTCAGCCCGACCCGATTTCCATGCTAGTCCAGTTGCGTCAGGCCAATCCGCCCTGAGCCGATACTGGTGGGGATTCCCGGTCCCCATTGCGGGGTGTTACCCATCCGGTCCTGACTCAAAACCGCTGGCAGCGCCAGACAAGTAGGGTAACGCCGTGGCGCAGGACGACCGTCGCCGTTGGGACGAGAAATATCGCAGTCGCGGGCCGGCAGCGGTCGATACGTTGCAGCCGCCCGATTTTCTCCGGCCGTACTTGGACGTCGTCCCTCGCGCCGGACACGCTCTGGATCTGGCCTGCGGCCAGGGTTTTGCGGCGGTCTGGCTGGCGCGCCGTGGCCTGTCCGTCCGGGGTGTGGACATTTCACCGGTGGCCATCGAGCACGCACGGGCACTTTCCGTGCTCAGCGGCGTATCCGAGCGCTGCCGGTTCGATACTTTCGATCTCGACGACGGGTTACCGCCCGGCCCACCCGTCGACATGATCGTGTGCCACCAATTTCGCGACCGCCGGCTCGACGCTGCGGTCATTGAGCGTTTGGCACCGGGCGGTCTGTTGGCCGTGTGTTGCATGAGCGAAGTTGGAGCCGACCCCGGACGATTCCGCGCCAAACCCGGGGAGCTGACTGAAGCTTTCGCGGAACTCGACCTCATTGCTACCGGCGAGGGCGAAGGCTCCGCCTGGCTCGTGGCGCGGGCTCGAAGCAGCCCCCGAAACAGCCCCCGAAGCAGTCCGCGAAAGCAATAGCTCCCGTATTTGCTGAAATCGCAACCTACGCGACCGTAGGTATGCGACCCTATTCCGACATGCACGTCGAATAGCCTCAGGGGGTTGCCGTGTCCGAGCTCTTTCCGGCTTATCGGGCCAGTTGGGAGACAGACGAACACCGCTTGCTGCGCAAGCACGCGGCCGAGTTCATGTTCCGAGAAGCCACACCCAACCAAGAACGCTGGGCCCGCGAGCACCAGGTAGACCGGGAGTACTGGCGAAAGCAGGGCGCCGCAGGCTTATTGGGCGTCGATCTGCCCGAGCGGTTTGGTGGCGCCGGTGGTGATTTCGGCTATTCGGCGGTCATCGCCGAGGAGCAGGCCCTCGCGCAGGACACCGCATCTGGCTGGGTCGTGCACTCGCCAATCGGGGCGCACTACATCAACTCCTACGGCACTGAAGAACAGAAACAACGGTGGCTGCCCCGAGTCATCAGTGGGGACTTGGTCATTGCGATCGCAATGACCGAGCCGGGGGCGGGATCGGATCTGCAGGGAATTCGGACCACCGCGGTGCGCGACGGTTCCGAATACGTGATCAACGGATCGAAGACCTTCATCACCAATGGAAGTCACTGCGACCTGGTGATCATCGTCGCCAAGACCGACCCGTCGGCGGGTGCGGCGGGAGTCTCGTTGATCGTGGCCGAAACCGCGCAGTTGCAGGGGTTTGAGCGCGGGCGAGTGTTGGAGAAGATCGGTCTGCACGGGCAGGACACCCGCGAGCTGTTCTTCACCGACATGCGCGTGCCAACGGCGAATCTGCTGGGAGAGAAAGAGGGTTTGGGCTTTTACCAGCTGATGGAACAGCTGCCGCGGGAGCGGCTGATCATCGCCTCGCAGTGCGCCGGTCTCGCCGAGTTGGCAGTGCTCGAGGCGATCCGCTACACAAAGCAACGAGAAGCGTTCGGACGGCAGTTGATCAAGTTCCAACACAACAGATTTGAACTGGCCGCACTCAAAGCCGAGACTCTGTCGATCAAGACCACCGTGGACCACTGCATCCAGGAATACATCGACGGCATCAACGACCCGGCGACGGCGTCGATGGCCAAGCTGATCGCCGCCGACAAATCCGTCGAGGTCGTCGACAAGTGCCTGCAATTCTTCGGCGGCTACGGCTACATGATGGAGTACCCGATCGCCCGGCTCTACACGGCCGCGCGAGTGAGCAAGATCTACGGCGGCACAAGCGAAATCATGAAGGAGATCATCAGCCGCTCGCTCTGAGACCGGGCCGGCCGGTAATGTCACGCTGATGGAGCGGCGCGTCCTCGAAGCGGTCATCTATGAACGCGAACCGCCGATTGCGCGGATCATCTTGAACCGGGTTGACAAGGCCAACACCAAGGATGCCCAACTGGTTCACGAAGTCGACGATTGCCTGCGCGAGGCGGACCGCGACAAAGAGATCAAGGTGGTCATCCTCAAAGCCAACGGAAAAGGCTTCTGCGGCGGGCATGTGGCTCGTTGGGGTCCCGATGAGAACCCCTACCCGGAATTCGGTGACACATTCGAGGACCTCTACAAGGGCACGGCCGACCTGTTCCTGTGGCCCACGCTGTATCTCTGGGAGTTTCCCAAGCCGACAATCTCCCAGATCCACGGGTATTGCGTGGGTGGCGGCATCTACCTCGGTCTGCTGACCGACTTCTGCGTCGCTTCCGAAGACGCTTATTTCCAGATGCCGCTGGCGCAGACCCTCGGTGAGCCCGGCGGTCACACCATGATCGAACCGTGGTTGCTGATGAACTGGCATCGCACGATGGACTGGCTGCTGCTCGCGCCGACGCTGTCGGCGCAGCAGGCGCTCGATTGGGGTCTACTCAACAGGGTGGTGCCACGAGAAGACCTCGAGGATGTCGTCGAGGAGATGGCGCGCAGGATCTCTCAGATTCCGCTCACCACCCTGATGGCGGTAAAGAACAACGTGAAGCGCGCCTGGGAACTGATGGGCATGCGTGTGCATCTACAGGTCAGTCACATCTTGACGAACATGGTGGGCGCGGCATCCGATGTCGCGGCTCGCCGCGCCGAACTCATGCAGTCCGGGATGAACCCTCGCGAGTATCTTTCTCACCGCGAGCAGACGCAAAATCGCACACCGGAGGCCTGATTCGTACAAGTTTGCGTCTGCTCGCGGGGTTAGTGGTGAGCGGGCTTAGTGATTGGCGGCGTGCCGGGCGGCGACGTAGCCGAACACCATCGAATTCGAGATGCTCGCCCCCGCGCCGGGATACGTGCGGCCCATCACCGTCGCGGTGGTATTACCGGTGGCATAAAGCCCTTCGATCACCCGGTCCTGCTGGTCGAGAACCTGCGCGTATTCGTTGGTGATCACTCCGCCGCACGTCCCGACATCCGCCGGTAGCACCCGGGTCGCGTAGTAGGGCGCCCGGTCAAGGGGACCGAGAGCCCTGTTGGGCCGGTAGCCGGGATCCCCGAGGCAATCGTTGTATGCCGACTGCCCGCGTCCGAAGTCGGGATCTAGGCCCTCGGCCGCGAACCGGTTGAACCGCTGGATCGTCTTGGCGAGTTCGTCGGCGGGAAGGTCGATTTGGCGAGCGAGGTCGCCGACGCTGCCGGCCCGCTTGACGGCGCCGCTCTCGATCAAGGCGGCCGGCAGATGCTCGCGCTTGAGTGGATTGGTGCCGGCAACGTACCGGCGCACGTACCCCTCGTCGAAAATCATCCAGCACGGTACGGCCTTATTCGCATACATCGCCTTGCCGACCTCCACGTAGGAGTTCGACTCGTTGCAGAACCGTCTACCGGTGGAGTCGACATAGATGGCGCCGGGGCGTTGCCGCCCTTGCCCCAGCGATCCCGCGGCCGCACCGCCGTTCGCGATGAAAACGGACGGCAGCCACCAGGCCTCGTCCAGCAGGTCGGTGTTGGCGCCCAGGCGCATGGCGGCTTGCAATGCCTCTCCGGTGTCACCCGCGTTGGCGATCGACCACGAACCGTCGTTGGGTTGGTCGCCGCTGTACTGGCGACGCATGTCGGCGTTTCTGCTGAAGCCGCCCGCGGCCAACAGAACTCCCTTGCGCGCCTCGATATTCACGGCGGCGCCGTTGTGGAGGACCCGCCCGCCGACCACCCTGCCGTCGTCGACGACGAGATCCTCTATGGCGGCATTCGTCCACAATGGAGGGCTGCCGTCGCTCATGTCGATAAGGACCTTGAGCATCTGGCCGATCAGCGACGCGCCGTTGGTGAGCAGCCGGCGGCGGGTCGCGTGCGCGGCCCTGGTGCGCAGGAACACCTTGGTCGCAATGGCGAAGGTACGCAGCGATCGGTTGTAGTACTGCACGGAACGCAGTTCGTTGGTCAGGACCACATATCCGTAGTTTTCGGCCAGCGACGGCTGCAGCTTGTCGCTCCACCAGCCCAATTTGGCGGCGTCGAACGGGATTCCTTCGACGGCACGGCCGGATACGTTGCCACCCCTGTGATTCGGGTAGTAGTCGCAGTAGCCGGCACACCGGATCAGCCGAACGCCGTTGCGGATCAGAAAGTCGATCATCTGGTACCCCGCGGTGAGGAACTTCTCGCGCCGGGCGGGGGAGGAGGCCGCGCCGATGTCCCCCACGACGTCGGCGAGGTAGGCGAGGCCGTCCTCGTGGGAGTCCGCGATGCCGTCGGCCCGCATCAACGGGTTGTTGGGTAACCACACGATGCCACCGGAGAGCCCCGTCGAACCGCCTACCAGTGCCTGCTTTTCGACGATCAGGGGTTCGATGCCGCTGTCGAGGGCGGCGAGTCCGGCCACCATGCCGCCACCGCCGCTGCCCGCGATCAGCAGGTCGACCGAGCGATCCCACTTGGTGCTCATCGCGCCTCCGACGTGACGCGCGGGGTAAAACCGAAGTCGACGATCGGGACGTCGATGGTCGTGTTCGTCTTCTGTATCGCGGGTACCAGGGGTTCGTAGGGCAGGCCGGCGAGGAATCCGTCGATGACGCGCTCGAAATTCGAGATCAGCCCCTCGATCTGATGCGACAGCCGCATGTAGTCAAAGCTCTTGGAGTGCAGCCCTTTTTGCTGACGAGGCAGGTTCGAGAAGTCCTGGGCCGGGATGGGCGGCCACCGCGGGTCGTCTGGGGCCATCGGTACCGGTGGTTGTGGTTTGCCCGCCGAGATGTCGGACGGAAACCGGGTGAGCGACCAGATCTCGAAGAGCGTCTCCTCGGGGCCGAGTGGACGAATCCGGTACGACGACGCACTGCTGTACTGGGGCAGCAGAAAGTAGTGGGGGAAGCCGAAACCGATCGCGTCGACAATGCCCCGCCGCACCAGATCGTTGAGATCGGGCATCGAGCTACCCCTGGCTCGGTGCCACGCCACGACTGCGTCGTTAAGGGTGCTGCGCCATACGGCCATCGCCTCACCCGGATCCGACGGCAGCGACATGTGCTGGAGCCCCTCGGCGATCCGGACGTCGTTCTCGTGCGTCATGCCGCCCATGCCGACGCCGAGCGTTCGCATGAAGTACAGACTGCTCTGAATGATCGGGTGCACCGCCCGATCCTGGCCGGCCGGCCCGCCGGATTGCGATGACGGCAACAGTTGCGGGTGGGTCTGCGGGACGTGGTAGCCCTCCATGAACGCGGCCGTCGCCAACTTCCAGTTCACCGGAAGCCGGCATGATTGCCACCATTCGACACGCAGCGACTCGACCAGCCACGCATCGTAGGTCGACGCGAACGGCTCCAGACACTCCCGCAGGGGCGGCGCGGCGTCATCCAGATTGATCCATGCGCACCCGCCCCAGAGTTCGCACCTGACCGGGACGAGCTGCAGATCCTCGGCGCACAGATTGTGCTCGGCGAAGGCTTCCGCCCGCGCCACGTAGGTGTTTCGGCCGTCAATACCCCAACACCACCCGTGGAACGGGCAGACGAAGGTACGCCGGGATCCGTTGCCTTCCACGAGCTTCACACCGCGATGCCGACATGCGTTGTGGTAGGCGCGGACGTCGGCATCGTCAATGCGAACGACGATGAGCGACTGGTCGAGGATTTCGTACTCGACGAAGTCACCAGCTTTGGGAATCTCTTCGAGGCGACAGGCCATCTGCCACACGCGCGGCCAGAACATCTCGTTTTCCAGTGCGTAGAACTCGGGATCGTAATACCGCTGTTTGGGAATGCGGTCGGGGGTCTGGACGGCCCACGGCACCGGCAACGGTGACCTGTCGGTATCGGTGCTCATTGTGGCTTCACCTCACTCAGACGATCCGCGACATTCGTCCCTGCCAGTAGCGCTCACGGATGCGTCGCTTGTAGAGCTTTCCGTTCGGATCCCGCGGTAACTCGGCCTCGAAATCGATGGTCCGCGGACACTTGTACGTGGCGAGGTGTTCCCGGCAGTACGCGATGATCTCGGCTTCCAGCGCCTCCGCGGCGTCGGGGGAAACGGGCACTCCCGCAACGGGTTGCACCACCGCCTTGACTTCCTCGCCGAACTCATCATTTGGCACTCCGAAGACCGCCGCGTCAACGAGCTTGGGGTGCATGACCAGAAGGTTCTCCACCTCTTGCGGATAGATGTTGACCCCACCGGAGACGATCATGAACGTCGACCGGTCGGTGAGGTAGAGGTAGCCGTCCTCGTCGAGGTAGCCCATGTCGCCCAGCGAACGCCACCCGCGGTCGTTGGAAACCGACGCCGTCTTCACGGGATCTTTGAAGTACTCGAAATCGGGCCCGCCTTCGAAGAAGAGCTCACCCGTCTGACCGGGCGGCAATTCCTGGCCGTCCTCGCCGAGCACGTGGACCGGATTGTATGGCTTGCCAACGGAACCGGGATGTGCCAACCACTGCTGCGGATCTATCGTCGATCCCGCGAATCCTTCTGTGCCCCCGTAGTATTCGTAGATGATCGGGCCGAGCCAGTCCATCATCTGGTACTTGACATCCACCGGGCACGGCGCGGCCGCATGGACGACGCACCGCAAACTCGACAGATCGTATTGGGCGCGGATCTCCTTGGGCAGCTTGAGCATGCGCACGAACATGGTCGGCACGAACTGCGCGTGGGTGACGCGGTGTCTTTCGACAACCGCGAGAACCTTCTCGGCATCGAACTTCGGGATGAGTATTGAGGCCGCGCCGACACGATGCACTGCCATTGCGTAGTTGATCCCTGCGGCGTGGTAGAGGGGCGCGGGGGAGAGGTACACACTCGACGGTTCCATGCCGTAACGCTGCACCAGTGCCGTCTCCAGCAGAGCCTGACCCCAGGAGCCGTTGCCGTCCGTGGGCAGCGGGCGCCGAATGGCCTTGGGGCGCCCGGTGGTGCCGGACGAGTACAGCATTTCCGAACCGTCCGACAGTGGCGGCGCCTGACCGGCACCCGCCAACGCGTCTTCGTATGCCGTCCACCCGGGTAGGTCGCCGCCGACAGCGACGTGTGTGCACACCGCTGTGCTTGCCGTGCCCAGACGCGTTGCGATGTCGGTCAATGACGCATCGACGAACACCGCTTTCGCCTCGGAATCGTCGATCACGTAGGCCACTTCGTCCGCGGTGAAGTGCGTGTTGACGGCGGTGTAGTAGAGCCCGGAAAGCTGGCAGCCCCAGGTGATCTCGAAGAACTCGGCCCGGTTCGGCAGGACCAGCGCAACGCCGTCGCCGCGCCGCAGTCCGGCGTCGTGCAACAGGGCGGCGACGCGTTGGCTGCGCGCGTACAGCTGGCCGTAGGAGATCACGCCGCCGTCGGCCAGTATCAACGCCGGTGACTCGGCGGCGGTACGCGCGTGGTCAGCGATGTTCACGAGGGGCCGCTCGTCAGGACGACGCCGGGGTGTCGTCGGTTGAGGCGGCCGCTGCCGCCTGTCGTCGCGCCTGTTCGGAGGGCAGCACCTTGTCCTTGAAGACCTGTTGGATCAGCTGCTGCACATCCCTGCTGATGGAGGCGAGTGCGACCAGGTCGTTGGAACTCTGCCAGTGCACCCGCATGCCCATCAGCTCCCACGCCCGCTTGAGGTTGGCTTTGGTCGCGAGCAAGGTCGTCATCGGCGCTTGCGCGATGTGGCGGGCGATCGCATCTACCCGCGCGTCCAGTTGGTCGCGCGGGACGACCTCGTTGACCAGACCGACTTCCAGCGCCTTCTTGGCGTCGATCACCTCGGCCAGGTAAAGGTAGTAGGCCGCGCGGCGCCAGTTCATGAAAACCCACGGCTCGATGGAGCATTCGCCGGATGGCATGCCGAAACCCTGCAGTGGCGGGTAGGAGAAGTAGGCGTCGTCGGCGGCGATCACGATGTCGGTGGTCAGGCCCATGTGGGTGCCGCCACCGACGCAGTACCCGTGCACCTGCGCGATCGTCGGCTTGGGGAACTCCCACAGGTTGAGCGTCGGCTTGACGAAGAGGTCGCTCTGCGGCTTCCACGGGTGGCCCATCACCTTCGCGCCTTCGACGAACGCGGGGTAGTCGACCGCGTTGTTGCCGATGGCGTGTCCGGAGCAGAAGCCCTTGCCGTTGGCCTTGAGCACCAGCACCTTGATGTCGTAGTCACGGTCGGCATCCAGCAACGCGGCGTCGACCTCCTCGGCCATCTTCTGGTCTTGGGCGTTGGCCTTCTCGGGCCAGTTGAGTGTGATCTTGGCGATGGGACCGTCTTTTTCGTAGACGATTCTCTCGCGGGTCTCGTTGAGATCCATGCGTTCCGGCCCTTTCCGTATTTTCGAATGTGACGTGATGACGTCGATTTGCCGATCAGGTCATGTAGTCCGCGGTAGGTGGTCACCAACCGGTGGTCGGACCGCCGCGTGACGCCCATCGCTGCGCCATGGTCTCCTGGCCAGGCGACGGCCACTGCACACACCTGACCTCGCCGGTGCCGACGCCCTTCGACAGCCGGTTGTTGACTGTAATGGCGCTCGCTCACGGTGCTACTCGACGTATCACGTTGTGTACCAGCCACTTAAGATGCCAGCCACGTTTGACTTGAGAAAGCGCAACCGTCGAGCGGTGCTGTGACGCGCCGCGCGGCACTGGCCCGGTGGCCAAAACGCTTCGCTGAGTGCGTATCCCGGGTATCGCCCGACGAAACGACAAGCCGTGCGTGCACCGCATCAGGGCCAACGGTCGGCTCCATCGCATCTCTTCCGAACGCATCTCTTTGTAGAAAAGCCGCGCGCGGCTGCAGCCGGGCTATCAATAGCGTCAACAGTAGCTAGAATATCTAAAATAGCAAGAAATACACTCGACCCGAGGGGTGCGATGGCCGGGGTACTCAGCGGAGTCCGGGTAGTCGAACTGGCATCGTGGACTTACGTGCCGTCGGCGGGTGCGGCACTGTCGGATTGGGGTGCCGAAGTCATCAAGGTGGAAGGTGTCGCGTCGGGCGATCCGGGCCGCGCATTGGTCGTTGGCCCCTTCACTCGGGAGGCTGCCCGCGTCGATGCGGATTTCATTCTCGAGTTGGGCAACCGCGGCAAGCGCAGCATCGGGATCGATCTCAAGTCGGAAACGGGCCGAGAACTGTTCGGGCGGTTGCTCGCCACCGCGGACGTATTCTTGACGAACTGGCTACCGGGCGCGCTCGAGCGAGCCCGATTGACCGTCGAGGACATCCGGGCTTTCAACCCGAACATCATCATCGCGCGGGGCACCGGATTGGGGGTGCGGGGTCCGGATCGCGACCGGGGTGGCTTCGATGCCGCCACATATCTGTCCCGGGGCGGGGTCGCGTACACGCTGACACCGTTCGGTAGCGACACACCGGCGGTCCAGGGGCCGGCTTTCGGCGACTTGCAGGGCGGGGCGACGCTGGCCGGTGGCGTGTGCGCGGCACTCTTCCACCGAGAACGTACCGGCGAGCCGACCATCGTCGACTCATCGCTGCTGGCGCAGGCGATGTGGGCCATCGCTCCGTCGATCTCCGCGGCGGATTTCTTCGACATCGACGGCATCCCGGGGGCTCCCCCTGGTGTGGTGATCAACCCGCTGGTGGCCCGGTACAAGACGAAGGACGATCGGTGGATTCAGCTGGTGTTCTTGCAGCCCGACAAGTTCTGGGCCGGCTTCTGTGAGCGCATGGGCCTTCCCGAGCTTGTCGCCGACGAGCGCTTCGTACCCTCGGCCAACCTGATCGCCAACGCCGCCGAAGCAACCGAGATCTTCGCGAATGCGTTTGCAAGCCAGGACCTGGCGCATTGGCAGCGGGCGCTGAAAGACGAGCCGGGGGTGTGGGCCGCGCTGGCGACCCCGCGCGAAACCCTGAATGACCCGCAGGTCGAACCCAACGGGTACGTCGTGGTCAACACTGACGATCACGGCGGGCAATACCGAATCGTGGCTGCGCCGGTGCAATTCAACGAAACACCGCCGGCGCCGGCGCGCGCTCCCGAGCACGGCCAGCACACCGAGGAGATCCTGCTCGAACTGGGTTTGGATTGGGACGAGATCGCCGCAGCAAAGGATTCCGGAGCGGTCCTGTGAAACGACCTTGCGCTAAGACTCCGGCGACGCGGGAGGAGCGGGCGGAAAGGGCCTCGTTGACGGCGGCACGGGTGGCACGGGAGGAGCCCACGGCGGGGAGGTCGGCGGGGATTGTTGTCGGGAGAACCGGCTGAACGGGGCCTCGTAGCCCGGCCCTACCCGACGTTCGGTGCAGTGCAAATAGGCACTTTGCATATCACTCGCCAATAGGAATCACCCGCAATTGGTCAAACCGCACATCGTTGGGTCACGATTTGCGAATCACGCGGCACAACGCGGCAAACACACTGTGAGAACTTCGCCTGGTTCAGTAAGGTGACGGCGTGCACGAGGTGGTTGGTCGCGAAGGGTCGGCGCGCCTGGACCCGGCTAGCCGGCTGCGCCGGTACGAAGAAGCATTCGCGGAACTGGATGCGCCGTTCGCGTTTGTTGACCTCGACGCGATGTGGAGCAACGCCCGGCAGTTGCTGTCCCGGGCGGGCGACAAGCCTATCCGGGTGGCCTCGAAGTCGTTGCGCTGCAGGCCGTTACAGCGCGAGATCCTCGATTCACATGACCGATTCGACGGGCTGATGACGTTCACGCTGGCCGAGACGTTGTGGCTGGCCGGTCATGGCTTCGAAAACTTGTTGCTTGCCTATCCGGCCACCGACCGGGCGGCGCTGCGCGCGTTGGGCGAACTCACGGCGGAGCGCCCCGATTCGGCGCCCATCGTGATGGTTGACAGCGTTGAGCACCTCGACCTGATCGAAAGGGTGACCAGCAACCCGGTGCGGTTGTGCATCGATCTTGACGCCGGCTATTGGCCCGCCGGGGGCCGCGTGAAGATCGGACCAAAGCGTTCACCCCTGCACACACCCGAACAGGCGCGGGCCCTCGCGGAGGCTATTGCGCGACGGCCGAACCTCAAACTTGTCGCGCTGATGTCCTACGAGGGCCACATCGCAGGCTTCGGCGACCGAGTCGCCGGCAAGCACGCACAAAACGCCATCGTCGGGTGGATGCAACGCCGGTCAATCGCGGAATTGCGCGAACGGCGCGCTCGAGCCGTCGAACTCGTCCGCGAAGTCGCGGACCTCAAAATCGTCAACGCGGGTGGCACCGGCGACCTCCAGTTGGTTGCCCAAGAGCCGGCGATGACCGAAGCGACCGCGGGATCCGGGTTCTACGCGCCCACACTGTTCGACACTTACTCCTCGTTCACCCTGGAGCCGGCAGCGATGTTCGCGCTGCCCATCTGCCGCAGGCCAGACGAGAAGACGGTGACCGCGCTGGGCGGCGGTTACCTCGCGAGTGGGGTTGGTGCCAAGGACCGCATGCCGACTCCCTACCTGCCGATCGGGTTGAAGCTCAACCCGATAGAGGGCACCGGCGAGGTGCAAACACCGCTGACCGGTGATGCCGCCACGCGACTGAAGATTGGCGACAAGGTCTATTTCCGTCACACGAAGTCCGGCGAGTTGTGTGAGCGTTTCGACCGTCTGCATTTGGTCCGCGGCGCTGAAATCGTCGACACCGTGCCGACCTACCGGGGTGAGGGACGGACCTTCCTCTGATGCTGAAATCGTTGCGGGACAGTCGAACACTTGTCGCTGCCCCGGAATGCCACCAGAGAATCTCAACTGCGAATCGCTAACAAGGAGTTGGTGCAGTGACTCAAAGATGGAGCAACTGGGCGGGCGACCAGTTATGTGCGCCGTCGTCGATTGTGCGGCCGACTTCGGAGGCCGAGCTCGCCGATGTGGTTGCGCAGGCAGCCAAGCGAGGGGAGCGGGTACGTGCCGTCGGCAGTGGTCATTCGTTCACCGACTGCGCCTGCACGGATGGCGTCATGCTCGACTTGACCGGCTTGCAGCGGGTCGTTGGATCGGACCCGGAGAAGAACCTGGTGACGGTCGAGGGTGGCGCAAAGCTGCGCCAGCTGGGGCCCCAACTCGAGCGGCTCGGACTCGGGCTGGAGAATCAGGGCGACGTCGACCCCCAATCGATCACCGGCGCAACCTCCACCGCGACACACGGAACGGGTCTGCGGTTCACCAACTTGTCGGCGAACATCGTCTCGCTGCGGCTGGTCACCGCCGGCGGCGAGGTGCTGAGCCTTTCCGAGGGCGACGATTACCTGGCGGCGCGGGTCGCGGTCGGTGCGCTCGGAATCATCTCGCAGGTCACCCTCAGAGTGGCACCCTTATTCACGTTGCACCGGCGCGACGAGAAGCGCCCGCTAGCCGAAACCCTGGACCGCCTGGACGAATTGGTCGAGGGCAATGACCATTTCGAGTTCTTCGTCTTCCCCTACGCGGACACGGCGCTGACCCGCACCATGCGTCGCAGCAACGAGGAGCCCCAACCCACACCGGAGTGGAAGCGCACCGTCGGCGAAGAGTTCGAGAACCGGGGGCTGAGCCTGGTCTGTCAGACCGGCCGACGCTTCCCCCACCTGGCACCGCGGCTGAATCGCTTCATGGCCGGCCAGATGTCGGACAGCACCACCCAAGACCGCGCTTACCGAGTCTTCGCGACGCAGCGCAACGTCAGGTTCACCGAGATGGAGTACGCGATACCGCGCGCGCACGGTCGCGAGGCGGTCCATCGGGTCATCGAGCTGGTGCGGCGTCGCAAGCTGCCAGTCATGTTCCCGCTCGAGGTGCGTTTCTCGGCAGGGGACGACTCCTTCCTGTCAACGGCGAACGGGCGAGAAACCTGCTACATCGCTGTTCACCAATTCAAGGGCATGGAGTTCGAAAACTACTTCCGGGCCGTCGAGGAAATCATGGACGAATACAACGGACGACCGCATTGGGGCAAGCGCCACTACCAGAACGCGGCCACGCTGCGCGACCGCTATCCCGACTGGGACAAGTTCATCGCGGTCCGCGACCGGCTCGACCCCAACCGGACATTCCTCAACGACTACACCCGCCGGGTCTTCGGCAACTGATACCGACCCTAAAGTTGCTGTAGCACAACTGAACAGCCCCAGTTGTGCTGGCTCCGTCAGATTGACCAAAGGCCCCTGCTTCAGGGACTAAAGTCACCACTCGGCTATAGGCCGATGACGTTGCGTCCCAACCGTCGTAGGTTTGTGCCCGGCTGTCGTTCCGCCGATCCCAGACCGAGGAGCTGACGCGATGACCGCGAGGTGGATTAACTGGGCTGGAGACCAATCTTGCGCACCGTCGGCCGTGTTGCGTCCGGCCTCGGAGGCAGAGTTGGCCGAGATGGTCGCGAAAGCGGCGAGCAGCGGAGAGCGGGTGCGCGCGGTTGGCAGCGGGCATTCCTTCACCGACTGCGCCTGCACCGACGGGGTCATGATCGACATGAGTGGCTTGCAACGGGTCATCGAGGTGGACTCGGCCAACGGGCTGGCCACGGTCGAGGGCGGCGCCAAACTGCACCCGCTGTTCGCGCAGTTGGCGCACCACGGGTTGGGGCTGGAGAACCAGGGCGACATTGACAAGCAATCGATCACCGGTGCAACGGCCAACGCGACGCATGGCACCGGAGCCCGGTTCACCAACGTTTCGGCACAGATCACTGCGCTACGGCTGGTCACCGCAGCCGGTGACATCCTGAC
Organism: Mycobacterium bourgelatii; assembly: GCF_010723575.1. NCBI lineage: Bacteria > Bacillati > Actinomycetota > Actinomycetes > Mycobacteriales > Mycobacteriaceae > Mycobacterium > Mycobacterium bourgelatii. The sequence continues at coordinate 3,001,691 of NZ_BLKZ01000001.1, forward strand.
TCTTTCGGAAGGCGACGAATACCTTGCGGCGCGAGTGTCGATCGGTGCGCTAGGGGTCATTTCGCAAGTCACCCTGCGAGTGGTTCCGCTGTTCACACTGCACCGCACTGACGAAGTACTTCCGCTGACCACGACGCTCGAGCGACTCGACGAGCTCGTGGACGGGAACGATCACTTCGAGTTCTTCGTGTTCCCGCATGCGGACAAGGTGCTGGCGCGCAGTACCCGTCGCAGCAACGAGGAGCCAAAGCCCGTGCCCGGATGGAAGCGCACCATCAGTGACACGATCGAAAACACTGGGCTGGACCTCTTCTGTCGCACTGGGCAACTCTTTCCGGCCGCTGCACCGCGGCTGAACCGCGTGCTGACCAGCTTGATGTCACCATCCACCGTGCAAGACCATGGGTGGCGGGTCTACGCAAGCGCGCGCAACGTCAAGTTCACCGAGATGGAGTACGCGATCCCGCGCGCGCATGCGGCCACCGCCGTAGAGCGCGTCATCGACCTCGTACGCCGTCGCAACCTACCGATCATGTTTCCTCTTGAGGTGCGCTGGGGTGCCGCTGACGACGCGTTCCTGTCGTGCGCGTACGGGCGCGAGACGTGCTACATCGCCGTTCATCAATACGCCGGCATGGAGTTCGAAAGCTACTTCCGTGCCGTTGAAGAAATCATGGACGACTATGCGGGCCGGCCACATTGGGGCAAGCGTCATTACCAGAGTGCGGCGACACTGCGAGACCGCTATCCCGAGTGGGACCGTTTCGCAGCCGTCAGGGATCGACTCGACCCCGATCGCGCCTTCCTCAACGACTACACCCGACGGGTTCTCGGCAACTAGCGCGCAACGTTTCGGTTCGCCCTCGGGCAGCCGCAGCAGTGAGGACTGATGGCCTCACTTGGAGGGACGAAAGTCCTTGTCGGTCAGTATTTCACTGACATTCTTCCTCGCTCGTCGTAGGTTGTGAGCGGGAGGACCCGATGGCCGAGTTCATGCGCAACAGCGACACGTTCACCTGGACAATGGAGAGCGATCCGCGACTACGGTCGACCGTGGTGAGCGTGATTGTGCTGGACCGGTCCCCGGACTGGGATGAGGTCCGCCGACGCTTCGATGCGATAAGTCGCAAGCTACCCATGTTCCGCGAGCGCGTGGTCACATCCGTGCCGCCGGCACCGCCGCGCTGGGAGTATGACGCGGATTTCGACCTGGACTATCACATGCGACGAGTGAGCATCTCGGGATCGGGCACACTCGCCGATGTGCTCGAGATGGCTCGGGTCGCCGAGATGCAGGACTTCGACCGGGCTCGGGCGTTATGGGAGACGACATTGGTCGACGGGTTGGAAAACGGTGCGGCGGCATTGATCTGCAAGTTCCATCATGCCCTGACCGACGGTGTGGGTGGCGTCCAGATTGCGATGAACCTGTTCGACCTCTCGGAAGACCTGCCCGAGCATGCGCCCCTCCCTGACGCAGCGGAGGTGCCGCGGCCCGCCCGGTTTGGCCCGTACCGCGACACCTTGCGCTATAACACTTCGCTGCTGGCCGGCGGGGTGACGGCCGCGGCCAGGTGGGCGCCCCGACTCCTCTACGACGGTGTACGTCGGCCTATCGCCACGGTGCAGTCGGCCGCAGCCCACGCGACATCGATCTACCGGACCGTCCGTCCCATCAATCGCACCGGGTCTGCGCTGACAAAGGAACGCGGTTTGAACCGTCATCTCGACGTACACGAGGTGTCGCGACCACAACTGCGTGGGGCGGCGCACCGGTGTGGTGGTGCACTCAACGATGCGTTCGTCGCGGCAGTGGCGGGCGGCCTGCGGCTGTACCACGAGAAGCACGACGTTCCGGTTGGCGACCTTCACATCTCGATGCCGATCAGTCTCCGGACACAGACGGACGACATGGGCGGCAACCAAATCACGTTGATGCGTTTCGACGTTCCCGCCGGAGAGGCCGACCCGGCACAACGGATCAGGGCGATACACGAGCGCGCCTCCGCCGTACGCCGTGAAAAGACGTTGCCCTACACGCAATTGATCGCGGGCATGCTCAACCTGATGCCACGGTGGTACATCGGCTCGGTCCTTCGGCACGTCGACTTCACGGCAAGCGACGTCCCTGGTATTCCGGTGCCGGTGTACCTCGGCGGCGCCGCGGTGCGCGCACAGTACGCGTTCGGCCCGACGATCGGCGCGGCGGTCAATGTCACGTTGTTGACGTATGTCGACACCTGCGCCTTGGGTGTCAATGTCGACACCGCCGCGATCCCGGATTACGACGTCTTTCACGAGTGCATCATCGCCGGCTTCGACGAAGTGCTAGCCCTCGCAAGCTAATTGGAGCTACTGGACATCCGCAATCGAACGGGCGCCTCAGGCCGATACCGGGATGGTCACAGACCCGTATCAATGTCTGCGACGATCTGGCACCGCGGACGAAATCCACAAATCATTGCACGGTGCGGCGTTACGCCCGCACCAGCGAGATGCCGCAGTCAGCAACGAAGATGTTCGCTTCGTCGGTGGTGCGGATCGGTGGGTCCGCAATTTTGGAGGTAGGCACGGTATGACGTCGAATTGGGCTCCCGCGCATCTGTCGTGGGGCCCAGACTCCGGCCGCATACTCGACACCGCACGGGGGATCCTCATGGGTGTTCGCCGCTGCCACTCCGAGGCGGCATTCGACGAACTGCACACTGCCGCAAGGCGACACCGGGTTCCGATATTTGCGATGGCATGGGCGCTGGTCCACCTTGCCGGCGCCGGCCGCGACTCGGCGCACTCGCTTGTTGACGCTCAGTCGGCGGCTCGTGACGAGTGGGGTCACCTGTTCGCCGGATCCCCGGTGCCCACTGGTTGAACGCGGGGTGAGCACGGCCGCGGTAATGGGGAAGTACCGCGGCCGCGCTAACTTCGCTCTGCGGCAACGTGTTGGCGCATGGTCAGCGTGTCCAGGCCGGCGACTCGGCGGCTGCACGCAATGCCGCGACGATGCGCTCCTCCTTCTTGAGGAACCGCTCGGTTGGAGTCGGCACCGAGATCGCGACCACGTTATCGCCGCTGATGCGCTTGGCAACCGCTGCCGCGGAGATGCCTTGCGTGTGTTCGTCTCGGTCGAAAGCGACACCCGTGCGCCGAATCTCGGCGATCTCGGCGCGCAACTTGTCGGCTGTCCCGGTGTCGAACCGGGAAAATGCGGCCTCGGCGTCGGCGTCGTCGAGCGCGGCGAGGGCTGCCTTCCCGTTGGCGGTTGCGTCTAGCGGGAATCGGACGCCGATGGCCGAAACCGCGCGCAGGCGGTGTGTTGATTCGATCTGGTCGATGAACAACATGCGTTGGCCACGCAGGAGAGAGAGGTCAACGGTTTCACCGTCGGTTGCACGCGCTACCCGTTCGATGGTCGAACGGAATATCGCCGCGATGTGCGCGCCGGTGGAGCTGCCGAAGCCCAGCAAGCGCTCACCGAGCGAAAAGCGGCCATGCGGGTCCGCGCTGACCAAACCGACTTCGGTCAGGCCGACCATCAACCGTCGCACGGTCGACTTGGCCAAGCCCAGCCGTTCCCCCAAGTCGACGAGGCGCAGGGTCCCCGGCTCCGCGGCGATCTCGTCCAGCGCGGCAGCCGCCCGACGCAGCACCTGTATCCCCTCGTCACGATTGGTTGCTGAATGCCGTTCCGGTTGGCCCACACGTCCACTATAGTTACCGCATCTCGGATTTTGAAGATCCGGAATGTGGACCTAGGGGGTCTGGATGAGCGCATTACCCGCCGGCCGTCACTACTTCCGGAATGAAGACGGTTACGAGGAGGCCCGTCGCGGGACAGTCTGGCACCAACGCGTGCCCGCGCGTTATCCCGAAGTGATCGTCCAGGCCGCCGACGCCGACGACATCAAGGCGGGGCTTAGCTATGCCAAGGCCAACGGCCATCAGGTCAGCATCGTCTCGGGCGGACACAGTTTCGCCGCTAGCCATCTGCGCGACGGATCGGTTCTGCTCGACGTCAGCCGCCTCGATCACGCCAGCATCGACGCCGAACAGGGTGTTGCCGTAGCCGGTCCCGGTAAGGGGGGCAGCCTGCTCATGGCCGACCTGCAAGCGGAAAACCTGTTCTTCCCCGGCGGCCACTGCAAGGGCGTCTGCCTCGGGGGATACCTGTTGCAGGGCGGATATGGGTGGAACAGCCGCATTTACGGGCCGGCCGTGGAGAGCGTCATCGGCCTGGACGTGATCACCGCCGACGGTGAACACGTGCACTGCAGCGAGGATCAGCATCCCGACCTCTACTGGGCGGCACGGGGCGCCGGGCCCGGCTTCTTCGGGGTTGTGACGTCGTTCTACCTGAAGTTGTATCCCAAGCCTGCCGTTTGTGGCACCAGCGTGTACGTCTACCCGTTCGACCTGGCCGACGAAGTCTTCACCTGGGCGCGCGCGGTCGGCGCTGAAGTCGACCCGCGAGTTGAGTTGCAGGCCATCGCCTCTCGTGGTGAGCCGAACATGGGCATCGACGTCCCCGTGATCACGTTCGCCTCGCCCGCATTCGCCGACTCTGAAGCCGAGGCCGAACAGGCCCTCGCCCTTTTCGGTACCTGCCCGGTCGCTGACCAGGCGTTGGTCAAAATCCCCTACATGCCAACCGATTTGACCACGTGGTACGACGTCGCGATGAGCCACTATCTGTCCGACCATTACTACGCGGTGGACAACATGTGGACCTCGGCGCCGGCCGAAGACCTGCTACCTGGTATCCACAACATTCTCGACACGATGCCCGGGCATCCCGCCCACTTCCTCTGGTTGAACTGGGGACCGGTACCGCCGCGCCAAGACATGGCCTACAGCATCGAAGCCGACGTCTATCTGGCGCTCTACGGGTCGTGGAAAGACCCGGCGGATGAGGCGAAGTACGGCGACTGGGCACGGTCCAACATGGCGGCGATGTCCGACCTGGCTGTGGGAATCCAGCTTGCCGATGAGAATCTCGGGCAGCGCCCGGCGCGGTTCGCCAGTGACGCGGCCATGGCCAAGCTGGATCGGGTGCGTGCTGAATACGACCCAGATGGCCTCTTCAACAGCTGGATGGGACGGATCTGATGGCCGGTGACCTTTACCTCGGCTACCGCGGTGACGACGCGACCACGCCGTGGGCCAAGTACTTCAAGCCCGTAATGGCGCCCCTGCCAACGCATGTCGTCGAGGCACTACAGCACGGCCCGCAAGGTGAGATGGCGCTGTTGGCGTTCGAGGACGCTGCGAGTGTGGCCGACGAGGGATACCAGCAGACCGAGAACGGGTATGGCGTTCTGTCTGATGGCGGTTATCAGGTGTCTGTCCTGACGGACATGCCCGGTGTTACGCCGGCGATGTGGTCATGGTGGTTCGGCTGGCACGGCAGCGACAGTCGCCGCTACAAGCTGTGGCACCCACGAGCACATCTTTCCGCCGCTTGGAAAGACGGGAAAGACGGGAAAGACGGGAACGACGGCAACCGTAGCGGTTCCCAGCGCTACATCGGCCGTTGGTCGTTGATCAGCGAGTACATCGGCTCGTCGCTGCTCAACGGTGCAATTCAATTCGTCGCACCTGAAGAGATGGGCTGTCCACCAGACAGCGCCGAGGCCGTGGCGATCTGCGCCCGGTTAGGTGCCAGTGATGCCCCCGTGGACGTCGGATGGTTCATCCATCACATCCGCTCGACCAAGCATGGGTCCGAGATGCGTTCCCGGTTCTGGATGGGCGGCTCGCACATTGCGGTACGCAAGGCGCCTGGTGTGGCGTCAAAGGCGGTGCGCCCCATCGCGGCACGGATCTTGGGCGACTCGGCGACCAGCGGGCGTAATCTGATCGTGCACTGCGCGCAGGAGATGAACCATCTCGCCGGGTTCCTGCCGCAGCTTTACCAGGCTTTCGGCGACGACTAGGTGTCCTTCGGTCGCAGTTGCGCCTTAAGTCGGAGAAACGGCGCCGACGGACTGGTCAGCGGCACGTTGCGATTGCTCGAATGCGGGTGCGACAAACCGCTCGACAAGTTGACGCTCGGCGTCCTCGTCTTGCCCCGGCCAGAACATCAGCGAGAGGACAACGCGGACAACCCATTCCGCGGCTTGCGGATCACCGCCGGCAAGTCCTGCAAGCTCGGTTGCAACGTCGGCCAGCAGGGGCGACTTGGCGAGCCAGGCCACCTCACCGGTACCGCCCCGAATCGAAGCGATCATGACCTTGCCGACTGGATCGCACCGAACTTTCTGCAACGACAATATGATTGAGGAGACAAGCCGCTCCCGTCCGCTCAGGTGCTCCAGTTCCTCACGAACGGCGTCGGCGATACGGGCCGCCGCTCGGGCGAGGACAACATTGCGAATTTCGTTCTTACCGCCGACGTAGCGGTAAATTGTCGCTCGGGAACAGTGCACCTTTTGGCATAGCTTGTCGATGTTGAGCGAGTTGAAACCGTGCTCAGCGATCATGTCACTCGCGGCGTCATAGATGCGCTCGACGGCGACCGCGTGTCGGTCACCGTCGACAAGCCAGTCGTTCGTCGACACCTGTCGTGCCTCCTTCCGGGCCTCGCCCTGGTCGCATCCGGGCGCCTAGTGGTCAGATAGCCAAAGCTGGCCTCGCGGAGTCGCATTGGTCACTCGGCGAGGCTGCGTCGGCTTCGTGACCACCCGTTTCCGCGAAGGCCGGCGCGACGAACTGCTCAATTAGTTGGCGTTCGATTTTCTCGTCTGCCTCGGGCCAATACATCAACGAAAGCACCACCCGGACAATCCAACTCGCGGCCTGCGGGTCCCCGTCGGCGAGTCCGGCGAGGTCGCTGGCAAAGTCTGCGAGTAGGTCGGACTCCGAGAGCCACGCCACCTCGGTGGTGCCGCCGCGGATCGAGCTGATCACCAATTGGCCCAACGGGTCCGCGCGGATTTGCTGAACCGACATGATGATCGCGGTGACGAGTCGTTCCCGCCCGCTGAGATCCTTGACCGCCGAGCGCACTGACTGGGTGACACGAGCCGCGGCTCGTTGGATGACGGCGTTACGGATCTCCGATTTGCCGCCCACGTAGCGGTAGATCGTGGCTCGTGAGCAGTGGACCTGTCTGGCCAGTTTGTCGATGTCGAGTGCATGAAGGCCGTCTCGGGCAAGGAAGTCGGCGGCGGCATCGTAGATGCGTTCGGTGGCAACGCTGCGACGCGCGTCCCCGACAAGCCAGTCGGCGCCGGTCATTCGTGCTTCCTTCCCGTTGGAAGACAGGCAGCGGGTTTCGGCCTCCTCACCCTAACGCTCGTCATCATCCGTGCCTAGGATTATTGAACACGGCGACAATTAGCGGACCATCGCCACCGCTGAGGACGATAGCCCGCTCGGAGATCACCGCCGAACAGCGACATGCGTGTTGCCGCAGTTGAGGCTGCTGCGAGCGTTAGCGCGAGCCGGGCACTTTTTCTAACCGTGAGACACGTTGTCAACGGTCTTTGTTCATAGCTGCAGGTCCGGTGCTTGCCGTGAGACAGCTCTTCGCAATCGCCGCTGATTACCGGTTTCAAGTTTTTCAAAAGGCTTTGAGCTGCGGTTTTGCGGTTGTCAAAGTTACCCGAGGGGCTTTGGCAGATGCGGTGCGTTGGAGGTTGCGAAATGTCGTTTGTGGTTGTTTCCCCCGAGTTGCTGTCGATGGCGGCGGCCGATTTGGCGCGGATTGGTTCGGCGGTCAGTGCGGCCAATACCGCGGCGGCGGGGTTTACCACGTCGATGTTGGCTGCTGGTGCCGACGAGGTGTCGGCGGCGATTGCGGCGTTGTTTGGTACTCACGCGCAGGAGTATCAGGCGATCAGTGTGCAGGCGGCCGGGTTTCATCAGCGGTTTGTGCAGGCGTTGACGTCGGGAGCCGGTGTCTACGGGTTGACGGAAGTAGCCAATGCGTCACCGCTGCAAGCAGTCGAGCAGGGCGTGCTCGGTGTCGTCAACGCGCCCACCCAGGCGCTGTTCGGTCGGCCGTTGATCGGTAACGGTGCCGAGGGCGCGGCGGGTACCGGCCAGGCCGGCGGGGCCGGGGGGATTTTGTGGGGCAACGGGGGCAGCGGCGGTTCGGGCGCGGTGGGCCAAGCCGGTGGGGCCGGCGGTGCGGCGGGGTTGTTCGGCCACGGTGGCGCGGGTGGTGCTGGCGGGGCGGCGGGCGCTTCGGGTGTCGGGGGCGCAGGGGGTATCGGCGGCAACGGGGGTTGGCTATTCGGCAATGGCGGCGCCGGCGGCATCGGCGGGCACGGCGCGGTGAGCGGCGGTGCAGGCGGGGCCGGCGGGTTTGCGCCGTTGATCGGCGCCGGCGGCTTCGGCGGGGCAGGTGGCGCCTCAACGTTCGGCACCGGGGGTAGCGGTGGGGCGGGTGGTTCATCCGGGTGGTTCGGTGCTGGCGGGATCGGCGGCAATGGCGGGGAAGGCGCGGTTAACGCGGGTCATGGGGGAGCCGGCGGTCACGCGGGTATGTGGTACGGCCACGCGGGTGTGGGCGGCGCCGGTGGCGCGTCCACGTCTGGGACCGGGGGCAATGGTGGAGCCGGTGGGACGGCGGGGTTGACCGGCAACGGTGCCGCTGGTGGCGCCGGGGGCGTCGGCGGTATCGACGGCGGCACTGGGGGGACCGGGGGTAACGCTCGACTCTTCGGCACTGGCGGGGCCGGGGGTATGGGCGGTAGCAGCGTGGGTCCGGGCGACGGGGGTGCCGGTGGTGACGGTGGGCTGGGCGGGATGGTATTCGGCGATGGTGGTGCCGGTGGTGCAGGCGGAAGCGGTCCGGTCGGTGGCATTGGAGGTCGCGGCGGTGACGGGGGTGCCGGTGGCGCGGCGGGCATGTGGGGTGCTGGTGGACAGGGCGGCACCGGCGGCAGCGGGGGGAATGGTTTCCCGGCTTTGCCCGGTGAGGTAGGTGGTCATGGCGGAGATGCGGGTGATGGCGGTCATGGCGGGCGCGGCGGTTGGCTGATCGGTGCCGGCGGTGCCGGCGGTGTCGGCGGGGTGGGCGGTGCCGGCGGTTCGGGGGAAGCTGGGATCGATGCGACCGTCGCCGGTGCGAGCGGCGGGCATGGCGGCAGCGGTGGTAATGGCGGGGCTGGTGGGGCTGGTGGTAACGGCGGCAAGGGTGGTCTGATCAGTTTCCTGGGTGGCCAGGGTGCCGGGGGCGCCGGTGGTGACGGCGGGGCCGCCGGGGACGGAGGCCGCGGCGGCCACGGCGCCAATGGGACCTTCGCCGGCGGCGGCACTGGTCAGGGCGGCGATGGCGGTAATGCCGGTAACGCCGGTGTGGCCGGTGCGGGTGGTGCCGGTGGTAGTGGGTCCACGGTGGGCGCGGCCGGTAAGACGGGTCTGATCAGCACGACGATCGGCAACGGCGGCAACGGCGGTGACGGGGCGGCAGGCACTGCAGCTCGCCCCGATGGGGGTGCCGGCGGTGCTGGTGGGAACGCAGGAACCTTCGGCACCGGCGGTAAGGGGGGTACCGGCGGCGACGGCTGGACGGGCAGTAACGGCAAGGATGCCGTCAGTACCGGAGTCAGCGGCGAGCATGGCAGCTCCGGGGGTAACGGCGGTGCCGGTGGGACCGGCGGTCAAGGCGGCACCCACGGTGGTGACGGTGGTGCCGGCGGTGCCGGTGGGGCCGGCGGTGCCGGTGGTGACGGCGGGGCCGGCAGGAACGGATCCAGCTCCATTGCTTCCAGCATGGACGGTGGTGACGGCGGTGACGGCGGTCACGGCGGTAGAGGCGGTGACGGGGGATTAGGGGGCACGGCCTTGGCCCAGGGCTACAACGATGGCAGCCGGGGCACGGCAGGCGTCGGGGGTGCGGCCGGGAATGGGGGTAACGCCGGTGACGGCGCGAATGGCGGGTCGGGCGTGCAAAGCCTCGGCGGCGACGGTATCAGGGGGGGAGACGGCGGCGATGCCGGTTTCGGCGGTAAAGGCGGAACCGGTGGAATCGGCTTGGGCGGGCAAGCCGCATCCGGCGCCGACGGCAGCAACGGCAGCGGCGGTAACGGCGGTAAGGGAGGCGACGGGGCTGCGGGCACCGCCAGCAACCCCAGCGGCGGGCGCGGCGGTGCCGGCGGCGACGGCGGACGATTTGGCAACGGCGGCGACGGCGGCAATGGCGGCCAGGGCTTCCAGGGTAAAGCGGGCAGTAGCGCGACGTCGGCGGCTGCCCCCCACGGCACCAACGGAAGTGCCGGCGGCGGCGGCGGTGATGGCGGAAACGGCGGCGCGGGCGGCAGCCTGGCCGGTAACGGCGGCAACGGCGGTAACGGCGGCGCTGGTGCCAACGGTGGTGCCGGCGGCAACGGCTGGAACGGTGCGGACGGCTCATTCACCACCGGTGATGGCAACGGGGCCAACGGTGGTAACGCCGGCACCGGCGGCGACGGCGGTGCTGGCGGCAAGGGCGGCGCCGGGGGCAGCGCAACCGCCACCGCGGTCAGTAAGGGCTTCTCCAGCGGCAGCATGGGTCTAGGCGGCGAAGGCGGTGACGGCGGCGACAGCGGGGTGGCCGGTCGCGGTGGTGACGGCGCCAACGCGACGAAAGACGGTGGCAACGGCGGCAACGGCGGCAACGGCGGCGACACCGGCGCAGCAGGCAAGGGCGGAACTGGCGGCTCCGGCCGCACCGGAACGGCCGCATCCGGGAAGGACGGGAGCAGGCTCGGCGGCGGCCATGGTGGTGACGGCGGCAACGGCAGGTCTCAGCCCAGCGACGGCGGTGACGGCGGCAACGGCGGCGACGGCGGCAACGCCGGAAATATTGGTAATGGCGGCAACGGCGGCAACGGGGCCGCCGGAGCCAGCGGTTCGATCGGCGAGGACGCGGATGCCTTGGCGACCAAGGGCGGCAACGGCGGCGCCGGCGGCAGGGGCGGCGCCGGTGGCGCGGGTGGTGCCGGTGGAAGCATCAGCGGCAACGGCGGCGATGGGGGCGACGGCGGCACGGGAGGCAAAGGTGGGCGAGGCGGTCACAGCGGCGCCGGCAACAACGGTGCCGCGGTCGGGGCCGGACAGCACGGTGAAGACGGCGATCCCGGTGTTGTCGGCGGCACCGGCGGCAATGGCGGCCAAGGCGGCGCCGCGGGCAAGGCCGGAGCAGCCGGCGGGGGTGGGGGCAAGTCCGGCGCAACCGGCACGGCCGGTGACGGCGGCGCCGGCGGCACCGGCGGCAAAGGCGGCGCCGGAGGCAACGGCTCAAACGGAGGCCAGAGCAAATCAGGCGCGAACAACGCGGGCACGGGCGGCGACGGCGGTGCAGGCGGTGCCGGTGGTGCCGGCGGGTCCGGCGGCGCGGCCGGTACCGGCGGCGGCGGCACGGCGGGTGCCAAAGGGCTCCAGGGCGCCGGCGGTGCTGGCGGCAACGGCGCCGACGGCGGCAGCGCAGTGGGCGGCGGCAACGCCGCCGTGGGCGGCGCCGGCGGCGCCGGCGGTGACGGTGGTGACGGCGGCACCGGCGGCATCGGCGGCACCGGCGGCAATGGCGGCCTGGGCGCGACTGAGGGTAACGGGGGTGCGGGCGGTCGCGGTGGCTGGGGTGGTGACGGTTTCAGCGGTAAAGGCGGCACCGGCGGGGCCGGAGGCAACGGCGGCAATGGCGGCTCGAAACCCGCGCTGGGCGGCTCCGCCGGCCATGGCGGCACGGGTGGTGAGGGGGGCGCCGGGGGCAACAGCGCCAAGGGTGCTGGTGCGACGGGTGGTGCCGGCGGTAACGGCGGCCACGGCGGTGGCCAGTACGGCTGGGGCGGCAATGGGGGCAAAGGTGGCACCGGTGGCCTATCCGATGACGGCCTCGGCGGAAACGGTGGCCAAGGTGGTACGGGCGGACAAGGCGGCGTCGACGCGCCCGGCGGCCGTGGCGGCAATGGCGGGGCGGGTAATAGCGGTTTTGTGGGTGGCGGCGTAGGCGGCGACGGAGGCGACGGCGGCAGTGGGTATTCGAAAGGTGGTAACGGCGGCACCGGCGGCGTCGGCGGCCAAGGCCGAATCGGCAACCCCGTCGGGTCCGACGGCGGTGCCGGTGGTGCCGGCGGCAAAGGCGGCTCGTCCGTCGACGGATTCGGCGGCGTCGGCGGCACCGGCGGCGCCGGCGGATCCGGCGTCCTTGGCAGCACTCTTTACGCTGGCGAAGACGGTAAAGCAGGCATTGACCCGTCTCCCACCTCCACAGGCGGAGCCGGAGGCGCGGGCGGTGCGGGCGGCATGACGCCATGACCTTGCGTGGCTCCCCGAGAGCACCGATCCCCGGTGTGGGGCGCACGTCACACTCTCACCGTGAGACGGGAATCGACGAACTTTCCCTAAAACCCGCAGGCAGGACTCCCGGAGTGAGACGGCGACCGGCACCGCCGTCCGGTGCCCGTTTCAACTTAATTCGACCACGTTGACGTGCAGTTATACGACCGACAGGGTGAAATTATGACAATCGCAAGCGACGCCGTCGCGTTCTTCAGCCGCGAATCCTTGCAGGACCCGTACCCGCTGTATGAGCACATGCGCGCCGCTGGTCCGGTCCAGCGCATCGGTGACTCCGAGTTCTATGCGGTGTGCGGTTGGGACGCGCTCAACGAGGCCCTGGCCCGCCCCGAGGACTTCTCCTCGAATCTGACCGCCACGATGACGTATACGGACGACGGCAGGATCAAGGCGTCCCAGATGGACCCGCTCGACGGGCCGACGCACGTGCTGGCCACCGCCGACGATCCTGCCCACGCCCTGCACCGAAAGCTCCTGGTCCGTCATCTGGCGGCCAAGCGAATCCGCGTCATCGAGCAGTTCGCCACCGACGCCGCTGAGCGGCTATGGCGCGCCGGCCTCAACGCTGGGCACATCGAGTGGATGGGCGCCATGGCGAACCGGCTACCCATGATGGTCGTCGCCGAGTTGATCGGATTACCCGACCCAGACGTCGCTCAGCTGGTGCAATGGGGATTTGCGGCGACCCAGCTGCTGGAGGCATTTGTTGATGACGAGGAGGTCGCCGCTGCAGGCGTGGCCGTGCTGGAGCTCAGTGGCTATATCACCGAACAATTCGGCCACGCCTTGGCCGATCCGCAGGACAACCTGCTGGGCGAGCTCGCCACTGCGTGCGCCTCCGGGGAACTGGACTCGCTGACCGCCAACCTGATGATGGTGACGTTGTTCGCGGCAGGTGGTGAGTCTACGGCGTCGCTGCTGGGCAGCGCCGTGTGGATGCTCGCCAGTCGCCCCGACATCCAGCGCCAGGTGCGTGAGAACCCGGGGCTGCTTGGGCCCTTCATCGAAGAGACGCTGCGCTTCGAAGCGCCGTTCCGAGGCCACTACCGACACGTGCGAAACGCCACCTCGTTGGGCGGTGTCGAGCTGCCCGCTCACTCGCACCTGCTGCTGTTGTGGGGGGCTGCCAACCGGGATCCGAGCCAATTCGACAACCCGGACGAGTTCCGCCTCGATCGGCCCGGCGGCAAGGGCCACCTCAGTTTCGGCAGAGGGGTTCATTTCTGCGTCGGTGCCGCACTCGCGCGGTTAGAAGCTCAGATCGTGTTGCGGCAACTGTTGGATCGAACCTCGATGATCGAAGTCGCCGATGTCGGTCCATGGCTACCGAGCATCTTCGTGCGCCGGCTTGAACATCTCGTATTGCGCGTCAGATAGCTACCTCTAAGCACAACAACACATTTCGGCGGGAACACGAGCCATCTCTTGCAGCCAGCGGGGATTGGCTGTTGGCTGGGCTGCCGCGGGCAGCTAGCGGCACTCGTTAACGCCGCTGAGACTAAGCCGGCGGATGGGGCGCGCCGAGCACCACAAACGCCTCGACCGCCGTCGCATGCTCGAAACCTTCGACCTCCACCCGCCACTCATAAATTCCGGGATCCAACGGGATGCCCCCCGGGATGTTCAGCGTGAGCGGCATTCGAACGGACGTGCCGTGAATGGCCCCTGGCAGGCGCCCGGCCTCGGCTGCGGCTTCAAACAGAATGCGTTGGGGCCCTTGCGGTCCCATCACGACGACCGGTTCGCCATCGGTGGTGAGCAGCTGACAAGTCAACTTGTGCTGCTGATTTGTTTCATCCCAGTCGATGTCGAGAAAGAGCACCAAAGCAAAAGGGGGCGTGGGTGTTTGACACTGCCGCCAGCCCAGACCGAGAGTGTGGACCTTGCCCGATTGGGCATCGGCTTGCGCCGCGTCCGCGAGAAACAGGCTGACCCTCATGCGGCCGCCGGCGCAGCCGTTGATTCGCCGGTCGACACCGTGAAACGCGGCGCCGCTACTGCCGTTGTCAGGAGCGTCACGAGATCCCCGTCCTGTTCCGAATCCGATTGCAACTGCCCGAATGGCGGGCCAACCAGTGCGCCCGTCTGCTGGATAATACGCTGCGGCCAAGCCGGCTTCGCGGCCGGTTTTCGATGCCCACTGCCGGTCTGACCGAGCCGCTGGCTACTTGCCGGGAGGCAGCTGGCGGGGCCCCTCGGGCGCACGCAACTCGCGCGGCCCCTCGCGCTCCATAAGCGCCCGACGGCGCTCTTGTCCCGATGCGGAGAGGCCCGCCAGGTCGTGCGTGGGCGCCTCGTACAGCGACCGGTGCTCCGCATCGGCGCCGAGCCCCTCGTAGCTCGGCATGCCCGTGTCCGCGCGGGTGTCCCCGCGCGACGAAGCGACCCGATTCGCTTCCACCCGCGGGGCGGCGGTGGAGGCCTCGACCGCGTGCCGGCCCGGACTCGGGCTGCCCGAGCCGTCCGAGCTCTCGGTGTTGACCGTCACCTTGCGCGTGCGCTTCAGCGAAAAAGCAATCTCCTCAACCTCTTCAAAGACTTGACGCGCGCTGCGCAGGGGCGCGGTGGTGTTGTCGATCACCCGTGCGACGAACGGCGGAACCAACGGTCGGATCCATCGGGCGGCGGCCTTGGTGGCGTCCGGAAGCGACGGGATCAGTGGGGCACGCTCCTCGTGTTGTGGCGCCACCGAGCCGCCGGTCTCGACGGGCGCGGGCAGGTTCGGCTCGAACTGCGCATGTTCCACCCGCTCGGCACGTGGCTGTGGCGCCCCGGTAGGTAGCTCGGCGATGGCTCGGCTGGCGGCCTCGGCTTCGGCGGCGATCGGCAAATACATGTCTTCCCTCCCTGACTCGCACCCTGAATCGAACCCTGACTCGAACCCCGACTCCAACGCTGGCTCGAAGGTACGTTCCGCCAAGGCGTGCACCGGGGCGTCGAGCACTTCGGCGACCCGACGACGTTGCTGCTCGCGGTCGATTTCGGCCTGCGCCTCGATGGCCAGGCGGGTTTGGGTCAGTTGGTGCTCGGCCCACATGATTTCGGCTTCGCGGCGAACTTCGGCCCGTTTGATCGCGATCGCCGCGTCCGCCTCCAGCTCGGCGCGTTGCGCTGCCAGCTCGGCCCGCTCACGTTCGGCACGCGCGGCCGCATGTCGATCGTGGGTCGTCTCACCGCGCCAGAGCCGCAGGATCAACGGCAACAGGTACAGCAGAGCGAAGAACGCCAGCGTGATCATCCGCAACACCAGCGCGCCCGCGCTGGCCAGCGTCAGCTCGTTCATGGCGACCCAGCGCGCACCGAGGCCACCGCCGTCGTGCGCGATTGCCGCATCGCGTGCCGCAATGAGAGCTTGCTCGCTGTCAGCGACAGCAGCGTCCCGTTCCGGGGCCTGCCGGTCCCGGGCCGCCAGTGCCGCGTCCAATTCCCGCTGTGCGTCGGCCAGCAGCTCGTTCGACGACCGTGTTTCCGGCCCCTGACCGGGGATTCCGGTGATCCGGGTCTGCGGGCACGCGGGGGTTGGGTTGTATTCGCAGCGGGCGACGATCAGCGCCTTGTCTACCTGGGTGCGCGCCTGTTCGACAGTGTTGTCCAGGGCCGCGCGTGCATCCCGAGCCTGTTGCAGGGTTGTTGCCGCGTGAACGACGGCTGGTACGGAGTCGGCGGCACGTAACGACTGCTCCTGCAGTCGGCGATCGATCGAACCGGAAAACATCACCACCGCCGCAAGCTCGCCGACTATCACCCCGACGGCGATCGCGACGGCACCGCGGCCCGCGACGCCCAGCCGACCCCGAATGGGGCCGCTGACCGTACCGCGGATCACCGCACCGACCAGCAAGCCGAAGACCAGGCCAGCCGCCAGCACGGACCACCACGGCAAGCTCGCGGACTCGTTCACCGCCAATGCGGCGACCAGGCATGCCAGCACGGCGCCAAGCGCGACAACCGCGCCGGCGACGGCATGCGTGGAACGTTCATGGGGTTCGCCGAGCTCGCGCCATTGCCCGCCGCCGAACCAGGTGAACAGCCCGCCGAGTCGTGCTGCGGCCGAGCGCTGCTCGAGAATTTCGTGGGCGCTCATCAGACTTCAAACACCTCCAAGTACTCCAGCGTGGCAGGCCCCAGCACGACACACCGAATTTCAGCGGCACCTTGTGGTGTTGTTCACAAACCGTTCCGGCATGGTGCACGTCACACTGAACCGCAAAATCCCAGCGACGCGGGGGGATCAGCAACCCTTCGGACGGGTGGCATGAGACGGTATATGCCTATGCAAAATCTCGACCACATCAGCTACGAAGACTTCGGCCGCAGGTTCTTCGAGCACGCCGTGACACCTGACCGCGTGGCCGCCGGATTCGGCGGCATCGCCGGCAGCGAGTTCGAGATGGAGCCGATCGCGCAGGGACCTGGCGGCATCGCCAAGGTCAGCGCCAAGGTCAAGGTGCACGACCCGCGGGTCACGCGGAAGCTCGGCGAACTGATCACCTTCGTCATTCACATCCCGTTGACCATCGACCTCTTGCTGGACCTGCGACTGGACAAGCAACACTTTGTGGTCGCCGGCGATATCGCGTTGCGCGCGACCGCGCGCGCCGCCGAGCCCCTGCTGCTGATTGTCGACGTCGCCAAACCACGGCCTTCCGACATCACGGTCAATGTGTCGTCGAAGTCGCTGCGCGGCGAGGTATTGCGCATCCTGGCCGGCGTAGACGGTGAGATCCGGCGCTTTATCGCCCAATACGTCGCGAAGGAAGTCGACGCACCGGAATCGCAGTCGGCCATGGTCATCGATATCGCGAGCAAAATCGACGACGGTTACAGCGGTCCTGGCGATTCCTGACGATCGCACCGGGTTAGGCCGGCTTCGGCCGGTTTATCGCGCCGCGGCGCCCGGGTATCTAACTCCAACGGCTCAGCGTCAGAGGAGTGAATGCAACGCATGGCAAAGGTAGAGGTTTCGACAACATCCGAAGTGGATCCGATGGCCGCATGGAAGCTGGCCTCTGACCTGGAGCGGTTTGACGAGTGGATGACGATCTTCAGCGGCTGGCGTGGCCCGATTCCGTCGACGATCGAAGAAGGCACGTGTGTGTCTTCATGCATCAAGGTGAAGGGGTTCCGCAACATCATCCACTGGGAGGTCACCCACTACGACGAGCCGAAAAGGATCGAGTTGAAGGGGCGCGGCCGCGGCGGGGTCCGCATCGACCTGGCCATGGCCGTCACCGACAACGACCCGGGATCGACGTTCCATCTCACCGCCGATCTGAAAGGCGGTCTGCTCAGTGGGCCAGTAGGCAAACTCGTCGCGCGCGTGTTGCGGTCCGATGTGCGTGAGTCGGTCGAGAATCTCGCCGCGTTGCACTAAGCGGCGCGGCGGAACCGACTAAGACACCCAGCTCGCACGCTGCGCGAGTTCGGTCATCAGCCTCTCCCGTTCGGCGTCGCGTATTCGCCTGCGTTCCAGCAGAAGCCAGGCCAGCCCACCGGCGAACACGAGGAAGCCCCCGATACCGGCGGCGATGCCGACACCGACCTGGCCGAGGGCGAAATTGGCCAGGCTGACGACAAATGCGAGTACCGCACCTACGACCGCAACCAGTCCGGGCGCGCGTTGGGCTTCTACTAGCGAATCAGCCTTCGGCTCGTCCGCATACGGGCGTGGCTCGATAACGTTCCGAGAGATTCCCCCCACGAGTGTCTCCTCAATCGACGATCGATTCGCGCCATGTACCCAAATCGTCGACGGGTCAAACACCCGGTTTGGAGGTCCCTAGAGCGTCTGGTGCCGGCCGAAGAACTTATGGTCCTCGCTGTAGCCGCCGTAACCGCTGCCGATCTCGGAGTAGTGCGCGATGAACTCGATGCCCTTGATCCACTTCACCTGCTTGAACCCATGCTGCAGCTCATTGCGTAACCGCAGCGGCCGTCCGTGCAGGTAGGGGAGCGGCTGGTCGTTCATGTTGTAGGCCAGCATGCTCATGTGGTGACCCATCTGCTCGATGGGATGGGCGTTGTAATAGATGCCGCCCGTGGCCCCCTCACCCATTGAGTAGAAGACGACCCATTTGGCCTCGGGCAGCGGCTTGACGATGTCCATGATCGTCTGCATCGAAACTCCGCCCCACTTTGCGACTCCCGACCACGCCTGGATGCAGAAGTGCTGCGTGATCTGGTCGTGGTAGGGCAGCGCTTTCAGGTCCTCGAGCGAGAACGCCTTGGGGTTTTCGACCAATCCGTAGACACGCAGCCGCCAGTCCCTGAAGTCATTCTTCTCCAGCTCCTTGTACTCGACGGTCTCCGGCAACCGACCATTGCGCCAGTGGTAGGGCGAAATGTCTTTTTCGGTGAACGCGCCCGGTTTGGGGTTGAGGCGTTCCAACACTCGCTGGAAAGGACCTACGAGCGCGTAGCCCACCCGTTGCACCACCCGCGGGTGTCGAATGGTGAATGGAGTGGCCGCCACCCAGCCAACGGCCACCACCACCATCGCGACGCTGAAAACCGCGAATCCCACCCAGCTGTTGTCGTCGCGCGCGGCGAACATGTGGTTGAGATTGCGCAGGGCGCCCGTCGCGAAAACCATTGTGACGTGGACGAGAATGAAGAACAGGAAGTACACCAGCACCAGGAAGTGCAGTGAACGCGCGTGCTGGATGCTCAGTCGCTTGCTGAGCCAGTGCACCCGTTGCGACAACGCCGGCGACATGCCGAGCCCGGTGATCAGCGCGGCCGGCGCAGCGATGAAAACCGTTGTGAAGTAAGTCAGCAACTGCAGCCCGTTGTAAGCCACCCATCCGTTGTCCGTGGGCCAGTCCAGTGACAGGTACTGAATCGCGACGGACGCGGCGTGCGGAAAGACGTCCCAACTCGTCGGCACGAGGTGCCGCCACTGGCCGGTGGCGAACAGCAATACGTAGAAGACCGCGCCGTTGAGCAACCACAGGACGTCGATGCCAAGGTGCCACCACCGCGCGAGTCCGATCGAGTGACGGAAGCCGGGCAGGCCGAATTGCGGTGGCAAGGCGACGGTGTCGGAGTTCGCGGTCCACAGTGGGTCGTCCGGCACGGGTGGCCCAACCCGTAGCCACTCGTCCTTACCGGGGGTGGCATTGCGGCTGAAATACAGCCGGGGGTGGTCACAGAGGATCTGAATTCCAGACCGAATGATGAACATCATCATGAAGAGGTTGAAAAAGTGCGTCCACCCGATCCAGGCGGGACGGCCGGCGATGCCGGACTGCTCATTGGTGCCGGGGTATCGCTCGATGAACGACTGCACGGCCGGCATGTTGTGCAGGCCTTTGCCGATCGCCACACCGGCGACGAGCAGCGCAAAACCGATCGGGATCAGCCACAGCAGGTTGAACCACTTGTCGCGCCCCACCCGCAGCTTGGGCGCCGTGGCCCGGCGGGTCAGGTCGAACCCACCGCCGTACGTCTCGACGTCGACGACATCCTCGGCCTCGTGGACCTCACTCGCGTAGTCCACTCCCAACTGCCGCTCGGGTGCGGCTTTTCCATGACGGGACGGCGCCTCGATCTGCTCAGTCATTCGATGCCCCTCATTGCGGCTGGTCTCCTTACGCTCACCTTGAGCAAAAATACACGAAGACGCTTGTAAAAACTCAAAAGCACGCCACGAAGGGCAACGACGAGCACGTACGAAAGTCAGATGCATCGCTGCTGGCAAACTCCGCTGAGCGTGAATTGCCTAGTTTAGGACGGCAATCGGGGATTTCGGCTACACCGGATCGCTCGGATCCGGTGGTCGCACCCTCCGCGCCGGTTGAGTCTCGATGGCGTTGATCGTCAATGCCCGGCGGCTGATCCGCCACCCGGCGTCGGTGAGCTCATAATCGTCGTCGTAGCGCAGGTGCCAGATCGCGTCGACCAATTCGCCCGCACGTTCACTCCAATGGTGCGCGATGCACGCTATCCGCCCTCGCGCGTGTGACCCGTCCGCCCGCGAACCTTGCTCATAGACTTCGCCGACGATCGCGTGCTCGGTACGCATCGTCTGGGCGACGGCGGCCACGGCCCGACCGATGGCCGCCAAGCCGCGGTGGGACTTGATCGGCTGCAACACGGCCGGCGGCTCGGGTAGCACGAGTTCAGCCGTAGCTGTGAAAAGCGCTGCGACGGAGTCGAATTGGCGATCATCAACGTACGCGGCATAGCGATGCACCACATCGCCGAGTTCGGCCCGAAGGGGTTGCGGGAGACTCACGTCAAACTCGCGGAGCCTCGGTTGCGGGGTCGATCTGAGCGCGCACCGCCTCGACCAACCTGGCCGCCCTGGCATCGGCGAACACATCCTCGAGCAGCATCCGCTTGCCGTCGGGACCGGTCAGCGGGACCCGCCAGTTCGGGTACTCGTCGGTGGTGCCGGGCTGATTTTGGGTCTGACGGTCGCCGACCGCGTCGGTGAGGGCAACGCCCAGCAGTCGCGACGGGGTCCTGCCCAGATAGCGGTAGAGGGCCAGGATCGTGTCCTCGGGGTCTTCTTGGCCCTCTTCAAGAAGCCCGACGCGGCGCAATTCGGCCAACCACGCCTCGCGTTCGGCCCTCGAGGCCTCTAGTTCGGCCTCGACCGGCCTCGCCAACAATCCCAACGATTCCCGCAGCCGGACATGGTCACCGGCCAGATATCCGGCGGTCGGCGGCAGATCGTGCGTGGTGACCGAGGACAAGCAGTATTCGCGCCAGCGCTCGGCAGGAAGCGGTCCGCCACCGTCGAGGTCGTGCTCGAACCAGAGGATCGACGTTCCCAGCAGGCCGCGTAGTAATAAGTAGTCGCGCACCCACGGTTCCACGGTGCCCAGATCCTCGCCGACGACGACGGCTCCGGCCCGGTGCGCCTCGAGCGCCACGATGCCGATCATCGCTTCGTGGTCGTAGCGCACGTAGGTGCCTTCGGTGGGCGGCGCGCCCTCGGGGATCCACCACAGCCGGAACAACCCGATGATGTGGTCGATCCGAACCCCGCCCGCGTGCCGCAGCACCGCCCGGATGAGCGCGCGGAACGGGCGATATTCCTGTTCCTCGAGTCGGTCCGGGCGCCAGGGCGGCTGCGACCAATCCTGTCCGAGCTGGTTGAACTCGTCCGGCGGCGCACCCGCCGTCACACCCAACGCCAGGGCATCCTGCAGGGCCCAGGAGTCGGCACCGGTGGGGTGGACGCCGACGGCGAGGTCGTGCATGATTCCCAGCGCCATTCCCGCGCGTAGCGCTTGCGACTGCGCCGCGGCAAGCTGCTCGTCGAGCTGCCATTGCAGCCAGCGGTGGAAATCGACCGCTTCCTTATTCTTAGAGACGAACTTGGCGACCCCTGGCGCGTCCGGGTGCCGCAGTGAGTTCGGCCATCGGTACCAGTCGCCGCCGTGCTCTTCGGCCAGCGCACACCAAGTGGCGAAGTCGTCCAATGCGCGCCCTTCCCGCGCACAGAAGGCGCGGTAGGCGAGCTCGCGCCCCGCGGTTCGCGGCACCCGATGGATGAGTTTCAACGCCGCGCGCTTGGCAGCCCACGCGGTGTCCCGGTCGATCGCCTCGTGGCGTCTGGTGTGACCTTGCACATCGTCGCGCAATTGCCGCACCCGGGCGCGCTTCGGCAGGTCAACGATTTCCGGAATCCCCTCCACCCGTAGGTAGAGGGGATTGAAGAACCGACGCGACGTCGGCAGGTACGGCGAGGGCTCGATCGGTGTCGAGCCGCCTTTCCGACTGGCCTGGGAGCCCGGAAGTGTTGCCGCGTGGAGGGGATTGACCAGCAGATAGTCGGCGCCGTGTTGCGAAGCCGACCACAGCGCCAGGTCCGCCAAATCGGTGAGGTCGCCGATTCCCCAGGACTGTTTGGACCGAACGCTGTAGAGCTGGGCGGCCAACCCCCAGGCCCGCCGGGCACCGAGCTTGTCGGGCAACCCCACCCAGTCGGGCGTCACGATCAGGGCGGTGTCGGCCTCGTAATCGTTGGATCGCAGATGGATGCGGTGGTAGCCGAGCGGCAGATCGGTAGGCAGCACAAAGCTGGCCTCACCGATCAACCTTCCGTCCAGATCGAACGGGGGAGTGAAGTTGTCGACCTGGACGATCCCGCCTCGTTGCGTGCCGTCCTCGAGACGTAACCACACATCGGCGGGGGCTCCGTGGGTCACGTGCACCCAGAACCGCGTCTGGACACCCGCGCGCCCCACGACGGCGGCCGGCAGCGACCGCGCCCAGTACCCGCGCGCCTGTGCGGCCAGCGCCACATTGCGTTCCTCTTCGGTTGTCGCGGAAACGCCCAGAGCTGCAAGGACTGCCACGAGCGTCCGCTCGGAGACGTGGACGTAGTGGCCCACCCAGTCCTGATATCCGGTGGCAATGCCGTACCGCCGCGCTAGTTCCACCAGCGAGGGTGCCAGCTCAGTCATGTGCCCCTTCTTGCGTCCAACACCCACCGGAATACTCGTACGACCCCGGCGGCGCGAACCGCGTCGTATCATTTCTTAGCAGGTCAGCAGCGTGCACACCGAAGTGAACGGTTCGACAGGCCGATTCGGCCATTCGTAGCTACCATGCCCTGTGACGACACATTGAAATACTCGGGGGATCCCGCGCACCCTGCGCTGCGTGGCAAGGTCCGCGCGGGTGCCTTACGGTTATCGATGTGATTGGCCTCGCTAACCCGAGGGCCAAGCGTGCAGGTCAATATTTCAGGCGTTCGGAGTAGACCGGAAGGTGATCTAACGTGGCTGAAGAGAGCCGCGGACAGCGGGGGTCGGGATACGGCCTCGGGTTGTCAACGCGGACCCAGGTGACGGGTTATCAGTTCCTGGCGCGTCGGACAGCAATGGCGTTGACCCGTTGGCGGGTCCGGATGGAGATCGAACCGGGACGGCGTCAGACGCTGTCGGTGGTGGCGTCGATATCGGCGGCAGTGCTGATCTGCCTCGGGGCGCTGCTGTGGTCATTCATCAGCCCGTCAGGCCAGATCAACGATTCGGCGATCATCGCCGACAAAGACTCTGGCGCGCTGTATGTCCGCGTAGGCGACCGGTTGCACCCGGCCCTGAATCTGGCGTCGGCGCGGCTGATCGCCGGCCGTCCGGACAACCCGAAACAGGTCAAGTCGAATCAGATCACCTCCATGCCGCACGGGCCGCTGGTGGGTATTCCGGGTGCTCCGTCTCAGTTCTCGCCGAAGAGTCCGTCGGAATCGTCGTGGCTGGTGTGCGACACCGTGGACACCTCGTCGGGAGTCGGGGGCGCACAGAGCGTGACGGTGACGGTGATCGACGGCACCCCGGAGCTGACCAACCACCGCAAGGTGTTGAGCGGGTCGGACGCCGTGGTGTTGAGCTACGAAGGGACCACCTGGGTGGTCCGTGAAGGACGCCGGTCCAAGATCGACGCCACCGACCGCTCGGTTCTGCTGCCCTTGGGGCTCACCCCGGAACAGGTCAGTCAGGCCAAGCCGATGAGCCGTGCGTTGTATGACGCGCTGCCGGTCGGGCCCGAACTGCTGGTGCCAGAGGTGCCGAATGCCAATGCCCCGGCGACCTTCCCGGGCGCACCGGGACCGGTGGGGACGGTCATCGTCACGCCGCAAATCAGTGGGCCGCAACAATATTCGTTGGTCCTGACCGATGGTGTGCAGTCGCTCCCGCCGTTGGTGGCCCAGATCTTGACGAACGCCGGACGCTCCGGAAAGCCGGTGACCGTCGAACCGTCGGCGTTGGCGAAGATGCCGGTGGTCAACCGCCTGGATCTGTCGTCTTACCCAGACAGCCCGCTGAACGTGCAGGACCTGCGCGAGAATCCGTCGACCTGCTGGTGGTGGGAACGGACCGCCGGCGAGAACCGCGCCCGCGTTCAGGTGGTGTCCGGGCCCACCCTGCCGATCAAGGCGGCCGACCTGAGAAAGGTGGTGAGACTGGTGAAGGCGGACACCTCTGGCCGCTCGGCGGACCAGGTCTTCTTCGGACCTAACTACGCCAACTTCGTGGCCGTCACCGGCAACAACCCGGCCTCCCAGACCACGGAATCGTTGTGGTGGATCACCCAGGCGGGCCCGCGGTTCGGCGTCGACGACACCAAAGACGCCCGGGAAGCTCTGGGCTTGACCCTGACGCCGAGCCTGGCGCCGTGGGTAGCGCTACGTCTGCTGCCGCAAGGTCCGACGCTGTCCCGTGCGGACGCGTTGGTTGAGCACGACACCCTTCCAATGGACATGACCCCTGCAGAGTTGGTGGTACCGAAGTGAAACGTGGTTTTGCCCGACCGACACCGGAGAAGCCCCCGGTAATCAAGCCGGAGAACATCGTCCTACCGACGCCACTGAGCATCCCGCCGCCAGAGGGCAAGCCGTGGTGGTTGATCGTGGTCGGCGTCGTCGTGATCGGCCTCCTGGGCGGCATGGTGGCCATGACGTTCGCCAGCGGTTCGCACGTGTTCGGCGGCGTCGGCTCGATCTTCCCGATCTTCATGGTCGGCGGCATGATGATGATGATGTTCCGCGGCGTCAGCGGCGGGCAGCAGCAGATGAGCCGGCCGAAGCTGGACGCGATGCGCGCCCAGTTCATGCTGATGCTGGACATGCTGCGCGACACCGCGCAGGAGTCCGCCGACAGCATGGACGCCAACTACCGGTGGTTCCACCCAGCGCCGAACACGTTGGCGGCCGCGGTGGGATCCCCGCGCATGTGGGAACGCAAACCCGACGGCAAGGACCTCAATTTCGGCGTTGTCCGGGTCGGCGTGGGTATGACGCGTCCCGAGGTAACTTGGGGTGAGCCGCAGAACATGCCGACCGACATCGAGTTGGAGCCGGTAACCGGTAAGGCGCTGCAGGAATTCGGTCGCTATCAAAGCGTCGTCTACAACCTGCCGAAGATGGTGTCCGTTCTCGTCGAACCGTGGTATTCGCTGGTCGGAACGCGGGAGCAGGCGCTGGGATTGATGCGCGCGATCATCTGCCAGCTTGCGTTCTCCCACGGACCAGACCACATGCAGATGATCGTCGTCAGTTCCCACCTGGAGGAGTGGGACTGGGTCAAGTGGCTGCCGCACTTCGGTGACGCGCGGCGTCAGGACGCAGCGGGCAACGCCCGGATGGTCTACAGCTCGGTGCGTGAATTCGCCGCCGAGCAAGCCGAATTGTTCGCCGGCCGTGGGTCTTTCACGCCTCGGCATGCAAGTTCGTCGGCGCAGTGCCCGACCCCGCACACCGTGATCATCGCGGACGTCGAAGACCCGCAATGGGAATACGTGATCAGCGCCGAAGGCGTCGACGGAGTGACGTTCTTCGACCTGACCGGCTCTCCGATGTGGTCCGACGTCCCGGAGCGCAAGTTGAAGTTCGACGAGGTCGGCATCATCGAAGCGCTGCCCCGCGACCGCGACACCTGGATGGTGATCGACGACAACGCGTGGTTCTTCGCCCTCGCCGATCAGTTCAGCACCGTCGAGGCCGAGGAGTTCGCGCAGAAACTGGCCCAGTGGCGCCTGGCCGAGGCATACGAAGAGATCGGCCAGCGGGTGACCCACATCGGTGCCCGAGACATCTTGTCCTACTACGGAATTGATGACCCGGGGAATATCGACTTCGACTCGTTGTGGGGCAGCCGCACCGACTCGATGGGCAGGTCCCGGCTCCGCGTACCCTTCGGCAACAGGTCCGACAACGGCGAACTGCTGTTCCTGGACATGAAATCCCTCGACGAGGGCGGCGACGGGCCGCACGGGGTCATGTCGGGTACCACGGGTTCGGGTAAATCGACCCTGGTGCGAACCGTGATCGAGTCGCTGATGCTCGGCCACCCGCCGGAGGAACTCCAGTTCGTCTTGGCAGACCTCAAGGGTGGGTCGGCGGTCAAGCCCTTCGCCGGAGTCCCGCACGTCTCCCGCATCATCACCGACCTGGAAGAAGACCAGGCGTTGATGGAGCGCTTCCTGGATGCGCTGTGGGGCGAGATCGCGCGCCGCAAGTCCATCTGCGACAGCGCCGGCGTCGACGACGCCAAGGAATACAACTCGGTCCGCGCCCGGATGCGGGCCCGTGGCCAAGACATGGCGCCGCTGCCGATGCTCGTCGTCGTGATCGACGAGTTCTACGAGTGGTTCCGGATCATGCCGACCGCCGTGGACGTCCTCGACTCGATCGGCCGGCAGGGTCGTGCCTACTGGATCCACCTGATGATGGCCTCGCAGACCATCGAGAGCCGGGCGGAAAAGCTCATGGAGAACATGGGTTACCGCTTGGTGCTCAAGGCACGTACCGCCGGGGCTGCGCAGGCCGCCGGTGTGCCCAACGCGGTGAATCTGCCCGCTCAGGCCGGTCTGGGCTACTTCCGTCGGAGCCTCGACGACATCATCCGTTTCCAGGCCGAGTTCTTGTGGCGCGACTACTTCCGCGGCGTCACCGTCGACGGCGAGGAAGCGCCGGTCCTGGTGCACAGCATCGACTACGTTCGCCCGCAACTGTTCACCAACGACTTCACGCCGCTCGAAGTGAGCGTGGGTGGCGGCGCGGACGCCATCGAGCCGATTGCCGCCTACGCCAATGGCGAGGTGGTCGAGCCCGAAGAAGCCGACGAAGAAGAAGAGGCGATCAGGACGCCGAAGGTCGGCACGGTAATCATCGATCAGTTGCGCAGGATCAACTTCGAGCCTTACCGGTTGTGGCAACCGCCGCTGACCCAGCCCATCGCCATCGATGAGTTGGTCAACCGGTTCCTCGGGCGCCCGTGGCACCAGAACTACGGCACGGCCCGAGACCTCGTGTTCCCGATCGGGATCATCGACCGGCCGTTCAAACACGACCAACCACCGTGGACGGTCGATACCTCGGGTCCCGGTGCCAACGTGCTGATTCTGGGTGCCGGCGGTTCGGGCAAGACGACCGCACTGCAGACCCTGATCTGCTCGGCGGCGTTGACCCACACCCCCGAACAGGTGCAGTTCTACTGCCTGGCGTACAGCAGCACCGCCTTGACCACCGTCGCGAAACTGCCGCACGTGGGTGAGGTGGCGGGCCCGACCGACCCGTACGGTGTGCGCCGGACGGTGTCGGAGTTGCTGGCGCTGGTACGCGAGCGCAAACGCAGCTTCCTGGAATACGGCATCGCGTCGATGGAGATGTTCCGGCGTCGCAAGTTCGGCGGGGAAGCCGGCCCGGTGCCCAACGACGGGTTCGGGGATGTCTACCTGGTGATCGACAACTACCGCGCCCTCGCCGAAGAAAACGAGGTGTTGATCGATCAGGTGAACATGATCATCAACCAGGGGCCCTCGTTCGGCGTCCACGTGATTGTCACCGCCGATCGTGAGTCCGAACTCCGCCCGCCGGTGCGTAGCGGTTTCGGCTCCCGGGTCGAGCTGCGCCTGGCCGCGGTCGAGGACGCCAAGTTGGTCCGTTCGCGGTTCGCCAAGGACGTTCCCGCCAAGCCGGGTCGCGGCATGGTCGCGGTCAACTACATCCGCCTCGACAGCGACCCCCAGGCCGGCCTGCACACCCTGGTGGCTCGTCCGGCGATGTCCAACACACCGGACAACGTCTTCGAGTGCGACAGCGTGGTTGCCGCGGTCAGCAGGCTCACCACCACCCGGGCACCCATCGTGCGTCGGCTTCCGGCCCGGTTCGGCGTGGAGCAGGTGCGCGAACTGGCGGCGCGGGACACCCGTCAAGGTGTTGGCGCCGGTGGGATCGCGTGGGGGCTATCGGAACTGGACCTGTCACCGGTCTACCTCAACTTCGCCGAGAACTCGCACTTGATGGTGACCGGCCGACGCGAATGTGGGAAAACCACGACGCTGGCCACCATCATGTCCGAAATCGGGCGGTTGTATGCGCCCGGCGCCAGCAGCGCGCCACCGCCTCCGCCCGGAAAGCCCTCTGCACAGGTATGGCTGATCGACCCGCGTCGTCAGCTGCTGACCCAGCTGGGTACGGAGTATGTGGAGAAGTTCGCCTACAACCTCGACGGCGTCGTTCAGATGATGGGCGAGCTGTCCGCGGCCTTGGCCGGCCGGGAACCCCCACCCGGTCTGTCCGCCGAGGAGCTGTTGTCTCGGGCCTGGTGGACCGGTCCGGAGATCTTCCTGATCGTCGACGACATCCAACAGCTGCCGCCGGGCTTCGACTCGCCGCTGCACAAGGTGGTTCCGTTCGTGAACAGGGCCGCCGACGTGGGGCTGCACGTGATCGTCACCCGCACGTTCGGTGGTTGGTCCTCGGCGGGCAGCGACCCGATGCTGAGGGCGCTGCACCAGGCGAACGCACCGCTGCTGGTGATGGACGCTGACCCCGACGAGGGCTTCATCCGCGGCAAGATGAAGGGCGGCCCGCTGCCCCGCGGTCGAGGCCTGCTGATGGCGGAAGACACCGGCGTGTTCGTACAGGTTGCGGCCACCGAGATAGCAAGTAGGAGCTAGCTAGCTAGCTGCATTAGGGCCCGGCGGTTATCCGCCGGGCCCTAATGCTTTGACCGAACGCTCTACGCCGGGGGAGGAGCAATCCTATGAACGCTCATATCTTTGGCGCGTAAACCCGCTTGAACGTAGACAACTCACGTGTCGTGCGACGTCCCGCGTCCGTTGCTATCTGTGCAGCTCAACAGCATCAACGGCACGGGCGAAATTGAACGGCAGCTGAACAGTGGTGGGCAAGTGATGAATAGTTGGCGTCTGAGGCAGTTTCAGCAACGGTAGCAATCTAATGTGTTTTCTATGCAGATCAGTCGATCTATGCACATATTCCATATACGGCAGTATAATGCGCACCCTCTGCGCGAAGCTGGAAACTCAAAGCCACGCTGCCGACGCCGCCCGATTCGCTTCGCGACCGGAGCGCGCTGAGGAGCGCCGGTGCTGGATTTCGGGGCGTTACCGCCGGAGATCAACTCGGGCCGAATGTATGCCGGACCGGGGTCGGGGCCGATGTTGGCCGCCGCGATGGGCTGGGATGCCGTCGCTGCCGAACTGAGTACGGCAGCCGCCGGATATGCCGCGGTGATCACCGAGCTCACGAGCTCCCCCTGGGTGGGACCGGCGTCAGAGGCGATGCTGACCGCAGCCGGGCCGTACGTGGCCTGGATGAGCGTCACCGCCGACCGGGCCGAGCAGGCCGGCGTACAGGCTCGTGCGGCCGCCGTCGCCTATGAGACCGCCTTCGCGATGACCGTGCCGCCGCCAGTGATCGAGGCCAACCGGACCTTGCTGCTGGCTCTGCTCGCCACCAACTTCTTCGGGCAGAACACGCCGGCGATCGCTGCTACCGAGGCCCAGTACGCCGAGATGTGGGCCCAGGACGCCGCGGCGATGTACGGCTATGCCGATTCGTCGGCGACGGCGTCACGGCTGAGTCCGTTCACCGCTCCGCCTAGGACCAGCCAATCCGACGCGGTGGCCGAGCAGGCCGCGGCGGTCGAAGACGCGGCCGCCACAGCAGCGGCGTCAGCCCCCTTCTCTGCGCCCCTGGCGGGGTTGGGCTTCGCGGTCAACCTCTCGACGCTGCCGCCGTGGTTCGTGGGGCCGAACGGGCTCGTTGCCACGATCTTCGGCAATTCCTCGAACATCTGGAATGCCGTGACGAACTACCCATACTTCTCGCTCGGGGCCGTCAACTCCCTGGTGGCGTGGGGCGGTGGGCTACTGCCCGGCGCCCCTGCGCCGAACCCCGCGCTGGGTGGTGCTTTGACACCACCCGGTGCCATCGGCGCATGGGGCACCCCGGTGTCGGCGGGGTGGGGACAGGCCGCCACCATCGGGAAGTTGTCGGTGCCGCCTGTTTGGGCGGCCACTACTGTCTCGCAGGTCTCGCAGGTCTCTCAGCTGAGCCCGGCCCCCGCCAGCTCGTTCCCCGAGATGACCACCGCGGCAAGCAATCTCGGCACATCGCTGGTGCGGGGGATACCACTGGGAGCTGTGGGCCGACGCAGCGCGGGCTTCGTCACCAAGTATGGGTTCCGCTACAACGTCCTGACTCGTTCGCCGTACGCCGGGTAGCCGGTGGAAAGCACAGTGTCCCCTGAAAGTTGTTGATTACCAAAGTTATAAGGAGGAGACAAAATGTCGTTTGTTACCACTCAGCCGGAGGCGCTGTCGGCCGCGGCGGCCAGCCTGCAGGGCATCGGGTCGGCCCTGAGCGCCCAGAATGCCGCCGCCGCAGCGCCGACGACCGGCGTAGTTCCGGCAGCCGCCGACGAGGTGTCCGCATTGACCGCCGCGCAATTCGCCGCACACGCGCAGATGTACCAAGCGGTGAGCGCGCAGGCGCAAGCTATCCACGAGATGTTCGTCAACACCCTTGACGCCAGCGCCGGATCGTATGCCGCCACCGAAGCGGCCAACGCGGTCGCGAGTCGGTAAGGGACGCCATGGATTTCGGGGCGCTGCCACCGGAAATCAACTCGTCGCTCATCTACGCAGGACCCGGTTCAGCGCCGATGGTGGCTGCTGCTGCCGCCTGGAACGGACTGGCCGCAGAGCTCAATTCGGCCTCCGTCGCCTACGAAACGGTGATTACGCACCTGACCGGTGAAGAGTGGCTGGGGCCGGCGTCGGCGTCGATGGCCGAAGCCGTCACACCGTACGTGACATGGATGAGCAACACGGCGTCTCGAGCCGAACAATTTGCCACCCAGGCCACCGCCGCCGCGGCGGCGTACGAGAATGCGCTGGCGGCGATGGTGCCGCCAGAACTCGTCGCGCTCAACCGCGCGGAACTGGCTCAGTTGTTGGCCACCAATGCCTTTGGCCAAAACACCAACGCGATCGCGGCCCTTGAGGCGCAATATGGCGAGATGTGGGCTCAGGACGCCGCGACGATGTATCAGTACGCGACGTCATCGTCGACCGCAACGGCGGCGGTATCCCCGTTCAGCGCGCCGCCGCAGGTTGCCAACCCCGCGGGTACGGCTGCGCAGGCGGCTTCGGTGACCGATGCCGTCGGGGCTGCGACCGGATCGGCCCAGCAATCGTTGCTGGACCTGCTCGGTAATTTGCAGGTCCAGTTGGCCAACCTGGTGGGACCGAGCGCGGGTCTGCTGGGGTTGAACCCGACCTCGCCAGTGACGTTGTCCGGGGTGACCTTCAACCCCAACTCGGTCGTCGGCTCGATCCTCGCCGGGATAGGTGGGAACAGCACTCTGAACCCGTCGTGGCTCATCACTGCCTTCCGGAACTTTGCTGGGCCCGCTTACAACATCGAGGGTCTGCCGTACTTCTCAACCGGCATGGCCAACTCGTTGCTCTCCCTCAGCAAGGGCCTGGCGTCGGCCGCCGCCTCCGCTGCGGCGGCCGGCCCGCACGCCGCGGACGCCGTCAGCGGAGCGCTGGGCTCCGGCGGTGCAGGTGTGACCGCGAGCGTGGGACAGGCAGCCTCGCTCGGAAAGTTGTCGGTGCCGCCCGCGATCGCGGGATTGGGCCCGGCGATCAGCCAGGCGGCACCACTCCCGGTGACCACGATCAGCGCCGCCCCGGACGGATCCGCCGGAAATCTCCTCGGGGGTTTGCCGCTCGCGGGCGTGGGGGCCGGTGCCTCCGGAGCAAGTCCCCGCTACGGATTCCGGCCCACCGTCATGGCGCGTCCCCCGTTCGCGGGTTGACGGATGCTCGTGGGGGACTCGCGAGGTGTGTGGTGGGATCTACGGTGACGAGCCCTCGAGCGCCGAGCACGCGCCTCCTGAGCGCCGCTCTGAGCGCCAACAACCCGGCAAGACCGGAGTCTCTGGAAGACCCTACGAACCAGGTCAGGCGCTGTTACTCTGTCGTTACAACAGTCGGCTTCGTATTGCCGACCGGTGAACAAATGCCAAACGGGGACGCCGAACCCCACTTGTGCCCAGACAGTCATCTACTCTCGTGCAGAGACCGGTGCTGGGAGCAGCTCTAGGAGGAAACAGCATGTCGTTTGTGACTACGCAACCGGAGGCTTTGGCGGCGGCCGCCGCAAACCTGCAAGGTATCGGCACGACCATGAGCGCGCAGAACGCTGCCGCTGCGGCCCCGACCACCGGCGTGGTGCCTGCGGCGGCCGACGAGGTGTCGGCGCTGACCGCGGCTCAGTTCGCCGCGCACGCGCAGATGTACCAGGCGGTGAGCGCCCAGGCCGCGGCTATTCACGAAATGTTCGTCAACACCCTGGCGACGAGTTCGGGTTCGTACGCCGCCACCGAGGCCGCCAACGCCGCAGCTGCGGGCTGATCTAACGAACAGTCAGGACTTCCACATGCCTTCCGGCCACCGGCCGGAAGGCTGTGCGCACGTCAAGGCCAAATCCGGCCAGGAATCGCCGGAATAACTCAATGACAGGCAATTAAGGAGACAGTGGAGTGACATCGCGTTTTATGACGGACCCGCACGCGATGCGGGACATGGCCGGCCGTTTTGAGGCGCACGCTCAGACCGTCGAGGACGAGGCCCGTCGCATGTGGGCGTCCGCGCAGAACATCTCGGGTGCCGGCTGGAGCGGTCTGGCCTCGGCTACCTCGCTGGACACCATGGGTCAGATGAACACGGCGTTCCGCAACATTGTGAACATGCTGCACGGCGTGCGCGATGGACTCGTTCGGGATGCGAACAACTACGAGCAGCAAGAGCAGGCTTCTCAGCAGTTGCTGGGCAGCTAGCGCCCACAGCCACGGCTGCGTACGCTTTCCACGTTAGGAGAACACGTGTATGACCATTAATTACCAGTTCGCGGATGTCGATGCGCACGGCGCGCTCATCCGCGCACAGGCCGCCTCGCTGGAAGCTGAGCACCAGGCCATCGTTCGCGATGTGTTGGCTGCCGGCGACTTCTGGGGCGGCGCCGGTTCGGTGGCTTGCCAGGAGTTCATCACCCAGTTGGGTCGCAACTTCCAGGTGATCTACGAGCAGGCCAACCAACACGGTCAAAAGGTTCAGGCGGCCGGCAACAACATGGCGCAGACCGACAGCGCCGTCGGCTCCAGCTGGGCCTAAAACCGAACTTCAGGCGCGGCAGCACACCACCACCGGTGTGCTGCCGTCTCCTGCAGTCAAATGCCATTGATCTACTGAGGAACGTCTGAGGCAGGGATGGATCAACAGAGTACGCGTACCGACATCACCGTTAACGTTGACGGATTCTGGATGCTCCAGGCTCTCCTGGATATCCGGCACGTCGCCCCCGAGTTGCGTTGCCGACCCTACGTGTCGACCGACAACAACGACTGGCTCAACGAGCACCCCGGCATGAAGGTCATGCGCGAGCAGGGGATTGTCGTCGGCGACCAGGTCAACGACCAGGTGGCCGCCCGCCTGAGGGTGCTTGCCGCTCCCGACCTGGAAGTAGTCTCCTTGCTGTCGCGCGGCAAATTGCTTTACGGGATGGTTCAAGACGAGAACGCGCCGCCCGGATCCCGCGACATTCCCGACAACGAGTTTCGGGTGGTCCTGGCTCGCAGAGGACAGCACTGGGTATCGGCAGTCCGGGTTGGCAACGACATCACCGTCGACGATGTTTCGGTGACCGACAGTTCCTCCATCGCCGCATTGGTCATGGACGGATTGGAATCGATTCACCACGCCGACCCGGCGGCAATCAATGCCGTCAACGTCCCGTTGGAGGAGATGCTGGAGGCGACGAAGTCGTGGCAGGAATCCGGCTTCAACGTGTTCTCCGGGGGTGACCTACGCCGCATGGGCATCAGCGCGGCCACGGTGGCCGCGCTGGGTCAGGCGCTGTCGGATCCTGCCGCCGAAGTGGCCGTTTACGCACGGCAGTACCGCGACGACGCGAAGGGCCCCAGCGCCTCCGTGCTGTCTTTGAAGGACGGATCCGGCGGTCGTATCGCCCTTTACCAGCAAGCCCGCACGGCCGGCTCAGGCGAGGCCTGGCTCGCCATCTGCCCGGCTACTCCACAGCTGGTGCAAGTTGGCGTGAAGACCGTTTTGGACACTCTGCCGTATGGCGAGTGGAAAACGCATAGCAGGGTTTAACAACGCCGTTACCAAATAAACAGCGCAGCAGCATTTTTCAACATAAAGTGCGAGCGAGATGCGGACACGGCATACTGCTCTAGAACCGGCCGCAAAAGCGCAAAGCAATGTCCATCAGAATCAATTAGTCGCGAGGCGAGGCAAATGAATTCGGAGTCAGTCGGGCCGCCGCTATCAGCGGGCTCGGGCACCTCGGGCACCTCGGGCATATCGGTGAGTTCACCGACAACGCCCGCCCACGGCTTTAACCACCAGACCACACGCCAACTCACAAAGGGGGGTGCAGGACGATGACTGCAGTAGCCGATGCTCCACAGGCTGACATTGAGGGCATCTCGACACCACGCGCCGTCGTCGTCGGCATCATGGCGGGCGAGGGTGTCCAGATCGGCGTGCTGTTGGACGCCAACGCCCCCGTCTCGGTGATGACCGAGCCCCTGCTGAAGGTGGTCAACAGCCGGCTCCGCGAACTCGGCGAGACCCCGCTAGAGGCCACCGGCCGTGGCCGCTGGGCGCTGTGCCTGGTTGACGGCACGCCGTTGCGCGCCACCCAGTCGCTGACCGAACAGGACATCTTCGACGGCGACCGCCTCTGGATCCGGTTCATCAACGACACCGAGCACCGCTCGCAGGTCATCGAGCACATCTCCACCGCTGTCGCGTCCAATCTCAGCAAGCGGTTCGCGTCCATCGACCCGGTCGTTGCGGTACAGGTCGGCGCGTGGATGGTGGCCATCGGTGTGGCCCTGTCCACCGGCATCTTGGCGTGGTGGCGTTGGCACCACAACACGTGGCTGACCACCATCTTCACCGCCATTGTCGGCGTCCTTGTGTTGGGCGTAGCCGGCCTGCTGCAGGTGCGCGCCAAGACCGACGCCGACCGTCGGGTCGCCGACATCATGCTGATGGCCGGCATCATCCCGATCACCGTTGCCGCGGCCGCGGCCCCGCCCGGTCCGGTCGGGTCGCCGCAAGCCGTCTTGGGCTTCGGTGTCCTCACCGTGGCGACAACACTGGCACTGCGCTTCACCGGCCGCAGGCTGGCGATCTACACCGCGATCGTCACCATCAGTGCACTGACGACGATTGCCGCCGTACTCCGGATGGTCGCCGCAACCAGTGCGGTGACGCTGCTGGCCAGCCTGGTCCTGGCGTGCGTGTTCCTCTACCACGCGGCGCCCTCGCTGACTCGGCGCCTGGCCGGCATCCGGTTGCCGGTCTTCCCGTCGGCAACCAGCCGTTGGGTTTTCGAGGCGCGCCCGGATCTGCCCACGACCGTGGTGGTGTCCGGCGGCGGAACGCCGACCTTGGAGGGCCCGGCGTCGGTGCGCGACGTGCTCATCCAGGCTGAGCGCGCCCGCTCGTTCCTCAGCGGGTTGCTGGTCGGGCTCGGCACCATGATGGTCGTGTGCCTGACCGCACTGTGCAATCCGCACACCAGCGAGCGTTGGCTGCCACTGATCTTGACCACTTTCGTCGCAGGATTCCTGATGCTGCGTGGTCGTTCGTACGTCGACCGTTGGCAGTCGATCACCCTGGCCAGCACGTCAGTGATCATCGTTGCCGCGGTGTGCATCCGGTACGCGGCTGGGCTGCACTCGCCCCTGTCGGTGTCGCTCACCGCAGCCATCCTGGTGCTGCTGCCCGCGGCGGGAATGACAGCGGCCGCAGTGGTACCCAACACGATCTACAGCCCACTGTTCCGCAAGCTGGTGGAATGGTTGGAATACCTCTGCCTGATGCCAATCTTCCCGCTGGCATTCTGGTTGATGAACGTTTATGCAGCGATCCGGTACAGGTAACAGCAGGTTGCGGCATGGTCGCGGGTCCACCGCGGCCATCGCCGCAATGCTGCTTGCATCAGGTGCGTTAGCCGGCATGCCGCCGGCTTACGCCATTACGCCCCCGCAGATCGACCCAGCCGCATTGCCGCCGGACAGTCCTCCTGGACCGTTGGCGCCAATGAAGCAGAACTCCTACTGCACCGAGGTGGGAGTGCTTCCCGGGACCGACTTCAAGGTCCAGCCGAAGTACATGGACATGCTGAACCTCAATGAGGCGTGGCAATTCGGCCGGGGCGCTGGGGTGAAGGTGGCTGTCATCGACACCGGTGTGACGCCGCACCCGCGGTTGCCGCACCTCATTCCCGGCGGCGACTACGTAATGGCCGGCGGTGACGGATTCTCGGACTGCGACGTCCACGGCACGCTGGTGGCGTCGATGATCGCCGCGGCTCCGGCCAACGGCGCGACGGCGCCACCGGTGGCACCGCGCAGACCGGTGACCATTCCCACCACCGAGAAGCCACCACCACCGCAGACGGTGACGTTGTCTCCGGTCCCGGCGCCCACTGTG
This sequence comes from Mycobacterium bourgelatii, assembly GCF_010723575.1. Lineage (NCBI taxonomy): Bacteria > Bacillati > Actinomycetota > Actinomycetes > Mycobacteriales > Mycobacteriaceae > Mycobacterium > Mycobacterium bourgelatii. The sequence continues at coordinate 3,038,276 of NZ_BLKZ01000001.1, forward strand.
ACGGTGATCCCGGTGCCGGCGGAGCCGCCCGGCGAGGGAGGGGCCCCACCCGGACCCCCGCCCGGACCGCCCGGCATCCCGCCTCCACCGGGCGGGCAGGCCCCCTCGGGCAACCGAGGCGGCGGCACGGTGACCATCCCGCGCTACACCGGTGGCGGTCGGGTGGCCCCGGTCGACCACCCGCGTCCTCTTGCGCCGACGACTACGTCGCCGTCGCCGTCGACGACGGGTAGCTCTGCGCCTTCGGGCACCACCAGCCCGACGTCGCCGCCCTCGAGTTCTCCGGCGCCTCCTCCGCCGCCCCCGGTGGCCAGTCCGGCCGAGCCGCCGGCCGATGCGTTCGTCGGCATCGCACCGGACGTCGAGGTGATCTCGATCCGTCAGTCAAGTCAGGCGTTCGGGCTCAAGGACCCCTACACCGGCGACGAGGACCCGCAAACGCAGGCCAAGATCGACAACGTCCAGACAATGGCCCGTGCCATCGTGCACGCTGCCAACATGGGGGCGTCGATCATCAACATCTCCGACGTGACCTGCATGAGCGCGCGCAATCCCATCGATCAACGCGCGTTGGGTGCCGCGGTTCGCTATGCGGCAGTGGAGAAGAACGCGCTGATCGTTGCGGCCGCGGGGGACAGCAGCAAGAAGGACTGCAAGCAAAATACGATTTATGACCCGCTGCAGCCCGACGATCCCCGCGCCTGGGCGTCTGTGACGACGGTGGTGACACCGGACTGGTTCCACGAATATGTGCTCAGCGTGGGTGCCGTGGATTCCAAGGGGCAGGCGCTCAGCAACATGAGCATCGCCGGCCCGTGGGTCTCGATTTCCGCACCGGGCACCGACGTGGTCGGGCTGTCGCCGCGTGACGACGGCCTGATCAATGCGATCGACGGTCCGGACAACACGTTGCTGGTTCCGGCTGGTACCAGCTTCTCGGCTGCAATCGTTTCCGGGGTAGCTGCCCTGGTGCGAGCGAAATACCCGGAGTTGTCGTCGTACCAAATCCGAAATCGGTTGATCCACACGGCCAGGCCGCCCGCGCGTGGCGTGGACAACCAACTCGGCTACGGTGTGATCGACCCGGTGGCAGCATTGACATGGGATGTTCCCGACGGCCCCGCGCAACCTCCCAGGCAGCTATCGGCACCGCTGGCGTTGCCGCCGGATCCCGCTCCGCGTGACATGGTCCCGGTGTGGGTGGCTGCCGGGGGTCTGACAGGGGCACTACTGATAGGTGGCGCAGTGTTCGGTACAGCAACATTGATGCGACGATCGCGGAAGCAACGATGAAGGCTCAGCGCAGATTTGGACTGGCGTTGTCGTGGGCGCGGCTCACGGCCGTGTTCTTGGTGGATGTGCTCATTCTGGTTATCGCCAGCCACCTCCCGGAGTCGTGGCAAGGCGAGAACCGCATCGCGTGGTGGGTAGGTGTCGGCATCGCCGTGCTGGTCACGTTGCTGTCGGTCGTCACCTACCACGGCATCACCGTGACCTCTGGCCTCGCGTCCTGGCTTTGGGATTGGTCCGCTGACCCGGGCACTGCCCTGGGCGCAGGGTGCACGCCGGCGGTCGACCACAAGCGCAAGTTCGGGCGCGACAACATCGGCGTGCGCGAATACCGTGGCCAGCTGGTTTCGGTCATCGAGGTGGACGGTGGCGAGGGCGACCCGACGGGTAGGCATCGCCACTGGACGCCGGCGACGGCCGGGGTGCCGTTGACGGCGGTGGCAGATGGCCTCCGTCAGTTCGACATCCACCTGGACGGCATCGACATCGTGTCCGTCCAGCTGCACGGCAGCGTCGATGCGGCCAAGGCCTCGGCCTCGCTCGGTGAGTGGGGACCGGAGGAGTGGGACCGGGTGGGCGGCCAGGGCGTTGCCAACCGGCGCCGCACCTGGGTGGTGTTGCGAATGAACCCGCAGCGCAACCTGGAGGCGGTGGTGTGCCGCGACTCGCTGGCGGCGACGCTGGTGGCAGCAACCGAGCGGATGGTCCAAGACCTCGACGGGCAGAGCTGCGCGGCGCGGCCGTTGACCGCCGACGAGTTGGCCGAGGTCGACAGCGCGGTGCTGGCCGACCTGGAGCCGACCTGGAGCCGTCCCGGCTGGCGCCACCTCAAGCACTTCAACGGCTTCGCCACGAGTTTCTGGGTGTCACCGAACGACATCGGTCCTGAGATGCTGAATCAGGTGTGGCTTGCGGACCATCCAGAGGTGGGCGCTACGGTGCTTACCGTGAGGTTGACGACGCAGTCAGGACGGCCACAGGTGTCTGCATGGGTTCGCTATCACAGCGATTCCCGTTTGCCCAAGGAAATTGCGGCCGGGCTCAACCGGCTCACGGGTCGCCAGCTGGCCGCGGTGCGTGCCAGCCTCCCGGCACCCTCGACGCGGCCACAGCTGGTCCTTCCCAGCCGCGACCTGCGCGACCACGATGAGCTCGTGTTGCCCGTGGGCAGCGAGCCGGAGCACGCAACGAGCTCACCAACAACCCAATGACACGCGCGCAGTCTGCTGCCGAAGACGCCCGCAACGCGATGGTCGCCGGTCTGCTGGCGTCTGGGATCTCGGTCAATGGGCTGCAGCCCAGTCACAATCCGCAGGTCGCTGCCCAGATGTTCGCGACGGCGACCACGCGCGATCCCGGAATGTGCGATGCCTGGTTGGCTCGGATACTTGCGGGCGATCAGAGCATCGAAGTGTTGGCCGGCGCATGGGCCGCGGTGCGTACCTTCGGCTGGGAAACCCGCCGCCTCGGTGTGACCGATCTGCAGTTCCGGCCCGAGGTTTCCGACGGCTTGTTCCTCCGGCTGGCGGTTACCAGTGTTGATTCGCTCGCTTGCGCATACGCAGCGGTCCTGGCCGAAGCCAAGCGCTACGCGGAAGCGGCCGAATTGCTGGATAAGACAGACCCGCGCCATCCGTTCGACGCGGAGCTGGTCCGGTATGTGCGGGGGGTTCTCTACTTCCGCACGAAACGCTGGCCGGATGTGCTGAATCAGTTCCCCGAAGCGACCACCTGGCGTCACCCCGAGCTCAAGGCGGCGGGTGCGGCCATGGCGACCACGGCGCTGGCGTCCCTCGGGGTCTTCGAGGAGGCCTACCGGCGCGGGCAGGAGGCGATCGAAGGGGACCGGGTACCCGGCGCGGCGAACATCGCCCTCTACACGCAGGGCATGTGCCTGCGCCACGTTGGGCGCGAGGAAGAAGCGGTCGAATTGCTGCGTCGCGTCTATTCGCGCGACGCGAAGTTCACCCCGGCGCGAGAAGCGCTGGACAACCCGAACTTCCGGCTGGTGGTCACCGACCCGGAGACCATTGAGGCGCGGACCGACCCGTGGGACCCGGACAGCGCACCCACCCGCGCGCAGACGGAAGCGGCCCGCCACGCCGAGATGGCGGCCAAGTACCTGGCCGAAGGCGATGCCGAGCTCAACGCGATGCTCGGCATGGAGCGGGCCAAGAAGGAAATCAAACTCATCAAGGCGACGACCAAGGTGAACCTGGCCCGAGCCAAGATGGGCCTGCCTGTTCCGGTGACGTCGCGCCACACTCTGCTGCTCGGACCGCCTGGCACCGGCAAGACGTCGGTCGCGAGGGCCTTCACCAAGCAGCTGTGCGGGCTCACCGTATTGCGTAAGCCGCAGGTGGTGGAGACCAGCCGAACCAAGCTCTTGGGCCGGTACATGGCCGACGCGGAGAAGAACACCGAGGAGATGCTCGAAGGCGCACTCGGCGGTGCGGTTTTCTTCGACGAGATGCACACCCTGCACGAGAAGGGTTACTCGCAGGGCGACCCGTACGGTAACGCGATCATCAACACGCTGCTGCTGTACATGGAGAACCATCGTGACGAACTCGTCGTGTTCGGCGCGGGCTACGCCAAAGCGATGGAAAAGATGCTCGAGGTGAACCAGGGTCTGCGACGGCGCTTTTCAACGGTGATCGAGTTTTTCAGCTACACGCCGGATGAGTTGATCGCGCTGACGCTGTTGATGAGCAAGGAAAACGAGGACATCCTCACCGAGGAAACCGCGCAAATCTTGTTGCCGTCCTACACGAAGTTCTACAACGACGAGACCTACTCCGAAGACGGGGACCTGATCCGCGGTATCGACGTGCTCGGTAATGCCGGGTTCGTGCGCAACGTGGTGGAGAAGGCCCGCGACCACCGCAGCTTCCGTCTTGACGACGACATCCTCGACGAGGTGCTGGCCAGCGACACCGTCGAGTTCACCGAGGCTCAACTGCGTCGGTTCAAGGAGCTGACTCGCGAAGACCTCGCCGAGGGTCTGCGCGCCGCCGTTGCGGACGTGAAGGCAACGTAAGCGGTCCGTCCAGCTGGGACGCCCGCCAGCCGCCGGCTAGCTGTGTCGGCAGTGACCGAATCCTCTGTAGTTGAGGAACTTTCGTGTCCAATGACCGCCAGTGGCGGCCGACACGGGGGTAGGGAAGTTGACGCCGGTCGTATCGAGTGCCACTATGGCCTCTGCATGCACCTCGCTAGGTGAGGCGTCTGCACGGACATAGGCCACTGACCTCGAACGTCGAAAGACGCCCAGGGTCAGGACAGCTCTTCCCGGCTTAAGGGTTGAGCCCAAGTGGCTTCCGGCCATACCGGATACGCCGTGTGGTGCCAAAGCTCTGACGAGAGGGGTGCCGCACCTGGTGTTTCTGCCGGGTCCTCATCCCTTTGTGCTGCGCGTACCGTGGCATCCCCGTGTGCCCAGGCCCTGAGGAGGTGAGAGCGAAATGAGTACCGACGATAGTCCGTATCCCAAATCGACGATCATTTCGTTCCGATCCGGCCTCGGCGCCGTCTTCGCAATCTAAAGCGACTTAACGCAATTCGCTGATCCGCGCGCTCGCTGTAGCGAGGCCTCGTAGCTCGCGTGCGCGAAAACGCCTTAGATCCAGCGACATTGGCCCGAGCTCGGTCTTCCATGTCATTCATCAGGGGGAAGTCCGATGTCATACGTAAGCACGCATCCAGCAGCCTTGGCGCTGGCCGCCGGTCAACTGCACAGCGTCGGGTCGGCCATGGCCGCGCAGAACGCCGCGGCCGCTCCGCTGACGACGGGCCTGGCACCAGCTGCCACCGATGCGGTATCGACCTTGACCGCAACACAATTCAGTGCACAAGCCGCGCTGTACCAGGCGGTGACCGCCCAAGCGGCGGCGATCCACGAGATGTTCGTCGCCACACTCGACGCGGCCGCTGGCTCGTATGCCACCACCGAAGCCGCCAACGCCATCACGACCAGGTAAGCGAGGGAGCCAATCATGACCATCGCACTGGACTTTGCCGCGCTGCCGCCCGCGGTCAACTCCGCACGCATGTATTCGGGAGCCGGGTCGGCTCCGATGCTGGCCGCCGCCTCCGCTTGGAAGGGCCTGGCCGCCGAATTGCGCTCCACCGCATTGTCTTACGAATCAGTCCTGTCGGCGCTTGCCAGTGAACAATGGCACGGCCCGGCGGCTGCCTCGATGGCGGCCGCGGCGGCGCCCTACATCGCGTGGATGAACGCCACGGCCGCCCAGGCCGAGCAGACCGCCATGCAGGCTGAGGCCGCCGCGGGCGCGTACGAGGCGGCTTTCGCGGCGACCGTTCCGCCACCACTGATCGTGGCCAATCGCGCCCAATTGGCGGCTCTGATCGCCACCAACATCCTGGGCCAAAACACCCCGGCCATCGCGGCGACGGAGGCCGAATACTGCGAGATGTGGGCGCAAGACGCTGCAGCCATGTACGCCTATGCCGGTTCGTCAGCCGCGGCTACGGAGTTGAGCCCGTTCGAACAGCCGCGAGAGATGACGACAGGCGGCGGTTTGGTGGCCCAGGCGGCCGCGGTGGTCCAGGCCACCGGCAGTGCCGCCGCCAGCCAGCAGGGCACCCTGTCGGAGTTGATGTCTGCGGTTCCCGCTGCGCTGCAGGGTCTCTCGGGGTCCGGTGGCGCGAACTCGTTGCCGGACATCGCGAATCTGCTGCTGACGGGATCGGGCCCGTCGTGGTTGTCCGGTTTCTGGGCTCAGTGGGGACCCAACGCGAACATCTGGAACACCATCACTTCGACCGGGACTCTGACGCCGGGTGCGACGGTTGGGACCCTGTCGAGTTTGTTCGGGACGTCCGCGATAGGTGGCGTGGCTGAGGCCGCCGAAGCGACGCTTCCAGGCGGGCTTGGTACCGCCGCGGGCAGCCAGTTGGGCGGTGTCAGCAGCGCTGCGGCGAGCCAGTTGGGCCCCGCAGGCGGCCTCGGCGCCGTCGTCGCTGGAACAGGTAACGCGGGCAGTGTCGGCAAGTTGGCCGTGCCGCCGAGCTGGACGGCGGCCGCGCCGCTGGCCAGCCCTCATGCCGCAGTGTTGGGCGGCACACCGATGGTTGCGCCGCCGCCGGCGGGGACCCCCGGCATGCCGAGCGTACCGCTGGGCAATGTAGCCGCCGAACCCTTCGGCCGCGCGGTTCCGCAGTACGGGTTCCGTCCCCTCGTCGTCGCACGACCGCCCGCCGCAGGATAGCGGAACCGGTCCGCCCAGAATCTCTTTCAGCAAGCTCCCAGTTACTGGGCAGGCGCACGACAGCGGATTCGGCCCGCCGTCTTCTAACGTTTTAGTTAGTTGTTGCTGAGGTTAGGAGATTCCCACGATGAGGGTCAGCACCCGCCGCGGCGAGGCCGGTCCCCTCGACGCCCGTGTGCTGCCGCTCGCGCCTCGGTTTGCGTTCGCCGACTCCTCGTGAGTGACGCGTGCGTGTGACGAGGCACGCTTGTGACGTATTTTTGGTATTTAGACCCCAATTGGCATTTTAAGAATTACTCATGACGCAAGCCTCGCATTCCTATTCTTGATTAGTCACCGAGGCTGGTCATTCAATTTCGAATGCGATTTCACATGGCGCCATATTGCGGTGTGATTGCACCGCTGTTAAAACAGGCTCTGACCACGCGTTTTGATATTTTTGTCGTTAGCTATCGACGGATCTCACCGGCATCGGCCAAGCACGGAGACTTCTTGTTTACATCGCCATTACTTACCGGGAACTCCCGCAAAATAATCGTCCCAGAACCTATTAGCAGATCAGACAGGGGGTCTGAAACAGGCAACAGCCCGGGGTCATCGAGCCGGCGCATTACCCCGATATATCTCAATACCAGGTGCATCGAGAAGTTCTATTCCAGCTTTGTCGTCGAAGGTTCCGCAGCGACCCGCCACGACGATCATCGACGGATCAAGAGGTACACAGATGGATTACGGAGCGCTGCCGCCCGAAATCAATTCCGGGCGCATGTATACCGGTCCGGGCGCGGGGCCGATGCTTGCCGCCGCGGCGGCCTGGGACGAGTTGGGCGCCGAATTGCATTCCACCGCAGTGGCTTACGCCTCAGTCATCGAGAGCCTAACGGCCGGAACCTGGTTGGGGCCGACATCGATCAGCATGGCGGCCGCCGCGGGACCGTTCGTGTCGTGGCTGTCGGCCACCGCTGCCCGCGCCGATCAGGCAGCGGCACAGGCGAATACGGCGGCCGCCGCATACGAGGCGGCGTTCATGGCTACCGTTCCACCGCCGATCATCGAGGCCAATCGCGCGCTGCTGCTAACGCTGATCGCCACCAACATTTTCGGCCAGAACACCCCCGCGATCGCGGCGACGGAGGCCGAGTACATGGAGATGTGGGCGCAGGACGCCACGGCGATGTACGTGTATGCGGGATCGTCGGCCGCCGCGTCGCAGCTGACGCCGTTTACCGAGCCGCCCCAGACCACGAACGCGGCGGGCCAGGCGGCTCAGGCCGCGGCGGTATCGCAGGCTTCGGGCGCCGCCGTCGGCGCCGAGGTCACGACGCAGCTGCCCCAGTTCATCAACTCGTTGCCCACCGCCTTGCAGGGGTTGGCCAGCACCATCGGGTCGTCGCCGACGACGGGATCGACCTCTTTCCTTCCCGGACTTGCGTTGCCGCAACTCGCCAACGCGACACTGCCGTCGGGCTTCGCGGGCGACCTGGCCAACTTCAACGCCATCTTTTCGACGCTGACCGGCCCGTTCTCCCTGCAGGGCTTCTCGTCCATACCCGGTGGCCCGTTCCTGTCGTTCGGGCAGGTATACGCCTACGCACAGAACGGGCAGGCGCTGCAATCCTTCTTCACGCCGGCGGCACCCATCAAAGGGACGTTGGCACCGATCGCCGAGGGGGTCGCGGCCAATCTGTCGTCCGCGAACTCGGTGGGCGGGATCGCGGGGTCCATGGGCCACGCGGCACAGGTGGGCAGCATGTCGGTGCCCCAAGGCTGGACCACCGCGGCCCCGGCCCTGCGCTCGGTCGCCTCGACATTGACGGCAAATCTGGCGGCAGCGGCTCCGGCAGCCTCATCGGCCGGAGAGGCCGGCATTTTCAGCGAGATGGCGATGTCGGCCCTGGCGGGAAATGCGCTCAGCGCCACCGCAGTGGGTTCCGGAAGCAGCGGTGCGGCCGTGAAGGCGCTAGGAGGAGTCGTCGCGGAAGCCGACCCCGCCGCCGCCATGATCTTCGTCCTGCCGCCGATGGAGGACTGACCGTGCTGACCACTAAGACGCGCACTCCGGCAGGGGGTAGATAGGGATGTTCTACGCAGCGTTTCCGCCCGAAATCAACTCGGGCCGCATGTATACCGGTCCGGGGGCGGGGCCGATGCTGGCCGCCGCGGCCGCATGGGACGAACTGGCGGCCGAATTGCAGGTCACCGCCGCGTCCTATTCCTCGGTGATCACCGGCTTGACCAGTGGGCCGTGGGTAGGCCCGTCGTCAATGGCCATGGCGGCCGCGGCAATGCCGTACGTAACCTGGATGAGCGGCACGGCGGCACAGGCGGCGCAGGCTGCCAGCCAAGCCAATGCGGCTGCGGCAGCGTACGAGACGGCCTTCAGCGCCCACGTCCCACCGGCCGAGATCGCGGCCAACCGCAGCCAACTGGCTGTGCTCGTGGCTACCAACCTCTTCGGGCAGAACACGGCGGCCATCGCCGCTACCGAGGCCCAGTACAGCGAAATGTGGGCCCAGGACGCTGTCGCGATGGACGATTACGCCGCCTCGTCGGCCGCTGCGAGTGACGTCACGCCGTTCACTGAACCACCCGAAGTCGTCAACGCGGGCGGGCTGGCCAACCAAGCTCTCGCCGCGGGTCAATCGGCCGGCAGCGCGGCGGGCAGCGTTGCCCAGTCGGTCCTCTCGGCGAGCAACCCGGTTTCGCAACTGCTGCAAGTGCTCGCCAACCTCAGCACCGACTACACCGCCACCATCAACGGTCTGCTCAACGGCCTCTTCGGCTCCGCCGGGGCGTCGACCTTCACGAGCTTGTACAACGCGGTGAAGGTACCCCTCGGATTTTCCACCCAGTTCAACGACATCGGGTTGCTGATCAACTTCCCAGTGTCACAGTTCCTGAAGTTCGCTTCGAAGTCCGCGATGTTGGGTGAGCTGCCCAAGGACGCCCTGGAGGGCGGGCTGGTGCCGCATTGGGGCCGCGGCTGGCTTACCAGTGCGTTATCGCCAAGTCCCGCAGCTCATTTCGGGCGTGGCACGTTGGTGGGGTCGTTGACGGTGCCGCCCAGCTGGACCGCGAACACTCCGGCCATCCAGACGGTCGCCGCCGCACTGTCGGCGGCTGGGCCGGAGGCCGTGCCCGCGGCCGAGCTGGGCCAGGGCAGCCTGCTGAGTTCGATGTCTTTGGCCGGCATGGCCGGAAGTGCTTTCGGTGCCGGGGCTCCCGGTGTGCTGGCCGGCAGCGGCGCCCGAAGAAGTCTCACGCCGGTCAAAGACCTCAAAGACCTCAAATCGCCGGAAATGCTCAAGCGCATGGTCGCCCAGATCTCGGACCGGCCCGACAGCGTCCAGCACCACACCGTCGACCCGGAGGGTCTTGACAGCCTGCTCGAACAACTTGCGAAGAAGCCCGGAATTCACGCAGTGCACCTAGCCAAGAGCGGCAAGTCCAGTGTCGTGCCGCCGGACGCGCAATTGGGTTGAGAGATGAGTTGGTACCGAATGCTGTTCCAAAGCAGAACCTTTGACCTATGGCGTCGCCACGAGAACGAGAGGTGAATCAATGAAAGGGTTGATAGCACTCATCGGCATCTGTGCCGCGATCGGCATCGCAGCGCCCGCATATGCGGATCCCGATAATGGTCCGGGTGGTGACGACGCGGGCTTCCTCGCCGCGCTGCAGCACGCCGACATCGGCTACCGCAACCCCGCGCAAGCGATCGGGTCGGCGAAAGCAGTGTGCACCTGTTTGAACAGCGGCGAATCCGGGCTGGAGTTGGTCCACGACGTGCAGACTCACAACCCCGCCTTCAACATGGACGCCGCCGCCGAATTCGCCGTTCTTTCGTCGAAATACTACTGCCCGCAACATCTTTCGAAAAACTGACCCAAGCTGGCGCGACGGGTCGCCCCGTCGACCTAGACCCCGGATGCTACCTGGGGTCAGTCGCTGTCGAAGGCTGCCCATTAGACCCCGAGTCGCAGCTCCGGCGACATAATCGAATTCAAAATAGCCGCCACGCGGTCTGTTTCTGACAACAGAAGTCGCTACTCGGCGCGGCAATTTGCTGTGTGACCCCTTGCGGCAGCATTCCTCGCGCTTTGGTAACCCCCCCGGGACGCCAGCTATCGCCATCGCTTAGCCCCAACACGAGTATTTCGGCCCCAATATTTCGCCCTGGCAGCCCGGCGAGTCTGCGCATTCCAGGAAAGAGCCTGCGATAGCAATTGGCTGCGAGGCGATGCGCGGAACCGGTTGCGCAGAATACGTGGAGCTATGCGGAGAACCATTAGCAGACCTCGTGAGTTTTGTATGAGGTCGGCCAGACCTGCGGCTAGATGGGTAACCGCATGGCTACCATGGCTGGCACCAAGGGGACCGGAGGTATTGGATGGACTTCGGGGCATTACCGCCGGAAATAAATTCTGGACGGATGTATACGGGGGCGGGATCTGGGCCGATGTTGGCGGCGGCGGCTGCCTGGGACGCGTTGGCCGCAGAACTGCACTCGAATGCGGCCTCGTATGGCGCGACGATTCAGGGCGTCACTGTCGGCACGTGGCACGGGCCGGCGGCGACAGCGATGGCGACCGCGGCTACGCCGTATGTGGCGTGGATGACCGAGACCGCGGCACGGGCGGAGCAGGCCGCCGCGCAGGCCAAACTCGCCGCTGCCGCGTACGAGACCGCATTCGCGGCGACGGTGCCGCCGCCGGCCGTCGCGGCCAACCGCGCCCTGCTCATGGCGCTCGTTGCCACCAATATTTTCGGGCAGAACACCGCGGCGATCGCCGCCACCGAAGCGGAGTACGCGGAGATGTGGGCCCAAGACGCCGCGGCCATGTACGGCTACGCGGGCTCGTCGGCGGCCGCCACCGAGCTGACGCCGTTCGAGCAGCCCCCGGAGACCACCGACCCGGCCGGCATAGGCGGGCAATCCGCGACGGTTGCCGAGGCCGTCGGCGCCTCGGAGATTCAGTCGCAGCTCAGCCAGGTGATGACCGCTATCCCCAATGCGCTGGCCAATGTGGGACCCGCGGCGGCCGCGGCACCCGCGGCAACGACGCCGATCGGCAATGCGATCGAGGCTCTCAACCCCTTTATCGTCGGCATTCGTCCCTTCTTCGCCGCCATCACCGGCGCGTACGCGCCGATCATCCCGTTCGTGCTGTTCGGCGGGTGGTGGCTGTTCGCCGGGCAGATCCTCGGCCTGTCGCAGAACGCGCCGGGGGTGGCTACCCTGCTCAGCACCGGCGGGAAGCCCGTTGCCGGCCTGTCGCCGCTGCGCGGAGGTTACGTGGCAGCCATAACGCCGGGAGCTGCGGGGGCCGCCGGGGCCATGGGGAATTCCACGCTGGTCGGATCGCTGTCGGTGCCGCAGGGCTGGGTGCAGGCCGCTCCGGTGCTAAGGACGATGACATCCGTGCTGCCGAGTGCGACACCAGAGGCGCTCGCGGCCATGCCTGCAGCAGCCGAAGGCGGCATGTTCGGCGAAATGGCCATGGCCAGTCTCGCCGGACAAGCGCTGGCTGGGGCCAGCGTGCGCACCGTCAGCAACGGGTCGGCCGGCGTTGTGGGAGGCGCGGCGGCGGCAGCTGGCGAGGAGGCCGCGACGGCGACCATCATCGTGATACCGGCGGACTGACCGGTGGCCTTTACAGCAGACGCGGCAGGAAGGCCGGAATTATGATTTTTGCTTTGCGGCCCCCGGAGATCACCTCCGGGCTGATGTACATGGGGCCGGGCGCGGGCCCGATGATCGCGGCGGCGACGGCGTGGGACGCCCTGGCCGCCGAACTGCAATCGACGGCCGCCTCGTACGGGCTGATCGTCGACGGGTTGGCCAATGAAGAGTGGATAGGTCCTTCGTCGGCGGCGATGGCGGCGGCCGTCGTGCCGTATGTGGCGTGGATGTCCGCGACCGCGGCGCAGGCCAAGGCGGCAGCGGAGCAGGCTCAGGCCGCGGTGAGCGCCTACGAGGCCGCTTTCGCCGCGGTGGTGCCACCGCAGGCAATCGCTATCAATCGCAGCGAGTTGGCGTCGCTGGTGGCAACCAACCTGTTCGGTCAGAATACTGCCGCGATCGCCGCCCTGGAGGCGCAGTACGGGGAAATGTGGGCCCAGGACACGTCGGCGATGCTCACTTACACCGGCTCGTCGGCCGCCGCGGCCAGGCTGACGCCGTACACGGAACCGCCGCAAATCACGAACGAGTCCGGAGTCGCCGCCCAGCAGGCCGCGATCGGGCAGGCCAGCGGCCTGTCCGCCGGCACCGCGGCCACGACGGCGGCAACAGCGGCCGCGACGGCCGCTCCGACGGCGGCGCCGGTGTTCCCGTTCGACATCGTCCTGGCGGTCTTCGAGGCGCTCGGCAGCGGCGGCACCGCCTACATGCAAGCCATGGGCCAACTGCTCAATGCCCTCACCGGGACACCGTTGGCCGCTCAGACGTGGGAAAACTTCTTCGGGATCTTCGCCGACATCGGCCGGTTCAGCACCGTCGCCAACGACATCATGAGCATCCCCAACCTCGCCATGACCGAATTCAAGCTGTTCTGGAAGCCGCCGCTCGAGGACATCCCGAAGTCGGCGCTGGGAGCGGGCTTGGGGATGGCGTCGCACGTACAAGGCCTGGGCAGCGCGACGACGGCGAGCGTGGGCGCGGCCAACGTGGTGGGAAAGTTGTCCGTGCCGCCTAGCTGGGCCACGGCAACGCCCGCGATCAGGATGGCCTCCACCGCGTTGCCGGCCACCAGTCTGGCCGCGGCGCCCTCGGCGGGGGTCTCCGCCGACCTGGTCAACCAGATGGCGATGGGCAGCATGACCGGGGGTGCCATCGGCGGCGCCGCCGCGCAGATACTCAGCGGTAGCGGTGCACGCGCCCGCGCCAACGGCGGGAAAGGTCCCGTCGAACCGGTCAAGTTGGACGAAGTCATCGCAAAGCTGCAGAAGGAACCCGACTCGGTCAAACACTGGAACGTCGACAAGGCGGGCCTGGACGCACTGCTCGAAAAATTGTCCAAGGAGCCGGGCATTCACGCCGTGCACGTATCCAACAAGGACAAGCCCAAGGTGACCTTGCCCGACGCGCAACTGGGCGGGACATGAGACTGCCGCTTGCCCTTGCTGCCGCCGTCGCGTTCATCGGTTGCGCGGCACCGGCGCACGCCGACCCCGCCCAGGACTCGGCGTTCATCAACGCGCTTGCCAACGCCGGCATCACGGTTCCCGACCCCGCAGCAGCCGTCGTCTCCGCCCAGGCGGTGTGCGGGTTGATGCGCAACGGCGAAACCGGCTTGCAGGTGCTGACCGACGTGAAGAAGCAGAATCCCGCGCTGACGTTGGACGGCGCGGCGCTGTTCACGGCCATCGCGTCGAACACCTACTGCCCCGAGCATCTGGGCCAGCCGGAGGGCGGCTACTTCTAGCGGATCCCGGTCGCCTGCGCTCTATCCGGTGTTCACCCTGATCTGATTGGCTGACGTGTTGGTTTGTCGATCGAGAGAGCGGGTGGGCCGGTGTCTACGCTGAGCGTCGCCGATTTCGCGCTCCGACTCGGTGTCGGCGTGGGCTGCGGCGCGCTCATTGGCATCGAGCGGCAGTGGCGGGCCCGGATGGCCGGGCTGCGCACCAACGCCCTGGTCGCCGCCGGCGCGACGTTGTTCGTGCTCTACGCGGTGTCCACCGAGGACAGCAGCCCAACCAGGGTCGCGTCGTATGTGGTGTCCGGGGTCGGCTTCCTGGGAGGCGGGGTGATCCTGCGCGAGGGAGCAAACGTCCGCGGTCTCAACACCGCTGCCACCCTGTGGTGTTCGGCGGCGGTTGGCGTGTTGGCGGCATCGGGGCATTTGGTGTTCACCGCGATCGGCACCGCCGTCGTCGTCATCATCCACCTGTTCGGGCGACCCTTGGGCCGGCTCATCGATCGCGATAACAGCGCCGACGAGGACGAAGGGCTGCAGCCCTATCGGGTCCAGGTGGTGTGCCGCCGGAAGTCCGCGAAATACGCACGCGCGCAAGTTGTTCAGCACACCAGCAACAACGACATCATCCTGCGCGGCATCCATACCAGCCGGGATGACGAGGGCGACGAGGTCACGTTGACCGCCCACCTGCTGATGGACGGCCACACGCCGGCCAAACTGGAGCGGCTGGTCGCCGAATTATCTTTGCAGCCGGGGATTTTCGCGGTCCACTGGTACGCGGGTGAACAGGCGCAAGTGGAGTGACGGCACCGGGACTCAGGGCCGGTCTTGCAGGTCGGGGGCGGCCGCGGCCAGCAGATCCGCGCGGTCTTTGGTCAGCGGCGGGTAGATCCGCGCAGTGTTGATGGTCCGCTTGGTGGCTTTGGCCGTCGCGCCGCGCGACACAACGGTTCGGTCCCACCCTTCGGTGTACACCGCACCGGCCGGTCCCAGATCGAGAACCGTTACATACCAGGGGATCCGAAGCGACAACAGCGGCTCGCCGAACAGGTCACTGATGACGTTGTAGCCGGCGTAGCGGCCCATCGGCCTGCCGTGCTGGCACGACATCACCGAAAGGTGTTCGTCGTCCATGCGGGCGGCGGCCACGTCGCCGGCGGCGAACATCGCGGGCACACCGACGACGCGCAACTCGTCGTCCACCGCAACCCGGCCGAGCCGGTCGCGGGTCACCGGCAGCTGCTCGGTCAAGGGGCTGGCCCGCATGCCCGCGCACCACACCACGGTCGCCGCTTCGAGTTGCTCGCCCGACGACAGCGTCACAAAGTCGCGTCCCAACCCGGTAACACTCACTCCGGTCCTGACTTCAACACCGTTGTCGGACAGGGCTTCTTCGATGACGGGCCGGGCCGAGGCGCCCATATCGGAACCGACCCACGGATGGTGGTCAACCAGCACCACTCGTGGAGTGAGCCCCAACTCGCGCAATCGCTCCGGCAACTCGCAGGCCGTCTCGATCCCGGTCAGACCCGCGCCCACCACCACCACGGTGGCCACCGACGCCCCCTGGGCCAAACCCTGCAGATGCTGGCGCAATCGCTCCGCACCCTCGTAGGTGTCGACGTCGAAGCCGAACTCCCGCAGTCCCGGCAGGTCGGGTTTGACGACTCGGCTGCCCGAGGCGAGCACCAGCCGGTCGTAGCCGCATGTCGTACCGGCGGAGGTGGTGACGCGTCGTCCGTCGACGTCGATGGCGGTCACCTCTGCGGTGACGTGCCGCACGCCGACGGGGTCGAGCAGGTCGGACAGCGGGATGCGACAGACGCTCAAGTCGGCCTCGTAATTGCGAACGCGGATGTCGTGGAACGGCTTGGCGCTCAGCACCGTGATATCGACCGTGCCCGCCGGCACCGCGAGCTCGTCGAGCCGTCGCGCGGCGCCCAGTGCCGCCCACAGCCCCGCGAAACCGGAACCGATCACGACCACTTGGGTCAATGCAGAACCTCGCGAATCTGCGTGAGGGCTTCTCCGGCGCTGCGCGTGGGCAGGTACATCCACACGTGCAGAGCGCCTTCGCGCTCATACCAGCCGATGTCGAGCCCTTCGTCCAGCGCCCGCTTGCGGAAGGCCCGGGTGTCGGGGTTGAGCACGTCATGGGTGCCGGTGAATATCGTCAGCCGGGGCAGACCTTCCAGTGGCCCCATGCTCGGGCTGACCAACGGGGTGTCCAGGGGGTCGCCGCCGGCGTACCGGAGGCCCGCCGCGCGCAAGTCGTCGAGGTTGAGGAACGGATCGATCTTGGCGACGGCGGGCACGTCCGGATCGGGCAGGCCGACGTGCATCCAGGGCGAAAGCAGGACGGCGTCGGACGGTTGCGGGAGGCCCGCGTCGCGCAGCGCGTGGCAAAGCGCAAAGGCCATCCCGCCCCCCGCAGAGTCACCGATGACGGCCATGGACTCCGGATCGTGCGTCTCGAGCAGCTCGCGATACACCTGCAGCAGGAACGGGAAAACTTCGCGATAGGTGTGCTCGGGGGCGATCGGATAGATCGGCACGGTCATCGTGCGACCGGTGATGATGGCCAGCTTGGCGATGGCCGGCCAATGGAAGTGCGGCATCAGGTCCAGCACATAGGCCCCGCCGTGCAGGTAGAGCAGGTGTCCGTTGGGCCGGTCGCCGTTGAGAAGACGGGGCCGAACCTGGTAAACGGGCCGCCCGTTGACGTCCCCGCGGGTTACTTCGACCTTCTTCCGGACCCGGGCCGACGGCTGGCCGCAATAGGGCAATCGCGGTTGTGCGGCCCACAGCTCCAGCTTGGCGGCCGGAAAAAGCCGGTTGCGCATGCCGGTCGAGCGCAGGAGTTTATGGCTGACACCGAGGCGGAACATTCTGCGGTCCATAGCGCTCCTCAGTCTGTACCGCCCAGACCCCCAAATGCGACCGATGGTCACCGGAGGGGTACGGCGAGTCGTAATCTGTCTGTTGTGGATGTCGTTTATCCAGGCTTCTTAGCCATGCTGCCCGAACCCATGCGGGACCCGGTGTTCTTCGCCATCCCGTTTTTTCTGCTCCTGTTGACCCTTGAATGGCTAGCGGCACGCAAGCTCGAAAGCATCGAAGAACCAGAGACCGGCGCCCCACGGCCGGCCGCCGGGGCGCACTGGGCCCGTGACTCCATCACGAGCGTCTCCATGGGGTTCGTTTCGATATTCACCACCGCTGTGTGGAAGACGTTGGCCCTACTCGGCTACGCCGCGTTGTACGTCTATGTCGCGCCCTGGCACCTCTCGGCCGGCCAGTGGTACACGTGGGTCATCGCGATCTTGGGTGTCGACCTGATCTACTACGCCTACCACCGCGGCGCCCACCGCATTCGGTTGCTGTGGGCCACCCACCAAGCGCACCACTCGAGCCAATACTTCAACTTCGCCACCGCGTTGCGGCAGAAGTGGAACGACAGCGTCAAAATCCTGATGTGGCTTCCGCTGCCGCTCTTGGGCCTGCCGCCCTGGATGATCTTCTTCAGCTGGTCGCTGAACCTGATCTATCAGTTCTGGATCCACACCGAACGGATCGACAAGCTGCCGCGCTGGTTCGAGTTCGTCTTCAACACGCCGTCCCACCACCGGGTGCACCACGGGATGGACAAGATCTACCTGGACAAGAACTACGGCGGCATCGTGATCATCTGGGACCGGCTGTTCGGCAGCTTCCAGCCGGAGGTCTTCCGGCCGCACTACGGGCTGACCAAACAGGTCGACACCTTCAACATCTGGAAGTTGCAGACGTACGAATACGTGGCTATTGCCCGCGACTTCCGGCGCGCGAAGCGGCTGCGGGATCGGCTGGGCTACGTCTTCGGGCCGCCGGGCTGGCAACCGCGCGTCACCGCCGCAACCGACGATAAGACCCCACTGGTCACCTCGGGGTAACGTCAAGCGTTCTCGGCGCGAAAAACCAAGACGTGTGGTCGGCGCCGAACCGACCTCGACGATCGGAGTTCAGAGTGCGCCGCTTGGCAATGCGCGCAGGTGCCGCCGTGATTGGCGCCGCGGCACTGGTAGCCGGAGTTTCCCCGACGATCGCCCGTGCCGATCCTGCCCTGGTGTTCCCGGGCATGGAGATCCATCAGGACACCCACGTCTGCACGTTGGCCTACGTGGACCCCGGGCTGCGGATGGCGTTTACCGCGGGGCATTGCCGTGGCGACGGACCCGTCACCGACCGGGACGGCAACGTGATAGGGCACCTGGCGGCTTTCCGGGATAGCACTCCCAGCGGCTCGACCGTGGCAACCGACGAAGCGATCGATGACTATGAGGCGATCGCACTGGCCGACAACGTGGCGGTGAACAACATCTTGCCGGGTGGGCGTCCCGTGGTATCGAGGCCGGGTCTGGTGCCGGCACCCGGTCAGCCGGTTTGCCATTTCGGCATCAGCACCGGTGAAACCTGCGGAACGGTCGTGAGCGCCAACAACGGGTGGTTCACCATGACCGGCGGCGTGGCGAGTCAGAAAGGTGACTCCGGCGGGCCGGTGTATCTCGCGGGCGGGGGCCCCGCAGAGCTCATCGGGATCTTCAACAGCGTCTGGGGGGACCTGCCCGCCGCCGTTTCGTGGCAGGCCGCCTCCGAGCAGATGCGCGAGGATCTCGGAATTTCGGTCCGGGGCTAGCCGGGGCTAGCCCGCCAGCGCGAAGACCGGGATCAGGGGCGCCGCGGCACGCAACTCGTCATCGGTGGACGCCGGTGTCAAACCCAACACGTAGCCCTTGACCTGCCAATACCACCTGGCCAGGTAGCGCTTCAGGAGTTCGGGTTTGTCGTCATCGGCGACTTCGTGGATCGCGGTGGGAGTAGACGGTGTGTCGCTACGGAAGGCGGGGCGGCGGGGACCCAGCTCGACGACACCCGCGGCCCTGACGTTGCGTGCCCATTGCGTCTCGCCTCTCGGTGAGACGACATAGTCCACGCCGTCGACGGTCAACAGGTTGATCACCACCGCGCGCATCTGCCCCGTCTTGCGGCCCCGCACCCGCAGCGCTCGCGTACCCGCCACGCTGATTCCGCGTTCGGCGAGGTAGCGGATCACCGTGTTCGCTGCCCGTGCCATCCCGTTCGGCTTCTCGTAGCGCGTGGCCATTGTGTCCTCATCCCAGTCAGCGTTCAGAGAGCAGTGCTCTCGGTTCTACAGACACGCTCCCACGGGGTTGGCCGATAGTCAAGAGCAGCGTTCTCGGTTGTGCCAGACTTCCCGGATGGGCAAGCGCCAGGACTCGCGAGAGCAGGTCGAGGCGAGAATCATCGAACTCGGTCGACAGCAACTGGTCGAGCACGGCGCCGCCGGCCTGTCGCTGCGGGCGATCGCCCGTGATCTGGGCATGGTGTCATCGGCGGTGTACCGCTACGTGTCCAGTAGGGACGAGTTGCTGACCTTACTGTTGGTCGACGCCTACTCCGAGCTGGCCGATGCGGTGGACCGGGCCCGCGACGCCACGGCCGTGGGTTGGTGGGGCGACGACGTCCTCGCGATCGCACACGCGGTCCGTCAATGGGCGGTCGCGCACCCGGCTCGGTGGGCTTTGCTCTACGGCAGCCCGGTGCCCGGGTATCACGCTCCGCCGGAGCGCACCGTCGGCGTTGGCACCCGCGTCGTGGCGGCGCTTCTCGACGCGGTCGCGGCCGGGATTACCACCGGAGAGATCATGTTGACCGACGACATTGCGCCACAACCGATGTCGTCGGACTTCGAACGGATTCGCAAGGAGTTCGGATTCCCAGGCGACGATCGGGTGATGGCCAAGTGCTTCACACTCTGGGCGGGTGTGCTGGGTGCGGTCAGCCTCGAGGTTTTCGGCCAATACGGTGCCGACACCCTCACCAACCCGGCGGCTGTGTTCGATACCCAGGTGCGGTTCCTAATCGACATGCTGGGGAGCGCTGACGACCCGTCTCCGGTGCGATAACGCTGCGGCAAAACCGAAATTAGAACGTGTTCAGCCGGATGTTTAGCAGCTCCGACGCTCCCTGGCGGCAAAGTTCTCGGCTCGGCTATTCTGCGAGACGATGAACCTTCCCGTTCAGTCGCCAACGCAGATCGCCTGGGTGACGCCCGACCTCGATGCCACCGAAAAAACGCTTACCGCCCTGCTAGGCGTCCGAAAGTGGGTGCGGATACCCGATGTGCATTTCGCTCCCGACACCTGCAGCTACCACGGCGAGCCCGCAGATTTCTTTGCCCACATCTCGCTGAGCTACCTCGGGGACACGCAGTTGGAGCTGATCGAGCCGATTCGCGGCGAGAATATCTATAGTGACTTTCTGCGCGACCACGGATCCGGGCTGCACCACATCTGCGTCGAGGCGGACAGCCTCAATGGCTTCGACGCGGCCCTGGCCGAAGTGGCTGCTAACGGCGCCCCCGTCGTCCAGCAGGGCGTGATGCCGGGCGGGATGCACTTCGGCTACGTGGCCGCCCCAGCAGCCGGGGTGCCATACCTCGAATTCGCTTACGTGTCACCACAAATGCGGACTTTTTACGACTACATCAAACAGGAGCAACGGTGAGCACCGAAATCCCAGCCACAATCCATGCCGACACGGTGACGTCCTGGTCGGACGAGGTCGACGTGCTGGTGGTGGGATTCGGCATCGGCGGCGGCTGCGCCGCGGTCAGCGCCGCCGCGGCGGGTGCGCGGGTGCTGGTCTTGGAACGCGGCGGCGCGGCGGGCGGCACGACTTCGCTTGCCGGCGGGCACTTTTACCTCGGTGGCGGAACGGCGGTCCAGCAGGCGACGGGTCACGACGACACGCCGGAAGAGATGTACAAGTACCTCGTCGCGGTTTCCCGACAACCCGACCACGCCAAGATTCGCGCCTACTGTGAAGGCAGCGTCGAGCACTTCAATTGGCTTGAGGCACTGGGCTTTCAGTTCGAGCGCAGCTTCTACCCCGGCAAGGTGGTCGTGCCGCCCGGCACCGAGGGGTTGAGCTACACCGGCAACGAAAAGGTGTGGCCCTTTTGTGAGCAGGCGAAGCCGGCTCCCCGCGGGCACTCCGTCCCCGTACCAGGCGAACTGGGCGGAGCGGCGATGGTCATCGATCTGCTGGTCAAACGCGCCGATGAACTCGGGGTAGCGATCCGCTACGAGACGGGCGTAACCAACCTCATCCTGGACGACGCCGGGGCGGTGGCCGGTGCGTCCTGGAAACACTTCTCCGAGACCGGAGCGGTCAAGGCGAAGTCGGTCGTCATCGCGGCGGGGGGCTTCGCGATGAACCCCGAAATGGTCGCCGAGCACACCCCCGCATTGGGTCAACCGCGACGCACCAAACACCACGGTCTGGTGGCCCCCTACATCTTGGGGAACCCCAACGACGACGGGCTGGGCATCCGACTGGGGCTATCGGCGGGTGGGGCCACCGAAAACATGGACGAGTTGTTCATCACCGCGGCGGCCTATCCACCAGAAATCCTGCTGACCGGGGTGATCGTCAACAAGGAAGGCAAGCGCTTCGTCGCCGAAGACTCCTACCATTCGCGCACTTCGGCTTTCGTGTTGGAGCAGCCGGACCAAACGGCTTACCTGATCGTCGACGAAGCACACATGCAGATGCCTGAGATGCCACTCATCCGCTTCCTCGATGGCTACGAGACGATCGCCGAATTGGAAACCGCACTGGACATTCCCGCCGGAAACGTCGCGGCCACGTTGGACCGCTACAACGAGTTCGCCGCCAGAGGCGAGGACCCCGACTTTCACAAACAGCCGGAATACGTTGCGGCACAGGACAAAGGGCCATGGGCGGTGTTCGACCTCTCGCTGGGGCGGGCAATGTACTCGGGATTCACCCTTGGCGGCCTGAGGGTGTCGCTGGATGGCGAAGTGCTGCGCGAGGACGGGTCGGTGGTGCCGGGACTGTACGCCGCCGGGGCATGTGCTTCCAACCTCGCTCAGGACGGCAAGGGGTACGCCAGCGGCACGCAGTTGGGGGAGGGGTCGTTCTTCGGCCGCCGCGCCGGATCGCACGCGGCGGCCAAGGCTGCGGCCAAAGCGACCTAGACCTGCGCGGGTTCTTTCTCCAGCCTGCCCAGCCGCCACTCGCCGTCTCCGAGCAGGTGGAGTTCGTGAGTGTGGTGCTGCTCGACGGTGCTGCGGTGGCTCACACTGACCAGGATGGTGTCCGGCAGCTCCGTGCGGACGAGTGAATAAAGCATGAACTCGAGACCCTCGTCGAGCGCGGAGGTCGACTCGTCGAAGAAGATGACCTTGGGGCGCGTTAAGAGTATGCGCGCGAACGCGATCCGCTGTTGCTCGCCGGGGGAGAGGACCTTCGCCCAGTCGAGCACATCGTCCAACCGGTCGACCAGATGGGGGAGCGCGACCTTTCGCAGTGTGCTTCTCAAGGTGTCGTCGTCGATCGTGTTTTCTTTCGCCGGGTACGACACCACCGCACGCAGATCGCCGAGCGGCACGTACGGCATCTGGGAGAGGAACATCGTCTCGTTGGGGCCGCACGGGCGGGTCAGCGTCCCGGAGCAGAACGGCCACAGCTCGGCCAGGCTGCGCAGCAGGGTGGTCTTGCCGCTACCGGACGGACCGGTGACCACCAGGGTGTCACCGACCTCGAGGCGCATGTCCAGCGGTCTGATGAGCTGCCGTCCGTCCGGGGTGCGGACCTCGACATCGTCGAGCACGACAGCTCCATCGATACCCGGGTTCGTGGTGACTTCGGGCAGCGCTCTGCCTTCTTCGTTGGCGACGACGAGGCCGTGCAGACGGATGATTGCGGCCCGGTAGCCGGCGAACGAGTCGTAGGCGTTCCGGAAGAACGACAGCCCGGCCTGGATACTGCCGAACGCCGACGCGGACTGCGACATGGCGCCAAGTTTGATCTCGCCGGCCAGAAACCGCGGGAACTGGAGGATGAACGGCACCACCGTGATGATCTGGCTCACCGAGACGTTCCAGCCGTAGAACCCGATCATCCGGTTGATGTAGCGCTTGTAGTTGGAAACGACCGGCTCGAACAGCCGCCGCAACCCGGTGCGCTCAGCCAGTTCGCCGCGGTAGAACGCGACGGCCTCTGAGGCATCACGCAGCCGCACCAGCGCATACCGGAATGCGGCGTTGAATTTTTCGTTGTTGAAGGCCAGCCAGATGATTGGTCGGCCGATCCAGAACGCAAAAATGGTGGCGAGCAGCACGTAGGTCAACAAGATCCAGAACATTGCCCGCGGTAGTGAGAGGCCGATGACGGGCAGGGTGAGCGTGCCGGATAGGCCCCACAGAATCCCGGTAAACGAAATCATCGAGGTGATGGCTTCGATCCCGCCGAACAGCAGTGTGGTCTTGGTGTAGTTGCCCGGGGTATTCGGCAATGGACCGACGCCGGTGGTGAAGATGTCGACGTCGGTCTGGATGCGCTGGTCAGGGTTGTCGATCGTGTCGTCGATGAAGCGGGCCCGGTAGTAAGCCTTGCCGTCGAGCCAGTCGTCGGTGAGCCGATCGGTCAACCAGGCGCGCCACCTCAGCATGAACCGCTGCATCAGGAACAGATCGAGCATGATGCGTGCGACATGGATGGTGGCCAGGATGCTGAAAATGCCGATGGAGAACCAGAAGCCGACTTTCCCGGAATTTCGGACGGCCTCGTCGTGGTTGCCCAGGCCCGCTGCAACCGCTTGAAAGCTGTTCATCATGTCGCGGCCCTGGTAGGAGAGCAGCACATCGATGCGAACTCCCGCGACCACCGACAGCAGCAGCACCCCAAGCCAGATCCAGACCGGAATGCTCTCGCGGCCCAGGAAGTAGCCACTGGTGACACGCCAGAACTGTTTGCCCCAAGTGGTGAATCGGTGGATCAGCACCAGGATGACCATGGTGCTCACCGCCGCGATAGCCCACGCCTGAGCGAGCCACTCCAGCGAATTCCAGAGTTCGCTGCCCCAGTCCCGCGTGGAGATGAACATGTCCGGATTCATTCCGGCAAGGTACCCCGCGCATCGGCCGCAAGCGTGGCTAAGGGTCCAACTCTGTGTCGCGAGCAACCGCGGATAGCTCAGCTGATCGGCTTAACCCTCTGCAGTGCAACGCAATTCGCTGAAGGCACCGACCGGGTCAGCGGCTCGGCGGTGCGGCGGGCAACGGCGGTGTGATTAAGCTGCCCACCATGAGCATCGACGCTCCGACGACCATTCACGCCGGCCGGCTCATCGCCCGTCGGCTCAAGGCGAGCGGCATCGACACGGTTTTCACGCTTTCGGGCGGGCACTTGTTCTCCCTGTACGACGGCTGCCGGGACGAGCACATCCGGCTGATCGATACCCGTCACGAACAGACCGCAGCCTTTGCCGCCGAGGGCTGGTCGAAGGTGACCAGGGTGCCGGGCGTGGCCGCGCTGACGGCGGGTCCCGGCGTCACCAACGGAATGAGCGCGATGGCAGCGGCGCAGCAGAACCAGTCGCCGCTGGTGGTGCTGGGCGGCCGGGCCCCGGCCCAGCGCTGGGGCATGGGTTCGCTGCAGGAGATCGATCACGTGCCATTCGTGGCACCGCTGGCTCGCTTTGCCGCCACGGCACAGTCGGGCGAGGACGCCGGCCGGCTGGTCGACGAGGCTTTGCGGGCGGCGGTTGGAGCGCCGTCGGGCGTCGCCTTCGTCGATTTCCCGATGGACCACGTGTTCTCCATGGCCCAAGACGACGGCCAGCCCGGCGCCCTGAGCGAGGCGCCCGCCTCACCCACGCCGGACGGCGCCGCGCTGGACCAGGCCGCCGAGTTGCTGGCGTCGGCTCAACGGCCGGTGATCATGGCCGGTACCAACGTTTGGTGGGGGCATGCCGAGGCCGCGCTGCTGCGGCTTGCCGAGGAGCTTCGGATCCCGGTGCTGATGAACGGCATGGCGCGCGGCGTCGTCCCCGCCGACCACCCGCTGGCCTTTTCCCGGGCCCGGTCCAAGGCGTTGAAGGAAGCCGATGTCGCGCTGATCGTCGGTGTGCCAATGGATTTCCGCCTCGGCTTCGGCGGGGTTTTCGGACCGGACACGCAGCTGGTGGTGGCGGACCGCGTCCAACCTGAACGCCAACATCCGCGCCCGATAGCGGCTGGCCTCTACGGGGACCTGAGCGCCGTGCTGTCGACGCTGGCCGGCACCCGCCCCACCGACCATGAGAACTGGATCGCAGAGCTTCGGACGGCCGAGCGCGCGGCACGCGACCTGGAGAAGGCCGAGCTCGCCGAGGATCGGATCCCGCTGCACCCGATGCGCGTGTACGCCGAACTGGCGCCGATGCTGGACCGCGACGCGGTTGTCGTCATCGACGCGGGGGATTTCGGGTCCTACGCCGGCCGTGTGATCGACAGCTATCAGCCGGGCTGCTGGCTGGACAGCGGACCGTTCGGTTGTCTCGGCTCCGGTCCCGGCTACGCCCTGGCCGCCAAGCTGGCGCGACCCGACCGCCAAGTGGTGTTGCTGCAGGGCGACGGCGCCTTCGGGTTCAGCGGCATGGAATGGGACACGCTGATACGACACGGCGTGCCCGTCGTGTCGGTGATCGGCAACAACGGCATCTGGGGCTTGGAGAAACACCCCATGGAGGCGCTGTACGGCTACTCCGTGGTGGCCGAACTGCGCCCGGGGACCCGCTACGACGAGGTGGTGCGCGCCCTGGGTGGGCACGGCGAGTTGGTGTCGGCCCCGGCCGAGTTGCGGCCCGCGCTGGAACGCGCCTTCGCCAGCGGCATACCGTCCGTCGTCAACGTGCTCACCGATCCCAGCGTCGCTTATCCGCGCCGATCCAACTTGGCCTGAGTTCCGCGCCGGTCCGCGCCGATCTGTCCCGCGAGCGTGCGTGTTGGTACCCCGCCGTTCGGCGTGTCGCGGACAAACGCGCACGCTCGCGCCCGTTTCGGTTCGCGTACCGTTGGGCTGTGCCTTCTAAGACCACTCGCGCTCAAACCGGCCGCCTGAGTAGTCGATTCTGGCGACTCCTCGGCGCCAGCACGGAAAAGAACCGGAACCGCTCGATGGCCGAGGTCACCGCCTCGGCCGAGTACGACAAAGAGGCCGCCGACCTCAGCGACGAGAAGCTGCGCAAGGCGGCGGGACTGCTCAACCTCGACGATCTCGCGAACTCCTCCGACATTCCCCAGTTCCTCGCCATCGCCCGAGAGGCGGCCGAGCGGACAACCGGGCTGCGGCCGTTCGACGTGCAGCTACTCGGCGCCCTGCGCATGCTGGCCGGCGACGTCATCGAAATGGCCACCGGCGAGGGCAAGACCCTTGCCGGGGCGATCGCAGCCGCGGGCTATGCGCTGGCGGGTCGGCACGTGCACGTCGTCACCATCAACGACTACCTGGCCCGCCGCGACGCGGAGTGGATGGGCCCGCTGATCGAGGCGCTGGGACTGACGGTCGGCTGGATCACCGCGGAGTCGACGAGTGAGGACCGCAAGGCGGCGTACAACTGCAACGTCACCTACGCCTCGGTGAACGAGATCGGGTTCGACGTCCTGCGTGATCAGCTCGTCACAGACGTCGACGACCTGGTGTCACCCAAACCGGACGTCGCGCTCATCGACGAAGCGGACTCCGTCTTGGTCGACGAGGCGCTGGTGCCGCTGGTGCTGGCCGGGACCACGCACCGGGAGACGCCGCGGCTCGAGATCATCAAGCTGGTCGGTCAGTTGACCCCAGGGGAGGATTTCGACACGGACTCCGACAACCGCAATGTCCACCTGACCGAAGCCGGCGCCCGCAAGGTCGAAAAGGCGCTGGGCGGCATCGATCTGTACTCCGAGGAACACGTCGGCACCACGCTGACAGAGGTCAATGTCGCGTTGCATGCCCATGTGCTGCTGCAGCGCGACGTGCATTACATCGTCCGCGACGGTGCGGTGCAACTGATCAACGCCTCGCGGGGCCGCATCGCCCAGCTGCAGCGCTGGCCGGACGGTTTGCAGGCCGCGGTCGAGGCAAAGGAGGGCATCGAAACTACCGAGACCGGCGAGGTGCTCGACACGATCACGGTGCAGGCGCTGATCAACCGCTACGCGACGGTGTGCGGGATGACCGGCACCGCGTTGGCCGCCGGTGAACAGCTGCGCCAGTTCTACAAGCTGGGTGTCTCACCGATACCGCCGAACACCCCCAACATCCGTGAGGACGAGTCCGACCGGGTCTACATCACCGCAGCCGCCAAGAACGACGCGATCGTGGATCACATCGTCGAGGTCCACGAGACCGGGCAACCGGTGCTGGTCGGCACCCGCGACGTCGCCGAATCCGAAGAGCTGCACGAGCGCTTGCTGCGGCGCGGAGTGCCGGCGGTGGTGCTCAACGCGAAGAACGACGCCGAAGAGGCGCAGGTCATCGCCGAGGCCGGTAAGTACGGGGCGGTCACGGTGTCCACGCAGATGGCCGGTCGGGGCACCGACATCCGGCTGGGCGGTTCGGACGAGGCCGATCACGACCGGGTCGCCGAACTGGGTGGACTGCACGTGGTGGGCACCGGCCGGCATAACACCGAGCGGTTGGACAACCAGTTGCGTGGCCGGGCCGGACGCCAGGGCGACCCCGGATCGTCGGTGTTCTTCTCCAGCTGGGAAGACGACGTCGTCGCGGCCAACCTCGACCCCAACAAGCTCCCCACCGAAACCGACGAGGACGGGCGGATCATCAGCCCCAAGACCAGCGGCCTGCTCGACCATGCGCAGCGCGTCGCCGAGGGCCGGTTGCTGGACGTACACGCCAACACGTGGCGCTACAACCAGTTGATCGCCCAGCAGCGCGCCATCATCGTCGATCGCCGAAACACGCTGCTGCGTACCCCAACGGCCCGCGAAGAGCTCGAAGACCTGGCGCCCAAGCGGTACAAGAAGCTCCTCGAGGTCCTGTCGAAGGAAGAGGACGAGGCCGCAGCGGAGAAGCGCCTGGAAAAGATCTGCCGGCTGATCATGCTCTACCACCTCGACCGGGGCTGGGCCGACCACTTGGCCTACCTGGCCGACATCCGCGAGAGCATCCATCTGCGTGCGTTGGGTCGACAGAACCCGCTCGACGAATTCCACCGGCTGGCGGTCGACGCGTTCGCATCGCTGGCCGCGGACGCCATCGAGGCGGCCCAACAAACCTTCGAGACGGCCAACATCCTCGAAGAGGAACCTGGCCTGGATCTTTCCAAGCTGGCCCGGCCGACCTCGACGTGGACCTACATGGTCAACGACAACCCGCTGGCCGACGACACACTTTCGACGTTGAGCCTGCCCGGCGTATTCCGCTGAGTCGCTGAGTATTGCCCGGCTCCACCTCAGTCCGCTGTGCGGACCGCATCGTCGTCGGGCTCGGCCAGATTGCCCAACTCCTCAACAGTCCGCTGTGCGGACCGCATCGTCGTCGGGCTAATGTCACCGCTCATGGAGCCTGTGCTCGCACAGAACCGGGTGCTGACGGTGCCCAATGTGCTGAGCATCGCGCGCCTCGTGCTGATCCCGGTGTTCATCTACCTGATGCTCGTCGAGCACGCCACGGGTTGGGCGGTGGCGATTCTGATGTTCAGCGGGGTATCGGATTATGCGGACGGCAAGATCGCCAGGCTGCTGAACCAGTCGTCAAAGTTGGGCACGCTGCTGGATCCTGCGGTCGACCGTCTGTACATGGTCACCGTCCCCATCGTGTTCGGGATCAGCGGCATCGCGCCCTGGTGGTTCATCATCACCTTGCTGGCCCGCGACGGCCTGCTGGCGCTGACCCTGCCGCTGCTATGGACGCGCGGGCTGACCGCCCTACCTGTCACCTACATAGGCAAGGCCGCGACGTTCGCCCTCATGGCCGGCTTTCCATTGGTGCTGCTGGGGCAGGGGGACGCGCTGTGGAGCCGGATCGTGGGGTGGTTCGGCTGGGCATTCCTGATCTGGGGCCTCTACATGTACCTGTGGGCGTTCGTGCTCTACCTGGTGCAGATGGCACTGGTGATGCGCGAGATGCCCAACGTCAAGCGGACAAAGCCGCGAACCCCGCCGTCGGCCCCCAACGCGGGTGAGCATGGCTGAACCGGATCGGCTGCTCGGCGGCTACGACCCCAACGCCGGCTACAGCGCCCGCGTCACGGCCAGGCCGAAACACATCCCGGTGCCGTCGCTGCTGCGCGCCCTGCTGTCGGAGCACCTCGATCCCGGGTACGCCGCGGCGGCCGCCAAACGGCAAGAGTCGGACACACCCCAGACTCCGGGCAGCCGCGTGACCGGCTGGCTGTGGCAGGCGCTGGCCGCGACCCTGGTCGCCGCGGTATTCGCCGCCGCCGTGGCGCAAGCCCGTTCAGTTGCTCCCGGCGTGCGCAATGCCCAGCACCTGCTCGCGGCGAGCGTGCGGTCGACCAATGCCGCCGCCGCCAAGCTGGCGCAGCAACGCAGCGTCCTTTCGGCGAAGGTCGATGATGTGCAACGAATCGCGCTGGCCGACGACATCGAGGGCCAACGTTTGCTCCGGCAGCTGGACGGGATGAGCCGAGCCGCGGCCAGCAGCCGCATCATCGGCCCCGGCTTGACGGTGACGGTGACCGACCCGGGCGTTGGACCCAATCTGTCCGACGCATCCAAACAGCGGGTGAGCGGCAGCCGTCAGATCATCCTCGACCGCGACTTGCAACTCGTCGTCAATTCGTTGTGGGCCAGCGGGGCCGAAGCGATCGCAGTCGACGGCGCCCGGATCGGGCCGAACGTGACGATTCGGCAGGCCGGGGGATCGATCCTGGTGGACAACAATCCGGCCAGCAGCCCATACACGATCGTCGCGATTGGCCCGCCGAATGCGATGAAGGACGTCTTCGACGACAGCCCGGGGCTGCGGCGACTGCGGCTGCTGGAAGTCTCCTACGGCGTGGGGGTCAGCGTGACCACCAGTGATGCACTGACGCTGCCGGCCGCAACGGTGCGGGATGTCAAGTTCGCGAAGAAGATTGGTTCCTAGTGGAGGAAATCCTGGTGAGAGAGATCCGACCGGCATGATCGGAATCGCGGCGCTTGCCATTGGCATCGTGCTGGGCCTGGTGTTCCACCCCAGCGTGCCCGAGGTAATCCAGCCCTACCTGCCGATTGCGGTGGTCGCCGCGCTCGACGCGGTGTTCGGCGGACTGCGGGCCTACCTGGAGAAGATCTTCGATCCAAAGGTGTTCGTGGTCTCGTTCGTTTTCAACGTCTTCGTGGCGGCGCTGATCGTCTACGTCGGCGACCAATTGGGGGTGGGCACCCAGTTGTCCACCGCGATCGTCGTCGTCCTGGGCATCCGCATCTTCGGCAACGCCGCCGCGTTGCGGCGCCGGTTGTTCGGAGCGTGACGCAGTGAGGACGATGAAGAGGAGGGGCGCCCTTTCACCCATGAGGGAGGTGAGACCAGCGTGAGCCAGGACGTTGACGGGCACGCGGGCGGCGCCAACGAACCCGATCGCACCGCGGCACAACAGAACCAGCCGGCTGCCGAGCCCGCGGCTCACCGCGGCGGGCGCCATGGCCGTCACGAACTGCCCGCCGAGCGGGCCCGTCCCAGAATCAATCCGTTCCGCCGCGCCAAAGGCACCGGGCGGACGGAACCGTCACGGGGTGGTCGCTCACGCCTGGTGTTCGGAGCGCTGGCGGTGTTGCTGTGTCTGGTTTTGGGCGTCGCGATCGTCACCCAGGTCCGTCAGAACGACTCCGGTGACTCGCTGGAAACGGCCCGTCCCGCAGATCTGTTGGTGCTGCTGGATTCATTGCGGCAGCGCGAGGCGACGCTGAATGCGGAAGTCGCCGAACTGCAAAACACCCTCAACGAGCTTCAGACATCCGGCAACAACGACCAAGCCGCAATCGAACGGGCGCAGGCCAAACTCGCGGCTCTGTCCATTCTGGTGGGCGCAGTGGGCGCCACTGGGCCGGGCGTCACGGTGAAAATCGACGACCCAGGCCCCGGGGTGTCGGCCGAAGCGATGCTGGATGTGATCAACGAACTGCGGGCCGCCGGCGCCGAAGCCATCGAAATCAATGACGGACAGCAGTCGGTGCGGGTGGGAGTCGACACCTGGGTGGTCGGGTCGCCGGGGGCACTGATCATCGACTCCAAGTCGCTGTCCCCGCCGTATTCGATTCTGGCCATTGGTGATCCGCCGACCCTGGCCGCGGCAATGCACATACCCGGTGGCGCCGAGGACAGCATCAAACGCGTCGGTGGGCGGATGTCGGTGCAGCAAGCCGACCGTGTCGACGTCACCACCTTGCGGCAACCAAAACCGCACCAATACGCTCAGCCCGTCAAGTGAACCGATCAGCCTGAGGAGCACCGTGAGCGATATCCCGCCGGATCTGCACTACACCGCCGAACACGAGTGGGTTCGGCGCACCTCAGAAGACACGGTGCGGATCGGGATCACTGATTTCGCGCAGTCGGCCCTGGGTGACGTGGTGTTCGTGCAGTTGCCCGATGTGGGCACCAAGGTGACCGCAGGGGAAGCCTTCGGCGAGGTGGAGTCGACCAAGTCGGTGTCGGATCTCTTTGCGCCGCTATCGGGAACGATCGCTGCGGTCAACGGCGACCTGGAAGGTAACCCGCAACTGGTGAACTCCGACCCGTACAGCGCCGGCTGGCTGGTAGACGTACAGGTCGACGGCCCGGAAGCGGCCGGACTGGAGTCCGCCATCGCGGAGCTGCTCGACGCGGAGGCCTACCGCGGAACGCTGACCGAATGACGATTGCTAAGGTCCGAAAGTATCGCGAAGCACCGAAGGAAGCGCGGGTAGGAGAAGCTAGGCTATCGGGCTTACGATCCTGCAAGTGGTGAGCACGTCGCAGGCTGTGCCCGGTACGGTCTAGCGTCACAAGCACGTGGAAGTACGAGAAGTCAGCAAGTCGGCCGAATGGCCCGGTGAGCGAACGCCACAGCGGCCAGTGAGGAGCAGCGGGTGACAGACAACGACCAGACCTCTGACGAAGTCACTGTGGAGACGACGTCCGTCTTCCGCGCCGACTTCCTCAATGAACTGGACGCTCCTGCGCAGGCGGGTACCGAGAGTGCCGTTTCGGGAGTGGAGGGACTTCCCGCGGGCTCGGCCCTGTTGGTCGTCAAACGCGGGCCGAACGCCGGGTCCCGATTCCTGCTCGACCAAGCCGTCACCTCGGCCGGCCGCCATCCCGACAGCGACATCTTCCTCGACGATGTCACCGTGAGCCGTCGGCACGCCGAATTCCGGCTGGAGAGCGGCGAGTTCAGCGTTGTGGACGTCGGCAGCCTCAACGGCACCTACGCCAACCGCGAGCCGGTGGATTCGGCCGTGCTGGCCAACGGCGACGAGGTCCAGATCGGCAAGTTCCGCCTGGTGTTCTTGACCGGGCCCAAGGGCGACGACGACGGGGGCACCGCAGGCCAGTGAGCGCACCCGATAGTCCCGCAGTCGCCGGGATGTCGATCGGGGCGGTCTTGGAACTGCTGCGACCGGATTTTCCCGACGTCACAATCTCCAAGATTCGATTCTTGGAGGCTGAGGGGCTGGTCACGCCACAGCGTGCCGCATCGGGCTACCGCCGGTTCACCGCATACGACTGCGCCCGGCTGCGCTTCATTCTCACCGCGCAGCGGGATCATTACCTGCCGCTCAAGGTGATCCGGGCCCAGCTTGACGCCCAGCCGGACGGCGAGTTGCCACCGTCTGCGTCTCCTTACGGCGTACCAAGATTGGTGCCGATAACCGACGACGCGGACAGCGCCGGGGCGGACGCGGGTGCCGTCTCGTCCACTGCCATCCGGCTCAGTCGCGAAGACCTGCTGGAACGCGCCCAGGTGGACGACGACCTGCTGACAGCGTTGCTCCGAGCCGGGGTGATCACCACGGGGCCGGGCGGCTTCTTCGACGAACACACGGTCGTGATCCTCCAATGTGCCCGCGCGCTCTCGGAATACGGTGTCGAGCCCAGGCATCTGCGCGCCTTCCGGTCGGCTGCCGACCGTCAGTCGGACCTGATCGCCCAAATCGCCGGCCCGATGGTCAAGGCCGACAAGGCCGGCGCCCGTGACCGTGCTGATGACTTGGCTCGCGAAGTTGCCGCGCTCGCTATCACATTGCACACTTCCTTGATCAAATCGGCCGTTCGCGACCTTCTGCAGCGCTGAGGACTAGACTTCGATCGACAGCTTGGTGTCGGCGACGCGGTGAAGATTTGGGGTACACCGCGCCGCCGTGCTGAGTGAAAATCGGACATGGCGGCATGTGCGGAGGGCAGGCGCAGATGGGCGAAGTACGTGTTGTCGGCATTCGTGTCGAGCAGCCCCAGAACCAGCCGGTGCTGTTGCTGCGCGAGACAAACGGTGACCGGTACCTACCGATCTGGATCGGACAGTCGGAGGCCGCAGCGATCGCCCTGGAGCAACAGGGCGTGGAGCCACCCCGGCCACTGACGCACGACCTGATCAGGGATGTCATTGCAGCCCTTGGGCATTCGCTCAAGGAGGTGCGCATCGTGGACCTGCAGGAGGGCACCTTCTACGCGGATCTGATCTTCGACCGCAACATCAAGGTGTCCGCACGTCCATCCGACTCCGTGGCGATCGCGCTGCGCGTCGGGGTGCCGATTTACGTCGAGGAAGCCGTACTGGCCCAGGCCGGTCTGCTCATCCCCGACGAGGCCGACGAACAAGAGAGCAGCGCCGTGCGGGAGGACGAGGTGGAGAAATTCAAGGAATTTCTCGACAGCGTCTCGCCCGACGACTTCAAGGCCACCTAGTTAGCCGGCGAGCCACCGAACCCGGCGAACGGTTGCGGATGGGTCCAGTGACCCTCAAGTTACGGATGAGTCTCATCTCACAGGCTGGACCCTCGACACGCCTTGCGCTTAGCGCCCGCTTTCGGTCGCGGCGGCCATACTTTGATGACGGTTGGATGATCACCGGGATTACGGCGGCAACCTAACGGCGTATGCTCTCAAGCACTCGGGCCTGAGAAGCGAGGTCGTTGGGACGGCCAGTGACGCAGCTAGACGAGAGCGCGATCGGCGAGAGGAAGCACCGTGAGCGAGCAGCCACGTCAAGGACAGCTTGACCTTGCTGACGACGCGGCCGCCGCCCCCGGTGGTGGCAGCGGCACACCCAGCAGGGTGACCGACGCAGTGCAGCCCGGACTGTTCCCCGACGATTCCGTGCCCGACGAGTTGGTGGGTTACCGCGGGCCCAGCGCCTGCCAGATCGCCGGCATCACCTACCGCCAGTTGGACTACTGGGCGCGGACTTCGCTGGTTGTCCCGTCGATTCGCAGCGCGGCCGGCTCCGGCAGCCAACGTCTTTATTCGTTCAAGGACATCCTGGTCCTCAAGATCGTCAAGCGGTTGCTGGACACCGGGATCTCGTTGCACAACATCCGGGTTGCGGTCGACCACCTGCGGCAGCGGGGCGTACAAGACCTGGCCAACATCACCTTGTTCTCCGACGGCACCAGCGTGTACGAGTGCACCTCCGCCGAAGAGGTCGTCGACCTGTTGCAGGGCGGCCAGGGTGTGTTCGGCATCGCCGTCTCGGGCGCGATGCGCGAGCTGACCGGCGTGATCGCCGACTTCCCCGGTGAGCGGGCCGACGGCGGGGAGTCGATAGCCGCCCCGGAGGACGAACTGGCTTCGCGTCGCAAGCACCGCGACCGCAAGATCGGCTAGTAGACCGGCTCAGCCTGCTACGGCGCGCGCCGAGAGCTCGCGGCCGAGTAAACTAGACAACGCATCGCACTTGCGCGGGAGAGTTTCGTGGCCGCCAGCCACGGACGCCGAAGGAGCAATACCTCTCCGTCAACCTCTCAGGCACCCGGACCGCGCTGGACAACGATGCCTCTGGAAAGCGGCGGCGACCCGATACGGGTCCCGCCCGCCGATGGGGAAAGGCACCCGCGTGACTCGGGGCGCCGAATCTCTCAGGCGCCCGGTGCTCGGGTGAAGACAGAGGGGGAGGGCCGCTGATCCCTCTTCCTGTGTCAGGAGTACACGTTGTCGAAACAGTTCGCGGAGCGCCACATCGGCCTGGACGGCCAGGCCATCGAAACCATGCTCGCGGTCATCGGAGTTGACTCGCTCGACGAGCTCGCCGGCAAGGCGGTCCCAACGGGCATCCTCGACAAGCTGACCGACGCCGGAGCGGCCCCAGGCCTGGACCAGCTGCCGCCGGCCGCCAGTGAGGCCGAGGCGCTCGCCGAGTTGCGCGCCTTGGCCGAGTCCAACACGGTGGCCGTGTCGATGATCGGTCAGGGCTACTACGACACCCTCACCCCGCCCGTGCTGGTGCGCAACATCATGGAAAATCCGGCCTGGTACACCGCTTACACCCCGTACCAGCCCGAGATCAGCCAGGGCCGGCTGGAAGCGCTGCTGAACTTCCAGACCATGATCACCGACCTCACCGGCCTCGAGATCGCCAACGCGTCGATGCTGGACGAGGGCACCGCGGCTGCCGAGGCCATGACCCTGATGCACCGCGCCGTGCGCGGCTCGACCCGCCGACTGGCCGTGGATGTCGACGTATTCACCCAGACCGCCGCGATTTTGGAGACCCGGGCCAAGCCGTTGGGCATCGAGATCGTCACCGCGGACCTTCGTGACGGGTTGCCCGACGGAGAATTCTTCGGCGTGATCGCCCAGCTGCCCGGCGCCAGCGGCCGGATCACGGACTGGTCGGCCCTGGTGCAGCAGGCCCACGAGCGCGGTGCCCTGGTGGCCATCGGCGCCGACCTGTTGGCGCTGACGCTGATCACACCGCCGGGCGAGATCGGCGCTGACGTCGTGTTCGGCACCACGCAACGGTTCGGCGTGCCAACGGGTTTCGGTGGCCCCCATGCCGGATACCTGGCCGTGCACGCCAAGCACGCCCGCCAGCTGCCGGGTCGGCTGGTCGGCGTTTCCCTGGACGCCGACGGGACACCGGCGTATCGGCTGGCCCTGCAGACCCGCGAACAGCACATCCGCCGGGACAAGGCGACCAGCAACATCTGCACCGCGCAGGTCTTGCTGGCGGTGATGGCGGCGATGTACGCCAGCTACCACGGCGCCGACGGACTGAAGGCCATCGCGCGGCGCGTGCATTCTCATGCCGAAACCATCGGTGCCGCCCTGGCCTCCGCGCCCAACACAGAGTTGGTGCACGACAAGTACTTCGACACCGTCCTGGCCCGGGTGCCGGGCCGCGCCGACGAGGTGCTGGCCGCCGCCAAGGCGCAGGGCATCAACCTATGGCGCGTCGATGCCGATCACGTGTCGGTCGCCTGTGACGAAGCCACCACCGACGCCCATGTGGCGGCGGTTCTGGACGCGTTCGGCGTCACCGCCACCGATCCCACGCCCGTCGACATTGCGACGCGGACGTCGGAATTCCTGACCCATCCCGCGTTCACCCGCTACCACAGCGAGACGTCGATGATGCGGTACCTGCGCGAGTTGTCCGACAAGGACATCGCGTTGGACCGCAGCATGATCCCGCTGGGCTCGTGCACGATGAAACTCAACGCCGCCGCCGAGATGGAGGCCATCACCTGGCCGGAGTTCGGGCGCCAGCATCCCTTCGCGCCCGCCGCGGACACGCCCGGATTGCGCCGTCTCATCGCCGACTTGGAGTCCTGGCTGGTGCACATCACCGGATACGACGCCGTCTCGCTGCAGCCCAACGCCGGCTCGCAGGGGGAGTACGCGGGCCTGTTGGCGATCCACGAATACCACGCCAGCAGGGGAGAGCCGCACCGCGACATCTGCCTGATCCCGTCGAGTGCGCACGGGACCAACGCCGCCTCGGCCGCGCTGGCCGGAATGCGGGTTGTCGTCGTGGCCTGCCACGACAACGGTGACGTGAACCTTGACGATCTGCGCGCCAAGGTCAGCGAACATGCCGAGCGGTTGTCGGCGCTGATGATCACCTACCCGTCCACCCACGGTGTGTACGAGCACGACATCGCCGACATCTGCGCGGCCGTGCACGACGCCGGCGGGCAGGTCTATGTCGACGGCGCCAACCTCAACGCGCTGGTCGGCCTGGCCCGACCGGGCAAGTTCGGCGGCGACGTGAGCCACCTGAACCTGCACAAGACGTTCTGCATCCCGCACGGCGGCGGCGGGCCCGGCGTCGGACCGGTCGCGGTGCGATCACACCTGGCCCCGTTCCTGCCGGGTCACCCCCACGCTCCCGAGTTGCCGAACGGGCGTCCGGTGTCGGCGGCGCCGTACGGCTCGGCCTCGATCCTGCCGATCAGCTGGGCCTACATCAGGATGATGGGGGGAGACGGCCTGCGGGCGGCCTCCCTGACGGCGATCGCGTCGGCCAACTACATCGCGCGCCGCCTCGACGAGTACTTCCCCGTGCTCTACACCGGGGAAAACGGGATGGTGGCCCACGAGTGCATCCTGGACCTGCGCGGCATCACCAAGTCGACCGGCGTGACCGTCGACGACGTCGCAAAGAGGTTGGCGGACTACGGGTTTCACGCACCGACCATGAGCTTTCCGGTGGCCGGCACACTGATGGTGGAACCGACCGAAAGCGAAAGCCTGGCCGAGGTCGACGCATTCTGCGAAGCGATGATCGGCATCCGCGCCGAAATCGACAAGGTTGGGGCCGGCGTTTGGCCCGCCGACGACAACCCGCTGCGCAACGCCCCCCACACCGCGGAGTGCCTGCTGGTGGCCGAGTGGAACCACCCCTACACCCGGGAAGAGGCCGCCTATCCGCTGGGCAAGACCTTCCGGCCCAAGGTCTGGCCGCCGGTGCGGCGCATCGACGGGGCTTACGGTGACCGCAATCTGGTCTGCTCGTGCCCGCCGGTGGAGGCATTCGCCTGACCCCGACCGACGCGGGTCTCAGACCTCG
The DNA here is from genome assembly GCF_010723575.1 of Mycobacterium bourgelatii. Lineage (NCBI taxonomy): Bacteria > Bacillati > Actinomycetota > Actinomycetes > Mycobacteriales > Mycobacteriaceae > Mycobacterium > Mycobacterium bourgelatii. The sequence goes on from NZ_BLKZ01000001.1 coordinate 3,076,069, forward strand.
ATCACCGGAAGATCGATCCGGGAGGCATGCAGCGCGCTGCGGTAGACACGCACGGTCGGCGGTCCTCCCGGAAGGATCGCGAAATGGTGGGCGTCGGTGCCGGCGATCGCGACGCGGATTCGGTGCCCAGCGCGGAATAGGTACGACGTCGGCAGCAGATCGAACGTCAGCTCGGCGATCTCGCCGTCAACGAGCGGCCGCGCGTCGCCGCGCGTGAATGTTCGGTAGGGGACCGGCTGGCGATACGGCGGCGGCGCGTCGCTGAGCCGACGATGCACCGCGCGCAGCTGCCCTTCGGTGATATAGGTGACCCGGCTGCGTGGGTCGACGTCTTCCAGATAGACGAAGAACGTGCCGTCACTCGCCGTGGACCTCAAGAACAGCGTGATCAGCGGATGCCCGGTCACTTCGAGGGGACCGTTGAGCGGCGCGGAGGTGTAGGTCAGCAGCTTGGCGTCCTGGACGTCGCGGTCGGGATAGCGCACGTGCCCACCGATGCCCACCTGCGATTGCCAGCGGGAGTGCTGACCCGTGGACGCGGTCGGATCGACCGAGTATTCGTCGGCGGCTTCGTCGCCCTGGGATTCGGGTGGTTCCAGCACGAGTTGCTGCGCCTCGGCCAGGTAGTAGGTCCGCGTGGTGGCCGGCGGCGGCCAGGTGTCGGCCGACTTCCAGCGGTCCTCGACCATGGTGAAGTAGTGCACGGGGGGTTCGGAACCGATGCCGGTGTCGACGCCTTTGAGGTGATGGTCGAAGAACCGCAGGAGTTCGCCGTCGTGATCGAAGGCGGGCTTACGCAGCCCGCGCACCGGATCGACGTGCCAGCCGCCGGTGTGGTTCCACGGCCCCAGGATCAGGCGGCTGCCCGGGGTGGGGACGGTGAGAAACCGCTTTATCGCGGCATGCCCGTACCCGCCGTCGAACCAGCCGCTGTAGTTGTAGATGGGTGCGCCCGTCGCCGCGATGTCGCGCCAATAGTGGTGCGGACTGATCAAATCGATGGTGTGCCCCGTGGCGGCGGCGTCGTCACGGAAGGTGAGCGACGTCGCGAACTTGTGGACGTCGTAGTTGCCGCGATGGGCGGCGATGGCTTGTGCCCGCAGGGAGCGGTCACGATCGTCGTGCACCGGCTGCACACCGGTCACCGGAATTTTCGCCCACCACCCGACCACCTCGTGCAGGGCGTCGCGGTCCATGGCCTCGTTGTAGCGGCCCCACGTTTCGGTGAACCAGGTGGCGTGGATGCCGCCGGGAAACGCGATGTCGGTGTAGACGTCGAAGAGCGCAAAACAGGGGGCGATCACCTTCACCGCGGGATGCTGGTTGACCATCAGGAACTCCGCTGCCGTGCCGTCGTAGGAGTTCCCCAGCCCAGCGACCCTTCCGTCGCACCATGGCTGGCGCACGATCCAGTCGACGACTTCGGCGCCGTCCCGAATTTCGTCCGGGGACCATTCGGACTCCCGCGCCCCGAACGACGCACCCGACCCGCGCACGTCGACGTCGACCCAGGCGTAGCCCGCGGCCACGAACCGCCGCCGGCGCCGCCTGTCCGCCGTGATGTGTTGGAATGGCTTGCCACCGAGGAGCTTTCGCATCGGCTGGCGCCACTGCATGGACCGGTAGTAGCGGGTCTGGTGCAGGATCGCGGGCAGCCGCTGTCCGCTTGCCAGATCCGCGGGCAGGTAGACGTCGATGGCGATCCGGACCCCGTCGCGCATCGTCACATAGCACGACGAATAACGCATACCGCGACGTCGCAAGGATGCGCGTCCGGAGTCCGACGTGGCGTACCAGGCCGCATCCGAGCCGCTGTTTGCCATCGGAGCCAGCCGATCAGCTCAAGAAGCTGCTGACCGCCGAGGCGAGCTCAGGGGACGCCGACGTGGCCAGGTTCTGGTACCTGCCGCCGCTGAGCTTGGCCACCGCCTCCCAGGTCGCGCGGTCCGGGTCGGCGCCGAAGTCGATCACGTTGACCGCGACCGGCTTCGCCGGGTCCTGGCTGCTGCGGATGAACTCCTGCAACCCCGGCCCATCCAGGGTCCGGTCGGTATGCGGCCCGGCGGTGATCACCAGGATCGAATTGTCTTTTCCGGCACGGTAATTGGCCAGCGCTTCCTGGTAGATCAGCCGCAGCGTGGTGAACGACACCGCGCCCCCGTCGGACGAATACTGTTTGTCCAGCGCCGCCAGCAGGGCCGCCGACCGCGGCTGGCCGTTGACCTGATCCGGAAGCGGCCCGGCCGCGACCTCGGACCGCCCCTCATGGCCGTCGAACGTCCACAGCCCGATGATCGCATCGGGCGGCGCCGCCTTGATCTGATTGACAAGCGCCGCAATGACATTGGCCAACCGGCTCTTGCCGCCTTCATCGGTGGGCATCGACTGGTCGAGCATGATGGTTGCGGCCACTCCCTTTGACGGCGTGGCGATGGTGTCGGCGAGGGTGGCGCGGGTTTCGTCGTCACCGACCGACAGCGTCTTGGGCAGGTCCGGGAAATTGACGACTGAGCTGCTCGGCGGCTTCACCCCGCTCACGCGGAAGCCGGCTTTGGCCAGGTTCGCGAGCTGATCGGGCTTGCGCAGGTACCTGGAGAACGCGCTGGCCGCGGTCGCCTGCTCTTGGGACAACCACGAACCGCTGAGCAGGACGGTCGGATAGTCGGCCAGCGCGACGGGTCCCGGCGGAAGCCACGACGCCAGCTTGGTCTTGGCATCGGGCACTGCCTGGCCGCGCTGGAAGAGCTGCTGCTCGGTGGTGATCACCGCGTGCACGGGGCCGGCTGCGGCATCGTCTTTGCCGGGCTTGAGCAGCGCGTTCATCGCTTCGTCGAGGGAGTCGTTGGCGAGCTTGGGTTGCCCGCTCACCAAGCTGCGCACCGCGCCGCTGCCAGCGGTCGGTGGCGCGCCGTCGGGCGCTGAGGCGGCCGCGATGGCCTCGCCGGCCAGGAACGCGGCGTCGCCGTTGCCGGCCAGCGGCACCGCCAGTCGCAGCGACCCCCAGGGGCCGAGGTTCAACCCGGCCAGCGAATCCGGTTTCGTTTGCAGGCCGGGCAGCGCGGCCCAGTTCTGTTTGGACAAGGCCTGCTGCAACTCTGGGCGGATCGCCAACACCACCGGCGACGTCACCAGGGAACGGCTGTCGCTGATGGTCTTCTGACCGGCCGCTGCGCTGAGCCGTGCGGCAGAGATCGAGCTGCCGGGGATCCACAATCCGGGTTGGTTGCCCAGCTCGGAGGGCCATTGGCCGGCGAAGCCGCTCAACACGGCGTCGGAGTCGGCCGACTTGACCGTCACCGACACACATTTGTCGCCGACCGGGCCCGCGGTGGCGTTGTAGCCGTCGGCGAGATTCTTCACCTGCTCGACGATGGACGGGTCGGCGATCACGGCCACGCTGTCCTTGCCGCCCACGCAGTGCGCGGCCGGGTTGCTGGACCGATGAGACAAGGCGTCACCGACGAAGCGCCACACGATCACGGTGCCCACCACCACCACGACCAGGACGAGGGCGACGATGACGCCGATGCTTACTCCCCGTCGTCCGCCGGCGCTGCGGTGACCGCCCTGCCAGCCGCCGGGTTCGCGTTGGCCAGCGGCCTGGTAGAGGGGCGGGGGCGGTGGTGGCGGCTCGGCGCCTGTCGCCTCCGGGCTCTCCGGCTGCGTTCCGAAGTCGGGGTAGTCGTCGGTCTCGGAATCCGAGTATCGCGGTTCGTCGCTCGCGTAATCGCTGGAATAGTCACTCGGATAGTCGCTGGAGTAATCCCCGTATCCGGCATCGTCGGCGCGCGCATAATCGCTCGGCGCTTCGTCCGACGGAGCCGACGAAGCCGACGGGAATTCCCAGCGGTAGCCACCGTCCCCGTCGCCAGTCTCGTGCCTGCCGCCGCCCGGATCGTCGGCGAAGTCGGAGCCCGGCTCCGCAGGTTCCGCAGATTCCTCGTCAACCGGATCGTCGTCAGGGTCGGGCTTGCTGTGCCTACCCATACCGGCGGATGCGTCCTCTCCTCGGGATCCTGTCGGGGCTGCCGCCCGTCAAGGGCAGATCACGCACGGGCGCGTGCCTTAAATTCACGACGGCGGCGGTGCAGGATCGGCTCGGTGTATCCGTTGGGCTGCTGGCCGCCGGAAAGGATCAACTCCTGCGCGGCCAGGAACGCGATGCTGTCGTCGAAGTTGGGCGCCATCGGGCGGTAGTTGGGGTCACCCTCGTTCTGCTTGTCCACCAGCGGCGCCATCCGCTCCAGGCTGGCCCGAACGTCCTCACTGGTGATCACGCCGTGCCGCAGCCAGTTGGCCAGCAACTGGCTGGAGATGCGCAAGGTGGCGCGGTCTTCCATGAGCGCGACGTTGTGGATGTCGGGCACCTTCGAACAGCCGATGCCCTGTTCCACCCAGCGCACCACGTAGCCCAAGATCGACTGACAGTTGTTGTCGACCTCCTCGCGGATCTCTTCGGGCGCCCAGGCCAGATCCTTGGCCAGCGGGATCGTCAGCAACTCGTCGATGGTGGTGCGCTTCTTGCCTTCGAGCTCCCGCTGCACGGCGAACACGTCGACCTGGTGGTAGTGCATCGCGTGCAGGGTGGCCGCGGTAGGCGAGGGCACCCACGCCGTGGTGGCGCCGGCCTTTGGCTGGCCGATCTTCTGCTCGACCATGTCGGCCATCAATTCGGTCATGGCCCACATGCCCTTGCCGATCTGCGCTTTGCCGGAGAAGCCGGCGGCCAGCCCGACGTCGACGTTGGCGTCCTCGTATGCCTTGATCCACGTGGTGTTCTTCATCGCACCCTTGCGGATCATCGGACCGGCCTCCATGGAGGTGTGCATCTCGTCGCCGGTGCGGTCCAGGAAGCCGGTGTTGATGAACACGACGCGGTCCGCGGCGGCCTTGATGCAGGCCTTGAGGTTGACCGTGGTGCGGCGCTCCTCGTCCATGATCCCGACCTTGAGGGTGCCCTGCGGCAACCCGAGGACGTCCTCGACCCGGCTGAACAGCTCGCAGGTGAAGGCCACCTCGGCGGGCCCGTGCATCTTGGGCTTGACGATGTAGATGGATCCGGTGCGGCTGTTGACGTAGGGCCCGTTCGCCCCGTCGTTGTCCGAGCCGCCGCGCAGGCCGTGGATGGCGATCAGGCTGGTGAAGAGGGCATCCATGATGCCTTCGAACACCTCTGTCTCCTCGCCGTCGCCGCCGGCGACGACGATCGCGTCGTTGGTCATCAGGTGACCCACGTTGCGGACGAACAGCAGGCTGCGGCCGGGCAGGGTCAGCTCGCCGCCGTCCGGCTTGGTGTAGGTGCGGTCGGCGTTGAGCACCCGGATGAAGGTCTTGCCGTTCTTCAGGACTTCCTCGGACAGGTCGCCCTTGTTGAGTCCGAGCCAGTTGCGGTAGCCGAGAACCTTGTCGTCGGCGTCGACGGCGGTGACCGAGTCCTCGAAGTCCATGATCGTGGTGATCGCCGATTCCAGGATCACGTCCTTGATGCCGGCGCGGTCGGTGGCACCAACCTCGGACTGCGGATCGATGAGGATCTCGATGTGCAGCCCGTGGTTGACCAGCAGCACCGACCACGAGGAGGCGCCGAGCTCACCGGTGTACCCGACGAACTTCTCCGGGCTGGCCAGTCCCGTGGATTCGGCATCGAGTGCGATCTGCAGTTGGCCGTCAACGATGCTCAGACCCGTCGCATCCGCCCAGGAACCGGACGCCAACGGCACGCTCTGGTCGAGGAAGTTGCGGGCGTAGGCGATCACCTTGTCGCCGCGGACCTTGTTGTAGCTCGAGCCCTTCTCGGCGCCGTCATCCTCGGGAATGACGTCGGTGCCGTAGAGGGCGTCGTAGAGGGAGCCCCAGCGTGCGTTGGCCGCATTCAGCGCGAACCGCGCGTTCAGTATCGGCACCACCAGCTGCGGACCCGCGGTCGTGGTGATTTCGTCGTCCACGCCCGACGTGGTGATGGTGAAGTCGTCGGGCTCAGGTTGCAGGTAGCCGATGTCGGTGAGGAGTTGACGGTAGGCGTCCGGGTCGAAGGTGTCGAGCACATGGTGCCGGTGCCACTTGTCGATTTGGGCCTGGAGTTCGTCGCGGATGTTCAGCAGCGCCTGGTTCTGCGGAGTTAAGTCGGTGACTACCTTGTCGACGCCGGCCCAGAAGCTGTCCGGGTCGATGTTGGTGCCCGGCAGCGCCTCGTTGTTGACAAAGTCGTACAGCACCCGCGCGACGCGCAAGTTGCCCGTCGCAACCCGTTCAGTCATGGTTCTCCTCCGTTTATGGCCTGGTACGGCCTCCGCTGCTGCCCCCACTGGCTACGTCCTCAGCCTACCGACGGCAGCGTGACGAGCCTATCCGGCCGACCTGCAACAGCAGGTCACGGCGCGCCCAGGGGTCGCCGCGACGCGGCTGGGGACACCGCCGTAAGGCCGCTGGCAACTCGTTGCGATGCCATGGGGCTGTCGGCCATGAAAACGGCCCAGAAGATCATACGGGCTGCCGAGTTCAGGCTGGGGACTGCCCGTCGTGCATTGCGCCGACCAAGTCCTCTACCAGGTCCTCCAACGCGACCATGGCCACGACATTTCCGGTGGCGGTCCCAGGGGTCTTGGAGGTGGTATCGGCCCCGGCTGGCGCGTCCTCCGTCACCAGGGCTAGATGACTGTTGGTGCGTCGCATGCGCGAAAGTGCGTCGACGAGTCCCAGTGACCTCGGAAGTCGCGGCAGTGGCCGCACCACGGACAGGTCGATCACCGCGTTTGGATCATCACCGAGGGCCAACATGTCCTTGATGTGCAGATACCCGAGATAAGCGCCGTCGATGTCCACCACGGGGAACCGAGAGAAGTTGGTCTGCGCCAGGGCCTCTTCCACGGCGCCGATCGTCGGACCGGCGCCGGGCGCACTTACCGGGATGGACCGGATGTTGGTCAGCGGCACGGCGACATCCGCGACCAGCCGGGTACGAACCCGCAGGGCCCGCGTCAACCGTGTGTGCTCCTCGCTGTCGAGCAAGCCCTCGGACACCGATTCGGCAATCATCTCGGAGAGTTCGGCCGTGGAAACGGCGCTGTCGAGCTCGTCTTTGGGCTCTACCCCACAAACCCGGAGGATCAGCTTTGCGGAGTTGTCATACAGCGCGATGAACGGGCCGGCCGCGCGCATGTAGACCAGATAGGGCGGGATCAGCAGCATTGCCGCCTTCTCCGGGCCGGCGATGGCGATATTCTTCGGCACCATCTCGCCCAGCAGCACGTGCAGGATCACCACAATCCCGAGCGCCACCACAAACGACAGCGGATGCAACAGTGCCGGAGGAATGCCGACCAGGTCCAACACCGGATCGAGCAGGTGGGCGATCGCCGGCTCGCCGACGCGCCCGAGCAGGATCGAGGCGACCGTGATCCCCAACTGAGCACCGGTGAGCATGAGGGAAAGACGCTCGCCCGCCCGGATAACCGTGCGAGCGCGCGCCTTGCCCTGCTCGGCCAGCGCCTCGAGTCGGTCACGGCGCGCCGCGATGAGTGAGAACTCCGCGCCGACCAGAAACGCGTTGGCCCCGATCAACACCACCGCCAGAATTACCGCCAACCAGTCACCCATCGGCCGGTTCCTCCTCATCCTGCTGCTGGGTGAGCTCAAGCAAGTCGATGCGGTGGCCGTCCATCTGCACCACGGTGGCCTGCCAGCGCACCGACTCGTCGGGCAGGCTGTCCGGGTCGAAAGTGGGCAGCATTACCTGTTCGCCGGGGACGGGGATGTGGCCGAGTTCGCGCAGCACCAGCCCGCCGATCGTTTCGTAAGGGCCCTCGGGGGCGCGGTACCCGGTTGCGTTGGCTACCTCGTCGATGCGCAGCAGCCCCGAAACCCGCCATCCGCCGCCAGCCACCACCACGTCCGGCGTCGCATCGTCGTGCTCGTCTCGGACGTCGCCGACGATTTCCTCCACCAAGTCCTCGAGGGTGACCAGGCCCGCGGTCCCGCCGTATTCATCGACCACCATCGCGATCTGGAGTTGGTCGGACCGGATCTCCGCCAGGACCGCGTCACCGTCGAGCGTGGACGGCACGACCGTCGCCTTCGTTGCGAGGCGTGTCAACGGCATGCGCTCGCGCTCGGCAGGCGGAACTTTGAGGGCCTGTTTGACGTGCACCATGCCGACCGTCTCGTCGAGGTCACCACGCACGAGCGGGAACCGTGAATGCCCGGTGGCGGCAACCGCTGCGACCAGGTCGGCGACGGTGTCGTCAGTCTGCAGCGCGACGATCTTGGAGCGCGGCGTCATCAGTTCCTCAGCCGTGCGAGCGCCGAATTGCAGCGACCGGTGCATCAGCGACGCCGTCGCGTCATCCAGGGAACCGCTACGGGCGGATCGGCGCACCAGCGACACCAACTCTTGTGGGCTACGCGCCGATCGCAATTGCTCGGCCGGCTCGGTGCCCAACCGCCGCAAGATCCAGTTCGCCGTACCGTTCGTCATATGAATAACCGGCGTGAAGAGCAGGGAGAACATCCACTGCGGCAGCACGACGGCGCGGGCGGTCGGCAATGGGCGCGCGACCGCGAGGTACTTGGGAACGAGCTCACCGAACACCATCGACAGCGAGGTCACGATCGCCAGCGTGAGGAACGTCGTGATCGCTTCGGCGAGCCGATCCGATATTCCAATTGCACTCAGCCCTAGGTGCGGTACTGCGGCCACCAACGGTTCGGTCAGGTAGCCGGTAGCCAGCGTGGTGACCGAGATGCCTACCTGAGCACCGGAAAGTTGAAACGACAACCTGCGGTGGGCACGTCGGATGAAGCGGTCCCGACCCGAGCCTTCTCGTGCATTGGCCTCGACCGTGCTGCGGTCCAGGGCGGTCAGCGAGAATTCCGCCGCGACGAACACCGCGGTGCCAAAGGTGAGGGCCAAGATGGCCAGCACGCTGACCACGGTGCTGGAGTGGTTCATGCGTGCGGATATCGCGATCTGTGGGGGACTGGTGCGGATGGCTGCTCACCGTGGGGGTCCACCCCGGAAGCCCCCCGCAAACTCAGGGCCTCGGCGGGTGCCTGCGGCACGTCATCCCTTTCTCTAAAGCCCGCGCGCGCGTTACCGCGGGATTTGGAAGGTTTCATGCTACCGAAGGGGTTTGCGACGACTTCGTCACCAGCCAGCAGGCAGGGGATGACCTTCGGCGAATCCGGCCGTCGTCTGCACCCCGACGACGGCGCGCTCGTGTAGCTCCGCCAGATTCGAGGCGCCGACGTAGGTGCATGTGCTGCGCACGCCGGAGCAGATGTGGTCGATCAGGTCCTCGACCCCGCCGCGGTCCGGATCGAGGTCCATCCGCGAACTGGAGATCCCTTCTTCGAACAACGCCTTGCGGGCCCGGTCGAAGGGGCTGTCGGCGGTGGTTCGCGCCACCACGGCACGCTTGGAGGCCATGCCGTAGCTCTCCTTGAACGGCTGGTCGTTGCGATCGCGCATCAGGTCACCGGGCGACTCGTAGGTGCCGGCGAACCACGAGCCGATCATCACGTTCGACGCGCCCGCCGCCAGCGCCAAGGCGACATCACGGGGATGCCGGATGCCGCCGTCCGCCCACACATGGCCACCGAGTTCGCGTGCGGCCGAAGCACATTCGAGTACAGAGGAAAACTGCGGGCGGCCGACGCCGGTCATCATCCGGGTCGTGCACATCGCGCCGGGGCCCACCCCGACCTTCACGATGTTCGCCCCGGCTTCGATGAGATCCCTCGTCCCCTCAGCCGACACCACATTGCCCGCGGCCAGTGGCACACCCAGGCCGAGCGATGCGACGGTCTGGATCGCCTCCAGAGTGCGCACCTGGTGTCCGTGCGCGGTGTCGATGACCAACACGTCAACTCCGGCTTCGACCAGCGCCTGCGCCCTGGCGCCCACGTCGCCGGTGATGCCGACGGCCGCGCCGATCCGCAGCCGACCCTTGCTGTCGGTGGCGGGCGTGTATATCCCGGTGCGAACCGCCCCGGTTCGAGTGAGCACCCCGGCCAGTGTGCCGTCGGCGGCGGTGACCACCGCGACGTCGATGGGCGCATGCTCGAGCAGGTCGAAGATCTTGCGGGGTTCGGTGCCTACCGGCGCGGTCACGAAGTCCGTCATGGCGATATCGCGCACCCGGCTGAAGCGGTCGACGCCGACGCAGGCCGATTCCCGCACCAACCCGATCGGGCGACCTTCGAACACCACCACCGCGGCGCCGTGGGCCCGCTTGTGGATCAGCGCGATCGCGTCGGATACCGAGTCGTCGGGGGCCAGCATGACCGGGGTGTCGAGCACCAGGTCGCGGCTCTTGACGAACTCCACGGTCTGCTGCACCGCCGGGATGGGCAGATCCTGCGGCAGGATCACGATGCCGCCGCGGCGGGCAACCGTCTCGGCCATCCGCCGCCCCGCCACTGCCGTCATGTTCGCGACCACCACCGGAATGGTGGTGCCGGACCCGTCGGCCGTGGACAGGTCGACGTCGAAGCGCGACGCGACCTCGGATCGGTTCGGCACGATGAACACGTCGTTGTACGTCAGGTCGAACCCGGGCCGATGCCCGTCCAGAAACCTCATCTGCGCTGCACGCTCACACTGTTGTCGGGGGATATCAGGGTCGTCTCCCACCCATTGTCAGGCTTGTCAGGCCGAGACCTCGCTTCGGTCGCCGCTCCATAACGTGTGGAACTTGCCCGGCTCGTCGATCCGCCCGTAGGTGTGCGCCCCGAAGAAGTCACGCTGGGCCTGAGTGAGGGCCGCCGGCAACCGTTCGGTTCGCAGCGCGTCGTAGTAGGACAAGGCGGAAGAAAAGCCAGGGGTGGGGATACCCAGTTGCGCTCCCGTGGACACCACGCGACGCCAACTGTCGATCGCCGCTTCGACGGCGCTGCGGAAGTACGGCGCCGCGATCAGGCTGGCCAAATCGGGTTCGGCGTCGAATGCTTCCTTGATGCGGTTGAGGAATTTGGCCCGGATGATGCACCCGCCGCGCCAGATGGTCGCGAGATCGCCCGGGGTGATGTCCCAGTTGAATTCGGCGCTACCCGCCTGAATGTGGTTGAAGCCCTGCGCGTAGGCGACGATCTTGGAGGCGTACAACGCCTGACGGACGTCCTCGGTAAACGTCTTGCGGTCGGTCGGTTTGTCGCCCAACTTGCCCGAGGCCAGGCCGATGGTCGCCTTGCGCTGCGCGACGGAGCCGGACAGCGCCCGCGCGAACACTGCCTCGGCGATACCGGTGACCGGCACGCCCAGATCCAGGGCCGACTTGACGGTCCAACGGCCCGTTCCCTTTTGTTCGGCTTCGTCCAGGATGACGTCGACCAGGGGCTTGCCGGTCTTGGCGTCGGTCTGGCGGAGCACTTCGGCAGTGATTTCGACCAGGTAGCTGTCCAGGTCGCCCTTGTTCCATTCGGCAAAAACGTCGGCGATTTCCGGTGCGCTCATGCCCAGGCCATCACGCAGCAATTGGTACGCCTCGCCGATGAGCTGCATGTCGGAGTACTCGATGCCGTTGTGGACCATCTTGACGAAGTGCCCCGAGCCGTCCGGCCCGATGTGCGTGCAGCACGGCACGCCGTCGACGTGGGCGGAGATCTCCTCGAGCAGCGGGCCGAGCGACTTGTAGGACTCGGCCGGCCCGCCCGGCATGATCGACGGGCCGTTGAGGGCGCCTTCCTCGCCGCCGGAAATTCCGGCGCCGACGAAGTGCAGGCCACGCTCGCGCATCGCCTTCTCGCGTCGGATGGTGTCGGTGTAGAGGGCGTTGCCGCCGTCGATGATGATGTCGCCCTCTTCCATGGCATCGGCGAGTTCGTTGATGACGGCGTCGGTGGGATCGCCGGCCTTGACCATGATGATGACCCGGCGCGGCTTTTCCAGTGCCGCAAGGAATTCCGGAATCGTCTCGCTGCGTACGAAGTTGCCCTCGGAGCCGTGCTCGTTGAGCAGCGCGTCGGTCCTGGCGACGGACCGGTTGTGCAACGCGACGGTGTAGCCGTGCCGGGCGAAGTTTCGGGCGAGGTTGGAACCCATCACGGCCAGGCCGGTGACGCCGATCTGGGCGGTCGCAGTCTTCGAATCCGACGAACTCATGTCCTGCCTCTCAGTTGGGCATCTCAACGCTGACTTCAACAGCGGGGTTGACGGGATCTACGGGGACAACGAGAACACTGTGGCACAGGGCGTGAGCGCGCTCCAACGGAGTTGCTTCCCGATCAGAGGCTGAACAGCCGCTGCAGTTCCGTCAGCCACGGTACGGCCAACGCGATCGTGGGCACTACCAGTACCGCGGCCGCGGCCAGATACGCCATTACCGACAGCAGCAGGCTGTTGCCCTTGCCGGACAGCCGCCGCACCCGCAGCACCGTGCTGGTTCCGCCCGCGGCCAGGGCGCCCGAGGGCGCTCGACCGGACGCGCAGGCGACCAGGGCGCGGGCCAGTGGAGTGCGCCCGGTCGCGCGGACGGCGGCGTCGTCGGCCAGGAGTTCCACGAGGAGCTGCACCGCGCCCAGCGCATTGGCGCTGCGTACCAGGCGAGGGAAGGCGGCATGCAGTGCGGTGAAAGCCTCCAAGACGAGGTCGTGGCGGGCGCGCAGGTGCGCGCGCTCGTGGGTGAGGATGGCCGTAACCTCGGCATCGGACAGCGTCGTCAGCGTGCCTTCGCTGACCACCACCCGGCTACGTACGCCGGGCAGACAATAGGCAAGAGGTTGCGGCACCTCCAGGACCCGCAGGTCACGGCTGTTGCAGCAGGGATGAAGGAGGGGCACTTCGTGCCCGACGCCGACGAGGTCGACCACCATGCGGTGATGGGCGCGCCGCCGCCGCGTGGCAATGGCGACCCGCACCAGCGCCACCGCGAGTCGGACACCCACCAGCACCGTGAGCGCGAAGACCGCGATGTAAGCGACCCATAGGGGCCAGCCGAGCCGTCCCGCGTCACCGACGATTCCGGCCGTGTGGTGCCCGTCCGGGCCGGGCATCAGCAGCCGACTGGCCAGTGCGATACCGGCACTGAATGTCGAGAGGGCGGCGGCCAAGGCGATGGCCTGCCACAGCACCATCGCGGCCCGCGGCGCGCGCAACGGCCACGTCGCTCGTGCTAACAAGGCCGGAGCCGGACCGGCCAGCAGCACCGCGAGGATGGTGAAGGCCAGCGCGGACACGCTGCTTAGTCTCCCTTAGTCCTCCGCTGGAGGTCCAGCAGATGATGAATTGCGGTTGGTTGCTTCTAGTTCAGCAAGTGCTCGTCTTAGCGCATCAGCCTCGTCGGCGCCAACTCGCTCGACAAAATGCACCAAGGCGGCCTGCCTACCGCCGGGGTCCTCGGCCTGCGCCAGCGCGTCGACCATCAGGCCGGCAACGAGTTCGTCGCGCCCATGCACGGGGGCGTAGCGGTGGGCGCGGTCGTCCCGGATCTGGGAGACCAGGTTCTTCTTGGCCAACCGTTGCAGGACGGTCATCACGGTCGTGTATGCGAGGTCGCGTTGCGCCGACAACGCTTCGTGTACCTGGCGGACGGTCTGAGGTTCCGGGGTGGACCACAGGTGGTCCATCACGGCGCGTTCCAGATCCCCCAGGCGCGTCAGTTTGGCCATAGCTCTTTCAACTCCATCTGCTCAATAGCATTGAGTCCAGCGTACTCCCGCTTACTACTTACTGTCGTAAGCAAGCGCGTCCCAGTTCCCCGAAATGCAGGTAAGAGCGTTGCGAGGCGGCCTTGTGACGGTCGTCATAGCAAGGTTCCCCCTGTGCCGCCAGGCGTGACACGAGATAACCCTACCCTCAAGACCCTTGCTAAATTAGGGCAGCCTTGCCTATGCTGAACTCGGTCGAGCGAACATGACCGCCGGAGCGTCCTGAGGGCTGCAGTGACCCCCGGTCTACTCGATCGGCGAGCCCCGTGCAGTGTGCACGGGGCTCGCCTGTTGTACGCCCAGCATGGGCATTCGCTAGGAGGTGTGAGTCCTCTGGAGGAGAAGGTGGTTTAACTCCGAGTCGATGGCAACTGCGTCACCGTGAGGTGGGGTGGGAAGGAAGCCGGAGACGAAGCCCTGCACCGAGGGACACGAACCGTATAGAAGGCATGCCGGTTGGGGTGAGCCAGCAACAGATGGTGAAGCCCGTTCCACCGAAGCGGCCGGTGTGTAAATGCGGCGGCGGCAGGGTGAAAGTGGATGTTCTTATCTGGGGAGATCTGTCCTGGTGCGTCGGTGCTGTGCGCCGGAGCGGCGTCGTTCGTGAGGGCGGCGCTGACGGGGCAGAAGTCAGCAGAGGCCGTAGTACCGGCGGGAATCAGATGTGCCGGGAAGGGCTGAACGTTGGGAATTGATGTTTCGAAGTGGTGCTTCTCGTGGATGTCGCGGTGATCGCAGCCAACCCACCGGCGGTGGGGCAGATGATGTGGAGGGACTGGTGAATCCGGAAGTGCCCTTGTCTGTGCGTAGCGGTGTCTCGGCGGGTGCTGCCGAGGGTGTCAGGGGTGGCCAGGATTTGTGGGAGCAGGTGTTCGCGCCCGCGAATCTGGCTGTCGCGTTGGGACGTGTCGAACGCAATCGCGGTGCGGCCGGTGTCGATGGTGTCAGCGCGCAGGAGTTGCGTAACTGGTGCCGGGACAACTGGGCCGGAGTGCGGGAGGCGTTGGATGCGGGCACGTACCGTCCGATGCCGGTGCGTCAGGTGATGATTCCCAAACCTGATGGCGGGCAACGGAAGTTGGGGGTGCCGACGGTGCTGGATCGGTTGATCCAGCAGGCGATCGCGCAGTGCTGACCCCGGTCTTTGATCCGGGGTTTGTGCCGGTCTCGTATGGGTTCCGGCCGGGCAAAAGCGCCCACGACGCTGTGAAGGTCGCCAGGTTGGTGATCGAGCAGGGGTATCGGTGGGTGGTCGAGGTGGACCTGGATGCGTTCTTCGATCGGGTCAACCACGACGTGCTGATGGCCCGGGTTGCGCGGAAAGTGAACGACAAACGGTTGCTGAAGCTGATCCGCCGCTATTTGGAGGCGGGGATCATGGCCGATGGGGTGCGGCAGGCGGTGAGCCAGGGGACCCACAGGGGTCGCCGTTATCGCCGCTGTTGTCGAACATCATGCTCGACGATTTCGATCAGGAGTTCTGGGCGCGTGGGCACCGGTTTGTCCGCTACGCCGACGATATCCGGGTCTTTGTGAAATCGAAGCGGGCGGCCGAGCGGGTGCTCGAACAGGGCACTCGGCTGCTGGAGCAGCGGTTGAAGTTGAGGGTGAACCAGGCCAAGTCCTCGATCGCCCCGGCGACGACAGCTGTGTTGCTGGGGTTCGGGTTCTTCTTCACTACCTCCGGGGTCAAGATCCGGGTCGCGCCCAAGGCGTGGCAGCGGGCCAAAGCCCGCATCCGGTCGTTGACGTCGCGGCGGTGGAGTGTGGCCATGGAGTACCGCATCATGCGGCTGAACCAATACGTCCGGGGCTGGATGGGGTACTTCCGCCTAGCGGACACACCCCGCAAGTTCCGGGATCTGGATGAGTGGTTCCGCCGTCGACTGCGCCAAATCCGCTGGAAGGAATGGAAACGCGTCCGCACCAAGGTCGCGAACCTGCGTGCACTCGGGATCCGGGCCGACCTGGCCTGGCAATGGGGCATGAGCAGCCGCGGCTACTGGCGAATCGCGGGCTCACCCGTCCTGACGCGGGCACTGCCCAACCGATACTGGGACCGGCAGGGCCTCATCACGTTTCACCACGCCTGGGCCAGATTCCACACGACCTAGCGAACCGCCGGATGCGAGGCCCGCACGTCCGGTGGTGTGAGAGGGGGCCGGTCAACCCGGCCCCCTACTCGATTGGTGTAGACACAAGGGCGTGTCACAGCCGCCCGAGTTCCCCCAGCCGATCGACCCGGCATACGTTGCGTCCTTCGATTCGCTAGTTGGCCTGCAGTTCACCGAGCTGAGCCCGGATTTGGCCCGCGCGCAAATCGAGGTCAAGCCGCAACTGCATCAACCGATGGGCCTGCTGCACGGCGGGGTCTACTGCTCGATGGTGGAAAGCATGGCCAGTGTGGCCGCCTTTACCTGGTACAACGCGACCTACGGTGCGGGTGACGTGGTCGGCGTCAACAACAACACCGACTTCTTACGGTCCGTTCGGTCCGGCACGATCTACGGCAAGGCCGAGCCGATACACCGGGGTCGACGCCAACAGCTCTGGTTGGTCACGATCACCAACGACAACGACAGGTTGGTCGCGCGGGGGCAGGTCAGGCTGCAGAACCTCGAGCCGCGATCCGGCTAACTGGCCACTTTCTCGACAGCGGCCTGGCCGCGTGCCTCGGCCGCCAGTTCGGCCAGCTGTTCTAGTCGCGTTCGTGCGAATGCCTGCTGGTCGGTGATGGTCAGCTGCCCGCGCCTGGTGCTCAGGAAGGTGACGGTCCACGACAGCAGCGTGGTGATCTTCGTCTTGAACCCGATCAGGTAGACCAGGTGCAGCACCAGCCAGATCAGCCAGGCGATGAATCCGCTGAATTCCAGCGGACCGATCTTGGCGACGGCAGAGAACCGCGACACGGTGGCCATCGAGCCCTTGTCGAAGTACTGGAACGGCTCGCGTTCGGCCGGGTCAGCGCCGGCAAGTTCGGCCTTGATGTTGTTGGCCACGTACTTGGCACCTTGGATGGCTCCCTGCGCCACGCCCGGCACACCGTCGACGGCAGCCATGTCGCCGACCACATAGACGTTCGGATGACCCGGTAGCGACAGGTCGGGCAGCACCCGGACCCGACCCGCGCGGTCGAGTTCGACGTCGCACTGCTCGGCCAGGTCCCGGCCCAGCCGGCTGGCCTGGACCCCCGCGGACCAGACCTTGCAGGCCGATTCGATGCGACGGATGGTGCCGTCCGGGTCTTTGACGGTGAGGCCGTTGCGGTCCACGTCAACCACCATCGCGTTCAGCTGGATCTCCACGCCGAGCTTCTTCAGCCGTGCGGCAGCGCGCTCGCCGAGCTTCTCACCCATCGGCGGCAGCACGGCGGGAGCAGCGTCGAGCAGGATCACCCGCGCCTTGGTCGAGTCGATGTGCCGGAATGCGCCCTTCAAGGTGTGTTCGGCCAATTCCGCTATCTGCCCGGCCATTTCGACGCCGGTGGGGCCGGCTCCGACCACTGTGAAGGTCAACAGTTTGGCTCGCCGTTCGGGATCGCTGGACCTTTCGGCCTGCTCGAATGCGCTCAGGATGCGGCCCCGCAGTTCCAGCGCGTCGTCAATGGACTTCATGCCCGGCGCGAACTCGGCGAAATGGTCGTTGCCGAAGTAGGACTGCCCGGCGCCGGCGGCGACAATCAGTGTGTCGTAGGGAGTTTCGTAGGTGTGGCCAAGCAGTTCCGACACGACGGTCTTATTGGCCAGATTGATGTGGGTGACGTTGCCCAGCAGGACCTGAACGTTGCGTTGCTTGCGCAGCACGACGCGGGTCGGCGGGGCAATCTCGCCTTCGGAGATGATGCCGGTCGCTACCTGGTACAGCAGCGGCTGGAACAGGTGATGTGTGGTGCGGGCGATCAACTTGATGTCAACGTCGGCCCGCTTGAGTTTCTTTGCCGCGTTCAGCCCGCCAAAGCCCGAGCCGATAATGACAACCTGATGCCGACGACGCGGTTCAGCTGTGCTTTCTGGCTGCGGGTTCATGGGTCGGCTGCTCCTGACGAGGTCTCCTTGAAGCGGAACTGTTGTTAGCTACAACGCTAGTCAACACAATCGGCCAAACCCAGCTGACAGCGTGTGTATTCAGCCACACCCACAGCGTTTTCCCTGGTGAGCAGGTGTGATCTACGCCGCTAGTACCGGTCGCAGCGCCTCGGCGGCAGTTGTGATGAGCCCGGGAACGAAGCCGTGCGGCGACAGGTTCAGGATCACGCCGTCCACGCCGGCGTCGATGATCTTCGCTTTGACCTGGTCGGCCACGCGTTCGGGACTGCCGGCCACCATTCGGCCGCTCACCCGCTCGGGCAGGTGGTCCGGATTGAGCTTTTCGTCGATCATCACCGTCAGCATCAGGCTGGTCTCCAGCGTCGAGCGCTCCCGACCGGCCTCGTCGAGCCGGGCGGCCAACGCATCCACCTTTCGCGGCAGTTCGTCCAGCGCCGCAACGATATTGAGATGGTCGGCGCAGCGAGCCGCGATGGCGAACGTCTTCTTCTCGCCGCCGCCGCCGATCAAGATGGGGATGTGGTCGCGGTAGCGCGGCTCGGCCATGGCCGATTCGGTGGTGTACCAGTCACCGGAGAAGGTGACGCGCTCGCCCCGGATCATGGGCTGCAAGATCTGCAACGCCTCCTCGAGCCGGTTGAACCGGTCGGTGAAAGTCCCGAATTCGAAACCCAATTGGCGGTGTTCGAGTTCGTACCACCCGGCCCCGATGCCCAGGATCGCGCGACCGGCGCTGACCACATCCAGGGTGGTGACGACCTTGGCGAGCAGCGCCGGGTTGCGGTAGGTGTTGCCGGTCACCAACGTGCCCAACTGCAGCCGCTCGGTCGCGGTCGCGAGCGCGCCGAGGGCGGTGTACGCCTCGAGCATCGGGTCTTCCGGCGGTCCCAGCATCGGCAGTTGGTAGAAGTGGTCCATCACGAAAAGCGCGTCGTACCCGGCCTCTTCGGCCTCTTTCGCCTGAGCGACCACCGACGGGAACATCTTTTCCACGCCGGTTCCGTAGGAGAACTTGGGAATCTGGAATCCGAGCTTGATAGCCACGGATCCACCGTAACGGTGGCCCCTACAGCTTGCTATCCCGTGACTGCGCTAGCGGATCAGGCGAACTGGGCCAGCGCGCCGTGACTGACGTGCATCGTCTGCCCGGTGATGTGGCGAGCCGCGGAAGTGGTGAGGAACAACGACAGGCGCGCGATCTCCGCCGCGACGGAAGCCGGTGTGCGGGAAAGGCCTTCGTACCCGGGCTGTGCACTGCGCCCGCAAGCGACCGCGTTGACGGTGATGCCGCGGGTGCCGTAAACCTCGGCCTGCCCGCTGATCCAGTTGGACAGGGCGGCCTTGACGGCGGCGTCTGCGCTGCCCGGGGCCGGATTCTCCGGCACCACGGTGATGATCGACCCGCCGGAGCGCAAGTGGTCACCGACGCTCTGCACGGTCAGCACCGCCGACAGCAGCGTGGTGTCCAGCGCTTGGCGCCAAGCCTTGGCGGTGTCGGCAAGGGAATGGGTGCGCGGATCGCCGGCGTCCCACACCGGGGCCGGCACATGGACGATGGTGTCTAGGTGGTGGGGAAACAGACCACGGACCTCTTTGAGGCTGGCAGGGTCGGTGGTGTCGCAGACGATCGCGTCCGCGTCGAGTTCTTTGGCGACGATCTCGAGATCGCCACGACGTGCACCCACGAGGGTCACCTTGTGACCGGCGTCGCGGAAGCCTTCGGCTACTGTGCGGCCCAGATCGGTGTCCGCACCGGTGACCAGCACCTCCATGGCCATGACCTCCTCGATTTCAACGTTGAACCCAGACCGGCGTTCACCACTGCGTACGTGGAATGGGCGTCGACTCCCGGTACATGTTACTGGACAGTAGCTAGACAACGAAACTCCGTGCACCGCGACGCGCGGATGATTTCCGTAACTATTCGACTGGCATGTGTTGACCCGCGCGGTAATGGGCGCGACGGCAAGTAGACAGCCGCTTTGCAGACCACGACATCGCCATCGGGCTAAGTTCTACCCATGCGTCGCACGGGGCACGGAACCCGTTTCCTAGCGAATGTGCTGGCCGCAAGCCTGCTAGCGGCCGTGGCCGCATGCGATTCGGATCCCCCGGCCGGGGGCCATCACATCGTGGTGTTCGCGGCCGCTTCCCTTAAGGCCGCGTTCACCAAAATCGGCGACCTGTTTCAGACGGACAATCCCGGCGTCAGCGTCGAGTTCAGCTTCGCGGGCTCGTCTGAGCTGGCGACTCAACTGACCCAAGGCGCGACCGCGGACGTCTTCGCCTCGGCCGACACCGCCCAGATGGACACCGTCGCGAAGGCCGGGTTGCTCGCCGACGATCCGACCAAGTTCGCCTCCAACACGCTCGTCATCGTCACTGCGCCGGGAATCCCCAAGCCGGTCGGTTCGTTCGCCGATCTCGCGCAGCCGGGGCTGACCGTGGTGGTGTGCCAGCCGAAGGTGCCATGCGGATCGGCCACCCGGCGCATCGAGGCCGCCACCGGCGTCCACCTCAACCCGGTGAGCGAGGAACACAGCGTGATCGACGTGCTGAACAAGGTCACGACCGGTCAGGCCGACGCGGGGCTGGTCTACGTGACCGACGCGCTCAGCGCCGGCGACAAGGTGACGACGGTGAAGTTCCCCGAAGCGGCCGACGCCGTGAATGTCTATCCCATCGCAGTGCTGAAGAACGCGCCCGAAGCCGAGTTGGCGCACAGGTTCCTGACCACCGTCACCAACGAGACAGGCCGGCAGATCCTGGACCAGTTCGGCTTCGGCAAGCCCTGACGCCCCGTCCGTGCACCGGCCTACCGATCTGCCCCGCTGGGTTTACCTGCCGGCCTTGGTCGGGTTGGTCTTCGTGGCGCTGCCGCTGGTCGCGATCGCGGTCAAGGTCGATTGGCCGCATTTCTGGTCACTGATCACCAGTGACGATTCGAAGGCGGCGCTGCTGCTCAGCGTTCAAACGGCGTCCGCGAGCACCGCGCTGTGCATCGTGCTCGGTGTGCCCATGGCCCTGGTCTTGGCGCGCAGCCGGGCTCGGACAATTCGGCTGCTGCGCCCGCTGATCCTGTTGCCTCTCGTGCTTCCGCCGGTGGTCGGCGGCATCGCGCTGCTCTACGCGTTCGGGCGGTTCGGATTGGTCGGGCAGTACTTGGAAGCCGCCGGTTTCACCATCGCCTTCAGCACGACGGCCGTCGTGTTGGCCCAGACATTCGTGTCGTTACCCTTCCTGGTGATCTCACTCGAGGGAGCCGCCCGCACCGCGGGAGCCGACTACGAGGTAGTGGCCGCCACCCTCGGGGCCCGTCCCAGCACGATCTGGTGGCGGGTCACGCTGCGTCTGTTGTTGCCCGGGTTGATCTCCGGCGCGGTGCTTGCCTTCGCCCGCTCCCTGGGCGAATTCGGTGCCACGTTGACGTTCGCAGGCTCTCGGAAGGGGGTGACCCAGACCCTTCCGCTGGAGATCTACGTGCAACGGGTCAACGACCCGAACGCGGCGGTGGCGTTGTCACTGCTGCTCGTCGTGGTAGCGGCGGTGGTGGTGCTCGGGCTGGGTGCCCGCAGGCTGACCGGAAGCGACACGAGGTAGTCGGCCATGGGGGAGTTGCAGCTGCGCGCGGTCGTCGCAGACCGAAACGTCGATGTGGAGTTCTCGGTGTCGCCGGGCGAGGTGCTCGCCGTCCTCGGACCCAACGGCGCAGGCAAGTCGACGGCCCTGCATGTCATCGCCGGCTTGGTCCGTCCCGACACGGGCATGGTGCGGCTGGATGACCGAACACTGACTGACACCGCGACCGGCGTACACGTCCCGACACACGACCGCCGCGTCGGGCTGCTGTTACAGAACCCGCTGCTGTTTCCGCACCTGACCGCGGCCGCCAACGTCGCCTTCGGGCCACGCAGCCGCCGAAAGCCGTTCCGCGAGTTGCGCTCCAGCCGCGCCGCGAACAAGGCCACGGCACTGCGCTGGCTGCGCGAGATGAATGCGGACCAGTTGGCCGAGCGTAAGCCGCGGCAGCTTTCCGGCGGTCAGGCCCAACGGGTCGCCATCGCGCGAGCGTTAGCGGCCGAACCCGAGGTGTTGCTGCTGGACGAGCCGCTGACCGGGTTGGACGTGGCGGCGGCCGCGGGCATCCGCGGCGTGCTGCGCGGCGTTGTCACCAAGAGCGGCTGCGCGGCGGTGCTGATCACGCACGATCTGCTGGATGTGTTCGCCCTGGCCGATCGGGTCATGGTGATGGAATCCGGGAAAATCGTCGAGATCGGCGCGGCGGCCGACGTGCTCGCCGCTCCGCGCAGTCATTTCGGCGCCCGCATCGCGGGTGTCAACCTCGTCAGCGGAACAATAGGTCCGGACGGCACACTGCGAACCGAGGATGGGCAGGCTTGGCACGGGACCACGACCCACGAGCTCACGCCCGGCCAACGCGCGGTCGCGGTGTTTGCGCCGGCCGCGGTGGCGGTCTATCGCGAAAGACCGCACGGGAGCCCGCGCAACACGGTCGAGGTGACGATCGCCGAGCTGGATTCCCGCGGTCCCGACGTCCGGATTCGCGGCCCGGAACAGCCCGGCGGCGCGCCGGGCGTTGCGGCGACGGTGACGGTGGACGCCGCGACAGAGCTACGGCTGACGCCCGGGACCAACGTCTGGTTGAGCGTCAAGGCGCACGAAGTGACACTGCATCCGGCGCCGCGCTGAAAAACTCGCCCTAAGTTCAGGCAGGGCTTCCTTGCTTCACGGCTGTAACACGGTAGGTTCGTCGCCATGCATGAGGTGGACTCGACTTCAACACGGTACGAAGCGACGCGCCGCAAGGGCTTCTGGGCAACGCTGGCCCTGGCCGCGGTGAGCAGTGCCAGTGCCGTCACCATCGCGTTGCCGGCGACGTCCAGCGCGGACCCGGAGCCGGTGCCGCCGCCCAATCCGGCATCACCCGCACCAGCAGCGCCAGCACCACCCGCACCAGGAGCGCCGGCAGCGCCGGCCCCGGCGCCCGCGAACAATCCGGCCCCACCGGCGCCCGGCAACCCTGCGCCCCCCGCTCCGCCGGCTGATCCGAATGCGGTACCGCCGCCGGCCGACCCGAATGCACCACCGCCCGTCGATCCCAACCTCGGGCGCATTGACAACCCCGTCGGCGGGTTCAGCTTCGTGCTACCCCCGGGTTGGGTCGAGTCGGACGCATCGCACCTGGACTACGGGTCGGCGCTGCTCAGCAAGTCGCTGGGCGAACCGCCGGCGCCCGGACAGCCGGCGCCCGTCGCCAACGACACGCGCATCGTGCTCGGCCGGTTGGACGCCAAGCTGTACGCCAGCGCCGAATCCACCAACCCGAAGGCAGCAGTCCGGTTGGGCTCGGACATGGGTGAGTTCTTCATGCCCTATCCCGGCACCCGGGTCAACCAGGAAACGGTCCCGCTCAACGCGAACGGGTTGACCGGCAGCGCGTCGTACTACGAGGTCAAGTTCAGCGACCCGTCAAAGCCAAACGGCCAGATCTGGACCGGTGTCATCGGCTCTCCGGACACTCCGAACGGCCAGCCTCCGCAGCGCTGGTTTGTGGTGTGGCTCGGGACGGCCAACAACCCGATCGACAAGAACGCGGCCAAGATTCTGGCCGAGTCGATCCGTCCCTGGGCGCCTCCGGCGGCCGCGCCGGCGCCGGGTGAGCCGGTGCCCGGGCAGGTACCCCCACCGGCGCCGGCCCCAGCACCGGCACCGGCGCCAGCACCGGGCCAGGCGCCAGCACCGGGCCAGGTCGCACCAGCTGAGCCGGGCGCGCCGGCCGCGCCGGCACCCGCTCCGGTCCCGGGCCAGGCTCCGGCCGGGGGAGTAGCCCCCGCCCCGGCGCAGGTGCCACAGGGGACCCAACCGGCCTGACACGTTGGTGGTGACGGTCATTCGCTAACGCCGCCAATTCGTCACCCAATTCGTTACCCAACGGGCGTATACCAAAATCACGGCCTGGCTTATTTGGGCTGGGCTTTGCCAGTGATTTGTAAGGAGACACCGGTGTACGTCATGGCAGCTACCGAATTCCTCGCCCGCTCAACTACGTTGACCAGCGTCGGATGGATCGGGTACATCATCATCGGTGCGATCGCGGGCTGGATCGCCGGCAAGATCGTCAAGGGCGGCGGATCCGGCCTGGTGATGAACATCGTGATCGGGATCGTCGGTGCGTTGATCGGCGGCTTTTTGCTCAGCTTCTTCGTCGACACCGCGTCGGGCGGTTGGTGGTTCACCTTGTTCACCGCGATCCTGGGCTCGGTGATCCTGCTGTGGATCGTCGGCAAGGTGCGAAAGGCCTAATCCTGTAGATCCCTCACCGGTCATCGCGGCATTATGTGGTGATGGCCGGTGAGGCGATTCCCACGACGATGACGGCGTGGCAGGTGCGCCAGCCGGGACCGGTACACACCCACCCGCTGGAGCGCGTCACCGTCGAGGTTCCACAGCCTGAGCCGTCCGAGCTATTGGTCGCCGTGCGCGCCTGCGGCGTTTGCCGCACCGACCTGCACGTGACCGAGGGCGACCTCCCCGTGCACCGGGCGCGAGTGATTCCTGGGCATGAGGTGGTCGGCGAAGTCCTCGAGGTGGGCGCCGACGTGAACGGCGAGTTCAACGTCGGCGACCGCGTCGGCATCGCCTGGCTTCGCCACACCTGCGGGGTATGCAAGTACTGCCGTCGGGGCGACGAGAACCTGTGCCCGGAGTCCCGCTATACCGGCTGGGACGCCGACGGCGGATACGCCGAGTTCGCCACGGTCCCTGCGGCTTTCGCACATCGTCTGCCCAGCGGCTACACCGACAGCGAGTTGGCTCCGCTGTTGTGCGCGGGGATCATCGGTTACCGCTCCCTGCTGCGCGCCGAGTTACCCCCCGGCGGTCGGTTAGGCATATATGGATTCGGCGGCAGTGCCCACCTGACCGCCCAGGTCGCACTGGCGCAGGGCGCGGAGGTGCACGTCATGACGCGCGGAGCCCGGGCCCGGGAGTTGGCGCTGCAGCTCGGCGCGGCGTCGGCGCAAGGGGCCACCGACCCGCCGCCGGTGCCGTTGGACGCCGCGATCCTGTTCGCCCCGGTCGGCGATCTCGTGTTGCCCGCGCTCGAAGCCCTCGACCGCGGCGGCACTCTGTCGATCGCAGGGATTCATCTCACCGACATACCGACGCTCAACTACCAGCGGCACCTCTTCCAGGAGCGCCAGGTTCGGTCGGTCACGTCGAACACCCGGGCAGACGCGCGCGCCTTTCTCGACTTCGTTGCCGAGCACCACGTAGAAGTCACCACGCCGGAATATCCGCTGGCGGAAGCCGATCGCGCGCTGACCGATCTCAGTTCCGGCCGGGTCGCCGGGGCCGCGGTACTGCTGGTGTAAGGCTCAGGTCGACAGCTGCCACACCAGCGCGGCGGCCAGCGCGCCCATTCCATTCAGCGACCAGTGCAGGGCGATCGGGGCGATGATGCTGCCACTGCGGCGGCGCAGCCAGCTGAAGATGAACCCCGCGGCACCGGTGGCCACCACGGCCAGCGCCACTCCCGAGATCATTCCCACGACGCCGCCACCGAACAGCCGGGTGAAGCCGATGTTGTTGCTCGTCAGGCCCAACGACGTCGCGATGTGCCAGAGGCCGAACAAGAGCGAGCCCGCCATCGCGACGCCGCGAAATCCCCAGGCGCGCTCCAGCGCGCCATGAAGCACTCCACGAAACGCCAACTCTTCGGGGATGACGGTCTGCAGCGGGATGATCACCATCGAGGCGATCAGCGCGCCCGACACCGTGGCGT
Organism: Mycobacterium bourgelatii; assembly: GCF_010723575.1. Lineage (NCBI taxonomy): Bacteria > Bacillati > Actinomycetota > Actinomycetes > Mycobacteriales > Mycobacteriaceae > Mycobacterium > Mycobacterium bourgelatii. Next base: position 3,101,560 of record NZ_BLKZ01000001.1, read on the forward strand.
AGTGGTTGTTGAGGAACATCGGGCGGGTGATCGGCAGGAGTACCCCGATCGCGATCACCGACATCACGACACCCACGGCGGCCAGGGCATAGCCCACCCCGGCTTTCCAGTGTTCCCGGCCCAAGCCCAGTTCGGCCCAGTCCAGACCGCGGTAGCGGAGCAAAATCACCAGACCCACGGCGGCCGCAGGAACGGTGGCGATGTTCGCCCACGGGGTGGTGAAGTGCGCCACCAGGTTGGTCAACACCAGCACCGCCACGACGACGGCGATGTCGACATAAAGCCGGTACCGTTCCAGGCGCAGCGGCGGTGGGGCAGTTTCCAAGGCTTCGACAGACATCGTGGCGATTCTACCGGCGGTCGGCGGGCGGCATTCTTACTTCGTTGTGAGCCGACGGCGCGCGTAGGCCTGGAGTTCGGCGGAGAGCGCGTCGGCGACGAGCAACTCGGGCAGCAAGTCCGGTTGCGTCATCCGGGCGCGAAAAGCCAGCCGACTGGTCACGTCATGGTCCGGGCGGTACTCGACGGTGATCGCGTCGCCGGCGCGGAGCGTACCTGGCGAGATGACGCGAAGGTAGGCACCGGGTTCTTCGGCCTGGGTGAAGGTCTTGATCCAGTGACTCAGATCCAGGAACGCCGCGAACGTCCGGCACGGGGTCCTGGGGGCGGAGACTTCCAGCAATAGTCCGTCGGTGCCGACGCGCCAGCGCTCTCCGATGCGCGCGTTCGTCACATCGATGCCGACGGTGGTCAGGTTTTCGCCGAACATTCCGTTGGTGAGGGTGCGCTGCAGGCGAGCTTCCCACGCATCGAGATCTTCCCGCGCGTATGCGTAGACCGCCTGGTCGTCGCCGCCGTGCAGTTTCCGGTTACCAATCGTGTCGCCGACGAGCCCGCTGCCCAGGCCCCCGCGCATGGACCCGGGGGCGCGCACCAGGACGGGCTCGGTTACCGGGACCTTGTCGATGCCGGTCAGCTTCGACTTGGCGCGCGGATCGGGATTCGACCGGCCGGCAGCCACGTTGACCGACAACACTTTCGTCACTGGCACAGGCTAGCGCCGACGACGGGAGCTAGCCCTCACCCGTCCGAGCCCGAGCCCTCCCAGGCCCAACCGGAAATCGCCGGGTCGTCCTCGCCGTGCTCACGGGTGTACTGACGAGCCGACAAGCGCGCGTCGACCATCCGCTGACGCAATCCCGCGGCGCGGCCGACGAGGCCGTCGACACGGTCGATGACGTCGATGACGAGATGGAAGCGATCCAGGTCGTTGAGCATCACCATGTCGAAGGGTGTTGTCGTCGTCCCGCGCTCCTTGAAGCCGCGCACATGCAGCTGGGCGTGATTGGTGCGTCGATAGGTCAGCCGGTGGATGAGCCACGGATAGCCGTGGTAGGCGAAGATGACCGGCTTGTCGCGGGTGAACAACGCGTCGAATTCGCTGTCCGGCAAGCCATGTGGATGTTCGGAGGGCGGCTGCAGCCGCATCAGGTCGACGATGTTGATCACCCGTACCTTGAGGTCCGGCAGTTCGCGCCGCAGGATGCCGGCGGCAGCCAGCGTCTCCAGGGTCGGAATGTCGCCGGCGCAGGCCAACACCACGTCGGGATCGCCTACCGCCCCAGCGGTGCTGGCCCACGGCCAGATGCCCAAGCCGCGTGTGCAATGCAGGATAGCGTCGTCCATCGACAGGTAGGACAGCGCGGGCTGCTTGCCGGCGACGATGACGTTGACGTAGTCGCGGCTGCGCAGGCAATGGTCCGTCACCGACAGCAGCGTGTTGCCGTCCGGCGGGAGGTAGACGCGCACCACCTCGGCACGCTTGTTGGCCACCAGATCGATGAAGCCCGGGTCCTGATGCGAGGCGCCATTGTGGTCCTGGCGCCACACGTGAGAGCTCAGCAGATAGTTGAGTGAGGCGATGGGCAGTCGCCAGGGCAATTCGCGGCTCGTGGACAACCATTTCGCGTGCTGGTTGAACATCGAGTCGACGATGTGCACGAACGCCTCGTAGCAGTTGAACAGGCCGTGCCGCCCGGTCAGCAAATAGCCCTCCAACCAGCCCTGGCACAGGTGCTCGGACAGCACCTCCATCACGCGGCCGTCCGGTGCCAGATGGTCGTCGTCGGGCCCGGTTTCAGAGAGCCACACCTTGTCGGTCTTTTCGAAGACCGGGCTCAGCCGGTTGGAGGCGGTCTCGTCCGGGCCCATCAGCCGAAAGCGGTCGGGGTTGCGGATGATCACGTCGCGCAGATAGGTGCCCAGGACGCGGGTGGCTTCGTGGGTCTCCGCGGCCGGGCGCTCCACCGGGACCGCGTAGTCACGGAAGTCGGGCAGGTCCAGTTCGCGCAGCAACACTCCGCCATTGGCGTGCGGATTGGCGCTCATCCGCCGATCACCTTGGGGTGCAGCGGCTTTAAGTTCGGCGCGCAGTGCGCCGTTCTCGTCGAACAACTCCTCGGGCCGGTAGCTGCGCAGCCACTCCTCGAGCTGGGCACGATGCTCTTTGTTGTCGCGCGTCCCGGCCAGGGGAACCTGGTGTGAGCGCCAGTTGCCTTCGACCCGCTCGCCGTCGACCGTCTTGGGGCCGGTCCAGCCCTTGGGGGTGCGTAACACGATCATCGGCCACACCGGCCGGTCGGTCTGCTCGCCGGAGCGGGCGGCTTGTTGAATCGCGGCGATGTCGTCGAACGCGTCGTCGAGGGCCGCGGCCAGCTGCTGGTGCACGCTGGTCGGGTCCTCGCCGGCCACGGTGATCGGACGGTACCCGTAGCCGCGCAGCAACGACTCGAGCTCGGTTTCCGGGATCCGCGCCAGCACCGTCGGATTGGCGATCTTGTAGCCGTTGAGGTGCAGGATTGGCAATACGGCGCCGTCGACGGCGGGGTTGAGGAATTTGTTGGAGTGCCAGCTGGCCGCCAACGGTCCGGTCTCGGCCTCGCCGTCGCCGATCACGCAGGCCACCACCAGGTCGGGGTTGTCGAAAGCCGCACCAAAGGCGTGCACCAGCGCGTACCCCAGCTCACCGCCCTCGTGGATGGAACCCGGAGTCTGCGCGGCGACGTGGCTGGGAATTCCGCCCGGGAAGGAGAACTGGCGAAACAGTTTGCGCAGCCCGTCGGTGTTTTCACCGACGCCGGTGTAGATCTCGCTGTAGGTGCCCTCGAGGTAGGCGTTGGCGACCAGACCGGGGCCACCGTGGCCGGGTCCGGTGATGTAGATGACGTTGGCGTCGCGGTTGCGGATGATCCGGTTGAGGTGGGCGTAGAGGAGATTGAGCCCCGGGGTGGTGCCCCAGTGTCCCAACAGCCTGGGTTTGACGTGCTCGGGCGCCAGCGGTTCGGTCAGCAGGGGGTTGTCCAACAGGTAGATCTGCCCGACCGACAGATAGTTGGCGGCGCGCCAATACGCGTCGATCAGGGCCAGTTCGTCGTCGGAGAGGATGGTGGGTGGCTCAGATGTTGGGCGCATCTAGCCGATTGTGCTTGTCGCCGGTTAACGGCGTGCTCAACCGGGCTTACGCCACGCTTATTCTTCGCCGCGGGCCCGGGCTTCGTACGCCCTGCGCTTCTCCACGTCGACGTCGTCGGTGAAGACGTGATCGCCGCCGGCCGAGCGGTTGAGGGCTTCTCGGACGATGCGCGGCATGAACTTCTGCATGACCACCGCCACGCCTGCCGCTTTGGTCACCCGCACGCGCGGTTTAGGCTCGGCAATGAGGCCGATGACCGCGTTGGCGATGTCCTCGGGTTCGGCGTTCTTGAATCCCTTGATGCCGGCGGTGCCCGCGGTGAGCTCGGTGTTGACGAACGTGGGCAACACCGACGAGAAGTGCACACCGGCCGAGCGGTACTCGAGCCGCGCCGAATCGGTGAACCCGAGCACGGCGTGCTTACTGGCGCAGTAGGTGGCCAGCCCGACGATGTGCATCTCACCGGCGAGCGAGGCGATGTTGATGACGTGGCCCCGCCTCCGCGGGACCATCCGCTGAGCCGCCAGCTTGCTGCCGAGGATCACCCCGTAGACGTTGATGTCGAGGATGCGCCGGGTGACCGCGTCCGGTTCGTCGACGATGCGGCCGACGGGCATGATGCCGGCGTTGTTGACCAGCACGTCGATCGGTCCGAGTTGGCGCTCGACCTGGTCGAGGAAATCCGAGAACGAGTCGCGGTCGGTGACATCGAGCTTGCCGTAGACGTCGAGACCGAGGTCGGCGCCGGCCTCCTTGACCGTCGCCTCGTCGACGTCACCGATGGCCACCTTGGCTCCCAGCTTGTGCAGAGCGGTCGCGGTGGCCAATCCGATTCCCCTCGCGCCACCGGTGATGACGACGACCTTGCCCCGCACCTTGACGCCGATGGATTCCGTGTCCGCCATTGATCCGCCTTCCACTTCGACAAGCCCCACCAGAGATTAGGCGGTGGCACGATCGCGACGACAAGCTGCCCGAGCGTTGGTGGACAACCCTGATGCCTTTGCCGCCGGGTACAACTTCGGCGCCGCCGAACCCAGGATGCTATTGCTTGCCCTGCCCGTCGGCGAGGCTGAGGTCACCGAAGTTCAGCTGCCAAGAGACCCCGAACGCGTCGTTGACCCAGCCGAACTTGGCGCTGAAGGGGTAGGCATCCAGCGGCATCAAGACCTCCCCGCCGGCACCCAGCGCGTCGAACAACCGCTCAATCTCGGCGTCCGAATCGCACTGCACATACAGCGACATCGACGGGGTGAAGGTGAAACCGTGCGCGGCCGGGCTGTCGATGCACATGAACTCCTGGCCGGCCAACACGAACGTCGCGTGCTGGACCGTCCCCTCGGGTCCCGCGTCACCCGGGCCGTATCGCGCGATCGACCGGATCTCCGAGTCCGCGAACAACGACGTGTAGAACCGCATCGCCTCTTCGGCTTTGCCCTCGAACATCAGAAAGGTCGTAACCTTCTGCACCGTGGTCACGTTGGATCCCCCCGATCATTTGCCGCTGAATTCTTGCCGCTGAATTGAGGCTGTCACGAGCGTAGTCCGGCAGCTGCGGCGCACTGTTCGCGCCGACGGACAGCGCCTAGCATTTTCGAATGACGTCTTCGCCGGCACGGTTTTTCGTCGATGGCCAGTTCCACACCACCGACAGCGCCGAACCCGTTGTGGAGGCGGCGACCGGTGAGCCGCTCGGATCTGGCGCCGTCGTCAGCGAAACCGACATCGACCACGCCGTCGCCGCGGCCCGGTCCGCCCTGCTCGACTGGCAGTCCAGTTCGCCGGAGCACCGCGCCGGGCTCCTGACGGCGATGGCCGACGCGCTCAAGTCGCGCGCCCGGCCGACCAGTGAGCTGGTGAGCCGGGAGAACGGCATGCCGATCTCGCTGTCCCGCGGCGCCAACGGCTCGTTCCCGCCGGCGCTGTTCCGCTACTACGCCCAACTGGTCACCGAGCTCCCGACCGAGGAGATCCGGCCGAGCATGACCGGGCACACGATCGTGCGCCGCGAGGCCATCGGGGTGGTGGCCGCGATCATCCCGTGGAACTATCCGCAGGCACTGGCCGCCATGAAAGTCGCACCCGCGCTGGCCGCCGGTTGCACCGTGGTTCTCAAGTCCTCACCCGAAACCGCTTTGGACGCCTTGATTTTCGCCGAGGCTGCCGTCGAGGCGGGGCTGCCGCCCGGAGTGCTGAACGTGGTGTCCGGCGGCCCGGCCGTCGGCGCGTACCTGGTGGCCCATCCCGGCGTCGACAAGGTCGCCTTCACCGGCTCGACGGCGACCGGCCGGATCGTCGCCGAGATCTGCGGCCGGTTGATGCGCCCGGTCACCCTGGAGCTGGGCGGCAAATCGGCGGCGATCATTCTCGACGACGCGGACCTGGAGGCGACGCTGCGAGGGTTGCGGGCCGCGTCGTTCGTCAACAACGGGCAGACCTGCCACCTGAGTTCGCGGGTGTTGGCGCCCAGATCCCGCTACGACGAAGTCGTCGACGCGGTGGCGGCATTGGCCGACGGCATGGCGGTCGGTGACCCGCTGGACCCGTCGACCGAGATCGGTCCGCTGGTCAGTTCGCGGCAGCGCGAGCGGGTGCTGGGCTACATCGACATCGGCAAGAACAGTGGCGCGCGACTGGTCGCGGGTGGGTCGGTGCCCAAGGACCGGCCCAAAGGCTGGTTCGTCGCCCCGACGGTGTTCGCCGATGTCGCCAACTCCGACCGCCTGGCGCGGGAGGAGATCTTCGGGCCGGTGCTCACTGTCAGCCCCTACGACACCGACGACGAGGCGATCGCCCTGGCCAACGACAGTGATTTCGGTCTGGCCGGCACCGTCTGGTCCTCCGACACCGAGCGCGCCACGAACGTCGCGCGGGCCGTGCGGACGGGGACCATCGGCGTCAACGACTACCAACTAGACATGCGGGCACCGTTCGGTGGGGTCAAGGGCAGCGGAATAGGTCGCGAGCTGGGGCCGGAGGGCCTGGAGGCCTACCGGACGCTGAAGTCGATCTACCGCGTAGGGCCGGCCTGAGTCCCAGTCAGGCCCCGGCACGACCCGTCCGCCCACCGGTATTCATAGACACGCTATGTTTGATACATGACCGTAGACCCCAGAACACCCGTATTGATCGCCTACGGCCAGGTCAATCACCGCGACGCGATAGACCCCGAAAGCCGATCGGTCGAGCCCGTCGACCTCATGGTCGCCGCGACACAGAAGGCCGTCGAATCGGCCGGTGCTCGCGTGCTCGAGGCCGTCAACGACATCCGCGTGGTGAACATCCTGTCGGCGCACTACCGCAACCCCGGACAGCTGCTCGGCGAGCGGCTCAACCTCAGCGAATTCAAGGCGAGCTACAGCAGCGTCGGCGGCAACACCCCGCAGACGCTGGTCAACAAGGCATGCCTGGACATTCAACAGGGACGAGCCGGTGTGGTGCTGATAGCCGGCGCAGAAACGTGGCGCACCCGGACCGGACTGAAGAAACTCGGCGCCAGGCTGGAGTGGACGCAGCAGGACAACTCGGTCCCGATGCCCGAAATCGCCGACACGGACGTCCCGATGGCCGGCGACGCCGAGATCAAGATCAAGCTGGATCGGCCGGCCTTCGTCTACCCGTTGTTCGAGCAGTCGTTGCGCATCGCGAACGGTGAGTCCGTCGAGAGCCACAGCAAGCGGGTCGCCGAGCTGTGGGCGCGGTTCAGCGCCGTGGCGGCCGACAATCCGAACGCGTGGATTCGCCAGCCGGTCACCGCTGAGGAGATCCGGCAGCCCAGTGCGCAGAACCGGATGATCAGTTGGCCCTACACCAAGTTGATGAACTCGAACAACATGGTTGACCAAGGTGCCGCGTTGATCCTGACTTCGGTTGGAGAGGCGAGGCGGCTGCAGGTTCCCGAGGAACACTGGGTTTACCCGCAGACCGGCACCGACGCCCACGACACCTCGGCCATCGCGGAGCGCGACGAACTGCATCGCTCGACGGCTATCCGGATCGGGGGCGCACGCGCGTTGGAGCTGGCCGGCCTGGGCATAGACGACGTCGACTACGTCGACCTGTACTCATGCTTTCCGTCCGCGGTTCAGGTTGCCGCGGCCGAACTCGGCCTGGCCCTCGACGATCCCGTTCGGCCGCTCACCGTCACCGGCGGCCTGACCTTCGCCGGCGGCCCGTGGAGCAACTACGTCACGCATTCGATCGCCACCATGGCCGAGTTGCTGGTTGCCAATCCCGGACGACGTGGCCTGATCACCGCGAACGGCGGCTTCCTGACCAAGCACAGCTTCGGCGTCTACAGCACCGAGCCCCCGTCGCAGTTCCGCTGGGAAGACGTCCAGCCCGAGGTGGACCGGGAGCCCACCCGGAAGGGATTGGTCGACTGGGAGGGTGTCGGCACCGTCGAATCGTGGACCACACCCTTCGATCGGGATGGCAACCCGGAAAAGGCCTTCCTGGCTGTCCGCACGGCCGACGACTCCCGCGCCCTGGCCGTGATCACCGATCCCGAGGCCGCCGCCGCGACGGTCCGCGAAGACATTGCCGGGGCCAAGGTCGCCGTAGCCGCCGACGGCAGCGCGGTCCTGCAGTAGCCCGCGTACGCGCCTGAGCAGGCAAACTGGCCGCATAACGGTTACAGTTCGGGACACGTTCTACACCCAACGGTCGCGCAGCCCCGCCGACGTGCCTATTGTCGGAAGTAAGACGTTGGGAGAGGTGGCGCCGGGTGCACATCCTGGTTACCGACGCTGCGGGGACAGTGGGGCGAATGGTCTCGCGCCAGTTGCTTGCTTCCGGGCACAGCGTCAGCGGGATAGGGGAGTACCCCCACGACAGCCTGCCTCCCGACGTTGATTTCGTTTGCGCTCCGCTGCACCACCCCGTGCTGTACGAAATCTCCGCCGACGCCGACGCGGTGATCCACCTCGCCCCGGTCGACGCGACGGCGCCGGGGGGCGCAGGCATCAACGGGGTCGCGCACGTGGCCAACGCGGCCGCACGGGCGGGCGCCCGCCTGCTGTTCGTGTCCCAGGCCGCGGGACAGTCCGACCTGTACCGCCAGGCCGAAGGGTTGGTGTCGACCAGTTGGGCACCGAGCCTGGTCGTTCGGGTGGCACCGCCGGTCGGTCGCCAGCTCGACTGGATGGTCTGCCGGACGGTGGCAACGCTGATGCATAGCAAAGTCTCGGCGGCGCCGATGCGGGTGCTGCACCTCGACGACCTGGTGCGCTTCCTGGTGTTCGCGCTCGGAAGTGACCGCACCGGTGTCGTTGAGCTGGCGACCCCGGACACGACCAACATCGTCACCGCATGGCGGATCCTCCGATCGGCGGACCCGCGGCTGCGCACCCATCATGTGCGCAGCTGGGATCAGCTGATACCGACGATGAATATCACTGCCGCCCAAGAGGATTGGGGATTCGAATATGGGTGGCAGGCAGTCGACGCGATTGTCGACACTGGTCGCGGACTGATCGGGCGCAAGCTCGATCCCGCGGGCGCGGTCAGCGCCTCGCGCGAACTGGCGATTCCGGTCGAGCCCGTCCCGCGGGGGGAACCCGCCGACGGCGCGCCGTTGAACAGCGCGGCGCCGGATGGCCTGGAGGGCGAATTCGACGACCGAATCGACCCACGATTCCCGGTGTTCAGTGCGACCAGCCTCTCGGCGGCGCTTCCCGGACCGCTGACCCCGATCACGTTGGACGTTCAGCTCAACGGATTGCGCGCCGCCGGGCGCGAGATGGGGCGAGTGCTAGCCCTCGGGGACGTAGTCGCAGACGAGTGGGCGAACAGAGCCATCGCGGTGTTCGGTCACCGGCCCTACGTCGGGGTGTCGGCCAACATCGTCGCGGCCAGTCAGCTGCCCGGCTGGGACGAACATGCCGTCACAGAACGCGCCTTTGCCGGTCAGCCGCCCGTCGGTGACCTGCTGCCGTTCGGCTCCCCGCAACGTGCGGGTAAACCGATCGGGTCGGTCGCCAAGGCGGTGGTGACGGCGCGGTCGCTGGCCCTGCTGCGCCACTTGCGCGCAGACACCGAAACCTATGTCGCCGCCGCCGCGGCCGAACACCTCGACGCCCAACAGGTGGCCGCGCTGCCGGACAGTAGCCTCGAGGTTCGAATTCGCTTGCTGCGGGACCGAATTCACCAGGGCTGGATGCTCACCGGGCTATGGGTCATCGACACCGGCGTCACCGCCGCGACGCTGGAGCACACTCGCGCCGCCGCCGGCGTGTCAGGCATTGACGTGATCATGGACAGTCACCGCGTCGAGTCCGAGATCGCCGCGTTGGCCGCGGCGCTGCGCAGCGACCCGCCACTGCGCGCGCTGGCCGCCACAGGAAACGTGGCAAGCGTCCGTGCCCTGTCACCGACCGCGGCAGCCGCCCTCGACACCGCCCTCGGTGCGCTCGCCCATCGCGGCCGCGGGGAAGCCGAGCTGGCCAATCCGACGTTCGGCGACGACCCGTCGGCGTTGTTGGTGGTCGCCGCCGAGGCTGCCGAGGCACCGGCCGAGCCAGCACAGCCGCCTACCTTGAGCCAACGGCTGGCCGCCAGTGCCCGCAACTCCCGCGAACTGGCCCACGACACCACCCTGCGGTTTACCCATGAATTTCGAATTGCTTTGCGGGAACTGGGTTCTCGCCGTGTCGATGCCGATCTGATCGATGTTGTCGACGACGTGTACTACTTGACTTGCGATGAGCTGGTGACGATGCCGGCCGATGCCCGGCTGCGCATCAAGCGCCGTCGGGCCGAGCGGGAGCGCCTACAGGCACAGGGCCCACCGGACATCATTCACACCAGCTGGAGCCCCGCCGGCGGCGCGACCGCCTAACCCCGCGAGCAGACGCAAAGTTGCATGAAAGTTGCTTTGCGCGTACGAGTTTGCGTCTGCTCGCGGGGGCATCTAGGCTCCATCGAGCGGGCGCTTCGACCGGATAAGGTCCTTGATCTCGTCGAGCACATCCCACACATTGACGTTCATCCCGGCCAGCACGCGGTTGCCGCCATCAAGCCAGAACGCGACGAACTCGCGGCCGGCCACGTCGCCGCGAAACACCACGCGCTCGAAACTCGGCGCGTGGCCGGCGTATTCCATCCCGAGGTCGTACTGGTCGGTGAAGAAGTAGGGCAGTTCGCCGTATTCTCCTGGTTCGCCCAGCATTCCGGCCACCGCGACGGCGGGCTGCTTGAGCGCATTGGCCCAGTGCTCGGTGCGAATTCTGGTCTCGTACAAAGGATGCTCGGCGGCCGCGATGTCGCCGACGGCGTAGATGTCGGGATCACTGGTCCGCAGCGAGGCGTCGACCAGCACGCCGCCGTCCCCGGTGGACAACCCTGCCCGCTCGGTCAGGTCGATGTTGGGTTTGGCGCCAACGGCCACCAGGACGGCATCAGCGTCCACGGTTGACCCGTCGGCCAAACGCAGCCCGGTCGCCTTGCCATCCGTGATCGTGATCTCCTCGACTTGCGCCTGCAGTCGCAAGTCAACTCCGTGTTCACGGTGCAGGTCGGCGAACACCGCACCGACCGTTTCGCCGAGTGCGGCCAGCAGCGGCTGTTTGGCGGCTTCGACGACTGTCACATCGAGACCTCGCTGACGAGCGCCGGCGGCCACCTCCAGTCCGATCCATCCGGCGCCCACCACCGCCAACGAAGATCCGGGCACCAGAGCGGAATCGAGCGCTTCGGCGTCGTCGTAGGTGCGCAGGTAGTAGACGCCGGCGGCGTCGGAACCCGGGATCGGCGGACGGCGGGAGGCCGAGCCCGTCGCCAGCAGCAGCTTGTCGTAGTGCACGGCGGTGTCATCGGCCAGGCGCACCGAGTGGGCGGCCGGATCCAGCGCTGTCACTCGTGTGTTGAGCCGCAAATCCACGCGATGCTCGACGTACCAGGCCGACTCGTGCACGGTGAAATCGCTGAGCGCCTTCTTGCCGGCCAGGTATTCCTTGGACAGCGGAGGACGTTCGTACGGCGGGTGCTTCTCGTCGGCGAACAGGATTATCTGACCGTCGAAGTCGTTGTCCCGCAGCGCTTCTACCGCTTTCGCCCCCGCGAGACCACCACCGACTACGACAAACGTTGTCGAACTGGTCATATTCGCGAGCCTACTCTCGCCCAGGCATACCCAGAATTTCCCGCAACGTCAACGCATTACGGACCGCGTGCCCACCCAGGTCGTTGTTGAAATACATCCACACATCCCGACCCTGGTGGTCCCACTCGGTGATCCGCTCCACCCACCAACGCAAGTCGTCGAGAGTGTATGAGCCCGTATACATGGAGGCCGGCTCCGGGCCGTGCATCCGCACGTACACCAGATCGGTGGTAGCCCGCAGCACGCAGGCAAGGTTGGCACCACTCATCACGACGTAAGCGGCCCGATGTTTCTCCAGGACCTCGTACACCGCGGGGTCATCCCAGGACGGGTGGCGCAGTTCGACCGCCACCCGGATCGGCGCCGGCACGGTGGCCAGGAACGAGTCGAGTCGCTCGTCGTCGCGGGCATGCTCGGGATGCAGTTGGACCAACAACACCCCGGCCCGATTGCCCAGCACCTGCCAGCACCGTTGGAATCGCTCGATCCAGGGCTCCGGCGACGCCAACCGCCGGTAGTGCGTCAGTCCGCGGTGGGCTTTGACCGACATGGTGAACCCGTCCGGCACCTTGTCGCGCCAACCCGCGAACGTGGCATCTTTGGGCCATCGGTAGAAGCTGGCGTTCAGTTCCACAGTGTCGAAGACTTCTGCGTAGCGGAGCAAGCGGCGCGACGCCGGTGTACCCGACCGGTAGAGCACGTCGGTCCAGTGGTTGTACGACCAGCCTGAGGTGCCGATCCGGATGGTCACCGCCGGATTACCCGGTTACCTGCCGGAGCAGGCCGCCGTCCGACGAAATCCGCACCACGGTCGAAAGCTGCACCGGATCGGGCTTGTCCATACTGCGCCGCGTACCCGTGCCGTGCCGGGACAAACCACATGCCTTACTTGGGCGGCAGGCCGTGTACGAAGGTGACGCCGCGCGAGACCCAGCTTTGCAGCTGACGTTTGGTGCGTACCCCCTCGGCCGTGACGCGCAGCCAGCCGCGCATTTCCCGACCCCTCATCACCATCGGGCTGACATGAGCGCGGGCGAGCAGCTTGTCGGCGTCGGCCGGTGGCACCCGCACCATCAGCCCGCCCTGACCGCTGACGACAACGGCCATGTGGCCACCGATGAGAAACGCCAACCCGCCGAACATCTGCTTCTCTTCGACGCCCGATTCCTGGGCGAGCAGTTCACGAATGCGGTTGGCGAGATCGGTGTCGTAGGCCATGCCGCTATGTCAGTCCAGATCGACCCGGATGGTCAGTAGATCGGTGCCCATGGTCCGCACGCCCAGGTTGTTGAAGCGAGGCAGACTCCGCATCCGCTGCCACGGGTCGTCGTCGGGCAACAGATGCGCGGTTCCGGTGCGCCATTGGCCGCCGATACGTACCCGAACCCTCGGGTTGGCCTTGATGTTGTAGACGTAGTCCGAGTGCTCGCCGTGCTCGGAAACCATCCAAAACTGGCCGTCGATCACCTTGCCCCCGACGGCGGTACGGCGGGGCAGACCCGACTTGCGCCCAATGGTTTCGAGCAGGACGCCCGGCCCGCGCCGGCCAAGCGGGTTGACCACGTTGCGCTGGACGCGATGAACGAAACGTCTTTTCAAATCCTTGAATTCGGCCATCACCCGATTGTGCCGTATCGGCCAGGGTTATGCGGTTCGGCTTACGCGGGCCGCGGGACCGGGACGCCCACAATGCGCAACACCCATTCCCGCGGTGGACACCTTGCCCGGCACCGAACCGCTGAACCGGAAGGTGACCGGAACGAAGTCGGCGAGGTGGATCACGCCCTCGGGTTGGAGCTCGGCACGCAGGTCGGCGGGGAACTTGCCGATCCCCAGCATCCTGCGGATTATCACGGCATAGCTGAAGATCAAAGGACAGCCGCCCCCGGTGTGGAGGCGGCTGTCCTTGTTACCGCTACGGTCCTATCGCTACGTCGTGATGGCGACGAAAACACCGTCGGGCGTGAAGACGCCCCAGGCCCCTACGGAGGGGTTGAAGACGACGGGCAACGCAACGTTGGTGTTGGGCGCGACCCAGGTGGCGGGCAGTCCGTAGCTAACCGGGTCGTTGTAATGCCCAGGCGGTGGGAACCCGTGTTGGCCGGGCGGAAGTGGGGTGCCTGGCCCATTGCAGTTCACACCCGGCCCACCGGGACAAACCGGTCCGGGAATACCCGGTATGTTCGGATCTGCTTGTGCCACACCGGCACCCAGCCCGAACGCGCCGAGCGCGAAACCGCCGGCCATCGCCGCTCCTGCCGCAAATTTCTTCAGTGTCATCCTTGAACTCCTTGTCGCACAGACCGGTTGACCAGTCCCATTGACTTGTTGCCCGAATACGCCCTCATCGAGCGCGATGACCCCCTGACACGCCTTGGTTACCCGGTCGGCGCGAGCCGAAAACAACCGACCGCGCGTCGTTTTAGACCGCCGCGCCGCCGAGCCGTGTCCGCGACATTCTGAGCAGGAACTATGCGGCGACCGTCGCGCCTTCCGACACCGGCTCCAGCGCCTGGGTGACGATGTCGGCCACATCGGTCATCGGCTTGACGTCCAAGGCGTCCAGCACCTCGGCGGGCACGTCATCCAGGTCCGGCTCGTTGCGCGCCGGAATGAACACCGTGGTCAATCCGGCCCGCTGGGCCGCCAGCAGCTTCTGCTTGACGCCGCCGATGGGCAGCACCCGGCCGTTCAGCGTGACCTCACCGGTCATGCCGACGTCCGCACGGACCCGCCGTCCGGTCGCCATGGACACCAGGGCCGTCACCATCGTGACACCGGCGGACGGGCCGTCCTTGGGCACCGCGCCGGCCGGCACGTGTAGGTGGATTCGCCGGTCCAACGCCACGGGATCGACGCCCAACTGCGCGGCGTGCGAGCGCACGTAGGACAGCGCGATCTGCGCCGACTCCTTCATCACGTCACCGAGCTGACCGGTTAGTTGCAGCCCTGACTCACCGTCGGTGGCGTTGGCCTCGATGTAGAGGACGTCCCCGCCCATTCCGGTGACGGCCAGGCCCGTGGCCACACCGGGCACCGCCGTGCGCTCGGCAGACTCGGGCGTGAACCGTGGCCGGCCCAGGTAGCTGACCAGGTCGGGCTCGTCGATCGTCACCGGCTCGCTGTTCTCGGCCAGCTTGGTGGTGACTTTGCGTAACGCCTTCGCCAGCAACCGCTCGAACTGCCGCACACCCGGCTCGCGGGTGTAGTCGGCGGCGATCTTGCGCAGCGCCGCCTCGGTGACGGTGACGTCCTCTTCGGTCAACGCCGCCCGCTCCCGTTGCCGCGGCAGCAGGTAGTCACGTGCGATGGCCACCTTGTCGTCCTCGGTGTAGCCGTCGATCTCCACCAACTCCATGCGGTCCAGCAGGGCGGACGGAATGTTCTCGACCACGTTGGCGGTGGCCAGGAACACCACGTCGGACAGGTCGAGGTCCAGATCCAGGTAGTGGTCGCGGAACGTGTGGTTCTGCGCCGGGTCGAGCACCTCGAGCAGCGCGGCGCTCGGGTCACCCCGGTAGTCCGAACCGACCTTGTCGATTTCGTCAAGCAGCACAACGGGATTCATCGATCCCGCTTCGCCGATGGCGCGCACGATGCGGCCCGGTAGCGCGCCGACGTAGGTGCGCCGGTGCCCGCGGATCTCGGCCTCGTCGCGCACCCCGCCCAACGCGACGCGCACGAACTTGCGGCCCAGCGCCCGGGCGACACTCTCACCCAGCGATGTCTTACCGACGCCTGGGGGACCGGCCAGCACCATCACCGCACCCGACCCACGACCGCCGACGATCTGCAGCCCGCGCTGTGCCCGCCGGGCGCGCACGGCAAGGTACTCGACGATGCGGTCCTTGACGTCCTGCAGCCCGTGGTGGTCGGCGTCGAGGATGGCCCGCGCCGCCGCCAGGTCCGTCGAATCCTCGGTCTTGGTGTTCCACGGCAGGTCCAGCACCGTGTCCAGCCAGGTGCGGATCCAGCCGCTCTCCGGACTCTGGTCGCTGGCCCGTTCCAGCTTGCTCACCTCACGCAGGGCGGCCTCGCGCACCTTTTCGGGAAGGTCGGCGGCCTCCACGCGGGCCCGGTAGTCGTCAGACCCGTCGGGTTCGCCCTCGCCCAACTCCTTGCGGATGGCGGCCAGCTGTTGACGCAGCAGGAACTCCTTCTGCGTCTTCTCCATGCCCTCGCGCACCTCTTCGGCGATCTTGTCGTTGACCTCGACTTCGGCCAGGTGATCGCCGGTCCACTTGATCAGGATGCGCAGCCGTTCGGCGACATCGGCGGTTTCCAGCAGCTGCCGCTTCTGCACACCGCTCAGGTACGACGCGTATCCCGACGTGTCGGCCAGCGCCGACGGGTCGGTCAGGCTGTTGACGTAGTCGATGATCTGCCAGGCCTCACGGCGCTGCAGCATCGCCAGCAGCAGCTTCTTGTATTCGGCGGCCAGCGACTTGACCTCGTCGGTGATTTCGGCTTGCGGGACTTCGGTCACCTCGACCCACAACGCGGCGCCCGGTCCGGTTGCCCCGGAACCGATGTGCGCACGCCGCTCGCCTCGCACGACGGCGGCCATGCCACCGCCGGCGATCCGACCGACCTGCACGATCTTTGCCAGCACACCGTAGGTGGGGTAGCGGTCCTCGAGCCGGGGCGCGATCAGCAATTGCCCCGAATCGCTGGCCCGAGCGGCGTCGATCGCCGCCTGTGCTGCGTCGTCGAGCTCGATCGGCACGACCATTCCGGGCAGCACGATGGTGTCGGTGACGAACAGCACGGGCACTGATATGGCATCAGCCATTTGATCCTCCAAAAGTTAAGTCTGTTCGGCTCAACCCTGGATCGCCCGCATTTGTTCCCGCACCCCACCCGACCCGCCGAGCAGCCGCAAAACCGCTGGATACCGGCGGAATCGGGGACTTTTGTGCCTGCTCGCGGGTGTCTAGGTGACCAACATCGCAATCAAGACCACTGCCAGCAGGACCAGATAGGCAATGGCGTGGACTCGATCCGACATGCATCCGGCGAGAACTCGCTTGGTGAGCGCGATGGTCGGCACCGACCCAGCCAGAAGGGCCGCCGCGGCGACCACGCTGACATAGCCGATCTGGCCCGCCTGGGACATCTCCGGATTCGCAATGGCGTAGACGACCGTCGCGGTGACAGCGACGGGCACGCTCATCGGATTTGCCATTGCGGTGGCGTCGGCCATGGCAACGCCCCTTCGCCGCAACAGCGGAACCGTGATAACACTCCCGCCGACACCGAGAACTCCTGCCACAGCGCCGATTCCGATGCCACCGAAAGTTGACGTTGCTGCCGGGAGCGGCTTTTCATCCTGGGTGCCATCCCGCGTGCCGAGAAATCCCTTCCGGACAATGCTGTCGATAAGGGTCGCGGCAATGTAAACGACGAACAAAATGCGCAGCAGTTTCTCGGGCGCCCAGTTGGCCGCGACCGCACCCAGCGCCGCACCTAGTGCGATGAAAGCCACTATGGGCCAGAGGTATTCGCTGCGAAGACGCCCCTGCCGGGCGCTGGCGACGGTCGCCGATGACGCATTGACCACCATGATCGCGGTAGAAGTGGCAACGGCAACGTGCATTGCGTCGACACCGCCTGCGGACCCGCCCACCGCGGCGTACACCGCGGGCACCGTGACAAAGCCGCCGCCGAAACCGAAAAGCACCGTAGTGAGCCCGGTAACAAATCCGACGGCGACAAGCATGACAACGAAACCGGCCACGCTGGTCACGGTAGGTTTCCACCCATGTGGCGCACAATCTTTATTCCGTCATAAAGCATTGATTTTGCGCCACTGATCGCTATCGTTTAGCAGTGCGGAACGTTGCGCTGGCCGATGTCGACGCCGTCGATCGTCCGGTGCTGGCGATCGGGACGGACTATCCGCCGCATTACCTGTTGAAATTTCACCGGCATCGCCGCGCGCAGTTCCTCTACGCCGCGACCGGGATCATGCTGGTCGACACTGCAGGGGCGAGCTGGACGGTGCCGACGCACCGGGCGGTGTTGATCCCCCCGGGCGTCGACCACCAAGTGCTGATGGACGACGTCAGCACGCGCAGCCTCTATATCGAACCCTTGGCTGTGCCGTGGTTTCCGAACAGGTGCCAAGTGGTCGACGTAGCGCCGCTGCTGCGGGCGCTGCTTCTCGCCGCGGTGGAACTGCCGGCCGAGTACGACCGCCATGGCCGCGACGGCGCATTGGTCGAGCTGATCCTGCACGAGATTCAATCCCTGACGGCGCTGCCGTTCGAACTACCGATGCCCCATCGAGACGATCTACGGGGCCAATGCCAGCGGTTCGCGTCGGCGCCCAGCATCCAGGAGATACCAACGCAGTGGGCGAAGGCGCTCGGCGTCAGCACCCGGACCTTCAACCGAATCTTCCGAGCCGAAACGGGCCTGACCTTCCAACAGTGGCGGCAGCGGGCCTGTGTCCGGCACGCCATTCGCCTGCTCGCCACGGGAAGCACCGTCACGCAGGTAGCCGCCACACTGGGCTATGACACTCCCGCGGCCTTTTCGACAATGTTCACCAAGAGCGTTGGAACTGCGCCGAAGTCTTTCCGCCGCTGGTGATTACGTCTCGACGGGTCCCAGCCGACGCAATTGCGTGACGTGCTTGGGCGACAACTCCTGCAGACAGGTGACGCCGAGCAGTGCCATCGTGCGGGTGATGCCGCTCTCGAGGATCGCGATCGCGCGCCTGACCCCGGCTTCGCCGCCGGCCATCAACCCGTACAGGTAGGCGCGCCCAATCAGGGTGCAGCGCGCTCCCAGCGCGATGGCCGCGACGATGTCGGCGCCGGACATGATGCCGGTGTCGATGAGGATCTCGGTGTCCTTGCCGAGTTCCCGCGCTACCAATGGCAGCAGGTGAAAGGGCACCGGGGCTCGATCGAGTTGTCGGCCACCGTGATTCGACAAGACGATGCCCTCGACACCGCGATCCACCACCGCGCGAGCGTCGTCCAGCGTCTGGATTCCCTTGACGACGAGCTTGCCCGGCCAGCGCGACTTGATCCACACCAGGTCGTCGAAGGTGACGCTGGGATCGAACACCGTGTTCAGGTATTCGCCGACGGTGCCCGACCAGCGATCGAGCGAGGCGAACGACAGCGGTTCGGTGGTCAGCAGATCGAACCACCAGTGCGGATGCGGCACCGCGTCGAGCACGGTACGCAGGGTCAGCGCCGGCGGAATCGTCATCCCGTTGCGGACATCGCGCAACCGCGCACCGGCCACGGGGACGTCGACGGTCACCAGAAGCGTGTCGAAACCGGCGTCGGCCGCACGCTGCACCAGCTCCATCGAGCGTTCCCGATCGCGCCACATGTAGAGCTGGAACCATTTGCGGCCCTGCGGAGCCGCCGCGACGACATCTTCGATCGAGCTGGTCGCCAGGGTGGACAAGGAGAACGGAATCCCGGCGGCCGCGGCCGCCCGCGCTCCGGCGATCTCACCTTCGGTGTGCATCAAGCGGGTGAACCCCGTCGGCGCGATGCCGAACGGCATCACCACGGGCTGGCCCAGGACATTCCACCCCGCAGTGATATTGGTGACGTCGCGCAGGATCGTGGGGTGAAACTCGATGTCGCGGAACGCTTGTCGGGCGCGTTGCAGCGACAGCTCGTCCTCGGCGGCACCGTCGGTGTAGTCGAAGGCCGCCTTGGGGGTGCGGCGTTGGGCGATGCGACGCAGATCCTCGATGGTCAGCGCGGCATCCAGACGCCGCTTGGTTCGATTGAATTCGGGCCGCTTCAACCGCACCAGTGGCGCCAGGTCGCGGACCCGGGGTATCCGTCGTTCGACCGCCATCAGCTGATCTAACCAGTGCGGACCTGTGGTGAGATGGAGGTGATATGGAATCGACGGATGACCCCTTCAACCTGAAGCGATTCGTGGACGCGCAATCGCGGGTTTACCACCAGGTGTTGGATGAGTTGCGCGCCGGACGAAAGCGCACGCACTGGATGTGGTTCGTCTTCCCGCAGCTGCGCGGGCTGGGTAGTAGCACGATGGCGGAGCACTACGGCATCTCCTCGCTCGAGGAGGCTCGCGCGTATCTCGAGCACGAGGTGCTCGGACCGCGGCTGCACGAATGCGCGCGGCTGGTCAACCAGGTACAGGGCCGCTCGATCGTCGAAATCATGGGCGCGCCCGACGACCTCAAGCTCGCATCCTCGATGACCCTGTTCTCCCGCGCCACCGACGACAACGAGGACTTTCGCGCGGTCCTCGCCAAGTACTACGGCGGGGGAGAAGACCGACGCACCGTGGCCCGGCTCACGTTCAGATAGGCGCTCAGATAGGACGCAATATTCGCCAGCCCTGAGACTCGACCACCACCTCGTCCACCACCTCTTGCGGCGGCGCGGTCGATCCGGCGATTACCTCGACCTGGGTCGTGCCCAGATCAGCGCCGGTCAAATGCAACGGCTTGTCATCGATGTTCAGCGCCACCACCAAGGAGTCGGTCCCTGATTGGCTCTGGTAGACGTAACTGCGGTTTTCCAACTTGAGCGCGCGGGTTGACGCACCGTGCAGCCACGGGTGCCGGCGACGAAGGCCGATGAGGTACCGATGCAGCTCCAAAATATCCGCGCCGCGGTCATCTAAAGGTAGTGGGGGAGACCCGAATTCCGGACGCACCGCGTCGTCGCCGCCGTACCGCTCTTCCTTGACACCGCGAAACCCGAACTCGTCGCCCGCGTACACGCTGGGAACGCCGCCCACTGTCAGTAACAGCACCAGCGCGTGCGCCAGGTGCGCGGGATGGTCGAGCCGGCTCGCGATCCGGGTGACGTCGTGGTTTCCGACGAAGGTCAGCGGCGCAAAGGAGCGCAGAAAGTCGTTGTGCCGCTGCAGCGCCCAGTCCAGCTCGAAGAAGTTCCCGTCGTTGAGGCTGCTCCAGATCGCTTTCCACAACTCGTATTGGGTGGCCGAGTCGAACCGGGTGGCCTCCACGATGACCGCGTAGTCGCCGTGAATCAGCTCGCCGACGAACCAGGCGTCCGGAT
The DNA here is from genome assembly GCF_010723575.1 of Mycobacterium bourgelatii. NCBI lineage: Bacteria > Bacillati > Actinomycetota > Actinomycetes > Mycobacteriales > Mycobacteriaceae > Mycobacterium > Mycobacterium bourgelatii. Next base: position 3,122,168 of record NZ_BLKZ01000001.1, read on the forward strand.
GCCGCTGCCGCACCCGGGGCAGAACGGTGGCCCAGAAGTGTTGCGGGACGGCGTAGGCCGCGTCCAGGCGCCAACCATCTGCACCGCGCCCCAGCCAGTGCGACATGACGTCGACAACGTAGTCGGCCACCTCGGGGTTGTCGTGGTTGAGGGTGAGGAGCTCGCCGTGGCCCTCGAATGTGCCCCCACTCAACCAGCCTTCCCGCCGTTCGAAGTCCAGGCCGACGTGGTTGAACACACCGTCCAGCAATACCCGTAAGCCCCGGCGATGCGCCTCCTCGACCAAGTGGTCGAAGTCGGCGGCATCACCGAGGCGTGGGTCGATGCGGTAATGGTCGGTGGTGTCGTAACCGTGTGTGCGCGAGGCAAAGATCGGGCCGAGCGCAATGCCCGAGACCCCGAGCTCGATCGCGTGGTCAAACCAGTCGACGATCCGACGGAGCCGGTGTTGGCCGGGATCGGGTGGTTCATCCGAGGGAAAAACACCGACGAAACCCAGTGGATACACCTGCCACCAGATCGCGTGCTCTACCCAGGACGGACCGACCCCGGCCACGACGCGGTTCACCAAGCGAACGTTAGCCTACGGGCGCCAGGATCTCTGCAGCAGTGATCGCTTGCGCCACGCCAGAAACGATGGCCGCGGCCTTCAACGCTTCCAGCACGGCCTCGCGTTCGACGCCCGCTTCACGCAACGCGTGCTCGTGGGCCACCATGCAGTGCGAACAGCCGTTGATCGAGGACACGGCGAAGGACCAGAGCTCGAAATTGGCCTTGTTCACACCCGGATTGGCGATGACGTTCATCCGCAAACCGGGCCGGAGGTCGTCGTATTTGCCCTCGAGGAAGCCGCGACCGCGGTAGAACACGTTGTTCATCGCCATGATGGAGGCCGCCGCCAGCGCCGCCTGATACGCCTCGGCGGACAGGTTGTCCGCCGCTTCGGCACCGATTTCGCTGAGCACCTGGGCGTTTCGAGTTGCCGCGGCACTGGCGAGCAGGGTGCCCCACAGTTGCTCCTCGTTGAGGACAGTGCTGCGGGTGATGGACCCCAAGTTGAGCTTGAGGTCCTTCGCGTACTCCGGCAATGCTGTCTTGAGATTTTCTACACTCATGTCTTCTCCAGTCCTAACGACGGCTCCGGCACTAGCGACAGCTACGCCGAAGCCTTGAGCAGTTCGCCGGCGTTCAGCGTCGGGTCACCCTTGCGCCAGTTGCACGCGCACAACTCGTCGGACTGCAGTGCGTCCAGCACGCGCAGCACCTCGTCCACGTTGCGGCCCACGGAACCCGCGGTCGCCGAAACGAATTGAATCTCGTTGTTCGGGTCGACGATAAACGTCACTCGGTCCGCCACGCCGTCCTTGTTGAGCACGCCGGTCGCGGTAACAAGCTCGCGCTTGATGTCCGAAAGCATCGGGAACGGCAGCCTTTTCAGGTCCTCGTGCTGCACTCGCCACTGGAAGTGGACGAACTCACTGTCGATCGAGACACCGAGAACCTGGGTGTCGCGGTCTTCGAATTCGTCATTAAGCTTGCCGAAAGCCGCAATCTCCGTCGGGCAAACGAAGGTGAAGTCCTTCGGCCAGAAGAAGATGACCCGCCACTTACCCTCGTAGTCGTCGCTGGAGATGGTGGTGAAGTAGTCGCCCGGCTCCTTGGCGTCGACCTTGGACAGGTCACCACCGATCAGTGCGGTCAGGTTGTAGGCGGGGAACTGGTCGCCGATGGTCAACAGTGACATGGCTCTCCTTTACTGGATTCATTCAAGATTAGGTTTGTACCACCCATAGTGCCGTTAATTTGCCGAGAAGTAAAGGTGATTTATGGCACTACACTGATAGGTATGACCGATAAGACTTTTCAACCCACCCTGGCCGGACTGCGCGCCTTCGTCGCAGTCGCGGAGAAGCAGCATTTCGGCGGTGCGGCAACAAGTCTCGGGGTAAGCCAGTCGACCCTGTCGCAGGCATTGGCGACGCTGGAATCGGGCCTCGGGACCCAGCTCGTGGAGCGATCTACCCGCCGTGTCCAGGCGACCGCCGAAGGGACGCAACTGCTGCCCCTCGCCCGTGCGGTGCTCGATGCCGCCGAGTCATTCACCGCCGCCGCCGCAGGGGTGTCCGACCCGCTGCAGGGGACCGTCCGGTTGGGCCTCATCCCCACCGTGGCGCCTTACGTGCTGCCGACGGTGTTGGCCGGCCTGCGGCGGCGCCTCCCCGAGCTGACGGTGCGCGTGATCGAAGACCAGACCGAACGTCTGCTCGCGTTCCTGCGGGACGGGGCGCTGGACGCGGCCTTGATCGCATTGCCGGCCGATACCCCCGGGATAAGGGAAGTGCCGATCTATGAAGAGGATTTCGTGCTGACCCTGCCGCCCGGGCATCCGCTGGCGGGGAAGCGTCGGGTGCCGTCGGCGGTGTTGTCCGAGCTGCCACTGCTGTTGCTCGACGAGGGTCATTGCCTACGCGATCAGGCCTTGGAGGTGTGCCAGAAGGCCGGCGTGCGGGCCGAACTCGCCGACACCCGCGCGGCTTCGCTGGCGACCGCCGTCCAGTGCGTGAGCGGCGGGTTGGGCGTCACGCTGATACCCGAAAGCGCGGTGGCGGTGGAAACCGCACGTAGCGGTGTCGGACTGGCCCATTTCGCGCCACCTCGTCCGGGCCGCCGAATCGGGCTGGTGTTTCGGTCTTCCAGTGGCCGCGAGGAGGCCTACCGGCGGCTCGCCGAGATCATCGGGGAACTGATCAGCAGCGAACAGCAGGTACGGCTCGTCACGTAGCGGTACCTCGTCACATAACGGTGCCGTTTTCCGGCGGCGGTAGGTTCAGCCCTATGGAAAAGGTGATCGCCGTGCTCCGGCGGGCAGATGCCGACGACGAGTGGTGCGCCCGGCAGCGGGGGCCGGTCGCCGAGGCGCTGTTGGCGGCGGGCGTGCCCGGGCTGACGGTGAACGTCCGCGACAGCGCGGTGCGCCACTCGCTGATGACACTGACGACGCTCGATCCGCCGGTGGCAGCCGTGGTCAGCCTGTGGACACAGCAGTGCTACGGCGAACAGACGGCCGCCGCGCTGCGCCTGCTCGCCGGCGAATGCGAGCGGTTCGCCGCGTATCTGGTGACCGAGTCGGTACCCCTGCCCGCACCGCTTGAAATTGGCTCGCGCACAACCGGCTTAGCGAACATCGCGTTGCTGCGCCGGCCCGCGGAACTGGACCAGGCGACCTGGCTGGACCGTTGGCAGCTCAACCACACGCAGGTGGCCATCGATACGCAGTCGACGTTCGGCTATACCCAGAATTGGGTGGTACGAGCCCTCACCCCGGATGCACCGGGAATCGCCGGCATTGTCGAGGAGTTGTTCCCCATCGAGGCGGTCTCCGACATCAAGGCCTTCTTCGGGGCCGCTGACGACGGCGACCTGCAAGACCGGATCGGCCGGATGGTCGCCAGCACAACTGCATTCGGCGCGAACGAGAACATCGACACCGTGCCGACCAGCCGTTACGTGTTCAAGCACCCATTCAGCTGAGCGAGGACCCCTAATGACAACACTCGACGAAGCCGTGGCGCTGGCCTCGGGCGAGAACGGACTAGCCGTCGTGTCCACCGTGCGCGCCGACGGCACCGTGCAGGCTTCGCTGGTCAACGTCGGGCTGGTGCCGCATCCCGACGGCGGCCAACCGGTGCTGGGATTCACCACTTACGGCAAGGTCAAGCTCGCCAATCTGCGCGCACGCCCGCAACTCGCCGTCACGTTTCGCAAGGGCTGGCAGTGGGCGACCGTCGAAGGCCGCGCCGAACTGGTCGGGCCCGACGACGCCCAGCCGTGGCTGTCCGACCCCGACCAGTTGCGGCTGCTACTGCGCGAGGTCTTCACCGCGGCCGGCGGCACCCACGACGACTGGGACGAGTACGACCGGGTCATGTCCGCCGAGCGTCGTGCCGTGGTGCTGATCGCGCCCACCCGGGCGTACAGCAACGGCTGACCGCGGCCCGCAGACGCAACGGTAGGTTGCATGCTGTGACGCTGCTCATCGATGACGAAAACCGCGTGCGCACCCTGACGCTGAACCGGCCCGAGGCGCTCAACGCCTTCAACGAAGCCCTGTACGACGCCACCACACAGGCGCTGTTGGACGCCGCCGACGATCCGGACGTCGCGGTGGTGCTGTTGACCGGCAGCGGTCGCGGGTTCAGCGCCGGTACCGACCTGACCGAGATGCAGGCCCGCATCACCGACCCGAACTTCGCCGAAGGCAAATACGGGTTCCGCGGCCTCGTCGACGCGCTCGCCAGGTTCCCCAAGCCGTTCATCTGCGCCGTCAACGGTGTGGGCCTGGGGATCGGCGCCACCATCCTGGGCTACGCCGACCTTGCGTTCATGTCGTCGACGGCCCGGCTGAAATGCCCGTTCACCAGCCTCGGGGTGGCGCCCGAAGCGGCGTCGTCGTATCTCCTACCGCGGCTGGTCGGACGGCAGAACGCCGCCTGGATGTTGCTGTCCTCGGAGTGGATCGACGCGCAGGAGGCGTTGCGCATGGGCCTGGTATGGCGAGTCTGCGCTCCCGAGGAGCTACTGCCCGAGGCCCGCCGCCACGCTGAAATTATTGCCGCACAACCTATCTCGAGCCTGATGGCAGTCAAGCACACGATGATGGAACCCATTCGTCCTGGTATCGCCGCCGCCACCGAGCGAGAAAACGCCCACTTCGCCGAGTTGATGGGCGCGCAGGCCAACGCCGCGGCGCTATCGGAATTCAGTAACCGGCAGCGCTGAACCGCTGAATCGAGGCCAGTCGGAAGGATCTAGTGCGCCGAAGCGGCATCAAGTTGGTTGGCGGCGGCAGCGATGATCGCCCGCAGCGTCCGTCGACAACGGCCGCAGTCCGAACCCGCGCCGCACGCGGCGGCAATTTCTTTGGAGGTCGACGCGCCACGAGCGACAGCGTCACAAACCGTCTGGCTTGTGGCACCGACGCACAGGCAGACGTACATCAGGGACTCCCCGCCGGACGCACGCTCATAGGCCGCATATTAGCGGAGTCTAACCTAAGTAGGTTAGTGGACGCTAACCTAAGTTCGTCACAGCGCGGCGCCAATTTCCGTATGGATGGCGCGCCGACCAGCAAGTAAGGCTGGGCTGTCCCGCCATTACTGCACTAAATTTGGATTCGGCACGCAACAGTGCCGCGGTAACCCAGCATGGTGCGCTCCAGCCCGGCTCACCTGCTGCGGTCAGACAACTTCACACCGTAGGAGGGATCATGCAAGGTGATCCGGATGTTTTGCGGCTACTTAACGAACAGCTGACCAGCGAGCTCACCGCTATCAACCAGTATTTTCTGCACTCGAAGATGCAGGACAACTGGGGTTTCACCGAGCTTGCCAAGAAGACCCGCGAGGAGTCTTTCGACGAGATGCGGCATGCCGAGGCGATCACCGATCGGATTTTGTTGCTCGATGGATTGCCCAACTACCAGCGGCTCTTCTCGGTACGCATCGGACAGACGCTGCGGGAACAGTTCGAAGCGGATCTGGCCATCGAATACGAGGTACTCGACCGCCTGAAACCCGGCATCATCATGTGCCGCGAAAAGCAGGACAGCACCAGCGCCACCCTGCTTGAGGGAATCGTGGCCGACGAGGAATCGCACATCGACTACCTGGAGACTCAGCTGGAGCTGATGGACAAGCTGGGCGAGGAGCTCTACTCGGCCCAGTGCGTTTCGCGGCCGCCATCCTGATCGCCGCCCCACCACCGCGGCGTTGAGACTGCGCCTAGGGCGACAAAGACCGAGTAGCGACCGCCCAAAGCGCAGCCTCATCACGAGATGGACCCGCCTCAGCGCGAGCCCGTTGACGGCGCACGCCGGCGACGGCGTGCGTCCCGTCTAGACTGCTAACCCGACGTGACCCTTGCTACCCCAGACGCAGACCTGGCTCCCAGCGCGCTGATCAGCCCGCAGCGGCGGAATTTCATCTTCCTGGCGATCGTGCTCGGAATGCTGCTCGCGGCGTTGGATCAGACGATCGTTGCGACGGCGCTGCCGACCATCGTCGCCGATCTCGGCGACGCCGGTCACCAATCCTGGGTGGTCACCAGCTACCTGCTGGCGTCAACGGTCACTACCGCGCTCGCCGGCAAACTCGGCGACGTATTCGGCCGCAAGCGCGTATTTCAGGCCGCGGTCCTGTTTTTCATTGCGGGATCGGTGCTGTGCGGGCTTGCGCATTCGATGACCATGCTGGTGGCGTCGCGTGCCCTGCAGGGCGTCGGCGGGGGCGGGATCACCGTCACGGCGAGCGCGCTGATCGGTGAAGTCGTCCCGCTCCGCGAACGGGGCCGCTACCAGGGAATTCTCGGCGGCGTGTTCGGCGTGACCACGGTCGTCGGCCCGCTGCTCGGCGGCTACTTCACCGACTACCTGACCTGGCGTTGGGCCTTCTGGATCAACGTGCCGGTTTCGGTGATCGTCATATGCGTTGCCGCGGCGGCCATCCCGGCGCTGACCGCGACCACCAAGCCGGTCATCGACTACGTCGGGATCGTGCTCATCGGCCTCGGCGCTTCCGCGCTGACCCTGGCCACCAGCTGGGGCGGCACCCGATACGCGTGGAGTTCGCCGACGATCATCGGACTGTTCGTCGGCTCGGCTCTCACGCTGGGCCTGTTCGCATGGGTGGAAACTCGCGTCAGCCAACCGATCTTGCCGACCCGGCTGTTCGGCAGCCCGGTTTTCACCGTGTGCTGCGTGCTCTCCTTCGTCGTGGGCTTCGCGATGCTGGGCGCCATGACCTTCCTGCCGACGTACATGCAGTACGTCAACGGTGTCTCGGCCACGACGTCGGGCTTGCGCACCCTTCCGATGGTGGTCGGCATGCTGATCACGTCGACCGGTAGCGGCACCCTGGTGGGCCGGACCGGCCGGTACAAGATCTTTCCGGTCACCGGAACGGCGTTGATGGCGTTCGCATTTCTGCTGATGTCACGGATGGACGCCTCGACCTCGGCGGTGCTGCAGTCGCTCTACCTGTTCATCCTGGGTGCCGGCATCGGCCTGTCCATGCAGGTGCTGGTCCTGATCGTGCAGAACACGTCGAACTTCGAAGATCTGGGCGTGGCCACCTCGGGGGTGACGTTCTTCCGCACGATCGGCAGTTCGTTCGGCGCGGCCATCTTCGGCTCGCTGTTCGTGAACTTTCTCGACAGCAGGCTCGACCGCGCGATAGCGGCCACCGGTGTCTCCGCCGACGCGGTCAGTTCTCCGGGAGCGTTGCACCGCCAGCCCGACTCGGTCTCCGGCCCGATCGTTGCGGCCTACGCCGAATCGCTCTCCCAGGTCTTTCTCTGGGCGGCTCCGGTCGCCGTGCTGGGTTTCGTGCTGGCACTGCTCCTGCGCGAGGTGCCGCTGCGGGAAATCCACAACAGCGCAATAGATCTGGGTGACGGGTTCGGCATGCCGTCCTCCGAGACTCCGGAACGGTTGCTGGAGAACGCGATCGCGCGCATGCTGCGCGGCGATCCCGGAGTTCGCCTGCGCAGCATCGCGATGCGGCCCGACTGCCGGCTGGACGTCGCCGGGCTCTGGGGAGTGCTGCGCGTCAATCGCTACGGCCAGTTCTTTGGAACCGCCCGGCTCACCGACATCAGCGAACACCTGCGGGTGCCGTTCGAGGTGCTCGAACCCACCTTCGCCCGGCTGGTCGCGTCCGGCTACGTGCGCCGCGACGGGGACCGGATGTGGCTGACCCCGGCCGGGAAGGCGCAGGTCGATTACGTCTACTCGCTGCTGCTGAACTGGATCATCGACAAGCTGGCCAGATCACCGGAGTTCGCCGGCCGCCCCGATCGGCGCGACGTCGAAGCCGCGCTGCAGCGCGTCGCCTACCGTGTTCTGACGCAACGTGATTGGGGCGACGACACTCCGACGAAAGTCCTACCGAAGGCCGTTGCGACGGAAACTTTGCGGACTTAGCTCGTCGGCGTCTTCGGGGCGGGCGTAGCATCTCGCCCATGAGCCGAATCGGAGCGTTTGCTGACGACGATGTCGCCAGCTGGGTCTTGAAATCCCCTCAACTCGGCGGCGCGCTCGCCAATTTCAGCCGGGCGGTGTACAGCGAAAACCGGCTGCCGCTGCGCACGCGTGAACTCGCCCGCGCGGTGATCGCCAACGAGAACGAATGCATCGTCTGCGTCAACACCCGCGACGCCGACGGGCCCGCCGCGGGCGTGGACGAGGAGCTGTACGACCACGCAACCGAGTGGCGCACCTGGTCCGGCTACAGCGACCAAGAGCGGCTGGCCGCCGAATTCGCGTACCGGTTCGCCACCGACCACAAGGGGCTGCGCGACGACGAAGACTTCTGGACGCGCATCAACGAACACTTCTCCGAGGAGTTGCTCGCCGACCTGGCGCTGTCCTGCGCGCTGTGGGTGGGCATGGGCCGCGTCCTGCGGACCCTCGACATCGGTCAGGCCTGCAAGCTGACCCTGCCCAGCCGCGCATAGCGGCCGGGCCAGCGATCGAGCCTCAGGGAGAATCGCTGCCATGCCAGCCACACCGCTTGCGGCCGCGGCGATAGCGCAACTGGAAGCCGAGGGCGTCGACACTGTCATCGGCACCGTCGTGAATCCGGCCGGACTCACCCAGGCCAAGACGGTGCCCATCCGGCGCACCAACACCTTCGCCAAACCGGGCCTGGGGGCCAGCCCTTCTTGGCATGCCTTCGCCATCGATCAGAGCGGTATCGCTTTCACCGACGACGTCGGGGTGGTCGGCGACCAGCGTCTGCGCATCGATCTGTCCGCACTGCGCATCGTCGGAGAGGGCCTGGCGTGGGCCCCGGCGTCATTCTTCTATCAGGACGGCACACCCGTGCCCGCGTGCAGCCGCGGCACGCTGCGCCGCGTCGAAACCGCGCTCACCGAGGCCGGCATCGATGCCGTCATCGGCCATGAGCTCGAGTTTCTACTCGTCGCGCCGGACGGATCCCGTTTGCCCTCGATAATGTGGGCACAGTACGGACTCGCCGGTGTCCTCGAGCACGAAGCCTTCGTGCGGGACGTCATCTCGACGGCCACCACGGCCGGGGTCACGATCGAGCAATTCCACCCGGAATACGGGGTCAACCAGTTCGAAATCTCCCTGGCGCCGCTGCCCCCGCTAGCTGCGGCCGACCAGCTGGTGCTCACCAAGATCATCATCAGCCGCGCCGCCCGTCGCCATGGAATGCGCGTGAGCCTGTCGCCGGCGCCCTTCGCCGACGGCGTCGGATCCGGAGCCCACCAGCACTTCTCGCTGACCACCCCGGAGGAGCGGTTGTTTTCCGACGACGCCGGCGGCATGACGACGGTCGGGGAGGCGGCGGTGGCGGGCGTGCTGAGCGGACTGCACCAGGCCCAGGGCATCCTCTGCGGGTCAATAGTGTCCGGGTTGCGCATGCTCCCGGGCAATTGGGCCGGGGCCTATGTCTGCTGGGGCACCGAAAACCGAGAGGCCGCAGTGCGTTTCATCAGAGGCGGCACGGGTTCCCAGTATGGCGGCAACATCGAAGTCAAGGTGATCGACCCGTCGGCCAACCCGTACCTGGCATCGGCGGCGATCCTCGGGCTGGCGCTGGAGGGAATCCGGCGCCGGGCGGTGCTGCCTCCGGAGACCACGATCGATCCGGCGAAGCTGTCCGACGCTGATCGCGCCAATGCCGGGACCACGCTGCTCCCCGAGGCTCAAGCCGACGTGATTGCAGCACTGGATGATTCCGCGCTGATGCGGGAAATCCTGGGCGATGCGGTGGTCGACCTCGTCGTGTCGGTTCGGCGTATGGAGCACGACCGCTACGCCGACCTTTCTCCCGAGCAGCTGGCCGACAAATTCCGCATGGCCTGGAGCCTTTGACCGTTGGCTGCGTTGCCGGATTTAGCCCAGCACCTCCATGACGTGGCGTTGGTCGATCAGCACGTCCACGGCTGTCGGCTCGCCGCAGGGGATCGGCGCCAGTTCGAGAACGCCCTCAACGAGGCCAACACCCAACCGCTGGCCGACTTCGATTCCGGGTTCGACTCCCAGCTCGGCTTCGCCGTGCGCGCCTACTGCGCGCCAATCCTCGGGCTGCCCAGACACGTCGAGCCGCAGGCCTATTGGGAGCGGCGCAGTCAGTACAGCGAGGCCAAGTTGGCCCAGCTGTTCCTGACGGCGGCAGGGGTGAGCGACTGGCTGGTGGACACCGGAATCTGTGACGACACCGCCATGACCGACCTGGATGAGCTCTCCGCGCTGTCCGGGAACCGGACGCACGAGGTGGTGCGGCTCGAACAGGTCGCCGAACAAGCCGCCGAGGCTCCCGGCGACTACGCCTCCGCATTCGAGGAAATCCTGCATCGGCGCGCCGCGACCGCCGTCGGCACCAAGTCGATTCTGGCCTACCGGGGTGGCTTCGACGGTGATCTGTCCGACCCCTCACCGGCTCAAGTGGCCGAGGCCGCCGCGCGGTGGCGCGACCGGGGCGGTAAACGGTTGGACGACCGGGTACTGCTTCGCTTCGGCCTGCATCGGGCGTTGCGGCTGGACAAACCGCTGCAGTTTCACGTCGGCTTCGGTGACCGCGACTGCGATCTGCACAAGGCCAATCCGCTGTACCTGCTCGACTTTCTTCGGCAGTCCGGCGACACCCCCGTCGTGTTGCTGCACTGCTACCCCTATGAACGCGAAGCCGGTTATCTCGCACAGGCTTTCAACAACGTCTACGTCGACGGCGGCTTGAGCGTGAACCACCTAGGCGCTCGATCACCGGCGTTCATCGGCCGACTGCTGGAGCTGGCACCCTTCCGCAAGATCCTGTACTCGTCCGACGGGTTCGGGCCGGCGGAGCTGCACTTCCTGGGGGCGGCCCTGTGGCGTCACGGAATGTACCGCGTGCTGCGCGAATTCGTGGACAACGGCGATTGGTGTGAAAGCGACGCAATCCGGGTAGTCGACCTTATTGCGTACGGCAACTCCGCCCGCGTCTACCAGCTTGGCGAACGGCTGCGGGGGACAGGACAAGACAGGACACACGATGGGGGCCTTGGGGAATGTAATGGACTGGACCCGCAAACAGGTGGTGTCGCGGGTCCCCAAGGCGGACCTCGACCAGCGGGATCCTGACTACATCCGCGACCAGCTGCCGTTCACCTGGCTGATTGCGTCGCTGTACTTCCGGGCCGACGTGCGTGGCCTCGACCGGATCCCCCCCCGAGGGACCCGTGCTACTTGTCGGCAACCACAGCGGCGGCAACGTGCCGCCCGACACCTTCGTGTTCACCCTTGCGTTCTGTTCCTACTTCGGCGTGGAGCGACCCTTCTACCAGCTGGCCCACAACCTGGTCGTCTCGGCACCGCCGCTGGGCTGGCTGCGCAAATTCGGCACCGTCGCGGCCAATCACGAAAATGCCCAATTGGCGCTGGAGTCCGGGGCGGCGCTGCTGGTGTACCCCGGCGGTGACTACGAAGTCTTTCGGCCCTCGTGGGAACGTCACAAGGTCGATTTCGGTGGGCGCATGGGTTATGTGAAACTGGCCCGCGAAGCCGGCGTGCCGATCGTTCCCGTCGCCGCCGTCGGCGGTCAGGAAAGCGCGTTGTTCCTCAACCGCGGGCAATGGCTGGCCAAGCTGCTGATGGCGGATAAGTTGTTGCGGCTCAAGAGTGTACCGATATCGCTGGCGCTCCCGTGGGGCCTGAACATCAGCGACCTGGCCGGGCACATACCGCTGCCGACCAAGATCGTGATCGAGGTGCAGGAGCCAATCGACCCCGACGGTGATGATCAGGCCGTGCACGACAAGGTGATGGCCAGCCTGCAAGGCGGTGTCGACCGCCTCGCCGCCGAACGACGCTTTCCGGTGCTGGGCTGATGCGCGTCCAACGCCGGTGCATCATCGACGCCGACCGCGACGCGGTGTGGAAGATCGTCAGCGACCCCGACAACTACCCGTCGTTCATGGCCAACCTGGCGCGCTGGGAATCCGCCAACGAGGAAAGCGGCCTCGGCGGCCGCTACACCGTCCATTGGAAGATCGGCTCGGTGCCCGTCGGTGGTCTGATCGAGGTCGTCGAGTTCGACGAGCGCCGCGACCTGGCCTGGGTGGGCCTAACCGGAATCAACCTGCGGGGCCGAATCCGGCTGCGTGACGGCGCCGAAGGCCAGACGAAGGTCACGTTCCGGCTGTCGTACCAGGCGCCGGGGGGCATCTTCGGGTATATCGCCGACCGGATCGCCGTGCGCCAGGTGGGCCGAACGCTGTCCGAAACCCTCAAGGGCCTCAAGGCCATGATCGAAGGATGAATCGCACCGATTACGGCTGAGCCCCAAAGGTTATGGACCGGTTATGGATCCGGGCCTTGGCGGCGCGTCCCGAGCGCGAGTTTTCAGACCAGGCCCGTCGCGTCGAAGATCCAACTGGTGTCCGCGTTGGCCAAGGCCTCGAAATGGCCCGGCGGCGCGAAGGCGACCAGGCTGTTCATGTCCCAATAGTCCTTCCACAGCGTCACCTTGCCGTCGGCGACCTTGTGCACCGTGACGAACCTCAACACGCCCTGCTCGCCCGTTTCGAACGTCCACGTCTCGGAGTGCTCGTACATGACGTCTTCGCCGTCGGCGATCAGCAGACCGCTGTGGTTCTCGTAACCGGCCAGCGGTGCGAGTCCGATCTTGAGCCGCTTGACGATGTCTTCCGGTCCGCGTGCCGCCACCGCCGGCACCGGCATGTCGACGTAGAGGCAGTCATCGGACAGGAACGTCTTGAGTGCGTCCCAATCCCGTCGCGAAAGTGCCTGCCAGAGGCCAAGTACCGTATCCCGAGCCGAGCGCGTCGAATCTTCCGTCACCGCGCAATGACACCCCGTTGCGGCGCGGGTGTCAACCAGTCGCCTACCCCGTGGCACAGTACGAAGAGACCGCCGCGTCACGAATCGAGGGCAGCCGCCGTGCAGACAAGTCCCCAGAAGCTACGCCCCGCGATCGTGATCGGGGCACTAGCCTCGATTTTGCATCGAATTGATGATTGAGCCGTTCTGGCGCTGAATGGTGTTGTTGGGTAGGCATTTTCGGTGTGGTGGCGTGGAGAGTTGTCCCGTGTCGCCGGGCGGGGCGGGCTTTCCTGGGGCCGGTGGTCTTTCGTGGTCGGTTGGGTGGTGGTCGCCGGGGTGTTATCCGAAGGCGGTGCGGATGTGTTGCCAGGCGGTCGCGATGGCTGCGGCCCATCGCCAGGTGGCATCGAGGCGTAGCCGTTGTTGGCGTGCGCCGTGGGTGATGCGGGCGGCGATGTGCAGGATCCGGTAGCGGAATGTGGTGATCTCGATGCGGGCCAGGCCGGGGTGGTCGTGAAAGCCGATCAGCCGGGCCCAGGTGACCAGATCGGTGGCGGCCAGGATGATTTCCAGCCAGGCGGCGTTGGACCAAAACGAGTGGCACGGAAAGTTGCGCAGCCCGGTGGCCTTTAGTTCGCGGATGCGGTCCTCGATGCGGGCGTGCTGGCGGTGCCGCAACTCCAATCCGGCGACTTGACCAGGGATGACCCCGGGTGCGGTGTCGGTGATGAACGCGGTCACGCGCATGCCGTCGGCGTCGGTGAACCGCAGCTGGGCCCCGGGGTGGGGGCGTTCTTTGCGCAGGATCAGCCGGGTTCCGGCCGGCCATGAGGACAGGTTGACCAGACCGGTGGCCTCGGCGACCCAGGCGCCCTCGCGGATACCGCCGTCGGTGTCGATGGCCGGGTCCCAGACATCGGCGAGGGTCAGGGTGTCCACGGCGTCTTGGACCCGCCAATCGACGGGGTAGCCGAAGGAGAACCCCACCCCCAGCCTGCGGCACGCCTGGGCGAAGCGGTGGGTGGACCCGGCGGTGTCGCAGCGCACCAGCAGCTTCGGGTTGTCGGGATCCTCGGGATGGGCGGGGTCGGGCTGGTATCGCCGCGGCAGGGCGGCCAGCGCCTGCTCGAGGACGATGACGTGATCGGAGGCGGTGTTGGAGCCGGCGTTACCGTTGCGCAGCAGCCCGGCCAGGGCCTCCCCGCCGGCGATGTCCGGGCGGTCCAGAAACGCCAGCAGCGGGTGATGACCATAGGTTTTCTTCCAGGTCGCCGCAGCGCCGGTCTTGTTGTCGGAGTGATCGATCACCAGGGTGGCGTCGATGTCGATGTGCAGCCACCCCTGGGTGGGGGCGGCTCCGGCCGCCCAGGCCGCCGCCCGCGCCCGAGCCCGCGCTGTGCGCACCCCCGGCAGGTGTGCGGCATCGATGCGCTGATCGATCAACCGCCACATAGTGGTCGTCGACGCCTTCGCGCCGAACACATGCTCACGATCGCCGCACAGTTGACCAACTGCGTCGATGCAGTCCGCGCCGTCGGCGACCGCGGCCGCCAGATCGGCGAACACGTCCCCGGGCGCATACACCCACGGGCCCCGGTACGTGTCGGCCAACGCGGCGGTGACCTGCGCCGACAACCCGTGCGGTCCGCGAGCTCGCGCAGCATGCCCATCCCGGCGTGCGACACGACACCATGCCCGTCAGCAGACACTTTCACCCGCGATGCTAGCGCGATATTCTTCACTCGCGAAGTGCCTTCCCTTGGGACCGATTGAACCGTAGACAAGTCCAATTATCCCTTGCAGGACAGGCACTTTCGCTTATCTACACCCCGTTTCTCGAGGCATTTCACGAAAAATCTGGGCTAGGTGTCGTATTCGGCGACATCGGCACCAGCCCGATCTACACCATCCAGACGGTGTTCAACCCCAAGGACCCGCATCCAGTTCCGATCAGCACGGAAAACGTCTACGGCGTGGTTTCGTTGATCTTCTGGTCGGTGATGCTCGTCGTAACCCTGACCTACGTAAGCCTGGTGATGCGCGCCGACAACCACGGCGAGGGCGGCATCATGGCGTTGATCACCCTTGTTGGACGCTGGGCGAAGGAACGCGGCGCAGCCAAACGGCGTACCGCCAAAGCACTGAGCGTGTTAGGGATCTTCGGCGCTGCTTTGTTTTTCGGCGACAGCATGATCACCCCGGCGATCTCGGTGCTCTCGGCGGTCGAGGGCGTCAAGGTGATCCAGCCGCATATGGAGACGTGGATCGTGCCGATCACCGCGGTCATCATCGTCACCCTCTTTTCGGTGCAACGGCGGGGCACGGCCACCGTTGGGCGTTTCTTCGGGCCGGTCATGATCGCCTGGTTCACCGTGCTCGGCGCCCTCGGGGTGAAGGCGATCGCTGATAATCCGGCCATCCTCAAGGCGCTATCGCCGCTGTATGCGGGGGAATTCCTGATCGGCCACTTCCATTACGCGTTCTTTTCCCTCGCCGCCATCGTGCTCGCAATCACCGGCGCCGAGGCGCTGTACGCCGACATGGGCCACTTCGGTCATCGCGCGATCGCCATCGGTTGGCTGGCACTGGTGTTGCCCGGGTGCGTCCTCAGTTACTTCGGCCAGGGAGCGCTGGTGCTGAGCAATGCCAGCGCGGTCAATGCGCCGTTCTTCCTGCTCACCCCTGGATGGGCGCGCCTGCCCATGGTCCTGCTGGCCACCGCCGCCACCGTCATCGCGTCGCAGGCCGTCATCACCGGGGCATTCTCGGTGGCGTCCCAAGCGGCTCAGCTCGGCTATCTGCCGCGATTGCGGATCGCCCACACTTCAGCATCGCGGATTGGCCAGATCTATGTGCCGTGGATCAACGGCATGTTGGCGGTAGCGGTACTCACCTTGGTGTTCGCCTTCCGCAGCTCGGCGGCGCTGGCATTCGCTTTCGGCATGGCGGTCACGGGCACGATCACGATCACCACGTCGCTGTTCCTCTTCTACGCGCGCACCTGCTGGCACGCACCGCTGTGGTTGATCGTGCCGGGCGCCATCCTGCTCTTGTCGGTCGATCTGATGTTCTTCGCGGCCAACCTGACGAAACTGGTACACGGCGCGTGGCTGCCTCTGCTCATCGGGCTCGCCGCGTTCACGGTCATGACCACCTGGCAGCGTGGACGCGAAATCGTCACCCACGCACGGAAAGAAGCCGAAGGTCCGCTACGCGAATTCGTCGACAGCCTCGCGGATCATGAGCCACCCTACGCACGGGTTCCCGGCACGGCGGTATTCCTTGATCGCGGTAAGGAAACCGCGCCGCTGGCGATGCGCGCCAACGTCGAGCACAACCACGTGTTGCACGACCACGTGGTCATAATGGCGATTCAAACGCTACCGGTGCCGCGGGTACCCGACGCCGAACGAACCGAAGTCGATGCGCTGGGCTACGTGCGGGATGGAATCATCCATCTGACCGCGTATTTCGGCTACATGGAGACGCCGAACGTCCCGGCGACGCTGCGTCTGCTCGAACCGGACGAGACAGAGGGCAAGATCGCCATCGACGGCGCGTCCTACTACCTGTCGAAGCTCGAACTGACCACCGGGTCGGAGCCGACGATGGCGGCCTGGCGCAAGCGGCTGTTCATTGCCACCTCATACATCACCGCCGACGCCGCCGAATACTTTCGGCTACCGTTGAATCGCACGGTGGTCATGGGCTCGCGGGTCGAGGTCTAACCCCGAGCGCCCGCGAGCAGACGCAAAATTGCCTATTTTGCAGCATTTTTGGCCAATTTTGCGTCTGCTCGCCGCACTCGGCGACGCTATTGGGTGGCGAGCGAGCGTGCCGGGCCCAGGATCACCGGCAGTGACGACCAGCCGCGCAGCACCCGGGTGTCGCGCCTGCTTCCCGCGCCGGCCTGCCGCACGTCGGGGAACCGTTCGAAGAAGGTGCGCAGCCCGACCTCGCCCTCGGCGCGGGCGAGCGCCGCCCCCAGACAGAAGTGGCGCCCAGTGGAGAATGCCAGATGCCTTCCGGCATTGGGCCGTTCGATATCGAAGCGGTGCGGATCGGGGAACACCGCGGGATCGCGGTTGGCTGCCGCCAGATAGATCACGATGAGTTCGCCGCGTTTCACCGGCATGCCCGCCAGCTCAAGGTCTTTGCGGGCCACCCGGGCGCTGATCTGAACGGGCGAGTCCAACCGCAGGATTTCCTCGACCGCATTGGGCCAGAGCTCCGGACGCTGTCGCAGCGTCTCGAGATGCTCCGGCGCGTCCAGTAACATCCGAATTCCGTTGCCCAGCAAGTTAACTGTCGTTTCAAAGCCGGCGGCCAGCACCAGTCCGGCAATCGCCCGCAGTTCTTCGTCGTCGAGATGCGTCTCCGGATCCCCACTTTCGGCCGCGTGGATCAACTGACTCATCAGGTCGTCGCCCGGGTTTCGTCGCAGTTGCTCCAGGTGAGCTTTCAACCAGTCGTTGAACCCGGTGACCCCCAGTTGCACACGCTGGTACTGGCGATAGGGCACACCAATATCCAAACTCGGTGCGCCCAGTTCGCCGAATTCCAGGACGCGGCGACGGTCATAGTTCGGAACGCCGAGGATGTCGCTGATCACCGTGACCGGCAGCTGCGAGCAATACCGTCCGACGACGTCGACCACCCCCGACTCCTCACTGAGCCGGTCCAACAGACTGATCGCGGTCTCCTCGACCCGGTCGCGCAGCGCCGCAACCGCCCGCGAGGTGAATACCGCCGACACCGTCCTGCGATAACGCGTGTGGTCGGGCGGTTCGACGGCCAGCAGCGACGGTGCCTGTAAAGGGTGCAGTTGATCCTTTCGGGTGACTCGCTCCAGCCACCGCATTGGTGCCGGCAGATTCTGGCCCTGCGAAATGACCATGAAGTCGTCCGATCGCAGAACTTCATGCGCCAACCGATGATCGGCGGTTAGGTAGTTCACCCGCGCGCGCACGAGCGGGCCATGCCGACGCACCTCGTCGTAGAAGGGGACCGGATCTGCGGCGATCTTCGGGTCGGTGATCAACCGCGCCTGTAGGTCACCGCGGCGCCTGCCGATCGCCGCCATGCCGCGGACCACGCCATGCATGGAAAACCAGTGCAGTCTTTCTCTCACCGCGCCTCCATCGATGTGCCCGCAAGACGGACCCCTATACGGACTAGTGATACCCAGACTAGGTACGGCGCGGCGACGACGCCGGTTCAGCACTCAGCGACGATTTTGAAGTCCGTATTCACGACCTTGTTGGGATTGTTCTTGCTGTTGATGCCGTAGGCACTCCCGCTGATCGTGTACTCGCCGTTGGCGTACTTGGCCTCCATCTCGCCCACGCCGCCCTCCCAGGCACTGCCGTTGAACCCGTCGACGTTGCGGAGCTTGACGAACTGCGGAATAACCCGCTGACCGCTGATCAGCACCACCGCTTGGATGTCGCCGTCGTGGTCACGGATGTCGATGGTCCGATAGGACGTGATTTGGCTGCATGCGGGCGGACGAGCGGTGTGAGTGACGCCGTCGACGGTGACCCGTGCGGCATTGCGGGGCACCGTCATCTCGGACCCGCAGGCCGAAACTCCCACGACCACCAACAGAGCAGTCCCTGCCACCGTGACCAACCGGTTCCGCACCAGCCACCTCCATTACCGGCGTGTATGTCGTGAGTGTCGTGAGTGTCGTGCGCGTCGTGCCCGAAACATTACTGCCGTTTGGCGCCGATGTCGGGAATTGATGTGAGAATTCGGCTGCGAACGAACTCCGGGCTGATGCCCTTGAGCCTGTCGATCCACCGAATGCTCTTGGGCACGTACCAGTGCAACCGCTTCGGGTGCTGGTAGGCCTGCCATGCGGCCTCGGCAACGCTGCTTGCAGGCATCAGCCGAAACATCCCCTTTTTGGGCGCGGCGGCGCGCAACTGGTCGGGGGTCAGCTTCGCGACACCCTCCGCGGAGTGCTGAGGCGTCGACGTCAGGATCGCGGTGTCGATCAGGCCGGGCAGCACGTCGGCGACGCGTATCCCGTGGCGATCCCATTCCACGCTGAGCGCTTCGGTCAGCCCTTTGACGGCATGCTTGGTCGCCGAGTAGACGGCAATCCGCGGCATGCCATAGGTGCCCGAGGATGACGACGTCGAGAACATCAAGCTGCCGGGTGCCTTCTTTAGGTAGGGCAGCGCGGCGTAAGCCCCGTTGAGTACCGCCTTGAAGTTCACGTCGACCACACGCATCGCGTCCTCGTACGGAACGTCCTCGAACCAGCCGCCTTGACCGATGCCGGCGTTGTTCCACATCATGTCGAGCCCGCCGCCGGGGTTGTCGGCGCAGAAGTCGGCGAGCGCGGCGTCCAGCGCCACCTTGTCCGTGACGTCGACCGCACGGGTCCACAGCCGGACGCCGAGTTCGGTTCTCAGCGACTCCAGACTGGCCTCATTACGGTCGACGGCGCCGACTCGCCAACCCTTACCGTGAAAGAGCTTGGCGCCCTCACGGCCCATCCCGCTGCCCGCACCTGTGATGAATATCGTTTTCATCGTGTGACCGAGCCGCCCCTCAGCCTGCTTCGACCACGGCTTTGATGCGGTGCAACGTCTTCGTCATGTCACGTATGTTGCGTCGTTTCCTGAGGAAACCTCCCAGCACGTAGTAGACCTTGTTCAACGGCGACGGTGTGAGCCGAAATGACTCGGTCACATCGGTGCCGTCACCGGACGGCTCCAACCGGTAGTGCCAGTTGTTGACCGTCCGGTCGCCTAGCAGCACAGCAAACCCGAACTCACGTCCCGGTTCGCACGCCGTCACCTCGCAGGTGGTCCAGTAGACCGGTCCGATCTCGTTGCGTCGCACGTGCCCGCGAAAGCGGGCGCCGAGCTCAGGGCCGGTCGCATCGCCGAGCCACTCGGCCTCGAACGTTTCCGGTGAGAACTTTCCGGTATTTCGAATATCGGCGATTAATTCCCAGATCTTGTCCGCTGGTGCCGCCATATGAACTGTTGCTGAACCCTCCATAAGAGGATCCAAACATGCTCACTGTAACGAAACCAGCCTCTGGAACGATATTTATTGTTTGGGCGTGAATAAGTTGATGATGCCGACGACGGCCTGCTCGAGCTGAACCAGCGGTTTCTGCGGTTGCCCGGCCGTCGGTGCCAGGCCGCCGGCCTTGCCGCATTTCGGCCATGCGCCCGGCCCCTGAGTGGCCAGCACTCGGTTGGCGACGGCGATTTGTTGCTGCTTAGAGGCGTGCGCGGGGTTGCCGACGCCGCCGTGCGCTTCCCATGTCGACTGCTTGAACTGCAGGCCGCCGTAGTGCCCGTTGCCGGTGTTGGCTTGCCAGTTGCCGCCGGACTCGCACTGCGCGACGGCTTCCCAGTTCATGCCTCCGTGAGCGTGTGAGACGCCGGTGGAGAGAGTCAATCCCGCGGCGACGAAACCGGCGGCTGTGGCGATCTTGATGAGGGGCTTTGCGATGTGTGTCATGCCGGACATTTCGCCGGCTGTAGCCAAAGCGTTACCCGCTAGAGAAAATTATGAAATTGATTATCTACCGTGCCGAGATATGCGCAAACCGCGGTAGTTCGGGGGATTCAGGCGCCCGGCAGGTTCCTGCAGTACGACCTGGTCGCGGTGGTCAGAGCACGTTGATAGAGGTTGTCGAAGTGACGGGCACGGATGATCTCGGCGCTCGCGTGCTGAAGCTCCGTGGCGCAGGACGGCGAGTCCAGCAAACTCCAGTTGGCCGCAATCTGAGACAAAATCTTAGTGTTCAAGGTGTCGATCGCGGCCCGGGATGCCGTCAGATCCGGGGGCGCCGCGGGCGCCGTCGCGCCCGCATCGAGCTTCCATTCCGCGAACCGGCTGTACTCGATTGCTTCGGTGGCGCTGATCTGGTCGCGGAAGACCCGGGTGACGTAGTCCGGGTCGAGCTGCTCGGCGGCCGCACGCTGGCCCAGTTCGCTGAGTTCCTGCTCGACGCGGGCTGGATCCTCGATGGCGCCCTGCGTGCTCCACTTGAAGGCGGCTACCGGGTCCGCGACCTCCAACCGCTCCGCGGCGGCGTCGACCAACGCGCGCAGCGGGCTGTCGGCTCGCGCGGGCGTCGCGACCCCGGTGGCGACCGTGCCGACCGCCAAGGAAGCCATCACGGCGCCGGCGACGAAGGCAGAGAGTGGACTGCAGATGGCGGCAATGGTAGTGGTCAGCGGCGGTTCGCGCCGACCCTCGCGATGGCGTCGACGACCGCGGACGGCTCGTCCAGAGCCACGAACGTCTTCGCTGACGGAACTTCGATCATCGTCGAGTTCGGGAACAACGCGGCCATCCGCTTACCCAACGCCGGCTTGAAGCAACGGTCACGCATGCCCCACACCAGGGTGACCGGCTTGTCGAACTGCGGGAAGCGCGTCGACACATCAGTCAGATCGGTGGCCGCCACATGCCGTAGCAGCTTTGCGAGATTGCGCCGGATGCGAACGTCTTTGGCGCAAGGCTCGACCCACGACGCCGTGAGTTCAGGATCCGGACGGCTGACCAACAGACCGAAGCCCAGAGGGGAGTGGCGCAACGCTTGTGACCGCATGAGCGTGAATAAGGCGCCGATGGATTTCGGGCTCCGGAGCGTCGCGAAGACGACCATGAAGGGGAACGGTGGAAACTTGTCGAATGCGTCGCAGTTGGTCAGCACCAACCGGCCAACGCGCTCGGGGTGGGCGTCGATGACGAACTGGCACAGGCCGCCACCCGTGTCGTTGCCCACCAGCGTCACGTCGGAAAGGTCGAGGGCGACCATGAACTCATGGATCATGTCGGCGACGCCGCGCGGAGACAGGTCGGCGTCCTGGTCGACGGGAATGGTGTGCGAGCCCAGCGGCCAGGTCGGCAGGATGCAGCGAAATCCTTGTCGGCCAAGCTGTTCCGCGACTTTAGTCCACAAACGTTCGTCGACGAGAATGCCGTGAACGAACAGCACCGGCGGGTACGCTGAATCCGCGGGTCCGACCTCTCGGTAGGCGATGGTTGCTTGCTTCAAGGCGACCTGCGGCATGTCAGCTATCCTTCGACTAGAACTTACAAACACTCAGTACGAAAGTTACGTGCACTGTGCATGAAAGTCAACCGCGGCCTGGACGACGCAGTGAAAGCCGTTGGCCCACAATGGCTTCAGTACCGTCTGACGGAACGGCAACCGAGCGCGAACGGGCCGACTGGCGGCGGTCGCCGTGGACCCGGCCGTTGATCGCCATTGCTCTCGGCGTCTCGCTGGTGTTCGGCGGGGCTTTCCTCTGGGCTGACGAAGTTCGTTCGCAGGATGACCGGCTCGACCATCCCCTCAACCCGGTCTCCGACGAGCAGAGCCGGACCGAAGTCGTCGAACCGGCCAGGCAGATCGTCGCGGCAGCGGGCCTGCAGACGACGAACGCCGGCTACCAGTTGATGTCGTGCAAGAACCGTGACGAACCGCCGTACCAAGGGGCGATCTATCTGACCTTCGCGCTGCCGACCGGCGTACGGGCGGAAGACTACTTCCCGAAGGTGAAGACCGCGCTGGTCGCCCACGGCTGGACCGAAGGCATGGCAGCCGACGACGACCGACTGGCGAAGTTGACCAAGGACTCCGTCACGGCGATCCTGCAAACCGATCGCGACGACACGAGTATGGGCGTCCTGCGCCTCTACGGTCAGTGCCGCAACGTCAACGATCACCGCAACGACGCCACCACCTGGATCAACATCACCGGCCAGCTGGGCTGACGCGCCCCCACCCCCTTGAGCGTTGACATTGCGCGTAGGGCGACGAAGTACGAGAACACCCCGCCCAAAGCGCAGACTCAACACGAATACGCCCAGGCCCCGCGTTGAGACTGCGCGTAGGGCGACGAAGTACGAGAACACCCCGCCCTCAGCGCAGTCTCAACGCCAAACAAGCGACGCGAATACGCGCGCTCACCCCCTAAACGGCTACTGCGCTTGACGGCAGGGCCGTCAAGCGCAGTAGCGCTAGTAGTAGAGGTGCCGTCAGGCGCGAGCTCCGAGCGCGCCCTGCAGGTCACCCTTCATGGCGTTGAGCTGTGCGCCCCAGTACTCCCAGCTGTGCGTGCCGTCGTTCTGGAAGTTGAACACGGCGTTGTGGCCGCCGGCCGCGTTGTAGGCGTCCTGGAACTTGATGTTGCTGCTACGCACGAAGTTCTCCAGGAACTCGGCGGGCAGGTTGGCGCCACCCAGCTCCGAGGGCTTGCCGTTGCCGCAGTACACCCACAGGCGGGTGTTGTTGCCGACCAGCTCCGGAATGTGCAGCGACGGGTCGTTGCGCTGCCACGCGGGGTCACTCGACGGTCCCCACATGTCGGAGGCCTTGTAGCCACCGGCGTCACCCATGGCCAGACCGATCAACGACGGGCCCATGCCCTGCGACGGGTCCAACAGGGCCGACAGCGACCCGGCGTAGACGAACTGGGCGGGGTGGTAGACAGCCAGGATCAGCGCAGACGAACCGGCCATGGAAATACCCACCGCGGCGCTGCCGGTCGGCTTGACGCTCCTATTGCTCGCCAGATAGGCGGGCAGCTCGCTGGTCAGGAAGGTCTCCCACTTGTACGTGCTGCAGCCGGCCTTACCGCAAGCCGGGCTGTACCAGTCGCTGTAGAAGCTGGATTGCCCGCCGACAGGCATGACGACCGACAGCCCGGACTGGTAGTACCACTCGAAGGCGGGAGTATTAATGTCCCAGCCGTTGTAGTCCTCCTGAGCGCGCAATCCGTCGAGTAGGTAAACGGCCGGTGAATTGTCGCCGCCGCTCTGGAATTGGACCTTAATACTGCGGCCCATTGACGCCGACGGCACCTGCAGGTACTCAACCGGCAATCCTGGCCGGGAAAATGCTCCCGAGGTCGCCGTTCCGCCGGCGAGTCCGACCAGGCCAGGAAGGGTGGCGGCCGCAGCCGCGCCGACTAGAAGCCGGCGTCCCCAAGCCCGTATCTTCCCGCTCACGTCTGTCATACAAGTGCCCCTTTTATCCTTAAGTGGTCGTGCTCTCGGCAGAACTTACCGTGTGAGTAGGCCATATGTCGATGTGGACGCAAACCCATTTCGGTTTTGTATCGGTTACCGCCACGGGTACCGCAACTGTGCTATGCGGACCGTGCCGGTAATACCGGATTCGTTTATATCCCCCCACGTCAGCGGAGAAACGACACACACGCCGGTGTTATGCACGCGTTATGTACTTGAAAGCAGAGTGCGGCCAAGCGCACCGCCGGCAATTTGTAAGTGCAACTAATCAAAGTCGTCGTTCCGACAGCAACTTTTCTCAACCAACGCCGGCCATTCGGTCGCGACTTTACGCCCGCCCGGTCCGGGACTTTAGGCGGGCGGCTGCAGGGAAGGCATGGGAAGGACAGCGGGCAGGACGGCGAATCGGCGTCCTGTGATTTTGTACACCGGTCTAGTTTGAGCTCGCGCCGACGCGTAGGCTCTGCACGAAGCAAGCCGGTGGACACGAAACTCATCCCGGACCATCCAGGACGATCTGAGCCGTTCCCGCGCGCATGCACCACCGCACCCAGAGTCTTTGGTGTGCGTTGGCGCTAGCAGGAGGGCGTCGGAGGTCTGGGACCGATAGAGGTGCGAAATTTGGATACGGTACTAGGGCTATCAGTAACGCCGACGGCCCTCGGGTGGGTTCTCGCTGAAGGACATGGCGCGGACGGCACCATCGTTGACCATCAGGAGATAGCACTCGACGCAGGCGGCGGCGTTCGGGCCGTAAGCACCGCAGAGCAGGTCGCGGCGGAGGTCTTGCGGGCCAGCGCGGTGGCCGCCGAGTCCGGCCACCGGCTCCGTGTCGTCGGCGTGACGTGGAACGACGAAGCAGCAGCCCAGGCCGCGCTACTACTTGAGGCATTGACCGACGCCGGTTTCGACAACGTCGTGCCGGTTCGGATGCTCGATGCCGTCGAGACCCTGGCCCAGGCCATAGCTCCCGTCATCGGCTACGAGCGCACCGCGGTGTGCATTCTCGAACAGGATTGGGCGACCGTGGCAATGGTCGACACCCATGACGGAGCTGTCCAGACGGCGGTTAAGCATGTGCGCGGGGGATTCGACGGTTTGAGCTCCTGGCTCACTGGGATGTTCGACCGAAGCGCATGGCGCCCGGCGGGCGTCGTGGTGGTGGGTTCCGATGACGACGTCGCCGAATTCTCCTGGCAATTGGAAAAGGCGCTGCCGGTTCCCGTCTTTGCGCAAACCATGGCCCAAGTGACGATCGCCCGGGGCGCCGCATTGGCCGCGGCTCAGAGCACCGAGTTCACCGACGAGGGCCTGGCGGCCAACACCGTCGAGCCCGTGGTCGAGCCCGCGCGGTCCCGTTCGCTGACCTACGCCGGCGCCGCGACGACGCTGGCCGCCGCCGCGGTGACCTTCGTGGCGTCGGTGTCGCTGGCGATCGGCTTGCAGCTGTTCCCCGAGAGAGATAGCGGGCCCGCTGACCACCGGGCGCACGAGCCCAAGCCTCCCGTCGCGGAGGCCGTGGCGTCCACACCGCCTCCGGCGCCCCAGCATGCCGAGCCGTCGCCGGTTCCAGCAGCTGTGTCCCAGCCCCCGGTAACGCAGGAACCGATCCGCCTCGCCGCCGATGAGCAGGCCGAGGAGCCGGCTCCGGACGAACAGCCGAGCGGCGTGTTGTCGCAAACGGATCCAAACAACCCGCTCCAGTTGACCAGGGTGCTCGACCACATCCCGGGGACTCAGGGCGACTTGACCGAGAGCCCTCCCGAGTAGTCGGCGGTCTTGGCCCGTACCGCTTCAAAGGACACAGTCACCTCGTCGGCCACTTGCATGGCGCCCATCATCATCGAATAGGGCTTGATGCCGTAGTCGGACTGACGGACGGTGGACGCCGCCGACATGCGCCACGATTCGCCCAAATCCTCTGTGCGCAAGTCGATTACGTGTTCACGCGACTTGCCCCGGATGCTCAGGACGCCGGTCAATCGGTAGCCGCCCTCTGTCTCGTCGACGGCATCCGCGACAAAGCGGATTTCGGGAAACCGTCCGGCGTTCAGCGACCGCAGCGCATTCGAGCGCACTAGCGACTTCTCGGGTCCGGACAGCACTTTGACGCCACCCTCGCCACTCTGGACCTCCATCGAATCCACCTCTACCGCAAGCTCCGCAGCGGTGGGAGTGCCGTCCACCCATGTCGCCGTCGCTTGCCAGCGGGTCATCAGGATGGTGAGCCGATGGCCCATTCGTGCGGCCGGTCCGGTCACCCCCGTCCGAACGGTTAACTCGCCATCAGAGGCGTCCAGGGTCCACAGGTCGGTCACGCGTCGACGTTACTTCAGACCGTGAGGACGGTCCGGTAGTGTGCCCGTCCCTGCTGCATCGCCGCATAACCGTCGGGCGCCTGCGACAACGGCAGCTCTTCGATCCACGCCCTAACGCCCGACAAGACGGCGAATTGCATTGTGTCTTCAACATCTTTCGCCGTACCGGAGGGGTGCCCGGTGACGGTCAGACCGCCCATGATCAGCTGGGCCGGACTGATCGGAAGCGGGTCCGGGCTGACACCGATGACGACGAGTTCGCCTTGCGGCAGTATGCCTCCCACCGTGTCGCCCATGGCCGCCGAGTTTCCGGCGGTGGCCAGCACGACGCTGACACCGCCCAGGGCACTCAGCGCTGCGGAGACGTCGCCACTGGTCGAGTCGATGTAATGGTGGGCGCCCAGCTTGCGGGCATCCTCGGCCTTGGCGGCACCGCGCGCGATCGCGATGGTCTCGAAGCCCATGGCTCGGGAGAACTGCACCCCGAGGTGACCCAGACCGCCAACCCCGAGAACAGCGACCCGGTCGCCAGGCAACGCCCGGGTGTGGCGCAACGCGTTGTACGTGGTGACGCCCGCACACCCCATCGGGGCCGCCTCGACGTCGGAAAGCTCAGCCGGTATCCGTGCCAGCGCATTGGCCGGTGCGACAACGGATTCGGCGTAGCCGCCCGGGTACTGCCAGCTCGGGACCTTCATGTTCGCGCAGTGGATGAAGACCCCCTTGCGGCATTGGTCGCAACTGTTACAGTGCCCGCCGAACCACCCCAATGCGACCCGGTCACCGACCGCGAAATCCTCGACACCCTCGCCGAGTTCGGCTACGGTTCCGGCAATTTCGTGTCCCAGCGTCACTGGCCACGACATGTTCGGGAACCCGCCGTTGGCAAGGTGATTGTCGGTGCCGCAGACGCCGCACGCCGTTACCGCTATGCGCACCTCGTCGCGACCCGGTGGCGTCGTGTCGACCTCAGCCGGCTCCAACGGGGCGCCGGCGGACGGTACGTGGAATGCTCGATGAGTGGCCATCGCCAAAGCTTAATGGGCGACAGGGCATTTCGCTCCGTCAGCGTGGTAGTTGACCTGCCAGTGCTTGATTCCGTTGAGCCAGCCCGACCGCAGGCGCTCGGGTTTGCCGATCGGTTCCAGGTCCGGCATGACGTCGGCGATGGCGTTGAACATCAGGTCGATCGTCATCCGGGCCAGATTGGCACCGATGCAGTAGTGCGCACCGGTACCGCCAAATCCGACGTGCGGGTTGGGATCACGCAGGATGTTGAAGCGGAAGGGATCCTCGAACACCTCTTCGTCGAAGTTGGCCGAGCGGTAGACCATCACGACGCGCTGGCCCTTCTTGATTCGCACCCCTGACAATTCGTAATCCTCGAGGGCGGTGCGTTGGAACGACGTGACCGGTGTCGCCCATCGCACGATCTCGTCGGCGGTGGTCGCGGGCCGTTCCTTCTTGTACAGCTCCCACTGGTCGGGGAAGTCGGTGAAGGCCATCATGCCTTGCGTGATGGAGTTGCGGGTGGTCTCGTTGCCCGCGACCGCCAGCAGGATGACGAAGAAGCCGAACTCGTCGTCGGAGAGTTTGTGTCCGTCGACGTCGGCTTGGACCAGTTTGGTGACGATGTCTTCGCCCGGGTTCTGCGCCCGATCGGCTGCCATCTGCATGGCGTACATGATGAGTTCGACCGAAGCGGTCATGGCGTCGTTGCTGGCGAATTCCGGATCCTGGTCGCCCACCATCTGGTTGGACCAGTGGAACAGCTTCATCCGGTCTTCCTGCGGCACGCCCAGTAGCCCCGCGATTGCCTGTAGGGGAAGTTCGCAGGACACCTGCTCGACGAAGTCGCCCGACCCTTGTGCCGCGGCGCCCTCGACGATGCGGCGAGCCCGCTGCGCCAGCTCGTCGCGGAGGCGCTCGACGGCTCGCGGTGTGAAGCCGCGGGAGATGATCTTGCGCAGTCGGGTGTGGTGTGGCGCGTCCTGGTTGAGCAGAACGAACTTGCCCCGCTCGATCTGCTCGCCGACCGTGCCGTCCTTGTAGCGCGGCAGGGCGGTCTTCTCCAGACTGGAGAAGACGTCGCTGCGCCGCGATATCTCTTTGACGTCCTTGTGCTTGGTGACCACCCAGAACCCGCCGTCGTCGAAACCGCCGACCCCGATTGGCTGCTCGTTCCACCAGATGGGAGCGGTTCGGCGCAACTCGGCAAGCTCTTCGACGGGCAGGCGCTCGGCGTGGATGTCCGGGTCGGTGAAGTCGAAGCCCGGAGGCAGGTTCGGACCTGGCTTGGTCGTCTGCTCGGCACCTGAGTTCACGATCGACACGGCCCCTCCTCGATGCGAGTTCCGTTAGTGGGGATCTAGAGCCAATAAACCATTGCTACACCACGGTTGGGAAGGTTCCCACCAAGATCGCTCTACCTGGACTGCAACGTGTTCAACCGAGGAGTTCGACAGCCTGGCCGCAGCCGCTCGACCACGGATCCCGGCTACCGACCCCGGCGACGTGCGTCGTCAGCTGCGCTTTTCGGCCCGGTCCGGCTTGCTGCTACCGGTGTTGTGGGCCCGGTCACAATGGATATGCTTTTACCGAACTGACCGGTGATGAAGGGGTGTGCATGATTCGCGAATTGCTCGCAGCCGCTGCGCTCACGGGCGCGGCGCTCGGTGTAGCGCCGGTCGCCGGAGCCGACAACGGGCGCTGGCCCGGCGACGTACCGGGGATGAACTACGACGCCTCGCTGGGCGCCCCATGCGATAACTACGAGCGGTTCATTTTCGGTCGCGGTCCCAGCGGCCAGGCCGAAGCGTGCCACTTCCCGCCGCCGAACCAGTTCCCGCCCGCCACAACCGGTTACTGGGTGATTTCCTACCCGCTGTACGGCGTCCAGCAGATCGGCGCGCCCTGCCCGGGGCCGCAATCTGCGGCGCAATCACCGGCCGGCCTGCCCATGCTCTGCCTGGGAGCTCAGGGCTGGCAGGAAGGGTGGTTCACCGGCGCAGGATTCTTCCCGCCTGAACCGTAGGAGCAGCATCGGATGAAGCGCCAAGGCCAGTCCGTCGAATCACCGATCCCACGGTGGCTGCGCTTCGTGCTGGTGTCTGACCGGGCCGGCTCGGCCTGGTATATCGGACTCGGGTTCTTCTTCGCCCCGGTACTTGCCGTGTTGTCGCCGTGGCCAACCGTCACCACTGTGCTGTGGTGGCTCATCGGCCTGGCGGGGCTTTGGCTCGGCCTGCTCGGAATCGCAATGGCCGCCGGACTGGCGCGGGTATTGCGGTCGGGCAGCGAAATCCCGGAAGACTACTGGCGAACCCTGGTCAACTACTGAGCGCGACTCCTGTCGGGCGCATTCGCTGCGTCTAGAGTCTTATCCAGAATTCGCCAACGAACAGGAGAACCTGATGGGTTTTGAACCCAAGGACGCCGTCGACGCGCTCCGCGACATCGCTACCAACACGGTCGAAAAGGCTTCCGACATCGTCGAAAACGCCAGCCACATCATCCGCGGCGACATCGCCGGAGGCGCCAGCGGCATCGTCCAGAACTCCATCGAGATCGGCACCTACGCCGTCGAACGGGTCAAAGAGGCCGTCACCGGCCGCGATGACGACATCGACGACTTAGGCGCCGACTAGAGAACGCGGTCGTTAAACGCCGGCCGCCTCATTGAGCTCGTTCAACCGGCCGGTCGCCTCCAGGTACTCCTGCACCCAGCGCTCGATCACGGCGGCAGACTTTTCCACCTTCTGGAACTGACCGACCACCTGGCCGACCGGGTTGAACGCCACGTCGACGGATTCGTTCGGGTAGCGGTTGGTGGCGCGCACTGCCATGCCGGAAACCATGTATTGCAGCGGCATGCCGAGCGGCTTCGGGTTGTCGGGCTGCTCCCACGCCTCGGTCCAGTCGTTACGCAGCATCCGGGCCGGCTTGCCGGTGAACGAGCGGCTGCGGACGGTGTCGCGGCTGTCGGCCTTTATGTACGCGGCCTGCTGAACAGGGGTGTTCGAAGACTCCTCGACCATCAGCCACTGGGAGCCGGTCCAGGCGCCCTGGCAGCCAAGCGCCAGCGCAGCGGCGATCTGCTGGCCGCTGCCAATCCCGCCTGCACCCAGGACCGGAATGGGGGCCACCTCCTTGACGACCTGGGGCCACAACACGATCGAGCCCACTTCACCGCAGTGCCCGCCGGCCTCGCCACCCTGGGCGATGATGATGTCGACCCCGGCGTCGGCGTGCTTGCGTGCCTGACGAGGAGAACCACACAACGCGGCCACGATTCGGCCCTCATCGTGAATGTGCTTGATCATGTCCGCCGGGGGAGTGCCCAGCGCGTTGGCGATCATCGTCACCTTCGGGTGCTGGAGCGCCACTTCCACCTGCGGGGTGGCCGTCGCTTCGGTCCAGCCCAGCAACTGCAGGCTGTCGGAGTCGCTGTCCTCGACCGGAACGCCATGGTCGGCGAGGATCTTCTTCGCGAAGTCCAGGTGTTCCTGCGGCACCATCGACCGCAAGGTGTTGGCAAGTTCCTCAGCCGACTGGTGCGAGTCCATCCCCTCGTACTTGTTCGGGATGACTATGTCGACGCCGTAGGGGTGGTCGCCGATGTTCTCGTCGATCCACTTGAGTTCGATCTCCAGTTGCTCGGGAGTGAACCCGACGGCGCCGAGCACGCCGAAACCACCGGCTTTGCTCACCGCCACGACCACGTCACGGCAGTGGGTGAAAGCGAAAATGGGAAACTCGATGCCGAGTTTGTCGCATAGCGCGGTGTGCATGTCTGCTCCTGGGAAACCTTAACCAGCCACGAAAACTGAAACCTGTTCTAGTTTAGTACGGCCGTCGGCGACTTGGCCAGCAAGGTCGACCGTCGTGCAACTAAGGACTATCACAGACAGGTCATACTGCCAGGCTGCGGGCCGTCCACAGGACCAGCAACGCCAGCATGCAACACGCGCAGATGAGGTGGTCGCGGCCGACGGCGCGCGCCAGGCGGCTTTGATCGGCAGCGGTGTCGGCGCGGTGGCCGAGCCGGACCGCACGGGGGACGGTGCGCGTGAGCGCCAAGCCGATGGGCAGGCACGCCAGCACGACCGACGTCCATAGCACCCACGCGGGTTCGTGCCCGCGAAAGGCTTGAAACCCGAGCGCGCCCAACAAGATCAGCATCACTACCGCGATCAACCTGCCCATCGGTTGCGAGGTTGTGGTTGCACGGTGGTAATAGCCGGCGATAGAGGCCAGCACGGACTCGGGGAGTTCCTGCGCCCTATTGCGACGGCGCAATGCCTGGACGTCGAACATGAGGTCCATCCATAAAACGGCAAGCAGGAAGCCACTGCAGGCGGTGAGTAGTGCGGCCACGAAGCCCATTTTTGGCCATACTTCCGCCGAAAAGCGCAGATGTGGCTGAAGTTAGAACAGGTTCTAGCGTCGGGACTAGACGTCGTGAGGTCGCCAGGGGTAGCGTGAGCGCCGCGGTCAATTACCGAACCGTCGGTAGCGTAATTGGACAGTGGGTGGAAAGGATCGGCCCGATGCGCAGCCCTTACTCCGGTCTGCCGTTCACCACGCCCGACTCCGAGATCGCCGCAGCCCTGGAAGACGTCAGTGTCCCGACGCTGCTTCTGTCACTGGTACACATCACCGGCGACCGCCGATTCATCCAGGACTTCAAACCGATGGGGCTGTTCCTCAACGAAGTCCAAGGCTTCATGTCAGAGGAGGACAAGGCCCGCGCCCGGGCAGAGGCGCTCAAGGTCATCGCCGACTACCGGGACCGAGGCTGCCCCGAGCCTGCGCCGCTGAGCATCGAGCTCATCCGGGAGATGATGGATTGGGCCGCCTGCGAACACGTGCCTGACGAATACCTGTCGCTGCTTCTGGAAGAGATGGATCTCGAGGGGGCCGACCCGCGACGTCCGGCGGCACTGCCCGCCGAGAAAGCGGCGGAGTTCCCGGTACTGGTGATCGGCTGCGGTGAGTCCGGGATTCTGGCCGGAATCCGGTTGAAACAAGCCAACATTCCCTTCACCATCGTGGAGAAGAATGCCGGGCCCGGCGGAACCTGGTGGGAGAACCGCTATCCCGGTGCCCGCGTCGATGTGGCCAATCATTTCTACTGCTACAGCTTCGAACCCAACAACGACTGGACGCACTTCTTCGCCGAACAACCCGAGCTGCAGGACTACTTCACCCGCGTCATGGACAAGCACGGCCTGGCCGAGCGAGTGCGGTGGAACACCGAGGTCCTCGCCGCGGCATGGGACGACGACAACGGTGTCTGGCGGGTTTCGTTGCGCTCGGCCGACGGCCAGGTGAGCACCGTGCTTGCCCGGGCTGTCGTCACGGCCGTCGGTCAGTTGAATCGGCCGCACATCCCCGAATTCGACGGCGCGGACACCTTTTCCGGGCCCGCATTTCACTCTGCAGCCTGGGATCACAGCGTCGACCTGACCGGCAAGCGCGTAGCACTGATCGGGGCCGGCGCCAGCGGCTTTCAGATCGCACCCGCGATCGCGCCGCACGTCGAGCACCTCACCGTGTTCCAGCGCACCGCTCAGTGGATGTTCCCGAATCCGATGTACCACGACCGGGTCGGAGACGGCGTGCGTTGGGCGATGCCGCACCTGCCGTTCTACGGGCGGTGGTACCGGTTCCTACTGCTGTGGCCGGGCGCCGACAAAGGGCTCGACGCCGCGCGGGCCGACCCGAACTACGCCGACCCGGACTACGCGGTCAGTGACATCAATGCCGTGGCCCGCATGATGTTCAGCCAGTGGATCACCAGCCAGGTCAACGACGACGAATTGTTGGGCAAGGTCATGCCCGACTACCCGGCTACCGGCAAACGAACACTACAAGACAACGGCAGCTGGTTGCAGACGCTGCAACGCGACAACGTCGAGTTGGTGCGCACCCCGATTCAGCGGATCACCCCGCACGGCGTTGTCACCGAAGACGGCTCGGCCCACGACGTCGACGTCATCGTCTACGCCACCGGCTTTCGGCACACCGATGTCTTGTGGCCGCTGAAGATCACCGGCCGCAACGGAATTGATCTGCGTGACAAGTGGGGACGGCGTCCGTATGCCTACCTGGGTGTCACGGTTCCCGAGTTCCCCAACCTATTCCTGCTCTACGGGCCTGGAACTCACCTTGCCCATGGCGGCAGCCTGATCTTCCAGTCCGAGCTGCAGATGCGTTATATAAATCTGTGTTTGGAGCGCTTGGCGGGGGAGGGCATGCATTCTCTGGAACCGACCTCCGATGCCGCCGAAGAGTGGCACCAACGGACGCAGGCCGAGATCAAGCAGATGGTGTGGTCGCATCCCGCAGTCAAACATTCGTATTTCAAGAACCCCGACGGCGAGATCCACACCGTAAGCCCCTGGCGCCTGCCCGATTACTGGTCGGCGGTGCGTACCCCCGATTGGTCCAACTTCATTCTGCGACAACGAAAGTGAGTTTGCCGACATGCGCGCGGTAGTCATCGACGGACCCGGCAACATTCAGGTCGAGACACGCCCGGATCCGGTGCTGCCCGGCCCGGGCGGAGCGATCATCGAGGTGACCGCGGCCGGCATTTGCGGATCCGATCTCCACTTCTACGAAGGCGAGTATCCGTTCGCCGAATCGGTGGCACTCGGTCATGAGGCCGTCGGGACGGTGGTCGAGGTCGGAGCGCAGGTGCAAAGCGTCTCGGTGGGCGACTCGGTGCTGGTTTCCTCGGTGGCCGGCTGCGGGGCCTGTCCGGGCTGCGCGACCGACGACCCGGTCATGTGCTATTCGGGTCTGCAGATTTTCGGCTCCGGCGCGCTCGGCGGGGCCCAGGCGGATCTGCTTGCCGTACCGGCCGCCGACTTTCTGCTCCGCAAGATCCCCGAGGGCATCAACACCGAGCAGGCACTGCTCTTGACCGACAACCTTGCCACCGGATGGGCCGCCGCCCAGCGCGCCGACATCCCGTACGGCGGCACGGTGGCGGTGGTGGGCCTGGGAGCTGTGGGCCTGTGCTCGCTGCGGAGTGCGTTCATGCAGGGCGCCGCAACGGTTTTCGCGGTGGACCGGGTCGAGGGACGCTTGCAGCGTGCGGCCGACTGGGGCGCCACACCGATCAAGGCACCAGCGGCCGAGGCCATCCTGGCGGCCACCGGCGGCCGGGGTGCCGACTCGGTGATCGATGCCGTTGCAACGGACGCCTCACTGAACGACGCGCTCAACGCGGTGCGCCCCGGCGGTACGGTCTCTGTTGTCGGTGTCCACGACTTGCAGCCCTTTCCGCTGCCCGCCCTGTCGTGCCTGATGCGCAGCATTACACTGCGCATGACCACAGCGCCGGTGCAACGGACGTGGCCGGAGTTGATCCCGCTGCTGCAGTCGGGTCGGCTCAATGTGGACGGAATCTTCACCGCGACAATGTCTTTGGATGACGCGCCCAAAGGCTACGCCACCGCAAATGCGAGGTCCGGTGACGACGTGAAGGTTCTGCTGACACCCTGAGCGTGGCAGCATGGTTTCCATGCGTTGTGCCGCAATTCAGCTCGAAGCCGTGCCCGCGGACGTGGATGCCAACCTGGCCATTGCCGAGCGGCTGGTTGAGCATGCCGTGGCCGAAGGTGCGCAGACGATCGCATTGCCGGAGTTCTTCACCACCGGCGTCGGCTTCTGGCCCGAGCTCGCCCATGCCGCGCTCCCGCCGGATGGCAAGGCCACCGAGCTGTTGCAGAATCTGGCCCAGCGCCACGGCGTCATGATCGGCGGCTCGTTGCTGATCCGGGACGCCGATTGCGACGTCCGCAACGCCTACCTGCTCGTCACCGCGGACGGCGTCGTCGGCCGTCACGACAAAGACCTCCCCACGATGTGGGAGAACGCTTTCTACGTGGGCGGACACGACGACGGGGTGATCAATGCCGGCGAACTCACCGTGGGTGCGGCCGTGTGCTGGGAATTGATGCGCACCCAAACGGTGCGCCGCCTGCGCGGGCGCATCGACCTCGCAATGACCGGTTCGGGCTGGTGGTCGATTCCGCGCTGGTGGCCTGGCCCCGTCTTCGAGCGGTTGGAGACGCGCAATGCGGCAACCGCATGGCGGGCCGCCGCATCGTTCGCCACCTACGTTGGGGCACCCGTCCTGCACGCTGCGCACTCGGGGCCATTGCGCTGCCGCATGCCGTGGCTGCCACTGGGGTACGACGGCCGATTCGAGGGCGGGGCGATGATCGTCGCCGCCGACGGCGCCGTGCTGGCCTCCCGCGATCACACCACCGGGGAAGGCGTCGTCGTCGCCGATGTGGAGACCGGGCGCCAACCGCCAATCGCCAATGTTCCCAAGGGTTTCTGGCTACACCCGCGCGGTGCCCTGCCCGCGGCGGTGTGGCACTACCAGCGTTTGCACGGGCGACGCTACTACCGCCGACACGTCAACCCGGCGTTCACCGAGATGCGTTGACGTACTGCGAGCGCATGAAGTCATCGAGCTTGCGGTCGACGTCGGAGGGCGTCAACCCATAGCCAAGCTGCAGCTCTGGATTGGTGCGAACCGGATCGACCGTCCATCCGTGCCCGGCCAGCCACTCGGCCGGGTCGGTCTTGGTCTCGTAGGTCAAGGCCGAGAAGTCCACGTCGCCGGACATATCGACACCGGGGTGATTGGCTTCGAGAGCCGAAAGCTGCTCGTGGTCCAGCCGCGATCCCAACGCACCAATGGCGAGTCGGCTAGCCGGCGCCGACAGGTCGCTGATGCGGGTGAACAGAGCGGTCTGCGCCTCGTCGTTCAGATACGGCAATATCCCCTCGACCGACCAGGCGCTCGGCGCTTGCGGGTCGAAACCGGCCTGCCGCAACGGCGTTGGCCAATCGGTGCGTAGATCCGCCGCCACCTCAGTGCGGTGAGCCTTCGGGCGGGCGCCATGTTCGTCGAGTACCCGTGTCTTGAACTCCAGAACTTTCGGCAGGTCAACTTCGAAAACCACTGTGTCCGAAGACCAATCAAGGCGATAGGCCCGGGAGTCCAGACCGGCCGCGACGATCACGGCTTGCCGGATGCCGGCTTCACCCGCCGAGATGAAGAAGTCGTCGAAGAAGCGGGTTTGCACCCCGTACAGCTTTGGGAAGGTGGTCTCGTCCTCAGATTGTCCGGGATTGTCCAGCAGTCCCGTCAGATACGGGTCCCCGGATGCCCTGATGAAGGTCTCCGCGTATTCGTCGACGACCAGGGGTTGCCGGCTCAGGGCGTGCACTGCGCGCCATCCCGCCACCAGCAGCGCCGTGTACCCCACACTGCTGACAATGTCCCACTGGTCGTCGTCGGAACGCAGTGAACCAAATTCAGATGCCGTCATACCGGCGAAAGTACCCGTCGCGGTTTCGCTTGTCGGCCCGGCTCAGAGTTCCAGCATGATGGTCACCGGCCCGTCGTTGACCAGTTCGACATGCATGTGCGCGCCGAAGACCCCGGTCTCCACGTGCGCGCCCAGGCCGCGCAGTGCCTCCGCGAATGCCGTCACCAACGGCTCGGCGACCGCGGCCGGCGCCGCGGCATTCCAGGACGGACGACGGCCCTTGACGGTATCGGCATACAAGGTGAACTGACTGACCACCAGAATCGGCGCGTCGACGTCGGCAGCGGATTTCTCGTCGGTGAGAATCCGCAAATTCCAAAGCTTTTCGGCAAGGCGCTGCGCCTTCTCGGTCCCGTCACTATGGGTTACGCCGACCAACGCCAGCAAACCCTGCCCGTCCGGCCGAATGCTGCCTACCATCTGACCGTCCACGGTCACCGCCGCCGATGAGACCCGTTGCACCAGAACCCGCATGGCCCTCGATGCTGCCATGCCACAGTAGATGCATGTCGGTGCTGGTTGCGTTTTCGGTGACTCCGCTGGGGGTGGGGGAGGGTGTCGGCGAAATCGTCGCCGAGGCCGTCCGGGTGGTTCGCGAGTCTGGCCTACCCAACAAGACGGACTCGATGTTCACCACGATCGAAGGTGACACCTGGGATGAAGTGATGGCCGTCGTGCAGCGCGCGGTGGAAGCCGTGGCCGCGCGGGCGCCGCGGGTCAGCACCGTCATCAAGGCGGACTGGCGAACGGGGGTCACCGACGCGATGACCCAGAAGGTCGCGTCCGTCGAGCGGTACCTGTCTGGCGATTAGGCCCGCGTCTGCATGGCGGTGTCGGCGGCGTTGCCGCGACCCTGTCTGATTCGAAAAATTTGCACATTGGTAATTCGCGGCGTGGATTTGTCAATTTACTGTTTGCCCACGTCAGAGGCGTAAATTAGCGTCAGCGTAAAGGTTTCTGAATATGCATATCTTTTGCCCGGAATGTGCATACGCTGTGCTCGACCATCTCAGAATCTCGACGGGCGATCGGGCGCCCACCCTGGGAGGACAGCCATGTCGTACGTAATCGCAACACCAGACCTGTTGTCGGCGGCAGCCGCGGATGTAGCAGGCATTTGCAGGTCGTTGAGTGCGGCCAACTCCGCGGCCGCAAACTCCACCACCACCGTGGCCGTCGCGGCTGCGGATGAGGTGTCGGCGGCGATTGCGGCACTTTTCTCCCGCCACGGTCAGCAGTTCCAGGCATTGAGCGCGCAGGCGGCGACCTTTCAAGCCGAGTTTGTCCAGGCGTTGAGCGCCGGCGGAGCCGCCTATGTCGCCGCCGAGGCGGCCAGCGCCAACCCGCTGCAGGCGCTCGTCGATGCCGTGCTGGGCGTAATCAACGCACCCACCAACCTGCTGCTGGGACGCCCACTGATAGGTGACGGCACCAACGGCGCACCAGGCACGGGCCAAAACGGCGGTGCGGGTGGGATCTTGTGGGGCAACGGCGGCAACGGCGGATCGGGTGCGGCCGGTCAGCCCGGCGGCCGCGGCGGTGACGCCGGGCTGTGGGGCAACGGTGGTGCGGGAGGGGCCGGCGGGGCCGGACTGACTGGAACGGCTGGCAATACGGGCGCTCTCGGAGGCGGTGCTGGCGGGCCCGGCGGGACCGGCGGCCAAGGTGGAAATGGTGGGGCCGGCGGTAACGGTGGGCTGCTTTTCGGATCGGGTGGACCCGGTGGTGCCGGAGGTGTTGGAGGCGTCGGCGGCATCGGCGGAACCGGTGGCACCGGCGCCGCCGGAGTATCCGCGGGCGCAGCGGGCAACGTCGGCGGCACCGGGGGCAACGGCGGCGCTGGCGGCGACGGCGGCGCGGGCGGGCCCGGCGGCAAAGGTGGCCTGTTATTCGGCCAAGCAGGCACCAATGGCGCCGGTGGCGCCGGTGGCACTGGTGGCGACGCCGGGCCGGGCGGCGACGGTGGCGCCGGCGCCGCTGGCGACGCCATGAATCGCAACGGCGGCGCCGGCGGCAATGCCGGCAATCCGGGTGCGGTGGGCGCGGGAGGCAACGGCAACTCCGGTGCCCCGAGCGGTGTTGCGGGCGCAATATCGCAGGGCGGCACCGGAGGCACCGGTGGCGCCGGCTACGACGCCAGCACTGACGGCTCCGGCAACGGCGGCAACGGTGGCAACGGCGGCGGTGGCGGTCTGTACGGAAATGGCGGCCTCGGTGGGCATGGCGGCAACGGCTCGGTCGCTGGCAACGGAAGTGGCGGCAATGGCGGCAGGGGCGGCGACGGCGGTTCCCAAGGCGGCAACGGCGGCGCCGGCGGCGCCGGAGGCAGCGGCAGCGGCACCGGCAACAGCGGTGACGGCGGCAACGGCGGGAACGCCACTACCACTGGGACCGGCCCCATCACCGCCGGCGCCGGCGGTAGGGGCGGCGACGGCGGCAACCGCGGTGGCAATGGCGGCTGGGGCGGGAATCTAACGATCACCAATAGCGCATCGACCTTCGTTCCGGTTGGCGCCGCCGGCGGCGACGGCGGGAACGGCGTCAACGGAGGGTTTGGCGGAAACGGAGGCGAGGTGAATATCGGTACCAACGCAGCCAACGCGTCTGGCGTCAACGCTACCGGCGGCAAAGGGGGACTGGGCGGGGTCGGCACGACTGGTAACGGCGGGAACGGGGGAGCCGGAGGCCTGGGGAGGACGTTCGGAACGGGAGACGCGTTTGGCGGCGCACCGGGGGTCGGCGGGACCGGGGGCGGCACTGCCGGAAACGGCGGCCACGGTGGGGAAGCACAGAACTGGGGAACCGGAAACGCCACCGGCAGCCATGGAGCCGACGGCGCCGCCGGCGGCAATAACGGAGGAACCGGCGGCAACGGTGGCGCCGCATCGATCCACAACACCGCATCATCGGGTACCGTCACCGCCGGTAGGGGCGGGAGTGGCGGGAGCGGTACCGTCCAGGGCGGGAATGGCGGCACCGGAGGTGCCGCATTCACCGACGGCACTGGGGCGATCATGGCCGGTAACGGGGGCGACGGCGGCGTGGGCGGCAGCTTCCGCGGCGGCAACGGCGGCAATGGCGGCCAGCTAACCATCGGCAGCGCCAGCACCTCGAAATTCGTGCCGGTCGGCGCCAGCGGCGGCAACGGCGGCACCGGCTTCAACGGTGGGGACGGCGGAGGCGGTGGCACGGTGGAAGTCCAGATCGCGACGTACACGGCTAACGTGGTCGGCGGCACTGGGGGGCTCGCCGCCGGACCCGCCACGATCGGCAACGGGGGCCGCGGCGGCAATGGCGGTACCGCTATCACCTACGGAACCGGAGACGCCTTTGGCGGCATGGCGACGCCGGGGAGAGACGGCAACATAGGGGGCAACGGAGGCAACGGCGGCCAGGCACAAAACTTTGGAACCGGAAGCGCATTCGGCAGCAGCGGAGGCAATGGCGGCAACGGCAACACCGACGGGGGCAACGGCGGCGGCGGGGGCTCCGCGTCCGCCTCTAGTGGTAATGCCACCGGCGGCAACGGCGGCGGCGGCACTGGCAACACTAATAACGGAGGAAGCGGCGGCAACGGCGGCAACGCTCACGCTCCATCAGGCATTCCGACGCCTGGCGGCGGAGGCCCCGCGGGGTCCGGCGGTGCTAACCCAGGCAGTCCTGGCGCCCCCGGCAACATCGTCTAGGCGAAATCACCCTGGCACGGCAAGCAGTCTTGGCGCAGGGCGAGCCGCCGTTTGGGACTTGAGGAATAGACGGTAAGGCTTATCGACCGTACTTTTTTGTCCCCCATCTGGCATTCGCGCAGCGGGTGAGTTGGTTGACGCGTTCTCGAACGGCTCCCTGGCAACGTGCTCGAGCGAGTCATCACAGCGGCCCACGGCCGGGGTTCGAGGCACCCGCCGCATGGCCGGCCCGACGACGATTAGGCCCGCACGGCGGCCGCAAAAGCTTCTTCGGCGGCGTCGCCGTGGACCGCGAAGACGACACGCTCGAGGGATGTCGGCTGGTGCTGGCGGACCGCGTCGACCATGAGTCGCGCCGCGTCCTGCAACGGGAAGCCGCCCACCCCCGTCCCGAACGCCACCAGCGCGAGCGACCGGCAACCGAGGTCATCTGCCTTGCGGAGCGTCGAGCAGGTTGCCCGGGTGATGATCTCGGCCGAGGTAGGCCCGCCCAGCTCCATCGTCGCCGCGTGGATTACGTAGCGTGCCGGCATGTCACCGGCGGTGGTCTCCACCGCTTCGCCGAGCTCGATCGGAGCCTTCTCGTGCGACTCCCGTTGCACGGCCGGCCCACCGGCCCGGGAGATTGCCGCAGCGACTCCGCCGCCGTGCCGAAGTTGGGTGTTCGCGGCGTTGGCGACGGCATCGACCTCAAGTTTGGTGACGTCTGCCTGCAGGACTTCCAAAGCGATCATCGACTCATTGTCACCCGCACTGATCGGTCTGCTGGTCGCCTCCAGCGGCCGGCTGCCGGGCTCGTCGTAGCATGGGGTAGCTTGGCGTCAAGCGCGCAAAGCCGCGGCTCACTAGGAGGCAGACCGATGGCGCAAACAGACGACCCAGCTTCCAACGGCGGCGCGGGCGCACCGGGCGGGCAAGGCGGCCAAGGCGGTGCCGGCGGTCGAGGTGGCGCCGGAGGCGCGGGTGGTGCCGGCGGCGCAGGCGGTAGAGGCGGCGCAGGCGGTCGCGGTGGTGACGGCGGCCGTGGTGGCGACGGGGGAGCGGGTGGCCCCGGTGGCGCCGGCGGAGAGCCGGGCCGTGGCGGCGAGGGCGGCCCCGGCGGCCAGCCGGGGCAACCAGGACAGCCCGGTCAGCCCGGTCAGCCAGGCCAACCCGGGCAACCAGGCCAACCCGGGCAACCAGGCCAGCCCGGTAGCCCAGGCCAGCGCGGAGGACTTACCGACCCGGGCATACCGGGCCAAGAGGGTAGTCCCAGCACTTAAGGCCCGATCGCTATTGCCGCCGCTGGCGCAGCGACTGTTGGCGTGACCCGGGAGGTTGTTGACGGCGTGCCTGCTTGAAATGGGGAGGACCTCCTGACGGAGTGGATGTGTCTGCATTCACCCATAGGAGGTCCTCGTGTCTCACGCTAACGCCCGTACCAACCTGTTCGCTCGTCGGCTGATCGTCGAGCGTGTCGCTGCTGGTTGGCCGCCCGCGCATGTGGCTGAACAGCTGGGTATTTCGCGGTCAACGGTGTACAAGTGGTTGCGCCGGTACGCCGAGGGCGGCGACGCGGCGTTGGCCGACCGGTCCTCGCGCCCGATCCGGATGCCCCAGCGCACCAGCGCGCAAGTCGAGCAGAACGTGCTTGCAGCCCGGCGCCGCCACAAGCGCGGGGCTGTGGTGCTGGCCGCCGAACTAGGTCTCAATCCATCAACGGTCGGACGGATCCTGGCACGCCATCAGGTGCCCCACCTTTCTGCCATCGACCCGATCACGGGTGAAGCGGTGCGATCCTCGCGGCGCAGCGCCAACCGCTACGAACACCGCACACCCGGATCCTTGATCCATGTCGACGTCAAAAAGCTTGGCCGCATCCCTGTCGGTGGCGGGTGGCGCCTGCACGGGCGTGATGCCGCAGTCTCGGTTACCAACCGCAACAAGAAAACCAAGATCGGCTATGACTACGTCCACACCGCCATCGATGACTACACACGGTTGGCTTACAGCGAAGTGTTGCCCGACGAAAAGGACCTGACCTGCGCCGGATTCCTGCACCGGGCACTGGCCTGGTTCGCCGCTCACGGTGTGCGCGTGCGGCGCCTTCTTACCGACAACGCCCTGGTTTACCGGTGCGGCACAAACTGGGGCTGGGTGTGCTCAGCCTGGCAGCTCAAACGCCGATTCATCAGACCCGGCCGCCCCTGGACCAACGGCAAAGTAGAGCGCTTTAACCGAACCCTGCTCACCGAATGGGCCTACGCCAGCGCCTGGTCATCCAACAGCCTGCGCACACGAGGTCTTGACCAATTCCTACACCACTACAACACTCGACGAGGCCACTCCGCTCTCGGCGGAAAACCACCCATCAGCCGGCTCGCCGTCTGACAACAACGTGTCAGGTCACGACAACAGTGGAAGACTGCGGCGCCGCCAACGGTAGTTCACATCGACCACACACGAAGCAACAATATTGTTCCGGACGGACACCGGGTTTCTGGTCTCACGACGTGCGCCGTAGCTATCTCAATTGGGCAACCCGACATAACTCAGTTCCAATAATCGCGAGACCATAACCGGCCTCTGTATATTTACTTTACATCGAGAGTCTCAGTTAATGACCAGTGGTCATTTGTCTTTGGTTTGGATTCAATCGATCATGTCTGCCTTAACTAGCGCGTTCTCGAAAATTTGACACCCCCCATGTGCATACATTGAAACCTCTTGCAACCGAGTCTAATTCGATTCACGTCACGGCCCGTCTTGCTGAAGTGACGCTGGGACGCCAGGAAGTGTCAAGCCAACTGGTGGAGCCGCGTGAACAAGTGTTCGCGCAAACGATGTCGCCTCTCAACCTTATTGCGGAATCTGAATAAGTTATTTTCGTCTACGTAAACATCCGGCCAAAATTGTTGTAGAGTGCCCGTACTCTGTCGACCCGATACGTTCGCCGAGCCGTTATGACGGACGAAAATCGCCCGAGGTAAAGGAAGCAGGCTCATGTCGTATTTGGTCATAGCTCCCGACCTGACAGCTTCGGCGGCCGGAGACCTGACCAGCCTCGGTTCGACGATCAAAGCCGCCAACGCGGCAGCGGCAGCCGCTACGACGCAGCTGCTGCCCGCGGCAGCGGACGAGGTGTCGGCGGCGATCGCGGCATTGTTCGGTGGCCAAGCCAGCGAATATCAGCGGATCTCCGCGCAGGCCATCGCATACCACGAACGGTTCGCCCAGGCCT
This sequence comes from Mycobacterium bourgelatii, assembly GCF_010723575.1. NCBI lineage: Bacteria > Bacillati > Actinomycetota > Actinomycetes > Mycobacteriales > Mycobacteriaceae > Mycobacterium > Mycobacterium bourgelatii. Next base: position 3,165,613 of record NZ_BLKZ01000001.1, read on the forward strand.
TGACCGGAGCGGCGGGTTCGTATGCGGCCGCCGAGGCGGACGCCTTCCAGGTGTTGCAACAGAGCGTGCTTGGTGTCGTGAATGCACCTACTCAACTCCTGCTGGGCCGCCCGCTGATCGGCGACGGTGTGAACGGCGCTCCGGGCACGGGGCAGAACGGCGGGGCCGGTGGCTTGTTGTGGGGGAACGGCGGCAACGGTGGATCGGGCGTGGCGGGTACCGCTACGACCCCCGCCGGGCCCGGTGGGGCGGGCGGTGCCGCGGGGCTGTTCGGCAATGGCGGTGCGGGTGGGGCCGGCGGTGTCGGCGCGGCGGGACAAGCCGGTGGCACCGGCGGGGCGGGTGGGGCCGGTGGATGGATCACCGGATTCGGTGGCGCGGGCGGTGTAGGTGGAACCGGCGGCGCCGGCGCGCCCGGCCTCGCCGGTGGTGACGGGGGTGCCGGTGGGGTCGGCGGTAGCAACGGCCTATTCGGCACCGCTGGACCTGGCGGTGCGGGTGGGGTCGGCGGGGCCGGGGGAATTGGGGCGGCTGGCATCAATGGGGGCCAGGGCGTAACGGGCGCCGCGGGCGGCAACGGTGGAGCCGGCGGCGCCGGCGGCGCCAACACCTCGTTGTTCGGACAGGCCGGCGCGGGCGGCGCCGGCGGCGCCGGGGGCATCGGCGGTCAGGGCGGTGACGGCGGTTCGGGTGTCGGTTTGGGTATCGCCGGTGGCCAGGGCGGCACTGGTGGCGTCGGTGGCCAAGGCGGCGCCGGTGGTGCCGGTGGCGCGGGCGGACCGTTGGCGCCGGTGGGCCCGGCGGGCAGTGCAGGCGTCGGCGGCGCTGGCGGCATCGGCGGCACGGGCGGCGCCGGTGACAACGGCGCGGCCGGCATCTTCGGTGTCGACGGCGGCATCGGCGGCACCGGCTTCGCGGGTGGCGCTGGCGGTATGGGCGGCGCTGGCGGGGCCGGCGTCGTCACCGGCGCCGGCGGCCAAGGCGGCCAAGGTGGGACCGGTGGGACGGGCGGCGCCGGGGCGTCCGGCGTTGGTCATGCCGCTGCCGGCGGTCAGGGCGGCAAGGGCGGGGCCGGCGGCCAGGCTGGTCTCGGTGGCGCCGGTAGCACTACTGGGGCAGCGGGCGTCGGCGGGAATGGCGGCACGGGCGGCATAGGCGGCGCAGGTGACGTCGGCAGCGACGCCGCGCCTGGCAACAACATCGGCGGCACCGGCTACGCGGGCGGCCAGGGTGGGACCGGTGGCGCCGGCGGTAACAGCGCGGGCGGTGTCAACGGCAACGGCGGCGCCGGGGGGCAGGGCGGTACCGGCGGCAAGGGCGGGGCCGGCGGATCTGGTCTGGGTCTGGGTGTGGCTGGGGGTCAGGGCGGCACCGGCGGCGCTGGCGGCCAGGCCGGCACCGCCGGACAAGCCGGTACCGGCGGCACGGGTGGCAGTGCTGGGACCGCGGGCGTCGGCGGTACCGGCGGCGTGGGCGGCGTGGGCGGCGCCGGCGACAACGGCGCCGACGCCGCACCCGGCACCAATATCGGCGGCACCGGCTACGCGGGCGGCCAAGGCGGCACCGGTGGCGCGGGCGGCAAGGGCGCCGGCGGCATCAACGGCATCGGCGGCGCAGGTGGTCAAGGCGGGACCGGCGGCAGCGGCGGCACCGGCGGGTCCGGCTTCGGCCTGGGTGTGGCCGGCGGGCAGGGCGGCACCGGCGGTACCGGGGGCCAAGCAGGGGTAGGCGGTCAGGCCGGCACCGGCGGCAGCGGTGGCGCGGCGGGGGCCGCGGGCATCGGCGGCACCGGCGGTCAGGGCGGCACGGGCGGCGCCGGCGACGTCGGCGCCCACGCGAGCGCGGGCACCAACACCGGCGGCACCGGCCACGCGGGTGGCCAGGGCGGCGCTGGTGGCGCCGGGGGAAACAGTGGTCTTGGCGGAACCAACGGCGCCGGCGGTGCGGGCGGTAAGGGCGGTACCGGAGGAACCGGCGGCAACGGTGGCTCCGGCGTCGGCCTAGGGGTGGCCGGTGGTCAGGGCGGCACCGGCGGGGGCCAAGCAGGGGTAGGCGGACAGGCCGGTACCGGAGGCAGTGGTGGTGCCGCGGGGGTCGCGGGCACCGGTGGCACCGGTGGTCAGGGCGGCAACGGCGGCGACAGTGGCGCCAACGGCGCTGTCGCGGCGCCCGGCGGCAAAGGTGCGACCGGATTCGCCGGCGGCGCCGGCGGGCAGGGCGGCGCCGGTGGCAACAGCGGCCTTGGTGGAACCAACGGCAGCGGTGGCGCCGGTGGTAAGGGCGGCGCCGGTGGCCAAGGCGGTAACGGTGGTAGCGGCGTCGGCTTCGGCGTCGATGGCGGCCAAGGTGGCAGCGGGGGTCAGGGCGGCAACGCGGGCGCCGGTGGAAACGCTGGCACTGGGGGCTCCGGCGGGACCACCGGTGTGTTCGGCACGGGCGGCAACGGGGGTCAGGGCGGCAACGGTGGCGACGGCGACACCGGCGCGACGGGGGTAGCCGGAGGACAGGGTGGCACGGGTCGTGCCGGCGGGCAGGGTGGCACCGGGGGCGCTGGGGGTAATAGCGGTGCTGGTGGCACTAGTGGGTCCGGAGGTGCCGGCGGTCACGGCGGCAATGGCGGCACGGGTGGCAGCGGCGCATCCGGGGTCGGCCTGGGCAAATCGGGCGGCGCCGGCGGCACCGGTGGCAGTGGCGGCAACGCCGGCGTGGGCGGTCTAGCTGGCACCGGCGGCAGCGTCGGTGGCAGCGCCGGTGCGGCCGGTGACGGCGGCAATGGTGGCCAAGGCGGCAACGGAGGTGCCGGTGATGTCGGCTCCGCCGGCGTCGTCGGAGGCAAGGGCGGTACCGGCCATGCGGGCGGCGCCGGCGGGCAGGGCGGCGCCGGCGGAAGCAGCGCCGGCGGCAACTTCGGCACCGGCGGCGCCGGCGGCAATGGCGGTGCCGGGGGTAAGGGCGGCGCCGGTGGTTCCGGTGTCGGCTTCAGCGTGGCGGGCGGGGCCGGCGGCGACGGTGGCGTCGGCGGCGCCGCTGGCAAGGGCGGCGTAGACGGCACCAACGGACTTGGCGGCGGCGGCACCGTGACCGCTCAGTCCGGCGCCGGCGGACATGGTGGTCACGGCGGCGACGGCGGCCATGGAGACAAGGGGGCTTCCGGCTTCGCGGGAAGCAAGGGGACCAACGGCTATGCGGGCGGTGCCGGCGGCAACGGCGGCGCTGGCGGCAGCGGCAACGGCGGAACCAACGGCGACGGCGGAAACGCAGGTAGTGGCGGTGCCGGTGGCGCCGGCGGAGCCGGGGGCAATGGCGTCGGCTTTGGTGTGGCCGGGGGTGCTGGCGGCGATGGCGGCGCGGGCGGCAACGCCGGCAACGTCGGCCTGGCCGGGACCGGCGGCACCGGCGGCGTCGCCGGGAATGCGGGGAACGGTGGCGCCGGCGGTGCCGGCGGCAACGGCGGCAACGGTGATGCGGGTGCCAACGGCGCCAACGGCGGCTTCGCCGGCAAGACGGGCTTTGCGGGGGGCGCAGGTGGAAAGGGCGGCGCCGGCGGCAGCACGGTTGCCGGCGGCATAAATGGCGACGGCGGCCAGGGCGGCAGCGGCGGCGCCGGCGGCAGGGGCGGCGACGGCGGTACCGGAGTCGGTTATGGCGCTGATGGCGGCCAGGGCGGTAATGGCGGCGCCGGTGGCAACGCCGGGGCCGGCGGTGCCGCCGGCACAGGCGGCAGCGGCGGCGTCAGTGGCGTCTTCGGCGACGGAGGCGACGGCGGAACCGGTGGGACCGGCGGCGCCGGCGGCATCGGTACCACCGGCAGCGCGGGCAAAGAAGGCGGCATAGGACGGTCGGGCGGCGCCGGCGGTCAGGGCGGCGCCGGCGGTAACAGCGGCGTCGGCGGCACCAACGGCAAGGGCGGCCTGGGCGGTAACGGCGGCACGGGCGGGCAGGGCGGCAATGGCGGTTCCGGCGCCGGCCTAGGCGTCGACGGAGGTGCCGGTGGCCTCGGCGGCGCTGGCGGCGACGCCGGGGCGGGGGGCGCAAGCGGTCAGTTCGGCACCGGCGGAGGCGACGGCGGCTTCGGCGATGGCGGCCGAGGCGGCAAGGGTGGGACCGGCGGCGACGGCGGCATCGGCACCACCGGCAGCCCCGGCAACCAGGGCAACCAAGGCCATGCGGGCGGCGCCGGTGGCCAGGGCGGTCAGGGCGGCAACAGCGGCGGTAGCGGCAAGAACGGCGACGGCGGCACCGGCGGCACCGGCGGCAGGGGCGGCACCGGTGGTGACGGCGGTAACGGCGTGGGCTTCGGCAGCAACGGCGGCCAGGGCGGCACCGGCGGTGCCGGTGGTCACGCAGGAGCTGGCGGGTCGGCTGGGACCGGCGGACAGGGCGGTGAGGTTGGAGTTGCGGGTACCGGTGGTGCCGGAGGCGCCGGCGGCAATGGGGGTAACGGCAGCGTAGGTATTTCAGGCAAGAACGGTGATCCGTTCCAAAACGGTGGGAGCGGGGGGCAGGGCGGTGCCGGCGGGCAAGGCGGTGCGGGCGGGCAAGGCGGCAACAGTTTCGCGGGTGGCACGAGCGGCGACGGCGGCAGCGGTGGCCGAGGCGGTAAGGGTGGGCAAGGCGGCACTGGAGGCGCCGGATCTACCGGTTTTGATGGCGGGACCGGGGGTAACGGCGGTAACGGTGGAGCCGCAGGCGTGGGCGGGGCCGCCGGATCGGGCGGCACTGTCGGCACCCCGAAGACGGGGAACGTCGGGATAGGCGGCGACGGTGGCACCGGTGGCGCGGGTGGCGTCGGCGGGGCCGGCGCCGAAGGGGCCGCTAACCAAGCCGGCGGCGCTGGCGGTCGTGGCGGTGGCGGCGGAACCGGCGGCAAAGGTGGTGACGCTCAGGGCGGATTCAACGGCAACGGCGGCACCGGCGGCAACGGCGGTGCGGGGGGTGCGGGCGGCAATGCTGGCAATGCGACGGCTGGCCAAAATGGCCGAGCCGGCGGCAACGGCGGCGACGGTGGTGCCGCCGGCACTGGTGGCATCGCAGGCTCGGGTGGCACCGGTGGCAGCAACGGCGATAACGGCACCGGCGGCACGGGAGGCAACGGCGGCACCGGCGGGCAGGGCGCCACGATGATCTCCGGCGGAACGACCGGTGGACAAGGTGGTGCAGGCGGCAACGGCGGCGCCAACCTCGGCGGCTTCAGCGGCGGCGCGGGCGGCCGGGGCGGCAACGGCGGCAGCGGCGGTCTCGGCGGCGCCGGTGTCGACGGCGACCTCAACCAAGCTGGCGGCAACGGCGGGACCGGCGGCGCCGGCGGCGTTGGCGGCAGCGGCGGCGGCAGCGAAGCATGGGGGACCAACGGCAGCGGAGGCACAGGTGGCACCGGCGGCGCCGGGGGTCGCGGGGGCGATGCCGGCAACGCCTCCGTGATAGAGGCGTTGAGCGGGGGTAATGGCGGCGTCGGCGGCGTCTCCGGCGTGGGTGGCAATGCAGGCAGTGGCGCCGGGAAGGCTGGATCCGTCGGTAGCAACGGTAACGGCGGTGCTGGCGGGGCTGGCGGGACCGGCGGATTGGGCGACACGCTCAGAGGCATGGACGGCGGTACCGGGGGCAACGGGGGTGCCGGCGGCGCAAACATCGGCGGCGTGGGGGGCTCGGCCGGCACTGGTGGTGCCGGCGGTGCCGGTGGCGGCGGTGGCCGGGGTGGTGATGGCCTTAATGGCATCAATCCCAACGTGGCGGGCCAAGCCGGCGGCAACGGCGGTAAAGGCGGCATGGGTGGCGCCGGAGGGGCCAACTTCGCCATTGATGGCAGGAATGGCAACGGCGGCGTCGGCGGTAACGGCGGCACGGGCGGCGACGGCGGCGACGCCGGCCCCACGGCAGGGGGCAACGGCGCGAGTGGCGGTGCAGGCGGCAACGGCGGCGCCTCCGGCCACGGCGGTGCCGCCGGTAGCGGCTCCGGCGGCGCTGGCGCCAATGGGTTCAACGGCATCGGCGGCACCGGAGGCAATGGCGGGAAGGGCGGCGACGGCGTTGCTGGGGTTGCGAGTGCCAAGAGCAACGGGACAAACGGCGGCGTCGGAGGCGCTGGCGGGAACGGCGGCGAAAATTCCGGGGGCTTCGGCGGGGGTTCGGGCGGCGCGGGCGGCTCCGGAGGCAAGGGCGGCGCGGGCGGCAACGGCGGCAGCGGCGTGGTCAATCAAGCGGCCACCGACGGTGGCAACGGCGGGGCCGGCGGCGCTGGCGGCAACGGCGGCGCTAACGCCGCTGTCAATGGCGTGAACGGCGCGGGGGGCACAGGCGGCAACGGCGGTCATGGCGGCGCCGGCGGTAACGGCGGCGACGGCTCGATACAAGACGGCCTTCCTGGCGGCCGCGGCGGGAACGGTGGCGACTCAGGCGTCGGAGGTCTCGCCGGTGCAGGCGGCGTCGTGTCTAGCGACGGCCTTAACGGCCTCGCCGGCGACGGGGGCAAGGGCGGCAATGGCGGCGTGGGCGACACGCTCAGGGGCAACGCCGGCGGCGCCGGCGGCAGGGGCGGTGACGGCGGCAATAATCTCGGTGACGGCGTCCGCGAAGGCCTCGGTGGCGCGGCCGGTAATGGGGGAGTTGGAGGCACCGGCGGCGCGGGCGGCCCCGGTGCGATTGGCACGACGAAGTCCGGCGAAACCCCTCATGGCGGAACCGGTGGCCAGGGCGGCACCGGTGGCACTGGGGGTAATGCGGGCAACAGCATTGCCAGCGGAGCCAACGGTTTCGGTGGCACCGGCGGTAATGGCGGTGACGGTGCTGTCGGTGGCGATGGCGTCGTTGGCAACGACGGGATCGCAGCTAACGGCGGCGCTGGCGGCAACGGAGGCGACGCTGGGGTCGGTGGTGCCGGCGGCACCGGCGGGCTTCCCGGCACCGGAGGCAACGGGCTCAACGGCATTGGCGGCAACGGCGGGAAGGGCGGCAACGGCGCTACCGGCTTGGCGAGTGCCGCGGGTGGTAAGAGCGGCGGCTTGGGCGGCAACGGCGGCAACGGCGGTAACAACCTCGGTGGCTACGCCGGCGGCACGGCCGGCAACGGCGGTGCCGGCGGCAAAGGCGGCAACGGTGGCGCTGGCCTTGCGGGCGGGATTTACGACCCAGGCGGGCACGGTGGCCAAGGTGGTGTCGGTGGCGCCGGCGGCAACGGCGGTAACAACGGCCTGCTCAGCGGGTCGGCGGGCACCGGTGGCACTGGTGGTACTGGCGGAGATGGCGGTGCCGGCGGACACGGCGCCGTTAATAAGGCGGGCGGCTTGGGCGGCAACGCCGGAGCAGGCGGCTCCGGCGGCTACGGCGGCGACAGCATTGCTGGCGGAACCAACGGCAACGGCGGAACCGGCGGCACCGGCGGCACCGGCGGCCAAGGCGGAAACGGCGGCGCCGGCTCCTTCGTGGACGGATTCGACGGCATCGGCATTGCCGGCGCCAAGGGAGGAAACGGCGGTGACTCCGGCGTCAATGGTCTCGCCGGTCAAGGTGCGGGCGCCGCTGGCAAGAACGGCACCAACGGCGTCGGCGGAAACGGCGGCACTGGCGGTAGCGGTGGCGAAGGCGACACGATCAGGGGCCTCGCCGGCGGCGCCGGTGGTACCGGCGGCGACGGCGGCAATAACGTCGCAGGTTTTGGCGGCAAAGCTGGCAACGGTGGCGCCGGGGGCACCGGTGGTACCGGCGGCTCGGGCGCTCCTGGAGGCACGCCCACCCAAGACCCCGGACCTGGAGGCAATGGGGTCAACGGCGGTCAGGGCGGCACCGGTGGTACTGGCGGCACCGGCGGCAGCAACTTCGCTATCGACGGCACTAACGGCGATGGCGGCGTCGGCGGCAACGGTGGTTCTGGCGGCGCCGGAGGTGCTGGCGGCGACGGCTACCTATTGAAAGTCGAGGGCCAAACCATCACCTATTTCGCCGGTGGTAACGGCGGCGATGGCGGTGCCGGCGGCGCTGCAGGCGTCGGGGGCAACGCCGGCATCGGCGTGGGCGGCACCGGCATCGTCGGCGGCAACGGGACCGGCGGCACGGGCGGCACGGGCGGCGCCGGCGGCAAGGGGGCTGACGCGTTGCACAACGCCACGATCGCCCCCGCTGGCACCGGTGGCGACGGCGGGTCTGGCGGTGCGGGCGGCGCCGGTATCGGCGGCGTCGGCGGCGGCAACGGCGGGACGGGCGGTGCCGGCGGCATGGGCGGGACCGGCGGCGATGCCACGAATCAGACCTCCGGACCGGGCGGGACAGGTGGCATCGGCGGTAAGGGCGGCGACGCGGTAGATGGCGGCAACGGCGGCACCGGGGGCGCCGGAGGAATGGGCGGCACAGGCGGCGCTGGCATCAATGGCAAAGACTTCGGCTCAGCGCCTACCAATGGTGGTACCGGCGGTATGGGCGGAAACGGCGGCGTCGGCGGTAACGCCTCGGGCGGCGGGAACGCGGGCACCGGCGGCAACGGCGGCACCGGCGGCACCGGCGGGGCGGGTGGCTTCGGCGCGTTGGGGCAGGACGGCGCTCACGGCGGTAATGGCGGCGTCGGTGGAGGCTCCGGCGGTGGCGGGCACGCGACGGACGGCGGCAACGGCGGCGCCAGTGGTACCGGCGGAAAGGGCGGCACCGGCGGCGCCGGCGGCGGCAGCAGCACTCGTGATGGCGGTAACGGCGGTAACGGCGGTCTAGGTAACCGCGCCGGTACAGGCGGTACCGCCACAGGCGGTGGCAACGGCGGTGACGGTGGCACCGGGGGCAGCGGCGGAGACGGAGGCGTCGGCGGCAGCGGCTACGCGCGGGGCGGTAACGGTGGCAACGGCGGCCAAGGCAACGAGGGCGGTAACGCCGGCGACGCGATCGGCGGCGGCAGCGGCGGCAACGGCGGCACCGGCGGCAACGGCGGCAACGGCGGCAACGGCGGCAACGGCAACGACGGCGGGAGCGCCGGCGGCAGCGGCGGCGCGGCCGGCTCTGCCAGTACGGGTGGTAACCCCGGCAAGGGAGACCCTGACGGCACCAAGGGTGGTTCCGGCGCTCCCGGAGCTCCGGGCGCCGACGGCATGACCTCCATATTTTGAGATCGGTCGAGGCTAGGGCTATCGCCAGATGAATTTCCTGGTACTACCACCCGAGATCAACTCGCTCCGGATTCTCTCCGGTGCGGGGTCGGCGCCAATGCTCGCGGCCGCGGCGGCCTGGGACGCGCTGGCCACCGAATTAGCCTCTGCAGCAACGTCTTTCGGGTCAGTAACCTCTGGACTGGCTGGCAGTTCGTGGCAGGGCCCGGCCGCGGCGGCAATGACCGCGGCAGCGGTCGAATACGCGGGGTGGCTGGGTACAGCGGGTGCTCAGGCCGAACTGGCGGCCGGCCAGGCTCGGATGGCAGCGGCAGTCTTCGAGGCGACGCTCGCCGCGACGGTGAATCCGGCAATTATTGCGGCAAACCGCGGTCAGCTGCAATCGCTGGTCATCTCAAACCTGTTCGGGCAGAACGTCCATGCGATCGCGGCCACCGAGGCCGCGTATGAGCTGATGTGGGCGCAGGACGTGGCGGCGATGTTCGGCTATCACGGCGGGATGTCGCAGATTGTTTCGGCATTGACACCGTTTACCCAGCCGTTACAGCATCTGGCGGCCCTAGCGGGTAGCGCGAGCCCCGCGAACGCAGCTGTCCCCAGCCCAGGCGCCATCAACCTGGGTGTCGGCAATTTAGGTAGCGGTAACGTCGGTTTGGCCAACCTGGGCGACTTCAATGTCGGCATCGGGAATGCGGGTGCCAACAACGTGGGGTTGGGTAACACCGGCAGTGGCAACATCGGCATCGGACTCACCGGCACCAATCGAATCGGTTTCGGCGACGCCTATCTCGTCCTCAACGGTTCGGGTATCGGCCAATTCGGTTTGGGCGGGCTGAACTCCGGCCAGGGCAATATCGGCCTGTTCAACTCGGGCACCAACAACGTCGGGTTCTTCAACTCCGGATCCGGAAACTTCGGCATCGGGAACTCGGGTCTGGGTAACACCGGCTTGTTCAACGCCGGAAGCTTCAACGTCGGCAACCTCAACCCGGGCTGGTTCAACACCGGCGGCTTCAACTCCGGCAACACCAACACTGGCTGGTTTAACGCCGGCAATATCAACACCGGCGCTTTCAACTTCGGTGACATGAACAATGGATTGTTCAACACCGGCAGTCTGAACAATGGGTTGTTCTACGGGGGAGTGGGCCAAGGCAACCTGCACTTTGCGGTCACCACGCCGGATCTCACGCTGCCGCCCCTACACATCCCGCCGATCGAGGTACCCGGGTTCAGCCTGCCCCCGATCACGCTGCCCTCGTTGACAATTCCCGCTGCGACCACACCCGCTGGCATCACGGTCAGCGGATTCAGCCTGCCGCCAATCACGTTGCCCTCGTTAACCATCCCCGGTGCGACCACACCCGCTGGCATCACGGTCAGCGGATTCGATCTGCCGGCGATTACGGTGCCGTCGTTCACCATTCCGCCGCTTACGATCCCTTCCGGCATCAATATTGGCGCATTCGATCTGCCGCCTATCACGTTGCCGTCGATGTCGACACCGGCACTCATGTCGCCCGCGGGCATCAGCGTGGGCGCGTTCGATTTGCCTCGGTTGAGTATCCCGCCGATCACCATTCCATCGCTGACAATTCCCGCGGGTGTCAACCTGGGCGCCTTTGAGCTGCCACGATTGACGATTCCGTCGATCGATATTCCTTCACTGACGATTCCCGCTGGTATCGCGCTAAATTCATTCGACCTACCCCGACTGAGCATTCCGGCGTTCAGCATTCCGTCGCTTACGATACCCGCCGGGATAAAACTAGGCGCGTTCAGCCTGCCGCAAATTACCATTCCGCCCATACATATCCCCAGCATTTCTACCGGCTCATTTACTACTCCACCACTAAACCTCTCCAATATCTCGGTAACACTGCCGGCGTCGGCGCCCATACCGTTGGTGTTGTTCATCCCCAACAGTGCATTTTGGTTGACGACCGGCATACCGGGAGTCTGGCCTCAGTTCGGTGGCGGGGTTACCACCCCGGGCAGCGGTCCGAACTCCGGCGGGCCTCCCGCGTACCTGATCATCGGGCCCGCCACCATCAGCGGTATAGGTCTGAACGTCCCCCCGCTGACGATCTCGGGGTTCGGCCTTCCCGCCTTGACGACGCCCACCATCACCGTTCCTCCGATTCAGGTCGCGGGCTTCGACTTGCCCCAAATCAGCACGCCGGCTATCACGACACCGCCGATCGCCATCGACCCGATTGGTGCGGCCGGGTTCGCGTTGCCGCAGATCACGACACCTGCGGTCACCACGCCTCCCATCACCATCGACCCAATCGCATTGGGCGGGTTCAGCCTCCCGCAGATCACCACCCCGCCGATCACAACACCGCCGATCACCATCGACGCGATCGGTGCCAACGGCTTCGTCCTTCCGCAGATCACCATCCCGCCGATTACGACGCCGCCGATCACAGTCGGTCCGATCGGGTTGGGTGGGTTCAGCCTGCCCGAGATTGTGACGCCGGCGATCACCACACCACCGTTGGCGATCTCGTCGATCGGACTGGGTGGGTTTACCCTGCCGCAGATCGGCATTCCGGCAATTACAACGCCGCCACTCACCATCCCTGGAATCGGTTTGGGTGCGTTCACCCTGCCGCAGATCGGCATTCCGGCGATCACCACACCGGAATTCACGGTGCCCCCAATTGGATTGGGCACCTTCAATACTCCGCCGTTGGTGGTACCGAGCATCTTCCTGCCGAGCACTACAATCGCCGGCTTTGCCTTGCCCGGGGGTCCAGGCTTCTTCAATACCAGCGGCGCGCCGTCCTCCGGATTCTTCAATGCCGGAGGCGGGGGCAATTCCGGGTTCGCGAACTACGGGACTGGCCTGTCGGGTTGGTACAACTCGAACATTCCGGGGCCGGACGCGCCAACCACCGGCGGTCCGCCTCCCGCTGTTGTCAGCCTGGGCACTGCGGTATCGGGCCTGGTCAGCACCGCATTGTCACCCGCCTCGTTGAGCCAGCTAAGCCTGGGACTGGCCAATTTGGGTGGCGGCAACATCGGCAACGCGAATGTGGGGTCGATGAACTTCGGTGGCGGCAATCTAGGTAACGCCAACGTCGGCTGGGGCAACTGGGGCACCAACAACATCGGCGCCGCCAACCTCGGCGACTTCAACCTCGGCCTGGGCAACGCCGGAAACCACAACCTGGGACTGGCCAACACCGGCAACGCCAACATCGGCTTCGGCCTCACCGGCAGCAACCGCATCGGCTTCGGCGAAACCTACATCGTTCTGGGCCCCAACGGCATCGAGGAATACGGCCTCGGCGCACTGAACTCCGGCAGCGGCAACATCGGCCTGTTCAACTCCGGCACCAACAACGTCGGCATCTTCAACTCCGGAACGGGAAACTTCGGCATCGCCAACTCCGGACAAGCCAACACCGGCCTGTTCAACGCCGGATCCCTCAACACCGGCGCCTTCGACGTCGGCACCGCCAACACCGGAATCCTCAACACCGGCAACTTCAACATGGGCAGCTTCAACCCCGGCTCGTCCAACACCGGCAGCTTCAACAGCGGCAACACCAACACCGGCTACTTCAACACCGGCAACATCAACACCGGACTGTTCAACGCCGGCGACATGAACAACGGCCTGTTCAACACCGGCGACCTCAACAACGGCATCCTGCACAACGGCGTAGGCCAAGGCAACCTGCACTTCGCCCTCACCACACCAGATCTCACCCTGCCACCGCTGGAAATCCCCTCCATCACAGTGCCCGGGTTCACCCTGCCCACCCTGACCCTGCCCTCCCTGACCATCCCAGCCACCACCACCCCCGCCGGCATCACCATCGACGGCTTCGCCCTACCAGCACTGACACTGCCCCCACTGACCATCCCCGCCACCACCACACCCGCCGACATCGCGGTAAGCGGGTTCGGCCTGGGTCCCATTACCACGCCGTCGTTGTCAATTCCGTCACTCACGATCCCCGCCGGTATCAACCTGGGCGCCTTCGATTTGCCGCGGTTGGGCATTCCGTCGATTGAAATTCCGCCGCTGACTATTCCGGCCGGGATCAACCTGGGTGCGTTCGATCTGCCGCGGTTGACGATTCCGTCGCTGCAGATTCCGTCGCTGACCATCCCCGCCGGGATCAACCTGGGCGCGTTCGACCTGCCGCGGTTGACGATTCCGTCGATCGAAATTCCGTCCCTGACGATTCCGGCCGGCATCACCCTGGGGTCGTTCGACCTGCCCCGGCTAACCATCCCACCCATCGCCATCCCACCAATCACCATCCCCGCCGGCACCACCATCGGCGCCTTCAACCTGCCCCAAATCACCATCCCGTCACTGACAATCGGGAATATCACCACCGGTTCGTTTACAACTCCCCACATTAATACCGGGGATTTGAGCATAACTCTACCCAGCATAAAGGTAGAATTCGTAGCATTTCTTCCCTCGAACGTGACTTTCGCATCAACAGGCAATGCTGGTGTATACCCCCAAATTGGAGGGGGGGTCGTCAATCCACAAACAAATCAGGGGCGTCCGGCCGGCGGTCCTCCCGCCTACCTCCAATTGGGCCCGCTGACCATTAGTGGTATCGGCTTGGACCTCCCATCGATGCCGATTGGTGGGTTTGGTCTTCCGGCGTTGACTACTCCTGCGATTACCATTCCGTCGATCGCGGTGCCCGGTTTTGTCTTGCCACAACTCGACATTCCTGCGATTACGACGCCACCGATCACGATCGATCCGATTGGCGCGGTTAGTTTCGCGCTGCCGCAGATCACCACCCCGCCGATCACGACGCCTCCGATCACGATCGACCCGATCAGTGCGGCCGGGTTCAGCCTGCCCCAGATCACCACCCCGCCGATCACCACGCCATCCATCACCATCGACCCGATCGCGCTGGCCGGGTTCAGCCTGCCGCCTATCGCCACCCCGGCGATCACGACGCCGCCGATCACCATCGACCCCATCGGATTGGATGCTTTTGCGCTTCCGGAAATTAGGACGCCCGCTATCACCGTTCCGGCGTTCGCCCTTCCGACGGTCGGGTTGGGTGCGTTCACGTTGCCGCAGATCGGCATCCCGGAGATCACCACCCCGGCATTCACCATCCCCTCGGTCGGATTGGGTGCGTTCACCCTGCCCCAGATCGGCATCCCGGCGATCACCACACCGGAATTCACGGTGCCCCCAATTGGATTGGGCACCTTCAACACTCCGCCGTTGGCGGTACCGAGCATCTTCTTGCCCAGCACCACCATCGCCGGCTTCGCCCTGCCCGGCGGACCGGGCTACCTCAACACCAGCGACACCCCATCCTCGGGCTTCTTCAACTCCGGCCCCGGCGGAAACTCCGGATTCGGCAACTACGGCACCGGACTATCCGGATGGTTCAACACCAACATCACCGGCCTGTTCGGCGGCTCAGGATCCAACAACGCCGGCGGACAATTCTCCGGCTTCGCCAACCTCGGCAACGCCGTCTCGGGCCTGGCCAACATCGCCCTCTCACCGGCAGCACTGACCAGCGGCCTGAGCCTCAACGCCATCAACATCGGCGCCGGCAACCTCGGCACCGGCAACCTCGGCCTCGGCAACTGGGGCACCAACAACATCGGCGCCGCCAACCTCGGCGACTTCAACCTCGGCCTGGGCAACGCCGGAAACCACAACCTGGGACTGGCCAACACCGGCAACGCCAACATCGGCTTCGGCCTCACCGGCGACAACCGCATCGGCTTCGGCGAAACCTACATCGTTCTGGGCCCCAACGGCGTCGAGGAATACGGCCTCGGCGCACTGAACTCCGGCAGCGGCAACATCGGCCTGTTCAACTCCGGCACCAACAACGTCGGCATCTTCAACTCCGGAACGGGAAACTTCGGCATCGCCAACTCCGGACAAGCCAACACCGGCCTGTTCAACGCCGGATCCCTCAACACCGGCGCCTTCGACGTCGGCACCGCCAACACCGGAATCCTCAACACCGGCAACTTCAACATGGGCAGCTTCAACCCCGGCTCGTCCAACACCGGCAGCTTCAACAGCGGCAACACCAACACCGGCTACTTCAACACCGGCAACATCAACACCGGACTGTTCAACGCCGGCGACATGAACAACGGCCTGTTCAACACCGGCGACCTCAACAACGGCATCCTGCACAACGGCGTAGGCCAAGGCAACCTGCACTTCGCCCTCACCACACCAGATCTCACCCTGCCACCGCTGGAAATCCCCTCCATCACAGTGCCCGGGTTCACCCTGCCCACCCTGACCCTGCCCTCCCTGACCATCCCAGCCACCACCACCCCCGCCGGCATCACCATCGACGGCTTCGCCCTACCAGCACTGACACTGCCCCCACTGACCATCCCCGCCACCACCACACCCGCCGGCATCACCATCAACGAATTCGGCTTACCACCACTCACCCTGCCAGCACTGACCATCCCAGCCGGAACCACACCAGCCGGCCTCGGTCTCGGTGCCTTTGATTTGCCCCGGTTGAGCATTCCGTCGATTGAAATTCCGCCGCTGACTATTCCGGCCGGGATCAACCTGGGTGCGTTCGACTTGCCGCGGTTGACGATTCCGTCGCTGCAGATTCCGTCGCTGACCATCCCCGCCGGGATCAACCTGGGCGCGTTTGACCTGCCGCGGTTGACGATTCCGTCGATCGAAATCCCGTCCCTGACGATTCCGGCCGGCATCACCCTGGGGTCATTCGACCTGCCCCGGCTGACCATCCCACCGATCGCCATCCCACCGATCACCATCCCCGCCGGCACCACCATCGGCGCCTTCAACCTGCCCCAAATCACCATCCCGTCACTGACAATCGGGAATATCACCACCGGTTCGTTTACAACTCCCCACATTAATACCGGGGATTTGAGCATAACTCTACCCAGCATAAAGGTAGAATTCGTAGCATTTCTTCCCTCGAACGTGACTTTCGCATCAACAGGCAATGCTGGTGTATACCCCCAAATTGGAGGGGGGGTCGTCAATCCACAAACAAATCAGGGGCGTCCGGCCGGCGGTCCTCCCGCCTACCTCCAATTGGGCCCGCTGACCATTAGTGGTATCGGCTTGGACCTCCCATCGATGCCGATTGGTGGGTTTGGTCTTCCGGCGTTGACTACTCCTGCGATTACCATTCCGTCGATCGCGGTGCCCGGTTTTGCGTTGCCGGAACTCAGCCTTGCTGCGATTACGACGCCGCCGATCACGATCGATCCGATTGGTGCGGCTAGTTTCGCGCTGCCCCAGATCACCACCCCGCCGATCACAACGCCGCCGATCACCATCGACCCGATCGAGCTGGCCGGGTTCAGCCTGCCCCAGATCACCACCCCGCCGATCACCACACCATCAATCACCATCGACCCGATCGCGCTGGCCGGGTTTAGCCTGCCGCCTATCGCCACCCCGGCGATCACGACGCCGCCGATCACCATCGACCCGATCGGGGCGGCCGGGTTCACGCTTCCCCAGATCAGTTACCCCGAGATCACCACTTCAGCGTTGACCATCCCTTCGATCGGGTTGGGTGCGTTCACGTTGCCGCAGATCGGCATCCCGGAGATCACCACCCCGGCATTCACCATCCCCTCGGTCGGATTGGGCGCGTTCACCCTGCCCCAGATCGGCATCCCGGCGATCACCACACCGGAATTCACGGTGCCCCCAATTGGATTGGGCACCTTCAACACTCCGCCGTTGGCGGTACCGAGCATCTTCTTGCCCAGCACCACCATCGCCGGCTTCGCCCTGCCCGGCGGACCGGGCTACCTCAACACCAGCGACACCCCATCCTCGGGCTTCTTCAACTCCGGCCCCGGCGGAAACTCCGGATTCGGCAACTACGGCACCGGACTATCCGGATGGTTCAACACCAACATCACCGGCCTGTTCGGCGGCTCAGGATCCAACAACGCCGGCGGACAATTCTCCGGCTTCGCCAACCTCGGCAACGCCGTCTCGGGCCTGGCCAACATCGCCCTCTCACCGGCAGCACTGACCAGCGGCCTAAGCCTCAACGCCATCAACATCGGCGCCGGCAACCTCGGCACCGGCAACCTCGGCCTCGGCAACTGGGGCACCAACAACATCGGCGCCGCCAACCTCGGCGACTTCAACCTCGGCCTGGGCAACGCCGGAAACCACAACCTGGGACTGGCCAACACCGGCAACGCCAACATCGGCTTCGGCCTCACCGGCGACAACCGCATCGGCTTCGGCGAAACCTACATCGTTTTGGGCCCCAACGGCATCGAGGAATACGGCCTCGGCGCACTGAACTCCGGCAGCGGCAACATCGGCCTGTTCAACTCCGGCACCAACAACGTCGGCATCTTCAACTCCGGAACGGGAAACTTCGGCATCGCCAACTCCGGACAAGCCAACACCGGCCTGTTCAACGCCGGATCCCTCAACACCGGCGCCTTCGACGTCGGCACCGCCAACACCGGAATCCTCAACACCGGCAACTTCAACATGGGCAGCTTCAACCCCGGCTCGTCCAACACCGGCAGCTTCAACAGCGGCAACACCAACACCGGCTACTTCAACACCGGCAACATCAACACCGGACTGTTCAACGCCGGCGACATGAACAACGGCCTGTTCAACACCGGCGACCTCAACAACGGCATCCTGCACAGCGGCGTAGGCCAAGGCAACCTGCACTTCGCCCTCACCACACCAGATCTCACCCTGCCACCGCTGGAAATCCCCTCCATCACAGTGCCCGGGTTCACCCTGCCCACCCTGACCCTGCCCTCCCTGACCATCCCAGCCACCACCACCCCCGCCGGCATCACCATCGACGGCTTCGCCCTACCAGCACTGACACTGCCCCCACTGACCATCCCCGCCACCACCACCCCCGCCGGCATCACCATCAACGAATTCGGCTTACCACCACTCACCCTGCCAGCACTGACCATCCCAGCCGGAACCACACCAGCCGGCCTCGGTCTCGGTGCCTTTGATTTGCCCCGGTTGAGCATTCCGTCGATTGAAATTCCGCCGCTGACTATTCCGGCCGGGATCAACCTGGGTGCGTTCGACTTGCCGCGGTTGACGATTCCGTCGCTGCAGATTCCGTCGCTGACCATCCCCGCCGGGATCAACCTGGGCGCGTTTGACCTGCCGCGGTTGACGATTCCGTCGATCGAAATCCCGTCCCTGACGATTCCGGCCGGCATCACCCTGGGGTCATTCGACCTGCCCCGGCTGACCATCCCACCGATCGCCATCCCACCGATCACCATCCCCGCCGGCACCACCATCGGCGCCTTCAACCTGCCCCAAATCACCATCCCCTCACTGACAATCGGGAATATCACCACCGGCACCTTCACAACACCCGCAATAGGCCCGGGGAACCTGACCGTATCGCTGCCCAAGATTCATGCGGAATTTGTTGCGTTCCTGCCCAATAACTTCTCCTTACTGCAATCGCAGGCCGCCGGCGTATGGCCACAAATCGGCGGTGGAGTCATTAACGGCGACCCTGGGAAGAACACACCTGGCGCCGGCGGTCCTCCCGCCTACCTCGACTTTGGCCCGCTGACCATCAGTGGACTGGGCTTCTATGTCCCACCATTCCCGGTCGGTGGGTTTAGCCTTCCGGCGTTGACTACTCCTGCGATTACCATTCCGTCGATCGCGGTGCCCGGTTTTGCGTTGCCGGAACTCAGCCTTGCTGCGATTACGACGCCGCCGATCACGATCGATCCGATTGGTGCGGCTAGTTTCGCGCTGCCCCAGATCACCACCCCGCCGATCACAACGCCGCCGATCACCATCGACCCGATCGAGCTGGCCGGGTTCAGCCTGCCCCAGATCACCACCCCGCCGATCACCACACCATCAATCACCATCGACCCGATCGCGCTGGCCGGGTTTAGCCTGCCGCCTATCGCCACCCCGGCGATCACGACGCCGCCGATCACCATCGACCCGATCGGGGCGGCCGGGTTCACGCTTCCCCAGATCAGTTACCCCGAGATCACCACTTCAGCGTTGACCATCCCTTCGATCGGGTTGGGTGCGTTCACGTTGCCGCAGATCGGCATCCCGGAGATCACCACCCCGGCATTCACCATCCCCTCGGTCGGATTGGGCGCGTTCACCCTGCCCCAGATCGGCATCCCGGCGATCACCACACCGGAATTCACGGTGCCCCCAATTGGATTGGGCACCTTCAACACTCCGCCGTTGGCGGTACCGAGCATCTTCTTGCCCAGCACCACCATCGCCGGCTTCGCCCTGCCCGGCGGACCGGGCTACCTCAACACCAGCGACACCCCATCCTCGGGCTTCTTCAACTCCGGCCCCGGCGGAAACTCCGGATTCGGCAACTACGGCACCGGACTATCCGGATGGTTCAACACCAACATCACCGGCCTGTTCGGCGGCTCAGGATCCAACAACGCCGGCGGACAATTCTCCGGCTTCGCCAACCTCGGCAACGCCGTCTCGGGCCTGGCCAACATCGCCCTCTCACCGGCAGCACTGACCAGCGGCCTAAGCCTCAACGCCATCAACATCGGCGCCGGCAACCTCGGCACCGGCAACCTCGGCCTCGGCAACTGGGGCACCAACAACATCGGCGCCGCCAACCTCGGCGACTTCAACCTCGGCCTGGGCAACGCCGGAAACCACAACCTGGGACTGGCCAACACCGGCAACGCCAACATCGGCTTCGGCCTCACCGGCGACAACCGCATCGGCTTCGGCGAAACCTACATCGTTCTGGGCCCCAACGGCGTCGAGGAATACGGCCTCGGCGCACTGAACTCCGGCAGCGGCAACATCGGCCTGTTCAACTCCGGCACCAACAACGTCGGCTTTTTCAACTCCGGAACGGGAAACTTCGGCATCGCCAACTCCGGACAAGCCAACACCGGCCTGTTCAACGCCGGATCCCTCAACACCGGCGCCTTCGACGTCGGCACCGCCAACACCGGAATCCTCAACACCGGCAACTTCAACATGGGCAGCTTCAACCCCGGCTCGTCCAACACCGGCAGCTTCAACAGCGGCAACACCAACACCGGCTACTTCAACACCGGCAACATCAACACCGGACTGTTCAACGCCGGCGACATGAACAACGGCCTGTTCAACACCGGCGACCTCAACAACGGCATCCTGCACAGCGGCGTAGGCCAAGGCAACCTGCACTTCGCCCTCACCACACCAGATCTCACCCTGCCACCGCTGGAAATCCCCTCCATCACAGTGCCCGGGTTCACCCTGCCCACCCTGACCCTGCCCTCCCTGACCATCCCAGCCACCACCACCCCCGCCGGCATCACCATCGACGGCTTCGCCCTACCAGCACTGACACTGCCCCCACTGACCATCCCCGCCACCACCACCCCCGCCGGCATCACCATCAACGAATTCGGCTTACCACCACTCACCCTGCCAGCACTGACCATCCCAGCCGGAACCACACCAGCCGGCGTCACGGTTGGTGCGTTCGGATTGCCGCCAATCACGTTGCCGTCCTTGTCGATTCCGGCGTCCACCACACCGGCCGGCATCACCTTGGGTGCGTTCGACTTGCCGCGGTTGACGATTCCGTCGCTGCAGATTCCGTCGCTGACCATCCCCGCCGGGATCAACCTGGGCGCGTTTGACCTGCCGCGGTTGACGATTCCGTCGATCGAAATCCCGTCCCTGACGATTCCGGCCGGCATCACCCTGGGGTCATTCGACCTGCCCCGGCTGACCATCCCACCGATCGCCATCCCACCGATCACCATCCCCGCCGGCACCACCATCGGCGCCTTCAACCTGCCCCAAATCACCATCCCGTCACTGACAATCGGGAATATCACCACCGGTGCCTTTACCACGCCCGCCATAAATATTCCCAGCCTGACTATAACTACGCCCCAAATTTACGCACCATTTGTTGCATTCCTCCCGAACAACATTCCGAATTTGCAAACAGGTGTGCCGCACTACCCGCAAATCGGTGGGGGAGTCATCAGTAGCACCGCCCCAGCCGGCGATCACGGTGCGCCGAACTCTGGCGGTCCCGACGCCTTCATCCAATTGCGTCCGATGACGATTAGTGGCCTCGGTGTCAGTATCGCGCCCTTCACGATTGGTGGGTTCAGCCTCCCGGGGCTCACCACCCCCGCCATCACCCTTCCCTCCATCGGCGTCGCCGGGTTTGCACTGCCCCAGATCACCACGCCGGCGATCACGACGCCGCCGATCACCATCGACCCGATCGGGTTGGCCGGGTTCAGCCTGCCCCAGATCACCACCCCGCCGATCACAACACCGTCAATCACCATTGACCCGATCGAGCTGGCCGGGTTCAGCCTGCCCCAGATCACCACCCCGCCGATCACGACACCATCAATCCCCATCGACCCGATCGGCGCGGCCGGGTTCAGCCTGCCGCAAGTCAGCGTCCCCGCAATCACGACGCCGCCGCTGACCATCCCCTCGATTGAGGTGGGTGGGTTCACGCTGCCCCAGATCAGTTACCCCGAGATCACCACTTCAGCGTTGACCATCCCTTCGATCGGGTTGGGTGCGTTCACGTTGCCGCAGATCGGCATCCCGGAGATCACCACCCCGGCATTCACCATCCCCTCGGTCGGATTGGGTGCGTTCACCCTGCCCCAGATCGGCATCCCGGCGATCACCACACCGGAATTCACGGTGCCCCCAATTGGATTGGGCACCTTCAACACTCCGCCGTTGGCGGTACCGAGCATCTTCTTGCCCAGCACCACCATCGCCGGCTTCGCCCTGCCCGGCGGACCGGGCTACCTCAACACCAGCGACACCCCATCCTCGGGCTTCTTCAACTCCGGCCCCGGCGGAAACTCCGGATTCGGCAACTACGGCACCGGACTATCCGGATGGTTCAACACCAACATCACCGGCCTGTTCGGCGGCTCAGGATCCAACAACGCCGGCGGACAATTCTCCGGCTTCGCCAACCTCGGCAACGCCGTCTCGGGCCTGGCCAACATCGCCCTCTCACCGGCAGCACTGACCAGCGGCCTGAGCCTCAACGCCATCAACATCGGCGCCGGCAACCTCGGCACCGGCAACCTCGGCCTCGGCAACTGGGGCACCAACAACGTCGGCGCCGCCAACCTCGGCGACTTCAACCTCGGGTTCGCCAATACCGGCAATGGCAATATCGGTTTCGGCCTGACCGGCGACAACCGCATCGGCTTCGGCGAGTCCTACATCGTTCTCGGCCCCAGTGGTATCGAGGAATTCGGCCTCGGCGCACTGAACTCCGGCAGCGGCAACATCGGCCTGTTCAACTCCGGCACCAACAACGTCGGCATCTTCAACTCCGGTTCCGGAAATTTCGGCATCGCCAACTCCGGACAAGCCAACACCGGTCTGTTCGATGTCGGAATAGGCAACACCGGGATCCTCAACACCGGCAGCGTGTTCAGCCAAGGCAGCCTGCACATTGCGATCATCACCCCGGATCTGACGCTGCCGCCGTTACACATCCCCGCAATCACGGTGCCTGAGTTCGCCCTTGGTCCAATCACCCTGCCGGGGCTGACGATTCCGGCCGCGACGACACCCGCGGATATCACCGTGGGCGGGTTCGGCCTTGGGCCGATCACGTTGCCGGGGTTGACGATTCCGGCGGCAACGACACCCGCGGGCATTACGGTAGGCGAGTTCGGCCTGGGCGCGATCACGGTGTCGGGGTTGACGATTCCGGCGGCGACCACGCCGGCGGGCATCACGGTTGGTGCGTTCGGCCTCCCACCGATCACGTTGCCAGCACTATCGATTCCAGCCACGACCACGCCGGCCGGCATCACCGTGGGCGCGTTCGACCTGCCGCGGCTCAGCACTCCACCGATCGCCATTCCGTCGCTGAGCATTCCCGCCGGTACCACCCTGGGTTCATTCGAACTGCCGCGACTGAGCATCCCGCCGATCGAAATTGCGTCGCTGACAATCCCCGGCGGAATCACGCTAGATTCGTTTGAGTTGCCGCGGCTGACCATCCCGCCGATCGGGATTCCGTCGCTGACGATCCCCCCAGGTACCACGCTGGGTGGTTTCCACTTGCCCCAGCTGACCATTCCGTCACTGACGATCGGAAATATATCTACCGGCGCGTTTGCGACACCCCCAATAAGCATTGGCAATGTCACAGTGACGCTGCCTCAGATTTACTCGCCGGACCTCATCATTCGTATTCCCAATAACCTCGTTAATTTCCAAACGACCATTATCGGCCTATACCCCCAAATCGGCGGGGGCTACCAACAAGACTCCGCCACCGGCGGACCTCCCGCGTACGCACTTGTCGGCCCCGGCACCATCGCCGGCATCGGCGTGAACATCCCATCTTTCACCGTCAATGGGTTCAGCCTCCCCGGTTTGACCACTCCCGCCGTCACCATCCCCGCCATCGGCGCCGCGGGCTTTACCCTTCCCGAGATCACCACGCCGGCGATCACCACGCCGCCGATCACAATCGACCCGATCGCCCTGAGCGGCTTTACTCTTCCGCAGATCAGCACCCCGCCGATCACCACGCCGCCGATCACGATCGATCCAATCGGCGCGAGCGGCGTCACCCTTCCGGCGATCAGCACGCCGCCGATCACGATTCCGCCATTCACGATCGACCCGATCGGATTCGGCGGGTTTGCCCTTCCGCAGATCAACATCCCAGGAACCACGTCGTCGCCGTTCACCCTTCCGTCGATCGGGTTCGGTGGGTTCACCCTCCCGCAGATCACCACCCCGGCCATCACTACGCCGTCCTTCACGATGCCCTCAATCGGACTGGGGAGCTTCGGCCTTCCGCAGATCGGCATCCCGCCCATCACTACGCCATCGCTTACCATCCCGCCGATCGAACTGGGGAGCTTCACCCTTCCGCAGATCGGCGTCCCAGCGATCACCACTCCACCGTTTACGATCCCCGCGGTCGGGGTGGGCGGCTTCACCACACCCGCGCTGACCATCCCCAGCATCTACCTGCCGAGCACCAAGATCGCCGAATTCGACATCCCACTGTGGCCCTGGTGACAGCGCGCCCGTGCTAGCGCCCGCGCTATTAAATTCCGCAATAGCCTGGTAACCCGCTCACGGTACGCATGTGACTCCTGTGGTTGTTGACGCCGCCGGGCTGACGGCGCGAGGTGCCAGGTCCCGACCCCACACCCACCAACCCCAGTAGTTAGGCTCGTGCCGGTGAGCGCACGCGCAGGCATCGTGGTGACCGGAACCGAAGTCCTGACCGGACGAGTTCAGGACCGCAATGGCCCTTGGATCGCCGACAGGCTCCTCGAACTCGGCATCGAACTGGCCCACATCACCATCTGCGGCGACCGGCCCGCCGACATCGAAGCGCAGTTGCGGTTCATGGCCGACCAGGGCGTGGACCTGATCATCACCAGCGGCGGCCTGGGGCCGACGGCCGACGACATGACCGTCGAGGTGGTGGCCCGCTTCTGCGGGCGCGACCTGGTACTGGATGAGGAGCTCGAGCTCAGGATCGCCAACATCCTCAAGAAGTTGATGGGACGCAATCCAGCCTTCGACCCGGGGAACTTCGAGTCGATCCGCGCCGCCAACCGCAAGCAGGCCGTCATCCCCGCGGGCTCGCAGGTCATCGATCCGGTCGGCACCGCGCCGGGCGTGGTCGTGCCCGGCAAGCCCGCCGTCATGGTGCTACCCGGCCCACCGCGCGAGCTACAACCCATGTGGCACAAGGCTATTCAAACACCTGCGGCCCAGGAAGCGATTGCCGGCCGAACGGTCTACCGACAGGACACCATCCGGATGTTCGGGCTGCCCGAGTCCGGGCTCGCCGAGACATTGCGCGGCGCAGAGGCTTCCATACCGGGTTTTGAGGCACTGGAAATCACCACCTGTCTGCGGCGCGCCGAGATCGAAATGGTGACGCGCTACGAGCCCGACGCCGCCGACGTCTACGCCCAACTGACGCAACTGCTGCGCGACAAGCACGGAGATCAGGTCTTCTCGGAAGACGGTGCACAGGTGGACGACATCGTCGCCCAGCTGCTCACCGACCGAAAAATCGCAACGGCGGAATCCTGCACCGCGGGCCTGCTGGCGGCGCGGCTGACCGACCGCCCCGGGTCATCCGACTACGTGATGGGCGGCGTGGTGAGCTACTCCAACCAAGCGAAACAGGAGCTACTCGGTGTCGACCCCGCCCTCATCGAGACACACGGTGCCGTGTCGGAGACGGTAGCGGAAGCCATGGCCGCCGGCGCCCTGCAGCGCTTCGGCGCCGACACCGCCGTAGCGATCACCGGAATCGCCGGACCCGGCGGCGGAACCGAGGAAAAGCCGGTCGGCACAGTCTGTTTCACCGTGAAGTTGGGTGACGGCACTACCGTCACCCGCACCCTGCGGTTGCCCGGGAACCGGTCCGACATCCGCGAGCGCTCCACAACGGTGGCGATGCATCTGCTGCGTCGCACCCTCGCCGGCGATAGCGGATAGCCCGTCCTCACACCACTTTCTCTGCGAGGAAAGAACTTTCGGCAGTGCCGAAGCGAATTCCGGTGGCGTCTTTGCCAATAAGGGTCAAGAACGCAACGACGAGCAACGTGGGCACAATCGTCGCCGCCAACGCGAAGGGGTAACCGTGCGTCTCGGCCAGGTATTCCTGAATCGGTAAATTGAACGCCGCCAACAAGTTGCCGAGTTGGTAAGTCACGCCCGGATACAACCCACGTATCGCATCCGGCGACATCTCGGTCAGATGCGCGGGGATCACACCCCAAGCCCCCTGCACGCACACCTGCATCAGGAACGAGCCCAGGCACAACATCGCCGCGGTACGTGAAAAGGCAAACAGCGGCACGATCGGCAGTGCCAACAACGCGCAGAAAATGATGGTGTAGCGCCGGCTGTATCGCTGCGACAGCGACCCGAATACCAATCCGCCGATGATGGCACCGACGTTGTAAATCACCACGATCCACCGCGCGGTCGTGCTGGACAGCCCGGCACCTTGCTCGGTGGTGGCTTTCAGGAACGTCGGGTAGACGTCCTGGGTGCCGTGGCTCATCCAGTTGAACGCCGTCATCAACAAGACCAGGTAGATGAACCTGCGGATGATCGCGCCCTCGCGCAACACGTCGCGGATTCTGGTCTTGGTCAGTCGCATTCGGTCCTGCGCGGCTTCCCAGACTTCCGACTCCTCCACCCGGTAACGGATGATCAGACTCACGAACGCCGGAATGATGGACAGACCGAACAGCCACCGCCACGACAGCCCCAGCCAATCCATCACCACCAACGATGCGACGGTGGCCAGCAGATAGCCGAACGAATAGCCCTCCTGCAGCAGGCCGGAGAAAAAGCCGCGCCGCTCGACGGGCACTTTTTCCATGGCCAGTGCGGCGCCCAAACCCCACTCTCCGCCCATACCAATGCCATACAGCAAGCGCAAGATCACCAGCACGGTGAAGTTGGGCGCGAACGCACACAGGAACCCGACCACCGAATAGAACATCACGTCGACCATCAGCGGGAGTCGGCGTCCCACCCGGTCGGCCCACAGCCCGAACAGCAACGCACCCACCGGTCGCATCGCCAAGGTGGCCGTCGTCAAGAAGGCGACCTCAGTCCTGCTGCGGTGGAAAGTCTCTGCGATATCGGCATAGACGAGCACCACGATGAAGAAGTCGAAGGCGTCCATCGACCAGCCCAGGAACGCCGCGAGGAACGAGTTGCGCTGGTCGCTGGTCAGCTTCTGTCGTGTCACGTGAGCATCGTGCAGTACTGAGCGCTGGATCGCGAGTCCGGCGCGCCCCCAAGAGTAAGTTCCGAAGATATGCGCATCATCGACGCCGATGGACATGTCGCCGAAAACCCCACGTTCGCCATGGAAGCGCTGAAACGCTGGCCGGATCACGTCAGACTGAGTAACGGCCAACGGCCCCGGTTGATCATCGAAGGACGCAGCTATCCGGAGGATCGAGGTCCCGGTGCCGGCTGCCCGCCCGAGCATGGTTTGACCAAGGCACAAGGGCTCAATTGCGCTACCGCCGAGGGGGTACTCGCCGACGCGGACCGCGATCACATCGACACAATGGTGCTCTATCCCAGCCTCGGGTTGTGCGTACCCAGCATCGAGACCCCGGAGGTCGCCGCGGGATTCGCACGCCTCTACAACGAGTGGATCGCGGACTTCTGCGCACCCACGAACGGCCGGTTACGTGGCGTCGGCGTGACCCCGATCGAACATGGCCAATCGGCAATCGACATCATGACCGAGGCCAAGGAACTCGGCCTCGTGGCAATTCTGGTCCCGCCGGCGCTCAAGACCCGCAACCTCGACCACCCCGATCTCGATCCCTTCTATTCCGCGGCGGTGGAACTCGACATGCCGCTGGGCATCCACGGCGCCCCCGGCATCCACCTGCCGAAGATCGGGGTCGATCGCTTCACCAACTACATCCAGGTGCATTGCATCAGCTTTCCCTTCGACCAGATGACGGCGATGACGGCACTGGTATCCGGTGGCGTCTTTGAGCGCCACCCCCAATTGCGGGTGGCCTTCCTCGAAGCGGGCGCGGGCTGGGTCCCGTTCTTCATCGACCGACTGCACGAGCACTACGAGAAGCGCGGCGACTGGATTGAGCGCGGCTGGCGCCGCGACCCGCACGAATACTTGCGGGACGGCAACATCTACGTGACGTGCGAGCCCGAGGAACCGATCCTGCCGGGCGTGATCGACGTGCTCGGGGCCGAATTCATCATGTTCGCCAGTGATTACCCGCACTGGGATGGCGAGTGGCCGGAGAGCACCAGGCATTTGCGCACGCGGCCAGACATCAGCGAAGAGGCGCGCGAAAAGATCGGTGGCCGCAATGCACAGCAGTTCTACAAGCTGAATTGAATCGGCGCGCGTGGCAGGATCTGCGCATGACGGGTTTCTTGGTGCGTGCGGCATTAACCGGGTTTGCGCTATGGGTAGTCACGCAGTTCGTGTCGGGCCTCCGCTTTGTCGGGGGCGAGACGACGTTGCAGCGGGTCGGGATCATCTTCGTCGTTGCGGTGCTCTTTGGTCTGGTCAACGCGATCATCAAGCCGATCGTGCAGTTCCTGTCAATCCCGCTGTACATCCTGACTCTCGGACTGTTCCACGTCGTCGTCAATGCGTTCATGCTCTGGATCACGGCGCAGATCACCGAGAAGACCACCCATTGGGGCCTCGAGATCGACCACTTCTGGTGGACCGCGATCTGGGCCGCGATCCTGTTGTCGCTGGTGAGTTGGCTGCTGTCGCTGGTGACGCGCCGCGTCAAGCGCGAAGTGCGTTAGTCACCCACGCCTGAGCCAGATCCCGGAAATGTTGCATATTAAGTGAATTGCGAGTTTCTGGCCGTTTGATATTGATCGTGACGATGTGGTCTTGCCGCGTGTAGTCGATACTCACCAGACGCTAGGCCGTTCTACTCTCCGCCGTCGTCGGACTTTGGGAGTCCTAGCGCCGCAGTAGCGCCGCTCAGCCCAAAAATGCCTCGTGGATTCCAGCAAAAATTTTCGTTTGCGACATCCTATGTTGTCAGGCGTGTTGCACATATGCTTACTACGACTGCCTGCTACAGCCGTCAAGACAGGCAGTTCTTTCGGTATGACGACGATCACTTTACGCATCCGACGCCGGCGGCATTGCCCAACTGAACACGACGACGGGACACTGCAGAATGAACAATGTCGCTGTTGGATCATTGCCCGGTCCTGCGAGCGCGCGGCTGAGTTCGCACGTCAGCGAGCCGCACAGCGGGCTGCGTGCGGTCACCGAGTGCACAGGCTCAGCGGTGGTTGTTCAGGTCGGCGGCGACATCGATGCCAGCAATGAGAACGTCTGGCGGCGACTGGTCAGCAGAAGTGCCGCCATTGCCATCGCGCCGGGCCCGTTCATCATCGACCTTCGTGAACTCGAATTCATGGGTTCGTGTGCTTACGCCGTGCTCGCCCAGGAGGCGGTCCGCTGTCGCCGTCGCGGGGTGAGTCTGCGCCTGGTCGCCGGCCAGCCGATCGTGGCGCGCACGATTGCCGCGTGCGGGCTGCGTCGCATCCTGCCCCTGTACTCCTCGGTCGAGAACGCATTGTCCGTCGCCCCCCACGGGCACTGAGCCTCCACACGCTCAGCTGTCAGCGCTGACGAGTCGCACCACCTCTCGCGCACATCCCCATGACAGGGTCACGCCGTCGCCGCCGTGCCCATAGTTGTGAATGCAGCGCGCCGACCCGATGTCTTCACGCTCAACCCGCACCGACGGCCGATCGGGTCGCAGCCCGGTGATCGTTTCGATCACCGTCGCTTGGGCCAGACGGGGTTCGATCCGGTAACAGTCGCGCAGGATCCGCTCGGATACCTCGGGAATTGCAGTGGTGTCCCAACGCCCCGGAATACTGATACCCCCACAAACCACCCGGCTCGGGTGCGGAAAGTAGCAAGTCCACGCCGGACGGCTGGTGAGTTCCACGAACAATTGCGTCAAACCGGGATTGGCGAGGACTATGTGTTGGCCGAAGGCTGGCTGAATTGTCTTGTCGCCCACCAATTCCCGGGCACCTAGCCCAGCACAGTTGACCACAATCGGCGCGACCTCGACTGCCTGCGCTAGTGAGCGCACCGGTTGGATCTCGATATCGCACCCCGACGCGGTCAGCCGTCTCGTCAAGTAGTCGAGATACCGCGGCATGTCGATCATCGGCAGCGTGGCATGAGCACCGGCACCGAAGCCCGATGGCAGCTCGGAAATGGTAGCGGGCCGCAAGTCGGGGATCAGCTCGTCGCCCCGGGACTCGGGGAGGTCGTCGGTCGGGTCATAGACGCTCAGAGCCGGTGCCATGCGCACACCAGAGGTGGGATCGCGGGCCAGCTCGCGGAATTCGCGCAGTGACTCCAACCCCCACGCCAATGTCTTGTCGACGGGTTCGAGCGCACGTGGGCGCCAAACCGCCCCTGCCACCACCGAAGTGGTCTGCAACGGCAAGGCGGCCGTCCATACCCGTACCGGCCAACCCTCCTCGGCCAGACACAGGGCCGACGTCAGCCCGCTGACTCCGGCGCCGATGACGACGATCGGGTGCACTGTGCTGCCCACAATTAGGGACTAGCCACCGTTAGGGCTGCGGTACCTGCATTCCATTAGGGCCGAGCAACCCGTTGAGGGTGCCGAGGTTGATCTGCAGTTGACCACCGGCCACCGGCCCCGGAAGTGCGTTCGGTACCTCGGCGTCAGGGGTGCTCTGCCAGGGCTGGCAACCGTCCGTCTTGAACGCCTTGTCGGTGGGCTCGATACGCACCACCTGCGGCTTCTTGGTCAGAGCATTGTCGATGAGCGCGCCATCGGGGTTGGCGAGTCGCTTCCAGTAGCAGGTGCCGTTGCCGACGGGACCAGCCGAGCTGTAGACGCCGGGCGCGATATCGGTGCCGACCAGGAAAGTGCCGTCGTGGTCGATGGTGGTCTTCGGCGCGGGCGCAGGAGAGGGGGCCGGCGATGGGGTGGGATCCGCGGCGGCGACGCCGGCTGAAGCGACCCATCCGGCAACCAGCAGCACTGCGGTGGCACACCGCGGCACCAAATACCTGTTGGCCTCAAAGCGCATGACCAGCAGTTTACTCGCGCTAACGATTGGCACCGCCGACGCTGGTAGTCGTTTCTGGGTCAACTCAACGGGGAATCCAGATAAAACGCCAGGCCAACGCCCCGACCAAGAGTGGGCACTGGCAGGGGAGGATGCAACATGAAGCTGCTGATTCTAGGTGCGCTGCTCGTCGTGGTGGGCGTGGTGGTGTTCGCGATCGGGTTTGTGCTCTACGCCAATGCCACCGGAGTCGCGCCGGAGCGTCAGACGCCAGATGACAGGACCGGGGTTAAGCGCGCTGCCGCCCGAGTGAAGTGGTCGGATGTCTTTCGCCGTATCCCGAGCAGTCTCACCGTGATCGCCGTCGATGACGATGCAAAGCAATCTGAACGGAGAGCGGCGTTCGGGTCATTAACAGTTCTCGCTGGCCTTTTGACCGTGGGCGCCGGCGCGCTGGCATTGCTGGCCGGACTTCTGTAGCGCTTGTAGCACGGGACCGCGCCAGCACCCGCTGCGTCAGTCCTGTCGCCAGGTTTAGAAAGCCGCGATTGCGGAAATCAAACCTCAACTGCCCCGTCCAGGGTTATTTGACATGCCCTAAAATCGTACCTTTGGTAGCATTTCTGTCTTACACGTGTACAACGGGAATGTTATGATGCTCGTCTAGTGCATACGGCATGCATCGGCGCAACGTTCTGTGTGGGCCCTGTGGGGGAGGTTTCTCGGCGTGTTCTTCATGCACGAAGTACACAAGGTGCGTGGACGCGCCGAGGATGACTTCGAGGCCGCCTTCCGCGAGGGCTGGATGCCCAAACTAGCCGAAGACAACGACGCGCGGTTGCTCTGGTACGCCGACCACGCCCAGGGCAGTGGCCCGGCTTATACGGTCGTCACCATCACGGCCATCCAGAACGGCGCCGCGTGGGAGCGCCTTGTGCGGCGAGTTCAAAACGGTGATCTACACAAGTGGACTCGCCGTGTCGACGAGTATCGGCACGAGGTCGAGGCCAAGCTTCTGATTCCGCTGCCGTGGTCGCCGTTGCAGGAGATTTCGTTCGACGAGGTGCCGGTCGACGGACGGGAACACGAACTGAGCCTGTACATGGAAGACACCATGTGGCCCTACCAGGACAAGTTCGAGGAGTACATCGACCGCTGCGGCGAGGTCTACGCGCGAAGCCTAGAACGGCCGAAGTCCATGCTGACCATGCAGGCCGCATTTCAGCCGGCCCTGGGCAGTCACCAGCGTCGCGAAGTGAGCCTGATGCAGCGCATTCACCGACCGGAGGCGCTGCTCGAATTGCTCCGCACCCATATCGCACCCGAATACCGGGCGCCCGGCACGTGGCTGCATGATGCCCTGGACCTGCGTGACCAGTGGACCAGTCGGCTGTTGCGGACCTCCGCATGGTCACCCTTGTACTAGGCCTGCGTTCGGGTCGCAGTTGGGCCTGTTATTAAGTCCCTTATGAATATCGGCACGATCATCGACAACGCCGCTGCCGACGATCCCGACCGCATCGCACTGATCGTCGACGGGGCGTCCGTCAGTTACGGCGAACTGGGCGCCGCGGTCCGACAGTGCGCAGCGGGGTTGGCCGGGTGCGGGGTTGCGCCCGGAGCCCGCGTCGCGGTTGTCGACGGCGGCAGCGTCCTGTCGATCGCCGCCACATTGGCCGCGGCACGTATCGGCGCCGTTGCGGCGCTGATGAACCCCGCGCTGACCCCGCCGGAGTTGCGAGCGTTGCTGGCCAACGCCGGATGCGTCGACGTCGCGGTGGCGGGAGAGACGTCTATCGACCGAGTCCGCGACGCGGGCGCAGCTACCGTCGTGTCGGCCGCAGACCTCCTGAGTGACCAGCGGATTTCGGCCGCGAACGACGCCGTGGACCCCGTCGCCGACGCCGCCGATCGAGATGCGCTCATCTTGTTCACCAGCGGCACGACCGGCCTGCCCAAGACGGTCGCCATGACCAGCGGACAGCTCAGCACGCGGATGGGGCGAATGTCGCTGCCATTCCACGTGAACACGCCGCCATCGGTAGGCATGATGTGTGTCCCGTACTTCCATGTCGGCGGCGCTCTCGGCATGCTGGGCAGCTTGTACTCGGGCAATACGACGGTGGTACAGAAGCGATTTGACGCAGGGGAGTGGTTGCGGCTGGTGTCCGAGCATCGGGTGATGGGGATGTTCTTGGTGCCGACCATGCTGCAACGGATCCTGGACCACCCCGATTTTGCCCGCACAGATCTCTCGTCGCTGAGGGCCATAGCCTACGGCGCCGCCGCCGCGCCCACCACGCTGGTGCAACGGGCGATGGCGGCGCTGCCAAATGTCGCTTTTGCCAACGTATTCGGCCAGACCGAGACGCTCGGTGCATACACCACGCTGCTACCCGAAGATCATCACGATCCGGCCCGGGCCGGATCGGTGGGACGGCCATTAGCCGGCGTGGAGGTGCGGGTGGTCGATCCGGCCACCGGCCGAGACGTCGGGGTGGACCAGGTGGGCGAATTGTGGGTGCGCATTGCCCAGAACGGGGACTGGTTGCAGACGGGCGACCTCGGCCGCCGCGACGCGGACGGCTACATCTATCCGAGCGGCCGATTGAAAGACACCATCAACCGCGGGGGAGAGAAGTTCGGCCCGATCGAGGTGGAAGAGGCGTTGCGTTCCCATCCGGCGGTCAGTGATGTCGCGGTAGCGGGCATCGCCGACGAGGAGATGGGCCAGCGGGTGGGAGCGGCGGTAGTGGCCAATGCACCAGTGACTTTGGAGGAGTTGCGATCCCATTGCAGGCAACGGATCGCCTATTTCAAGGCACCCGAGCGATTGGCGATCGTCGACGCCATTCCCTATAGCGAGACCGGCAAGGTCAACCGTCTTCGGATCGCGGCACTGATCACCAACAACGCTTAGCCCCTATCGGTTGAGGATGCGTCGGGCGTCCCGAACCATCTCACGGACGAGCTCGGCTGCGGGACGAACGTCGTGGACGAGTCCTACCGCCTCGCCCACCAAGACCGC
This sequence comes from Mycobacterium bourgelatii, assembly GCF_010723575.1. Lineage (NCBI taxonomy): Bacteria > Bacillati > Actinomycetota > Actinomycetes > Mycobacteriales > Mycobacteriaceae > Mycobacterium > Mycobacterium bourgelatii. The sequence continues at coordinate 3,199,355 of NZ_BLKZ01000001.1, forward strand.
TGCGACGTTGAAGTCCTCTGCGGCGACGGCCTTTTCATAGCGGCCGATCACCTCTTGTCGCTGCGCCGCCAGTTCGGCATCGTGGCCATGCCATGTCTCGAGGAACGAGTTGCGCAGCGCACGCACGTCATATTCGTCTGGCCAATCCAGCTGGCGGGCAACGTCATAGACACGAGTGCGGAGCGTATCGTCGCCGCTGGCAGCAATGCCGCGTCGCTGGGCTACCGGCGACACCAACGCTTCCGAGCTGGCCCACAACCGCGTGCCGACGAGGACGCCGTCCGCGCCCAGCACCAGTGCGGCCGCCACGCCGCGGCCGTCGGCGACCCCGCCGGCAGCCACCACCGGCGTCTCTGCCGACCGTGCGGCGACGTAGTCGGCCAGGTCGGGCACGAACGTGAAGGTCGAGCGGCCACCCATACCGTGGCCCCCGGCTTCACCGCCCTGAGCCACCAGAATGTCCGCCCCGGCGTCCAGGGCGCGGCCCGCTTGGTCAAGGGTCTGCACCTGAGCGATCAGCGGCACACCAGCAGCGCGGATGGGAGAGGCGAAGGGTTCGAGATCGCCAAAGGACAGCATGACCGCGGCAGGTCGCCGCGCCAATGCCGTGTCGAGCAGCCCGGGATTTTGCGCCAGGCTCCAGGTGATGAACCCGACTCCCACGCGGGCGCCCTCGGCCAGGTCGACCTCCCGCTGCAGCCATTTCGCGTCGCCGTAGCCGGCGCCGATCAATCCCAAGCCGCCGGCTCGGGTCACCTCTGCGGCGAGCCGACCCCCGGAAATCATCGCCATCGGGGCAAGCAGCACCGGAAGTTCAATCCCGAGAGTTTCGGTGAGCCGGGTCTTCATATGAGTTCCTTCGGAGCGGTCATACCTATGTCCGCTGATATCGGTGGAAGGCCCGAAGTTATTCCCGCACCGGAGCGACGGCCAGCGGCGCCAAACCGGACCGCACCAGATCGAGGCTCACGGCGACAAGCTCGCCGAGGTCGTCGGTGCATCCGTTGCGGCCCCAATGCTCAACCGCCACAACGAGAGCCGCGGCGAGGGTGGACCCCGCGACTTCGGCGGCCAGGGCGATATTCGGCAGATCCGAATGCCGCTTCCGGACGAACTCCGTCAGCACCTCCGCGAACGAGGCCTGCACCACGCGCAGGTGGCCGGCAATGCGCTCGGCCGTGATCAACTCCGATCGGGCAGTCGCCGCCTGACGCACCACCTCGATGTCGTGCGGGAACGCGGCGACGCTGGCCAAGACGGCATCAAACAATGGCTCGGATGCCGGCCGCTGGGCAAGGGCCTCGGCTAACCACTCCAACTGCGTTTCGTAGTCCTGAAAGAGCACCGCCTCTTTGGTCGGGAAATGCCGAAAGAAGGTCCGCTCGGTGACACCGGCCTGCTGCGCCAACTCCGTGACGGTCACGTTGACAAATCCCTTGGCGGCAAAGCATTTCAGCGCCGCCTGGCGAAGCGCCTCATGGGTGGATCGGCGACGCAGTTCATGCCGGTTGGTCGGCTTGGGTGCGGTCATGACGCACTGATGCTATCCCAGCTGTGGTGTCAGTACTGGCTCTTGACGGGGGTGGTACAGCGCTCAGCGCCACCCTTGTTCCGTCGTGTCTTCCAGGTACTGTCGCAAGCCGAACGTCTCGACGAGAAGCAGCCAATCCGCCCCCGAAACCGACCAATCCGCAGGCCGATTGATGCGCATCGGCACCTTGTCGCGTCACGAAAACCGATTCACGATGACATCGGTAAGCAGGAATAAGTGATCTTTGCCGGAATAGTCGCGACAACCGATGCTCAACGGCGCCAACCCGGGCAGGTACACCACCAGTACCGGTGAGGTCCACTGCAGGTTTTTCAGGTAGGCGTACGGAAAGAACCGGTAGAACCACATGAAGATGAACGGGCGCAACAGTAGATAGAACTCCGGCACCACGGTTACCTGCGTCAGCCAGGCTGAGGCTTGAACTTCATTCGTGGTCAGGTCAACCACGCGCATCTCGTTTGGCCCCAAGTCAACAGCCAGGCTCGGTTGGTTGGGTGACATGAAAGACTTTGCCATCCGCGACACTCGCCAGGGGGCCCAGAAGGGCTGCACGGATACCATCTCGGGGTTTGGAAACAACGCACAACGAGTCCGTCCGCCCGATTCCGGAGCATTGACCCCCTGCTGGTCCGACGCAAATTCCGCTGTTCCGGACTCTTCGCGGAGGCCGGCGGTGGCGAGGAGCTCGTCGAACTCGGTCGCCCATATCCACGCGTCAACGTCCTTCGTAGGGGCTACCGTGCTTCCGCCCGAAAGGCGGTGGTCCCGTCCGCCAAGGACAAAGCGGTTGGGCCCACACTGCAGGTGAAGCGCGCTACCCATCGACTGCCAGAACGACCACGGGCCCAGCTGCGCATGGCGGAACAAGAAGACCTCTCCCGGCCTGCTACTAACCAGCAGACCGTCGCTCGTGACATCGATGATGATCTTCGATCGTTGACGCTTCCAGTACGAGTACGCCATGCCACCCGAGACAAGCAGCGCGAGCAATAAGAACAGGGGGCGGACGGTAGCGCCGACTATCTCGTAAATCTGCGAGTCCGACTGCGCCGCTTGCGCGCTGATGATGAACATGGGCACAAAGAACAGCGCCAGCCCCGCGTACCCAAGCCACATGGCCTTTTGGCCGTTCCATTTAGAACCCCAAAATGGGAGCGACGCCTCAAATCGGCGCAGCACTATCGGGTGTCCCGAGCCCGCCTGCGGCGGTGGCGCATACCGCGGCCGCTCGGCCAGCTGTTCGAGTTCGGCGATGCGTTGCTCCGGGTCTTGGTGATCCATCAGGAAATACTCCACCCAGAAACCCGTATTTGCATCAAAAATTTCACATTTACCTTTTCCGCTTGCGAATCACGACTAGCCAATTTCTGCTCCAGACGGAATTTTCGACGCCGCCGCCGACCGCGCGGCACACGCACGCCTTCCAATCATGTCAGTACTGACATATCGTGGGACGGATGACGGACTATGACGCGATCGTCGTGGGAGCCGGGCACAACGGGCTGACCGCGGCGGCAATCTTGCAGCGTGCCGGCCTGCGCACGTTGTGCCTGGAGGCCAACAGCTACGCGGGCGGCATGGCGGCGACCGTCGAATTGATCGACGGCTACCGGTATGAGATTGCGGGCTCGGTGCAATTCCCGACGGCCAGCCAAATCACCAAAGACCTCGGTCTGGACACGTTGCCCACCGTGGAACCCGACGTGATGTCGACCAACATCGGCGAACACGACGAAGAAGCAATGATCTTCTATCGCGATCCGCTGCGGCTGATGACCCACCTCGGCGAGAAGCACGGGTTCGAGGCCGTCACCGGCATGGCCGAACTGATCGCCTGGAGTCAGGGACCGGCAAAAGCCCTGGGCCGCTTCGATGTACGCAAGCCACCCAAGACGCTAGACGAGATGTATGCCTGTGCCGCCAATGACGCCGAACGCCGGGCGATTCACGAGATGCTGTTCGGTTCGGCGATGGACGTGATCGACCGATACCTTCCAGATAAGGAAAAGCACGCCGTAATGCGCGGGATGCTCGCCTTCCTGGCCGTCAACTCCACCTACCGCGGACCTTATACGCCCGGTAGCGCCACCTGCCTCGCCTTCGCGCTGGCGGTTCCGGATGACCACACCGCGATGATGACCAAGCTCAAGGGAGGAATCGGGGCACTCACCGAGCACCTACGCGAGTTGTTCGTCTCGCACGGCGGCGAGATTCGGTTCCGCGCCAAAGTCGAGCAAATCTTGGTGGACCACGGCGCGGTAACCGGGGTAAGGCTGCGTGACGGGTCGACCATCAGCGCACCGATCGTGGTGTCCAACCTGTCACCCGATCTCACCCTGACCGAGCTCATTGCGCCCGATCACGTTCCAGCCGAACTGGTTTCGCGAATTTCGGGTCGCGATCACCGTGCTTCGTTCGTGCAGATCCACTTTGCCCTCGACGGGCTGCCCGAGTTCGCCCCGCCATATGAATTCCTTAACGAGGCGGGCATGCAACAGTCGATCGGCTCTTCGGTTCTCCGGAAGAACAACAACTGCAATGGGAAACGGCCCGTCGGGGACTGATACCGGAGAACCCCTCGATGGGCATGCAAATCCCGTCGGTGCACGACCCCGGCATGGCGCCGCCCGGGAAACACGCCGCCAGCGCGTACGCCTACGCCTTTCCGGTCGAAGCCAGCCGCGACCAACACGGCCAGCTCAAAAAGGATATGGCACAACGCGTTATCGACAAGATCACCCGGCTGGCACCGAACTTCAAAGACATTCTCATCCGCCACATCACGTTTGCGCCCTATCACATGCAGTCCATGTTCGCCGCACCCGGCGGTGACTTCTGCCACGGGCTACTGCATCCGGATCTCATGGGCCCCAACCGCCCTGGACCCAAAGGATTTCTCGACATGCCGATTCCGATCGACGGCCTCTACCTTGGCGGCGCGGGATGTCATGGTGGTCCGGGCATCACGTTCACACCCGGCTATAACGCCGCCTACCAGGTTCTCGACGACCAGAGCTGACCAGAGCTGACCAGAGCTGACCAGAGCTGACCAGAGCTGAGCTGAGCCTCAGCCGGCCGATTTCTTGACTTCGAGCACCCTCTTGCGCAAGGCGTTGGTGGCGGTATCCATCAGCCCTTTGGCGCCCCTTTTGATCAGGAATCCGGGCAGCGGCACGCTGAGGTCGACAGTTAGCGTGAAGTGGACCCGAGTGGAGTCGCCGTCTGGGGTCAGTGTGTATCGGGCAGTCTGGGCGCGCTGCTGTTTGGCGCTGACAAGCTCCCAACTCACCCCGTCCTCGTGAACCGAGTAAGCCAGCACCTGCTCGTCACTGACCCCCGCGACCTTGACGACCTGCCGAGACTTGGTGGGACGCCCGTCCTCGTCACGCTCGAGTATCTCGATTTTGCGATGCGTCGATGACCACTCAGGCAACGACTCGAGGTCGAACAACACATCCAGGATTTCTTCGGGAGTTGCCTCGATGACAATGTCGCGGGATTCGGTGACGGCCATGCCCGGATAGATAGCCAATGCCGCCGTCAATAAACCCCGCGCGGGCCTGCTCAGGGGACCAGCACGACCTTGCCGATGTTTTCCCGGGCGGCGAGGATCCGATGGGCCTCGGGGGCTTCGGCGAACGGAACCGCCGCATGGATAATCGGCGTCAGCGTGCCGTCATTGAGCGCCTTGGCCAGTGGCGTGATCCACGGCTCCAGCGTGCCTCGGTCGTCCCACAATCTCAGCATGTTCAGGCCGATGACCGTTTTCGATTCCGAGAGTTGGTCAATCAGGTTGAATCCACGCAGCATCGCCAGCGCGTGAGGCGCCGCGCGGCGCAATGAGCGCTTCTCACCCTCCTGTAAATTCGAGATCCCGTAGCCGACAAGGCGTCCGCCCGGCCGCAGCAGATCGTAGGACCGGCGCAGCGAGGTGCCGCCCAGCGCGTCGAGCACCAGGTCGTACGGTTCGAGGCCCTTCCACCAACCGTCACGGCGGTAGTCGATCGCGCGGTCGACGCCGAACTCGGCCAGCTTCGAATGCTTTCCGGGCGAAGCGGTCCCATGTATGACGGCACCCGCTGCCTTCGCGAACTGAATAGCCGCGATGCCGACTCCACCGGCCGCGGCGTGAATCAGTACCCGCTCGCCCGCGCGCAGAGACCCGTAGCCATGCAACGCCGCCCATGCCGTCGCGTAATTGACCGGGACGGCGGCACCCTGCTCGAAACTCATCGCGTCGGGCAATTTCACCGCGTCGCCGGCGGTGACGTTGACGATCTCCGAATAACCCCCGAATCGTGTTCCGGCCAGGACCCGTTCGCCCACCCGACTGGCGTCCACGCCATCGCCTACGGCTTCGACGGTGCCCGCGACTTCGTAGCCGACCACAGCCGGAAGCTTCGGCGCATCGGGATAAAGGCCGACCCGGGCCAGGTGGTCGGCGAAATTCACACCCGCGGCGCGCACGGCGATCCGTAGTTGACCGGGACCGGGCGGCGGAGGATCGGGCCGCTGCTGCACCTGTAAGACCGAGGGGCCGCCATGCTTGGTGATAACTACTGCGCGCATTGCTTCTCCTTTGAGGCATGGCTTGCTGGCAGCCAGGATCGCATGAAAACCGGGCACTGTGTACCCAGCCCTACCCGACTGGCCCCCGGACATTTACCTTCTACACGTGGCACCGAAGCACGATGTCGATAAATACGTCGCCGTCGTTGCCCAACGACTCCACCAGCGGGTGGACACGATAGGCGACACCCTCCGCGCCGCGATCGAAGAGGCGATCACCGAACTCCCCGCTGACGCCGACGTTGCCGAATCCATGGCGGCCAGCATCGCAGGGAATCTTGAGACCATCGCGGCCGTGCTGCTCGCCGGAACGCCTGCCACAGCAGCCGATTTGCCCCTCGTCACACTCGAATTCGGCAGACTCCTTGCGCAACACGATGTTCCGGTCACCGCCTTGGTGCGCGCGTACCGGCTCGGGCAACGCCAATTGACCGAGGTGATCTTCGGCGAACTCCACAACATCTCCATGGAGCCGGAGACCAGGGTTGCCGTCATTGAGCGGCTCACCACGGTGCTGCTCGAGTACGTCGACTGGGCAGCCGAACAATTCGTCGCCGCCTACGCCGAGGAACACCAACATCGGCTGGTGCAGCAAAGCAACGTCCGAACGGCGTGGGTTCGCGGCATACTCGACGACCATCCACCCGTTGATACCGACGTCGCTGCCGAGGCAATCCGCTATCCGCTGCGATGGCACCATCTCGCCCTGATCATCTGGCGAGCCGAGACCGATGCCCGGTCCGACGAGTTCGCCCGACTCCGGCGGTTCACCGCCGATCTGGCCGCCGCGGTCGGGGCGTCGGACACTCCGCTATGCGTCGCCGCGGACCGGACGAGTGCTTGGGTGTGGTTGCCGTACCGCGACGCCCCGGGCGACGTCGTGACGAAGGTCCGCGACTACGCCGGTGCGCGCCCAGATGCGCCGGGAGTCGCGATGGGGGCGGTGGGCTCCGGGATGGAGGGATTCCGCCGGTCGCATCGGCAGGCGCAACGGGTGCGGGCGGCCGCACGAGCGCGCAACCTCGCACCGCCAGCGGTGGTCGCGGCAACGGATTCCGGCCTGTTGGCCTCGGCGCTGCTCGGCAGCAATGTGCAGGAGATCCGCGAATGGGTCGCCGATGTTCTGGGGCCACTGGCGTCCGAAACTGACGATGACGCCCGCCTGCGCCGAGTACTGCACATATTTCTGCGCGCGGACTCGGGTTATCCCGCCGCCGCGCGGGATCTCGGACTGAGCTTCACCGCGTTCAACCGCCTTGTGGAACAGGCGGTCTCGCGACGCGGCCGACCGCTCGACGACCGGCTTGATGTCGAACTCGCACTGCTTGCCTGCCAGTGGTACGGCGCCGCAGTGCTGCGACGAAATTGAGTTAGCGTTACTTGGTGCACTTCGATTGGGAACGATTGGCTGACAGCGTCTATCGCTGCCGGCTGGCGTTCTGCGACGTGACCGTCGGACTGGTGTGCGGCCGCGCCGGGGCGCTGCTGGTAGACAGCGGCACCACCCTCATCGAGACGGCGGCCATCGAGGCGGACGTGCGCGAGATCGCTGATTGTGCTGTGACACATGTCGTGTTGACACACAAGCACTTTGATCACGTCTTGGGTTCCGGCAGGTTTCGCCACGCCGAGATCTACTGCGCACCGGAGGTTGTCGACTATCTGACGTCGGCGACCGATCACCTGCGTCAGCACGCGCTCAGCTACGGGGCGGATGCGGCGGAGATCGATCGCGCGATTGCGGCGTTGCGACGCCCTCAGCATGCGGTTTCCGATGCCGTCATCGACCTCGGCGACAGGGCCGTCACGGTCGCCCATCCCGGCCACGGACACACTCGGTCGGACCTGGTGGTTGCCGTACCGCCCATTCGGGCGGGCGACCAAGTCGTGTTGTTCACCGGAGACCTGGTTGAGGAGTCCGCAGATCCCTACCTCGACGACGACTCCGACCTGATGGCCTGGCCCGCGACCCTGGACCGACTGCTGCAGATCGGCGGTCCCGACGCCGTCTACGTGCCCGGACACGGCCAAGTGGTCGACGCAGCCTTCATCCGTCGCCAGCGAGAGTGGTTGAGAGAACGCGCAGCCTGTTAGTTACACGTCACTGGCACTGGCAGCGGCACATGCGGCAACGAACTCGTCGGGATCGGTGACACTGAGGATCAGGGTGCCTACCGTCACCGACCTGCGCAGCACTTTGGCCGGGGCGGGCGGCTCGATCGTCAATTCCACCAAGCCTTTCCGCGACCCGTTGACGAGCCAACGGGATTTCCGACCGTGCACCCCCGCTTCGAACACCCGGGTGTCCGACTTCACGGCGCGCTTGATCGAGCTCAACGGGATGTCGGCGGTGAAGGCCCAGCCCATTTTGACGTGCAGACGCCCCGACTCGATTCGCAGTTCGCTGTTCCTCGGGCCGATGCCGAGCGGCGCGGCTATGGCGAGATACCAGCGGTCGAAGCGGATCTGGGCTTGCACGTGAGTGAGATTACTCGCCCTGCGCGGGCACTCTTTTGAGGCGAATTCAACGCGGTAGGCGACAACGGCTCAGCCGCGGACGCCGGCGTCGGACAGGCCCCGGCGTCGGCGGGTGATTTAGATCACTCCGTTGGGGATACACTCGGTCCGTCAGGGGAAATCGGGGCTGCAGAGCTGGAACAGGAGCGCAAGGCAATGGCCATCGCGGAAACGGACATTGAAGTCCATTCACCGTTCGAGGACGAAGTCGCTGCCACGCAGCGATACATGGAAAGCGAACGCTTTTCCGGGATCACCCGGCTCTACACAGCTCGTCAGGTCGTAGAGCAGCGGGGCACCATCCCCACCGACTACACCGTGGCACGAGAGGCCGCCAAGGCCTTCTACGAGCGGCTGCGTGAACTCTTCGCCGAGAAGAAGAGCATCACGACGTTCGGGCCTTATTCGCCCGGGCAGGCCGTGAGCATGAAGCGGATGGGCATCGAGGCGATCTACCTCGGCGGTTGGGCGACCTCCGCCAAGGGTTCCACCACTGAAGACCCGGGACCCGACCTCGCCAGCTACCCCCTGAGCCAGGTTCCCGACGACGCCGCGGTACTGGTGCGTGCCCTGCTGACCGCCGACCGCAACCAGGAGTACCTACGCCTGCAGATGAGCGAAAAGCAGCGCGCCACCGCGACGAAGTACGACTTTCGGCCGTTCATCATCGCCGACGCCGACACCGGCCACGGCGGTGATCCGCACGTGCGCAACCTGATTCGCCGCTTCGTCGAGGTCGGGGTTCCGGGCTACCACATCGAGGACCAGCGCCCGGGTACCAAGAAGTGTGGCCACCAGGGCGGCAAGGTGCTGGTGCCGTCCGACGAACAGATCAAGCGCCTCAACGCCGCCCGGTTCCAGCTTGACGTCATGCGGGTGCCCGGCATCATCGTCGCGCGTACCGATGCCGAGGCTGCCAACCTGATCGACAGTCGTGCCGACGAACGCGACCAGCCGTTCCTGCTGGGTGCCACCAACCTGAAGGTCCCGTCCTACAAGGCTTGCTTCCTGGCGATGATGCGGCGCTTCTACGAGTCGGGCATCAAGGAACTCAACGGTCATCTGCTCTACGCACTCAGCGAGGGCGAGTACGCGACCGCCAACGCGTGGCTGGAACGCCAGGGCATCGCAGGCTTGATCGCCGACGCGGTCAACACGTGGCGCGAGGGCGGGGCGCAGTCGGTCGACGACCTCTACGACCAGGTTGAGTCGCGGTTCGTGGCCGCCTGGGAAGACGACGCCGGCGTCATGACGTATGGCGAGGCAGTTGCGGAAGTACTCGAATTCGGTGAGCGCGAAGACGAACCCGCGACCATGAGCCCCGACGAGTGGCGCGCTTTCGCTCAACGGGCTTCGCTCTACGATGCGCGGGCGAAGGCCAAGGAATTGGGCGTGGACCCGGGTTGGGATTGCGAGCTGGCGAAAACCCCCGAGGGCTACTACCAGGTCCGCGGCGGCATCCCGTACGCGATCGCGAAGTCGCTGGCTGCGGCGCCGTTCGCCGACATCCTCTGGATGGAGACCAAGACGGCCGATCTGGCCGACGCGAAACAGTTCGCCGACGCGATTCACGCCGTGTACCCGGACCAGATGCTGGCCTACAACCTTTCGCCGTCGTTCAACTGGGACACCACCGGCATGACCGATGAGGAGATGAAGCAGTTCCCCATCGAGCTCGGCAAGATGGGCTTCGTCTTCAACTTCATCACCTACGGCGGACACCAGATCGACGGCGTCGCCGCCGAGGAGTTCGCGACCAACCTGCGGCAGGACGGCATGCTGGCGCTGGCCCGGCTGCAGCGCAAGATGCGGCTGGTCGAATCGCCGTACCGCACCCCGCAGACCCTGGTCGGCGGGCCGCGCAGCGACGCCGCACTGGCCGCGTCCTCGGGACGGACTGCGACCACCAAGGCCATGGGCAAGGGGTCCACCCAGCATCAACACCTGGTGCAGACCGAGGTGCCCAAGAAGCTGCTGGAGGAGTGGCTGGCGCTGTGGAGCGAGCACTACCAGCTCGGCGAGAAGCTGCGGGTGACCCTGCGGCCTCGGCGCGCCGGCTCGGACGTGCTGGAACTGGGCATCTACGGCGACGGCGACGAGCAGCTGGCCAATGTCGTGGTCGATCCCATCAAGGACCGGCATGGCCGCAGCATCCTTCAGGTGCGCGACCAGAACACCTTCGCCGAGAAGCTGCGGCAGAAGCGACTGATGACCTTGATCCACCTGTGGCTGGTAAACCGGTTCAAGGCCGACGCGGTCATCTACGTGACACCGACCGAAGACAACCAGTACCAGACCGAGAAGATGAAGTCGCACGGCATCTTCAGCGAGGTCTACCAGGAGGTCGGCGAGATCATCGTCGCGGAGGTCAACCAGCCGCGGATCGAGGAACTGCTCAAGCCGGATCGGGTGGCACTGCGCAAGTTGATCACCAAGGAGGGGTAGGCAGGCTGCGCGGCGCCTAGGGCTCGGCACACCGACGGCTCCTAGGCGCCGCACCGTCTTCTTGGGCGCCGCCGCTTCCATTCGCGGCTTCACCGGCTGTGCCCGGCACGCGCGGCCCGTGCCGCCGCAACCGCCACCGCCACCGTCTCCCAGTCCACCAGTCACATTCCAAAATTGGATAGCACGATCAGCGAATTAGCCGATCCAGTAGAGGAAATTGACGTTCGCCTCATTTAAGACCTTGCCTGGTCGCTCTGCGCTACCTATAGACCGCACCGCCACATTTTGATTTGATTGGCATTGACACGCGCACTCTGGCAGCGGCATTTCGGTCCGCCCGCTGCGGACTCCCCGCACGGCCACTGTCCCGTCGGAGTGCGTCCGCATCACTTCTTTGCTATCGCGAGTTACTGTCGACCGGGCCGTGCGCCTGTAGTCAATAGCCAGCCGCCAAAGCGGGCAGTCATCAGACACCCCGCTTTGACCACCGGTTTCGTCCTCATGCTCCAACGATTCATGGGTAGCACCTGGCGACACGAGCACAAACCCTGCCGACTCCTGGACGCCGCGTCCCACGAATCACAACCGACAACGGGCGCCTCACGGCGGCTTGCCGGTCCGCATGCAAAAAGATTGGACATGACAATATTTCAGACACCATTACATTCCTTTTGTAAAAATGGTGTGCATAACTCTTTCGGGAGATAACAGTTTTATAACAGAGAACTCAATGTGCCATTAATGCGCAATAATCCCTGCCGACAGCAAATAGCGTCGGATGTCCCTTCGCTCGCCAGAAAGCAGGGTTGAGTGCCATGTCGTTTGTGATCGCTGCACCGGAGACCCTGGCAACTGTGGCTTCGGATCTGGGGAACATCGGTTCGGCGATCAGGGCAGCCAACAGTGCTGCGGCGCTGTCCACGACACAAGTGGTGTCGGCGGCCGCCGACGAGGTCTCGGCAGCGATCGCGGCGGTATTCGGGGCGCACGCCCAGAGCTACCAGAGTTTCGCCGCCGAGGCAGCGGCGTATCACTCCCAGTTCGTACGGTCCCTGACAACTACGGCGAGCCAGTACTCAACCGCCGAATCCATCAACGTCGCGCTGACCGAGCAGGTGCTCGACGTGATCAATGCGCCCACCCAGGCGTTGTTGGGGCGTCCTCTGATTGGTAATGGCGCCGACGGGGCGCCCGGCACCGGCGCCAATGGCGGCGCCGGCGGCATCCTGTTCGGCAATGGCGGCGCTGGGGGATCCGGCGCTGCCGGACAAACCGGTGGCAACGGCGGGGCAGCCGGGTTGTTCGGCGTTGGCGGGGCCGGCGGGGCAGGTGGCGCCGCAACAACCGGAACGGGAGGCGCAGGTGGCGCCGGTGGCCCCGGCGGACTGTTTGGCTTCGGCGGCTCAGGCGGGGCTGGTGGATCCTCAGTTTCGGGCACCGGCGGTGCCGGCGGCGCTGGTGGCGTCTCACCGCTGCTTGGCACGGGTGGGCCCGGTGGCGCGGGTGGATTCTCAGCGACGGGCATTGGAGGTACCGGCGGGGCCGGCGGCAACGGCGGACTCTTATACGGCAACGGCGGGGTGGGCGGCATTGGTGGCACCGGTGGCGTCCAAGGTGGCGCTGGAGGCGCCGGTGGGGACGCGGGCTTCGTCGGAGCCGGCGGCACCGGTGGCATCGGCGGTACGGGCATGTCCGGTATCGACGGCGTGGACGGCGCGGCTCCGGGCGCAGACGGCACCAATGGCACCGCCGGAGGTGTCGCCGGCAACGGCGGAGCCGGGGGTCGGGGCGGAATTGTGTTCGGCAACGGCGGTGACGGCGGGGCCGGCGGACTCGGTGGTGCTGGCGGCTCGGGCGGCCACGGCGCCTTCGGTAACCCTGGCCTGACCGGGGGCGCTGGCGGCGACGGCGCGAACGGCGGAACCGGCGGCGTGGGCGGGGCGCCCGGCGCAGGTGGTGCCCTGTTCAGTCAGGCAGGAACCGCGGGTGCCGGCGGCGCCGGCGGGGCCGGCGGGGCAGCGGGTACCGGCGGCGCCGGAGGGCAGGGCGTGGTCGTCGGGGGAATCGCAGGCAACGGCGGCGATGGCGGCAAGGGTGGTAACGCCGGCATCGGTGGTGCCGGTGGTGCGGGCGGCGGCGCCGGTGCTCCCGCTGGCGCGACAGGCTTCACGCCCACCACCGGCGGCAATGGCGGCGCCGGTGGCGCGGGCGCCCACGCGACAACCGCCGGTGGTCACGGCGGTGCCGGGGGTCACGGTGGTGATGCCGGCTCGGTCGGCACAGGCGGCGCCGGTGGCGCCGGTGGCAACGGCATGGCCGGCGCCACGGTCAGCGCCCCAGGAGCAAACGGCAACACAGGCGGCAACGGCGGCGCAGGTGGCACCGGCGGCAATGGCGGCGCGATCTCCGGGGACGGAGGCGCCGGCGGGGTGGGCGGTGCCGGTGCGAGCGGCAGCTCCGGTGTGATGGGGGCAGCCGGTTTGGTCGGCGGTTTCGGCGGACACGGCGGTGACGGTGGAGCCGGCGGGTCAGGTGGTGTCGCGCTCGGCAAGGGTATCGGTGGGACAGGCGGCAACGGCGGTGCAGGCGGTGCACCTGGCGACGGCGGAGCTGGCGGAAACGGCGTGGTGGTCGGCGGTGTCGCGGGCGACGGCGGTGCGGGCGGTGCTGGAGGCAACGCCGGTGCCGGCGGCGCAGCAGGTTCGGGCGGCGGTGTCGGTCCCAACGCAGGCGCCAACGGCACAGCGGGCATTACACCTGGTAGCGGGGGCAACGGCGGTGCTGGCGGTGCCGGCGCCCATGCAACCACTGCCGGGGGCGCCGGCGGTAAAGGTGGCAACGGCGGTGCAGGCGGGTCCGTCGGCAACGGCGGTGCCGGCGGCGCGGGCGGTAACGGCCAGGCCGGGGCCGCCGTCGGTGCCCCAGGCGCTAACGGCAACGCGGGCGGGGCCGGCGGGGCTGGTGGAGCTGGCGGCACTGGCGGGACGACCTCTGGCGACGGCGGGGCCGGCGGAGCCGGCGGCCACGGCGGCGCGGGTACCGCCGGCGTCACTGGCGCTGCCGGAGGGGCAGGCCTCACCGGTCAGGACGGTGGTAGCGGCGGACACGGCGGCGCGGGCGGAGCCGGTGGCGTCGGCGGCGATCCTCTCGGAACGGGCAAAGGTGGCAAAGGCGGTGCCGGTGGCAACGGCGGCGTGGGTGGCGCGCCCGGCGACGGCGGAGCCGGCGGCAACGGCGTTGTGAGCGGCGGAGTCGCCGGCGACGGTGGCGACGGAGGGAACGGCGGCGCCCGCGGCATCGGCGGTGCCTTCGGCGCCGGCGGCGCGGGTGGCGGGACTGGCAGCCAGGCCGGGGCGGATGGTGCCAACGGTGCGGCAGGCAGCACCGTCCAAGCCGGCGGCCATGGCGGGGTGGGCGGCACAGGGGCATCCGCAACAGTTGCCGGCGGCGCCGGCGGTAACGGCGGCAAGGGCGGCAATGGCGGGTCGGTAGGCAATGGCGGTCACGGCGGCGCGGGAGGTAACGGGTTCGTCGGCGCGCAAGGTACCAACGCGGCCAACCCAAGCCAGAACGGCACTGCGGGCGGGGTCGGCGGTACTGGCGGAGCAGGCGGCGCCGGCGGAAACGGTGGCGCGACCTTCGGTTTCGGTGGAAGCGGCGGAGACGGCGGCAAAGGCGGCCTCGGTGGTTTCGGCGGTAACGGTGCCAACGGAACCGACGGTGGCCTTGGTCTGAACGGCGGAACCGGCAGCAATGGCGGAGCCGGCGGTGCGGGCGGCGCTGGCGGCAAGGGCGGCGCCGCAGGAACCGGCGCGTCGGGCAACGGAACCCACGGCGCGGGTGGAGCCGGGGGGAACGGCGGGTTTGGTGGGAGTGCTGGCAATGGCGGGGCCGGCGGCCTGGGCACCTTTGCTGGCGGGGGCACCGGCACCGGCGGCGATGGCGGGCAGGGCGGGGTGGTCGGCTCCGGCGGAGCCGGCGGGCAGGGCGGTGCCGGTGGCGGCACTGGAGGCGCGCAGGGCGCGGACGGCGCGACCGGTGCGCAAGGAACGGGCGGCAATGGTGGCACCGGCGGGGCCGGTGCCGCGGCGATCACCTTCGGCGGCAAGGGAGGCACCGGCGGCAACGGCGGCAACGCCGGTCCAGTTGGCAACGGCGGCACCGGTGGCACCGGTGGCACCGGTGGCACCGGCAGTCAGGGCGCCAACGCACCCGACCCCAGCCAAAACGGCGGCACGGGTGGAACCGGCGGAACCGGCGGAACCGGCGGCAACGGCGGTCAAGGCGGCTGGATTTCCGGCGTGGGGGGCAACGGCGGGGCCGGCGGCCTCGGCGGCCTCGGCGGCTTCGGGGGCGCAGGCGCCAAAGGCATCACGGGCGGCTTGGGCCTGGCCGGCGGCGACGGAAGCAACGGCGGCGCTGGCGGCGCCGGCGGTAACGGCGGTGTGGGTGGCGCCGCCGGCAATGGCGCCTCAGGCTTCGGCGCCGGCGGCGCCGGCGGTGCCGCCGGCAACGGCGGCACCGGTGGGAACGCGGGCACCGGTGGAACCGGTGGCGTAGGCACCTTCGACGGCGGGGGATCGGGAACTGGAGGCACCGGCGGCAAAGGTGGAACACCCGGCGCCGGTGGAAGTGGCGGCACCGGCGGTGCAGGCAACGGCTCCGGAGCGCCCGGTGCGGACGGCAAACAGGGCGCCATGGGCAGCGGCGGCAACGGCGGCAACGGCGGCAACGGCGCCGCCGCCACCACCGCAGGTGGTACTGGGGGCAAAGGCGGCAACGGAGGCGACGCCGGGCCGGTTGGCAACGGCGGCAACGGCGGCACGGGCGGCGCAGGCGGTACGGGTCAACAAGGAGCGAATGCTCCCGACGCCAGCCAGGTCGGAGGCACCGGCGGCACCGGCGGCGCCGGCGGAGAAGGTGGCACCGGCGGCAAAGGCGGGTCACTCTCGGGCTTTGGGGGCAATGGCGGGGCCGGCGGCACGGGCGGCGCCGGCGGCATCGGCGGTGCCGGCGCAAAGGGCGACACCGGCGGCTTGGGCTTGGCCGGCGGCGACGGCAGTAACGGTGGCGCCGGCGGCACCGGCGGCAACGGCGGAGCAGGCGGCGCCCCCGGCACCGGCATATCGGGCAACGGCGCTGGGGGTGTTGGCGGTGCCGCAGGCAACGGCGGCAGCGGCGGCGTCGCCGGTAACGGAGGGACCGGCGGCGTAGGCACCTTCGACGGCGGCGGCTCCGGCAAGGGCGGCGCAGGCGGCAAGGGCGCGACACCCGGCAACGGCGGAACCGGCGGCACGGGCGGTCTAGGCAACAGCGGCGCCGCGAACGGCGCGAACGGCACACAAGGCGCCAGGGGCACCGGCGGCAACGGCGGCACCGGCGGCAACGGTGCCAATGCCGTTATTGCCGGCCAAGCTGGCGGCGACGGCGGCACGGGCGGAAACGGCGGTGAGTACGGCAACGGCGGCACCGGCGGGAACGGCGGAAACGGCGCCGCGGGCGTAGCAGGCACCAGCGGGACGCTGAACGGCCAAAACGGCACCGCAGGCGGTATCGGGGGCGCTGGTGGCAACGGCGGCGCGGGCGGGCTTGGCGGCACGAGCTCTGGTGACGGCGGTGACGGCGGCAGCGGTGGTCGCGCAGGTAATGGCGGCAAGGGCGGAGCCGGTGGTCCTGCCAGCGCAACCGGCGGAGACGGCGGGGCTGGCGGAGTCGGCGGCTCAGGGGGCCTCGGCGGCGCCGCCCAAGCGGTTGGCGGCAAGTCCGGCTCGATGGGCGCAGGCGGAAATGGTGGGAATGGCGGCACCGGCGGCAAAGGTGGCGTCGGAACGGACGGCGCCGGAAGCGGTGTTGCCGGCACCGTCGCCGGCGCTGGCGGCAAGGGCGGGGACGGGGGTACCGGCGGTCAAGGTGGGTTCATCGCCGGTAACGGCGGCTCCGGCGGAGACGGCGGCGAAGGGGGTACCGGCGGCAAGGGCGGCGCCAGCGCCAATGGCGGCACCGGCGGTACCGGCGGCGCGGGCGGCAAAGCCGGCCTCGGCGGCACCGCCCTTTCGGTCGGCGGCCAGTCGGGCGCGGTCGGTGCCGGCGGCGCCGGCGGGAGTGGCGGCACCGGTGGCAACGGCGGCACTGGTGTCAACGGCGCCGCTGGCACGGGGGTTAGTGGCAGCAACGGAGGTCGTGGCGGCGATGGTGGCACCGGCGGTGCGGGCGGTGCGCCAGCCGTTCTGGGCGGCACCGGTGGCGGTGACGGCGGGCAGGGCGGAGCCGCCGGCAATGGCGGCACCGGCGGAAATGGGGGCACCGGCGTCAACGGCGTCGGCAACGCCGCGACGGGCGGAAAGGGAGGCAACGGCGGCGCCGGCGGAAACGGCGGTAACGGCGGTGCTGGTGGCGCCGCCGGGGGCGACGGAGCCAAGGTCGGCAGCGTTGGCGACGCAGGCAGCGGTGGGGCTGGCGGCAACGCCGGCAACGGCGGCAACGGCGGCAACGGATCCAACCCAGGTCAGATATTCAGCTCACAGGCCTCGAACGGCGGCGATGGGCAAACTGTCCACTTCCTGGGCCCCTTCGGCGACCCCAGGGGATTGGCCGGAAACGGTGGAAATGGCACTAACGGCGGTACTACCGGCCAGGCCGGGGGCAACGGCGGCAACGGCGGATGGTCCACCTTCGGCGAAGTGGGCACCGACGCGAGGGCAGGAAACGGTGGCAACGGCGGCAACGGCGGGTTCCGAGCACCTGGCGGGAACGGCGGCTGGGGCGGGAATGCCTCAAACGGCGAATACGCCAAAGCCGGCCACGGCGGCCACGGCGGTGTCGGCGGGTACGGCGGCAACGGCGGCAACGGCGGCAACGGCGGGCACAACGCGGCACCCAATGCGAAGGGGCTGAGCACAGGGACCAATGTCGTCGCAAACGGCGGCAACGGCGGTGCCGGCGGAGCCGGCGGAGGCAACGGCGGCACGGGCGGCAACGGCGGCAACGCGGCCGTTCCCCCGTTCAACGAATCTGGGGTTCTGGCCGGAGGCCACGGCGGTCACGGCGGTGCTGGCGGTAAGGGAGCTTCGCTCAGTGACGGTCAGGGCTATGGTGCCGGCGCCGGAGGGGACGGCGGTACCGGCGGCGCCGGCGGTAATGCCGGAAATGGCGGCGGTAGTGCTGTCGGCGGCGACGCCGGCGCAGGTGGTGCCGGCGGTTCCGGCGGGTTCGGGGCGGCAGGCGGCAACGGCGGCAACGGCGGCAACGGCGGCGGCACGACAGGCGGTAACGGCGGCAATGGCGGTAATGGCGGGATGGGCGGCACTGGCGGCACCGGCGGCAACGGCGGCGCCGGTGGCGACGGCGGCTTGGGCCCCAACGGCGGAATTGCCGGCGGCGGCGGTGCTGCCGGAGCTGGCGGCGAAGCCGGTCTCGGCGGCTTTGGCGGTAGCGGCGGCGCCGGTGGAAATGGCGGGGCCCCAGGCGTTTATTTCGGCAGCCCAGTCGGCGTCAGTGGCGCGACGGGCGCTGCCGGCGCCACCGGGTTCAATGGCGCGAACGGTGTCGTTGGCTCTGCCGGCAAAGCAGGGTAAACGCACCGCCGCCCACAGACCCGGGCCCACAGTTGCGGGAATCGCGTTGCGCCTATCCGCAGCGACTGACCGGCCTCGACGCCTAGCGCCGGCAGCCATTCGAGAGGCACTGACTGGCCCGACGTGTTCTGAGGGCGGCGATCTGGCGAAGACGCATTGCAGGTTGCGCGGGCAGCTCGAGCAGGCTCGAGCTCGTTACAGCCCAGTGCCGCTGGTGAAGAAGCCGGAGAGCTTTGACCCGATATTGCGGACACCCGAGTTCAACGCCGACGCCATGAGCCCAACCGAGGTCGTATTGGCCAGGCCCGAGATGGCGTTGCCGAAGTTCTGCATGCCCGAAACGAATTGGCCGACGTTGTAGTAGCCCGATACCGCACCGAACAAATTCTCCGGCACCTGGTTGTAGAAGCCAGAAATGGCCGCGCCAACGTTTCCGTAGCCCGAAGTGCCGCCCGCGCCGCTGTTGAAGAAGCCCGAAGACGGTGCGGCAGTGGCATTTCCGAAGCCCGGAGCACCCGCGATGGTGATCGGAATATTGATCGGGCCCAAGCCACCGTCGAGGTCGATGTCGAGTGGGAACAGGTCGATGCTGAAGCCAGGGATCGTGACCGGATTCGTGCTACCGCTCAACGGGATGTTCAGACCGATCTCGGGGACGCTGAAGCCACCGATGGTGAACGGATTCGTGCTACCGCTCAACGGGATGCTCAGACCGATCTCGGGAATGTTGAAGCCACCGATGGTGAACGGATTCGTGCTACCGCTCAACGGGATGTTCAAACCGATCTCACCAACATTGAAACCACCGATGGTGAACGGATTCGTGCTACCGCTCAACGGGATGTTTAAACCGATCTCACCAACATT
This sequence comes from Mycobacterium bourgelatii, assembly GCF_010723575.1. NCBI lineage: Bacteria > Bacillati > Actinomycetota > Actinomycetes > Mycobacteriales > Mycobacteriaceae > Mycobacterium > Mycobacterium bourgelatii. The sequence goes on from NZ_BLKZ01000001.1 coordinate 3,218,879, forward strand.
GAAACCACCGATGGTGAACGGATTGGTAGTACCGCTCAACGGGATGTCCAAACCGACACTCCCGATGTTGAAGCCCGGAATGTTGAACGCGCGCGTGCCGCCCGACAATCCGAGAGACAAAGTTGACACAACGGAATTGACCGGGCCGATGGTGCCAGCGATGATCAGCGTGAGCGAGTAGGGGAATTCGTCGATATGAATTCTGATCGGCGCACTAAAGGCCACGTCGACCGGGATGGCCGGAACATTGACGGTCGGGAACCTGATGGGACCGAGACCACCGGCCGCGGTCAGATTGACCGGGATAGCGGGGATCGGGACATTCGGAACGTTGATGGGGCCGATCCCGCCCGCGGCCACCAAGTTCAGCGGAATCGCCGGAATGGGAACGTTCGGCACATTAATGGGGCCAATGCCACCGGCCGCCAACAAGTTCAACGGAATCGCCGGAATAGTGATGTCGGGCACGACAATCGGGCCAAGACCACCGGCCGCCAACAAGTTCAACGGAATCGCCGGAATAGTGATGTCGGGCACGACAATCGGGCCAAGACCACCGGCCGCCAACAGATTCAACGGAATCGCCGGAATAGTGATGTCGGGCACGGTAATCGCGCCGAGACCGCCGTGCACGTGCAGGCCCAGCGGGATTTCGGGGATGGTCAGGGTGCCCGAGAAGCCCATCAGCCCCTGATAATCGCCTCGCCAGAACATGCCGTTGCTGAAGTTGCCCGTGTTCAGGGCGCCAGTGTTGACGTCGCCGGTGTTGGCGAACCCGGTATTGATGTCACCGGGGTTCAGGAAGCCGGTGTTTGTATCACCTGGATTGAAGTCCCCCGTGTTGACGTTGCCGACATTGAAGTTTCCGGTGTTGTGGCTGCCCACATTGGCCATGCCCGTGTTGACGCTACCGAGATTGAACCAGCCGGTATTGGCGTCGCCCACGTTGCCTAAGCCGTGGTTGTAGTTGCCGGAGTTGCCGATGCCGAAGTTTCCGGTGCCCGAGTTGAAAAAGCCGATGTTGCCATCACCGGAGTTGCCGAAGCCGATGTTGCCGACGCCAGAGTTGAGGCCGCCGAAACCGACTTGGTTGTCGCCGGTCAGGCCGATCCCGATATTTCCATTACCCGTGTTGCCGAAGCCGATGTTTCCGTTGCCGATGTTCCCGAGACCGATGTTCTGCAGCCCCGCTGTCATCCCCGGACCGGTGTTGCCGAAGCCAAAGTTGTTGCTGCCCAGGTTGCCGAAGCCGACGTTGTTGTCGCCGAAGTTACCGAAACCGATACCGCCGAAGCCGATATTGCCGCCGCCGAAGTTGGTGTTGCCGACGTTCCCGAAGCCGAAGTTGAAGTCGCCGACGTTCGCAGCGCCCAGGTTCATGTTGCCGTCGTTCGCAAAGCCGAGGTTGAGAGCTGTGTCGCCGGCAGCATTGCGCAGGAAGCCTGCGAGGTGGTCGCCGGTGTTACTGATCCCGGAATTGAACGCCGCTGTCGCCACGCCCAGTGTGCTGGTGTTGTAAAGGCCCGAGACCGTATTGCCGAAGTTCGACATGCCCGATACCAGCGAACCGACGTTGAAGTAGCCCGAGTTGCCCAGATTCTCGGCAACATTCCAGAATCCCGAGCTGCCCGCGCCGAAGTTTCCGAAGCCCGACGAGCCGCCCGTACCGCTGTTGAAGAAGCCCGAAGACGGCGTAGTTGTCGAGTTTCCGAACCCCGGGGTGCCCGGCGCAATGTCGATCGGAATATTGATGGGGCCGACTCCGCCGAAGGCGTGCAGACCTAACGGGATTGGCGGGAGGCTGAAACCATCCGGAAAGAGGGTGAGGGGTCCGAGACTGCCACCCACGTTGATTCCCAGGGGAATCGGACCAAGCGAATAGCCGTTCGGGAAGAGGGTGACCGGCCCCAGGCCGCCGCCGACGTTGATACCCAGCGAAATCGGCCCGAGTGAGTAACCATTCGGGAACACTGTTAACGGGCCAAGACTGCCGCCCACATTGATACCCAATGGGATGGGACCCAACGAGTAGTTGTTCGGGAAGATGGTGACGGGGCCGAGGCTGCCACCCACGTTGATGCCCAACGGGATCGGATTCAGCGAGTAATTGTTCGGGAAGACCGTGAAGGGCCCGAGGCCGCCGCTGAGGTTGATGCTCAGCGGGATCGGCGCGATCGAGTATCCATTCGGGAACACCGTGACACCGCCGAGGTTTCCGGTCACGGTGGGCGTGATATACGCCTCGATGTTGAGGGGGCCGATGTAGCCGGGGAGGCCGAGTGTGTCTACCGGAATTGTGTTGAGGGGAATCACGAATTCGGCCTGATTGCCGGATAGCTGCAGGCCGAACTGAGGAATAGTGATCGGCGGCACGGCGATGGGCCCGACCAGAGCGCCAGCGCTGTTGATACCCAAGTTGATCTGGGGCACGTTGATCGACGGGATGGTGATCTCGCCGACTAGGGCGCCGGAACTGTTGATACCCAGACCGATCTGGGGCACGTTGATCGACGGGATGGTGATCTCGCCGACCAGGGCGCCGGAACTGTTGATACCCAAGCCGATCTGAGGCACGTTGATCGACGGGATGGTGATGGGTCCGACGACCGCACCGGAACTGCTGATGCCCAGACCGATCTCGGGCAACGTGATCGGCGGGATACTGATCGCGCCGACTAGCCCGGATTTTTCGTGAAACGTTGTGAGTTTCGGGGTGTAGATATGCGAAAGTGCCTGTCCTGCAAGGAATAATTGGACTTCTCTAGGGTTCAGTCGTTCCAGCGGGAAGGCACCTCGCAGGTGAAGAATATCGCGGTCGGGTCGCGGGTGAAAGTTTCCGCCGACGGTTATGGTGTCGTGTCGCATGCCGGGATGGCCATGGTGCGTGAGCTCGCGGACCGCAGCGGGTTATCGGCGCAGGTCACCGCCGCGTTGGCAGATACCTACCGGGGCCCGTGGGTGTATGCGCCCGGGGAGGTGTTCGCTGATCTGGCTGCCGCGGTCGCCGATGGGGCGGACTGCATCGACGCGGTCGGACAACTGTGCGGCGACCGTGAGCATGTCCTGGGTGCCAAAGCCTCCACGACCACGATGTGGCGGCTAATCGATGAGCGCATCGATGCTTCGCACCTACCGCGGGTGCGTGCCGCCCGGGCTGCGGCCCGCGCAGCCCTGGGCCGCCGGCGCCGCCCCGCACCGGGTGGCTGGTTGCACATCGACATCGACGCCACCCTGGTCCTCGATCATTCCGATAACAAGGAGAAGGCAGGGCGACCTGGAAAGACCTACGGTCACCACCCGCTGCTGGCCTTCGTGGACCGCCCCGAGATCGCCGGCGGGGAAGCGCTGGCGGCCTACTGCGCCCCGGTGGCGCGGGCTCCAACACCGCAGCTGACCACGTCAGTGTCTAGCGCAGGCACTGGCGGCCTGCCGGCGCGATGGCGGCCGGACCCCGATCATCGCGACGACCCCGACAAGCCGGCGGTGCTGGTGCGCTGCGACACCGCCGGGGCCACCCACGACTTCGCCGACGCCTGCCGCGCCGCGGCGTGGGGTTCTCCTTCGGCTACCCGTGGATTGGCGGGTGCAGGACGCTGTGGACACTCTCAACATCGGGCAGTGCTGGTATCCGGCGATCGACACCGACGGTGGTATCCGCGAGGGCGCCTGGGTCGCCGAGGCCACCAACCTGGTCAACCTGTCATCGTGGCGGCGGGGACCCGGCTGATCCTGCGCAAGGAAAGGCCCCATCCGGGTGCGCAGTTGCGGTTCACCGACGCCGACGGGATGCGGGTCACCGCGTTCATCACCGACACACCGCCCGGTGTGGTCGCCGGCCAGGTGGCAGGTCTGGAACTACGCCACCGCCAACACGCCCGCGTCGAAGACCGCATCCGCGAACTCAAAGCCACCGGCCTGCGCAACCTGCCGTGTCAGGCATTCGACGCCAACGCCGCCTGGCTGGAAATCGTCTTGGCCGCAGCCGATCTGGTCACCTGGTGCCAGCTCATCGGATTCACCGGCCACCCCGGCCTGACCCGTGCCGAGATCGCTACCTTCCGCTACCGAGTCCTGCACGTCGCAGCCCGCATCACCCGCGGCGCCCGCCGAACCCGACTACGCATCGACGCCACCTGGCGATGGGCCGCAGCCATCGCCACCGCATGGCAACACATCCGCACCGCCTTCGGTTGACCGACAACCCAGCTGACCAACCGAGCACGAAAGACCACCGGCCCTGGGAAAGCCCGCCAACCCGGCGACACGGGACAACCCCAACACGCCCTAAACCACACAAACCCCAGACACCACGCACCCCATCGCCAAGTCCGACCGAAATCACCCTCGACGAAAAATCGAGGCTAGGGCACCATTGCTGTTAATGCCCAGCCCTATCTCAGGGACATGAAGCGGTGGGATGTTGATAGGACCAACGGTGCCCATGCCGTTGAGGTCCAAACCGGCCGCAGGAATGGTCAGGGTGCCGGAGAAGCCGACCAGGCCCTGGTACTCACCTCGCCAGAACATGCCATTGTTGTAGTTGCCGGTGTTGAACGCACCAGTGTTCACGTTTCCGGTGTTGCCCCAGCCCGTGTTGAGATCGCCAGGGTTGAAGCCGCCGGTGTTGGAGTTTCCGATGTTGGCGCTACCGGTGTTGAAGCTACCCAGGTTGAAGCTGCCGGTGTTGAAGTTACCGATGTTTCCGATGCCGGTGTTCGCGATGCCGGTGTTGAAGAATCCGGTGTTGGCTTCGCCGGCGTTGCCGATGCCGGTGTTGTAGCTGGTGCCGGAGTTGAACAAGCCGAAGTTTCCGGTGCCCGAGTTGCCGATGCCGACATTGCCGGTACCCGAGTTGAACAAGCCAATGTTGCCGGTTCCCGAGTTCCAGCCGCCGAAACCTTGCAAACCATTGCCGGTGAGCCCGAAGCCGACGTTCCCGTCGCCCGTGTTGCCGAACCCAATGTTGCCGTTGCCCGAGTTTCCAATGCCGATGTTGTTGCTGCCGGTGTTGCCGAAGCCAAAGTTGTTGAGCGCTGCCGTCAGTCCAGGACCTACGTTGGCGAAGCCGATGTTGTTGCCGCCGAGGTTGCCGAATCCGAAGTTGTTGCTACCCAGGTTTCCAAAGCCAACGTTGTAGCTGCCGAGGTTTCCAGGCCCAAGGTTGTAGCTGCCGAGATTCCCACTGGCCAGATTGAGATTGCCAACGTTTCCGTTGCCTAGATTTCCTAATCCAGCGTTTGCCAGGCCCAAGTTGATGTTGGTCGTGACCTCGCCTGCCACGAGCGGGACTTCGCCGGCCGCCGTCGTAACGGCGGCGACGGCCGCCGCCGGCGCGGCCGCCACCTGCCCCGCCAGTCCGGCTAGACCTTGCAGCGGCTGAGCGAAAGGCGTCAGCGCCGCCGCGATCGACGAAGCCCCGGCGTGGTAAGCGGCCATCGCCGACACGTCGATAGCCCACATCTCTTCATAGGCGGCCTCCATCGCAGCGATCGCCGGAGTGTTCTGACCGAAGATGTTCGAGAACACCAGCGACAGCAGGTCGGACCGGTTAGCCGCCACCAACGCCGGCTGCACCATCGCCAACCGCACAGCGTCGAACTCTGCCGCCATGGCCCCCGCCCGCGCGGCTGCCTCGGCCGCCTGCGCCGCTGCGGCGGTAAGCCACTGCAGGTAGGGGGTGGCGGCTGCCGTCATCGCGGCCGACGAAGCGCCCTGCCACGAACTGCCGACGACACCGGATATGACAGATCCGAAAGATGAAGCGGCCGAGGCCAGTTCGGTGTTGAGCCCGTCCCAGGCCGCCGCGGCGGCGAGCATCGGCTCCGATCCCGCTCCCGCAAGAATCAGCGCCGAGTTGATCTCCGGGGGCAACACTGCAAAGTTCATCGGCCTACACCTCTCTCTGGTGCTCACGCCACTGACATAACGACACCGGAGAAGGCAATGGCCATCGGTCGCCGCTAAGCTGATCTCGTTGCGGACAACGTACAAGGAGACATCCGCATAAATCGACAATTTATTGGAAAAAATGTCGGATGTTATCAACTTGTGATAATAAATCGCGCCAATGCCAACTTGCTTTACATTCGCGCGTTAGGACGCCGATTCGGTGATGCTTGTCAATTGCAGATACAGCGGCCAGTCACCTCAAGGCTAGCCTCTACCAGTGTCTTTGGGTGTCAGTCTGCGACTGACGGTAGGCGGTGCTGCAGAACTCTTCTGTGGCGAAAAGAGCATCCATCACCCGTTCTGAGCCTGGCGAAAGTGCAGCAGTTCCGGCCAAAAACAATTTTTCCTTTTTGCCGCTATGCGAATAAGTTGAGCTTGCCCGACGAAATAAACAAACAATTTGCCGCATAACGCTGCTCGCACCAAGTCCCGCCCGGTTTCCACCCCCCAAAACGGGGTATGCGGACCAGTGCTCGAGACCGATGTGGCCGTGAGAGAAGAGTTAGAGAGTAGGGAAGTCTGATGAGATCCGAAGCCAGGAGGGCGTTTGCAGTCTTCGGTGGCGGCGCAATGCTGGTCATGGCCGTCGCTTGTGGCGGTGGCGACGACAAGTCACCGAGCAGCAGCACGACGCCATCGACAACGACACCCAGCTCCGCCGTGACGACCACCGCGCCCCCCGGCGCGCCCGGCACCGAAACATCACCGGGAGGCCCAACCGGTGGCGGCGGACCCGGCGGAGGCGGCGGCGGCGTGCCCGGCGGTCCCACCGGCGGCGGTGGCCCAGACGGTGGGGGCGGCGGCGTTCCGGGCGGTCCCACCGGTGGCGGCGGACCGGGCGGCGGAGGCGGCACCATTCCCGGCGTCGGCGGTGGCGGTGGCGGACCGGGTGGCGGCGGCGGTTGCGTCGGCAACCTCTGCGGCGGCTTCCCGTGATCTAGCGCTCGTTAGATTCTGACGGCCGACGGGGTCAGGACGGTGTTACCGCCGTCCTGGCCCCGTCGGCTCTGAATACGGGGACTATCGTTCGGTCAAGCCCATCACGCGGCCGGAAGGAGCCCCATATGGCCAAGCTCAGGTTCGGGTACTTCATCGCCCCATTCCATCGCGCAGGCACCAATCCGACGCTGGCCCTACAGCGCGATCTGGAGTTCATCGAACATCTCGACGCCCTTGGTTTCGATGAAGCGTGGATCGGCGAGCATCACTCGGCGGGCAGCGAAATCATCAGCTCGCCAGAGGTTTTCATCGCTGCCGCCGCCGAGCGGGCCAAGCGGATCAAATTCGGCACCGGGGTTATCTCGCTGGCCTACCACAACCCGTTGTGGGTGGCGGACCGATTGATGTTGCTCGATCACCTCACGCACGGTCGCATCATCGGCGGCGTGGGCCCCGGTTCATTGCCCACCGATTCGGCGATGATCGGACTGACCCCCACCGACACCCGCGAGTTGTTGGAGACCAACCTCGACATCGTCGTGCGTCTCCTCGCCGGCGAGACGGTCACGGCGAAAACCGCGACGCACCAACTCATCGACGCGCAACTGCAACTCGCTCCATATTCCGAGGACGGGATCCCGCTGGCGGTCGCCGCGGTGGCCTCACCGACCGGCGCGCGACTGGCCGGTAAACACGGCATCGGCCTGCTGTCCATCGGGGCGACGCTGCTTATCGAGGGATTCGACGCGTTGGCGTATCACTGGGGGATCGTCGAGGAACGCGCCGCGGCCCACGGCACGACGGTCGACCGAAGGAACTGGAGCTTGGTCGCGCCCTTCCACATCGCCGAGACCGACGAACAGGCCCGCGCGGACGTCAAATTCGGCATCGAACCCTGGTTCCGCTACTTCCAGAAAGTCGCGGCCTTCCCGCAGATGACCATGCCGGGTGACCAACTCGACGAGATGATCGACATCATCAACGAAAACGGAACTGGGGTCATCGGCACACCGGAGCGGGCGCGCGAGCAGGTGCAACGACTGTGGGACCAGTCCGGGGGCTTCGGCTGCATGCTGCAGATGGGCCATGAATGGGCGAATCCCGCAGCCACCCGTCGATCCGCCGAACTATTTGCCGTAGAGGTGATTCCGCATTTCCAGGGTCTGGCACAGCCCACTATCGACGCCGCCGCGCGGGCTGGCCAGGTTCGCGACGACCTCGCCCAGACGCAGTTGCAGGCCATCGAGCATATGACCAAGAAGTATCAGGACGAGGTCAATTCCCGGTAGCCGCTCCGTTTGGGCCAACACCCACGAAAACCGTTGCACAGGAAGGTGAATCTAGCTTCAGCCGCCCGACTGGGCGCCCGCCTGGCGCTCAGCCTCCTTCACCAGCTGACCCGCGAAGAACTTCACCGAACCACCCATCGCCGCCCGCGCGGCCTTTCCCGTCCCACGAATTTTCTCGGTGAACGAGCCACTCCAGCGAATGTCGGTGCCCCCGGAGGCATTTGGCGTGAGGACTACCTCGCCGACGTAATCGTTGACGGGCGTTCTCGGACCAACCAGCTTGTAGACGTGACGACGGTCCTGCTCGTACTCGATGGTCTCTTCCTGCACGAACACCGGCCACATTCCCAATTTCCGGATGGCCCCGACACCGCCGGGGGCTGGATCACCCTGGCGCACCCAACTCGACTGAGCGACGATCGGCTTAGCCCAGGAAGCCCAGTTACCGCCGTCTGCGACAAGCCGGAACAGCGTTGACGCAGGCGCAGTACTGGTCTTGTTGACCTCGAACGTGTATTTCCGACCCGACATGCCCGACTCCCGATCTGACTGGCTTGAACTGCCTGGATTTGTCCTGCCGCGTACCCTACCGCCAACGCGGCGGGCCAATGAAAGCCGTTCGGTGTCGCCTGCGGTTGAACGCGGCGGTACCGGACTTATGCTCGCCGAACCCCAGGCCGACCCGAACCGTTCGGCGACAGGGTCAACTATTGCGTTCGGACGATCGATCAGCGGATTACCGCTGAGCCCTAAAGCAATTCGTGCGGCCCGTGCCGACTACTAGCGCGGACTGCTAGCGAGGCAAGCCGTTCCGGCCATACGCACCGATTACCCACACCTGGCCGCCCAGCCCGCCGGTACCGGTACCTTCTCCGCCCGTCCCGCCGTTGCCGCCATTGCCGCCGGTGCCGCGAGCGCAGGATGGTGACGGCGGCATCCAAACCACCCCCACGCAGCTGTTGCGGTGGGGCGACAACTACCGGACCGGCAACGTGGGCGGACCGCAGTTTCTCAATGCACCACTTGGCAGGCTCGGTCGAAACCTAACTCTGCTGGTCGCCGACCGCTATGGCGCTGGGATATTCGGGTGGCCACGGCGTGCTCAAGCACGACGGTCCCTGGGCCGGGTTCGTCACCGACATTCGAGTCAGCAGCGACCGGCGCACCTCGGTCACCGTCAGCTGCAACGTCGACAAACAGGATCCCGGAGCCGTGAGCGAGGCAATTGGTCGCGTTCAGACATAGAAATCGCGGGTTCTCCTAGGCTGGGCGCACCTCGGCCTGCAATCATGCACGGTATGGCGAAGGCTTCCGTCCTCACTCCCGATAACGGCCTCCCCTCCGGCGCGCAGGGTGCCTGCGATTCACGCTTCGCGAATGTGGTCCGCGCGCTCGTCGCGTTGTTCCCCACCCGCAAGTTGGGCGGCGGCGCGCTGTCGGTCTATATCGACGGCGTGCAGGTTGTCGACGTGTGGACGGGCTATGCGGACCGACGCGGCAAGGTGCCCTGGACCGCAGACACCGGCGCCATGGTGTTTTCCGCGACCAAAGGGCTGGCCGCGACCGTAATCCATCGGCTGGTCGATCGCGGATTGCTGTCCTACGACGCACCGGTCGCCGACTATTGGCCTGAATTCGGCGCCAACGGCAAGTCCGAGATCACCATCAGCGACGTCCTGCGGCACCGCAGTGGGCTATCGCACCTCAAGGGGGTGCGGAAAAACAATGTGCTGGACCACCTTCAGATGGAGGAACGGTTGGCCCAGCTGCCCCTGGACAGTTCGCACGGAAAGACCGCCTACCACGCCATCACCTACGGCTGGCTGCTGTCGGGGCTGGCCCGGGCGGTGACCGGCAAAGGCATGCGGCAGCTGTTCCGCGAAGAGCTCGCGCAGCCGCTGGACACCGGCGGCCTGCACCTGGGCCGTCCGCCGGCTGACGTGCCCACCACGGCGGCGCAAACGCTTATGCCGCAAGCGAATATCCCGACCCCGCTGCTGGACTTCGTCGCACCCAAGGTGATCGGGCTGACGTCCACCGGCCTGCTGGCATCCATGTACTTCCCGGGCATCATGTCGATGCTGCAGGGGGAAATGCCGTTCCTCGACGGAGAGGTTCCGGCCGTGAACGGTGTCGTGACCGCACGCGGCCTGGCCAAGCTGTACGGCGCCATCGCCAACGACGGCTCCATTGAGGGAACGCGGCTGCTGTCGTCGGATCTGGTGCGCGAGCTCAAGGGAGAACCCGACCTCACCCCCGATCTGAACCTGGGGATCCCATTCACCTACCACCAGGGTTACCAGTCGTCACCGGTGCCGGGGCTGTTGCCCGGGTACGGTCACATCGGGCTCGGCGGGACTCTCGGCTGGGCCGATCCGGGCACCGGCAGCTCGATCGCGTACGTGCACAACCGCCTGCTGACGCTGATGTTGCTCGACATGGGTTCGTTCGCCGGGCTCGCTCCGCTGCTGAGCAGCGCCATCGCGACCGCTCGCCGGGAAGGGCCGCTGGAGGTGCCACACCTCGGTGCCTCCTATAGCGAAGCTGCCCAGCACGAGCCCGCGTCGTAGCCGTCGTTGGACCCGTCTCGCTACAGCTCGTAGATCAGCACCCACACCAGCGCGACGACCAGCAGCACCAGCACCGCCATGATTGCCCACCGGGTCGCCCGCGTTTGGCGATGAAACCAAGCCAGCAATTGGCTGAAGCGCCAGTCGGTCCATGCGTACGCACGCGCCGCCCAATCCGCCTCGACCGCCAGCAGACGAAACGCGACCAGGACCATTGGGACGCCTAGTTCCGGCAGCAGCACGATCAGCGGGAAGGACGCGGCCAGCAACACACCGCCGAGGACGACCACCAAGGCACGAACCGGCACCGGCCTGCTACGTCCGCGTTGACGGTAGGCGAACACCCGGGCCAGCGCGGCCTCGCGGGTCGTGACCGGATGCTCGCCTGCGTTCACGCTTGCTCCTTGGGAAAGACCGCAAGCGTGGCTGGCACCACACCACGCTTGCGCCGACGGGGGATCGGTCATTTATAGACTGCGGTTATGGAAGGCGGTGCCGAGTCGAGGTCGGTGGTGTATGACGGCCTGCTGCGCATCGAGGATTGTTTAGACGCCGACGGCAACATCGTGTTGCCCCCGGAGACCACGCTGATCTCGCTGATCGACCGCAACATCAGGCACGTCGGGAACGAGATCGCGTACCGCTTCCTGGACCACACCGGCGCGGGCGACGCACGTGCTCTCGACGTCACCTGGGCCCAGTTCGGCGTCCGCCTGCGCGCCGTCACAGCGCACGTGCAGCAGATCGCCGGCCCAGGAGACCGCGTTGCGATCCTGGCGCCGCAGAGCATCGACTGGGTTGTCGGCCACTACGCCGCGATCAAAGCGGGCACCGTCGCGGTGCCGCTGTTCGCCCCGGAACTTCCCGGCCACGCCGAACGTCTCGAAACGGCGCTGCGCGACTCGCGACCGACCGCCGTTCTCACCACCACGGCTGCCAAGGCCTCCATCGAAAACTTCCTGAGTACTCTCACCGGCCTGCCGACGCCGCGCGTCCTCCTCATCGACGACGTCCCGGATTCGGCCGAAGAGCGGTTCAATCCGGTCCATCTGGACGTCGACGCCGTTGCGTACCTGCAGTACACCTCCGGCGCAACGCGACCCCCTATCGGCGTGGAGATCACCCACCGAGCGGTCGCGACGAATCTGGCGCAGATGATCCTGTCGATCGACCTGATGAACCGAAACACCCACGGCGTCAGTTGGTTACCCCTCTACCACGACATGGGTCTGTCGATGATCGGCTTTCCGACGGTCTACGGCGGCCACACCACGCTGATGTCACCCACCGCATTTGTGCGCCGGCCGCAGCGGTGGATCCAGGCGTTGTCTGACGAATGCCGGACCGGACGCGTCGTCACCGCGGCCCCGAACTTCGCCTACGAGTGGGCGGCTCAGCGTGGACTGCCTGCCGACGGTGATGACATCAACCTGAACAACGTGGTGCTGATCATCGGCTCCGAACCGGTCAGCATCAACGCGGTCAACATGTTCAACAAGGCGTTCGCGCCGTACGGATTACCGCGCACGGCATTCAAGCCGTCGTACGGCATCGCCGAGGCGACGCTGATGATCGCCACCATTGCCCCTGACGCCGAGACGTCGGTCATCTATCTGGACCGGGAGCGGCTGGGCGCGGGGGAGGCGGTGCAGGTTGCGGCCGACCACCCGAATGCCGTTGGGCAGGTGTCATGTGGCCAGGTAGCCCGCAGTCTTTCGGCGGTGATCGTGGATCCCGAGACCGGTGCCGAGTTGCCGGACGGTCGGGTCGGCGAACCCTGGTTGCAGGGCGACAACGTCGGAAGAGGTTACTGGGGACGGCCCGACGAGACGCAGCTGACGTTCGGCGCGAAACTGACCTCGACGCTGCCCGAGGGCAGCCACGTCGATGGCGCCAAGATCGACGGGAATTGGCTGCGGACCGGCGATCTCGCCGTATATCTCGACGGCGAGCTGTATGTCACTGGCCGGATCGCCGACCTCATCACCATCGACGGCAAGAACCACTACCCGCAAGACATCGAGGCCACCGTTGCGGAGGCATCGCCGATGGTGCGACGTGGATACGTGACGGCGTTCGCGGCGCCGGAAGGCCTGGTGGTGATCGCCGAACGGGCCACGGGCACCAGCCGCGCCGATCCCGCGCCCGCTATCGACGCGATCCGCGCGGCAGTGTCGAATCGCCATGGACTGCCGGTCGCCGACGTCCGCTTCCTGCCCGCCGGCGGCATCCCTCGCACCACCAGCGGCAAGCTGGCCCGGGTGGCCTGCCGCGCCGAATACCTGAGCGGCACTCTCGGGGTGCACTAGTCGCGGGCCAGGTCTCGGGTTCGCGGGTCAGGTGTCGTGCACGCCGAGCGTGTCGCCTGTGCACCGACAACTTCGAAACTCGGGCCATACGCCGCACGCTCGACGCGGTCGGCGAGCGCGGGTCGGGTCTCGTGCACCAAAATCGTCGAAATTCGGGACATCGCCCCCACGTTCGGCGGGCGACTGTCACCATGGTCCGGTGACTGCCACACCGTCTCCTGACGAACCCCACCAGATCCACGAGTTGGCGGGTTACCCGATCACACCGCCACCGTTGGTTCGGCCGGTCACCTTCGACCAATTCTGGCGCGACCTGACCTTCATCCATTGGCCGGTAACGCCGGACAGCATCGCGCACCTATACCCGCCGGGGACCCGTCCCGATGTCTTCGCCGACGGGCTGACCTACGTGGGACTGGTGCCGTTCACCATGACCACCAAACTGGGTGCGGCGCTGCCGCTTCCCTATCTCGGGTCATTCCATGAAACCAACGTGCGGCTGTACTCGATCGACGACGCCGGACGGCACGGGGTGCTGTTCCGATCGCTGGAAACCGCTCGCCTGGCGGTGGTGCCGGTAACCCGGATCGGGCTCGGCGTTCCCTACACCTGGGCGAAAATGCGAATAACACGCTCCGGCAACCAAATTACGTATCACAGCGTGCGACGCTGGCCCCAGCGCGGACTGCGCAACCGGGTGACGGTCGCCGTCGGCGACGTGATCGAACCCACCCCGCTTGAAGTTTGGCTCACCGCACGCTGGGGCGCGCACACCCGCAAGGGCGGCCGCACCTGGTGGCTCCCGAACGTGCACGACGAATGGCCGCTGCAGGCCACCGAAATCGTCGAACTGCACGACGAACTGGTCCAGGCGGCCGGAGTACGGCCCGCCGGCGACCGGCTGCGTGCCCTCTTCTCGCCCGGCGTCCGCACCCAGTTCGGACGCCCCTGCATCGTTCAATAGGAGAGCACGTGAAAGTGCCCGTCGGGGCAACTGCCTTCAACGCCACTGAACGGCCCGTCGTCGAATTCCCGCCAATCCCAATGCTCGCCGCAGTAACACGCCGCACACTCCGGACAGTGAAAAGGCGCGTACGCGTAGCCCATTCGGTATAGCGCCGCTGCGTCCCCGTCTGCGATCGCGTACGTTATCCACTCCACGCGCTCGCTCGAGACGGGATTGGTGGCGACTCCGAAGAAAGTCTCCACCAGCAGCGCGGCCTGCCGCATCGGCCGATACATCACATCGAGCTCGGCCAAAGCCTGCAGAGCGGGCCCCGCATCCTCGGCCACCTCATCGGCGGGGGTGAGGAACTTGACGCGACCCGCTAGCCCGCCGCAGGCCGCGCAACTGAATCGGGCCTCGCCCGGCTCAGGGAACGGTGTATCCACCGTCGATCACAATGTCGGAACCCGTCATGTAACTGGAGGCCTCGCTCGCCAAATAGAGGTATAGGCCGGTGAGTTCTTCGGGGCGACCGATGCGGCCGAGCGGAATCTTGGGTTTCCACAGCGCATGAAGCTCGGACAGCGGCTCGACCAACTCGGTGAGGATGTAGCCCGGGCTGACGCTGTTCACCCGGATGTTGTGCGGAGCCATTTCCAGTGCCAAAGCCTTGGTCAGCTGAATCACCGCGGCCTTGGACGCGCAGTAGTGGCCCATCGGTTGGGAGACGTTGATGATGTGTCCGGACATGGAGGCCGTGGTGATGATGGATCCACCCCGACCCTGCGCGACCATCGCCCTGGCCGCCGCCTGCGCGGTGAGGAACACCCCGGTGACGTTGGTGTCCTGAATGCGTTGGAAATCCTCGAGCGACATGTCCAACAGCGGTGCGAGTTCGAGGATGCCGGCGTTGGCGACGGCGATGTCAATTCCTCCCAACTCGGCGATGACCTTGTCCACCATGCCGGTCACCTGGTCCGGATCAGTCACATCGCAAGCGATGGGCAAGGCGGTGCCGCCGGCCGCGGCGATCTCGTCGGCGACCTTCTGCAAGACATCGAAATGCCTTGCCGCAATGGCAACTTGCGCCCCAGCCTCCGCGTACGCCAGCGCCACCCGCTTGCCGATCCCGGTGGACGCTCCGGTGATCAGCGCCGTTTTGCCATGCAAGTCGAACAGCTTCAATACGCCCACGCGTTCTAGTGTGTCCGCTATGGGCAAGTTCACCAAGGCAGAGATCGAGGAAGCCGTCAGGCACTACACCGCCGTCGCCGAGGGGTGCTCAGCCTCCGGCGACTGGAGTCCCTTTGCGGATTTGTTCACCGAGGATGTCGTCTACACCGAACACCACTACGGGGTCTTCCACGGGCGCGAGGCGGTCCGTGAGTGGATCGTGGCGGTGATGGCCCCCTTCCCGCACATGCGATTTCCGTCCGAATGGATCGCCTACGACGAAGACAACGACGCCGTGGTGATGATGATCAAGAACTTGCTCGACCACCCGACCGACCCCAACGGAGAGCCGTTCTGGTTTCCGAACTGGACCAGGCTGGTCTACGCCGGGGACGGCTTGTTCTCCAGCGAGGAGGACATTTACAACCCGAACCGCGATGCGCCGGGTGTTGTCGGCGCCTGGCTGGAAGCCGGTGGCCGACTGGCCTCGACGAAGTTTCTCGAACCGAAAGGGTGATCAGACGCGCCTGATCAGACGCGCTCCAAAACCCGCCTGCGCCGACGAGACCGCACCGCGTGCAGCGCCCGTTCCCAGGCCAACAACGTTCCTGCCTTGAGCGCGGCCGGTGTCGCATTGTCCTTGGACAGCAACGCGGTCGCCGCCGCTTTGGTGGTGGCGGAAGCCTTCGACATGTGGCCAGAGTCGAACGGTGGCTGTGGGTCGTACTCGAGCATCAGCTGAATGGCCTTGGCGCGGCCTTCACCACCGAGCCGGCCGGCCAACCACAGCCCGAGGTCAATCCCCGCGGACACGCCCGCGCTGGTAATGACATTGTCCTGGTGCACAATTCGTTCGTCGCCTACGGGCGTGACGCCGAACGCCTTCAGCGCGGGAAGACTGATCCAGTGCGACGTCGCACGGCGGTCCTGCAGCAGGCCCGCGGACGCCAGGATCAACGAGCCAGAGCACACCGAGGCCGTCCAGGTGGCGGTCTTGTGGGCCTGGCGCAGCCATTCCAGCAACTTCTCGTCCCGCGCGGCCACCGGCGTTCCCGGTCCGCCCGGCACGACAATCACGTCGGGCGAGGGAGTTTCGGCCAGCGAGTGCGTGGCGCCAATGACCAGAACGCCGGAGTCGGCGGTGACCGGTCCGGCCTCGTGCCAGACGAAACGCACCTCGGTCTGCGGCAGATTCCGCAACACCTCGTAGGGGCCGATCATGTCCAACGCGGTAAAGCCCGGGTATGCCACAAACGCGATCTGGGTCATGTCATCTCCTTAGTTGTCAAGCAAAAGCTTTGCGGTACTGGTCCGGCGAGATGCCGACCCGGCGAATGAAATTGCGCCGCATGGTTTCTGCGGTGCCGAAGCCACACCGAGCGGCGATCGCCACCACGGTGTCGTCGGTCTCCTCCAACTGCCGGCGCGCGGCCTCGGTGCGGATGCGCTCGACGTATTGGCCCGGCGCCTCACCGACCTCTTCGGTGAACACCCGGGTGAAGTGCCGCGGACTCATGGCCGCCCGCTGAGCCAGTTCCTCGATGCTGTGTGATCCACCCGGTTGCGCCTCGATCGCTTCCTGAACCTCGCGGATCGACGGGCGCTTGGCCCGGGGCATCCACACCGGCGCGGCGAACTGCGTCTGGCCGCCGGGGCGGCGCAGGTACAGGACGAGCCAACGGGCGACCGTTTGCGCGACTTCGGTGCCATGGTCGTCTTCGATCAGTGACAGCGCGAGATCGATACCCGAGGTGACGCCGGCGGCGGTCCAGACCTTCTCGGAACTGCGCATGAAGATCGGGTCCGGATTGACGTCGACGCCCGGAAACTCACGAGCCAACCGATCGGCGAATGCCCAGTGCGTGGTTACCCGGCAGCCGTCCAGCAGCCCCGCCTCCGCCGCCAGGAATGCGCCCGTGCAGACCGTCACGACGCGTCGCGCGGTGTCGGCAACAGCCTTGATCCAGGCCAGGAGCTCCGCATCGGTCCGCGCGGCGTCGACCCCGGCGCCGCCCGGCACGATGACGGTGTCAATGCAGTCTGTGACGTCACTCGGATCGGGCAACGGCGTCGACACGAACGCCAGGCCGGTTGGGGTCGTGATGGGCTGACCGTCCAGGGAGCCCACCAGCACGTCGTATCCGCTGTTCGTCAGCATCGATGCGCCGGTGAACACGTCATAGGGCCCCACGATGTCGAGCGACTGCACGCCCGGGAAGCCGACGATGACCACTTTGCGGGGCATACATCCCATCTTGGCCACCGCAGATCGTGGCGTCTATGACATGTACCCCACAAATCAGGACACAGCGGCGCCCTGGCCCGGCTTAGCCCGGGTAAACGCCGCCTCAGCGGCCTTGGCAGACTGTGCCCATGGCACAGATAACCCTGCGTGGGAACCCGATCAACACCGTCGGCGAGCTACCCGAGGTCGGCTCTCCGGCCCCGAGTTTCACCCTGACCGGAGCGGATCTCGGGTCGGTGAGCAGCGATCAGTTCCAGGGAAAGCCCTTGCTGCTGAACATCTTCCCGTCCGTCGACACGCCAGTGTGTGCGACGAGCGTGCGCACCTTCAATGAGCGCGCCGCCGCCAGTGGTGGCACCGTGCTGTGTGTATCGAAGGATCTGCCGTTCGCCCAGAAGCGCTTCTGCGGCGCGGAGGGCATCGAAAACGTGACCACCGCGTCGGCGTTCCGGGACAGCTTTGGCGAGGCCTACGGGGTCACCATCGCCGACGGACCGATGGCCGGGCTATTGGCGCGGGCGATCGTGGTGATCGGCGCCGACGGGAACGTCGCCTACACCGAGCTCGTGCCGGAGATCGCACAAGAGCCGGACTACGACGCCGCCCTGGCCGCGGCGAACGCCTGACGTTCCGACCGCTCGCGGTCAAAGACCGACGCGGTCGGCCAGTAGGGCGCGGTGCTGGGCGCTACTGCCGAACATCGCTTCGGCGCTCTTGGCCCGGCGGAAGTAGCGATGCAGGTCGTGCTCCCAGGTGAACGCGATACCACCGTGCACCTGAATGGCCGAGCCGGCGCATAAGGCGAAGGTGTCCGCCGCCTGGGCCTTCGCCAGGGGCGCGGTGACAGCGAGTTCGCGGTCGTCGACGGCGTTCATGGCTGCGTACATGACGGTGGCCCGGGTCGCGTCCACCTCGATCAGCATGTCGGCGCAGGCGTGTTTGACCGCCTGGAACGAACCGATCGGACGGTCGAATTGCCGTCGGCTGCGGGCATATTCCACGGCCATGTCCAGACACGCCTCCGCTCCGCCGAGCATCTCGGCGGCCAGCAGCACTCGGGCCGCGTCGAGGACGCGTTCGATGTCGTCAGCGGAGCCCGCGGCTAATACCTCGGCCGGAGTCTGAAGCAGTTGCAGCGCGGCGACCGGACGGGTGGCGTCGAACGAGTTCAACGGCGTCACCGTGACTCCCGCCGCGGCGGCCGCCACGACATGCAGGCGCACCGCGCCATCCGCCGCTGCGGGCACCACGAAGACGTCGGCAACGTGACCGTGCAGCACCGGGGTGCAGTGGCCGGTCAGCACCGTGCGGCCATCGCGGCGTTCGGCGCGCACATTCGTTGTCGAGAAGTCACCGCCACACCACGCGAGCGTTCCGATTTGCTCCCCGCTGAGCAGGCCGGCCAGCAGTGTCTTGCACTGCTCCTCATCGCCCGTGCGCAGGATCGCCTCTATGGCAAACATCGTGGCCGCGAACGGAACCGGCGACAGCACCCGGCCGAACTCCTCGAACGCGATGGCGGTTTCGACGAGGGTCGCCCCCACTCCGCCGTACTCCGGGGGCACATGCAATCCGGGCAACTCGAGCTCGTAGCACAGCCGCCGCCACAGCCTGTTTTCCTGACCGTCCCCGCTATGCAAGAAGCCGCGCAATGAAGCCCGGAGAGCATCTTGTTCGGCGCTGTATTGGAAGTCCATGTCATCGCTTCCCGGCCAAGGACGGCTCCTTCGGCAACCCCAGCAGTCGTTCGCCTATCACGTTGCGCTGTATCTGCGAGCTACCGGCATAGATCGTCGCGGCGCGCGCGTAGAGCAGTTCGTCGATCCAGCAAGCGGGGGAGTTCGCGGTACCCGCCTCCGGAGCCACCCGCGCTCCGCCGTTTCCCGGTCCCGACGGGCAGATCGCCTCGAGGCCCAGGATCTCCGCCGCGAGCTCGGTATAGCGGCGGAAGTATTCGCTCCAGATGACCTTGGTGATCGCCGCCTCGGCGCCGGGCAGCTGTCCGTTCAGGGACAGGGTGAGGCCGCGGTAGCCCCGGTATCGCATGATCTGAACCCGGGAATAGCACCACGCCAACCGATCTCGAATGAGCGGGTCGGTGTTCAACCCGCGCCTGCGGGCCAGTTCGCACAACCGGTCCAGGTCGCGGCCGAAATCGATGGCCGCGGTGGTGAGCTGTGAGGCGCGTTCGAAGCCGAGCACCGTCATCGCGGTGGACCAGCCGTCACCGGGCTCGCCGATGATGTGGTCGGTCTTGGTCCGCGCATCGGTCAGGAACACCTCGCAGAACAGCGAGTGCCCGGCGGCGTTGACGATCGGCCGAACCACCACTCCGGGCTGGTCCATGGGCACCAGTAGAAACGACAGGCCCTGATGTTTGGGCGCGCTCGGATCCGTTCGCACCAGCAGAAAGATCCAGTTCGCCGTCGCCCCCGCCGATGTCCAGATCTTCTGGCCGTTGATCACCCACTCGTCCTCGTCCAAGACCGCCCGGGTACGCACGGAGGCCAGATCCGAACCCGCCTCGGGCTCGGAAAAGCCTTGACACCAACGATCTTCACCGCTGAGGATGCGTGGCAGGAAATGCCGCTTCTGCTCCTCGGTCCCAAGCGCGATCAAGGCGTTGCCCAACAGGTCTATGCCCAGCAGGTCGTTTTCCTCCCGCTCCGGCGCGCCGGCCCGGGCGAACTCCTCGGCCAGTACCACCTGCTCGATAGGGGAGAGACCACCGCCGCCGTATTCCTTCGGCCAAGACACGGCGACCAATCCGGCCGCCACCAGCGATTGCCGCCACTGCGCCGCGAACGCTTCCCGGTCGGCTGGCGCCAGTGCGCCGGGACCCGACCAGCCGGGCGGCAGGTGCTCGGCCAGAAACGCGCGGATCCGGTCGCGGAACGACTCCGCTTCGGGGGGGTAGGTGATATCCACGCCGCGCCCCCAGGGTCAGGGCCGATGCTTGTTCGCCGGCAGGATCTCCGGTGCTGCGCGCCAGTCGTCGAGGCCGTACTCGACCGTTCCGTACGACAGCTTCCCGCCGGTGACCTCGGCCCAATGCGCGTGGTTGAGCTGGTGAATCTTGAAGCAACCGTCCAACGCGGTATTGAATCCCATCGCGTCGACCGTCTGGTTCACCGATTCCTTGATCAGCAGGGCGGCCATGGTAGGCACCTTGGCGATGCGGCGGGCGAATTCGATTGTGCTGTTGGATAGTTCGTCAAGCGGAAACACCTTGCTCACCATGCCCAGCGCGTGTGCCTCGTCGGCGCCTATGCAGTCGCCGGTGAGCAGCAGTTCTTTGGATTTGCGCGGACCGAACTCCCAGGGGTGGCCGAAGTACTCGACGCCGCACATGCCGAGCCGTGTTCCGACGACGTCGGCGAAGACGGCGTCCTCGCTGGCCACGATCAGATCGCAGCACCAGGCCAGCATCAGGCCTGCCGAAAGCACCGTCCCGTGCACCTGGGCGATGGTGATCTTGCGCAGGTCGCGCCACCTCTTCGTGTTCTCGAAGTAGTAGTGCCACTCCTGGCGGTTGCGCGACTCGACTCCGCCATAGGTCCCCCCATTGCACTGGTAAGTCGGGTGCTGTCCGGGGCCGGGCGAACGCTCCCGGACGTCGTCGGCGGACCCGAGGTCGTGGCCGGCCGAGAAGGCGGGGCCGGCCGCCCGCAGGATCACCACCCGGACGACGTCGTCGGCCTCGGCGAGCTCGAAGGCCGTGCCAAGTTCCACCAGCATTCCGCGGGTCTGGGCGTTGCGTTGCTTGGGCCTGTTGAGGGTGATCGCGGCGATGCGGCCGTCGTCGATCGTCTCGTATCCGATGAAGTCGAAGCGCGGCAAGGAGCGCTCCCCGTCCGACCGGCGATCGAGCGGACTCCCGTTTGGAGTCGGCAGGGCGACGTTCATGGCAGCTCCTTGTCGGTGCTCACTGCGCGCAGAACAAGTGACCTGTGCGAGATTACGCGGCGGATGACCAACATGTCCATAGCCGATACGCGACTTGTTCTCGAACATTCACGCAAAAACCCATGCAAAAAGGGTCTTGTGTGCAGTAAAGTATCTTGCTAGTACTGTCATGTACCTACCGAAGACGCCGCGGCCCCAACCACGAAGGGTGAACGATGGAGATCGGAATATTCCTCATGCCGGCACATCCGCCGGAGCGCACCCTCTATGACGCGACACAGTGGGACCTGGACATGATCGAACTGGCCGACCAGCTCGGTTACGTCGAAGCATGGGTGGGCGAACACTTCACCGTGCCCTGGGAACCGATCTGCGCCCCCGACCTGTTGTTGGCGCAGGCGCTGCTTCGCACGAAAAACATCAAGCTCGCGCCGGGTGCCCACTTGTTGCCCTACCACCACCCGGTCGAATTGGCCCATCGGGTGGCCTATTTCGACCATCTGGCCCAGGGCCGCTTCATGCTCGGAGTGGGCGCCAGCGGCATCCCGGGGGACTGGGCGCTCTACGACGTGGACGGCAAGAACGGCGAGCATCGGGACATGACCCGGGAAGCGCTCGAGATCATGCTGCGCATCTGGACCGAGGACGAGCCCTGGGAGCATCGCGGGAAGTACTGGAACGCCAACGGAATTGCGCCGATGTTCGAAGGGCTGATGAAACGCCACATCAAGCCGTTCCAGAAGCCCCACCCACCCATCGGCGTCACCGGTTTCAGCGCCGGCTCGGACACGCTGAAGCTGGCCGGCGAACGGGGTTATATCCCAATGAGTTTGGACCTCAACGCCGAATACGTTGCCACGCACTGGGATGCGGTACTGGAAGGCGCCGAACGCAGCGGCCGCACGCCGGACCGCAACGATTGGCGTTTGGTACGTGAGGTATTCGTAGCCGAGACCGACGAACAGGCATTCCGCTATGCCGTCGACGGAACGATGGGCCGCGCCATGCGTGAGTACGTGCTGCCGACGTTCCGGATGTTCGGCATGACGAAGTTCTACAAGCACAATCCGACGGTGCCCGACGAGGACGTGACGGCGGAATACCTCGCCGAGAACACCTTTGTGGTGGGCTCGGTGGAGACGGTGGTCGACAAGCTCGAAGCGACCTACGATCAGGTCGGCGGATTCGGCCATCTACTGATCCTCGGGTTCGACTACTCCGACAACCCGGGACCATGGAAGGAGTCACTGCGGCTGTTGGCCGAGGAGGTCATGCCCAGACTCAATGCCCGGATCGCCAAGAAGCCCGTCACCGTGGCCGTTTAGGGGCAGCGAAAATGGATCGTCAAGTCACTGTCGGCTACTCGGACGGCACGCACAAAGCGATGCCGGTGCGGCCGGACCAGACAGTCCTGGACGCCGCCGAGGAGCACGGCGTCGCCATCGTCAACGAATGCCAAAGCGGGATATGCGGCACCTGTGTGGCCACCTGCACCAGCGGCAAGTACACGATGGGCCGCACCGAGGGCCTGTCCGACGTGGAGCGCGCGGCACGAAAAATCCTGACCTGCCAGACATTCGCCGACAGCGATTGCCGGATCGAACTTCAATATCCGGCCGACGACAACGCCGCGCTGTTAATCACCGGCGACGGCGTGGTGAGCGGGGTCGATCTGGTGTCGCCCACGACAGCGCTGCTGCGGGTGGATATCTCAGGCATGGCGGGCACTCTGAACTACAAGGCGGGCCAGTTCGCCCAGCTGCAGGTGCCCGGCACCACCACCTGGCGCAACTACTCCTACGCACATCCTGCCGACGGACGCTCCGAGTTGGAGTTCATTGTTCGACTGCTGCCCGACGGGGTGATGTCCAATTACCTCCGCGATCGCGCAAAGCCCGGTGACCACATCGCGCTGCGATGCAGCAAGGGCAACTTCTATCTGCGTCCCGTGGTGCGGCCGGTGATCCTGGTCGCGGGTGGTACCGGCTTGTCGGCGATTTTGGCGATGGCCGAAAGCCTGGATGCTGATGCCCGTCAACCCGTCTACCTGCTCTACGGAGTGACCTCGCCCGACGACCTCTGCAAGCTCGACGAACTCAAGGCACTGCGGCGTCGCATTCCCCAGCTGGAGGTCCACGTCATCGTCGCGAATCCGGCGCCGGACTGGGATGGCCGCACGGGTCTGGTCACCGACCTGCTCGACGAACGGATGCTGGCCGGCGGTGACGCCGACGTTTACCTGTGCGGACCCGCCGCCATGGTCGAAGCCACCCGAACCTGGTTAGAAAACAACGGCTTCCATCGGGTCGGTCTGTACTACGAGAAGTTCGTCGCCAGCGGCGCGACGCGACGGACCAAGCCCGTCCACAAGGAGTACACCGAACCCGAAATCGCCGAAGTGCGTCGCCGCGGGCGCGGCACCGCGGTGGTCATCGGGGGCAGCATTGCCGGCATCGCCGCGGCCAAGGTCTGCAGTGAAACGTTCGAACGGGTCATCGTGCTGGAGAAGGACGACCCCCACCGCCGGCGGGAAGGCAGGCCGGGCGCGGCGCAGGGCTGGCACCTGCATCACCTGCTCATCGCGGGACAGATCGAGTTGGAGCGATTCTTTCCGGGCATCGTCGACGACATGGTGCGCGAGGGCGCCTTCAAGGTTGACATGGCCGCTCAGTACCGGATTCGTCTTGGCGGGACCTGGAAGAAGCCTGGCACCAGTGATATCGAGATCATCTGCGCGGGACGGCCATTGCTCGAGTGGTGTGTGCGCCGTCGGTTGGATGACGAGCCGCGCATCGATTTCCGCTACGAGTCCGAGGTCACCGACCTGATCTTCGACCGCAACAACAACACCGTCGTCGGCGTCGCCGTCGACCGGGGCGGCGACGAGCCAGAAGTGATTCCCGCCGAGTTCGTCGTCGACGCCTCGGGCAAGAACACCCGTGTTCCAGAGTTTTTGGAGCGCATCGGGGTCGGGGCTCCCGAAGTCGAACAGGACATCATCAACTGCTTCTACTCCACCATGCAGCACCGG
The DNA here is from genome assembly GCF_010723575.1 of Mycobacterium bourgelatii. NCBI lineage: Bacteria > Bacillati > Actinomycetota > Actinomycetes > Mycobacteriales > Mycobacteriaceae > Mycobacterium > Mycobacterium bourgelatii. Next base: position 3,243,236 of record NZ_BLKZ01000001.1, read on the forward strand.
GTTCCGCCGGAACGGCAGTGGCAGGACAAGGTGATGGTGATCTGTTACGCCTACCGTCCCTTCGAGGACACCTATGCCGCGCAGTACTACACCGACAGCTCACGCACCGTCCTGTCCACCTCGTTGGTTGCCTACAACTGCTATTCGCCGCCCCGAACGGCAAAGGAGTTCCGCGAGTTCGCCAATCTGATGCCGTCACCGGTGATCGGAGAGAACATCGACGGACTGGAGCCGGCGTCGCCGATCTACAACTTCCGGTATCCCAACATGCTTCGGTTGCACTACGAAAAGAAGCGCAATCTGCCGCGCGCGCTGCTGGCCGTGGGCGACGCCTACACCAGCGCCGACCCGGTGTCAGGACTGGGAATGAGTCTGGCGCTCAAGGAAGTTCGCGAAATGCAGCTACTGCTGGCCAAGTACGGTCCCGGGCATCCGAATCTGCCGCGGCGGTACTACCGCACCATCTCGAAGATGGCCGACACCGCCTGGTTCGTCATCCGCGAGCAGAACCTGCGGTTCGACTGGATGAAGGACGTCGACAAGAAGCGGCCCTTCTACTTTCGGGTGCTCACCTGGTACATGGACCGCCTGCTGGAGTTGGTGCACGACGATGTTGACGCCTATCGTGAGTTCCTCGCGGTGGTCCATCTGGTCAAATCCCCTCTGGCGCTGATGAAACCCGGCATCGCCAGCCGCGTACTGGGCAAGTGGGCGCGCACCAGGATGTCGGGTGAGAAGACATTGATCGCCCGCAACTACGCGAACCGTGAGGTCCCCGCCCCGCCGGCCAATCAACTTGTCGACGCTTAGGAGAAACCGAAAGATGGCACAGACTCATCGAATGCTGAACTGCCGGGGTACCCGCATCCACGCGGTGGAGGACGGTCCCTCGGGACCCGAGGCGCCGCTGGTGGTGCTGCTGCACGGTTTTCCGGAGTCCTGGTATTCGTGGCGCCACCAGATTCCCGCACTGGCCGAGGCCGGTTACCGGGTGGTGGCCATCGACCAACGCGGCTACGGTCGGTCATCGAAGTACCGCGTTCAAACCGCCTACCGCATCAAGGAACTGGTGGGTGATGTGGTCGGCGTCCTAGACGCCTACGGCGCGGACAAGGCCTTTGTCGTCGGTCACGACTGGGGTGCGCCGGTGGCGTGGACCTTCGCCTGGCTGCACCCGGACCGTTGTGCCGGCGTGGTCGGCATCAGCGTTCCGTTCGCCGCCCGCGGCGTAATCGGCTTGCCGGGCTGCCCGTTCGGTGAACACCGGCCCAACGACTACCACTTGGAACTCGCCGGCGAGGGCCGAGTCTGGTATCAGGACTACTTCTCCGCGCAGGACGGCATCATCGCCGAGATCGAAGAAGACGTCCGCGGCTGGCTGCTCGGGCTGACGTACACGGTCGCGGGTGAGGGAATGATGGCGGCCACCAAGGCGGCCGTCGATGCGGGGGTCGATCTGGCCGCCATGGACCCCATCGACGTGATCCGCGCGGGCCCACTCTGCATGGCCGAAGGCGCGCGACTCAAGGACGCCTTCGTCTATCCCGAGACGATGCCGTCCTGGTTCACCGACGACGACCTCGACTTCTACACAAACGAATTCGAGCGTTCCGGGTTCGGCGGTCCGTTGAGCTTCTACCACAACATCGACAACGACTGGCACGACCTGGCCGACCAGGAAGGCAAGCCGCTCACTCCGCCGGCGCTGTTCATCGGCGGCCAGTACGACGTCGGAACCACCTGGGGCGCGGAGGCCGTCGAGCGTGCGGACGAGGTCATGACGGACTACCGCGGCACGCACATGGTCGCCGACGTCGGACACTGGATTCAGCAGGAGGCGCCCGAGGAGACCAACGCGGTGTTGCTCGAATTCCTTGACGGGTTGCGCAAGTGACTTCGTCCGTCGACAACCGCCTTGACCACCGGTTTGATGAGGCCCAATTACGAAGGGCGTTCGGCTGTTTCCCGTCCGGGGTGATCGCGATCTGCGCAGTGGCCGACAGCGAACCCGTTGGAATGGCGGCGAGCTCGTTCATACCGGTCTCGCTTGACCCGCCGTTGGTATCGGTCTGTATCCAGAACATCTCGACGACCTGGCCGCAATTGCGGCTCAGCTCGCGACTGGGCCTCAGCGTGCTCGCCGAAGGACACCATCACGCCTGCATGAGCTTGTCACGCAAGCGCGGCGACCGGTTCGCCGGCGTGTCCTGGACGGAGCTGCCGGGCGGCGGCGTGGTCATCCAGGAGGCGAGCGCCTGGTTGCAATGCCGGCTGCACGCCGAGGTGCCTGCGGGCGATCACCTGATCGCGCTACTCGAGATCTGCGCCCTGGAGGCAAGTCCGGACACACCGCCACTCGTCTTCCACAACAGCCGATTCCGTCGGCTCGTCGATGCCGGAGATCCCAGATGAAAACGACGGATGTGCGGGTGTGCCGGGCGATCACGGCCGTCGCTAACGGTCAACCCGTCGTACTCAGCAACGGATCCGAAGGGGACGGTTATCTCGTCTGTGCGGCCGACGCCGCGACCCCAGGGCTGCTGGCTTTCATGGTCCGTCACTCCTCGGGGTATGTCCGTGCCGCGCTGCCGGTTTCGGAATGCGAACGGCTGAACCTCCCCCCCATGAGTCACCGCGACACCGCGCACTGCGTCTCGGTCGACGTCCGCGGGACCGGCACCGGGATCTCGGCACGCGACCGGGCCCGCACGATCGCTGCGCTCGCCTCGGCCGACAGCGTCGCTACCGACTTTCACCGGCCGGGGCATGTCCTGCCAGTGCGCGCCGACGGCGAGGGTGTGCTCGCGTGCCAGGAACCGGCCGAGGCGGCAATCGACCTCGCGCGCATGGCCGGACGCGGGCAGGCCGCCGCGCTGGCCGAGATCGTCTCGCGGCGCAGACCCACGCAGATAGCCCGCGGCACCGAACTCGTCGAGTTCGCCGTCGAACACGGACTGCCCGTGGTGTCGATCGGTGAGCTGGTGGCGTACCGGCGCCGGACCGAGCCACAGGTGGTTCGGTTGGCCGAGGCCATCCTGCCGACCTGGGCCGGCGACTCCCGGGTCATCGGCTTCCGCGATGTGCACGACGGCGGCGAACATTTGGTCGCGATAGTTGGCACGGTCGATGCCGGAGTACCCGTGCCGCTGCATGTGCACGTGGAGTGTCTGACGGGGGATGTGTTCGGCTCCAAGGCATGCCGTTGCGGCGGCGAACTCAATGGCGCATTGGCCAGGATGTCGGCCCAGGGCAGCGGCGTGGTGGTCTACTTGCGTCCGTCCGGTCCACCCCGCGCCTGCGGCCTGTTGACATCCAACGATGCCCCCGCCGACACGATGTCGGAGACCGTGGCCTGGATTCTGCGTGACCTCGGCGTGTATGCGATCAAGTTGTCTGAAGACGCGCCGGGATTCGGTCTGGTGATGTTCGGAGGCATTCGCGAGCAGGGCATTTCGACCTTGGCGGCAGCAGGATGACGCATCGCGACCTAGCCGGAAAGGCCGCCATCGTGACCGGGGCCGGCGCGGGCATCGGCTTCGCCGTGGCCGAGCGACTCGTCGCCGAGGGGTGCAACGTCCTCTGCGCTGACATCGACGGTGCCGCTGCCGACGCGGCCGCACTGAAGATCGGTTCCGGCGCCGTGGGTCATAGGGTCGATGTCAGCGACGAGGCGCAGGTGATCGCCATGGTCGAGGCCTGCGTCGCGGAGTTCGGCGGCGTGGACAAGCTCGTCGCCAATGCCGGTGTGGTCCATTTCGCTTCGCTGACCGACACGACGGTCGAAGACTTCGATCGCATCATCGCGATCAACCTGCGGGGCGCGTGGCTGTGCACCAAGCACGCGGCCCCCAGGATGATCGAGCGCGGTGGGGGAGCGATCGTCAACATGTCCTCGCTGGCCGGCCATATCGGGGTGGCGGGCAGTTCGGCATACGGGATGTCCAAGGCGGGAATCAGCCACCTGAGCCGGGTCACCGCGGCGGAACTGCGCGCCTCCGGTGTGCGCTCCAATGCGCTGCTACCCGCGTTCGTCGACACTCCCATGCAGCAGACGGCGATGACGATGTTCGACGAAAGTCTCGGTGAGGGCGGCGCACGTCAGTTGATCGCCCGTTTGCAAGGCCGCATGGCAGCGCCCGAGGAGATGGCCAGCATCGTGGCTTTCCTGTTGTCCGACGACGCGTCAATGATCAACGGCACCACGCAGATTGCCGACGGGGGAACCATCGCCGCGTTGTGGTGAAGGCGGCTGGACGATCGCAGCATCGTGTCATACCCTCGTGGCATACTCGAACATATGTTCGATAGACCGCTGCCCGATCCGGCCGAGCTGGGTCAACTCGATGACGCCGCGGTGATCGCAGCGATCGAGGACTGCGCCCGCGCGGAGGCAGCAGCGGCCGCCCGGCGGTTGTCCGCAATTGCCGAGCTGACTCGCCGGCGTACCGCCAGCGAGGAGCACGCCAACTGGGCCTGCGACGAATGGGATTGCGCGGCAGCAGAAGTGGCCGCCGCTCTCGGAGTGACCCACCGCCGGGCCTCCGGACAGATGCACCTGAGCCTGTCACTGAAACGGCTGCCCAACGTGGCCGCACTGTTCTTGGCCGGGCAGATCGGCGAGCGGTTGATGTCAGCCATCGCCTGGCGGAGCTTCCTGGTCCGTGACCTCGAGGCGTTGAAACGTATCGATGCCGACATCGCCAAGATGGCCGCCACCTGGGGACCATTGTCGGTGGCCAAACTCGAACAAGCCATCGACAACTCGATCGACAAGCATGACCCTGGCGCATTGCGGCACACCCGCGCTCGCGCCCGTAGTCGTGATCTCTGCATCGGTGAACGTAATGACGAAGCCGACACCACCGCGTTGTGGGGACGGCTCTATGCCACCGATGCCGCGGCCCTGGATGAGCGCCTGAACAAGATGGCTCATGGCGTGTGCGATGGCGATTCGCGCACGCTAGCCCAGCGCCGTGCCGACGCGCTGGGTGCGCTGGCCGCCGGTGCCCAACACCTGGCCTGCGACTGCGGCAGTGCGGAGTGCGCGGCCAACCGCGGCGAGGACCAGCGCGCCAGCGCGGTCGTTGTTCATGTGGTGGCCGAGGAGTCCACGCTCGAGGCGGTACCCGATCGGCACATGTCGGGCGAGGGACCGCCGTCGCGGCCGATCACCCCGGAGATGACTCTGGCCGAGGCGTTGGCCCCGGATCCCCAACCCGATGTGCCGGCACGGCGGTCAGCGCCGGCGCTGATCACCAGCGGCGGTTTGGTGCCCGCGCCGTTGCTGGCCGAGTTGATCCGCGGCGGCGCGAAAGTGAGCCGGGTGCGCCCCGCGGGGAACTTCGTTGCCGAGCCGCATTACCGACCGTCGGCCAAGTTGGCGGAGTTCGTTCGGGTCCGGGACTTGACGTGCCGTTTTCCCGGCTGCGATGTGCCCGCCGCTCGTTGCGATATCGACCATACGGCGCCCTGGCCGTTCGGGCCGACGCATCCGTCGAACCTGAAATGTGCCTGCAGAAAACACCACCTTCTCAAAACTTTTTGGACGGGCTGGAATGATGCGCAACGGCCCGATGGCACGGTGATCTGGACCGCTCCAAACGGACGCACATACACCACTCACCCCGGTAGTCGTATCTTCTTCCCAAGGTGGAACACCACTACCACCGAATTGCCCGAGATAGTCGTTCCCACGGACGATTTCGACGATCGCGGCGTAATGATGCCCAAACGACGACACACCCGAGCCGCCGAACGCGCCCAACGCATCAATTACGAGCGCTCCCTCAACGACGCCCACGTCGCCGAACGCAATAAACCACCGCCGTTTTAGTCAAGAAGCGGCTGCGGACCGACTGGTCAGGATGGCCAGTGCGAGCGCGGTGATCTCATCCGCGACTCCGGTAAAGCGCGTGAGATGCCATGTGCGCGCGACATCTTCGATAAAGCTGGTTGCCGCCGAAACAAGCAGCCGTCCTTGTGCCACAGTGGTTTCCGGGACCAACTTGGCAATCAGTTCAATCCACACGGTGTCGCGATCCGCCTGATTCCGCAGATATGCGTCGCGGACCTCGCTCGACGCATGCGAAAGTTCGGTAATCGACACCGCGACAAGATCCGGGGCGTCCAGGCTCAGCCGGACATGCCCGTGCACCAGCTGCTGAAGACGTTGTGCGGCGTCGGGATTCGCTCGCACCGCGCGGATGCACTCAAGGCTGCGCCACTCGTCGAGGCGGCGAATCAGCGCATCGAGGATGGCCTGCTTAGACGGGAATGACCGATAAAGGCCGGGGCCGGCTATTCCGGCTCCCCTGCCAATTTCGCTGGTGCTGACGGCCGGATAACCCTGCGCCCGGAACAGCCGCGCGCCCGCGGCCAGCAGAGTTTCATAGCGGGAATAAAGCACAGCTTCGTCGTCCGGCGTTGCTTCGAGCGGTTCCAACTCTGCGACCGGTGCCGTCCTCGCGGCGGCCATACACGCTTGGTACAGCACATCTTTGAGTTCTTCGGCGGGAAGGGTCAGGTTATGCCTACCCAGGCCGGTCAGCGTGCTGGCCACCGCCCACGCCCGCAGTTCCGACTGCGGGGGAGTCAGATCAGGCACCTCCAACAAAACGTTGGCGCGCATGCCCGCGACGATCGTGTTGATTCGGCGCCGGACTTCCGCGCGGTCCGCCTCGTTGAGGTAACGGGCCTCACGCTGCCACAACACCGTCAAGGAACGTGATGCGATGGCCGCCGTGATGTGGTCCGGCAAATCAAGACTCAGCGGCCGCGGCGCCGGCTCCGCCTGGCCCTCGTCAAGACGACGCGCACTCTGATACTGCTCCTGGCCGGTGCGGATCGACTCGGCGAGCAAAGCCTGCTTGTTGTCGTAGTGCCGATACAGCGCACGTGCGGTGACCCCTGCCGCCTCGGCGATGTCCTCCAACTTGACCGAGTGAAAGCCGCGTTCGATGAACAACTTCACGGCCTGATCGAGAATCTGCTGCTTGCGATCCTTGGGCCGGCGGCGGACGGGCTGAACGGTGGTTTCCATGGTCTCCATCGACCTCGCACCCTACAGCTTGAGTCCGCTTTGACTCTCGAAGTCGGCGAGGTCGAAGTAGTCGCTGAAGCGGGTGATCTTGCCGTTCTCGACTTCAAATACGCCGGTCACCGGGAGCTCGACCTTGCGCCCGTCGTTCATGGTGAAGTAGTCGATGCGCTCGGCGAGCACCAAGCCCGGTTCGGCGGCCAGCCTGACGATGTCTAGCTTGGCGTCGGAGAACGCTTCCAGGAAGCCCCGGAAGACCGCCCGGATACCGTCGATGCCTTTGATCGGCTCTACTGGCACGTTGTGGTAGACCGCATCGTCGGCGAAACCACCGCAGATGGTTTCCAGGTTGCGCCCCTCCCACGACCCGAGGAAATCGCGGACGAGCTTCTCGCTGGCTTCCTTGGTATCGGTCATGCGAAGGACCCCTCCTGAACTATCGTCGGAGTCTCAAGATACATCAATCAGCACAAATGCACCATTACGTGCTGTTTGTCAAGTTAACAGGGTACGAGCCTTCGTAGCGCCGATGGACATATGCTCGGGTCAGTCGTCGATGCGCGTCGGTGGGTCGTTGAACGCAAGGCCCCAAGGATGTAGGTCGGGCCCCATCTGTTCGCAGTGCGTCTCATGTGGCCGGTAGTTGGGGACGGTGCTGACCCCGCTGTACACCACGCAACGCTGCCAAGTCCCGTCGGGCTCGATGGGTCCGTCGCACTTGCTGATGAAGATGCCGCCGTACTGACAGCCCGCACTGGCCGGCGGCGCAAACGCCACCAGCCCGCCGGCCATGAGCACGAGAGCTAAGCCCCCACCGCAGTACCTAAACTTCGCCGACCCACTCAAAAGCCCAATTCCTCAACTAATTTCAGGCACACTGGCGAGCCGCACATACGCCGAGGCGGCCTCGGCGCGATTCGTCGCATTCAGCTTGCGCAGCACCCGCTTGACGTGAGATTTCACCGTCCCCGCCGAAATGACCAGCTCGTCGGCGATCTGCTGATTCGTGCGGCCGGCCGCCATCAGCCGCAGCACCTCGACCTCGCGCCGGGTCAGCATGGTCATCACTCGCGTCTGCACCTCGGCCAGCGAGCGTGCCGCGGGACTGCGCTCGACGGGCTCGATCTTGCGCAGATCAAGATCCGCATCCTGCAGGGCGCGGGCCGCCTCGTCCGCTGACGCCAGGGCCCGAAGCACCTCCGCGTGCTGGCGGCGCATCCGCTCCAGCAGCACCGTGCGCTCGTAGGCGTAACCGAAACCTTCGGCGAATGCCCATACCGTGTCGCGATCGATTTCGTCGACCATGCGCCCCGAATAGAGCCGGTCCGCGTGCAGAAACCCAATCACCTTGCCCGTCGGCATGATCGGCGCCGCCACATAGGAATGGGTCAGCGAGAAATCGACGATGGGCCGGTTGACCCGCGGATCATTGCGCGCGTCGCGGACGATCGCCGGCGCGTGCCGGCGGATCATCTGCGTCTCGATCAACATGTGGTCTAACGGCGGGGCAACCGACTGCGCGAACGCCACCATCTTCTCCGCGCCCTCAACATCGTCGCCGAAATACGCGGACTCCATGACCATCCGACCCTCATGCACGCGAAACAGCACGGCGCGATCGAAGCCACACGATTCCACCATCTCGCGCGGAGCGCGGTCGACGATCGTGGCGACATCGTCGACGGCGCGCAGCTTGCTCAAGCCCTCCTGCACGGCCAATAGCGCGGAGGTGCGTCGCTTGGCGTCGTCTTCGATCAGCTCCCGTTCCAGCGAGCACAGGTCCAGCAGCGAGTCGAGCGCTAGCAGCGCATCCTCGTTACCCTGTGCCTCTAACGCGCCGCGCACCGCAGTCGCCTTGGAATCGATGGCTTCCGCGACGACGGCCAACGGATCGTCGGTGGGGTCCACCCCGCAGTCGCGGAACGCTTCACGGTAGCGGCGTGCCGCCTCGGTTTCCCGGGCTGGACTCGATGCCCACCCTGGGTGATCTCCCTCTGCCAACGTGCCCAGCGAAACGGAATTGATCACGATGCTCACTGTCCTCCCACAAGGGCCGCGGTGCGACCAAAAAACGAAATTACTCTCGTACGGGGGCAGGAGTCCTCCCCATCGGGGGATCGCTTTGTCGGCGCCGCAGGAAGAGGCTGGTCGACATGTCTTCCACAGCGCTCCCCGCGGCCTCTGCGATCGAACTTCTGACCACCCCCCAGGGCATCGCCAATCCGTATCCGTTGTACGACGAACTCCGCAAAATCTCTCCCGTTGCGGGATACCGGGATTGGCCGCCCGGGACGGTACCGGGCGCCGACGAACCCGTCACCGCGTGGGCGCTGTTCCGCTACGACCAAGTGCTGGCGGCAGCCAAGGACAGCACCACCTTCTCATCGCGCGACCCGCTTCAGGAAGCCTCTTCGGCACCCAGCCTCATGCTGGTCAACACCGACCCGCCCACCCACGAGGTGGAACGGAAACTGGTAAGCCAGGCGTTCTCTCCGCGCCGGGTCAAGCGGCTCGAGGGTTGGCTCAACGACCTCGTCCCGCAGCTTCTCGCCAACCTGGGGGACGGCGACATCGAAGTCATGGAATTCGCCGCCGAGATCCCCACCCGGGCCATGGTCCGGTTGCTCGGCTTGCCTGACGGTGACCATGTGCGCTTCCGCCGGTGGGCCAACGCGTTCATGCTTTCCTCGTCGTTGACGCCCGAAGAGCGCATGGCCAGCAACGAGGAAATGGTGACGGCCTTCGCCACGCGCCTCGCCGAGCACACCGCTCGCCTGGCCGAGCGCACGGCGACCGACGGGACCAGCGAAGAGATCGAAGACGCCGAGGATCTCATCTCGGCCCTGTTGCGCGCCGAGGTCGACGGGCAGCGGCTCACCCCCGAAGAAATCGTCCGATTCTGCGTGACGTTGGTGGTCGCCGGAAGCGAAACAACGACGTTCTTGATCGGCAACCTGCTGCACGCGCTGGCCCGGGAACCGGAAGTCCAGCGGCGGGTCCGCGCCGACCGAACACTGCTGAATATCTTTGTCGAAGAGACACTTCGGCTCGACGGGCCGCCGCAGCGCCTGTTCCGCATCGCCACCCGCGACGTGGAGATCGACGGAAAGTTGATTCGCCAGGGGGAGTGGGTGGCCCTCTTCTTCGGAGCCGCCAATCGCGATCCCGCAGTGTTTCCCAACCCTGGCCGCCTCGACATCGACCGGCCCAACATCCGCCAGCAACTCTCGCTGGGGCACGGCCTGCATTTCTGCCTGGGCGCATCGCTGGCCCGCCTCGAGGTCATGGCGGTGCTCAACGCGGTGCTCGACCGGTACCAGACGGTCACGTTGACCGACGACCCCGGCACCAAGCAGACCGCGAGCCTGTTGACCCACGCGTATGTCCGCCTGCCCCTGCACTTCTCATGACCAGCCAATTAGTTTCGCGCAACATCGAAGCGACCAAAGCGATCTACGCCGCCGTGCCGGCCGGTGATGTCGACACCGTGCTGCAACACCTCGACCCGGAGGTGCGGATCACCTACTACGGCACCGAGAGGATCCCCTACGCCGGCGACTACCGCGGCATCGACCAAGCACTGCAGTTTCTCGCGACGGTCGGGCAGACGGTCGAGGTCCTCGAAATGGAGCCATGGAAGTTCATCGCGCAGGGTGACGACCTGGCCACCTGGGGTCGGCAGAAGTTCCGACGATTGGCCACCGGACACGAGTGGGAATCCGAGTTCGCGCACATCATTTCGCTGCGCGACGGGCGTTGGCTGCACTTCCGAGACTTCGCGAATTCCGCACTCGCCCTGGAGGTGTTCAACCGGTGAAGCGCTCGCTGAGGGTCAAGGCGGATCGCGACATCTGCATGTCGGCCGGTCTGTGCGTGATAACGGCCGACGCGTTCTTCGACCAGGACGAGAACGGCATCGTCGTACTCGCTTCTCAAGACGTGCCGGCCGATCCCCAGTCCGAGCTGGAGCGCAGGGTGCACAACGCGGTCAAGCTGTGCCCGTCGGGGGCGCTTCAGCTGGTGCCGGAGTGAGGGGGCCGGTCACGCTCCGTACTGCAGTACTAGCAAGGTACATCATCGGCACCAAGTAGTCATTAGCTTGGATATTTACTGATCAGTTCGCACAGAAATGGCGTATTGTCTATGGACATGTTGGGCTTGCGACGCGTACCCTCTCGGATGTCACTCGCCCGCTTCGACCTGTCCGGGGGGACCGCGTGAGGTCTACGACGTCATGGTGATGGTGGTCGATCAAGCCGCCAAGCCCGTCCGCGCGATGGGCGACTTCTTCGCAATGTCGTTGGACACCTTCGCGTGCATGTTCAAGCGGCCCTTCGCGTGGCGCGAATACCTGCTTCAGTGCTGGTTTGTGGCTCGGGTGTCGACGTTGCCCGGCATATTGATGACGATCCCGTGGGCGGTGATTTCGGGCTTCTTGTTCAATGTCCTGCTCACCGATATCGGCGCCGCGGATTTCTCCGGCACGGGCTGCGCGATCTTCACCGTGGACCAAAGCGCCCCCATCGTGACGGTGCTGGTGGTCGCCGGGGCAGGCGCCACCGCCATGTGTGCCGACCTGGGCGCGCGGACCATCCGGGAAGAGCTCGACGCGTTACGGGTCATGGGTATCAACCCAATTCAGGCGCTGGCGGTCCCCCGGGTGCTGGCGGCGACGACGGTGTCATTGGCCTTGAGTTCGATCGTCACGGCGACCGGACTGATCGGCGCGTTCTTCTGCTCCGTCTTTCTCATGCATGTCTCGGCGGGTGCGTGGGTGACCGGTCTCACCACGCTCACGCACACCATCGACGTCTTCATCTCGATGATCAAGGCAACACTGTTCGGGCTGATGGCCGGGCTGATCGCCTGCTACAAGGGCATGTCGGTGGGCGGTGGTCCGGCCGGCGTCGGCAGAGCGGTCAACGAGACCGTGGTGTTCGCCTTCATCGTGTTGTTCGTAATCAACATCATCGTAACCGCCGTCGGCATGCCATTCATGGTGCAGTGAGGCGGGGTCGTGAGGTGAAGTCATGACGATCACGAAATCGATTACCGGCGAATGGAACCGGCTCGGCTCCCAGATGCGCTTCTACGTCACCACCCTGACCGGCATCCCGGACGCAGTCATGAATTACCGCACCGAGCTGCTGCGGGTTATCGCGCAAATGGGTTTGGGCACCGGGGTTCTGGCGGTCATCGGCGGAACGGTCGTCATCGTCGGTTTCTTGGCCATGACCACCGGTGCAATAGTTGCGGTGCAGGGCTACAACCAGTTCGCGTCGGTGGGCGTGGAGGCTCTCACCGGCTTCGCCTCCGCATTTTTCAATACCCGCGAAATTCAGCCGGGCACGGTGATGGTCGCGCTGGCGGCCACCGTCGGCGCGGGCGCCACCGCCCAGCTGGGCGCGATGCGGATCAACGAAGAGATCGACGCCCTCGAGGTGATCGGCATTCGCAGCGTCAGTTATCTGGCGAGCACCCGAGTGCTGGCCGGAATCATCGTTGCCGTTCCACTGTTCTGCGTCGGACTCATGACGGCGTATCTGGCAGCACGCATCGGAACCACCGCCATCTATGGCCAGGGATCCGGCGTGTATGACCACTACTTCAACACCTTCCTACGGCCGTCGGATGTGCTCTGGTCTTCACTGGAAGTCGTCATCGTCGCGCTCATGATCATGCTGGTGTGTACCTACTACGGGTACACCGCGCACGGTGGGCCGGCCGGTGTCGGCGAGGCTGTCGGCCGCGCGGTGCGGGCCTCGATGGTCGTCGCATCGATCGCGATCGTCATCATGACGCTGGCGATCTACGGCCAGTCCCCGAACTTCCACCTGGCGAGCTGAGACATGAGACGCGGGCCGGGACGACACCGTCTGCACGACGCATGGTGGACGCTGATCCTGCTCGGCGTGATCGGCGCGGTTGTGCTGGTAACGGCGGTCTCGTTCAACGGCACCCTGCGGTCCTATGTGCCGGTGACGCTGACCGCGGACCGCTCCGGTCTGGTGATGGACACCGGCGCCAAGGTGATGATGCGCGGGGTGCAGGTCGGCCGGGTCAGCCAAATCGGCAACGACAAGAACACGGCCCGTTTGCAATTGGAGATCGACCCCGATCAGATCCCCTACATTCCGGCCAACGTCGAGGCACGGATCAGCGCCACCACCGCCTTCGGCGCCAAGTTCGTCGACCTGGTGATGCCGCACGATCCAAGCGCCGCAAGGCTTTCGGCCGGTACCGTCCTGCATTCCAAGAACGTCAGCACCGAGATCAACACCGTCTTCGAAAACGTCGTCGACCTGCTGGGCAAGATCGACCCACTCAAGCTCAACGCGGTGCTGACCGCCTTGGCCGACGCCGTCCGCGGGCAGGGCGAACGAATCGGCGAGGCGACCACCGACCTCAATCAGGTGCTGCAGGCCCTCAACGCCCGCACCGAGACGATGCGGCACAACTGGCAATCGTTGCAAACGTTCGGCGATACGTATGACGCTGCCGCCGAGGACATCCTGACGATTCTCAACGCCGCCAGCACGACCAGCACCACCGTCGTGAACCATGCGACAGAGCTGGATTCCCTGCTGCTCAACGTGATCGGCCTGGCCAACTCCGGAACCACCCTGCTCGGGCAAAGCCGAGACAATCTCGTCGCAACCGTCAACATCCTTGAGCCGACGACAAACCTGCTGCACAAGTACGCTCCTGAGTACACCTGCTTTCTGCAGGGCGCGAAGTGGTATCTCGACAACGGCGGCTATTCGGCGTGGGGTGGTGCCGACGGCCGGACCCTTCAACTCGATGTCGCGTTGTTGTTGGGCAACGACCCCTACGTCTTTCCCGACAACCTGCCGATCGTGGCGGCCAAGGGTGGTCCCGGCGGAAAGCCGAGTTGCGGCTCACTTCCCGACGCCAGCAGAAACTTTCCGGTGCGCCAGCTCGTCACCAACACCGGCTGGGGGACCGGACTCGACATCCGACCCAACCCCGGGCTGGGTCATCCGTGCTGGGCTGACTACTTCCCGGTGACCCGGGCCATACCCAAGCCGCCCAGCATCCGTCAGTGCATCCCCGGGCCGGCGGTCGGCCCCAATCCCGGAGGCCCGCCGTACGGAGCGCCGCTCTACGGCCCGGGCGGGATACCACTGTGGCCCGGGGTAACCCCCGCGGAACCCGACGCGCAAATAGGAGAGCACCCATGAGGGAGAACCTGCGGGGCGTGGTCTTGCGCCTCGGCATCTTCCTGACGGTATGCGTGCTAACCGCTTTCATGTTGGTCGCCGTGTTCGGGGAGGTCCGGTTCGGCGAAGGCAACACCTACTACGCCGAATTCACCAACGTGTCCAATCTCAGGGAGGGCAAGCTGGTTCGCATCGCCGGCGTCGAGGTGGGCAAGGTCAAGAAGATCACGATCAACCGGGACGCGACGGTCCGGGTGGAGTTCACCGCCGACGACTCGGTTGTTCTCACGCAGGGCACCCAGGCGGTGATCCGGTACGACAACCTGTTCGGCGACCGCTATCTGGCGCTGGAGGAAGGCGCGGGCGGCCTCACCCGCCTGAACCCCGGCCAGACGATTCCGTTGGCGCGCACCAAGCCGGCGTTGGACCTGGACGCGTTGATCGGCGGCTTCAAACCGCTGTTCCGTGCGCTGGACCCAGTTCAGGTCAATGCGCTGAGCGAGCAACTGCTGCAGGCGTTTCAGGGCCAGGGACCGACGATCGCGTCGTTCTTGCAACAGGCCGCCGCCGTGACCCACACCTTGGCCGATCGGGATCAGCTGATCGGACAGGTGGTCGACAACCTCAACGTCGTGCTGGGTTCGCTTGGCAGCCAAAGCGATCGGCTGGACAAGGCGGTGACCAACCTGGCGCAACTTGTGCACGGACTCGCCGAGCGCAAGGCCGACATCTCCAACGCGGTGGCCTACACGAACGCGGCCGCGGGCTCCATGGCCGACCTGATGTCGCAGGCCCGGGCACCGTTGTCGACGGTGGTTCGCGAGACCGATCGGGTGGCGGAGATCGCGGCGGCCGATCACGAGTACCTGGACAACCTCCTCAACACGCTGCCCGAGAAGTACCAAGCCCTGTACCGCCAGGGCATGTATGGCGACTTCTTCGCCTTCTATCTGTGCGATGTCGTGCTCAAGGTCAACGGCAAGGGGGGCCAGCCGGTGTACATCAAGGTGGCCGGGCAGGCCACGGGGCGGTGTGCGCCCAAATGAAATCGTTCGCCGAACGCAACCGACTGGTCGTCGGCGCCGTCGGCATCGTGCTGGTCGGCGCCGCGGTGGCGGGCGCACTGCAATACCAGAACCTGCCCTTCCTGCATCGCGGCAAGACCGTCTCCGCCTACTTCGCCGACGCCGGAGGCCTGCGCACCGACAACACCGTCGAAGTCTCGGGCTATCCGGTCGGAAAGGTGTCCAGCATCGAACTCGACGGACCCGGCGTCCTGGTTAGGTTCAACGTTGCCAAGGACATTCGGTTGGGCGACCGCACCGAGGTGGCGATCAAGACCAAAGGCCTGCTGGGCAGCAAATTTCTCGACGTCCTGCCCAGGGGAGAGGGCGAACTGGCCGGCCCCATACCGATCGAGCGAACCACATCTCCGTATCAACTGCCTGACGCGCTGGGCGATTTGGCCACCACGATCAGCGGATTGAACACCGACCGGCTGTCGGAATCGCTGGGCACCCTGGCGCAGACGTTCGCCGATACACCCGCGAACTTCCAGAATGCGATGAAGGGCGTCGCCCGGCTCGCACAGACCCTCGACGAACGCGACAGCCAACTGCGGCACCTGCTCGACAACGCGGCCAAAGCGACCGGGGTGTTGTCCAAGCGCACCGACGAGATCATCAGCCTGGTGCGCGACACCAACGCGCTGCTGGCGCAATTGCGAACGCAGAGCGCCGCACTGGACCAGATCTGGCACAACATCTCGGCGGCGTCCCGCCAGTTACAGGGCTTCGTCGCCGAGAACCGAGAGCAGCTGCGGCCCACGCTGGACAAGCTCAACAGTGTGCTGGCCATCGTCGAAAGCCGCAAAGACCGTATCCAGCAGGCCATCCCGCTGCTCAACGGGTACGTCATGTCGCTGGGCGAATCGCTGTCCTCCGGTCCCTTCTTCAAGGCATACGTGGTGAACCTGTTGCCGGGTCAGTTCGTGCAGCCGTTCATCAGCGCCGCCTTCTCCGACCTCGGCTTGGATCCGGCCACTTTGCTACCGTCGCAGCTGTCGGACCCGCCGACCGGCCAACCCGGTACCCCGCCGCTTCCGATTCCCTACCCCCGGACCGGGCAGGGCGGTCAGCCGCGATTGAACCTGCCGGATGCCATTACCGGCAATCCGGACGATCCGCGTTATCCGTATCGGCAAGAGCCGCCGGCCCCACCGCCGGGTGGCCCCCCGCCCGGGCCGCCCGCGCAACAGCCCGCGCAGCTGCCCGGAGGTCCGTCGTGACCCGGATGTCTCAGAAGTTGCGGCGTCTCCGCTCGGTACTGGCGACAACGCTCGCCCTGGTGTTCGTTGCGGGGGTGATTGTCGCCATGCGGACAGCGGGGGAATCGGACCGCATTGTCGTGGTCGCCTACTTCGAAAGGAGCACCGGGGTTTTCGCCGGAGATGACGTTCGCATCCGCGGTGTGCCGGTGGGCAAGATCCTCAAGATCGAACCGGAACCGCTGCGTTCCAAGATTTCCTTCTCGGTCGATCACCGATACAAGGTGCCCGCCGACGTCAAGGCCGCGATCCTGTCCCCGCAACTGGTGACGGGCCGGGCAATCCAGCTGACGCCGCCGTACAGCGGCGGGCCCACCATGGCCGACGGCGCGGTCATCCCGCTGGAGCGCACCGCGGTTCCGGTCGAGTGGGACGATTTGCGGACTCAATTGCAGCGCCTGACCGAATTACTCAAGCCCACCCAGCCTGGTGGCGTCAGCACGCTGGGCGCACTGGTCAACACCGCCGCGGCCAACTTGCGCGGGCAGGGTGCCACCATCCGTGACACCATCATCAAACTGTCGCAGGCGGTTTCGGCGCTTGGTGACCACAGCGACGACATTTTCGCCACCGTGAAAAATCTGTCTACGTTGGTCACAGCGCTGCACGACAGCGCCGACCTGCTCGAGCAGCTGAACCACAACCTGGCCTCGGTGTCATCGTTACTGGCCGACGATCCGGACAAGGTCGCTCGCGCGGCCGAGGACCTCAACGCGGTGGTGGCCGATGTGCAGAGCTTCGTCGCCGACAACCGCGAAACGATCGGCACCGCAACGGACAAGCTCACCTCGATCACCAACACACTGGTCGGAAGCCTGGACGACATCAAACAGACGCTGCACATCAGCCCGACGGTCTTGCAGAACTTCAACAACATCTACGAGCCTGCCAACGGTTCGCTTACCGGTGCGCTGGCGGGCAACAACATGGCCAACCCGCTGGCTTTCCTGTGCGGCGCGATTCAGGCCGCCTCCCGGTTGGGCGGCGAGGAAGCCGCGAAACTATGCGTGCAGTACATGGCGCCGATCGTGAAGAACCGCCAGTACAACTTCCCGCCGCTGGGGGAGAACCTCTTCGTCGGGGCGCAGGCCCGGCCCAACGAGATCACCTACAGCGAAGAGTGGATGCGGCCCGATTTCGTACCACCCGTCCAAACCGACCCCGCAGCCGGACTAGAGGGCCTGATGCTTCCGCCGGGAGGTGGCTGATGCGCATCCCGTGGCGCCGCGCGGCGGCGGGCCTCATGCTCGTCGTGGTGGTATCCGCAACGTCCAGTTGTGGCTGGCGCGGCCTGAATTCACTACCACTGCCGGGCACGGAGGGTAACGGTCCGGGGTCCTACGTGATCCAGGCGCAGATGCCCGATGTCAACAACATTCAACAGAATTCGCGAGTCCGATACGCCGACGTGACGGTGGGCCATGTGACGAAGATCGAACGTCAGGGTTGGCACGCGCTGGTGAGCATGCGACTCAACGGTGAGGTCGACCTGCCCGCGAACGCGACCGCCAAGATCGGCACGACGAGTCTGCTCGGCTCTTACCACATCGAACTGGGTTTGCCTCCTAAAGGCGAAGAGCCGCAGGGGAAGTTGCGTGACGGCTCGGTGATTCCGCTGTCCCGCGGGAGCGCCTACCCGAGTACCGAGCAGACCCTGGCGGCGCTGTCGTTGGTGCTCAATGGCGGGGGACTGGGCCAGATGCAGGACATCACCGAAGCGTTGAGCACCGCGTTTCGTGGTCGGGAGCAGGACCTGCGCGGCCTGATCGGGCAATTGGACACCTTCACCGCATACCTCAACGACCAGTCCGAAGACATCATCGCCGCCGCGGACAGCCTGAACCGTCTGGTCGGCAAGTTCGCCGCGCAACAGCCGGTCCTGGATCAGGCCCTCGCGACCATCCCGGATGCACTCGGGGTGCTTAACGACGAGCGGGACAAGCTGGTCGAAGCGGCGGATCAGCTGAGCAAATTCACTGCGCTGACGGTGGATTCGGTCAACAAGAGCAAGACGAACCTGGTCCAGGAGTTGACCCAACTCGGGCCGGTGCTGGAGTCACTGGCCAATGCCGGGCCCGCCATGACCCGAGCGTTGTCGCTCCTGCTCACGTTCCCCTTCCCGAACGAGACGTTCCAGAACTTCCAGCGCGGCGACTACGCCAACCTGACCGCGATCGTCGATCTCACACTCAGCCGCATCGACCAGGGCCTGTTCACCGGGACTCGGTGGGAATGTCATCTGACCCAGCTCGAGCTGCAGTGGGGTCGCACCATCGGCCAGTTCCCCAGCCCTTGCACCGCAGGCTATCGAGGCACACCCGGCAACCCGTTGACCTCCGTCTACCACTTCGACCAGGGACCCTGATGCTGCACCTACCCCGTCGAGTCATGCTGCAGCTGACCGTCTTTACCGTCATCGCCGTGGGCGTGCTGGCCGTCACCTTCCTGCACTTCGTCAAGCTGCCGGCCATGCTGTTCGGCGTCGGCCGATACACGGTGACGGTGGAGTTGCCGGAAAGCGGTGGGCTCTATGACACCAGCAACGTCACCTACCGCGGCTTCGAAGTGGGTCGGGTGGATTCGGTGCGGCTCACCCGAACCGGCGTCGAGGCGGTCCTTTCGCTCAAGTCGGGTATCGACATCCCCTCGGACCTCAAGGCAGAGGTGCACAGTCAGACCGCGATCGGGGAAACCTACATAGAGTTGTTGCCCCGCAACGCCACATCGCCACCCCTGAAGGACGGCGACACGATCAGGGTGGCCGACACATCCGTTCCGCCGGACATCAACGAGTTGCTCAGCGCGACGAACACGGCGCTAGAAGCGATTCCGCACGACAACCTGCAGACCGTGGTCGACGAGGCCTACACCGCGGTAGGCGGACTCGGCCCGGAGCTGTCGCGACTGGTCACGGGTACCTCGACCCTGGCGATCGACGCGCGGACGAACCTCGACCCACTGCTGGCACTGATCGACCGCACACCGGCGGTACTCGATACGCAGAATCACACCTCGGATGCGATCAGGGCGTGGGCGGCGCAATTGGCCACGGTGACCCGGGAGTTGCAAACCCACGACGATGCCCTCGCCGGCGTCATCGTCAATGGCCCGCCGGCGTTAGGTGAGACGACCCAACTGATCGAACGACTGCAACCCACCTTGCCGATCCTGCTGGCCAACCTTGTCAGCGTCGGACAGGTCGCCCTCACCTATCAGAACGACATCGAGCAGATACTCGTGGTGTTTCCGATGGCCGTCGCGGCCGACCAAGCCGGCATCGTGGCCAACCTGAACACCAAGCAGCCGTATCGGGGTCAGTACCTGAGCTTCAACCTGAATCTCAACTTGCCGCCACCCTGCTCCACCGGATTCCTGCCGGCACAGCAGCAGCGCACGGCCACGTTCGAGGACGCGCCGGCCCGCCCGCCCGGCGATCTGTATTGTCGGGTGCCGCAGGACTCGATGCTGAATGTCCGTGGTGCACGCAATATTCCGTGCGAAACGGTACCGGGCAAGCGGGCACCCACGGTCAAGTTGTGCGAGAGCGATGAAAATTTTGTGCCGCTCAACGACGGCTTCAATTGGAAGGGCGATCCCAACGCCACCCTGACCGGTCAGGATGTCCCGCATTTGCCGCCCGGATCACCGCCGCCCATCGCCGTCACCCCGTACGACCCCGCCACCGGCACCTACGTCGGGCCCGACGGCCACCGGTATACCCAGGCCGACCTGGCCCAACCCGCCCCGAAGGACAAGACATGGCAAACGATGCTGCTGCCCCCGGGCAGCTGACCACCGCGCCGCCGCGGCGGGCGCTTCCATTCGGTCTCGCCGTCGTGATCGTGATGGCGATGTTGTTGGGTTGGCTGGGCTTTCGGGTTGAGCAGGCCCACCAGGCGCAGGCCCAGCGCAGTGAGTTTCTGCAGGCCGCCCGGCAGGGCGCGCTCAACCTGACCACCATCGACTGGCGACATGCCGACGCCGACGTCCGCCGCGTTCTGGACGGCGCGACGGGCGACTTCTACAACGAATTCGCTGCTCGGTCAACGCCATTCATCGAAGTGCTGCAGCAGGCCAAGGCCACGACTGTCGGCGCGATCTCCGAATCCGGACTCGAGTCGCAGACCGGTGACACAGCCCAAGCCCTGGTGGCCGTATCCGTGCGGACGTCGAATGACGGTGAAGACGACCCGATTCCGCGGGTCTGGCGCATGCGGATCACCGTCGAGAGGGTCGGCGACCAGGTCAAGATGTCCCACGTGGGGTTCGTGCAATGAAGAGGGTGATTGTCTATGGGCTGCTGCCGGCGCTGGCCCTGTTCGCGGCCGCTGCTGCCGGAGTCTTGAAATGGCAGGACACCTCCGTCCGCGAAACCGAAGTCGTAGGGACCGAAGCCATGCGGGCGGCCACCGAAGGCACCATCGCCCTGCTGTCCTACCGCCCCGAGACCGTGGTGAAGGACCTCGAGTCCGCGCGCGGCAGGCTCACCGGCACCTTCCTGAATGCCTACATGCAACTGACACACGACGTGGTCATACCCGGCGCGCAACAGAAGCAGATCTCCGCGGTGGCGACCGTGCCGGGCGCCGCGCCGGTATCGGCCACGCCTAGCCACGCGGTTGTGCTGCTCTTCGTCAACCAGACGATCACCGTTGGCCAGGACCCGCCGACCAACACCGCCTCCAGCGTCCGGGTCACCCTCGACAAGGTCGATGGGCGTTGGCTGATATCGCATTTCGACCCGGTGTGATCCAATGACGCTGCGGTGCAGAATGATTCACGGGGCCATTGCGGCGGCTGCGCTGTTGGTCGGTGTGGTGCCGATGACGGCGATGCCACGTGCGGATGCCGACGTGGTGGCCTACCTGGTCAATGTCACCATGCGTCCCGGCTACAACTTTGCCAATGCCGATGCAGCCCTGGATTACGGACATAGCCTCTGCGACAGCCTGTCTCGGGGCCGCACGTATGCCCAGCTGATCGACGAAATCAAGGCCGACTTCAATACCGGCGACGAATATCAGGCCTCCTATCTGCTCAGCCAAGCCGTCAACGAACTATGCCCGGCGCTGATCTGGCAATTGCGTAACTCTGCCGCACGTCGATAGAAGGGAGACCGCCATGCATCCTCGACCGCTGGCCCTGACTGCGTTCCTCGCCGCGGGTGCCACGGGGGCCACAGTGACGCTCGCCGCGCCCACGGCGCAGGCAGACAACAAGCGACTCAACGACGGCGTCGTCGCCAACGTCTTCACCATTCAGCATCAAGCCGGCTGCACCAACGACATCAAGATCAACCCGCAGCTGCAACTGGCCGCGCAATGGCATGCCGTGGACGTGCTGAACAACCGAAACCTGGACGGGGACGTCGGTTCTGACGGCTCCACGCCGCAAGCCCGCGCCAATGCCGCCGGCTTCCGCGGGAACGTCGCCGAAACCGTGGCGATCAATCCAGCGGTGGCGATCAGCGGGATCGAGGTCCTCAACCAGTGGTATTACAACCCCGCGTACATGGCGATCATGTCCAACTGCGCCAACAACCAAATCGGGGTGTGGTCGGAAAACAGCGTGGACCGCACCGTCGTGGTGGCCGTTTACGGTCAATCCGACCGGCCCCCTGAGCCACGCCCGGGGACGTCCGGGCCACCACCCGTGGTGGCCCTGCAAGACAACGTGCCGATCGATCCCAGCCCCCACTACGACGCCACTGACGAGGTCGAATATGCGGTGGACTGGTTCCCGTGGATCCTGCGCGGCGTGTATCCACCCCCGGGCATCCCGCCCCAGTGAACACGGCGCATCACCAAGGTGGCGGGCACATCGATCGAGTACGACATCAGGACCGAGCCGAGCCACTAAGCCGGAGGGTGTGTCCCTTCGAAGCGGGCCAGTGTGTCACCGAGCACTTCGCGGCACCCGGCCCACATCTGCTGGATGATGTCGGCGGCCGGCGGCAGGTCTTCGATGCGGCCGGCCACCTGGCCGGTGTTCGCGACGCTGGCGTCCATGTCGCCGTCGAAATAGAGCCGCTGCACACGCTGCAACGCCGCGCCGCCTTCCTCGAAAGACGCTGACTCATCGAGCTTGTCGGCGGCGGGCGTCCGGATCACCCGCATCATTCGCTTGCCGTCGAGCGGAAGCATGACGGTGGAGGTCTCGTCGGCGCGCACTACCGCTTGCTTCAGGTTCCCGTGTACCGGCGAGTCCGCCGAGGCGAGCAGTCGGGTGCCCATCTGGACACCTTCCGCGCCGAGCACCAACGCGGCCGCCATGGACCGGGCATCACAGATCCCTCCGGCGGACACGATCGGAACGTCGACGTGGGCCGCCACCAACGGCAGCAGCACCATGGTTGAAGCGCCGAACCGATTCTTGAAGCCGCCCCCTTCGACGCCCTCGACCACCAGGCCATCCACCCCGGCATCGACGGCCTTCTTGGCTGCGGCCAGGGTTCCCACGACATGAAAAACGGTGATGCCCGCGTCGTGCAGCCGCGCGGTGAACAGCCTGGGATCGCCGGCCGAAGTGGTGACGAAGCGAATGCCGTTGGCCACCAACAGGTCTATGACGCCTGGGTCGCGGTTGAACAGTAGCGCGATATTGGCGCCGACGGGGCGGTCGGTGAGATCACGCACTCGTTGCAGGTCGGCCCGACCTTGCTGGGAGGTGGTCTCGATGATGCCCAGTGCGCCGGAGTTGGATACGGCCGCGGCCAGTTGCGCTCCGGCGATGTAGGTCATCGGCGCCTGGATGATGGGGATGCCTATCCCCGCGAGTTGGCAGACCCGGTTGGGCGCCGTCTGGGCGGTCTGGTCAATCGCCATCAATCGCTCCCGCGGTGGTGTCGGGCGGATCGATGAGGTTGCGGAAGCGTTCCGCGCGGTAGACGGATGCACCCATGGCGTGCACTCGATCGGCCAACGTCTTGTCCGACGTCACGACGCGAATGTCGGGTTGCGCTTCGTTCTCTACCAGTTGCCGCACCAACCGGACGATCTCATCGTCGGCCGAGTTGGCGGCGGCTTTAGGGGCATGGGCGATCTCGATCACAGACGAGCGGATTGCCTTGGACGGTGGCCGCTCGAGCACGACGGTGACGTGCTTCGGGTCGCCTTCAGCCGATGCCCAACGCTCGAGCCGATCCACCAGATCGACCATCGCGCCGTGGCGGTCCTTCCACCATCCGTCCGGACGGCTCCCGATGACGTTCATGGCGTCAACAATCCACCGCACACATCCCTCCTTCACGGGGCTCCAGCGCAAGCGTAGGAGACGCCCCGAGCGGCGGGCGGCCGGGCAGGGTCAGGTTGTGCCCTGGAAGAACAGGCCCGAGATGTTGTTGCCGACGTTGGCAATCACCCTCCTGCGCGGGCCTTCCTGTGGTGCCGTACAGCAAACCCAGAAGGCGGGGCTTGAGGCCATGCGAAGGTCATATCACGCGGGTAGGCAAAATGAGCAGAAGTCCGCGGCATACCATCGGCCGATGCGTGAGTCGAGGATCCTGATCACCGGTGCGACCGGACAGGTCGCCGCTCCCATCGCCAAAGCGTTAGCGGCCGACAACGAGGTTTGGGGCATCGCCCGCTTCACCAACCCCGAAGCCCGGGCGGATCTCGAGAGCGCCGGCGTGCGGTGCGAAGTGGTCAACTTGGCCGCCGGTGATTTCACCGCGCTGCCGTCCGACTTCGACTACGTGCTCAATCTCGCGGTGGCCAAGAGCGGCAGGTGGGACAAGGACCTCGGTGCGAACGCGGAGTCGGTTGGCCTACTCATGGCGCACTGCCGTGGCGTAAAAGCGTTCCTGCACTGCTCATCTGCGGCGGTCTACGATCCGCCGGACGACGAGCTGCGCACCGAGCGCGCCGCGTTGGGCGACAACCACAAGTTTCTGTTCCCCACCTATTCCATTTCCAAGATTGCGGGGGAGACCGTTGCCCGAACGATGGCCCGGGTCCTCGGAGTGCCGACCACCATCGCGCGCCTCAACGTTCCCTACGGCGACAACGGCGGCTGGCCGTTTTTTCACATGGAGATGATGCTGGGCGGCATCCCGATCCCCGTCCCGCCCGGCGGACCTGCCCGCTACAACCCGATCCACGAGGACGACATCATCGCCTCCCTCCCGAAGCTGCTGGAGGCGGCGTCGGTTCCGGCGATTACCGTCAACTGGGCGGGGGACCAGATTGTCAGCATCCAGGAATGGTGCGCCTATATCGGCACGCTGATCGGGCACGTGCCGACATTCGACGAAAGCGAGCAGGCGCTGCGCGGGAATCCGGTCGATGTGACGCGGCTACACGAGATCGTCGGTCCCACAAGTACTGTCGACTGGCGGGACGGGATCCGGCGGATGGTGGCCAAGTTCCATCCCGAGTTGGTGCGTCAGAGATAGGGCAACAGGCGTTTGGCGAAGACCTCCGGGTGTTCCCGGTGCATGAAGTGACCGCCCGGGACCTCTTCGACGGTGTATTCGTTCTCGAACATGCGGGCGGCGCCGCGGTAATCGTCGGGTGTGACGATCGGGTCGTCGAGGCCTGCGAAGACGACCGTCGGCACGGTGATTCGCGCCTTCAGTGACGGCGAAGGATTGGGGGAGAGCTTGCGGTAGTAGCCAAACGCGGCATTCAAGCTCGCCGGATTGGCGAAACTCTGTCGAACGGCATCGAACTCGCTCGGGTCCGGGTGCCACGTCGGCGACCATCGCTGGTAGATCGCCGGAAGCGCCGCAAAGTCGTTGCGCGCGAACCGTTGCGGCGCACCAGGCAGCTTATAGGCCGCGAAATGCCGCACGCCCCACAGCTTCTTCGGCGACGGTTTGAGCGCCGCCGGGTGCGGGATGCCGATGACGAAGAGCTTCGTCACCCGCCGCGGCTCCAGCGCGGCCGCGCCGTATGCGGCGGACGCTCCCCAGTCGTGCCCGACAACGACGGCGTCCTGGGCGCCGAGCGCTTCGATGAGCGCAAGGGGGTCGCGGGTTAGGGTCTCCTGGTCGGGATCCCGGTCGGGCACCTCGCTCGGGTGGTATCCCCGCATGAACGGGCTCACCGCCCGGTATCCCTTGGCGGCGATCCGCGGCCGGAGGTCGTCCCAGGAGTGGGCGGTGTCCGGAAAGCCGTGCAGCAGTAGCACGAGTGGCCCGGAGCCTTCTTCGAGGTAGGCGAACCTCAACCCGTTTGCGTCGACGAATTTGATCTCATCGGCCATGGCTTCGTGACATTACGCCAGATGCCGGCTGGTCACATCACCGCTCCACCGTTGACCCCGAGCACCTGTCCAGTGATGAAGCCGGCCTCCTCCGAACACAGGAAACCGACCGCCGCGGCGATGTCTTCGGGAGAACCCATGTGGCCCATCGGGATTAGCTTGGCCAACTGCTCGGGCGAACCCAACTTGCCCTCCGCCTGCGACTGGCGCGACATGGGTGTGTCGATGCTGGAGGGTGGCACGCTGTTGACCGTGATTCCGTGCGACGCGTACTCGCTGGCTAGCGATTTCGTCAACGTGATGACCGCCCCCTTCGAGGCCGCGTAGTGCGCCATCCGCGGCGATCCGCGTTGCGCGCTGGAGGACGAGATGGTCACAATGCGTCCCCAGCCCGCCTCGATCATGTCCGGCAGCGCCACCTGGCAGCAGTGAAAGGTGCCGTGCAGATTGATGTCGACGATTCTCAGCCAGGACTCGACGGTGATCTCGGTGAACCGACAAAAGCTCGCCTTGCCGGCGCTGGTCACCAACACCGCGATCGGCCCCAACACCATTCGCACCTCCGCGAACGCGGCTTCCACGGCCGCCCGGTCGGTGACGTCGACTTCGACGCCCAGCGCGGCGGCGCCGCCCGACTCCAACTCTGCGGTGACCCGCCGCGCGGCCTCGCCATCGATATCCAGGACTCCCACTTTGTGGCCGCGCTCGGCAAGTTCGCGGCAGGTGGCTGCACCGATGCCCGACGCCCCACCCGTCACCACCGCTACGCGGTTCTGCGCCCCGGTCAATCTGTTGCTCCCTTCATTGGTGAATCGTCGGAAACCAAACCTTGCACCTGCTGGTAGTAGATGACTTTGCCCGCCCCCGCCCAATTGCCCTCGGGCACCTCGTGAATCAACGTCCACACGTGATAGGCGCGCGGACCGACAGGGTCGATGTTCGCCGCCGCGCATACCGCGGCATGCACCTCGTCGGCCAACTGCTCCTTGCGCTCTTTGGACAGGGCGCCCGCGAATACCGTCAGGTCGACCCGAAACCGCGGTTGTCCGGCTTCGCGGCCGCCGACCAGCTGCGCGCCGGGCTCCAGGGCATGCAGATTGACCAGCGTGTTGTCCCGCATGAAGGGGGTGTCCGGGGCCCGTTCGGCCCGCAGCAATGCCGTCACCAACTCGTCGGCCAATGTGCCGATCGCCTGGTCATCCAATGAACCACGCACGTACGTGACATCGATCATCGGCATCGCGGACTCACCTCCTTGTGAGCGTCGAGAACACCCGATTGTCTCTTGTCGCGGAACCGCAAAAGGAATCGGTCCGGACCACTGAGGTCCGGACCGATTCCCGCTTTGCAAGGTGTCAAACGCGCTCGGAGCCAGGCCCCTTGAAGTAGCGGTTGAGGAAGCCGACGGCCCCGATCGCCGCGACGGTCCCGATCACACCCCACACCACGAAGCTGATGGCCAGCGAACCCACGAACCAGCCGTAGCTCATAGACCAGATGAGCGTCCAGATGATGCGGAAAAACGACCAGGCCGCAGTCGCGGCGAGGCTGATCCCGATCCACAGGCTGTACTGGCGGTCGACGCGGTTGATCTGCTGCTCGACAGCGGCTGGGACGATGTTCATTGTCTTCCTTTCGCGTGTGACGCCGCCTCGTTGGCGACGTCGTTGCGAGAAGTACAGCCGGGGCGGGCGGCTACCGATCCCAACTCTGGTTCATCTCCGCCTGGAATTGGCGGTACCGTTCCGCACGGCCGGGACGGCGGCGGACGATCAGCCACCCGATGCCCAAGGCTGCGAACCACAGCGGAAACCACGCCAGCGCAACCGCGGTTTCCGGTTCGGTCAACAGGGTCCAGAGCACAAAGACGAAGAAGACCAGCACCGCCCAGCACGTCGCCACGCCGCCGGGCATCTTGTACGCCGACTCGGCATGACGCTGTGGGTGGCGACGGCGGTAAGCGAAGTAGCTGACCACGATCATCGTCCACACGAACATGAACAGCAGCGACGAGACGGTCGTGATGATGGTGAAGGCGCCGATCACCGAACCACCCGCATAAAGTAGCGGTATCGCGATGAGCAACAGGGGAGCCGTCACCAACAGGGCCGGGGCCGGCACGCCGCCGCGGTTGAGCCTGCGGAAGATCGACGGTGCGCTACCTTCGTCGGCCAAGCCGAAAAGCATTCGGCCGGTAGAGAATACGCCCGAGTTCGCCGACGATGCGGCAGAGGTGATCACCACGAAGTTCACGATCGACGCCGCCGCTGCGAACCCGACGAGGGAGAACATGGTGACGAAGGGAGAGTGCCCGCTGGTGAACCGCCGCCACGGCACCACGGCAAGGATTGCCAGCAGCGCTCCGATGTAGAAGATCGCCACCCGCACCGGGACCGCGTTGATCGCGCGGGGGAGGGTGCGGCGCGGATTGGCGGTTTCGGCTGCCGCGGTGCCCACGAGCTCCACACCGACGAACGCGAAGAACGCGATCTGAAACCCACTGACCACGCCCATGAATCCCGTTGGAAAGAAACCGTTGTCATTCCAGAGGTTGGCGACCGTCGCGCGGTCACCATCCGGAGAAACGAAGCTGGTCGCCACCAGGAATCCACCCACGACGATCAGCCCCAGGATTGCCACGATCTTGATCAAGGCGAACCAGAACTCGATCTCGCCGAAGTTGCGGACGCTGAACAAGTTGAAGGCGAGCACTAGGGCGACCGTCACCACCACTGGCACCCAGGGCGGCAGGCCGGGCCACCAGAATTTCGAATACCCAGTGATCGCAACGACTTCCGCGATGCCGGTGACGACCCAGGCGAACCAGTACGACCACCCCACGAAGAAGCCCGCGGCGGGTCCCAGCAGGTCGGCGGCGCAGTCGACGAAGGACTTGTAGTTCAGGTTCGACAGCAGCAGCTCGCCCATGGCGCGCAGCACGAAGAAAACGAAGATGCCGATGATCCCGTAAACCATCAACACCGCCGGGCCAGCCAGCGAGATCGTGCGCCCAGACCCCATGAACAGACCGGTGCCGATCGCACCGCCGATGGCTATCAGCTGTATCTGGCGATTGGAGAGGGCGCGATGCAGATGCGGCGAGGCTTGGGTGGCTTGGGTGGGTTCCGTGGCTTCGGGCACGTCGCCGACAAGATCACTCGCCATGACTTTTGATCCCTCAGGCCAGGAAATAGCCGGAGGTGGTGAGCACATCGCCGGCCGCAATGTCGTCCTTCGACAGCTTCTTGAACAGCAGGCCGACGGTTTCGCCGGGGACCGCCTTGTCCAACTTCTTGCGAAATGCCTCGATGGCATCGACTTTCACCCGGCGGCCATCGTTGATCGTCACCTCTTCACCGACGCGGAGTTCCCCGTATTCGACCTGGCCGGTTGCCACCGCCCCGCGCCCACGAATGACAAACACGTCTTGCACCGTCATGCGAAACATGCTGGGAAACGGTACTAGCCGTCCCGCTGTCCCGCGAGATGCCACACTGTTCACGATCTGTGAACGGCCTAGGCACAGGAGTCGACGTGGGTTGGTTCAAGCGGGCACGTAATGCCAGTGCGGGACAACGTGTTACCCGAGCCGATAAGCGGCAGGCGAAGGACGGCCTCGCCGAGCTCAGCGCCCTCAACGCCGAGCGGGAGCGGCTGACCCGCGAAGGCCTGCCGGGTGTCGCAACGATTATCGGCATCCGCGAGGATGTCGCAACCACCACGCTGGGCCCGTGGCATGAACTACACCTGGATGTGCAGCTGCCAGACCAGGACCCGTATCGGGCGACGCGGCGCGTCGCGCTCGAGCTGGCGACCGCTCCGCAGATCACCGTGGGTGCTCAGGTGCCGGTGCGCGTCGACCCCCGGGATTGGTCCGTGGTCCTCGTCGTCGCGCCCGCCGGCTAGGTCACCTTCACCATGAGCTTGCCGACGTTCTTGCCGTCGAAGAGCATGTTGATCGCCGTCGGCAGCTGCTCGAAGCCCTCGACAACCGTCTCGAGCGGCGTCAGCTTTCCTGCGGTGATCAAGCCGGCGATCTCGCTGATCGCCTCCGGCGCCCTGCCGAAGTGGTCGAGCACGATGAAGCCTTTCAGCTCAGCCCGCTGAATGAGCAGGTTGCCGAACGCACGCGGCCCGGGCGGGGGATCGGCGGCGTTGTAGCCCGAGATCAGGCCGCAGAGGGCGATGCGCGCGCCGATGTTGATGCGCGCGAAGACGGCGTCCATGATGTCGCCGCCGACGTTCTCGAAGTCGACGTCAATGCCGTCGGGCGTGGCCTTGGCCAGTTGAGCCCGCCAGTCGTCGGCCTTGTAGTCGACGGCGGCGTCGAAGCCGAGTTGTTCGGTGAGCAACGCGCACTTGTCGGGGCCACCGGCGATCCCGACCACGCGCGCGCCATCGGCCTTGGCCAACTGCCCGGCGACCGAGCCGACCGCGCCGGCCGCCGCCGAGACCACCACGGTCTCGCCCGGCTTGGGCGTGGCAATGTCCCGCATCCCGATCCACGCGGTGAGCCCGGTCATGCCGAGCGCTCCCATGTAGGCACTCGGTGAGACGCCCTCGGCGACTTCGACCGGCAGCAGTGGGTTCGTGGCCGAGGCGACCACGTACTCCTGCCAGCCGACCAGTCCCTGCACGATCTGGCCGACCGAATAGTGCGGGTTCTTCGAAGCGATCACCTCACCGATTCCGCCGGCGCGCATCACTTCGCCGATGCCCACCGGAGGTAAGTACGTCGGGGTGTCATTGATCCACATGCGGTTGGTCGGGTCGAGCGAGATCCAGTCGATACGGACCAGGGCCTCGCCCTCGCCGATCTCGGGAATCGGTTCCTCGTGCAGCTCGAAAGTGTTGGGGCCGATGCGTCCCTTGGGGCGCTCACGGAGCAGGAACTGGCGGTTTCGATCAGGCATAACCGCACCGTACACACGCCGAGCAGGCGTAAGAAGACCGCTGGCGCTGTCGGAGGTGGGTGCTATAACGCAGCTATGTCCGATTCGGCGCACGTCATTACGCATGTTTCCGATACGGCCCGGTGGACGGCATTGCACCGAGCCACCGAATCTGCACGTCCCGACGCGTTGTTCAACGACCCGTTCGCCGAACGTCTCGCGGGTCAACAGGGCCACGCCATCGTCGCCCGGGTTCCGCGATCCACTCGTAACGGCTGGTGGCTGATCGCGCGTACCAAACTTATTGACGACGCCATCCTCGAGGCGATCGCCCAGGGCTGCGACCGGGTGCTGAACCTCGCGGCCGGCCTCGACACCCGCCCTTACCGGCTGGATCTGCCGGCCGATTTCACCTGGGTGGAGGCGGACCTGCCACCGTTGCTCGCGGATAAGACGCAGCTGCTCGCCGACGCCACGCCGCGCTGCAAGCTGATCCGCAGCGCCGTCGACCTGGCCGACCCGCAGGCCCGCAGCGCCTTCTTCGACGAGGCGCTGGACGGGGCCAACAAGGCGCTTGTGCTGACCGAGGGCCTGTTGATGTACCTGGCGGAGCGCGACGTAGTTGTGACCTCATGACCGACAACCTGGCCGCCCCTACCCTGAGAAATTCACGGCAAATTCTCAACTTCGGACACGGTTTGGTCACAGGTTTGCTGGGCATCCTTTGTGACAAGCGTGAAGACGCGTCAAGACAGTCAAGTTTCGTCCGCGGACGTTGCACAGGGGGAAGGAGCTGAAATCGTGGCAAAGTCATCGAACTCTACGGTGATCGATCTGCAATCACACCCGAAGTGGATCGCGGCACATCGACACGATTGGCAGCGCCTTGAGGCCATGCGGCGCCACCCCTCCTACCTCGGTCGGCAACGTGCCGCCGCACGCATCGGCGGGCGTCGCCCGAGCGCGGACACCCCCGCCTGAGCACCGGCCGGGCCGCCCGGCTATCCCCCGATATCCTGAAAACCGGACCATCGAGGGGACTCGTTTACATGTCTCAGCCGCCCGCCACCACCCGGACCACATTTCCCGGCATAAGTTCGCGTGCTTGGGAGCATCCCGCGGATCGCACCGCGTTGTCGGCGCTACGCCGACTCAAGGGATTCGACCAGATCCTCAAGTTGTTGTCGGGCATGTTGCAGGAACGGCAGCATCGGTTGCTTTACCTGGCCAGCGCGGCCCGCGTGGGGCCGCGGCAGTTCGCCGACATCAACGCGCTGCTCGACGAATGCGCTGACGTTCTGGATGCCCCGGAGAAGCCCGAGATCTTCATCAGCCAGTCGCCCGTCGCCAACGCATACACGATCGGGATGGATCAGCCGTTCATCGTGCTGACCTCCGGGTTGTACGACCTGATGACCCACGACGAGCTGCGGTTCGTCGTCGGTCACGAACTCGGTCACGCCCTATCCGGTCACGCCGTGTACCGCACGATGATGATGCATCTGATGCGGTTGGCGCGCTCATTCGGCTTCATGCCCGTCGGCGGTTGGGCGCTGCGCGCGATTGTGGCCGCGCTACTCGAATGGCAACGCAAATCGGAACTTTCCGGCGACCGCGCCGGGCTGCTGTGCAGCCAGGACTTGGACACCGCGATCCGCGTTGAGATGAAGCTGGCCGGCGGCAACCGGCTCGACAAGCTGGACTCCGAGGCTTTCTTGGCCCAGGCGCGGGAGTACGAAAAATCCGGTGACATGGTCGATGGGGTGCTGAAACTGCTCAATCTGGAGCTGCAGACGCATCCGTTCTCGGTGCTGCGCGCCGCCGCGCTGACCCGCTGGGTGGACACCGGAGGTTACGGCCGCATCATGTCGGGGGATTACCCGCGCCGCGAGGACGACGGAAAGTTCTCTGTCACAGATGATTTCGGCGAAGCAGCCCGCCATTACAAGGACGGCTTCGACCAATCGGACGACCCGTTGATCAGGGGCATCCGGGACGGCCTCGGCGGCGTCGTCGACGGCGTGGGGCGCGCCGCCACCACCGCCGCAGATACGTTGGGCCGCAAGATCAACGAATGGCGCCAGCCCCGCAACGGCTAACCCGTCGCAACGGCGCTCACTTCGGCCGGCTCACCAACCCACGCGGCAAAGACGGGGACACCGGCCCACGGGTCGCGCCTGCGACGCCCACCGGCCACGGCGACCACCGCGTAGGGATGACCGAAACGCAGTGTGGCCGTTCGCGATAGCCCCGACGGCAGCATCGCACCGCGCAGCGCGACCGCGGTCACGGCCGCCGCCTCGAAGCCAAACCGGCCGTAACGGGCCACCGCGGATTGCCGCGCATCCACGTTGGGCGGCAGCGACACGGCCGCGCCGAGCGCTCGGGCCGCCGCACCGAAACCAAGGCGCGGATCAGCGCTCAGGTCATGGTCCGATGATGCCGTCCAGGCCGGCAACACCACCCGGACCTGGTCACCACCAGGCCGGCGTTCCTCGGTGATCGTCCAGAAATCCCCCTGTCCCAGAGGCATTTTGGACAGTTCCCGGCGGCGTACGGGGCTTCCGTTCGCTTCCCGACGTGCGATGTCGTGCGCCGCGGCCAGCACCGCCTCGGACGGCGCGTCCGCGCGCGCGATGACCGACGTCACTTGGAGGGAGTCGCCGCTGAAGGCGGTGTGCACCGCCACGAGGCCCAGATCCGCGACTTCGGTGAGGTAGCCGTGGGCGTCGCGCAGCGTCAAGGCGTCGGCAACCTGTGCACTCCACGGCGAGCCCAGTTCGGCGGCGTCGACAACGTCGTACGGGCGCAGCCAGGTGATACGGGTCGCCAACGCGCTGGCCAACACCGCCGCCATGCCCGACACCCCGACCGGGAAGCGATCGATCAGGCCGTCGGTGTGGTCGCGGGCCCACGCATCCGCCTGCGCCTGGGTGGGGATGGGGCCCGTTTGGACAGCGGCGGGCAACTGCTCCGGCCAATCGTCCAGGCCCCACATCGCCAGCGCGACCCGAACCGCCTCGGGCGGGTCGGCAAGCAGATCATCGAGCGCCCGTCGGGCGCGCTTCACATTGGTTCCGAGCGCCTCTTCGAGCTCGTCTCGGATCTCCCCGCGCGCTACTGGTGCAGTCAGCGCCAGTATCAACCACGCACCGAGCGGCGAGGATACCGAGTGCGCTTCGGTGTGCAGGCGGCGGAAATTCCTGGCATATCTGACAACGAGCGCGCCGACGTCCACGCACCGCACTGTAACCAGGTGTGCGGTGTTTCAGCTGGCCTGTGCCGGGTATCAAGCCACACGTGACTTCTCTGTGGATGGCCAATCGGGCCGAACCCTCCTGGACCGCAAGCACGCTGGACGACGGCCATTCGGCCGACGTCATCGTCGTCGGCGCCGGTATCACCGGACTGACGACCGCCGTCTTGTTGGCGCGCGCCGGCAAAGACGTGTTGGTGGTGGAAGCGCGTAAGGTCGGCGCCTGCGCCTCCGGCAACACCACCGCCAAGCTGAGCCTGCTGCAGGGCACCCAGCTGACAAGCGTCCAGGCCAAGCACAGCAAGAAGGTCGCTCGCGCTTACGTCGAAGGCAATCGCGAGGGCATGGAGTGGGTGCTCAACTACTGCGAGACGAACAAGATCCCCGTGCAACGCGAGGACGCGTACACCTACGCCCAATCGCAACGGGGAGTTCCGTCGGCACGCATCGAACTCAAGGCCTGCGAGGCGGCGGGACTGCCCGTCGAATGGGCCGACGATGCCGACGTGCCGTTCCCGTACCACGGCGGTGTGCGGCTGGCCAATCAGGCGCAGTTCGACCCGATGCCGTTTCTGGACTCGTTGGCGGCAGAATTACTCGAGCGGGGCGGACGCCTGGTCGAGCGCACCCGGGTACGCCGGGTGTCCCTGCTGGGCAAGGGCCCACGCGTGTACGTCACCGATGCGACCCAACGCGAGATCGAACTTCAAGCCGACAAGCTCGTGCTCGCAACGGGAACTCCGATTCTGGACCGCGGCGGGTACTTCGCCCGGGTCAAGCCATCGCGGTCCTACTGCCTGGCCTTCAAAGTGCCGGGCTCCATCACCCGGCCGATGATGCTTTCCACCGATTCGCCG
This sequence comes from Mycobacterium bourgelatii, assembly GCF_010723575.1. Classification (NCBI taxonomy): domain Bacteria; kingdom Bacillati; phylum Actinomycetota; class Actinomycetes; order Mycobacteriales; family Mycobacteriaceae; genus Mycobacterium; species Mycobacterium bourgelatii. Next base: position 3,277,988 of record NZ_BLKZ01000001.1, read on the forward strand.
ACGCGTTCGGTGCGCTACGCGCCGACCCCGGACGGCGAATTGTTGATCGTCGGCGGCGCCGGACACACGGTCGGGCGGAAGAAAAGCCCGTCGCAAGCACTCGAGGAACTGACCTCCTGGACCCGTAAGCACTACCCAGGCGCGGAGCAGACGCATTTCTGGTCGGCGCAGGATTACACCCCGATCGACAGCCTGCCCTACGTCGGCCCCATCTTGCCGAACAGCGAAAGCATTTACATCGCAACGGGATTCAACAAGTGGGGGATGACCAACGGGCCCGCCGCCGCGTTGGCGTTGTCCAGCCGGATCCTGGGCGGGCGCATGGACTGGGCCGACGCGTTCGCCAGCTGGAGCCGCCATGAGATCACCGGCCTGCCGACTGCCCTGCAAGCCAACCTCGAGGTCGGTTTCTATCTGCCGAGGGGATGGATCACCCCGGCGACGCGCACTGCCCGACGCAGTCCCGAACAGGACGAGGGCGGCGTGGTCAGCGGACCGCCGTGGCACCTGGAAGCCCGAAGCCGAATCAGCGGGACCGAAAAGCAGGTCTCGCCGGTATGTCCACATCTTGGCGGCATCGTGAACTGGAACGACGCGGACCAGGCTTGGGAGTGCCCGCTGCACGGCTCGCGATTCGCGCCCGACGGCACGGTGCTGGAAGGGCCCGCCACCCGCGATCTGACTCCGTGCTGACTACGGTTTGCACGGCCGGGTAGGCGTCACCAGACTCGGACGTAGTCCACCAGCATCTGGGCGGGATAGGTTCCGGGGCCCGGGTCACCGCCGCCGGAGCCGGCAACCGCCAGATTCAGGATCGGGAACACCTGGTAGCCCGGGTTGTTGAAGGGCCAGTCCGCCAGGGAGTTGGCCGGCACCGTGAAGTAGGGCTGCGCGCCGTCGCTGTAGTCCAGCCAGAACCGCATCCCGGCTTCGTCCCATTGGACCCGCCAGGTGTGCCACCCGCTGTCCACCCCGATGTTGTGCGTCTTCCATTCGGAGCCGTTCGCGCGGGCGTGCACGGTGGTCGCCGAGGGCCACTTGCCGTTTCCGTACCACTCGATGATGTCGATCTCACCCTGCGCGTCACTGGACAACCACCAGGCCGGCCAGGCGCCTGCCGTCAGGCACTCAAACTTGATGCGCGCTTCCCAGGTGTGGCCGATGCCCCCCTGCCAGGGGCTGAACACCTTGCCGCCGTAATAGGTGTCGCCCTCCTTGAAGGCGCGAATGACCAGGTTGGAGTTGCCGTCGACGAAGACGTTCCGCCGGTCGTCGCGGTACTGCCCGACGTGCTCGGGCATTTCCCAGTACGTCGGATCCTTCATCGTTTCGCGGGCCTTGGACACCGTCCATTTCGAGGGGTCCGGGGCCGAACCGGCCGGGCCGTCGAACTCGTCGTGGAAGATGTATGTCCCCGTGGTGCCGCTGGGCGCCGCCGGCGGTGGGACCCGGTCCAACGGGCGGGGGAGTGGATCAGCGTGAACGGGGGCCGCTGGTAGCGCGGCCGCGCCGGTCAGCAGGCCCGTCATCAATAGCAAACGGCGACGATCAATTTCCGGCATTAGCAAGGCACCCTAGCAGCCGCGTCGGACCCGATGAAAATCGACGACCTGCCGCTTGGCGCCGTCCGGAGCCACTAACCGGCCGCCGGAGGCCTGGTCATGAAGGTCAACCTGAACCCGTACGACGGGGTCTTGCGACCGTTACCGGCGTTGATGTACTGCCCGAACGGCGGGGCCACCGGAACGTGGTCGGCGACGGCGCCCTCGACGGCGGCCTCGATCGCCGAGACGTTCGCGGCGGCTGCGACCCCCGGGTTGGGCGTGACGCTGGCCGTCCAGGATGCCGGAACGGACAAGCCCCCAACCGGAACCGACCGACCCAGGCCCGCCGCCACGCTGCCGACGCTGCTCGACAGCTTGGGTGCGGCGTTGGCGGCCGCCGAGGCGGCCTGAGCGGCGCCTTGGGCCACCGGAGCCACACCGGCGAACTTGGCCAGATTGATCGAACCGCTGCTCGCCTGCCCCAGCGCCTGTCCCGACTGAAACACCGCTTGCAGTACCGGAAAGTATTGCGGGATGTATTTCGTGTAAACAGAGAGGTCGTCGAACGGCGTGTGGGCGATGAGCCACTGGTCGATCGCTTGGCCGTCGATCGGCGCCGACAGGGTCTTCAAGACGTCGCTGACCCTCGCGTGGAGTTGTGACGTCGCCTGGAAGATCCCGTCCTGGGCGGCTTCGGTCTGGGCTTTGAGCACCGATGTGGCCTGGTCGAGCAACCCGCCGGGGTTCACCACCTCGGCCGGCTCCGGCAATTCCCCCAACTGCGTCGCCGCCGCCGAACTGCCCGCGTAGGCGTACATGGCCGCCGCGTCCTGAGCCCAGAACTCCATGTACGCGGCCTCGGTGGCGGCGATCGCCGGGGTGTTCTGCCCGAGGGAGTTGGTGGCCACCAGCGCCGCCAACAACGCCCGATTGGCCGCGATCACCGGCGGGGGCACAGTTGCCCCGAACGCCACCTCGAAGGCCGTCGCCGCGGCGTAGGCCTGGGCGGAGGCCTCTTCGGCTTCCTCCGCACTGCTGTCCAGCCAGGTAATGAACGGAGTGGCGGCAGCGAGCAGCTGCGCTGATGCTGCTCCCAGCCACGGACCGCTCGTCAGCCCGGTAATCACCGAACGGTGGCCCGCCGCGACCGCCTGCAAGTCGGCCGCCAACGCGCCCCACGCCGATGCGGCTGCGAGCAGCGGTCCCGCCCCCGGACCGGCATATAAGCGCCCAGAGTTGATCTCGGGCGGCAAGACGCCATAGTCAACCATCGCTTGTCATCCCCTGATGCCTGTAGACCGCTCAGCCGGCAGCCGCTGCGGTGATCCGGCCGATTAACCGGCGGCCGGCGGCTTCGCCATGACGGACGGCTTGAACCCGTACGTCGGCTGATTTCGGCCGTAACCGCCGTTGAGGAACTGCCCGAACGGCGGGGCCATGGGGAAGCTGTTCGTGCCTTCGGCGGCCGCCGTTATCGCGGTGGCGACTCCCGGATTGGTGGTGGTCTGCCAGGGCACCCAACTTGCCGGCGCCGAGAGCCCGCCGATCGGGACCGCCTTGCCCAGGCCCGCTGCCACACCGGCCGCAGTCGACCCGATGTTCGCCCCCGCGTTGGCCGCGGCAGCCCCGGCCGCCTGGGCCGCGCCTTCGGCCGCCTTGGCCGCCGTGGCCGCCGGCTTCGCGAAATTGGCCATGGCCGTCAGACCGTTGCTGACCTGGCCGAAGGACTGCGTCGACTGAATTCCGCACGCCACCGTAGAGACATATGGCGCGAGGTACTTGCTGAACAGCCCAACCACGTCGTCGAACGGCGTGTGGGCCACCAACCACTGGTCGATCGCGGAACCGTTGATCGGCCCGGCCAGTGTCTTCAGCACTTCGGAGACCCTGGGGTTGATCTGGTTCAGCACGTTGCCGACGTGGGTGGCGACGACCTGGTTCTGCGCCTTGAACACCGCGATTGCCTGGTCGACCGCGGCGCCGGGGTCCACCACTTCCGCCGGTGCGGGCAGATCCGCCAGCTTGGTGGCCGCGGCCGCCCTGGCCGCGTAGGTGTACATCGCCTCGGAATCCTGCGCCCAGAACTCGGCGTACTGAGCCTCGGTCGTCCCGATTGCCTGGCTGTTCTGCCCCAAGATATTGGTCGCGACCAACTCGGCCAGCAAGGCGCGGTTGGCCGCGATCAATGGGGGCGCAACGGAGCCGGCGAACGCCGCCTCGTACGCCGTCGCTGCCGCGCTCGCCTGACTCGCGGCATTCGCGGCCTCGTCGGCGCTGATCTCCAGCCAAGTGATGAACGGGCTCACCGACGCAAGCAGCGACCCCGCGGCCGGTCCCAGCCAGGGGCCGCTGGTCAGCGAGGTAATCACCGACCGGTGGCCCGCGACGGCTTCTTGCAGTTCAGCGGCCAGGCCGGCCCATGCCGCCGCGGCCGCCACCAGCGAGCCGGCGCCCGGGCCGGCGTAGATCTTCGCCGAGTTGATCTCCGGCGGCAACAATCCGTAGTCCACCATCAGTACCCCCTCCTCACCCAGGCCGACTAGAGCGCCGCAGCCGCGTTGGCCGCCTCGGTCTCCGCGTACGAACCCGCGCTGGTCGCCAACGTCGCCGACAACGCCGCCTGAATCTGCGCGGCCCTGGCGTGCAGTTCCTGGAACCGGGCGGCGTGGGTGGCGAACTGGGCCGCCGTCAGCACCGAAACCTCATCGACGGCCGCTGGGACGACTCCGGTCGTCGGGCCGGCCGCAGTGGCGTTCGCGACGTTCAATGAAGCACCGATCGACTGCAGGTTGCTGGCGGCCGCCGCCAACACCTCTGGATACGCAGTGACGAAAGACATAAGATTCCTCCAGCGACCAGTGGGGATAAATGCGAACACGTCGCTGTGCTCGTCGAACACCTCATGGCGTTCCGTTGTCGTTGAGGACGGTATTGACAGCGAGAGGGCGGGTTCAAAACGCCCGAAACCGTCAAAACAATGCTGATCTTGACGTTTGATCAACATTCATCCTGATTTTAACTCAGATTTTTCACAGGTAATGCAAAGGACGTTTAGGCGGGCTGCGGCGATATTCGAGCCGCGCGCTTGTCGCGCCACTTGGTGCCGGTCCACGGCCCGCCCAGCCCCCGACGGCAAGCTCCGTGGTGCGTTCACCCTTACGCGGTGATGCGTCTATTTCCCTCTAGCCCAAGCAATTTTAGTGTCTAGCACCCCTCAACACCGATCGCCAGCAACGTCAACGAGTTGTGGGTGAGAGCGCTTCGCGGCGCCTTTGCAGCTTGGTCGAAGACATTCGTCCGTCGGCATTGTCGGTATCGGAGACTGGACCGCTAGCACAGTCCCTACTAATCACAAAGAATATTGTTCAGGATGAAAATATGACCTAATTCGTGGTCAAGAATTAAAATTCTGGTGAATATATTTATTCTCTATGCCCACGGCACGCCCTGCGTCTGAGTGGACAGATTAAATTTCAATCTGATTTTATCGCCGCCGCCATGGTCGCCGGCTGAATTCGACCGACTCGGGCCAACCGATGGGGTTTGGACCGGCCCGCATTCTTGGCCAAGGCGTAGCTCGCATGTGACTTCGGCGCGACGGTGGCGCGGGACGCTGTTATTCATGACGGCGCTGGCGGTTGCCCCCGCATTGGTGGCGGCCCTGTGCATCGGCTACCACTTCGGCCGCCGCGCGGACGCCAAGACCCTTACCTGGAAACAGCGGACCAGTCGGATAGCGCTCGGTAGACGCGCGATCGCTTTGGGCGCCCTGCTGCTAGCCCGTCGCCTTCAGCACGGCTTCCTAAAGCAGCACACCCTCGCGGCCGCAAGCCGCAAGCAGCTTGGGTCGGTGGCCCGACAGCTACTCCGCTGAACCGGTCGCCCGGTTAGCCGGCTTACAGCTTGCTCGCGACGAAGTCGGCGGCCTGGTTCGCCATCCCGTCCTTGACGTACGCATTGGCCAGGTGCTGCGGCCAGTTCTGCTCCCAGGTGTTCGGGTCGGCCGGGTTACAGACCGGGTCGGCCCCGTGACACAGCTCGATGGTCCGGTCGTTGTAGATGGGATTGAAGTTGGTGATCGGACCCACCCACTGGCTGCCATTGCCGAACAGGGCGACGGCCGCGATGTGCTGGTCAATCCCCCCGGGGAGCGGGCTGTCGAACTTAAAGACATTCATCGGGACCGCCAGCACCACATCGGTCACCGCCGCGCCGAGCGAGTAGCCGCCAAGCACCAACCGAGTGTTTGGGCAGTTGGCGGCCACGCTCTGAATGTGGTGGCTCATGTCGTTGGCGCCGATGTCGATCTCCGTGTCGGCCGGGTACCGCACCGCGTATGTCGCCATGCTCTTGCCGCCGATCCGAGAGCGGAGCGCGTTGATGAAGGCATTGCCGAGGATTCCGGGTCCAGGTGATTCATACCGGCCGCGGGCGAAAACGACCTCCACGTCGGGGCAGTTCGCCGCTGCGGCGATTCCCACGCCCCCCGGCGTTCCGGGCGGCAGGACGGCGGCAGCCACCGAAAGCGACGCCGCGATAAACATCGCCGCGAGGACAACGATCGATTGACGAGAAACGATGGCACGCACGGGATGATGGTAGCCACTCCTGGGCACTGTTGGCATGCTTCTACCGCCTTTCACTCAGCCGTAACCACCCGCTGCGGCAAGACTGCTCATCTCGTTCGGTCGGCGAGGGATCATGGCCATATGGCCGACGAGGAACTCGACGCCTTATACGTGGTACCACCAGAAGCTTTTACTGCCGAACGCACCAGGTTGGCCAAGGCCGCCAAGTCCCGCGGTGATGCCGACGCCGCCAAGCGCATCTCCGCTGCGCGCAAGCCGACGACGGTGGCTTGGACGGCCAACTTGCTGGCGCTTCGGCACCCCGACGCGGTCCAGCGCCTGGCCGCCCTTGGTGACCGACTGCAGCAGGCGCACACCGAGATGGACGGCGCCAAGATCCGCGAGTTGTCCGCCAAGCAACGGGCCCTCATCGAAGAACTCTCGAAGGACGCGTTCAAACTGGCTTCCGAGTCGGGAAACGTGAAGACGCCGTCAGCGACGCTGCGCGACGACCTGACCGGCACGCTGCAGGCCGCAATCGCTGATGCCGAGGTCAGGGGGCGGTTGGGTCGACTGACCAAAGCTGAGCAGTGGTCCGGCTTCGGTGGCTTCGGCGAGGCGGCCCCAGCGCCGTCCCGGAAGGAGTCCCGCAAGGAGAAGCCGAAACCGTCGGCATCCGCGCGGGATGACAGCAAGCGCGCAGACAGCAAGGACGACAAGGCGCGCCAGAAGGCGCAGGAGCAGGAGAAACTGCAGGCTGCCGTCGCCGAGGCAGAGCAGGTCAAGACGAAAGCCGACGCCAAGGTGTCCGAGCTGCAATCCGAACGAGATGCGGCTCGGCAACGCCGCGACGATGCTGCGGCTACGCTGCGGGAGGCCGAACGCGCTCTCGACAGCGCCGAGGCTCGATATGAAAAGGCGATGAAAGCCAGCGACGCCGCGAAGGAGTCGGTCAGCGCCGCCAAGGCGCGATTGAATCGACTGCACTAGTGCACAGGCTGCCAGCGGCGTGGGAGCATTATTCGCCGAACGACCTCGGAAGGGCACCACAACACCATGGCCGAAGATCTGACGCCGCACTTCGACGACGTGCAGGCGCACTACGACCTGTCCGACGACTTCTTCCGGCTGTTTCTGGACCCGACCCAGACTTACAGCTGCGCGTACTTCGAGCGCGACGACATGACCCTGGAAGAAGCTCAGCTCGCCAAGATCGACCTGTCGCTGGGCAAGCTGGGCCTGGAGCCCGGGATGACCTTGCTTGATATCGGTTGCGGCTGGGGCGCCACCCTGCGCCGGGCCATCGAGAAGTACGACGTCAACGTCGTCGGCCTGACGCTGAGCAAGAACCAGGCCGCGCACGTACAGCGGAAGTTCGACGAGATGGACACCTCTCGGACCAGGCGGGTGCTGCTCAACGGCTGGGAACAGTTCACCGAGCCCGTCGACCGCATCGTGTCGATCGGCGCCTTCGAACACTTCGGCCACGACCGGCACGCCGACTTCTTCAAGCGCGCCGCCGAGATACTGCCCGACGACGGCGTGATGATGCTGCACACGATCACCGGTTACTCGCGACAGCAGATGACCGACCTGGGCTTGCCGCTGTCCATGCGGATCCTGCGGTTCTTCCACTTCATCAAGACCGAGATCTTCCCGGGCGGTGCGCCGCCGCTCATCGAGATGGTGGAGGAGCACTCCAGCGCCGCGGGCTTCACGCTGACCCTCAACCAGTCGCTGCGGCCGCACTACGCCAGGACGCTCGACCTGTGGGCACAGGCGCTGGAGGCTCACAAGGAGCAGGCCATCGAGATTCAGTCCGAAGAGGTCTACGACCGCTACATGCACTACCTGACCGGTTGCGCCAACCTGTTCCGCGACGGCTACATCGACGTCAACCAGTTCACGCTGGTCAAGCAGTAGCTACAGAATCGGCCTGCCGCCGGTGACGGCGACCCGGGCCCCGGAGATGTAGCTCGCGTCGTCGGAGGCCAACAGCACGTAGACCGCGGCCAACTCCGCCGGCTGACCGGCACGCCCCAGCGGCACGTTGTCGCCGAACGCCTTCACCTTCTCCGGCGACATGGTCGCGGGAATCAGCGGCGTCCACACCGGGCCCGGCGCCACGCTGTTGACCCGAATGCCTTGCGGCCCAAGAAGTTGGGCCAGACTGGCCGAGAAGTTGGCTATCGCCGCCTTGGTGGCGGCATATGGGGCCAGGGTGGGGTTGGGCGAGTCGGAATTCACCGACGAACTGCCGATGATCGACGCACCGGCCTTCATGTGCGGCAGCGCCGCCTTGGCCAGATAGAAATAGGCTCCCACGTTGAGTTTGAACGTGTAGTCCCATTCCTCGTCGGAGATTTCCTCGAGCGTCTCGTGCATCATCTGGTAGGCCGCGTTGTTGACCAGGACGTCGATCTGACCGAACTCCGACACCGCGCGATCGACAACGGCACGACAATGGTCCGGGTCGGAAAGGTCGCCTTTGACCAGCACGCACTTGCGCCCGGCGTCCTCCACATATCGTGCGACGGCTTGGGCGTCCTCGTCCTCGTTCAGATAGGAGATCAGCACGTCGGCGCCTTCTCGCGCGTAGGCGATTGCGACGGCGCGGCCAATGCCGCTGTCACCGCCGGTGATAACGGCGCTCTTACCGACCAGTTTTCCCGAACCGACGTAGCTCTGCTCGCCGCAATCCGGGACCGGATCCATGCGGGCCTGAATGCCCGGGACGGCCTGTTGCTGCTCGGGAAATCCCATGCGCTGCTTCCTATCTGTTACGGCTGCCACGTCGGTTGTCACCGGGAGGGGTAGCCGGTGCGGGCTCGGATAAACCCGACGACGTGCGCAAACCAGACACAGACGACGACACCCCGCGGGGCTGGCCCGCGGGGTGTCGACCGAGCGATGGTTAGTTCAGATGGCTACTTCAGGTCGAACCGGTCGTTGTTCATGACCTTGACCCAGGCCGCGACGAAGTCCTCGACGAACTTGCCGCCGTTGTCGTCCTGCGCGTACACCTCGGCGAGGCCCCGCAGCACCGAATTCGAGCCGAACACAAGGTCATTGGCGGTAGCGGTCCACTTGCGCGTCCCGGTAGCCCGATCGAATCCCTCGTAGACGTTCTCCGCGGTCTCCGACGCCTTCCACTCCGTGTTCATATCGAGCAGGTTGACGAAGAAGTCGTTGGTCAACGCGCCGACCTTGTCGGTGAACACACCGTGCTTGCTGCCACCGTGATTGGCACCAAGGGCCCGCAGACCACCGACCAGGACCGTGAGCTCGGGAGCGGTCACGCCCAGGAGGTAAGCCCGCTCGATCAACAACTGTTCGAGCGGCGCCTTCTCGCCGGGTCGGACGTAGTTGCGGAACCCGTCGGCCCGCGGTTCGAGCACCGCGAACGACTCCACATCGGTGAGCTCCTGCGTGGTGTCGGTCCGTCCGGGCGCAAAATGCACCGAGATCTCGTAGCCGGCGTCCTTGGCCGCCTTCTCGACGGCGGCGGACCCGGCCAGCACGATCAGGTCGGCCAACGAGATCTTCTTTCCCCCGGAGGCGGACGCGTTGAAGTCGGCCTGGATCTTCTCCAAAACCGGCAGCACCTTGTCCAGCTCGGACGGCTCGTTGATCTCCCAGTTCCGCTGCGGTTCGAGACGCAACCGCGCCCCGTTGGCGCCGCCGCGCTTGTCGGTGTTGCGGTAACTGCCCGCAGACGACCACGCCGTCTTCACCAGCTGCTGAACCGTCAGACCGGACTCGAGCACCTTGGCCTTGAGGTCCGCGACGTCCTGCTCGTCGACCAGCGGGTGATCCACGGGCGGAACGGGATCCTGCCAGAGCTGCGGCTCGGGAATCCAGGGGCCGAGGTAACGGGAGATCGGTCCCATGTCGCGGTGCAGCAGCTTGTACCAGGCCTTGGCGAACGCGTCGGCCAACTCGTCGGGGTTCTTCAACCAACGGCTGGTGATCTCGCGGTAGATCGGGTCCTCGCGCAACGAGACGTCGGTGACCAGCATCGTGGGGTTGCGGCCAGGTCCGCCGAACGGATCCGGGATCGTGCCCGCACCGGTACCGTCCTTCGCCGTGTACTGCCAGGCTCCGGCGGGGCTCTTGGTCAGTTCCCACTCGTAGCCGTACAGGTTTTCCAGGAAGGTGTTGTCCCACTTGGTCGGTGTGGGCGTCCAGACCACCTCAAGGCCGCTCGTGATCGCGTCCTTGCCAGCTCCGCTGCCGTACGAGCTCTTCCAGCCCAAGCCCTGCTGCTCGATCGGGGCGGCCTCCGGCTCTGGTCCGACCAGGTCGGCGTCGCCGGCACCGTGCGTCTTGCCGAAGCTGTGCCCGCCAACGATGAGGGCGGCCGTCTCCTCGTCGTTCATGGCCATCCGGCCGAACGTCTCGCGGATGTCTTTCGCCGCGGCGATGGGATCCGGTTTGCCTTCGGGGCCTTCGGGATTGACGTAGATCAGGCCCATCGTGGTCGCGCCGTACGGCTGGGCGAGTTCGCGCTCGCCGGAGTAGCGCTTGCTGGTGCCCAACCATTCGTCCTCTTCGCCGAAGAGGACTTCCTCGGGTTCTGAGACGTCGGGCCGTCCGAAGGCAAACCCAAAGGTTTTGAATCCCATGTGCTCCAGGGCGACGTTGCCGGCGAGCACCAGCAGATCCGCCCAGGAGATCTTGTTGCCGTGCTTCTTCTTGACCGGCCACAGCAGTCGACGCGCCTTGTCCAGATTCGCGTTGTCTGGCCAGCTGTTGAGCGGGGCGAAGCGCTGCAGGCCTTGGCCGGCGCCGCCGCGGCCGTCGAAAATCCGGTAGGTACCGGCGGCGTGCCAGCTCATCCGGATGAACAGACCGCCGTAGTGGCCGTAGTCGGCCGGCCACCAGTCTTGCGAGGTGGTCATGACCGAGATCAGGTCGGCCTTGAGGGCATCCACGTCCAGCTTGGCGAACTCCGCGGCGTAGTCGAAGTCTGCGCCGAAGGGGTTGCCCAACGGGTTCTGTGGGTGCAGCTTGGATACATCGACCTGGTTGGGCCACCAGTCTTGGTTCCTCAGTGGCGCCCCTTCCTTCGGCTTAGGAGAGGGGATTGCCGGATTTTCGCTCTCGCTGGTGCTCGCCGACTCATTGGGGGCGGGCGGGCGGCTATCAGAGGTATCGGTTGACACTACATTCCTTCCAGTGAGTTGAATCGGGCTGAATTACGAACGGACGGTGGAACATTCGGGACACAGGCCCCAATAGATGACTTCGGCCTCAACGAGAACGAAGCCATCCAAGATGTTTTCGTCGTCAGACGGTGTCAGGCAGGGCGCCTCACCCACCGCGCAGTCGACATCGGCAATGACACCGCACGACCGGCACACCACGTGGTGATGGTTGTCTCCGACCCGCGACTCGTAGCGGGCGACCATACCCAGCGGTTGTATACGCCGTACCAAACCAACTGCGGTCAGTGCGTTGAGCACGTCGTAGACGGCTTGTCGGGAAACCTCGGGGAGGCCGACCCGCACTGCCGAAAAGATCGTTTCGGTATCTGCGTGTGGATGGGCATACACCGCCTCCAGGACCGCAATCCTGGGCCGGGTCACACGCAGTTCGGCCATTCGCAGCCGGTCGGCGTAGTCCGCCGTTGAGGGCACGTCGTCATCAATACGCCCCTTTCTGGACCGAGTCAAGACTCGATGGAGATGTGTCTTGGGCGGCCGCGAATAACGTTGTAATGCAAGCGCTTTGGTGCCGAACGTCACGCTGGCGCGGCGCTGGGATGCGATTGACGCGCTAGCGTGACGTTCGACGGACAACGGGTGGCCTTCGCCCCGCGACGAAACCTTGTCCATTTAGCGCCGTTTGTTACCATCACGCGATGTCCGAATCGGCCGTGCCGCGCGAAGTCGGCGCTCACCGCACCGCTACCCGACGTGACGTCTTCAAATACGCCCTGGCGCCGGTCCTGCTTGGCGGCCTGGCCCCACTGGCCGCAATGTCGACAGCCCCGCCGTCATCGGCCGCCGGCATACAGCTCATCGACTTTGCCGAGCGGCGCATCGCACCCGAAGAGATCAAAGCGGCAGGCTATGCCGGGGTGGTCAACTACGTATCCGAATGTCGGCCCGGCGCGAACTTCGAGGCGAAGCCGCTCACCCGCGCATACGCGGACTCGCTACGCGCGGCCGGACTGCACATCGTCAGCAACTACCAGTACGGCAAACCAGGGTGGCCCAACGCGCCGTCGGACTACACCCGCGGGTACGACGGCGGCGTGGCCGATGCGCGCACGGCACAGGCCATACACGCGGCCGCCGGCGGACCCGGTTCGGCTCCGATCTTCTTCAGCGTCGACGAGGACATCAATCAGGGCACGTGGAATGACGTTGCGCTGCAATGGCTTCGAGGGATCAACTCGGTGCTGGGCGTGGAGCGCACCGGCATCTACGGACATGCGAACGCATGCGCGTGGGCGATCAGAGACGGTGTGATCGGCCGTTCGTCGACGCCGGGACACTGGTGGGCCTGGCAGACAATCGCGTGGTCGCACGGCGTGCGCGAGTCCAGAGCGGTGCTCCTGCAGTCGGTGGTCGAAGGCCCCGTCCTCGGCGGCATCGTGGTCGACGTCGACGACGTTCTTGCCGACGATTTCGGGCAGTGGGCCTTCGTTCGCTGACCTTCGAGCGGCTAACGCTCTGTCTGCGGCACCATGCGTTTCCGAGTTTGGAAGAAGTGAACGTAGGCCAAGGCCGGCACCACGACGAAGGTGAGCACCACCAGCGTGATCGAGAAGTAGTTCGGTCCGTCACCGGTCGCGAAGATGGACCGGTAGTCGAAGGACACCGCAAGCACCAGCGAGATCACCACCGCGAAAATCGGTAACACCTTGTCGGTGAAACTATTTCGCGGTACCGACGCATGCTCTATCGCTTTGGAGCGGGCCAGGGCAATGAGGGCTATCGGCACGATGACGAACTGAATGAAGCGGGCGATCACGGCCAGGCCGGTAAGGCTGGCGCTGTCGAACCGCAGCGACAACGGGAACGCGATCGCCAACGACGCGGTGATCGCAAAAGCGATCATCGGCACACCGAAGCGATTCGTGCGCGACAGACCGGTCGGCAGCACCCTCCCGTCCGCGAGGGCGGTCCACAGTCGCGGCGCACCGAACGAGGCGGCCACATTGATGCCGAACATCGATACCAGCGCTCCGACGATGACGACCGTCCGGAAAGTGTCGTTATCGATGGGCGCGGCCAGTTTGACGATGTCGTGGGATGCCACCACGTCGTCCGCCCCGAGCAGCATCGCCACCCCCAAGGCGAGCAGATAGATCACGCAGACGGACAAGACCGCCAGCGGTATGGCCCGGGGCAAATTGCGGTCCGGATCTTTCATTTCCTCGGCCGCGTTCGCGATCGACTCGAACCCGGTGAATGCGTACAGCGCGGCGATGGTGGCAAGCGCCAGGCTCGACACCGTGCTGGTGCCCATCTCGACGGCACCGAAGAAGGAAAAGGGTTTGGGTTCATACGCCGAACGAGACGTTCCATAGTCGTTCACGTGCTGGGTGAGGATGATCCACAACCCGCCGATCACGAAGATCGACAGCGCGCACACTTTGCCGAGTGTCGAAATCCCGTTGGCCCACTCGATCACCCGGTTGCCGAACAGGTTGATTACCAACAGCACCCCGATGAAGCCGCAGAAAGTCAGGGTCTTGACGCTGAGCAGTTGGTCGCTGTCGGCCCACGTGCGACCGGGAAAGACGACCTTCAACAGCGTTGAAACAAAAAGGGAAGCGAGAACCCCCCACGCGATGGAGGCCGTAATCGCATGCGTCACACCGACGTAGATGCCAATCCTGCGGCCAAAGGCCGCGGTCGTGTACGCGTAGGACGCACCATTTGTCCTGACGTACCGCGCCGCCGTCGCGAACACCATTGCCATCACGCCCGCAAAGAGGCCCGCCAAGATGTAGGCCATCGGCGCGAGCGGACCGGCAAGCTTGATCACGGCACCCGGCGTCAGGAAGATACCGGCGCCGATTATCGCGTTGACGCCGAGCATGACGACGCTCCAGAAGCCAAGCTTGCTTACCAAAGGTCGCCTCTCAGTTGGCGATTACGAATACAACGACACGGTCAACGAGTAACAACAAAGGATAACGATTCACTTATCGCGCTGGCTTTGGCGGGCCAGCCGATGACACTGTGAGCACGTGAGTGTTGACGTGGGGGAGTCGGCGCGCCGGCGTTCGCAGTGGATGGACCGTCGCCCGCTGCGGTGCCAGGGCGGCCATTGGCTGTTGCCCGGGCACATGATTGTCGCCACAATCTCGTGCTCGTGCGGTCCGCACATCAGCTGGGAATGCGAGTGCGGAGCGACCACTTACGGGCCCCCGCTGCTCGAGTCGTGCAGCGCCTGCAACTGAATTTTCTCGCGTTTGAAATTGGCTTTCCCGGTCTATATAGCTATCGACCACGCCAAATTCGGGAAAGGGCCCACGATGAAGCCAATTGCGCCTATAGCGATCGCGGTCGCCGCGCTGCTGTTCAGCGGGTGTTCGCCCTCGGAAGTCATCAACACCGGCGGCGATACAAAGTGTAAAGACTTTGTCACGCACGACGAGAAAAAGCAGAACGACGAAGTCAGCAAGATGCTGAAAGACAAGACCGGCACCGAACCCAGTGGTCTCGAGCTCACGGCAACGCGCACGTCGGTGTCGGCCTACTGCCAGACGGTGGGGAAGCCGGACAGCAAGATCAGCGAAGCGCCGCACGGCTGACCGGGCGCCGGCGAAATGTTTGCGCCGGCTCACCATCGGGTAACCCGGCGGGGTTTGGCTCGCGACCCGCGCGGCCACTTAGCCGGAAGGCATCCAGATCGACCATGGCTGAGAGGCTGACCCCGCATTTCGCCGACGTACAGGCGCATTACGACTTGTCCGACGACTTCTTCAGGCTGTTCCTGGACCCCACCCAGACCTATAGCTGCGCGTATTTCGAACGTGCGGACATGACGCTGCAGGAGGCCCAGATCGCCAAGATCGATTTGGCGCTGGGCAAACTGGGGCTGCAGCCCGGCATGACGTTGCTCGACGTCGGCTGCGGGTGGGGCGCCACCATGCTCCGGGCTATCGAGAAGTACGACGTCAACGTGATCGGATTGACGTTGTCGAAAAACCAGGCCGGCCACGTCCAAAGGTCATTCGACGAACTCGACACCCCGCGCACGAAGCGGGTGATGCTGCAGGGGTGGGAAGACTTCAGCGAGCCCGTCGACCGGATCGTGTCGATCGGCGCGTTCGAGCACTTCGGCCATGACCGTTACGACGACTTCTTCGCGCGCGCAAACAAGATGCTGCCCGACGACGGGGTGATGCTGCTGCACACGATCACCGGCCTGACCAAAGAGCAGCTTGATGAAACCGGCCTGCCGATCTCGATGGAGAAGATTCGCTTCGTCAAGTTCATCCTCACCGAGATCTTCCCGGGTGGGCGGCTGCCGTCGACCGTCATGGTGGAAGAGCACGCGGCCGCGGCCGGTTTCACCCTGACCAGGCGCCAATCCCTGCAGCAGCACTACGCAAGGACGCTCGATCTGTGGGCCGAGGCCCTCGGTGCGCGTGCGGACGAAGCCATCGCGATCCAGTCCGAAGAGGTCTACCAGCGGTACATGAAATACCTGACCGGCTGCGCTGACCTCTTTCGCAGTGGCTACATCGACGTCAACCAGTTCACCCTGCAGAAGTAGCGGCCGGCCCATAGGCGCGGGCGATGTCGGGCGAATCGAGCCATCCCGAATAGGTTGGCCGCGCGGGCCAGCCCTCGGGCGAATCGAGCCATTCCTCCTGGCGGCCCCAGGGCAGGACGTCGATCAGCGCGAACGTGTGGCTGAGCTGCTCGGTGCCTCGACCGTTGGTATGCCAGGTGCGGTAGACGGTGTCACCGTCGCGCAGGAACACGTTGACCGCGAAGCCGCCACCCGGGGGCGCGTCCATATCGGCTCCGAACGGGCTTTCCGACGATGAATACCACTGCATCCGGTTGCCGACCTTGCGCTGGTACGCCAACGCCTCGTCGATGGGCCCATTGGTGACGACGACGAACCGCGCGTCGTAGTTGTCCAGGAATTCCAGCCGAGTGAACTGGGAAGTGAAGCCGGTACACCCGCCGCACTGCCATTCCGCGCCGTTGGTCCACATGTGGTGGTAGGTGATGAGTTGAGCACGGCCGTGGAACACGTCGACCAAGCGAACGGGTCCGTCGGCTCCGATCAAGGTGTAATCGGGCAGTTCCACCATCGGTAACCGGCGCCGTTGTGCGGCGATGGCGTCCAGCTCGCGAGTAGCTGCCTTCTCGCGTTTGCGCAGGTCGTCGAGTGCGGCGCGCCAGGTCTGCTGGTCGACGACGGGGGGTAGTGCGTTGGTCATGCGAATCCACCTTTGCTGATCGAGGCTCGAGGCGTCCTTACAGGTATGGACCGTCGAGCCGCCGAAAAGTCATCGGTGTGGTGAGAGGGCGCTGCCTTGACGCCACTGGTCCCAACTCAGCGTCCAGTCGCCGTTTTGGGCCAGTTTCAGCGGGGGACCGCCGGTGTTGCGGACCTCGACCACGTCGCCGGGGACCGAAAAGTCATAAAACCACTTAGCGTTGGCGCCATTGAGATTCAGGCATCCGTGGGAGGTATTCGTGTTGCCCTGCGCCCACACCGTCGAGTCGAGTTGATGCAGATAGATGCCGTCGGTGCTGATGCGGGTGGCGTAGTTGATGGTTTCGCGATATCCGAGCCGCGAGTTGCGGGGGAGCCCGAATGTCGCGGAATCCATGATCACCGGACTGCCCTTGTCCATGACGGTGTAGGTGCCGGGAGGGGTCCAGAAGGAGAGGGTCTGTGAGCCGACCGTTTCGGTGCCGCCCATACCCATAGAGGTCGGCATGGTACGGACCAGCGTTCCGTTGCTGAAAACGCTGACCTGCTTCGTGGTGTCATCGGCGATGGAGATGTGCGCATCACCGATGCGGAATGAGACGCGGGTGTCTTCTTGGCCGAATAGCCCATCGCCCAAACCGATTCCATAGATCTTTGCCTCGGCCGTCACCGATGTGCCCGGAGCGTAGTAGCGCTCCGGCCGCCAATGTGCGTTCTGGTCGTCGACCCAGAACCATGAACCTTCCACGGCCGGGTCGGTGGTCACCACCAATTGTCTTTCGGCGGCTGCCCGGTCGGAAATCGGTTCATCAAAGTGGGCGACAATCACCGTGCCGACACCGTAGGTGCCGCCCTCGCGCAGGGCGGCCTCCGATGTCGTGGTGAACGACACCCTGGTCTGGTTCGACGGTTGCACCGTCGAAAACGACGACACCTGTTCGGACACAACATCATTGGTCCCTCGACCGGTCACGGTCAGGGTGTAGTTCCGGCCATAGCCCAGCGGCACGACCGGCTTCCACACGGTGTTGTCGGGGGTCATGACGCCTTCGACGGTCGAGCCATTTTCGTTGACCATCCGCACTTCGTCCAATGTCCCGACCTCGGCTTCGACCTGCACGTGTGCGACCGGGTTGACGTCGCGCGCATTGGGACCGGGCGTGATCGTAATCTGTGCTGGGCCAGATATTTTCGGTGATAGCTGCCCGGAGCGTAGCTGTGAGGTGAGCTGCACTCCGCCGACCAGGCCAACAACGACCAAGACGGCAAGCATAAGTCTGCGGGCCCAGCCGCCAAGAAACCGGCGGCGACGCTGACCGTTGTTTGTGGAAGCCACTGGAGTTGCCGCATCCTTGCATTCTCTTGTGTGGGTGCGTGTTTCAGCTGCGCCCACTGTTAACAGTGTTACCTATGAGGTAGCCCGTTTTCCCTGCCATGAAACCCGGAGTCAGGTCCGGCCCCTTGGCACTGCCTATGCCCACTGCCGCCGAGTCGTAATCAGCTGTCACATATCGGCACCCTCTCTCGTCTGAGGGTTATGGACGAATACCACGCACTTACGAAGGACCTACGGAGGGTGGAAGTATGAGTAACTCAGGCGCTTTGGCGCGGATATACCTGGTCGCGGTGACGGCGCTCACCGGCGCGACCTTCATCGGCATCGGGATCTGGTGCCTGGTCGATCCGGCTTCGTTCGCCGAGGTCGTGCAGTTTCCGGCGCATTTGCACTTCTTGCATGATGTCGGCGCCTTCCAGCTTGGTCTGGGTGTCGCGCTGCTGTTGGCGCTGATCTGGGCCGATTCCCTGGCCACCGCGCTTGCGGGGTTCGCCGTGGCCAACACCGTGCACACGGTGAACCATGTGGTGGACCTCGAATTGGGTGGCTCTACCTTGCAGGTGTGGCTGCTGGCTGCGATTTCGGCGCAGCTGGTAATCGCGTTCGTACTGCGGCTACGGCAACTCGGCTACGTCCTTGGCAGGGTCAAGCCCGCAACCACCGCGACGCTGGTTCCCTTCGTGCGGCAGAAAACCATCAACCTCACCACGTTTCGCAAAGACGGTACTCCCGGTACCAGCCCGGTCAGCATCGTCGTCGACGGCGACCGTGCTTATTTCCGCAGCTTCGAGCGGGCGATCAAGGTGCGTCGGATTCGACGTAACCCGAACGTGGAATTCGGACCCGCCACGGGATCCGGTAAGTCAACCGGCCCGGTACAAGCCGGCACGGTGCGCTTGCTGGAGGGGGCTGAATATCGCAAAGCGGCTCGGCTGCTGCGGCGGAAGTACCCGCTACTGCATGGCATAGCGGTGCCCACGGCACACCGGCTGATGCGGTCCAAGTACGGCCGCACGGTACACGCCGAGCTCATCCCGTCGGCGCCAGGCCAGTCAGCGAGCCACCCCGCGGGCGTTGACTCTGCGCTCAGGGCGGAGGCTTCTCGCACTTAGCCGCCCCACACGCAGAGTCAGCGCAGTGGCAGCGCAGCGGCGCCCCCTACTTCAGCCTGCTCGCCGCGAAAGTCGCTGCCTGCGCGGTCATTCCGTTTTCGATGTAGGAAACGTGCGCAATGATGTTGCCGCCGCCGGTGCAGATCGGGTCGTCTTGGGCGCACAGGCTGATGGTCTTCGGCGCGAAGGCCGGGCTGATGGTCGGCAGCGGCTGGCCGCCCCACAGCATCGAGGAGAAGCCACTGGTCGGCTCGCCGAACAGGGCCACCGCGGCGACCTGATTGGCCGCCTGCGGTGACACCGATGTGCTGGCCAGATCGATCACGGTCGCACCCTGCGAATAACCCCCGAGCACGAGCTTGGTGTTGGGGCAGCTGGCCACGACCTCTTGGATGTGAGCGGTCGCGTCACTGGCCCCGGCGTTCGCGCTGTTGTGATAGTCGTCGTTCGCGGGATAGTTCACGGCGTAGACGTTGAGGGAGCGCCCAGCGGTCTGCGCTGCCAGGGAGTCGACAAAGGCCTCGCCGATATTGCCGAGGCCTGGATCCTGATGGGTACCGCGGGCGAATACCACCGCGACGTCCGAACACGGGTCGGCCGAAGCGGCGAAAGTGGTGAGGGGTGCGCTCAGCAGCGCCCATGTCGCGACGATCGCGACACCCACAAACCGAGCAAGACTGCGTGAATTCATCCCCAAATGCTGACACACGGCCGCAGCAGGTGGCGCGTCGGCGTCAACGAGGGACGATTCTGATCCGGATGGGACCGCGCCACGCGCCGTCGGGATCAAGGACGTCGCCGCGCTGGGTGATCTCCACGACCCCTGATTTGGCCAATTCCCGGGCCAGGTCACGGGCGTCGCCCATGAGGTCGCGCCAGTCGTCGCGGCCGACGGCGCGGGCGGCGTCGGATGGACAAATGCTGCTCTTCGGGCCGCGGTGCGCGGCCAGCGCGCGGATCGATGACCTCAGTCGTTGCCGGACGGGCCCATCGGCCAGCGCCATTTCGGCGTCGTCAGCCGCCGGACCCCCGTCGTCAAGCACCCTGCGAAGTTCGTCACGTATCCGAGTCATAAAGCGACTGCTCGGAACCGTGCCGCACCTATCGGCGTTGCACCTGCCATGACGTCCATCCTCCCGAACGACGGCAGCGCGGGGCGAGTGCCCATCGCACTCGCCGACCGACTCCTGGACATCAGACGCATCTACCACGAACCGAACATCGAGAGGTTTGCACGGGCCCAACAGGTGCTGGACCGGTTTCCCGACGCCCAGCGCATCGAGGTGCCTTCCCACCAAGCGATACCGGGTCTTTACGGCAACGAGGGCAATGTCGAGGACTGGGTCCGGATCAAGCGCGAGGTGCTCGTTCTCGGCGAGAAGAAGAGCCTGTCAGCGCGCCGCAACGAACGGTCCAGCGATTGGATAGCGCCCTCCACCGCCAACGGCTGCGCGATGGCCTGCTCCTATTGCTACGTCCCGCGCCGCAAGGGCTACGCCAACCCGATCACCGTCTTCACCAACATCGAACGGATCACCGGCTATCTGGACCGGCACGCCGCCCGGCAAGGCGTCAAGCCCGCACCCAACCAATGCGACCCGGTTGACTGGGTCTACGACATCGGCGAAAACAGCGACTGCTCGGTCGACGCCATGGTGTCGGACAACGTGCGCGACCTCGTCGAGCTGTTCGCCCGCATTCCGAATGCCAAGGCCAGCTTCGCGACCAAGCTGGTCAACCCCGACCTGCTCGGCTACGACCCCCGGGGGGGAACCCGGGTGCGGTTCAGCCTGATGCCGGCGGAGACGTCGCGGGTCGTCGACATCCGGACGGCCAAGGTGGCCGACCGGATCGCCGCCCTGGACGACTTCGTCGAGGCTGGATACGAAGTGCACCTGAATTTCAGCCCGGTGATCGTCCACGAGGGGTGGTTGACCGACTGGGCGGAGCTGCTCGAGCAGATCGCCGACGGAACCAACGAACGCACCAAACGGCAGCTCGCCGCCGAAGTGATCTTCTTGACCCACAACGAGGGCTTGCACGACGTCAATCTCGGCTGGCATCCCAAAGGTGAAGAGTTGCTTTGGCGTCCGGACCTGCAGCAGCTCAAGCGCAGTCAGAGCGGCCAGTGGAATGTCCGGTACAAGAGCCCTTGGAAGGGTCGGTGGGTGCAGGAGCTGACCGACCTGATCGCGGTCAAGCTGCCGACCTGTCGGGTCCGCTACGCGTTCTGAGCGCCCCGATTTTTCACCCGGTTTCTGCCCCGGTTCCTGCGCAGCCATCGGCCCCGGGCGATGTCCTTGCGTTCGGCGGCTTCGTTCTTCTCGATGACCCGGGTGTCTTTGGGCGGTAATTGCAGCTCGTGTTCGGCGGCGATGCCGGCCTGCAGTTGTCGCCCCCGTTCCAGCTCGGCGTCGAGCTCAGCGCCGAACAGCAGTGCCACGTTGGTAATCCACAGCCACAGCAGGAACACAATGACGCCGCCCACCGCGCCGTAGGTCTTGTCGTAACTGCCGAAACGACTTACGTACAGGCCGAATCCGAGGGAGGCCAGTGCCCAGACCACGATGGCGACGGCGGCGCCGAGGCTAAGCCAACGAAACTTCGGCTGCTGGATATTCGGCGTCGCGTAATAGAGCATCGCGACCGCCAGCGTGACGAGCAGCAGGACGACCGGCCACTTTGCCACCGCCCATGCTGTCTGCGCGGCGCTGCCCAGACCGATTGCGCCGCCGATCGCCTTACTGATCGGGCCGCTGACGATCAAGAGGAAACCGGTGGCGGCGGCCAGCAGCAATCCCGCCAATGTCAACAGCATTTGCTGTGGGCGCAGCTTCCACATCGGGCGCCCCTCGCCGATCTCGTAGATGCGGTTCATCGCGCGTCCGAACGCGCCGATGTAGCCGGACGCCGACCACAGCGCGGCGAGCGCGCTGACCACCAGAGCGACACCCGCCGAAGGATTGTCTACGACCTGCTGGATCGGTTGGCGCAGCATGTCGAGTGCGGAGTCGGGAACCAGTTGGGCCGCCACGTCGACAAGGGCGTCGGTGGTACGTCGGCCCTCGCCGATTACGCCCAGCAGTGACACCAGCACCAGCAACGCGGGAAATAACGACAGCACCGCGTAATAGGTGAGCGCCGCGGCCAGGTCGAGACACTGATCCTTGCGGAATTCGAAGGCGGTTTTTCGCAGCACGAACATCCACGAGGCCCTCGTCAGATCGTCAGGTGATTCCGGCTTGCTCGGGTCGTCGGGGTCGAGCGGGCGCTGCTCGCGCTCTGACGAGGTGTTGCCGGTGTCGACGTCGGTCATATCAACCGAATCCCCCCGGACAGGGCATTCCACACCCGGGATTAGGTGTTTGTCGGAGTTGTGGCCAGGTGCTGGGCCAACGCGTTGGCCACCGCGGCGGCGCCCATGCCGTTCGGATGTAGTGGCGCGGCTTCATGGCTCAGGACGAACCCTTCGAAATACCGATCTTCGGCCGCGGCGCACATGTCGTGTCCGACCGACACCGGCCTGGTGTCGAAGAAGTCCACCTGCTTCCTGGTCGCCAGCGCCCGTTGTGCCTCGTCGAGTTCGTCGACCTTGGCCTGGAAGTAGTCGGCATCTCGCGGATTGATGGGCTGCCGTCCGAAACATCCACCGGGCCGGACGTACGTGCCGTAACCGACGAGAACAATCCGCGCGCCTGGCGCCCTCGTCCGGATCGCGTCCACCATGTCTTCCCAGACCGGAATCTGGCGACGGATCGCCGCGCTGAACCGGTCCTCCCCGGTGGCGGCGAGGTCGTCGAAACAGGCCGGCAGAGACAACGAGGCGCGCCGGCATTTGGAAGCACTGCCGGCTAGCCCGATGTCGTTTCCGCCGATGGTGACGGTGATCAACTCCGTGTCGACGCCGATCGCGTCGATCTGCGGAGCAACCGATCCGCGCCGCGTCTGTTGCGCCCGGTAGGTGACATCGGCAGTGGTGGCACCGCTGCAGGTGACGTCACTGAAGCTGCGGGCGCCGATGCCCCTGGCCAGGACCGAGGGGTAGTCGTTGGTCGACTTCAGGCATCCCGGCGGGTCGGCTTGATACGGCACCAAGGGCGCCGCGGCCGCAGAGTCGCCGAGCGCGACGTAGGTCATTCCCGTCGTGCTGATCGTGGGGGCGGGGTCAGAGCCCGGTCGGGTCGGTGCCGCGCAAACCGCCGTGGCGGCGACCAGAGTGGCGGCGGCGCCGACGAGCTTCGTGTGAAGACTCAATCCGGCGGCTCTTGCCCCGGGCCCTCCGCGGCGTCGGCCTCGGCCGCGGCCTGCTCCCGGTCGCTGGGCTTACCCGGCACGCCTTCGGCCTCGCGCTCCTCGGCAACCTTTTCGTCGAGGTCGTCGACAATGTTTTCCAGCTGCTCGGAGTGGCTCTGGCGCTCGCTGCGGTCCGTCATACGGCATTCATACCCGGTCGGGCAGGACGTAAAGCTGTTCGTTCGGTCTCAATAGGTCAGCAGGCGCTGCTTCTGCTGAACGAATTCTTCCTCGGTGAGGATGCCCGAATCCCGCAGCGAAGCCAGTTCACGCAGCTCAGCGGCGATGCTGGTGATCGGGCCGCCGGCCGGGACCTTCGGCGGCTCGACCGCCTCACCGCTCGGCTTGCTTGTGGCACCCTTCACGCGCTCACCACTCCGGACGCGTGTCGCCGCGCCGCCACCGCCGATCGGGCCGGCCATGGCGCGCCCGGCCATACCGGCCAGCGCCATCTGACCGAGCAGGCCTCCGGCCTCCACTGCGGATCCTTCTGCGGCCGCGGCGATGTTGGCGGCCGGCAATGCATTGGCCAGCAGGCGCATTTCCGGGGCCGCCACGGTCCAGCCGGTTGGCACGGACAATCGACCCACCGAAGCGGCCTCGCCGACACCCGCCGACACCGCCGAACCGAGCGGCGGAAAAGGCGCTACCGGCGCAGGCCCCACGGCGGGCCACGGCTCAACCCCGGCCCAACCGCTTACCAGTTCGTCAGTGTGCAGACCGTTGTAATAGGCGGCGACGTCGTAGGGGAGCGCCGTGCCAGCCAGTGGCGCGTCGACGCCGACGCCACCAACGCCCACCATCACGTCGAAGATGTCGAGCGCGTCCAACGGCGTCAAACCCGCAGCGGGACTCGCGAGGGTGTTCAAGGCGTCAGGCACGGCCGAAAACGCCTCAGCGGCATTCCACACGGTGCCTTGCGCCTGGCCAGCGGAGAGGCCGGCCGCTTCGGCGACCGAAGCGGCTTGTCCGAGCGCCCCGGCCGGATCGACAATCGCGGCCGGTTCGCTGAACGGGATCAGCGACGTGGCGGCTGCCGACTCGCCGGCATAGCCGAGCATGGTTGCGGCATCTTGCGCCCACATCTCGGCATATTGGGCCTCGGTGACCGCAATCGCCGGCGTGTTCTGTCCGAAGAAATTCGTCGCGACCAATGCGACCAGCAGGGCACGGTTGGCCGCGACCACCGGCGGCGGCACGGTCGCCGCGAAAGCCGCCTCGTACGCGGCGGCCGCGGCGGTGGCCTGCGTCGCCGTCCGCTCAGCCTGGGCGGCGGTGGCCCACAACCAGCCCCCGAACGGCGCGGTCGCGTCCGCCATCAACATCGACGCCGGACCCAACCACGGTCCAGCGGTCAGCCCCGCAATCGTCGCGTCGTACGCGCTGGCGGTGCTTTGCAGCTCAGCGGCCAGCGCCTCCCACGCCGCGGCAGCGGCCAACATCGGGCCCGCACCGGGCCCGGCATACATCCGGGCGGAGTTGACCTCCGGCGGCAGCGATGCGAAATCCATGACAGGTCCTCCAGCCAGAACGCGAAGTGCTTATACCCGACCCGACCACTTCTGGCCGCAGATCAAGTTTCATTCACGTTTATTTCATAGATTGTTCTTGCCTATTTCCCGTTTGCTGCACAAGCCAACCGCGACCAGCGGGACTGGTCTCCCCACGTGACGAGTCACACAGCGCCTGGACGCCTACGCTGATCGGAATGGCCGAACCGTCCATCGCCGAAATGCGCCGACGGCTCGATAACCTCACCACTCGCGATGCGGCGCGGCTGGGCAGGCGGTTGAAGAACCTGCGCGGGGCGAACCCCGAAAAGCTGCGACAACTCGTCACCCAAGTGGAGGCGGCCGAAGCTCTGGTCACCACCCGGCTCGCGGCTGTTCCCACGATCACCTACCCCGAACTGCCGGTCAGCGACCGGCGCCACGACATTGCCGAAGCGATCAATGCGCACCAAGTCGTGGTCGTTGCCGGTGAAACCGGATCCGGTAAGACCACCCAGCTGCCCAAGATCTGCCTGGAGCTGGGTCGCGGAGTACGCGGAACCATCGGACACACCCAGCCTCGTCGCCTCGCCGCCCGCACCGTCGCGCAACGGATCGCCGACGAGTTGCAGACCCCGCTCGGCGACGTTGTCGGTTACAGCGTGCGGTTCACCGACCAGGTCAGCGACCGCACCCTGATCAAGTTGATGACCGACGGCATCCTGCTCGCCGAGATACAGCGTGACCGTCGCCTGCTGCGCTACGACACCCTGATCCTCGACGAGGCCCACGAGCGCAGTCTGAACATCGACTTTCTGCTGGGCTACCTGCGCCAACTGTTACCGCGGCGCCCCGATCTGAAGGTGATCGTCACGTCGGCGACGATCGAGCCGCAACGCTTCGCCGACCACTTCGACGGCGCTCCCATCATCGAGGTATCCGGACGGACCTACCCGGTCGAGATTCGCTACCGGCCCCTCGAAGTTCCCGTGGCAGCGGGCACCCGGCAAGATTCCAGCGATCCCGACGATCCCGACCACGAAATCGTCCGCACCGAGATCCGCGACGAAGTCGACGCCATCGTCGACGCGATCCGCGAACTCGAGAACGAGCCGCCGGGTGATGTCCTGGTGTTCCTGTCGGGGGAGCGCGAGATCCGTGACACCGCAGAGGCTCTCGCGGGGTTGCCGGATCGTTTGCAGCGCACTGAGGTCCTTCCTCTGTACGCCCGGCTTCCCACCGCCGAGCAGCAGAAGGTTTTCGCACCCCATACCGGTCGGCGCATCGTGTTGGCCACCAACGTCGCCGAAACATCGCTGACCGTGCCCGGGATTCGTTACGTCGTGGATCCGGGGAACGCCCGCATTTCGCGGTACAGCCGCCGGTTGAAGGTGCAGAGATTACCGATAGAACCCATTTCGCAGGCCTCCGCCGCACAGCGGGCCGGTCGGTCCGGCCGACTCGCGCCCGGCGTATGCATCCGCCTGTACTCCGAGGAGGACTTCGAGGCGCGCCCGCGTTACACCGATCCCGAGATCCTGCGCACCAACCTGGCCGCGGTGATTCTGCAGATGGCGGCGTTGCAACTCGGCGATATCGAGAACTTTCCGTTCCTCGACCCGCCGGACCGGCGCAGCGTCCGCGACGGCGTCCAGTTGCTTCAGGAACTCGGTGCGTTTGACCAACAGGGCGCCATCACCGATCTCGGTCGCCGCCTGGCGCGGCTGCCGGTCGACCCGCGGTTGGGCCGGATGATTCTGCAGTCCCAGGCTGAGGGGTGCGTACGGGAGGTTCTGGTGCTCGCCGCGGCGCTGACCATCCCCGACCCGCGGGAACGTCCCTCCGACCGCGAGGAGGCCGCCCGCCAGAAGCATGCCCGGTTCGCGGATGAAAGCTCCGACTTCCTCAGTTACCTCAACCTCTGGCGCTACCTGCGTGAACAGCGAAAAATATTGTCCGGCAATGCTTTCAGGCGCTTGTGTCGCAATGAGTTTCTGCACTACCTGCGCATCCGCGAGTGGCAGGATCTGGTCGGGCAGTTGCGCAGCATCGCGCGCGACCTCGGCGTGACGGAGTCCGACGACGATGCGGACCCGGCGTCGATCCACGCGGCGCTGCTCGCCGGGCTGTTGTCGCACGTGGGCATGCGAAGAGAGGACGGCCGCGAGTACCAAGGCGCGCGGAATTCGCGGTTCGTCCTCGCACCCGGCTCGGTGCTCAGCAAGCGCCCGCCGCGCTGGGTGGTGGTGGCAGAGCTCGTCGAGACCAGTCGCCTCTACGGCCGGACCGCCGCCCGCATTCAACCGGAGATCGTCGAACGGGTGGCCGGCGACCTGGTCCAGCGCACCTACAGCGAACCGCACTGGGACGCCGCTCGCGGCGAGGTGCTGGCGTATGAGCGGGTGACGCTCTACGGCCTGCCGTTGGTCGCCCGGCGTCGGGTGGGATACGCCCGGGTGGATCCGGTGGTATCACGGGAATTGTTCATCCGGCACGCGCTGGTGGAGGGGGACTGGCAGACCCGCCACCACTTCTTCCGCGACAACGCCCGACTGCGGGCGCAACTCGAGGAGCTGGAGGAGCGGGCCCGTCGCCGCGACCTGCTCGTCGGCGACGACGAGGTGTACGCGCTCTACGACGCCCGCATCCCCGCCGAGGTCGTCTCCGCGCGACACTTCGACGCCTGGTGGAAGAAGCAGCGGCACCGCACCCCCGACCTGCTGACGTTTACTCGAGACGACCTGCTGCGCACCACCGACACCGGCGACGCCGACCGGCCGGACAGATGGGAAGCCGGCGATGTTGCGCTGCCGCTGACCTATCGGTTCGAGCCAGGTGCAGCCGACGACGGTGTGACGGTGCACGTGCCGATCGACGTGCTGGCCCGCCTAGGTGGTGACGAGTTCGCCTGGCAGGTACCGGCATTGCGGGAAGAGTTGGTGACCGCCCTCATCCGGGCGTTGCCGAAAGACCTCCGGCGCAACTTTGTTCCCGCGCCCGACACCGCCCGCGCGGTGCTGTCCAATCTGGATCCAGCCGGCGAGCCGCTACTCGCGGCATTGCAACGCGAATTACACCGTCGCACCGGTGTTTTGGTGCCCATCAATGCATTCGATCTGGAAAAGTTACCAGCGCATCTGCGGGTCACCTTCGCCATCGAAGCCGACGGTGCGGAGGTCGCCCGCGGCAAAGACCTTGCGGCACTGCAGCAGCGACTTGCTACACCGGCCAGACAAGCCGTCGCCGAAGCCGTCGCCGGCGAGCTGGAACGGAAGGGTTTGCGCTCCTGGCCCGACGGCTTGGAGGCGCTGCCGCGCGTCGTCGAATGCACCGTGGGCGGACGCGCCGTTCGGGGCTTTCCGGCTTTCGTGGCGGCGGGCGATGCGGTCGACCTTAGGGTGTTCGCGACGTCGGCGGAGCAAGACGAGGCCATGCGGCCCGGCTTGCGGCGCTTGGTGCGCACAAGCGTGCCGTCGCCAGTCAAAGCCGTTGAGCGCCAACTGAACCCACGGTCCCGCCTGACCCTGGGGGTCAACCCGGACGGCTCGCTGGCCGCCCTGTTGGAGGACTGCGCGGATGCCGCGGTCGACGCGTTGATACCCGCCGCGGTGTGGACGCGCGATGAGTTCGCCGCATTGCGGGATCGCGTGACCCAATCGCTCGTGGCGACGACCGCCGACATCGTCGGACGCGTCGAAAAGGTGCTGGCCGCGGCCCAAGAGGTCGAACTGTTGCTGCCCCCCAACCCGCCGCCGTCGCAGGCCGAGGCGATTGCCGACGTACGCGCGCAACTGGATCGGCTGTTGCCGCGCGGGTTCGTCACCGCCACGGGCCGCGATCACCTCGCCGACCTCACTCGCTACCTGACTGCGATTGGTCGGCGCCTCGACCGGTTGCCGCACGCGGTCGAAGCCGACCGGCAGCGGATGCAACGCGTACACAACGTGCAGGACGCCTACGACGAACTGCTGCACGCACTCCCGCCCGCGCGGCGGCAAGCCGTGGCGGTCCGCGACATCGCGCGGCAAATCGAGGAGCTTCGGGTCAGCCTGTGGGCCCAGCAACTCGGGACACCGCGTCCGGTCAGCGAGCAGCGGATCTACCGGGCGATCGACACCCTGCTCGATCAAGCGTGACCGCTACATCTGCGCCCAGACGATCTTGGTCTGCAGGTAGGTCTCTATGCCCGCCTTGCCGGACTCGAGGCCCCAGCCGGACTGCTTGTAGCCGCCGAACGGCATCGAGTGGTCGTACTGCATCTGGCAGTTCAACCCGACGGTGCCCGCCTTGAGCCGCTTCGCCAGCCGGTGCGCGCGGCCAAGGTCTTTGGTCCACACGGTGGCGGCCAGCCCATAGGTGCTGTTGTTGGCCAGCGCGACGGCCTCGTCCTCGTCTTCGAACGGCAGAATCGTGACGACGGGCCCGAAGATCTCCTCCTGAAACAGCCGGCTGGTGTCTGGGTCGACCCGCGTTACGACCGTCGGATGCACGAAGTACCCCTTGCGGTCGAGTCGGTAACCGCCGCTGACGATTTCGGCGCCCTCGACCTTGCCCTGCTCGAGATAACCAAGGACGCGGTTCAGTTGCTTCTGACTGATCAGGGGCCCGCTCATGGTGCCCTCTTCGTTCGGGGCACCCATCTTGAGGTGGTTGCCAATCGCGGCAATGCCTTCCACCACTTGGTCATAGACGCTGCGCTGCACCAGGATTCGGGAGCCGCACACGCACGCCTGCCCGGAGTGCACGAAGGTGCCGAAGGCGGCCAGCGTGATGGCCTTCTTCAGTTTCGCGTCGTCGAAGATCACCACCGGGGACTTGCCGCCGAGCTCCAGGGTGACCTTGTTGAGGTTGCTGCGCGCCGAGGCGTGCACGATCTCACGCCCGACTTCCGTCGAACCGGTGAACGCGACTTTTTCGACGTCGGGGTGGGCGGTGATGGCCGCACCGACCGTGTGCCCGTAACCGTTCACCAGGTTCGCTACCCCGTCGGGCACGCCTGCCTCGGCCAGCAACCGCATCAGGACGAGTGCCGAAAGTGGCGTCTCCTCAGCGGGTTTGACCACACTGCTGCAACCCGCGGCCAGCGACGGAGCCAGCTTGGCGCAGAAGTTGAACACCGGTCC
Source organism: Mycobacterium bourgelatii (assembly GCF_010723575.1). Taxonomy (NCBI): domain Bacteria; kingdom Bacillati; phylum Actinomycetota; class Actinomycetes; order Mycobacteriales; family Mycobacteriaceae; genus Mycobacterium; species Mycobacterium bourgelatii. The sequence goes on from NZ_BLKZ01000001.1 coordinate 3,307,873, forward strand.
GTTCCACGGGAAGATCAGCCCCACCACTGCGTACGGCTCCCTGAGCGTGTACGTGTGCATGTGTGAGTCGACACCGGTCAGACCGCCGGTGTTGACGTCGCGCGCGATGCCCTCGATCTTCGTGCACCAGCCCGCGTAGTAGCGGAACCACTCGGCACCCACGGACACCTGCATCTTGGCCTGCGCGGGATACATGCCGGCATTCAGCATTTCGAGCTCGGCGAGGAGTTCGGCATTCTGGTCGATCAACTCGCCGACCCGCCACAACACCTTGGCGCGTTCATAGTCCGGCTTGCCGGACCACGCCCCAGACTCGGCGGTCTCCTTCGCCCGCGCGACCGCGTCGTTGACAGCCTCTGGCCCGCAGTCGGTGAATTCGGTGATCTGCTCCTCGGTCGAGGGATTGATGACCGGGATCACGTCACCGGTCCCCGGTCGGTTGCGCACCTCGTCTAGTACGGCCTGAACGCTCATGAGCATCCCCTCTCGACCCTCGCCGCGACCCCCCGCGTGGCTGAAGTTACGCGGTTAACCTAACCGTGTCTACCGTCCAAATGAGGAATAGCCCGGGCGTGAGCCGGGTTCCATCGGGCAACGATTGGAGGGTGATATGCCGACGATGTCCAGCGCTGAACGAGAAGCTTTCCTTGCCGATGTCCAGATCGGGGTGATCGCGGTCGAGCGTCCCGACCGAGCACCATTGGCGGTGCCAGTCTGGTACGGGTACCAGCCCGGCGGCGACGTGGTGCTGTGGACTGAACGCGACAGCGTAAAGGAGAAACTGATCCGCGCGGCCGGGCGGTTCTCGATCGCTGTCCAGGACGAACAGCCACCGTACCGATACGTCACCGCGGAAGGCGACGTAACCGCGATCGAACCCGCTCAGGACGACGAAGCGCGCGCGATCGCGGTCCGCTATCTGGGTGAGGAGGAAGGCAACGCATTCACCGATCAGAATTTGGGCGCGGACTCGGTCATCATTCGGATGCGTCCCAGGCGGTGGTTGAGCACCGACTACTCCAAGGAGTAGTCGCGCCCCGCAGGCGTCAGAGCCGGCTGAGCAGCTCCGCCTTCTTCGTGGCGAACTCCTCGTCGGACAAGATGCCGCGCTGATGCAGCCCGGCAAGCGACTCGATGGCCGCGATGATGCTCGCGGAGTCGCCGGATCCCGCCGCAGACGGCGCAGCGGGCGCCGTCGCGGGCGCTTCGGGTTCGGACCGATATTGCGGAGCGGGCGCGGCAACCGGCGTTTCGGCCACCTGGCGGGTGCCGAGCTCGCGCAAGCTCGATACGTCGAAGGTGCCGAACTGGCTGGTGAACTGGACCGAGCCGGGGCCTGCGCCGCCCTGCTGCTGTTGGACGCCACCAATCTGGTGATCGGCGGTGTCAAAAATCTTCGTCACGCCGTCGATCTGAATTGCCAGCCGTCGCGTGGTCGGGAAGATGGCGTAGCGCGCATTGTTCTGAGCGCCGGCCGAGCTCGGGACGCCCAGGTCGGCAGGCCACCAGTTGGAGGAGGTAAACCCTCCCTGGAACTGGGTTTGGGTATTCGGGGCGGGGAACACCGTCGTAGTGGTCAGCAGCTGCGCCAGTTCGTTGCACAGGGCGTCGACGCGCGCCTTGAGCGCGTTGTCGAACATGTTGCCGACCATCGTCATTCCGCCCCGCATCCATTGGCCGGAACCGCCGAGTTCGGGAATCGAAAACTGTGCCATGGTGCCGCCGCCGGCATGGATGGCGAACAACATGGCCAGCACCGCCTCGCGGGACAGCCCATGGCGCTGCGCAATCTCAGTAACGGCCTGTTCGGCGTCCGGAGTCACCGTTGCCTTCATCGTCTGAATCTTTCGTCGTTGGAGTCATTTCGAGCCTACGCAAGTCGCCCGGGACGGTGCGTGGCGATCAGTTTGCGTTTTACCCCGGTCGCCACATCCAAAAACACGCACAACCAGTGTGATTCGAAAGGAGAGCGACATCATGCAACCGCATGTTGACGTGATTACTCTCGGCGTCGCGGACTTGGACCGTTCGCTTGCGTTCTACCGCAGCTTCGGCTGGGAAACCGATGGCATCGTGGGCACGGAATTCCCCGGCAGCCAGACTGAGCCCGCAGGACGGGCAGCGATGTTCAAACTCCGGGACGGTCTGATGCTGTCGCTCTACCCGGCGAGCGAATTGGCCAAGGACGCCGGCGTCGACATCGCCGCAGTCAGCGGCCACGGGTTCTCGCTGGGGCACATTGTTTCGTCTCGCCACGACGTCGAAAAGGTGTTGGCCACCGCGCAGGCGGCTGGCGGCCATCAGGTGGGAACGGTGGGGGAGCGTCCGTGGGGCATCTACTCCGGATATTTCCGGGATCCCGACGGGCACCTGTGGGAAGTCATTTACTTCCTGGCAAGCGATCAGAACTGATGCCTAAACAGCGCCCTTGAAGCGTTAGCGCTTTTCGCGCCAACCTCGCTCGAACGGCAACCGCCATGCGTTGGGCGCGATCAACTGGTGGATCGCGTTAGGCCCCCAGGTACCTGGCTGATACAGCTTGACCGGCGGCGGATCGTAGAGCAGTTCAGCGGAACGCTCCCACAGCGATTCAATGCCCTCGGCAGTGGTGAACAACGTGTGGTCGCCGCGCATCGCGTCGAGGATGAGCCGCTCATAGGCTTCCAGCACGTCGGCGACGGTGTCGATTTCCTGCGAGGAGAACTGCATGGACAACTTGTAGAGCTTCATGCCGGGCCCCGGCCGCTTGCCGTAGAAGGACAACGACACCTTCGACGCGTCCGCGAGGTCGAACGTGAGGTGGTCGGGACCCTCGGCGCCGACGCCCGAACCCGGCGGGAACATGGTTCGCGGAGCCTCTTTGAACGCGATCGAGATGATGCGAATGCCTTCGGCCATCTTCTTGCCGGTACGCAGATAGATCGGGACCCCGGCCCAGCGCCAGTTGTCTATGCCGACCTTGAGCGCGATGAATGTCTCGGTGTCGGAATCCTTTGCGACACCCTTCTCGTTGCGATATCCGGCGAACTGGCCGCGCACCACGTCAGAAGACTTGACCGGCAGCATCGATCGGAAGACCTTGTTCTTTTCTTCGCTGATGGCGCGCGGCTCAAGGGCAGTGGGCGGTTCCATCACAACGAAGGCCATCACCTGGAAGAGGTGGGTAACCACCATGTCTTTGTAGGCGCCGGTGCTTTCGTAGAAATTCGCCCGCTCGTCGAGGCCGAGGGTTTCGGGGATGTCGATCTGGATGTGGTCGATGAAGTTGCGGTTCCAGATCGGCTCGAACAGGCCGTTGGCGAAGCGGAACGCCAAGATGTTCTGAGCCGCCTCTTTGCCCAGGAAGTGGTCGATGCGGAAAATCTGGGATTCTTCGAAGGTTTCGTGCAAGAAGTCGTTGAGAGCGATCGCGCTTTCCAGGTCGGTGCCGAACGGCTTTTCCATGACTACCCGGGACCGTTCAACGAGGTTCGCTTCACGCAGCATGTCGATCACGGCGCGCGCGGCTTTCGGAGGGACGGATAGGTAATGCAGTCGGCGGACCTCCGTGCCCAGGTTGGCTTCGGCCCGCGCAACCGCCTCCGCGAGTGCTTCGGGTCCCGCCCCCTGAGGCACGTAATGAAGTATCCGCGCGAAGCTGTCCCACTGGTCCGGCGTGAGCTGATGCGAACCGAACGAGTCGATCGCGTTCTTGGCGATCTTCCTGAACTCGTCGTCGTTCAGGTCCTCCAACGACGTGGCGACGATTTCGATGTTGGGTGCGAGCTCGGACTGATCCAAATGGGCCAAGCCGGGAATCAGCTTGCGCTTGGCCAGATCTCCGGTCGCCCCGAACAACACGATGACGTGAGGCTCGAGCGTTTCGGTGTCAGTACGGTGGGGGCGCGATTCCGGCGCGGGATACGAGATGGTCTGCGGTTTCTTGGGGGCCACCCGTGCATAATGTCGATCCCAGTCCGCTGTGTCTAGGCTGAATTCAACGACGTAGGACTAACCGGGGGTGCGCGATGTGGACGATCATCTGCCGTCTGCTCTCTGTTTCGGCGTTAGCACTCGCATCGATGGCGATCGTGACGATCGGATCTCCCGCGGTGAGTTCAGCGGAATGCGCCGACGGTGAATGGTGGGACGCGAAGGCAAACCAGTGCCGTCCAGCAGGCGCACCCGAAGCGCTGCCCTGCGATGCCGGTCAGTGGTGGGACCCAACGGCAAATACGTGCCGGCCCTTGGGAGTTGGGCCGCAGCCGCTAGCGTGTGAGGCGGGACAATGGTGGGATCCAACAGCCAATGTGTGCCGCCCCCTCGGGGTTGGGCCGCAGCCCCTCGCCTGCGACGACGGTTGGTGGTGGGATCCGGCCTCCAACTCCTGCCGGCCGCCGCTGTTACCGCCCCTCGGGTGATCCGTAGAACTATGCGCCGGGGATCGTCTTGCGCTTGCCTCCGGGGAGCCGGTCGACCACCCGTCCCAGCCTGACGACGGTGTTCTCTAACGGGTCGACGATTTCGGCGATCCGCTGCACGGTCGGCAGGGCACGTGCGATGGTCGCGGCATCCGCGGCCAACCGCTCCGCATGGGTGTCGATGCCCTGCGCCGCTTGAGTCAGCGTCGTGATTTCGGCGGCGATCTGGCCCGCGTTGTGATTGATGCCGGCCGCGCTCTCGGTGAGTTCGGCAATGTTGTCGGCAATAAATTGAATAGATCGTCGCAATTCCACGACGTCATCGAGGGCCGAATCCGCGCGGTCTATTAGCTTGATAAGAGCGGCGACGCGTCGGCCCGTGGCTTCTACTGCTTGGCGAGTCCATGCCAGCGCTGCGACTGGCGAAGTGATGACGGGCAGATTGATGGCCAAAGCATCCTCGCTTCGGTAGGCGGTTCATCGGATGCTATCTCAATGCCGACTGCGCGCGGCTGACCTGCGCAAATACGCGCCGCGGGACGCGTATGGCCGCCCGGAAAATTAGTGCACTTAGCACCCGACGGGCCAACTTAAAATTGAGAAGCGCACGAATCGCCCTGCCGAAGGCGTCATCGAGCGCACATTGTTTGCACCGGGGGAGACGGTCGCGAATTGCGACAAAGACGAAAGGGATGAGTTGGTGTCAGAAATGCGCTCGGTTCCCCGGCGACTTGATCTCGTATCGGTAAAAAGCGCCCCACGCTCAGCCGCTTCAGAAGACCGGTCCTGGGTGACGAAGGCGGCGTGCAAGACCGCAGATCCCGACGAACTCTTTGTGCGCGGCGCCGCGCAGCGCCAGGCCGCGATCATTTGTCGACACTGCCCCGTCATGCAGCAGTGCGCGGCCGATGCGCTCGACAACCAGGTCGAGTACGGGGTCTGGGGAGGCATGACTGAACGCCAGCGCAGGGCCCTACTCAAACAGCATCCCGACGTCGTCTCGTGGGCGAGCTTCTTCGAAAAGCGCGCCAAACGCTCGACCGGATAGCGGCCTTCGCGTACCGGCCGTCGTAGGTCAGGAGGCGCTGAGGATCTTGATCGCGAAGACGAGCGTGTCGCCGGGCAAGATGCCGGCCCGGGGTTGCCCCTCGGGATAGCCGTCCGCGGACGTCATTGCGACGGCGACGGTGGACCCGACCTTCTGTCCGGCGATGGCCTTTTGGAAGCCTGGCACGACACCGGTGAGCGGAAAGTCGACCGGCACACCCCGCTGGTAGCTGCTGTCGAAAACCGAACCGTCGCGCCCATTGACGCCCATGTAGCAGACGGAAACGGTTGCGTTGTTGGAGACGACCGGCCCGTCACCCGCGCGCAACGTATGCACCTGGGTCTGGTTCACGCTGAACGGTCCCGTCACTTTCACGACCGGCGCGGTCGTGTCGGTGGAGCCGGTGACCGCGACGCTTCCGGTGGTCCCCGAAAGCGTCCATTCCGGCGTTCCGCTGTTCTGTGGTGCTGCAGTGGGACACGTTGCGGCCGCGCTTGCCGTGCCCGCTCCCGCGAACGTGAGAACGGCTGCCGTGCAAGCGGCGAGAGCGACAGAGGAATACATCCGGGAGGACTTCACGGCCGTCAGGCTACCGTCTGTCGCTTCGCCGCCGTCAAAGTGAGGTTTTGCTCGGCGCCAGACACCTGACTACCAGCCAAATGGTATAGATTAGATAAGAACCATCTCATCCATATTGCAGGGATTATCGTGAAGCTGCCTCGCCAACGGATCATCGAAGACTTCGAGAAGATGGTCGGGCGCCACGACGACCCAGCCATCTACGGCGGCCCGGACGGCGACCCCGGGCTGATCGGGCCGGACAGCGTGTCCTGGCGGGTGCATGCCGACCTCGCGGCCGTTACCCAGGCCGGCACCGCGGCGATCGTGCTCGAAGTTCTGCACCCGTCGGTTATCGCAGGCGTGCAAGACATGTCGACGTATCGGGAAGACCCCTTCAAACGTGCGCGCGCGACGCTGGGTTACGTGCTTGCCACCACCTTCGGAAACACCGCGGCCGCAACCCGAATCATCGAGCACGTCAAGCACATTCATTCGTTCGTCAACGGCACCCGACCCGACGGCGTGCCTTACCGGGCGCTCGATCCCGACCTGATCGCGTGGGTGCACACGGCCATCCCGTGGATGATCCTGCGCACCTACGAACGCACCAACCGTCCGTTGAGCACAGCCGAAAAGGATGCTTACCTGGCTGAGCAAGCCGTCATCGGCAAGATGGGCGGCGCGGACTGGGTGCCGACCAACACCGCCGAACTCGACGAGTACGTTGCCACGATGCGGCCCAAACTCGCCGTGAACAGCCAGACCAGAGAATTCATCGACTTCCTGCTATCCGCACCGTTCGGCCCCAGCCTGCCGCCGGCGGCCGATGCCGCGCTGCACCGCTTCGCCCTCTATGCGGGAATGAGCGCCGCTCCCAAGTGGGCCCGTGAACTCATCGGATTCGATCGCCCGTCGCCGTTAATACGCGCCATGATCCGTCCGTATCTTTACTTCGACGCGCGAATGTTGCGCTGGGCGTTCGGGACTCCGCGCTATGTCGAAATGGCGCGGGCGCGCGCAAGCGGCGCGCAGCAACTGAAAGCGGCCGGGTGACCGAGGGCGCCCTGGTCAGGATGCTCGGTTCCGCCGCTACTGGCGGTGTCGACCCCGAGGCCGCCGACCGCACGACGCAGCGGATCCTCGACGCTGCGCTCCAGGAGGCGGCAACCGTTGGGCTGCAACGGCTTACGGTAGAAGATGTGGTGCGCCGAGCGAGGGTGGCCAGGATGACCGTCTACCGGCGGTACCCTCGCCGCGACGATCTCGTCGAAGCCTTGGTGCGACGTGAGACGCAGCGATTCCTCGCCGCCGTGGCGGACGGAATCGAGAAGACGAAGGACCCGCAGGACGGCGTTGTCGAGGCGTTCATCGCGGCAGTGCGCTTTTCGCGCTCGCACCCGATGCTGCGCCGGGCCGCCCACACCGAGTCGGCGCTATCCGCCGCCGACAACGCCGAACTGCTGGACATCGGTGCCGCGTTCATTGCCAGGCAAATTCATGGAGAAGCGCCGGGCGCCCCGACTCAACCGGTGCGATGGGTGGCCGATGTCTTCGCGCGGCTCTTCATGACCTACATCGCAACTCCGCCAACGGATCCCGACTTCGGTGATGACGACGAGCTGCGGCGGTTCGCCCATGAGGTGCTGACGCCGATGGTCGAACGTGCGGTCGGGACCGGCGAATAGCGGCAATCTCTTTCGCCGCCGAGCGGCGAGGATTCGGGGTATCGGACGGCTCAAGATCCCCCGAGTGATTACCGCTATCCACTCGGTTACTGCCACTGTGTTCGGGATGCAGCTACCTAGACGAGGAGATGTGGTGTCGTGCACCGAAGGCCGGCCGCACCGAGTCGACCCAGTAGTTTCTCCGGCGGCACTTCGCAGGAGTCATAGGGCGTTATGCGGCTTCGATAGAGCGGTGTCTCACCGGTGATACAATGAGTACATGGCTGAGGTTGTGTCAGTGCGCGACCTGCGCAACAACGGTGGGGAAGTGTTGCGTCGTGTTGAGCGCGGAGAGCGGATCATCGTGACACGTGATGGCACGCCGGTGGCTGAACTCAACCCACTGCCTCGTAGGAGCACCAGTCCGACTGAACTCATTCGCCGACGTCGGCACCTTCCGCGCGTGGACCTCGACAAGTTGCGTTCGGATCTCGACAGCGTGCTGGACGCTTCTTTATGAGTCGATCTGATGACCGGCAACTAGGCATGCTCGACACCTCGACGGTGATCTTGCTCGGCAGATTGGCCGATCCCGGTGAACTCCCCGAAGAGTCGGTGATAAGCGCCATCACCCTTGCCGAGCTATCGGCGGGTCCGCTCGTCGCCCGCAGTGAAGCCGAACGCAGCGCACGCCAGCAACATCTACAGCAGGCGGAAGCGGATTTTGGAGTCCTTCCGTTCGATGCCGCAAGCGCGCGGGCGTTTGGGGGAATCGCTGCAGACTTGCGGGCCTCGGGACGCAAATCTAATGCTCGAGCCTACGACGCGTTGATCGCTGCCACTGCCGTCGCACACGGTGTGCCGTTGTACACCTGCAACCCAAGTGATTTCGCCGGAATCCACCAGTTGGACCTACGCGCGGTTACGCACCCGGATCGTTGACGCACAGATAAGTCGCGGCCGATTGCGAAGGGAGTCACATGAGTGAGACCCGTCGCCGTTCGCGCCGCAGGCGGAAATCAGCGAAGGGAGAGAGGAGACCACGTTGGTTACTGAAACCCGTGTGAGCAGGCAATGGCTTGCCCCTGCGACCGTCCAGATTCCATAGGGTCATCGACCATGCTGTTGCGTTCAATTCTGTTGTTCATCCTGGCTGCGCTCGCGGAAATCGGTGGTGCTTGGTTGGTCTGGCAAAGCGTCCGCGAGCAACGTGGCTGGCTCTGGGCAGGTCTCGGCGTCATTGCGCTCGGAATATACGGGTTCGTCGCCACGATGCAGCCCGACGCCCATTTCGGCCGAATCCTGGCCGCCTACGGTGGAATTTTCGTCGCAGGATCGCTGGCCTGGGGCATGGCGGTGGACGGATTCCGCCCCGACCGGTGGGACGTGATCGGCGCTGTGATCTGTTTGGCCGGCGTGGGGGTCATCATGTACGCGCCACGCACGCACTAGTGGCGGAGGCACCGCAGATCAACTCCCTATTGCAGCAATACACCACGCCCCCGAGATGGAAAGACGCTGGTGCACAAGAACTTTAGGACGACCTCGGCGGCATGGTCGATCAGCTCAGCGCCCCAGCGCCATCGATGGCCAGTGATTTCGCGCGCCGACGGTTCAGCCCCGGGGTAATTTCAGCACTCGGTTGTTGCCGGCGTCGGCGACGTATACATTGCCGGCGGCATCGACCGCGACGTCGTGTGGATCGTTAAGACCGTTGAACGGCAACGTGATTACCGAGCTCGACTCCTTGACCAGCTGCAGGACCCGATTACCGCGGGTGTCGGTTACGTACACGTTGCCCTCGTTGTCGACAGCCACGTAGTCCGGACGACCTATGACGTAGGGCAGCACCGTAGCTTCCGTCGCCGTCTGAGGCAGCTTCAGCACCCGCTCGTTCTGCCGATCGATGACAATGACGGCACCGTCACCATCCACGGCCACGGCCGAGGGACCATCCAAGCCGCTGAACGGCAGCTCGGTCTGCTCGGTCGGCTGCAGGCGCAGCGCCACCACCCGGTTGTACGTGGCGTCGGTCACGATGACCGAACCATCGGCGCGGGAGTCCTGCGAACGGAAAGCGACACCCGTGGGCTCCCCGAGTCCGGTGAACGGCAGGACGACCGGGCTGTTCGCCCCTGCCGGCAACTCCTGCACCTGATGGCGGCTCGGTTCGGTGATCACCACGTCGCCCGCCTCATCGACCGCGATGTCCTCGGGTTTCTCCAGACCGCCGAATGGTTCCACGATCTGGTTGGTCGAGCCCACGGCCAGCTTGAGCACCCGGTTGTTGCCTGCGTCGACTACGTAGACGTCGCCCTTCGCGCTGACCGCAAGGCCCGCGGGTCCGGAAAGACCGGCAAACGGCAGCACCACCTGAGTCCGCTTCTTCGAATCGATCGACGTGAGCCCTATAAATGCGGCGACGGCAGCGACAACGATCCCGGCGGCGGCGATGGCAAAGACACGGCGACGGCGGTGCTTGGAGGGCGGCGGCGCCGGGGTTGCGGATGCAATCTCGGTCTGTCCCGACGCGGCGGCCTGCGTCGAGGGGGAGGGGTCAGAGGCGGGCGGTGGCGTTGCAGCCTTGCCGGGCACGGTGTCGAGTGCAGCACGGGCAGCTGCAGCCAGTTCGCTCGCGGTCTGGTACCGGTCATCGATCTGCTTGGCCATCCCGCGCGCGATGACCGCGTCGAAGCCGATGGGTATGGCGGGGTCGATGCTGCAGGGTTTGGGCGGCGGGTCGAACAGATGGGCGGCGGCCAATCCCTCCACACCGCCACCGGCATATGGCGGCCGCCCGGTCAGACACTCGTAGAGGACGCAGGCAAGGGAGTACACGTCGCCACGTGCATCGGCAACGTGCTCGAGCTTGAAGCGCTCCGGAGCCATGTATGCAGGAGTCCCGGGGTTGACATTCGTGCGGGTCAAGCGAGTGCCAGTCGCCTCCTGCACCAATCCGAAGTCGATCAGGTACACGAACTCATCGCCGACCATCAGCAGGTTCGACGGCTTCACATCACGATGTACGAGCCCCGACTTGTGAGCTGCATCCAGCGCCACGGCGGCCTGTTCGATAACTCGCACGGCCTTCTGTGGGCTCATTTGCCCATTCCTACGCAGCAGAGTGTGCACATCGACGCCGTCGACAATCGGCATCACCAGATACAGGCGTCCGTCTATCTCACCGGCGTCATAAATCGGGACGATGTTCGGGTTGGCGAGTCGGCCCGCCGCAAAGGCCTCGCGGCGAAACCGCTCCACATAGCCTGGCTCGGTGGCCATCTCCGGTCGCAGCAGTTTGACGGCCACATCGCGGTCTAGCGCGGTGTCGTAGGCCCGATACACCGAGCCCATGCTGCCCTGACCCAGCATCTCGAAAAGCCGATAGCGGCCGAACTCCACTTCGGTCGCAGGCTCGGGAGGTGCGGCGACAGGGGAGGCAAGAGCGTCTCTTGCCGCGATGGCCAAGTCGCGGACCGTTTGGTAGCGGTCTTCTGGCATTTTGGCCATGCCACGAGCGATCACTTCGTCGAACCCCGTGGGGATAGCGGGGACGATGTCGGTGGGCTTAGGGGCATCGCTCTGCGAATGCGCGTTGACGAACTGTTCGAGGCTCTCGCCATCTACGGCCTGCCGCCCGGTCAGGCACTCGTAGAGCACACAGGCCAGCGCGTAGATGTCGCTGCTGGGTTCGACGGGACCGCCACCGAAGCGCTCCGGCGCCAGGTACGGCCAATCTCCAATCGCAACGTCGGCAGCTGACGGGCTCAACGCCCTGGAACGAGCGGCGACGCCGACATCGAGGAAGTAGACAAATTCCCCGCATGCCACGAACAGGTTTGACGGCTTGACATCGCCGTGCACCAGCCCGCAATCGTGGGCGGCTTCCAAGGCCGCGGCGGCCTGCTCGATCACTCGCACGGCCGACCTTGGACTCATCGGCCCATCCCGACCCAGCAAGCTCTTGAGATCAACGCCGTCGACATTGGGCATCGCCACATACAGCCGTCCGTCGATGTCACCGACGTCGTAGATCGGGATGATGTGTGGATTGCTCACCCGGGCGACACTGGCGACCTCGTCCCGGAGTTGCTCGTACCGCTCCGGATCCTTGGTCGACTCCGCGGGAAGCACCCGCAGGGCCGCTTCGCGCTTCATCTCCGTGTCGTAGGCCCGATAGACCGTGCCCGTGCAGCCCCACTGGAGCGTCTCGAGTAGCCGGTAGCGTCCGAAGACCTCGCCCACCGCCTCCGTCGCCACCGCACCTCCCTCCAAGCGCACGAACGTGCCTGGATGCTACAACGCCTACATGCGGCGACTGAGGAGTTTGCTAATGGCAGTTCGTAAAGTTGCTCCTACACCTACGGCCACGGGCTCACGCTCGGCGAGACTGCATCACGCGTAGGGACCCGAAGCCGCCCGCACGATTGAGGCGGAGATGCGGGGACATGACACTACGGGCTAACCCGAACTCCACCACCTGAACTTCTCGACCGAACTCCGGTGCGGGAACCAACCCGGGCAGACAATTGCTGGTGACGGCAGTGGCACCTCACGCGGGTACACGAAGTGTTCGCATTCCTGGACGTCACTGCTACGAGCGATCTGAACGGCGGGGAGCAATTCCCTTGCGTTCGTGGGTTGCTGTTCGATCAGCATCGGTCCCGCCTATGGTGAGCCCGTGAAAGAAAGGGTGTTCGGGCGCTATCGCCTAGTGGAGCTACTCGGCCGCGGCGGTATGGGCGAAGTCTGGCGGGCATATGACACTGCGGCCAACAACCGCACGGTCGCGATCAAATTGTTGCCGCCGCATCTAGCCGGTGACGATACCTTCTTGCAGCGCTTTCGCCGCGAAGCCGAAGCTGCAGCACAGCTGAGCAACAAGCATGTCATCCCAATTCATAACTACGGAGAGATCGACGGGGTCTGCTGCACGAATAGGTGACATCTGAGTTGGCTTGCCCAGCGTGGGCGGGCTGGAAGGATGTCCCCATGGCAAGGCCTTACCCCCGCGAGTTCCGCGACGACGTTGTGCGGGTCGCTCACAACCGCGATGACGGTGTGACCATCGAGCAGATCGCCACCGATTTCGGGGTCCACCCGGTGACGTTGCACAAGTGGATGCGCCAGGCCGACATCGACGAGGGCGCCACCCCCGGCAAGAGCACCACCGAGTCCGCAGAGCTGCGGGAAGCGCGGCGTCGGATCAAACTGCTCGAGCAAGAGAATGAGGTGCTGCGCCGGGCCACGGCATATCTGTCGCAGGCCAACCTGCCGGGAAAAGGCTCTACCCGCTCGTAGTGAGCTCGCCGCTGACGGGATCCCCGTCGCGGTGACGTGTCGGTACTCAAGCTCGCCCGCCAACCGTATTACCGCTGGCTGGCCAATCCCATCACCGATGCCGAACGCATCGAGGCCCACCGCACCAACGCCCTGTTCGACGCGCACAAAGACGACCCCGAGTTCGGGTACCGCTATCTCGTCGAGGAGGCCCGCGATGCCGGCGAATCGATGGCCGAGCGCACCGCCTGGCGGATCTGCTCGCAGAATCGGCTGTGGAGCGTGTTCGGGAAAAAGCGGGGCAAGAACGGCAAAGTCGGGCCACCGGTGCACGATGACCTCGTTGAGCGTGACTTCACCGCTGATGCCCCAAATCAGTTGTGGCTCAGTGACATCACCGAGCACCGCACCGACGAAGGCAAGCTCTACCTATGCGCGATCAAGGACGTGTTCTCCAACCGCATCGTCGGGTACTCGATCGACTCTCGGATGAAGTCCCGGCTGGCCACCACAGCGCTCAGCAGTGCGGTGGCTCGCCGCGGTGACGTGGCCGGTTGCATTCTGCATTCGGATCGCGGATCTCAATTCAGGTCAAGGCGATTCGTACATGCACTGAACCATCACGAGATGGTCGGATCGATGGGCCGCGTCGGTGCGGCCGGCGACAATGCGGCCATGGAGAGCTTCTTCGCTCTGCTGCAGAAGAACGTGCTCGATCGCCGCCGCTGGCGCACTCGAGAAGAGTTGCGGATCGCGATCGTCATCTGGATCGAACGGACCTACCATCGCCGCCGGCGCCAAGCCCGTCTCGGGCGGTTGACCCCGATCGAATTCGAAGCGATTATGACCCCACGGGCCAGTCAGGCCGCGTGACCGAACCTGTCACCTGATCGTGCAGCAGACCCACGGTCAGCTCTACGTCGATATGCGGTTGATCGAGGGCAACGACCTCAATTCCGTGCTGGTCAACGGCCCCATGCCCGTGGATAAGGCGGTGCGCATTGTCGAGCAGGTCGCCAAGGCGCTACAGGCTGCCCACAAGGCCGGTTTGGTGCATCGTGACGTCAAGCCCTCCAACATCTTGCTTGACGAGGACGATGACGCCTATCTGATCGACTTCGGTCTTGCTCTGGGCACCGAGCAGACTAGCTTGACCCAGGCGGGGATGATGATAGGTTCCTGGCACTACATGGCCCCCGAGCGATTCCGGGGCACGGATGTCGACGCTCGGGCCGACATCTACGCACTAGCGTGTGTGCTATATGAGTGCCTGACAGGCATCCGGCCGTTCGCAGGCGACACCCTGGAAAGCCAGATGGCCGCACACCTCACCGATTCACCACCGCAGCCGACGGTCACTCGACCGGACGTGCCAGCAGGCTTCGACCCGGTAATCGCGAAGGGAATGGCCAAGAACCCCGACGATCGGTATCCCAGCGTCGCAGAGTTTGCTGCCGCTGCACGGGCCGCAATCGAGAGTCCGAGCAGTCCGGGGGCTCTCCACTCGGCACCAACCACCATTAGCCGATCGTCGAAAGATATTGCGACGTCAGCAAGATGGAAGCGACCGAGCAAGCGCGTCATCGTCCGGGCAAGCGGTGCTGTTGCGATCGTCATTGCGATTTGCCTTGCGTTCTTCCTCGGTCAGAGCCTGTCGGGTCAATCTGGGAAGGCAATCGAAAGGAATCGGTCCAACCCAACCTCATCCGCGCAGAGCAACCCCTCCAAAGTCCCAACAGCATCGACAAGTGACAGTCCACCAGGCTCCGCGGGTATCGCCGCTGATACTGCGCACGACGTCGAGGTAGTCGGATTCGTCCAAGTCGGCGATTCGCTGAACGTACGGTTGAAAAACCCCAATCCCGATGTCGGGTTAGTTCGTTCGCCATTCGAGTTGGCGATGATCGAACAAGGGGGTGCAGTGTTGGCAACCGAAGGGCAAGGTGGCCTACCAGGCGCGGCTGTCAACACCATCTACCAGCTTCCGCCCGGCGGCGAATACGGATTGGAAGCTAGGGTGCCGAGTGGAAAAACCGTTGCCTCAGTACAGTTGACAGTCTTGGGCCGGTGGTTACGGTGGGACACCGTCAATCCTCCAACGGTGACATTGACCGATGCAGCTGTTGGCGCCGACACCGGGTTCGGCGGTCCGTCGGTAACTGGACGCTTGACGCTTGATAAGGACGGCCCGCTGAACGTGGTCGTAAAGGCGTTCGTAAGAACGTCGGCTGGGACAGTCGTTTCTGATGTTTTCGTGGACTGCGTGAAAACGGGCCAACAGAGAACATTTCAAGCCAGGAGTTTTGCTGAGGCTCGCGGGCCTTACGAGCTGGACAAAATCGTCGCCTATGCAACTTCGGTCAAAGGTGCCGGACCGCAGTACACACCTCAGTGCTGATCCCAGGAAGCCTTGTCTCCGCACTACTGAGTCCAAACTCCTGACACCACCTGCCCCGCCGTGATCGCATGCAATGTTCCCGTGGAGCCCAGACAGTGTGGTGCTCGAGGCCGAACAGGTCGAGATGTCGTCTGGCGCAGGCACAGGTGGCCGGCATTGCTGTTGCCGGGTCAACTGGTGTGCTCGGGCAAGTCTTCCTAGGCGGTTGTGTTTGTTGAAGGGCCGCCCCTAATAACGCGGTTTCGGTGTCACACCCACCGGGGCACGACGGCACGAGTGTCGTTGTCGGCCATCTAAGACAAAATGGACCACCGTGCCACGATTTGGGTTCGATCTCGCCGGGTGGTTCACCCATAACGCCGATCAAGTCCGCCGAGATCTCACGGGGTACTTCGACGGGGGAACGGAATCGTTCACCGGACGCTGGTTCGACGAGTTTGCCGCGATCGGCGACCCCAACCGATTCGAGGCTTCGGATGTCCTAGCGGTGGAAGCCCTTAAGGTCGTAGTGCCCCCAGAGGCTGCCGCAGCACTGCTGATAACCGAGACCGACCGGTTCAATGCGAAGCTGCGACAAATACCGCGCGAGCAGAACCTTTGGGAGGTCCGGCGCCTTGATGTCAATGTCGGCAGCCCCGCCGATGACCTCCACCAAGCACTGGTAGGGCTTCCTGATATCGGTTGGGTGGTCGCCGGCAAGCTGCTGGCAGCCAAGCGGCCCAAACTTCTGCCCATCCTGGATAACGAAGTCAATAACTTTCTGAAACCGCCCAAAGGACTGTTCTGGGTGACGATGCACGACGAGCTTTCCGACCCCTCACGGCGTGAAGCGATTGCCGATGTCTGCCAAGCAGCACCGGCGCACGTCAGTCTGCTTCGACGCATCGACGTCGCTCTGTGGCGAGCTGCCAAGCGGGATGGCTCCACAACCTAACATTGCATCGCGGTGATGCGATGCTGTGTCCCCATGCAGCAGTACCTGCGCCACTTCCGTCGACAACCATTCGGCGCCGATGGCTGGGCGGCCAGCATGGATCGACGGTGTCCGATCGCGCCCGACGGCGGTAGGGGACCATCGAACCAAAACGGACATCCTGGATCAGCACGCAGGGTGAGGTGGCGCCGGCCCGCCCGCTGGCTACTGGCTGCCGCAGCGATCAGGGCGCCTGCCCTCTCATCTGCCTGGCCCTCTCACTCTGCTGTTGTTGGGGCACCGCTGCTCATCTACTCCGGACCGCCTGGGCGCTGCCCCCAACTGCACCTCCGACGTGCCGGCTCCGTTCTAACCCTCAACGCCAGACCGGTCCGTTCGTTCACAAACGGCTCGACCGCATTGAGTCCGAGCTCGACATCCACCGGCGCGGCAATCCGAACGTCCGCCGGCACCGTTCGCCGTCAATCGAGTTGTGCATCGACCGCGCTCGTCGGTGAGACCCCGCACCCGGAACTGATCGCCCTAGTGGCCGAGATCGTCGCCGAGGGGCTGCGCGGCGGCGAACTACGTGGTCAACATGTGGGTGCGCAATTTATCGCGACCATGGTCGCGAACGTTCTGGCGGGGTGCGTCGCGAACTGGTTCGACATGCCCGACATCGACCTGCGCGCCGCGGTGAAGCACACCCTGGATTTGATACTGACCAGGCTCCAGGAGGGTTAGGGGAGCCCGATCGAAGCGCGAATTGTCAGCAGTTCGGGCAGTTGCGTAAATCGAGGCCCCCGACTAGACATCATCGCTGCCAATTCGTAACCTATCCGAGACATATCGCCGGGCTAGATCGGCCCATCAAGCGAAGGATCGACAATCCGTATGACATGCGTGCGCCAGTTACTGCGGCGGACGGTGTACGGCTGGGTTGCCGCAATCGCAGTGCTGACTATGTCCATGAGCGCATTGGGCTCCATGGGCATCGCGAAAGCGGATCCGGCGGCTGACGCAATGGCGAGGCTCAACGAATTGTCCCGCCAGGCGGTGAAGGCTCGCGAGGCTGTCACAGCCGCTCAGCGCGATGTCGACGCTCGGCTGGCTGCCCAATCAGAGGCCGAAGCCCGCCACCGCGCCGATCTAGAGGCACTTGAGGCCGCCAACGCACAGCTTCAGCCACTTCAGGTCGCTGCCGGCCGAGTGGTGGCGATGGCCTACATGGGTGGCCGCACCGGTGAATTGCAGACCGTGCTGACCGCGGAGTCCCCGCAGCAGCTGATCGACCAGCTGTCCATCCAGCGGTTGGTGGCCGCCCAGACAACCGAGCAGATCAAGGCATATCAAGCAAACCGTCAGCGCGCGGCCGAAGCTGCATTGGCCTCGGACAGATCAGCTGCCGAAGCCCGCGCCGCGGCCGAGCAGGCCGCCGCGGTGCAAGCGGAGCTGAAAGCGAAATGGAGTGAACTGCTGCGTCAGATTGCCGCCGCGGAGGCGCAGTACGCGGCGTTGACACCGCAACAGCAAGCGATGGTCGACAATGCCGGCGCACCTCTGCCGGAGAATGCGCCTCCGGCAGACCTGGCGGCGGCTCCGGGCCTGGCTCCTGCCGGCGATCTGGGTCCATCCCTCGCAATTGCCGGCGGGGACATCCCGGACGCATTGCCGGTCGGCGTCGCGCCCGAGGCCGGGTTACAGCCCAACACCATCCTGGCCGCCCGGGCGGTCAGTGCTCGGTTTCCTCAGATTTCTACCATCGGGGGGGTACGGCCGGACTCGAAGCCGTGGCATCCGAGCGGTCTGGCGATTGACATCATGATTCCCAACCCCAACAGCCCCGAGGGCATCGAACTCGGGAACGAGATTCTCGAGTTCGCGTTGAGTAACGCGGGCCGGTTCGGGTTGCAGGATGTGATCTGGCGTGGCACCTACTACACGCCGGCAGGTCCGCAGGCGTCTGGCTATGGCCACTTCGACCACGTGCACATCACTACGACGCCGAGCCGCTAACCAAGACCGGGCCTACCGCCAGCACGGCATGTCACGCTTCGGCGGTGATGCCCTTGTCCGCAGCCCATTTGTCGAATGCCGCGAGCGTTGCCGGCATGTTAGGTCCATCGATCATCATGTGGTCTGAGCCGGGCAGTTCGACGTAGTCGGCGCGACCTTTGTATCGGCGAGCTGTCGCCTTGCACATCGCCGGAACGCAACACCTGTCCTTGGCGCCGGCGATGACCAATACATGGCCGGTGATTTTGTCGAAGTCGACGCGCGACGCACCTTTGCGGTCAAACGGCCACAAGACCATCTCGCGGTATGCCCGCCCGGACTCCGCGCACAGGTTTGCGTAGAACTCGTCGGAGAACTGTTGACCGACTGCGTTGCAGACGTATTTGTCCCACCGTTTCTTGGCGACCGGGTACATGGGGCGGCCCATGATCCACTGCGGGAGAAACCCCGTCCACAGCATCAGCATCGAGGGATAGAAGGCGAATACGCCTGCCGCTGGTGCGGGCCCGAGCAGGACGATGCCCCGGTGGGGGACTCGCGCTGCGACCAACTGTGCGAGCAGGCCTCCCAGCGAGTGGCCGAAGATGATCGGAGGCGTCTGCATCGACTTCACAACGTCGCACAGGGCATTCACGTAGTCGAGGAGACCGAGCTTGCCCACCCGGTCGGCTGCGGCCCAGATGTCGATCTCTTTCGCGTGGCCGTGCTCGGGGATGCTGGGTGCGTGGACACGGAATCCTCGCTCTGCCAGCTCGGCGCCGAAAGCGTCCCACTCCTTGCCGTGCCCCCAGGTGCCGTGAATGAGCAGTACATCTTGCCGTGCCATCGACCCTCCCTTCATCGGTTCGCATTCACTTTCGCATCCAACCTGCGGCAGCGGGGCAGGGGATAGCGCAGCCCCTTCGGCGAATCCGTTTACCTGAGCAGTTCGGCAAACGTCATTCGGGGCTATCGCCCCGGAAATCCATCCCTGACTACTACGCGCGCTGGCGCTATTGAGGTGAGCCCGTCGTAGTGGTCCAGTCGTTGTGGGACTCTGATGCCCGAGTGTTCGGGCAGGAAGAATCGACGACGACATGGCAACGAACAAGCGCCGGCGGCACACGCCGGATCAGATCATCCGCAAGCTCGCCGAGGGCAACAAGCTCCTTGGAACCGGGCAGCAACTCAGCGAAGTGTGTCGCCACCTCGAGATCACCGAGTCGACCTGGCATCGCTGGGTCGCCCAGTACGGCGGGATGAAGGCCAGCGACGCCAAACGCCTCAAGGAACTTGAGGCCGAGAACGCCAGGCTCAAGAAGCTGGTCGCCAACCAGGCCCTTGACATCGACATGCTCAAGGAGATCTCGTCGGAAACTTCTGACCCCGAACCGCAAGCGCAGCGCCGCGGCGATGCTGCGCGAGCGGTTCGGGGTCTCCGAACGGCGTGCGCGGTGGTCGGCATCCACCGTTCCACCATGCGTCTACAACCACCACCGATCAGCGATGAGGAGGCCCACCGGGCCTGGCTACGCGCGTTCTCCACCCAGCGGCCCCGCTGGGGATGGCGCCGTGCTGCGATCGCGGCACGGCGAGCTGGCTGGAAGGTCAACAACAAGCGCATCCGCCGCCTGTGGCGCGAGGAAGGCCTGCGGGTTCCGCAGCGCCGCAGGAAGAAACGCTTGACCGGCATCGGTGCGCAGGTCGGGGCGATGTGCCCGATCCGCCCGAATGCGATCTGGGCGATGGACTTTCAGTTCGACACCACCGCCGACGGACGAACGTTGAAGATGCTCAACGTAATCGATGAGTTCACCCGCGAAGCCCTGGCGATCGAAGTCGACCGGGCCATCAACGCCGACGGCGTGGTCGACGTCCTGACCGTCTGGCCCTGATGCATGGGGCACCGGCCTACGTGCGGTTCGACAACGGACCCGAGTTCATCGCCCATGCTGTCAACGACTGGTGCCGCTTCAACGGCACCGGCTCGCTATTCATCGATCCCGGATCCCCCTGGCAGAACGCCTGGATCGAGTCATTCAACGGCCGACTGCGCGACGAGCTACTCAACTCCTGGCGCTTCGACTCCCTGCAAGAAGCCCAAATCATCATCGAAGATTGGAGAATCGACTACAACGCCAACCGGCCTCACTCCGCCCACAATGGGCTCACCCCAGCCGAGTTCGCCCTACAGTGGACCACGACCCACCAACCGCAAGCCGCATAGCGACTGGACCATCAAACGGGTCCCCCTCACTATTACTCAACGCGGCGGACGTTGTCGCTGA
Organism: Mycobacterium bourgelatii; assembly: GCF_010723575.1. Taxonomy (NCBI): domain Bacteria; kingdom Bacillati; phylum Actinomycetota; class Actinomycetes; order Mycobacteriales; family Mycobacteriaceae; genus Mycobacterium; species Mycobacterium bourgelatii. The sequence goes on from NZ_BLKZ01000001.1 coordinate 3,328,420, forward strand.
GTGCAGCTGCACTGAAGCGGTGCGATAGATTAAGAACCTCGGCGTTAAGTACCTAGCGTCGAGGGCTTCGATGCCATGCTCGGGTGGCCTAAGCACCTACTCGCCCGCTCTTGACGATGCACTCGAAGGGTTCGCTCGGTCGGGTCCAGCGAACAGAAACCCGAGGAGGCGGGGATCGCCGTCATGACTACCGACAATTTATCCCAGGAACATCCCGAGGCAATTACGCTCGGCCTGCACGACGCCTCGCCGCCCCACCTGATAGAGGCGATGGTCAAAGATGTACAGCTGGACTTGGGTTGGGGCCGTCTCGTCTTTGGCCAGACGTTTGCCGAACCCGCCACTCTGACCGAGGTACTGCGACAGGAAGCGCCTGGGCGACGCGATATCTGCATCTACGCGCGCGAGGCGCACGTCATTGTTGCGGGAGCACCGAACGAGCTGTTCATCGACCCGAGTCACACCTACCGACTCCGCTTCGCAGAGCAGGCTGAGCACCAGGATTCAGCACCTCCCGCAGGCGTGACCATACGCACACTGAACGCCCCGACTGATGCTGACGCCGTCAATCGCGTGTTAGTCAGTTGCGGAATGGTTCCCGCGCCGGTTGAGACGATCTGGCACAACCACCTGCACGCCGACGCGGTGACATATCTCGTCGCCGTGCGTGACGACGACGGTGCGGTGATTGGGGCGGTGACAGGCGTCGACCACGAGGTACTGTTTTCAGATCCGGAGCGAGGTTCGAGCTTGTGGACCTTGGCGGTCGATCCAGCCGCTGCGCTGCCGGGCATCGGGCAAGCCCTGACTAGGGCTCTGGCCGACCATTTCCGCCAATTGGGTCGCGCCTACATGGACCTGTCCGTAGCGCACGATAACGCCGCCGCCAGTGCCCTCTACGAAAAGCTCGGCTTCCGCCGCGTCCCGGTGCTGGTGATCAAGCGGAAGAACGCGATCAACGAGCCGCTATTCACCAAACCGCCTGAGACTGTCGATGACCTGAACCCCTACGCCCGGATAATCGCCGACGAGGCGATGCGCCGCGGGATCCGGGTCGAAATTCTGGACGCCGAGACCGGCGAGATGCGCCTCACTTACGGCGGCCGCAGCGTCGTCACCCGCGAGTCGCTGTCCGAATACACCTCAGCGATTGCGATGTGCCGTTGCGACGACAAGCGTTTGACGCGGCGGCTTGTCGAGCAGGCGGGCATCAATGTTCCTCGTGGGCGCCTGGCCACTTTCGACGAAAAGGATTACGCGTTTCTGGCCGAGGTGGAAGAGGTTGTCGTCAAACCGGTCCGCGGAGAGCAGGGCAAGGGCATCACCGTGGGCGTGACGGTTCACGATGGTGCCAGCGAGCTTGCCAAGGCCGTCGCATACGCAAGGGAGCAACACCCGGAAGTGCTGATTGAGCAGCGACTGCACGGTGACGACCTGCGCTTGGTGGTGATCGACGGCCAGGTTGTGGCCGCCGCGCTGCGAATGCCCCCCGAGATCATCGGCACAGGCAAACACACCGTGCGTGAGTTGATCACGGCGGAAAGCCGCCGCCGCTCTGCAGCCACGGGTAACGAGTCCCGCATTCCTTTCGACGACATCACCGAGAAGGCGGTGTCCAAGGCCGGCTGGCAGTACGACGATGTGCTGCCCCAAGGAACCCGACTTCAGGTTCGACCCACTGCCAACTTGCATCAGGGCGGCACGATCCGTGATGTCACCAGCCAGGTGAACCCGGAGCTTTGTCGGGTTGCGGTCAAGGCGGCGACGGCAATCGGTATCCCCGTGACGGGTATCGACCTACTTGTGCCTGACGTGACTGGCACCGAATACACCTTCATCGAAGCCAACGAACGACCTGGACTCGCCAATCACGAACCGCAGCCCACGGCAACGGCTTTCGTCAACTTCCTCTTCCCAGGCCAACCCGAACAACCGCTCGCCTGGACTCCCGACGAATCGCGACGTGACTAGCGGCCTGAATTGTAGAGGGTCGGGGACTACCGACGGCCTTAACCAGTTCGGGAGACTCGGCTATGGCTCCGGACGGAACGCTTCACTCATTCACATGACCCACACAAATGCGGCGAGCCAAGCAGCGCAACGAAATTGCAGCTCCGCGCCGAACCGCTAGTGTGAACGGGCATTACCCCACAGATCTGGCGACGTGGCACGGCGGTAGGGTCGCCCCTGGCCGAGCATCGTTGGGGCAGAGCACGACTCTGTGCTGAGACTGTTAGGGATCGTTTCCGCAATCGCGACTTCGCGTTCGTATCTTTGGTTCTACGAGAATGCCTGAGCGTTCGACCCACATAACGCCTATCGACGTTTGCGAGTCTTGGGGGCTGTCATATGACCATTGCAATCGACGCGCACGACCCGGTCGAGTTGTACGTGGCCGACGAGTATGACGATTTCATCTCGGCGGTTGCAAGCATCAACGCAATTGGCGGTCGAGGGGACAAAGATCTCGTCGAAAAGAAGCCGCGCTGGCGACTGACCGAAGAAGAGATCGTGCGCGCGGCGGTCGCGGTGATTTTCATATCCCTCATGGCGTTGATCGGCCTCGCCGCCGGCGCGTTCTTGACGGTGAGTTTGACGGCGGCATAGCAGCGGATACGGGCCGCGGGCCTGTCCGAACGGCGGGACCCGGACTTCTACCTGGCCACCAGTCGGGACTTCTACTGGGCCCCAGTTACGTCGCCGTCGGCGCGGATAACAGATGTTGCGCCATCCATCGAAATCTGGGACGATCCGGCGGCGGTGCGGCAGAGGCATGATCTGCGGTTGGATCGCGCCTTAGCCGTCTCCATGGAAGCCTTACGAAGTGCCTCCGGGCGCCTGCTTGAGCCCTATCCCAACTACGCCGAAACTAACCATGATCCAATACGATGCGCACAAGTGGCTGGACCACTTCTTTGACATCCGCGGCTCGCTGGTCCGGGAGATCATCGGTCGAGTATCCCTATGCGTCGCTTGGTCGGCGGCGGTTGTCGCCTTTCACAGGTATGTCGCCCCGGTCGGCATGCCGTTCCAGTTGCACACCTTGATGGGCCTCGCTCTCGGTCTCCTTCTGGTGTTCCGCACCAACTCCAGCTATGACCGTTTCTGGGAGGGCCGCAAACTGTGGGGAGGGATCGTGAATGAAACACGGAACCTCGTCCGGAGCGCCACCGTGTACATGAGGGAGGATCCGGCGCTGGTCGCCCGACTCACCCGGTGGACAGCCGTCTTTCCGTGGACGGCCGTGCACAGCCTGCGCGGAACCAAAGGCCTCGGGCCACAAATCGCTGAACTTCCGCCCGATGAGGCGCAGGAGGCTGTCGACGCCGAACATCCCGCTCTCGCTGTGGCCGGCAAGATGTCCGACTGCCTCCGGGAGGCGCGCGATCGCGGGCTGATCTCCGACATGATTCTCACGTCGATGGACCAGAACATTCAGCTCCTGATCGACTACCTCGGCGGCTGCGAACGAATTCGCAAGACACCCATGCCTTTCGCCTACGCCGTTCACCTGCGCCGGGCGCTGGTGCTCTACTGCTTCACCCTCCCGTTCGCCATGGTCGAGACCTTCGGCTGGACGACCATCGTCGACGTCCTTTTCATCGCTTACACGTTCTTCGGCATCGAGGAAATCGGCGTCGAGATCGAAAGCCCCTTCGGGCATGACGCGAACGACATCCCCATCGAGCACATCTCCGAAACGATCCACAAGAACGTCTACGCCCAGGCGGGGATTTAGGCGCGGGGCACCGCGACCGTGCCTCTGCGAATCACACTGTCAGACAACGCAAGTCCCTCCGGCTGAATCGCTCACAGCTAGAAGAGGTCATGAAGGCTTGCCTTTGGCGGGGCGGTCGATCTCGGCCAGGTGGTGCAGGACTCGTTCATTGAGGGCGGCAAGCACGTCGAGCTCGGCCGGGGTAAAGAGGTCAATGAAGTTCCGACGGACGTCCTCCACGTGGCCGGGCGCCGCCATTTCGATGGCGGCGCGGCCGAGGTAACCATCTGGTGGCGCCCATTGCCGACCGGCGTCCAGATGCAGAGCCATCTCGCTCGTCTCCTCGGCATGCAGTCCTGGAAACTGCTCACCGACGGGGAAATTCGCGCATGGAACTAGCAGCTATGAATCGCTGACCTCAAGGCTTTGGCCAAATTATCTAGCAGCGCCAGGCGGACGATCCGCAATCGAACCTGATGTCTACATTTCGTCTACACAGGGCTCATGGCAGCAGAAACCACAACTGTCCGAGTCCGCCGTCGAGATTCTGAGCGGCTCCAGTCGCTGGCCAAGCTCGTCAAACCGCCGTCGTCGACGTCGTGCATGCAGCCATCGACGCCTTGGAACGGCAGGAGTTCCTACGGGGACTCAACGGGGATTACCAGCGCCTGCGTAACAACCCCGAACTGTGGGAGCAGTACGTGGCCGAGCGTCGCGAGTGGGACGCTCCGGCTTGATCTGGCGGGGGGAGGTCTACCACGTCGATCTCGGCCAGCCGATCGGCCACGAGCCGGCCTTTCGACGCCCGGCGGTAGCGGTGTCGGTCGATATTCTCAACAACGGACCGGGCGGGCTGGTAGTTGTCGTCCCGATCACGACCGCCAGCTACGGGCTGCGAAGCCATGTCGAGCTTGAGCCAGCGGACAGCGGATTAGACCGCACTTCCTATGCTCGCTGCGACCAACTACGAGTGGTCTCCGTCGAACGACTGTCATCTCGCCAGGGATTGATCGGCCCAGACCAGATGCGGGCCATTGACCAAGCGCTGCGCTTTGTGCTCGACCTGTGATGCCGAGCCGCCCGCTGGTGCAGCCTCAAGGTGGGCGATCGACTACCACTGATGGTTTCGCCGAGTTGAACCCACGCAACGGGTGAGAGGCATTCGCACGGCCCGTGATTCATCAGATGAACATGACATACTCCATTGGATATCGGTGATATCAAGATTTGTCGAATTCCCACGCTTAAGACTCCTAGCTCGCTCATGGCGGTTGCCGCATTGCATCGAAGAGATCGGGCCTCGCGTGAGCGCTTACAACCAATCTGATCAGCGCCCTTATCACTGCAATCCAACGGTCCTAACTAGCCAGGTGGAGTGCTGCCTGCAGCTAGGCCGCCGAGCTCGTTGTATCGCTCGAGTACGCGCTCCAACGCGGGCTGGAGCCGATCTCGGTCTCCGGGCAGGGCGGGGTTCACACGGTGGAGCTCCCGGCCAACCTTCTTCAGGGCTTCGTGTAGCGACAGGAGTAGGTAATTGGCGTGCACGGTGGTGGACACGAGAGCGTCAATGGCGGCGAGTGCATCGTCGATTGCGCCGGTGTGAAGCTGGCAGATGATGACCAGGGCGTCGAGAAGCACGCCGTTTTCGACCGAGCTGTTGGCGTCGCGCCACTGGACTGCATAGTGAAGGAGCTCATCAAACTGCCCAGCCTCGTAAAGGCGATTCGTGAGATTGTTCTGTATGGCACCTCCCTGGTTCGGCGAGGGGTCACGGTTCGCAATGTCGGCGAGTTCTGTTCGCGCATCAAATAACAACGGCGAATTTCGGTGTAGGTCAGTTCGATTGAGATAGCTAAAGGTCTCGGCGGCGATCGTGTAGCCGACCCTGCGTTTTGACTCGTCGGCGTTGGCTTCAGCCTCCCGAACCGCCACCAAGAGTGGATCCACGAGAGTGGCAACTGCTTCCGGAGCTGCCTCGCCGATGGATAGATCACCGATCATGTTGCTCAGGATCTTTGCTCGGATGAGTCGCGCATATTGTTCGTGTAGCCATGGTGCTAGGTCTTGTGTCGCAGCGTGACCGAGCTCCAGTGCCTCCTGCAGCCGACCTCGGCTCGCGGCGCATGTGCTGAGTTCGCCGCGCAGCAGCGCCTTCGCATAGGTGTAAACACGATGATTCTGCGTTGAAAGCGATGACATCGGCTCGTTCTCCACGATGAGCGTCAGTAGCGCACTGGCGTGGAGCCGAAGCTGTTCGACTGCGAAGAATTCAGCCTGGTCCCGCAACTGTCCGAGCCAGCCAACAAGGAAGTACATGAAGACGGTGCACTGTGACTCTAGATATCCAGGGGGTACGGCGGCCAAGTATGACCGGCGCAGGATCTCGTGGACGAGCGGATGGACAGCAACCGTCTCACTGACGGGAGTGCGGTTACCTTCGCCATCGTTCACTACTCGTTCAGCGATGGACTGCGTGCGCAACGCAGACAGGACTCCACGCCGGACAGTTCGATCTACTTCGCTTGGTACCGGAAGGTTGGCGAGGTTGACTTGGACGGATTCCGCTGTTGCCTGCAGAATGAAGTTGAGCGGCAATAGTTCTGGTGCGAGCAAGCAGCCGATCTCGACGACGGCTCGTGCCGACAGCCCGTACAATTCTCCGGTCCGGGTGCCCTTTGCAAGGCTGCGGGAGGCATGTTGGATCGCCGCGAACGCAGTCGTAGGAAACCCTGGCGGTATTGACGCATCGTCGGCGAGCGCGTCCAAATCGCTGAAGTACTGCAAAGCTAACTCGTCGAGTTGCCCCTCCGTGTTCCTGAAGTAGATCGCGGACATGCTTACAGCCAGGGGCACCAGACCTAGACGAACAACAATATCTCGGATTGAGTCGCGGGTAGCGTCAAGCTCGGCAGACGCGATATCGGCATATGTTGCGAAGCAGTCGATGGCTTCATCTTCAGTGAGCTCACCTACTTCGATGATTGGTGTGCTCGGCCACCAGTTGAGGCTGTTGTTGGATGTGACGATGATCGAGCCGTAACCCCGCGACGGGATGTATTCCTCAATGTCGCTTCGGTTTTGGAGTCCGTCAAAGACGAGCAACCAGGGGCCGGCCTGGCGACCGAGGATACCAGCGAACACCGGGCCGACCGCCGCGCCGGTTGGGACGGTCTCGTTGAGTTGCTCAACAAGGTTGCGGATCTGCGGTTCTATGAAATCGACGTCGCGGCAGTCGATCCAACATATAAACGCATATGTGATGGCTTCGATATGGCAATAGTCTGATGCAAGAACGGTTTTCCCGTTTCCCGTACGGCCTGTTAGCACCACACGGGAGGGAGCCGACGCGTTCTTTGTAAGGTGGAGTTGGTTTTGAAGCACATCGAGGTAGCTCAGCCTGGGAACGGTCGAGAGATAATTGGGGATGTTGGTGATTGGTAAGCCCCAATCAAATCCGCCGGCGACTTGCGCGATGGTCGCGTCAGGCATGACGAGCTTGTCGAGGAGATCGAGGGCCGAGATTCTGTTCGGTTCTGTCCCCGCCGCGGCGCTGAAGATGTAGTCGACAAGGATCGACACCAGCAGCTGGCATGTCACGGCGCCCGGCGAGCGTCCTCGCTCTACGCGGAAACCTCTGACCAGCTCCGCGATTGAGTCGAACAATTCGGCGGTACTTCGCGCGTCGCAGATAATGCGCGGTTCCGCCTCTCCTGCGGGAGCCTGCGGGCCCGATGGCCAGGCGTACTGCGTTCGACTTGCGTAGGTCGTTTGTGCGACCGCCGCGTCGGCTAAGGCGGGTGACAACGGCTTGTTCGTTAGCAGAATTCTTTGTTCTGCTGGGTGGTTGACAAGTCGGTCGAAGACTTCGCGCGCTGCGGCGGGCTGTAGCGGGTGGTCCTCGGGCTCAGAGGACGATTTCACTTGCACGTTGTGCGATGGCTCATCGTCGATCTCGATGGCGAAGTCGACTACGTCATCGTCTTTGCCGTCGTCTTTCTTGTGCAGTGGCTCGATAACTAGGTCTGCATGCGGTATGAGGGCGAGGTCCTTCCGAAGGAACGCCAAGACATATTCGGCTGTTACTAGGTACTGGTATCTGAGACCGAAGGCTGCGATTCCGCCGCCGCCCAATGCCACCATTTTGTCCCCGTCGTTATCAGTTATCTAGCGCCAAATTATCTACCGGTGGCCATTTCACAGGTGACACCTATCCGTGCAGCAGACCCTGCTGGAGGTCGTTGATGGTGGTGTTGTGCTCGTCAAGCAGCCAACGTAGGAACTTGCCGGCTTCGGTGATTTCTTGTTTGGCGCACCTGGTGGCGTTGTCCATATTGCGTGTGGGGTCGATGTTTTCGCGTAAGCGGCGCAGGTGGTGCCATCGTGCGAATTGTTCGATGGGTGTGTGGATGGTCGGTGTGGGTTCGAGCGTTTCGAGTCGGTGGTCGAGCCAGGTTTCGAAGCGGGCCAGGCGTAGGTCTCCGCGGCTGGGCATCATGCGGTGCTCGACCAGCATTTCGCGTAGATGCTCGAGGCTGCGTGAGGGTGGCAGCGCGTCGAAGGCGTCGTGGGTGAGTTGCAGTTCTCGTGCGCCGATCTTGTTCAGTAGGCCGGCGGTGACGGGATGGCGCATCCAGGTCATGATGCTTTCGGGACGGGGAACCGCTGCCAGCTCGTTGATGAGCCGTTTGATGCGCATGTCGGGCGGTGCGTGTGGTTTGAGTATCTGCTCGAGATCATGGCTGACCACGCAGCGGGCGCAGTGGCCAGCTCTGATGCGTTCGGCTTCAAGTCCGCAGTTGTCGCAATTCAGGTTGGTGGTGATGCCGGCGCAGTCGCGGCAGATGTGTTGCCCCGTGGGAGAGCGTCCGGGTAGCAGTCGGTCGGCGCCACAGAACGCGCACAGGCCGTAGTTGCGTGCTGCTGCGGTGAAGCACGGGCCGCAGATCGGTCCGTCTGGCCAGTGCGTCCGGATCTTTGGGACCAGGTTGTGGCATCGGCCGCATTCCCGGGTGCCCGTGCTGCGGGGACGGCCGCGTCTGCGCGGTTCAGTCATCGTCAGAGATGATCCGGGCCTTCACTGGTCGGTAGGCGTTGAGAAGGGGGACATCGGCGGCCGAGTTCACTGCCTTGGTACGCGACTGGCGAGCGTCGGCGGCGGTGTAGGTGATCAGATCACCGGCTTCGATGCCGAAGATGTCACACAGGGCGACAAGGACTTTGAACGCGATGCGTTCGGGTTCTTGTCCCACGATGCGGTAAATCTGCGATTCCGATAGCGTGATGCCTCGTTCGCGCAGGGGCACGACCAAATCGCGACTGTTCTTCATGCCGGCTCGGGCCATGAACTCCCGCACTCGCCAGTGGTATTGAATTTCGCGTTTCATCGCGACTCCTTGGGTGTCGGCCCGCTCAAGCGGGCATTACTGCGTGCCAGGGTTGCACTCAGGACGCGTTCGAGTTCGCGGGCTCGGTAGTCCGGTGCGGCCAGTGTGTAAATGGAAGTGGTCGAGGCATGCTCGTGGCCAAGCTGCAGCTGCACGAAGCTGACGTCGTAGTTGTACTCGACTTGAAGATTGGTGGCATAGGCACGGCGGAAGGAATGCAGATCCAGCCCGGGTGGGAAGCCCAGTTCGTCGACGAAGTCACGCATCCGCTGCCAGAGGTTGCGTTCAGGAACCAACCCGCCCTTCTCGGTGGGAAATAGGTCATTGATGGGCGTGCCGTAGCGGGGAAGTCCGCGCTCAGCCCAATCCGCGAGAGCTTCAGCAGCCCAGTCGAACACGGTCATCACGGTGCGCTGTTTGGCCGGCGACCCGCGCATGGCCTTGCCGTGGCGCACCCGCACAAGACCCCACTCGCCGAAGAACGGAGCCCGGGCGTTACGCGAGAAGTCGACCAGCTGAAGGTGCCGGACTGGGGTTCCCCCGAAAAAGTAGACACGGTTAGCTTGCTTCCGTGGTGGCACGCAGCGTGCGTTCATAGTCGATAGGTGAGCGCATTCCAAGTGCTGAGTGCCTTCGATCATTATTGTAGAAAATCATCCAATTGTCAACTGCTGCAACAAGTTCCGCTTTCGTCGCGAAGGCGTGCCGGTAGTAGCACTCGTGCTTGAAGCTCGACCACAGCGATTCAGCGCCGGCGTTATCCCAACAAATCCCGGTCGCGCCCATCGAGCGCCGAAGCCCGTGAGCGGCGCAGGCCAGCGCCATGTCGTGGGCGGTGTACTGAGTACCGCGATCCGAATGCAATATGACCCCCTGGCAGCGGTGAGCGCGCACGAACGCGGCCCGCTCGACGGCCAGTGTGACCAGCTCGGTGCGCATGTGGTCATCAACGGCCCAGCCCAGCGCGCCGCGAGTGTTCGTCACGGATGGCGCATAAAAACATGTCACCGTCTCCGCAGCACAGGTAAGTGATGTCGGAGGACCACACCGCGTCGATACGGCCCTGGTCAAAGCAGCGCCCGACCAGATCCGGGGGAAACGAGGCTGCCGGGTCGACCTGGGTGGTGGTCTTAAAGGTGCGCGGACTGATCCCCTCAATGCCCAACTCGGCCATGATCTTGGCGACCGTGTTCTCCGAAACTCGTTCACCCTCGGCGTGCAGGTCGGCGGTGATGCGCGGTGACCCATAGGTGCCCCGTGAGGCGCGGTGATGGGCAAGGATCTTGACCTCCAGGTCACGGCGGCGCTGCACCCGAGGTGTGGGCTCAGCAGCGGTGCAGGTATGGGCATGCTTGTAGTAGCCCGCCCTGGATACCCCGAGCAGCTCGGCCATGCGTGTCACGTCGTAGCCGGCGCACTCTGCAGCGATGAGCTCAAACCGGCTCACCTTCGATGCTGTGCTGCAAAGTACGCCGAGGCTTTTTCCAGGAAAGCGATGTCCTTCGCCTGCTCGGCCACCCGCGCGCGCAGTGCCACCAACTCCGCGCGCTCATCGACCGAAAGCCCTTCACCACCACCAGGGTCCGGCCGACCGCCAGCTGCGGCCGCGGCCATCCGTCGCCGTTCATCTCGCACCCACTTATGCAGCAGGTTCTCATTGAGATCCAGCTCGCGGGCAACCTCGCTAACACGCCGATTCCCATCAATGACACGATGCGCCGCCTCAACCCTGTACTCAGGAGAAAACGACCGCCGAGATCGTGGCATACGAACATCCTTCCAGGGGACCACCGTCCCGCTATCTCAGATGTCCACCAATCCTGGGGAACCTCAGACCTCGTTGCGGCGCAAGCCCCATCCGTAGAGGGTCTTGAAGGCGACCGCGTCTCGCCACGCCGCCAAAGCGCCTTTTCGTCCAGCATTGAGGATCCGCTCGGGCTCCAGGTCGGCCAGGTCGAAGAACTGTTGCAGCTCGGTAGGAGTGAAGGGCCGCTTCAGCGGCCGCGCGTCGTCAGCCTGAACGTGACGCGCCCTATTGAACTCGGTAATGACCTGAGAAAACACCGTTCCGAACAATCGCCCGCAGTGCTCATTCCAGTCGTAAGCCGGATCAGTGGCGTAATCGAGGAACAGCTTCACATCGGTCTGGTAGGCGCGCACCGTCGTATGGGCGAGGTTACGAACACCGCGCAGGTGGCCGAAGAAATCATCGGCATCGGCCGCAGTCCACTGCCACGGATACGAGCCCACGAAGTCGCCCATCCGCAACACCGACGCCACCCGGCGCCGCGCCGTGTCAGGCGAGAAGTTCTGCGCCAGCTGTGCCCGCCGCCAACCCGTCAGAACGTCACCAAGAAACGCATCCGGATCCGGGCCAGCCACACCGGCCGGCAGATACACCAACTGGCCCATCGTCGCGTCCACCCGACCTCCTCAACGACTGCATATTCTGCATTCAGAATGCGAATACTGCAATCAGATGCGCCGAAGACGCAGGTCAGCGTCACCCAGGCATCGCACAGAACCTGGCCGAAGACGATGCACCTAGGCCGGGGGAACCGCGACCGCGCCCAAGCGAATCAACCCGTGAGACAACGCAAGTCCCTCCACGCCGGGGCAATATCACAAGCAGACGTATTCGCATTACATGCGAATAACCAACTTACAACTTGACATAATGTCGCTTATCGGTAGAAAGCATTATGCGAGGTAGCCGACCCGGCGGTGCCTACAGCCACGTTCGGGCAGCTCAGCGCATGTTTCGCCATGCGCCCCCATCGACATGCCAGTGCGCCCCCGACACCAACCCATGACCCGCCCGCGCCGTTGATAACAGATCCCGGGTCCGACGCCGGACGGGTCGAGTACACCCGCGGAGTTGGCCTCCACTCGGAGCGCCTAGCGGCCCTCCCACCACTCTCCGCCCGCAACACGCAATACGTCACTGTGACGAATTGCGCTGCGCCGCAGGCGTTATCGGATACCCACCACCTCAACGCAGGGATGTCGCGACGAGACACGTCATTGCGACGATCACGTCGAAATCCGCGCCACGATGGACAACGTGCGCGTTGTGTCGAATTGCGACGGCCGCGATCAGGCAGTCGTTGATGCTACGGATCGTCCGCCCCGCTCGCCGCGCGGCACGGTAGATTTGCGCCGCCGTCCGGAAGTCGAGCGCGACATTGACGTCCAGCGACGGCAACCCATTCACAAGACGCTCGAGCTGGGCGTGTGCCGCGTCATCAATCGCGCCGGACAAGATTTCCATGGCGATCGGTTCACAAATGGCGATCTGGTCGGTTTGTTCGGCAAGTAAGCGGCGGACCTCTAGCGCAGCCGACGAACCCGTCGCACGAAAGTACTCAATCCATGCCGAAGTATCGATCAGGATCACGCGAATTCGCCGGGCTGGTCGTGTCGCATCGCGTCCAGGTCGCCGCCCCAACCGACCCCTTCGAGGCCGAGTAGGAAGTCGCGGCTCAACGGAGCGCCGACCAAGCGACGCAGCGCTAGGTCGACAGCCTCCTTCTTGGTCGACACGCCATAGCGTCGCATGACTTCCGCGACGAGGCCGTCATCGAGGTCGATGTTGGTGCGCGACATACACCAATGATGCACCTTAGATACACCACCTGCGTTTACGACCACCCCGTGGAGAAACCGACAAGGGGGCTCGCCTCACCGCAATACGTCACAGTGACGAATAGTCTTGTACCGCAGTGCGATTGGTACAGTCGGTACCGGCAAGGCGTCGGCCCGCCCGGCGACGGCCTCTAGTCATGACGGCCGAGGGTTGTCGGGCGGTGCCGGAGTCAGCGACGACGGCCGGGGGTATAGGCGGACACATGGATTGGCTGGTCTCACACGCGGTCGCTATCGGCTCGGCCTTGTTGGCCGCGTTCGTTGCCGCGGTGGGCATCGTCGTTCGGCAAGCCGCCCTGCAACGTCCGGCCGTCGATGAGTCTGGCGCAACCGTGCTCCGGGACCCGTTGTGGTGGGCCGGGACGGGCGCAGCAATCACCGCGTACGTGTTTCAGGCGATCGCACTGGCACACGGCTCGCTGCTGTTGGTGCAACCACTGCTGGTGTCCTCACTGCTTTTCGTGCTGCCGCTCAGCGCGCGGCGATCAGGCCACCGTGTCACGGGCATCGAATGGGCGTGGGCGCTGTTGCTGACTGCGGCCCTATCGGCATTCGTTCTGGTGGGCCAACCGCGCGAAGGGCACTACCGTCCCCCGGTGCCGGCCTGGACGATTGCGCTCGCTTGGATCGTGCCGGTTTCGGTGATCTGTGTGGTGGTGGCCCGGCGCAGCACCGGTCGCGTCCGCGCTACATCGTTGGGGGTGGCGGTCGCCGTCGGGCTCGGGATGGTCGCGGTGTTGACCAAGGTGTGCACCCACCGATTCGCCGTCGGCTCATGGCATGCACTGCTGACCGACCCAGCCCCGTACGTTCTTGTCACCTTGGCGGTCGTGGTTACTGGTCTGCAGCAGTGGGCTTTCCGGGCCGGAGCACTGCAAGCGTCCGTACCGGTGATGCTGGTCGGAGAACCGATCGTCGCGGTCGTCCTCGGCATCAACGTGCTCGGCGAGTACCTGACCGTGAGCGAGCTGGGAGTCGTAGTGCTACCGGTCGCTGTCGTCGCGATGGTCATGGCCACCATCGCTTTAGGCCGCGGCGAAGGCGCCCAGACCGAAAGCGCCGGGCATTCCGCCGTAGCGCGCGCAAGCCAGTAACCGTTCAGGAGCGGCGCGCGGGAAAGTACATTTCCTGGCGCACCGTGCACACCAAGTCGCCGTTGCGGTTGAACATCGTTCCGCTCGCCAGCGACAGCGAGTCGGCGCTACTGGGCGAACACCGGTCGTAGAGAAGCCAATCCGACAGTACCGCTGGCCCGTGGAACCACACCGAATGATCACGTTGCGCCGAGTCAGCGACTCCCCCCTGCGCGACGATTGCCGGTTCGGTCAATGTCACCGCCGACAAATATGCCACGAGGCTGGCGGTCAGCACCGGGTCGTCGGGAACATCGCCGTCCGGTCGCCACCACATCGGCGACCATGCGGGCGGCGCATTCTCAGCGTGGATGACGCGCCGCTCGAACCAACGCAGGCTTGCCCACCGTCCGGCAGGGTTGCCTTCGGACTCGGCCAAGTGCGGTGCCACCCGCGGCAATGTTTCCGGATCCGGCGCCTCCGGCATCGTCGGTTGGTAAACGACTTGGGCGGCAGCAGGATCGGCGACCTTGAACGACGACATCGTCTCCATGAGAATCTTGCCGTGTTGGCGAGCGGTGACTCGACGCGCCGAAAATGTCCGCCCTTCTTGCAGATCAACCACTTCGAAGTCCACCGGCAGCCGCGCATCGCCCGGCCGCAAAAAGTAAGTGTGCACGCTGTGCGGCACCCGGCCCGGTGCGGTGTGGCTCGCCGCGAACAGCGCCTGCGCCGAGATATGGCCCCCCAAGATGTGGTTGGCCGGTGCGGGCAACTGCTGACCAATGAAGTCCCAGTCATCCACCCTTGTCAGCGACAGGGTGGCGAGCACGTCGTCGAGCGAGGATGACATCGGGAGTATCTTGCCTGACCGCCGGCAACGACCCACCGCCGGTCTGGACCACACTCAGACGCCCATCCCCCGATACCTCTGCAGTCGCCGCAAGGCTGACGCCGACGCAGCGCCCGCGGCGGGCCGCAACGCCCGGGCCAGTGCTGTCCGTACTGCCTCAACATCCAGGTGCATCCCGATCGCCACGAGACAACTCCCGTCGGCACGTGGCGGCAGCTTGTCGATGTGGATCGCGTTGCCGACCAAATTGACGACGTAGCGCCGGACCGACCGGCCCTGCCGAACTGCCACCACGCCTTTCAGCCGGAAGACACCCGATGGCGGCTGTGCGAGGAGGTCCAACAGCGCGTCGAGGTCGATGCAGTCGTCGCAGCTGACTGTGACCGCGTCAGCATGGACATGGTCGTGCGCCTCGTCTGGGCCGTCGGAGGCAAGCAACACGTCACGAAACGACAGCTGCCCCAATGGATCAGGCTCGTCCAACGTATCGAAAAGCAGGGCGGGATCGATTCTGCCAGCGGTGGTACCAACCACGACCACGCGTGGGTTACGTTGCGCCACCCGTTGTTTGACGCGTTCCACCACCGCGGCCCGTTCGTCCTCGGGCACCTGGTCAAGCTTGTTGACGACGACGAGCGACGCGGCGCCGTAGCGCGCCGGGGGCAACTGGCTGCGGTCGACGGTGTCGAAGTGATTCGCGGCGTCGACGATGTCGACAATGCCGCCGGTACGTACCCCGGAAACTTTGCTAAAACCAATGATTCGCGCGATCGACACCGGATCGGCCACACCGCTGGCCTCGACGATGATGGCATCGAGGCGGCGCGCGGGGTCTGCGAGCTTTGTGAGAGCTTCGTCCAAGCCGCCGTCATCGGGCAGACAGCAGATGCACCCGCCGGCGATCGATGCCGGTTCGTCGATCTGGCCCGCTACCAACCCGGCATCGATGTTGAGTTCGCCAAAGTCGTTGACAACCACGCCGATTCGGGTTCCGGGACTTCGCAGCAGATGGTTGAGCAGCGTCGTCTTGCCGGCACCAAGATGACCGGTGAGCGCGATGACCGGTATCGGGGACCGATTACTCACCGGTCGCTGAGCGGCGCAGGGTGATGATGGTGACGTCGTCGTCGGTATTGCCCCACGCCATCGAACTCCAAATCCAAGACGCGGTCACGTCACGCGAACGACCAAGAATCTCGGCCAGCCTTTCCAGACCGTCGTCGATCGACTCCCCGCGTCGTTCCACCAAACCATCGGAATACATGACCAACGCGTGCCCGGGCTCCACCGTGAACGTGCTGGGCGTGTACGTGACGCCGGCAATGCCGATCGGTGGCGAGAGACGTATCGGGGCCTGTACCGCGGGGTTCCCGGAGGGTGCCGCCGGGTTGGGTAGGTACGGCATCAGATGGCCGGCGGACGCGGCCTCCACCTGTCCGGAATCGAGGTCGACCCGGGCGGCGATGATCGTGGCGAACGCGCCGGGCAGCATATGCACGCAGAACTCATTGAGCTGGTTCAGCGCCTCGGCCGGCGTGGCGCCGGCGAACAACTGCGCGCGTAAGGCGTTGCGCAGCTGCGCCATCGTGCCTGCGGCGTTGACGCCGTGCCCGGCGACGTCGCCGATCAGCACGATCAGCCTGCCATCGCGCAGTTTGAATGCGTCGTACCAGTCGCCGCCGACGTTGTCGCCCGAGGCCGGTTCGTAGTGCGCGGACAGCTTCCAGTTGGCAAGTTCGGGTATCGACTCCGGCAGCAGGCTGAGTTGCAGGGTTTCGGCCAGCCGCAGCGCACCCCGGGCGCGGCGGTACAGGGATTCGACGAGGTGGCGTCGCAACGTCTCTGCTGACTCCGTCTCGCTCTGCGTCCAAGGTTCGCTGCGCAGGCGCACGATCTCGCGCCACCGATCGAACGACTTGCGCGGACTGAGGCGCAATTCGTCGCCCTCGCTTACCGCGATGGTCTTGTTGTGCGGATCGCCGCCCCAGTCCACCGAGCGCAGCACCTCGCGGCGGAACCAGATTGCGTACTGTCCGTCGGGCAGGTTCAACGCGAGCGCTCCGGCAGCCAGCTGCGGGTCCAGACCGATGTCGGGTAGCTCATCGGCGAGGCACTCGCAGCTCGCGATCTCCTCACCCGCCCCGCGTGCCCAGGCGGCGACAGCAGCCACGATCTCCGGGGACGGAACTGCTCCCTGCGCCCGGTGGTCGCCCTGGATGTCGACGACGACGCCGTCGGCAGGCACGAGATCGAGCAGGTCAGGCGCTCCGAGCAGGACCGCCGAGAGCGATTCCCTGTCGTCCAAGGTGGCCGCGGTGAGCTTGGTGAGCAAGGCTTGCGCGGCGAGCCGTTCTTGCAGCAAGTCGCCCTCGAAGCGATCGACGAGTCGCAGAGACAGGGTCGATCCAAGGAATTCGGCCGCCACCCGGGCACCGAACGGCGGCAGGTACGGACCGTCGTAGTGATGGCAGGCGATGAGCCCCCAGAGACGTCCGTGTCGCAGCAGCGAGATCGACATCGATGCGGTCACGCCCATGTTCTGTAGGTACTCGATGTGGATGGGCGAGACGCTGCGCAGGGTGGCGTACGTGAGGTCAAGCGGCGTGCCGCTGTCGGGGTCGACGGTCGGAACTACGGGCGCAGGCACGTAGTGGACGTCCGAGATCAGCCGTATCCAGTTTTTTTCGTAGAGAGCGCGGGCTTGTGCCGGGATATCGGACGCCGGGTAATGCAGTCCCAGAAACGAATTGAGATCGTCACGCTTTGCCTCGGCGACGACCTCGCCGTTGTAGTGCGCGTCATAGCGGTACACCATCACGCGGTCGAAACCGGTGAGTTCACGTACCGCACGCGCGGCTGTGTCATACAACTCGCCCAACGTGGCGGCTCGGTTGAGCTCCTCCACCGAGCCGCGCACCGCCTGATAGGTGTTAGGAAAGGAGAACGGCCGCTCGCCGTAGGCGATCTCGAGTTCGATCAGCAGGACGCGGCCCGGGTCGCGATGCAGGATGGCGTCGAAGTTCTTCAGTTCGCCGTCCACGTCGATCACACACTCGATCGGGTTGCGTTGACGCAGATCACTGAACGTGGACGCGGCCTTCTCGATGCGCGCGGCCTCTTCGGTGCCGATCAGTGCAGACAGGTGCTGACCCAGCACCGCCTCGACGGAGCGGCCCAGCAGGTCGGCGACGTTAGCGCTGATGTGGCGTATCGCGAAATCGGGCTCATGCACGACGGCGAGCACGCCCCGCGGTTGAATGCTGCCCGGGATGTGTATCGGCTCGCGGGCGCAGTTATCTAAATCAATCGGCGTGCCGACCGGGACGAGGTCGACATGCTGACTGTCTGATGCGGATGGCGGGATCGTTTCTCCCTTTTGGTCACGCTCTCGGTTCTGTGACAAGGACTAGCCCGGCCATCAGGTTAGCAAGGCTGCTCGCGGTCCGTGACTAACGCGCCCGTAAATATTAATACCTCTCCGAATCTCGTTGAATTCCACACCCTATTCAATCCCGTATTGCATTATTTGCGGTAGCGCAATGTTTCAACAGAGCGCCAGGGTCCTCCCCTGAACCGCAGACAACGGACATTGCAGCACCGACGCCCGGAAAGGAGCCAGCAGGAAATGAACTTTTTGGTATTGCCCCCGGAGATCACGTCTGCGCTGATGCTTTCCGGAGCCGGGTCGGCTCCCATGCTGGAGGCTGCGGCCGCCTGGAATACCTTGGCCGAGGAGCTGGACGCGGCGGCCTCATCGTTTTCATCGCTGACTTCCGCGTTGGCAGCTGACGCGTGGCAGGGCCCAGCGTCACAGGCGATGCTGGCGGCCGCCGCGCCCTACACGGGCTGGTTGAGCACGGCGGCAGCTCAGGCTGCCGGCACCGCCGCGCAGGCTCAATCGGTGACGGGGGCGTTCGAGGCGGCGCTGGCAGCCACGGTCCCCCCGGCATTGATCGAGGCCAACCGATCCAGCTTTGTGTCCCTGGTTCTTTCGAACCTTTTCGGCCAAAACGCGCCGGCTATTGCCGCGGCGGAGGCCATCTACGAGCAGATGTGGGCGCGGGACGTGGCCGCGATGGTGGGCTATCACGCCGAAGCCGCGGCGGCGGCTGCCCAGCTGGCTCTGCCTGGTGCTGCCCTGTTCCCCAACATCGGCTACGGCAACGTCGGGGAAAGCAACGTCGGCTTTTTCAACACCGGCAACTACAACTTCGGCGTCAACAACTTCGGCAGCCTGAACCTGGGCCTGGGCAACGTCAGCCCACTGGTCCCGGTCGACCCCAACAACATCACCACCATCGGCGGCTACGGCGCCTACAACACCGGCACAGACCTGGTCGGCTTCTTCAACACCGGCGCCCAAAACGTCGGCATCGCCAACAACGGCCAACTCAACATCGGCATCGCCAACACCGGCATCGCCAACAGCGGCCTGCCCCTGCCCCTGCTGGGCACCCTGGGCATCGGCAACCACGGCACCTTCAACCAAGGCCTGTTCAACACCGGCAACCACAACATCGGCATCGGCCTCGTCGGCGACCACCTGATCGGCATCGGCCCACTGCACATCAACCACTAGACGCCGCGCGCTCAAAGGCCCCGGCCTGAAACAGGCGGTTAACCCCATGACCGCTGGGCGTAACCGGCTTTCTGTGAGTATGCGATGAGATGCAAAGGTGTTTGCGGAAGCCGCGCCAGCGGGGCGGGAAATGGTTAGGCTTCATCCACACAGCCGGGTGATTGACGCGAGAGGGGCAACGTGTCGTTCGTAACCGTGGCGCCCGAGTGGCTCAGCTCGGCGGCAGCGGAATTGGAGAGTATCGGCGCGGCGCTGAACGCGGCGAACGCGGCTGCGGCCGCCCCGACCACCCAACTCGCCGCCGCTGCAGCGGACGAGGTATCCGCTGCGGTCGCGACGTTATTCGCCGGGTTCGGCAACGAGTATCAAGCGCTCAACACGCAGGTCGGCGCCTTTCATCGGCAGTTCCTGTTGACACTGAACTCGGCCGCCGGCGCGTATGCCTCCGCCGAAGCGGCGGCGGCGGTACCGCTGCTGGACGAAGTCTTGGGTGTCATCAACGCGCCGACTCAATTGCTGCTGGGGCGTCCGCTGATCGGCGACGGAGCGCCTGGCACCGAAGCCAGTCCTAACGGCGGTGCCGGCGGCCTGCTGATAGGCAACGGCGGAGCCGGATATTCCTCGACGACACCTGGCGTAGGCGGCGGTGCCGGCGGCGCCGCAGGGTTGATCGGTAACGGCGGCGCCGGGGGTGTCGGCGGGGCGGACGCCGCTGGTGGGGCCGGCGGGGCGGGCGGATGGCTCATCGGCAACGGCGGCTGGGGCGGCACCGGCGGCATATCGACCACTCTTGATAATGGTGGGGCCGGAGGGGCCGGAGGCAGGGCTTACCTGCTGGGGACCGGTGGAAACGGCGGGGCCGGCGGCCTCGGCACGTCGGGGGAGCTTGGCACGGGCGGCGTCGGCGGCAGTGCCGGCCTGCTGTGGGGTGGCACCGGCTTCAGCGGACCTGGCCTAGACGGCCGAACGGTCCCGATGTCACTGGTCGCGGGCACCGAGCCCGTCGTGCAACTGTCGGTCAATGGTGGAAACTATGCGCCGATTCTGGTCGACACCGGATCCGAGGGCCTCGTCGTCCAGATGAAAGACATCGGCGGTCTACCGGGATTGCTGAAGATGGGCATCCCGACCGGCGGCGTCAGCGTCAGTGCCTACAGCGGCGGATTGACCTACCTCTTCGCCTCCTACCCGACAACGGTGGACTTCGGCAATGGCATCGTCGCCGGACCCACGAACGTCAACGTCGTGCTCCTCTCGATCCCGACGTCTCCGTTCGCGATGGGCGCATATATCCGAAACTTCTTGCAGAACCCGTTTGTCACCCCGTTCGACGCTTACTTCGAGACGGCTGGCGTGGACGGGGTTCTGGGCTTGGGGCCCAACGCCGTCGGCCCGGGTCCCAGCATCCCGACGCAGGCGTTGCCGGGCGACCTCAGCGCCGGCGCGCTCATCGACATACCGGGCGGCAGGCTGTGGTTCGGCCCGAACCCGCTGCCCAACCCGGCCGACAACATATCGATCGTTGGATCGCCAATTGCCAACCTCTGGGTGAAAGTTGGCGTCGCCGGAGCACCGCAGCAGGTCCCGTCCATCATCGACTCCGGGGGCGTGCAGGGCACCATCCCTTCATCCGTCATCGGCTCCGGAACGCTGCCCCCGAACACTTGGATTTATGTCTATGCGGATCAAGCGATGACCCAGCCGCTGTATTCGTTCAACACGAACAACTACAAGCCGACGGTGATTACCTCGGGCCTGATGAACACCGGCTTCCTGCCGTTCTGGTACCAGCCCGTCTACATCGACTACAACCCCGCTGGCGTCGGGACCACAATCTTCGATAAGCCGTGGCCGCCCTGAGTGTGAATCCCACGACATGACACGCCGATTCAGCGTCGCCTGATTCACGCTCGAGGGGCAGGTCACGCCCGTTCGGACTGCAAAGTTTGCAGAACGTGCAATTATGGTGGGCATGGCGAATCAGTTGGGCCTCCGCGAGCGACGGCGCCGCCAAACCAGCGCGGACATCCGTGGAGCAGCGGTGGAACTGGCGCAAGCGCGCGGCTGGGACAAGGTGACCATCGAGGAAATCTGCGCCCGAGCCGGTATCTCTGCCCGTACGTTCTTCAACTACTTCCCCAACAAGGAAGCAGCAATTGCCTACGGCCCTTCCGATCTCCCACCGGAGTTGGCAGACGAGTTCATCGCCGCCGGGCCCGCCCCGTATCCGGTGGTCCTGGCCGAACTGATCACGCTGGCAGCGCACCACCTGCGCGACATGCCACCGGAACGCGAACAAGCCGTGTGCATGCTGGACCTGGCCAAGACGACCCCGGCGGTGCTGGCGGCGTTCCTCGCCGACCTGGAGCGATTCCAGTCCCAGCTGACCGACATCGTCGCTCGACGCCAAGGCATGAGCCCCGACGATGAAATACCGGCACTGATATCGGCTTTGGCGCTGACGGCCGTGCGTTCGGGCATCGAGCGCTGGTCCAAGAGCGACCCCACCGACACCGACGACACGCCGATGCCCTACGTCGAGCGCGCCGCCGCACTGGTCAACAGCATCTTCACGCGGTAATTGACGTGACCGCCAACACATAAACTTGCATACTCTGCAAAAACTGCACATGATGTATCGTGACCTTTTGGTGACGTTCTGGTGCGGTCGCTCATCGCGGAGTGCGCCGTAGCCGGCGCCAGCGGTCGCGGACCATGCCCGGCCATGCCTGGGGCCTGATCGACCATCAATACGCATTACCGCTGTAATCCGTTGCAGCACCGTATATCTCGTGAATCACGCGCAGGGACGGGAAAGGAAATCGCCACGCATGGGGATATCCAAGATCGTGCGCAACGCGTGGTTGCCGCTGTTGATCGTGGCGGTCCTCGCAGTCGGAGGATTCGCCGTGACACGGGTCAAGTCCTTCTTCATCGCCGAGCAATCCGCCTCGGTGGGCGGTACGAAGGTCGATGACTCCAAGCCATTCAAGCCCAAGGTCGTCAAGTACGAGATCTTCGGCGCGGCGAGCCACGCCAACGTGAACTACCTGGATCTCAACGCCGAGCCCCAGCGGTTGGATAACGCGCCGCTGCCGTGGACTTTGGTCCTCACCACGACCGCGCCTTCGGTCTTCCCGACCATCTCGGCGCAAAGCGACGGCGATTACCTCGGTTGCCGGATCACGGTGGACGACGAGATCAAGGACGAGAGGATTGCCAACGGCGTGCACGCCCTGACCTCCTGCTTGGTGAAATCCGCATGAGTACCACCTCTGAAGACGTGCGAGCCGACGACGCTCGGACCGACGCCATTCCCGTCGCCAAACACGCAGCCCGGCCGTTCATTCCGCGGTTCATTCGCACCTTCGCCGTACCCGTCATCCTGGCCTGGATTGCGCTAATCGCCGTCCTGAACACGGTCGTGCCGCAGTTGGACGAGGTCGGGAAGATGGTCTCGGTCTCGATGAGCCCGGACGACGCACAATCGGTGATCGCGACCAAGCGCGTCGGCCAAGTTTTCCAGGAATACTCGTCCAACAGCTCGGTGATGATCGTGCTGGAAGGCGAGAATCAGCTGGGCGCCGAGGCCCACGCCTATTACGACCAGATCGTCAGGAAGCTCGAGGCCGATCCGGAACACGTTGAGCACGTTCAGGATTTCTGGAGCGATCCGCTTACCGGAGCCGGCGTGCAGAGCAACGACGGCAAGGCCGCCTACGTCCAGGTCTATCTCGTCGGCAACCTCGGTGAGACGAAAGCCAACGACTCGGTCGAGGCCGTCCAAGCCATCGTGGAAAGCGTCAAGGCACCCAACGGGGTCAAGGCCTACGTCACCGGACCTTCCGCACTAGAGGCAGACCAACACATCGCCGGCGACCGCAGCCTCCAAGTGATCACGGCCACGACGTTCCTCGTGATCATCGCGATGCTGCTGATGGTCTACCGCTCGATCATCACGGTGCTGATCACGCTGGCGATGGTGGTCTTGGAGTTGGCCGCCGCCCGGGGTGGTGTCGCATTCTTGGGCTACCACCGGATCATTGGGCTCTCCACGTTCGCGTGCAACCTGCTGGTCACCTTGGCAATCGCCGCCGCCACCGACTACGCAATCTTCCTGATCGGCCGATACCAGGAAGCCAGGGCCAACGGCGAATCGCGAGAAGACGCGTACTACACCATGTTCCACGGCACCGCCCACGTGGTGCTCGGATCCGGCATGACCATCGCCGGCGCCACCTTCTGCCTGCACTTCACCAACCTGCCGTACTTCCAGACGCTGGGCATCCCGCTCGCCATCGGCATGGTGGTCGTGGTTTTCGCGGCGCTGACGTTGGGTCCTGCGGTCATTTCGGTGGCATCGCGTTTCCGCCAGATCCTCGAGCCCAAGCGGGCCCAGCGGATTCGCGGCTGGCGCAAGGTCGGCGCACTGGTCGTGCGGTGGCCGGGACCGGTGCTGGTCCTGACGATCGGCATCGTGCTGGTCGGCCTGCTCACCCTGCCCGGCTACCGGACCAACTACAACGACCGCAACTACCTGCCCGCGGATCTACCGGCCAACGCCGGTTACGCGGCCGCGGATCGGCACTTCTCGAAGGCCCGCATGAACCCCGAGTTGCTGATGATCGAAAGTGACCACGATCTGCGCAATTCCGCTGACTTCCTGGTCATCGACAAGATCGCCAAGTCGATCTTCCGGGTGCCCGGCATCAGCCGCGTCCAGGCCATCACCCGACCGCAGGGCACGCCGATCGAGCACACCTCGATCCCCTTCCAGATCAGCATGCAAGGCGTCAGCCAGCAGATGACGCAGAAGTACCAGGAAGACCAGATCGCGGACATGCTGCGTCAGTCCGAGGAAATGCAGACGACCATCGACAGCATGATCGAGATGCAGGACATCACCGCTCAGATGACCAACGACATGCACATCATGGTCGGCAAGATGCACGCGATGACGATGGACGTCGCCGAATTGCGCAACCACATGGCCGATTTCGAAGACTTCTTCCGTCCGATCCGGGCCTACTTCTACTGGGAGAAGCACTGCTTCGACATCCCGGTGTGCTGGTCTTTGCGTTCGGTCTTCGACGCGCTCGACGGCGTCGACATCATGACCGACGACATCCAGAGCCTGATGCCCGTGATGGATCATCTCGACACGCTGATGCCGCGGCTGAATGCGCTGATGCCCGAGATGATCCAGAACATGAAGAACATGAAAACCATGATGCTGACCATGTATTCGACCCAGAAGGGTCTGCTGGAACAGCAACAGCGGGCGCAGCAAGACTCGGCCGCCATGGGTAAAGCGTTCGACGCATCCAAGAACGACGACTCGTTCTACCTGCCGCCGGAGACGTTCGACAACCCCGAGTTCAAACGGGGCATGAAGAACTTCATCTCCCCCGACGGCCACGCCGTGCGCTTTATCATCAGCCACGACGGCGATCCGATGACGCCGGAAGGCATTTCGCACATCGCCGCGATCAAGAAGGCCGCCTATGAGGCCCTTAAGGGCACGCCCATGGAGGGCTCGAACATCTACCTCGGCGGCACTGCGGCGACCTTCAAGGACATGCAGGAAGGCAGCAACTACGACCTTCTGATCGCCGGAATCGCTTCCATGTGCTTGATTTTCATCATCATGCTGATCATCACGCGAAGCGTGGTGGCATCGGCGGTCATCGTGGGCACCGTGTTGATTTCCCTGGGTGCATCTTTCGGGCTTTCGGTGCTCATCTGGCAGCACCTCATCGGCATCGAACTGCATTGGATGGTGCTCGCGATGTCGGTCATCATCCTGCTTGCCGTGGGCGCCGACTACAACCTGCTTCTGGTGTCCCGATTCAAGGAAGAGATCCACGCCGGCCTGAACACCGGCATCATTCGCTCGATGGGCGGCACCGGTTCGGTGGTCACCTCGGCCGGCCTGGTCTTCGCCTTCACGATGATGACTATGGCGGTGAGCAAGTTGATCGTCATCGGCCAGGTCGGCACCACCATCGGTCTCGGTCTGCTGTTGGACACGCTGATCGTCCGGTCGTTGATGACCCCATCCATCGCCGCGCTGCTAGGCAAATGGTTCTGGTGGCCCCAACGGGTTCGCCAGCGGCCCGTCCCGTCGCCGTGGCCCAAGCCGAGCAAGGACTCGGCCGAGGATGCCGAATTGGTGACAACCACCAGCTGAGCCCAGCCGAACGGCACCTGCGACCAGGTGCCGGAGGTTAGCCACCAGTCGTCGCGTTGGACGCCGACGGCACCTCCCCTCCCCTAACGCACGGGTCACTCCGCGGCCTTGACCGGCCGCCGGCCCCGTGCCCGCTTCCCCGGCTAGGGAGGCACATGACCCTCCGGGTCCCGTGTCTAACGGCCCAGCGGCGCCCGTCTCTTGAGCGAACCCGCAGTTCAAGGGGTGTTCCTACGGCCAAGGCGAGTCAGCCGCACATGTATCGCATACGTTTAGGTATAAGATGCTTGACTGTATAGGATACGTTTATGTAGCATTCTGGTTACTTGCTCCACCAGCGCTCAGACCCCACATCACCCGCAACAGCCCGCCAAACCGGCTCAACAGCATGCGAGATTCCGATGAAGCTGCGTACCCGCACCGCACCCGCAACCGAATGGCCGCCCATGGCAGATAGCCAGCTGACTCCGCGGATTCGTGAACTGATCCGCCAGGGAGCGTGGATGGCTCTCAACCCCAGCCCGGAGTGGCTGGAAGAGCTCGACCAGGCCACGGTGGTCACCGATCCCACCATCATCGAAAACCCCGCTCTGGCCCAATCGGTCAGCTTGTCCAACCGCACGACTCTGATCCATTTCGCGACCGCTCACCTGCGTGCTCCGGGCGCGCCGGTGGCCCCCTACCTCGGCCCCGAACCGCTGCGCATGGCGCGGATCCTGGCACGCCGCGACGTCGGTATCACCGCGTTCGACATCTATCGCGTCGGCCAGAACCTTGCCCTGCAACGTTGGACGAATATCGTTTTCGAGCTCACCTCTGACCCGGACGAGTTGCGCGAACTCCTCACCGTGATGGCGCAGTCGGCCAGCGATTTCGTCGACGCCACGCTCGTCGGAATCAGCCGGCAGATGCAGCTGGAACACCACGAGCTGGCCCAGGGCGTGCTGGTCGAACGCCGCAAAATCGTCGAGCTCATCCTCGACGGTGACTCGATGCACCACAGCCGCGCCGAAGCGCGCCTCGGTTATGCCCTCAGTGGACGACACACCGCCGCCGTCATCTGGTGCGATCAGTACGAGGACGAGTACCACCTGCTGGACAGGATGGCCGAGGAACTCAGCCAGGCCGTCGGGTGCCCGCGCTCACTGATTGTGACGTCCAGCCCGGCAGCTCGCTGGGTGTGGATGAAGGACGCCGGTCCCTTCGAAGCCGACAGGATCCGCGACTTAGTCGAAAAGACGCCCGGCCTGCGGATCGCCCTTGGCGAAACCGCGCAGGGTATCGAGGGCTTCCGCCGCAGCCACTTTGATGCGCTCGCAACCCAGCAGATGATGGTGCGGCTGCAGTCGCGACAGCAGGTCGCATTTTCCGACGACGTCCACATGATCGCCCTCTTGACCCAAAGGCCGGATCGGTCAGACGAATTCATCGAAAAGACGCTGGGCGCTTTCGCTTCGGCGAGCGACGTACTGCGCAATACGCTGCTGACCTACATCAACGAGCAGTGCAACGCCGCGCGCGCTTCCCAGCAGCTCTACATCCATCGCAACACCTTGTTGAGCCGTCTGGACGCCGCGCAACGGCTTCTTCCTCGGCCGTTGGAGCGCAACACCGTTCGTATCGCCGTCGCGCTCGAAGCACTGAAATGGCACGGCCCGCGCACTCAAGTGCCGCCCAGCGAGAGCAGTATGGCGTAGCTCACACCGCGACCGGCACGCCCTGACGACGATCCCTCGTCCGTCGCCCACCTGCGTTTGAGCACGCCATACCACGTTAGATATGGTGGACAGGTGTCCAGTTTGCGATGGGGGGCTGTAGCAGTGCTGCTAATCGCAGTGGAGTCAGGAGCGCCCCTCCGCAGCCGTTTTGCCCCCGGATAAGGCTCGGAAGGGTTAAGTATGCGAATTGCCTTACTGTCCTACCGCAGTAAGACCCATTGCGGCGGACAGGGCGTCTACGTGCGCCAGCTCAGCCGCGGCTTGGTTGACCTTGGCCACGAGGTCGAGGTGTTCTCCGGACAGCCCTACCCGGAACTGCTCGACCCTCGAGTCCGGTTGACCGAGGTTCCGAGCCTGGACCTGTATCGAGAACCCGACCCTTTCCGAGTCCCGTGGCCGAGTGAGATTCGCGATTCGATCGACTTGCTAGAGCTCGGCACCATGTGGACCGCCGGGTTCCCGGAACCCCGCACCTTCGCATTGCGGGCCGCCCGGCTGCTGGCAGACCGGGCTGCTGACTTCGACGTCGTGCACGACAACCAATGCCTGGGAACCGGCCTGCTCACCATTGCCGGCCGCGGCATGCCGGTAGTGGCCACCGTGCACCATCCCATCACCCGGGACCGCGCCCTTGACCTCGCCGCCGCACCGTGGTGGCGGAAACCCCTGGTGCACAGGTGGTACGGCTTCTCCACTATGCAGAAGAAGGTGGCGCGTCAGATCCCTGACCTGCTGACCGTTTCGTCGTCGTCGGCAGCCGACATCGTCACCGACTTCGGCGTTTCGCCTGACCAACTCCACGTCGTGCCCCTCGGGGTCAACACCGAGTTGTTCCAGCCGGGAACCCAGCCCCGACAGCCCGGCCGGATCATCGCGATCGCCAGCGCCGACACCCCACTCAAAGGGGTGAGCACGTTGCTGCACGCGATCGCTCGACTTCGCGTCAACCACGACCTCGAATTGCGACTGGTGGCCAAGGTAGAACCCAACGGCCCCACCGAGAAACTCATCGCCGAACTCGGCATCTCCGACATCGTCCACATCGCCAACGGGCTTTCCGATGCCGAACTGGCGGCGTTGTTCGCCTCCGCCGAAGTAGCCTGCATTCCCTCGCTCTACGAAGGGTTTTCGCTGCCTGCGGTGGAGGCGATGGCGAGCGGCACCCCCATCGTGGCCAGCCGGGTGGGCGCACTCCCCGAGGTCGTCGGCACCGACGGCGCGTGCGCCGAGTTGGTTCCTCCGGCCGACGTCGCCGCCCTGACCCACGCGCTCGGTGACCTACTCGATTCGCCGGAAAAGCGGCGCAGCCTGGGCAGCGCGGGCAGAAAGCGCGCGGTGAACGTCTTCAGCTGGGACGCCGTGGCCGCCCAGACCGTGCAGGTGTACGAACGGGCCATCGCCCGCAAGGCCACTACCGCCCGGGAAGCCGACGGGACCACCCAATGCTGACAGTCGATTTCGACCGACTGGGCATCGGGCCGTCCACCACCGTCATCGACGTGGGTTGCGGGGCCGGCCGGCACGCGTTCGAGGCATACCGGCGCGGGGCCGACGTCATCGCCTTCGACCAAGACGCCGACGAATTACGCTCGGTGGACACCATGCTCAAGGCCATGGCCGAGGCGGGCGAAGCGCCCAATGCGGCGTCCGCCAAAGCGGTTCTCGGTGACGCGCTGCACCTGCCGTATCCAGATGAGACCTTCGACTGTGTCATCGCCTCGGAAATTCTGGAACACATACCGCAGGACGACGCAGCGATCGCCGAACTGATCAGAGTGCTCAAAGTCGGTGGCACCCTGGCGGTCAGCGTCCCGCGATGGCTGCCCGAGCGGGTGTGCTGGCTACTGTCTGATGAATACCACAGCAACGAGGGTGGCCACGTACGCATCTACCGCGCCAACGAGTTGCGAGACAAGATCATCAGCGGTGGAATGGAATTGACCCATTCTCATCATGCGCACGCACTGCATTCCCCGTTCTGGTGGTTGAAATGCGCTGTCGGCGTTTCGAACACCGATCATTTCGCCGTAACGGCATATCACAAGCTCCTGGTGTGGGATCTCATGCAACGCCCGAGGATCACGCGGATGGCGGAGTCGCTGCTCAATCCGCTGGTCGGCAAGAGCGTGGCAATGTATTTCACCAAGCCGCAGACCGTAGAAAGTGAAGCGACGCAGGGGTATTCAGTTGCATCTGGCTAAAGCTCCGGCGGTTTCGGGAATCCTGACTTCCGAACAATCCCGACAGACGGCGCTGTCCATTGCCGCGTCCCAGGAATCATCGGGCGCCATCCCGTGGTTCGAGGGCGGACACACCGACCCATGGGATCATGTCGAGTGCGCGATGGCGCTCACCGTCTGCGGCTTGCTGGAACCCGCACGGGCCGCGTTCGACTGGTGTCGACGCACCCAACGAGCCGACGGTTCCTGGCCGATCCAGATCCGCTCGGGGACAATCGAAGACGGCAACAGCGACAGCAACTTCTGCGCCTACATCGCGACCGGCGTATGGCACTACGTGTTGGTCACCGGCGACAAATCCTTCGGTGTGGCGATGTGGCCGACGGTGCAAAAGGCGATTGATTTCGTCATTGACCTACAAGTCGGTTATGGCGAGATCTGTTGGGCTCGAAGCGCTGCCGGCCCGCTTCCCGAAGCCCTGCTCACCGGCAATGCGAGCGTCTTCCACAGCATCCGGTGTGCGCTCGCACTGGCCGAACTGGTCGGGGAACCGCAGCCGGAATGGGAGTTCGCGTTAGGCCGACTGGGCCATGCGATCACCGAGCACCCCGAGGTGTTCACCACCAAGGATCGCTACTCGATGGACTGGTACTACCCCATTCTGGGTAGCGCGCTGCGCGGCCCGGCGGCCAGCGTGCGAATCAAGCAGCGCTGGAACGACTTCGTGGTCGACGGCCTCGGCATTCGCTGCGTCGATGACCGACCGTGGGTGACCGGCGCCGAAACCTGTGAACTGGTGATGGCGCTCGACGCCATCGGCAAGCAGTCGGCCGCACAAGAGCAATTTCGCGCGATGCAGCACCTGCGTGAGGGCGATGGGTCCTATTGGACGGGTTTGGTCTTCGCCGACGGCAAGCGTTGGCCCGAGGAGCGCACCACCTGGACGGGTGCAGCTATGATCCTGGCCGCCGACGCACTGTCGAACACCACACCTGGTGCCGGGATTTTCCGCGGCGACCACCTGCCGATGGGATTGCAGGCCGACTTCGATTGCGAGTGCATCGCGGCGGGCCCTCGCCGGTCCTAGGTCAGCAGCCGCGAAAGCACTCACGCAGGGATTTGCTCGCCCGCCTGCCCGCCGGTCCGTTCCAGCACCCGTAGCGAGCCTGTCACCGCGACCTCTTGAAACTGACCAGAATCGATTGCTCGGCAATAGATTTCGTATGGCGGTCGACCGCCGTCCTTCGGGTCCGGGAAAACATCGTGGATAAGTAGAGCCCCGCCCGGGGTCACCCACTTCGCCCATCCGTCGAAGTCCTGCCGCGCGGCGGTCTCGGAATGTCCGCCGTCGATGAACAAGAACTGCAGCGGAGTTCGCCACGCCCGAGCCACAATCGGGGACTTCCCCACCACGGCGACGACGTGGTCGCCCAGCTCGGCGGCGTCGAGCGCGCGCCGGAACGCCGGCAGCGTGTCGAACAGGCCCGTGACCTCGTCGACCAGCGACGGGTCGTGGTATTCCCAGCCGACTTGGTGCTCCTCGGAGCCATGGTGGTGGTCGATCGTGTAGATCACCCCGCCCGTCTCTTGGGCCGCTGCCCCTAGCAGCAAAGTCGACTTGCCGCAGTAAGTTCCGATCTCGACGCCGATGCCACCGTCGAGGTATCGACGCGCGGCCTCAAAGAGCGCACGGCCTTCATCGGGGGGCATGAAACCTTGGACTTGCTCGGCAAGGGTAAACAGTCGCTCGGTAGCACTAATGGAGTCGGCAGTCACGAATCGACCCTATCGGTCGACTATCCGAGCCCAACAAGCCGGTGCAGGCCGTACGTGACAAAGGGCGGGCGTTCTAGCGCGCTTCTAAGACGGCCGCGCTATCACTATCGGCGACTGGACCGAATGCAGGACGGCGTTGCTGACCGAACCCAACAGTGCGCCGCTGACATGGCCGCGACCGTGGCTGCCCACGACGACCAGCTGCGCGGATTCGGATTCCTCGATCAAACGTCGGGCCGGTCGATCGCTCACGACGCATCGGCGCACCGTCACATCGGGATAGCGCTCGTGCCAACCGGCGAGACGTTCGGCCAGGACTCGCTCAGCTTCCTCGCCGGGCGCAGACCAATCCAGATCTGCAATTTCAGTGACATCGATATCGCTCCATGCGTGTACCGCCCGCAATTCGACACCGCGGAGCGCGGCTTCTTCGAAAGCGATCGCTGTCGCGAGCTCCGACGCTGGCGAGCCATCAATCCCCACCACGACGGGACCTTGCGCAGGAACGGGGCGCGACGGATCTTCCTCACGGATCACCGCGACCGGACATTTCGCGCGCCTGGCCAAAGCGGAGCTGACGGAACCGAGCAAGCCGCGGGCCAGCGCTCCCCTGCCGCGGCTACCCACGACGACGATCTCCGCTTCATCGGATACTTCCATAAGCGCGGGTTGCGGTGGCGCCCAGATTAATTCACGCTTGATCTCCACATTCCGGTCGTTCGATAAGACTTCTTCGACCATCTGGTACGCACGTTCGAGGACTTGGCGGCCGTCTTCTTCTCGCCATACCGAGATGCCGGTGGGCATCGGCCCCGTGGGCCACATTGGAGTCAGGTTCACCGCGTGGACCAAGGTCAACGAGAGGTGCCGCAGCGCGGCGTCCCTCGCGGCCCACTCCACGGCCGCGTCCGATGCGGCGGATCCGTCGACCGCGACGACGATGCCATAACGCTTGATGGCAGTTGACATTTCTTCTCTCCCCTCAGCAATTGCTTGATAGCACGACCCGCACCCCAAAGCATCCCGTCAAGACGGCGACGACTTGATGTTGTGCACCGGCACTCGTTTTCCCGTCGCCGACGCGGAATGACCCCGGATTGCCCACAGCGCCCGTGATTTGACCACGCGAAGCAGGAACGCATCATCGATCGGGAAGGGGCACCGTCCAGCAGACCCGAGTGCCCCCCTCCGGCGGACTCGCGACTTCGCATGTGCCGCCGAGTTGTTCGGCACGACGCACGATGTTGGCCAAGCCGCTGTGCCGACGATTGCCGACCGGTATGCCACACCCGTTGTCGGTGATGGCCAACGTAAGCATGTCGGCGGCGCTGACTTCGACCGTCACCCTCGAAGCGGATGAATGGCGCACCACGTTACTGATGGCCTCGGTCGCGACCGCTTCGGCGTGTTCGGCGATCTCGCCATCAATGGCACTCATTGGGCCGTCAATGTGGACGGTAGTCACGATGTCCCGATCCTCGGTCAGGTCGGCCACGATCCCTTGGAGGCGGTGGCGGAAGCCGCCATCGGAACCCGACGGCAACTTCAGCTGAAAGATCGTGGTGCGAATCTCCTCGATGATCCCCTGTAGATCGTCGAGCGTGCGGTTGAGCCGGCTGACGACCTCAGGTGAACGTGCTCGAGCGAGAGTGCCCTGCAAGTCCATCCCAGCGGCGAAGAGCCGTTGGATGACGTGATCGTGCAGGTCGTGTGCGATGCGTTCGCGCTCAGCGAGAATGGTCAATTGCCGCGCATTTTCCTGGCCAGAGGCCAACATGAGGGCGATGGCGGCGTGGGTGGCGAACTGGCCGACCAGATCGAGATCACTACTGTCGAACGGCGTCTGATAGGCACTGCGTGCCAGGGCGATGACTCCGGAAATGTGATCGTGGGCGCGCAACGGCATCACGATGGCGGAGCGCTGCCCGACGTCGGTGAACGCCTCGATCGGATACTTCAGGGATTCGGTGATCAACGGCTGCCCGGAGCGAAAGACGCTGCCACTAGTGGAATTTTCCACCGGGACTCGATGACCGATGACGTCGTCGGCGTTGACCCCTACGGCCGCAGCGACGACCAATGTGTCGGTTTCTTCCGGCGGCAGGTCAGCGTCGATCGGTATGAGGACGATGGCCTGCTCGGACTCTGTCAACGCGCACGCGCGTTCAGCGATCAGCTGCAACGGTCGCCCCCGCCGCTCTGTGCTGGAAACTAGTAAGGCGGTGGTGATTTCGCGACTAGCTTCCATCCACTTCACCGACGTGCGTTCGCGCGCAAACACCTGCGCATTGTCGATGGCGACGCCGGCCGCAAATGCCAAGGCACGAGCCGCGAATTCATCGGATTCAGAGAACGCCCGGTCCGGGTCGACGTGGGTCAGATACAGGCTGCCGAACACCGTCCCGCGGATCGTGATCGGCACACCCAGGAAGGCGCGCATCGGTGGATGGTGTTCCGGGAAGCCGACGGCGGCCGGATGCGACGTCAGGTCGTCAAGGCGTAGCGCCGGCGTCTCGCTGAGCGACAAGCCCAGCACCCCCTTGCCCACTGGCAGATGTCCGATCCGCTGCGCGGTCGCCTCGTCTATCCCGGCATGGACGAACCGCAGCAAAGTTCCTTCGGGATCCCGGACAGCAAGTGCCCCGTACGGAGCAGAAGTCAACTCTCTAGCAGCGAGGATGATCCGTCGCAAAGTCGCGTCGAGGTCAAGGTCGGAACCGATCTCGACGATCACGCGTAGCAATTGCGCCATTTGATCGCGCGCCGCCAACAACTCGTCGAGTTGCTGGTGCATCTGGCTCACCAGAGCTGGCCGACCCAGTCCGGCGAAAGCCGAGCCGCCTTCGTCGCTGGCCACCTGAGTCAGACCTTCCACGACGGCTACTGGCGTAGCGTAGTTAGCGTTGCGGGCTTACAACGCCAGTTGCAGACTACTCACGATGATGTGGCCCGACCACTGTTTGACGCGGAGGTTAATAACAGCGCACGCGGGGGCGACGAAGACTGCCACCTCCGTGCGCCGCCGCCCCATTCGCTCGCGGCGGTGACGGTGCCGGTGTACGTGCTTAGTCCGATGAGGCGACATTCGTCACCGTATCGTTCCCGAACAAGTTGCCCCAGGCTGAGCTGACCGTCTGAACTAACTTCGGTCGCTCGCGCGTCACCCACGTGAGAATTGTGAGCCCACACGACTATTCGGGATGACGCACTCTGACTGTGGCGATCCAGATGCTTCAGCAGCGCGTCCAGCGTCTGCGCCATATGCCGATCGCGCAGATTCCAGGAAGTGACGCGACCGCTGAACATCGCACGGCAGTATGTCGCGTAAGTCGTCAAAGGCGAAGCTCAGCAACGGCGTGCGCCGACCGCGTACTCGAGCTCGGTGAGGCACGCCTCGGTCAATGGGATCAATGCTTGGATATCGGGCATCACCTCGGCACCGGCGACATATCCAAATCCGATCCGATCGGCGTATGAGCACGTCGTCACGTTGAGCGACTGGCCGTCAAAGACTGTCGACACCGGGTAGATGTCCTCGACATGCGCTCCATTCCAGTACATTTCGGTGGGCGGACCTGGCACGTGTGAGATCGGCAGATTGTATCCGGTACGAACCTTTGGCGTGAAAGGCAGCAGCGGCGAGATCACCGTCGCGGCGATGCTTCCGGCGTTGGTTACCAGCGATGCCGTCGACCCACGTTTGGTCACCCACCGTTTCCCCTCGGCCATCGACCGGTGGATCAGCTGCAGACGTGCCGCCGGGTCGTCCAGGTCGGTTCCCAGTGGACACATCCAGAGCCCAAACATGTTGCCGTGTTGTTCGTTTGCAGGATCGCTCGCGCGGCTACGCACGGTGATCGGGCAACTCGCGACCAGTGATTGAGTGGGCAGTTCCCCACGGTCACTCAGCCATCGACGCAGCACGCCGGCTATTACTGCGGTTGCTACGTCGTTGGCGGTCACATCTGCCGCGTCTTGCACGGCCCGAATCCGGCTCTTGGTCCAGCTGGCGGCGCAGACTGCGCGCTGCGGCCCCAGACGGCAATTGAACCTCGTATGAGGTGCTCCGAACGGCAACACCGTCCTGTGCCCGACCAGGCTGTCGATGACGGTCTGCAGTTCCCCCGTCAGGACGTGTTCGGCCAACTCGATTCCCGACGTCGCCTTTTCGACTACCGAACGTATCGGCGCTACCAGGCGACGCACCAATCCGCCCGGCCCCGTGGGGACCTCCGGTTCGCCACTACGGTCGGCATAGAACGGTGCCGTCGAACGGACTTGTGGGTCGGAGCTCAGCGCATCGGCGATCATCCGGAATCCCGCCACACCATCGACAACGGTGTGATGCACCTTGAGGTAGAAGGCGAACCGTCCACCATCGAGACCGTCGATCAGATACGACATCCACATCGGACGCGACCGGTCGAGGCGCTCGGCATGCAGTTCACCGATCAACGGCCACAACTCGGCCCGCTCTGAAGAGAGCGTGCGTCGCTGGCAATGTTGGTTGAAGTCAACGGTATCCACTTCGCGCCAGACCCAGATACCCCCGGTATCGAGACCACGATGCGGATATCTACGCAGCCGCGGGTCAACCGATTCACACTTGGTCGCCGCGGCATACAGTTCGTCGACGTAGTCCGGCCCAGCATCGGGGGGAGGCGACAAGATGAGCAAAGCGCCGACGTGCATCGGGTTGGATATCAACTCCGCGGTCATCATCGCGGCGTCCAGCGGATCGAGCGGTTCCATCTCGTCTCAAACTAAGCAGGGCGAGCGCGGCGCGTCGGTGGGCCATCCAGGAGTCCAGACTGTTGCAAAGCATCCCAAACGAAGCTCTGTACCGGCTGCGAGCGGAAGAATCCGGTATGACCGCCCGGATACCAGACGATCTCGGGCTTACCCCAGTGCTCCCAGAGACGGTTGACCTGCTCTCGGGGATGCACCAGGCGGTCAGCGATGCCGGCGTAGATAAACCGGCCCGACATGGGCACTAGCGGGGTCAACGACAGTGGTGACACCATCTGCCCGATAGGTGCGGCTAGCTTCATCGTGTGCAGCCGAGGGTCATCGTGACGAAGACCGGAGTGGCGGGCCAGGATGTCGACAAGATCGGCCACGGGTACACCGAGAATCGCGCAGGAAAGTCCTTCTTCGAGGCTGGCGACCAGCGCCGCGATGTAACCGCCCAGCGAAAGACTGTTCAACCCAATCCGTGAGTCAGGCTCCTGTGAGCGGATCCAGGACAACAACCGCCGGATGTCCCAGACCGCCTGGGCCGTCGCGTGCACGTTGTCCAGCACGTCTTCGCCGGGAAACACGGCCCCCTTCGGCAATCCGCGCGCCCGGGGTCCGTGCATCGGCAGGACCGGTATGACGATGTTGAGGCCGAGCTCCTCATGCAACTTCCAGGCCCGAAACAGGGCAAGATCAATTGCGGCGCGGCCCATCTCAGTACCGTGTACGCACACCAACCAGGGTCGCGGTTCCGCATGACGCAGTAACAGCGCATAGTCATGGGTATTGGCGGTGTAGGTCTGCCACCGTTGCGCACCGGGCTCGCCAGGATGTGGCAGGTACTCGCTGTCATAGCGGATGCGATAAAACGAGGGCTTGCGCCCCTTCACCTTGTGGACCGTGACCTCGGAAAGCGTTGGAGGCGTGGCGAAGAACCGCTCGGGATGCTGCAGCAACCCGCTGTCGCCGAAGAAATCCAACGCGGCGGTCACTTCCTCAGTGATGCGCTCAAACACTTCAGGATGACTGACCGGCCGCCGCATCTTGAGGCCCATAATGGCGATTTCATCGCGAAAGGCTTGTGCCGCAATGGCTACCGTCGGACGTGCGATCGGAAGCTCGTCCGATGCGTGGCCAAAGTACTCGCGCCACGACTGCACGAGGTACTGGCCGGTGTGCATGAAGGGCGCAATAGCCCCAACTACGCCAGTCGCGGCCGACATGTAGTCGTTCGGCGGCCCCGATGTCCGGTGATCCTCATTGCTGGGTCTGGCCATGGTTGCAAACTAACAGCCTCGTCGCGCCGCAGGTTAGGGACCTAAGACCCGTGCAAGTCGCCCAAAAGTCATCGCCTTACGCGGGCCGCGCCACTATCACGGGAGTCACGACCGAATGCACGACGGCGTTGCTGACCGAACCTAGCAGTGCCCGGGCCACGCCGCCCCGACCATGACTACCCACTACAACGAGTTGGGCGGATTCGGACTCTTCAATGAGCGATCGACCTGGATGATCAATTACGACAATGCGCTTCACGCTGACATCGGGATAGCGCTCCTGCCAGCCCGCCATGTATTCGGCGAGGTTCCGTTCCGCTTCGTCCGCCCAGTCCAACCACGGGCGCTGGTAAACCGCGACGTCACTCCATGCGTGCAGGACCTTGAGCCCGACACCACGCCACGACGCTTCATCGAGTGCCACGGCAAGGGCCAGGTCGGACGCCGGCGAACAGTCGATGCCGACCAACACCGGAGCTTGATTGGAACGCGGCAGGTAGGAAGCTTCTTCGCGGATGACCGCAACGGGGCACCTGGCGCTACGCACCACACCGTCACTGACCGACCCCAGTAACGCACGCCCCACTGCGCCACGACCGGTGGAGCCGACGACGACCATGTCCGCATCGCTGGACATCTCGACGAGGGTCGGCACCGGGGGCGACGCCTTCACTTCGCTTGCTATCGCGATGGTTCCGTCTGCGACGGCCTCGTGGGCGATCTTCACCGCCTGCTCCAGAACCTGCTGTCCGTCGTCTTCCTGCCAGAGCGAAACCCCGTCCGGGAGAGGGATTTGCGGATACATGGGCACGAATGGCTTGAACGTGTGGACCAATGTCAGCGGCACATTGCGCAGCGCCGCATCCCGTGCGGCCCAACCGACGGCGGCGTTCGATGCGGCCGATCCGTCGACGCCGACGACGATGCCATAACGCGTCACGTTTGTAGACATTTGCCTCTCCTTCGGTGCGCCTCAGAGCGTCCGAGCAACGCTATCGCGTCGAGCTTCCCCCACGATCGGCCCTGTGACCAGAGCGCCGACACGAAGCAGCGCCGATGCGGACCATGACACGGTCTAGGACCAGGTCGTATGCGTCACCGTCTTCAACGAGGCAGGCGAGTCCGTGTCGACGCAAGAAGCCTTCGAGGCGGCGATCCAAAGTCCAATCGATATACCTGCTGTCTGCGTACGGCGAACTCAAGAACTCGTCAGCGATCTCGTCAACATCCCGGTCGACCGGCAGCGAGGCACCGCCCTGCTTGGCATCCATTTCGCACCCGCCCTAGCTGTGCGCGTGGTGGTCGAGTTGCCCCGGCCGGGCTAGTTGGTATATCTCGATCAACCGGGCGAGATCACCCGACGTGACGATGCCGACGACCCGACCCTCGTCATCGACGACCAGGGCACGGCTTCGCGCGCCAACAGGTGTCATTCGCTGCAACAACACGTTGAGCGGTTCCCCAGGATTGGCGGTGGGTACCTCACCTAACGGCACGGCGATCTCGCCGACGCTGGTCCTTGCACGCTGGTCCGGCGCAACGTCTCGCAGTTGCCGCAAC
Organism: Mycobacterium bourgelatii; assembly: GCF_010723575.1. Lineage (NCBI taxonomy): Bacteria > Bacillati > Actinomycetota > Actinomycetes > Mycobacteriales > Mycobacteriaceae > Mycobacterium > Mycobacterium bourgelatii. The sequence continues at coordinate 3,367,110 of NZ_BLKZ01000001.1, forward strand.
GCCACCAATCCCACGATGGATCCGTGATGATCAACTACGGGATACGCCGAGTGCCGATCGCCGAGCAGATAGCGCTGAATGAAATCCTCGACACTGATCCAGCCGGGCGCGGTACGCGGTTGCGGGGTCATCGCATCGGCGACGCACATGCCGACAAACATCCGCCGCGTCTTCGCGTCCTCTTCCTCCTCGCGTGCCGCAAGCAGGATGAACCATCCGATGAACGCCAGCCAAACGCCGCCAATGACGCCGCCTAGGAGAAACTCGGCCAGACCCAAAGTGATCAGAACGATGGCTACAACTCGTCCGGCATGCGCCGCCGATAGGGTGGCCCGCACCCTGTCCCCGTGACGGCGCCACAACCGGGCCTGAACCAGCCGGCCCCCGTCCAGCGGCACCCCCGGCAGCAGGTTGAACAGGCCCAGTAGCAGGTTGACGGCGGCGAGCCACCACGCGACGCTGACGACGATACTGGGGGCCCACACGGCATCGAGGGTGATTGCGCCGGCGGCAAATGCCGCAGACAGGCCAAGGCTGGTCGCCGGTCCTGCGATGGCAATGCGGAACGCCGCATCAGGCGTCTTCGCCTCATCCTCGATCGCCGTCACACCACCGACGAGCCATAGCGTCACCCCTTTCACACTCGAACCCACTCGGCGCGCGACGATCGCATGCGCAAGCTCGTGGGCCAGCAGCGATGCCAACAGCACGAGCGCCCCGCATGCGCCGGCCACCCAGTAGGCCAGTCGGGTGTAACCCGCGGCGAGACCGGGCAGTTCGGTCGCCAGGCTCCAGGTAAACAGCCACAAGGATCACGATCACGCTCCAGTGAACCCTGACCCGGAACCCGGCGATAGGCCCTAGCGGGATGGTCTCACGCATTCTTGTTCCTTCCGAAATTCACTGGTACACAGAGCATTACGCTGAGAAGCTGACGCTCGACGACGTGGACCGTTCCGCTCGGCGTTTGACGCTGAGCAGGAACCCTCTGGCCCCCAGCGAGACCAACGGCCTGATCAGTTCCACGACAAACACTTCGCCGGGGTACCGCAGGGCGACCCTGGCGCGTATGAGCAGGCGGGCACGGTCTTCCCAGTGTGGCTGCAGATGGAATGACACCACCGCGTTCCCGGCCAGACCGGGTTCGGCCAGGCTGAGGACGATATGGCTATCCGGCACCATCTCGACGACGGTGAAGCGCAGGGTGTGGTGTCGTCCCATCTTGGCTGGGAAGCCCACGTGCAGAGTGTCCCCTACCGCGATGTCCGGCAACTCATCCGACTTGGAAAAGCCACTGGCGAGTTGGCACGTGCGCAGAACCTCGGGCAGGACCGCAGCTACGGGCGCATCGATGTAGACCGCCTCGGTCGTTTGGATCGCCGGGTCCCGCACCAAGGCGTCACCGGGCAGTCGCATTTGGGATTCCGCTTTGGTAGCGCCCCAATTTCGGTAATAGCGTCGAGAGCAATACAGTGCGGCAAGCAACGCGGTTGCTTTCGCGGCGCGCTTGATCGTGGTCATACCACCAGTCTTGTCGGGAATTGCGCTCTCAGACGAGGGTCCTTGGTCCCCAGCGGATCAGCCGAAGTGCTCGGGCACACGCTCAATGCGCGAGCGCCAACACCTCGTCAAAGCCGGCGATCAGGCAGTCGTGGAAGACATCGACGTCCTGGATAGCCGCGGTATCAACGTTGATGCCCAGAGCGCACTCGTCGACGCAGGTCAGCAAGGTGATGTTGAAGGCGGCGCCGAGGGTGGGCGAGAACGCGTACTGCATCCTGACCGCGGCTCCGGCCAGGTAGATCGGTTCGGCAAAGCCGGGTACATCGCTGGCGATGAAATCAACCTTGCGAAGGGCCGAACCGACATACCAGCGCGGTGCCAGACGAAGCGCAGCTGCGATGAATTCGGTATGGCGCAAGGACTTTTCGTTGCGTACTTTGGCGGTTGCCTCGTGGATGATCCGGATGCGTTCCGCGGCATCGACAATTCCGACCGGCACCTCGAACCTCATCAGCGTTGCACGATTGCCTCCCGGCGGGTCGTGCGGGGTCCGAACGCTGATTGGCATTGTCATGGTGAGGCTTTCGACCATTGCGCCGTGCTTCTCGTGATACCGACGCAGTCCGCCGGCCACGGCGGCGATGAACGCATCGTTCAACGAACCACCGGCGTTCAGTCCGGCCTTATGCAGCCCCTCGGTGGGCACGTGATGGGTCGCGAGGCGTCGGCCTTTGTGGCGGTCGATCATGATCGGCGATCCGGGGCCACGGGTGGGCTGGGCAGTTCGCCAGACTGATGCCGCAGTCTCGCAGGTTTCGACCACCGCTTTGGCCGGGTTTTGGATGCCCTTGCCAACGAGCGCGGGGAGTCTTCGGGTGGCCTTGAGCGCGTCGGTCGCGTATCGCACAGCGCCCAGTGCCGCCGTCCGATACGGGGACGCGCGGGTTGTCCGCGGCGCCGCCCCCGTTGGCGCTGGCCACTCCTCATACTGTGGCGCGCGGTCATACAACGCCGCCGCCATTTCGACGGCACCGACACCATCGGTGAGCGCGTGGTTGACCTTGCACAGCAGTGCCGCGCCACCATCTACCAAGCCCTCGATCAGGGTGCACTCCCAGAGTGGACGAGCCCGATCGAAGTCGGCCATCGCCGCAATCCGGGCCATCTCCTCGAGAGTGGCCATGTCACCGGGCGCAGGGGCGTCCACCCTGCGTAGGTGGAAGGCAAGGTCAAACTCGTCGTCGGGTTCCCACCGTGGCGGGGCTAACCCCGGTGACGGGACCACCCGTTCCCTAAACGCCGGCACCACCCGACTGAGCAGTTCGAATCGCTTGGTCAACTCCCGCCAGTCCGGCGGCCGGTCGAGCAGGACGAGCACGACGATGGTCGAACGCAAACACGGATCGCTCTCGATCGACCAGATGAAAGCATCACTGCTGCGGAGGAATCCGGGCATGCTAGCCCCCGGCGCTTGGTATGGGGTCGCTATCGCTTAGCCATTCGACGATCTCGGCGAGCGGACGCCGCGGCGTCGCCGGCAGCGGATCCGCATTGATGGGAGCCCAACCAACCCGCAGCAGCATCTGTGGGTAGCTGCTATCGCCGAAAACCTCAGCGCGAACGGCTTCACGGGTCTCAGCGATCTCGAGTGGCTCGGTCACCGGACAGCTGGCCAACCCCATCGCCGTTGCGGTAAGTAGCACGACGCTCGTCGCCTCCCCCGCCCGCAGCTGAGACAGTCGATCGTCGTCATGGGTTCCCAACGCCAGAATCACGGCATTGTCGTCGACCGATGAAGTGTCGGGGGGCATGGGCAATGCGGCGCCGGCAAAATGGCGACTGGGCACCATTGCCGTCGGATCCGGCACGGGTATGTTGCGGGCCGGCACACCCACCGGCGAGGCATGCCGCCCGGTCCAGGTGGCGAGTTCGGTGAAGTAACCGGGGTCTGCCGCATGCTCTGACATCGATTGCGACACAATGGCGCTCAAGGAGCTCATCGACTCGACGCGATGCAGCGCGACTCCGCTGCGGGCAGCTCGCGCGGCCATCAAGGCGATGTCAGCCACCGGGACCTGCCAGAAGCTGTAGTGTCGCCGGTCGGTTCGCCGCCGTGGAATCGCGGCGGCAAGCATGATGTCGAGCTGATCGGGTACGTGGCGAGTCACCTCGATTGCCGCTAGGTGGGCGGGCTCGGCCGGGTTCGGCAGGCGGTTGACCTTCGCCTGCCATCCGAGGGCCGCCAACGCCACCACGCAGTGGTGCAGCGCCGCACCGCAGCTCAACATCAGGTCGCGACCGTCCGGGTCAGTATGGGGAAGCTGCAGGCTCGGGTCGGCATACAGGTGCAGGCTGGACTGACCAACCCGCCACCGCCACGGCTGCGTGTTGTGCACGGACGGCGCACGAGACGCCAGCGTCAATGCGGTCTGGATTGTCCCCGCATCTGGGAAGTGTGCGTTCATGACCTTCCTTTGCCCGTTCAATCGAAGCCTTGCCACCAACGATCGCGCGAACAGGGGGCCGCAACGAGGGCATGCCGTCCCTAATGGAGGGGACTTTGGACCATTTACGAGTCCGCGAGGTGCGGTAACCGCCGGGTCGGCTGGGCGGTGGTCAGCCGACGACGTCGAAGATCGCCGCGGCAGAGGTGACGGGCTTGTCCGCGTTGCCCTCGTCGTGCAGCAGCATGCGCACGCCCACCCGCCCGGAGCGACCGGCGTGCGCAGTGCCCTCCACCCGGAACGGGCCCACCTTGCCCCGCGACATGAACATGACGTGCCAACTGACCACCTGCACCTTGCGGGTGCCCACGAGATCGGCCGCCAGGTCCGTGGCCGCGGTCTCGAGGACGACGTGCTGCGGTCCAATGTGCAGCGCCGCATCCGGTGAGGCGAGTTCGGCGCTCAACGGCGGCAGCACCCAATGTCCGTCGTCGCGCTTGCTCGCCCCGAACGCCGCCCACAACGGTGGTAGGTCCGGTGAGTCCTCGATGACCAACTCGGTTCCCGAAACATCCATCTTGCCAAGGCCTTCCGGTGGGATGCCGATGACTGCCCCCTGGCCTTCGTTGAAGGCGATCACCCGGTCCGGGTTGTCGGCATCGACGATCGTGCACCGCCCGTAGCCCATCGTGCGGCCCTGGTGCACGATCCCGGAACCGACGATCTCGATCCGGGTGACGTCGTAACCGGGGTCGACGATCTGCACCGAGGCGATCACCGGGTTGGGCACCGCCACCATGTCGGTCTGACACCCCTCGGGCGACGAGATGGCCAACGGCGCCACCATGATTCCACCGGCCTCGTTGCGCATGTCGCGGCGGATGGCGACGGTGTCGTCCTGCTCGCCGATGTTCATCGCAGAGTGCTTGCGTCCGATGTAGCGGTAGCTGAGCAGGCCCGTCCAGCGCCGATACAGCTCGTCGCGGTAGGCGTCGGAGTCGTGGGCCAACTCGCGGATGTCCCGTAGTTGGTCACTCATGTTGGCCACCCTCCTGCGACTAGGAGCGCGACGCGTTGCGTCGCACCTGGTTGAACGGCACGCCTCGGTCCGCGGCGTACTCGCGTGGAAAATTCAGCACCCGCTCGCCAATGACGTTGCGCGCCATCTCGGTAGTGCCGCCGCCGATGTTGGCGATCTGACGGCCGATATAGCGGGTGCCCACGTCGAGGACCGTTGCGTCATCCTCGACGACGGCCGCCGGTCCGGCGACGGCTGCGGCGGTGTCGGTTTCGATGTTGTGCGCCTCCGCCATGTGCAACCGGATGATCGATCCCCCGGTAGGCGGCAGGGATCCTGCGACGACGGCGCGGTACACGTGGTCGCTGAGCTGTGTTTGTACCGCGCGGTGAACCAGGGCTCGGCCGACCATTTCGCGAACGCGTTCGCTGTCCTCCTGCCGCACCGAACGCACCAGCGCTACCAGATCTAGCGAAACATCTTGAGATTCAGTGATTCCCGGTCCGATCGCGTACTCCGAGCCGTCGCCCATGGTGCGCCGTTCGTGGTAGAGCTGGCGGGACGCAACCTCCCAGCCCTTGCCCGGTTCACCGACAACGGCGTCGTCACCGACGTCCACGTCGTCGAGGAACTCTTCGCAGAACTCCGCGGATCCGGTGACCTGACGAATCCGATTCGTCGTGATGCCGGGGTGACGCATCGGCACCAGGAACATGGTCAGCCCTTGGTGTTTGGGTGCTTCCCAATCGGTTCGGGCCAGACACAGCCCATAGTCGGCCGCGAATGCTCCACTGCTCCACGTCTTCGCGCCGTTGATGATCCACCGCCCGTCGCGGCGATCGGCGCGGGTGATGACACCGGCGAGGTCCGATCCCCCGCTGGGTTCGGACAGCAGTTGCACGAGAATTTCGTCGCCGCGCAGCGCCGCGTGGACGTGGGTGCGCTTCTGCTCCTCGCTGCCCATATCCAGGATCGTCGCGCAACAGATGGCGAAGGACGGAATGTTGAGGATGAACGGCGTCTCGTAATCCACCGCCTCGGCGTCGAACGCCTTCTTGTATTCGTAGCTCAGCCCCAACCCGCCGTACTCGCGCGGAAAGCAGATGCCGGCGAATCCCCCGTCGTACAGGAGTCGTTGTAGCTCACGGGCCCGCCGCCAGGACGCTTCCCCGTCGCGCTCGAGAGCGGTCGGACTGTTGGGATCCAACCGCGGCATGTTCGCGGCCAGCCAGGATCGGGCCCGGTCCCGGAACTGCTGGACGGACTCAGCCATGGCCTCCATGCTAAGCGACTGTACAGCGCCAGCTCGGATACCCCTCGTCGAGTGTGAATCCGATGGCGCGCCACGCCGGTTCGGCGTCGGAGATTCCACAGTGGGCGCCTCGCCGGTAATCGCCGAGCTATACAAAAATCGGTGGAAGTGTCACGCTCGAAGGATGGATCCGCGCGACCGAGCCACTGGTTCTCGGACCGTGTTCACGTTCTGCCGGTACTGCCTCGCCTCGTGCGGAGTCGAGGTGACCGTCGAGGGCAACCGGGTGCGCAAGATCGCCGCCGACAAGCAGAATCCGCACAGCTGGCAGGATTTCTGCGCCAAGGGCCGCACCGCGGCACAACTCGTCGAACATCCGCGCCGCATCCTGGCCCCGATGCGGCGGGTGGGTGACGGCTACCGCGAGGCCACCTGGGACGAGGCGATCTCGGACATCGCCACCCGGATGACCGAGTTGATCAAGGCTGACGGCCCGGACACCGTCGCCGCCTACTACGGCAATCCGGCCGGCTATTCGGGGTCAAATCTGATCTTTATGAACGGCTGGCTCGATGGGGTCGGCACCAACAACCGCTACGCGGTCGGGTCGGTCGATCAGAACGCGCTACACGTCGTCGCCGAGGCGATGTACGGGTCGTCGATCATGGTGCCGGTGTCGGATATCGACAACTGCGACTACTTTCTGTTGGTCGGCACGAATCCCGCGGTGAGCGCATGGAATTGGGTGGACAGCGCACCCGGCGGCTGGAAGCGCGCGCTGGCGCGGCAGAGGCAAGGCGCCAAGATCGTTGTGGTCGACCCGCTCCGCACCGAGTCCGCCGACAGGGCCGACGTCCACATCGCGGTGCGGCCCGGCCAGGACTGGGCGCTGCTGCTGGCCATGGTCAAGGTGATCCTCGACGAGGGACTGGAACACGCGGGCGACTGTGCGCGTCTGGCCGTGGGTATGCCGGTGCTTCGGAGACTCGTCGCTGATGCGGATCTCGATGACCTGGCGCGGCGCTGCGACATCGACCGTAGCCAGATCGAATCCGTGGCAAGGGATTTCGCGACGGCCAGAGCCGCCATGGCGATCACTCGGACCGGGGTCTCGTTGCATGTTGCGGGCACGGTGGGCGAATGGCTCGGCCAGGTGCTCAACGTGATCACCGGACGCATGGACCGCCCCGGTGGCCGCCGTTTCGAGCCGGGGTACTTCGACGCGCTGCGGATGGCCGGCCTGGCCAAGACACCGGACCACAAGAGTCGACTGGCCGGCCGCACGATGGTCGCCGGTGCGCACGCGCTGAGCGAACTGCCCGCCGAGATCACCACCCCGGGACGCGGGCGGATCCGAGCGCTGCTGATCAACTCCGGCAACCCCGTCGTCTCCGGCCCCAATGGCGCGGCGCTGGACGACGCACTGGCGCAGTTGGACTTGCTGGTGGCCATCGACTTCGTCCAGCGCGAGAGCCACCGCCATGCGCATTGGTTGCTACCGGCGGTGCATTGGCTCGAACGCGACGACCTGCTGGCCCTGACCAGCAATCTGCACGACGAGCCCTACGTGCAGTACGGGGTGCGCGCCGTGGAGCCGCCCCCGAACGCGCGTGAGGAATGGCGCATCTTCGTCGACCTGGCACTGGCGATGAACGCACCGCTGTTTGGCGTCAAAGGACTCAACGGGTTCATCCGGGCCAGCCGGCGCCTGGCGGGGATCACGGGCCGGCCGGGGCTGGCTTTCACGCCGCACTGGATCAACCGGCTGATCGTGGCATCCTCACGAAAGGTCAACGGCCACAAGCTGAAATGGAATCACCTCCGGAACCACCCGCACGGGCTGGTGCTGGGGCCGCGGGAGTACGGCCACTTCGCGTCCGCGCTGCGCACCCCCGACAAGCGGGCACACGTGGCGCCCGACGAACTGGTGGCGCGGGCCCGGGAGTTACTTGCCGCGCCACCGCCCGAGGCCCCGGAGAAGTACCCTTTCCAGATCGGCAACCGCCGCCACCGCCACTCGATGAACTCGTTTCTCAACGAGCTGCCCGACCTGCATCCCGGCGGCAAGGGCAGCGTGGTGCTGATCCACCCGGCCGACGCGGCAGCGCTCGGCATCGACGACGGGGACCCGGTGTGCGTGCATGCACCGGTCGGCGCGGTCGAGGTCAAGGCCCGTCTGAGCGACCGACCGCGGCGCGGGTTGGTCATCCTTGACCACGGCTGGGGTTCACGCGTCTTCGACCCACGCGGCGGCGCGGCGCCGCAATCGTTCGGCGTGAACCGCAACCTCCTGGTTGACGGTGAGCCGGTGGACCCGCTGTCGCAGACCCCGGCGATGAGTTCGTCCTACGTGGGCATCAGTCGGGTCAGTCATCACAGCACGACGTGACGTCGAGCCGGCACGCGCAGGACGCTCTGATCGGGACGTCGGCGCGCGCGGCGGCCAGGGCGAGTTGTTGGCCGATGATCGTTGCTTCGGCGGTGCGGCCGAGTCGCTGCAGGCATTCGTGATACCCGTGCAGGCTCCACACATTCCCGGGGTGCTGACACGGCCGGGCCAGAGTGGGATCCAGACCGAGGTCGGCGGCGTAAACGGCCGCCGCCTCCTCGACGTGGCCCTGTTCGAGCAGCAGTGCGCCGTAGGCGTGCCGGGTGGGCTGCATCCAGCCCCACGGCTCGTCGTAGGGTAGCGAGTCGTCGAGCTCCACCGCACGCCGCAGGTGGCTGAAGGCCGCGTCGAATTGCTCTTCCCGGTAGGCGATTTCACCGTCGAGCATGGCCCCGGCGACGGCGAGGATGTCTCGGCTGGTGTTGTTGAACAGGTACCGGGTCTCCGGTATCCGCTCGTACGCGTCGGTGAACGCCGCGCGTTCGTCGTTGGCCTCGGCGAGCCGACCGGTGGCCGCCAGCGCCACGCCGCGTCCGTAGTGGAAGGTGGCCGTGCTGGTGCAGTAGAGGTCGGTGTCCTGCGGCAGCGGCTGGGCGATCAGTTCCTCCCACCGCCCGAACCGCACCAGCACGTGGATGCGTAGCGGCACAAAGGCTTCGAGCCAGTCGGCCATCGGCGGGGATTCGATCGACAGCAGTTCGGGTGTCAATTGGCCCGCTAGCTCGTCGGCGGCCTGCAAGGCAATTCGTGATTGCCCTTCGAACATCGCCGAATACACGATGAAGTGCAGATCGTGGGCGCGGTAGAGGGAATAGAAATTCAGCGGGCCCTCACGTTCGACGAAGCGTCGATCCGCTTGCACCGCAGCAAAATTCGCCACCACCGAGCTGTGGTAGTCGCCGCAGAGGACGTCGATGTGGCTCGGCATGTGTCGCAGGTGCCCGGCGTCGGGCACCAGGTCACGCAGCAGGTCGGCTGCCGGTAGGGCGTCCTGCGGGGTCGGCGACATTTCCATGGTGTGGACATACAGATGCAATGCACCCGGGTGTTCGCGGCCCGCGGGGGTGGCCAGCGCGTCTTCGAGGATCCGCTTGGCCTCGAGCACCCGTGAGCCCGCGGCGGGGGCGCCCGTTGTGGTGTCCCACAGCGCCCACGCCGTGAGGTTGACCAGTGCGTCGGCCGCGAGAGCCTGCACGTCGACGTCGCTCGGATAGGTCGCGGCGAGTTTGGTCATCGCGTCGGCGTAGGCGCTTTGGCCGGTTGCCAGGGCTTTCGTGTCGTCCGGGTCGTCGGTGGGAAAGCGGACCTGCAGCGCGACGACGAGGTCCCGTTCGACCGCGCTGGCACGGCCTTGCGCCGCGAGTTGCAATTCCCGCCGTGCTCGGGCCAGTGATGAGCTCAGGTCGGTCGGGTCGAATGCCTCCCACGCCTTGTTGTAATTGGGCCCGACCGAGTAGGCGATCCCCCATCGCGCGATGGCCAGATCCGGGTCGAGTTCCAGCGCCTGCTCGAAGCAGCGGATCGCCTCTTCATGGTTGAACGCGTAGGCCCACACCAGCCCCCGGTCGAACCACACCTGTGCTTGCGGCACAGGGGTTTCGACGGGTCGGTGGTAGGAGCCGAGGTCGTAGTACTGCTCGTCGGCAGCCATGGTGGCACCTTACTCACGGGGCCGGCCGGCCGCCGCACCGAGCCTGAAAGCGTGCGCTCGCCGCAAGGCTCTGTGCACCCACGGCACGCAGACCATCCCCGTCAGCGACCCTGAATCCATGCAGAAAAAGTACGAGTAACGGCCTGCCAAATTACAGGCTCGCCGCAGCCTCCGGCCGAAAGCTAGCCACGCAGGCGCTCGACGATAATCCGCCGCGCCGCACGACCTTCCGGCGTCGGCGACAGCGGATACACATGCAGCAACCCAGGTTCCTCGTGGTAATCGACGGCAACGCCTGCGGCGCCGGCTTTTTCAACCAGCAACCGGGCGTCCGGATTGAGGATGTCCCGGGTTCCGCTGAACACAGTCAGCGCACCGAGACGGCTCAGGTCCGCCGCCAGTGGGTCTACCCGCGGATCGCCGAGCGGCAGGTTGCCACGCCAGCAGTCGGCGAAGACCAGCAGACCGTCGCGTCCCAGCCATGGGTCGTCGACGGCGGCAATGTCCGGATTGGACAGTGAGAGGTCGAGCACCGGGGAGATCAACACCGTCTGCGGTATGACCACGTCATGCTCGTCGCGCAACAGCAGGGCCACCGACAACGCCATCTGACCACCGGCGGAATCCCCGGCCAGGCACACCCGGTCACAACCGGACGCCACCGCCTCTGCCACCAATTGCACGAGGGTCGGCATCACCTCGGCCGCCGTGGCGAATGGCACCAACGGATAGATCGGGACGATCACCTTCGCACGCGCATCAGCGGCGATTTCGGTGACCAATTGCCAATGCTGCGTGCTGATTTCGTTGACCCAGCCACCACCGTGCAGGTAAACGACCGCGCCGGTGGGCAAGCCGGACGCGGGGGTGACGGTGTAGATCGGCCACCCGAACCGGCGCTGGACCTCCACCGCGACATCCGGACGCAATCGGGCGGGCGGCCCGTACGGTTGTGGACGCAGTTCTCGTCCGGCAAGGTGGGCGCGCGCGTTGTCAGCACTGGCGTAGGCGCGCGTCCGCCCCGTCAGGCGAAGGAGGACGGGTAGCGCGCGACTGGCCCAGCTGGTCATCGAAGACCCGTCTCGCCGTCACCGAAGAGCACCCGCAGCAGCGACTGACTCCCGGCAGCGGTGATGTACAGCTCGTCGAGGTCCGCGCCGCCGATGCAGACGTTGGTGGGCAGCGACCCGGCCGGCAGCTCGATCACGGCTTGGCGGTTCCCCTCGGCGTCGATGGCGTCGATGCGGTCCCCGCCCGTCAACGCCGCCCACGTCAGGCCGGACGGGCTGACCACCATGCCGTCGGGCCACCCGTTGTCGAACGTGTGCAGCAGCCGCGGCTGCGACCAGCTCGCAGAACCCGACGGGCTCACCTCGTAGGCCAGCAAGCCCGCCGACAGCGTGGCCGTGACCAGCAGTGACTGTCCGTCGTCTGTGAAGCCCAGGCCGTTGATGAACGGGGGCCCGTTGTCGACGATCTGTTCGGGTTCGGCTCCGTCGAGCGAACAGGCCCACAGGTGTCCCGGCCAGTCATCGGGTGCGTTGAGGACGGCTTCGTCGCGGGGATCGGTCACCCACAGCCGACCGTCCGGACCGAAGACCAGGTCGTTAGGTGCGCCCATGCCGGTGACCAGGTAGTCGACCTTTCCGTCGATGACGACCTGCACCCCGGGCTGCGCCGGGCCGCTCGCGTTGAAGACTCCCCCGTTCTGGGCCACGTACAGGGCACCGTCGGAGCCCAGCACCAGGCCGTTGGGGCCACCGCCGGTGACGATTCGCTCGATCGGTCCGCCGCCCGTCGGGTCGACGACATAGAGGCAACCGTGACTGATCGAAGTGAGCGCAATTCGTCCGTCCGCCAACCACACGGGCCCTTCGGTGAAGCCAAGTTCATTGGCGACCACGTCGATCTGCATTACACCTCCGGCAGTGGTTTCCAGTCCTTCGACACCGATCCGCTCCAACGCGGGACACGGCGCTGCAGGAATGCCTCAACACCCTCGCGTGCGTCCGCACCCCCCATCACCCGATGATGCAGTTTCGTCTCCAGATCGGCGACCTGCCGCGCCGTGTAGCCCTTGAGCATGGTGTCCCACAGCAGTCGCTTGCTCAATGCGGCCGACATCGGTGCGACGTTGACGGCGATGTCGCGCGCCACCGTCATCGCATGCTCGAGCACCTGGTCCCCGGGCAGTGTTCGAGTGGCGACGCCCATCGTGGCCGCCTCGGCGCCGTCGAACGTCCGCCCGGTCAGGAGCAGGTCCGCCGCAACGGCACCACCTACCAGGTGCGGCAACGTCCAGTGCGACATGCAGTCCGCTATCACTCCCCTGCGTGCCTGTGCCACAGCGTATTTGGCGTCGCGAGCCATGATTCGGATGTCGGCCTGCAGCGCGATGGTCAATCCAATGCCGATGGCGTGGCCGTTGACCGCGGCGATGACCGGCTTGCCCAGCTCAAACGCGGCCGGATCGGTTGGGGCTGCTGTGAATTCGTTGCCCGGAGTGTCGAACGGGCTGTTTTCCATCGAGAAATCGGCTCCGACGCAGAACGCGTCCCCCGCGCCGGTGAGGACGATGGCCCGCACCTGATCGTCCTCGTCACACTGCCGGTAGGCCTGATTGAGCAGCGCACCCATTTCCGCGGTGTAGGCATTGCGCCGCTCGGGTCGGTTCAGGGTCAACAGCGCAACGCCGTCGGCGACCGCGGCGGTGAGATCAGCCATGGTGCTCATCCATCGGGGCAAACATACCGAACCGTGGACATCCAGATCAGCGCTGGCGCACGGGCCGGATCACCATCTCGTTGACGTCCACGTCGGCGGGCTGGCCGACCGCGTAGGAGACCGCGGCGGCGATCGCGGCCGGGTCAAGGGCGTACTTGCGGTATTCCTTCATGAACCCCTTGGCGTGCGGATCGCTGATGGTGTTCGCCAGTTCGCTTTCCACAACTCCGGGCGAGACCGTGGTCACGCGGATCCCGGGCGGGGACTCCTGGCGCAAGCCCTCGGTGATCGCCCAGGCGGCGTACTTCGTGCCGCAGTACACCGCCGCGGTCGGAGTGACCTTGTACGAGCCGACGGACGCCGTCGTGACAAAGTGGCCGGAGCCCTGCGTGCGGAAATGCGGCAAGCTGGCCGAGATCCCGTGCAGCAGACCGCGGATGTTGACGTCGATCATGGTGTCCCATTCGTCGACGAGGTCGGAGTCCAGCCGCGAGAGCGGCATCACCCCGGCGTTGGCGACGAACACGTCGAGGCGGCCGTGCCGGGCGACCGCGTCGTCGACGGCGCGTCGGACCGCGTCCCGGTCGGTGACGTCGAGCTCCTGCGCCTCGATGGTGTCGGTGCCGGCGGCCAGCTCGTCGAGCAGTTCGGTGCGCCGCGCCGCGGCGACCACGGTCAGGCCGTCGGCGGCCAGCCTGGTCGTGATGGCGCGGCCGATGCCGCTGCTGGCTCCGGTGACGAACGCGACTTTAGGTGTGGTCATGGTTCTCCTTGATTCGCACGGTGTTTCGGGTGGTTACTGCGCACCATCCACCGTGACGGAGAGCCGACGGATCCGGCAGGACGCAGTGTTCCTGGGTGCGCTGCACCCAGGCTCGGGGGCAGGCGGGTCGCTAGCATCGACACCATGTCCGACGACGAACTCGGCTCCTACCTGCGGGCCAGGCGGGCCGCGGTGGGCCCTGACGAGGTGGGCCTGCGCAGCAGCGGCCACCGCAGGGTGGCCGGGCTGCGTCGGGAAGAGGTGGCGATGCTGGCCGGGCTCAGCGTCGACTACTACACCCGGCTGGAGCAGGGCCGTGAGCGCAGCCCGTCGGTGCAGGTGGTCGAGGCACTGGCGGTCGCGCTACGCCTGGGCGAGGACGCCCGCAGCCATCTGTACCGACTGGCCGGCCACATCCCGCGCGACCGGGTGGCCGTCGAGGACCGGGTGGACAACGCGCTGCTCGACCTGATGGCGGCCTGGCCGGATAACCCGGCCATCGTCTACAACATCGCCTACGACGTGCTGGCCTCCAACGGAATCGCGGACGCGCTGTTCCACAACTGGAGCCATTCCCGCAACCTGATGCAGGTCGTGTTCACCGATCCGGAAGCCAGGCGGTTTTACCTGGATTGGGAACAGGTGGCGGCCAATTCGGTCGCCGGGTTCCGGCTCAACCATGGCCGAGCGCCTCACCATCCGAGGATCCAGCAGGTGCTCACCGAGCTGCTGGCCTCCAGCGACGAGTTCAAACGACTCTGGCAGCGGCACGACTCGCGAGGAAAGTCGTTGGAGTCCAAGCGGTTCTACCACCGCGACGTGGGTGAGCTGACGTTGTCGATGCAGACCTTCGACGTGCGGTCCAGCCCCGGCCAGGAGTTGGTGGTCTACCACGCCGCTCCCGATTCGGCTAGCGCCCACGCGCTGCGGCTGCTCGGCTCGCTGTCGGTAACTGTCGACCCGTAGCTTTATCGGGGCAAACACACCGAACCGTGGACATCGGCCGGAAAAATGCCGGACGTCCTGTGCTTTGTCCAATGAGGCCAGGCACTATCGTGGCGCACGTGCAGACCAACGCTATCGAGACCGACTACCTGGTGATAGGTGCCGGCGCGATGGGAATGGCGTTCATCGACACGCTCATCACCGAATCCGACGCGCGCGTGGTCGTTGTCGACCGAGCGTGTCAACCAGGTGGACACTGGACCACCGCATACCCCTTCGTGCGCCTGCACCAGCCGTCGGCGTATTACGGCGTCAACTCAAGACCCTTGGGCAACAACACCATTGACCAGGTTGGCTGGAACAAGGGACTGAACGAGTTGGCCCCGGTCGGGGAAATCTGCGCGTATTTCGACGCGGTCATGCAACAGCAGTTTCTGCCCACGGGTCGGGTGCAGTACTTCCCGATGAGTGAGTATCTGGGCGACCGACGCCTGCGGACCCTCGCCGGCAACGAATATGACGTCACCGTCAACAAGCGGATCGTCGACGCCACGTACCTGCGGGCCGTCGTGCCATCCATGCGGCCCGCCCCTTTCGCAGTGGCCACCGGCATCGACTGTGTCGCCCCCAACGAGCTACCCAAATTCCCGGCTCGCGACCGCTACGTGATCGTCGGCGCGGGCAAGACCGGCATGGACGTCTGCCTGTGGTTGCTGCGTCACGACATCGATCCGGACAACCTGACCTGGATCATGCCGCGCGACTCGTGGCTGATCGACCGGGCGACACTGCAGCCCGGACCGACATTCATCAAGCAGTTCCGGAAGGGTTACAGCGCCACCCTTGAGGTGATCGGCAAGGCGACCTCGACCGACGACCTGTTCGACCAGCTGGAAGCCGCTGGGACCCTGCTCCGCATCGACCCTTCGGTGCGGCCGCGCATGTATCGGTGCGCCACCGTGTCGCAACCTGAACTCGAGCAGCTGCGCCGCATCAGCGACATCGTCAGAATGGGCCACGTGAAGTCCGTCGAACCCACCGAGATCGTGCTCGACGACGGCTCGGTGCCCTCGTCTCCCTCGGCGCTCTACATCGACTGCACCGCCGACGGAGCGCCGCAGCAGCCGGCCAAGCCGGTTTTCGACGGCGACCACATCACGCTGCAGGCGGTGCGCGGCTGCCAACAGGTGTTCAGTGCCGCGTTCACCGCGCACGTCGAGTTCGCCTACGACGACGACCCGGTGAAGAACGAACTCTGCACACCGATTCCGCACCCGGACTCCGATCTGGACTGGATGCGGTTGACACATTCGGATCTGCGCAATTTCTCGCGCTGGCTCGACGACGAGGAACTGTTCGACTGGCTCAGCTCGGCCCGATTGAACCTGCTCGCCGACCTGCTCCCGCCGCTGTCACACAAGCCTCGGGTGCGCCTGCGCGTGGTGTCGATGTTCCAGAAGGGCCTCAATACCGCCATCGATCAATTGGAAGCGCTGCGCAGCGAAACCGCCGCGGCGGCAGTCCAATAGCGAGACGCCATGGCCGAAGTTCCAGAGTTGGACACACCGCTCGCCGAGCTGCCCGATGCCGGATACGTCTTCCAAACGGCTTGGCGGGTGGCCACATCGGACATCGACGAACACATGAGACTGCGCCTCGACGGTGTAGCACGTTACATCCAGGAGGCGGGCGCCGAGCATCTCGCTGATGCGGGCCTCGCGGAGGTCCATCCCCACTGGATAGTGCTGCGCACCGTGATCGACGTGATCAAACCGATCGAGTTGCCCAGCGACATCACCTTCCGCCGCTGGTGTGCGGCACTGTCCACGCGATGGTGCAACATGCGCGTGCAACTCGAAGGCTCGGACGGCGGACGGATCGAAACCGAGGGCTTCTGGCTGTGCGTCAACAAAGACACCCTGACGCCGTCCCGCCTCACCGACGACTGCATCGCGCGTTTCGGCAGCACCACCGACAACCACCGGCTCAAATGGCGTCCCTGGCTCACCGAACCGGTCCAGGACGGCGCCGTGACGCCATTCCCGCTGCGCCGCACCGACATCGACCCCATGGCACATGTCAACAACACGATCTACTGGCACGGTGTGCACGAAATACTCGGCCAGTTACCCGAACTCGAGCGCGCGCCGTACCGCGCGGTGCTCGAGTACCGCAGCCCCATCAAACACGGCGAAACAGTGACCATCCACTCCGAGCGGGTAAAAGACGCCGTCCGCATCCACTTCGTTGTCAACGACGACGTGCGCACGGCAGCACTTGTGCGCAAGCTCTAATCGCGGTCGCTTTTCCGGTCGCTAGCGCCCCGCCATGCCTGCTGGGCCACGCGATAGAAATTGCCGCCGACGACGGCGCGGATGTGGTCGTCGCTCCAGCCGTGCTCTCCGAGGTACTCGCCGATAGTCAGCACGATTTCCGGCGGCATCCACTGAATCGGGCCCCACCGGGTATAGCTCTCGTCGAATAGCTGCGGGTTTCGAGTGAGCTCGTCGACGAAGTCCGCGTAGTCGAAGGAAAAGTCGGAACTGATGCCGACGTGGTCGATGCCGACGAGGTCGACGGCATAGTCGAGGTGGCGCATCATCGCGTCGAGGGTGGGGGTGTTGGGACCGAGGAAGATGCCGACGCCGGTGATGCCGACCACTCCCCCGGTGGCAGCGCAGGCCCGCGCCTGGTCGTCGGTGATGTTGCGGGGATGGTCCCACACCGCACGCATACAGGAATGACTGTAAATGACCGGGCCGGAGGAGATTTCACACAGGTCGAGCCCGGTTCGGGCGCTGCAGTGCGATCCGTCGGGCACGATGCCAACCCTGTTCAGCTCGGCGACGACCGACCTGCCCCACGACGTGAGACCGCCGTCATCGGCGTCGAGGCAGCCGCTGCCGGCGCGGTTGGCGTGGTTGTAGGTGGGTAGCAGGGTGCGCACACCGAGGTCGGCGAGCGCGGCCACGTTGTCGAGGTTGTCCTCGATCGGATTGGCGTCTTCGAGGTCGAAGACCACCGCGATGCGGCCGGCCCCGGTGATCGCCGCAATGTCGTCGATATCGTCCGCCAGCTCCATGTCGGGATGGGCAGCCACCGCGTACCGAAAGTGTCGCAACAGTGCCACCGTGTCGCTGAAGCTGTGCGGGGAGTACCCGGCATTCACCGAGACGAAGGTGCCTCCCGGTCGCCGGAACCGGGCGAGCGGATCGACATCGGTACCGAGTTGCAGCGGCAAACAGGCGTGCTGGTCCCAGATCAACTCCGATGTCAACAGGGTCATGATGCCGATCCTGCACCATCGCCACCGCGGGGCTACCCTCGCAGTCGATGGACCAGCCCAAGACGTCTCCCGCCGCCGGTGCCCCGGCGCGTGCCCCAGCGCGCAATCTCGCCGTCGACTACTACCGCGCCTCGGGTGTGCTGCTGATCGTGCTCGGCCACTGGGCGGCCGGCGTGGTTACCTATCGTGACGGATATTTCGGTCGCCAGAACCCACTCGTCGACCAGCCCTGGACGCAATGGCTGACGTGGCCGTTGCAGGCGGTCCCCGTGTTCTTTCTGGTGGCCGGATACGCGGGCGCCCTATCCTGGAACCACCGCTACCACCAGGACGGCACCCCGCGCCAAGAGTGGCTGCGGCGGCGACTGGCGCGTGTGCTCGGTCCGACCGCGGTGTATGTCGGCCTGGTGTCGCTCGTGGTGGTGGCCCTACAGGCCAGCGGCGTCGCCGGTTCAGTGCTGGAATACGCGGGCTGGGCTGTCGCCATGCATCTGTGGTTTCTCTCCGTCTACGTCCTCGTGGTGTCCCTGACGCCCGTTGCGGTTGCCGCACAGCGACGTTGGGGCCTGATGCTGCTCGTGGTGTTGGCGCTGTCAGTCATTGCCGTCGACCTCATCTCCCACGGCACCCATATCTCCTGGATCGGGTGGCTGAACCAGGTGCTGTGCTGGGGGACGTTTCACCAACTCGGAAT
Organism: Mycobacterium bourgelatii; assembly: GCF_010723575.1. Taxonomy (NCBI): domain Bacteria; kingdom Bacillati; phylum Actinomycetota; class Actinomycetes; order Mycobacteriales; family Mycobacteriaceae; genus Mycobacterium; species Mycobacterium bourgelatii. The sequence goes on from NZ_BLKZ01000001.1 coordinate 3,385,779, forward strand.
CGCCTGGCACGAAGGGGCGTTTACCGCCCGCAAGTCCGCCGTGCTGGCCGCAGTCTCGGCGGTGGCGTTGGCGTTGCTGATCGGTCCGGGTCCTTACCCGATCAGCATGATCGGCGTCCCCGGCCAGACGGTGGACAACACCACGCCCCCATCGATGGCGTTGCTGGCATTCGGGTGTGCGCAGGCCGGGCTTGCGATGACGCTCGCACCCGCACTCAACCGGGCACTGCGCCCCCGACTGCTGCAGCGAGTGCTGTCCGTGGCCAACAACAATGTGATGGCCCTGTACCTGTGGCACATGCTGCCCGTCGTCCTCGTGGCGATCATCGGCTACCCGAGCGGGCTGCTGCCGCAACCGCCCCAGGGCACGGCGCAGTGGTGGCTGGCGCGGTTGCAGTGGGTGGTGATCCTCGCCATCGTGGCCGCGCTCGAACTGGCACTGCTGTGGTGGCTGCGGCGCGTCGCCGCAGCCCCGCTTCCGACATTCGGCGTGCCGCTCACCGATCGCTGGACCGAACCCATCCTGGTAACCGGAACCCTGATGGCCGCCTACGGCCTCGGCTACGTGTCCGCACTGGGTTTCGCCCCGAACGGTCGCTTCCCGTGGATCACCGCGGTGGTGTTCGCCGCGGGCATTCTCCTGGTAGCAATGAAGCCGGCGAAGGCCCGCACGGCCGTCACGACGTGAGGAACTCCAGGATGTCGGCGTTGATCGTCTCGGCCTGGGTGGTAATCATGCCGTGCGGAAAGTCCTTGTAGGTCTTCAGGATTCCGTTCGGCAACAGTTCCGCGGACCGGGGTCCGGCAGCCTGGTACGGCACGATCTGGTCATCTTCGCTGTGCATGACCAGCGTCGGTACCGTCACCTTCTTGAGGTCCTCGGTGAAATCCGTCTGTGAAAAGGCGACGATTCCGTCGTAGTGCGCCTTGGCGTCACCCGTCATGCCCTGGCGCCACCAGTTGGCGATGATGGCTTCGGACGACTCGACGCCGGGCCGGTTGAACCCGTAGAAGGGTCCCGACGAGAGTGACCGGTAGAAGACGGAACGGTTGGCCGCCAGTTGTGCTTGCAGATCGTCGAAAAACTCTTTCGGCAGCCCAAGCGGATTGGCCTCGGTCTTGACCATGAGCGGAGGCACCGCGCTGATGAGAACGGCTTTGGCGGCACGACTTTCGCCGTGGCGAGCTAGATAATGCACCACCTCGCCGCCCCCGGTGGAGTGACCGATGTGTACCGCGTCATGCAGATCCAGATGTTCCACCACCGCTGCCAAGTCGTCGGCGTAGTGGTCCATGTCGTGACCGTCGGGGACCTGACTGGAACGGCCGTGTCCGCGCCGGTCGTGGGCGACCACGCGGTAGCCATGCTGCAAGAAGAACAACAGCTGTGGGTCCCAATCGTCCGACGACAGGGGCCACCCATGACTGAACACAATGGGTTGGCCCGAACCCCAGTCTTTGTAATAGATCTCGACGCCGTCACTGGTGGTAACTGAGGGCATAGCCAGTACCTTTCGGTGTTTTGAGCTATCGGTGCGCTAGCCAGGCGTGTCCGTAGGTTTACACGGCATCTGACCGCACGTCTAGGGCACGGGCGACGCCGGTTACGGCTGATCCTCGTGCTCCGGAACGAGGTCCGGCAGGGGGCGTTGACATACGGCGCGAGCCTCGTCGGCGTCGAGTCCGAGCAGTTGCAACACGTTTTCGCAGACGGCGTCGACGGCCGCCGCCCCGTCGCGGTGCGGGTCTCCTCGTAATAGCGTGCCCAGTCCGAGCAGCGCACCGCCGGCGACGGCCAGGGCGAGTTCCGGATCGTCAAGCTTGAAGCGCCCCGCGGCGGCGCCGGCCTTGATGTCGCGCAGTGCCCGCGGCGCCAGACCGAAGTCCGATGACAGCAAGGCCGGTCCGTTGGCCAACAGGATCTCGCTCTCTTGCGGCTTGCTGCGAAATAGTCGGCCGGTTAGCCGGAAGCTGGCGGCGAATATCTCGGCGGGATCTTCGATCGATGCGGTGAGCCGGTCCAGCAATGCGCCGTGTGCGTCGAGTACGTCGGCGACGGCGGCCGCGAACAGCTCTTCCTTGCTCTCGAAATGGTTGTAGAACGAGCCCATGCCGACGTCGGCGGCCTGGGTGATCTCGAGTACCGGCACATTGGTCTTGCCTTCGGCGATCAACCGCTGTGCGGCCTTGACCAGGGCCGCGCGGGTTCGCTGCTTGCGGCGCTCCAGGCGCGTAGGGGCAGAGGCAGGACCGGAATCAAGACCAGAAGCAAGATCAGTCGACGCCATGTTGTAAGTATGCATCACTTCTGAGAATTCGTCAGAAACTCTTGACCAGATCGTCTCCACCATGTGACGATTTCGTCAGTTACTTCGAAAGATGGCGATGAAACCACTGATGGCTACCCGCGCGGCGGACGCACACAAAGACCTGCACAGCGAAAAGGGAGCCTTACCCGGGGAACACCCCGGCCGATCCCGAAACCCGATCATCAAGGTCGCCGACATCGCGTGGCTGGAATTCGAGAAACCGGACCTGGCCCGCACCGAAGCCTTCGCGCGCGCCTTCGGATTTCAGACGGCACAGCGCAGCCCCGACGGACTTCTGTTGCGCGGGACCGACGCCGGTGCGCCGTGCGTCATCGTGCGCCGCGGACAACAAACCCGGTTCGTCGCGGCGGCGTTCCGCGCTTGTGACGAAGTCGACGTGCTGCGCTTGGCCGACAAGTCGGGCAGGACCGCCCGCCCGCTGCCCGAGGCCATCGGCGGCCTAGCGGTCGATCTGGTGGACCCCAGCGGCATCCCGGTGCGGGTGGTCGCCGGCATGCACGAACTACCGGCGTTGCCGGGGCAACATCCGCACGTCTTCAACTTCGGCCAAGACTTACGGCGGGCCAACGCAACCCAACGCCCCCCACGAGTGCCCGCACGGGTGCAACGCCTGGGCCACCTGGTGCTGCAGTCGACGAAATACCGTCAAGCACTGAACTGGTACCTGGACAACCTGGGCATGATCGTCAGCGATTTTCAGTTCTTCCCCGGGCAGCGCGAACGCGGCCCGACCATGAGCTTCATCCGTTGCGACCGAGGGGCGACACCAGCCGATCACCACACGCTGGCAATGGCGCTGGGGCCGGTCAACCGCTACCTGCACTCGGCGTATCAGGTCAGTGACCTCGACGCGTTGGCCGCCGGCGGCGAATACCTCAAGGAGCGGGGTTATTTTCACTCCTGGGGAATCGGCAGGCACATTCAGGGCAGTCAGATCTTCGACTACTGGCGCGACCCCGACGGGTTCATGGTGGAGCACTACACCGACGGCGACATGTTCGACAGCACCGTCGAGCCGGGCTGGGCGCCCTTGACCGCCTCCGGGTTGGCCCAGTGGGGTCCGCCGGCCACCCGGGACTTTCTGGGCACCGATCCGAAATCAGCTTGGCATGAAGTGGTTTCGATGATCCGCGCGCTTCGCCAAGACAACGAGTTCGACATACGTCGCCTGATCGGCCTACTGAAGGTGCCCACCTCATGACAGTTTCCGTGCTTCATACCGCCGATGACTGGTGGGTCGAAACCGCCGCCGGCGCAACGAAAATCGCCACCTCAGCGACCAGCACGGGTGAGCTGCTCGGTGACCGGTCCGCGGTCGAGACCGCAGTGCAGGCCGCCTCGGGGACCCCGGATGGCAGAGATACGGTGCCTGTCGACAGCTTGGATCTCATTTCCCCTTTGACCCGGCCATGCCGGGTCATTGCTCAAATGACCAACTTCGAATCACACGTCAAGGACGCGGGCATGGACCCCGCGTCGATCCCCTTGACCTTTTTTCGCAAGGCTTCCGCATCGATCAGCGGCCCGTTCGACGACATCGTCAAACCCGCCCACGTCCAACTGCTCGACTACGAGGTCGAGATCGGGTTGGTGATCGGGCGTGCAATTCCGGTCGGCACCAACATCACCGACGCCAACCTGGCCGACTTCGTGGCGGGCATTGTGGTCACCAACGACGTCTCGGCGCGCGACATTCAACTACCGCAGACGCAGTTCTACGAAGCGAAGTCCTATCCCACCTTCACACCGGTCGGACCGAAGCTGTTGCTACTCAACGCCGATGAGCTCAATCGATTCGGAGAGCTGCGACTGCGTCTGAGCGTTAACGGCGAAGAGCGACAGAACGCGCTGGTTGAGGGCGACATGATCTACCGGCCACTGCAAGCGCTGCAGTCGCTCACCCAATTCCAGGAGCTCGCACCGGGCGATCTCATCCTCACCGGAACCCCGGTGGGCACCGCGCTCAGCGCCCCGCCCAAGCCGTTGGAGATCATCGCAAACCTGCTGCCACCCGCGGTCAAATGGAAGGCGTTCTTCAAACGACAGGCCGGCAATCCGAAGTACCTGCAAAACGGCGACGTGGTCGAGGCGTCGGTGGCTACCGACGACGGCGCCATCGATCTCGGCACCCAGCGCACCACGGTGCGGTACGCGTGAACGCAGACCGGATCCCGCGCATCCCCGTCGTCATCGTCGGCGCCGGACCGACGGGGATCACCGCCGCCACGCTGCTGGCCCAGTACGGTGTCGACTGCCTGATCCTCGAACGATGGCCTGGCGTCTACCAAAAACCCCGAGCCGTCCACCTGGACGACGAGGTCTACCGCATCCTCGCACGCCTCGGCATTGCCGGCGAGTTCGCCGCGATATCCCGGCCCACTCTTGGCCTCCGTTTGCTGGACAAGCGATTTCGCGTGCTGGGCGAGTTCCGCCGGGACCCCGGCGTGGGGGTGCACGGCTTCCCCCAGGCCAACATGTTCGACCAGCCGGAACTGGAGTCCCTGCTCCGGGCGAACCTCAACCGCTTCCCGTGCGCTGAACTGCGCGGCGGCGCCGACGTCACCGATATCTCACCCGTCGGCGATGGCTTTGTGCGCGTCACTTTCACAGACCGTTCCGACGGCCGGGTTCACCAGGTCGACGCCGAATATGTCCTTGGTTGCGACGGCGCAAACAGCACGGTGCGCAGCCGAATGGGTTCCACCATGCGGGATTTGCACTTCGCGCAACGCTGGTTGGTCGTCGATGTGGCCACCGATGCCGACCTACACCAGTGGGACGGTGTGTACCAGGTCTGCGATCCGGTACGTGCCGGCACCTACATGCGCATCGGGAAGTCACGATATCGCTGGGAGTTTCAACTGCTGCCCGGCGAGAACAGCGCCGACTTCGACACCATCACCACACTGCACCCGCTCATCGCGCCGTGGACCACCGGTGTCCCGATCAGCGAGTTGACGCTGCTGCGGGTGGCGGAGTACACCTTCCGCGCGCAGATAGCCGACCGATGGCGCCGGGGCAACATGTTCATCCTCGGCGACGCGGCACACCTCACGCCGCCATTCATCGGGCAAGGCATGGGTGCCGGCGTACGCGACGCGATGAATCTCGCTTGGAAAGTTGCCGCAGTGCACAGCGGCGCGCTTGCCCCTGATGTCCTCGACACCTATGAGCAGGAGCGCAAACCGCATACCCGCTCGCTGATTCGATTGGCACTCAACATGGGGCGGGCGATGACGGGCGGCGGCCGTCCGGGCAACGTGGCCCGCCATCTGGTGCTGCCGCGACTGCGCCTGATTCCCGGCCTGCGCGAGAAGGTGGTCGATTCGACCACACCGAGGTTGCGCGCCTGCGCGCTGGTGACACGCAGTTTTCTTTCCCGGCTACCCGGCACGCTCTGCCCGAACCCGATCATGCCGAGCGGGCGACGACTCGACGACGTGGTGGGCGCGGACTTCCTGTTCGTCACCGCCACTCCCCTGTCCTACGCCAACCACACGGCGCTCCGTCGGCGTGGCCTCGCGGTACTCACCGCCGTCCCGGGCGGTGACCTCGCGAACTGGCTGAGGCGAGGGCGCGCCCAAGCCGCGCTGGTACGTCCCGATCGGACGGTCATGCGAACCGCGCGGGACCCGGCGGCGCTGCAGGCATGGACCGTCAACCACCTACAGGCACCCTGCCCCGCCCCCCTGCACAGCGTCTAAGCGCGGCACGAGTGGGTAACCCGTCCCGAACGGCCGACGACGGGAAGGGTGAACAATGGTGGCTGAGGTCGGCGATTATCTGTTGGAACGCCTGCGGGACTGGGGGGTCACCAAGGTCTTCGGCTACCCCGGCGACGGCATCAACGGGCTACTCGCCGCGTGGGGCCGCGCCGACAACAAACCGATGTTCATCCAGGCGCGCCACGAGGAAATGTCCGCGTTCGAAGCGGTCGGCTATGCGAAATTCAGTGGCCGCCTTGGGGTATGTGCCGCGACATCCGGCCCGGGTGCGATTCATCTGCTCAACGGCCTCTACGACGCCAAACTTGACCGGGTACCGGTTCTGGCGATCGTCGGGCAGACCAGCCGCAGCGCGATGGGCGGCTCCTATCAGCAGGAAGTCGACCTGCTGAGCTTGTTCAAGGACGTGGCCAGCGACTACGTCCAGATGGTTACCGTGCCCGAACAGTTGCCCAACGTGTTGGACCGCGCGATCCGGACGGCTTTGACCAGGCGGACGCCGACCACGCTCATCATCCCTAACGACGTGCAGGAGCTGAAATACTCTGCCCCCACCCACGAATTCAAGATGGTCCCCTCCAGCCTCGGATTCGAACAGGCCACCGTGGAACCGTCGCGTGACGGCTTGCAGCGCGCCGCCGAGGTGCTCAATGCCGGCCGGCGGGTGGCGATGCTCATCGGATGCGGTGCACGCGGTGCCGTCGCCGAGGTCACCGAGATTGCCGACGTGCTGGGTGCGGGCGTGGCGAAAGCGTTGCTGGGCAAGGATGTTTTGTCCGACGAGCTACCGTGGGTCACCGGAGCCATCGGTCTACTGGGCACACGGCCCAGCTACGAACTGATGCGCGACTGCGACACCCTGCTGACCATCGGGTCGAGTTTCCCCTACTCACAGTTCCTGCCGCCGTACGGTTCGGCCCGCGGTGTGCAAATCGACGTCGACCCGGCGCTGATCGGCATGCGCTACCCCAACGAGGTCAACCTCGTCGGCGACGCCGCCTCCACGCTCCGCGCATTGTTGCCGTTGCTGCAACGCAAGTCCGACCGGTCGTGGCGTGAGACGGTGGAACACAACGTGGCGCGATGGTGGGAAACCATGGCCATGGTTGCAGATGTGTCCGCGGATCCGATCAACCCGCTGCGGCTGTTCGGCGAGCTGTCACCGAAGCTGCCCGACAACGCGATTGTCACCGCTGACTCCGGATCGGCCGCGAATTGGTATGCCCGCCAACTGAAGTTCCGCGGCAACATGCGCGGCTCATTGTCAGGCACGTTGGCCACCATGGGCCCGGCCGTTCCTTACGGCATCGGCGCGAAGTTCGCCCACCCGAACCGCCCGGTCATCGCCTTCGCCGGGGACGGAGCCATGCAGATGAACGGGTTGGCCGAACTGATCACCATCGCGCATTACTACAAGCAGTGGGCGGACCCGCGAATGGTGATCGCGGTGCTGCACAACAATGACCTCAATCAGGTGACGTGGGAGATGCGGGCCATGGGCGGCGCACCGAAATTCGCTGAGTCCCAGACGTTGCCCGACGTGGACTACGCCGGATTCGCGGCCAGCCTCGGACTTGGCGCGGTGACGGTGACCGACCCTGAGCAGATTTCGTCGGCCTGGGAGCAGGGCCTCGCAGCGGACCGACCCACGGTGCTGGATGTGCACTGCGACCCGAACGTTCCGCCAGTACCACCGCACGCGACCTTCGATCAGATTAAGAGCGCCGCCGGCGCGGTCTTGAAGGGTGACGAGGACTCTTTCGCCATGATCAAAGAAGGCGTGAAAGTCAAGGCGCAGGAATTCTTGCCGCACCGAAAAACCTGACGGAACTGATGAGACGTCCGCCGGCAGAACTCCTGGTGACGGAAGCCACATGTTTGAGTCTGCCGCTGGCCGGAAACCCCTAACACTGCAGGGGGATTTCGGACAACGCATGTTCGGCCCTGTTGGCTGAGCGCGTCCAGCGTGCGCAAGGTCGCCATATAAGCAAAAGTGACCACAGGAGGAACTGATGGCTGACAAGAGTGGCCCGCAAGAGGGCGTCGAAGGCGTCGTCGAGGGCGTTAAGGGCAAGGCAAAGGAAGTCATTGGCGCCGTAGCGGGCCGTGACGACGTCAAGCGCGAGGGCCAGGCCCAGCAGGACAAGGCTGACGCGCAGCGCGACGCTGCGAAGAAGGAAGCCGAAGCCGAGGCCGCCCGCGGTGGCGCCGACGCCGCTGAGGAGCGCCAGAAGGCCAACCAGTAACGTCATATTCAAACGAATGGGCCTGGTCCACAACGGACTGGGCCCATTCGCTTTGTTGCTATTGGGTTTGGATTTAGCTGGCGACCCTCGAGGCCAGCTGCGCGATCAGGGTCTCGGCGAGGTGTTCGGCCAACTCGCCCGCATTTTCGAAAATGGCTGCAACACCGGCCATCTTGAGCTCATCCCGGGCGACACCCCCGCTGAGCAACCCGATGCAGGTCACGCCGGCTCGAACACATGCTTCAGCGTCCCAGACGGCATCGCCAACGAAAACCGCATGTTCGGCGGACACTTCGGCCCGGCGCAACGCGACCTCGACGATGTCGGGTTTTGGCTTCGCGGTATCGACGTCGTCGTCCGATGTCACCGCGGCGATGAGGTCCTCGCTGTCGAGCACTTCCCGCAACAACGACAATTCGTCTTCGGGAGCCGACGTCGCGAGTACCACCTGGAGGCCGAGGTCGGCTACGCGCTGCAACAGGGTTCGCGCCCCAGGCAGCGCGCGCAACAGCGGTGCCGCCTCTTTGTAGTAACGAGAGTGCAAGTCCTTCAGCCGCTTCCGTTTGTCCTCGGATGCGTTGCCGGACAATGACTTGACCAACGTGGACCCATCCATGCCGATGGACCGGTGGATGCGCCACGTCTCGACGTCGATTCCGACCTCGGCGAAGGCGCGCTGCCAAGCATGGACATGCAGATAATTCGAATCGACCAGCGTTCCGTCGACATCGAAAAGCACAGCGGGTCGGTACACCGATTCTCGGTTGGCGGACAATGAATTTCGCCTATCGCTGGGACTAGAAAAGCGCCGCTATAGTCGCGAAGTCAGCCAGGAGCAGTGCCAGCGCAATCACCGGGACAATGAACCCGTACCGCCGGAAAGCGGTGAAGATCGAGATGACGAGGGTCAGTACGGAAATCACCGGAGCGCCGTAAAGCAGCACCCCGTAGACGAAACCACTGGGTCCCATGCCGGGGCAGGCCGGTGCGCTACAGCCGGCCATACTCATGGCCGCACCGATCGCAAAGACCACGACCAGAATTGCCGCGGGCACCGTCAGTAAGGCCAACACCCAGTTGACGATGGCGCGGCGGGTGCGGCCGGAATCCTCGTCCTGTCGCGTCCGACCACCCGACGTCTCGTGAGCCAGCTCAGCGGTCTGTGGGTTCTGCACGCTCATTTGTCTCGACTACCCAGGTACCGAGGGCCGAAACCTGAGTCGCAGAAAGCGCATGGCGCGCCCAGCGATGGCGCCGAATGTGCGGGAAGCGGCCCCCACCGCACAAGATTTGCGGGCCACAGTGCGCACAGTGACCGGGCAGAAAATACGTGCGGGAGGTTTATCAGCTCTCGCGGGGGGTAGTCGGGTCGAGACCGTCACCTGGGGGAGGGCTGATGGCTGCCTTTGAGCGCGACAAGTACGTACATTTCGGCCAAATCGAAGAAGCGACGGCGCAACTGAGCGAAAGCCTTCGGCGCTTCGGTCGCGGCTGGCCGGAGGCGGGTTTCCATCGAGCCCCGAATGAGACCGCGCAGGTAGCGGTGGTCACCGGCGCGAGCGCGGGGATCGGCCGAGCCACGGCCCGTCTGCTGGCGCGGCGGGGGACATACCTGGGCTTGCTGGCGCGCGGGCAGGCCGGCCTGGAGGCGGCGGCGGCCGAGGTACGCGCCGCCGGCGGAGAGGCGCTGGCGATTCCCACTGACGTCTCCGACTTCGCGGCGGTGGAGCGAGCGGCCAGCCAGGTCGAGGAGCAGTTCGGACCCATTGATGCGTGGATCAACGTCACCCTCACCTCGCTGTTCGCGCCCTTTACCGCCATCGAAGCGGACCGATACCGCCGGGTGACCGAGGTGAGCTACCTGGGCTACGTGCACGGCACCATGGCCTCGCTCAACCGGATGCGCCCACGTGATTCCGGCGTAATCGTGCAGGTAGCCTCGGCGCCCGGCGGTCGTGGGACGCTGCAATCCGCCGACTGCGGCGTCGGGCATGCGATCAACGGCTTCACGGAATCGGTTCGAAGCGAGTTGCTCCACGAGCGCAGTCACGTTCATGTGACGCTCTGTCTGTTGCCGGCCGTCGCACCGGCATGCCCCCTCGAGGTTGCCGCCGAAGGGGTTGTACATGCGTTGGACCATCCGCGCCGCAAGCAATATCGAGTCGACAGCGGCAGCGCATGCGCCCAAGCCTGGGTGACGCGCCACGCGCGGGCCCTGATCTCCGGAGCCACTATGGCCAGTGCCATCGCAACGGCACGCTGGGGACGGCACCGCCGTCGACAGTGATCTAATTTCTTGCCGCACTGTCTGTTTCGGCTATTTCAGGATGGCTACCGCGCCGCGCAAGTCGTCGACAAACGACTCGTAATTCGCCCGGCGACGGTCACTGCGATCGCGCAACAGCGCCGAAGGATGCAAGGTGGCCACCACGAACGGCTGCGGATCCAGGTCGACAACGATGTCTTTCGGCCACTCCAGCCGTTCGCCCCGGTGCGCGGTGACGCGAAATGAACTGCCCAGCAGAGATTTTGCGGCGGTAGCCCCCAGGCACACGATCACCTCCGGTTGTACCGCCTCGATCTCGGCCAACAACCAGGGTTGACAGGCGACGACCTCGATGCGTCGGGGGGTCTGGTGGATTCGTCGCTTCCCCGATCGGTTGAACTTGAAGTGCTTGACGGCATTGGTCTGATAGGTCAAACCAGGATCGATGCTGGCATCCTCGAGGGCACTGGCGAGCAGTCGACCGGCGGGGCCGACGAACGGAAGTCCTTCTTGGTCTTCACGATCGCCCGGCTGCTCACCGACCAGCATGAGCGGCGCATCGCCTCCACCGTGGCCGAATACGGTTTGGGTGGCGTCTTTGTACAGGTCACAGCCGCGGCAGCTGGTGGCCGCGTTCTCCAGTGAACGCAGATCATGGTGTTCGGGCACGTAGCGGGCCGCGCCCCCGGCCTGTGCCGACGGTTTGGCGCCAGCCATGATTCGCAATCCTCAGCGACGTTGGGCGCGACGATTGTGTTTCTTGATCGCCTCGACGAGTTCGGGCTTGGTCATCTTTGACCGACCAGAGACGTCGAGCCGGCGCGCTATGTCCAGCAGATGCTTTTTACTCGCATTGGCATCCACTCCCTCTTCCGACGGCAGCGGGTTTTCCAGCCCGCCCCGTTCGGCGCGCTCGTCGGACGGGCCCTTTTCCTCTTTGGCTTCCCAGTGATCGCCCACCTTTTCAAAGCTGTGCTTGACCGCGGCGTACGCCACCCGGTGAGCCCGCTCCTCGGTGCCGTATTGTTCGGCGGCCGCGTCGTGCGCCTTGGCGAACGTGCGCTGCGCCTTGGCGCTGGAGCGTCGCAGCGTGCTGGGCAACTCGTCCTTCTTCGCGGCGCCGCGCTTCGTCGTCTTGGGCATGAGGAACCTCTCTCGGTGTGCTAGCCCTCCACCGCTTGCTGAGCCTTCGCGTAAGCAAGGTGAAGGAAGTCGGCCCCGGTCAGTGCGGTGAAGCCGCCGGCTACCAGACGGGTGAATCTGGGAACGAAGACCAACCCGATGACGAATGCCGTGGTTACCCAGACATCGAGGCAGAACGGGCAGGTGAGCAACTCCCCCACGCTATGCCGTAAGTCGCTTGTTTCCCGGGACTCCTCCATGACCTCGGCCGGACCGCCCGTGCCCGAGTAGCGGGTAAACGGTGCGCGCAGCGGGCTGGTCACCGCGCCCTTGGACAGAGTGCGCGAAAGTTTGTGTGCGCCAGCCGTCACCGTGAACAGGTCTTGAATGCGCCAACCTTCCGGCAACCTACGTCCGGTGACCGCCGCCAGTACTGCGGCCAGCGCAAGGAGTGCGCCGTAGGCGCCCATCACCACCAGATAGCCGCCCAACGGGCGGGGATTGTCGCCGCGATATTCGTCGGCTTCCTGTTGTGCGCGCGCAGCCACCTCCGCGCTAGCGTCAGATACGTCAGCCACATGCACTCCTTCGTCGGCTCCACCGCCGGATACCCGTTTCGACAATGTGCAATCTGGGACTCGAGGGCAGGGAATTCGTGCGCGATCGGTTTCGTTGACCAGGTGGAAATTGGGTCGGAGTGGGTATATGGGAGCCGACCGGCCGTGGCGAGAAAGGACCCGACGAACGTGATACCGGAGCACGCGCCGCACAACGTCGCCGATGATGTCGCTGACGACTTGGAAAAGCTCGCCACCCAGATCGATGCGCTGCGCAAACTGGAGAAGCTGGACGGTCTCAGCGAGGACCAGCTCTACGACTTCAGGGTGCAGTGGGGTGCGGCTCTGGCGGCGCGGCTGCGACGGCTTGCCCAGTACAACGCGATGGGCATGTTCGACGGAGCCGATGAAGTCGAATTTCAGACGCTGCGCAGCGAACTCGACGAGCTCTCTGGCCTCATCGATCGATTCCAGCTGGCGCGCCCGAAGGCGGCCGCCGCGCGTCGACGTTATCGGAGCGCGTAACTCCTTACCGCACAACGCCTTTCGGGGTAATTCCTGCCAAAGATCGACGTCGAGCGTCACGCGAGCGAGGCGGCCGTCGCCAAGCGTCACGCCAGCGCAACACCGACGCCCGGGAAGAGCGACAAAACCCAGCGGTTGCGCCGGTGAGCGCGGGGTACTAGTTCGTTATGGATCAGTCGCAAGCGCCCCTGTTGGATGCGCTGTCCGACTATCACCGCAGCAACCGGTACGGGTTCACGCCACCGGGGCACCGCCAGGGCGCCGGCACCGACGCCCGAGTCCTTGCGGTGATGGGTAAGGACCCATTCCGCAACGACCTGCTGGCCACCAATGGACTCGACGATCGCCGGTCCAGCGGAAAGTATCTGGCGCGGGCCGAGGAACTGATGGCCCACGCCGTCGGCGCCGACACGGCGTTCTTTTCCACCTGCGGCAGTTCGCTTTCGGTCAAGGCAGCCATGATGGCCGTGGCGGGCTGTGCGCAGGGTGGCCTGCTGGTCGCCCGGGACAGCCACAAGTCGATCGTGGCGGGATTGATCTTTTCTGGCGTGCAGCCGCACTGGATCACCCCGCGCTGGGACAGCGAACACCACTTCTCCCACCCGCCGTCACCGGCCCAGGTGAAAGCCGCCTGGGAAGAACATCCCGACGCGGCCGGCGCCCTGATCGTCAGCCCGAGCCCATACGGCACCTGCGCCGACATCGGGGCTATCGCCGACGTGTGCCACGAGCGCGGCAAGCCGCTGATCGTCGACGAGGCATGGGGCGCCCATCTGCCGTTCCACGAAGACCTGCCGACCTGGGCGATGGACGCCGGAGCCGACGTCTGCGTGGTGAGCGTCCACAAGATGGGCGCCGGATTCGAGCAAGGCTCGGTATTTCACCTCCAGGGCGACCTGGTCGACGCCGACCTGTTGTCTTCGTGCGCCGACCTGTTGATGACCACCAGCCCCAACGTGATGGTCTACGCCGCTTTGGACGGTTGGCGCCGCCAGATGGTCGAGCATGGTCACGATCTGCTCAGCGCCGAACTGGAACTGGCCGGCCGGTTGCGAAAGAGTCTTGCCGAGATACCCGAGGTTGTTGTCCTCCAAGACGAGTTGCTGGGCAAGGAGGCTTCCTGCGACCTGGACGTTACGCAGGTGCTGATGGATGTCGCCGATAGCGGAACCTCCGGATACCAAGCCGCGGACTGGCTACGCAACAACTGCCAGCTCGACCTCGGGCTCAGCGATCACCGCCGGATTCTGGCCACCATGTCCTTCGCCGACAACGCGGAAACCGCGGACCGGCTGCGCACCGCGATGGCCCAATGGCGCGACGCGGCCCGAGGGTTCGAGCAGCCACCACCGATCCACCTGCCCGCACCGTCGGAATTACAGCTCGAGACAGTGCAATTGCCACGAGACGCCTTCTTCGGCCCTACCGAGATGGTCCCAGCGGACAAAGCCGGCGGGCGCATTGCCGCGGAGCAGATCACTCCCTATCCACCGGGCATTCCCGCCGTCGTACCCGGCGAGCGCCTCACCGACGGCGTTGTCGACTACCTGCGATCAGGTGTCGACGCGGGCATGACACTGCCCGACCCTGCCGATCCGAAAGCCGAACACTTCCGGGTGGTCGCATAGCGATCAGTCCGATGTCTCCGGATTGGGTTTCTTCTTCGCCTTGTTGCGCAGGCTGCGGTTGGTGGACCGCAAGTACGAATTGGCCGCCGCGAGTGCGGCGTTGTCGTCTTCAAGATTGAGAATGCGCGCGATCCCGGCCAGATTGACTCCGGCCTCGACGAGCGCACTGATGCGTTCCAGCCTTGCTAGGTCGTCGACGCTGTAGCGCCGCGTTCCACCCTCGCTACGGGCCGGGGCCAGCAGCCCGTGGCGCTCATACAGTCGCAGCGACTGCACGGGTATGCCGGAAAGTTCTGACGCAACCGAGATCCCATACACGCCACGATCGGTTGGCGGCGAACCGTTACCGCCAGGGCGATCGACCATCAGGGATCCTCCTTGACTAGCCACACAGAAAAGCTATTTACCATACTTGCGTTCTATTGTCGATGATGTTATATAAAATCTATGTCGATAGACATAGGAAATCCTTACCCCAAGACAAGAGATTGGAGAGAAAGGTGACCGCCATGCTGATGCGTACCGACCCGTTCCGCGAACTCGACCGCTTTGCGCAACAAGTCTTCGGCACAGCGGCTCGCCCCGCCGTGATGCCGATGGACGCGTGGCGTGAAGGCGACAAATTCGTCGTCGAGTTCGACCTGCCCGGCATCGACGCCGACTCTCTGGACATCGACATCGAGCGCAATGTGGTGACCGTAAAGGCCGAACGGCCCGGCCTCGACCCCAACCGCGAGATGCTGGCCACGGAGCGTCCCCGTGGTGTGTTCAGCCGCCAACTAGTCCTTGGCGACAACCTCGACACCGACAAGATCGAAGCGACCTACCAGGAAGGGGTGTTGAGCCTGCACATTCCGGTGGCCGAGCGGGCCAAGCCGCGCAAGATTTCGGTCAGCCGCGGCAATGGGCACCACCAGGTGATCGAGCACGAGGAAGAGCAGCCCAAGGTGATCGAGCGGGAGGAGTCAGAGCGGGAGATGGTCAACGCCTGAGTCGCTAGCCGGCGGCGACCGCAGACCGGTGCCCGCTGCGGCTCCGGGGCGGTTGCCGCCGGCCTGATCCAGGCCGATTCAACCAGCGTCGATGGCGGCGTGCGGGGTTGTCGGGGAGTTAGACCGACACTTCTGTGACGCGCTATCTTGAATCGCCGTTTTGCCGATCGCGCGCCAACATAACCTGCGCATCTCAAGGGCAGTTGATAGCGTCCGAGTGGACTCGAGTCGAGGAGGCGTGGTCAGCGATGACCTGGAATCTCGATGGCCAAGCTACCGATGTCGAACAAGCGTTGGCCGGAGGTGCACCACAGCGGGTGGGGTCATGGGGGTGTCAGATCGTCTGTGTAAGTCCTGACGGAAGGATCTCAGGACATGGCGACGGGCAAGGACGAAGATTTGGCGCTAGGTGAGGTGGAGTCCACGGTGGAGATGGCCGAGGCGCTTCGGGCGTCGGGCGTGGTGGACGATTTGCTGGCTCAGGTCGATTCCGGCGAGGTTGCGTTGACCGGTGAGGGTGGTTTGTTGCCAGGGTTGATCAAGCTCGCCTTGGAGCGTGGGCTGGCTGCTGAGCTGACTGATCATCTGGGTTATGAGAAGGGCGACCCGGCGGGGCGTGCGCTGCCCAATGCCCGCAATGGCACCTCACCGAAGACGGTGCAGACCGAGGCCGGCCCCGTCCCGTTGGAGGTGCCGCGCGATCGCGACGGCTCGTTCACTCCACGGCTGGTGCCCAAGGGCGCCCGCCGTCTCGGCGGGCTCGATGACATGATCATCTCGCTGTACGCCGGTGGAATGACGTTGCGCGACATTCAATTTCATCTTGCCTCGACGATCGGAACCGATGTTTCGCACGAGACGATCTCCAAGATCGTCGATGAGATCTCCGAGGAGGTCCTGGCCTGGCAGCGTCGGCCGCTGGACCCGATTTACCCGGTGGTCTACCTCGACGCGATCGTGGTCAAGGTCAAAGACGGCGGCCACACCCGCAACAAGGCCGCTCATATCGCCGTAGGCGTCGATATGGCCGGGATCAAGCACGTGCTGGGCATCTGGGTCCAGCAGAACGAAGGAGCGGCGTTTTGGGCCTCAGTGTGTGCCGATCTGGCCAATCGCGGCGTTCGCGACGTGCTGATCGTGTGCTGCGACGGGCTGACCGGCTTTCCCGAGGCGATCGCGGCCACCTGGTCGCAGGCCACCGTGCAGACCTGTGTGTGCATCTGCTGCGCAACGCGCTGCGGTTCGTGTCCTACAGCGACCGCAAAGCCGTGGCCGCAGCCCTCAAACCGGTCTACACCGCGGCGGATGCTGAGGCTGCCCGTGCCGAACTCGATGCGTTCACCACGTCGGAGTTAGGCAAGAAAAATCCGACGGTGACCAGGGTTTTCGATCGTTCGTGGGAGCAGTTCACCCCCTTCCTGGCGTTTGCGCCCGAGTTGCGCCGGGTCATTTACACGACGAACGCGATCGAATCGCTGAACTACCAGTTGCGCAAGGTCATCAAGACCCGAGGCCAGTTCCCCAACGATGCCGCCGTGGTCAAACTCCTCTGGCTGGCCATCTGCAACATCGAGGACAAACGCGCCGCCGAACGGGCCAAAAAATACGCCCAGAAACGTTGCCGAACAGCGCCCGGACGTCTCGTGGAAGGACAGGTGGTCACCAACTGGAAGAAGGCACTCGAACAACTCTCGCTGGTCTACCCAGACCGCATCGAGCGGTACCTATAACTCGACGACTAACAAGAAAACCAAACAGGCGACTTACACAGAAAACTTGACACGCTCGGGGTCATTCCGCTTCTACTTCGAAAACCAGCGGTGGGAATGGTCCGAGCAAGTCCAGCAGATGCACGGCTACGAACCCGGCAGCGTCACCCCGACCACCGACTTGGTGCTGTCGCACAAGCACCCCGACGACCGCGGCCAGGTCGCGGCGACCATCGACGACATCTTGAACAACCGCAAGGCGTTCAGCACCCGCCACCGAATCGTCGACAAAGCCGGGAAGACACGTCACGTTGTGGTGGTCGGCGACCGGCTGTTCGACGAAGACGGCGCCGTCATCGGGACGCACGGGTTCTACGTCGACGTCACGCCACACCCCCACGAAATGCCCGACGCGGTCGTCACGGCAAAGCTTGCCGAGATCGCCGAGAACCGCGCCACGATTGAGCAAGCCAAGGGCATGCTGATGCTGGTCTACGACCTCGACGACGCGGGGGCATTCAACCTGCTGAAATGGCTGTCACAGGAAGCCAACGTCAAGCTGCGGCGCTTGGCCGAGCAAATCCGCACGGAATTCCGCGCGGCCGGGCCAAGCCTTACTTCACAAGCCGAATTCGACCAGCTGCTGATGGCCGCCCGTGATCGCGCCAGCCACTCCGACGCCGCGGCCAAGGTGCGCTAAGCGCGGCCGAAACCGGTTCTATGCAGGGTCAGCGCGCTCAACTGGGCGCGCTATCACTGTTTTCGAAGAAGGCCCATTCGCCGTCGTCGTTGACCTCCAGCCGCCAACCCAGTTCCGACTTGTCCGCGACGGAGTCGACGAACCAGGCGTGGGCGTCTTCGGCGCTCTCGATCTCTTTGGTGGCGACGACTTCACCGCGTGGGTCGATAACTCTGAACTCAGCCATGCGACCTGGTTAACCCCCCGGGTCGCCTTTCAATCATTCCCAGGCAACCCGTGGCGGGTCTTTCGCGCCTTTCGGCGGGGGTCTCAGGACGACCGCGCGACAATCACCGGCATCCGGCAGGAATTCACGACGGCATGGCTCACCGAACCCAACAGGGCGCCCATGACCGCGCCACGGCCGTGGCTGCCCACGACGGTTAGTTGAGCCGATTCCGACCTCTCGACCAGCTGCCGGGCAGGACGGTCACACACCACTACACGGCAAACCCGGACGTCTGGGTACTGTTCCTGCCAGCCCGCCAGACGCTCGGCGAGGCTACGCTCGGCCTCCGCCTTGACCGCGGTCCAGTCCAGACCCGGAAGCTCGACGACCTCCATGTCGCTCCAGGCGTGCAGCGCGATCAGTTCGACTCCGCGACGCGATGCCTCGTCAAAAGCTATCGCGGTGGCGACCTCCGACGCCGGTGAACCGTCGACCCCCAGCAGGACAGGCGCGCGCAGCGGGTTCGGCATCAGGGGGTCCTCGTCCCGGATGACCGCGACCGGACAACTCGCCCGGCGCACCAGGCTCGAGCTGACCGAACCCAGCAACGCGCGGGCGAGCGCGCCCCGTCCCGTGGCACCGACAACCATCAGCTCGGCGTCCTTTGACATTTCGATCATTGCCGGCACCGGCGCCGCGAAAACGACCTTGTGCTTCACGACGAGCTTGCGGTCGGTCTCGACGGCTTCTTCGGCCAGCTTGACCGAAGCGGCCACGATCTTGCGGCCTTCGTCTTCCTGCCACACTCCCCAGCTGTCCGGGAAAGGCATCGGCGGCCAGGTGGCCACGTCGCCGCCCACCACATGGATCACGGTGAGCGGCACGTTGCGCATTGCCGCTGAGCGTGCTGCCCAGACCACTGCCGCGTTCGACGCGGGCGAACCGTCAACCCCCACCACAATGCCGAGCTTCTTGTCGGAATGGTAACCGGTCGCAGTCATTTCGTTTCCTTCTTCTGTTTTGTCCAGGTTACTTCGCGTTGGGCGGCATTGCGGCGATCATAGGTGTGTCGACACCGACTCGGCCCACGTTCGAGTAACCGCCCGGGTTACCCAGCGGTTCGGTGCGTCCGGGCAGGATTTCGCTGAAGAATGCGGCGTTGTCCGCGAGGTGCTCGCGCTGATCTTCCGGCAGATCCTCTTCCCAGTAGATTGCGCCGACGCGGCATTCCAGCCGGCAAGCGCCGCAGTCGACGCACTCGTTGGGGTTGATGTACATCGTGCGAGCGCCTTCGTAGATGCAGTCAACGGGGCAAAGCTGCACGCAGGACTTCTCGGCAACGTCCACGCATTCTCGTCCGATCACATACGTCATGGGATCAAGTTACAAAGCCGTGGGGCGCGATCGCGCCGTCCGAAAGCCCTCAGCCGTAGGGACTAAAGTCCCCCGCCGGCGAGCAGCCGCAAGTTCACCCAAACTATGGGCTTACCTGCGTTTTTGCGTCTTCTCGCGGAGTCACTGGCGGACGACGATGACCGGCACCTTGGCCGATTGGGCGACGGCAGAACTGACCGAGCCCAGCAGCATGCCGGCAAACCCCCCGCGACCGTGGCTGCCGAGCACCACCAGTTGCGCGTGGTCGGACTCCTTGATCAGCCACTTGGTGGGAGTGTCGCAAACCAGCGATTCCCGCACGTGGACATCCGGGTAGCGCTCTTTATACGGAGCCAAGGTCGCGGCGAGAACCTCCTGGCCTTTGCTTTCGCGATCTTGCCAGTCCATCCCGAGGATCGGGAAAACCCCGACGTCGCTCCACGCGTGCAAGGCGACCAAATCGACGCCGCGACGGGACGCCTCCTCGAACGCCAAGGCGGTCGCGGCATCGGAGGCCGGCGAGCCGTCGACACCCACGAGCACGGGTGCGTTGGCGTCCGGAGCCTGGTCCGCGTCGCCGTGGATCACCGCGACCGGGCAATGGGCGTGGTGAAGCAACGCCGCGCTCACCGAACCCAGCAGCGCGCGCCCGATTGCGCCCATCCCCTGACTTCCCACGACGACCAGCGCCGCCCGCTTCGATGCCTCGATGAGGGTGGGTACGGCGTTGGCGTAGACCAGTTCGGTGTGCACTTCCGGCGGATTCGACGCACCGGCGCTACGTGCGACGATCTGGCGTGCCTGCTCGATGACCTGCTCGGCACTGTCTTTCTGCCACCCAGGCATTTCGTCGTAGAGTTGCCCAACCGGCCAGCCGACCACCACCGGCGCGACGGCGTGCAGCAGGGTGAGCGGGCTCTGCCGCAGGATGGCCTCGCGGGTCGCCCAGGCGATCGCCGCCTCCGCCGCCGACGACCCGTCCACGGCTACCAGGATCCCGTATTCGGTTGTGCCACTTGTCATTCCACGCTCCTCTTGCGGAACCTAACGCTGCCGTACCGGCTGGCTCCTACCAGACGCTATCGGACCCGCGCGGCGGCGCGAAAGGGACATTGGACCCCACCCCTGATCGAGCTCGTGATCGCATCGTGACCGCGAGCAGCCACAAAAGCCCACGACACGCCCCACGAAAGGGGGATTTCCCGTCTGCTCGCGGGACAATGGTGACCGCAGCGCAGCTACGGCGACGGCTAACTCTGGTGTGTCGACCGAAAATCCACGGGGAAGGCACGCAAATGGTCACTACTAATTCGTTTGATACCGCGACCTTGCCAGACCTGGCGATCCGGTACGGCACCATCCGCTGGTTCGACGGCGAACACGGATACGGATTCGTGCAACCCGCGGACGACGGCCTCGACCTCTTCGTCGACGTCTCCGAGCTCATCGACCCGCCCCCAGCAGGACTCGAGCCCGGTCAACCGGTGAGCTATCACCTCGATGGCACCCGGCATTGGCCGATAGCGGCGTCGGTGCACGCGCTTTAGCGCTGACCGTTACGTAAGCCGTCGATCGTGCGGATGACGCCGGCGACGTCTTCGTCGGTGAGCGTCTCGCCGTCAAAGACGTGGTGCAGCAGGATCCGAAGATCACGCATCTGTTGCAGGTAGACCAGGCACGGCGGGCATTCGTCAAGGTGTTTGGCCACAATCGGGCCCCACTGCCGCGGGTCGGAATCGATGAGGTCGTCGACCAGCCGGACGAAGTCGACGCAGTCGATTGCCGGGACGGTGTTGTCGTAAACGGTCATTGTTGGTACCGCTTTTCCAGTTCGTTTCGAAGGTTGCCTCGGGCCCGGTACAACAACGCGCGCTGTGCCTGAGCCGACACTTCCAGAACTTCGGCCGCCTCTTCGGCCGAAGTGCCGACAACGTCGCGCAGTATGATCAGCTGTCGTTGGCGGATCGGCAGCGAGTCCAATGCAGCTCGCAGATATTCGACGAGTTCCCTTGCCACAGTTTGGTCTTCGGGCAGGAACCGCTTCGACGGCGGGATGCTCCAGTGGCCGGCGTCGGGATGGCCGGCCGGATGCATGCGTCCCGACAGCGGATCGGCATCCGGGTCGGCGTCCTGAGGGGCCAGAACCTCGTGCGCGCGAATTCGCGACTCTTGCCGGCGATGTCGCGAGACGGTGTTCTTGACGATTCCGAACAGCCAGGTGGCCACCGAAGACCGTCCTTCGAACGTGTCGGAGGACTTGAGCACCTGTACCCACGCCTCCTGTACCGCCTCTTCGGCCGCCGCTGGTGAATTGACCAGTGTGCGAGCGAATCTCACCATTGGCAGGTGAAAGTCACGGACCAGGTTGGTCAGCGGGATGCCACCGATGTGATGCTCGGTCGCCGAAGTCTCAAAGGTCTCGGAAGTCACCATCGCGACCGCTCGCAGCCCGCGTTAGACGCATCGGCCGAGCTCCCAACGTAATTGCGCCTCCGAGGGCGACTGGACGGGAATGAAGGCGGCCTCGCGGTAACGTCGGCTGGCCGGTGTCTTGCTCGCATAGCCCTTGCCACCGGCCGTGCGAATCTCCAAAGAGGCGCTGGCGACGGCGATCTCGGCGGCTGCAAGTCGAAGCGACAACAGTTCCTTCTTGGCGGGGGGCTGCGCTCCGCCGACCGTGACGGCGACGTCCGCCAGCACGGTCTCGGTCACCTCGAGCCTTTCGGCGACTTGTTGGACCTCAGCGGCGAAGACCTCGTTCACCCCGGTTGCGCCCGATTTCGCCTGCGTTATCGCGGTGCGCGCCAGGCCTAGGCACATAGCCGACTGCAGCACAAGGAAAGTCGGGCGGACGGAGCCCAGAAACCCGGCGAAATCGGTGGTCAGAACCTGCTCGTCCGGGACAAATGCGTCCGTCAGATTCAGGTACGACGAGGCCGTGCTGTCCATGGCCAGCAATTTGAAATGGTCACCCACGGTGACGCCCGGGGTGGCCAACGGCAGCGCCACGATGAGCTTGGCGCCATCCTCCGTGCGCGCGCCGGTCACCAACAGCGAGTCGTCGTAGAGGTTGCTGGCCCATCTGATCGGCCCGCTCAACGCAAAGCCGCCCGGAACACGCGAGGCAACGAGTTCGAGGTTGCCGCAGCCTGCCAGGTCTTTGAACGCGGCCGCCATGCCCGTCACGCCCGGGGTGGTGCCGGCGAGCAGCGGCTGGGCCGCGGACCTGCTGAATGGCGTATCCGCAGTGAGCAGGTATTCGAGCACCATGCGGTGGGCCCATACGGAGAACCCGGTGCTCATGCACTCCCCGGAGATTCGCTTGATGATTTCGGCCATCCGGGGAAGGGCGCCGTCGGCGTTGCCGGGCGCACCGACGCCGAGCAGACCCGCGGCGCCAAGACCCACGAAGCTACGGCGCGAATTTAGCTCGCCACGATCCAAATCGCCCGCGTGGGCACGAATATCGGGCAGCAGCTCCGAATCGAGCGGACCGATCGCGGCGTCGACCGTCGCGGTCATTGGCGCTCCCTCCTGTTCGGTGTTTCTCGATGCTGACCGGCTAGCCGATCGATAGCGTCGAATCGACGCTGGCCGGGCGGCGGAACGTGTTGACCACCGGTGACCAGGCAATTGCGTTGTCGTGAATCTCCTTGAGCGTGTCGTCGTCCGCGTCCCCGGCCAGGGTCACCTTGCAGCGGACGGCGGTGATACCGAGCGCTTTGTCGGCCGGGGTGTCGCCGACCCCCCAGACCGCCGAGATGTCGATGTCCCCTTCCATCTCAACCTCGATCTTGGTCAACGTCACCCCGCGGTGTGTCGCGTTGGCCAGCAGGCCCACCGAAATGCACGATCCCAGTGCGGCCAGAGTGACCTCGGAGGGGTTGGGCGCGGAGTCGTCGCCGAGCAGTGCGGGCGGCTCGCCGACCAGCATCGGCGCGAGGTCGCGCACGTAGGTCATGTTGCGGAACCCGGACTCGCAGACCGTCTTGGCCCGCAGGGTCTTCCTGCCGGTGCTCGGGTCGGCCTTCGCGTTGCACGACAAGCGGTCCAGGCCCTCGGCGTCGATGACAAGCGCGTCCGTCATGGACTTCCTCCGTTTCGTTGCGGCAGTGCTGCGGTCTCACGTCGTTAGTGCCTGCAACGCCGAGTATGTGACGCGTGATGTACGCCACAGAGCGGCACGGGGCACCCTGTGGCGCCTAAGGGTGCGTCGGGGCCAGACGGTTACGCGGCCGGTTGCGTGACGAAATCGATGAGTTCTTCGACCCGGCCGATCAACGCCGGTTCCACATCGTTCCAGTCGCGCACCTGGGCGCGGATCTGCTGCCAGGCCCGGGCGATGTCGGCCTGACTGCCATGCGGCCAGCCGAGCGCCTCGCACACGCCATGCTTCCAGTCGATGTGCCGTGGAACCGTCGGCCATGCCGAAAGTCCGAGCCGGTCCGGTTTCACGGCCTGCCAGATGTCGATGTAGGGGTGCCCGACGACCAGAGTGTGTTCGCCGCCGGGTCCGCGGCGCACGGCGTCGGCAATGCGCGCCTCTTTCGACCCGGGGACCAGGTGATCGACCAGGACGCCGAGCCGCGAGCCGCGGCCCGGCTTGAAGTCGGCGACGATGTCCACCAGGTCGTCGACTCCCCCGAGGTGTTCGACCACCACTCCCTCGATGCGCAGGTCCTCACCCCAGACCTGGGCGACGAGTTCGGCGTCATGGCGGCCCTCGACGTAGATCCGGCTGGCCCGGGCTACCCGCGCCCGCACCCCCGAAACTGCAACCGAACCGGACGCCGTGCGCTTCTTCGCGGCGGGTGCCGGGCGACGCGGCGGGGTCAGTATCACCGGGCGGCCATCGAGCAAAAAGCCAGGGCCCAACGGGAATCCGCGGGTGCGGCCGTGCCGGTCTTCCAGGTCGACCCGGCCGTACTCGACACGGACCACGGCGCCGACGTAGCCGGTCTGGGCGTCCTCGACCACCATGCCGAGCTCAACGGGATGTTCCACCGAGCGCGGCTTGCGGCGTCCCCCGCCGGCAAGCACGTCGGTTCCATAGCGGTCGATCACTCGGCAATACTAGGCAGCCCTTGGCGAGATGACGGCGGCGGCACGCCGGACGAGCGTCGAAAATGGTTGCGCCGGAGTGATTTACACCACGACATCAGGGCCCGTATTGGTGGTTGCTGGTGACTGTGCCGGCGCGGCTGTCCTCGGGCTCCACATCGAACCCGCCTAGTCCCGGCAGCGGGACGTCGAGATGGGGTATCTCGACGCGGCCCAATCCGGGAATGTCGACCTTGTTGGGAGTGGTCAGATGCGGTAGGTGCCGGCCTTCGGCGATCAGGTTGTCGTCGAAGAGGCGACCGGGGTTGCCGGTGACGATGTCGGTCATCGCGCGCAGCGATTCGCTGCCGACGGTGTAGTAATACGAATGATCGGCGGGATTCAACCCGTCGGCACCGGGAACTTCGGCGTGGAATCGGATCGACCCGAAACTGTCTGCGGCCGGGTCGAATCCGAGCCCCGCCGAAGCGCCCACCAGGTCGCCGAGCTTGTCGTTGAGGTAGTTCTGCACCGTCGAGCCCAGCTGGGGCACCCAGGTGATGGGGTCTGACGAGGCGGCACCCACGTAGACATGTCCACCCTCGGGGAGCTGGAAGTCCGCGGCGCTGCGGGCCAGGTCGGTGCCGGGACTGCCCAGCAGGATCGCATTGTTGGCGTGCATGCCGCTGTTGGCGAATGCGTCGGCAACCGTGGTTGACCCGTACGAATGTCCGATCACGGTGATATTCGCCGGACCGTTGTGCGTCACTCCCAAACCGTTCACGTCGGCGGCCAGGAGATTCCCGCCCTGCCGGGCGAGCGTCGTGTTACCGATGTCCGGATCGGTGAAGCTGTCGGGCGTCTCGTAGCCCATCCAGGCGATCACGGAGGTGCTGTCCGGGTCGGCCAACGCGGACTGGTCGTACAGCACGGCGGCGTCGTTGCGGCCGCCGGCGAGCCAACCCGATTTCACGCTGCTGCCGGTGCCGGGCACGATCACCGCAGTGTTGCGCGCCCAGTCGGGATTGCCGATGGCGATGGCCGCCTTGCCGCGGCCTTGGAATGCCAGGGGATCGTATGCCCACAGCATGACCGGGCGGTCGGCGGTGTTCTTGCCGTCGGCGGTCCACGTCCGGTCGTGATCCAGGCCGTGTCTTGTCTGAACGGCGTTTGTGTAACGGGTGATATCGTCCGACGTCAACCCGTATTTGCTTGGGTCGTTGAGGATCTCGCTCACGTCGACGCCGCCGAGTTTGGCGATGTCCTCGACGCGGTGCAGGTCGTCGCTCAGCACGGCCCGGTTCACCGGGTCGCGCACCGCCGCGGGAATGCCGTTCAGATTCCCCAGTCGCTGTGGGTGCGCGGCGATGAGCCGATCTTTGTCGTCCTGACTGAGCGAATGCCACCAGTTTTCGACGTCCTGGGCGCTCGCGTCTTCCGGTGGCAATTGCGGCATTTGGAGCTGAGCCGACCGCTCTTGCCCGGGGGTGAGTGGGAAGTCGTCGGAAATCGCGTTGAGTTGTTCGGCGGCACGGGCGAACTCGTGCATAGCTTCCCGAATGACGCCGGCGGCCTCGGCGAGGCGTTGCTGACCGGCGGCGATCAGGGCCTGTTGACCTTGCACCGTGTTGGCCAGCCAGCCGATGCTGAATTTGTCCGCCTGCCACGCCGCAATGACCGCGTCCATTTGCTTACGTGCGTGGATCAGCGTTTGACCGGCCCCGCTGATGATCGGGTAGGCCTCCACTTGCTGTTGATAGAGGCGGCGACGCTGACCGTCCAGATCGCTGCTGCGCAGCTTCGCGGCATCGGAGGCGGCACCGCTCCAGGGCGGCCAGGGTGGTGGTTCCGTCGGCAGATTGGGGACCCGCGCAGCTACCGGGTCCCCCGTGCCGAGCAGCGCTTTCAACGCAGCAAGGGCCGCATCGATATCCCCCACCCAGACAACGTAGCCAACACCGCGCACCTGCGACAAGACAGGTAATGTGTAACAAGACATTGACGGTCTGCGGATCAGGGGGGCGCGAATGAACCAGCCAATGTTTATGGACATTCCGAAGGTGCTTGCGTTCGGCGAGGCCAACGATTGTCTGGCGACCGAAGTGACCGCAGCGTGCCAACCGGACCCGGCTTTGGTCGCGTCAATTCCGGCTTACGGGGCCGCCGGAGCGATGTTCAGCGTTGCGTTGACCCAATACTTGGCGCGTCTTCAGATGAGCGGTGAGCAACTCGCCGGCCGCTACCGAGCGCATGCGTCGGCGATTCGGGTGGCGGCCCAGTCCGTTGCCGCCACGGATCATCAGAACGCGCAAGCCATTCCGCGTCCGCGGTAACGGGCCGGGCGGACACTCGGCGTAACTGCTACTCCGGCAGGAAGTCTCGGGGCGACACCCCGAACAGGTGCGCCAACTCGTACACCACGTCCAGGCGCGGGGCGGCCTCGCCGTGGTAATAGCGATAGATCTGCGTCTGCGACACCGGTAGATCCGGCGCCTGCTCTTTGAGTAGTTTCTGCAGGCGCAGCGGGGTCATTCTGCGGGCGTGCCCGCTGTCGCCGTGCACGCTTGTGGTCGAGGCCAACTCTTGCAACCGCTCCGCGAAGTACGTGGTAGCCGGGTGCTCCGCCGGCGACCGGTCAGAATCCCCACCCTGGACCGTCATCGCTGTCCCCCTGTCGTTTTCTCGCAGCTATTCACGTCCTCGCCACCGAACCCGACGCTCCGGGTTCGAGGTTGGATCCTGACCGTCGTCCTCCGGTACCGACGGCGTGTCCTGCGGCAGGTTGAACTGCCGGCGGGGACGTGCAGACCGAGGTTGTCGGCTGGCCGCCTCGGAGCGCGGTGTGCGTGTAACGCGTTGCGGGCCAGCAATGTTGCGATGCCGACCACCGCTTGGGCTGGGCGTTGATTCAGTGGCAGCAGCCGGCTCTGGCGCAGCGGGGGCCGGGGCCACCTCGCGAGCCGGCGGCGGGGGCGGCTCTAGCGGCTCGGGCGGCTCGGGCGGCTCCGGCGGCTTAGCCGGCTGGGGTTGGCGCACCGTGCGGGACAGGGCGGGCTCGGTGGACACCGACCGGCGCGGCACGGCCGCCGGCTCAGCATGCCCCAGATAGCGGTCCTCTTCCCGACTACGGATGATCCGAACACGTTGTGGCTCGGCAGATCCCACGCCGACCTCGAGCAACTGGCCGTCCACTTCGGTGATGACCAGGTCGGCACCGCCGACGGCCGCCGGGACCCTGGTGTTGGACGGCTCCAGCAAGCGCATCACCGTCCGGGCGGGGACCGTGGTCACCGGTCGACCGTCGAAGACGGCAATGTCGCACGCGAAAGCGCCTGCGGTGGCGTAGAACAACCGCGAACTGTCTCCGACGGCGGCCACCAGGTTGTCCCACTGCGGTCGGGCGTTGGTGTGGATACCCACCACCGCGCCGGTTACCACCGCACGTAGCACCAATTGCTGGGCGAGTTCGGCGCTGACCCGCGCTTCGATTCGGCGGCGCTGCGGTTGGCCGCTTTGGTCCCAGAGCGGCACGGTGACCATCGCACCGTCGTCGGACTGGCCCAGCAGTTGGCCCGACGGCCCGATCGAGATGTTGAGGTCACCTAGCTCGGACACGTTGATCGACGGCACGGCGACTTGGAGGCTGCGGTCGCCGCCCGGCAGCGGAGCCATCAGCATCAGCCGTTGAACACCGGTCGGCAGAGCCAGGTTTGACCCGGCCAGCGGCCGGTAGGCCTTGCCGTGGGTGA
Organism: Mycobacterium bourgelatii; assembly: GCF_010723575.1. Classification (NCBI taxonomy): domain Bacteria; kingdom Bacillati; phylum Actinomycetota; class Actinomycetes; order Mycobacteriales; family Mycobacteriaceae; genus Mycobacterium; species Mycobacterium bourgelatii. The sequence continues at coordinate 3,413,950 of NZ_BLKZ01000001.1, forward strand.
CATATCGCACCACGGAGCCGACCGTCACGTTGCCGGCATTTGGCGGGGCGTCCGGGCCGGCATGCGAGCCGGCACGCATGCCGGACAGCCTCAGCATGACGACGGCATCCTCGGTGCGCCACGACCACCACCGATCCAGCTGCTCGCCGTTGAGCGTGGCGGGATCACCGACGTAGCTGCTGATGTAATTGGGGCCGGATTCCACTGTGCCCCAACGCTCCCGGTTGCCGACGGCACCGACCGGCTGGAGCAGAATCGCCGCGAGTTCGTCGAGATCTTCCGCCGACAACGCGTACGCCCGAATCCGCTCCTGCTGCAGGCGCTGCACCACCCGATGCGTGGCCGATACCAGCGCCTTGGGCGCCGCGCTGGCCGAGGGGCCCCGTGCGACGATCTCGTCGAGATTCTCCTTGGCGTCCAAACGCAAGACCAGCCACGTCCGGCGCTGCCCGATCAACGGCCGCGGGCCGACAATCTCGGAATACACCGTGCGGTAAGCCGATCCGGACGGCACGTGACGCCCGGCCGACACCACATCGATGTCGAGGCTGAGGTCGTAATGGCGCATCAGCGAGACCACCAGGTCCAGCGGCAAGACGCCGTCGGTGACCGCGCGTCCGCCGGCTTCGAACGTCAACGCCGGGGCTGCGGCGATCTCCACCGCTGACACCAGGGTGTAGCCGTCCCAGCGCACACCCGCCACACCGGCGATGGCGTGGACGTCCTTGGCGGGCGGCAACTCGTCGACCAACGGACGCTTGCGGCGCCGCCAGAATGCCAAGACGACCGCGATCCACTCGACGAGTAACACCCGACCCCGGATGGGCACGAAGAGGGCCACGAAGGCAACCAGCCCGATCAGCACCGAGGACCAGACCAACAGTCCCGGTCCGTCGGGCCCGGTCGTCGTGGGCACCAAGGCGCATACAACCAGGGTGAACACCAGAGCCGACGGCAAGCTGACTCGCAACCAACCGGCGCGGTGCGCCTGAACCCGGCCGCGGCGGGTCATCGCGGCCTACCCGGCCGGCGGAATCCCGTCGCCGCAACGACGACACCCACCAGGATGATCAGCGCGGCAACGCTTCCCATGACGATCGCCGCCCCGTATTTCGGTTTCACATCGGGCGGGCGGGGCGGTGGCGGCATGGCCAACTGCGCCGCGTCTACCGTCGCCGCGGGTCGGCCCTGGATCGGCACCTCGTAGGTGAGGGCGGCGACGGGGTCGATCAGCCCGCGCCCGACCACGTTGTCGACGCCGCGCGCCGGCGCGTGTGCGGTGGTGATGATGCGGGTGATCACCTCTTGCGCGGTCAACGACGGGAAGCGGGACCGGATCAGCGCCGCCAGACCCGACACGTAGGCCGCGGCGAAGGACGTACCGGCGATGGGCACCAGCGGGCCTTCGCTGCCGGGCACCCCGTTGATCACCGTCTCCCCCGTCGAACTCAACGACACAATGCCGGATCCCGGCGCGGCGACATCCACCCAGGGTCCCGACATCGAGTTCTGTGCGCGCACCCCGTCGGGCGACACAAACCCCACCGACAGCACCTGGTCGTCGAACCACGACGGCGTCGAAATCGACGTCACACCACCCCAATTGCGCGGATCGTCGGGATGGGCGGGATCCGGGTCGGGGTTTGCCCGGCAGTTGTTCTGCTGACCGGCGCCGGCGTCGATCCCGTTGATGTTGCCGGCGGCGGCGACCACGACGGCGTCCTTGACATCGACGGCGTACTTCAACGCACCGCCCAGCATCGCCTGATCGATCGGGGTGGTCGCCTTCACGCAGGACACCACCGAAACGTTGATCACCCGCGCGCCGAGATTGGCCGCGTGCACGATAGCCCTTGCCAGCGTGCGGATATCGCCGGCGGTGCGCGACGACATCGGATCGTTGGGGTTGGCGGACCCCGACTCGGGGATGTAGGCCGCCGAAGTCTGCCGGATGGCCAGGATTTGCGCGTTGGGCGCCACTCCGACCAACCCATCGGAGGGAGAGGCTGCGGCGCCGATGATTCCGGCGACTATCGTGCCGTGACCGTCGCAGTCGTCGAATCCGTTGCCAGAGGCCTCGACGTAGTCGCCACCGGGAATCATGCCGGGTAGCCGCGGTTGCGGCCGCACGCCGGTGTCGATGACGGCGACCATGACGCCGGCCCCGGTGGAGAACGTGTGCGCTTTGTCGAGTTGCAAAGACACCGACGGCGGCGGTGGCTTGGACAGATCGGAATTGGGCAGCACCCCACCGACCACGCACGCGCCGTTCTTGCGCATCGCGGTGTCTGGGCCGGGCGGGCCATCCGGCGGGGCGGCGCCGATGTCCGGCGTGGGCGGGGTGACCGCCAACGCGCTGCCGGCCGGCGTCACGGCAACCAGGGCGACCACGGTGGCCAATACCGCCGTCGCACGCGCCCAGGTGAGTATTCTCATTGCCTCAGAACAGGTTCCGCAGCACCGCAAAGGTGCCGGTTATCCACACGACCAGCGGCGGACCGGCCAAGATCAGCAGGAACTCCACGTTCTCGATGCGGCGCGCGGTCAATTCGGAAATCTTGGCTCCCGGCAACCGCAGTGCCGCGAGCGCGGCCAGCACGGTCGCCACCGCGACACCGGCTACGACACTGAGTTGGGCCAGCGGATTGGATGTGCCGAGCACCACCGTGATCGCCAAGCCGGCGGCCACCGCGAAGGAACCCAGGAAGAACGTCACCGCCTGCACCCGGTCGGTCAGGGAACGGCCACGCAGCGCCAGCACCAGCGTGGTGATGATCGCCAGCGCGACTTCACCGTAGAAGTAGTGCGTCTGCGGGAACACCGCGGCCACCGCGCCAACCGCTGTGATGACCACGGCCGCGATGAACAGGCCGGTCAGGTACTTGTTGGAGGCGCGGGATCGCCGCTCCAGCTCCGCGTCCTCCTGTTCGGCCAACGCCACCGAACGCACGCCACTGGGGTCGTCGAACACCTCGACCACCAGAGCGGCTTCCTCGAGCTCGCTGCGGTCGATGTCTTCACCGGGCGGCGGCAGGCTCGGCGGACGGACTCGTGCCAGTGCCAGCGCCAACGCTTGCGCGCACACGGTGAGGACGGCACCGACCAGGACCGCGACCGAGGCGATCTGGCGGACGTCGAAACCGGTATAGACGCGCAACGCGGCCGCCACGGTTCCGGCGATCGACAGGCTGATCACCGCGGTGTGGACGGTGATGCCAATCCCGGTCAACCACAACACCATCAGCGATATGCCGCCGGCAGTGAAGATCCCGGCGCAGACGTTGGCGGCCGTCCAGTGTCCGTCGACGCCGTCATAGGCGGGAACGGCCACCCACCCCGCGGCAAACGCCAGCGGCAGGGCGGCCAGCCCGAGGGTGTAGCTGATCTGCGTCGCCCCGCGCCGTCCCGCGATCACCGCCCCGATGACCGCGACCAGTGTCAGCGCCGCCGTCGGCGGAAACCACCACGCGATGCTCGAATTCGCCCGCCACGCCATGATGCTCAGCACCGCCAGCAGCGCCGAACCGAGAACCAGTGCGGCCAGTCCCAGCACGCGTGCGGTGCCGGCGCTGAACGACGCGAACTTGGCCGCGTTGAATTCGGCCATGGCATCGGCCGAATCCTCGATGATCGGCCGAAAAACCTCGTTGGAGTGCACTTCCCGCAGGATCAACCGGGCACCGTCGAGCACTCCGGCGTCGGCCAGCGTGGTGGTGCGCGGGAACGCCATTGCCCCTTCAACGGCCAGCGAGTACACCCCGGCGCGATCGAAATCGACTGTCAGACCTTCGTTTCGCAGCGTCTCGGCCAGGAAGGGCACCAGCCCTTCCATGACCACCGATATCGGCGCGTGCGCAGACACCGAGGTGTCGACGAAATAGTTTCCAACATGAATGCACAGCCGCAGCTGCTCCGGCACCGCGCTCGCCGGTGCGTTTGCGGCGGCCGCGTCCGGAGTATCGGCCGGCACCGGTCCGGCGGGCAATACCACTGACATCGGTTGTCTCTCTTCCGATCAACTCAAGCGGGCACCGCAGCGGGAGGTTGCGGGACGGTGAAGTCGTCGGCCAGCATGGCCGCCAACTCCTCGAACGCTCGTAGTGTCTTCTTGCGCAGCTTCGCCAGATCGATTTCCAGGCCCTCGTCGAGGTGCTTGTCGAACGGGATGCGGTGAATCTTGAGCTGTTGCCGGCGCAGCACCGTGAGCAGCGAATCCATGTTGACGCGCGTGTTGGGCGTGGATTCGTTGATCACCAGCACCGTGCGGGCCAGCAGTCCTTCGAACCCGTGGAAGCGTAGCCAGTCAATCGCGTTGCCGGCCGCGACCGCTCCCTGTGGGGAGGCCTGTACCAGCAGCGCCACCGCGTCGGATTTGGACAGCACCTCGCGCACCAGCGGCGAGTGCAGGTTGGTGTCCCCGTCCCACAGCAGCAGGCTGTAGTAGTGCGACGCGATCTCGTGGACGTCGCGGATGTCCTCGGGTTCGAGCACCCGGTCGTCGTCGGCGCGCCACCCGTTGGCCAGCACCTGCAAATCGGTGTCGGTGGTGGACAGGAAGCGCTGGACGAAGTCGCGCTGAGTGAGATCCTCTTCCTGGATCAGGTCGACCATCGAGAGGTTCTCGGGGTGCTGGGCCGTGCGCATCGGCAGGTCACCCGATGAGGGGTCGGCATCGACGGCCATGACGCCGTCGCCGCGGACCGAGGCGAACACCTGGCCGAGCGCAGAAGTGACCGTCGTCTTGCCGGCGCCGCCCTTGAGGGTCAGCACCGCAATGGAATACATCTTCTGCTTGCTGGCACGGATCCGGCGCAACACCTCGCGGTGCGCCAACTCCTTTGCGCTGGGCGGCAGCGACAGGCCCAGGTGGTTCAGCGCTCCCCGGATGCCGGTGTTGGCACGCGGTGACCGTTCCTCGGTCGCGACCTTGATGAGCTCCTGACGGATGCCGGTGGCGGCGGCTTGGATCGGTGCCGCGGGTCGCCGGTACTGGTCGACGTCGGATGGCGCCTCGTGCCTGGCCGCGGGTGCGGGAGCGGGGGTCTGCGGGCGGTTGTCCCGGTCCTCGCGCGCATCGCTCGGTTCGGCCGCCCTCGGTGCGGCATCCGCCCGTGCTGCCGCGTCGGGTGCCGGCGGTGCCCAGGACGCGCCCTGGTGTTGCGGAGGCCCCCAGTGGGCGCCCGGCGCGGGAGCAGGCTGTGGAATCCGCTGCGCAACCGTCTCCCGCTGCCCGGGCGGCGGGACTGCGGCGCTTACCGGCGCTGGGGGCGGGCCCGGAAGCGGCGAGGATGGAGCCAGGGGCTGCTCGGCGGGCACCAACGACGGCGGCGGCGCGGCGGCCTGTTCCTTGTGCACCTGGGCCTCGCCGCTGGTATCAGCGTGGCGAGGGTGTCCGTTTGCAATCTCAACGTCGTCAGTCACTGGGTCCCAGCCTTTCGAACTACAACTCTGGCTACTCTGCGCGAGCAGACGCAAAATCGCGCGAAAAACGCGATTTTCGGGGGACTTTGCGTCTGCTCGCCGGTCAATTTCTGGCGAACCAACTCTTGGTCGGGGTCATTTCCACCAGGTCGGCCATCGCGGCCCGAAATCGGGCATACGTCCCCGGTCCGAAAGTGACGTAGAACTGGCTGCCTTGGCGGCGCACCGCCGAGACGATCCGCCCTGCCGAAGTATCCGCGACACCTACGCCCGCCGGTGTTTGGAACGTGGTGATTCCCCGGTCCTGGTGGATGACCAGCTCGGCGCGTTGACCCGAGTACGTCGACATCTCGTTGAGGACCTTGGCGGTCGCAGGGTCGGCGCCGTGGTCGCGGAGCCAACGCAGGTTGTTCCCCGAATCGCCGGACGCCAACTCCTTTACCTCGGCCCACGACAACGTCATCGACTCCATTTCCGCCGGCGGCGGTGCCGGCTGATCCGGGCCGACCCGCAGCGCCGCCCACAGTGGTGCGCACATCACCTCGTCGACGGTCTGCCCGTGCGACCACACCCCCTGGATCACCACTTCGTCGTTGCGTCGCAGCGCCAGCACGTGCTCTTCGCCTCGGCGGGCCAGTACCGCCCGGCGCATCCGATCGCCTTCCACCGCCCGTAAGGCCACATCGATCTCGGGGCGTTCGAGCACTCGCAGCCATTTCAGCAACGATGGTTCGACGGTTCCGTCGATGGACAACAGGCCGCTTTCGATGAGCACCGGGACGGTCTGGTCGTCGACCACGGCCTGGTCGGCCGCGTAGTAGACGTTGTCGAGCAAGGCAAGCACGGCGGGCAGGCTTTCGATCCCCAGCAGCCGCTTCAGGAACAGTGCTGAGTCCACGCTGAGGTGCGCCGCGGCCAGCATGTCCGATCGCTTTGCCATGAGTTGGAATCCTACTTTCGACACCACACCCAGATGGCTTGCGCGACTGAATTTTTGGGCAGCCGGCCTGGTTTCTCAACCAGCTGGGCCGACGGGAACCGGCTCAGATCGCGGAGAAGTTCCCGCACGCCTGAACTTCGGTGCCCTGCATGTCCAGGGTGCCGGTGGTGAGGGCGTGGATGACGCGTTGGGTGGCGTGCTCAAGGTTTTCGTTGACGCGCAGGAACGCGTTGTAGGCGTCCTCAAATGAACCCTCGGTGGTACCCGTCCAGCTCGCGGCGAGCGCGGCGCGGTGTCCCATGCCGGCCGTCTTCAGCGCGATTGCGGTGGCGTGGATTTGGCTCATCTCGCCGATGCAGGCGTGCATCGCCGGGTAGTTGTACAGAACGTCGCTCATGATGTGTTGCTCCTAAGTCGAGTCGGTGAGGTCGGCGGTTATGTGTAGATGGTGCCGCCGGCGTTGAGAACAGCGGACGCGTTGGTCGCCTCTTGGCCGTCGAACTGCGTGTGCGTGGTGGTCAGGCCGGTGGTGATGCTGTCCAACACCTGGTTGTTCTGGGTGGCCGTCGAGTACAGATCGGCCAAGACCGATTGAGCGACGGTGCCCATCTGTCCGCGGTTGGCTTGCTCGAAATTGCCTGCCGCGGAGAGCAAGTGCTGGTTGTTGGAGCGCGTCTCCTCGACGAGGCCCATGAGCCCTTTGGTCTGAGCGAGGTAGGCGGCGGTATCCACCGATAAGGGTGCTGCTGCTGACATCAGCATCTCCAATCTTGCGATTCCAATGGTGTATCGCCATTCCTAACAACTCCGTGCCAACTGGCATGGCGCACTCCGAACAGCGCTGAGTGCAAGTCTGTTTTCGTCGTCCCCGTCCCGGCCGTCATATGGCCTCTTGCCGTTGTTCGACCAATTCGCCCGCCGAAACCGTTTGCAGCTCAGGGGGTTCGGTACTCCACACCGGGACCAGTTCGGGCGTGGGACGCGTGACGTGAGTGTCTTCCTCGTCATCGCGCCGGTGCTGCAAGGCCGACAACGGAGTCATGCCGGACGCGGACGGCCGACCGGTGGCAGGGGCTTCCACCGGCGGCGCCGGCGGCGGCGCACCATCCCAGCCGCTGGGGAAGCGAAAACCCGTGGAGGCGGCCGAGAGTCCGCCGAGGTTGGGTACTCGCACCGCCGCCGTCATGGCCGCGGGGCCAACATTGCTGCCGGCCAACCGGTCCAGTGTCGGCGACGACGGCTGCGTGTCGAAGAACCCCGGATTCTCCACGCGATGTTCGGGTTTCACCTGGGAGAGCAGGTTGCCGATCTGCGAGCCGAACTGCTGGACCTGCTGCACCGGCTGGGTCACGAATTGCATCGCCTGTCCGGGGATCTGCGCCGCCTGCGAGACTCCCTGCGCAACCTGCTGGGGTGCCTGCTGCACCAGTTGCTTGCCGAACTTCTCGGCCAGGTTCTGCTGCCGCGCCTCCGCGTCGCGGTAACGGTCCAGCGCATCACGCGGATCGGCTTGCTGCAGAGCACCTTTGGCCCAGAGACCTGCCGTGGTACCCGCGGATACGCCCTGGCCGAACGTCTGCGCCATGAGTTGGGCGGTGGATTCGGCTTTCGCCGCGGCCAGCATCAACGTGTCGCCGGCGCGCTCAGCCGCAACAACGGCTTGTTCGATCACCGGCGGAAGCACCGGCATGCCCACCACGATTGGCACCGCCGGCACGAACGCCTCGAACGTCGTGTTCGCCATGCTGGCGGCGAGGTAGGTCTCCTGCACGGTGATGTCCTGGATGGTCATCTCCAGGTACTGGCCTTCCCGGATGCCGATGGGAATCGTGTTGATGCCAAGGAAGTTCGTGCCGATCAAGACCGCGGTGGTGACCCGGTTCTCGACGATCTCGGCCATCTGGGCCATGGTGGCGTAAGCGGTGGTGAAGGCGGCGGCTTGATCCGCCGTTCGCGCCGCGGAGGCAATCAACTGCGCTTCTACGACCCGCAACCAGACGATGAAGCGCGTCACCGCGCCGAGCAGGGCCAGCGCAGCCGGGGACTGCCACGCATTCATCAGCCAGGCCAAATGCGCCTCGAGCCGGTCCGATGCCGCTTCATACGCGGCGGCCGCAGCGCCGAACGACGCCGAGGCGGCCAACATGGGCCCGGCGCCGGCACCCGACATCAGCCTGCCGGTGATGACCTCAGGGGGTGCTACGACCATCGGCCTTCACTTCCAGGCCACCCGCTGATGCGCGCAGCCCCGTCCCCGACCCCGATGAACATGGAGGTGGTCGATCTACGCCAGCATCGCGGCGTTGCCGTCGTCGGTCACCTCGTAGCCGAGACCCGTGGTGCCCAGGGCGCCCGCGTAGTGGCCCATCAAGAAGGTGCCTTGCGCGGCGGTAGCGAGGAACTGAGCGGTGTGCGCGCTGGTGTTCACCGACGCCAGTGCGGACGCCTCGTCGGCTCCTGCGGGTGCCGGAGCGATCCCCGCTGGTGCACCACCAGCTACCACCGATGCCGTGGTCGCGGCATTGCTGACCACGTCTGCAACTCCCGCCAGCAAAGCCTCAGTTTGCACTTGAGTGATCACTTAGCAAACCCCCTCGCCGTCCGCACATGCGCCGTATTCGCACCAGCTTAGCGCCGTTTTTTACCCCTGGTGGTAAATATTGCCCTTCTGCCGCAGGCAGCTGCAACCTAGGTGCACCAGTTGCACCGATCCCACCCGAATAAAGCGCCACTCGGGTAAAATGCCCTTAGCTAACATGTGTTGAATAGCGACAGTTAACACGTGTGGAATGGCCTCGACTATGCGTCGACTCTGCGTCTAAGGCGACAAAATGCGAGAAACCCCGCCCTCAACGCAGAGTCAATCCCCGACGGGGCATTAATCCTCGAAGTCGGTGTCCCTACTCTCTCGCACGCCGGACCAGGCGGCCTGGATGCGATTCTTGCGGCCCAGTGACGCCTCGATATAGCGGGCGCGGCCCGGGAAGGGGAATCGCTCAAACTTGGTGTCGCCGATCTGACCGTCGAACTTGTCGGCCGACAGCAGCACCGTCGGCACTCGGTCTTGCAGCATCCTCTTGATCAAGGGGTCGCGGTTGCCGGCCAGATACAGTTCCTCGGAGCCGCGGGCGATGACGAAGTGGAAGCCCCGAGCCAACGGTTCGTTCTGGAGCCAGGGCGCCATCGCATGCATCGCCGGCTTCTCGATGGCACGCGGGTCCACGATCATGTGGTAGTCGTCCACGACGAAGAAGATCTCCGGCCCGCTCCACCACGCGCGCGCCGCGCGAGTCTCGGCGTCCAGGTCAGCGGGCACATTGCGGGAGGCCAAGTCCAACTCGGCGTACAGGGCCTCGTTGGTGGGGTGAATCTGCTCTTCCCGATGGATGTGGGCGAACACATTCTTCATGTCCACCCGCCCCAGGTGACGTCGCCGCGGATCGATCAGCACGATGACGGCGTCGTCCTTGGTCGCAAAGCGGCGGCTGATGCTGTCGCAAATCGTCCCGATCAGCTCGCTCTTGCCGCTCTTGGCCTCACCAAGGATCAGCAGGTGCGGCTCGCGGTACATCTCGGCATAGGCCGGACCGAGCGTGTCTTCGCGCACCCCCAGCGCGATCCGCAACCGGCGCTTGTCGGCCAGCTGCGACTGGCGCGGATCGGCCGCCGCGGCCTCGTCGGCGGCGGCCACCAATTCACCCAGCTGATCACGGGTCAGCGAGGTCGGCAGCGTTCGCAGCCGCTCGGCGCCGCGTGCGGCGAACCGCTCGGCGACCATGTCGACCAGCGCCGTCATCCCGGCCGGAACCGTCGATGCGTCGGCAATCGAGTCGATGCGCGGCAGCGCCACCAGTCCCTGGAACTCCGAACCGGTGGTGATCGCGTGGCCGGGTGCCTTGCGCCGCTGCTTGGCCAGCTGCGAGCCCACCCGCGAAAGTTCGGTTTCGTTGTGCAACTCGATGACGGTGTTCATGTTGGGCTCGATCCCGCGCATCTCGACCACCCGCGCCGTCGTCAACACGAAGTGCAGCCCGTAGTTGCGGGCACCGACCAACAGTGCCTCCACCTCGCCGCCGCGGAACTGCAGCACCTGGTCCTGGGCCACCGCGGCGTCCCAGCCATCGATGATCACGAACACGTCGCCGTAGGGATCCTGTTGCAGGAAAGGGCAATCGGGGTCGGTGCGGGCCTGACGATATTCGTCGATGGTGATGCGGTTCTCACGGAAAAGCCGTTCCCGGGCGGTCAGCAGCGTGCCCATCTGCATCAGGATCCGGTTGATCGCATCGGGATCGGACCGGGTCACGACCGCGCCGACATGGGGCAGGTCGGCCAACGGGCTCAGCCCGCCGCCCGCATAGTCGACGATGTACATCTGGACCTGCTCGGGGGTGTTCGCCAGCGCCAGCGAACACACCAGATTCTTGACGACCGTGGACTTTCCCGCGCCGCTACCGCCGAGGATCAACACGTTCTTTTCGGCGTCCAGGTACCAGACGGGCTGCTCGTGCTTGAGCGGGTTGTCGAACAACCCGAACGGCACAACGAGATTGGCGATGGTTTCGTTGGTAGCCGCCTGCCAGTCGCGCAGCCCCGGCGCGACGGCGTCCAGCGTCGTGACCTCCAGCGGCGGCAACCACATCCGGTACGGCGGCGGGAAGTGAGCGCTCTTGAGACGCTCGATCACGGTGGTGAACACCGTTGGTGCGCTTTCGATTTCCTCTTCGGTGCGTTCCGGCTCCACGGTCTGCGGTTCGCTCGCACCGCTGTCCGGAAGCGGCTGGGCCGCGGCGGTGAAGGGCCGGGGCTCGACCAGGTTGGGGTCGGTAGCGCTCCTGCCGCGATGCCCATTCGAGCCGGCCGTCGGCACCACCGGAGGGAAATACGCCGCACCGGTCCACCCGGCGTAGAAACCGATCAGTTCTCCCCCGGTGGGACGCAGCACTCCGTGGCCGGGGTCGCCGGACAGTCGGTAAGCCGCATCCGAACCATCCAGCAGCGCACGGGATTCCGACGCCGTCTGGGTCTTGAGGCCGATCTTGTAGCCGATGTTGGTTTCCAGGCCGCTGGTCCGTCCGGAGTTGTCCAGGTTCTGCGACGCGTAGAGCAGGTGCAGCGCCACCGACCGCCCGACGCGGCCGATGCGGCGAAACAGCTCGCCGTAATCGGGGTGCATCTGCAGTAGCTCGGCCCATTCGTCGATGACGATGAACAACGAGGGCAGCGGGGGCAGGTCCACGCCTCGCTCGCGCAGCTTCTCGTAGTCGCGCAGGTCCTTGACGTCGTAGCGCGGGTTGAGTTCCTTGGCCTCGCGGAAAATCCGATAACGGCGGTCGATCTCGCCGTTGATCATCTCCTTCATGCGCGCCACCAGGTGGGCCTCTTGCTCCATGTTGGTGATCACCGCGCTGACGTGCGGCAGCTGATCGAGCCCGTTGAAGGTGGCGCCGCCCTTGAAGTCGACGAGCAGCCAGTTGAGCACGTCCGGCGAGTGCGTCACACAGCCGTTGATGACGAGGTTGCGCAGGAATTCCGACTTTCCGGATCCGGTGGTCCCCAGCAGCTGGCCGTGCGGCCCGGTGCCGCCCTCGGCGGCCTGCTTGATGTCCAGTTCGAGGCGGTCGCCGTTCTGCAGGAACCCGATCGGTATTTTCAGTCGCCGTTTGTCGTCGTAGCGGTTGATCACCGACCACAGGTCCAGCGGCTCCAAGGTGCCGGGGTCCCGCACCCGCATCAAGGTCTGCCAGTCCCTACCACGCTCGGCTTGTTTGACCTGGCGGCCCATGTTGGCCAACGTCGCCACCTCGTAGCGCGCCAGCTGCCTGGCCACCATTCGCGCATCGATGAGCGAAACATTGTCGGCGACAGCGACTTTCACCGGTTCGGCCAGCGGCCGGTCCGCCTCGCTGCGCCACACCGTGCGGTCGGCGTCACAGCGCAGGGTGATGCCCTCCTCGGCATTGAGGGCGTTCTCCGGCGGCCCGACGAGCAGCCAGGTCACCCCGGCACGTGGCGCAATGACCGAGTCGACGAGCTTGTCGGTGACTGCGGAGTCCACCACGACCAGTACGTGGCGGTAGCTGTCGGTGGTGAACTCCGGGTCGGGATTGAAATTCATGGTGAAGTCGATGACCTTGTTGGGGTCGTCGGGATCGGCCTCGTCGCCGCCCAGGCTGGCCTGCAGGGTCGACCAGTCGCGGTACATCATCCGGGCGCTGCCCAGCCGGTCCAGCTCGTACGGGTGCTGGGTGTGCGGCAGCCATTTCATCCACGACCATTCCGGCGCGTCGACGTCGTCGGTGAGCACCACCATGGCCAGGTTGTCCGGACCGTGAGTCACCGCGGCCTGCAACAGCATTGACCGGACCATGCCCAGCGTGACGTCGCGGTCGCCTGTGAAGCCGATGACGGGAAAGCGGGCCGCGGTGACCACGACCGGCATGGACGACACCGTGGAGTGGTGGCGCAGGAAGCGCACGGTGGCCACCCAGCTCACCGGTTCCAAAAACTCCCCGGGCGGGGCTTCGGGGGCGACGATACGCGCCGCCAACTCGACGTCACCCAGGCCGTAGCGCAGCGCGGTGAAGCCGTCGCCGGTCGGCACCACCTCCCACATCCGCTCGCCGCCAATGCGACTGGGCAGCATCTGTGGGTCGGGGTAGGAGCTTTGCAGCCCGGCGTGCATGCTCAGACCCCGGTCGAACACCTTCTCCCGGATCATTCCGAGTCCGCGGGTGGCGGCCTTGCGGTCTTGCAGTACCTGGGCGCGTGAGGTGCCCGTCCCGCCGCGCTGCCCGAAGGCCATTCCGCCGACACCGCCGAGCATCATCAGCGGGAACAACACCATCAGCGGACTGAATCCGCGGCCGGAACGGATCATCAACGCGACCATTCCAACCAGCAGCAGTACCAACAGGATGGGCAGGCCGATGGTGCGGATCCGCGAGGCGGGCTCGCCCTGCTCTATCTCTTTGGGCGGCGGAACTTCGATCTCGTCGCGGATGATCCGGGGCGGCGGCACCGGGTTGGCCGGACGCAAGAAGCTGATCCGCACTACTTCATCTCCTTGTCGTCGAAGCCGGCCACCACGGGATCGGCGGGCACGCCGTCGTGACGGATCCGCGCATCGCGTTGGGACAACGTTGGTCCGCGGGCGAACAGCGAAATCGCCACCCAGGGTGCGGGTACCGGGTGACGCAGATTGAGCGCGGACAGCGTCAGGTCGCCGCTCTTGGAATCGGTGGTGTCCAACCCGAACCGCACACCGTTGTCGGAGATCCAGAAGTAACTCTCGCGGTTCTTCGAATCTGTTGCGGCCCCGGTGATCTGAACGAACCTACCTCCATTGGGCGGCATGAACACCCGGTCGGCGGTCATGCCCTTCGAGGTGGCCGCCGACACCAGCGGGGTCAAGGCCCCGGTCTGCCTGTCGGTCAACGGCAATGTGCGGCCGACCATGACCTCGGTGCGCGCGGTTGGCTCGTCGCCGAAATGCGACCAGGACCAACAGGTCACCGGCTCGTGCGCGGCCGACACCAATTGCACCTGCGCCGCCGGATAGTAGGACACCTCGAGCTGGCGCGACTTGGGCAGCGACGCCAGTTCGTCGGGCCCGATCTCGATCGGCGTGGTGCTGGCCTGGGTGTTCGCGGCCCGGATCATCGTCGCGGCGACCAGGCCGACCTCTTGGACGCCATCGGTGAGCGCGACGTAGTACTTTGTACCGCCGGACAATTCGCGCAGATTAAGGACGGTGCCGACGCGCACGGGCTTGTTGAGTTCGAACGTCGGCGGGGCGCCGACATCGGCGATCGGCGGCGCCACCAGAGGCGGCTCGGCCGGGATCGCGTTGAACAACCCTTGGGAGATCGGCAGAATCAGGTCCGTGGCGCGCAGTCCGAGGGCATCCTCGACCACGGCATTGGTGATGTCGACCGTCGAGCGGACCACTTCCCCGTCGGGACGCGCATAGATCAGCCAGGTTCGTTTGTCGTAGCTGACCAGCCGGGCCTGGTTGGCCGAAAGCTTGGTGATGTCACCGCTTCTGGTGAGCGGCCCGCCGATCACGGTGGTCGTCACCGGCGACGTCGCTGTCGTCGGCAGCCCGGACACCGGGTCCAGTGGGACGGCCGCGCCGGTCATCGTGGTGTCGCAAACGGTCCAGATCGATGACGGGTCGGCGCTGTCCCTGATGTCGGTGGGCGCCCCCACGATGCCCACCAGCGAGCCGTGCGGGTACTTCGCGATTTCGGCCGAGCTGGCGCGAACCGGCTTCTCCGGGGCGCCGAGGATGAGGCGCGCCGAGGTGAGGTTGGTGACCGGATCGAGCCGATCACCGATGCGCACGTACATCGCGCCGGTGTCGCGGTCGATCGCGATATTGGCGTTGCTGACCAGGCCACCCGGTGAGAACAGACCCCAGACGATGGTGCCGACGGCCAGGATCACCGCGATCAGCACCCCCAGGATCAGCGGCGCCGCCTGGGCCCGCTGCGGGTCGTCGATCATCCGGGTGTCCCGACGGACCAGCGCGTGCGCCATCCGTCGGTACAAGAACCGCAGGCCGCTGATTTGATACTTCGCGGTCATCCGGAAGCCGCGGCGGCGGCGCCGGTGTTCAGGTCCCGCTAGCTCAGCCAAAACCGACTCCCCCGTCCAGATCGCTCAGCGGAAGCGGAATCCGCAGCGTCATACAGGCTTCCCGGAAAGCTTCGTCGACATCGCCGGCTTCCAGGGTGACCAGGGCCTCTTTGGTCGGCGGCGTCGCGGAACTGTTGAGCCGAAAGTCGCGGTATTCAGCGGCCTTCTCGGTGATGGTGCGGACGAACCGTGCGTTTCCCGCCTTGTCCAGAGCCGGGACGTCCCGCGGCCGTCCGTCGGCGTCCACCTCGGCGATCAAGGTATCGGCCAAGGCCGAAAGGCGCTCCAGCAGCAGATCCTGGGCGGGTGCGGAGTAGAGCGAGTCCTCTTCAGCCGCAATCAGATCGGCGATCTTGACCAGTTCCTGGGCAGTGTAGGACTCAAACCTGATCCGGGTGGTGAAGCGGCCCGCCAGACCTTCGTTCATGGACAGGAACCGGTCGATGTCCGGCTCGTACCCGGCGATGACCACCGCAAGTTTCTTGTTCGGGTCCGAGGTCTTGCGCTCGTTCTCCAGTCGGGCGAGCAGTGTGTTGATCGCCTCTTCGCCGTAGGCGTCCCCGTCGGAATAGCCGCGGGAGTACAGCGAATAGGCCTCGTCGATGAACAGCAACCCGCCGAGCGCCTTGTCGAGCACGGCGTTGGTTTTCTGCGCGGTCTTGCCCAGGTATTCGTCGACGAACTGCGGCCGCGAGGCTTCGACGACGTCGGGGCGCGCTATCAGCCCGAGGCCGAAGAACAACTGCGCCAACACCCTTGCCATCGTCGTCTTCCCGGTGCCCGGGGGTCCGACGAAGACATACGACAGCGCCAACTCCTTCTTGCTGCCCACACCCATCTCGGCGCGCTTTTGGTCCATGGCCACTTTGGCTTCCAGGCGCCGGATTTGGTTCTTGACGCCCTCCATGCCGATTTGCTTGTTCAGCAGCGCCATTGCCTCTTGGCGCACGGCGTCCCTGGTGCGGTCGCGTTGTGCGGATTCCAGCGCGGCGGCACTCTGGCCCGACTCGGGATCCCAGATGTCGGCGCGGGTAGCCAACGACTCGGCGGTGACAATCTCGACCATCTTGTCCGGGTCGTTGATCGCGGCGTCGACGTCCCGGGAGGCGATCCACGCTTTCAGCTCCCGGAAAGCCGTCATGGCCTCGTCCCGCTTGCCTTGGGCGCGCAGCGCGTAACCACGAGCAAGGCGGAGCTTGGCGTGCAGATCGGTTGGCAGGCCTTGGGATTCCAGGCCACCTTCGGCAAAACGCTGTGCCTCCAACGGGTTTCCGGTGCCGATCAGCGCCCAGACCTTCCAGACCAGCAGGCCGGCGTTGAGGAATTTCACCAGGTCCGGCCGGTCGGAGCGCCACTGCTGCGAGTTCTCGAAACTCAGCACGTCCGGCCAGCGGCGCGCCAGGCCGAGCAGGCCCAGGCGCACATAGTCGAGCATGTCCAGTTCGAAGGCCGTCGACGTGGAGCGGCGCAGCTGGCGCTCGACGACGTCGTTGGCGGCGGCCAGTTGCGGCGGATCGCTTTCGGCGAGCGCTACGGCGTAGGCGATCGCCAGATCCGAATCACCGTTCAGCGGTAGCCGCAGCCCGATGGTGCCCAGGGTCAGGGTGATCTGGACGCCGAGCTGGTCTGGCCGCATCTGGGCGTGCCGCAAGGCCGCCCCGAAATTGCCCCGGTTGCGGTAGGCGCCCTCGGTGACCTCGACGTTCTGCTCGCCGGCGGCCATCCGACCCAGCCAGGCGTCGCACATGGTGGGATCACCGTCGGTCGCGTGCGCGAAGGCCGCCCGGGCCTGCGGCATCTCCCGGTTGCGCAGGTGCCGCAGCCCAATGGTGAACACATCGAGCGGCCGGGCAACACCTGTGGACATACTCCCCCAATCCTTGCTGCGAACCGGGATCGTGCGCGCACGGCGGGCGCAGCTATGGTGCGATCCTAGCTGGCCGTGGGGTTGCCTCGGGCCGCTTCGCTCACCCTTGGAGGGGCCCAGAGGGTGCCGGGGGCCGTTAGCGCCTGGCGATCTTCTTCACGATGTTTACCGCGTCGCGAAGGGCATCCTCGGTGGCGGTCAGCGGCGCAAGCACGGACTCAACCAGGCCGACAATGCGTTCCACGCGGTGCACGGTCGCCTCCATCCGGTCGACGACGGCGTCCATCCGCGGTGCCAGCGCGTCGATCTTGGTGATGGTGTCGTTGAACCGAACCATGGTCTCGTCGAGGTTCTCGATCGAAACGTTCATGCCCTCGAGCGTGGTGCTGAGACCCTCGAGCAGCGCCTCCACCTGCTCGACGCGGACGTCGACATTGAGCGCGGCCTGGGTCAGCGTCTTGATGCGTTCCCGTCCGGTGCGCGGACGTGGCGAGCCCCCGGAATTGTCAGTCACGCTGCCCAGTATGCGACGGCGGGGCTGTCGGGACCACGAGACATTTGAGACCTGGCGTGATGAGCGACACCTTTGCCAGCAACCCCTCGGTGCTCGCGCTTCCCGCGACGTGCAGGTATTTTCAATCGGATACGCATCTGAACCCGCACAATGAATTTATCCTTGGTACAGCTGTATCTTTAGTTGTATCAGCAAGGCTGACGCACGTAGGGGCATATTGGTGAGTGCAAATACATTCACGATCTATCGAACGCTGGATGCGCGTCAGCTGGGGGTGCGCAAGCGGCTGCTCGGCGCCGCCAGGGAACTGATTCGCGAGAACGGCCACGAGTCGGTGGCCATGGAGTCGATCGCGACGGCAGCCGGTGTGTCGAGGGCGACCGCGTATCGGTATTTCGCGTCCAAGGAACATGTGGTGTGCGAGGCGGCGCTGGACTGGGGCCAGGAAGTCGCCGCGCGCATCCCGGACGTCATCGCCGCCGCCGCGTCAGACCCGGTCGCCGCAATGGACGGAGCCATCGAGCAGATTGTGCGGGAGGCCGCGACGGACCTGGCCATGGTTCGAGCCACGATGGCCTCGGTGTTGGCGCTGGGGCCGGTCGCAGACCAGTTCCGCCTGGGCGTGCGGGAGATGTTTTTGGACCTGTTGGGTGGCGCCATGGGCGGGTGGCGCGAGGTGCCGGAATCGTTGACGCTCGATCCGGCATTGACCGTGCTTGGACGGGTCTTTCTCGCCGACATGGCGTTGCTCGGCGTCGGCGACATCACGGTCGACCAATGCATCGAGGAGCTCAGGCTAGCCGCGCAGCGCCTGTTGATCGGCCCAGCCAGCTCCTAGTTGCAAGCTGCTCACCTGCCGGGTTTTCCACCGGGTCAGGCTTTGGCGGTGCCGAAAGGTGGTTCCTCGGCTTCGATTTCGGGGTTGGCCCCGAAATTCTGCTCAGTCCCTTGCGGCGGCTCGTAAATCTTGCCCTCCGGAAAGATTCGCGGATCGCGCTTGACCGATGCGCCCTCACCGGTTCCTCGATGCGGCGCCATCGGCAGGAGCGGCATCATCGGCATTCCGCCGCGGCCGGCGCTCGCGGCAGCCGCCGATGCGGCTGAGGCGGGCGGTATCGAACTGGGTGTCAGCGCACTGGACGTCGTCATCGGGATGACCGCTTCGTCCAGACCGGCGGGCATGGTGGCGCCCAAGCCAGCGGCCGCTCCCCCGCCTGCCCCGGCGCCGTCCAGGCCCGCCGCAGCGGCGTCGATTGCAGGTTCAACGGCGTGTGCACCCGTTTCTCCGGCCTTGGAAAGCAGCTGGCTCACCTGCTGGAAACCCTGGCCGGCCAGCTGCCCGAACTGCTGGCTGACCTGCCCGAATTGTTGGCCGAGTTGTTGGCCGACCTGCCCGCCGGTTTGGGCGGCGGTTTGCAGCATCTGTTGGAGCATTTGCTCGGGCTTCTCAGCCATCTCCTTGGTTTTTTCCGTGGCCTGCTGCTCAAGCGACTGCGGATCGCCGGTCTGCTCGGCGACGCGGGCCCGCCCCGCGTTGAGCTGATCCTGACCCTCGATGTTGCTCAGGCCGGTTTGGGTGTGCTCGTTGGTCTCAAGCGCCTGGTTGGTGATCTGCGGCGGCATCAAGCCCAACTCGCTCTGCAGCGCGCCGGTGCCCGTCGAAATGGTGAATCCGAGCGGACTGTTGCCGATCACGTTCGAGTACGAAAACGTCGCGTCCCGCGCCAGATTCCCGGCGGCGAGGCCGTTCTGCGCCATGCGATTGGAGAGATCCCGAAATTGGGGGATGTCGAATCCCATCGGCTGGTTCATGCGATTACCGCCTCCCTGTCGGTATCGATCAGTTCCAGCAGCATCGACCAGGAGTACAAGGCTTCCAGCAAAGCCTGCCGTGGCGACGCGCTGCGCAACGCCAATACCGCCTCGGTCGCGTACGACTGCAGCAAGACCGACCGACACGCACCGCCCCCGGTGTCCAGCTGACCAATACCGACATTGCGCACGTCGATTCTCGCAGCGAAGTCCTGCTCCCACAAAGTTTCGTTTTCAACCACGAGGGTGTCCCAGCCGAGACGCTCGATCTTGCGAGGGTCGGACAACGTCGGATCGGCATTCCACGCAGCCAGGATCGACCGACGAACCACACTGCGATCGCCGGCTTTCTCGGCCGCATCATGGGCGATCCACACGGCCTGGCGACGCTGGTCGTCGGGGTCGGTGATGGCCTCGGCAGCGACCAGCCGCGCCGGTTCCACGCCGAAGCGCTCGCGCCTGGCGGGCGACCCGCCCAACAAGTCCGGACGGGGCCGCTGCACCGCGTCGGCGAAGACGAAGGGCACCCCCGCTGCGACGGCCGGGGCGCTGCTGTGCGTCGACGCCAGTGCGGTCAGCGTTCCTCCCGTCGCCGCCGCGTATTCCACGATCACTCGGGCCGGGTCGCGCAGTCCTTCCCACCGCGTCGAGTCAGGATGCGGCCACGGCAACACGGCGTCCTCGGGGAGCAACACGTTGGACGGCAACCAACCACGCCCCCGGTCGGTGGTGACCACGACCTGCCGTCGACCACCGGTGACGACCATTCCTGCGGCCCAGCGCACCACGGATCCCCCACCGGCGGCTTCCAGGACCGTTCGCACCGTCGCGAGATCCAGGTCGACGAGCTGACTCGGTTCGTCGGCTGCTGCCCGCACCAGCACAGGCGCCACGACGACCGCGGAGTCGTCGACCGGGGCTAGCAGCGGAACAACGGCCGCCGCGTCGTCCTCCTCCGGTGCTTGGTCGTTGCCGGAGGCAGTCGGCGAAACATGCGCCGGCCCTTGGGTATTCGGCCCAGTGGACGGGTGTGGGTGGGGGATGTTGGGTGCGGCCGCGGCTGGTGGCGCGCCCGATGACGACGGCGACGCGGGCACATGCACGCCCGATTGGGGTGGGGCGGCAGCAATCGGTGGCGGTGCGATCGTGGGAGCGGTGGGGGCAACCGGTGTCACCGACGGAACGGCAGGCACCGGTGCGGGCGCCGGCGGGACGGCTGCCGTGGCGGCCGCCACCGAGGCCGAGGCCAGCGGCGCCGAGGTCAGCGGCGCGCCGGCCACCGAACCGGCCGCCGTCGCGGCGACTGGGGCGGCACCGGCGGCCGGGCCTACCGCACCGATTGCGGCGGCTGGAGCCGCGGCTTGCGCATCTGCCCCGGCGACCGCCGCCGCCGGCGACACCGCCGCGGCGGGCGGCATGCCGGTGGCCGGAGTGCCCGCGCTCGGGGTCCCCAGCGGGGTCGTTCCTGCGGGCAGCCCGGACGCCGCCGGCAGTCCGTCGCCGACGGCGGGCAGACCGGTCGCGGGAGCGCCGGTGGCGGGCAAGCCAGCCGCGGGCGCAGCGGGAGTCGCGGGGGCGGTGGGAGTCAAGCCGGTGGTGGGCAGGCCGGTCGCTGGGCCCGCTGGGACACCGCCACCGGGTGCGGCCATGCTCGGAATGGGAGCGGTCCCGGTAGGGAGCGCGGGTGGAGCAGGCGCCGTTGGCATCGGCGCCCCGGGGGGCGCAGGCATGCCGCCGGGCCCGGTGGTGCTTAACACGGGCGCGACGTCGCCGGGCGGCGGCATCGATGCCGGCGCGAGCGCACCCGTCGGCGCTTCGTAGAGCGGCTGCTCGACGGCGGTTGCCGGTGGATTGGGGGCCAAGGCTCCCGTCAGACCGGCTGGCGGAACCGGCGTCGTTCCGGGCATCCCCGCCCCAGTCGAGGGACCGGATGCTCCGGTCAGTCCTTGCGCGGTTCCCGGCTGCAGTCCGCCGGGAGAGAGCGACGGAGGCCCGCCGGCGGCCGAAACCCATCCCGGCAGGCTGACCGCTGCGACGGCGCCGGCGGATATTCCCGCGACCTGGGAATGCCCTTCGGCAATGACCGTCTGGATCAGCTCCTCCACGTTCTGACCGGCAAGTTCCAGCTCGACGCGAGCCGCTTCTAGCGCCGCGATCGCGGCTTCGGCCCAGTCGACGACACCGGACATGGCGGCCAGCGTGGTTCCCAGCAGTTCGGCCCAGGCCGCCACGGTCGTGGCCGCCTCACCGAAGCGGGCTCCCGCGGCGGCCATTTCGACGAAATACCGAGTCCACGCGGCCGAAATGGCTTCCGCGAGGGCACCGTGGCCATAGCCGAGCAGCTGCACGGCCTGGACCTGGCCATCCGCGGATTTGAAGCCCAACTCGGCGGCGGCCTTGCCCAGTTCGATCGACCACTGGATCAGGGCCTCAGGGGTTACCGCCGATTCCCAGTAGGGACCGAGAATCTGGTCGGCGTGCGGCGTGCTGGGTTTGGGGGTCATCCCATGCCGCAAGCACGATCCAGCGCCCGGTAAGCGCCATCGATTGCATAGACGTCGGCCGAGTCGAAGGTGTGCGCAGGCAGCTTCGTGACTTCCGCCTGCTGCTTCTCCACGAAGAGTTGGGCCGCCGCGGCAACGTCAACCGGTGCCGGCGCGATTTGCGCCTCGAACGCCCTGAGCACCTTGTCTACCTGCGCGACGCGACTGGCGATCACGGCATCAATGCCAGGGGTCTGGTAGTCCCACCCCGGCGGAAGTTTGGGGATCGCCCTGAAGTCGCTCTTTGCGATCGTCCAGGCCGCACAGGTTTGCGCGCCGCGGGGCCCACTTGTCGGAGCAGCGGGCGCGGCCGGCGACGACGGTGCGGGCTGGGTCGCGGGTTGTCCGGAGTCCTTGAAGAAAATGGCGGCGGCGATAAGCGCGCCGGCAATCAAGATCGCCGCGACGACCGCCAGCGGGAACCACGGCCGATTCTTCGGCGGCGGCGGCCCACCGAAGTAGGGCCCTGCGTTTCCGGGCGCGTTTGTGCTGGTCGGCAGGTGTTGTGCTCCCCCGGGCGCGGACGCGTCCATAACCGGATGGTACCTGCAGGAATGTGGTTGGCGGGGGCAGTGCACGGCATTTGGCCCCATTGACACCGTTCGGCCGACGTGCGGCGATAAAGTCGTCGAAGTGAGCAGCGTAGACCCCGAAGTCCAAAGGGCATTGGACTTTGCCGACGAACTCAGCGATCGGCTGATGTCCGCGCTGGATCAAATCCGGGCGTACACCGCCGAGCGGTTGTCGAAGGACGAGGACATCGCGGTAAAGGTCGATATGAACGGACAATTGGTGGACCTCTGGCTCAAACCCGGTGTGCTGGACCGTAAAAGCGCCGCCATGATCGCCAAGGAGATCTCGCAGCTGACCGTCGCGGCGGGCGAGGACGCCGCGGCAGAGGTGGCGCGCTTGTACAACCAGTGCGTCGAAATCGTCGACGGCAAGACTGCGGATGCGGACGAGCCGCGATGACAACCTTCGAGGACCGCACCTATGAGGTGTTCAACCAGCGCCGGACCGTTGGCGTCCTGGCGGCGCACGGGGGTGCGGTGCGCGGAATATTCCTGCACGAAGACGTCCGCAAACTGCCGGAACGCGTACTGGCGCAGGAGATTTTGCAGGTGGCCGCGGTGGCCTCGGCACGCGGGCGGTTGAGCCTGCGGGAACAGCTCGCGGCCAGCGCGGAGAGCACCGACCAACACCTGGGGCCCGCCGTTTACGAGCTGATGCCCGAGGTGCCCACCGAGGAAGAGTACGAAGCCTTCAAACGTCAGACCCTCAAGTACTGAGGACGGGCGAACGGACCCCGAATGGACCAGACCCTGTTGATCGACGTATCCGCGGTCTGCGAGATCTCGGGTGGGGTGTTGTCCATCGCTGATTCGCTGGCCGCGATGGGCAGACCCCTGCGCCTTGCGGTGCCGTCGCCGGCCCCGGATCCGTATTCGCTGCGCACCGCCGCCCACCTCACCCACCGGCGGGCCGCGTTAGGGCTCGCCGCGTGCGACGCGGCCGACGAATTGACCCGTATGGCAGAGATTTTCGTCGGAACCGCGCACACCATGGCGGGCATTGCGCGCTGGACTTCGGTCGGAATGCTTGGCCTGGTCGCGCCGTCGGCCAATCATCCGGTGGACTACAGCCGCCGCACGGTGCGCGCCGCGACACCAAATTGGGCGCAGGACAACACCTGGACACCCCAGAACGACGATGAGGTACTGAGTTGCGCGGTGTTGCTCAACATCGGAGACCCGGATTTGAGCACCCCGTGGCTACCCGATGCTGCCGCGCTCCAGACGCTGGGTGACACGCTGGCGACGCTAAGCGAGCGACTACAGCAAGCCTGGCCCGGCGGCAGCCGACCCGCCGCCATGCTCAACCGGTTCGGTGAATGGATCCGTGTTGACTACCGAAATGCGTTGCAGCACAGCGTAGCCGATGTCAATTCGTGGGCTACGGAGTACATGTCCGCACGGACGGGCGTGGCCACGGCCGCCGCTGACTACACCGCGGCCCGCCAGGCGGCGCTCGACGGCGAAGAGCGAAGCGTCGCAAGCGAAGCGGCCCGGCAGGCGCTCGACCGGTATGCGGGGTGGTCGCTCGGCGACTGGGACCTGGCAGACTTTCCGCGGCTGGTCGACGGGTCGTAGGCTCAGCCGCTCGCTACGGCGTATGCGGCGGCGACAAGCTCAAGACATGGTTGCGCAGGCGGTCGGGATCGCCGACGATGTCGATCTCGCGAATCCGGTCGTCGTCGCCAATGCTGACTCGCAACAGCGCCTGCACGCGTCCGCCGGGCGCGATCACGATGCCCGGCGACCCGTCTATGAGCAGCACGGCACCCACCCGCGCGCGTTGGACGAAGTGCCGGGTCTCCTCGGCGACCTGCCGGGCGCCGCGCACTTCGGTGGGGACGTTCTCGGGTACCAGTGCCGGGTCCACCCGCCGCACCACGTCGGGAGCAAGCAATTCCAGCAACGCATCGATGTCGCCGCCGCGCGATGCCGCCAAGAACGCCTCGACGAGCTTGGTGTGCTTGACCGTGCGGGCAGCCGACGAGGCGGGATCCGGTTGTAGTCGACTACGGGCCCGGCTGGCCAGTTTCTTGGCGGCGACGGGCGAGCGATCCAACAGCTCTCCGATGGTCTCGAACGGCACCCCGAACACGTCGTGCAGTACGAACGCGACGCGTTGCGCGGGTGACAGGCGGTCGAGAACCACCATGAGGGCCCTACCGACCGAGTCCGCCAGCAGCGCCTCTTCGTCCGCAGCCGCGGAAACCATCCGATCCAGATCTTCGGACTCGATCAGCGGCCGCTCTGCACGTCGCCGACGACCGCGCAACTGATCGAGCGCTTCGTGCGCGGTGATCGTGGTGAGCCACCCGGTCAGGTTCTGTACCGCGCCGAAGTCCGATCCACTGGCCTTCAACCAGGCCGATTGCACGGCGTCTTCGGCATCCGGCACCGAACCGAGGAGATGAAAGGCCACCGACCGCAGATGGCGGCGATCGGCGTCGAACCGTTGCGCGAGTTCCGTCAGATCCGTCGTGGCATTCATGGGGGTCACCTTTCCTGGTCTGGCGTCGTCGAAGAGATGACCGGATTTCTCAGACGCACTACCGCAAAGGAGGCCTGACCATGACTCTAATGCAGACCACGTACCTCGTGGTCATACTGACCACCGCGATCGTCACGGCCGGCATCGCCCTGCCCGACTTCATCCCGGCCCAATTCGTGCTCGCCAACTCGGCACGAGTTGGGGTGTCCCGTTCGTGGCTGCCGACGCTGGGAGCCCTGAAGCTCGCCGGAGCGGTCGGCCTGATCGTCGGGGTGCTCGGGTTGCCGCTGATCGGGATCTCGGCAGCGGTCGGGCTGGTCCTCTATTTCATCGGCGCGGTCGCGGTGCACATCAGGGCGCGCGTCTTCTCCAACATCGCCTTCCCCGGCGCTTACCTGGCGTTGTCGATCGCGTCGCTGGCACTGGCGATCATGCAGGGAAGTACCGGACTCGGGTGATATGGTCGCCGCGTTTTGCGACGTCGGCGAACAAGAGGCCGCGCCCTTGATCGGTGGTGAGCGAAGCCGCGACGGTGGGGCCCGCTCCAATCATCTTGCGACAGCGGGCCCCCCGCAGCCGCTCGACCAAGTCGGTGATGTCGAGCACCTCTTCGTCACCCAAAGTCATTGTGGCACCAGGCGATAGCGTGCTCAGCGCGGTGCCCTTGTCGCGGGCGGCGGCCGTATAGATCAATTTCTCGACCAATTTCTTGTGGCGTTTGCCCGCGCGCCGAAAGCCGGCGGCGAAGCCCACAGCACCGCCCGGTCCCTGATTGCCGAGCAGGCTCTTGGACAGCTGCAGGCCGGGCGAGATCGCGCGCGGTCCGCAACGCACGAACTTGACCATCATCGCCGGCAATTCCCAGTAGGCCCGCATTCGCGCAATCTTCCACTCTCCGTTGACCTCTCGCAGGTCATATCGCAGCAGAGCGGGGATGGACACCGTCACGCCGGATCCCATCGAGACTTCCAGTTCGACGTCACGCAGTACGGCTTGGCCGGAGACGATGTCGAGGTCGCGGTGGAACGTGATGTCGCGCGGCGCGATGAAGGTGTCGAAGAACCGACCGATCTGGTCGGTCCCCACGTGCGGGCGCGATCCGACTGGGTCTTCAACCTGACCGTCGTCGGCGAACAGGCCCACCCAGCCGGCGCGGTCGTGTACACCAACCGCCTGAGGTGATCGTTCGACTGTGGCCAGTAAGTCGGCCCGGTTCGGTGCAACCATCAGCGCCCTCCGCTCAACTCGATACCTGCCCTTCGCATTTCGTCCAGCGCCCGCGCGGTGGAGTCCGCGGAAACGCCGGCTGTCAAGTCCAGCAGCACCCTGGTTGCCAAGCCGGCGCCGACGGCGTCCTCGGCCGTGCGGCGCACGCAGTAATCGGTAGCAAGACCCGCCACGTCGACCTCGTCGACCCCCCGCTGTCGCAGCCAATCCAACAGTGGGGTGCGGTTCTCGTCCATACCTTCAAAGGCGCTGTAGGCCGCCGTGTAGGCGCCCTTGAGGAAGACCGCCTCAAAGCGGCTTGTATCGAGATCGGGCGCGAAGTCAGCGCCGGCGCTGCCCGCGCGGCAATGCGGCGGCCACGACGACGCAAGGTCGGGGCGCTGAGAGAAATGGTCGCCTGGGTCGATATGAAAGTCCTTTGCGGCGACGATGTGGTGGTAGCCGCGGTCCTTCGACAAATAGTCGCTGATCGCTCGAGCGACGTCGTGCCCGCCGGTCACCGGGAGGGAGCCGCCTTCGCAGAAATCGTTTTGGACGTCGACGATGAGCAACGCTCGCACGCACTCCACCCTAGCTCTGGATCGGCAACTGGCTGGTTTGTGCGCTGGATACCCGGGGAACTCCCCGACCATGTTGATCCGCAGAATCGCCCGACCCATGTTGTCAGCGGTGTTCATCAGCCAAGGTGTGGACTCGTTGCTCAATCCCAAACCGGCGGCTGAAGCCGCGAAACCCACGGTGGAGGGTTTGCAGTCCCTGCCGGATCCGGTCAGCAGCCACATTCCACCCGATGCCGAGCAGTTCGCTCAGATCAATGCGGCCGTCCAGATTGGCGGCGGGCTGCTGCTCGCAACCGGTCGACTCCCCCGCATCGCGTCGGCCGCGCTCGCGCTGACGGTCATCCCGGGAAATCTTGGCGCACACATGTTTTGGAACGAGGCCGACCCGGAACGCAAGCGGGAGAAGCGTCGCGACTTCATCACCGATGTGAGCCTGCTGGGCGGGTTGATCATCGCCGCCGCCGACACCGGCGGCAAGCCCTCGTTGGGCTGGCGGGGACGTCGGGCGGCCGAACGCCTCTCCGAGCGGGTGTCCGGAGTGTTGCCGGGATCGTCACACGACGCGTTGCTTGATGCCGAACTCACCGACCGGATCGTGCACAGCCTGCATGTCGGCGCCGAACGGGGACGCGAACTGGCCAGCACCGCGGCCGAAAGGGGTGCTCCCCTCGCGAAGAAGGCGCGCAGGCGCGGTCGCGAGCTGGCGGTTACCGCCGCCGAGCGTACGGCGCCGCTGGCGGAGGAAGCCCGCAAGCGCAGCGAGAAGTTCGCAGGCACCGCTCGGGTGCGCGGCGTGGAACTCGCCGAAACCGCACGTCACCGCGGTAGCCATCTGGCCGACACCGCGGCGGCGCGCAGCAGTGAACTCGCCGACCGAGCCGCCGCGCGTGGCAGCGAAATCGCCTTCACCGCGCGCGACCGGTTCGACGGCCAACTCGCCGACCTCAACCTCAACGGTCGTCGGAAGCGTTGGTGGCGCTCTTAACGAAGGCGTCGACCACCGCCTGAACGTCCTGGCCCTCCTCGGCGACGTCGATGACGAGCCCGCGCTCGTCGGCGCCGAGGGGTTCCAGGGCATCGAACTGTGAGCTCACCAGGCCGGCCGGCATGAAGTGGCCGGTTCTGCCCGCCACCCGCTGGCGGATCAGTTCCTGCGAACCGTTGAGGTGCAGAAACGCGACGTGTTCGCAGTGCCGCCGCAGCTGATCACGGTATTGGCGCTTCAGCGCCGAGCAACTGGCCACGCCGCCGTCGCCGTGATCTGCCAACCATTGCCCGACCCGCTCCAGCCACGGGTGACGGTCGTCATCGGTCAGGGCCTCACCGGCGGTCATCTTGTCGATGTTGGCCTGCGGATGCAGGTCGTCGGCATCGACGAACGCGACCCGCAACCGTTTGGCCAGGGCCTCCCCGACGGTGGACTTGCCCGAACCGGATACACCCATCACCACGACTACAGGTTGCGGTTCCATTCCATCCAGCCCACGCCAGTGCGGCCATCCGCGGTGCTGAGACTGACCCAGGCGCGCGGGAACTGGCTCACCCGCCCGTCGAGCGCATCCAGGCGCACGGGGGCCTGCCCGCGCACCTCAACGTTGGCCTCGATGTCACCCGGCTGCAGCACTAGTTTCGCGCTGACCGGTAAACCGTTGTCGTCGAACACAGTTTGGATGTCCACCTGCTGTAGCTCGGTCACCGTCCCGGCGGCGTCCTGAAGGTAACCGATGCTGATCGCGGGGGTATTGGGAATGCGCAGGCTCAAGGCGTGCAGATGCGTTCCGTCGTCGAGATGCAGCGCGCTCCACATCCAGTCCATGCTCCACCAATCACGCACGCCCCAGGAGTGATCGCGTTGTGCGGGAACCGAATCGAATTGGTAGCGAGCGGCCTGCGGTCCGGTCCCGACGGTCACCTCCCCCGAGACGAGGCACGGGATCTCGTAGCGGGTGGTCACTCGGTACCGGTACGGGGTTCCGACGGTGGTCCACACGAGGTCCAGTGCCAGCTCGACGGGATCACCCGACTCAGCGCGCAGTAACGCCGACGGGTCCGGATACGCCTTACCCGTTGCGCGCACCTGGACTCGGTAGGTCTGCAGCGGTGCGCTAGCCGAGTGGGCGAACTCGATGGCGTCGGTGCGCAGCGCCCAAGGGTCTTCGGGCAGTGGAACTTCGACGTCGGCCACGGCGATCGTCGGACGATCTGGTCCGCAGAACAAACCATGGAACCACGCCGTGCGCTGGTTCGGTATCAGACCGAGCCGGAACCAGCCGCCCAATCCCTGTGCGGCATCGACGAAGTCGGCATACCAACTTTCGCTCCACAATGGTTCGTCGCCGGCGGGGTGGGCAAGTTCGTCCTCGTCTGAAGGACGAAGCGACTCGGGTGTGGCGGGGGTTGGAAGCGTCGCCAACGCGTCGGTGTCCAACGCGTGATCGCAGTGGCGTTGCAACATCGTCATGAACATCCGGTCGCCTCGCTCGGTCTGCACCACCAGCATCGACGAGACGATAGCCATCATGACGCCGAAAAAGCTTTGCCGACGCACACCTTCGACCACCTCGGCCAGGCTGATCGGCGCATCGGGACCGAGCGCCTGGTGATACGCAGCCAGCAGTGAGTCGTAGTGAGCCCGGCGGTCCGGGCTCGGCAGGGAACCGCCCAGGAAGTAGGCCAGGTCGGTCAGTGCCGCGCCCCAGGAAACGGTCTGCCAGTCCACCACCGTCAGCGGGCGGTCGGCGTCCGGGGTGCCGAACAGCATGTTGTCCAAGCGGTAGTCGCCGTGCACCAAGCCCTGGATGCCGGGATCCCGGGCCGCATAGCCGTCGAACGCCTCGACCAGTCGTTCGCACACCACGCGATGTTCCGGCGCGATCTGGTCGGCATAGCGCTCGAC
The DNA here is from genome assembly GCF_010723575.1 of Mycobacterium bourgelatii. NCBI lineage: Bacteria > Bacillati > Actinomycetota > Actinomycetes > Mycobacteriales > Mycobacteriaceae > Mycobacterium > Mycobacterium bourgelatii. The sequence continues at coordinate 3,443,430 of NZ_BLKZ01000001.1, forward strand.
GAAGCCGGCATAGAGTCCGGCGATCATCGCCTGGTTGAGCGGCGCATCGCGGTTGAGCCACGGCGCGTCGGCCAGGGTGGCGTCGCCGAGCAGTGGACCTTGCATCCGGCCCAGCTCGGTGACCGCCAGCATGGCTTGTTCGGCTGTGGCACCGGCGATTTCGTCGCCGACGGCGGCTGGCCCGGCGTCACCGAGCAGCAGGTCGAACACCCCGGTCGCGGTGTCGACGGCGGCGTGGTAGCAGGGCGCGATCGGTCCGGGCAAGCGCGGCGCGATGTCCCGGTAGAAACGAACCTCGCGTTCGTAGAGCCCCATCGCCAACCCGGTCTGCCGGCTCACCGGGTCGGTGGCGGCGACCTTGAGCACCACCGAGTCCGGGCGGGCGTTGTCCGGGTGGTCGTCGGCGTAGGTCAGCCGGATCCGGTAGCAGTCGCTCATCTGGCCGGTGCCGATGCGCTCGACGGCGAAGTCGGAGACGGTTCCCGCTCCGATGACGCTGGTCAGCCATGAGGTGGTGAGGTCATCGGGTCGTTCTATCGCATGGCCGAGGTCTTGCTGGGCATCTCGTTCGGCGGCTGGGTCCATGACCGTCAGCGTGCCAGGGAGAACCCGTCCCACGCCATCCTGCGGTGTTGGTGCGGATCGAACTCGACGCGGCATTTGCGGTCGAAAACCATCACGGCCCTGTCTGCCTGCGTGTATGCCGGCCAGTCCCCGCCCGGTACGCCGGTTCGGCTGAACGCGCGCCAGCGCCGTTGCACCTCGTTGCTCACCCACAATGCGGTGCGCCGGTCGGCGCCCACCGTCAACAAGGCCCCTAACCGGGTGCGATAGATGTCGAAGACGGCGAACAGCTCGGTGGCATGCGTGGCGCCGAAACCGGCCCAGCGCAGCGCACGGGGAGCGTAGTCGTAGCGGTACATGAACGTCGGCGCGTGCCGGCCGTGCGCTTCGGCGATCTGCCACGCGGCGACGCCGAAGGCGAAATCGCCGCCGAGCTGGATGCATGCCTCCGGCTTGGGGTAGTCGGGGTATGCGGCCGTAATGCGGTCCCGCACATCGGGTTCCAAGTCCGCGAACAGCTCCTCGACCATCGTTTTGTTGGTCGGCAGCATGCCCAGAAAGCGGGTGAACAGGCGACCCTCTTCGGCGTTGCTTCCGACGATGAGCGGCACCCGGTGGGCCTTGCCCGAGCGCATGGCGTCCACGGGATCCATGGGCAGATAGTCGTCGCCGAACATGGGGCCCAGGGGAAAGGCCCCTAGCCGATTTTGCATGTTCTGGTCGATCAGGCGATGTTGGGTTTCGACCAGTTGAGCGGCGGATGCCCGCATCAGCACGCTGGCCGCATCCTGGGTCCGCGCACCCAGCAGGTGGGCGAAACGCCGCGCGAACTCCGCCGCCGTTTCCGCCGAACGCGTCATGCCCGCCGCGGGACTTTCCGAAATCGCCCGCGCGAACAGGCCTTTGGCTGCGGGCACCGCCAAGAGGGTGGCGGTGATATGCGCCCCGGCGCTTTCGCCGAAGATGGTGACGTTGTCCGGGTCGCCGCCGAAATTGGCGATGTTGTCCCGCACCCACCGCAGCGCCAACACCAGATCGCGCAGATAAAGGTTGCTGTCGATTGGATTCTCCGGCGTCGACAGCGAGGACAGGTCTAAACACCCGAGCGCGCCGAACCGGTAGTTGACCGACACGTAGACACAGCCGCGGCGAGCCAGGGCTGCGCCGTCGTAGATCGGAGTGGCCGAGCTGCCCATCATGTACCCGCCGCCGTGGATGAAGACCATGACCGGCAGCGGCTCGGCGGCCGGGCTCTGCGGGGTCACCACGTTGAGGGTGAGGCAGTCTTCGCCCATTGGCTGGTACTTACCCGGGGCCAGCATGGTGTAGCGCTTTAGCTGCGGCGCGCAGTTGCCGAAACCGTGGCAGTAACGCACCCCGGACCAGGGCTGCACGGGTTGCGGGGCACGCAGGCGCAACGGCCCCACCGGCGGCTTGGCATAGGGGATGGATCGCCAGCGGTTGACCCCGTCACGGGTGAAGCCTTCGACGGTTCCGGCGGTGGTGCGTGCGCGAATGGTTCGCTCATGCATACAGCGACGGTAACCGACACTATGGACGTAGTGCGCGCTGAGCGCCCGAATTCCGGCGCGTGGCGGCTAGCCTGAGGAAATGCGAAAAGCCGTGCTGCTGGCTGTGTCGTTGCTGATAGCCGGGTGCTCGCAGACCGGCGGCGATCACCCGGCGGGTTCCCAGACCAGCTCCGCACCTAGTTCGACCATCACCAAGATTCCGTCGGTCAGCAATCCGCCGGCGGCCGCACCCGCACCGTCCGCCGGGGCACCGATCTCGGCGGTGATCGCTTGGATCGAGGCAGGTCATCCGGCTGATCCGGCCCGGTACCACAGCGCGACGCGCGACGGCGCCACCACTGCGCTCGGCAACGACGTCGCGTTTTCCGCCGCGGGAGGTTCGGTGGTCTGCATGACCGACTCGAAACACACCGGTGGCGCGTTGTCCTGCCTGGTCAAGCTGACCAATCCGCCTCCTGCCCCGCCGACGGCCTACGGAGAGTGGAAGGGCGGTTGGGTCGACTTCGACGGCACCAACTTGCAGGTCGGGTCGGCGCGCGGCGACCCCGGCCCGTTCGTCAACGGCAACGGCCCCGAGTTGGCCGGCGGGGACTCGTTGCAGTTCGGCGATTTCCGCTGCCGCGCCGACCAAACCGGTGCGGTGTGCGTGAACTATGCCCATCAGTCGGCGGCTCGGCTGGTTCCCGCCGGGATCGAACCGTTCGGTTGCCTGCGCTCGGTTCCCCCGCCCGATGGTGTCGGCACGGCGTTCAGTTGTTCATGATCGTCGCGAAGAGCTCGCTCATCTCGTCGGCCGGACCTCCCGGAACGGTGTAGCCCGTTTCGTCGCGGATCTCGTCGAGGTGGTCGCGCACATCCTCGACCGACAGCGCCGGACGGTGGAAACCCCGGGTCCGGCCGATGAAGAAACGTGAGACATGCCCCGCGCCCACCGTGTAGACCTCGCCGGAGACCGGGCAGTCCGGGTGCGTCAGGAAGGCAGCCACCGGGGCCACCAGTGCGGGGTCCAGCTTCCGAAGGTATTGATTGGCAAGGTCATCCAGTATTGCCCGCGCCGCCGGGTCGTCCGGTGGGGCGGCGCTTTCCAGGGATCGTGCCAGCATTCGCGTGTAGGCGATTGGGGCGATGGCATTGACCTTGATGTTGTGGTCGGCGCCTTCGGCGGCGAGCACGCGGGTAAGACCGATCAGCCCGGTCTTGGCGGCGCCGTAGTTGCTCATGTTGACGGCACCCAGAATTCCCGCGGCCGAACAGGTGTTGAGGATCCGACCGTAGCGCTGCCCGCGCATCACCCGCCACGCCGGCCTGGTGACATGGAAGGCGCCTCTCAGGTGTACATCCAGTAGCGGTTCGAACCGCTCGGCCGTCATGTCTTCGAACGGGGCGTCGCCGACGATTCCGGCGTTGTTGATCAGGATGTCGATTCGCCCCCAGGCGGTAAGCGCGGCTTCGATGATCGCTTGGCCGCCTTCGGGACTGGCCACACTGTGGGTGTCGGCGATGGCTTCACCACCGTGGTGTTGGATTTCATTTGCAGTGTCGTAGGCGGGGTTGGCCGTCTCGCTGTTGGCGCCTTCGCCGGTAACGGATCCGCCGACGTCGTTGACCACGACCCGGGCGCCGCGCGACGCAAGCAGCAGCGCGTACTCCCTGCCCAACCCGCCGCCGGCGCCGGTGATGACGGCGACTTGCCCGTCGAACCGCAGTTCGTTGGTCACTGAAGCCCTTTCCCGGACGTCGTTTACCAGCTGACCGGGAGCTCTTTCATGCCGTAGATGTCGGATTCCTTGAAACGCAGCTCATCCGGCGACACGGCCAACTGGAGCCCGGGCAGTTGTCGGGCCAGCGTGGCGAAGGCGACCTGCATCTCGACGCGGGCTAGATTGGCGCCGATGCACTGGTGGACTCCGTAGCCGAAGCCCAAGTGACCGCGGGTGTTTCGATCTGGATTCAGTGTTTCGGGACTGTCGGTGAATTCGGTGTCCCAGTTTCCGGCGGGCAGGTTCATCACGACGGCGTCCCCGGCTTTGATCAACTGTCCGCCGAGCACGAAGTCCTCGGTCGCGATCCGATCCACCTGGCTGTGCACGATGCTCAGATAGCGCATCAGTTCTTCGACGATGTTGGCGACCACCATGTTGTCGTCGGTTTGGCCCAACCGCGCGTACACGTCGGGATTCTCTAGTAGCGCAACAGTTCCCAGAGCAATCATGTTGGCCGTGGTTTCATGGCCCGCCTGCATCATGATCACGCTGCTCATCGCCGCCGTCTCGTTGTCGAGCTGACCGGTCGCGATGTAGTCGGTGGCCAGCCGACTGATCATGTCGTCACCCGGCTCGCGCACTTTACGTTCGATCAGTTCGTGGATGTAGGCGAACATGACCCCGAACGACGCTCCCCTCTCCTCGTCGGTGGACTTGGAGTCGAGACCGACCGTGGTGTGGTGCTGGAAGAGTCCGAGGTCTTCCGGCGGCACGCCGAGCAACAGCGCGATGACCATCGACGGTACGGGCAAGGCGAATTCACGAACCAGGTCGGCCGGCGGCCCGTTGCTGATCATCTCGTCCAGGTAGTGGTCGACCATCTCCTGGATCTGCGGGCGCATGGCTTCGGTTCGTCGAAAGGTGAAGTTGGTGGTCAACATTCGCCGCAACCGGTGGTGCTCGGGGTCGTCGGCGCGGGCGAACATGACCGGCGGCGGTTTGTCGCCCGAGCCGGGCGGCTTGACGACGGCGGGGATGGTATCCGCGGACAGTCGCGGATCGACCAACGCCGCCCTGATGTCGTGGTAACGGCTCACCATCCACGCGGGCTTACCGTGGTACATGACGCGCTGCAGACCGGATTCCGCACGCCAGGCGGCGAATTCGGGCGGCGGCTGCAACGGGCAGTGTGCGGGACGCGGGACGGGGACGACCGGGAGATCGGTGTCCGAGCGGAAATCGGAAGTTGTTGACATCAGCACCGTTTCCGTTAAATGTCAGTTATCTGTCAGTTACGCTGAGCGTAGACTTCGGCCAATTGGCAGTCAACGGGCAGTCAAACGATCAACTAGGGACGACGATGACCGCGGTTGAGGATCGACCATTGCGAGCCGATGCGGCCCGTAACGTCGACCGCATCGTGCGCGCCGCGCGCGACGTCTACCGCGAACTGGGTGCCGACGCACCGATCGAGGCCATCGCCCGCCGCGCTGGCGTCGGCGAACGCACCCTGTACCGCAGATTTCCGGCCAAGGCCGATCTGGTCAGGGCCACACTGGAAAGCATCGCCGAGGGTCTCACCCCGACGATCGAGGATGCCCGTCGAGCCGACGACCCAGTGGACGGGATCGCCCGACTGCTCGAAGCGGCGATATCGCTTGCGTCGCAGGAACACCACTTACTGACCGCGGCCCACCAGGCCGGCTCACTGACCATGGACATCTCGGCCGAGCTTGATGACGCGCTCGCCGAGCTTGCACGCCGCGGTCAAGAGGCCGGCCTCATTCGCAACGACTTGGTTGCCGACGATCTGCCGCGTTTGATCGCGATGCTGCACAGCGTGTTATGGACGATGGAACCGGGCAGCGACAGCTGGCGACGTTATCTCGCTTTGGTTTTGGACGCGATATCCACGCGTCCGGCACAGCCGTTGCCCCCGGCGCCACCGTTCCGCTATGACACCGAATCGAGCGGTTGGCCTTTGTAAAAGGTGTTGTAGCAGGTGTTGAGGGCGGCGACCGGCGTGCGGTTTCCCGACCCCGCCCCGCTTAACCGAACAGCGTGCCGCCCTTGCCCGAAGTTCCGTTGGGCCCAGCTTTGCCATTACCAGTGGGTGGGATGCCGCTAAGGCCGCCAGGGCCGCCGACTCCGGCGGCACCGCCGGGGCCGACCAGTTGGGCGTTGCCGCCGTTGCCGCCGGCTCCGCCATTACCTCCTAAGCCGAACGGGTTGTCGTTCATGCCGCTCCCGCGCGCCGCGCCGTTTCCGCCGCTTCCGCCATCGCCGCCGCGGCCACCAGCGCCGTAGACACCGCCGCCCGCGCCGCCGTTCCCACCGGCGCCACCGACGTTCCCGTTCCCACCGGCCCCACCGTTACTCCAAGTGGCCATAGGGCTGTCGACATTGAGAAAACCGTTGCCGCCCTTGCCGCCGTTTCCGCTGGCGCCGCCGCTGCCGCCGGCTCCACCGTCGCCGAACAGCTGTCCGGCAGCGCCACCGTGCCCGCCGGAACCTCCGGCGCCGGCATGACCGCCCGCGCCTCCCTCCCCCGTTTTCACGGTGTCTCCGCCAGAGCTACCGCCATTACCACCGACCCCCCCGGAGCCCCCGACTCCGCCGGCACCACCGGCACCGCCGTTGCCGGTCAGCCAGCCGCTCCTGCCGCCGCCGCCGCCAGCGCCGGCGGCACCGCCATCACCGGCGGCCCCTCCCTTACCCCCCTGCCCGCCCGCCGCGGGACCGAAGCCACCCGCGCCGCCGGCTGCACCGGCGCCACCGTCACCGCCGGCGCCACCCGCGCCACCGGTACCGGATATCCAGCCACCATTTCCGCCAGTACCACCTGCGCCGGCAGCACCGCCGTCACCACCGGCACCGCCGCTGCCGGCGATGCTGTCATCCGCCACCGCCGGCGCCCCAGCACCACCGGCACCCCCGGTACCACCGTCGCCGCCGCGGCCGGCGTTGCCGCCGTTGCCGAACAGCCCGCGCGCCTCGCCGCCGTGACCACCGGCCCCACCGTCACCCCCGGTACCGCCGGCGCCGCCGGCGGCGTTGAATCCGGTGTTGCCGCCACCCTTGCCGGCTGCTCCGCCATAACCGCCGGCTCCGCCCTGGCCCCCATCCCCGCTGATCCAGCCGCCAGCCCCGCCGTTGCCACCTATGCCGCCCACGCCGCCGGTGCCGCCATCGCCGACGACGGTGCCGTCGGGCTGATTGAATCCTGCCCCGCCCGTGCCACCGGCACCGCCGGCGCCGCCGTTGCCGAACAGTCCCGCGGCCCCGCCGTGACCACCGTTACCGCCGTTGCCACCGGTGGGGAAGGCCGGGAGGGCCGCGCCAGCGGTACCGGCTCCGCCCGCCCCACCGGCACCCCCGTTACCCCATAGCCATCCGCCGGCTCCACCATTGCCGCCGTTGGCACCAGGCCCGCCCGCACCGCCGTTGCCGCCGTTACCGAACAACCCCGCCGCACCACCGTTGCCACCAACGGCTCCCGCGGCGGTTTGGGAGTAGCCGTGACCGCCGTTACCCCAAAGCAGCCCGCCCGCACCGCCATTCGGATTGGCCGCGGTCCCATTGGCACCATCGCCAATCAGCGGGCGCCCCAACAACGTCTGCGTGGGGGCGTTAATCAACCCCAACAGAACTTGTTCGGCGTTTGTCGCCTCGGCCTGGACGTACGCACCGCTTGCCGCCTGTAGCGCCTGGACAAATCGTTCGTGGTACTGCGCCGCCTGGGCGCCCAGTTGCTGATAGCTCTGCGCGTAACCGGAAAACACCGCCGCAACGGCAGCCGATACCTCGTCCGCACCGGCAGCGGCCAACGCCGTGGTCGGCACCGCCGCGGCCGCGTTGGCCACACTGACGCTCGATCTTATGCCGGCCAATTCTGTTGCCGCGCTGAGTAGTTCAGCTGGAGACACGAGCACGAACGACATTGCGGTTTCTCCCCTCTGAAGGCACGGACATTGGCATTTTGCATAATAACGCGCGTCACGTTTTTCGGAAGCTACTCGAGTAGCGCACTCATAGGCCGACGGGGCGGCATTCTGCTAAATCGGTTGTGATCCGCCTGTATTGACGCTTGATGCAACCATTGTCGTTGCGTCACTCAATCACTCGACGTGCGTAGAAGTGGTCGTCAGACTCGTCGTTCTCATCGCCAGCAGCGACCGCCAGGAGGTGAATTGCGTAGTTGCACTTAGTAACAAGCTAAGGCTACCCGACGGCTGCCACGGATCTAACCGTGGTCATCTAGCGACCAAACACTCTATTTACGGCCGGTCAAAATGGTAGGAGCCGAAGCTTTGTCCTTCCGATCTTGAACATGTCGATTTCGTCTACAGCGATTAAATTCTACTCTGCCGCAATACAACTCGCAGTCCTGCGCATGACCTTATCGATTTCCCTCATCCCGCGGGCTTGGCGAGCGTCGTGTCGTCATCCAAGACATCGCATCGCCCAATTCAACAGTTCCGGCGCCTATTGCGGATACGGCCGCAACTGGGCACGCCCGGGGCAGCGGGCACCCGGTTGCGTTAAGTGGCCGATCGTTTCAGACGAAGCGGTTACCCAACGACGCCAGGCGGACCGAACAGCGTTCCGCCCTTCCCGGGGGTTCCGTCATCCCCCGGTTGGCCGGATGGCGACCCGGTACCGCCGGTGCCGGCAACCCCGGCGGTTCCGCCAGAGCCGACCAGTTGCGCGTCGCCGCCATTGCCGCCGGCTCCGCCATCACCTCCCTCGCCGTCACTGTTCACGGGGAGCCCATCTCCGCGTAGACCGCCCGCGCCACCGCTTCCGCCGTCGCCGCCGCGACCGCCAATGCCGAAACCGCCCGCAGCGGCGCCGCCGTTGCCACCGGTTCCCCCGACATTGCCATCCCCACCGGCCCCACCCCAACCCGACAGTTGGGGCTGATTGACGTTGATCGGGCCGTTGCCACCTTTACCGCCGTCTCCGCTGGCCCCGCCTTTGCCGCCGGCTCCACCGTCGCCGAACAGTTGTCCGGCAGCCCCACCGTGCCCGCCGGAGCCTCCGGCGCCGGCGTTACCGCCCGTCCCGCCGGAGCCCCATTGCGAGATTGCACCGCCGCTGTTGCCATTACCGCCAGTCCCCCCGGCGCCCCCGGCGCCGCCCGCACCACCGACGCCGCCGGTGCCGATCAGCCAGCCGCTCCGACCGCCGCCACCGCCATCGCCAGCGTTGCCGCCGGACCCTGCAGTGCCTCCCGACCCACCCGCAAAGTTGCCGGCGCCACCCTTGCCGCCGCCACCACCGAGGCCGCCGTCACCGCCAGCGCCACCCGCGCCACCGTTACCCGATACCCAGCCACCATTGCCGCCGGTACCACCAGCGCCAGCGGCACCACCATCGCCAGCGGCGCCGCCAGTGCCACCCTCCCCGTTACCGTTTGACGGCCCAAAACCACCAGCTCCTCCGGCGCCACCATCGCCGCCCCGGCCGGCATTGCCGCCGCTACCGAACAACCCGCGAGCCTCTCCACCATTGCCGCCGGCCCCACCATCACCTCCGGTACCACCTTTGGCGCCGGTGCCGCTGAATCCCGTGTTGCCGCCACCTTTGCCGGCCGCTCCGCCGTGACCACCGGCTCCGCCATCGCCCCCTTGCCCGCTGATCCAGCCGCCAGCCCCGCCGTTGCCGCCCACGCCACCCACGCCGCCTTTGCCGCCGTCGCCTGCGACGGTGCCGTCGGGCTGATTGAATCCTGCCCCGCCCATGCCACCGGCACCGCCGGCGCCGCCGTTGCCGAACAGTCCGGCCGCCCCGCCGTGACCACCGTTACCGCCGTTGCCACCGGTGGGGAAGGCCGGGAGGGCCGCGCCAGCGGTACCGACTCCACCCGCCCCACCGGCACCTCCGTTACCCCGTAACCATCCGCCGGCTCCACCATTGCCGCCGTTGGCACCAGGCCCACCCGCACCGCCGTTGCCGCCATTACCGAACAACCCGCCGCACCACCGTTGCCACCAACGGCGCCCACCGCGGTTTGGGAAAAGCCGTGACCGCCGTTACCCCAAAGCAAACCGCCAGCACCGCCATTGGGATTGGCCGCAGTGCCATTGGCACCATCGCCAATCAGCGGCCGCCCCAACAACGTCTGCGTGGGGGCGTTAATCAACCCCAACAGAACTTGTTCGACGTTCGCAGCTTCCGCCTGAAGGTAACCACCGCTGGCCGCTTGCAAAGCCTGGACGAACCGTTCGTGGTACTGCGCCGCCTGGGCGCCGAGTTGCTGATAGCTCTGCGCGTAACCGGAAAACGCCGCCGCAACAACCGCCGATACCTCGTCGGCACCAGCGGCAGCCAACGCCGTGGTCGGCACCGCCGCCGCCGCATTAGCCTCGATTTTTCGTCGAGGGTGATTTCGGTCGGACTTGGCGATGGGGTGCGTGGTGTCTGGGGTTTGTGTGGTTTAGGGCGTGTTGGGGTTGTCCCGTGTCGCCGGGTTGGCGGGCTTTCCCAGGGCCGGTGGTCTTTCGTGCTCGGTTGGTCAGCTGGGTTGTCGGTCAACCGAAGGCGGTGCGGATGTGTTGCCATGCGGTGGCGATGGCTGCGGCCCATCGCCAGGTGGCGTCGATGCGTAGTCGGGTTCGGCGGGCGCCGCGGGTGATGCGGGCTGCGACGTGCAGGACTCGGTAGCGGAAGGTAGCGATCTCGGCACGGGTCAGGCCGGGGTGGCCGGTGAATCCGATGAGCTGGCACCAGGTGACCAGATCGGCTGCGGCCAAGACGATTTCCAGCCAGGCGGCGTTGGCGTCGAATGCCTGACACGGCAGGTTGCGCAGGCCGGTGGCTTTGAGTTCGCGGATGCGGTCTTCGACGCGGGCGTGTTGGCGGTGGCGTAGTTCCAGACCTGCCACCTGGCGGCGACCACCGGGCGGTGTGTCGGTGATGAACGCGGTGACCCGCATCCCGTCGGCGTCGGTGAACCGCAACTGCGCACCCGGATGGGCCCTTTCCTTGCGCAGGATCAGCCGGGTCCCCGCCGCCACGATGACAGGTTGACCAGGTTGGTGGCCTCGGCGACCCAGGCGCCCTCGCGGATACCACCGTCGGTGTCGATCGCCGGATACCAGCACTGCCCGATGTTGAGAGTGTCCACAGCGTCCTGCACCCGCCAATCCACGGGTAGCCGAAGGAGAACCCCACGCCGCGGCGCGGCAGGCGTCGGCGAAGTCGTGGGTGGCCCCGGCGGTGTCGCAGCGCACCAGCACCGCCGGCTTGTCGGGGTCGTCGCGATGATCGGGGTCCGGCCGCCATCGCGCCGGCAGGCCGGCCAGTGCCTGCGCTAGGACACTGACGTGGTCAGCTGCGGTGTTGGAGCCCGCGCCACCGGGGCGCAGTAGGCGGCCAGCGCTTCCCCGCCGGCGATCTCGGGCGGTCCACGAAGGCCAGCAGCGGGTGGTGACCGTAGGTCTTTTTCCAGGTCGCCCCTGCCTTCTCCTTGTTATCGGAATGATCGAGGACCAGGGTGGCGTCGATGTCGATGTGCAACCAGCCACCCGGTGCGGCGGCGCCGGCGGCCCAGGCCGCTGCGCGGGCCGCAGCCCGGGCGGCACGCACCCGCGGTAGGTGCGAAGCATCGATGCGCTCATCGATTAGCCGCCACATCGTGGTCGTGGAGGCTTTGGCACCCAGGACATGCTCACGGTCGCCGCACAGTTGTCCGACCGCGTCGATGCAGTCCGCCCCATCGGCGACCGCGGCAGCCAGATCAGCGAACACCTCCCCGGGCGCATACACCCACGGGCCCCGGTAGGTATCTGCCAACGCGGCGGTGACCTGCGCCGATAACCCGCTGCGGTCCGCGAGCTCACGCACCATGGCCATCCCGGCATGCGACACGACACCATAACCGTCGGCGGAAACTTTCACCCGCGACCCGACCGCGATATTCTTCACCTGCGAGGTGCCTTCCCGCTGGAACGACTGAACCCGTAGAGAAGTCCAATTATTCCTTGCAGGACAGGCACTTTCGCATATCTACACCCCGAAACTCACAACGTTTCACGAAAAATCCGGGTTAGCCACACTGACGCTCGATCTAATCCCGGCTAACTCCGTTGCCGCACTGAGCAATTCAGCTGTGGATACGAAGACGAACGACATTGCGGTTCCTCCCCTTCCAAGGAGCTGCCGATATTGGCAATTCTGCTAATAACCACGTCACCGCGCGCTCTGGGAGCACTTTTGCAGCACTCATAGATTGGCGCGCCGCTGGGTGCTGACTTGGGTGTGGGCCGCACCTGTCAGTGGTAAGAAGCAACCATTGTTGTTGCGGCGTATGCCATTCAAGCCCGACGTTATAGAAAATGGTCGCGTGTGCCCTGTCCATGTCGTCGGTGGGTGCCCTCGGCTCGCGAGTTGTGCAGCTAGACGCAGGAACTGCGGCTGGTCACTAAGTTGCTCTCGCGGACGAATTCGTTGCTACTAGCATTTGGAGATCGTGAGTAGCGCGGGGCAAAATGATGCCACCCACTGCTCTGAATTTCGTTCTAAAACTCATGTCGATTTCGTGTACACCTCCTTTGAATTTCTCATGCATGGCTAGGCATGTCTCGTCGCCATGCGCGTGACGGCTCGTTTCACAGGAGGGGCTGACGGGTGGCGTGATTCTTTGGGTTCCACACGCGCGACGAAAAGTGTTGTGTGACCAACAAACCCATGCGCTCTGCAAGCTCGTGGTGCGCGGCGTCGCGCTCGGTCGATCGGCCGGGCAGCTATTCGGTGGCGAGGACGTGATTCCTTGCGGCCAGTCGTCAATGTGGCCCATGGCCACGGGTAACGCCGCGCCGAGAGAGCACGAGGTGGTCAGCACGTGGCACCTCCACGTAGGTCCCTCGTTGATAGCGAGCCGCGGTATCGGCTGCGACGTGTGGTGCGACGAAAAGGTCGCATTCGCCCCGGATTACAAGAACCCGCGTCGTGACAGCGGCGAAGTTGACGGCCGTCGCCTTGTTGCGGTCCAGATACGGCAAAGCTATCTCGAAGAATGCGTGTCCCGATTCGCAGACAAGCTGGTCGAACTCCGCCTGGATACCCTCCTCCGTCTGGGCATTTGCGATCCATCGCCGAAACCGTTGCCACGTTGGGGGAGACGCATGGACGAGCTCAGGCACCGTCATACCTGCGCAGTACAAGTCACTGGACTACAAACGCGCACAGCGTGAGTCGGATGTGTAGCGCGTCATCATCTTGATGCTCCTATCTGTGTTACGGGTCAAGCGGCGTCAATGAGCTGGATCTTTAGCCTCAAACCACCGATGGGCCGTCGTGGTGATTGGTTGAGCCTTTGATCTTGATTCTGGTGACGGTGGACGCGGGGTAGCTGCTGGTCTGCCCAGCTTTTCCTGTGGGGTCCTGGTTGTCGGGTCGTGTGATGATGTTCAGGTTCGTTGTGGGTGGCCGATGATGTTGTGCCACAGGGTGATCCAGGCGGGTTCCCAGGGCCAGTGGGTGGGTAGGTGCAGGATCGGTTTGCGCTGGGGTCGGGCCAGGCGTGCGGGGATGTTGACCAGGTGTCGGCGCAGGGTGGTGCCGCGGGTGTTGCGGTGGCGGGTGCCGGCCAGGGTCGCGGCCGCACGCAACAGGTTATGTGCGATGGCCGCGCAGATCGCCCATGCGCAATTGGCGCCGAAGCGTCCAGAAGGTATGTGAGCCAGGGTCCGTCGATGAGATCTGCGAAGGTGGTTTCGATGATGGCGTGGCGGCGGTGAGTGATGTCAGCGTCGGTGGCGGGCTCGGTGGAGTTGGTGAAGAACGGGTGATACCGCCAGATCGGGAACAGTCCGTCGGGTTGGGTGGCGTCTTTGACACGGCGCACGATCAGGCGGGCGGTGATCGCCTCGGTATCGGATTCGGCCATGGTGTAGGTGGTCTCGGCGACTTCGGCGTCAGAGATCCATGCTCCGGTATCGGGATCGAGTACGGCGCCGGGGTATTTCACCGGGGTCCACGCGCCCTCGGGAATCGCGTCGATGGCGCGTTGCACTGCGGTGTTGCGGGTCAGCACCAGCGAGAACACCGCACCGTAGCGGCGGCAGGTCCGGATCACCGCACGGTTGCCGTAGGCACCGTCACCGCGCACGGTGATCAGCCCGCTCACCCCGGCTGCGCGGGCAGTGGTGATCGCCTGGGCGACCATACGGGCCGCACCTTTGCCGGAGTTGGCTTTGCCGGCGGAGCCGGATCCCGGTCACCACTGGGGCGCGGTGTCGGTACTGACGGTGGTGACCAGAGGCGAGGCCTTTGCGCAGGACCTGCTTGCCGGCGATCTTGGTGTGCCCGTAAGAGGCGCCCTGCTTGGCGTGTCCATAGACTGGGCGCACCAACGAATCGATATCGATGAAGGCACGCACCTGCGCGCCGGGCAGCAGATCGGTCCGTTTGCATAGACCGGCCAGATGCTCGGCCAGCACCGAATCCAACTGGCGGGCATGGCCGAAGGTGAACTCCCGCAACAGAGTTCCCACCGTTGAGGGCGCATACACCCGGTGAAAAAGGGTCTTCATCCCGCCGGCGCGGACCAGGTCGACATCGTCGATGTAGTCCGCGCCCGCGCACATGCTCGCGATCAGGGTGGCCAGTTTCGGGGCGGGGTTGGCCGACCCGGACTTGATCCGAGGTGCCGTGATGTGAATCTTGTTGGCCAACAACTCCGACAGGCCAGCCTGCTCAGCCAAGACCATCACCGGCACCAGGCCCGCGCACGACACGAGATTGTCCTCATCGAATACGGCGGACTGCGGGGTGAAGGTGTGGGACACTCGCACTGGAAGTGCCTTTCTCGAACTGGACCGATTGTTGCCTGAAGAACACCAATCATCCCAGCTCAGAGGGCACTTCCTTATACCGACACCCCGACAGACAGCTCATTCGTCAGTGGATCCAGGTTTAGCCAGCGGCGGTAGTCGGCGGCGAGGGTGTCGTCGCGTTTGAGTCCGCGTTCGAGTCGGGAGATGTCGTTGGGCCAGACGCCGAAGTGGTTGGCGACGGCGCTGAGGGTGATGTTTTTGGCTTGCCGGGCGGGACGTAGGTCGCTGTAGTCATCGATCGGGCAAGGCGCGGTGAGGTGTCGAAACATCTCACGCGCGATGGCGCGTTTGAGCAAGCGCAGGATGTCTTTTTTGGAGCGGCCAGCGGCGAGTTGGCAGGCGGTGTAGTCGCGGGTGCGGGGGTCGTGGGACCAGCGGAGCAGGGCGATGCGGTGCAGTGCGTTGTTGGCGGCGCGGTCTCCGCCGCGGGAAAGCCGGTGGCGGGTGGTCTTTCCTGAGGATGCCGGAATCGGCGCGGCGCCGGCGAGCATCGCGAACGCGGCTTCAGACCGGAGTCGATGAGCGTTGGTGCCGGCGGTAATGAGCAGCTGGGCGGCGGTGTCAGGTCCGACTCCGTAGGCCGCCCTCAGGGCCGGATTGAGTTTCGAGGTCAGGGAATCGAGTTCGGCGGTCAGGTCGCGGTCTTGGCGTTCGAGGAACTCAATGCGCTGGGCCAGCGTTTTGCAGGCGGTCAGTACCGACACCGTGGTCGGATCCTCGTGCGCGGTGGGGTGGCAGCGTGCCAACGCTTCGACCAGTCGCAGGGTGGTCCGGTAGCGGCGGTAGCGCTCGCGCAACTCGGCAGGAGCGGTGACGAGGAGGTCTTTGATCTGCTGAATGGCCGCGGTGCGGGCTTTGATCGCGCCGCGGCGGGCAACCAGCAGTGCTTTGAGTGCCCCGGTGTGGGGGTCTTTTGGCACAGCCAGTCCATGGCCGGCCAGCACCGCCCGGGCGGCGCTGTGGGCGTCTAGGGGGTCGGATTTACCCTGTCGCCTCCGCGCAGACCGATCGGGGCGGTTGACTTCGACGACGTGGATATTGTTGGCCTGCAATGCTTGTGTGAACCCTGCGCCGTAGCTGCTGGTGCCTTCCACGCCGGCACTGACGACCTCGCCCGCTACGGGCCCAGCAGATCGCCGCCCAGTAGCCCGTTGGGTTGGTGCGGAACTCGGCATCGCTGAGCAGTTGACCGGTATCGGTGATCGCGGCCAGGTGGATGGTGTCGAGATGAGTGTCGGCGCCGATGACGATGCGGCGGTCAGATGTCACGATGGTGGTGTCCTTAAGTTCGTAGGTGCAGTTACTTCGTGTTGTTACGTTGTGCTGTGACCCGGGCGGGTCGGGTGAGGTTGTTGGTGTGTTGCCGGCTTGATGGTGCGGCTTGAGAGGACTGGCCGCCCGACCCGCTTGGACTTCTCTGGCCGCTGATTGAGATCTGCGATGTGATCGCTTGTTTAAGGAAATGCTGGCGGGTGGTCCGTGGGGAACATGTTGGCAGACAAGCGAATAGAGGCGAGATGACTGCGGTCCAGTTGTGGGCTGGTGTGGACGTCGGCAAGGAGCATCACTGGGTGTGCGTGGTCGATGACCACGGTGCGGTGGTGCTTTCCCGAAAGTTCGTCAACGACGAGCAACAGATTCGTGGACTTGTTTCCGATGTGGACAAGCTCGGTGGGCAGGTGTCTTGGACAGTGGATCTGACCACCGTCTACGCCACCCTGTTGTTGACGGTGCTCGCCGATGCCGCAAGTCGGTGCGCTATCTGGCGGGCCGCCAGGTGTGGCAGGCCTCGGCGACCTACCGCGGCGGGGAGGCCAAGACCGACGCCAGGACGCGCGGGTGATCGCCGATCAATCCCGGATGCGCGGTGCCGATCTGCCGGTGCTGCACCCCGGCGATGACGTGATCACCGAACTGCGGATGCTGACCGCCCATCGGACTGATCTGGTGGCTGATCGCACCCGCACCATCAACCGGCTGCGTCAACAGCTGGTAGCGGTCTGCCCGGCCCTGGAGCGAGCAGCTCAGCTGACCCAGGATCGTGGTTGGGTGGTGCTGCTGGCGCGCTACCAGCGTCCGAAAGCCATTCGGCAGAGCGGCCTTTCGCGGCTGACGCGGGTGCTGGCCGATGCCCGGGGGTGCGTAACGCCGCTGCAATCGCAGCGGCGGCCGTGGCTGCGGCGAAGACCCAGACGGTGCGCCTGCCGGGCGAAGAAGTCGCCGCTGGGCTGGTCGCACAACTGGCCCAGGAGGTGATCTCCCTCGATGAACGCATCAAGACCACCGACGCCGACATCGAGGGCCGATTTCGCCGCCATCCACTTGCTGAAGTAATCACCAGCATGCCCGGCATGGGATTTCGGCTCGGCGCCGAATTCCTGGCCGCTGTTGGTGACCCCGCCCTGATCGAGTCGGCTGACCAACTCGCGGCGTGGGCCGGGCTGGCCCCGGTCTCTCGCGACTCGGGGAAACGCACTGGACGCCTGCACACTCCGAAGCGCTACAGCCGACGACTGCGCCGGGTCATGTACATGTCCGCGCTCACCGCCATCCGCTGCGACCCGCTTTCCAAGGCCTATTACCAGCGCAAACGGAACGAAGGAAAACGACCGATCGCGGCCACCATCTGCCTGGCGCGACGCCGCACCAACGTCCTCTACGCGCTCATCCGTGACAACCGCACCTGGCAACCCGACTCACCCCCAATCACACAGTCGGCGGCTTGACATCTTCATTGAGAGTCCTCTCCTGCATATGAACCTGCGGTGGGTGACAACCCGGTAGGGCGGGCAGACAAGACATTGATGAGGCAGCGGACAGGCTCCTGATTAAGTCATGTCCGCCCTGCCAGGGCTGCTGTGGTACTTGCCCGCACGTCGCCGGTGAGACAAATCAATTGGAAGACAGCCCAGCAGGACGTCAGTCAGTGCGCGTGTCATCACCGGCAGCGAACGAGCAAGACCATCCTCACCCGAACTCGGTTAACAGGATCAATGTCAGTCCCGCTGGCTAGAATCGAAAGTATGTTTGACTCCCAGTTGTCGATGTTCGACGATCCGCAGCCCGCGCCGTCGAAGGCTCGGTTGACCGAGCGGGTGGTGCCGCAAGAGGCGTTGGCGTGGCTGGATGAGAGTTTGGTGCGGCGGGAGGCGTTGCTGTCCACGACCGCGGAGACCACGAAGTGGCTGGATCGGGTGCGGGCGGCGGCGCGGGTGGAGAATCAGGCCGCGGCCGCGCAGTTGGTGGCGATCGGGGAGTTGTTCGCCCAACGGTTCGCCGACTGTGGGTGTGATGAGGACTGGGCCATCGATGCGATGGCCGCGGTCGCCGCGGAGGTGGGGGCGGGGCTGCGGATCAGTCGGGGGCTGGCTTTGAGCCGGCTGCATTATGCGCGGGTGATGCGTGAGCGCCTGCCCAAGACCGGGGAGGTGTTTGGTGCCGGCGACATCGACTTCCGTGCTTTTATCACGATCGCCTATCACACTGATGCGATCGAGGACCCGGAGATCCTGGCCCGCGTCGATGAGTTGATCGCCGCCAACGTGGGGCGTTGGCCGTCGCTGACCCGGGGTCGGTTGGCCGCGCAGGTGGACAAGATCGTGGCCGGCCAGGACCGCGATGCGCTGCGCCGGCGCGACCAGCAGCACACGGATCGGCAGGTGTGGATCGGCGGGGATCAGGACGGCATCTCGCGCATCGAGGGGTTCTTCCTGACCCCCGACGCCCACGCCCTGGACAAGCGGCTGTCGGCGCTGGCGGGCACCGTGTGTGCGCATGATCCGCGTAGCCGGGAGCAGCGCCGCGCTGATGCGTTGGGGGCACTGGCGGCCGGGGCGGACCGGCTGGTGTGTCACTGTCAACGCGCCGATTGCACCGCTGGTGGGAAGAAGCCGGCCTCGCCGGTGGTCATCCACGTCATCGCCGAACAAGCCACCCTCAACGGCGCCGGCACCACCCCGGCCTGCGAGGTCCGCGCCGACGGGCTGATCACCCCTGAGCTGGTGGCTGAGTTGGCTCACACCGCGGCCGTGGTGCCGTTGGCTCATCCCGGCGACACCGCGCCGGAACCGCATTATCGGCCGTCGGCGGGGTTGGCGGATTTCCTCAAGTGCCGGGATCTGACGTGTCGGTGGCCGGGGTGTGAGGTGTCGGCCTGGGACTGCCAGCTCGATCACACCATCCCCTATGCCCAGGGTGGGCCCACGCATGCGGGGAACATGAAGTGTTACTGCACTTTTCATCATTTGGTGAAGACATTTGTGGGCTGGACCGAACAACAGTTGGCTGATGGCACCCTGATCCTGACGTCCCCGAGCGGGGACACCCACGTCACCACCCCGGGCAGCGCGTTGCTGTTCCCCAGCCTGTGCCGGCCGGTGGGGGGCATGCCTCGTCTCGAGGTCAAGGGCCACGAGGACTACTGCGGGCAGCGCGCCGCGATGATGCCCCGCCGGCGCCGCACCCGCGCCCAAGACCGCGCCACACGGATCAAGGCCGAACGCAAACGCAACCGCCAAGCCCGCGCCAAGATCCGCATCTTCAGCATGACCGGCGAACTCGTACAAGGCCCACCGCTGGACCCCGACGACGAACCCCCACCGTTCTAGCGGCGGGGCGTCGTAAACACTTCATCTCAGTCGCATCTGCAGCCGCTGCCGCACGGCCATCACCCGCTGACGCGAACTGCGCGCATTTGGCGACCCGGGTGACAGTGGCTTTGACGAGCCAGCTGAGCCAACGGCCGGGCAGGCACACCTCCATACGTTCGGCGGCAACGCGGATGGCGGCCGACAACCGCTCAGCCCTTAGATGTCGCGCAGCGCCCACTGGCGTTTCAACGACCAATCAACGGGTACGTCAGGCGCTATGGCGGCCCCCACCACGAGTGATCGTTTCGCGGCGGTGAAAACGCCGCGGGTCCTGCCAGGTGTACTGCTCGGGCTTGGCCTCGGCGGCTTCATTGACGGCATCGTTCTGCACGAAATTCTCCAGTGGCATCACATGGTCAGCCATGTCGAGGACTATCCGACCGATACTCTGGCGGGACTACAGGCCAACACCGTCGCCGACGGCGTGTTCCACGTTGCCGCATGGTTGCTCGTTATGGCAGGAACAACGTTGACGGTTCTGTCATGGCGGGAGCGCCGCGTTGCGCCGAACTGGTCATTTCACTTCGGCCTTCTCGTTATGGGTTGGGGAATTTTCAACGTCATAGAGGGACTGATCGACCATCAGATCCTCCAGATTCACCATGTGCGGGATGACCTCGGCGCGCCCTTGTCCTGGGACATCGGCTTCTTGATCTTCAGCGTGCTGTTGGTTGTAGTCGGCTGGCTGCTGTACAAGCGAGGCGCCCGCCAGTTGGAATCGCAGTCGATAACGCGGGACCCAAGCGTCGGGAACCGCTGATAGAACGGCTACGGCGAATCCAGCAGCCGGATTTCCCCCGTTGAGCCGTCGACCTCGACCATGGCTCCCTGCTGCAGCCGCCGAGTGGCGCCCTGCACGTCGACCACACAGGGAAACCCGAACTCCCGGGCGACCACTGCGGCATGCGACATCGGGCCGCCGAGTTCGGTCACCACGGCGGCGGCGTAACAGAAGGCGGCGGTGTAGCCCACGTCGGTGACCTCGGCGACCAGGATCTCGCCGGGCTCAAGGTCGTCGATGGTTTCCGGACGCACGATGCGGACCCGACCCCGGACCTTTCCGCCGCAGACCCCGACGCCGCGCAGGACGTCCCCATCGGCCATAACCGTTGCCTCGATGGCAACCGGCTCCCAACTCCCGCTGAACACGGTGGGCGGAATGACCGCCGCCAACCGGTGCTGCTCGGCGCGGCGCCGCGCCACCAGCTCGGAAACGTTGTCCGGCAGTGCATCGAGCTCGTCGACCAAGAGGTAGAACACATCCTCGGGGGCGGCGAAAACACCGGCGTCGGTCAGGCGACGACCGTACTCACGAAGCAGGCCACGAAGCACCCAGATCGCCCGAACCATCTTGTCGCGACGGACTTCCCGATCCCGAAGCTGACGCGCGGCCAGCACCGCAACAGGCCTGGCCCGCAAGGGAATCGACGGCGGCGGTGGCGGCGGGGTGGGCGGGGCATCCAACGCCTTGGCCACCATCCTGATCAGCAGCTCGGGATCGTCGGCATAACTGGTCGACAGCATCTCGACCTCAGCGGGCCCACGGTGCCCCATCAAAGCCAGTTCGCGAAGCACCGCGGCATGGAACTCCGGCGAATCCACGGCAAGCTTGTCCAGCCGCTCCCCCGGTTCGGCCAGCAACTGTGTCACGGCCGGGTCCCGCCTGGCGGCCTGAACCAGGCGCTGCACGGCTTCCACCGAACGCGCACTGACCAATTCAGGCCCGGCCGCCGGCGCGGTGTCTCGGCCAACCAGAGCGCGCAACAACACGTTGTACGCAGCACACAACATGAAAGAACCGGAGGCCAAGAGCCATCCGTGTACGACGTGGTCGCGGGCCAGCAGGATCAGACTGAGCAACCGCCGGTCGTCGAGCTTTGCGACATCGCCGGCGAGCCGCTCCAGCCGGTCGACATCGTCGAGGTAGTCACTGGTATCCCGACGCGAACCCGCGCTCAGGCCAACAAGATTGACGCCGAAGACGCCGATGTTGCGCAGGGTGCGCAACTGCTTGGCGAGCCGTCCGGACTGCGCCGACGGCGGCTTCTCGTCACCGAAGATCGGCAGCGAGGCCATGCTGGGGCCGAAGAACCCGCTGTTGCTCACGATCATCGCGGGCTTGGCGAACGGCACCGTCTCCGCCATGAAATGCGCCGAGGTAATCGCTCCATAGAGCCGGTGGGCGAAGACGGCCACCGTGCGCATGGCCATTTCCCGCTGGACCACACCGCCCGGCCGTAGTCGCTCGGCGATCGCCACTCCGCCGGCCCGCAGGCCGCGCACCGTGACCGACGCCGACGACGGCGAAAACGGGCCGGGCAGCGCTTCGGACAGGTTGGTGGCCAGGAACGTCGGGAAGCGTGGGTCGATCGGCGTATCGAATTCGCCGTTAACCCCTTGTGGCCCAGCCAGTTTAGGCAACACGCCGTCCGCGGCCGGGGCATCGACGGCGGGCAGGTCCGGGATGTTGGCCAGCCGCCAGGGCAGCGACACCACTCGTGTGCCGAACGAAACCCTCCCCCGCACCGCCAACCCGAAGTCGGCCAGGCATTCCTCCGCGGACCACGCCGGTTCGAATCCCCACTCGTCACGCAACCGGGAAACGTCCATCAGCGGCGCACCCGTCACCGAATCGAATTCGGCGAACGACGGCAGGGCTCTGGCGCCGACCGCCACCATCGGCCGACCGAGTGCAGCCGCGATTTGCCCAAACGTCACCGTCTCCCTGGCGGCGAGATCAACGGAACCGCCACGCGATTCGGGATCCAGAACCACCCGCGTCAAGAACCGAAGGACATCGTCGGGGTGAACCACTTGCATGGGACGATCGGCAAGCGCCCGGGGAAACGCCGGCGAGGCAAACAACCGGCGTACCCAGTTGTCAACCCCGCGGCCGACGATGAGCGCCGAGCGCACGGCCACCCACTGGCGCCCGGATTCGGCCAGCATGTGCTCGACCTCGTGCTGATGGGAACCCTCGACCGAGGTTCCGTAGACGTGCGCGGAACCGGTGAAGACGATGCGTCCGGCACCCGTCTCGGCCATCGCCCGCAACACGTTGCGGGTGCCATCGATGTTCACTGCGTGAGCGATCCGGCCTTCCGACCCGACCGTGCGGGCCCACGCGCAGTGCACGACGACATCGGCACCGGCGATCGCGCGACCGACCGTGGCCGAATCCCGGATGTCGCCCACCACGAAAGTCGCCGAACTGGACCAACTGTCGGGTCGGTGGCGGGCGAGGCCGACGACCTCATGGCCCTGGCTGAGCAACCTGGCAGCCAGCCCGCGGCCCAGTACGCCGCTGGCCCCCGTGATCGCGATTCTCACGTGTCCATCATCATTCGTCGTCGTCCATGAACGCCGCGTTGACCAGGTCTTCGAGATCCATCTCCGCAAGGTCCTTCTCGCCGGTCGCCGCTTGGTGCGAGGAGGTGGGAACGTCGGTCTCGTTGGCCAGCGCAAGCAGCACGTCGAGCACACCCGCCTGCCGCAGCCGCTTGATCGGAATGGATGCCACCACCCGCTGCAGTTCGGCTTCGCCGGGCGCGGCGACCGGGGCGGGTTCCGCTGCGGCACCCAGCAACTCGCGGTGCATGTAGCCGGCCAACGCCGCGGAGTTCGGGTAGTCGAAGATGAGCGTTGGCGAAAGCGGCAGGCCGGTAGCCGATTTCAGCCGGTTGCGCATTTCGACGGCGGTCAGCGAGTCGAAGCCCAACTCCTGGAAGGCGCGGTCGGGGTCGATCGCCTCGGCGCTGTTGCTGCCCAACACCGTGGCGATGTTCGAGCGCACCAGATCCAGTAGCAGGGCGTGCTGCTCGTCCTCGGGTAGCCCATCCAGGCGTTGCAGCAGCGCCGATTTCGACTTTGCGGCGGCGAGCGAATCGTCCACCTGGCGGCGGGTCGGCGCGTTGATCAGGTCGACGAACATCGGCGGCAGGGTGCCCGAATCGAACTTGACCCGCAGGGCGGCAAGGTCGATGTGGGCGGGCAGCAGGAACGGTTCGTCGACAATCATTGCGGTGTCGAGCAACTCCAGCGCCTCGTCGGAGGACATCGCGACGATGCCGTCCCGAGCGAGCCTCTTGAAGTCGACCGAAGCCAACTCGCCGGTCATGGCGCTGGCTTGATCCCACAGACCCCAGCCGAGCGAAATCGCCGGCAGCCCCTGCGACCGCCGGTAGGCGGCCAGCGCATCCAGGAACGAGTTGCCGGCAGCGTAGTTGGCCTGACCCGCGGCCCCGGCCAACCCGGCGATGGAGGAGAACATGACGAACGCCGCGATATCCAGGTCGCGGGTCAGCTCGTGCAGGTTCCACGCCGCGTCCACCTTGGCGCGCAGCACCGCTTCCATCCGCTCCGGCGTCAGCGACGTCACGACCGCGTCGTCCAGCGTTCCGGCGGCGTGGATGACGGCCGAAAGAGGTTGTTGCACCGGGATATCGGCGATCACCTTGGCCAGTGCCGCCCGATCGGCCGCATCACACGCAACGATCTGGACCTGGGCGCCGGTCGCGGTCAGTTCGGCCGTCAATTCCTCGGCGCCCGGCGCATCCGGCCCGCGCCGACTGACCAGCACCAGGTTTCGAACCCCGTGACGCGTCACCACGTGGCGCGCCAACGCCGAACCGGCCATGCCGGTCCCGCCGGTGATCAGCACCGTACCCGCGGCCCAAGCGTCGGGCATGGTCATGACGACCTTGCCGACGTGGCGGGCCTGGCTGAGGTACCGCAAGGCGGCGGGTGCCCGGCGTACATCAAACGTGGTGACCGGCAACGGCCGCAGCACATCGTCGGCGAACAGCGCGGCGAGTTCGGCCAGCATCTGCGCGATGCGGTCGGGTCCCGACTCGAACAGGTCGAAGGCGCGGTACCGCACGCCCGGGTGCTCGGCGGCGACCACCTCAGGTTCGCGGATATCGGTCTTGCCCATCTCGAGGAAGACCCCGCCCGGGGCGACCAACCGCAGCGAGGCGTCCACGAAGTCGCCGGCCAGCGAGTCGAGCACCACGTCCACGCCCCGCCCGCCGGTGATGGCCCGGAACTTGTCCTCGAACTCGAGACTGCGCGAGTCGGCGATGTGGTCGTCGTCAAAGCCCATGGACCGCAACGTGTCCCACTTGCCCTTGCTGGCGGTGGCGAACACCTCCAGACCCCAATGCCGGGCCAACTGGACGGCCGCCATACCGACACCGCCGGCGGCGGCGTGCACCAGGATCCGCTGGCCAGGCTGAACCGCAGCCAGGTCGGTCAGGGCGTAGTAGGCGGTGGCGAACACCACCGATGTGGTCGCGGCGGCGGTGTGCGACCAACCCGCGGGCACCTTGACCAGCAACCGGTGATCGGTGACCGCGACGGTTCCCGTGCCCTCGGGGAACAGACCCATCACCCGGTCACCGATCGCGAATCGGCCACCGTCGCCGGTCGTTTCGACCACGACACCGGACGCCTCAACGCCCATGACCGCATCGGGGTCGGGGTACAGACCCAGAGCGATCATCACGTCGCGGAAGTTGGCGGCAATGGCGGACAGGGCCACCCGCACCTGCCCGGGCGCCAGGGGCGCGTCGGCGTCGGGAATCGGCTCCAACCGCAGATTTTCGAAGGTGCCGGGGCTGCTCATGCCCATGCGCCAAGGCATGTCGCCGGGTGGCACCAGCAGGGCGTTGACCGCTCGGCTGCCGTGCACCCGTCCGGTGTACACATGCCCGTCTCGCCACAACACCTGGGGCTCGCCGACCGCGAGGATCGCGCCGACGGCCATCTCGTCGAGGTCCGCGTCGGTGTCGACGAGCACGATGCGGCCCGGGTTCTCGGTCTGCGCCGAACGCACCACACCCCACACCGCGGCGCCCGCCAGATCGGTGATGTCCTCCCCCGGCAGCGCCACGGCTCCGCGGGTCGTCACCACCAAGGTGCCCGTCCCATCATGGGACAACCACAACTGCAGGACTTCCAACACCGAACTCGTGGCCGTGTAAACGCCCGCGACAACGTCGCCGGCCACGGGTGCGGATTCGAATAGCACGTTAGCCGCGCCGATTTCGGTGATATCCAATTCGGTTGCGTCCCAAGGTTGCACCGAGGTCGGTTCAACCGCCTGTTGCGGTTGCGCCGACCAGATCACCTCGAACAGCCGGTCGGGGCCCGAGCCGGACACCGCCGCGCGCAGCTGCTGGTCGGTCACCGGGCGGGCCAGCATCGAAGCGACCGACAAGACGGGCAGACCCAGTGCATCGGTGAGTTCGATGGACACCGAGGACGGGCCGACCGGCGCGATGCGGGCTCGCACGGCGGAGGCCCCCGCGGCGTGCAGCGACACGCCCTGCCACGCGAACGGAACCAGCACCGAACCTTCCGGGACCTCCGAGCGGTCCGCGGTCAGGATCACCGCGTGCAACGCGGCGTCCAGCAGCACCGGGTGAACACCGAAACCGGCGACCGACAGTCCGGCGTCGGCGGGCAGCGTCACCTCGGCGAACACCTCGTCACCGCGACGCCAGATCCCGTTCAGTCCCCGGAACGCCGGGCCGTACCCGTAGCCGCGCTCGGCCAACCGCTCGTAGCCGTCGGCGACCTCCACCGGTACTGCGCCCACCGGAGGCCACGTCGACAGGTCTGCGGACGGCTGCGTCGAGCCAGGCTTCAGCGAGCCCTCGGCGTGCAACAGCCACCCGGCACCGGCCTCGGCGCGCGAGTACACCGACACCGCGCGGGCGCCGGACTCATCGGGACCGCCGACGACCACCTGCACGGCGACCGATCCGCGCGACGCTTCGGTGGGCAGCACCAGCGGCGCCGCCAAGGTCAATTCGTCCACCACGCCGCAGCCGACCTCGTCGCCGGCCCGAATGGCCAGTTCGACGAAACCCGCTCCCGGGAAGATCGCCACCCCGCCGACGGCGTGGTCCGCGAGCCAGCCCTGGGCGCCGGGCGTCAGGCGGCCGGTCAGGACGACGCCCCCGGAGGCGGGCAATTCGACCACGGCACCCAGCAAGGCGTGCTCGCTGGCTTCCAGCCCGAGGTCGGCGGCATCGGTGGCCGCGGCTTCACCGGAAAGCCAGAACCGGCGCCGCTCAAAGGCATACGTCGGCAGCTCGACGAAGCTCGCCCGTCCGACTGGGGCCACTATGGGGGCCCAGTCGACGCCGGCGCCGGCGACGAAGGCCTGTGCCAGTACGTTGGTCAGGGTGGCCGGCTCGGGGCGGTCCTTGCGCAACGCCGACACCGTCAAGACGTCCGCGTCGGGCAGCGACTCCTCGACGGCGCCGGCCAGACCGCTGTTGGGTCCGACTTCGAAGAAGCGGGTGGCGCCGGCGGACTGGGCGAAGCGCACGCTGTCGGCGAATCGTACGGCCTCGCGGACATGCCGCTTCCAGTACGCGACGGTTGCGAAATCGTCGCCCGCGAGTTCACCGGTCAGGTTCGAGATGATCGGGATGTTCGGTCGGTTGACCGCGAGACCGCCGGCGACCGTGGCGAACTCGTCGATCATCGGGTCCATCAGCGGCGAGTGGAACGCATGCGAGACGGCCAGTTGGTGGATCCGGCGACCCTCGGCGCGGAAGCGTTCCGCGATGGCGGTCACGGCGTCCTGCGGGCCGGAAATCACCACCGAGCTCGGACCGTTGATCGCGCCGATGCCGACCTCCTCCGTCAGCAGCGGCCGCACTTCCTCTTCGGTGGCCTGCACGGCGATCATCGCCCCGCCGGCCGGCAGCGACTGCATGAATCGGCCGCGGGCAGCGACCAGCACCGTGGCGTCCTTCAACGACAGCACCCCGGCGACGTGTGCGGCGGAAATCTCGCCGACCGAGTGGCCCATCACGAAATCTGGTCGCACACCCCAGGATTCGAGCAACCGGAACAGGGCGACCTCGACGGCGAACAAAGCGGGTTGCGCAAATTCGGTGCTGTTGAGCAGGTTTTCGTCCCTGCCCCAGATCACGTCACGCAGGGGCCGCAACAGGTGCTGATCCAGTTCGCCCACCACAGTGTCGAACGCCTCGGCGAACACCGGGTATGCGGCGTGCAATTCCCTTCCCATGCCGAGCAATTGGGAGCCCTGACCCGGGAAGACGAACACCGTCTTGCCGTTCGGCTGAGCGGTACCGCGGATCACCGAGGCACCCAGACCGTCTCCGGCCAGTTCGTCCAGCCCGGTCAGCAGCGCGTCACGGTCGTCGCCGATGACGACGGCCCGATGCTCGAACACCGCACGGCCGGCCAGCGTCCAACCAACGTCGACGACGTCGAGCTCGTGTGCACGCACATGCTCGGCCAACCGAGCCGCCTGCGCGGTAAGCGCCGTCTCGGTTTTCGCCGACACCACCCAGGGGACCAACGGCGGCTTTGGCTTTGGCTCGACGACCTCCGAAGGGTCAGCGTCGACGGGCGCGGATTCCACGATGACGTGCGCATTGGTTCCGCTGATCCCGAAGGAAGACACGCCGGCCCGTCTGACGTGGCCGTTAGCCGGCCAGGGCTGCGGCTGGGTCAACAACGACACCGACCCCATCGACCAATCCACGTGCGGGCTGGGCTCGTCCACATGCAGGGTGGGCGGCAGGAGTTCGTGGCGCATCGCCAACACCATCTTGATCACACCTGCCACCCCGGCGGCGGCCTGCGTGTGACCCATGTTCGACTTGATCGACCCCAGCCACAGCGGGGCCCCGTCGTCCGGGCGCGATTGCCCGTAGGTGGCCAACAACGCTTGCGCCTCAATGGGATCGCCCAGCGTGGTGCCGGTGCCGTGGCCTTCCACCGCGTCGACCTCGGCCGGGGACAACCCCGCATTGGCCAGCGCCGCCCGCACCACCCGTTGCTGCGACGGCCCATTCGGAGCGGTCAAGCCGTTGGAGGCGCCGTCCTGGTTGATCGCCGAACCCCGCACCACCGCCAGTACCCGGTGGCCCAATCGCTGCGCGTCGGACAGCCGCTCCACCACCAGCATTCCCCCGCCTTCGGAGAATCCGGTGCCGTCGGCCGCGCCCGCAAAGGCCTTGCAGCGGCCGTCCGCCGAGAGCCCGCGCATGCGGCTGAACTCGACGAAGATGTCCGGGGTGGCGTTGACGGTGACACCGCCGGCCAGCGCTAGGTCGCACTCGCCCGACCGCAACGACTGCACCGCCATGTGCAGGGCCACCAATGACGACGAGCACGCGGTGTCCACCGACACCGCCGGGCCTTCCAGGCCCAGCACGTATGCGACCCGGCCCGAGGTCACGCTGCACGACTGCCCGGTCAACCGGAAGCCTTCCAGCGCGTCGCCATGCATGCCGTAGGCCTGCGTCATCACCCCGGCGAACACGCCGGTGGCGCTGCCCCGCAACTTGCCCGGGTCGATTCCCGCGCGCTCCAACGCTTCCCAGGACAGTTCGAGGAACATACGCTGCTGCGGGTCCATTGCCAGCGCCTCACTCGGCGCAACCCCGAAGAACGCGGCGTCGAAGTCGGCAACCCCGTCGACGAAGCCGCCGGTGCGGGTGTAGCAGGTGCCCGCGACGTCGGGATCCGGGTTGTACAGGCTTGCCAAGTTCCAGCCGCGGTCGTTCGGGAACTCCGAGAGCACGTCGCGGCCGGAAACCAGCATGTCCCACAGGTCTTCTGGAGACTCGACACCACCCGGGTAGCGGCACGACATGCCCACGATCGCGATGGGGTCGTCGCCAGTCGCGCGAACCGCCGGGGTGGGCTTGATCTCTTGTGGGACCCCGGCAAGCTCGGTGCGGATGTAGGTCGCCAGTCCGCTCGGCGTCGGGTAGTCGAAGATGAGGGTCGGCGAAAGGGAAAGGCCGGTCGCGGATTTGAGCCGGTTGCGCATCTCGACCGCGGTCAGCGAGTCGAATCCCAAGTCCTGGAAGGCCTTGTCGGGGTCGATGGCTTCGGGCGTGACATTGCCCAACACGGTCGCGATGTGGGACCGGACCAAATCCAGCAGGACGGCGTGTTGTTCGGCCTCGGGCAGGCCGTGCAGGCGGTGCGCCAGTGCCGATTTTGACTTCGCCGCGGCCAACGAGTCGTCGACCTGCCGACGAATCGGCGTGTTGATGAGGTCACCGAACATCGGCGGCACCGCGACCGCGTGGGCACGCAGCGCAGGCAGGTCGATGCGGGCGGGCACCAAGAATGGCTCGTCGACGATCAACGCCGTATCGAACAGCTCCAGCGCGTCCTCTGACGACAACGCCAGGATGCCGTCGCGGGCCAGCCGGGCGCGGTCGGCGGCATCCATTCCGCCCGTCATCGCGCTGGCCTGTTCCCACAGACCCCAGCCCAGCGACATGGCCGGCAGGCGATGGGCCCGGCGGTGCGCGGCCAGCGCGTCCAGGAAGCAGTTGGCCGCCGCGTAGTTGCCCTGACCCGACGAGCCCACCAGCCCCGCCATGGACGAAAACAGCACGAACGCAGACAGATTCATCTCACGAGTGAGCTCGTGCAGGTTCCACGCGGCATCGACCTTGGCGCGCAGCACCGAATCGATGCGTTCCGGCGTCAGGGACGAGATCACGGCGTCGTCGAGCACACCGGCGGCATGGATCACCGCAGTCAGCGGGTGTTGTGCGGGGATGTCTTCGATCACCTGGGCCAGCGCCGCACGATCGGCCGCATCACACGCGACGACCTGCACCTGCGCGCCGGCCGCGGCCAGCTCGGCCACCAACTCCGCGGCTTCCGGTGCGTCCGGGCCGCGTCGGCTCAGCAACACCAGGTGACGTGCCCCGTGCCGAGTCACCACGTGACGCGCCAGTGCCGAACCCGCCATTCCGGTACCACCGGTGATCAGGACGGTGCCGGTACCCAGTGCACCACCTGGGCCAAAAGGCACAGTCATGACGACCTTGCCGATGTGGCGGGCCTGACTCAGGTAGCGCAGCGCCGCCGGTGCCCGCCGCACATCGAATGTCGTGACCGGCAATGGGCGCAGCACGCCGGTGTCGAAGAGTTGGGCGAGCTCGAGCATCCATTGGTGCATGCGCGGGCGGCCCGGCTCGAACAGGTCGAAGGCGCGATAGCGCACACCCGGGTATTCCTCGGCGATCGCGCCGGGGTCACGGATGTCGGTCTTGCCCATCTCCAGGAAGATCCCGCCTGGGGCGACCAATCGCAGTGATGCGTCGACGAATTCGCCGGCCAGCGAGTCGAGCACCACATCCATGCCTCGCCCGCCGGTGGCCGCGCGGAACTTGTCCTCGAAGGCCAGGCTGCGCGAATCGGAGATGTGGTCGTCGTCAAAGCCCATGGCGCGCAGGGTGTCCCACTTGCCCTTGCTGGCCGTGACGTACATGTCCAAGCCCAGGTGACGGCCCAGCTGCACGGCCGCCATGCCGACACCACCCGCGGCGGCGTGGATCAACACCCGCTGCCCCGGCCTGACCTCGGCCAGGTGCACGAAGGCCATGTACGCGGTGGTGAAAACGGCTGAGATGGCGGCGGCTTCGGCGTATGACCAGTCCGCGGGCATGGGCAGCAGCAGTCGCGTGTCACCGGGGACCAGGGTGCCGCTGCCGTCGGGGAAGAACCCGTACACCGAGTCGCCTACCGCGAATTCGGTGACGCCCGGGCCCACCTCGACGACCACGCCGGCGCCTTCGCCGCCGAGCAGCGCCTCGTGGGTGAACATGCCCAGCGTGATCATGATGTCGCGGAAGTTGGCCGCGATGGCGCGCAGCGCCACCCGGACCTGGCCCGGCTCCAACGGAGCGTCGGCGTTGGGAACCGGCTCCAACTGCAGATTTTCGAAGGTGCCTGCGCTACTGAGCCCTAACCGCCACGGGCCCTCACTGGGTGGCACCAGCAGACCGTCGATCGCGCGGCTCCCGTGCACCCGTGCGGTGTATGCCTGCCCCGCACGCAGCAATACCTGTGGCTCGCCGCAGGACAGTGCCGTCGATACCGCCGAATCATCAAGTGGCGCATCGGAATCCACCAGAACGAACCGACCGGGATGCTCCGTCTGCGCTGAGCGCACCAGCCCCCACACCGCTGCGCCCGCCAAGTCGGTGACGTCCTCACCGGGCAGCGCCACCGCGCCGCGGGTCGCAACCACCAACACGCCGGAGTCGTGATCGGTCAGCCAGGACTGCACGGCGGCCAACGCCCGGTGGGTGCGCTGATAGGCGCCCGTGACCGGATCGTCCTCGGCAACAACGGATTCGAAGATATCGTACGAGGGAGCCTCGTCGGAGGATTTGCCGGACACCGAGGCCGGCGACCAGACCAGCTCGAACAGCCGGTCGGGACCGGCGCCGGAAACCGCGGCACGCAGCTGCTGCTCGCTCAGCGGGCGGGCGACCATCGCCTCGACCGACAGCACCGGCAACCCGAGACCGTCGGCCAGCTCGATCGACACCGCCGACGGCCCGGCCGGCGCTATCCGCACCCGTACCGCCGATGCGCCCGCGGCGTGCAACGACACACCCTGCCAGGCGAACGGTAAGACCAGCTCGGCGTCCGGGTTGGCGATGACGGCGGCGTGCAACGCGGCGTCCAGGAGCGCGGGATGCACGCCGAAACCGGTGACGCTGCCGGCCGCCTCGGGCAGCCGTACCTCGGCGAACATCTCGTCGCCGCGGGCCCACACCGCGGTCAATCCGCGGAACGCCGGGCCGTAGCCGTACCCGCGCGCGGCCAACCGGTCATAGCCGTCGGCAATGTCGACAGCGGCCGCGCCGGCGGGCGGCCACACCGACAGGTCCGCGCCGGGCTCGATCGTCCCCGACCGCAGCATCCCCTCGGCGTGGCACACCCACACCGCACCCGCACCGGCCTCGGCGCGGGAATACACAGACACGCTGCGCTGGCCCGACTCCGTGGCAGCACCGACAACCACTTGCAGCGCAACCGCATTCGTCTCAGAGATGAGCAACGGCGTGCGCAGGGTCAGTTCGTCGACCACCGAGCAGCCGACCTCGTCACCGGCCCGGACCGCGAGTTCGACAAAGCCCGCGCCGGGGAACACCACCGTGCCGGACACCGCGTGATCGGCCAGCCACCCCTGAACGTTGGGGGCCAGGCGGCCGGTCAATACCACCCCACCCGAGGCCGGCAACTCGACCACCGCGTGCAGCAGCGGGTGCTCACTGGTACCAAGCCCCAACCCGTGTGCGTCGGCCGCGATACCTTCACCCGCGAGCCAGAACCGCCGCCGGTCAAAGGCATACGTGGGCAACTCGACCAGGCGTGCGCCATCCAACAGGCCGCGCCAGTTCACCGCGACGCCGGCGACGAAGGCCGTCGCGGCCGACGACAGGAACCGCTGCAGTCCCCCGTCCTCGCGGCCCAGCGTCGGAACGACTACCGCTGCGGGGGCGGCGTTCCCATCGCTGGCCAAGCAGTCATTGACGGTGTCTTCGACGCCGGCGATCAACGCCGGGTGTGGGCTGGACTCGATGAAGGTGCGGTAGCCGTGCTCGCACGCGCTGCGCACCGCCCGGTCCAGCTCGACGGTCTGGCGGATGTTGCGGTACCAGTACTCGGCATCCAAACCGGCTGTGTCCAAACGGTTTCCGGTTACCGTGGAGAAGAACGCGGTCCGAGATGACTGGGGCTCGATGTCGGCCAGCGCGTCGATGAGCTCGGCGCCGATCGCCTCGACCTCCGGCGAGTGCGACGCGTAGTCGACCTCGATCCGACGGGTGCGCAGTTGCTTGTCCGTGCAGACCTCGATCAGTTCGTCGAGCGCCGCAACCTCGCCGGACACCACGACGGCCGCGCGGCCGTTGACCGCGGCGATGCCGATCCGAGTTCCGAAGGGCGCCAACAACTCTTGCGCCTGCTCGGCGCTGCAGGCGATCGACACCATGCCGCCCGGCCCGGCCAGGCCGGTGAGCAACTTGCTACGCAGCGTGACCACCTTCGCGGCGTCCCGCAGGGACAGCGCTCCGGCCACATAGGCCGCGGCGATTTCGCCCTGGGAATGGCCGATCACCGCATCGGGGCGCACCCCCACCGACTTCCACAACTCGGCCAGCGACACCATCACCGCGAACAACACCGGTTGCACCACGTCCACGCGGTCCAGTCCCGGCGCACCGGGTGCACCGCGCAGCACGTCGATCAGTGACCAGTCGACGAACTCCGCAAAAGCCTCGGCGCACGCCTCGATGTGTTGAGCGAATACCGGTGCGGTGTCGAGCAATTCGACGCCCATGCCCATCCATTGCGAGCCCTGGCCGGGGAACACGAAGGCCGTCTTGCCGGCGGGCTGAGCCGAGCCACGGATCACACTGAAGACGTCGTCACCGGCCAGTTCGTCCAGCCCGGCCAGCAAACTGTCCCGATCGCCACCGACCACCACGGCCCGGTGCTCGAAGGCCGACCGCCCGCCCAGCGTCCACGCCACGTCAGCAACATCGAGTTCATGGGTGCGGAGATGCTCGGCCAGCCGAGCGGCCTGCGCCCGTAATGCGGTCGCCGACTTGGCCGACACCACCCACGGCACCGCCGGAAGCGTCGGACCGGATTCACGCGGCTGCTGCGCGGTGGCGTTTGCCGCGTCGACGGCTTCCACGATGACGTGGGCATTGGTGCCGCTGATCCCGAACGACGAGACCCCGGCGCGACGGGCGCGACCGTTCGCCGGCCAGGGCTGCGGCTCGGTAAGCAGCGACACCGCCCCCGCCGACCAGTCCACATGGGGGCTGGGCTGGTCGACGTGCAACGTCGGCGGCAACACCTCGTGGCGCATGGCCTGCACCATTTTGATCACGCCCGCCACCCCCGCGGCGGCCTGCGTGTGGCCCATGTTGGACTTCACCGAACCCAGCCAGAGCGGTTCCGACCGGCCCTGTCCGTAGGTCGCGAGCAGCGCCTGAGCCTCGATCGGGTCGCCCAACGTCGTGCCGGTGCCGTGGCCCTCGACCACGTCGACGTCCGCCGTCGACAGGCCGGCGTTATCCAGCGCGGCGCGCACGACCCGTTGCTGCGACGGCCCGTTGGGAGCGGTCAGGCCGTTGGAGGCGCCGTCCTGGTTGACCGCAGAACCCCGCACCACCGCCAGCACCGGATGCCCCAGCCGCTGCGCATCCGAAAGCCGCTCGACGACCAGAATGGCGCCGCCCTCGGACCAGCCGACGCCGTCGGCCGCCCCGGCGTAGGCCTTGCAGCGCCCGTCCGGCGCCAACCCGCGGTGCCGGCTGAACTCGACGAAGACGGTTGGCGTCGCGTTGACGGTCGCGCCGCCGGCCAGGGCCAGGTCGCATTCGCCCGTTCGCAGCGACTGCACGGCCATGTGCAACGCCACCAGCGACGACGAGCACGCCGTGTCCACCGACACCGCCGGGCCTTCCAGCCCGAGCACATAGGACACCCGGCCGGACGCGACGCTGGAGGTCATGCCGGTCAGCCGGTAGCCCTCGATCTCCTCGGCCAACATGCCGTAGCCCTGGACAATAAGGCCAGCAAACACACCGGTGGCACTGCCCCGAAGTCCGGTCGGATCGATTCCCGCCCGCTCCAGCGCCTCCCAGGACAGCTCCAGCAACATCCGGTGCTGAGGATCCATGGCCAGCGCCTCACTGGGCGCGATACCGAAGAACGCCGGATCGAAATCGGCGACACCGTCGACGAAACCGCCGGTGCGGGCGTAGGTCTTGTGGCGAGCGTCGGGGTCGGGATCGAACAGGCCGGCCAGATCCCAGCCTCGGTCGGTGGGAAAATCGGAGATGACGTCGCGACCCTCGGCGACCATCTGCCACAACGCCTCAGGCGAGTCGACCCCGCCCGGGAAACGGCACGACATGCCCACGATGGCGATGGGCTCGCTGGAGCGCTCCAACAACGCACGGTTGGTGCGTTTCAGGCGTTCAACCTGGACCAGCGCTTTTCGCAACGCTTCGGTTGCATGCTGGAGTTGGTCAACCATCACTAACCCTCGCCTACTTGGTCTTAGTCGTCTTCGACTGTCGGATGCGGCTGTCGCCGCGTCACCGACGCTGCTGCACGACACGACGTCGTTGTTAGGTCGACCAGCATCGTGCGCTCCGACCCAAGAAACTCGCTCGTGAGTATCGCCAACAACGGCAGGATTTCAAAACGTCCGATACTCCCAGCTGTACGAAAAACGGCAGGCCGTCCGTGCGCCCCCGCGTGGCCTGCCATCCATGGCGTGACTTTACCGTTGTAGCGGGCCTGGCGGGCTACACACCCACCCGTCGCCACCCGTCAGCGGCCCTGGCGGCCCGGATCAACTCCTCGCACAGTTCGCGCAGCTCGGCGGCCGCCGCACCTTCGTCGAGCGCCGTGGCGACGTCTTCGGCCGCACATCGCACCTGGTAGACGCGGTCGGAGAGGTCGGCCGCCTCGTCGGCCGTCAGCACCACCGCGTCGACGGGCAGGGCCAGCGAGGCCCCGGCCTGCCCGCGGGTGATCATGGCTCGCTGCTCATACGCCCGCTGTCGACAGGACTGCCGGCAGTACTGGCGGCGACGGCCCATGCCCGCATCGGCGACGTCGCGTCCGCACCACCGGCAAGGCTGGGGCCTGGCTCGCTGACGTCGGGCGGCACTCACGGTGCAGACTTTAGTCCCGAGCGGCCGTCGATCCCGGCATCTTGCCGGTATTATTGACTGTCGCGTCGCGCAAGATGCGGCCACGGGAACTACGCAGACCGCCTTAACGTTTGCTTAAGCGGTTAGAGAAATCGCATACGGGAGCATTGCAAGCTCACCGCACCCAAAGGAGCAGCGCCAATGGCTGATCGTGTTCTTAGAGGCAGCCGGCTCGGAGCCGTGAGCTATGAGACGGATCGCAATCACGACCTGGCCCCGCGCCAGATCGCTCGGTACCGCACCGAGAACGGCGAGGAGTTCGAGGTTCCCTTCGCTGACGACGCCGAAATCCCCGGCACCTGGCTGTGCCGCAACGGCATGGAAGGCACCCTGATCGAGGGCGACCTGCCCGAGCCGAAGAAGGTCAAGCCGCCGCGCACCCACTGGGACATGCTGCTGGAGCGGCGCTCAATCGAGGAGCTCGAGGAGCTGCTCAAGGAGCGGCTCGAGCTGATCAGGTCGCGTCGCCGCGGCTGATCGCCCCTATTCCCTGAGCGGGAGTTACGCGCGGTTGCCCGTCCGGGCAGCCCGCGCGCGGTCGCGTCTGCCCTCGAAACCCCACCGGGTGACCTTGACCAGGGCCTCGCGGATGTTGGACCCGCTCATCTTCGATACGCCGATCTCCCGCTCGGTGAAGGTGATGGGCACCTCGACCACGACGTAGCCGCTGTTCACCGTCCGCCAGGTCATCTCGATCTGGAAGCAATATCCCTTGGAGTCAACGCCGGACAGGTCGATGGTTTCCAGCACCTCGCGACGGTAGGCGCGGTAGCCGGCGGTGATGTCGTGAACGCCGATCCCCAGCGCCAGCCGCGAATAGGTGTTGGCGGTCTTGGACAGCGCCAGCCGTCGCCACGGCCAGTTGCGCACCGTGCCGCCGTGTACATAGCGCGAGCCGATCGCCAGGTCGGCTCCGCTGTCGACGGCATCGAGCAGGCGGTAAAGCTGCTCCGGCGCGTGACTGCCGTCCGCGTCCATCTCGACGAGCACCGAGTAGTCCCGGCTCAGTCCCCAGGCAAAACCTTCGAGGTACGCCGCGCCCAGACCGTTCTTGGCGGTCCGGTGCAGCACATGGGTGCGTCCGGCGTCGGCTTCCGCCAGCTCGTCGGCGAGCTTGCCGGTGCCGTCGGGGCTGTTGTCGTCGACCACCAGCACATGCACGTCGGGGCAAGCCTCCCTGACCCGGCGATGGATCAGCGGCAGGTTGTCGAGTTCGTTGTAGGTGGGGATGATCACCAGGACGCGCTGGCTGGGACGATTTCCCCCGACCTGGGACGCAGGCTGGCCGGTGGTCATGTAGCTCCTTTATCTGGCCCGAAATGAGTATCGCCGTCCTCGGTGGACGGAGTGTCGTTCGCAGTCTCTGCTTCGCTCTCCGGTTCGCTCGGAGGCGCCGCAGCCGAATCGTCGAGTTCGTCCGGGGGCCCGTCGGCGTCGGCAGGCTCGCCCGTGGGGCCGGACCGCCGGCGAAGCGGACGCGGGAACCATCCATTCTGCCGTATCGCGACGAGAATCACCGCTCCGGCCGCCCCGACCAGCACCCATTGCAGGATCGGGGCCCAGCGCGTCGCGGGTGTGAGGTTGGTCTTGAGCCGCACCTGCATGTCCAGGTAGTCGGGTTCGAAGAACTTGGTACGGACCAGCTCGCCCCCGTCGGGCGCTATCACCGCGCTGATACCCGTGGTGCCCGCCACCACGACATAGCGGTCGTGCTCGACGGCCCGCACCTTGGCGAAGGCCAGCTGCTGCTCGCTCATGGTCTGGTTGAAGGTCGCGTTGTTGCTGGGCACGGCCAGCAACTGGGCGCCGTTGAGCACCGATTTACGCGGCGCACGGTCGAAGATGACTTCCCAGCAGGTGGCAACGCCGACCGGCACGCCGGCGATCCGCACCACGCCGGAGCCCGGGCGGGGCACGAAGTGGCCGGCCCGGTCGGCGTACCCGGAGAGATGCCGGAAGAGCCACGGCATCGGCAGGTACTCACCGAACGGCTGGACGATGGCCTTGTCGTGGCGGTCCGCGGGTCCGGTCTCCGGATTCCAGACCAGGACCGTGTTGGTGTACTCCGGGGCGTCCTGCGGGCGACCAGGCACGTCGAGAACGGTGCCGATCAGGATCGGCGCATCGATGGCGCTGGCTGCCTTGGCGATCTGCTGCGCGGCGTCAGGATTGACCAGCGGATCGATATCCGACGAGTCCTCCGGCCAGACGACGAACTGTGGTTGGGGGGCGTTGCCTGCGCGGACGTCCTCGGCCAGGCGCAAGGTCTCCCGGGCATGGTTGTCCAGGACGGCGCGCCGCTGCGCATTGAAGTCGAGACCCAGCCGGGGCACGTTGCCCTGGATGACGGCGACGGTGACGGTGGGTTCGCCGCCTGATCCCGCGCCCGCGTGCCGCACCTGGGGCCAGATGACGATCGCGGCGAGCAGCACCAGACAAATGCAGACACCGGGGAGCAGCACGGCGGGCGGCTTGGCTTCGGCGTCCTCGGCCGCCTCGTCGGCCGGGGTGCCAGCCCGCGAGCCGGCGCGCCACCAGGTCTCTATTTCCAGAGCGATGGCCGTCAGGCTGGTGCCCACCAGTACGACGCCGGTTGACAGCAGCGCAACGCCGCCCAGCTGGACCAACGGGAGCAGCGGACCCTCGGCTTGCCCGAACGCCACCAGTCCCCAGGGGAACCCGCCGAACGGGAAGACCGACTTCACCCACTCGAGTGCCGCCCACAGCAGCGCAAACCAGATCGGCCAGCCGGGCAGTCCGCGAACTACCACGGCGAGCAGCCCGAACAGGGCGGGGAACAGTGCGCAGGTGGTGGCCAACGCCAACCACGGCACGGTGCCGACGAAATTGCCGGTCCACGGCAGCAGCGGCAGGTAGAACGTCAGCCCGAACACAAAGCCGTAGCCCAGCCCACCCGCGACCGTGGTGGCCCGATGAGTCAGTACCCAGCTCAGCAGGGCGATGGAGATGAAGGCGGCCCACCACCAGTTGATCGGCGGGAAACTGGCGTACATCAGTGCTCCGGCGGCGGCAGAAACCAGCAACCGCGGCAGCCGGGGTCGCAGCGCCGCCCAGGCGCCGGGCAACCTCGCCTTCAGCCCGGTGCCGACGGCCGCCAGGCTCCGGCCTGCGGCGCTCTCGCGCTCCGGTTCGGCGGGCCCTGCGGGTTCGGCTGCGGTGTCCTCGGTGGGAGCCTCGGTCGTGTCTTCGGTGGGGTCTTCGGCCGTGTCTTCGGTGGGAGCCTCGGTGCGCTCGTCCTCTTCGTTAGCCATAGATGACCGCACCTCGATGCACGGTCTGGCGACACCGTGGCAAGGCGTCGTTCGGCGTCAGGGAGGGCAAAGCCGGGACCCGAGACCGGGGGTCCGTCGACCAGCGCTGGACCGCGTTGCGGGGTGCGGCCACGTCCAGCGGTCCGGCATCCCACACCGCATACGAGGCGAGCGCCCCGGGCACCAACGTGCCGGTCGTGCCGTCGCGGACGCCCCCGGCCCGCCAGCCGCCGCGGGTGGCCGCAGCGAACGCGGCGCGCGCCGACACCGCGCTGCCGGGGGTGCGGTGATTGATTGCGGCGCGCACGCTGGCCCACGGGTCGAAGCCGGTGACTGGGGCATCGGAGCCAAGGGCGAGGGGCACGCCTTGGGATGCTAACAGCGCCAGCGGGTTGAGCTGGCTACCTCTTTCCGGACCCAGGCGCCGGGCGTACATGCCGTCGTCGCCGCCCCACAGCGCGTCGAAATTGGGTTGGACGCTGGCGACGACGCCCCATGCGCCCAGTTTTGCGGCCTGTTCCGCGGTAACCATTTCCAGGTGCTCCAAGCGGTGCCCGCAGCGCGCGACCGCCACTACCCCGAGGTCGTTGACGACGTTTTCCAACGCCGTCACGACCGCCGATACCGCTGCGTCGCCGATGACGTGGAATCCGGCGGTCACCTCGGCTTCGGTGCAGGCCCGCAGATGGGCCTCGACGGCGTCGGGTTCCAGGTGGCAGGTGCCGGTGCAGCCGGGTTCGTCGGCGTAGGGCTCGTGCAGCCAGGCGGTGTGTGATCCGATGGCGCCGTCGACGAAAAGATCGCCGGCCAGCCCGTGCGACTTGGTCTCGGCCACCAGTGCGCGGGCCTGGGCAGCAGTGGTCACCGCTTCACCCCAGTAGCCGATGACTTCGACGCCGTTCTGCAGCTGATGCAGTTGCAGCCAGTCGTCCAGTCCGCCGATCTCGGGGCCGGCGCACTCGTGGACCGCCACGACACCGGTGGCGGCCAAGGCCGCCAACGCCGCCGTGCGGGCTTCGGCGAGCTGGCCGTCGGTCAGCAGGCGACGGGCTGCGGCCCTGGCGAGGTGGTGCGCGTCGCCGGTCAGCGGCTGCTCGGCGCTGTAGCCGCAGGCGCGGTCGATGTCGGGGATCAGGCTGCGCAGACCGGTCGAGGCGAGTGCGGAGTGCACGTCGATGCGGGCCAGGTAGGCGGGGCGATCGCCGAGTACGGCGTCCAGCTCCGAGGTGGTGGGCGCCGTGTTGTCCGGCCACGCCGACTCGTCCCAGCCGTGGCCCCATACCGGCTCCCGTGGGTGTGCGGCCGCGTGGTCGGCGAGCAGTTTCAGGCAGTGCTCGCGGGAGGTCGCCGACCGTAGGTCCAGTCCACTGAGGCTCAGACCCGTCGCGCTGAGGTGGATATGGCTGTCCACGAAGCCGGGAGCGACGAAGCCGCCCTCAAGATCCTGTATCTCAGCGTCCGGGAACTGGGTACGGCCGACGTCGTCGCTGCCCAGCCAGGCGATGACGTCGCCGCGCACCGCCATGGCGGTGGCGTCGGGGTGGGTGGGGCTGTGCACCCGGCCGTTCAGCAGCAGCTTGGTGGGGATCGGCGTCACACGCCAAAACTACGTGGGCCAGCGGTCGAATTGCGTCGAGCCGGGCGCGGTCTGTGGCCGCGCATAGGGCAGCGGCGGCGGCTCGGCGTTGTAGACGTCTTCGACGCTGATCACCTCACCGTCGATGACGTCTCGGTTGTCGGGCGTCTTGCGGACGTAGAGGGCGTCTGCCAGGCCCGTCGCCTCTTCGGTGGTGAGCGGAACGCGGCGCAGGAAACCCCGCATGGCGATCGCGGTCAACGCCGGGCGAGCCGCGGAACGGACGGGAGGCACCAACAACAGGAGGCCCAGCACGGTGCTGGCCAGCCCCGGCACCAGGACCAGACCTGTCGCGACGGCGACCAGCGCGCTGTCGCTGAGGGCACTACCGGGCGTGGTCACGCCTGACCGCAATTGCAGCAACTGTCGACTGAGCTGATATCCGCCCAACGGCGCCCAAAGGACCAGTCCAAGCCCCGAAGTTGCCGCCAGCACCAGCAAGGTCCAGCCCAGCCCGATGGCCGCCGTCAGCCCGACAAACACCGCGAACTCGACGACGGCATAAATGAGAAGCAGCCGTCTGACCATGTCACGTCCAACGTCTGCACGTGCTGCGTAAGTTCCGCCGCTGACAACATGTCGGCTGCAGTTAGATGACGTAATGACGACGATCTGCGGGGATGCTGACGGGATCGTGAAATTCTCAGGCCGGAGCGCGCAGCTTTTGCGCCAAAGCAGCGGCGAACGTGTGTGTGTCGCCGGGCCACCGCGCCGATAGGTAATTGCCGTCGTCAACGACGAACGCCGGGCGCGAGTTGGTCGGGGTGTCGCGGAATA
Organism: Mycobacterium bourgelatii; assembly: GCF_010723575.1. Taxonomy (NCBI): domain Bacteria; kingdom Bacillati; phylum Actinomycetota; class Actinomycetes; order Mycobacteriales; family Mycobacteriaceae; genus Mycobacterium; species Mycobacterium bourgelatii. Next base: position 3,484,957 of record NZ_BLKZ01000001.1, read on the forward strand.
GCCCGGAGGTCTTGACCCACCGGTGCGGCGTGATCCGGGGGACGTCACAGAAATCCCGGGGATCGCGGAGGCTGCGAGTGACTTCCGCCTGCACCGACATGAATCCCTCGCTCTGTCCGGGCTGTTCGGTGTAGGTGCGGTAATAGTCGCGATCCCAGTATCGGGTGATGCGGGTGATCCGCCAGGCGCTTCGTTCCAGCGCCCACGTCAACGCCGTCGTCCGGTGCCCGTAGAGCGCCGAGCGGCCGGTGTGGGGATCGATGCTGCGAGCGGCGAGCAGCACCCCGTGACAGATCGCGGCCACGATCACCTTTTGCTTGAAGGCGTGCACGACGAGTTGGTGCAGCGTCTCGCTGTCGATGTAGCTGCGCATGCCGCGAGCACGGTGGCCACCGGGCAGAAGTAATGCATCGATGCCGTCGAGGCTGGCTTCCGACCAGGTGATCGGGCTGAGAAACTCCGGTGAGTGCCGCATCTCCTCATACGCCCGACGGCCATTCTTGTCGGCACGCAGGATCCGGCCGACGAGCGTGACGGCGCCCAGGCCCGGCACCCGGGACCACGGGTCCAATCCCCGGCCGGTCAGCATGATGTCGTCGGCGACGCCCGGCTCGCCGCTTGCGGTGGCGAATATGACCCGGTGCCCCTGGTGGGTCAGCACTCGCCAGCTGACCGCAACCTCGGTCGGGTCGAAGTCACGGTCGGGAATTGGAATCAGGACTGTGCCCACCGGGTCGGCTTTAATTCACCCTGAGCTCAAGTCCGATGTTTTTCTCCATGCCGCCGCGCCACTTGCTGAATAGGTTGAACACCTTGCCCACGATGCCGTATCGCTTGCCGATTGCGTCATAGACAGCGGCGTTCTGCGATTTGTCGAGGACGGTCGCGGTGCCTTCGACGGCTTCGCTCTTCGGGTTGCCGCGCACGTCGCAGATGGCCAGCGTCACGCGGGGGGTGTTGCGAATTCGCTTGACCTTCCACGACTTTTCTTGAGTGATGACGAGCAGCCGGTCACCGTCTGCGGCGGCCCAGACCGGGACGGGCTTGGGCCGGCCGTCCTTGGTGAAGGTGGTCAGCAGGATGTACTGCGCCTTGGCTAGGTCCGCGAAAGAGGGCGTCACGGATGCCAACTTACCTGGTCCGCGCGTTTTGGCGGTTGTTCGACCCCTAACCCTCACCCGCGAGCAGACGCAAAGTTGTACTCTGCGAGCACTTTTCATATAAGTTTGTGTCTGCTCGCGGGGAACCGTACTAGCCTTCGAGGGTGCCCTCGGTTTCCAGTAGGGCCTGGCGCAGGCCGTCGAGGGTTTCGGGTTGCGGCTCGGCCCACATGCCACGGCCGGCCGCCTCAAGCAACCGCTCGGCCATACCGTGCAGAGCCCACGGATTGGACTCCAACATGAACTTGCGGTTCTCCGGGTCCAACACGTAACGCTCGGTGAGTTGTTCGTACATCCAGTCGGCCATCACCCCGGCGGTGGCGTCGTAGCCGAACAGGTAGTCGACGGTGGCGGCCATCTCGAAGGCGCCCTTGTAGCCATGCCGGCGCATCGCGGCCATCCAGCGTGGGTTGACCACCCGCGCACGGAAGACCCGGGTGGTCTCCTCGGACAGCGTGCGGGTGCGGATCGCGTCCGGACGGGTGTTGTCGCCGATGTAGGCGGCCGGTGCCTTTCCGGTGAGAGCGCGCACTGTGGCGACCATGCCGCCGTGGTACTGGAAGTAGTCGTCGGAGTCGGCGATGTCGTGCTCGCGGGTGTCGGTGTTCTTGGCGGCCACCGCGATTCGCCGGTACTGGCGGTTCATGTCGTCGACGGCTTCGCGACCGTCGAGGCCACGCCCGTAGGCGAATCCGCCCCACGCGGTGTAGACCTGCGCGAGGTCGGCGTCGTCGCGCCAGTTGCGGCTGTCGATCAGCTGCAACAGACCCGCGCCGTAGGTTCCCGGCTTGGACCCGAAAATCCTTGTCGTGGCGCGCCGTTGGTCGCCGTGCTGGCTCAGGTCTGCCTGGGCGTGGGCGCGAACATAGTTGTCGTCGGGGGGCTCGTCGAGATCGGCGACCAGCCGCACGGCGTCGTCGAGCATGGTGACCACATGCGGGAAGGCATCCCGGAAGAAGCCCGAGATGCGGACCGTCACATCGATGCGCGGCCGCCCGAGCTCGGCCAGCGGTATCGGGGTCAGCCCGGTGACGCGCCGCGACGCATCGTCCCAGACCGGCCGGACACCCAGCAGCGCAAGCACTTCGGCGATGTCGTCACCGGCGGTACGCATGGCCGAGGTACCCCACACCGACAGCCCCACCGATTGCGGCCATTCGCCGTGGTCGACGCGGTAGCGATCCAGCAACGAGTCCGCCAGCGCCACACCGGCTTCCCACGCCAGCCGGGATGGGACGGCCTTGGGGTCGACGGCGTAGAAATTGCGGCCCGTCGGCAGCACGTTGATCAGCCCGCGAAGGGGCGATCCGGACGGGCCGGCCGGAATGAAATGCCCGTCCAACGCGCGCAATATTTGGTCGATTTCCGCATCGGTGCCGGCCAACCGGGGCACGACCTCGGTCGCGGCGAACCGCAGCACCGCTGCGACGTCGGGGTTGTCGGTGATCCCGTCCACGGCCCCCGGGGCCCAGCCACTGGCCTGCAATTCGGCCACCAGTCCACGGGCCGCGGACTCAACCTGGTCGACCGATGCGCGTTCGTCGGTGCCGTCCTCGGCCAAGCCGAGCGCCTGGCGCAGCCCTGGCAGCGTGTGCTCGCCGCCGAACAACTGTCGGGCACGCAGGATGGCCAGCACCAGGTCGAGTTCGGCTTCCCCCGTTGGCTTTTGCCCGAGGATGTGCAGGCCGTCGCGGATTTGAACGTCCTTGATCTCGCACAGCCAGCCGTCGATGTGCAGGATCATGTCGTCGAATGAGTCTTCTCCGGGGCGCTCGGTCAGTCCCAGGTCGTGGTCCATCTTGGCGGCGCGGATCAGCGTCCAGATCTGCTGTCGAATCGCGGGCAGCTTGGCCGGATCCAGCGCCGCGACGTTGGCGTACTCGTCGAGCAGCTGCTCCAAACGGGCTATGTCGCCGTAGGTTTCGGCCCGCGCCATGGGCGGGATCAGGTGGTCCACGAGTACCGCGTGAGCCCGGCGCTTGGCCTGGGTGCCCTCGCCCGGATCGTTGACCAGGAACGGGTAGATCAGCGGCAGATCGCCCAGCGCAGCGTCGGAACCGCAGGCCGCCGACATGCCCAGCGTCTTTCCTGGCAGCCACTCCAGGTTGCCGTGCTTGCCGAGATGCACCACGGCGTGTGCCCGAAAACTGGACGGGAAGCCGCCATCGAGCCAGCGGTAGGCGGCCAGGTAGTGGTGGCTGGGCGGTAGGTCCGGGTCGTGGTAGATCGCGACGGGGTTCTCGCCGAAGCCGCGCGGCGGTTGGACCATCAGCACCAGGTTGCCCGCTTGCATTGCGGCGATGACGATTTCGCCGTCGGGATCGTGGTTGCGGTCGACGAACAGTTCACCGGGCGGTGGGCCCCAGTGCTTTGTCACGGCGTCGGCCAGTTCGCTCGGCAACGTCGCGAACCAGGCTCGATAGTCTTTGGCCGACACCCTGATCGGATTTCCGGCCAGTTGTCCCTCGGTGAGCCAGTCGGGGTCCTGGCCGCCGCGTTCGATCAGGGCATGGATCAGGGCGTCGCCATCGCCGGCGTCGAGACCGGGAATGTCGCCTACCTGGTACCCGTAATCGCGCATGGCCCGCAGCAGGGCGACGGCGCTGGCCGGGGTGTCCAGTCCGACCGCATTGCCGATGCGTGCGTGTTTGGTTGGGTAAGCCGAGAACACCAGCGCCACCCGCTTGTCCGCGGGTGCCACCTGCCGCAACTGCGCGTACCGGACGGCCAGACCGGCGACCCGCGCGCACCGCTCCGGGTCGGCGACATAAGAGATCAGCCCGTCGTCGTCAATCTCCTTGAACGAGAACGGAACCGTGATGATCCGGCCGTCGAATTCCGGCACCGCGACCTGGCTGGCGACGTCGAGCGGGCTCAACCCGTCATCGTTGTCCTGCCATTGGCTACGAGAGCTGGTCAGGCACAGCCCTTGTAGGATCGGAATATCCAGTGCTGCAAGGTGTTCGACGTTCCAGCTGTCGTCATCCCCGCCGGCCGACGCGGTCGCGGGCTTCACTCCCCCGGCGGCCAGCACGGTGACCACCATGGCGTCCGCCTCGCCCAGTTTGTCCAATAGCTCCGGTTCGGCGGTGCGCAGCGAAGCGCAGTAGATCGGCATGGCGCGGGCGCCCGCTTCCTCGATGGCGCGGCAAAGCGATTCGACATACGCCGTGTTGCCAGCCAGGTGTTGGGCGCGGTAGTAGAGCACCGCGATCGTGGTGCCCTCGGTTGTCGCGGCATGCGGACGTTCCAGTTCACCCCAGGTGGGAGTGACCACCGGCGGGGTGAACCCGAATCCGGTCATGAGCACGGTGTCGGCCAGGAACGCGTGCAACTGGCGCAAGTTGTCCACGCCGCCGTGCGCGAGGTAGATGTGGGCCTGCACCGCTGTGCCGGCTTTCACCGTGGACAGTCTGGTCAGTTCGGCGTCGGCCGCTTGTTCGCCGCTGACCAGCACCACCGGCACGCCGCTGGCCAGGACTTTGTCGATGCCGTCTTGCCAGGCGCGGTAGCCGCCCAGGATCCGCACCACCACGATCGCCACATCGTCCAGCAGGTCGGACAGTTCCAGATCCGAAAGCCGGGACGGGTTGGCCCACCGATAGTTTTTCCCGCTAGACCGGGCGCTGATCAGGTCCGTGTCGGACGTCGACAGCAGCAGGATGGTCGGTTCGGCCATCCCCCATTCGTACCGTAGCGGCGGCTACACCCGTTCGACCGCCCCGCCGCTGTCCGCCCAGTCCTTGAAGCCGCCGAGGTTGTAGACCTCGTTGTAGCCGAGTTCCTTCAGCGCCTGGCCGGCCAGCGCAGAGCGACCGCCCGATGCGCAGTAGACGATGACCGTCTTGTTCTTGTCGAACTGCGGGTCGTGCGAGGGCACACTCGGGTCCGCCCGGAATTCGAGCATTCCGCGCGGGACGTGTACGGCGCCGGCGACTTTGCCGCTCTGCTGCACCTCCGGCGCGTCCCGCACATCGACAACCAACACGTTGCCCGCGGCAATTCGCTCCTGCGCCTCGGCGGGCGTGATGCGCGGCACGACGGCGTTGGCGGCTTCCACCAACTCCTTGACACTGCGAGCCATGGTTATCCCTTCTGACCCTTTGCGATGACCTGGTACACACCCCATCTTGTCCCATGTCTCGCGCGTCAGCACCGACGGTCAGCGGCGAAGGGTCGCCCCGATGCGGTCGGCCACCTCGGTTGCCATGCGCCGCGCCTCGTCGCCCCGCCCCGGCTCGTAGCGATCCGCGACCGGGTCGTACTCGGCGCCGGCGATCGACCCGTGGTCGGCCGCCAACTCGACTAGGTCCACCTGCCAGCCGGCCTGTTCGAGGCTCGCGGCGAACTCCCGACTGGCCGTCGACGGCACGGCGTCGTCGCTGAGCCCGTGCAACAGCGTGAAAGGGGAACCGATCTGGGCGGACGACAGCATGTCGGCCGGGCTGCGACCCGAAATGGGGTCGGGCGCCATGAACGCGCCGGCCAGGCACACGGTGTGGGCGATTGCGACATCGTGGTTTGCGGCGTCGATCGTCAGGCCCGCCGCGGCGGCCCCGCCCAGCGACCACCCGACGAGCACGATCGCCCCGGTGGCGCGCTTGCGCACGAAGTCGACCGAAGCGAGCAGGTCGCCGCGGCCGCCGTCGTCGGCGTGGGAGTTCCAGTCCGGCGCCACCACGACGGCACCGCGCTCGGCGAGCAGGCCGGCGAGGGGGCCGACGGCCGCGCGGGCGTCGGTCTGCATTCCGTGCCAGAGCAACACCGCCGGCTGCGACCAATCGCCGTAAATGTCAGCAAGGCGTCCTGGGGCGTACTCGACCGTCTCCGTGGGCTCCATGGGCTTCATGGGCAACAGGGTGCCCAGGTAACCGGAATCCAATCCCCGGCCGTGTTCGCGGGGTCGTACGGTGAGGGCATGAAGCCAGGGTCCCTCACCAACAAAGTCGTCGCCGTCACCGGTGGAGCCCGCGGAATCGGGCTGGCCATCGCCGTGGCCGCGCATCGTTTGGGCGCGCGCGTCGCCATCGGCGACATCGACGAAGCCGCCGCGAAAGAGTCCGGAGACCAACAGGGATTTGAGCTGTCCAGCCAGTTGGATGTGACCGATCGCCAGTCCTTCACCAGCTTCCTCGACGCCGTCGAAAGCAGCGTGGGTCCTCTCGATGTGCTGGTGAACAACGCCGGGGTCATCGCGGTGGGCAGCGCTGTCGAGGAAGCCGACAACATCACCCAGCGGCTGCTCGACGTCAACATTTTCGGCGTCATCCTGGGCACCAAGCTTGCCGCGCAGCGGATGCTGCCCCGCCGTCGCGGCAACATCATCAACATCGCATCACTGGGCGGTGTGCTGCCCACCGAGGGCATCGCAACCTATTGTGCGACAAAGCATGCCGTGCTCGGCTACACCGACGCCGTCCGGCTGGAGAACCGCGGCAGCGGCGTTCACTTCACGGCGATCCTGCCGACGCTGGTCAATACCGAGATGACCGCCGGGATCGGACACGCCAAGGGCTTCAAGAACGCCGAGCCCGAAGACGTCGCCAACGCGGTCGTCGGCGCGATCGCACGGCCCGAATCCCGGGTGTTCGTGCCCCGCGCCATCGGCATCACGGTGGCTTCACAACGTCTGATGCCGCTGCGGGTGGCCGAGGCGATGGGACGTGCGCTGGGCAGCGGCCGCGTGTTCACCAGCGACGTGCAGAGCGACAAGCGCAAGGGCTACGCCGATCGGACGGGAACGTCCTGACGCGATTCAGGCAAAGTCTCGCGGGTCCTCTTGATTGCGGGCTGGATGGTCGTCTGCTCACGGTGCCGAGCGCGCATGATGCGAAGCAAGTTCGAGGGGCGCAGCAGCCGACTCGGCGGGTCGATCATCGCGGTGACCCTCAGGAATTGGCTTGCGACAACGAGATCCGACTCCATAACCGTCAGGACGCGGTCCAAGAACAGATTGCTGGCGCGCATCGAGATTGGCCGCGGCCCCGGCACTTCCGGGAGAGCCAAGTCGGAACCGACAGCAGTCTGCCACGCCACTCGGACGACCTTGGCTGCGCGGCGGTTCAAACGCGTGATCAGGCCGCGATGCCCCCGTCCGGCGCATCGGGCGAAATACCGCTACTCGCCATCTGGTGTCCACCGACCGATACCAAGAACTTCGAGAAGTCCCCGTCAGCCAGGCTGGTGGCGCACCCAACACCACCGCGTGACTTCCGCACCTCGTCATGACGCACCCTGACCTCGCCTGATACGGACGGGCGAAGTGACCGGCCGTTGAGGGGCGGCGGACTAGAGTAAGCGACTACTTGATTTCGCTCGGTGTCTCGGTCGTCGACTAGCTCGCGGTGAGCCGTACCGTGGACGGGTGGCCAGAGCCCGCGATGTCGATGCCTGCCCCGGTGCGCTGCAGGTGCACCAGGCCGCCGACGGCGCGCTGGCGCGGATCCGGCTGCCCGGCGGGATGCTCACGCCCGCTCAGCTGGCGGCACTGGCGGCGGTGTCCACCCAGTTCGGTTCCGGGACGTTGGAGCTCACGGCGCGGGGAAACGTGCAAGTCCGCGGAATCACCGACGTTGCCGCGGTCGCGGAAGCGATCGCGGGCGCCGGGCTGTTGCCATCCGCCACGCATGAGCGCGTCCGCAACATCGTCGCCTCGCCACTGTCCGGCCGTGTCGGCGGCAAGGCGGACGTGCGGGACTGGGTCGAGGAACTGGACGCGGCGATCCAGGCTGCACCGGAACTGGTGGAGCTGGGCGGCCGGTTCTGGTTCAGCCTCGACGACGGGCGCGGCGACGTGTCGGGACTGGCCGCCGATGTCGGTGTGCACGTGTTCGACGACGGGCCCGGGCTGGTGGTGGCAGGTCGCGACACGGGCGTGCGGGTCGACGACGTCGTCGGGACGCTTACCGGCATCGCGCTGAAGTTCGTCGCGGTTCACGGAAAAGCTTGGCGGATCCAGGAATTGGATTCACTCACTGGTCTGTTGCCGGGTGTTGAACTGGGCGCGGCCTTCCCGCCCGTCACCAGAGCCCCGGTGGGGTGGCTGGCGCAGGCTGATGGCCGCGTGACGTTGGGTGCGGCGGTGCCGTTGGGGGTCCTGCCCGCCCGTGTCGCGGAGTTCCTGGCGGTGATCGATGCGCCGCTGGTGATCACGCCATGGCGTTCGGTGCTGGTTTGCGACCTGGACGAAGGGGTCGCCGACACGGCGCTGCGGGTGCTGGCGCCGCTGGGTCTGGTATTCGACGAGAACTCGCCCTGGCTGGGCGTCAGCGCCTGCACCGGCTCCCCCGGCTGCGCGCATTCGGCCGCCGATGTGCGCGCGGACGCCGCAGCGGCGCTGGACGCAGATTCCGAGGTACACCGGCACTTCGTGGGCTGTGAGCGCGCGTGCGGCAGCCCGCTGGTCGGTGAGGTGTTGGTCGCCAGTGCGGATGGGTATCGGCTGCTCCGCGACGTTCGCCCTTTAGGGTGAGCGGGTGCTCGACTACATCCGCGACGCGGCGGAGATCTACCGGCAGTCGTTCGCAACCATCCGCGCCGAGGCGGACCTGACGCGGTTTCCCGCCGACGTCGCGCGGGTGGTGGTCCGGCTGATCCACACCTGCGGACAGGTCGATGTCGCAGAGCATGTGGCCTTTACCGACGACGTCGTTACGCGGGCCCGGGCCGCGCTGGACGACGGTGCACCCGTGTTGTGCGACTCGTCGATGGTTGCAGCAGGGATCACCGCGGCACGGCTGCCCGCCCGCAACGAGGTGGTGACGCTGGTCGCGGACCCGCGCGCCGCCGACTTGGCCGCCCGCCGGCAGACCACCCGCTCGGCGGCCGGCGTGGAGCTTTGGGCCGAGCGACTGGGCGGTGCCGTGGTGGCGATCGGCAACGCGCCCACCGCGCTGTTCCGGCTGCTCGAATTGATCGACGAGGGCGCGGCGGCACCGGCTGCGGTACTGGGCGGACCGGTCGGCTTCGTCGGGTCGGCGCAATCCAAGCAGGAGCTCATCGAGCGCCCGCGCGGGATGTCGTACCTGGTGGTCCGCGGCCGCCGCGGCGGTAGCGCCATGGCCGCGGCCGCCGTCAATGCGATCGCGAGCGACGCCGAATGACTGGTCGGGGCACGCTCTACGGCGTCGGGCTGGGTCCCGGCGATCCGGAACTGGTGACGGTCAAGGCCGCCCGGCTGATCGGCGAAGCCGATGTGGTGGCCTACCACAGCGCGCGGCACGGGCGCAGCATCGCCCGTGGCATTGCCGAACCATACTTGCGGCCCGGCCAAATCGAAGAGCACCTGGTCTATCCGGTGACCACCGAGACGACCGACCATCCGGGCGGTTACGCCGGCGCGCTGGAGGACTTCTACGTCGCGGCCACCGAACGCATCGCCGCCCACCTGGACGCCGGGCGCAACGTGGCACTGCTCGCCGAGGGCGACCCGTTGTTCTACAGCTCCTACATGCATTTGCACACCCGCCTCACCCAGCGGTTCAACGCGGTCATCGTTCCTGGCGTGACGTCGGTGAGCGCCGCATCCGCGGCGGTTGCGACGCCGCTGGTCGCCGGTGATGAGGTGCTGTCGATTTTGCCGGGGACGCTGCCGGTGGCCGAATTGACCCGTCGGCTGGCCGATGTCGACGCCGCCGTGATCCTCAAACTCGGTCGCTCGTACCACAATGTGCGGGAAGCGCTTTCAGCCTCCGGCCAGCTAGACGACACGTTCTACGTGGAGCGGGCCAGCACCCCGACGCAGCGGGTGCTGCCCGCCGCCGAGGTGGACGAAACCAGCGTGCCGTACTTCTCGCTGGCCATGCTGCCGGGCGGCAGGCGCGGCAAGTCGGTGACCGGCTCCGTCGCGGTGGTCGGTCTGGGCCCGGGCGCCACGGAATGGATGACCCCGCAGAGCCAACGCGAATTATCCTGCGCCACAGACTTGATCGGGTACGCCAACTACCTGGACCGGGTGCCTGTGCGGGACGGCCAACGACGTCATCCCAGTGACAACACCGACGAACCCGCGCGCGCCCGACTGGCCTGCGAGCTCGCCGAGCAGGGCCGCGCGGTGGCCGTGGTGTCCTCCGGCGATCCCGGGGTGTTCGCGATGGCCACCGCTGTCCTGGAAGAGGCCAAGCAGTGGCCCGGCGTGCAGGTTCGGGTGATCCCGGCGATGACGGCCGCCCAGGCGGTGGCCAGTCGGGTCGGGGCGCCGCTGGGGCACGACTACGCGGTGATCTCGTTGTCTGACCGGTTGAAGCCGTGGGACGTCATCGCCCAGCGCATTTCCGCCGCGGCCGCCGCCGATCTGGTGCTGACGATATACAACCCGGCTTCCAAGTCGAGGACCTGGCAAGTGGGCGCGATGCGGGACCTGTTGCTAGAGCACCGCGAACCCGGGACGCCGGTGGTGATCGGCCGCAACGTGTCGGGGCCAGATGAAGAGGTACGCGTGGTGCGGTTGGCGGATCTGAACCCCGCCGACGTCGACATGCGCTGCCTGCTGATCATCGGATCGTCTCAAACCCAATGGCATACGACTGATTACGGCGACAGGGTGTTCACGCCCCGACGTTACTTGCGCTGACCGGGCAGAGCGGACGCGACGATGGTCGCCGCCGCGGCGACGATCGCGTCATTGAACGGGGCGTCGTATCCGCCGGTGACGCAGTCGGAGTAGATCGCCACCACGTACGACGCACCGCTCGGCGACCACACCACGGCGACGTCGTTGGTGCGTCCGTAGTCACCCGACCCCGTCTTGTCCGCGATCTTCCAGTCTGGCGGAAACCCCGTGCGGATCCGCTTGTCCCCCGTCGTATTCCGCACCATCCAGTCGGTGAGCAACCCCCGCTTGTCGGCGGGCAACGCGTCACCGAGCACCAACCGCTGGAATACCCCGGCGATCGCGCGCGGCGTGGTGGTGTCCCGCTCGTCGTTGGGAGCATCTCGATTGAGTTCGGGCTCAAGCTGATCCAGGCGGCTTACGCTGTCCCCCAGGCTGCGCAGGAACTGGGTAAAGCCGGCGGGCCCGCCGATTTCGGCAAGCAGTAGGTTGGCCGCGGTGCCGTCGCTGTAACGGACCGCCGCATCACACAGCTGCCCGATGGTCATTCCGCCGTCGACGTGTTGTTCGGTGATCGGCGAGGTGGACCGGATGTCGTCGCGGGTGTAGGTGATCACCTTGTCCAAGAAGGTCAACGGATTTCGTTGCAGCACCGCTGCTGCGAGCGGCGCCTTGAACGTGGAGCAAAACGCGAACCGCTCGTCGGCGCGGTAGGAGATCGGTGCGGCATCGCCGTCGGCGAGCACATGCACGCCGAGCCGGGATTCGTAGCGCCGCTCAAGTTCTGCAAAGCGCGCCGACAGGTCCTGGGCCGCCCGCGACGTCGAAGTAGTACTCGACTGGGGACGGCCGGTAGCGGCCTGAGATGAACAGCCCACCAACGGAACCAGCATGGCCAGCAGGACTTGCCTTCGGGTGGCGGGCGTTGCGAGCATGCCGCAGTATTCCATGGTCAGGTTGTGGGCTTCTTCGTCGGCGCCGGTGCTGTTCGCCCCGGCCGCCATTCGTAGATGCGGGCTTCACCGTTGTCGTAGATCTTGGTCCAGGAGTGTGACTCTTCCAGTCCCGTCAGCCCGTCGGGCATGACGAAGTCGCCCACCACCGGAGTGCTGGTCAGCACATAGCGGATGTCAAGTGCCTGTACGGCCTGGGCGACGCGGGGATCGCCGTCCGCGTCGTCGGCGTAGGCCCAGAAGATGAACCGGTGGTAACCCGGACCGAGTTGCTGCGGGTAGTCGTAGTGCGTCCAGAGCGGGTGCAGGCCGGCTACCGCGTACATCCACGCGGTGCCGTCGGTGTTGGCGTTACCGATCAGCGTCTCGCGGGCGCCGGGCAGGGTGGCCAGATAGGCCATCGCCTCCAAGTCCTTGTCGTCGATCATGACCTGGTCGTACTTCTCTCCGAGCAGGAAGCGGTGCCGCGGAAAGTAGTGCCACGCGCCGACGATGCTGGCGCCGATCACCACCATGGCGCAGGCGGCATTCCATGCGGGCGAACCCCAAATTCGGAGGTTTCGTCGGGCCAACAGTCCCCGCGTCGCGTTGGCGACCCAGGCGACGAGCATGAACAGGCCGATGCCGGCCATGGGCGTCAGCAGCAGAGTGATCGCCGCCGACAAGCGGCGCGGGTCGGAATAGAAGCTGTCGCTGAATCGTCTGATGAGCGCGCCGATCACGCCACCGAACGGCGCCGCCGAATACACCACGGATCCCACCAGCAGCAACCACACGGCCAACGGCCACCAGACGCGCTTCACGAGCAGGATCACCGCACCGACGGCGGCCAGTACCAGCAGCGTGTATTGGATCGGGTAGTCGCTGAGATGACGGGTGTACTGCAGCACCGCCCGCAGCAAGGCCCGCTTCTTACCCTCGTGACTGACAAAGGAGTGCCCGGCGATGATCTCGGCCTGCTCCAAAATGCCAATCACCTGAGGGACTTTCGCCAGAGCCGTTGTCCCGACGATCAGCAGCAGGGCCACCATGTCAGAGACACGACCGCGCACCGGGCGCCGTAACCCGTCCACCAGCCACCACGCCGCGACAAACACGACCGCGATGACGCCTGCGGTGGTGTGTACCGAGAACACCCCGATCAACGCCAGGACAGCGATCGGGATGCGGTCGCGGTGTCGCAGCGCGGACACGATCAGTACCATCGTCGGCGCGGCAATGCCGTACGCGGCAAGGTTGGGCGTGGCGGCGGTGTTGAACTCGACATACGGCACCGCGGTGAAGGATGCCGCCAATCCCGCTGCGGCAGTAGCGCATCCGGCGGTGGCCCACAGGGTTGTGTGCGGGCGCATCAGATGCCAGGCCAGCGCGGCCGCGCTGCTCGGAAAAAGCCAGATTGCCGCCGCGAGCGAGGACAGGGTGTAGGCGGTTGTGGGCGCGGCGCCGGTGAGTTGAGCAAGCACGGCTGCCAGCGCATGAAACGTTGAGGGGTAAAACAGTCGGGCGTGGGTTTCGACGTTGCGCAGCTCACCCATGTGCGTGGGTGAGGCCTGACCGGTGTCGAGGATCGAGCGAATGGTGTTGGCGTGCCATACCGAATCCCAGGTACTGGGGATGGACTGCCAGTGCGGCAGGGCGGCGACTGCGGCACACCCGATCAACGTTGCGCCCACCACAACACCGGCACCGACACACAGGGCCGGCCATCGCGTGGCCGCTAGGGCTTCGGCATCATGGTCGCGGTAGCGCTCCAACACAACCCGAAATACCGCGGCTAAGAACAACACCACGCCCAGTGCCGCCAGCGCTGTCAGTGCGTTCCACGGAATTCCGATGGCCCCGAACGGGACGATGGCCAAGCCGACCGTGCCGTAGGTCAGCGCTGGGCCGGCGGCGATCGAGATGGGCCATGGCAGGCGGGCTAACCACGCGATCAATGCCCCGGGGATCACCAGCAGCAGCGTCGCCACCAGCACTCCGGCTATCAAATTCACTGAACCCGCCCAGCTGGCCGACTGGCTCGGTCGCCGGGTTCACATCGCGTAGTCGGGTAACTCAAAGTCGTCACGCAAGCTCCGGCTTACCAACAGACTGGCGAGTGGGCGGAAGTTCAGCGCACCCATCACGAAGTCACGGAACCGGACACCGAACTGAGTCCGTGTTGCGAACACGGGGAGGAATTTCTGCGCCGCGATTTGCTTGTCCTCGATGAAGCGGCGCATGCGCTTCTCGTAGTTGGCGAACGCTCGTCGGTAATCGCCTTGGGCGCAATGGAGTTCGCCGGCCAACACATACGCTTCGGTCATCGCCAAACCGGTGCCCTCGCCGGCCAGCAGTGAAACGCAGGCGGCGGCGTCGCCGACCAGAGCCGTGCGGCCTCGCGACCAGCTCGGCAGGCGGATCTGGCTGACGACGTCGAAGTACAGGTCGTCGACGTCGTCGAGCGCGGCCAGAATCTGCGGGCATTCCCAGCCCGTGTCGGCATAAACCGTCCGCAGCGACGCTTTTCGCCCTTCCAGATTCCCTGGATCGGCAGCTTCTGCGGAGCGGAACACGAACAGAACCATGGTGCGGTCCCCGCGCAGGGAGAAGCGGCCGACGGAGCGGCCCGGCTCGGTGTGGGTCACATAGACCAGTTCATCGCGGGGACGGTAGCCCTCGAGCACGCACGCCGCCACGCAGCAGCCCAAATAATGTTCGGCGTCCGTCTCAGGCCCGAACGCTAGGCGGCGCACGTTGGAGTGCAACCCGTCGGCACCGATGACGAGGTCGAAATCTCGAGTCATGGCGCCGGAAAAGCTCACCGAAACCCCGTCGGAGTGTTCGTTGATCGCGGTGATGTTGTTGCCGAAGATCGTTTCGACGTCGTCCTTGACGGTGTCGTAGATGGCGGCGGCAAGGTCGCCGCGCGGCAGACTGGTGAACTTCTGGCCCGCCGCTTTGCGGATCGCATCGGTGCTCAGGCTTGCTCGCACCCGATTGTCGGAACCTACCGAACGGATCGTGTGCACCTGATAGCCCGCGTCGAGAATGACTTTTTCGATTCCCATCAGCTGCGCGATGCGGTAGCCCACGCCCCAGAAGTCGATGACGTAGCCGCCGGTGCGAAATTGCGGTGCACGCTCGATCAACGTCGGCTCGTGACCGGTCCGGCGCAGCCAATAAGCGAGCGATGGGCCGGCCACGCCCGCTCCGCTGATGGCGACCTTCATGACGTGAACACCTCTCGTGGGTGCGATCGTTCAGACCATCCTAATGCAACTATTGCATATTGCTACTTTGACCCTTGCGCAAATGTTCCCGGCGAGTCGCGCGCCTCGCGGAGTTAGCGCTTCGGGTTCAGCGTTCGCCTGCCAGCCAGGACTTCCCGACCTCGTACTCGGCTTCCATCGCAGCCACAAACTGGTCGATGATGATGCCTGCCACCTTGCCGCCGACGAGAGGCACACTGACCTCGACGTTGATCTCGACGGTCTCCACCGTCTTGCCGTCTTTCGAGACGACGGTGACGTTGCCGGTGCCGCCGCCGGGTTTACCGGGGATCTCGAGCGTGAGGGTCATGTCGGTGCCGGTCCAGGTCTCCCGCTGCCGGACGTCCGTTCTGGCGCCTAAGAACTTCGTCGCGACCGAGGGAAGTCCGGCCATCGGCTGCTGCTTGTCGATGGCAACCAGTGTCGTGTCGCCCTCTTTGGTGATCGAGACGTTGTGGGACAGCAGCCCCTGGGCCTCGCAGACCTTGTTGCGAAATCCCTCGTCGAGCAGCATCGCCATCACGTCGTCGAGCGGTGCGTCGTAGTTGCACACGAACTGCTTGCTGGCCTGGGCCATTGATCCTCGCTTAGCCTCGATCCGCCTAAGGGTCCCGATATGTTAGCCGAGCGCCGCCACCCATTGGACCGCTTCATAGACGGTGTCCACAGTTTGGACTCTGGGCGGCAGCGGTGGACGCGCGACCATGATCACCGAAACCCCCAGCGCTGCTGCGGCATCCAGCTTGGCTCGGGTCATGTCGCCGCCGCTGTTCTTGGTGACCACGGCGTCGATGCGGTGTTCTTTGAGGAGGTGCAGCTCGCCGTCGTAGCGGTATGGCCCGCGGGACAAGATCAATTGGTGTCGGCGTGGCAGTGTGGCCGGGTCGGGGGCGGTGACGGCACGGATCAAGAACCACGCGTCACTGTTCCGGAAGGCGTGCACACCGGAACGGCCGGTTGTGAGAAAGACCCGCTGGTAGCCTTGTCGCGCAACGGTTTCCGCAGCCTCGACGTCGGAGGCCACTACGATGGCGTCACCGGGGTCCCAGGGCGGGCGCGCCAACACCACGTGCGGCAAGCGGATTTCGTCGCAGACCTGCGCCGCGTGGGCGGTCATCGTCGCCGCGAACGGGTGCGTGGCGTCGACCACCGCGTCGATGTGTTCGTCACGCAACCACTGGCGCAGGCCGTCGATGCCGCCGAATCCGCCGATGCGAACCGGACCGACCGGAAGCGCGGGTTCCGGGACGCGACCGGCCAAGGAGCTGACGATGTCGACCCGCGGATGCAGTTCGGCGGCCAGGGCGCGGGCCTCGGCGGTGCCGCCGAGCAAGAGGATACGCATCAGTGGGCCTGTCGGCGCGCTACCGAGTACAGGTAGCTGTCGGTGAAGCCCTCGGCGGCCAGCACGTCACCGACGATGATGACGGCGGTCTTGGTGACGTTGGCGTCGTGCATCTGTCCGGCGATGTCGGCCAGGGTGCCCCGCAGCACCACCTGTTGTGGCCAGCTCGCGAAAGCGACTACCGCCGTGGGTGTTTCGGGTCGGTAACCAGCGGCAGTGAGTTGCGGGACGATGGCGTCGATCTGCGCTGCGGCGAGGTGCAGCACCAGCGTGCCAGCGGATTTAGCTAGGGTCGCCAGCTCTTCGCCGGGCGGCATCGGTGTCGACAAGGTCGAAACCCGGGTGAGCGTGACGGTTTGCGCCACTCCGGGAACGGTGAGCTCGCGTTTGAGCGCCGCTGCGGCTGCCGCGAAAGCCGGTACGCCGGGCACGATTTCGTACTCGATCTGCAGGGTGTCGAGCTGGCGGCATTGCTCGGCCACCGCGCTGTAAAGCGAGGGATCGCCGGAATGCAGTCGGGCCACATCCAAGCCGGCGGCGTCGGCGTCGGCGAGTTCGGTGATGATCTGTTCGAGCGTCAACGGCCCGGTGTCGACGACCTTGGCGTCGGAGGGGCAAAGGGCCAGTAGGTCTTTCGGCATGATAGAGCCCGCGTACAGGCACACCGGGCAGCGCTGCAACAGCCGTTGGCCGCGGACGGTGATCAGGTCCGCGGCGCCCGGTCCCGCGCCGATGAAGTACACCGTCACGGCTTGACCATCGTCCACTGGGTGACCGGCAGTTGCGGACGCCATGCGGTAAAACCGCCGATCGGTTCGTCCCGATAGTGCTGGAAGCGTCTCAATTCGCCGCCAAGCCGCGAATGTGCCAGCGCGAGCGCGGCTTCCGATTCCACGGTGACGGCGTTGGCGACCAGGCGTCCATCGGCGGGCAGGCTGTGCAGGCAGGCGTCAAGCAGGCCCGGCTGGGTGAGGCCCCCGCCGATGAAGATCACGTCCGGAGTGGCGGCGCCGTCGAACTCCTGCGGCGCGTCGGCGCGAACGTCGATGTCCGCACCGAACGCGCCGGCGTTGAGTCCGATGTTGTGGCGACGCCGTTCGTTGCGTTCGAACGCCACCGCCGTGCAGCCGCGGGCGCTTCGGCACCACTCGACCGAGATACTTCCCGAGCCTGCGCCGACATCCCACAGCACCTGCCCGGGCCGCGGCGCCAGCGCCGCCAGCGTGAGCGCCCGAATCCCCTGCTTGGTGATCTGCCCGTCATGCACCAGCGCGTCGTCGGGCAGGGAGGACAGGCGTTCGTCGGGCAGGTAGCGCACGGCGATCACGTTCAGGTCTTGGATGTCGGTCGGCGCGTTGTCGGCCCATTCGCGCGCAGTGCCGTCGCGACGCCGTTCGTTCGGCCCGCCCAAGTGTTCGAGCACGCTGAATTCGGAGTCGCCGCGCCCGTAGGAGTTGAGCAGCACCGCCAGCGCTTTGGGGCTGGTGCGGTCCGCCGACAGGACGATCGCCTGGCCGCCACGCCGGACGGCGGCGCGCGGTGGCGCCGTGACCAGGCTGATCACCTCGGTGTCCTGGACGCTCCAACCCATCCGCGCACACGCCAGCGTCACCGACGAAACATGTGGCAGCACACGCACTTTCTCGGATCCGAACAGTCGGATGAGGGTGCTGCCGATGCCGTGCAACAGCGGGTCCCCACTGGCCACGACATGGATGTCGTCTCCGTCTGGATCAAGCTGCTGCAGTGCCGGCATCATCGGCGAGGGCCACTTCCGCCGGGGCGCGGTAACGGAATCATCGAGCAGGTCGAGTTGCCTTTCGGCGCCGTAAACGACGGTTGCCCTGCGCAATTCGGCCTTGGATTTGGGCGCTAGGCCGGCCATTCCGTCGGCGCCGATGCCGACCACGATGATCATCGCGGCATCCGCCGCCACACGAACTGCGGCAGGAGCTTGAGAACGAAGAACATTGGCCGCAGTGCCCACGGAATCCAGACGGTGCGTCTCCCCTTCGCCAGCGCACGAGCAGTGGCCTTGGCCACCTGTTCGGGGGTGCTGGACAGCGGCGCCGGCGACATGCCCTCGGTCATGCGGCCGATGACGAATCCGGGACGTGCGACCAGCAACCGAACCCCGGTGCCGTGCAGCGCGTCGGCCAGGCCGCTGGCGAACCCGTCGAGGCCGGCTTTGGCCGATCCGTACACGTAGTTCGCACGGCGCACCCGGACCCCGGCCACTGAGGAGAACACCACCAGAGATCCGCGGCCGGCCGCGCGCATCGCCTGCGCGAGGTGAGTGAGCAGGCTGACCTGGGCGACGTAGTCGGTGTGCACGATGGCCACCGCGTGCGCGGCGTCGGTTTCCGCACGGGCCTGGTCGCCGAGGATGCCGAAGGCCAGAACTGCGGTCTGGATCGGGCCGTATTCGGCGACGATCGAGTCGACCAGCGGGCCGTGCGATGCGAGGTCGTCCGCGTCAAACTCCCTGGTGTGGACTGCGGCGGCGCCCGCGGTCTCCAGGGTGGCGATCTGATCCATGAGCTGGTCGGCTCTGCGCGCCGCCAGCACCAACGTCGCCCCTGGGGCCAGCCGTCGGGCCAGTTCAACGCCGATTTCGCTCCGGCCGCCGAAAATTACCACCGGACCTGCGCCCGTGTCGTCCACGGCTGCGATTATTACCTGCGCTAGCGTGAGTAGCGATGGCGAATACCACTACGCGGCTCACCGACGACGCGCTGGCGTTTCTTTCCGAGCGCCATCTGGCCATGCTGACGACGCTGCGGGCCGACGGATCGCCGCACGTGGTGGCGGTGGGTTTCACTTTCGATCCCAAGACGCACATCGCCCGGGTGATCACCACCGGAGGGTCTCAGAAGGCGGTCAACGCTGAGCGTGGCGGAATCGCGGTGCTCAGCCAGGTCGACGGCGCACGGTGGCTGTCGCTGGAAGGCAAGGCCGCCGTCAACAAGGACATCGAAGCCGTCCGGGATGCCGAACTGCGGTACGCGCAGCGCTACCGCACACCCCGGGCCAATCCTCGGCGGGTCGCCATCGAGGTCCAGGTCGAGCGAGTGTTGGGGTCCGCGGACCTGCTCGACCGCGGTTAATTTCTCCCCCTGTCTCGTTCAGAAGGTGTAAGCCACCCAGGCACCACCCACCGCTTCCGCGACGGCGTGCAGGCGCGAGTTCTGATTCCCCGTTCGCGGTAGGGCGAAGGTCGAGCCGAGGCCGGCGCAGGCTGCCGCCGCCATGGCGAACGTGACCGCGGCCGGTGTCACGGTCCACGTGCCGCTCCCGTCCTGGCAGGCTGCGGGATGCGAGTCCCCGCATTGGGCGGCGACCCAGCGACTGTCAGGCCCCTGCAGGGTGCAGGTGCCGGCGCCGGCGCGGGGCTCGTCCGGCGCCCAGCTCCACAGAGTCGCCTGGATGCGTCCGTCCTCGGGGAGCAGCTGGTCGAGCCCAAACAGGTTGACGCCGCAATTGGTCATCGACTGCACTTTGATCGGCGTGAGCGCGGCGGGGTTGTTCGGCGGGCGGGTCGGGTTGAGTAGCGCTGCGACAAACGTGGAGTCCTCGAAATAGCGGACCACACTTGAGCTGTAGACCGAGGGTGGGTAGGTGGCGTCGCAGGCCGGGTACGGCTGATACCCGGGCGTTGAGCCGCTTTGGACCTCCTGGCCAGCCCAGTCGAAGACCGTGCCGGCCCAGGCGGTCACACAGGAGCTGACCAGCACGACCCGCGCGCCGGTTGCCCGGACGTTGGCGCGCGAGTCGTCGAGCGGGAACGGGACGCAGCCGTTGGCGGCGCGCAGGCTGAGATCCGGGTGGTAGATGAGGCTGGAACCGTCCGGCCGTCGCAACTCCCTCTCCAAGGTGGCGACGGCCTGGGCGTCGCCCTTCCCGTTCGTCATGAGGTTGTCGACGAGAATCAGGAGAACCTCGTCGGCGTTCGCGGGGGTGTTCAGCCAGTTGGCGATCTCCGGCAACACCGTGGCGAGGACCGGTTCTACAGTGCAGCCAAGGTTGCCGACCTGCGCGCTCAGGCCGTGGCACACGGTAACCCCGGGCGCGCCGAGACGTTCGATTCGTGGCATGAAGTGCAAGTCGAGTTCCAGGCTGCGGACGTCGACGTCCAGCTGTTGGGCCAACGACAACTGCTGGTTCGAGTCCGCATGGGAGATGGTGAACTCGTGGGCAAGGCTGTTGAACGAGTTGTGGGTGCCGATCCACTCAGTTTCCCTGAACGGCACCGAATCGCCCAAGGTGTATTGGAATTCCGCCGCGAAATGCACCCACGACTGCAGGTAGGCGTCGCGCGCGGCTTGAGTCACCTTGTGGGCCAACGGGAGTACGCATTTCTGATCGGGTATCCCGACACGACGGCACTCCGCGGCGACCGCGTCGGCAAACTTCCCAACCCCGACACAGGGAAAGGCGACCGGGCTGATGGCGTTGCACGGTGCCGTCGGCGAAGGCGGATTCGGCGGCGGGGGCGGCCCGTCCGGAGCGGCGACGCCGTGTGGCGCGGCCATCGAAATCACCACCGCGGACACGGTGACGACGGCCGCGGTGTGCAGCCATCGCACGCGGGGCATGCGCGCAACCTTCGCACAACGACACGCCGCTGCCGAGAAATGTTGTCGAAGTGATGCCATCCTCTTGCCGAGTCGCGATGTGGCGTTGGCGCCAGGGTGAATTGACCGACCTATGCGCCCTGGCTAGCGTCGCCAGCGTCATTGATCGGTGGTCGGGAAAGGGTCGCGATGTTCGTCGACATCGAGGTGTTGCACTTGGGAGCCAACGACGCACATCGCGCCGGTGGGCACGCCATGGATGGGGTCGGGCGTTTGTTGCGAGGACCTTTGCAAGCCGGGATGTTTGGTCGATTTGCTGCCGCCGAGATGTTTCATGACGTGCTGAATTCGGCCTACGCCGCGCATGTCGGACTCCTGCAAACGCATGGAGAGACGCTTATGTCCCTGGGCGGCAGGGTTTATCGGGCCGCGGTCGAGTTCTCTGACATGGAACAGCGAAACGCTGCTGCTCTGCGGACTGTCCCGTGCATCTCCAGTACTTAGATACGTCATGGTTGATCGCACACGCCGGCGGTGACCCATGGGCCATCAACAGAATGCTCCAAAGTGGAAGTCCTGCACAGATCTCCAGCCTGGCGGGGGCATTCCACGATGCCGGGCAACACACTGCTGACGCCGACGCCAAGTTTGAAGAAGCCCGCGGCCGATTTGAGGCGGCCTGGAATCACCAGAACGGTGATCATCCGATCAACGACGCCGCTGAGGTGCGCCGTGCCACCGAGTCACTGGGTGTGCAGGCGGCGCAGTTACCCAAGATTGCGGTGGACCTGGAATCGCTTGCCGCCAGCCTCGCCGAAGCGCAACGCACTGCGAGAGAGCAGATTTCGCAGTTTGAGAAGGGGCTGGAGGCGATTGACCGGCTTATAGGCGACGCGCACGATGCGCTAGTCAAGGAAGAACTGAAGCTGGATGCCGCTGCGACGACCACGTTCTACCTGCATCGGCTGGAGCAAACTCGTGACCGTTATGCGGAACAATTGCACGATTCGATGATCCGCCTGCGGACCGGCGACGGGTACGACGCCTCGCTCCTCGGAAGCGTGGACGGCTACGACGTCGAAACACCGGACCAGGCCGAAAAGGATGTGCACGCAGCCCTTGCCGGCGATCAGGCGGCCGCTGCGCGCATCAATGCGGTGCTCGCCTCGATTAGCGAGGAGCAGGTGAGCGGAAAAAAGCCGCTTGGTCGCGAACAAGCCTCCGTGTTGAGCCAGCTCCAAGCCCAACAGCATGGCATGTCCGTGGAAGCACTCGTGGACGTAGAAGGACGGCTTGGTGATCAGCATTCGATGATTGCCAATTCATGGCAGCTCATGAGCAACCCGGCCATCGTCTTCCCCAGGACCGAGCTCAAACCGGGTGCAAGACAGGGAACAGACACCGTCAAAGGTGGTGCGGCACAACTGCCGGAGAGCATGCAGAAGGTGTTGAACTCGACCGGACTCAAGGAGAACACGACCATCAAGGCGATCGCGGGAATCGTTAAAAATGGCAGCCCCTTATTGCAGAGGAATACGGAGTTCGACCGCGGATTCTTGCGCAAGGCTTCGGTGATGCTGGACACACCGGTATTTCAGAAGCATGACCGAGCGAGCCACGGCGAGGACTTCGACCGGGATCCCGCGTTTGGTCCGACGGTATCCGCGGCCCTGTCTGCGGTGTCTCCGGATCACCAAGTAGTCCACGACTTTCTGGTTGGCTCAGGGGGTGACACCTTTCTGCGCGAGGTCACTCACCACTTCTGGCTAGACAACGGAAAAGGCGCTGCGTCACTGTTCAACTGGACCGGAGACGCTGCCCACGGACCAGAAGCCAGGATTGCCGCCGAAACCGCTTGGATCTACAGCACGCACATCGGGTTGCACAGTTCGGAGCTACTTCACCTCCCTGGCAGTCACACCCTAGGTGAAGTGAACCCGGATCTGGTCCGAGGTATGGCGCAGGGCCTTACCCCTTACGTCAACAATATTGCTGGAACAGCCGGGGGCGTCGCAGGATTCAGCCCACCGCCCGGCACCCCGCCCACTGTTATTCAGGAATACGTCGAAAACGGCACAATCCCCAACGCCAAAGGAACATTCGCGGTGCTAAGCAGCGACGCAACCGCAGGCGCGAACTTCAACGCTGCCGCCTTCGATCAGGCTTTGCTTAACGAAAGCGCCTACGCTCAAGCAGTCGTCAACCACGAGCCCAACACCAATGGCGCCGACCAACGGCTGCACGACGCCGCGACTTTGCGTGGGTTGG
Organism: Mycobacterium bourgelatii; assembly: GCF_010723575.1. NCBI lineage: Bacteria > Bacillati > Actinomycetota > Actinomycetes > Mycobacteriales > Mycobacteriaceae > Mycobacterium > Mycobacterium bourgelatii. The sequence goes on from NZ_BLKZ01000001.1 coordinate 3,508,058, forward strand.
TTGGTTCGGGGATTCACGCTGCGGTACAGGCAGACGCGGAGAACCACCATCTCAGCGAAGCCGCAAGCAAGACTGCGGAATACGATCGCAAGAAGTCCGCTTACGAGTTGAGTCTCAAGACGGACGGTGCGCTGGCCGGGTGGATTCCAGGAATCGGCAAGTACGCCGGGCCTGTGGTCGGAATCATTGGCTCGATACTGGAGGACGAGTTCGTCGGGAAGCCGCCCACCACGTCGTCCCCGCCGACCGACCATCCGCTGCCAAACATGTCGATAGGGGAGGCCGATCGCGAGATCCTCAACGCCCTCATCGCATTTGGACAACACGTCGACGGCATTTCGCAATACATGATCAACGGACACGTCGCAGCTCCGGACCAACTTGCGCGTACGCCGGACTTTACCGTCGGCGCTTACGATCAGGCGCTGAACGCTGCGCTGAGCCAGGTGTTTGCGCAGAACTATGGCACCGATCCCGCCATTCCAGTTGTCGTGGATGAGCACATGATAGACCGCTACAACGACGTCATTAAGGACCCGGACCCTCACAAGCGATGAGGCTCAGTCACGCGTTCCGCCCTCTACCTCTGCAAGACGAAAGGCTTAGTTATGCAAGCGAAACCGACTTTTCAAGCAACGGCACTCGCCGTTACCGCCAGTATCCTGGCGCTGTTGAGCGGCGTCTATCAGGTTTGGCGTGGAGTCAAATTGGCGAATGAGGCGGCCACGTACTCTGAGATGTTCGATGGATTCCAGCACTACACCATGAGCTTTGAATATTTCTGCGCGTGGCTACGGCTGGAGACCGGAATGTCAGGGGTCGCGACGGTCATCCTCCTCATCGGCGCCATCTGTGTGTTAGCGCGAGTGTCAGTTGGCCGCTGGCTCGTCGTCGCTGGAGGTGCCGTAATAATTCAGCACACCATCATCGGCTGGGCGGCCACCATCGAGATGCACCACTGGTTCGTTCTGGTTGGCGCGGGAGACGACGGTCAGATCTTGCTTGAAGCACCCAACATGCCAGTCATTGTCTTGTTGTCCTTCGTGTCGCCTGTTGTCAACGCCATCCTGGTCTGGCTGCCCGCGACGCGTAGCTGGTGGCGTGTCGCAGGCACGCGTCACTGGTGGCGCGTCAGTTCCATCAAACAGGTGTTTGCCGCATTGCTAGCAAGGATGCGAGAAGGATTGCGACCGCCCCTGGGCACCGCGGAGTGCAGGCCAGCGGGTGATCCAGCAAACCTGACTAACCCGATTCGCTGATTGGCGATAGCATCTCCGAATGCCTAAATCCACTGACTGGCGTTTGCGGGCACCTCATGCCGTGGTCCGCCTCGGCAGGTGGGCTCAATGAGCGGAGGCGACGAGGTAAGGATCCTTCTCGATCAACTCTCACAGCTGCTCGGGATACCGCGGCCACCAGTGATCACATCGGATGAGCTTGCGACGGGAACCTCACCCATCAGCCAGCTGCTCAGAGCGCTGGGCGCCGCTGCCAACGCCGGCGACCCTGCCGACAATGAGGATGCCGAATTAGGGCATGACGAACGAGCCGCTAAGACGGCTGACGCGCTGGCAAAGTTTCCGGCCAATGAGGAGGACGCAGCCACTCAGTTAGCCGGCATCGGAGACTCCGGCCAGGCGGCACAGATGCTTCAGCAAATGCCGCAGATGGCCTCGGGCATCGCGGGTGCGATCGCCGGGGCATTAGGCGGTGTATTGCAACCGCTGAGCCAGATACCTCAGCAACTCGCCCAGGCCGGCCAGCAGGCCATGCAGATGGGCATGGGCATGCTGGAACATGGGGCTGGGTCTGGCGCAGAAAGCATTGGCCCAGACGAAGGTGAGGACGAATTCACAAGCGGCGGAGGTGAATTCGGAGGCAGAGGTGGCACCGGCGGCGGCGATGGCGGCAGCGGCGCCGGCCCGAGCTTCACGACTCCAACGGCGATGCTTGGCCCGCCGCCTACGCCGTCGGCAGGAACCGTTCCGGCGTCATCGCACGCAGGAACACCGGTGGCTCCGAGCACACCCGAGACTGCACCAGCAGCTCGCGGCGGCATGGGAGCGATGCCCATGATGCCGCCGGGAGCCATGCACGGTGCCAGCGGTACGGGCAACGAGGCTAAGCCGGAGACCAAGCGCATCGTTGCCCCCTCGGTGAAGAACGGCGCGCCTGTGCAGGGGCGCATTACCACGCCTCCGCCAGCGCCTGCCGTGATCAAGCATGTTGACGGTAAGCCGGTTGCGACTAGGCGCATCGTTTTGGGGGACGGTATGCGGCGCGCCGAAACTGTCGAATGAGTCCCCGTGAAATGAAACAAGGTTTCCCGAACAAGACGATGAATGTTACCTGCCGGCGTCAATCGTAAAATACGTTTGGTTGGATGCTTGACGCGATTTGTTGTCCTACAAATCAGGATTTGTTGCGGCAGCATTACACCTATGCCTATTCGCATGGTGATTATCAACCGGTACTAAATGCGCCGCATAGGGGTGACTACCGTATCTGGCGATAAGCGATACGATCGGCCAGTGTCAAATGTGCCTCCTCCCACCGCAACCACAGCACCACAGCCATCACCTGTGGCACCAAATGGCTACAAGGCTAAGGTTCCGTGGCCTGCTTACGCTGCCCTGGTCATCTCGCTCATCGCGGTTAGTGTGGCCATCGGTTCCTGGGTCCGCCCTCCCAGTGCCACAAGTACTGCCTCTACTTCAACAGCGCCGGCTTACACGGATCGACAGATAACCGATGCGAAAGCCAAGGTGTGCGCCGCGTTCGCGAATGTCCATCAAGCAGTTCGTAGCAATTTTGCGCGCGACCACGGCGACGACCCCAACCAACAACTCTTGGTCGCTGTCACGGGCCAGCAAGCACTCCTCGCTGGCAGCGTCCACCTGCAAACTACGCTTTCGGAGCAACCAGCCGCCCCTGCTGAGTTGGCTACAGCTGTGCGTAAACTCGTTGATGTGTTTCAAAGCCTCACAGTTGATTATTTGAATGGGCATGGGAGTCCTGAAGTTGACCCGTCGCTGCGTGCGGGTGACGAAGCTACTCTGACTATTCAATCGATCTGCAAATGAATGACTTTCCTCCTGGAAAGTGGTCCTTCTTGCTTGTTGGCGATCAATGGCCTGATGACAACGACTTGCTAGTAGTTGAGAGTGCTAAGATTAGCCGCGCAAAAATCCAAGCAAGATTTGCTAATTTCGCAGGAATACTGCGTAATGCCCAGCTAGGTCCACTTGTTGAACAGCAGGGTCATACGGCGCAAAATTTACGCGATGCTTTCGAGCGAGGAATACACCACGCTCAGCTCGCGGTGGCAAGGAACATTGTCAAGGCGAATGCGTACGCTACGGCCTATGAAAGTGTCGTGGGACTCCGGCACGACCTGACAGGTTTGGCCGAAGAAGGCAATCAACAAATTCAAGCCATCGAGTCCTCCGAACAGCCCCTGTCGGCGAAGACGACACAGATAGTTGCTGCAATCCACAACTTCCGGGCCCTAGCCAATTTGGCGGCCGCTAAGTGCGGCAGCAATGTTCTAGAAGCGATGCAGCGGATACTCGACGAGGACGGAAAGGGTGAGTCGGCACGCGGATTCGCTCAAACCTATGGTCTGGACGTCGGACGCGTGTTCAGAGGTTCTAACGACGAGAGTTCTCTAGCAGATCAGGTACAAAGTGTCCTCAGCAAACCGGGCTCAGCTATGGGAATTGGGACAAATGCCAAGCCACCCGAATTCGCCGCTCCCCCAACCGGAATACACGCCGGTGCCAGTGAGCCTGGTACGGCAATGGGGGTGCCTCAATACTTCAAGCCAGCAACACCGCAGTTCGAACCTCGTCCGTCACCTGGCCCAAGTTGTCCAGGTATGGCAATGGGCGTAGCTGGGGGTGCCCAACGAATGCCAACCCATGTCCCCGCATCACCAGCGGTCCGAGCAGAGACCAGAACAGCACCGCCAGCGTCCCAGCTCGCTCCTGTCCCTGCGCTTGGTTTGTTTGGCGCTTCCAATGTCCCTCTGCCGCAGGTGAAGTCAAACCTTGCCAGTACAGCAGCGGGGCACCTACCGCAGATCGAAGCGCTCCCATCCGTCGCTCCCACAGAACTTGCGCAGAGCTTCAACAAAAGCATGGGGTCCAGCGGTGCGTTCCCTCCAGGCGCCCATGGAATTCCGTCGGCAGCAATAGCCTCTACGGAGTCATGCGTGCCACCCACTTCATCGTCAGCACTAGGCGTACAACCTCACCCGTCCTTCGATGTTTCTCAACCAATTCAGCACCTACCCCCACCAGATCTCCAAACACAGATGGTCGCGGGCCCCATCGCACCCGCGAACCCCATCCCGCCGACCGCGACACCAACCGGCCCGTTACCGTCGTACGGCTCAGACATACGACCACCCGTCACCACCATCTCGTCACCACCCCCCAGCCCGTCACCACCACCTGCGGCGCCGACCTCGGCACCCGTCCACCCGTCGTCGGGACAATCCAACGCAAACCAGCCGTCCGTCGTGCGCCACAGTCCCCCGCCGACCAAGTCGGCACCACCTCCGAACATCGCAACCGAAGCTGCCGTCGCCACCGCCACAGGGACAGCGGCTGGAGCAGCATCAGCGAAAATGGTTGCAAGACAACGCCTTGAGCGCCTTGTCGCGTCGGTGGCCCGCCAGCAACCGCGCCTCGCATGGGCGGCGGGAGAACGGGCCGACAACACGACCGTCTTGGCCACCGACCTATCCAGCGGCTGGATCCCGCCCGGGATAGCGCTCCCGGCTACAGTCACGCTCCTGCCACCCCAACGGCGCCGCGGCAACTTGGAGGCCATGCTCGGCGAGGTCAATGACGTCGCCAAGTACACCCCGGTCCACCACGTACCCGAGGACAACGAACCGCCCCCAACCTCCACCCGACCACGACAAGCACCCGAAATCGACGAGCTCGGCTGGGAACTCAGCAACGCGACTCAATGGCGGGACGGTCTCCCCCGGCTCGCGCACACCCTGGCCAAAGCGACTTCTGCCGGTACGGGGGTTCTGGACTCGGAAATCGATCTACTCCACGAGCACATCACAACCGTCAGCACCAAGATTCTCGACGGCTATCCCGATCGCGTCGACCCACAAGATGTCGGCAACTTGCAGCTGCTGGCCGCGATCGATGCGCTGGTGGCCGGCGACAGGACCGTCGCCAACTACCACCTCGCCTGGTTCCTGGCCTGCAGCAACAATCTTGACTAAGAAACGGGCACCACAATCAATTCGTGCGGCCGGTTGTTGACCGACAACGCTCCGTCTTCGGTCACGATCACGATGTCCTCGATCCGTGCGCCCCAACGCCCCGGGAAGTAGATGCCGGGCTCTATGGAAAACGCCATGCCTGGCTTCAACGGCAACTTGTTGCCAGCGACGATGTAGGGCTCCTCATGCACGCACAGTCCGATACCGTGCCCGGTGCGGTGGACGAAGTAATCGGCTAGCCCGGCTTCGGCAAGTACGTCACGCGCGGCGGCGTCCACCTGCTCGGCCGTCACACCCGGACGCACAAAGTCAAACGCCACACGCTGCGCTCGCCGCAATATCGAATACTGTTCAGCCACTTCAGCACTGGGCTCTCCGATGCTGTACGTGCGGGTAGAGTCGGAGTGGTATCCCGGCCCATAGGTGCCGCCGATGTCGACGACCACGATGTCCCCCACTTGTAGCTCACGGTCGGAGTACCCGTGATGCGGGTCTGCCCCATGCGGCCCGGACCCGACGATGACGAAAGCGACATCGGAGTGGCCTTCGGCGACAATCGCTTTCGAGATGTCGGCAGCGACGTCGGCCTCGGTGCGGCCCGGCACCAGGAACTCAGGCACTCGGGCGTGCACCCTGTCGATAGCCGCGCCGGCCTTGCGCAGTGCGTCAATCTCGGCCTCTTCCTTGACCATCCGCAGTTCGCGCAGGATGTCGGTGGCCAATACCGGCATCACGCCCAGCACACGAGCCAGCGGCAACAGATGCAACGCCGGCATGGAATCGGTGACTGCGGTCGCCGCCGGAGTACCGCCCAGGGCGTCGGCCACCAACCGGTACGGGTCGTCGCCGTCGACCCAGTCCCGCACGTCCAGCCCGAGGTCCGCCGCAACAGATTCCTTCATCGACGCGAGCTCCAACCGCGGCAAGACGACCGTCGGCGCACCGGCAGCAGGCAGCACCAGCGCGGTCAGTCGTTCAAACGTCTCGGCGCGTGAACCGATGAGGTAGCGCAGGTCGTAGCCGGGGGTGATCACCAGCCCGGCGAGCCCCGCGCTGGTGGTCGCGGCTGCCGCCGCGCTCAACCGGCGGGCGTATACGTCGGCGTCGAATCGGCCAGAACTCATGCCAGTCAGGCTAACCGCGCCCCGATCGCGCCCACCAACTCGACGTGCGGTGCCGACAGCGCGCCGTGACAAGATAGCCCGCATGCCCGCACCCCTTGTGCTGCTCGACGGCGCCAGCATGTGGTTCCGCTCGTACTTCGGAGTGCCATCCTCGATCACCGCACCGGACGGCCGACCGGTCAACGCCGTGCGCGGTTTCATCGACGCGATGGCAACCGTGATCAGCCAGCAGAAACCCTGCCGCCTGGCAGTATGTCTGGACCTGGACTGGCGGCCCCAGTTCCGGGTGGACCTGATCCCGTCCTATAAGGCACATCGGGTCGCCGAAGAAGAACCCGAGGGGCAACCCGACATCGAAGAAGTGCCCGACGACCTGACCCCGCAGGTCGACATGATCATGGAACTGCTGGACGCCTTCGGCATCCCGACCGCGGGCGCAGAGGGTTTCGAGGCCGACGACGTGCTGGGCACCCTGGTGGCGCAGGAACGCAAAGACCCGGTGGTGGTGGTCAGCGGGGACCGCGACCTGCTGCAGGTGGTCGCGGACGAGCCGGTGCAGGTGCGGGTGCTCTACCTTGGCAGCGGCTTGTCCAAGGCGACCCTGTGGGGACCCCAGGACGTCGCCGAGAAATACGGAGTGCCGGTCGACAGGGCCGGACCCGCGTACGCCGAATTCGCGCTGATGCGAGGCGATCCCTCCGACGGCCTGCCCGGCGTACCCGGCGTCGGCGAAAAGACCGCCGCCACCCTGCTGGCTCAGCACGGCTCGCTGGAGCAGATCATCGCGGCCGCCCAGGACCCGAAATCCAAAATGGCCAAGGGCCTGCGGTCGAAACTGCTTGGCGCGCTGGACTATATCGAGGCGGCCGACAAGGTCGTGCGGGTGGCGACCGACGCTCCGGTCACGCTGTCAACGCCCACGGACGCCCTGCCGTTGCATGCCGCCGACCCGAAGCGCACCGCCGAACTGGCAACCCAGTACGGCGTCGGATCCTCGATCGGCAGGCTGCAGAAAGCGCTAGACGCGCTGGACTGACTGACCCAGGTCTTACTGGGGCCGACCGACCTCGTAAGTGCCCTTGTCGTCCTGGAAGGTCACCGTCACGTGCTTGGACGCACCGTCGATGCTGACGGTGCAGTCGAAGGTGGCGCCCTTCTTGACGGTCGGGTCGGTGCCGTTGTTGCACTTCACGTCTTTGACGTTCTTGGCCCCGTAGCCGTTGGTCTCGTCGGAAAGTATCTGCTGCACACCGGCGTTCGCCTTGTCGATGTCCAGCTTGGTCGTGACGAAGAAGCCGGGCTCCCAGAAGCCGAGGATCAGGATGACGAGGAGGAGCAGTCCGACACCGCCGCCAACCAAGCCGAAGATGAGCCCCTTTGAACGCTTGGGACCCGTCTGCTGCGGCCCGTACTGCCCGGGGTACTGACCAGGCTGCCCGGGTTGACCGTACTGGCCGGGTTGAGCCGGCTGGCCGTACTGCGGGGGCTGGCCGTATTGCGGTGTCTGCTGCGGCTGGCCGTACTGGCCGTACTGCGGGGTCGCGCCGTACTGGGTGGCCTGCGAGCCCAAGTCGGACGGTTGCCCGTAGGCGGGCGCTGCCGGGTACTGCTGCGGGTACGCCTGCTCGGGCTGTTGGTATTGCGGGTACTCGGTCGGGGTGTAGGCCGGGGCGTGCCATGTCGCGTCTTGGGAGGGCTGCTGCTGCCACGGGGACCCTGCCGCCTGGGTCGCGTCCGAGGAATAGTCCCCACCCTGGCCTTGCGGCTGCCACTGCCGCGGGTCCTGTGGTCCGCTCATCCGTCTCTCCTCAGTCCTTCTTCGTCCGGCTCCAAAACCCACTCGGGATGTAACCGTAGCTCCGGCCCAGCCTACCCGGCGTCAACTGCGACGACGCCGCGCCGAATGTCGTTGATCGCTCGCTTGGCCGCGGCCCGAACCTCGGGGTCCGGGGCAGCGTTGCGAACTTGGTCCAGCAGGTCGAGAACCTGCCGGCACCAGCGTACAAAGTCTCCCGCTGACATGGGCGAACCGGTGCCCGAGGCGTCGGCGGCGGCCAACGCCGCGGCCAAGTCACCGGTGCGGGCCCAGCGATAGACGACCTGGACGAAACCGTCGTCGGGTTCGCGACTCTGGCTGATCCGATGAGCCTGTTCGTCGGCGCGCAGCTCGTAGGACAGCCTCGCCGTCTGGGACAGCGCCTGGCGCAGACGTGGCGTGGGCACGTCCGTCCCGAACGCGGCACGCGGGCCGTCGGCACCACGCGACTCGTACAACACCGCCGACACCACACCCGCCAGTTCGGGCGGTTTCAGGCCTGCCCACGCGCCAGTTCGCAGGCATTCGGCCACCAGCAGGTCGCTCTCGCTGTAGATCCGGGCCAGCAACCGGCCGTCGTCGGTCACCTTCGGGTCGTCGGTCGGCCCCGAGATGAACTCGCGCTCGGTGAGCAGCCCGACGATCCGGTCGAACGTGCGGGCCAGCGAGTTGGTGGCGGCGGCCACCTTTTTCTCCAGCTGGGCGTTGTCCCGCTCGATGCGCAGATAACGCTCCGCCTGGCGGATCTTGTTGTCCAGGTCGGGCGCGGAATGAGAAGGGTGACTGCGCAATTGCGCGCGTAGCGACGCCAGCTCCGGATCGTGAACCGCATCCTCCTGCGAGCGGCGACGTTTGGGAACCGCCAGCCCTTCCGCCGCCGAACGCAGCGCCGAGGCCAAGTCGCGTCGCACCCGCGGCTGACGGTGTTCCACTCGCTTGGGCAGCGTCATCGACCCGACCGGCGGGTTCGCACCCGAATAGTCGGCCGACGAGATCCGTCCGGCCCAGCGGTGTTCGGTGAGCACCAACGGCCTCGGGTCCTCGCTGTCGCGGGCGGATTCGAGGACGACGGCGAGTCCGCCGCGGCGGCCGTGGGTGATGTTGATGATGTCGCCTCGACGCAACGCCGCCAGCGCATCGCTGGCCGCTTGCCGGCGATGCAGCCGCGACGCGCGGGCCTGCGACTTCTCGAGGTCGGAAATGCGGGCGCGGATCCGTGCGTATTCGAGAATCAACGCCTCGTGGCCGCCGAGTTCGGCCGCGATTTCGTCGAGCATCCGCTTGCCACGCTCGATTCCGCGGACCAGTCCGACGACCGAACGGTCGGCTTGGTACTGGGCGAAAGACTGTTCCAGCAGCCGGTGTGCCTCCTCGGGGTCCAGCCGCTGCACGAGGTTGATTGTCATGTTGTACGACGGCGCGAATGAACTGCGCAGCGGGAACGTGCGGGTGGAAGCCAGCCCAGCCACTTCCGATGGCTCTACGTCTGGGTGCCACAGCACCACCGCGTGACCCTCGATATCGATTCCGCGCCGTCCGGCACGCCCGGTCAACTGGGTGTACTCCCCCGGCGTCAGCGGCACGTGCTGCTCGCCGTTGAATTTCACCAGCCGCTCGAGCACTACCGTGCGGGCCGGCATGTTGATGCCCAGGGCCAGGGTTTCCGTGGCGAACACCGCTTTGACCAGGCCGGCGGAGAACAGTTCCTCGACGGTGTGCCGGAACACCGGCAGCATCCCGGCGTGGTGGGCGGCCAGGCCGCGCAGCAGCCCTTCGCGAAACTCGTAGTAGCCCAGCACCGCGAGATCTGACTCGGCGAGGTCGCCGCAGCGGTGGTCGATCACCTCCGCGATCTGCGCACGCTCTTGCTCGGTGGTCAGCCGCAGCGGCGAGCGCAGGCACTGCTGAACGGCCGCATCGCAACCGGCGCGGGAGAACACGAAGGTGATCGCGGGCAACAGGCCTTCGGAGTCGAGGATCCCGATTACGTCCGGCCGGCTGGGAGGTCGGTAGAAGCGCGGGCGGCCGCCTTGGCGTTGCCCGCCTCTGCCGCGGCGTGGCTGCCAGTCCACCATCCGGTCGGCCTCGCGGCGATGCGCGATGTGCCGCGTCAGATCGGCGTTGACGTGCGGCTTGTCCTTGTTGGAGGGGGCGGCAGCCGGGCTGTCGGACCGGTAGTCGAACAGGTCGAAGAGTCGCTTGCCCACCAGGACGTGCTGCCACAGCGGCACCGGGCGGTGTTCGTCGACCACCACCGTCGTGTCGCCGCGCACCGTCTGGATCCACCCGCCGAATTCCTCGGCGTTGCTCACCGTCGCGGACAAGCTGACCACCCGCACCTCGTCGGGCAGATGCAGGATGACCTCTTCCCAGACCGGGCCGCGCATCCGATCCGCGAGGAAGTGCACCTCGTCCATCACCACATACGAAAGGCCTTGCAGCGCGGAAGAATCCGCGTACAGCATGTTGCGCAGCACTTCGGTGGTCATCACCACCACGGGTGCGTCGGAGTTGACCGAGAGGTCGCCGGTCAACAGGCCGATCTTGTCCTTGCCATAGCGAACGGTCAGGTCGGTGTGTTTCTGGTTGCTCAGCGCCTTCAGCGGCGCGGTGTAGAAGCACTTGCCGCCGGAGGCCAACGCCAGGTGCACGGCGAATTCGCCGACGACGGTCTTCCCGGCCCCGGTGGGTGCGCAGACCAATACCCCGTGGCCGCGTTCCAGTGCCGCGCAGCCACGCTGTTGGAAGTCGTCGAGTTTGAAGGGCAACTCGGCGGCGAAGCGGGCCAACTCGGGCAGATCGGTCATGTCATGGCTCGCGAGGGTGCGCAAATGTACGCGCTAGACGGCGCGTCGGCGTACACACACGCGCGCTCGCGGGGAGAAAGACTAGGTGACGTCGTCATGGGAACCGCCGATCACCGATGGGGCCGGCACCGGCGAGGGCGGGTCGATGACCGACGCTTGGTCATCGGGTAGCTCGGCAGCGGCCTCGCGCTTGGCTTTGCGCTTGTCGTGCACCCGGGCGATCTGGATGGCGAACTCCAGCAGCACGGTCAGCGCCAGCCCCAGCGCGGTCATCGAGAACGGATCGGAGCCGGGTGTGAAGATCGCCGCGAACAAGAACATCGTGAAGATCAGCCCGCGCCGCCACGCCTTGAGCCGCTCATACGGCAGAACGCCCGCGAGGTTGAGCATCACGATCAGCAGCGGAAACTCGAAACTGACCCCGAACACCACCAGCAGATTGATCAAGAACCCGAAGTACCGGTCACCGGACAGCGCCGTCACCTGCACGTCGCTGCCGACCGTCAACAAGAAACCCAACGCCTTGGACAGCACCAGGTAGGCCAGCAGGGCACCGGCAATGAACAGGATCGCCGCGGGGATCACGAACGCGATGGCGAAGCGGCGTTCCTTCTTATAGAGCCCCGGCGTGATGAACGCCCAAATCTCGTAGAACCACACCGGGCAGGCCAGCACGATCCCGGCCGTCATGCCGACCTTGAGGCGCAGCATGAACTGGTCGAACGGCGCGGTGGCCAGCAGCCGGCACTCCCCGTCCGAGCTGATATTCGCCCGCGCCGACGCGGGCAGCGAACAGTAGGGCTGCCGCAGCCACTCGCCCAGGCTTTCCAGCCCGAAGATCGAGTGCGAGTACCAAATGAAGCCGAAGGCCGTGGTGACGACGATCGCAGCCAGCGAGATGAGCAATCGGGTACGTAGTTCGGTCAGATGATCGACCAGGGACATCGTCCCGTCAGGATTGACGCGGCTGCGCCTGTTTCGAGGGTTGAGCCGTTTGAATAAAGCTGAGGCGCGCGCTGAGGCCTTGACACCCACCGCGGGGGTAGACGCCGGCTAGGCCGGGCGCGCCTCGGTGTGACCCTGGTCAGCCGCGGCTGGGGGGTCGACACGCTGCGACTGAACCGGCGTCGGGTTGTCGGTCGAGGACTCCGCTTTGTTCTCGCTCTGCAGCTCACGGACCTCGGACTTAAAGATTCGTAGCGACTTGCCCAACGAGCGCGCCGCGTCGGGGAGCCGCTTGGCACCGAACAGCACGATCACCACCACAGCGAGGATCAGCCAGTGCCACGGTTGAAGACTGCCCACTTCAATTACCTCCAGACGTCCACCCGATGCTACCGCAGGATGGGGACCGCTCCCGGCCAAGCGAGCGCCGCCGACGGCGCGCGCCGCCCGATCAAGCAATATCAGGCCAGGTCAGCGGCCTGGTAGGCGTCGAGGGCCCCGATCGCGGCACCACGTACTCGCTGGGCCAGCGATTCCGGCGCCAGGACCTGCACGGCCGACCCAAAGCCCAGCACCAGCCGGGTCATCCACTCCTCGGAGGCATAGGTCATCTCCACCTCGCAGGAGCCGTCGGGCAGTTCCTGTAACTCCCGCATCGGGTAGTACTCGAACATCCAGGTCACCGACGGCGCGAGGCGCAAAGTTGCCGACGGCAGCGACGGGTCGCCGTCGAACAACGACGTGTCCGGCGGCGCCTGCAGCGCGGGTTCAGGGGGCGCGGCCGGTTCGTCCAGCACGGTGGCGTCAACGATGCGGTCGAACCGGAACAACCGCACGCCGTCCGCCTCCCGCGACCACGCCTCCAGATAGCTCTGGCCACCGATCAGGAGCACCCGGATGGGATCGACCGTGCGGGTGGTCAGCGTGTCGCGCGACGCGGCGTAGTAATCGATGGTCAGCGCGCGTTTCTCGTGTACGGCGGTACGCACCGCGGCCGTGGCCCGGTTTTCGACGGGCGCCGGTTCGTCGACGGCGCCCACGGTGCCCCCCTGGCCTGCGGAGCCAGCGGCACCCGCTGCCGCCGCGATCTTGGCGATGGCACTGCGCGCCGCCTGCGGATCGACCACACCGGGAATGTCCGCCAGCGCCCGCAGCGCGACCAGCAGTCCCGTCGCCTCGGGTGACGTCAACTTCAACGGCCGGTCCATGCCCGCCGAAAAAGTCACCTCGATGGTGTCGCCGGAGAACGAGAAATCGATGAGGTCCCCCGGGTAGTAGCCAGGCAGCCCACACATCCACAGCTGGTTGAGGTCTTGCTCCAACTGCTTGGGTGTGACCCCGAGGTCTTTGGCGGCCTCGGCCTTGGTGATCCGCGGGTTGGCTTGGAAGTACGGCACCATGTTGAGCAGCCGCACCAGGCGCGTCGAGATGGGGGTCATGTCGGCTCACCCGCCTGGGCGCGCAACCGGGCCAGCACGTCCTCGCGCAGCGACTGCGGTTCCAGCACGATCGCGTCGGCCCCGTAGCCGGTGATTTCGCGTGCCACCCGGTCGCTGGCGCTGAGCTCGAGTTCGATCACCTCTCCGGCGCGGCCGGCCAATTCGCGAGGTCCCAGGGACCGTCCAGCGCGCCGCAGGGCGGTACCGCGCCCGTCGGCCACCCACACCGTGGCCTGCACACCAGTCGGCGCCTCAGCGATCGCCTCGGCCACGATCTGGCGCAGGTCCACCCCCTCGGGCACGGTCACCGCTCCCGGGGAGCCGATCGGGGTCACCTCGGCGCCGATGCGGGACAGCCGGAACGTGCGGGTGGCGCCACGGTCGCGGTCGTGCCCGACGAGGTACCAGCGGCCCTTTTCGGTGATGACGCCCCACGGTTCGACCGTGCGGGTGGTGTAGGGCTCACTGCGTGACGATCGATGGGGGAACTGCACCGCCTGCCGGGAATCGATGGCCGACAACAGGATTCCGAGCACCTTCTCCGACCCGCGCAACCCCGGCTGGCTGACCGGCGAGGCGATCTCCACCGGCGCCTCGGGGTCGACATCCACGCCCGCGGCACGCAACTTCAGCAGCGCACCGTGCGTCGCGGTGATCAGTTCGGGCGATTCCCACAACTGGGTGGCCACCGCCACCGCGGCCACCTCGTCGGGGGTCAGCTCGACCGGTGGCAGCGCGTAGGCCTCGCGGTTGATGCGGTAGCCCTCGGTGGGGTCCGTCGCCGACACCCTGCCGACCTCGAGCGGGATACCGAGGTCGCGCAGTTCGTTCTTGTCCCGCTCGAACATCCGGGAGAACGCTTCATGGCTGGGGCTCTCGGAGTAACCCGCCACGCTGTTTCTGATCTTTTCGGCGGTGATGTACCCGCGGGTGGACAGCAGGGCAATGACGAGGTTGACCAGCCGTTCGACTTTCGAAGTGGGCATCGGGGTTCGCGGTTACATGCTCGCGATCAGCCGCTTGACCCGTTCGTCGACCGCCCGGAACGGGTCCTTGCACAGCACGGTGCGCTGTGCCTGGTCATTGAGCTTCAGGTGCACCCAGTCGACCGTGAAGTCGCGCCCGGCCGCCTGGGCGGCGCTGATGAACTCGCCGCGCAGCCGGGCGCGGGTGGTCTGGGGCGGACGCTCGACGGCCTCGGCGATCTCCTCGTCAGTGGTGACGCGCGACGCGAGGCCCTTGCGCTGCAGCAGATCGAAGACGCCACGACCGCGTTTGATGTCGTGGTACGCCAAGTCCAGCTGCGCGATCTTGGGGTCGGACAGCTCCATGTTGTAGCGGTCCTGGTAGCGCTGGAACAGCTTGCGCTTGATCACCCAGTCGATCTCGGTGTCGACCTTGGCGAAGTCCTGACTCTCCACGGCGTCGAGTTGGCGACCCCAGAGGTCGACAACCTGCTCGATCTGGGCGTTGGGTTCCCGCGTCTGCAGGTGCTCGACGGCGCGGGCGTAGTACTCCCGCTGGATGTCCAGTGCGCTGGCCTGACGGCCGCCGGCCAGCCGCACGGGCCGCCGGCCGGTGACGTCATGGCTGACTTCCCGGATGGCGCGGATGGGGTTGTCCAGCGAGAAATCACGGAACGCTACACCCGATTCGATCATTTCCAGCACCAGCGCGGCCGTGCCCACCTTGAGCATGGTGGTGGTCTCGCACATGTTGGAGTCGCCGACGATCACGTGCAGGCGGCGGTACTTCTCGGCGTCGGCGTGCGGCTCGTCGCGGGTGTTGATGATCGGGCGTGAGCGCGTCGTCGCGCTGGAGACGCCTTCCCATATGTGCTCGGCGCGTTGGGACAGGCAGAATGTGGCCGCCTTGGGCGTCTGCAGCACCTTGCCGGCACCGCAGATCAACTGGCGGGTGACCAGGAACGGCAGCAGCACGTCGGAGATCCGGGAGAATTCGCCGGCGCGCACGATCAGGTAATTCTCGTGGCAGCCGTAGGAGTTGCCCGCCGAGTCGGTGTTGTTCTTGAACAGGTAGATGTCGCCGCCGATGCCTTCGTCGGCAAGTCGCTGCTCGGCGTCGACCAGCAGGTCTTCGAGCACCCACTCGCCGGCGCGGTCGTGGGTGACCAGCTGCACCAGGCTGTCGCATTCGGCGGTGGCGTACTCGGGGTGGCTGCCCACATCGAGGTACAGGCGCGCGCCGTTACGCAAGAAGACGTTGGAACTGCGGCCCCACGAGACCACCCGGCGGAACAGGTAGCGGGCTACCTCATCCGGGGACAGGCGACGATGCCCGTGGAACGTGCAGGTGACACCGAATTCCGTTTCGATGCCCATGATTCGTCGCTGCACACATCGAGCGTACTTGCTGTTTGACGGTGGCGGTCGGCAACCCGCGGCGCGCGTGGCTGGACCGTGACCCGGCCCGGTGGGCTCGTCCGGCCGCGATCGCTTGACCAGCACCTATTTCGGACCACCATCACCCGGTGTGTCGCAGGCCGAATCTGAAAGTTAGGCTCGGCGAAACAATTGCAGATCCATAGCTGGGTGAGGTCGTCCGTGACAGGGGCAGGTGACTGGTGACCGCGGCGATATGGATGGCCGCGCCGCCGGAGGTCCACTCCGCGCTGCTGAGCCAGGGGCCGGGCCCCGGGCCGCTACTGGCAGCCGCAGCGGCGTGGGAGTCGCTGAGCCTCGAGTACGCCGCGGCGGCCGAAGAGGTGAATGCCCTGGTGGCCGCGGTACACCCGGGCCAATGGGATGGTTCTGGTTCGGAATCTTTTGCAGCCGCGCACGCGCCGTTCACGGCATGGTTGCTGCAGGCCAGCGCCAACAGTGCCGCGATGGCCGCACAACACCGAATCGCGGCCCTGGCATATTCCGCCGCGCTGGCGGCCATGCCGACGCTGGCCGAACTGGCGGCCAACCACGCCGCTCACGCAACTCTGGTGGCGACAAACTTCTTCGGCATCAACGCGATCCCCATCGCGCTCAACGAGGCCGATTACCTGCGGATGTGGATCCAGGCTGCCACCACCATGGGGGTTTACCAGGCCACCACGGAGGTAGCGGTTGCATCGACGCCGGAAGCGGCGCCGGCGCCGCCGATTCTTGCGCAGCCCGCGGCGTCGTTGGATCCGGGGCGGGCATTGCTTGAGGTGCTCAGACCGTATCTGCTCCAGCTCGGCATCAACCCGCTCATTCGCAATCCGTTGGTTTCCAACGTCGCGACCGAATTCATCGCCGACGTCCTGGAGAACTTCGGTGTGTATTGGGACCCCGGAGCGGGCCTGCTCAATGGTGTCGGCTACGAGTCCTATGCGGACGCCACCCAGCCGATGTGGTACCTGGCCCGGGGCCTGGAACTCATCGGTGACTCGATGCAGATGACGCAAAACCCGGCAATGGCACTGCAGTACTTCGTTGCCCTCTCGGTGTTCGACTGGCCCACTCACATCGCCCAGTTGGGTACCGCGATAACCCAATCACCGCTGCTGGTGGCCGCGGCCGGCGGAGCGATGCTGGCACCGGCGGCGACGGCGGGCGGGTTCGCCGGGGTGGCCGGGCTGGCCGGCCTGCCCCAAGCGGTTGCCGCGCCCGCACCGGCGCTTGTCGCGGCCGGACCCGAGTCGTGGCCGGCCGGCGGAATGACTTCTGCTGTCACGACCGTCGCCTCCGCCCCGGCGGGGACCCCGGCCTCGGCTCCCGCGCCGTCGACGGCTACCGGCGTCGTCAGTGCCGCACCCGCGGGCCCACCCGCCGCAGGAACGAGCTTCGTACCGCCCTACGCGTTGGCGCCGCCGGGCATCGGGTTCGGTTCCGGGATGACGTCCAGCGCGAGCGCCAAGGCGCAGCGAAAGGCGCCCGAGCCCGACAGTGCGGCCGCCGCGGCGGAAGCCCGGGCCGCGGCCCGCCGCCAGGCGCGTAGTCGGCGGCGCAAGCACATGACGCAGCGCCAGTACGGCCACGAATTCATGGATATGGACGACGCGCCCGACCTCGACGAGCCCGTGTCGGTGGCGGCGTCAGATGGCGGCGCCGGAGCACTGGGCGCGGCCGGGTCCGTTCTTCAGGACGTGCAGGAAGAGGCCGCTGGTTTGACGACGTTGGCCACCGACGACTTCAGCAGCACGCCGGACATACCGTTGCTACCGCGCAACTGGCGATGAAACCCGCCCGCTAATCCTTGGATTCGTCGCCCTCGGCGTCGCCGTCCTCTTTGGAATCTTCGGTATTCGATTCCTCCAGCAGGGCTTCCAGCTTCGAGCGATGGATTCGCTTGAACGCACGCCGCGGCCGATTGGCGTCCAGGACCGCGACCTCCAGGCTGGTCACACTCAGGGTGGCCTGGCCGTTCGTCGACGATTCGGCGCTGCCCGCGCGAAGCGCGTCGAGCGCGATCCGCAATGCCTGCGGCAGGTCGGCGTTCTCGGTGTAGGACTCTTTGAGCGCGGTGGTGATCGGCTCCGTGGTGCCACCCATCACCACGTAGTGCGGCTCGTCGGCGATCGACCCGTCGTAGGTGATCCGGTAGAGCTCGGGGGCTTTCGTCTCGCCGTAGTGCGCGACCTCTGCCACGCACAACTCGACCTCGTAGGGCTTGGCCTGCTCGGTGAAGATGGTGCCGAGGGTTTGGGCGTACACGTTGGCCAGTTGCCGGCCGGTGACGTCGCGGCGGTCGTAGGCGTAGCCGCGGGTGTCGGCGAATTGAATCCCGCCGCGGCGCAGGTTGTCGAATTCGTTGAACTTCCCGGCGGCCGCAAACCCCACCCGGTCGTAGATTTCGCTGATCTTCTGCAATGACCGCGACGGGTTCTCCGCGACGAACAGGACACCGTCGGCGTATGCCAGCGCCACCACACTGCGGCCCCGGGCGATGCCTTTGCGCGCGAGCTCGCTGCGCTCGCGCATGGCCTGCTCGGGCGAGATGAAATATGGGAAGCTCACTTCTTCTCACCGCCGTCGGGACCGAAAGTGTCAGCGCGCGAACGGCTTTCGATGATCTCGCGAGCCAGCCCGGCGATGCGGCTCTCCGGCACGTCAACCGCTCCGTCTGCGTCGATGAGGACCGCCGTCGGAAAGATCCCGCGAACCAAATCCGGTCCGCCCGTGGCGGAGTCGTCGTCGGCGGCGTCGTAGAGCGCCTCGATGGCAACCCGCAGCGCCGAATCGGCGTCGCTGACGCGGGAATACAGCTTCTTCATCGAGGACTTGGCGAAGATCGACCCGGAGCCCACCGATTGGTAGCCCTCTTCTTCGATGTTCCACCCGCCGGCGGCGTCGAATGAGACGATGCGGCCCGCGGATTCCGGGTCCGAAGCATGGATGTCGTAGCCGGCCAGCAGCGGCAGCGCGACCAGGCCCTGCATGGCGGCGGCCAGGTTGCCGCGCACCATGATCGCCAGGCGGTTGACCTTGCCGGCAAAGGTGAGCGGTACGCCTTCGAGCTTCTCGTAGTGTTCGAGTTCGACCGCGTAGAGGCGGGCGAACTCGACGGCTATCGCGGCGGTGCCGGCGATGCCGGTGGCCGTGTATTCGTCGGTGATGTAGACCTTCTGCACGTCGCGCCCGGCGATCATGTTGCCCTGCGTCGAGCGCCGGTCGCCGGCGATGACGACACCGCCGGGGTACTTCAGGGCCACGATGGTGGTGCCGTGCGGCAGTTGGTCGCCGACGGATCCCGCGCTGAGGCTCGCGGGCAGCAATTCCGGTGCTTGGTGCCGCAGAAAGTCAGTGAAAGACGACAGGTCTACTGACGGTGATCCGAAGAGTGCAGATTTGGTGGACAGGCGATCGGGCAACGGCCAGGTCACTGTCCGCCCTTTTGAACGTATGCGCGGACGAAGTCCTCGGCGTTCTCCTCCAAGACATCGTCGATCTCATCGAGCAGGTCGTCGGTTTCCTCGGTCAGCTTCTCGCGACGCTCCTGGCCTGCAGCAGAAGCGCCGGCGAGATCCTCTTCGTCGCCACCGCCACCACCACGTTTGGTTTGCTCCTGAGCCATCGCCCGCCTCCTGCTTCGTTAACGGCCCTCCAAGAGGCCTCGTGTGATTCCACACGCCCGCTGGTCTTTACCTACAGTACCGGTCAGCACCGACGTTTCGTCGGTCTAAGCTCCTCCTAGTTCCGATGTCCGCGTTCGCTAGCTGGTGAGCTGCTCCACGAGTTCCACCGCACTATCGACCGAGTCCAACAACTCTCCGACGTGCGCCTTGCTGCCGCGCAGCGGCTCGAGCGTCGGGATGCGCACCAGGGAGTCACCACCCAGGTCGAAAATCACCGAATCCCAGCTGGCCGCGGCGATGTCGGCGCCGAAGCGGCGCAGGCATTCACCGCGGAAGTATGCGCGGGTATCCGTTGGCGGATTGTCGACCGCCTCCAGCACCTGGTGCTCGGTGACGAGCCGCTTCATCGATCCGCGCGCCACCAGGCGGTTGTAGAGCCCCTTGTCCAGCCGGACGTCGGAATACTGCAGATCGACCAGGTGCAGGCGGGGTGCGGACCAACTCAGGTTCTCGCGGTGCCGGAAACCTTCGAGCAGACGCAGTTTGGCCGGCCAGTCCAGCAACTCGGCGCACTCCATCGGATCCCGCTCCAACAGGTCGAGCACGTGCGCCCAGGTCTCCACGAGGTGAGACGCCCGGGGGTCCGGGTCGCGGCTGTCGACGAGCTTGGCCACCCGGTCGAGGTAGATCCGTTGCAGTGCAAGGCCGGTGAGTTCGCGTCCGTCGGCCAAGGCCACCGTCGCGCGCAGCGACGGGTCACGGCTGATGGTGTGCACCGCGTGCACCGGACGGGCCAGCGTCAGGTCGGTGAGATCGATACCTTCCTCGATGAGATCGAGCACCAACGCGGTGGTGCCCAACTTCAAGTAAGTCGAGGTCTCGGCGAGGTTGGCGTCACCGATGATGACGTGCAATCGGCGGTATCTGTCGGCGTCGGCGTGCGGTTCGTCGCGCGTGTTGATGATGCCGCGCTTGAGCGTGGTTTCCAGCCCGACCTCGACCTCGATGTAGTCGGAGCGCTGGGACAGCTGGAAACCCGGCTCGTCGCCGGAAGGGCCGATGCCGACGCGGCCGGAGCCCGTCACCACCTGCCGGGACACCAGGAACGGCGTCAAACCCACGATGATCGCCGAGAACGGCGTCTGCCGCGACATCAGATAGTTCTCGTGCGACCCGTAGGAAGCGCCCTTGCCGTCGACGTTGTTCTTGTAGAGCTGCAGCTTGGCGGCCCCGGGAACGCTGGCGACGTGCCGGGCGGCCGCCTCCATCACGCGCTCGCCGGCCTTGTCCCAGATCACCGCGTCCAGCGGATCGGTGCATTCGGGTGCGGAATATTCGGGGTGGGCGTGGTCGACGTAAAGGCGCGCCCCATTGGTGAGGATCATGTTGGCGGCCCCGACCTCGTCGGCGTCGACGATCGGCGGCGGTCCGGCCGAGCGGCTCAGATCGAAACCACGGGCGTCGCGCAGCGGCGATTCCACTTCGTAGTCCCACCGCGTGCGCTTGGCGCGCTGAATCCCGGCGGCCGCCGCGTAGGCCAGGACCGCCTGCGTCGAGGTAAGGATCGGGTTGGCGGTCGGGTCCGACGGCGAGGAAATGCCGTACTCGACCTCCGTACCGATAATCCGTTGCATGCGTAAAGCCTAGGCCCGCCGACGATCCGAGCCGTGAACGGCCCGGTGTGACGCGTCAGGGCTGGTCACGGCACTAAGGTGAGGCGCGATGGATCTTCCCCCGCAGCGCAGGCGTGCCCGACCCGACGCGGCGACCGTCGCGGCCGAGAGCTGGTTCCTGCAGCGCGGCCTGCCGTCGGTGCTGACGAGGCGGGCCCGGTGGCGACGGCTGTGGTCCCGTTCGGCGCCCGTGTTGGCGGCCTACGCGATGCTGCATTGCTCGGGCATACCGATCTATCTGATCACCCGCGGCGAAGACGTGAACATAGTCGGGACACCGTCACCCTCCGAGTGGGTGATCCTGGCCGTCATCGCGGTCGCTCCGATAGCGATCACCCTCGCTGGGTGGCTGGTCTCCCGGCTCCCGACCGGCCGGGCGCGCGCCATCGCCGCGACCGTCGCAATCTCCGTCGTGGCGGCCGTCATCCTCGTACAGGCCGGCGTGGCACACCTGCCACAGGCCGCTGTGGCCGCGCTCATCATGCTGCTACTGACGGCCAGTGGCCTCGGTTCCGTGCTCGGGTGGGCGATACGCATGACGTTGTCGCATCTCGCGACGATCGGCACCCTGGCGGTGCGGGCGCTGCCGGTCGTGCTGCTGACCACGTTGGTGTTCTTCAACGGCAACGTCTGGCTCATGGCGGCGAAGATCAGCGGTGAGCGGCTGGTGCTGGCACTGGCCTTTCTGGTCGGCATCGCCGTCGCGTTCGTCGTCTCCTCGACCGTGGACCGGGTGAGACCGATGCTGCGGTCACCGGCGTCGGTGCCCAAAGACAGTGAGCTGCTTGCCGATACACCCTTTGAACCGTTGCCCGATCCGTCGGACACGCCGGCGCTGACCAGGGCCGAACGCGTCAACGTGGTGTTCGTACTGGCCGTCTCGCAGCTGGCGCAGATCATGGTCGTGGCGGCCCTGACCAGCGCGATCTATCTGATGCTCGGCCTGATCGTGCTCGATGCCAATCTGCTGAAGGAATGGGCCCACACCGGGGTGACCAGCTCCACGATCCTGGGGTTTACCGTTCCGGTGCCGCATTCGCTGATCCACATGTGCCTGGTGCTGGGCGCCTTGACCTTCATGTACATCAGCGCTCGCGCCGCCGGCGATGAGGAATACCGCACCAGCTTTCTCAATCCGCTGATGGACGACCTGCATGCCACCCTGACGGCACGCAACCGATACCGCGGCGCCGTTGCGCGCGTCGCTGTTGACGGCGGTGACAGCGATGATTACCTTCACCCGAATGCCGGGTAAACATGCACGTAGCGAGGTGGCCGACTTAGCCGGTCAGCGATATGGCGAAGTCCTCTTGGTAGTCCCCGGCGAGGCCGGTCCGCAGGCCAACGTCTACAACAGCTATCCGCTCAATGATTGTCCGGCCGAACTGTGGAGCGCGCTCGACGCGCAAGCGCTCGCGACCGAACACGGTGCCGCCGCGGTTCTGCTCAACGGTCCGCGCTATTGGCTGATGAATGCGATCGAAAAGAACCGCCAGGGCCCGGCGATCATCAAGAACTTCGGCGGAATCGACATGCAACTGCAAGCGACAGTGCTGTTGTCGTCCATGAACCCCGCACCTTACGTCCCCAATCAGGTCAACCGCCACACGGTCTTCGTCTACAACGCGGGCGAAGAGGTCTACGAACTTCAAGACCCCAAGGGCCAGCGCTGGATCATGCAAACCTGGAGCCAGGTCGCGGACCCCGAGCTGTCACGGGAAGATCTGCGGAAGCTGGGCGACCGGCTGAAATTGCCCACCGGGTGGTCCTATCACGTCCGCGTGCTACCTAGTGAGGTGCGCGTCGACACGATTTCGAGTCCCGCGTACGTCGTACAGGACGACCTGACCAACAGCTACTCGCTGATCACCTGAGTCGATTGCTAACTCGCGGTTGGCCATCCAACTGCGGTGTCGCATAAGGGCTTTGCGCGGCCTTGGCGACGGCCGCCGCGAACAGCGCCTCGGCCTGCTGGACCGGCGAGCGACCGTCCCATGCCTTCACATTGCGGGCAGCCCGATGTTCATCGGCATCATTCGGACCGCAACGAAGCCGCATCGGTCAGACGCTAGTCGCGGCGAGCGACAAGTGTTTACAGGTACTGACCCAGGTTGGACTCGGTGTCGATGGCCCGCGACGCGCTCGAAGACTTACCGGTGACCAGCGTGCGGATGTAGACGATCCGTTCGCCCTTCTTGCCCGAAATCCGCGCCCAGTCATCGGGGTTGGTGGTGTTGGGCAAGTCCTCGTTCTCGGCGAACTCGTCGACGATCGAATCCAGCAGGTGCTGAATCCGCAGACCGGGCTGGCCCGTCTCCAACACCGACTTGATGGCGTTCTTCTTGGCGCGGTCGACGACATTCTGAATCATGGCCCCGGAGTTGAAGTCCTTGAAGTACATGACTTCCTTGTCACCGTTGGCGTAGGTGACTTCCAGGAACCGGTTGTCGTCGATCTCGGCGTACATCCGCTCGACGACCTTTTCGATCATCGCCCTGATGCAGGCCGCCCGGTCGCCGTCGAACTCGGCGAGGTCGTCGGCGTGCACCGGCAGGTTCTCGGTCAGGTACTTCGAGTAAATGTCCTGGGCCGCTTCGGCGTCGGGCCGCTCGATCTTGATCTTCACGTCCAGACGGCCAGGCCGCAGGATGGCCGGGTCGATCATGTCCTCGCGGTTTGACGCGCCGATGACGATGACGTTCTCGAGGCCCTCGACGCCGTCGATCTCACTGAGCAGCTGCGGGACCACGGTGGTCTCGACGTCCGAGGAGACGCCGGTGCCGCGGGTGCGGAAGATCGAGTCCATCTCGTCGAAGAACACGATCACCGGAGTACCTTCGGAGGCCTTCTCCCGGGCCCGCTGGAAGATCAGCCGGATGTGACGTTCGGTCTCACCGACGAACTTGTTCAGCAGCTCGGGGCCCTTGATGTTGAGGAAGTAGGACTTGGCCTCGCGGGAGTCGTCGCCACGGACTTCGGCCATCTTCTTGGCCAACGAGTTGGCCACCGCCTTGGCGATCAGCGTCTTGCCACAGCCGGGCGGACCGTAGAGCAACACGCCTTTGGGCGGCCGCAGCGAGTACTCGCGGTAGAGCTCCTTGTGCAGGAAGGGCAGCTCGACCGCGTCGCGGATCTGCTCGATCTGGCGGCTCAGACCGCCGATGTCCTCGTAGCTGACGTCCGGCACCTCTTCGAGGACCAGATCCTCGACCTCGGCCTTGGGGATTCGCTCGAAGGCGTACCCGGCTTTGGTGTCGACCAGCAGAGAATCGCCAGGCCGCAGTTTCCGCGGCCTGGTGTCGTCGTTGAGCGCATCTGGGTGTCCGTCTGGCAGATCCTCGGCCACCAACGGATCGGCCAGCCACACGATGCGTTCCTCGTCGGCGTGACCGACCACCAAGGCCCGATGACCGTCGGCGAGCACCTCGCGCAGGGTCGAGATCTCACCGACCGATTCGAACGAGCCCGCCTCGACGACCGTCAGCGCCTCGTTGAGCCGGACCGTCTGCCCCTTACGAAGAGTCTTGGTGTCGATGTTCGGCGAGCACGTCAGTCGCATCTTGCGGCCGGAGGTGAACACATCGACTGTGTCGTCGTCATGGGTGCCCAGCAGGACCCCGTAACCGCTGGGCGGCTGGCCCAATCGGTCGACCTCTTCGCGAAGCGCGAGCAGCTGCTGACGCGCTTCTTTAAGAGTTTCCATTAACTTCGAATTTCGGGCCGCCAACGAGTCGATCCGAGCTTCTAGTTGGTGCACATCGCGCGCTGAGCGTGTCGGGCTCTGATGACTGAGCGCGTTCTCGAGTTGCTCGCGAAGCACCGCTGCCTCGCGTCGCAACTGTTCTAATTCGGCAGCATCGCCGCTGGACAGGGAGTTATCGCGAGGGACCTTGTACGCTTCGGAACGCTCTGAGTCACCCATGTTGCACTCCTTTCCCGCACCAGAAATGGCGTGGCGGATACATCCAAGCTACCGGCGATTGGCGATCCATGTGTGTAGTCAAATGCCGTTGAAAAGTAACAATCTTGGTCTCGCTGGTATTCTCAGCTTCTACTCGGGCCGAGCGAAAGGACCGCTGTGACTGCGAAATCCCAAGCCACGGGCTTGGTATGGGTCGTTGCGTCGGTCCCCGGGGCGGTGAATGTGACGTGTCCCGCATACGTTGATTGTCCATAGCCGAAACCTCCCGCTGGATGCACCGAAACATCTGCGTAACTTTCGCCAACGCCGCAGCGATGCTGGCACTGGTGCTTACGGGATGTTCACCTGACGAGGCAAAGAATTCCTCGTCCACTGCCCCCTCAAACGCGCCGGCGCCCACGAGTGTGCCCGCCGCGCCGCCCGCCACTGCCCTGCCCGCCCCCGAGGTGTTGACCGACGTGCTGTCGCGGCTCGCCGATCCGGCAGTGCCGGGCGTCGACAAGTTGGGTCTGGTCGAAGGCTCCAATCAAGAAACCGCCGCCGCTCTGGACAGGTTCACCACTGCCGCGCGCGACGGCGGCTATCTACCCATGACTTTCGTGGCCAAAGACATCGTGTGGTCGGACAAGAATCCGTCCGACGTGCTAGCGACGGTCGTCGTCACGACCGCGAACCCGGAGCGTCGCGAGTTCACTTTCCCGATGGAGTTCACGCGCGTCCAAGGCGGCTGGCAGCTGTCCAAGCGAACCGCGGAGACGCTGCTGGCGCTGCAGAAATCGGGGACTTCGACGGCGTCGGCCAGCCCATCGCCGACGCCTGTCAGCCCGGTGCCCCCTGCGTCCAGCTCAGAGTCCAGTCCTGCTCCCGCCCCTTCGCCGTCGCAGACACCGCCGGGCTGAACCCAGGATGTGGATCGGCTGGCTCGAGTTCGACGTGCTGCTCGGGGACGTGCGTTCGCTCAAGCAGAAGCGCTCGGTGATCCGTCCGGTGGTCGCGGAGTTGCGGCGCAAGTTCAGCGTCTCCGCCGCGGAGACGGGTTCGAACGAGCTGTACCGCCGGGCGGGCATCGGCGTATCGGTGGTGGCCGGCGATCGTGGGCACGTGGTGGAGGTGCTCGACGCGGCCGAGCGTCTGGTGGCCGCACATCCGGAGTTCGAGTTGCTGTCGGCGCGGCGGAGTTTGCTGCGCAGCGACGATGACTAGTCCCGTTAGCCCACAGTGAGCTTGAGCACCCGATGGCTGTCATCGGTGACGTAGACGGCGCCGGCGTTGTCGACCGCTATATTGCTGGGGTTGTAGAGACCGTCGAACGGCAGTTCGAGTGGGACAGAAGAGTTGGCTGACAACTTAAACACCCGCTGATTAACCCCCCCAGAGATGAAGTAGATGCGGTCGCCGGTATCGACCGCCATCGAAATGGCGCTGGGAGCGGGAGTCACGTCAACTGCGGTTGAGGCACCGCGCGGAAGCTGGAACAACCGAGCATCTAGATCGGTGACGTAGACGGCACCGGCGGTGTCGACCGCCACGGAGACCGGCTTGTTGAGGTCCCAAAAGGGCAATTCGACTGGGGTGCCTGATACCAGCTTGAGCACTCGATTCTTGCCGGACTCAGCAACATAGACTGCACCGGCGGTATCGACCGCCAAACCCCACGGGTTGTCGAGACCGCCGAAGGGCAGTTCGATTGCAGTCCTGGCTCCGGCCGGAAGCCTATACACACGACTGTCGCAGATTGCATAGACGGCGCCCTTCGTATCGACTGCCACTCCCCGAAAGTCGCCGCCGGGGAAAGGCAATTTCACTGGACCGTTGGTTCCGGCTGACAACTTGAATACACCGCTATTGTCGGAGCAGGCGATGTACACCGCTCCGGCGGTATCGACCGCCAGGCCCCGACCCAAGTCGTTAGCGCACTTGATTGGCAGCGCGACTTGACCCTGACTGTTGCCTGTGCTGCCGGTGCTCCCGACCGTGCTCCAAATTCCGACAGTGATGGCTACGGCGACGATCATGACCGCAAGGATGATGACGACCTTGCGCCGCCACCACGGCGGGTTGTCGCCTGGTGGCTCTGCTTCCGGTGGCTTATCAAGCACCGGCGCGCGTGAGACGGGGACGGTGTGGATTTGGGGGGCCGGTGGAACGGGGCGGGGCCGGGCCCGCGTTTGGTACGGCGCGGGGGGCCTTGGGGCCGGTGCTGTGGCGGTCGGCGGGGACGCTGGTGCTCTGCGTGGCGGAGGCTGAAGGGCGGGTTCCGGCCGAGCAACGGGACCCGGCGCAGTCGGTACAGCGATGGCCTCGCGGGCCGCGCGGGCCAACTCTTTGGTCGTGGCATAGCGCTGATCGGGATCCTTGGCCATGCCCGCTGCGATGACGGCATCCAACTGCGCGGGAACCCCCGCCCGCAGCTGCGAGGGTCGCGGCGGCGGACTGGTCAAATGGGCCGATATCTGCTGCTCGAGACTGCTGGCTGGATACGGCTGTTGGCCGGTCAGGCATTCATGAAGCACGCACGCCAAGGCGTAGACATCGGAACGAGGGTCCAACTGTCCAGCCGAGATGCGTTCTGGGGCCAAGTACGCCCAGGTGCCGATGATGTTGCCCGTGCCAGTCAGGCCCGTTTCATCGGTACTGCGTGCGATACCGAAGTCGATGAGGTACGCGAAGTCCTCATCGTCCAGCAGCACGTTGGAGGGTTTGACGTCGCGGTGTACCAACCCGATCCGGTGCGCGGCATGCAGCGCCGAAGCTACCTGCTCGACGATGGCGACGGCTCGCGCCGACTCTAACGGACCCTGCCGCAGAACTTCCTGCAGATCCCGACCCTCGACCAACCGCATATCCACATACAGACGCCCGTCGATCTCCCCGAAATGGTGAATCGGAATGACATGCGGATTGTTCAACCCCGCCGCCGCGTTAGCCTCACGGCGGAACCGCTCCCCAAACATCGGATCCACCGCAAGCTGCGCCGGCAGCACCTTGACCGCCACCACCCGATTGGTCTCGGTGTCGAACGCGCGCCAGACCTCCCCCATCCCGCCGCGACCCAACAACTCCAACAACCGATAGCGCCCGAAAGGCGTGCCCTCGGTGGAGTTCAAGCTATCCGTCCCTTCCCGGGCGCTTGCGACCTAGTGGCGCCGGGGCAACGGCGCCGGGCGCCAACCGTCGTGCCGTCACCAAGAACGCGGTGTGCCCGCGCATGGAATGTTGCGGCCGGACCGCCAGCCCGACCACGTTCCAGCCGCGCTGGAGCGTTTCCCATGAGCGCGGTTCTGTCCAGCACTGCTGCGCCCGCATCGCCTCCACGACCTTGGACAGTTGCGTGACGGTGGCAACGTAGACCACCAGCACACCGCCGGCGATCACCAGTCGGGCGACCGAGTCCAGGACGTCCCACGGAGCCAGCATGTCGAGCACCGCGCGGTCGATGCAGCCGTCGGGCAATTCGGAGCCGGCGACGTCGCCGATGATCAACTGCCAGTTGTCCGGGACCCGGCCCTGTGCGCCGTGGAAGTTGGCGACGTTGCGGCTGGCGTGTTCGGCGTGGTCGGCTCGCTGTTCGTAGGAGATCACGGTGCCCTGCGGGCCGACGGCCCGCAGCAGCCAGCACGTCAACGCACCCGATCCGGCGCCCGCTTCCAGGACCCGGGCCCCGGGAAAGATATCTCCCTCATGCACGATTTGCGCCGCGTCCTTGGGATATATCACCTGCGGCCCGCGCGGCATCGACATGATGTAGTCGACCAGCAGCGGCCGCAGCACCAGGAACAGGGCGCCGTTGCTGGATTTGACGACGCTGCCTTCGTCCTGCCCGATGATCGCGTCGTGGGCGATCGAGCCGCGATGGGTGTGGAACTCCGCGCCAGGCGCGAGTGCCATCGTGTAGTGGCGGCCCTTGGCGTCGGTGAGTTGGACGCGCTCTCCCACGGTGAACGGGCCGGTTGCTGACACGTCGTCTAGCGTGCCAGCAGACTCGCCGCAATTTGTGCTCGGGGTTGTCGGTGTGCCGACCTAGGCTGCGAATATGACCGAACAGCTGGTGGCGCCTGAGCCGGCTGATCGTGTGCACCGGCCGGCGCTGTCGCCGTCGCGGGCGGCGGACTTCAAGCAATGCCCACTGCTGTACCGGTTCCGGGCCATCGACCGGTTGCCTGAGGCGCCGTCGGCGGCGCAGCTCCGGGGTTCGTTGGTGCACGCCGCCCTCGAGCAGCTCTACGGCCTGCCCGCCGTGCAGCGCGGCCCGGACACCGCGCGGTCACTGGTGGCGTCGGCCTGGGAGCAGGTGATCGCTGCCGAACCTGAGCGGGCGGCCGACTTCGACCCCGAGCAACGCGCTCAGCTACTCGACGACGCGCGCGCGTTGCTCTCCGGTTATTACCGCCTGGAAGACCCGACGCGGTTCGACCCGCAGAGCTGCGAACAGCGGGTCGAGGTCGAACTGGCCGACGGCACGCTCCTGCGCGGCTATATCGACCGCATCGACGTCGCGGCCACCGGCGAACTTCGCGTGGTCGACTACAAGACCGGCAAGGCCCCACCCGCGGCGCGGGCCCTCGCCGAGTTCAAGGCGATGTTCCAGATGAAGTTCTACGCGGTGGCGCTGTTCCGTTCGCGCGGTGTGCTGCCCGCTCGGTTGCGGCTTATCTATCTGGCCGACGGCCAGGTGCTGGACTACTCGCCGGATCGTGACGAGTTGCTGCGTTTCGAGAAGACGTTGATGGCGATCTGGCGCGCGATCCAATCAGCCGGTGCGACAGGCGATTTCCGCCCCAGCCCGTCGCGGCTGTGTGATTGGTGCTCGCACCAACAGCACTGCCCGGCCTTCGGGGGGACACCCCCGCCGTACCCAGGTTGGCCGGAACTCCAACCCGCCGAAACGGCTTCGTGCCCGGCGTGAAAGGTTGCTACTACCGGCGCCTCGGCACCGATGGTGATTACCAGATATTCGATTCCACCGACTACACCCGAAGCAATTGGGACCCCGAAATCCAGTACGGCTCACCGCCATTGGCGCTGCTGACCAAGCTCATCGAGGAGCTCTCGGCGGATTCCGGTCTGCGCGTGGGGCGACTCGGGCTAGATATCCTCGGGGCCATTCCGGTGCGTCCGGTACGCGTGCGGGCCTGGGTGGAGCGTCCGGGTTCGCGCGTCTGCATGATGGTCGGCGAAATGTCGGCCGACCGCGTGGTGGCGCGGGTGACGGCCTGGCTCATCGCGATTAGCGACACCACCGACGCGGCCAGCGACCGCTATCCCCCACTGGCCGAAGGACCGGCGCAGCCGTTGCCCGCAACGTTTCTGGGCATCGGGGGTTATTTCGACGCACTGCACTGGCGCCCGCAACAGGCCGACGGGGCAGCCGCGGTTTCGTGGTTCAGCCCCCTGGCCCACATCGTCGACACCGATCCGACGACGGCACTGCAGCGGCTTGCCGCCGTGGTCGACTGCGCCAATGGTGTCGGCGCCGTTTTGGATCCCAGAGAGTTTTTCTTCATGAACACCGACACCGTCGTGCACCTGCACCGCCTGCCGACGGGTTCCGATTTCGCGTTGCGGGCTCGCGCGTCGGTAGGGCCAGACGGGGTCGGCGTGACCACGGGACAGGTCTTCGACAGGGACGGGTTCATCGGTACGTCCGCGCAGCCGCTGCTGGTGCAGCGCAGGTGACCGTTCGCGGTCGCCGTCCGTGGGGTCGCCGAAAGTGGGGCATATGGCCCGCGAGTTCAAGATGTGGGTGCGTAGGCCTCCCGCTCGACGAACTAGTCGAGCGGCGAAAGCTCCTGCAGCACAGTCGGAATGAGCTCGCTGACCGTGGGGTGAATGTGCATCGTGCGGGACAGGGTGGTGTAGGGCGCCTTGGCGGACATCACATCCAGGATGCAGTGAATGGCCTCGTCACCGCCCACGCCGAAGACGGCCGCGCCCAGGATCTGGTGGGAGTCGGCGTCGACCACGACCTTCATAAATCCTTGCGTCTCACCCTTTTCCACCGCCCTGCCGACCCGGGTCATCGGCCGCTTGCCCACCAGCGCCCTGCGGCCCGACTTGCGCACCTCGTCGACGGTCAACCCGGCGCGCCCCAGCGGCGGGTCGATATAGAGCGCGTGGGTAGGAATGCGGTCGCTGACCCGGCGCGGATCGTCATCGAGCAGGTTGGCGGCCACTATTTCGAAGTCGTTGTACGAGGTGTGGGTGAAGGCGCCCCGGCCGTTGCAGTCGCCCATGGCCCAGATGTGGTCGACGCTGGTCTTGAGCTGATCGTCTACCAGGATGTGGCCCTGGTCATCGGTCTGCACACCGGCCGCCGCCAGATTCAGGTCGTCGGTGTTGGGTCGGCGACCTACCGCCAACAGTAGATGGCTGCCGCGGACCGGATTCGCGCCGGCGCTCGGAGTAAGCTCAAAACTGCTGCCTTGTTTGGTGATTCGTATATCGTCGGCATTCGTGACTACGTCGATCCCCTCGCCCTGCAGGATCTCCTTGATGGTGGCCGAGGTGTCTTCGTCCTCGCGCGACGCCAGTCGCGGGCCACGCTGCACGACGGTCACGGCGGCCCCGAAACGGCGATACATCTGGGCGAATTCCAGCCCGATGTAGCTGCCGCCGATGATGACGAGGTGCTGAGGCACCGTGTCGAGTTCGAGAATCGACACGTTGGTCAGGTATTCGACATCGTCGAGACCCGGAATGTCCGGAATGACGGCACGCCCGCCGACATTGAGGAAAATCCGCTCGGCGTGCAGGATTTCGTCGTTGACGCGCAGGGTGTGGGGGTCTTCGAAGCGCGCATGTCCGCGATAAAGGGTGCAGCCGTCCATGCCTTCCAGCCAGCCCTCGACCCCGGCGCGGTCCTTGAGCATAATGCCGTCCTTGCGGGCCTTGACCTTCGCCATGTCCACGCTGATCTCGCCGGTCCCCACGCCGTATTCCGCGCCGCGGCGGGCCAAGTGGGCGGCATGCGCGCTGGCCACCAGCGTCTTGGTGGGGATGCATCCGGTGTTCACGCACGTGCCGCCGACGTGTTTGCGCTCGATGACGGCGACCCGCTGCCCGGCCGCCGTCAGGCGACCCGCAAGTGGTGGCCCGGCTTGGCCGGCGCCGACGACGATCGCGTCGAAATGCTGCGTCACAGGGCGTCGGGAACCATGGCGGCCGCCGCGGCGACGATACCGAAACCGCCGAGCACCGCCACCGAATCCTCCAGCAGTGCGATCGGCAGGTCATTGCCACCGTTCTTAGCTACCAACGCCTTTCGCGCCTGGTACCCACCCAAGGTGCCCAGCACCGCGCCGATGACACCGGCGCCCAGCGAACTCCACTTGTAATGCCAGGCGGTGCCTAAGATCGCACCGGCCAACCCGCCCATGATGAGTCGGACCGCGAAGACCGGTGTCGCGGTACGCGGCGGCGTCTTGGGAAGCTTGTCATTAATTAATTCGCCGACGGCAAGGACGCTGAAGATCACCGCCGCCACCAGGCTCGCGGCCCATGCTGCCCACGTTCCGTGCAAACCGATCCAGCCGAGATACGCCGCCCAGGCGACGACTGTGGGGGCCGTCAATGAACGCAACCCGGCGACCACACCGAGTAGGAGGGCAAGGAGCAGAACGAGTACGTGCGTCACAGGGGCCTCCTGGCACCGAACAGGATGATTAGGGACGCTAACACAGTGACGTCCGAATCACCTGCTCAGAAGTCGTTCAGAAGCGGCAGAACCTTATGTCGGAAGCCAGGATCGCCTTGGCGCCGATGACGGCGAGTTCGTCCATGAGGCTGTTGATGTCGCGGCGAGGCACCAGGGCCCGAACAGCGACCCAGTCCGGGTCGGCCAGTGGGGCGATGGTCGGGGACTCCAGTCCCGGGGTGATCGCCGTGGCCCGGTCCAACGCGGTGCGCGGGCAGTCGTAGTCAAGCATCAGATACTGCTGGCCGAACACCACGCCCTGCACCCGAGCGACCAATTGCTCACGTGCACGGCTGGTTTGGCTATCGGCGTGGGCCCGCTCGATGAGCACTGCCTCCGAATCACACAGTGGCTCACCGAAAGCTACCAAATTGTGCAGGCTCAGCGTGCGGCCCGACCCCACCACGTCGGCGATGGCGTCGGCAACCCCGAGTTGCACCGAGATCTCGACCGCCCCGTCAAGCCTGATGACCGTCGCATCAATACCCTTGGCGGCCAAGTCTTTCCGAACCAAATTCGGGTATGCCGTGGCGATCCGCTTACCGGCGAGGTCGGCCACGGTCCAGTCGCGTCCCGCCGGCGCCGCGTACCGGAACTTCGACGAGCCGAAGCCCAGCGCCAGACATTCCTGCACCGGCGCGTCGGAATCCAGCGCCAGATCGCGTCCGGTGATACCGAAGTCAAGATCGCCGGAACCGACATAGATGGCGATGTCCTTGGGCCGCAGGAAGAAGAATTCGACGTTGTTGGCGGGATCGATGACGGTCAGATCTTTGGGATCGGTGCGTCGGCGGTAGCCGGCTTCGGACAGGATCTCGGTGGCCGGCTCGCTCAGCGCCCCCTTGTTGGGCACCGCAATTCGCAGCATATTCACAGTTTCCGATACACGTCTTCGAGGGTCAGGCCACGGGAAATCATCAGGACCTGCGTCCAGTAGAGCAGTTGGCTGATCTCCTCGGCCAGGGCTTCGTTGGGTTCGTGCTCAGCCGCCAGCCACACCTCACCGGCTTCTTCCAGGATCTTCTTACCCAGCGTGTGTACCCCGGCGTCGAGCGCGGCGACGGTGCCGCTGCCAGCGGGCCGGGTGCGGGCACGCTCGCCGAGTTCGGCGAACAGATCCTCGAAGGTCTTCACGGCCAGCGATTGTTTCACGTGCCCTCCAGCGAAGTCACTTTGGTTTCCGGGAAGCTCGTCCGCGAGGGCGCGCAGATGTACGCCTTCGACGGCGTGTCGGCGTACAAACACGGTCGCTCGCGGCAGAGAAGAAGGCTCAGTCCTCGGGGTTGTAGCCCAGGTTGGAGCTGAGCCAGCGCTCGGCCTCCTGCAGGGTCCAGCCCTTGCGCCGCGCGTAGTCGGCGACCTGGTCCTGGGCCAGCCGGCCGACCACGAAGTACTGCGACTGCGGGTGCGAGAAATACCAGCCGCTGACGGCGGCACCGGGCCACATCGCCATCGACTCGGTCAGCTCGATCCCCGTCCGCTCCCTAACGTCCATCAACTTCCACAGCGTGACCTTCTCGGTGTGCTCCGGGCAGGCCGGGTAGCCGGGGGCCGGGCGGATTCCGACGTACTTCTCACCGATGAGCGCCTCGTTGTCCAGTTGCTCCTCGGGCTGGTAGCCCCAGAACTCCTTGCGGACCCGTTCGTGCATCCGCTCGGCGAACGCCTCGGCCAGCCGGTCGGCGATCGATTCCAGCAGGATGGCACTGTAGTCGTCGAGGGCCGCCTTGAACTCCGCGATCTTCTCCTGGCTGCCGAGCCCGGCGGTGACGGCGAACGCGCCGACGTAGTCGGCCAGCCCAGTGTCCTTGGGGGCGATGAAGTCGCCCAGCGACCGGTTCGGGATGCCCTCGCGGTGCTCGCCCTGCTGGCGCAGGTTGTGCAGCGTCGCCAGCACCTCGGTGCGGGTGTCGTCGGTGTACACCTCGACGTCGTCACCGACTGCGTTGGCCGGGAAGAACCCGATCACCGCGTTGGCGGTCAGCCACTTCTCCTTGATCAGGGTGTCGAGCATCTCCTGGGCGTCGTCGTACAGCTTGCGAGCGGCCTCACCCGTGGCCGGGTTGTTGAGGATGTCGGGGAACCTGCCCTTCATCTCCCAGGCGTTGAAGAACGGCTGCCAGTCGATGTACTCGCGCAACTCGGCGAGGTCGTAATCCTGAAAGTCCCGTACTCCCACACCTATCGCCGGCACCGGCGGCGTGTAGTTGTCCCAGTCGATCGGCGTCCGGTTCGCGCGGGCCTTTTCCAGCGTCAGCATCGGCCGCTCGTTCTTCTGGGCGTGCCGTTCGCGCAGCGACGCGTAATCCTTCTCGGTCGCCTCCAACAGACCCGGACGCTGTTTGTCGTCGAGGAGTGCGGCCGCCACCGGCACCGAGCGGGACGCATCCTTGACCCAGACCACCGGACCGCTCCGACGCGGCGCCACCTTCACGGCCGTGTGCGCGCGCGAGGTGGTGGCGCCACCGATCAACAACGGGATCTCCAGCCCGCGGCGTTCCATCTCGACAGCGAAGTTGACCATCTCGTCCAGGGACGGGGTGATCAGGCCGGACAGCCCGATGATGTCGGCGTCGTGCTCTTCCGCGGCGGCCAGGATCTTCTCGGCGGGCACCATCACACCGAGGTCGATCACTTCAAAGTTGTTGCACTGCAGCACGACCCCGACGATGTTCTTGCCGATGTCGTGGACGTCGCCCTTCACGGTCGCCATGATGATGGTGCCGTTGGTGTCCTTCCCCGCAGCAGCGCCGGACTCTGCCTTCTCCGCCTCGATGAACGGCAGCAGGTAGGCCACAGCCTTCTTCATCACCCGGGCGGACTTCACCACCTGGGGCAGGAACATCTTGCCCGAGCCGAACAGGTCGCCGACGACGTTCATGCCGTCCATCAGCGGGCCCTCGATCACCTCGATCGGGCGACCACCGGCGGCGGCGATCTCGGCCCGAAGTTCCTCGGTGTCCTCGTCGACGTGGGCGTCGATGCCCTTGACCAGTGCGTGCGTGATCCGCTCGCGCACCGGGAGGGAGCGCCACTCGGCCGCCGCAGGGTCTTCGGACTTTTCCTTGCTGTTGAACCGTTCGGCGATCTCCAGCAGTCGCTCGGCGGCATCCGGGCGGCGGTTCAGGACGACGTCCTCGATCCGCTCCCGCAACTCCGGGTCGATCGAGTCGTAGGGCACCAGCGCACCGGCGTTGACGATGCCCATGTCCAGGCCGGCCTTGATGGCGTGGAACAGGAACACCGCGTGGATCGCCTCGCGAACGGGGTTGTTGCCCCGGAAGGAGAACGAGACGTTGGAGATGCCGCCGGAGATGTGCACCCCGGGCAGGTTCTCCTTGATCCAGGAGCAGGCATTGATGAAGTCGATGCCGTACGTCGCGTGCTCTTCGATGCCGGTGGCCAGTGCGAAGCAGTTCGGGTCGAAGATGATGTCCTCGGGCGGGAAGCCGACCTCTTCGGTCAGGATCCGGTAGGCGCGGCCGCAGATCTCCTTGCGCCGCTCCAGGTTGTCCGCCTGCCCCTGTTCGTCGAAGGCCATCACGACGACGGCGGCGCCGTACTTGCGGCACAGTCGGGCCTCGCGGATGAACTTCTCTTCGCCCTCCTTCATCGAGATGGAGTTGACGATCGGCTTGCCCTGCACGTTCTTCAGGCCGGCCTCGATGACCTCCCACTTGGAGGAGTCGATCATCACCGGGACGCGGCTGATGTCCGGTTCGGCCGCGATCAGCTTGGTGAACCGGTCCATGGCGGCGACGCCGTCGATCATGCCCTCGTCCATGTTGATGTCGATGACCTGTGCGCCGACCTCGACTTGCTGCAGGGCGACCGAGAGCGCGGTGTCGTAGTCCCCGGCCTTGATCAGGTTGCGGAACCGGGCGGAGCCGGTGATGTTGGTGCGCTCACCGATGTTCACGAAGAGGGAGTCGTCGGTGATGTTCAGCGGCTCGAGACCCGAGAGCCGGGTGGCCACCGGGACCTTCGGCACCTCGCGCGGGGGCTTGCCCTCGACGACCTTGGCGATCGCGGCGATGTGCGGCGGCGCCGTTCCGCAGCAACCACCGACCAGGTTGACCAGGCCGGCGTCGGCGAAGTCGGCGATGTAGCTGG
This sequence comes from Mycobacterium bourgelatii, assembly GCF_010723575.1. Taxonomy (NCBI): domain Bacteria; kingdom Bacillati; phylum Actinomycetota; class Actinomycetes; order Mycobacteriales; family Mycobacteriaceae; genus Mycobacterium; species Mycobacterium bourgelatii. Next base: position 3,544,848 of record NZ_BLKZ01000001.1, read on the forward strand.
CCTGACGGTCCGGGGACTCGTCGTACTCGCCGAAGGCGTTGGGCAGGCCGGCGTTCGGGTAGCAAGACACGAACGTGTCCGCGATCCGTGACATCTCGGCGATGTAGGGCCTCATCTCGGGCGCGCCCAGGGCGCAGTTGAGGCCGACCGCGATCGGATTTGCATGCCTGATCGAGTTCCAGAACGCCTCGGTGACCTGGCCGGACAAGGTCCGACCGGAGGCGTCGGTGATGGTGCCCGAGATGATCACCGGCCAGCGCCGTCCGCGCTCCTCGAACAGCGTCTCGACGGCGAACACCGCCGCCTTGGCGTTCAGCGAGTCGAAGATCGTCTCGATGATGAGGATGTCGGCACCCCCGTCGACCAGGCCGTTGGCGGCTTCGAGGTAGGCGGCGACCAGTTGGTCGTAGGAGACGTTGCGGGCTCCGGGGTCATTGACGTCCGGCGAGATCGACGCGGTTCGCGTCGTCGGGCCGATCGCGCCGGCGACATAACGGGGCTTCTCCGGGGTGCTGTACTCGTCGGCGGCCTTGCGGGCCAGGGCGGCGCCGGTGTAGTTCAGCTCGTAACTGAAATCCGCCATCTCGTAGTCGGAGAGCGAGATCGCGTTCGCGTTGAAGGTGTTGGTCTCCAGGATGTCGGCGCCCGCCTCGAGGTACTCGCGGTGGATCCCCTCGATGATCTGCGGTTGCGTCAGGTTGAGCAGGTCATTGTTGCCCTGAAGAGCGGTCGGCCACTCCGTGAACCGGTCGCCGCGGTAGCCGGCCTCGTCCGGCCGGTCCCGCTGGATCGCCGTGCCCATCGCGCCGTCGATCACCATGATCCGCTGGCGCAAAGCCGCGGTTAGTTCGTCGGTGCAGTCGGGGCGGATGTTCGGCGCGAAGTCTGACATGGCGGCGTTCACGTACGTTCCTTCCATAACGGAAGGCGTCCTTGACTCTTGCCGAGCGTGGCGGAACCGGTAGGGACCCGGCCCCGTTGCAACGCCTCTCGGCCAGAAAAGTCTACGTCAGTACCCGACGTCTGGACGCCCAGTTCGACGTGACCCGCTTACGATCGCGCTGCCCCGGCGCGCCGGTCCACGGGTCTTGTCGATGTCGTAGTTATTGGTGCTAACCAAATTGCGGCCGACCGTATTTCGTTGATCGCGACGACTTTGTCGGATCCGAAATTGGGAACGGTCACAAGTTAAGGATAGTCGTGCTATCGAAATTCGATGACCGTTTAGCAGCCTATTCGCAGGTGGAAGGCAGTTTTTGCGCCGGGGACATGGGTAATCTGCCGCGCCGCGGGGGCGCGCGACACGCGCGGATCAACGTGGGCGATCACCTGCGCGTTTACCGGTGTCAGGCCTGCGACGCCGTAGGCTGAAACTGTGAATTTGCCGGATTTTGGGCCGGACCCTGGGCCGGAAAGTGTGCTCGACGGCGGCGACCTGCTGCCCGAACTGCACAACACCGTCGTGGTGGCGGCTTTCGAGGGTTGGAATGACGCGGGTGACGCCGCCAGCGATGCGGTGGCGCACCTGACGTCGACCTGGGACGCGCTGCCCATCGTGGAGATCGACGACGAGGCGTACTACGACTACCAGGTGAACCGTCCGGTCATCCGTCAGGTCGACGGGGTCACCCGGGAACTGGAATGGCCTGCCATGCGGATCTCGCACTGCCGCCCGCCCGGCAGCGATCGCGACGTGGTCCTGATGAACGGCGTCGAACCGAACATGCGCTGGCGCACGTTCTGCGACGAGCTGCTGGCGATCATCGACAAGCTCAACGTGGATACGGTGGTGATCCTCGGAGCGCTCCTGGCCGACACCCCGCATACCCGCCCGGTGCCGGTCACCGGAGCGGCCTACTCCCCCGACTCGGCGCGGATGTTCGGTCTTCAGGAGACCCGATACGAAGGGCCGACGGGCATCGCCGGGGTGTTCCAGTACGCGTGCGTGGCGGCCGGCATTCCCGCGGTGACGTTCTGGGCGGCGGTGCCGCACTACGTGTCGCACCCGCCGAACCCCAAGGCGACGGTGGCGCTGCTGCGCCGGGTCGAGGACGTGCTCGACATCGAGGTGCCCCTGGGTGACTTGCCGGCACAGGCCGAGGCGTGGGAACGCGAGATCACCGAGATGGCCGCCGACGACGAGGAACTGAGCGAATACGTCCACTCGCTGGAACAACACGGCGACGCGGCCATCGATGTCAACGATGCGCTGGGCAGCATCGACGGTGACGCGCTGGCCGCGGAGTTCGAGCGGTATCTCAAACGCCGACGTCCGGGGTTCGGGCGCTAGTAATCGCGCGCTCGTCGGCGCTAAATCGTCGGGGCGGTGCCAGTATCGGCTGTCCGTCCTGAGTTTGGACACCCTCGGCGGTTCTCGCGCTGCGTAACTTTGTGACCTGCTGTTTTGGTCGTGCGGATCGGTGTTTTGGGGTACTAACCGGGTAGGTTCGTGCGGTGGCGTATGTGCGGAAGGTGCGCACTGCCTCGGGTGCGGTGGCGGTGCAGGTGGCACGCAAGGATCAGGGCAAGGTGGTGGTCCTGGCTCATCTGGGTTCGGCGCATACCGATGCTGAACTGGGGGTTCTGCTGGATCAGGCACGGCAGATGGTTCTCGAAGGCCAGGCCGCTCTCGATTTCGAGGTATCTGCACGTGCCCAGTCGATGGCCGATGTGGCCGATTTCCGGGAGCGCGCCCTGGTCGCAGTGCCGGCCAAGCCCGGGCAGTCAGCACCGGTGGTGGCTCCGGGACGCACGCTGGGCACCAGTTCGCGCTTGCTTTATGACCTGCTTGCCCACGTGTATGACTGGCTCGGTTTCGACGAGGTCGGCGACGAGGTGTTCCGGGACCTGGTAATCGCCCGGATCGTGGAGCCGACGAGCAAGATCGACGCGTTGCGGGTGTTGGCCGACCTCGGGGCAACGCTGGTGTCGTACAAGACCATTGACCGCCACGTCCGCAACCTGCACGCCGGCCCCGCCCGTGCCGTGGTCGCCGCGAAATGCTTTGAGCATTCCCGTGATTGCGGAGGCCTGTCACTGTTGCTCTATGACACGACCACTCTTCACTTTCAGGCCGAACACGAAGACGAGCTGCGCCGAGTGGGGTACTCAAAAGACCGCCGCATCGACCCTCAAATTGTCGTCGGACTGCTGGTGGACCGCACCGGGATGCCGTTGGAGATCGGGTGTTTCGAAGGCAACACCGCCGAGACGACCACCATCGTGCCGATCATCCGCGGCTTCGTCGAACGCCACCAACTCCAAGGCATCCCGATGGTGGTGGCCGCTGATGCCGGGATGCTGTCGGCGGCCAACCTCAAAGCACTCGACGAACTGGAGCTCTCCTTCATCGTCGGCTCCCGCACGACCAAGGCGCCCGGGGATCTGGAATCCCATTTCCATTGGAATGGCGATGTTTTCACCGACGGACAGATCATCGATACCGTCACGCCGCGACACGGCAACAACAAGGTCAACGACTGCAACAAACGCGCCGAACCGGTCTGGAACCCCCAAGCTCACCCAGGAGCCTGGCGAGCACTCTGGGCCTACTCAGCGAAACGGGCCCGCCGCGACCAGAGGACCCTGGCCGCCCAAGAGGCCCGCGCGCGAGCCATCGTCGAGGGCTCCAAGGTGGCCAGGACCGCCCGGTTCGTGAAGGTCCGCGGCACTGATCGCACCATCGATGAGCCCAGTCTGGCGCGTGCACAATCCCTCGTAGGCCTCAAGGGGTATGTGACCAATGTGCCGGTCACGGTGATGCCGGCCGCAGAAGTCATCGCGAAATACCACGACCTGTGGCACGTGGAGAAGTCATTTCGGATGTCCAAGAGCGACCTCGAGGCTCGCCCGATGTTCAACCGCATGCGCGACGCCATTGAAGCGCACCTAACCATCGTGTTCGCCGCCCTGGCTGTCTCGCATGTCATCCAGTCGCGTACTGGGGTATCCATCGCCAAGGTCATCAAGGCGTTGCGGCCGCTGCGCAGCGCCACCATCAACATCAACGGCGCCACCCAAACCTTCCCAACGGCCATCCCCCACGCCGAACGCAAAATCCTCACCGACCTCGGCTTCAAACCTGGGTACTAAGCCAAATGTCCAAACTCAGGAGCGGTATCTCAAACGCCGACGTCCGGGGTTCGGGCGCTAGTAATCGCGCGCTCGTCGGCGCTAAATCGTCGGGGCGGTGCCAGTATCGGCTGTCCGTTACCCATCCGCGCCGTCGGCACCCTGGCTACCGGTGCTGCCGGCATTGCCACCAAGGCCAGGATCCCCGTCCGGGCCGCCAGGGGCACCACCCACGCCACCGGCACCGCCGCCTCCACCTGCTCCACCGTCGCCACCACGCCCGGCCGCACCATGGGTGCCCGGCTTACCACTCAGCAAGCCGCCCGCGCCGCCGGCACCGCCGGCCTCCCCGCCACCTCCGGCGCCTCCGGCACCGCCATTACCCCCGTTGCCGCCATCACCGCCATTGCCGCTGAAGGCGCTGCCGCCGAAGGAAGTGCCGACCCCGCCGTCTCCCCCGGTCCCGCCTGCACCGCCGATGCCACCTACCCCGCCGGCGCCACCAAGCCCCCCTGCGCCGCCTGACCCGCCGTCACCGATGAGGAGCCCGCCGGCGCCGCCGGCGCCGCCCCGGCCCCCAATGCCGCCCATGCCACCGGAGCCTCCCGTGTTGCCGTCGCCGCCGAAACCACCGCGGCCACCATTGGAGTTGCCCCCTGAGGCCGCTTGGCCTATGCCACCTTTCCCGCCGTCGCCTCCATTGCCACCAACGACACCGTCACCGCCGGCCCCTCCGATGCCGCCGGCACCGCCAGTGCCACCAGAGCCGACCAACAAACCACCGCGACCACCGTTACCACCGGCACCACCGCCACCCCCGGCACCGCCATCGGCGCCAACATGGCCGTCCCCCCCGTCCCCGCCCACACCCCCGAAGGCGAGGAAGCTTCCGGTGACAGCCCTCCCACCTTGTCCGCCGGCACCACCGGCACCACCGGCGGCAGTGGCATCTCCACCCGTACCGCCGGCGCCGGCCGACGCGGGACCGGTTAAGGAACCTGCTGTTCCGCCCATGCCGCCCACGCCGCCGTTGCCGCCGGGACCACCCGCACCACCATTACCGCCCACGGTCGGCCCGGATGGGGAGATGTCATTCACGGCGCGCCCACCCTCCCCGCCAGTGCCGCCGGTACCGCCGGGACCGCCGTCGGCACCAGGACCGCCGTCGCCGGCAATAATCGGCGCTGTCCCCGTGCTGAAGACATCGGAACCCTCCGCGCCGGGTGCCGCCGGGGTGGGATCGGGAATGACATTGACGCCGTCCGCCCCCTTAAGACCAGCACCACCGTGTCCCCCACTCCCGCCATTGCCGAACCAATTGGCGCTGCCGCCATGGCCACCCGGCCCGGCAATGCCGCCGTTGATACCGGACACCGCAGCCCCACCGTCCCCACCGGCGCCACCATGGCCGTAAAGCCAGCCGCCCGTACCGCCGTTCCCCCCGGCCGCCCCCGCCCCACCGGCACCACCGTTGCCGCCGTTGCCGAACAACCCCGCACTCCCACCCGCGCCCCCGGCCTGCCCCGGCCCCCCGGCACCACCATGGCCGCCGTTGCCAAACAGCAACCCTCCGGCCCCACCCGGTTGCCCCGGACCACCGCTGGCCCCATCGCCAATCAACGGACGCCCCAACCACGCCTGCGTCGGCGCATTGACCACGTTGAGCACCTCTTGCGCCACGGCCGCATTGGTGCTCTCGGCAGCCGCATACCACGACCCGGCCGAACTCAACGACCGCACCAGCTGCTCGTGATAAGCCAGCGCCTGAGCACCGGCCTGCTGGTAGCTGCGCGCGTAGACACCGAAAATCGCGGCGATGCCCGTCGACACCTCATCGGCGGCAGCCGCCGCCAACCCCGCCGTAGGCCCCTGCGCTGCGGCGTTGGCTGCCCTGATCGCCGAGCCGATTTCCACCAAATCACCAGTGGCCCAACTTAATAAAGGCGGTTGCACCTGAACAAACGACATGCCCGACTCCGCTCGCTGAACGAATCGCCCCGTAATACCCTCACGAACGACCAATAAGGTGCAACAGCAGATGCTAGACCCGTCCTGCCAGCAAGTCTCCCCTATTCAGAGGCCACACCTAGGAAACTTCAAGAGTTTTCAAAGACCACGCCACGCGCGCCGCGGAACGTCGCTTCTAGCTACGACAGCGCGGATTGATCGTCGGATGCGGTGTCGAGCAGCATCGGGATGACCGCGTCGGGCTCGCCGACCAATGCGGCCACCAGACGCCGTCTGACGGGACCGAACCAAGCGAACCGCAGCGCCAGGCGGCGGGTCCGTTGCTGAACGACCGTGGCGGGTAGAAACCGGTTGGCCATATCGCGCGCGGACTTCTGCTTGTCCTCGACGGTTGGGCGCCAAAGCCGCTCGTAGAAGTCCAGCGCCCGATCCACGGACGAGGTCCTGCGAAACTGTTCGGCCAACACGTATGCGGCGGCCACGGCCAACGAAGCGCCCTGTCCGGCGAGCAGCGAGACCGCCGCACACGAGTCACCGAGCAGGACCACCCGATTCTTGCGCCAGGTGGGCATCACGACCTGGGCGACCTGGTCGTAATAGATCTGCTCGGCGGGTGGGAGATTTTCCAGGGCCTGCGGCACCAGCCAGCCCATGTCGGCGTAGCTGGTCTCGATGGCGGCGCGAACGTCGTTGGGCCGCTGTGGATCCGGCGCGCGATGGACCGCGAACGCCGCAACTTTGCCGTCGCGCAGGACGTAGAAGCCCAGCTGCCGATCCAGGGTGTCGGTCAGCAAGACGCGGTCGCCGGCGGCCTCGCGGATCTCGGGAGCGTCGAATACGAAAGCGGCGGTGTGAAATCCGAGGTAGCGCAGATACTGTGACTCGTCGCCGAACACCAATGTGCGCACGGTCGAGTGGATTCCGTCGGCCCCGATGAGCAGATCTGCATCGAATTCGCCGCCGTCGACGAGCGTCACCGTGACCCCCTCGTCACGGTGTGTCACATCGGCAACTGATGCGCCGAAGCGCAGGTCCACGTCGGCAGGCAGGTTGTCCCGCAACGCCTTTTCCAGGTCGGGCCGCATGATGCTGCACAGCCGGCCTTCGAGCGCTTTGTTGATCAGCCCATACGGTATGCCCGCTCGACGACGGCCGCGCTCGTCGACCAGGCCGGCTTCCTCGACTTGGTAGGCAAGATCTTCGATCGCCGGCAGGACTCCGACGGCTTCGGCGGCGTCGTAACCGGCGCCGAAGAAGTCGATCAGGTAGCCCTGGGTGCGCGGGCCGGGCGAGCGCTCCAACAACACCACTTCGGCGCCGAGCGCCGACATACGTTCCGCAGCGGCTAACCCGGCGATCCCGGCACCGCAAATGGCCACCTTCACGGCATTACGGTTTCTCCAGAGCCTGGGTGTAGGCGCTGGTGGATCGACCGAGTGCGATGGTTTCGGCGTCTACCCGGGGCATCAGTTCGGCCGCGGTCTTGCGGATGGCCATCTCGCCGAGCCGGGTGGACAACACCGGCTTTAGCCAGCGCAGCAGGCCCACCCATCTCGGGCAGTACACGTGCGCTCTCCGGTTCTCGATGCCGTCGACGAAGGCCGCGGCGCACTTGTTGACCGACGTGGTCTTGTTCAGCGGCGAAGGCAATCTCCGGAGAAGTTCATCGAACGACGGCAGGTCTGCCCTGCTGTCGCGGACCAGGGCCGTGTCGATCCACGACATGTGCGCCGAACCGACGTCAACGCCGAGATGGGCGACCTCCAGCCGCAGCGAATTGGCGAAGTGCTCGGCGCCGGCCTTGGACATGTCGTAAGAGGCCATGCCCGGGGCCGCGGCGAACGCGGCCAGCGACGAGACGACCAGCAGGTAGCCACGGCGATTTATCAAGTCGGGCAAGGTGGCTCGGGCCGTGTTGAAGACGCCAAACAGGTTGATGTCCAGCACCCTCTTGAACGCCTCCGGGTCGACGGCGAGCACCGAGCCGTAGCTGGCGATGCCGGCGTTGGCGACGACGACATCGATGCCGCCGAACTTCTCGACGGCTTGCTTTGCCGCGTCCTGCATTGCCGCGAGATCGCGCACGTCGGCAACGACGGTGAGCACACGGCCATCGCCGCTGAGCTCGGCGCCGATCTCGGCCAGCTCCTTGTCACCGAGATCGGTCAGCACCAGCCTGGCACCCTTGTTGTGCAGCCGACGGGCGACTTCGGCCCCGATTCCTCGCCCGGCACCGGTGATGAAGACGACTTTGTCCTGCATCGTGGTCATGGCCGAAAACGTACCACCGTACGGCTAGAGCGACACGCCGAGCAGCGCGTCGGTGGCCGCGGCCACCTGCGCCGGTGAGCCTTCGTGGTGGCCACCGTATTCCAGCGCATCGGTGGTCCAACCATCCAGCGCGGCAATCGCTTTCGTGGTGTCGAGATCATCAGCCAGATAGCGCCGTACGCGGGCGATGACGTCGGCCGCGTCCGGGCCGGCGGGCAACGCGGCGGCGGTGCGCCAGCGGTGTAGGCGGGCGGTCGCCTCGTCGAGGACCTGCTGGCTCCAATAGCGGTCCGAACGGTAGTGCCCGGCAAGCAGACCCAATCGGATGGCCGCCGGATCGACGCCCTGGGCGCGCAGTTGCGACACCAGCACCAGATTGCCGCGGCTCTTGGACATCTTGTGTCCGTCCCAGCCGATCATCCCGGCGTGCACGTAGTGGCGCGCAAAACGCCGTTCGCCGCTGACACATTCGGCGTGCGCGGCGGTGAACTCGTGGTGGGGGAAGATCAGATCGCTGCCGCCGCCCTGAATGTCAAGTCCGCTGCCGATGCGGCTGAGCGCGATCGCGGCACATTCGACGTGCCAGCCGGGGCGGCCAAACCCGAACGGGGACGGCCACTTCGGCTCCCCTGGCCGCGCGGCCCGCCACAGCAGCGCGTCGAGTTCGTCGGTCTTGCCGGGCCGCCCGGGGTCGCCGCCGCGTTCGGCGAAGAGCCGAAGCATGGTGTCGCGGTCGTAGCCCGACTCGTAGCCGAACTGCAGCGTGGCGTCCGCCCGGTAGTACACGTCGGGATATTCGCCATCGACGACATAGGCCGCGCCGGACGCCAACATCTTCTCGATGAGCTCCACCATTTCGGGGACAGCCTCGGTGGCTCCGATGTACTCGCTGGGCGGCAGGATCCGCAGCGCCGACATGTCCTCGCGGAACAGCGCAACTTCTCGCTCGGCCAAATCGCGCCAGTCGATCCCGTCGCGGTCGGCGCGTTCGAACAGCGGGTCGTCCACGTCGGTGACGTTCTGCACATAGTGCGTCTCGTGCCCCAGATCGAGCCACAGCCGATGGATAAGGTCGAACGCCAGGTAGGTAGCCGCATGGCCGAGGTGTGTCGCGTCGTAGGGCGTGATCCCGCAGACGTACATCGTTGCCCGGGCACCCGGCGTCACCGGGCGCACCTGACGATCGGCGGTGTCATACAACCGGAGCTCCGGGCCGCGCCCCGGCAGTACCGGAACCGGTGCCGGCGACCACGACTGCATGCCGTCGACTTTAGGACAGCCGCGTCGCCAGGGACCTACCGCCACCAGGCCTGTCGGATCGCGTCCAGCAAGATCGGCGCCACCTCAGCGCGACACATCAACAGATCCGGCAGATACGGGTCGGCTTGGTTGTACTCCAGCGGCGAGCCGTCCAACCGCGAGGCATGCATCCCGGCGGCCTGCACCACGCCCGCGGGCGCCGCCGAATCCCACTCCCACTGGCCGCCGGCGTGCACGTAGGCGTCGACGTGGCCGTCGACCACCGCCATCGCCTTGGCGCCGGCCGAACCGATCGGCACCAGTTCGATGTCCAGGGTTTGGCTCATGCGGTACAGGATCGCTGGGGGCCGGGTCGCGCTGGCGGTCACCCGCAGCGTGCGGGGAATTCCCGTCGGCGCCGCGTCGCCCGTCACGGTGTCGCTGCGGTACACCACATTGCCGCGCGCCGGCAGCGCCACGGCGGCGTCGGTGATCTGCCGCTCACCGTTGGTGGAACGTTGCCATAGCGCGACGTGTACGGCCCAGTCGTCACGGCCGCGGGTGGAGAACTCGCGGGTGCCATCCAGCGGGTCGATGATCCAGACCCGGTCGGACTTCAGCCGGACCAGGTCGTCGTGAGCTTCCTCACTGAGCACGGCATCGTCGGGTCGCTCGACGCGTAACCGGCGCAGGATCAACGAATTCGCCATCGTGTCACCGGCATCGCCGAGCATCCACGGATGGGCGAAACCCATTTCTTCGCGTACCTGCAGCAGCAGTCGGCCTGCATCGGCGGCGAGGTCGGCGGCGAGCTCGGCGTCGGTCAGATCGTGGTTGTCGATCTTGTCGCCGGGGGCCGCGGTCACGCCTTCAGTATCACTGACGCGCCGGCCCGCGTCAGAACGCCGGCCAGGGAATGGGTCGGTGGCGGTTCGGAGCCGGCATCACCGGGTTGTCCAGTAGGTCCAGCGCGCGCCGGCGCAGCGCGGCGACCTCGGCCGCGGTGATCAGCCCCTTGAGCTCGTCGGCCAGCGACCCGCGCAGGGCCTCGATCAGCCTGGCCACTCCCTCCAACGTCTCGTCGTCGATGGGCTTGCCGGCCCACCCCCACAGCACGGTGCGCAGCTTGTCTTGGACGTGCAGGGTCACCCCGTGGTCCACCCCGTAGACCTGGCCGTCGATGCCTTTGAGGACGTGGCCGCCCTTGCGGTCGGCGTTGTTCACCACGATGTCGAACACCGCCATCCGGCGCAGCTGGGTGTCGTCGGCGTGCATGAGGACGACCTCGTCGCCGGCGTAGTCGTAGGCCTGCAGCACCGCGAGGTAGCCGGGTTGTGATTTGCCGGCCGGAAACAGGTCGACCAGGTCAGGTCCGGGCCGGGGGTCGGCGTCGACGTCGTCGCCGGGTTGCTGAACCCACAGCTGCAGCATGCCGCGTCCGGCGGGACCATCTCGAATGATGGTGTACGGCACGATGTTCCAGCCCAGTGCCACCGAAACCAGGTAGGCGCCCAGTTCGCGGCCGGCCAGCGTGCCGTCGGGGAAGTCCCACAGCGGCTGCTCGCCGGCCACCGGCTTGTAGACGCAATGCACGTTCGCGGACCCCAGCGTGGCCTCGCACAGGAAGGTGGCATTGCTGGCGGAGCGGATGCGTCCGAGGACCGTCAGCTCGCCGTTGCGCAGGACCTCACGCGCGTCACTCTGCGACGTCATCGTCGGGCCCGAGCAGCGCCTCGCGCCGGTAGCCGTTGGCGCGCGCGCAGATGTGCCCGTCCGGGTCCAGCGGCTCGTCGCACAGCGGACACGGCGGGCGCCCCGCCGAGATGACACGGTTGGAGCGGGTTGCGAACTGCCGCGCCGACTCCGGGGTGAGGAAGACGCGCACCGCGTCGGGCCCCTCCTCGGTGTCGTCGAGGACGACTGAGGCATCGAACTCGGCGTCGGTGACGGCTAGCAATTCGACCACCACCGTCTGCGCCTCGGAGTCCCAGCCGAGTCCCATCGTCCCGACCCGAAACTCGGCGTCCACCGGCATGATCAGCGGGTTGAGATCCTCGACCTCGGTGGGCTCCGGCGGCACCGGGGTGCCGAACCTGCGATTCACCTCGAGCAGCAACGCGCCGATGCGCTCCGCCAGAACCGCTACCTGTTGCTTTTCCAGCACCACCGACACCACGCGGGAGTCGTGCACGGCCTGGATGTAGAACGTGCGGTTTCCGGGCTGCCCTACGGTCCCGGCCACAAATCGGTCGGGTGTGCGGAAGACGTGGATTGCTCGGGCCATGGCACTTCCAAAATACCGTGCCCATGCGGTCCCTGTGCGGTTCCATGTGTCGCGAGGGTGCGCAGAATGCCAATGTTTGTCGGCGTGTCGGGTACCGACACGCACGCTCGGCGGTCGTGGGTCAGTCGGTGGAGCCGCCGACGACGGCGTCGCTCGGTGGAGGCACGTCCCTGGCGCCCTCCTTGGCGCCCTCTTTGGCGGCCTCGGTGGGTGGAGGTGGCGCTGCGCGCAGCCCGGCCGCGAGCCGGGACCCGGTGTGGTTGACGTGCAGCACGAACGGGCGCAGCTGGGTGTAACGCACCACACTGACCGACGCCGGATCGGCATTGATCCGCTGAAAGCTGTCCAGATGCATGCCGTAGGCGTCGGCGATCACCGACTTGATGACGTCGCCGTGGGTACAGGCGACCCAGAGCGCGTCACCGCCGTGCTGCTCGGCCAGGCGCCGGTCGTGTTCGCGGACCGCGGCCACGGCGCGAGCCTGGACCTGAGCGAGGCCCTCCCCGGCGGGAAACACGGCCGCGCTCGGATGGGCCTGGACCACCCGCCACAGCGGCTCGTTGACCAGCTCACTGAGCTTGCGGCCGGTCCAGTCGCCGTAGTCCACCTCGGCGAGCCGGTCCTCGATCAACGGCTGCAGGCACAGCGCCTCGGCCAGTGGCTCCACCGTGCGACGGCACCGCAACAGCGGGGAGGTGACCAGCGCCCGGATGGGCAGATCGCCAAGCCGATCGATCAGGCCGGCGGCCTGCTCGAGGCCCTTGTCGTCGATGTCGACGCCCTCGGAACGGCCCGCAAGGGTGCCCGCGGTGTTCGACGTGGACCGGCCGTGGCGCAACAGGATGACGGTCATGTCGCAGTCACCGTTCCGGTCGCCAGCAGGGCGAGCACCACCCCCCCGAACAGCACGCGGTAGCCCACGAACCAATACATGTTGTGGCGCACCAGGAATCGCAGGAACCAGGCCACCGCGGCCAACCCGATCCCGAACGCGATCAGCGTGGCGACCAGCAGCTGGGGGCCGGTCGCGCTCATCCCCTCGGTCACCGGGTGGAAGGCGTCCGGCAGCGAGAACAGACCGGAGGCGAACACCGCCGGAATGGCCAGCAGAAACCCGAATCGCGCGGCCAGGTCGCGTTGCAGCCCGAGGAAGAGACCGGCGCTGATCGTCGCGCCCGATCGAGAAACGCCGGGGACCAGCGCCAGGCATTGGGCAACACCCACCGCCACGGCATCACGCCAGTTCAGTTGCTCGACGTCCCGGGTGCGTCGGCCCAGGTACTCGGCCAGGGCGATCACGCCGGAGAAGACGACCATTGCGGTGGCCACCACCCAGAGATTGCGCACGCCGGAGCGGATGTCGTCTTTGAACAGCAGGCCCAGCACGCAGATCGGGATCGTCCCGATGATGACGTACCAGCCGAGTCGGTAGTCGGCGTTGCGGTATGCGGCGCCGCGAAAGATGCCGCTGAACCAGGCCTTGAGGATGCGGCCGATGTCGCGCGCGAAGTACACCAGCACGGCCGCTTCGGTGCCCAGCTGGGTGACCGCGGTGAACGAGGCGCCGGCGTCATCGCGGAAAAAGAGCCGCGACACTATGGCCAGGTGGCCAGACGAAGAGACGGGCAAAAACTCGGTGAGACCCTGCAGCACGGCCAAGTCGATGACTTGCCACCAGGACATCGCCGGAACCGCAGACACGACGACGACCGTACCTGGTTGCGAAAGCTGCTACGTGGCGCGACCGCGGCGTCAGCGCTGGACGGGTTCCGCGTGGGCGACGGCGTCTCGCACGGCCGCGGCCAGGCTGCGCTCGTCGGTCAGGTCGATGTCGACCAAGCTGCGGACGGTCCGCGCGACCACGTCTTCCGATTGTGGAACCGGGCCGGCAATACGTGGCCGGTAAATCTCGACAACGAGCGAGCGGTGCTCAATGTGGAAAGAAAAACTACGCCCATCTCCGACGACTCCGTACCCGCTGGCGAAAATGCCCGTCAACATATCCTCGATAGCAAACTCGTTGCTTGCGATATGCCGGTCAGCGATGACGGTCATGTCAAGAAGATACATCTTCAAGACCAGTTGGGGGGAGCGACATGACCAGATTGGGGGCGGTCGCGTTCCTTAGAATTTCATTTGTACGCTCCGCGCAAGAAGGCGATTCCTTGGTCAAACTGCACAAAAGTGCTTTTCAAAGCTGTATTTGCACCGGCATTGTTTTGCTGGTTTTGGCATTGCCCCTGATGGGGTGTTCGTCGAATCCGCTGCAATCGACTCCACCCACGATTCCGGCCGCACAGCCGGCGGTCTCTCCACCGGCGGCGCAAGCTCCGGCCGGTGTGGTACGACCGCTGGAAGGTCATCCCCAGGCCGCGCAGTATGACGGCCAGACGCACAAGCTGGTGGTGCTCAGTCCCGGAGACGACCCGTCGGCGCCCGCCAGCCTCAGCCTATTCGACGAGGGTCAGGCCGCGCCCCGGGTCATCGCGCTGCCGGGACCCGCGTCGGCGTTTGTCTGCGACGGTCATGGCGCGGCGGCGGTGGCCAGCCGCGGCGGTTACTTTGTGGTCGATCTGGTCAGTGGGCGCGTCGACCGGGTCGCCGTCGCCGATTCCGGGCAGGTGGACTTCACCGCGATCACCCGCCGCGCCGACGGCCGACTGGTGCTCGGCAGCGCCGATGGCGCCGTCTACACCCTGGGGGCCGCGGAATCGGGGACCGCCCCGGTGACCGACCGCAACCAGCTGTTCGCTCGGGTCGATTCCCTTGTCACCCAGGGCGACCGGGTTGTGGTGCTGGACCGCGGGCAGACGTCGGTGACGGCGTTGGCGCCGGACGGGCGTGCCGAGCAGGCATTGCGCGCCGGCGAGGGCGCCACCACCATGGCCGCCGATGAGCAAGGTCGGGTACTGGTCGCCGACACACGGGGCGGCCAACTGCTGGTCTACGGAGTCGACCCGCTGATCCTGCGGCAGGCATATCCGGTGCCGCAGGCGCCGTACGGCCTGGTCGGGTCGCGGAATTTGGCCTGGATAGCCCAGACCGCGGCGAACATCGTCATTGGTTACGATCTGTCCACCGGAATCCCCGTGGAAAAGGTGCGTTACCCGACCGTGCAGCAACCCAACTCGCTGGCCTTCGACGACACGTCCGGCACGTTGTACGTGGTGTCCGGTTCCGGGGCCGGGGTTCAGGTCATCGAGCACGCGGCGGGCCAGTCGTGACGAACCGCCGGTCGACGCAATGGGGTCGGCTACCCGCCGAATGGCACACCGACATGTCTGACGAATACGAGTGGGCGCCGTTGCGACTGCCGCCGGAAGTGACCCGGCTCAGCGCGTCCACCCGGTTGTCCATCGAGGCCGAGTTCCGCGGCTGGGAACTGACCAGGGTCCGGCTCTACAATGACGGGAGTCGACGGGTGTTGTTGCGCCGCAAGAAGTCTCGCCTGGACAGCGCGGACTCGAGCACGCGCGGTCCCGACCACACGGAACTGTGACCTTGCAGATCGGCGCGGGCCAGCACCCGTTATACGCGCCGTTTCGACGGCTGCTTTTCCTGATGCCGGCGGAGCGCGTCCACACGCTCGTGTTCGCCGCGTTGCGCGGTGCGACGGCTAGTGAGCCGGTGCGCTCGCGGCTGCGTCGGACCCTGGGGCCGACCGATCCGGTGTTGTCCAGCGCGGTGTTCGGGGTGCGGTTCCCGGGGCCGCTGGGGCTGGCCGCGGGTTTCGACAAGGACGGCACCGGGCTGACCGCCTGGGGCGCGCTGGGTTTCGGATACGCCGAGATCGGCACTGTCACCGCACACCCGCAACCCGGTAACCCGACCCCGCGCTTGTTCAGGTTGGCCGATGACCGGGCACTGCTGAATCGGATGGGATTCAACAATCACGGCGCGGGCGAGTTGGCGCTCCGACTGGCGCGGCACACCCCCGACATCCCGATCGGGGTGAACATCGGAAAGACCAAGGCGACACCGGCCGACCAAGCCGTCGACGACTACCGCGCCAGCGCGCGCCTGGTGGGCCCGCTGGCGGCCTACCTGGTGGTCAATGTCAGCTCACCGAACACGCCGGGGCTGCGCGACCTGCAGGCAGTGGAGTCGCTGCGCCCGATTCTGTCGGCGGTGCTGCAGGAGACCTCCACGCCGGTGCTGGTGAAGATCGCGCCCGACCTCTCCGATTCCGACGTCGACGACATCGCCGACCTGGCGGTCGAGCTGGGCCTGGCCGGCATCGTGGCCACCAACACCACGATTTCGCGCGCGGGTCTGCGCACCCCGGGCGTCGAGGCGCTGGGCCCGGGCGGTATCTCCGGGCCGCCGGTGGCCAAGCGCGCCGTCGAGGTGCTGCGCCGGCTCTACGACCGCGTCGGCGACCGGCTGGTGCTGATCAGCGTGGGCGGAATCGAGACGGCCGACGACGCCTGGGAGCGCATCACCGCGGGCGCGTCGCTGCTACAGGGTTACACGGGTTTCATCTACGGCGGCGGCTTGTGGGCCAAGGACATTCACGACGGAATCGCCCGCCGGCTGCATGCGGGTGGATACGCCTCGCTCAGCGACGCGGTGGGCTCGGCGGTGCGCAAACCGCAGAACCCGCCCGGCTGAGTCTTCAGTCGGCCTGTAGGGCGGTGCGCAGGAAGTCCAGCTGGTCGAGTTCCGTCTGTCCGGCGTGCACCGTGACGGTGTGCAGGATGCCGTTCCACGCGAATGGGGGCTGATAGTCGTCGCTCACCGGCAGCCCCCGGTCGTAGCCGAGCGTGAGGTGGGTGCCGCCATGCTGAAAGACGAAGGGCAGGGTGTGCTCGGACGACGCACTGGCGACGACCTCCCCGTCCAACACCGCTTCTACCCGCAGGCCGCCCTGCTCCAGCCGCAGCACCAGGCCGAGCAGGTGGCGGCCCGGTGAAAGTTGTTGACCGGACTGCAATCTCAACGTCTCACCGGGTAGGGCCAGCGCGAGGGTGAGTCGTCCGTCGAGCACGTAGGCGGCCAGCCCGCCGTTGCGGTCTCCGATGGCGAACAACACTCCGCTTGGCGCGGTTTCGGCTACCTCGGGCACCTCGACGTCGGCGACAATGTGGCCACCGCCCGCCAGCAGCGGTATTGCCTCGTCGGACACCGGGCCCGATTGCGGGTACAGCGTGACCCTCTGGTCGATCGGGTAATCCGGCGGCGCGAAGGCCGCGAGGCGCCCGACGAGCGAATCGAACAGCGGCAGCACATTGTTCGCCTCGGCTTCGGTCGACCATTGCCGCTGCAGGCTTTCGAGCACGTCGGGATGCTCGTTCGCGAGATCGTGCGCCTCGGAGAAGTCCTCGTCCAGGTTGAACAGCGACCACTGATCGTGCTCGAAGTCACGGCTGCCCGGGAACAGCAGATCCTCGTCCATGACTCCCCCCGAGACGTGGTCGGTCGTGGCTTTCCATCCGTCGGCGAAGATCGACCGCGAGCCGAGCATCTCGAAGTACTGCACCGAGCGCGGGTTCGGCGCCGCGGAATCGGTGAAGCTGGGCAGCAGGCTGGCGCCCTGGATGGGCAACTGGGGAATGCCGTCGACCGTTTCGGGCGCGGAGATGCCGCACGCGTCGAGCACGGTGGGCAGCAGGTCGATCGCGTGGGCGAACTGGCCTCGAACTTGGCCGGCCGCGCTCCCCGCGCGGATGTGCTTGGGCCAGTGGGCGATGAACGGTACACGTGTTCCGCCCAGCCAGGTGTAGCGCTTCCAAAGCCGGAACGGCGTGTTGCCGGCCCAGGCCCAACCCCACGCGTAATGCGGGTAGTTCTCGGGGCCGCCCCAGTCGTCGAGCAGCTGCAGGTTGTCGGCGAGGTTGTCGCGGACACGGTGGGTGAAGCGGTGCTCGTTGGCGGTGCCGGTGACGCCGCCCTCTGCACTGGCGCCGTTGTCGGACAGCACGAAGATCAGGGTGTTGTCGAGTTGACCGATGCGTTCCAGCGTGTCGATGATTCGCCCGATCTGCGCATCGGTGTGACTGAGGAATCCCGCGTACACCTCGTGCATCCGGGCGTACAGCCGGCGCTCGTCGGCGCTGAGGTCCTCCCACGCGGGCACCCAGGATGGCCGCGACGTGAGGGTGGTGTTGGCGGGCACCACGCCCGAATTCACTTGCCGGGCAAACACTTCGTCGCGCCACTGATCCCAGCCCCGGTCGAACCGACCCGAGTAGGCGTCCGCCCACGAGCGTTCCACGTGGTGCGGCGAGTGCATCGCGCCGGTGGCGAAGTACAGGAAGAACGGCTTGCCCGGGGTTCCGGCCTGCTGGTTGAGCACCATCCGGATGGCCTCGTCGGCGAGGTCTTCGGTCAGGTGGTAGCCCTGCTCCGGGCGGGCGGGCGGTTCGACGAACGAGTTGTCCCGAACCAGTTCGGGCGCCCATTGATTCGCATCACCGCGAAGGAAACCGTAGTAGCGCTCGAAACCCAAACCCAGCGGCCACTGTTCGAACGGCCCGGCGTCGGAGCGCTGACCGCGCGGGACCAGATGCCATTTGCCCACCGCCAGCGTGCTGTAGCCGGCGTCGCGGAGCACCCGCGGAAGGGTGGCCGCCGACCGCGGGATGCGCGCGGTGTAGCCCGGATGCGTCGTGGGCAGGTCGGCCAGGAAACCCATGCCCACCGCGTGGTGGTTGCGGCCCGTCAGCAGCGCCGCCCGGGTCGGCGAGCAGAGGGCGGTCACGTGAAAGCGGTTGTATCGAAGCCCCCCGGCGGCCAGGCGATCGATAGCCGGTGTCGCGATGTCCGAACCGTAACAACCGAATTGGGCGAAACCGAGGTCGTCGAGCAGAATCACGACGACGTTGGGCGCGTCTTTCGGCGGTCGCACCGGTTGGCTCATTTAGGCATCGCCCCAATCCATCGGAATCGTCGGAAGCTGTAGTCACGCGACTACAAGCTTCGTCACCCTATGGCTCGCCTGCGCAATGTGCAAGGCGCAGTGTGCAAGTCGAGTTCGTGCCAGGGATGCGCCGCGCGGCGTCGAGGCGTGGGCTCAGCGCCGCGGCGAACGCAAGAATTCCGCAAGAGTTACGCAAAGATCCCGCAGCCGACGTGCGGCAATCTGCGCGTGTCGGCCGCGAACGCGAGCCTTCGGACGTCGGGACCCCGCGCCGACGTCGTCGAGCGCGCAGGAGGAACGTCAATGAAAATCACGGCGATTGTTGCTACCGGCCTGCTGGCCGGCACCCTGATGATCGCGAGTCCGGTGCAAGCACAGCCCGCCGCCGCGCCGTCCGGCATACCGAGCGACTTCCGCCCGCTGCGGCCTCCCCCTAGCCTCGCGGTCGACCCCAAGGCGGAGGTCGAGGAGCTGCTGCGGCAGGCCACCGAGCTGGACGACAACTGGGACAACCTGACCCCCGCACAACGCAATCAGCAGATTGCGGCGCTGCGGCAGCAAGCGGACACCGTGCAGCGCGAGGTCGACAACCTGCCGCCGAATGAACAGCCGGAAGTGCAAGGGATGCTCAACCTGGTAGCCCTCAGATTGGCCCACATTCTGCAGCGACAACTGACCTCGCGTTGATACTGCGGTTTTGGCGGCGGTTACTCGCATTTTGTCGCCCTAGGCGCAGAGTCAATCGCGCGTCGCGCCTCAGCCGTCGCGGCGCTGGGTGAACTTGATGTCCAGGCTGCGCAGGAAGGTCTGCAGTCCGGCGTCCTGCACCGGGATCAGGTGTGCCGGGGTGTCCGTCTCGTTGTAGTGGGCATGCCACATGCCCGGAGGAGTGGTGAAAGCACCGCCGGCCTGCCAGTCCACCCTGATCGGGTCGACGATCTCGCCACGCTCGTCCAGCCGGGTGCCCAGCAGCGTGTAGCAGCCGCTCGGCGGCGCGTCGAGGATCAGATCCAGCGCGACCGACTGATGCCGGTGGGGACGCTGCTGCTGATGCGGCGGCAGCACCCCGAACATGGCCCAGAGCACGTGGGTGATGGTCAGCGTCTGCTCCTGGTCGGCGTTGGCCAACAGCACGCTCACCCGGCTCTTGTCGTTCGCGCCGGGCCGTGCGGCGATCTCGGCCAGCTTCGCGACGGCGTCCGCGCGACGGAACTTGGTGGCCCGGAACCGTGGCCGGGTCGCGTCAACCCCCAGGTAACGCAGCAGCGGCTCGTCGTGCACCCAGTACATGGCCGCGTCGGCGTCGGCGTAGAACACCGCCTTCGAGCCCGCGGGCAGGACCAGGAAGTCGCCCTTCTCCCACCCGACCAGCCGGCCGTCGACGGCGGCGAAGCCTCGCCCGTACAGCACGTAGTAGAGCTGTGAGGTGGCGTTGACTCGGAGCTGTCCGGTGTCGATGTGCTCCGCGGCCCGGATGGTCAGGAAGTTCGCCAGCAACCCCGGGCTGGTGGCCGCACCGGTGGTGAAGCCCAGTTGGGCGGACAGGTCGAGGGGGATGACGCCCGTCGGCTGGTCCACGTAGAGCTCGGGCCCGAACTGGGCGATCGGCATCTGCGGCGTGTGTCCCGAGCCGATCGGGTTCGCCGCCTTTGAGTACTCGAACAGGCGCGCGTCATCGGACCAGGACTCGAACCTGCCCTCGAAGCCAGGCTCGGCGATGTTAGTCATGGGCGCGGGGACCGTGGGGTCGAAGTCGATTGCGCTGGTCAACGGTGTCGCAATGGTCATGATCGCCTCTCCTCGATGGTTGAACATGACTGATATTTTGATAGTATCTAACTTGTATCTCAGTTGTATTGTGAGCTTGGTCCCACCGGAAGGGGTGCATGTGGCAGCCGAGCGAGGAACCGCCAAGGACCGCGCGCTGCACTACGTCAAGTCGCAGGTGCTCACCGGCGCCTTCCCCGGCGGGGAACTGATCAGCGAGGGCGACGTCGCCGCCGCGTTGGGCATGTCACGCACCCCGGTCCGCGAGGCGTTCCTGCGACTGGAAGCCGAAGGGCTGCTCCGCCTGTATCCGCAGCGCGGCGCGCTGGTGGTGCCGGTGTCGCCAGAAGAGGTCCGGGCGGTCATCGAGGCCAGGCTGATTTTGGAACAGTTTGCGGCGGCCAAGGTGGTGCGGCACGGCCCCGCTGCGGCCGAGGCGGTCTACCAGCGGATGTCGGAGGCGCTGCACCGCCAACAGGAGGCCGCCGAGGTGGTGAACTGGCAGAAGTTCCTGGAGGCCGACCGCCAGTTTCATGCCGTGACCCTGGAAGAGGCGGGCAATCCCCTGTTGTGCGACTTCTATTCGTCGTTGCGCGACCGGCAGATGCGCATGATTCGCGAGTCGGCGGGGCGCGATCCGCATCGCACGACGACGATCATGGACGAGCACCGCGAGATCGCCGAGGCACTGCGCGACTGCGACCTGGAGCGGGCGCTGGGCGCCGTCCGGACTCACCTCGCCAGCACGGTGCGGGCCCTGGGCTTGGCCATCGACCCGCTCGGCGGGATTTAACGCACCACGATCGAATGTTCTTGGCGTGCAACGAGTTCGCCTATCACCGGCGCGCCGGGGATCTCGCCTGCGATCAGCAGCCCACCGGAGGTCTGCGCGTCCGCCAGCAACAGCGCGGTCGCGTCGTCAACCCTGGTCAGGTCGACATGTGGCCCGACCCAGTCGAGATTGCGGCGTGTGCCCCCGCTGACATAACCCGCCGCGAGGGCTTCGCGGGCACCCTCGATGTAAGGCACCGCCGCCGAGTCGATCACCGCCGTGACGCCGCTGGCCCGGGCCAACTTGTGCAGGTGGCCCAGCAAGCCGAAACCCGTTATGTCCGTGGCGCATTCGACGCCCGCGGCCAGCGCCGCCCGGGCGGCCTCGGCGTTGAGGGTGGTCATCACACGGATCGCCTCGTCGAAACGTTCCCCGGTCGCCTTGTGCCGACTGTTCAGCACGCCGATGCCCAGCGGCTTGGTCAGCGACAGTGGCGTGCCGGGTTGACCAGAGTCGTTGCGCAGCAACCTGTTCGGATCGGCCGTTCCGGTTACCGCCAACCCGTACTTGGGTTCCGGGTCGTCCACGCTGTGCCCACCGGCAAGGAAACAACCGGCCGAGGAGCAGACGTCGAGTCCGCCGCGCAGCGTCTCGGCGGCCAGTTCAAACGGCAGCACGTCGCGCGGCCAGCCCAGCAGGTTGACCGCGACCACCGGGCGACCGCCCATCGCGTACACGTCGGACAGGGCGTTGGCCGCAGCGATCCGGCCCCAGTCGTAGGGATCGTCGACCACGGGCGTGAAGAAGTCCGTCGTCGCGATCAGCGCCGTGTCACCGTCGATGCGGACGACGGCGGCGTCGTCGCCGCTGTCCAGCCCCACCAACAGTTCTCCGGCGGGGTCTCGCGGCTTGGTGTTGGTCAGCCCGCGGACGACGTCCTCCAACTCCCCCGGCGGGATCTTGCAGGCGCACCCGCCCCCGTGGGCGTACTGAGTGAGTCGGTAAGACATGTGTCCATGGTGCTGGGTGGGAGCCTGCGAGAATATTCGGCATGGCCCAGGGAGGTGTTTCCGGTCTGGTGACCGGCGCGGTCTTCAAAATCGTCGAGCGGCAGTCGCTGCCGCTGGCGGGTTCGATTCCCGTCCGCCTCCGCCACCCTGGTACCCCATGACCGACCCGCGCAGGCGCGTGCCCCGTACCGATGTGCTGCTCGCCGATGCCCGCCTCGCCGAGGCCCAACGGACCCTCGGCCGGGAATTGGTGAAGTCCGTCGTCGTCGAGGCGCAGCGGCGCGCTCGGGCCGGTGAGATCGCGGTCGAGGACGTCGCGGAGCACGCCGTGGCCGCACTGCCGGCGACCGCGACGAGCCTGCAGCCCGTCATCAACGCCACCGGCGTCGTCGTACACACCAATCTGGGCCGCGCTCCCCTGTCGCCCGCCGCGCTGGCGGCGGTGGTCACCGCGGGGCGCGCAACGGATGTCGAATTCGACCTGGCCACCGGGCGCCGCGCCCGGCGCGGCCGGGGCACGCTGGCCGCGCTGGCCCGTGCCGTGCCGGCCGCCGGCGGCGTCCACGTGGTGAACAACAACGCCGCCGCGCTGCTGCTGACGGCTCTGACCCTGGCTCCCGGCAAGGAGATCGTGCTCAGCCGCGGCGAGCTGGTGGAGATCGGCGACGGGTTCCGCATCCCGGAGCTGCTCGCGTCCACCGGTGCGTCGCTGCGAGAAGTGGGCACCACCAACCGCACCCACCTGCGTGACTACGCCGAAGCGATCGGCCCGGACACGGGGTTCGTGCTCAAGGTCCACGCGTCGAACTTCCACGTCACCGGGTTCACCTCGGCCGTCGGTGTCACCGAACTGTCGGCGCTGGCGGCGGAGCGGGACGTGCCGCTGGTGGTCGACATCGGCTCGGGGTTGCTGGCGCCGCATCCGGTGCTCCCCGATGAGCCGGATGCGACGTCGATGCTGCGGGCGGGCGCCGACCTGGTGACGGCGAGCGGCGACAAGCTGCTCGGCGGACCGCAGGCGGGGCTGCTGTTCGGCGACGCCGGGGTGATCGAGCGGCTGCGTCGGCATCCGGCCGCGCGCGCATTGCGGGTGGACAAACTCACGCTGGCGGCGCTGGAAGCCACGCTGACCGGTCCGCCGCCGCCGGTAGCGGAGGCGTTGACGGCGGACGTCGCGCAACTGCGTGAGCGGGCGGAACGGCTCGCCGCCGAGTTGTCCGAGGCGACGGCGGTGGACTGCGTCGCGGCCGTGGGTGGCGGAGGCGCACCGGAGGTGCGGCTGCCCAGCGCGGCGGTGAGCCTGCCGGAGTCCTATGCCGCGAGGTTGCGGGCGGGCCGGCCGCCGGTGGTCGGCCGACTGGAAGCGGGCCGCTGCCTGCTGGACCTGCGCACGGTGGCCCCAGGCGAGGACGAGCTGATACTGGCCGCGGTGCGGGCGTGTTCGTCGTAGCCACCGCGGGCCACGTCGACCACGGCAAGTCGACGCTGGTGCACCGACTCACCGGCATGTGGCCCGACCGGTTGGCCGAGGAGCAACGGCGCGGACTGACCATCGATCTCGGCTTCGCCTGGACCGACATCGACGGGCGGCGGATCGCGTTCGTCGACGTGCCCGGCCACGAGCGGTTCGTCGCCAACATGCTCGCCGGGGTGGGTCCGGTACCTGCTGTCATGTTCGTGGTCGCCGCCACCGAGGGCTGGATGCCACAGTCCGAAGAGCATCTGGCCGCCCTGGACGCGCTCGGGGTCGAGCACGCGCTGCTGGTGATCAGCAAGGCCGACCTGGCCGATCCCGGCCCGGCCATCGAGCAGGCGCGGGAACGCTTCGCCGCCACCTCGCTGGCCGACCCGGCCGTCGCGCTGGGCACCGATCTGGGGCAGGTGCGGTCCGGGCTGGTGGGATTGGTCGACCGCCTCCGCCAGCCCGACCGGGACGCCGACCTGCGGCTGTGGGTGGACCGCAGCTTCACCGTGCGCGGGGCCGGAACGGTCGTCACCGGGACGCTGGCCGCGGGGACCATCCGGGTGGGCGACGAACTCGAGCACGCGGGGCGGCGGGTCACGGTCCGCGGCCTGCAGTCGTTGGGCCGGGACCTCGACCAGGTGGGCGCGGTGGCCCGCGTGGCCGTGAATCTGCGCGGCGTAGACCGCCGGGATGTGGCCCGCGGCGATACGTTGCGCACGCCGGGCGCGTGGCTGGATACCGCCGAGGTCGACGTCGTCCTGCGCTCGCCGGAGAAGGTGCATGAGCGGCTGATGTTGCACATCGGGTCGGCGGCCGTTCCGGTGCGGGTGCGCAAGCTCGGGCCCGTAGCTGCGCGGCTGCGGCTGGCGCGGCCGTTGCCGTTGCGCGTGAAAGACATTGGGCTGCTGCGAGATCCGGGCGAGCACCGGATCGCGGCCGGTGTCGAAGTTCTCGATGTGCGGCCGCCGCCGCTGCGACGCCGCGGGGCGGCGCGCTTGCGCGCCGACGAGTTGGCGAGCGGACGGGTGCGCCCGCCGGAGTGTGCGCCCGCGGCGCAGCTGCGTGCCATGGGAATGCCTTTGACTGGCCGGCGCGAAGGCGTGTGGGTGGTGGACCCGCAGTGGTGGGTGCAGCGCCGGGAAGCGGCCGTGGCGGCGGTCCGCCGCTGGTCCGCCGAGCATGACGTCGCGGCGGGAATGCCGTTGGAAACGCTGCGCCAGCAGATCGGGCTGCCGGCCGCCGACTTGCTGGTGCGGCTGCTGCGCGGCACCGACCTGCGCGTCGCCGACGGCCTGGTGCGACCGCCCGGCGCGGGCCTGCCACCGCACGTCGACAAGGCGGTGACCACGGTGCAGGAGTGGCTGGCCGCCGAGCCGTTCCGGGCGCCGGAAGCCGACGAACTGGCGGCCCTCAAGCTGGGTACCAAGGAGCTGGCCGCGGCGGTCCGCGCCGGACGGTTGACCCGGATCGCCGACGGCGTCGTCCTGGGTGCCGACGCGTTCGACCGGGCGGCCACGATCCTCGCGACGCTCCCCCAGCCGTTCACCGTCAGCGACGCCCGCAAGGCGCTCGGCACCTCCCGCCGCGTCGCGGTGCCCCTGCTCGAGCAACTCGATGCGCGACGCGTCACCCGTCGACGCGAGGACGGCACCCGCACGATGGTTTGATCGAACGAGGGCCCGGGTAGCCGCACTCACTCGAATGAAGGGGCGTGCATGGACATATCGAAGCTGATCAAGTCCTGGCCGGTGTATCGGCAACTGACCGGCGCCGACGCACTGGGCCGCGGCAAGGCCGCCCAGTCGGCGCGCTCGGCGGAACTCTCCCCGCGCACGGCCGACGCGGACAGCGTCGCGCACTCGGTGTGTCCGTTCTGTGCGGTGGGATGCGCGCAGCAGGTGTTCGTCAAAGATGGCAAGGTCATCCAGATCGAGGGCAACCCGGACAGCCCGATATCTCGAGGCCGGTTGTGCCCCAAGGGATCTGCGAGCAAGCAGCTGGTCACCGGACCGCAGCGGGAAACCAGGGTTCGCTATCGCGCGCCGTATGCCACCGAGTGGCAGGACCTGGACCTCGACACGGCGATGAACATGGTGGCCGACCGGGTGCTCAAGGCGCGCCGCGAGGGCTGGCAGGACTTCGATAAGGATCGCAACACGCTGCGCCGCACCATGAGCATCGCCAGCCTGGGCGGGGCGACCCTGGACAACGAAGAGAACTATCTGATCAAGAAGCTCTTCACCGCGCTGGGCGCCCTACAGATCGAGAACCAAGCCCGTATTTGACACTCCGCCACGGTTCCCGGTCTGGGAGCCTCCTTCGGTCGCGGCGGAGCGACGGACTACCAGCAAGACCTGGTCAATTCCGACTTCATCGTCATCATGGGCTCGAACATGGCCGAGGCGCATCCCGTCGGCTTCCAGTGGGTGATGGAGGCCAAGGCGCGCGGCGTGGAAGTGGTGCACATCGACCCGCGGTTCACCCGCACCAGTGCGGTCGCCGACAGGCACGTGCCGTTGCGCGCCGGCAGTGACATCGCCTTCCTGGGCGGGGTGATCAACTACATCCTGTCCAACGAGCTGGACTTCCGGGAGTACGTCACCGCCTACACCAACGCGTCGTTCCTGGTCGACGAGAAGTACCGGGACACCGAGGATCTCGACGGACTTTTCAGTGGCTACGACCACGACACCGGGTCCTACGACCCGTCAAGTTGGCGTTACGAGTCCACACGGAACGGAGGGCGCGGCGGGCAAGACGGGGCCGAAACCGACGAGCGCAGCGAGCCGGATCAGCTGGGATCCGGTGGGCCCGCGATCGAGGGCGGCACCGGAGACATCCCGTCCGACCCGACCCTGCAGCACCCCCGCTGCGTCTACCAGATCCTCAAGCGCCACTACGCGCGCTACACCCCGCAGATTGTCGAGCGGGTGTGCGGCGTGCCGGCCGAACAGTTCCTGCAAGTGGCGCGGGCCTGGACGGAGAACTCCGGCCGCGAGCGCACCACGGCGCTGGTGTACAGCGTGGGCTGGACGCAACACACGATGGGCGCCCAGTACATCCGGGCCGGGTCGATCATCCAACTGCTGCTGGGCAATATCGGCCGGCCCGGCGGCGGGGTGTTCGCGCTGCGGGGACACGCGAGCATCCAGGGCTCCACCGACGTGCCCACGCTGTTCAATCTGTTGCCGGGCTACCTCGCGATGCCGAGCGCCGGCCAGGAAACCCTGGCCGACTACCTCGACGACATCATCGGCGACAAGCAAAAAGGCTTCTGGCACAACGCCGATGCGTACATGGTGTCGCTACTCAAGGAATACTGGGGCGAGCACGCCACCGCCGACAACGATTACTGCTTCGACTATCTGCCCCGAATCAACGGCGATCACGGCACCTATCGCACGGTGATGGACATGATCGACGGCAAGGTGTCGGGGTACTTCCTGCTTGGTCAGAACCCGGCCGTCGGCTCCGCGCACGGGCGGATGCAGCGGTTGGGCATGGCCAACCTGGACTGGTTGGTGGTGCGCGACCTGGTGATGATCGAAAGCGCCACCTTCTGGAAGGACGCGCCGGAGATCGAGACGGGCGAGATCAGCCCGGAGACCTGCCGGACGGAAGTGTTCTTCTTCCCCGCCGCATCCCACGTCGAAAAGGCCGGCACGTTCACCCAGACACAACGGATGCTGCAGTGGCGGGAGCAGGCGGTCGAGCCGCCTGGCGACGCCCGTTCGGAGCTGTGGTTCTTCTACCACCTGGGTCGGCTGCTGCGGGAGAAGCTGACCGGCTCGACCGACGAGCGGGACCGGCCGCTGCTCGAGCTGGCCTGGGACTACGAGATGGAGGGCGACGAGCCGTCAGGCGAGGATGTGTTGCGCCGGATCAACGGCATCGATCTGACGACCGGCCGCGCGGTGAACGACTACACCGAACTGAAGGCCGACGGCAGCACCGCCTGCGGCTGCTGGATCTACAGCGGCGTGTACGCCGACGAGGTGAACCAGGCGGCCCGGCGCAACCCACATCGCGAGCAGGCCCCTTACGAGAACGAGTGGGGCTGGACGTGGCCGATGAACCGTCGGGTGCTCTACAACCGGGCGTCGGCCGACCCGCAGGGCCGGCCGTGGAGCGAGCGCAAGAAGCTCGTCTGGTGGGACGCCGAAAAGGGTGAGTGGACGGGTTATGACGTACCCGACTTCGAAAAGACCAAGCCGCCCGACTACCGCCCACCCGAGGACGCCGTGGGCGTCGCGGCTTTACGCGGCGATGACCCGTTCATCATGCAGTCCGACGGCAAGGCCTGGCTGTTCGCCCCCAACGGCCTGCTGGACGGCCCGCTGCCGACGCACTACGAGCCGCACGAGTCGCCAGTTCGCAACGCGCTGTACCCGCAGCAGGGCAATCCGACGCGAATTACCTACGGCCGCAATGACAACCCGTCGAACCCGTCGCCTCCCGAGGCGCACGGCGAGGTGTTTCCGTTCGTGTTCACGGCGGCCCGGCTGACCGAGCACCACACCGCCGGCGGCATGAGCCGACAACTGCCCTATCTCGCCGAATTGCAGCCGGCGCTGTTCGTCGAGGTGTCCCCCGAGCTAGCCCGCATCCGCGGGCTGGCGCACATGGATTGGGCACACGTCATCACCAGCCGCACCGCGGTGGACGCGCGGGTGTTCGTCACCGACCGGATGAAGCCGCTGCGCATCGACGACCATGTGGTGCACCAGGTTTGGATGCCGTACCACTGGGGGCAGGCGGGGCTGGTGGACGGCGACGTGGTCAACGACCTGCTCGGGGTGGTGTTGGACCCGAACGTGTACATCCAGGAGAGCAAGGTCGCCACGTGCGATGTGCAGCCGGGACGGCGGCCGCGGGGACCGGCGTTGCTGGAATACATCGCCGACTACCGGCGCCGGGCCGGCATCACGGCGGCGACGGGAACCCAGGTGGACACCACCCGGGTGTCCGATGCCCGCACGACGCACACCGAGCCGCACACCGAGCCGCACACCGAGGGTGAGGAAAACCCGTGAGCGACAACAGTTTCTACGGCCCGCTGCCGGATCCCGCCGGAAACGCCGGGCACGCCGACCACCCGGCCCGGGTTGGCTTCTTCACCGACACCTCGGTGTGCATCGGCTGCAAGGCCTGCGAGGTCGCGTGCAAGGAATGGAATGCGGTCCCGGAAGACGGCCTCAACCTGTTGGGGATGTCCTTCGACAACACCGGCAACCTGGGAGCCAGCACCTGGCGGCATGTGGCGTTCATCGAGCAGGCCCGGCCGTTGGGCGAGCAGGATCCGGGGCTGGCCGGCCGGCCAACCGGGCCGTCGAGCAGCGCCGACACGGCGGAGGCCGTCGCCTCGGCGGTCCAGGCGACGCCGCACGGCGGTGCCGAGCTGGGCAACGCGCCGGTGGACCTGGGGCTGCCGGAGTTCTCCCGCCCGGGCGACGCCAGCGGCGTCGAGAGCCGCACCGCGTTTCGCTGGCTGATGAGTTCCGACGTGTGCAAGCACTGCACGCATGCGGGCTGTCTGGACGTGTGCCCGACGGGCGCCCTGTTCCGCACCGAGTTCGGGACTGTCGTTGTGCAGCAGGACATTTGCAACGGGTGCGGCTATTGCGTGTCCGGCTGTCCGTACGGGGTGATCGATCGGCGCAAGGGCGACGGTCGGGCGTGGAAGTGCACGCTGTGCTACGACCGGCTGCGCGACGACCTGGAGCCCGCGTGTGCGAAGGCGTGCCCCACCAAGTCCATCCAGTTCGGGCCGCTGGACGAGTTGCGGGAGCGCGCGGCCCGTCGGGTGGAGGAGTTGCACGAGCGCGGGGTGCCGGAGGCCAGGTTGTACGGACACGACCCCAACGACGGTGTGGGCGGCGACGGCGCGTTCTTCCTGTTGCTGGACGAGCCCGAGGTGTACGGTCTGCCGCCGGACCCCGTGGTGCCAACCCGGGATGCGCCGGCGATGTGGAAGTACGCCGGGTTGGCGGCGTCGGCGCTGGTGGCCGCGGCGGTCTCGTCGTTTCTGGGCCGGGGCCGCCGATGAGCAAGCGCGGTGAGCAGCTGGCGGTTCCGCCCGCCGAGTTCCGGTCCTACTACGGGCGTGCCGTGCTCAAGCCTCCGGTGTGGGACTGGCGGGTTGCGGCGTACCTGTTCGCGGGCGGCCTGTCCGGGGGCTCGGCGCTGCTGGCCGCCGGGGCCGACTTGACCGATCGCCCGGCGCTGCGCCGCACCACCAGGGTGGGGTCACTGGTCAGCATCGCCGCGGGCATGGTGCTCCTGCTCGCCGATCTGGGCCGGCCCGAACGGTTTCACCACCTGCTGCGGGTGGCCAAGCCGAGTTCGCCGATGAGCGTCGGGACGTGGATCCTGATGGCTTACGGTCCCGGCGCCGGGCTCGCCGCGGTCGCCGAGGTGATGCCGCCGACCGTGCGGGCCACCCGGGTGGGTCAGGCGCTGGCGTGGTCGGCCCGACCCTCCGGGCTGGCGGCGGCGGCGTTGGCGCCCGCGGTCGCGTCCTACAGCGCGGTCCTGCTGTCGCATACCGCCGTGCCGGCCTGGCACGAAGCGCACCCGCATCTGCCCTTCGTCTTCACCGGCTCGGCCGCGGCCAGCGCGGGCGGGCTCGGCATGGCGCTGACGCCGGTCGGGCAGGCCGGCCCCGCCCGGCGGCTGGCGGTCGCGGGCGCCGTCCTGGAAGCCGGGGCGTCGCGGCTGCTGGAACGGCGGCTGGGCCTGGTCGCTGAGGCGTACACGACGGGCAGGGCGCACCGGCTGCGCGCCTGGGCGGAGTACCTGACGATTGGCGGGGTGCTGGGCACGGTGGCCTTCGGACGTAATCGAGGTGCCGCCGCGGCGTGTGGGGTGGCGCTGCTGACCGGCAGCGCGCTGCAGCGGTTCGGCGTGTTCGAGGCCGGGGTGGAGTCCACCCGCGACCCGAAGTACGTGGTGATCCCCCAGCGGCAACGGCTCGACGCCGGCCGGCCCGCGCGTGGCGACGACCGTACACCGCAGTTCCCGCGGGTCGTGGCGGCGGCGCGGACCGCTCGCGGCGCGGCGGCGCGGCTGGTGGCCCGGGGCTCGGAGCGGCTTCTCAGCGGGCGACAGTGAGCGACTCGGCGACGAAGTCCACTGTGTGACGGTGCCATTCGCGCCAGCGTCGCACCATGTGGTGGCCGACGCCCTCGATGCCTATCCACTGCGCGTCCAGCCCGCGGGCGCGAGCGCGACTGACCTGGAGTTGGGAATCGGCAGGGTCGGTTCGGGTGTCGGCGGTGCCGTGTACCACCAACAGGCGGGTGGGTGCCGGTATGTGATCGCCGGCCCCGTTCACCCACCACGGGGCGAGCGCCACGACCGCGTCGACCCCGCCCTTGGACGCCAACCGCGCGGCCACCCGCCCGCCCATCGAATGGCCCACTAGCACAACGGGTTTCGGGCCATAGTGCGTTCGCAGTTCGGCAAGCGTCCGTTGCGCGTCGTGCACGGGATCCAATTGCGGGCTGTTCCACCCGCGCAACCGGTATTGGACCTGTCGCACCACGACGTCGGGACCCAGGCGGCGCCGCAACGCGCGCGTCAGGAACGCCATCCGCACGTTGGGCAGGTGCCAGGGCCGCGACACGTCGTCGCTGCGCACGCGGCCGCCGGGCAGTACTAGAACGCATCCACGCACAGTTGGCCAACTTTACGGCTGCACGGTGTCTGGGGATGCCTGCTGCCCCAGGTCTGCTTCGGTTTTAGGTCTGTTCGTAAGTCCCGTGGATGACCGCCCGCGCGATCGCGTGCTGGAACAGGTTGAACCCCAGGTAGGCCGGGCTGGCGTTGTCGTCGAGCTCCAATTTCTCGACGTCCACGGCGTGCACGGCGATGTAGTAGCGGTGCACACCGTGGCCCGGGGGCGGTGCGGCGCCGATGTAGCGGCGCAGACCGGCGTCGTTGGCCAGTGTCAGCGCCCCACCCGGCAGCTCGCTGCCGTCGCCCGCGCCGGCGGGCAACTCGGTGACGGTCGCGGGCAGATTGGCCACCGCCCAGTGCCAGAATCCGGACAGGGTGGGGGCGTCGGGGTCATAAACGGTGACCGCGAAGCTGCGCGTCTCCTCGGGGAATCCCGACCAGCTCAGCTGCGGGCTGACATCCTCGCCACCCGCGCCCATGATTCCGCTGACCTGAGCTTTGGCCAGTGGTTGCCCGTCCTGCACGGACTCCGAGGTCAGGGTGAAGGTTGGCAGCTGGGGTAGTGCGTCGTACGGGCTGGGCGCCATGGACGGTCCTCTCGTGTAGTCGGCTCTAATCTTTTCAGCAGTGTGTCAGGAAGTGTGTCAGCACCTCGGTGCCGAAGTTCAGCGCATCGACGGGTACCCGCTCGTCGACGCCGTGGAACAGCGACGTGAAATCCAAGTCGGGCGGTAACCGCAGCGGGCTGAAGCCGAAACAGCGAATACCGATGCGGGCGAACGCTTTTGCGTCGGTTCCGCCGGACAGCATGTAAGGCACGGTACGGCCGTCGGGGTCGACCGCCAACACGGCCTCGTTCATCGCGTCGACCAGGTCGCCGTCGAAGCTGGTCTCGTACGAGGCCAGTTCGCGGATCCATTCCCTGGTCACGTCGGGCCCGATCAGCTCGTCGACCTCGGCCTCGAACGCGGCCTGACGCCCCGGCAGCACCCGGCAGTCCACCACGGCTTCCGCGGTTGCCGGGATGACGTTGGCCTTGTACCCGGCTTTGAGCATCGTGGGGTTCGCGGTGTCGCGCAGCACCGCCTTCAACATGCGGGCCATCGGGCCGAGCTTCTCGATGGCGCCTTCGAGGTCCGGCGACTCCACATCGAAGGTGAAGCCGGTCTCCTCCCCCACGGCGGCGAGGAACTGCGCGACGGTGTCGGTGCACACCAGCGGGAATTCGTGACGCCCCAGGCGTGCCACCGCCTCGGCGACGGCGGTCACGGCGTTGTCGTCGTGCACCATCGAGCCGTGCCCGGCCCGGCCGCGCGCGGTCAGGCGCATCCACATGATGCCCTTCTCGGCGGTCTCGATCAGGTAGAGCCGACGTTCGCCGCCGTCGCGGCGGGGCACGGTCAGCGAGAAACCGCCGACCTCACCGACCGCCTCGGTGATGCCTTCGAACAGCTCGGGCCGGTTGTCCACCAGCCAGTGGGCGCCGTACTTGCCGCCGTGCTCTTCGTCGGCGAGGAACGCGAACACCAGGTCGCGAGGCGGCACGATGCCCGCTCGACGGAAGTGGCGGGCGACGACGATCATCATGCCGCACATGTCCTTCATGTCGACCGCGCCGCGGCCCCACACGTACCCGTCCTCGATGGCGCCGGAGAACGGGTGCACGCTCCAGTCGGCGGGCTCGGCCGGGACCACGTCGAGATGCCCGTGGATCAGCAGGGCGCCACGGGATCTGTCTGCCCCAGGCAGCCGCGCGAACACGTTGCCCCGGCCGGGTGCGCCGGACTCGACGTATTCGGTCTGGTAACCGACTTCGGCGAGTTGCTCGGCGACCCACTGCGCGCACTCGGCCTCGCCCTTGGTCGTCTCTGGTTCGCCGGTGTTGGAGGTATCGAACCGGATCAACCTGCTGACGATTTCGGCGACGTCATCGCTAGGCGAGGCGCTCGACGCGGTCGCAGCCTGGTTCACATCGGTCACAATCACCTTTCCTACCACCTTGGGGCCACCTCGGGCCCCTGTGGCTCTTCTGGCCACGCACGGCGGCGCGCCCATCCGCCTAGCCCGGTTGGGCGTCCGCCAGCCGATCCGATAGCCTTAGCTGCCAACTCATGCGGTTGGTTTTGTCCGAGTGGCGGAATGGCAGACGCGCTAGCTTGAGGTGCTAGTGCCCTACTAATGGGCGTGGGGGTTCAAGTCCCCCCTCGGACACCCTTCTCGACCAGGATGTTTCGTTCGTCGAGGCTCGGCCGTAGGCTGGTGTGGGGTCGGCAGCCGGGAGTGCGATCAATGAACCCACCGAATGGCTTTTTCCGCCGAACGACGACACGGAGATTCCGCGACCGCCGCGATGCTGGGCGCTTCCTGGCCCAGCAACTCAGTTCCTACCGCGGCCGCGACGGTCTGATAGTGCTAGGGCTCGCCCGTGGTGGCGTTCCGGTCGGCTGGGAAGTGGCCGCGGCGCTACAGGCCGATCTGGACGTGTTCCTGGTCCGCAAACTCGGGGTGCCGCACTGGCCCGAACTCGCGATGGGTGCATTGGCCAGCGGCGGCCGGGTCGTCATGAACGAAAGCGTGGTGTCCAGTTTGGACATCACCGAAGAACAAGTGCGCAAAGCGATCGCCAGTGAAACCACCGAACTCAACCGCCGGGAGCGTGCGTACCGGGGTGGACGCCCTCCCGCCGATCTGCGCGGCAAGACGGTGATCCTGGTCGACGACGGCATCGCCACGGGTGCGAGCATGCTGGCGGCGGTACGGGCGGTGCGCGGCGCCGGACCCCGCGCGGTGATCGTGGCGGTCCCCGTCGGGCCCGCGAGCGCCTGCCAGGAGCTGGCCAGGGAGGCCGACGACGTCGTCTGCGCAACCATGCCTGCCGCATTCGAGGCCGTCGGGCAGGTGTACGACGATTTCCATCAGGTCAGCGACGACGAAGTGCGGCAGCTACTCGCCACACCAACGACCGCCGGCAAGACACCCCGGGCGCTCCCGGACGGCTCCCGAGCGCCCTAGCTACTTGAGCTACTTGCTGTTCGCCGCGTCGCCGCCGTCGCCGGCCACCGTCGATTCCTTGCCTTCGGAGTCGCCGGATTCCTCGGTTTCGTCGGATTCGTCGGCTGCCGTCGTAGCTGCTGCCTCGGTTGGTGTCTGGGCTTCCGGGGTAGCGGTCTTTGCGCCGGAGTCCGCACCGTCCTGCTCACCCTCGTCCGGGTAGTCGACGGTTTCCGCAGGTTCTTCGGGAGCTTCTTCGGGCTCGGCGTCATCCGCCGCGCCTTCCTCACCCTCGCCTTTGCTGCGGGCCCGCTGCTGCCGAGCCCTGACCTCGTCGATGATCAGCAACAGCACTCCCAGCACGCTGGCGCCGACACACACCCAAGCGACCAGTTCGTTGCTGGTGACCACCGCGAACACCAGGCTGACGAGGGCTATCAAGGCCAACACAAGGGCAATGATCAGCATCGGTCTCCTCCAGCAGGCGAGCAGCGACTGCTAAACCTACCAGGGACCGTGGCACCGACCCCGGAAGCGGTACCGCCGCCCGGCACGTGTCCCGGGCTAGTTGTTACCGCGGTTGAATTGCTCGAACCCGCCGCCGTCCGCACTGGAATCGACCGGTGCAGCCGAGCCGCGCTGGCCGAGCTCCTCGAGCTGTGACTCCAGGTAGGTCTTGAGGCGGGTGCGGTATTCGCGCTCGAATGTCCGCAGTTGCTCGAGCCGACCCTCCAGCACCGTCCGCTGCTGGTTGATCGTCCCCATGATCTCGGAGTGCTTGCGTTCCGCATCCGCTTGCAGTGCGTCGGCCTTCTCCTGAGCTTGCCGCAATTGGTTCTCCGACCGGGCCTGCGCGTCGGCCAGCATCGCGTCGGCACGTTGGCGGGCCTCGGCCACGGTGGTCTCGGCCGTGTGGCGCGCCTCGCTGAGGATCTGGTCGGCGTTGGCACGGGCGTCGGACAGCAACTTCTCCGACTCGGCCTTGGCGGAACTGGTCAGCCGGTCGGCGGTGTCCTGGGCCAGGGTGAGCACCCGGGCCGCCTTCAGCGCCTGCTCCTCGTTGGTGCCGGTCGCCGCCTCCGCCTGTTTGGCCGGTTCAGGCTCGTAAGTGGGAACCGGCTGAGCGACCGTCTGGGCGCCGCCGCCGCCACCACCGCCGCTGGCCAATTCCGCATCCAGTTCGGCAATCCGCTGACGCAGATCGGCGTTCTCTTCAATGAGCCGGGTGAGCTCGTTCTCTACCAGGTCGAGGAAGGCATCGACTTCATCCTCGTTGTACCCGCGTTTGCCGATGGGCGGCTTACTGAACGCCACATTGTGGACGTCGGCAGGTGTAAGCGGCATTCTTTGTCCCCTCGAGTTCCTGGACGGTCAACTGGAAAGTGTAGAACGGACTGGTAGCCGTCGCGCAACTGCCGTCCATCCTGTCACACCAGACTCGGCGGTTGCCGATTGGACTAATAAATAAGAACCAATTTCAATCTCTAAGGCAAATAAATCACAGTCCTTAGTATTTAAAAATCGCGCGCGTCAAAACCGTCTCCGAATCGTGGCCGAACCGTCGCAAAACCAATCGTGGGGACGCGCCGGCGGCCTCAGCCCCGGTAGTTCATGGCCGTGCTGAACCCGATGAACAAGACCAGCAGCAGCACCATGATGGACAGGTCGAAGCGCACCGCGCCGACAGTCAGTTGGGGGATCAGGCGGCGGAGCAGCTTCACCGGTGGATCGGTCACCGTCATGATCAATTCGAGGATGACCACGGTGATCCCGGTAGGACGCCAGTCCCGGCTGAACGAGCGGATGAACTCGATCACGATCCGCACGATCAGCAGGAACCAGAACGCGAACAGCACCAATCCCAGGGTGTGAATGAACACTGCCAACGAGAGCCTGACCTTACCGACGAGGATGCCAATATGCCGCCCCGGAGGGACGGCAAGAACAGCCTACCGACCGAGTCCTCGGCACCCGTTCCTGGCGGCCGGTGGCCGGCCCTTCAAACGGCCAGCCCGGCGGCCTCGCTGGGAGACGCACCGGGCTGTACCACCCAAAGCACGAAGGGGACGTTAGCCCTCTCGGTAAGCCTATTGGTAAGCGTAGAAACCGGTTTCGGCGATCCGACGCCGCTCCTCCGGGGACACGTCGACGTCGGCGGGTGAGAGCAGGAACACCTTGGTCGCGACCTTGTCGAACGACCCGCGCAGCGCGAAAGCCAGGCCGGCCGCGAAGTCGACCAACCGCTTGGCGTCGGCGTTGTCCATCGAGACGAGGTCCATGATCACCGGGGTCCCGTCGCGGAAGCGCTCGCCGATGGTGCGGGCCTCGCTGTAGTCCTTCGGCCGCAGCGTGGTGATCTTCGAAAGCGGGTGGCCTTCCTCGAACATCATCGCCATGCGACGCGGGTCCATCGCCAACGCACCACGGGTGGAGTTGCGCAGCCACGACCCCAAGCGGGGGCGCGGCATCTCGGTGCGGTCGAACTCGCGAGGCTGGAAGCGAGCCTCCTCGGCGTACCCGCCGCGGTAGCTGCTCGGCGGCGGGTAGTCGCCGGGCTCGCCCCTCAGATCACGGGGGTCGCGCAGATCGCGCGCATCACGGCGCGGATCGTCATAGTCACGACCCTCATAACGTCCGTATTCGTCGTCGAAACGGGACCGAGAATAACCGCGAGATGGACCGCGGTCGTCGTAGTACTCGTCCTCGTAATCCTCCATCGGAGCCATACCGAAGTAGGCCTTGACCTTGTGCAGTGTGCTCATCGAGAGACCCCTTCTAGCTTTGGGATGTTTGTTGTCTGTGATGAAGGTGTGACTACAGTGACTATTCACGGTGACCGTAACCGCCTCGGACCCATAAGCGCGGTACCGACACGCACACACGTCGAACCATGTTTCACTGCGCTTTCCAGGTCGTTGGACATGCCGGCCGACAGTCCCACCGCATGCGGGAACGACTCGCGGATTCGGGCGTGCTCGGATTGCAGCAGCTCAAAGGCCCTATCGGCGTCCCAATCCAACGGTGGGATGCCCATCAATCCGACCAGCTCGAGGCTTTCCGACTCGTCCACCTGCTCGCACAGGCGGTGCAGGGCGTCGAAGTCCGCGACGTTTACTCCCCCGCGCGATTCGTCGCCGTCGAGGCTGACCTGGACGTAGACCCGAAGCGGCTGTGACCGCCGCTGTTCGTCCAAGGCGGTACCGATCGCCCGCGACAGCGCGGTCACCACCGTGGGGGTGTCCACGGAATGCGCGGTGTGCGCCCAGCGCGCCAAGGACCGAACCTTGTTGCGCTGAATACGGCCGACCATATGCCACTGGATTCCGCGGGAAGAACCCGCGTACATCGGATCCGCAAACAACCGAGCGAGCTCGGCAACCTTTGCCGCCGCTTCCTGCTCGCGCGATTCGCCAACCGCGCGACAACCCAATCTCGACAAAATCGCAACATCGGTTGCTGGGAAGAATTTGGTAATTGGCAATAGCTCAATTTCTCCGACATTGCGACCCGCCGCTTCGGCGGCCGCGGCTAGCCGCGATCGCACCGCCGCCAGCGCGTGCGTCAATTCCGATTGGCGGTCGCTCCCCTTTTCCCGCATGGGGAAGTCTGCCGACGACACGCTCATTCCATCCACACCAGTGACGCCAGCCGCCCGGTGGGCGCGCCGCGGCGATGACTGAACAGGGTGGGGTCGGCGACCGTGCAACGCTGGTCGATGTCGATGGCCGTGACACCCAAAGTGCGGAGCTGGCAAGCGATTCCGGCCCGCAGGTCAAGCCCGGGGGTCCCGGCCGACGTGGTGGTGCGACTGCCCGGCAGGACCGCTTCGACCTCGGCGGCCATCGCTTCGGGCACTTCGTAGTTGCGGCCGCTGACCGCCGGGCCCAGCAACACGGAGATGTCCTCGGCCTGCGCGCCCAGGCCGAGCATCGTTTCGATCGCGCGGACGACAACGCCGCGCTGGGCACCGACTCGGCCGGCGTGGACGGCGGCGACCACCCCGGCCCGGGCGTCCGCCATCAACACCGGCACACAGTCGGCCGTCATCACCGCCAGCGCCACCCGCGGCGCGGCGGTCACCAATCCGTCGGTGTCGTCGAACGGGGTGTCACGCGGCCCGTCGACCACCTCGATCCGGTCGCCGTGGACCTGGTTCATCCACACCACCCGCTCGTCGGGCAAACCGATGGCGGCGGCCAGGCGAGCCCGGTTGGCCGCCACCGCGACCGGGTCGTCGCCGACGTGGTCTCCAAGGTTGAAAGTGTCGTACGGCGGCGCAGACACACCGCCCTCCCGGGTGGTGGTTACCCGGCGAATACGAACGCTCACGTTCCTAGTATCGGGAGGCTGTTGCCCGCAAGGCGACTGCGCTTGCCGGACGCGGCCGGTTTGTCGCGTACTGGCAAGCAAATCGAGACCTCAGCGACGCATGAACGGCGGCACGTCGACGTCGTCGTCGTCGCCACCGATGCTCAACGTCGCGCCGTTGGTGTGGACCGGCACGCTCACGGCGTCGACCGGCTCGAACAGCGTCGAGGTGAGCTTGCCCGCCCGGGCCGACTCGATCCGGTGGGCACCACCGCCCGTCGACTCACCCGCCTCGCCGACGACCGGCTTGCGGCCGGGTCCGGCGACATCGAAGCCCGCGGCGATGACCGTCACCCGCACCTCGTCGCCCAGCGAGTCGTCGATCACGGTGCCGAAGATGATGTTCGCTTCGGGGTGCGCGGCGTCCTGCACCAGCGAGGCGGCCTCGTTGATCTCGAACAGGCCCAGGTCGCTGCCGCCGGCGATGGACATCAGCACGCCCTGCGCGCCCTCCATGGACGCTTCCAGCAGCGGCGAGTTGATGGCGATCTCGGCCGCCTTGAGCGACCGGCCCTCGCCGCGGGCCGAGCCGATGCCCATCAGCGCGGTGCCCGCACCCGACATGATGCCCTTGACGTCGGCGAAGTCGACGTTGATGAGGCCGGGTGTGGTGATCAGGTCGGTGATGCCCTGCACGCCGTTGAGCAGCACCTCGTCGGCGCTGCGGAACGCGTCCATCAGCGAGACGGCCGCGTCGCCCATCTGCAGCAGCCGGTCGTTGGGGATCACGATCAAGGTGTCGCAGCTCTCCCGGAGCGACTGAATCCCGGCCTCGGCCTGGTTGCTGCGCCGCTTGCCCTCGAAGGAGAACGGCCGGGTGACGACGCCGACGGTCAGCGCGCCCAGCTTGCGGGCGATGCTGGCGACGACGGGCGCCCCACCGGTACCCGTGCCACCGCCCTCACCGGCGGTGACGAACACCATGTCGGCCCCGCGGAGCAGTTCCTCGATCTCGTCCTTGGCGTCCTCGGCCGCCTTCCGGCCGACCTCGGGGTCGGCGCCGGCGCCCAGGCCACGGGTCGAGTCGCGGCCGACGTCGAGCTTGACGTCGGCGTCGCTCATCAGCAACGCCTGCGCGTCGGTGTTGATGGCGATGAACTCGACTCCCTTGAGTCCCTGCTCGATCATCCGGTTGACGGCGTTGACGCCGCCACCACCGATGCCCACGACCTTGATGACGGCGAGATAGTTATGTGGGGGGGTCATCATTCGTCTTCCTCCCTGAGGGGCTTGTTGTGTCCCTGCCCGTGTCCGTTTGCACCCGGTGTGTCTGCTTGAAAAGTCTCAACCTCAACCATAGATTTAGAGTTATGTCAAGTAGTTCCGCGTAACCAGAACCGTATGGGTATGACGCGGACTAACCGTGCAGGCGCGCCGACGCGTTGCACGCATTTTTTCTGTGCGGCCGTGCTTTCGCGGCCCCGCATTGCTGTCCTCGCCCGGGTGAACCCCGCAAACTTCTGACGGCCGGGCCGCGCCTCGCGGCAGTTCGGGGTGCGCAAACATCCACCCTGCGGACCCCCCTAAAGGGGGATGGACCGGCGCCGCGCAGGTCAGAGCATATGGCTGAGTCCGTTACGGCCTTCGTGAATCGTCCCTGCGCCGCTCGCCGGAGGTACCGCGCATGCTTACCCACCACACCACGCTGGTGAAGTTCCTCATCGAGGAGCGACGACGCCACCCCGAGGCCAGCGGCGACCTCAACTCGCTGATCCTTGACGTCGCGCTGGCGTGCAAGGCCATCTCCACCCGGGTGGCCCAGGGCGAGCTCGGGGGCGTGCTGGGCGCCGCCGACGCGGTGAACGTCGCGGTGAACGTGCAGGGCGAGGTGCAACAGAAGCTCGATGTGCTGGCCAACGACTACTTCTTGCGGGCCAACGAATGGGGTGGGCAGGTGGCCGGCATGGTCACCGAGGAGCTCGCCGAGCCCTACCTGCTGCCGACGCAGTATCCACGCGGCAAGTACCTGCTGGTTTTCGATCCGCTCGATGGCTCGTCGAACATCGACGTCAACGTCTCGGTGGGCAGCATCTTTTCGATTCTGCGGGCGCCCGAACCGGGTGTGGACCCCGCACCCGAAGATTTCCTGCAGCCGGGCTCGCGGCAGGTGTGTGCGGGCTACGCGATCTACGGGCCGTCGACGATGCTGGTGCTCACGGTGGGCACCGGGGTGCACGCGTTCACCCTGGACCCCACCCTCGGCGAATTCGTGCTCAGCCGCCCGTCGATCCAAATCCCGCGAACCACAAACGAATTCGCCATCAATGCGTCGAACAGGCGGTTCTGGGAACCGGCCGTGCAGCGCTACATCGACGAGTGCCTGGCGGGCCGCACCGGGCCGCGGGGCAAGGACTTCAACATGCGGTGGGTCGCATCGCTGGTCGCCGAAACGCATCGGATTCTGACCCGAGGCGGGGTGTTTCTCTACCCGCGGGACGCCAAGGACCCGGCCAAGGCGGGACGGCTGCGCCTGCTCTACGAGGCGAACCCGATCGCATTCCTGGTCGAGCAGGCCGGCGGCAGCGCCAGCACCGGCCGCAAACGACTGCTCGACGTCGTGCCGACCAGCCTGCATCAGCGGGT
Source organism: Mycobacterium bourgelatii (assembly GCF_010723575.1). Lineage (NCBI taxonomy): Bacteria > Bacillati > Actinomycetota > Actinomycetes > Mycobacteriales > Mycobacteriaceae > Mycobacterium > Mycobacterium bourgelatii. The sequence continues at coordinate 3,586,173 of NZ_BLKZ01000001.1, forward strand.
GCCGCTGATCTTTGGCGCGGCAGATGAGGTGGAGCTCATCGAGGAGTACCACCGCGGCGATTACGTGCGGCCCTCCGCGTCCCCGCTGTACGGCGTTCGGGGCCTGTACCGCGTCGTGACCGCCTGATCGATCGGAAAGACCGCATCTACTGGGAGTAAACACATGTCACGCCTGCACCCGATCATCTCCGTGACCGGTTCTTCTGGCGCGGGAACCACGTCTGTGATGCGGACGTTCGAACAGATCTTCCGCCGGGAGAACATCAACGTTGCGTTCGTCGAGGGCGACAGCTTCCACCGGTACGACCGTGTCGCGATGAAGGCGGCGATCGCCGAGGCGCACGCCCGCGGCGACCACTCCTTCAGCCATTTCGGTCCGGAGGCGAATCTGTTCGAAGAGCTGCAATGCCTGTTCGAGACGTACGGCGAGACGGGTACCGGCAAGATCCGCCGGTACCTGCACGACGAGACGGAAGCCGCGCCCTATGGGCAGGAGCCGGGCACGTTCACGCCGTGGGAGGAAATCCCGCCGGACACCGACATGCTCTTTTACGAAGGGCTGCACGGCGCGATCGTCACCGACGAGGTGAACGTCGCGGCACACGCCGACCTACGCATCGGCGTGGTGCCGGTGATCAACCTCGAGTGGATTCAGAAGCTGCACCGCGACAGGACCTCCCGCGGATACAGCCCCGAGGCCGTGACCGCCACCATCCTGCGACGCATGCCCGACTACGTGAACTACATGTGCACCCAGTTCTCGCACACCGACGTCAACTTCCAACGCGTGCCGGTGGTAGACACCTCCAACCCGTTCATCGCCCGGTCCATCCCCACCGCCGACGAGTCGATGCTGATCATCCGGTTCCGTGATCCACATGGCATCGACTTTCCGTATCTGCTTGCCATGCTGCATGATTCGTTCATGTCCCGGCCGAACACGATCGTGTGTCCGGGCGGCAAGATGGACCTGGCGATGCAGCTGATCTTCACCCCGATGGTGTTGCGGCTGATGGAGCGCCGCAAGGCGCAGCTGGCCGAGGTGAAGTTGGCCGCGCTTTAGCCCGCATTCGTCACGTGATGCTCGAACCGCTCGGCCAGGTGCTGGGCGATCGCCGGGTTGATCACGTCAAGGGCGGGCTTGGGGTAAACACCCAAAGCGATGAGCATGGCGAGCAACGGCACGACGACGAGCCGCTCACGAGGCACCAGGTCGCGGACCTTGCGGTTGTCATCGGCAACCGGGCCCGTCATCATCCGCTGGTACAGCCACAGGATGTAGATGGCCGACAGCACCAGCGCGGTCGCTGCGCACACCGCAAACACCGGGTAGCGGGTGAATGTTCCTATCAGCACCAGAAATTCGCTGACGAACGGTGCCAGCCCCGGCAACGCCAACGACGCCATGCCGGCGACCAGCAAGGTCCCGGCCAGCACCGGGGCGACCTGTTGCACACCGCCGTAGTCGGCAATGAGGCGGGTTCCCCTGCGCGACACCAGAAAACCGGCGATCAGAAACAGTGCGGCCGTCGACAAGCCGTGGTTGACCATGTACAACGCCGCACCGGACTGTCCCTGGCTGGTCATCGCAAAAATGCCGAGGACGATGAAGCCGAAGTGGCTGATCGAGGTGTAGGCGATCACGCGGATCAGGTCGCTTTGGCCGATCGCGACCAGCGCACCGTAGCCGATACCGATGACCGCGAGCGTGATCACGAAGGGCCGAAAAAGCGTCGCGCTGCCGGGAAAGAGCTGTAGGCAGTAGCGCAGCATGCCGAAGGTGCCGATTTTGTCGACCACGGCCATCATCAACACCGCGGTCGCCGGGGTCGCCTCGGCGGCCACACCCGGAAGCCAAGTGTGCAGCGGCCACAGCGGCGCCTTGACGGCGAACGCGAACAGGAAGCCGAGAAACAACAAGTGCGTGACGGCCGGGCTCGCTGTGAACTGACCCGGTGAGACCGCTGCGGTGATCGCACGGAAATCGAAGGTCCCCGCGATCAGATTCAACCCGATGAGCGCGACGAACATGAACAAGCCGCCAAACAGGCTGTACAGCAGAAACTTCAGCGCGGCCCGCGGGGCACCCGCTCCCCCGTATCGGCCGATGAGGAAGTACATCGGTATCAGCATTGCTTCGAAGAACACGAAGAACAGCAGCACGTCGAGTGCCACCAGGGCGACCAGCATCATCGACTCGACCACCAGCATCAACCCCAGGTAGATGTTGGGTCGTTCCACGTCATTCCAGCCGGCGAGCAGCAGCAGCGGCATCAGCACGCTGGTCAGGACCACCAGCACCATGGCGACGCCGTCCAAGCCGACGATGTAGCTCGCCCCGAACGAGCTTATCCAGGAATGCTTTTCGACGAACTGGTAGTGCGGGTCCGACGGGGAGAAGCGGGCGAACAGCACGGCCACGATCGACAGAACGACCGTCGAAACGCCGAGGGCGGCGTATTTCGCCGCCAGCGGCCGGTTGGCCGGCAGCGCCGCGACCACGGCCGACCCCACCAGCGGCGCTACCCACAACGCGGTCAACAACGGGGCCATCACGTCCTCCCTAGAACGAAGCTCAGTAGTACGGCGGCGGCGCCGCAGAACGCCGTCAACGCATAGGAGCGCACGAAACCGGTTTGGATGCGCCGGATACGCGTGGACGCCAGACCGACCAGCCGGGCGATGCCTTCGACGGCGCCGTCGATATGCATCAACTCCACGTCGACCAGGGCTCGCGACAACCGTTGTCCCGGCCGCATGAGCGCGGCTTCGTTGACCTTGTCGCCGAACAGATCCTGGCGCGCGGCGATGACTGGCATCGACACCCATTCCGAGACAGACGTTTTCACCGGTCGCGCGGCGTACTTGTGATACGCCGCCGCAATGCCGATGGCGACCACCGTCAGGGTGATGGCGGTGAGGGTGCCGACTGGAATCGCCGGTTGCGCCTCGGTGATGCCGGCCGGGTTGGTGACCGGTTGTAACCAGTGCTGCAGGGTGCCGTTGAGGGCTAGTGCGGCACCGCCACCGAGTGATCCGAGGGCAAGGACGACCATGGGTGCGGTCATGACGGCGGGTGATTCGTGCGGATGAGTGTCTGGTTGCCAACGTCTTTCGCCGAAGAAGGTCAGGATCATGACCCGGGTCATGTAGAACGCGGTGAGCCCGGCCCCGACCAGAGTGGCGACGCCGAGTGTCTCGTCTGCCGTGAATGCGGCTTCGATGATGGCGTCCTTGGAGAAGAAGCCCGCGAACGGCGGGATGCCGATGATCGCGAGGTAGCCCAGGCCGAAGGTGACGAAGGTGATCGGCATGACCTTTCGCAGGCCGCCGTATCGGCGCATATCGGTCTCGTCGTTCATGCCGTGCATGACCGAGCCGGCACCCAGGAACAAGCCGGCTTTGAAAAAGCCGTGGGTGAGTAGATGCATGATGGCCACGGCGTAGCCGGCCGGGCCCAGCCCGGCCGCCAGCACCATGTAGCCGATCTGCGACATCGTCGAGGCGGCCAGCGCCTTCTTGATGTCATCCTTGGCGCAGCCGATGATCGCGCCGAACAGCAGCGTGACCGCGCCCACCGCCACAACTGCAGTACGGGCGGCGGGCGCGAGATCGAAGATCGGGCCGGACCGCACAATCAGGTACACGCCGGCGGTGACCATGGTGGCGGCGTGGATCAGGGCGCTGACCGGGGTGGGGCCCTCCATCGCGTCACCAAGCCAGGACTGCAGCGGGACCTGGGCGCTCTTGCCACAGGCGGCCAGCAGCAACATCAACCCGATCGCGTCCAGCGTGCCCTGCGACGCCGCGGCCGCCTCCTCGAATACCCCTGGGTAAGAGAGGGTTCCAAAGCGGGCGAACATGATCATCAACGCAACCGCCAGCCCTACGTCGCCGACCCGGTTGACAATGAAGGCCTTCTTGGCCGCGGTCGCGGCCGCCGGCTTGTGCGACCAGAACCCGATCAGCAAGTAGGACGCCAAACCGACACCCTCCCAGCCGAAATACAGCCCGAGGTAGTTGTCGGCGAGGACGAGCAACAGCATGGCGGCCACGAACAGGTTCAGATAACCGAAAAAGCGGCGGCGGGCCGGGTCGTCGCGCATGTAGCCGATCGAATAGAGGTGTATCAACGCCCCGACACCGGTGATCAGCAGCACGAAGCACACGCTCAGTGCGTCCAGTTGCAACCCGAAGTCGACGTTCAGGGTGCCGACCTGCAGCCAGCTGAACAATGTCTCGTGGATCGCGCGATCGTCGACGGGCCGCCGCAACAGATCGACGAAAAGCACGATCCCGCAACAGAACGACGCGAGTACCGTAGCGCAGCCGAGCAGATGGCCCCAGGGGTCGGTGCGGCGACCGACGACCAGCAGCGTCGCCGCCCCGGCAAGTGGCAGCGCAATCAGCAACCACACCAGCGACGAAAGAGTGGTGTTCACAGCTCGTAGGCTTGCGCACCGGTGGTCGCCGTTACACCCCGAATTGGGTGATCTGTCAGGTGGTTAGCCCCGCAAGGAACCGAGCCCCACCAGGCCCGGGTCGAACGTCGCCCGGGATGCGACGGAAGTGGCCGCGGCCGCGACCACCACGGCCGCGTCTTGTTCGTGCCCCTTGGGGAAGACGATCTCGGCGCTGTCCGGGCCGTCCCGGTGGGCCATCAGCCAGTCGTAGAGCAGCCAGTCGATCGCGCAGGTGACGGCCAGCGGGTCGGCTTCGGGGCTGCGGGCCGCCTCGATGACGGAGTTGAGCGCTTCCAGGTGCTCGCGCCGTGCGGCGTCCTTGTTCACGCCCGAGCTGTCGAACATCATCATTGACAGCGTCAGCGGAAAGCGTTGCCCCGCTTCGGTTCGCACCACCCAGCGCCCGCCCAACCACGGCCGCGCCGGGTCCACCTGCTGCATCTCGCCGAAGCCGCCCACCACCCCCAGGCTGGGTTCGTCGAGTTGGTCGTCCAGTGGTGCCGGGCCCAGCAGCCCGAGCGGTTGCCGGGCCCGAATGGAGAACAGGGCGGCGGTTCCGACGATCTTTCCGGCGCGCAGGTCGGGCTTGATCCCGGTCACGTCGGTGGCCGCCGCGTACTCGAAACACAGCCGATCCAGGGCGCGGTGCAGGTCGAGCAGATCGTCACGTTCGGCCGCGTCGGCGGGAGCCCGGCCCCCGCCCAGGATTTCGCCGAACCGTTCGGCCGCGATGATCAGCGCGTCGTCGAGCGCTTCCAGGTGGGTGGCGATCAGCCGATCCGCTTCGTCGTCGTGCTCTACCAGCTTCTGTAACGACGTGGGCGTACCGGACGGAGTGGTCCAGTAGAAGCCGATCTGCCCGTCGGACTGGATGATTCGCGGTCTCACCGCCGCCGCCAGATCACGACCCGGTTGTTGCCGGAGTCGGCGACCGCCAACCGGTCGCCGCGCAGTGACAACCCGTACGGCCAGCACAGCGTATCGCGCTGCACCGAGGTCCAGCGGTTCTCGCCGTTGGTACCGAAGGTCGGCTGCGCCAGGACGTGATCGGCCGGCCGACCGTCGGTGGGTACACCGTCGGCCATGCCGTCCCACAACAGGATCCGGTTGTTGGCGGTGTCCGCCACGGCCAGCCGGTCTTCCTCGAGTCCGAGTGCGTACGGGAACCGGAACCGGTCACCGGTGTGCGGACCGTACGGCCATTCCTGCGCGCTTTCGAAATCCGGTTGCCCGAGCAGGATATCGGCGGGGCCGTCGGCGTCCGGCAGCGGCGACCAGCCCAAGATGCGGTGATTGCCGGCATCCGCGATCAGCAGCAGGTCGTCGCGCCCGGTAATGTCGTGCGGCCAGCGGAAACTCGCGGGACCGACCGTGCCGCCCCGATTCTCTTCGCGGTGTGTGGCATCCGGTTGACCGAGCACGATATCGGCCGGTTGGCCCGGGTCGGGAAGGCCGTTGCACCAACCCAAAACCCGCCGATTGCCCGTGTCGGCCACCCAGAACCTGCCACCGATGATCGCGATGCCGAATGGCCAGTAGAACGACGCCGCCGTGCATTCCGATCCGGCATTGGGCTCCACCGAGGACGCGTCTGCCTGCCCGAGTATGACGTCGGGCGCCACATCGCTGGACTCGGGAACCTTGTCCCAGATCAGAATTCGGTGGTGCCAGGCATCGGCGACGATCAGGCGACCCTCGTGCACCAACACCCCGGTGGGCAGGTTCATCCCGCGTTCCGGCCCCCGTCCGCCCGCCGCGCGACCTTCGGTCGAGCCGTCCGGCTGACCGAGCACCACGTCGGCCGGTTGCTCGTCGGCGCCGGGAATGCCGTGCCACAACAACACTCGGTGATTGCCGGAGTCGGCCACCACCAGATGGTTGTCGCCGAGGAACACGCCGCGCGGCGAATACATCCACGCCATCGTCGGCTCGGCGGCGGGAAGGGCGAGTCCGCCGACCGCCGGCGCGCCCAGCCACACCTCGGGCGACCATCCGTCGGTGAGGTCGACGTCGGCCACCGGCTCAGTCCGCGCGGCCGGCGCCGTCGGGAACGTGCCGATATTGTGCCGGACCGTGTAGCGACTCATCCGCGCACTCGGACCCAGACGTCTCCGTTGTCGACGCGCAGCGGCAACTGTTCGAGCTGCGCGCCCGGCGCGCTCAGGCATTCGCCCGAGGACGCGTCGTAGCAGAAACCGTGCCACGGGCAGGTCAGCGTCCCGGTGCCGACGTCCACGATGGCGTTGTCCAATGGCATTGCCTCATGGGCACATTCATTGCGGTACGCCGACAGCCGACGATCGACGCTCACCACGATCACGTCGGCGCTCTCACCGGAATCGGCCGTCAGGCTGCGTACCGTCACCACGCCGTCGGCCACGTCGTCCACGGGTCCGAGTTTGGCCCACCCGTCCCGCACCCGGCCGGGGCCAGGGCCGATGCGTAGCGCTTCGAGCGGGATCAGCGTCGGCGACGGCTCGTTGGGCAGCACCTCGACGGCAGAGATCGCGGGCACGCCTTCGACCAGGGCCTGTTCGACCAGGTTGCGCAACGTCACCGACGACATCGAGCAACCGTTGCACGCCCCTTCGAGCCGTACGTATGCGGTGCCGTCCTCGACCCGCACCAGGGTGACATCCCCCCCGTGGCTTTGCAATTGGGGCCGCACCGAAACCAGTACCCGATTGGCGTGGGTCACCGGGTCCGGACGGATGATCTCGTGTAGCGACAGCAACAGGTGCACCACCGGGTCGTCCACCAACTCGAACAGCACGGCACGCGCCGCATCGTCTTCGCGCATCCGGCGAACGATGGTCACCAATCCGGCGCGGTGCACCGCTTCGAGCGCGGCCTTGAGCTCCTCGGCGACGGCGCGGGACTTCGGGTCGAGGTCGGCCAGGGCCGACACCGCGTCATCGACACGCTTGGCCAGTTCCTCCAGTTGGGGCTCGTCCACTTTCGATGTCACAGTCATCGGTCATTCCCCCACCGCTCATCACTCGCCACGCGAAAGCGCTGTCTGCCTTGCGATTTCGTCCAACACGCCGCGCACGGCGCGCACCGAGTCGTGATCCTGCTGCTCCTCGAACAGGAAACGCGACTCGTAGAGCTTGGCCTTGGCCTGGTCGAACATGCCCAGGTGGGCCAGCGCATTGCCCTGGTTGGCCAACACCCTGGCGCGGCCCAGTGGATCGGTCTCCCGGTCTCGTACGGCCAGCACGCCCTCGTAGAGTTCCACCGCCTCGACCAGGTTGTCGGCCTGATGCTTGGACGGCGTATACACCAGCGAATTGGCCAGGTTCAGTTGAACACTGGCCCACTGTTCGGGGTACTGCTCCGGCGTGTAGACCTTCAGCGCCGAGCGCAACGATTGCGCGGCCACGCCCAGCCGCAACTGGTCGGACGCCTCCACCATCGGCATCGTCAGATACGCCGTCGCGAGGTTGGCATGCGCGGACGCCCACAGCAGCGGCGCCTCCTCCCGCAGCACCAACTGCAGGGCGGAGTGATAGTGCGGAATGGCCTTCGACAGCCACGCCGGATTGTCTTGAGCGCGTTCATGGATCAAGCCCGCGATGGCGAGGTGTAATTCGGCACGGGCAACGCGAAGGCCGTCGGCACCGTCGAGCAGCTGCAGCGCCCGCTCGAATCGCTCTTGAGCCGACCAGTCCTCGATGTCCCGGCAGATCGATCCGGCCGCCCCGACCAACACGCCCTGCAGACAGGGTGACACCGTCGAGGCCGCGTCGGCCGCCCGCTCCAGCAGGGTTATCGCGGTTTCCGGATCCCCCGCCGCCAGCGCGTGCGTAGCCTGTGCCGAGAGTGCCGCGGCGGCGAGCTCACCGGTGGCGTCGTCGACCTCGGGTGGGGTGTCGCGCCTACCGAGGGTGAACAGCACAAGGTCGACCAGCACGCCGAATTCGCCGAGCTCGGTGCGCAATTCGTCGGTGTCCATACCCTCGGGACCCTCGGGGTGCAGCACGAAGCGGTTGTATCGGGTTACCGGGTCCGCACCGGTCAGGTGGGCAAGCGCGGCCTCGACGTCCCCGTCGTGCGCGAGTTGCAGCGCGCGCAGCCCGGCGGGCCATTCGTCAGGTAGGTTGCCGGCCAACAGCTTTGCGCGCACCAGGTCGTTTTCCTCGGCGGCCGGGATGAGCAGGTAGCCCAGCGGCAGCGGGAATGCGCCCAGCGCCTGGGGCCGGTCCGCGAGCGTCATCGGAGCGTCGAGTTCGGAGGCTGCCGTCATCGTGTCTCATCCATTCAGGGGTCCCCCTCCGATATTGCGTTCGGCGGCGCGCTTGATCAGGCCGGCCGACAACTCGGCACGACGCTTGGTCGCGTGGGTGTCGATCCGCTTTCGAACCACCCCGTCGGCGAAGACGACGATGATCTCCACTGCCCAGCGGCCATTTTCTTCCACCACTACGGTCTGTACGTCCAGCGCTTCGTCGGCCGAGCTGTCGGCACGGGCTGCCGTCGGCGGGCAGTCCCGCTGATCGGGCTGCCCCCCGTCCGTCGGACGCTCAGCCATGAGAATCACCCTGGCGGCCCCGGTTCGTCGTGCAACGGGATGCGCAGCGCCCTGTGCTCATCGTCCCAGCATGCCCGAAGCACACCCGAAATCGCGCGGTCGGCGATCACCTCACGAATTAACAGCGAGCGGTCGCCGGCCGGGTTGCGCTGTTTGAGTAGCAGGCCACCGCTGCGCGGACCGCGCAGCGGAACCAGCCACAGGTCGCCGTCGCGGACCATGGCGACCACGGCGTCGGACGGAAACCTGCTGGCCGCCAATTCCGCGTCCAACCGGAGGTACCCGTCGGCGGTGAGCTCGACCGTGATCTCGTCGGCTACTTCCGGACGCAGCGCGGCCAGGTATTCGGCCTCGATCCGATCGATGACCTGCTCCATCGCGGTCTGCACGGGCTCGGAGAGGTCGGCCCCCAACTCCACACCGCTGACCTCGATGAGATACACGGTGATGTCCGTCGGGCAGTCCTCGGCGAGGGCCCAGCGGGCGAAGGCGATGGCGTGGTCCCACCGAAAGGAGTGGGTGTGCAGGCCCTGCAGCGGGGGCAGTTCCTCCAGTTCCTCGCCCGGCACTTTGAAGATGGTTCCCGGCGCGGAGCCCGTCGCCGCCGCGTCGATGATCACCACCCGTTCGGCGCCGCGCATCTGGAATGCGACATCCATGCCCGCGGTACCGCCGTCGACCAGCTTCGCCCCGTCCGGCACGCCCCGCTCCCACAGGTGCCGGACCAGGATCGGCCCGACCCCGTCGTCCCCGCGCAGCAGGTTGCCGCAGCCGACCACCAGCACCGCGCATCCCGGAGGATCGAGGTTCAGGTCGAGGTTCAGGTCTTGGTTCAGGTCGTCGCTGGCGCCCAAACTGCAATCGTAGGTCGTCAGGATCACACCATCCCGTTGATGACGAACCGGGACATCTCCTTGCCCGTCTTGCCGTCATAGGCGTGCACGGTGCACACCAGGCAGGAGTCGAAGCTGCGCGCCACGTGGCCGAGCTCGACCGGGTCCTCGAGGTCCACGATCGGCGACCCGACCAGCGCGCTCTCGATGGGGCCGAGCGTCTGGGCGCTGTCGCGGGGTCCGATGTTCCAAGCGGTGGGAGTCACCACCTGGTAGTTCTTGATCTTGTTGTCCTCGATCACAATCCAGTCCGACAGCGCGCCACGGGCCGCCTCGGTTGATCCGAACCCCATGCCCTCGGCGTGCTCGACTGGCTTTGAGTAGAAGCTCTCTTTGAGGTTCAGCTGGTCGAGCCATTCGCGGGTCCACTTGTAGTACTTGGGGCCCTCGTGCATGCGGGCCAACTGGCGAACCATGACGCTCGGGCCGATCTTGTTGTAGATGTCCACGAACAGCGGGTCGTTGTCCTGGTGCGCGGCGGCGTTGGGGCCACCGGCGGCCATCCGGCGCGCGAGCGGACCGGCTTCCAACGGGATGTTGCCCAGGTCGCCGACGGCATAGCGTGGCGACTTTGCCCAGCTGTACTTGCCCTGCTTGCGGCCTACCTCGGGGTCGATCGGGATGGTCTCGCCTTCGAACGGGTGCAGCGGCTTGCTGCCCTCGTAGAACGAGTGCGTCACGTCCTCGCGAACATTGGCCTGGTCGAACTCGTACCACTGACCCTTCGCGAACACACCCGAGCGGCCGATCAGCGCGTCATTGCGCCCGTCGATGGTCGGGTTCTCGTACCGCGAAGGGTCGAAATAGGTGCCGGTGGCGATGTAGTTGCCCACGCCGGCGCCGTACTTGTCCAGGCCGACGTCGAGGCAGTAGCGGATGAAGAAGCCGCAGTCGCTGTTGTAGTGCGACTCGTTCTCGTCGACCCAGGCGAGCACGTCCTCCCAGGTCTTGTTCTCCAGCCACCGGTCGATGGTGCCGCCGAGCCAACGACCTTCGAGCCAGTTGTCCTTCCAGTGTTCCAGGATGGAAATGGAGCGGGTGACGTCGGACAACGTTGGCGCGCACATCACCCCTCCAGGCACCATGAAACTCGAATGCGGCCACTGGCCACCGAAAATCGCGTACACCTCAACGGGTTTCGCCGAAAGCACAACGCCCGGTTGGTAACTCGTGCCGACATACGGGGCGAATCGACGCACCGCCTCGTCGTAGAGCTTGGACTTGGCGTAGTTCTTGTTGGTCAGGTCGATGGCGAAGAGCGCGTAGAAGTAGCGCGGGATGGACTGCAGCGTTTCGCAGGCCTGACAGATGTTGCGGATCAGAGTTGCGTTGGGCGGCATGTGCGTTCGCCACGCGGTGTCCAGGGCGTAGGCCGACTTGTACAAGTGGCTGCCGCCGCAGATGCCGCAGATGCGCGGGCACACGATGAGGCCGGCCTGCGGGTCCTTGCCGCGCAGGATGATTTCGAAGCCGCGGAACATCGCGGCCTCGGTCCAGGCCGATGTGACAACCCCGTCGTCGACGGTGACGCGGACGTCGAGGTCGCCCTCGACACGCCCTAGCGGGCTGACGAAAAGATCAAGCGCGGTCATGAATGGATCCCTCCTGAAATGTGGGCACTACCAGGGCTGTTGGCGTGCTGGCCGGTCGTCAGACGACGAACATGTCTTCTTTGGACCACTGCGGCGCGGCGATGCGCGCGGCCGCGGCGTGCGCCATGTAGGTGAGGTGGTCCGAACCCTCGGGCACTTCCTTGGGGATCATGCCGCTGACCTTCTGGGTCTTGAACACGGTTCCCGGCGCCAGGTCGAAGTGCGGGAATTCCGGTTCGGTGCAACCCAGGCAGGGCATGCCGGCACGGGTCTTCGACGACTGGCGGTTCCACAGGATCCGGTTGCAGGGCGAGTGGGTCATCGGGCCCCGGCAGCCGAATTCGTAGAACAGGCATCCGGTGCGGGTGCCCTCACCGAAGGACAGCGTCGATTGCTTGTATTCGAAGAATTGCACACGGGTGCAACCGGTTTGGGTGAAGGTCTTGAAGAACGTCTCGGGCCGGTGCAGCTCGTCGAGCGTGATGTCGCCCGCGCGGCCGGTGGCCAACGCGACGATGATCTGGGTGATCCAGTCCGGGTGGGCGGGGCAGCCCGGAATGTTGATCACGGGCAGGCCCATCTTCGACCGGAAGTCCGGCCCCAGGAACCCGCCCTTCTCGCGCTTGTGGAACTGCAGGCCGGTCGACCCCGAGGGGTTCGGCTCCATGGCGGGGATGCCACCGAAGCAGGCGCAGTCGCCGATGGCGACCACGATCTGCGCGGCGGCGGCGAGGTCGGTGACCCAGTCCTTCATCGGCCGGTCGGCGAACATGTCCATCCGGCCGGTGCCGTTGGGCGCTTCGATGACGGTGCCCTCGAACACGAAGATGTCCAGCGGCCGGTCGCCCTTGGCGCAATCCCAGAAAACCTTCTGTGCATTCTTTCCGAGCTCGAGCCCCAACGACGGATGCCATAACAGATCCAGTCCGAAATCGACGATCAAGTCGACGACATTCGGCTCCTCGGCATTGAGAAATGACATGGTATTTCCGCTACAAGCACCGCCCTGAAACCACAAAACGGAAGCCATCAGAACTCCTCTCGAATAGCGGCCGAGGGCGCGACCGCATTTTGGTAAATCGTGGGCTGCGAAAACGTTTTTTGGTTATCGGGGTAAACGCCGGCCGAACGCCCGGGCCACCTGCACCAGGAAGCCCATACCTCGGCTGACGTCCTTGTCCTTGCTGACCCGCCATAGCCCCATCAAACCCTTGGGGCCACCTGGATCGGCCGTCGCGGCAGCTTTGCCTTCGACCAGCGCCTGCCCCAACTCCACCAGGACATCCGCGGTCTGCGGCTCAACGAGCGGCGAATGCAGGATCTTGTTCAACGCCGGCGTGGCGTCGACCAGCGCCGACGTCAGTGACGCCAGGCTGGACACCAGCGCCTGAAGGTCCACCGATTGCAGCTCGGCTTGCACCCCCGTGCGCAGTTCGCCGACCGCCGAGGCCAACGAATCGCTGATCGCGTCGCCGCGCCGCACAAACCCGTCCAAACCGCTGAGCAGAACCGCCAACAGGTCGGCGTGGTCGAGCAGGGTGTTGAGCGACGCGGCGATCGCGGGGTCGTCGAGCCGCTCACGCAGCTGGTCGGCCGGCGAGAGCGTGGCAACCTGACCGTTTGCTGACATAGCACCTCCCTCAGGGGATCGGGCGGGCTGTACCCGATCCTGGGCGGCCACAGAACGCTGTGGCCCCGATCACAAAGCTAGCGACCAGTTTGGGGCCTGCCTATCGCTTTCGCGCAACTGCTGTCAGAATTGCGAAGAGTTCCGCCCGCTGGTGCGCGTCGATGCCTGAGAGGCTTGCATGATCACCACCGATTATTTAGTGCACACTTTACCTTCGAAACGGGCTCGTTTACGGCTGCAACCAGGGTTTACGCCGTGTCGCGACTGACTCGACTGGGCTACATCGACGTTCGCCGGACTTCGAACCCGGTGCGACGCAAAGTGCGCTCGCGCGGTGTCCCGCCGGCCCTGGCGGACAACGAAATCTTCTATACCGAGAGCCCGAACGAGGCCATGCGGCTGATGGCCAAGGCGTTGGCGCCGTTGTCGCTGCACGTCCATCCCGAGGACGCCGACGGGTTTGCTGCGACCATGCACGGGGTGCGGCTGCGCAACGTCAGCATGTTGTACCTCGACGTCCATGTGGCGGCGACCATCGACATTCCCGCGCTCGGCCAGTACTACGGCGTGCACATGCCCATGAACGGCCGCGCCCTGGTCGACCACCGCGGCCACAGCTTCGAGGCCAACACCATCCGCGCGCTGGTGACCAGTCCCGGGGAGGCCCTGCACATCCAGTTCGACCACGACTCCCCGCAGTTGCTGATCCGGATCGAACAACGCGCGATGGCAGCGCACCTGACCCGGCTGTTGGGCCGCAGCCTGAGCAAGCCGTTGGAGTTCGAGCCCGAGTTCGACCTGGCGACCGAAGCCGCGATGCGCTGGCACACCGCCGTCCAGCTGATCCATTCCGAGGTGTTCCACCCGGGGTCGCTGATTCAGCGAGGCCAGGGCATCGGCGCGATCGAGGAACTGCTGATGAGCACTTTGCTGCACTTGCAGCAGTCCAACTACTACGAGGAGTTCCTGCAGCCGGTCCAGCCGGATCCGCGCCGAGTCGTGGTGCACGACGCGATGAACTACATCGACGACCATCTGGCCGAGCGGATCACGATGGAAGACCTCGCCAAGGCGGTACACATGAGCGTGCGGTCGATTCAGCAGGGGTTTCGCGAAGAACTCAACATGACCCCGATGACCTACGTCCGCGAACGCCGGCTCGAGCGGGTGCACGAGGAGCTGATGGACGCGATGCCGTCCGACGGTGTGACGGTCACGGCCGTCGCCGAACGCTGGGGGTTCCACCACCTCGGCAGCTTTGCTGTGGAGTACCGCAAGCGGTGGGGCGAGGCACCTTCGGACACGCTGCGGCGGTGAGTGCGCTTTGGCGTTGACGCTGCGCTCGGGGCGGTGTCCTCTCGCATTTTCCCGCCCAGGACGCAGCCTCAACTAGGACGCGCGCCGCGCCGCGCTGACCTGCCGCCAGCCGAGCTCCTGGTGGGACACCAAGTGGTCGATCAACAGCTCGGTCGCCATCGGCGGCGTGGGCTGGCTGACGACGTGCCAGGGCCGCTTGATCGGAGTGCCCGGCACGGGCAGTTCTACCAGCGTGCCGGACTCCAGCTCGCGGCGCACCGCTTGACGCGACACCAACGTGACGCCCAGCCCCGCGACGGCCGCGGACACCACCGCGCTGTGTGACCCCAGCACCAGCTGCGGCGGCGTGACATCCAACTCCTCGAGCAGCGTCATCAGCGTGGACCGGGTGCCCGACCCCTGCTCGCGCAACAGCCAGGTCGCGGTCCCCGGCGCGAAGCCGTCGGCAACCTCGGGCGGGCCCACCACGATCAGCGTGTTCGGGCTGATCGCCCGCACCCGGACCTTCTTGCGCAGCTCCTCGGGCGGGCGGCCCGCGAAAACCAGGTCGACCTCGTGCCGCGCCAGCATCGGCCACAGCGCGCCCCGCGCCGCCACTTCGACGTGCAGGGTCACGCCGGGATGCTCCGCGCGAAACGACGCCAGCGCCGCCGGGATCAACAATTCGCCGGCCGACGTCACCGCGGCCAGCCGGATCGAACCGTTCTCCGGATCCGCCTCGCCGCGGGCGGCCGAGATCGCCTCGTCGTGCAGGCCCAGGATGCGCCGCGCGTACTCCACGTACCGCAGCCCCGCCGGCGTCAGGCGCACTCCACGACCGTGCCGGTCGACGAGGGCGATGCCGATGTCGCTGCTCAACGCCCGTATTGCCGACGAGATCGACGACTCGGTGACCACCAGCCGTTCGGCGGCGCCGCGCACCGAACCGGTATCGGCCACCTCGACCAGCGCCCGCAGGCGCGCGTTGGTTGTCATGCGCTCTCCCGTGTCTCGAACACCCGGCTGGCCAACAGGTCTACGGCTTCGATGGTGGTCAGCGCGTCCAGTCCCACTGGCGCGTCCGCTTGTTCCAAGAGCCGCCGCGCGTGCCGCAGCCGGGCCCGCTCCAGCGCATTGCGCACGCTGCGCGCGTTGGCGAACCACGGCTGGTCGCGGCGCCGGTTCAGGTACTGCCGCAGCACCACCTTGGCCTCCTCGGAGAATCGGTAACCCAGGCCGGCGATCATCAGCCCGGCGATCTGCTCGAGTTCGCCGACCGTGTAGTCGGGGAACGAGATGTGGTGGGCGACTCGGCTCTGCATTCCTGGGTTGGCGGAGAAGAACCGCCCCATCTTGTCGGCGTAGCCGGCCAGGATCACCACCAGATCGTCGCGGTTGTTCTCCATCACCTGCAGCAGGATCTCGATGGCCTCGCCGCCGTAGTCGCGCTCGTTTTCGGCCTTGTACAGGTAGTAGGCCTCGTCGATGAACAGCACCCCGCCCATCGCCCGCTTGATGACTTCCTTCGTCTTCGGCGCGGTGTGGCCGACGTACTCGCCGACCAGATCGTCGCGCGTCACGCTGACCAGGTGTCCGCGCCGCAGGTAGCCCAGGCGATGCAAGAGGTCCGCCATCCGCATCGCGACGGTGGTCTTGCCGGTGCCCGGGTTTCCGGTGAAGCACATGTGCAGGGTGGGCCGCGGCGCGCTGACCCCGAATCGTTCCCGCATACGGTCGACCAGCAGCAGCGCGGCGATCTCGGCGATCCGGGTCTTCACCGGTACCAGCCCGACGAGTTCACGGTCCAGCGCGGACAACACCTCGTCGATGCCCGAGCGCGCCCGGGCCGCCGCCAGGTCGACAGTGGCATCCGGGCCGAGCACCTCCTCGGCGGGGTCGGCGGGGGCGGCGGGGTTCAGGCCGGCGGCGCCCGGCCGGAAACCGAACGCGGTCACGGCGCCTCGTACCGCTGCCCGACGGGCCGCTCGGTGGCATACGCGTACGTGGTGTAGCCGATCCGGCGGTCCGCCCGCTCGGCGCGCTCCAGCCGGAACCCGGGTTCTTCGGCGGGCCGGTTCACGATGAACGACAGCGCCGTCGTCTGTCGCCCCAGGCTGGCGTCGTACGCATTGAGCCGGATGTAGCTGTTCGGATAGGCCGCCCGGCAGGCGTTGACCTCGAGCAGCACCCCCGCCGCGTCCCTGAGGTCGAACATCGGCAGCCCCCACATCTCCCAGTAGGTGTTGCGGGGATGCGGGTCGTCGGTGAATTCCACCGACAGCGGCCACCCGTGCTCCAGCGCATAGCTGATCTGCGCCTTGATCTCGTCGTCGGTGAAGTCGGGCAGGTAGGAAAAGGTGCCCTGGGTGATGCGCATGCTGATGTGCTCCTCTCGCCGTCAGACCCTCGTCGGCGTCGCGACGACGTCGGGGGTGTCGGTGGATTCGTAGTTGAACGTGATGTCGCCCCAGGTGGCCAGCGCGGTGTCCAGAGCGCGGTTGCGCGCCGCGGCCTTCTTGAGGATTTCGGGGCCCTCTTTGTAGTAGTCGCGGCCTTCGTTGCGGGCCTTGATCATCGCCTCCAACGCGACACGGTTGGCCTCGGCTCCGGCCGCGATGCCCATCGGATGACCGATGGTGCCGCCGCCGAACTGCAACACCACGTCCTCGCCGAGGTAGTGGATGAGCTGGTGCATCTGGCCGGCGTGGATACCGCCGGACGCGACCGGCATGACACCGGGCATCGACGCCCAGTCCTGGTCGAAGTACAGGCCTTCGACCGGGTCGGCCGGCACGCTGTTGAGCCGCAGGGTGTCGTAGAAACCGCGGGTCGTGTTGGGGTCGCCCTCCAACTTTCCGACGACCGTCCCGGCGTGGATGTGGTCGACGCCGGCCAGCCGCATCCACTTGGCGATGACCCGGAAGCTGATGCCGTGCGTCTTCTGCCGGGTGTAAGTGCCATGTCCGGCGCGGTGCAGGTGCAGCAGGACGCCGTTCTTGCGCGCCCACTTGGCCATCGACTGGATCGCGGTGTACCCGATCGTCAGGTCGATCATGACGACCACCGAGCCGAGTTCCGCGGCGAATTCGGCCCGCTCGTACATCTCCTCCATGGTTCCGGCGGTGACGTTGAGGTAGTGGCCCTTGATCTCACCGGTCGCCGCCTGGGCCCGGTTGACCGCTTCCATGCAGAACAGGAACCGATCGCGCCACCGCATGAACGGTTGGGAGTTGATGTTCTCGTCGTCCTTGGTGAAGTCCAGCCCGCCGCGCAGTGCCTCGTAGACGACCCGGCCGTAGTTGCGCGCGGAGAGCCCGAGCTTGGGTTTGGTGGTGGCGCCCAACAGCGGGCGGCCGAACTTGTTGAGGTACTCGCGTTCCATCACGATGCCGTGGGCGGGGCCTTGGAAGGTCTTGACGTAGTGGGTGGGAATCCGCATGTCTTCCAGGCGCAGCGCCTTGAGCGGCTTGAAGCCGAACACGTTGCCGATGATCGAACTGGTCAGGTTCGCGATCGAGCCTTCTTCGAACAGGTCGAGGTCGTAGGCGATCCAGGCGATCCACTGCCCGGGCGCGTTGGGCACCGCCTCCACCCGGTAGCACTTGGCCTGGTAGTGCTCGAAGGTGGTGAGCCGGTCGGTCCAGACCACCGTCCAGGTCGCGGTGCTTGATTCGCCGGCGACCGCGGCACCGGCCTCCTCCGGCGGGACACCCTCCTGCGGGGTGATCCGGAAGGCGCACAACACGTCGGTGTCCTTCGGCACATAGTCCGGCTGCCAGTAACCCATTTCCGCATACGGGATCACTCCCGCGTTCCATCTCTCCGTCATGGCTCGAATGCTGTCAGCGCGATACTGAAGCTGTCTATCGAGAATAAGCCCTCAATACTGAAGTAAATAGTTAAGTGTCATCCGCTACCCCGCACGTTCCACCGATCGGGTGACGCCGTGGCGGAGGCCGGCTTCTTACCGTGTGGCGCATGAACACATGCAGGGAGATCGCCGCGACACTGACCACGCCCGGCAAAGGCATCCTCGCCGCAGACGAGAGCATCGCGACCATGTCCGCACGGCTGGAAAAGGCAGGAGTCACCCCGACCGCGGACAGCCGGCGCACCTACCGCGAGATCCTCGCCAGCACGCCCGGCCTGTCCGACGGGGTGTCCGGGATCATCTTCTGCGAGGAAACCCTCACCCAGGTGTTCAGCGATGGTCGGCCGTTTGCTCAGGCGGTCCGCGACCTCGGCATGCTGCCCGGCATCAAGGTCGACACCGGTGCCAAGCCCTGCCCGGGCCTGGCCGGCGAAACGGTGACCGAGGGGCTGGACGGGTTGCCCGCCCGGCTGGCCCGGTACGCACAGATGGGCGCGGCATTCGCCAAGTGGCGGGCGGTGTTCACCATCACCGAAACGACTCCGACCTGGGCAGCGATGGCCTGCAACGCCAACGCCCTGGCGCGCTACGCGGCCGCCTGCCAGGAGGCCGGCCTGGTGCCGATCGTCGAACCCGAGGTGCTGATGACCGGCTCACACAGCATCGCGCGCTGCGCGGAGGTGACCGCCAGCGTGCACGCCGCGGTGCGTCAGCAGCTGAGTTTGCTACGCGTCGATCTAGCCGGCATCGTCCTCAAACCCAACATGGTGATCGAAGGCGAAGACCACGCGATTCAGGCCGACGCCGAGCAGGTCGCCGAGGCCACCGTCTCGGTGCTGCGGGCCTGGCCCGCGGAGTTGGCCGGGGTCGCGTTCCTGTCCGGCGGACAATCGCCGCGGCGGGCGACGGCAAACCTCACCGCGTTGCAGGCACACCGCACGCCCTGGCCGTTGACGTTCTCCTTCGGCCGGGCCCTGGTGTCGCCCGCGTTGCAGGCGTGGCGCGGCGACGAGACGCGGGTGGGCGCCGCGCAGGAAGCCCTGGCCACTCACGTGGCCGCCAACGCGGCCGCCCTGCGCCTGCGCGGCGAGCTTCAGCCCGCCTGACCGACGCCCGCGGTCAGCGGCACGGTCACCGTGACCGTGGTTCCCGCTCCGGGCGCCGACCGCACGACCAGCCGACCGCCCACCAGCTCCGCGCGCTCTGTCATCGACAGCATGCCGTAGCTGGTGGGCGCCCGGTCGGCCGAGCTCCCGTCGAAGCCGATTCCGTCGTCGGAGACCTCGAGAAGCACCTGGCCGCCGCCGACGGCGAAACGCAGCTTGGCGGTCAGCGCCCGCGAGTGCTTGACGACGTTCTGCAGGCACTCCTGGGCGATCCGGTAGAGCGCCACCTCGACATGCTCGGACAGCCGGTCATCGGCCAGCTCCAGGTCGAGGTCCACCTCCGGAATGGTGGCCGCCAGGCTGGCCAGGCCGCCCGCGAGACCCAGATCGTCCAGGACGGGTGGGCGCAGCCCGCTGATCGCCGATCGCGCTTCGGCCAACGTGAGGTCGACGAGGTCGCGGGCCTTTTCGAGTTGTTCGGTGGCCTCGGCGGCGTCGTCGATCTCCACCGCACGGGCCGCGGCGTCCAGCCGGTAGCTCAGGCTGACCAGGCGCTGCGAGATGCCGTCGTGAATGTCGCCGGCCAACCGTCGGCGCTCGGATTCCTGCGCGGCGATCACCTGTTCGGCGAAATCCCCATGCACCCGTTCCCGCATCGCCAACTGCCGATGCACCCGGGCCTGATCCAGCGCGCCGGCGGTCAGTCTGCCGATCGCCAGCAGCAGCTGGATGTCGCGATCGGTGAATTCGCGGCGTTGCACGGTGTGGACATTGAGCACCCCGACCAGTCGGCCCGGCCCGGTTTCCATGGGAACCGACGCCATCGACGTGAAGTCGGAGCCGCGCAGCGCGGCGATCGGTACGTACCGCGGGTCGTCGTCCTTGTCGCTGGTGATGACGACCGGCTCGCGATGTCGGGCGACCCATCCGGAGACGCCTTCACCCAGTTGCAGCTGCACCTGGCCGATGTGTTCGTCGAACGGCGGTGTGGCACCGGCCAGGGTCAGCGATCCGCCGGAGTCGTCGAGCACATGCACGAAGCAGACGTCGGCCGGGGTGGCCGCGGTGATGAGGCGAGCCACCGCGGCGGCCACCGGCTCGACGCCCGGTCCGCTCTGCGTGGCAGCCACGATGTCGAGCAACAGAGCGACCTCGCGGTCGGCGTCGACCAGGCCGCGCACGGTCACTGGTAGATGCCCTCGCGCAACGCGACGGCCACGGCCGCGGTGCGGTCGGCGACGCCGAGCTTGCGATAGATGGAACGCAGGTGGCTCTTCACGGTCTCGTCGCCGATGACGAGTTTGCTGGCGATGCCTCGATTGGACAGGCCGGCCACCACGAACGACAGGATTTCACTCTCCCGTTGGCTCAGGCCCTGCCGCGCTCCGGGCCAGAACTCGTCGCGCTGCAGGCGGGCCGCGGTGTCGGCGGCACGGGCGGCCAGGCCGGCGTCGATGGCCCTCGAGCCGCCTTGCACGTACTCGAGTTGGCGCACCAGTTCGTCGCTGCTGATGCCCTTCAGCAGGTAGCCGGAGGCCCCGACCCGCAGCGCCTGAAACAGGTATTGCTCGTCCTCGTAGACCGACAGCAGGATCACCTTGCAGGCGGGATGCCGCTCGCGGATCTCGCGGCACAGGTCCAGCCCGCTGGCGCCCTGCATCCGTACGTCGCACAGCACGATGTCGGGTTCCAGGCTCGCGATGATCGAGAGTGCATTTTCGGCGCCTACGGCTTGTCCGACGACCCGTACCCGATTTTTAAAGGACGCAAGCATCGCTTTAAGACCCTCGATGACCATTTCATGGTCGTCGACTAATACCACTCGAACGGGTGGCGCCGCGGTAACCGCCATCATGTTTTCTCACGATAACGGCGGAGCCGAATAACGTCACGTCATTTTCGTTGCCGATAAATCCGCATCCGGCACACCCTGATTTTCCCCACGCTGGGGGATACGTCGTGGCGGCCGATCGCCCTACCTTGAGCGGCAATGAAATTGAGGAGGTGGCTTGGTGACACCAATTCTGGTCGCATCGGTGCTGCCGGCGGACTTCGCCGAACTCGGCCGTGACGTCGCCGAGATCGAGCGCGCCGGCGTCGACCGGATTCAGTGGGACGTCATGGACGGCCGGTTCGTGCCCAATCTGACCTTCGGGCCTGACGTGATCGCGTCCTGCCGCGGCCGGGTGTCGATGGGGTTCGAGGCGCACCTGATGGTCGAGGACCCCGACCCGATGCTGCCCCGCTGGGTCGAGGCCGGCTGCGACATCGTGATCGTGCACGCCGAAGCATGTCGGCACCTACATCGCACGTTGTCGAGCATCCGTGACCTCGGGGCCCGCGCCGGCGTGGCGCTCAACCCGGCCACTCCCCTGGCCGCCGTCGCCGACGTGCTCGACATCACCGATCTACTGCTGATCATGACGGTCAACCCGGGCTTCGGCGGTCAGCGATATCTGGCCAGCATGGAATCCAAGATCGCCGCCGCCCGGGCCGAAATCGACAGGCGCGGCATGGATATCGAGCTTGAGGTGGACGGGGGTATCGGTCCGCTCACCATCCCCGGTGCCGCCGCGGCCGGGGCTGACGTGTTCTGCGCCGGGTCAGCGCTGTTCGGCGGAACGAACATGACGGAACGGGCTGACGCATTGCGCACTGCTGCCACGGTTGCCACAGCTGCCGCTGCTACCCACGAGATCAACGGAAGGCTGGTGACGCGATGACCATCGCGCCGAGTGCAAGTGAAATATCAACCCGGACGGATGAATTGGACCGTCTGGCCATCAACACTTTGCGGTTCCTCGCCGCTGACGGCGTGCAAGCCGCCAACAGCGGGCACCCAGGACTGCCGCTGGGCACCAGTGCCATCGCCTGGACCCTGTGGTCCCGGCACCTGCGCCACAACGGCGACCCGAATTGGCCGGACCGCGACCGCTTCGTGCTGTCCGCCGGGCACGGGTCGATGCTGCTCTACGCCCTGCTGCACGTCTTCGGCTACGACATGCCGATCCGCGAGCTGCGCAGGTTCCGTCAGCTGGGTTCGCTGACTCCGGGTCACCCCGAATACGGCCATACCCCCGGCGTCGAGACCACCACAGGTCCACTGGGACAAGGGATTGCGAACGCCGTCGGCATGGCGCTGGCGGAGCGGATGCTGGCCGCCCGGTGCAACACCGAAGAACACACCGTCGTCGACCACCGCACCTGGGTACTTGCCGGCGACGGCGACCTGATGGAGGGCATCAGCCACGAGGCCGCCTCGCTGGCCGGGCGGCTCGGTCTGGACCGGCTCATCGTCATTTTCGACGACAACGACATCACCATCGACGGCCCGGCATCGCAGAGTTGCGCCGACGACGTCGAGGCACGGTTTGCGGCCTACGGCTGGCGGGTGCTGAGCGTCGAGGACGGCAACGACGTGCCGGCCCTGGACCGTGCGTTCACCGATGCCTCGTACGGCGACGGCAGGCCCGTCTTCATCCGGGTGCGCACCACGATCGGCTTCGGCGCGCCCGGTGTGGAGGGCACTCCGAAAGCCCATGGCAGCCCGCTCGGTCCAGAGGTGCTCAATGCCATGCGCGCGCGGCTGGACTGGCCCGACGAACACTTCCACGTGCCGCTCGCGGTCAGCGCGGCCGCGGCCGTTGCCGTCGCCCGCGGCACCGCCGAATACAACCGCTGGGTGCAAACGCACGCCGAGTGGCAGGCCGCGAATCCGCAGCTGTCGATGGACTTCCCGCTGGACGCGGTTCCCACCGTCGACGACCTGTCGGTGTTGACCCCGCTGGCCGATGACGCCGCTCCCGGTGGAAAGTCCGCGACGCGCAAGGCATCTGGTGCCGCGTTGCACGCCCTGGCCTCGGTCTACCCGGGATTGGTCGGCGGATCGGCCGACCTGGCCGCCTCCACCAACACCGCCATCCCCGGCGGCGACGTCCGGCCTGGCGACTTCAGCGGCCGCACCATCCATTTCGGTATCCGCGAGCACGCGATGGCCGCGGTGCTGAACGGCATTGCGCTGCATGGCGGGTTACGCCCGTTCGGCAGCACCTTCCTCGTGTTCGCCGACTACCTGCGCCCCGCCTTGCGGCTGTCCGCACTGATGAAACTGCCCGTGGTGTATGTGTTCACCCACGATTCGGTGTATGTCGGCGAGGATGGCCCGACGCATCAGCCGATCGAACAGCTGGAATCGTTGCGTCTGATCCCGGGTCTCACCGTGCTGCGGCCGGGCGATGCCGCCGAGACGGCACTGGCGTGGCAACTGGCGGCCGCAAACACCGACGGCCCGACGGCGTTGGTGCTGAGCCGGCAAGACCTGCCGGTGCTCGGCGGTGCCGGACTGGACGACGTCCGCCACTACGGCATGCGCGTGGTCCGGCCGGTGGCCGACACCGCGCACGTGATGCTGGCGGCCAGCGGCTCGGAGGTCGCGCTCGCGCTCGAAGCGGCCGACATGCTCGGTGCACGCGGCATATCCGCTCTGGTGGTCTCGGTGATGTGGCGGGAGCGGATCGCGGCCGCGCTGGACACCGACGGCACCGCCCTGCCCGGTCTGCCGGTGGTGTGGATCGAAGCGGGGGTGACGACCGGCTGGCGGGCATTGGCGCGGCCATTCGACACGGTGGTCGGCATCGAACGCTTCGGTGTGAGCGGACCGGGACCTGAGGTGGCCGCGCATCTGGGCCTGACCCCGGCGGCGGTCGCCAACGCGGCGCTGCGCAGCATCGCGCTGGCCTCGAAATGACGCGACGGGTTGGCCGGGTTAGCCGGGATCGTCATCGCGGGGTTGCAGTTCCCGTTCCGGGTGGTGCATGCAGTTGACGCGGGGTCGCCCGTGGTCGAGATGCTCGGGAGGAATCCACTCGGTGTAGCCGTGGGCGTTTCTGCGAGTCACATACTTTCGCAGTTCGACCATGCGGTTATCCGGCCCGCACGCCAGGGTGAGTTCGTCGATGTGCGTGCGGCGGTTGGTCATCCAGCCCTCCAGGTGGTGTACCTGGGTGTAGTAGCCGGGGACGGTGCAGCCGGGGCGGGTGCAGCCGCGATCTCGGCCAAGCAATACCAGACGCTGCTCGGGGGAGGCCAGCCGCTTGCTGTGGTAGAGCGCGAGTGTCTTGTCTTCGTCGAAGATCGCCAGGTACGGGTGCGAGGGTGAGGCCAGGGCGATGACCTCGTTCATCGACAGCAAGGTTCCTCCGGCGGTCAACCCCCGCCCGGCGCCGGCTTCCAGCTCGGCGAGGGTGGTGGTGATGATGATCGACGTCGGCAACCCGTGGTGCTGGCCCAGGGTTTCCGACCTCAGCACCACACGCAGGGCGGTCTGCACGGCGTCATGGTTACGTTGGGCCCGGTTGCGCGAGTCGCGGTCGACCGCCTCGGCCGAAGCGCGGCCGTCGATCACCGGGTTCTCATCCGCGGGATTGCACATGCCCGGAGCGGCCAGCTTCGCCAGCACCGGCTCGATAATGGCCCGGAATTGCGCGGTGATCTTTCCGCTGATCTTGGACAACCCGTCGGACTGCTGGTTACCCAGGCTGATACCACGGGCGCTGTTCTTGTGGGCCTCCTGGGCTTCCGGTTGGAAGTCTCCGTCGGGCTTGAGGCAGTCCTTGAAAACCCGTGCGTAGTTCGCCAATTCGTCGGGGCGGAATCCGGTGGCGACCAGGACCAGTTTGTGTTCGGCGTCCTCGCGGGTGGCGGCGTCGACGCGCTCGGGCAGCTTGGCGAAGAACTTGCGGATCACGCTGATCTGTTGACTGTCGAGGTGTCCTTCGCGTTCAGCCTCGGCGGTCGCCGCGAATAGCGGTGGCAACGGTTCGCCGGTGAGGGCGCGTCGCGGGCCTAGGTCGGCGGCTTCCGCGATGCGTTGGCTGGCTTCGCCTTTGGTGATCCGTAACCGGTCGGCCAACGCCTGTCTTAACGTGCCACCCAATTCCTCGCAGGTTGCTTGAGCCGCGAGCTGGTTGACCATCCCGTGCCCGGGCACCCGCAGCTTGCGCACGATACGTTCCAGGCTTTCCCTGGCGCGTAATAACTCCGCGGTGGTTTGTGACTCATAGGTCAACTCGCACATGCGATCCGCGAGGGCATCCAGCCCGCCGAGGATCTCGGCGATATCCTCGCTTGTGCCAGTTGACATACCCCAAGTTTACGAAGGGGGACTGACAAGTTATGCGGTTCGCAAGACCAAGCGGCACAAGTTATTTGGCTAGCGCACAGTGTGCTAGCGCATGCGCTAGCACGATCCGGGCACGCGGTGTGCTCAGCAGATCCGTGGAAGTTGTTCACCTAGTTGGCGTTCGATGACCTGGGTGGTACCGAACGGTGTCTTCCCCACCACCATCCCGGGATGCTCGGCCACCACCCGCCCGATGAAGGCGGCGTCGGCCCCCTCGGGCCGCGACCGCATGGCCTCCAGCACCGCCTCGCTGTGCGACGGGTCGACGAACGCAACCATCTTGCCCTCGTTGGCCACCTGCAGCGGGTCCAGTCCGAGGAACGAGCACGCCGACGAAACCGTCTCGGGCACCGGAATTTTCGCTATGTCGAGTTCGATGCCCACCGTCGCGGCACGGGCGATCTCGACGACGGATGCCACCAGGCCGCCCCGCGTCGGGTCACGCAGCGCATGCACGGCCGCGCCGGCGGCGTCCAGCATTGCCGCCACCATCCGGTGCAGTGGGGCGCTGTCGGACGTGACGACGGTGCCGAAGTCGATGCCCTCGCGCACACTCATGATGGCCACGCCGTGTTCGCCGAGGTTGCCGGAGACGAGGATATGGTCGCCGGGGCGCGCCCGCTCCGGCCCGATGTGCACACCGGCGGGAACCACGCCCACGCCAGCCGTGTTGATGAAAAGCTGGTCCGCACCACCCTTGGCGACCACCTTGGTGTCGCCGGTGACGATCCCGACCCCGGCGTTGGCGGCGGCCTTGCCCATGGTTTCGGCGACCGTGCCGAGCACCTCCAGCTCGAGCCCTTCTTCCAGGATGAACCCGGCGGTCAGCGCGACCGGTTGGGCTCCGCTACAAGCCAAGTCGTTGATCGTGCCGTTGACCGCCAGGTCTCCGATGTTGCCGCCGGGGAAGAACAGCGGTTGCACCACATAGGAATCGGTGGTCAGCGCGACCCGTCCACCCTCGACGTCGAGTAACGCCGAATCGCGGGCCGGGCCGCTGGCGCCGCCGAACGCGGGCAGGAACAGGTTTTCGATCAGTTCCTCCGAGAGCACGCCGCCGCCGCCGTGACCGAGGACGATGCGCTTCGTCTCACGCAGCGGCAGCGGACAGACCCAATCGGCCGGATCGATGGCGACGGGCGGCTCAGGCATGGGCGGCCGCCTCCAGCCGGCGGAACTGGTAGTAGGCGGCGCAGGCGCCTTCGCTGGACACCATGGTCGCGCCCAGCGGCGTGCGCGGTGTGCACGACTTACCGAAGGCCGGGCACTCGTTGGGTTTCAACAAACCCTGCAGCACTTCCCCACTGTGGCATTCGGCGGATTCGGACACCCGCAGTTGTCCGACCCCGAACTTCAATTCGGCGTCGAACTGCGCGTAGCGGGGTGACAGCGTCCAGCCGGACTTGGGGATCATGCCGATGCCGCGCCACTGCCGATCGGTCACCACGAACACGTCGGCAAGGGTCTGCTGTGCGACGGTGTTTCCCGCGGCGGTCACCGCGCGCGGATACGCGTTGCGCAACTCCGGTGTTCCGTCCTCGAGGAGGTCGACGACCTGCCGGACGCCCTCGAGCAGATCCAACGGCTCGAAACCGGTTACCACGATGGGGACTTGGTACTTGTCAACCAGCGGACCGTATTCGCTGGTGCCCATCACCGTGCAGACGTGTCCGGCCGCCAAGAAGCCGTCGACGCGGTTGGTCGGTGAGCTGAGAATCGCCGTGATCGCGGGTGGCACCAGCACGTGTGAGACCAACATCGAGAAGTTGGTCAATCCGAGTCGCTGGGCGTGCACCACCGCCATCGCGTTGGCGGGCGCAGTGGTCTCGAAGCCGACCCCGAAGAACACCACCTCCTTGTCGGGGTTGTCCGCGGCGACCCGGGTGGCGTCCAACGGCGAGTAGACGATCCGCACGTCGCCGCCGCGGGCACGCACGCTGAACAGGTCCTGGCTACTCCCGGGCACCCGCAGCATGTCGCCGAAGGAGCAGAAGATCACGTCGTCGCGGGCGGCGATTTCCAGGGCGCGGTCGATCATCTCCAGCGGCGTCACGCAGACCGGGCAACCCGGGCCGTGAATGAATTCCACGGCGCCGTCGAGCAATTGGTCGATGCCGTTGCGGATGATCGAATGTGTCTGCCCGCCACAGACTTCCATGATGGTCCAGGTCTTGGTGGCACGTTTCTTGATGCGATCCACCAGGGTGCGGGCGGCCGCCGGGTCGCGAAATTCGTCCAGGTACTTCATGCGAGTTCCCTCCGTATCTGACCCTCGTCACCGGCTAGCTCCTCGTCGAGAACACCGAGATCGTGGAACATCCGCAGGGTCTCGTTGGCGGACGCCTCGTCGAGTCGGGTGATCGCGAATCCGGCGTGCACGATGGTGTATTCACCGATCTCCATGTCCGGCAGATAGGCCAGGCACACGGTTTTGGTGGTGCCGCCGAAGTCGACGGTGCACATTCGCGTCCCCGCCTCGTCCCACGTATCGACTACCTTGCCGGGTATTCCGAGACACATTCGATGGTCCCCCTTTCTGGAAGCTTTTCCTGTCGCCGCGCGGCGATCACCGCTTGGCCGAGCGCGATTCCGCCGTCGTTGCACGGCAACACCGAATGAGTGAGAACCTCGAAGCCCTTGTCGGACAGTTCTTTGCGAAGCCCTTCACGCAGCAGTCGGTTGACGAACACCCCGCCGGTCAGTCCGACGGTAGCCACCATGCCGGCGGCCGCCTGGCTGACGGCGTCGGCCGTCGCTCGGATGACGGCGTCGTGGAAGCCCGCGGCCAGATCGGCCGGCGTCGTGCCGGCCCGCAGGTGCCGCACCACGTCGGTGATCAACGACGTCGGGTCGAGCACGCCGGCGGTTACCTCGATGTCCAGCGGCACCGTCCGACCGCGGCGCGCGAGGTGCTCGAGTTCGACGGCCGCCTGCCCTTCGTAGGTCACGTCGTGACAGACGTCGAGCAAGCTGGCGACGGCGTCGAACAGTCGGCCCATGCTGCTGGTCGTGACGCAACCGATGCCGCGCGGTATCTGCTGGCCGAGGACGTGCCGCGCCTGCTCGCTGAGCCTGGCAACCGCCGGTATGTCCGGCGCCCAGTCGATGCCGGCCCGGTGCAGCAGGTCCAAGGCAATCCGCCCGGGTTGGCGCACCGCGCCGTCGCCGCCCGGTAGTGCGAACGGCGTGAGGTGTCCGACGCGCGTGAACGCCGCGGGGTCGGTGACCAGCAACAGTTCACCACCCCAGATGGTGCCGTCGGTGCCGTAGCCGGTGCCGTCGAAGGCGACCGCGAGCATCGGCGTGTCGAGCCGTCCGTGTTCGGCCAGCAGCGACACCGCGTGCGCATGGTGATGTTGCACCTGCACGACCGGTTGCGGGCGTCGGCGCGCCCAACCGGTGGTGGCGTAGGACGGGTGCAGGTCGCATGCGACAAGCGTTGGCTGGCGGTCGGTCATGAACGCCAGATGATCCAGCGCGCCTTCGAAGCACGCCTGGGTTCGGGGGTCGGCCATGTCGCCGAGGTGCGACGACATGTGCGCGTGGCCGCCGGCATCCATCAGGCAAAACGTGGTCTTGAGGTCTCCGCCGGTGGCCAGGATGACCTCGCCTTCGACGGATGCGTCGACCGATACCGGGAGGGGCGCGTAGCCACGGGACCGGCGGATCGGCACCACGCGGCCCTCTTGGCGAGCTATGTCGGCGTCGACGGTGAGGACGGAGTCTTCGCACGGCACGTGGATCGGCCGGTCGTGGGTGAGCACCGCGTCGGCCAGCCCGTCGATCCAGTTCAGGTCGGAATCACGGAAGACGATCGGTGATCCACCCTGGTTGGCCGACGTCATCACCAGCGGAACCGCGCCGAGCCGGTCGAACAGCAGATGATGCAGGGGCGAATAGGCCAGCATCACGCCTATCTCGGCGAGGCCCGGTGCCACCGAGCCCAACACCGAGTCGTCGCGGGCGGGCAGCAAGACGATGGGGGCGGTCGGCGAGGCCAGCAGGTCCGCCGCTGCCTCGTTGACCACGCAGATGCGTTGCGCCGCAGCGATATCGGGCACCATCACCGCAAACGGCTTGGCGGGTCGGTTCTTTCGCTCCCGCAGTCTGGCGACGGCCGCCGTATCTTCGGCTCGGCAGGCCAGATGGAATCCGCCGATGCCCTTCACGGCGACGATGAGACCGTCGTCTAATGCTGCCGCGGCGGCGGCGACGGGGTCGCTGCCGTCACCGGGCCCATGCCAGGACAACGTCGGCCCGCAATCGGGGCAGGCGATGGTCTGCGCGTGGAATCTGCGGTCGGTGGGGTCGGAGTATTCGGCCGCACAAACCGCGCACATCTCGAAATGCGCCATCGTGGTGTTCGGGCGGTCATACGGCAGGTCGGTGATGACCGTGAAGCGGGGACCGCAGTTGGTACAGGTGATGAACGGATGACCGTGGCGGCGGTCGGCCGGGTCGAACAGTTCCTGCAGGCAGTCGGCACAGATGGCGATGTCCGGCGGCACCAGGGTGCGATGGTTGTCGACCGTCTGGCTCTCAATGATCTGAAAGTGGGAGTCCCCGCGCGGCGGTATCGGGGTCGCCCGCAGTGAGTCGATGCGGGCCATGGGGGGATGCTCGGACCTGATTGCACTCATCGCGGCATCCACCGCGGCACGCGTGCCCTCCAGCTCGCAATGCACCGACCCGGAGTCGTTGTAAACACAACCGGATAGCCCGTGACGTGCGGCGATGCGCGCGACAGCCGGGCGGAATCCAACTCCTTGGACCACGCCGGCAATGTCGAGACGCAGCCGTACGCTCGTCCCCCCATTGTTCCGACTGCCCAAAATCAACCTCCTGAGCAGCAAGGCCCCCCGTGCCAGATGGGCTGGCGGCACGGGCGGGTACGCCCCACGCTAGATGGAGTGCGATGTGCCGACAATCACAATTTCGCACACAAAGTCTGCGTTTTTCCGCACTCAATATGCGCGACAGCGATGTACCTGGCGAGGCAGCATGGTGTAGTGCACGAGCTGTCGCTGTGTCAGGCTATCGCCGGCGTGGTCAAGCCCCACGCGGCGGGTCGCCACGTCGACGTCGTGCGGGTCCAGGTCGGTGCGCTCCGCCAGGTGGTGCCCGAGTCGCTTGAGTTCTGCTGGTCGCTGGTGTGTGAGCACTTGGATGACAGCATGACCGATACCCAACTGGAGCTCGAGTTCCTGCCCGCCGAGGTGGCGTGCCGCCCCTGCGGGGAGCGGTCGGTGATCGACTCGCGATGGTCGGTGTGCTGCGCGAAGTGTGAGAGCGTGGACGTCGAGGTGTTACGCGGCAACGAGTTCCTGGTGACCTCGATCGAGGTGTCGTGAAGACCGGCAGGAAAGGGAGGGGAAATGGGTAGGTTTCACCGGCACGACGATGGCACGGTGCACAGCCACGACCACGACGACGACGGTCACCACCACCACAACCACGGGGATCACGGGGATCACGGGGATCACGGGGATCACGGGGATCACGAGCACAGTCACGGTGACCACGACCATGGTGACCACAGCGGGTATGCCACCGGATCTCAGCGCATCGAGGTGCTGGAATCGATCTTCGCCGAGAACGACTCCCGGGCCGACATCAACCGCAAGCTGTTCGAGAGCAACGGCGTTCGAGCGCTGAATCTGATGAGCTCGCCGGGCTCCGGCAAGACCACCGTGCTGGCCGCCACCCTCGACGAACTTGCCGGCGAAGTGTCCGTAGGAGTGATCGAAGGCGATATCGCGACCGACCTGGACGCCGCCAAACTCGACGGTCGGGGCGCCCAGATCTCGTTGTTGAACACCAGCAACGGATTCGGCGGCGAGTGCCACCTGGACGCCCCGATGGTCAACCGGGCACTACAGGGACTCGAGCTGGCACCGTTGGACCTGGTGATCATCGAGAACGTCGGCAACCTGGTCTGCCCCGCCGAGTTCGACGTCGGCGAACACGCCAAGGCGATGGTGTACTCGGTCACCGAAGGCGAGGACAAGCCACTGAAATACCCGGTGATGTTCCGGTCCGTCGACGTCGTGCTGCTGAACAAGACGGACTTGGTCCCGCACCTCGACGTGGATGTCGACAGCTACATCGAACACATCCGGAAAGTGAACCCGACCGCGACGATCTTGCCGGTGAGTGCCCGCACCGGCGAAGGCATGAAGAGCTGGTTCGACTGGGTGCGGGAGTTCGCCGCGGCCCGTTAGGACTGGTGCGCGGCGGTGCCGAGTTCGGAATAGGCCGAAAGCCAAAGGCTTTCGATTCTCATCACCCGACGGTGCTCGAGCACCAGCCAAGCGATACCACCGGTGATCGCCAACAGTCCGACCACTCCGAATGTCAGCAACCACTCGTGGTGCTTATACGCTGCGGAGGCCACACCGCCGATCAGCGAGGCGAGACCCAGCACTACCGAAAGCAGCCCCGGCCAAGACAATCGGTCGATGAAGAATTCCCCGGTGTGCGGGCAGGTTGTGCGGAAGTGGTCGATGGGATCTTTTGTGTCACACATGATTTCCTCCTTTGCTAGAGCTAAGAGCTACTCAGCACGCACTGGACGGCCATCCCCCACCTGGGTGGTCCGCGGCGTGAACCTGGGCCAGCGCGCACTTCAGCGCCGACGCATCGTCGGGGTTGACGCTTGCGACGAAGCGCATCAGCGCGGACCGGCGGGCGGCCACGTCCGTCGCGTGCGAAAGCGCCTCGGCCATCAGCTCGGCCACCAGTTCACCGTGCTCCCGGCGCGGCGCATAACGATGCGCCCGCTCGTCGCGGTATGCCACCACGAGTCCCTTGGCCGTCAATCGCGCGAGGACGGTCGTGATCGTGGTGTAGGCGAGGCGGCGGTGAACCGACAGGGCGTTGTGCAAGTGGCGCCCGGTCTGCGGGCTGCGCGCCTTCCACAGCTCCTCCATGACCGCTTGTTCAAGCTCGCCCAGCGGTCTCAAACCCGGCACTGCGGTCTCCTGCTCGTGTCTTCTCTCGAAGAGTCACCCTGGTCGAAGCTATTGAGCGCGGCAGGTGTTGACGTCACCCAGGAGGTGGGTATGACGGGTGAGTTCTGAAATAGTGAGGACATGCTGCGATTGGCCAATATCGGCAAGACGTACGGCAGCGGACCCACCCGAGTTGTCGCCCTGCACGACGTCGATCTGGAAGTCACCGCCGGCGAATTCGTGGTGCTGCTCGGCCCGTCAGGATCGGGAAAGACGACGCTGCTCAACATCATCGGTGGCATCGAGCAGCCGTCCGACGGCGAGATCGAGGTCGACGGTCAAAACATCGGTCGGTTCGACCGCAAGCGCCGCACTCAGTATCGCCGCGAGCATGTCGGTTTCGTCTTTCAATTCTTCAACCTGGTGCCCACGCTGACGGCACTCGAGAATGTCGAACTCCTGGCCGAGCTGACCGGACCCGATGCGCGGGCCCGCAGTCGTGC
Organism: Mycobacterium bourgelatii; assembly: GCF_010723575.1. Taxonomy (NCBI): domain Bacteria; kingdom Bacillati; phylum Actinomycetota; class Actinomycetes; order Mycobacteriales; family Mycobacteriaceae; genus Mycobacterium; species Mycobacterium bourgelatii. Next base: position 3,619,189 of record NZ_BLKZ01000001.1, read on the forward strand.
CGCCCTGGAACGAGTGGGCGTCGGCGACGTCGCGGACCGCTTCCCCGCCCAACTGTCCGGGGGCCAGCAGCAGCGCGTTGCGATCGCCCGGGCGATCGTCAAGCAGCCTCCGCTGCTGCTCTGCGATGAACCCACCGGAAGCCTCGACCTGAGCACCGGACGACAAGTCTTGGCTGCGCTAAGCGACCTGGCTCGCACCGGTACTCAGACCATCGTCCTGGTGACACACAATTCCGAGATAGCGCGGATGGCGGATCGGGTGCTGTGGCTGCACTCGGGCGCGATCAGCAAGGCCGAGCGGATCGAAAATCCGGTGAACGCATCGGAATTGGACTGGTGAGCCGTACTTTGCGACGCAAATTGCGTCGTGACGTGTGGGGGGAACGATGGCGCTTCCTGGCCATCGCCGCGATCATCGCCATCGGCGTGGCCGTATTCATCGGCGCCACAGACAGCTACCGAAATCTTGACCAATCCTTCGACCGAACCTACGCAGCCCAGCGGCTGCCGGATGCGATCCTGTCCGGACTCGGGGCAGCCGCGCTGCGCGACGACGCCGCCGCACTGCCGGGCAGGCCGCTCGTCGAGGTCCGCCATCAAGCCGACGTCGGCATCCGAGTGAACGGACACGCGCTGTACGGCCGCGCCATCGGCGTACCCGCTTCCCGGCAACCGACGGTGTCGTTGCTCGACCTGCGCGCGGGTGCGCTGCCCGGCGCCGGGCAGCTGGTGGTCGAACAGCATGTGGCCGACCACCATCACCTTGATCCCGGAGACACCGTCGAGCTGCTGGGACGGCAAGGCTGGCAACCGGTTACGGTTATCGGCTGCGCGCTCTCCCCCGAGTATCTCTGGCCCGCACGCTCCGCCCAGGAGGTTCTCACCACGCCCGAAGATTTCGGCGTGGTCTTCCTGCCCGACGACGAATTGCAGCGCGCAGTACCCGACGCGACCGAGCAGATCGTGGTCTACGCGCAGGACCGTTCGGCGGCGGACACCCTGACCGCGGCAGCCGGCGACCTGGCCCGAAAGGCCGGGCTGCAGTTCGTAGCTCGCGAAGACCAGGCGTCGTTTCACACCCTGCGGGACGACGTCATGCAGTTCCGCAGCCTCGCCGGGCTGTTGCCGTGGCTGTTCCTTGCGGCCGTCGTGCTCGGCACCTATGTGCTGCTGTCCCGAATCGTCGCGGCACAGCGAGCACTGATCGGAACCCTGGTGGCCAATGGACTTTCGACAGCCGCCGTGCGCAGGCACTATCTCGGCTACGGGGTCGCCTGTGCCGTGTTGGGGGCGGTGCCCGGGTTGTGCGGCGGCTACTTCCTCAGCGGATGGATCACCACCAGGTTTACGACGGCCATCGCGCTACCCATGCAGCTCACCACGATTCACCCGCTCACCTATGTGATCGCCGCCGTCGCAGCGGTCGCCGTCGCGCTGTTGGCCGCGGTGGCGCCGGCCAATGCGGCGGCGCGAATGCAACCCGCCGAGGCGATGCGAATCGCCCCACCGATGGATCGCGGTCGCCTCAGCCTGATCGAGCGACTGATCCCGGCGCTGGGACGCGTCCCGTCGCGCTGGCGGATGGTGCTGCGGGCCATCTCGCGGAACCGTCGGCGCACGTCGTTCACCGTGGTGGGGGTGACGGTGTCCATCATTCTGGTAATGGTTTTCGCGGGTATGCGCGACACCCTTCCCGGTACGGTGCATCGGCAATTCGGGCAGATCGCGCGACAAGACGGTGAGGCCGTGCTGTCCGGCCCGTCCGACGCGGTAATGGACAAGCTGCGCGGAGATCCCGATGTCGCTGCGGCCGAGGCCTATAGCGCTTACGGCATCAGCGTCTATTCCGGTGACCATCGATACGAAACCCAACTGGTCGGGCTGGCACCGGAAACTCAATTGCACACCTTTCCAGGAGAATCGGGCGCGGACCGGCTCACCGGTGATGGTGTCTTGCTCGGGGTGGGTTTGCGCGAATTGCTGTCTACCTCGCTGGGCGACCGCATCGAGATCGTGCTGCCCCAATCCGGGATCCGGTTCAGCGAGCGGGTCGCCGGATTCGTCGACGAACCGTTCTCCCCGGTCGTGTACATCTCATTGGACCAGCTACGGGCGCACGCGGATTCGCTGCCGGTCAACGGTGTGCTGATCAAGTTCAGACCCGGCACCAACGAGCGCGCGGCCGGCGACCGGATAGCCGCACTACCGGGAGTGGTGGCGTTCCGGTCCACGACGTCGCTCGCGGCGACCATGCGGAAGGCCTTCAGCCTCTACGACACCCTGGTAGGCATCATGCTCGTTTTCGCCACCGTCATGGCGGCCGCCCTCTTGTATAACGCGATGTCGGCCAACATATCCGAACGGATCGGTGAGTTCGGTGCACTACATGCCCAAGGCATGGGCGCCGGCATGATGTCCCGGTTGATCGCCGCCGAAAACGTCGGCCTCGCATTGCTTGCGATCCCGTTTGGGGTGGTGGGCGGTGTCCTGCTCGCGGATCGTCTGCTGTCCACTTATCACAGCCTCGGCTACCACCTTCGGCTCGACATGCGGCCGACGACGCCCGTGGTGGTGGCGGGCGCCATGCTCCTTGCCGCCGCGTTGGCCCAATTATCCGTTGTGCGACGAATTCACGGCCTCGATCTGGCCCGAATTGTCCGAGAACGTGCCTTGTGAATCGGTGTCATTGGTCAAGTCCGCGGCCGACAACAGAATTGGCGTTTCGCGTTCGATCGGCTGCGCGGGGCCTAGCGCCGAGGTGAAGTCCGACCAGAGTCGCGCCGCGCGGACGAATCTCTGCGACATCGGCGAACGGGAACGATCGATCGACTCGACGAAGTCCTTCGCCGCACAACGAATCGCCTCTGGCCACAGCTTGTTTCGCACTTCGGCGGCGGTCGGTTCGAAGGCGGTGCCGACGAGCTCGGCGATCGGTGCGGCGGAGTCCACGGGGACGGCGGCTTCCGCACGAGGACGTCGATGCCACCGCGTCGACCCGTGGGTGTGGGCCAGGACCAGTTCACCGGCATCGGATCCCACGGTGATGGCGTGCAGCAGCCGCAGCTGACTGTCCGGGTCGCTGGCGCACAGTTCGTTCTGGATGAGCAGGTCGACGGTCACGTCGCCGAGGACGAGACGGCCGGCGACGAAAGGGCCGCTGTCCGTTGGGTGCGGCACGGTAATCCTGGCGGGCGTCAGCGGGCCGACGACCTTGCTGAGGATGATGAACAAGGGGTAGGCGACATGGATCGCCGAGCGCCCATGGACGTAGCGGATCGGTGACTGCTTGTCGAGAGTCTTTGCGGCCCTGATGAATTGGCGCACCGGTGCGACGCGGCTGTAGAAGTCGTTGACACCGTAGAGCACCGCATTCTTCTTGGCGACGCGCAGCAGGGACAGGATTTCGTCGGCATGCACCGGTTGCTCCTGCATGACGTGAATGCCCCTCGCCAGCAACTGCTCGCTGATCTGGACACCCTCGCCACCCACCACGCCCGAGCGGACCACCACAAAAGCGATGTCGGTGCTCGGCAGGCTGTCCAGGCGCGTATGCAGCGGCACCCCCAGGCGATCCGCGAGCTCGGCCGATGCCGCGGACCCGGTGGAGACCAGGCCAACCAACTCGACCGGCGAATTCGGTGCCGCCAGTGCCTCGGCGTAGATAGCTCCGAAGGTGGCTCCGACGACGATCGCCCGCGGCCGCCGACGCGCCGTCACAGCGCGCCTTCTTCGATCGGCAGTGCCGAATCGCGGCAACACGACAGCGTCGCTTGGGGTATCGCGTCGGTCACGAACTCGAGCGCCCGGGACGGTTCGTCGATGCTCCAGAACGGGTGGACCCCGGCCGGCATGTTCGCGACCTGCATGGCCGCAAAGGCCGCCACGGCCCCGGTGGCGCGGTAGCTGTCCGGACAGCTGAACGCGGCGGTCGTCGAGCCCAGGCTGTCGTGAGCGCGCGCGACGATCGCGAAATAGGGTTCGCGACCAAACAGGTCCAGTTTGGCCGCCGACCGTACCGCTTCCAGGTCGTGCGATCGTTCGTCATCGATCGCCAGCCGCTGCATGGCCCGGGTGGTGTGGGCGCCGTCGAAAACGTTCATCCAGCAGACACTGTCAATGCCGAGATGTGCCGCCACCGCGACGGTTTCGGTGTCGAGATGGGGGCGCGCGGTGGCGGATTGCGAGAAATGTGGCGCGGGCGCCGGCACGCAGTCGTCGGGAGTGGCCCGCCGAATCACGCCGTCCCGCAACACAGCACCGGAATGGCTTTGGGTGTCGTGCAGGCTGGCGAGGTATTCGAGCACCGAGGCCGATGTCAGTTCTTGTAGTCCGCCGCACCACGCGGTGACATCGTCGATCGCGCCGGCTCGGTGCAGTGCGAGCAGCCGCAGCAGCAGTCCGGAAAGCCCGGGCTGCACACCCGCCTGCAGCACGACGGGAACGCCCGTGCCGTACGCCGTGAGCCGGTCTATGAGCGCGTGGTCACCCCCTGGGTCGACGTAGGGCACCCCCGCGGCGATGGCGACTTCGGCGACCTGTGCGCTGAACCGTGTTGACGGTCCGGCGCAGTTGATGACGACGTCGCAGTGCGTCGCCGCGGCGGCCACGGCGGCCGCATCGGTGACGTCGATGCGCGCGATCTCGACGTCGACGCCAGAGGCTACCGCGCGAAGCCTTGCCTCGTCGCGGCCGGCAAGCACGAAATGTATGCCGCCCAGCCGCGTCAGGACGTCGAAGCAGCCCCGTCCGACCGCCCCGGTACCGCCGAGCAGTAGCACGCCGGTCACGGGCCGCTGACCCAAGAGTCCACGAGAAGTTTGGCGACGGCTTCCGCGTTTTCGCCGGCCAAACAATCGAAATGGTTGCCGTCGATGGTGCTGACCGTCAACTTGCCCAGGCAGTAGTCGGACCAGAATGCGGTCATGTCTTCCTGCAGCGTTGGCAGGAAATGGATGTCACCTCGTTGTCTGAGGAAGTGAATGTCACCCAGGAACGGCTCGGCCCCGCCATGCACCACCGCCCGCAGGCTGTGTACGAAGATCGACCGCAGTTCTGTCAGGGTCTCGACATCCCAGGACTCGCCCAAGACGCCCGATTCGGCCAGCAGCCGTAGGCGTGGCTCCCCGGGTTTCGCGCTGCGCTCAAGGCACTCCGCGAGCACCGGTTCGGCCTCGCTGCGCAGCGCGCCGGCCGGTATCACGTCGGCGTACCGGGCCCTGGCGCGCGTGAAGGCGCCGCGGATGGCGTCGCCGTCAACCTGCAGGCCGAGCGCTTCCGGTGGCACCTGCAGGATTTGGGCGAAGCAGTAGTCGAGGATGTCGTCGTCTTCGACGTCCATCGGGACCCGGTACGAGCTGGCCACGGTCACCGTGCCGATGTCAATTCCGGACTCTTCCAGACACTTTGCGATCTCGGCTGCCAGCAGCCCACCCATGCAATAGCCGAACAGATGAACCTTGGTGGGCGCCAAGGCCACAATCGGCGCGCTGTAGCGCGCGGCCAGTGTGGTGAACAGCTGCGCGGGTTCGATCTCCGCGTAGCCGTCGCCCGGAATCCTCTGCAGCCCATACAGGTCGGGCACTTGCTCACCCATGGCAAGCAGCTGCGGCACCAATTGCGCATACGGGGCCAATCCCCCGCTTCCGTCGTGCACGCACACCGCGATCTCGGTGCCCGGGGTAAAGCCTTGGCCCGCACCGAGGTACACCAGCGGCGAGCCGATTCCTTCGTGGCCAGACCCAGCCGGCCGGACCTCCGTGCCGCCGCGCACTGCCTCGGCGGCCGCGCCCAGGCTGGGGTTGGAGACCATTGCGCGCAGCAGATCATCCCAGGCCAGGCCGGAGGCCTCGGGAATTTCGCGGCGGATCCGCCCAATCGCCTGCGCCATGAGTAGCGAGTCGCCGCCGAGGGCGAAGAAGTCTGATGCGGGTGAGAAGGATTCGCTGGACGGCAGCCCGAGCACCGACGCCCAGATGTCGGCGATGCGGGATTGCACGCCGTCCAAGTGCTGACACGCGACTCCATCCGGACCGGTACCGCCGGCGCTGTCGAGTCGAGCCGCGGCTCGCAGCGCTTCGAGTTCGGCCGTCACCGCCGCCCGATCGACCTTGCCGTTGGCCGTCAGTGGCAAGGTGGGCAGGCAGATGAGATGTTGCGGAATCATGTAACTCGGCAAGAGCTGCCCCGCACGTTCGATCATCTCGGTGGACCGCAACGAGTGCGCGGTCGAGGCGGAGTCGCACCAGAACACGTGCTGGCCGAGCCAACCCAGCGGGTGCTCGGCCGGCGGAAAGCTGCACACCTCACCGAACGGCGAACGCTGCAGGGCTGTAACCCATTGCGGGTAGGAAAGAAACGCCGCATTCGTCCCGGCGCGCGCATCGGTGAACCCGTGCAGGCCCTCTTTGAATTCCATCGAAATCATCAGTGGGTGGTTGACGCCGGTGGCGTCGATGAAGACGAGTGATCCGCCGGGCGTTAGCAGTCGGTCCAGCATGACGAGCGTGTCGTCGATGTTGACCGCATTGTGCAACACGTTGGCGCAGACGATGACGTCGAAGGATTGCGGCGAGAAGCCTTGCTCCGCGGGGGAACGATTGATGTCGAACATCCGGTAGTCGATGAAGTCGTGGTCGGCGAACGTCTGGCTGGCCCGGAGCAGGAAGAAGTTCGACACGTCGGTGAACGTGTACCGCACGTGGTAGGGCGCGAGCGCGGTGACCAGGTCCGCACTGGTGCCGCCCACACCGGCGCCGACCTCCAACACCCGCAGGGGTCGTGCCGCCGTGGCCCGGCTCGCGCGAGCGGCTACGCCGGACACGACCAGTCGGTTGGTGTATTGGCTGATCAGGTTGTCGCGGTAGGCGGCGGTCGCGGTGCCGACCGTTCCCTCTCGAAACAGCAGCCCGAGCGGGTCGACGGTACCGGCGAGCAAGCCGGGTAGGTTCTCGATGCACTCACCCACATAGGCCAACAGGTCGTCGCCGTAGTCGACGGCGGCACCGAGTTCGCGCACCCGCTGCCACTGGGCGGCGCAGTCCGAAAGTTCTTGTAGGTCGGGCAGTTCCAGCCTGGAACCCGGCCTCATCGTGACCATGCCCGCGTCGTCGAGCGCATCGAGCCAGCGGCGCAGCAGTCGGCTGAGTCGGTCGGGCAGCGAGAGGCGTTGGGCTAGCTCGTCGACGGTGATCGGTTCACCGGGGCGTGCAACCGTACCCAATGCCGCGCACATGCTCTGCAGCGCAACCGTGCGAGCGGCCGCGGCGAAGCGGAGCAGCTTTTCGCCGTCGAGGTCCGCGGTCTGGTGCTGATGCGCTTTGTCGAGGCTGTGGCGGACCGCTTTCGCGCTGCAACGGCGTTCGGATCTCTCGCGGTCGTCCGCGGTGCCCGGGACCACCGCTGCCGCGATGATCCGGTCGTGCGGCGCCTGCCCGATGGCGGCACTCATCGCGGTCCGCACCCCGGGGATCCGGCACAGTGCCGAATCCACTTCGGCCAGTTCGATGCGGTGACCGCGGATCTTGACCTGATTGTCACGCCGCCCGAGCAACTCGATCACGCCATCGTCGGTGTATCGACCGAAATCGCCCGTGCGGTACAGCCGCTCGCCGCTGACCGGATGCTCGATGAACGCGGCGGCGGTGCGATCGGGGTCACCGAGATATCCCTGCGCGAGACCCACTCCGCCGATGTGTATTTCACCGATCTGCCAGGGCGCCGCGGGCTCGCCGCGGTGGGTGAGAACGTGCACGCTTTGGTTGCGCATCGCGGTCCCGTACGGGACGCTGCGCCCGTATCGGCGTGCCTCTAGCGGATAGCAGATCGACCAGATGGCGGCTTCGGTCGCGCCGCCGAGACTCAGCATGGCGGCCTCCGGCGCCAGCGAGGCGATCTGTTTGGGCTGGGACACCGGAATCCAGTCGCCCGACAGCATGATTCGCCGCAGACTTGGCAGCATCGCGCGATCGCCCAGGTGGTCGAGTAGTAGTTGCATCTGTGCGGGCACGGAATTCCACACCGTCACGCGATGTTTAGCGATGGCGTCGGCCCAGGCCTGCGGGTCGTTGCGGGCCGCTCCCGCCGCGAACACGATGGCGCCGCCGGCGGCCAGCAGCCCGAAGATGTTGTACACCGACAGATCGAACGTGTGCTGCGAGACGGCGAGCACGGAGTCGGTTGCCTGGATATCCAGCCGATCGTTGACGTCGTCGATGGTGTTCCAGGCGGCTCGGTGACTTACCATGACGCCCTTGGGCGTTCCGGTAGAGCCTGACGTGAAGATCACATAGGCGGTGCTGTCCGGCAAGAGCGACGTCGCCGGCGTCGCCGCAACCGCGGTGGTGCGCGGTAGCCAGGTCGCCGGGTCGGCGAGCAGTTCATCGACCCGTCCACCGGGCTCGCACATGGCGGATAACGAACACTGCTGGGTGATCAGCGCGACCCGGTGGTCCGGCCACGCCACATCGAGCGGCACGTACGCCGCACCAGTGAGGGCGGTGCCCAGGATCGCCGCGACCTGACTTGGTCCCGCTGGCAGGCGAATTCCGACGTAGCCGCCAATACCGGCACCGGCGGCGGACAATTCGGCGGCGACCGCATGGGCGGCGGCGAGCAGCTCACCGTAAGTTGTCGACCGCTCACCGTGCCGGATCGCCACCGCATCCGGCGTCCGCGCGGCTTGTTGCAAGAACCCGGAATGGATCAAAGCGCCGTGGCCACCGAGCGGTACCGGGGTGCGTTGTGGAGCCGACACGGCAAGTAGCGGTTGGTCCCATGCCAGCGGGTCGGAGCTGAGCTTCTCTAGGGCGTCGCGGAAGTCGGCGAAAGCGCGGTCGAGGACCTCGTCGCTGATCGCCCCGTCCCGGGTGTCCCAGTTGATCTCGCAGACACCGTCGATCTCGAACACTTGGCAGTCCAACAGCACCTGCGGGGTTTGGCTCAGTCCCCGTCCCGGTATCGGACGCAGGAAGGGTGCGCTCTGGACGTCGAACCCGAGCGTCGACGTCAGGACCACCGGTGAGTGTTCGTCACGGTTTTCGGCGGTTTGCGCCAGCATGCGGGCCACCTCGATGCCGTCGACGCCGGCATGGTCCATGTCCTCGAAGAGTCGCCGGCCGATCCCGCCCAGGAGTTCGGCGAACGGGCGCTGGCCGCGTACGTCTACTTCCAGCACGCTGGTCCCGGTGAAGTCCCCGACCAGTCGACCGACATCCGGGGTGAACGGATGCCGGGCCATCGTCGTCAGTGTCAACAGAAAATGATCGCGGTCACCGTAGCGGCCCAGGACGCAACTGAATGCCGTCGCGATCGCCACACTGGCGGTGGCGCCGCGCTCGGTCGCGTAGTCGCCGAAGGCCGTAAATCGGCTGGCCGCCAGCCGCATCGACCTCCGCGAGAAGGTCGGTGCGACGTCCGCCGAGCCGGCGTCGCGCCCCCGACCCTCAGGCAGCAGCGGCAACGATATCGGGGGCGGCAACTCCTCGAGCCGAGCCCGCCAGTAGTCCAGGTCGCGTTGCCGGCGCCGGGAACCGGCCACCGAGTTGCGGTGGCGAGTGAGGTTGAGCAGGTACTCGCGAAAGCTGAATTCCGGTGCCGGAGGCACATATTCCGGGTCCAACAGCGCCTGCCCGAAATCGGTCATCACGATGAAGATGCTGACGAAATCGGCGATCAGCAGGTCAACCGACACGTGTACCACGGCGTCGTCCGGACCGATGGTCACCACGATGTCATACATTGGGCCTTCGCCCAGCGGGTAGACGCGATTTTTCAGCTCGCCCGCGATCCGGGCTCGGTCGCGCGAAATCTGTTTGCGGTCGGGGTTTTCGAGAACCGACAGGCGATCGTCGAGGTCGGGGCGAATGATCTGGTAGCCATCGGGGTCCACGACACAACGCAACATGTCATGCGCATCGACGACCTTGGACCACGCCGAGCGATACTGGGCGGCGGACGGCCTCGCCACCCTGTGGTCGACGGCGAACTCGGCGTATCCGTGACAACCAACGCCACCCCAGCGAAACGCCGACGTGCGTCCCACCGAATACGCCGCCTGTACGTCGGTGAGCGGAAACGGCTCGAACCTATCCTCCGGCGCCCGCAGCACTTCGGTTTCGCGGGCCAACTCCGCGATGACGTCCGCTTTGGCTGCCGACAGCGCCGCCTTGAGATCGGGACCCAAGACGCCCTGCGGAGCCCGAAAGCGCAGGTTCTCACCGTCGACCCAGAGTTGCACGCCCAGGCGGCGCACCTGGTCGATCAGCGTCACGGCGCTCACAACACGCCCTCTTCAAAATCCGCACTGTCGGCGACGCTGAGCTGTGCCAGCTTTTCGCTGAAGTCCCCGATCACCGGGTTCTCGAACAGCAGTCGCAAGGCCGCCGTGTCCGACACTTCGCGGTGTAACCTCTCCACCACGCTGGTCGCGGACACCGAGTCGCCGCCAAGTTGAAAGAAGTTGTCGGACTTCGCCACCCGCGGCAGACCGAGGGCTTCGGCGCAGATCGCCATGATTCGCTGGACGAGCTCGTCGTCAATTGCGGCCTGCTCCGACACCGCCGCAATCATTGCGCCGACCATCTCGTCGAGATTCCGCCGGGCGATCTCCGGTGAAATCGCCTGCGTGACAAAGTCCCACGACAGCGACAGCGATCCGTCACGCTCCCACATCTGGAAGTCCAGCAGCGTCTGCGGCGTTTGCGAGATGCCGTACACGAGCGCGCCGAGATCGAACGACGGCCGGCGGGAGTTATCGACCAGTCCGAGTCCACTGGTGAAAACCACCGGGTACACCGCGTTCGCCGGTCGGCCGTGGTGGCGCAGGAGTTCACGTTGCAGCCATACCGCGTCCGAAGAGCGATGGGGCAGGTCGGTGAGTAGCTGGCGCTGCACCCGACGGGCCTGCTCCCAGATCGACGCGGTCGCGTCGACATGGCACTCCAGCAGCAGCAGCGAGGTGAAATCGCCGATGACGTCGTCGATCCCGGGCACGCCGGGGTCCCGGTCGAACAGGGTGACGTTCACGCAGAAGTGGGATGCTCCGGCCCACTGTGCCAGCGCTCGCGCATAGTTGGCCAGCAGGAACGCGGATGGGGTGACTCGCTCGTTCCGGCAGGTCCGGGTGATCCGTTCCCAGTCGGCCTTGGCGACAACCGCTTCCACCCGTTCGAACACCGGAGTGTCGATATCGAGGATTTCCTGCAGTGACACCAGCTCCGGCGCGGGCGGCAACGACGACAGGCGGGTACGCCAGTAGTCGCGGCTGGCCGCCAACTGAGGCAGCGCCGATTCGTCGGTGTCCGGCCACATTTCCGGATGGTTGTTCACGTAGTCGGCGAAAGTTGTCTGCAATGACGGCAAGTCATCGATGCTGCCACCTCGATAGAGATGTTCGAGGTGGGCAAGGGCGATCATCATGCTGGTCCCGTCCAGCATGATGTTGTCCATGCTGATCCCGACGATGGTGCGGCCGTCTTCGACCTGGATCCCGAAGTCGATTCCGGGCCGCGTGGTGACATCGATGACCTGATCGCGCATTCGGGCGCGCACGTCTTCGTATTCGTGCACGACGGGCTCGAGCGGTGCGGGGTGCACGACGGCGTGGAAGCGCGCCGGCCGGGTGTCGTTCGCAGTGGTCGTCACCGTGGTGCGCAATCCGGGGTGGTGTTCGACGAGCTGCCGTGCGGCCGTCTCGAACCTCGACCGGTCGAAATCCGTAGCCTCGAACTCGAAATAGCAGTGTGCCGCAACGCCGCTGAGCAGGAAGCCGTCGACCCGCCCCGCCAGATACGCCTGCTGGACCGTGGTGAGCGGAAACTCGGTGCTGCCACTCGGTCGGCCTGCCTGCGCGGGCTCCGGGGGCTCCGAGGGCAGTTGCGCCGTGGGTGCACCGGCATGCGCGGCGAGTTCGCCCAGCACCGGGTAGTTGAACAGGTCGACGAGGGCCAACTGCCCGAAGCCGGCGGCGCGCAGATCGGAGTAGACCCGGGTCGCCACGATGCTGTCGCCGCCGAGCAGGAAGAAGTCGTCGGTCGCGGTGGGTGTCCGGTCAATCAGATGCCGTTGCCAAATCTCGGCGATCGTGGCGAGCACCGAGGGATCGGCCGCGGGCGTCGACTCCGGGGCGGTCAGTGGCGGCGCCGTATCGGCGCGCGGCGTCGTTTTCGGTCGCGCGGACCGCGGTTGCCGGTAGGCGATGATGGTCACGCCGGGGCCATCCTGAGTCATCTGCGCCGGTTGCCAACGCTGATCCGCGATGAACCGCCACCACCGGTCCGCCGTGGGCAATGAATTCGCCGATACCAAAGCCGGGTTGAGTACGGCAGCGCTGGCCAACGTCGCCGAGGTGACCTCGCAGACCTCGGCCACCCAGAGCCAGCCGCCGTCGGCCACGGTGAGCGCACCGAACACCGACCCCGCGTCGGGAAGCTGATGCAGCGAGCCACAGCAGATCACCACATCGACCGCGGTGGCGGCGATCTGCTCCGGTGACGTGAGCTGCCTGATAGCGGCGGTGCCGGTGGTGAGATGTCGTCCGGCAGCAATCTCGGCCAGCACCGGGTTCGGCTCGAAGCACAAGTACTCGTCGACGACCGCGCCGACCAGGTCGGTGAGCCGCTCGGTGATCAGTCCGGTCCGAGACCCGATTTCGATGAGGCGAAGCCGTCGGCCGAGCTGCCGCGAATGTCCGAAGATCCGTTCGCTGAGGTCGTCGAGCGCCCAGTGCAGCCGCTCGTCGGCGAGCAGCATCGCCTCGGGCGAGAGCTGCGGGTCGCCGATCAGCGTCTGCGGCGAGGCCGCGCCGGTGACGATGTCGGCCAACCTCCGTGCCGCCCGAGCCGTAACGGGCTCTACCGCATCTACTGCAGAAGTATTCGGCAGCTGCCGCCAAAGTCGCACCAGCTCCGCATATTCGGGGCGGATCCGCTCGGCAGCGCAGAAACTGGCCGCCGCGGCAATCACCGCGCTGGCCCACTCGCCGGTTTGCGCGACTGGCGCGACCACCCCGACCGGGCCTATCGGCTGGTTGCCCTGTCCCGCGTACCGGCGGACCGCGCGCTCAAAGTGCGCGAACGCGGCGGCCAGTGGTTCGTCGGCAACGATGCCGATGGCGGTGTCCCAGCTGATCCTGGCGCCACCCGTGTCGTCCTCGACCTGACAATCCAGCATGACGCCCGGGGTCTGGGTCAGCGTCCGGATGCTCGACAAGCCAGCAGCTCCCGACGGGACGAGACCCAGCGTGCTGGTGAACACGACCGGGTACTCGGCGGAACCGGCCGCCCGCAGCGCGGCAAGCTGCCCGGTGGCATCGGTGTCGCCGCCGACCGCACCCCACAGTTGCTCTTGCGCTGCGGTGACGGCGGCCGGCGAACCCGGCCGGGCGACGCTGTAGTCGATGTCGCACAACGCCAGTCGGGTGAAATTGCCCAACACCTCACGGTCGGCGCGGGCATACTCCGGCCGGTGCGATGTGGGTACGACGACGGCAAACCGCTCGCCCGCGCCCATGGCGTGCAGCGCGTCGGTGAATGCCTCGAAGATCAGCGCGGTGGGGGTGACACGTAGCTTCGCTGCGCGGTCCCGCAGGTCGGCATACGCGTGGGGGTCCAGCGTGAAACTCGATCGGGCGAAACCGACTCGGTCTCTACCGTCGGGGCGTTGGGCGCGCAGCGGCAGCGCCGGCGGCGCACTGACATCGAGGCTGGAAATCTGGCCGGAGTCTTGATTTTCCGTACTTTCGGTGACGAACCGAACGAAAACGTCTGCGGTGGGATCGACTTGGCACGGTCGGGGGGCCTGCTGGTAGTCGGCGACAATCGTCGCGATGACGGTGGCGAGGCTGCGGGCGTCGAGGCTCAGATAGTTGATCAGCAGTCCGACATATCGTGACGGGCCGGACGGGGCGAAGCACTGGATGGCGGGAACGGCCCGCGGGTCGAACGCCGCGCTTGCCATGCGCTGCATCAAGCCGTCCGGGTCGGCGGCGTCGACGGCGTGTACCGCCACGTTGGCGGCAGCGGAATGCACGCGCTGGTCGGTGTCGGACGCCAAGGCACAACGCAGCATGGCGAACTCGTCGACACATCGCCCGACCACGGCCGCGAAGCGATCGATGTCGATGCTGGCCTCGGGGGCGTTCGCCGCCAGAACGATGGCGAAATGGGTTGGTGCACGAACACTTCCGTTCAACCCAGCGCTGCCCAGCACGTAGGCTTGCTGGAGACGCGTCAGGGGGAAGCCCGCCTCAGGCCGAACGGGGTCGACGCTGCAAGGGGCCGGATCAGACGGAAGTCGACCGACTATGCAGGAAGAGCTGAACTCACCCAGCGTTTGCTGCTTGAGCAGTTGACCGACCGCCGCACCGCGCACTCCCCTGCGTTTGAGCTCTGCTACCACCGCCGTCGCGCGCAAGCTGTCACCGCCGTGGGCGAAGAAGTTGTCTTCCCGTCGCGTGATCGGGGTGCCGAGCACCTCGGACCAGACGTCGGCGACGAGTTGTTCCACCGCGCTCAGTCCGGTGGCGTCATGCCCGCCCGCCGCCGCGCGCGCGAAGGTCTCCACCTCCATGGCGGCCCAGCGCCGATCGACCTTCCCGTTCGCGGTAAGCGGCAGTTCGCCGCGGCAGACCCACGATTTTGGGATCATGTACTGCGGCAGCCGATCTGCGAGATAGGCCCGCAACTCGTCGGCGGCGTCGGAGGATTCTTCAACGATATCGCGAACGACGACCACCGCCCCCAGTGCCGTGTTTGCGTGAATCGGCACCACCGTCGCGGCCAGTACCCGGGGATGGCCGCGCAGCACGTGCTCGATCTCACCGCACTCGATGCGGTGACCACCGATCTTGACCTGCGAATCGAGCCGACCCAGGAATTGCAGGGTTCCATCGTGCCAGTAACAACCGAGATCGCCGGTGCGGTACCAGCGCTCGCCCGTCTCGTCGACCACGAATCGCTCGTCGGTCAGGTCCGGGGCGTTGTGATACCCGCGGGCGACACCCGCGCCGCCGATCCAGAGTTCGCCCGGCACATAGTCGGGTCGATCGCGACCCAGCTCATCCACAACCCGAAACGCTTGGTTGGACAACGGATATCCGTAGGGAATCGACACCCATTCGGGAGCGACGTCGATCACCACGAACTCGTTCGACCAAATCGCGGCCTCGGTGGCGCCACCCATCGCGACCAGGCGCGCGCCTGGCGCCGCATGGCGTAACCGCCTCGGCATGTCCAGCGGGATCCAGTCGCCGGACAGGAACACCGTGCGCAAACTCGGCAGCGCGTTGGCCCTCTCCCCCGCGGCGATCAACAACATGTCCATCAACGCCGGCACCGAATTCCATACGCTGACGGCGTATTCGTTGATCAGGGCGTTCCAGCGGAATGCGTCGCGGCGCGACTGCTCCGATATGCACACGACGCTGGCGCCGCAACCGAGCGGGCCGAAGATATCGTAGACACTGAGGTCGAAGTCCAACGCCGACAGCGCCAGCAGCGTATCCCTGCCACCAATCTTGTTGCGGCGGTTCACGTCCGCGATGGTGTTCAACGCCGACGCATGAGAAACCAGCACGCCCTTCGGTTCTCCGGTGGAGCCCGACGTATAGATCACGTAGGCGGTCTCGTCCGGGCGCGCTCGAATCGGTTCCGCCGGAGCGCACCGGATCAACGATTCGATGTCGTGCAGCTCCGGGCCGTCAACGACACCGATTTCCGTGTGCTTTGACCGGATCAGCCCCGACATTCCAGACCTGGAGCAAATGCGCGCGAGGCGGTCGGCCGGCTGGTCCAGGCCGACCGGCAGATAGCAGCACCCGGCCATCAATACCCCGAGCACGGCGACGATCTGGGCCGGCCCCTTGGGCAGCTGGATGCCGATGATCGAGCCCGGGGCATGCCGGTTGGCCAGCGCCGCCGCGACGCTGCGCGCGTATTCGTCGAGCGCACCGTACGACAACTGGGCATGCGCACCCGCAATCGGGTCGCCGTAGCTGTCGACGTCGACTTCGCCGGCCCCCCAGCGCAACGCGACCCGAGTGGGATTGAGCCGCGCCTGTTCCCGGAACGCGTCGTAGAGCAACCCCGTCGGTCTGGGAGCGGTGGTGGCGTTGCGTTGTTGGCGGACCAGGCGCGAATGCGGCGGCAGGTCGATTTCCGGGGGTGCAGACCAGTCGTGGGCAGCCAAGCCCTCCAGCAGCCTGACGTAGGTACCGAACATGTCCTCGACGACACCGGGCGGAAAGCAGCCCGCACGGTAGTCCCACGACACGATCAGCTCGTCACCGTAGGCGCCCACCTGGTTGTCGATGATCACCTGCGGGGTCATTGAACACATTTCGCCGACGCAGCCGAGCGTGTCCGCGTCACGTTGTGGCAGGACGGTCGTATCGGCCGCGTAGGTAAAGACGACCGGCGCGATTCCGCTATGACCGGTACCGCACTTCAGCTGCGCCGCCAGCAGTTCGGTGGATTCGGGTGCGGTCAGTGCGGCGCGCAAACCCCGCTGCGCGATGCGTACCTGGTCCGCGAAACCGGTCAACTCGTCGGCACCGGCCCGATAGAGATGCGTCTTGGTGAAGTCTCCGATCACATCGGCTACACCAGGCGGACGACCGAAGGTCGTGACGTTGATCAGGAAGTCGTCGGTACTGCTCCAATGCCGGAGCACCAGGGCGTACGCGGCCAGGAACACCGCGGCCCGAGTGACTCCGTGCGCCCGGCACCCGTCGTCGAGGCCGGTTGTCACCTTGGGACCAAACCGATGTTGCCGACGGCGGAACGCGATTTCGCGTTCCTCGGCCCGGGGCAGTTGTGGACCTTCGGGTAGTCGTTCGACGGCGTCGCTCGGCGACAGTGCCGGCTCGGGGGCGGGGGCGGGAACGGTCGCGGATAAGGCACTCAGGTCCTCGCCCCGATACAACGTCGCCAGGTCCCGCAGGAAGATGCCGAGGCTGGTCAGGTCGGCGATGATGAGATCAAACGCGAAATGCAGGATGCAGCCGTCGGGCAGCAAGGTCAGTTCGACCCGCCAGGTGTCTCCACTCTCGATGCCGAACCGGTGCGTGCGCAACCTGTTCCGCACCTCGTCGAGGCGTCGGCGCCGGGCGGCATCGGTAGCCGCCGTCAGATCGTGGACCTGCAGGGGTGCATGTATGTTCTCCGGCGCGACACGGGCTCGCGTCGCATCGGGAAACATGCTGCGCAGCATTGGGTGTCGCCGCGCCAGCGCGCCCAGGGCGGTATCGAGCCGGTACGGGTCGATGGTGGCGCCGGTGAGTTCGAAATAGGTCTGGCAGCCCACGCCACCCAGTGGTTGTTCCGCACCGCGGCCGATCCAGTACGCACGTTGCAGCGCTGTCGTCGGTATGTCGGATCCGGCGGCGATGGTGTGCTGCGGCGAAAAGGCGGGGGCGGTGTCGAAGAGCCGCTGCCAACTACGCAGTGTCGGTTCGGCATACAAGGCCGCGAAGTCCAGCTGTCGTCCCCCGGTCGCTGCCCATTCGACCACCTGCGCGGTCATCATGGAGGTCAACCCCAGTTCGGTGAGGTCGGTGCCACTGCCGAGTTCGTGCACGTGCACACCGAGCAGGCTCGCAACGTATCCGGCCAACTCGGCCGGCGGTCGGTCGGTTTCGGACGGGTCCGGCCGAATGGACACCTCGTGGAGCACATCGAATGCGCCGGCGTTGAGCAGCTCGAGTGTCTTGCGTCGCCGAATTTTTCCGGACGTCGTCCTGGGCAGCACCCGGGGGCGCAGCCACACGATGCGTTCCGGCGCGATGTGATGCGCAGCGAGAATTCTGCGCCTCAGCACCCGACTGATGTCGGCGAGATCTTCGCGGGCAGCGTTCTCGGCTAACGCTTCGGGAGCCTCCAACACCAGCCACCATTCGTCGCATCCGTCGGGCTGCACGGCGCACGCTCCACCGCTGTCGACCCCGAAGCGCGCCTCTTCGACGGTCGACTCGATGTCGTTCGGGAAGTAGTTGCCGCCTCCGACGATGATCAGGTCGCGATAGCGTCCGCAGATGTACAGCTCGCCATTGCTCCGGAACCCCGCGTCGCCGGTCCGCAGGTAAGGTCCCGTCCCGGCTGCCGTTGTGGCGCCGAATGTTTCGGCCGTCTCCCGTGGCCGGTGCCAGTATCCCCGTGGCAACCCCGTACCGCCGACCCAGATTTCGCCAACATGCCCGTCGGGCACAACGATTCGGCGTTCCGGATCGACGATGCGCACATCCCAACCGAATGTGCTGTTGCCGCAACTCACCAGCGTGCGCGTGCGCTGACCCGGCGCGGGCAGATCAATCTCGATCGCGCGCCCGCGGTTGAGTTGTTCGGCATCGAAGTTCGATTGCACCCAGCGGCGCGGGTTCCGCGTTCCGGACACGGCCAAGCCGGCTTCGGCGAGCCCGTATTGCGGTGCCATGACGTCATCGCTCAGACCAGCCGCGCGAAACTTCTCGACGAAGCCACGCAACGTGGAGGGACGGACGGGCTCCGCACCGCTGACCGCCAGCCTCAGACAGGACAAGTCGAGGGTTTCGAGCGCCGCGTCGTCGAACGCGTCGATGCACAGTCGATAACCGAAATCCGGTCCGGCGATCCAGTTTCCGCGGACCCGGTCGACGGTTTCCAGCCAGATGCGCGGGTTGCGCACGAACTCGGTTGGCGGGATCAGGGTCGCACTGCCGCCGGTGCCCAGCGCGAGCAGTGTCCCCCAGAAAATGCCCAAGTCGTGGTACAGGGGCAGCCAGCTGACCGTGTGGATGTCGTCGGGTCGGTTCCACAGCGCCGTCGCGATGGCGAGCTGATGCAGCATCGATTCGTGAGTGTTGATGATCCCCTTCGGCTCTCCCGTCGAACCCGACGAGTACTGCAGGAACGCGATCTGTGGGGCGTCGGTCAACGCGGGTGGCCGCTCGGCGCCTGCCGTCGAGTCCGGGGTTCGCAGCACCAGCCCGTCCAACAGGGAATCGCGGCCGAGCGCCTCGACGAGGTCGGCACTGGTGTACACCGCCGCCGGGGCACAGTCGCGCAAAATGTGTTGCGCCCGTTGCAGAAACCGCTCTGGCGCATCGGCGGCAGGCAGATAGAGCGGAACCGGGACGAGCCCGGCCTCCAGTGCGGCGACGAACCCGGCCACGTAATCGGCATCGCCGGCCTGGGCCATGACGACTCGCGAGCCGACGGGCAGGTCGGCGAAGGCGCCGTCGCGGATCTGGCAGACCCGGTCCCATAGCCTGCGGTACGTCCAGACATCCGTTCCGCTCGCGTCGACCATTCGGAGCGCGACGGCGTGCGGGCGCCGCGCGACCCACTGCGCAATCACTTCGTTGGCGCGTCGATCGGCGGTGGACGAATTGATCAGCTCGGCGTGACCAGGTTCGGTCCCAGACCTGGGTGTCCCAGTCGCTGCGAACACCATCCCTCCACCCCTCCGATCGTGGGCTGACCCTCAGCACGCCATGCCAGCCTGACGCATCCCCAGTGGTTGACAAAGAGCAGCTACGTATGCAAGTTACTACCTGCAAACGATGTGCAACACCGGTCGCTATAATGTCACTTGCACCGAGCTTGACCGGAAGCCTCCGATAAGCACAGAAACGAAGAGCGGTGGATATGTCGTTCGTCAGCGCAGCACCACCGCTGTTGCACGGTGCGGCCCAGGATCTAGCAGGCATTCGTTCGTTGCTGGCCGACGCCACGGCCAACATTTCAAGCCCCACGACCGGGATCGCGGCCGCCGCTCAAGACGAGATATCCGTCGCGATCGCTTCACTTTTCGGCAACTTCGGCCGGGAATTTCAAAGTGCCAGCGCACAGGCGCAGTCATTTCACACACAGTTCGTCAACGTGCTGAACGCGAGCGCCGGGGCGTACCTGGGCGCCGAAGTCGACGCGCACCGGACGCTGCTCGCCAACACGGCCGAAAACGCCCAAACGGTCTTCACCGCCTCCCGGGCGGCCCTGGGCACCCTGGTCAACGGCGTCTCCACCGGGTTCACCCAACTTGCGACGAACCCCGCGGCGTTCTTCGGCAACCTGCAGACGGCGGCACAGTCCGTGTTCCTGGTCGGAGCGCCGGAGGATGTCACGGCGGCGGTAATACGGCACACACTGGGCGGTGTCACGACCGCGACCAACCCGCTCGCCGTACCTCCCGATCCGACGGTGGTACCGGTCAACGACGCGCACGGCGAGGTGTACACCGGCCTGCTCGGCGACGGCTACATCCCGACCGGTCCCGACGGCCTGTTGCTCTCGACCATTCTGAATTTCGCATCGTCGCCGTTCAGCGGGGTGCTGCTCGGCGCGGTGGGTCCCGTCATCAGCCCCGCCGTGGCGCTGTGGAACAGCGCAGGGAGCGCCTTCGCCGACATCACCGGCGGCAATGTGACGGGTGCTCTAAGCCACCTGATCAACACGCCCGCCAACGTCGTCGACGCATTCTTCAACGGCGCCACCCTCAACATCGATGCGCTGGCGCCCGTCTTCAACCCGTTCGTTGTCGAAGGCTCCGGCGGAGCCGAGCAACTGACCGGCCTGAGCTTCGCGTTCGGTGGGTTGTTCAGCCCGGGCCAGGTGGTCGACGGCGCCAGCGGCGAGATGTACTACGGCGTGGGCGGGTCCGCCTTCAACGCCCTGGGGATGGACCTGAGCTTCTTCCCGCCGGACGACTTCGCGGGCGGCAGTATCGAAATTCCGGCGATACCGGTCGGTCCGATCGGCGCCACCGCGGGTCTGCTCAGCATCCTGGGGCAGGCATTGGGCGGCCAGCTGCCCTGATCCGGGCCGTGTCTGGCGGAAAAGCGCACGGAACCGGTTCGCAATTCTTCATTGACTATCGGCCGCCGCGCACCCAAGTTAGATACATGCGAATCAATCGCAAGAAGATCTGACGAGGGCGGAGGGGTCGAAGTGTCGTTCGTGATCGCCACAACGGAGTTGGTGCAGGGCGCGGCGACTAAGTTGGCAGCCATTGGCGCTTCGCTGGCCGACGCCTCCGCCGCCGTATCGGGCCCCACGACGGCGATAGCGGCCGCCGCCCAAGACGAGGTGTCCGTCGCGATCGCCTCCCTGTTCGCAAACTTCGGCCGAGAGTTTCAGACACTCAATGGCCAAGCTCAGGCGTTTCATTCGCAGTTCGTCAACCTGCTGAACTCCAGCGCCGGGGCCTACCTGAGCGCCGAGGCCGCCAACGCTCAGGCCGTCGACATCGTCAACACCACAGCCGCTAATGCCCAGCAGTCGTTGGCGGCCATCCCGGCAAGTTTGCGCACCCTCGCTGGTGGTGCCTCGACCGGACTGAGCCAACTCGTGACGAATCCGGCGGCGTTCGTCGGCAACCTGCAGAACGCGGCACAGTCGGTGTTCCTGGTCGGGGCGCCCCCCGACGTCGCGTGGGCGGTCGTGCAACGCACGCTCGGTGGTGTCACCCAGGCGACCAATGGTAGCGTCGATCCCCCAGAAGTGGTTCCCATCAATGACTTTCATGCCCAGCTGTATTACGGGCTCGCCGGCCTCGGCGATTTCCAGACGGGATCCCCGGTGGAGAGTGCGTTCGTGACGGGTCTGACGAACTTGGCTTCCTCTCCGGCGAGCGGCGTGCTCCTCGGCGCTTTGGGTCCCTTCGTCAGCCCCGGCGTGGCGTTGTGGAACAGCGCGGGGAGCGTCTTCGCCGACCTCACCAACGGGAACGTGACGGGCGCGTTCGGCCATCTGATCGACACGCCCGTCAATGTCGTCGACGCGTTCTTCAACGGCGCGACCCTGAACCTCGATGCGCTGGCGCCAACGTTCGATCCGTTCGTCACCGCCGGGTCGGATGGTGGCGAACGCCTCGACGGCCTCAGCTTTGCGTTCGGCGGGTTGTTCAGCCCCGGACAGGTGGTCACTGGCGCCAACGGCCCCTTGTACTACGGCACCGGCGGTTCCATCCTCAACGCGCTGGGACTTGACCTGAGCTTCTACCCGCCGGACGACTTCGCCGGTGGGAGCCTGAGTGCGCCCGGGATACCGGTGGGTCCGATCGGGGCCACCGCGGGACTGCTCAGCATCCTCGGGCATGCGTTGGGCGGTAGCCTCCTGTCCTGAGTCTTGAATGCGCTCACGGAAGGCGACTCGATGGGTAAGTCCGCGCCCGAACTGGGCGACGTCCAGGAGACGTTGTTGATTCCGCTCTACGCCCGCGCCTGGGACGCCGGTTCCCGCCGTCCGGTGCTCGGCGACAAGCGGGCCCGCGAACTTGTCGACGCCATCGACTACGACTTCAGCCGCTTCAGCGGCGGGTCACTGCCCGGTTCGGTGTCTCGAACATCGATCTTCGACGGCTGGACGGCCCGGTTCCTTCAGGAACATCCCGGTGGAACGGTTGTCGAACTAGGCACCGGGCTGAACACCAGGTTCGACCGACTCGACAATGGCCGGGTGCACTGGTTCGACCTCGATCTGCCCGACGTCATTGCCTTGCGCCGCAAGTTCTTCCGTGACAGCGACCGCCGTACCATGATCGCCGGCTCGGTCCTCGACACCGACTGGTTCGACGTGCTGGCCGCCTCCCCCGGCCCGTACCTTTTTCTCAGCGAAGCGGTCCTGATCTATCTCCGCGACGACGAGGTGCACCAAGCGCTCACCCAAATCCGTGACCGCTTCCCGGGTTCGCAGATCGCGTTCGACACCGCCGGCAAGAAGATGATCGACAACCAGCACAAGAACAAATCGTTGGCGCAGGTGCGCGGCCGCATGCAATGGGTCTGCGACGAACCACGCGACCTCGAGCGCTGGGGTCTGCAGTTGCTCGACACCAGAACGCTGGCGACCCCACAGCCCGACATCGCCAAAACCTGGCCGTGGCAACGTCGTTACGGCATGGCGTTGATTTCGCGCCTGTCTCCGGCCATGGTCAACGTCTACAAGTTCAACCTGTTCCGACTCGGTTAGGACGACTGCAGATGCCAACCGCGCGCGCGTAGCCGTTCTTCCCAGAACCGGGCGTAGGTGCCGCCCGCGGTGACCAACTGTTCGTGGCGTCCGCGCGCGGTGATCCGACCGGATTCGACAACGAGGATCTGGTCGGCGTCCAGCACCGTCGAAAGGCGATGCGCCACAACGATAACCGTGCGGTCGCGGGCCAACTCACGGATGGCGCCCGCCACCGCGGCCTCGTTGACGGCGTCGAGCGCGGCGGTGGCTTCGTCCAGCAGCACGATGGGCGCGTTCTTGCGCAGCGCGCGGGCGATCGCAACGCGCTGCCTTTCCCCACCGGAAAGTGCCGCTCCCCCTTCACCGACGCGAGCGTTCCACCCGTCGGGGAGACGATCGATCACCTCGTCGAGGCGGGCGATGGCGGCGACTCTCTGCAGTTCGCTCTCCGTGGCGTCGGGATCGGCCATCCGCAGGTTGTCGGCGATGGTGCCGTCGAAAAGGTAGGCGTCCTCGAACACGTTCGCGGTCAGCCTCGCGACGTTGTGGGTGCCGACTTCGCGCAAATCGTTGCCGCCGAGCAAGATGCTGCCGTCATCCACATCGAACAAGCGGCCGATCAAACGCAGCAGCGTGGTCTTTCCGGCACCGGACGGGCCGACGATCGCGGTGAGGCTGCCACTCGGGATGGTCGCATCGACGCCCCGAATCACCTCTCGGCCATCCTCGTAGCCGAAACGCACCCCTCGCAATTGAATGTCGGTGCCGGCCGGCATCACCGCGCGATCCGGTTCCGGCAGCGGCGGCACGGCAAGCAGGTCGCGCACCCGGACGATCGCGTCGGCCGTGACTTGAACATGGCCGGCGAGATCGCCCAGCTGCGAGATCGGATCGATCATTCGCAGGGTGATGATCAGCAGACCGATCATCGTCGGCAGCGCCAGCTCACCGCGCAAGGTCAGGGCGACCGTCAGCGCGATGACCATCGTGACGACCAGCTGCATCGTGCCGAAGCAGGCGATCAGACCCCACGCTCCGCGAATGGTCAGCCGGGACTGCGAGTGTTGTTGGCGGGTAAGGGATTCCTCGAGGGTGCCGAGCTCGCGGCGGTTGAGGACGCCGTAGGCGCGCAGCGTCGGTTGCATGCGGGCGTACTCGACGATCCGCGACGCGGTCGCGCCGATGTCGGTCTCGTACTGGGCGTCGTTGCGGTGCACGATCCCCATGAACATCCGCAGGGCGAGTACGCACAACACGGCGCCGACGGTCAAAGCCAGCCCGATTCGCCAGTCGCTCAGGTAACTACCCACGATCAGGGTGGCAGGTGCGCTCACGCCGACGACCAGGTGGCGCAGCAGGTGTGCCGGAAAATCCGCCACGTCAACGGCATCCTTGCTGACCAGCCGCGCGACCGGCCCGGTGCGGTCGGCACCGAACCAGCCGACGGGCAGGGCGGCCAGTTGGTTCCCGATCCGGCTGTGAAAGCTGGTCAGCACGCCCGTCCCGACCAGATAGCCCAATGACGTGCTCCATGCCAGCAATGCATGGTGCACAACGACCGTCACGCCGATCGCCGCGGTCCAGAACCAGAGCTGACCCCACTGGGTAGGCCGGTGAATCAGCGCAGCGATCAGCGGAACGACAAACAGGAACCCCAGGCCCTGCAGAACTCCTTGCACGCCTTGCACGACCAGCATCGTGCGCAGATTTCGGCGCCCACGATCGTCGAGCAACTCGAGCAGGTACCGAATGATGATGCTCACCGCCGAACCTCCAGTTGCTCGGCGACCTCGAGTTCGGTGTTCCTCTCCTGCTCCCACAGCCGTGCGTAGATTCCGTTGTTGCCCAGCAATTCCGGGTGCGTACCGGCTTCGGCGATGCGGCCGCGGTCTAGTACGACGATGGCGTCGGCACCCCGAATCGTGTTGAGCCGGTGGGCGATCACCAGTACCGTCCGGCCACGCGCGACCTCACTGAGTGCCTCCTGGATGCGGGCCTCGTTTTCCGGGTCGGCGCTTGCGGTGGCCTCGTCGAGCACCAGGATGGGACGGTCGGCCAGGATCGCCCGGGCGATGCAGACGCGCTGTCGTTCACCGCCGGACAGCGCCGCGTCTTCGCCGACAACCGATTCGAAGCCGCGCGGCAATGCTTCGATCGTGGACAAGATTTGGGCTTTCGCCGCTGCGCTGCGCACCGCCACGTCGTCGGCGTCGGGGCGACCGAGACGGATGTTGTCGCGAATGCTCATGGCCGACAACAGATGCGAGTCTTGGAAGACAAACGCGACGTGTTGATACAACTCGGCCGGGTCTATGTCGCGCAGATCGACTCCGTACAGTTCGACCGAACCTTCGCACGGGTCGTTGAATCTGGGCAACAGCTTGGCCAAGGTCGACTTCCCGGAACCGGACGGGCCGACCAGCGCGGTGATCGTCCCGCGATCGAGACGAAGGTCTATTCCGTTGAGTGCGACCGTGTCACCGTAGGTGACCCGCACGCCACGCATTTGCACTACCGGCCCGGCGGTCGCGGGATCGAGGTCGACGGGCCCATGCGGCGTCGGAAGCTCCGGGGTGGCCAGCAATTCCCGGATCTCGCGATACACCTTCAGCGCGGTGACCAAGGGGTGCACCGACATCAACAGGGTCATCCATCCTGACGTGATGACGGTGCCGAACACCAGGAACGCAATGAAAACTCCCAGCGGGAGATCACCGTTGGCGGTGAGGATTCCGCCCGTCGTCGCCACGACGAGCAGGATGCTCGGCGGTGACAGCAGTATCTCCGCGGTGACGCTCGCGACGCTGGTGGACTTGGCCCAGTCGAGGAAGAAGTGCGCGAAAGCGCGCGACACCTCCCGGAACCGTCGACTCGCCGCGCCCGGCGTGCCGAAAGCCTTCACGACACCGATGCCGTTCACGAATTCCACGGCCGCGCCGTTGAGGCGCGCCAGCCATTCCATGAACTCGGGATACTTGGTCCCCGCGCTAGCCGCGGCGCGTTGGTACGCCGCCGCCCCGGCCAACACCGGGAACAGGGTGGCCAACGCCATCCGCCAGTCGAGAACGAAGAGGTAGACGAACGCCACCAGAGGCGGCACCGCGGCCGCGCTGATCTCGACGATCGAGTGTGCGATGAGCCGGTGCAGCGCGGCTACGTCATCTTCCACGGCCTTCTTGACGATCCCGGAGTTGCGATCGCTGAACCAGCCGAGCGGCACCCTGCTCAGCTTGGCCAAGAGTTCGCGGCGGATTCGAAACGACACCCGGATGTCGGCGAGATGCGTCATCACACCCGCGGCCAGGACGCCCAATTGCCTTGCCGCCAGCGCGACGACCGCCACGATGATGATCGGCCAAACGTCGGTGTCGCCCACGAGAAGTCGCCGGCTCACCTCCACGACGGCGAACAGCGGAGCCATGCCGGCCAGCGAACTGACCGCGGCCAGCAGGCCACAGCCGATCAGAGTTGCCCTCGCTGACTTGAGAATTCCCGGCGGTTGCGCGGCTGTTGGTTCAGTGTCTGGACGCACGCACACCCTCCGTCGCAACTGTCTTGCCGCGGGCCGACCCCGTAATAAGGCTCTATCTCAGCACGTTTGAGAGCACATTTGAGGCCGAGCTGCCACCCGCGCGCAATTGCGTCAACAATAGATCTGCCGGTTCCTCATGCGAAAGATTTGCAGTAACGTCGGGGGCATTGCCTGACGCAGCGATTCGCGGGAGGTGGCTTGATGGATAAGTCCACACCTGACTTCGGCGCCGCGTTCCGTAGACGTTGCTGACTCCCCCGTACGCCCGTGCGTCGGCTAATGATCCCGGCTGACCCCGCCGTCCCGCGGCACGATTGCGCTAAGTGCAGCCCGCGGGGGCGGTGGGATGCGACAATGTCGCGCGTACGGCGATGATGATGCAGGAAGCCGGTGCAAATCCGGCGCGGTCCCGCCACTGTCATCGGGGAGCGACCCTCACAGGCCACGGCTATTGGTTGGAAGGCGAGGCGAGCGGTGATCCGAGAGCCAGGAGACTCACATCATCGCGTCCTGCTAACCCGGAGCGGAGCACTCCGGAGAGAGCTGGCGCCTTATGACGCTGCACGTGTTGCCCGGCGGTCTCCCGTCCGTACCGGCTGATGCGCTGGGCGCAGCCACGCGCTTGTCCTGCGGGACCGGTTGGCAATGACCGCCCCGGTGTGGATGGCTTTCCCGCCGGAGGTGCACTCGGCGCTGTTGTCGAGCGGCCCGGGGCCGGGTCCGCTGCTCGCCTCCGCGGCGGCATGGAGAGCGCTGAGCACCGAATACGCCGAGGCCGCCAATGAGCTGGTGGCGCTGCTAGGCACGGTCCAGGGCGGTGCCTGGGAGGGCCCGACCGCCGCGGCGTACGCCGCCGCCCACCCACCGTTTCTGGCGTGGCTGACGCAGGCCAGCGCCGACACCGCCGCGACGGCCACCCAGCAGGAGACCGTGGCCGTCGCCTACACGACCGCGCTGGCCGCCATGCCCACCCTCGGTGAGTTGGCCGCCAACCACGCCACCCACGCGGCGTTGGTGGCGACGAATTTCTTTGGGATCAACACCATTCCGATCGCGCTCAACGAGGCCGACTATGTCCGGATGTGGATTCAGGCCGCCACGACGATGAGCAGCTATCAGGGCGTCTCGGCCGCGGCATTAGGTGCATCGCCGCCACCACAACCGGCACCGGTGATCGTGAAGGCCGATGGGGTCGCCGCCCCCGCGGCTACCTCATCCGACCCGTTCACGGCGATCAGCGACTTTTTCGCGGCAGTCGAAAGAGTCTTCAACAGTGTCGGCGCCGAAAGCGGCGGCGACGTGATCTCCTACATCTTCAGCGTTCCGCCCGGCACGGATCCGGTGTCGTGGTTCGTCGGAAAGATGGGCTCCTTGTCGTCTCCGGTCACCGGCTACCCAGCCCTGTTGCAGGGCCTTACGAGCGCGGCGGGGAACAACCCCGCGTTGCTCGCGTTGGCCTACTTGTTCGGTGCGGCCGCGATCGGCTACGACCTGACGATCCAGGTCATCCAGTTTGTCGTCACCTTTCCGCTGCTAGGGGTCACCTTGGCCGCCCCGCTGCTGGCCATCCCGGCGGGACTTGCCGGGCTGGGGGCTGCCGGCGTTGTGGGCATCGTCGAGGGGGCCTTCCACGCGCACGCGGACGTGGGCGCGATCCCGGAGGCGCCCGCCATCCCCGCCGTAACCCCTGCGCCGTCGTCGGTTTCGGCCGCTGCAGCTCCGGCCGCGACCCCGCCGGCGGCAGCGCTCACGGTTGCCCCGACGACTCCGATCGCGGGTCCCACGGTTGCCACACCCCTGGGGCCCAGCGCACCACCACCCTCGGGTGTGGGCGCGGGGCCATTCCCTTACCTGGTGGGCGGCGCGGCCAGGATGAGCCTCCTGGCAGGCGCGCAGATCGGCGTCAAGCGCAAGGCCCCCCAACCGGATACCGCGGGGCTCCCGGCCGCCGCCGCGGCAGGCGCGCGCGACAAGACCCGGTCGCGCCGCAAGCGGCGGGACAAGGTCGACATGAAAGGCCGCGGTTATGAATACATGGACTTGGACGGCGGCGCGGTCGACGACCCCGGCCCCGCGGCGCCGACCGCCGCATCGGACCGGGGTGCGGGACCCCTGGGTGCCGCTGAGGCAGCACGCCATGAGCCCCTTGCCCACGCCGCCGGGCTGACCACGCTCACCGACGACGGATTCGATGGCGGGCCACGAGAGCCGATGATGCCGAGCACCTGGGCGCGGGGGCCGTCCTGGGATAGCGAATCATGAACCGGGAGGCGACATGTCTTTCCTCGTGACGCCGGAGTCGTTGGCGTCGGCGGCAGCGGACGTGGCGAATATCCGTGCGGCGCTGGACGAGGCGCGTGCGGCGGTCGCGGCTCCGACGACCACGTTGGTGGCTGCCGCCGCCGATGAAGTATCGGCCGCAGCGGCCGCGCTATTCGCTGGTTTCGGTCGGGAGTTTCAAGCGATCAGCTTGCAGGCCAACGTATTTCATCAGCAGTTTGTCGAAACGCTGAGCGCGGCAGCCGCATCCTATCTGGACATCGAGACGCTCAACGCTTCGTCTCTGATCGGTGCACCCGGCGAGGCGCTGCCCGCCGCCAGCGTTGCCACGTTGATCATGGGCGGCACGGGCAACCCCCTCCCAAATCCCGCCTATGTGAACAACATCTACAACGCCTACATCGCGCCGCTCATCGCTCCGCTGACCGCGATTCCCACCGGCTTGACCACCCCGGAGCAGGGCTTCCCGCTGACGGGTCTGAACAGTTTGACGTTCGACACGTCGATCGCGCGTGGAGTCGAAATCCTGCGGCAGGCGATCGCGGCTCAACCGGCGGACACCCAAACCGTCGTCTTCGGCTTTTCCCAGAGCGCCACCGTCATCACCAACTACCTCAACGGCATAGCCAACGGTTCGATCCTGCCGCCGAACCCGGCGGATGTACGGTTCGTGCTGGCCGGCAATCCCAACAATCCCAACGGCGGCCTGTACGAACGCTTCACCGGCCTGTACATCCCCGGCTTCAATCAGACTTTCGGCGGTGCGACCCCAAACCTGGCCTACCCCACCGACATTTACACCATCCAATACGACGGCTTCGCGCACTTCCCCCGGTACCCGCTCAACTTGCTGTCGGTCGCCAATGCCTTGGCCGGCATGTATTACGGCCACCTGAGCCCCACTCCGGCGTACGAGGCCCTGACGGCGGGTCAGCTCGCGTCCGCGGTCGTCGCGCCGGTTTCTCCGGGGGTTACTGGCAACACCACCTACCACATGATCCCGAGCCAGAACCTGCCGCTGCTGACGCCCCTGAATCTGCCGCAGCCGCTGCACAACCTGATCCAGCCGGTGGTGCGGGTGTTTGTCGATATGGGCTACGGCGATATCGGCGGACCCCACACGGAGTATGCGAATCTGCCCACCCCGGCCGGCCTGTTCCCGCTGATCAACCCGGTCACCGTCGGGAATTACCTGGTCAAGGGCGTCTTACAGGGCGTGCAGGCTGATCTGGTGTTGGCTGGTTTGCTGCCGCCGTCAGCGATGCCGGATACCTATCCCTTTGTGCCGATGCTGGATCCGGGTCTCACGATCAATCTGGGTCAGCCAGATATGACTTTGGTGTCGGCGGTGACGACCGCCGTCGGCAACGGGCTACGCCTGCTTCCGATCCCGCCCTTCGGCGCCGGGGGAACTACGGCTTAGTGGCGCCGTGCCCGCCTCGAACGTGCGGGAAAAGCACCAACTCCCGCGCCGCCGGGGCCACAGGCCACACACCCGACGACTGGGCCGTCGCCCTACTCGCGCCGACCGTGCGGGAAAAACACCCACTCTCGCGCCGCCGGGGCCACAGGCAACACACTCGACGACCAGAAGAGCAGCACCAGTGAAGAACCGGCCAGTCAGCGACGACGCTCCCGCGAACCGCGGCGCCTGGGACGCGGGTCGGCCGAGTCCTCTGAGTCCGCCGCGCTGTCCTGACACTGCGGGCACAGGCCGCGCAGCGTCAGACCCGCCTGATCCGAAAGTGCGAACGAACTGCCCGCCATCGCGTGCTGCAGCGCCGAACTCAGCTGTCCCGCCGGCACCTCGATCATCGCGCCGCACTGAGTACATACCGCGTGGTGATGCGGGGCCGTCGCCAACCCATACGTGGTGACGCCGTCGTCGAGCGTCAAGGCGTGCAACACGCCCTGGTCGACCAGCGTGGTGACCGTGCGGTAGATGGTCGCCAAATCGGGCGGCCGCGCACCTGGGGGAAGCGCGCTGATCAGCCGCTGCCGGATATCGGCCACCGACAGGTGCCCGTCAAACGGCTCCAACACCGCCAAGACCTGAATCCGAGAGGCCATGCGTCGCAGTCCCCGCGCCCGCAGCAGTTCGCCTATCCGCTCGCTGAGCGCCGGTTCCAAGCCCAACGGTTCAGTGGTCACCTGCCCAGTGTTACGCCGGGTGCCGAGGATTGCCAGTGCCGCGCGGTCTGTATTTTCACCGGCATCGATTACTTCACCGTCGGCAGATCGGGACTGGACACGTCATAGGTGCGCCCGGGCTGCGTCAGCAGTGCCGCCAGCTTCTCGGCTTTCTCCTCCGCCCGGTCGGTGGTCCCCCAGATCACCACGCGCCCGTCGGACAACGTGAGGGTGATCGAGGACACCGAGGGGGCCGCGATCCGGCCCACCTGACCGGCGACCTCCGGCCGCAACGTGGTCAACACCTTGAGGGCCGCCAGGGTGGCCGGGTCATCAGGGCCCGGGTTGTCGACGTCGAGGTACGGCAGCGCCGGCGGCGGCGGTTCGGTCGCGAAGTCGACGCCGTCACGGTCGAACAGGTGCGGGCCGTCCGCAAAGTCCTTCACCACCAACGGCACCCGCTCGACGATGGTGATCCGCAGCGCCGACGGGTATTGACGCTGCACTCGCGCGCTGGCCACCTTGCGGATCGCGGCGACCCGATCGGCCACCTCGCTCGTGTTGATCTGCAACAGCGGCGTTCCGGGCCGCACCTGCGCCGCCTCGAGCACCTCTTCCTGGGTGACCGCCCCGGTGCCGACGACGATGATGTCGCGCGCCGACATCGCCGGCGTGAAATAGAGGATCAGTCCCAGCGCCACCCCGAGTACCGCGACTCCGATGGTCGCGAGCAGCATTCGCAACCCCCGGACAACGCCCCGCGCAACGGGTTTGGGTTCATTGGTCACCTGCCCACTGGCACGTCGCTTCGCCTCACGACGTGCCTGCTCGATCGCCCGGGCCCGGGCCTGCGCGGCACGGCGTTCGGCACGTTCGCGGCGAGCGCGCCGCCGTGGGCCCTCGAAATCCTCTGGCTCCGCCTCGGTTTCGCCGTCTTGCGGCTGGGCTTCGACCGGCTCGGTGGCGGCGTCCGAGTCGAGGGGCGGGTCGGTATCCGGACGGGTGCCCGTTGGTTCTTCAGCCAGATTGGTCGGCGGACCGTCTTCCGGCTCGGTCACTGCAATACTCCCGGCCGTCCCGGGGCGCTGCGGTTGACGCGCTCCCGCAGCGCCCGCACGATCTCCGGCCCCAGCATGGTCACGTCGCCGGCGCCCATGGTCACGATGACGTCACCCGGGCCCGCGGCGGCGGCCACCTCCTCGGCCACGGCCGAGAAGTTCGCGATATAGCGCACCGGCGCCGTGACGTGCTCGGCCACGCTTGCCCCGCTGATACCGGCCAGCGGTTGTTCGCGGGCACCGTATACATCGAGGACGAACACCTCGTCCGCAGCGCTCAGCGCCGCGCCGAACTCCGCCGCGAAAGCCTTTGTCCGCGAATATAAGTGGGGCTGAAACACGACCAGCGAACGGCCGCTCTCCTCTTGCTGCAGCACGGTGCGCACGGCCGCCAGCGTGGCGCTGATCTCGGTCGGGTGATGGGCGTAGTCGTCGAAAACCCGAACCGAGTCCGCACCGATCGCCACCGATCCCACCAACTCGAAGCGCCGACGTACCCCTTCGAACCCGGCCAGGCCATCAAGCACGTCCTCGACCGGGGCCCCGATCTCCAGCGCCGCCAGCAGGGCGCCCAGCGCATTGAGCGCCATGTGTCGACCGGGCACCGACAGCCGCATCACCCGCGGATGGGACGTCGGCTCCAGCTCGGGCGCCAGTTGAATCTGCGCGACCGCTTCGGTGCCCTGCTGTTCCCACGACACCAACCTGCCGGCCAGGACGTCGCCGTCGTGGGCCGGTGCAGATCCATAGCGCAGCACCCGGATGCCCAGTTCCTCGGTGCGCTGCGCCAACGCCGCCGCACCCGGGTCGTCGGTGCACACCACCAAAGCCCCGCCCGGAGCAAGCCGCTCGACGAACGAGTCGAACACCCCGACATAGGCTTCGGTGCTGCCGTAGAAGTCCAGGTGATCGGACTCGATGTTGGTCACGACCACCACGTTCGGCGTGTATTCCAGCAGCGATCCGTCGCTTTCGTC
This sequence comes from Mycobacterium bourgelatii, assembly GCF_010723575.1. NCBI lineage: Bacteria > Bacillati > Actinomycetota > Actinomycetes > Mycobacteriales > Mycobacteriaceae > Mycobacterium > Mycobacterium bourgelatii. The sequence goes on from NZ_BLKZ01000001.1 coordinate 3,652,085, forward strand.
GGCCTCGGCGACAAAACAGTCGCCACTGCCGTGGTGGGCGTTGGTCCCGGCCTCCCCCAGCTCACCGCCGACCGCGAACGACGGGTCCCGCCCGCAGTGCTGCAAGGCGACGATCAGCATGGACGTCGTGGTCGTCTTGCCGTGCGTCCCGGTGACCATCAGCGCGGTGCGCCCGGCCATCAGCTTGGCCAGCACCACCGGGCGCAGCACCACCGGAATGCCGCGGCGCCTGGCCTCGACAAGTTCGGGGTTGGTTTTGGGAATGGCGGCGTGGGTGGTGATGACGGCCGTCGCGCCGCCCGGCAGCAGATCCAGCGACGAGGCGTCATGCCCGATCCGAATCTTGGCGCCGCGCGCCAGCAGCGCGTGAATGCCGCGCGACTCCTTGGCGTCCGAACCCGACACCAACCCGCCGCGGTCGAGCAGGATGCGGGCGATGCCCGACATTCCGGCTCCCCCGATGCCGACCATGTGCACCCGCTGCAGCTCGGGCGGCAACGACTCGGCGGTCATCCTCGTCCCCTGGTGGTGCTTGCCGCGGCCCGCGACCGTCGAGCGATCTCCAGCGCCGCCTGGGCTACTTGCCGTGCCGCATCACGATGTCCCATCTGGGCCGCTGCCGCGGTCATGGCCGCCAGCCTCGGCGGATCGGTGAGCAGCCGGGACACCTCGCCAGCCACCAGGGCGGGCGTCAGGTCGGCGTCCGCGACCAGCATTCCGCCGCCGGCGTTGACCACGGGTAGCGCGTTGAGCCGCTGCTCGCCGTTGCCGATGGGCAGCGGCACATAGATCGCCGGCAGGCCGACGGCCGATACCTCGGCGACCGTCATCGCCCCGGAGCGGCAGATCACCAGGTCCGCGGCGGCGTACGCCAGGTCCATCCGGTCGAGATACGGCACCGCGACATATGGCGGATCGCCGGGTTCGGGGGTGCGCAGCTCCAGGACGTTCTTGGGGCCGTGGGCGTGCAGCACGGAAACGCCCGCCGCGGCCAAGTCGGCGGCCGCGCCCGACACCGCCCGGTTGAGCGAGACGGCTCCTTGCGAACCGCCGAACACCAGCAGCACCCGGGCGTCGTCGGCGAAGCCGAAGTGGGCTCGCGCCTCGGCGCGCAGCGCGGCACGGTCCAGGGTCGTGATCGCCGCCCGGATCGGGATGCCGACGACCTCGGCGCGCCGCAAACCGGAATCGGGAACGGCGGAAAGTATCCGATCGGCGGTGCGCGCACCGACCCGATTGGCCAGCCCGGCCCTGGCGTTGGCCTCGTGGATCAACACCGGAATGCGACGGCGCCGTCGACGCTCGACGCCGGGGCGGTTCCGTCCGGGTAGGCCCCGGACGCCGCGAGCGGCCAGGTAGGCCGGCAGTGCCACGTACCCGCCGAAACCTATGACGACGTCGGCATCGACGCTGTCGAGCACCGCCCGCGTCTCCCGCACGGCACGCCACACCCGCGGTGGCAGCCGGGCCAGGTCGCCGCTGGGTTTGCGCGGCAGCGGCACCGGAGTGATCAGCTCGAGGTGGTAGCCACGTTCGGGCACCAGCCGCGTCTCCAGCCCGCGGGCGGTGCCGAGCGCGGTGATCCTGATTTCGGGGTCGAGCGCGGTGAGCGCGTCGGCAACCGCCATCGCCGGCTCGACGTGTCCCGCCGTGCCGCCACCGGCAAGCACGACCGACAAGGCACCGGCGGGCCGGGGGCTTACCCCCTGCCCGCCGGCCGGCTGCCTGACCGAGTCATTCACCCGTAACGCTGACCTTCCAAAGTTCGAGCGCGTCGCGTTGGACGCTGGCCGGCGTTTCGCTGGCCAGATCCATGATGCCTTCCCTGTGCACGGGCATTATCGCCAGACCGGCGGGTGGGGCGATCGGCCGTGCGCGGCGTAGCCCGGCGGCGCGGCGGGTCGGCAGGTCGGGGCGGTTTGCGGGGTGCCGGCGCTTTGGCGTTGTGCGGGTGCGAACGCTTGCGGTCGCGGAACGCCTCCAGCCGCGACGGCTCGTACGGCTCGGGCAGCGGCAGGCGCAGCAGGCGGTTCACCCTGTCGTCGCCTCCGGCCCGCAGCGCGGCCACGGCCTCCGGTTCGTGACGAGCCGCGTTGGCGATGATGCCGATCAGCGTCAGGGTGGTGGCGGTGGAGGTTCCACCCGCGGAGATCAGCGGCAACTGCAGCCCGGTGACCGGCAGCAGCCCGATCACGTAGCCGATGTTGATGAACGCCTGACCCAGCACCCACAGCGTGGTGGTCGCCGTCAGCAGGCGCAGGAACGGGTCGGCGGAGCGACGCGCGATGCGCATTCCCGTGTAGGCGAACAGCCCGAACAGCCCCAGCAGTCCGAGCGCGCCGACGAGGCCCAACTCCTCGCCGATGATCGCGAAGATGAAGTCGTTGTGGGCGTTGGGCAGGTAGTTCCATTTCGCCACGCCCTGGCCCAGGCCGTCGCCGAAGATGCCACCGTGCGCCAGGGCGTACTTGGCCTGGCGGGCCTGGTAGCCGGAGTCCATGGGGTCGTCTTCCGGGTTGAGCCAGGACCGCACCCGGTCCGAACGGTACCCGGCGGACACCGCCAGGATCCCGGCGGAGACGACGACCGCTCCCAACGAGGTGAGGAAGACGCGCAGCGGCAGACCGGCGTACCACAGCAGACCCAACAGGATGATGCCCATCGACACGGTCTGGCCCAGGTCAGGCTGGGCCACGATGAGCGCGAGGGCAACGACGGCCGCCGGCACCAGCGGAATCAGCATCTCGCGCAGCGACGCACGCTCCATACGCCGGGCGGCCAGCAGGTGGGCACCCCAGATGGCGAACGCCATCTTGGTCAGCTCGGAAGGCTGCATCGAGAAGCCCGCGACCACGAACCAACCCCGAGACCCGTTGGCCTCTTTGCCGATTCCCGGGACCAGCACCAATACCAGCAACACGATGGTGATGGCGAAGCCGGTGAAGGCGATGCGGCGCATGAACCGCACCGACATCCGTAACCCGACGTAGCAGCCGATCAGTCCGACGATCGTCCACAGCACCTGCTTGCCGAAGATGATCCACGCCGAACCGTCGTCGTCGTAGGACCGCACGCCCGATGCCGACAGCACCATGATCAGGCCCAGCGTGGTGAGCAGCGCGGCGACGGCGATGATCAGATGAAAAGAGGTCATCGGCCGGCCGAGCCAGGCACCGAAGCGGGTGCGCGGCCCCTCGGCCTTGACCTTGACCACCTTCTCCGTGGCCGTCTTCTCTGGGGCCGCCTTCTCCTTGGTGACCTTCTCCGAAGTCTCCGGAGCCCCGTCCTCCTGAAGCTCCGACGGCTCCGGCGCCGTCGCTTCGCCCTCGCCTGCGGCGGCTTCGGGATCCTTGGGGTCGGTCTTGCCCTTGTTCCGGCGCAACAGCCGGCTCATTGCGTTACCCACGGCCACCTACTGGGTCGCCGCGCGTACGGCCGCCGCGAAGGCGTCGCCGCGATCGGCGTAACCGGCAAATTGGTCGAACGACGCCCCGGCCGGCGCCAGCAGCACGGTGTCCCCGGGCCTCGCCATCTCCCGGGCGGCGGCCACGACGGCGGTCATCACGCGGGTGCCGATGGCCACTCCGTCACTATCATCTTGCGTCACATGAGTAACAGAAGCACCAGGAGTCGCATGCATCTCAACATCCTCGCCTGTCACAACGTGGACAACGGGGACATCGGGCGCGTGTCGCGATAACGCCTCAGCAACTGCCAGCCGATCTTGGCCGATCAGGACCGCCCCGACCAGGTGTGACGCGATCCTGGCGACCTCGATATCCAGGGATGCGCCCTTGAGCAGGCCGCCCGCCACCCACACCACGCGCGGGTAGGCCAGGACCGACGCCTCCGCGGCGTGCGGGTTGGTGGCCTTGCTGTCGTCGACGTAGGTGATGCCGTCGACGACCGCCACGACCTCGGACCGGTGGCGACCCACCTGAAACGACGCGATGGCGTCCCTGATCGCCTCGCCCGGCACCCCGACCGAACGGGCCAGCGCCGCCGCTGCCAGCGCGTCCAGCACTCCGACCGGGCCCGGCACCGGTATCGACGCCACCGGCAGCAAGGCCAAATCGTCGGCAAAGGCGCGGTCGACCAGCTCGCCGTCGCGCACCCCCAGCTCCCCGGCCCCCGGAACCCCGAGCCGGAAGCCGGCTCGCACTGGCGCGGGGGCCGAGTCCCGCAGCGCGGCCGCGCGGACGTCATCTAGGCCGACCACCGCCACCCGCCCGGTCAGGACCCGGGCCTTGGCCTCGGTGTATTCGGCCATGGAGGCGTGCCAGTCCAGGTGGTCTTCGGCGATGTTGAGCACGACGCCGGCCTCCGGCTGCAGCGACGGCGCCCAGTACAGCTGAAAGCTCGACAGTTCGACGGCCAGGAATTCGGCGGGCTCCGGCAGCACATCGAGCACCGGGTCGCCGATGTTGCCGCACAGCAGGCTGCGTAGGCCGCCGGCGGTCAACATGGCGTGCAGCATCGACGTCGTGGTGGTCTTGCCGTTGGTGCCCGTCACGACCAGCCAACGGCGCGGCGGGCCGTAGCAGCCGGCCTGGTCCAACCGCCAGGCCAGCTCCACATCGCCCCAGATCGGGATGCCGGCCGCCGCAGCGGCGGCCAGCACCGGCGCATCGGGTCGGAAACCGGGGCTGGTGACGACCAGGGCGTACTCGGTGATCCGCTGGATTGCCTCGGCGGGGTTCACGGTCGCCACCCCGCGCTCGGCATACGGGCGCAGCATGTTCGGATCGTCGTCGCACACCGTCGGCGTCGCGCCGAAGCGGGTCAGTGCCGCCTCGACCGCCCGGCCGGTTACCCGGCCCCCGGCCACCAGGACCGGCGCGCCGGCCGAAAGGGGGTCGAGCACGTCAGGAACCAATCGGGCTCGAGGACAACCATTCGCCGTAGAACAGGGCGACGCCCAGACCGCAGGTGATCGCGGTGAGCAGCCAGAACCGGATGATCACCGTCGTCTCGGCCCAGCCGACCAACTCGAAATGGTGATGGAAGGGCGCCATGCGGAACACCCGCCTCCCGGTGGTTCGGAAGGCCAGAATCTGCAGCACCACCGAGGTGATCTCGGCGACGAACAGCGAACCGAGCACCACCGCGAGGATCTCGGTCCGGCTGGTGACGGACAATCCCGCGATGATGCCGCCCAGCGCCAACGACCCCGTGTCGCCCATGAAGATCTTGGCGGGTGCGGCATTCCACCACAGAAAGCCGATGCAGGCCCCGGCGGTGGCGGCCGCGACGAGTGCGAGGTCCAGCGGGTCGCGCACGTTGTAGCAGCCAAGTCCGGGCGCCGTGACGCACGCGTTGCGGAACTGCCAGAACGTGATCAGCACGTAGGCGGCCGTGACCATGGCCATGCAGCCGGCTGCCAGCCCGTCCAGCCCGTCGGTGAAGTTGACGGCGTTGGACCAGGCACTGACGACTATCACGCAGAACAGCACGAACAGTCCCGGCGCCAGGGTGACGGTGGCGATCTCGCGCACATAGGACAGGTCCGGGCTGCCCGGGGTCAGGCCCGCCTCGTTGCGGAATTGCAGCACCAGCACCGCGAACAGCACGGCGGAGACGATCTGCCCGACGGTCTTGGCCGTCTTGTTCAAACCGAGGTTGCGCGACCTGCGGATCTTGATCAGGTCGTCGATGAAACCGACCCCGCCCAGGCAGGTGGCCAACCCCAGCACCAGCAGCCCCGAGGCGGTGATGCCCTCGCCGTCAAACGCCAGCCCGGCCAGGTGGGTGCAGAGGTAGCCGGCCCACATGCCAGCCAAGATGGCGACGCCGCCCATCGAGGGAGTTCCGCGCTTGTTGTGGTGCGTGGGCGGCCCGTCTTCGCGGATCTGGTGGCCGAACCCCTGCTTGGTGAAGAGCCGGATCAAAGCCGGGGTCAGCAAGATGGAAACGGTCAGCGCGACGGCGACTGCGATGAGGATCTGTCTCATGGGTGCGCCGCACCTCCGCTTTCGGGGGTCTCTGTGGGCGGCTCTTTGGGGGGCTGCTGGGAGCCGTCCGCGACCAGCGCGTCCGCCAGCGCGCCCAGCCCGGCCGCGTTGGACGCCTTCACCAGGACCACGTCGCCGGGCCGCAGCTCTTCCCGCAACAAGGCGAGAGCGGCGTCCGCGTCCGCCACGTTGATCGCCCCCCTGTCACCCCCAGCTCCCCAGGAGCCCTCCATGACCGCTGCGTGGTGCATGGCGCTCATCGACCTCCCGGTTCCCACGACAACGAGTCGAGACACATCTAAGCGCACGGCCAACCGACCGATGCGATCGTGCTCGGTTATCGCGTCCTCACCCAACTCGGCCATCTCCCCGAGGACCGCCCAGCTGCGGCGCGGCGGGTCCGCCTGGCCGTGCGCGATCCAGGCCAACGCCTGTAGCCCGGCTCGCATCGAGTCGGGGTTGGCGTTGTAGGCATCGTCGATCACCGTCACGCCGTCCGGGCGGGTGGTGACATGCATGCGGTGCCGCGACACCGGCCCGGCCCCGGCCAACGCGGCCGCCACCTGCTCGATGTCGGCGCCGCACTCCATAGCGACGGCGCCGGCGCACAGCGCGTTGGTCACCTGGTGATCGCCGTACACGCCGAGCCGGACCTGAGCTTGGGCGTGGCCGGATGCCGAGCCGCGATGCATGGTGAACTGCGGCCTGGCCAGCGCGTCCAGCGTCACCGGTCCGGCCCAGACATCGTCGGGGCCCGATCCGGGATTGCGGGTGACGCGAACGACGCGGGCCTTGGTGACGTCGGCCATGGCCGCCACCGCGGGGTCGTCGGCGTTGAGAATCACCACCCCGGATTGCGGAACCGATTGCGGCAGTTCGGATTTTGTTTTAGCGATGATTTCTCTTGAGCCGAACTCGCCCAAGTGCGCGGTGCCGACGTTGAGGACGACGCCGATCGACGGCGTGGCGATGTCGGCCAGTGCGGCGATATTGCCGGGGTGGCGGGCCGACATTTCCAGGATCAGGTAGTCGGTGTCGCGGGTTGCGCGCAAGACCGTCCACGGGTGACCGAGTTCGTTGTTGAACGACCCGGGCGGGGCCACCACCTCACCCAACGGGGCGAGCACGGCGGCGACGAGATCCTTGGTCGACGTCTTGCCCGAGGACCCGGTGATGCCGATGAGGGTCAGCCCGCCGGCCACCAGTTCGGCGGCCACCGCCTTGGCCAGCTTGCCCAGCGCCGCCAGGACGGCCGCTCCCGATCCGTCCGTGTCGTGTTCGAGGACGCCAGCGACCTTCCCATCGACCGTCCGCGGTTCTTGACGGGCGGGGGCCACCACTATCGCGGGCACCCCGACCGGGCGCGCGGCCAGTACGGCGACGGCCCCGGCCGCGACCGCGGCGGGCGCATGGTCGTGGCCGTCGGACCGCGCACCGGGTAGCGCCAGGAACAATCCGCCCGGCCCGACGGCCCGCGAGTCGAATTCCACCGTCCCGGTAATGCGTTGGCGCGCAGCTTCTTCCGGTGTGATGTCGGCGAGTTCGCCACCGACGATCTCGGCGATCTGCGCCACGGTGAGCTCGATCATACGCGGGCCTCGAGTGCGCGGGCGAGCTCCAACCGGTCGTCGAACGGGCGGATTTCGCCGCCGCCGCTCTGGCCGGTCTCGTGCCCCTTGCCCGCGATGACCACGACGTCGCCGGGTCCCGCCCAACCGACCGCATGCTCGATCGCGGCGCGCCGGTCGCCGATCTCTACCACTTCCGCCGCGCCGTCCACTTCCGTTGCCCCGGCGATGATTTCGCGCCGGATCGCCGCGGGATCCTCGCTGCGCGGGTTGTCGTCGGTGACGACAACCAGATCGGCCAGTTCCGCCGCGACAGCGCCCATGGCCGCACGTTTCCCGGGGTCGCGATCGCCGCCGGCACCGAAGACCACGGCCAGCCGGCGCTGCGGGTCACGCAACGTGGTGAGCACGGCCCGCAAGGCGCCCGGCTTGTGCGCGTAGTCGACCAGGGCAAGAAAATCCTGACCGCGGTCGACGCGTTCCAGGCGACCCGGGACCCGAATCTCCCGCAGCCCCGCCGCAGCCTGCTCCGGCGAGACCCCGACGACGTCGAGAATCGCCAGGGCGAGAAGGCAATTCGCGATGTTGTAGCGACCGGGCAGGCCAATGCCGACCCGGTGCTGGACGCCCGCGCGGTCGACGGCGGTGAATTCCTGACCGCCCGCGCCCAGCGGCGCCACCTCCGTGGCGTGCCAGTGTGCGGACGGGTCCGAGACACTGACGGTGATCGCGTCCGGCGCCAGATCGACCATGGCACGTCCCGCCTCGTCGTCGACGCAGACCACGGCAACGTCGGCCCGCAGCGGTGACTCCCGGTCGAACAACAGCGCTTTGGCGTCGAAGTAGTCGGCCATGGTGGGGTGGAAATCGAGGTGATCGCGCGACAAGTTGGTGAACCCGCCGACGGCGAATCGAGTGCCGTTCACCCGCCCCAGGGTCAGCGCGTGGCTGGACACCTCCATCACCACGGTGTCCACCCCGCGTTCGGCCATCGCCGCGAGCATCGACTGCAGGACGGGGGCCTCCGGTGTGGTGAGCGCGCTGTCGATGTCGGTGCCGTCGACCCGAACGCCGATCGTGCCGATCAATCCGGCCACCCGGCCGGCAGCGCGTAACCCGGCCTCGACCAGGTACGTCGTGGTGGTCTTGCCAGAGGTGCCGGTGATCCCGACGACCCGCACCCGGTCCGAGGGCCGACCGTAGACCGCGGCGGCCACCGCGCCCAGCACGCTGCGGGGTGCAGGATGAAGCAGTACCGGCACGGTGTCCGCGAGCTTCCCTATCTCCTTCAACCCGTCGGCGTCGGTGAGCACCGCCACGGCACCACGATCGACCGCCTGCTGCGTATACCGGGCGCCGTGCGTCGCCGATCCGGGCAGCGCGGCAAACAGGTCACCGGCCTCGACCCCCTGGGCGCGCAGCGTCACACCTGTGACCGGCACGTCCGGAACCGGGCCTGGCCGCGCGGCCAGCACCGCACGGACTTCGGCCGCCAGCGCGGACAGTGGCGCGCCGGCGACGCCGGAGGGGCGCAGGTCAACGGATTCCGACGCCACTTCGGTCACCTCCGTCCTGCCTCCGTCGCCGCATCCCAGTCATGATGGGCCATGACACCCTATCCAGACGCACCCGGCCGCGACGTGTCCCGCACGCGCCTCGCCTATTGGGGCCTGTTGAGGCGTCTATCGAGCCCCGGCCGAGCGGTGTCGATGGGGTGGATCTACATCGCCTGCAAGGTGAGCGGCGGACCCGGATCGGGCGACAGCGGCACGTTCTCGCGCTGCATCAGCCAGCCCGCGATGTTGTGGAACAGCGGGGCGGCCGAGTGGCCCGGGGTGCCGTCCGCGTTGCGATGTGGGTTGTCCATCATGATGCCGATGACGTAGCGAGGGTTGTCGACGGTGGCCATGCCGGCGAAGGTGATCCAGTAGACGTCGTCGTAGTAGCACCCGCAGCCGGGGTTGATCTGCTGCGCGGTGCCCGTCTTGCCGGCCATCTGGTAGCCCGGCACCGACGCCGCGGGACCGGTGCCCTGCTGGTAGCCCATCGGGTCTTGCTGGACGACGGCGCGCAGCATCTGGCGGACGGTCTGCGCAGTCTGCGCGGAGACCACCCGGATGCCCTCGGGCCGAGGCTCTTCGGTCCGGGTGCCGTCGGCTCCGACGGTGGCCTTGATGATCCGCGGGGGGATCCGCACCCCGTCGTTGGCGATCGCCTGGTACATGGCGGTCATCTGCAGCAAGGTCATCGAAAGGCCTTGGCCGATAGGCAAGTTCGAGAATGTACTGCCCGACCACTGGTCGATCGGCGGCACCAGCCCCGCACTCTCGCCGGGCAGGCCAACGCCGGTGCGCTGCCCCAACCCGAATCTGCGGACCATGTCGTAGAAGCGTTCCGGGCCAACGCGCTGCGCCAGCATCAGCGTGCCCACGTTGGACGACTTCCCGAAGACGCCGGTGGTCGTGTACGGCATCACGCCGTGCTCCCACGCGTCGTGGATGGGAACACCGCCCATGTGGATGCTGCCGGGCACCTGAAGCACCTCGTCGGGGTTGCTCAGCCCGTACTCGATCACCGAGGCGGCGGTGACGATCTTGTTCACCGAACCCGGCTCGAACGGCGACGAGACCGGCAGGTTACCCAGCTGCCGGTCCCCTTGCCGACCGATGTCCTGCGACGGGTCGAAGGTGTTGTCGTTGGCCATGGCCAGCACTTCGCCGGTCTTGGCGTCGAGCACGACCGCCGATACGTTGTGGGCCCCCGACACGTTCTTGGCCTGCTGGACCTGCTGCTGCACATAGAACTGGATGTCGTTGTCCAACGTGAGCTGGACGGTCGAGCCGTGCACCGCACGGTGTCGGTTGCGGTAACTGCCGGGGATCACGACGCCGTCGGACCCGCGGTCGTAGGTCACCGATCCGTCGGTGCCGGCCAGCACGGCGTCCATGGAGTCCTCAAGACCCAGCAGGCCGTGGCCGTCCCAGTCGATGCCGCCCACGATGTTGGCCGCCAGCGACCCGCCCGGATACTGGCGCAGATCCTGACGCTCGGAACCGACCTCGGGGAATTTCGTGGTGATCGCGGTGGCGATGGCGGGGTCGACGGCGCGGGCCAGATAGACGAACGTCTCATCGCTTTTCAGCTTCTTCAGAACGGTCGCCTCGTCGGGCTTGTTGTTAAGCCTGTTCGCGATCTCGTGCGCGATGTCTTTGAGCCGCTGCTGCGGTTCCGGTGCGCGCTGCGACTTCTGCCTGGCTTCCTCGAGCTGCTGGCGGACCCGCTTGGGCTGAAAGGTCAGCGCACGAGCTTCGATGGTGAACGCGAGGCGGTCGTTGTGCCGGTCGACGATCGCACCGCGGACCGCGCGTTCGATGTCGGTGACTTTGAGCTGGCCGGCCGCCTGGGCGCGCAGCTCTGCCGCGTTGGACACCTGCAGGAAGAACAGCTGGGTGGCGGCCACCAACAGCAGGATGAAGATGACGGCATTTCCTGCCCGGTGCCGGAAGACGAATGATGCGCCGCGAGACGCTACCTCCAGCGCGGGACGGGTGCGCCGCTCTCGTGCCGAGTGGCCCAGCCCGGCCGACTCGGTCGGCATGGCCGGACGAGACTTCTTGGCGTCCTTGGCTTTCTGGGCCTTCTTGGCCTTTCGGGTCGGCTTGGGTTCCTGAACTGCCTTGGGCCCCTTGCCGGGACGATCCTTCTTACCGGAGCGCTTGGGCTGCCGGGCGTCGACCGGTTCCTGCGGTTGGCGAGGGCCACGCGCCGGGCGCCGGGCCGGGCGCGACCGCCGGGGGTCGTCGCGACTCACCGCGGGATCCCCAGCACCGGTGTCGGGGCGGTGGCACTCGGGGCTGCCGGTCCGCCGGCGGCCGGTGGTTGAGGTGCGCCGGCCGGCTGCGGCGGGACGGGCGCAGGCGCCGCGGGAGCCGGGGGCACCGGGGCCGCCGGGGGCGGCGCGGCCGGGCGTAGTGCCCTCAGTTCGAACGGCGCGTCGGGCGGCAACGGAGCGGGAACCTGTGCGGGAACCGGAGCGGGAGCCTGGCCCGGCGCCGGCGGCACTTGGCCGGGCAGCGCGGGCACACCGCCCTCCGGTACTGGCACCTGAGCGGGCAACGGCGCCTGGCCTTCCGGCACCGGCACCTGACCGGGCACCGGCACTTGGCCGGGCAACGGCGGCTGGCCGGGGACCAAGGGCAACTGGCCCGGAACCGGGGTGGCACCCAATGTCGAGGCGCCGTCCGGTGCGCGCATGAGGAACTGCGGCCCGGTCCTGGGCGGCGCGGGCGAATCACCGGGAGCGGGCGTCACGCGGACCGAAACCTCCGGCGGCACCGCCGACGGGTTCGGGGGCGGCGGACCCTCCTCCGGGATGGGTGTGTTCAGCGGCGGCGGCGGGACGCCGTCGGCGGGCTTCGGCGTGCCCACCACCACCCAGTTGCCGTCCGGCCCCTGGACCAGGTGGGCGGTGTCCTGGGTGGGGATCATGCCCTGCCGGCGGGCCGCCTCCGCCAACGCGGGCGCGGATTCCGCCTCCCGCACATCACGTTCCAGCGCTTCCTTCTGCTGCTGCAGCATCCGGGTGCGCTCGCGGGCGTGGCTCAGCTGATAGGAACGCTCGGCGGCGTCGGTGGACAGCCACAACGTCAGACCCAACCCGACGGCGAGCGAACCGATGACCAGCACCACAAACGGGACCTTGTTCAGCCACGCGCTCGGCCGCCAGTCGATCGATGCCAGCCGGATCGCCAGCCGCTCGGTCAGTTTCGGGCGAACTACCTTCGGCGCCTTGGCTTTCCGAGCCTTTGCCCGCGCCTTGGCCTGACTGGCGTTCTTGGGCCGCGCGGGGCGATCGACGGGCCGCGTGATCGGGCTGGTTTGTGGCCCCGACTTCGGCGACCGCGCCTCGCGGGTGGGGGTCGCACTCCTGGCCGGGCGGGTGCGCCGCGACGGCGAGTCGACCGCCGAGCCCGAACCCGTCCGCCGGCTCGCTCGGGCGGTTCCTGCGCGTCCGCCGCGACGATCGTTGCCGCGGAGTTCGGGCGCCTCGCGTTTCGCCTTCATCGCTCTCCCGTCCCAACTCGTTGCAAGGCCCGCAGGCGCACCGGTGCGCTGCGTGGGTTGCTTTCCACCTCGGTCGCGTCTGCGCGTTCCGCTCCGTGCGTCAGCGACCGGAAGCGCGGCTCGTGGCCGGGAAGTTCGACCGGGAGTTCCGGCGGTGTTCTCGAGCTGACCGCGTCGGCGAACGCCCGCTTGACGATGCGGTCTTCCAACGACTGGTATGCCAGCACGACGATGCGCCCACCGACGGCGAGCGCATCCAGGGCCGCCGGGATCGCGTCCCGCAGCGAGCCGAGTTCGTCGTTCACCGCGATGCGCAACGCCTGGAACGTCCGCTTCGCCGGGTGCCCGCCGGTACGTCGGGCCGGGGCCGGAATCGCTTCGTAGAGCAGGGCAACCAGGTCGGCCGTCGAGGTGAACGGGGTGCGGGCGCGGCGGCGCACGATGTGTTCGGCGATGCGGCGGGCGAACCGCTCCTCGCCGTAGCGCTGCAAGATGTCGGCCAACGCCCGGGCGTCATAGGTGTTGACGATCTCGGCCGCCGTCAGTGGCGACGACGGATCCATCCGCATGTCCAGCGGCGCGTCCTTGGCGTACGCGAAGCCCCGCTCGGCCTGATCGAGCTGCATCGACGAGACCCCGAGGTCGAACAGCACCCCGTCCACGGATTCGATTGGCTCACAACCAGATTCGTGCAATGCGGAGGCCAGCCCGTCATACCGGGTGTGGACCAGTGTCACCCGATCGCCGAACCGGGCGAGCCGACCACGGGCGATCTCCAGTGCGCTGGGGTCGCGGTCGAGCCCGATCAACCGCAAACCGGGGAAGGTGGCCAGGAACCGCTCGGAGTGCCCACCGGCACCGAGGGTGGCATCGACGAGCACGGCTCCGGAACCGTCCGGATGGTGACGGGTCAGCGCCGGGGTGAGCAACTCGACGCAGCGTTCCAGCAGGACCGGTACGTGCCCGAAATCCGTTGGTGCGGAGCGGGGATCGGAATCTGGATCAGTCATCCTGACACCTCCCCTGCTCCGGCAGTATCGGCCTACCCGCAGTGCCGCCCGTGCACCGAGGCCTCCGTCCGAGGTTGCGAACCTGGCGTTGGGGAAGTACGCCAGGGTCGGTTCGGACAGAGACCACGGTGCACGGGCATGCACCTCAGAAGATGTCGTTGAGTGCTTCATCGCTGGCCGCGGAGAAGTTCTCTTCATGGAGTTGCTGGTAGTTCTGCCAGGCCTGCGCATCCCAGATCTCGAGGTAGTCGACCGCGCCGATCACCACGCAATCCTTGGAAAGCCCGGCGTAGCGACGGTGGTCCGCCGACAACGTGATCCGGCCCTGACTGTCGGGATGCTGCTCGTCGGTACCGGCGGCGAGGTTGCGCAGGAACGCCCTCGCCTCCGGATTGCTGCGCGGGGCCTTGCTTGCCCGCCGTGCCAGTTGCTCGAATTCCGCCCGCGGGTAGACGGCGAGGCTGTGGTCCTGGCTCTTGGTGACCATCAACCCCCCTGCCAAAGCGTCGCGGAATTTAGCCGGCAATGTCAGCCGGCCCTTGTCGTCGAGTTTGGGCGTGTAAGTGCCGAGAAACACTGCGGCACCTCCAAGTTGGCTCTCACCCAAACGCTTCGGCCACCATACCCCACAACCCCCCACTTTTCCCCACACATTTCCCCTTCTTGGAGTGTCGGCCCCCCTATTCCCCACCGATTCGTTATTCAGCTAGGTTCGACGGCGGTATCGCAGCGAGGCGGCTCATCGCGACGACGTCGGAAAATCGCATTTCAGGACGTTGTCAGGGATGCGGGGGTCGAAGTGGGGGCCAGTGGGGCACGGCTCGAGCACAACTTCGGCACAAGTCCGCATCAGCGGCTTGTCGCGACCCCGACGACGGCACTACGGGCGCGTCGCCTCAACCGCCATAAAAAAACGGGGCAGCCGTAGCTGCCCCGTGAGGGTTGGACCCGTCGGGTTAGTCGTCGAACCGCCGACGGAACCGGTCCTCCATCCGACTGGTGAAGGAACCGCCCGAGCCTTTGCTGCGGCGCTGCCGTCCAGGCCCACCGGCCGGCCCGCGGTCCGGCAGTGCGGACAACCGCGGACCGCTGATGGCGTACACGACGCCGCCGAACATCACGACGAAACCGAAGACGCTGAGGACCGGGAAGCTTCCAATCATCGTGGCCTTAATGGCCACGCCGGCGACCAGCATGCCCAAGCCGATGACGAATAGCGCGACCCCTTGCAGGCGCCGACGCGCGGTCGGGGCTCGGAAGCCGCCACCACGGACACTCGAGGCGAATTTGGGGTCCTCGGCATAGAGAGCGCTCTCGATTTGATCGAGCATGCGCTGCTCGTGATCGGAGAGTGGCATTCGTCCCTCCTTGCCGACAGACTGTGGCGTCACCTAACCACTACACAACGGATGCCCATTTTCCGGGGCAACTAACTCAGATGATACGAGGTCAATCTACGCCGTACCACTGATTCGCAGGCGATTCTATCCTCCGTGCGCCCCAACCACAGCGCAGGGACGAGGCGGACGGGATTGTCGTGCGTCACAAGCGGTCACCGGAGCCGATCACGCACACCGCGTCGCGATGGGACCAGGGTCCGTCAGATACTAGGTGCAAGGACGACTGACACCACCAGCCCGACTAGGCAGCAGGAGGAGACCGCGAGTTGGCGACCTTCCTCAGCGACCTGTCGCCTGCCGACATGCAGCTCCGTCTCCGTGACGCTCTGGGCGTGTATGTCGACGCGATGCGCTATCCCCGCGGAACGGAGAATCAGCGCGCGAGCATGTGGCTGGAACACACCCGGCGCCACGGTTGGCAGGCAGTCGCGGCCTTCGAGGTCAACACGCCCGACAGTGAGACCGCGACCGACGCGATCTTGACCGGCGCGGAGGCGCGCGTCGACCCGTCTGCCGCTCAGCTGCGCGCCGCGCCGATGCTCGGCGTGGCCTACGGCTACCCCGGGGCGCCGGGCCAGTGGTGGCAGCAACAGGTCATTGTGGGTCTGCAGCGCAACGGTTTTCCGGCGCATGCCATCGACCGGCTGATGCGAAGCTATTTCGAATTGACCGAATTGCACATCCATCCCCGGGCTCAAGGCCGCGGCATCGGGGAGGCGTTGGCCCGTCGATTGCTGGCGCACCGCACCGAGGAGTACGTGCTGCTCTCCACGCCCGAAACCAACGGCGAGGCCAACCGGGCCTGGCGGTTGTACCGGCGACTGGGGTTCACCGACATTCTGCGCAGTTACTACTTCGCCGGAGATCCGCGGCCCTTCGCCATTTTGGGACGGGCTCTACCCCTGTAGGCCCCCCGCTAGCACCCGCGAGCTCGCCGTCTCACGACACGCAGCCGTCCGCCACCAGGGCGGCGCGGGAAAGCGCCACACCGAATCTGGCACGATGACCTGGTGCGCGCGCACCCTGCCCTTCCCTCGACCCGCGATTCCCGAGGTGTCTCCGCCCGGCGGCGCCGCATCCTGGCCATCGCGATGCTGCTGCTCCTGGTGCCGCTGGCCACCGGATGCCTGCGGGTCAGAGCGTCGATCACCGTCTCCCCCGACGACCTGGTGTCGGGCGAGATCATCGCCGCGGCCAAACCCAAATCGAACAAGGATGACGGGCCCCAGTTAGACACCAGCAATCTGGGCTTCGCCCACAAGGTCGCGGTCTCCAACTACGACAGCGACGGCTTCGTCGGATCCCAGGCGGTGTTCTCCGATCTGACCTTCGGCGAACTGCCCCAGCTGGCCGGCATGAACTCCGATGCGGCCGGGGTGAATCTGTCGCTGCGCCGAAACGGCAACCTGGTGATCCTGGAGGGTCGAGTCGATCTGACCAACCTGACGGACCCGGACGCCGACATCGTGTTGACGGTGGCCTTCCCCGGCACCGTGACCTCCACCAACGGCGACCGGATCGAGCCTGAAGTGGTGCAGTGGAAGCTCAAACCGGGCGTGGTGAGCACCATGACCGCCCAGGCCCGCTACACCGATCCCAACACGCGCTCGTTCACCGGAGCGGGCATTTGGCTCGGCATCGCCTCGTTCCTGGCGGCCGGCGTCGTGGCGGTGATGGCCTGGATGAGCAGGGACCGCTCCCCCCGGTTCACCGCGCCGGGCGACCAAGGGGCCGACTAGGCCCGATCCGGCGCCCAGTAGTCGAGCATCTCGGCGAAGGTCTCGAAGGCGGGGCCGGAGACACCGTACGTGGCCTCGAAGTGGATGCTCAGCGGGAAGCCGAGGTCAACGACACCGTCCACGATCCGCTTGTACAGGTCCACCATCAGCTGACGTTTCTCCGGTGTCTCGCTACCGGCCAACCGCTTGACGAACTCCTGCTCCTCCGCCACCGCGGCGTTCCCGGGGTCCTGAATGAGCCAGTTGATCAACCCGATGCGGGCTTCGACCTTTGGCACGAAGCCGAACGACAGCAAGATCTCGGGCCGATGGTCGGTGTTCTTGGCGAACTCGGTCAGGAAACCCACGATCGCGTCGGAATACAACAGCTGGGTCATCCCGTACGTCGCGCCCTGCCGGCACTTGAAATCGAACCGGCCGAATTCGCCCTCTCGGGTCGGGATGACGATGACGCCGCGGTTCGGCACTTCGTCGCGGTAGATCGACAGGGCGTCGGTTGGTGCGACACCGCCGCCTTCCCCGTCGGTCATCGTGCGGGGCACCCCGACGAAGACGACGCCTTCCATCCCGGCGCCCAACAGGTCGGCGAGTCGCTGCCGCAGGGCCGCCTCGTCGGTGAAGGCCGTGACCTGTGTGCACAAGCCGTTGAGCCCGGGCAACTCCGGCTTGATGATCGACCAGAAGTCCAGGACGTCCAGCTTGGGCTTCATCGGAACCGGCCGGTCGTCGTCCTCGGCGATCATGCCCGGGATCATCACGTGCCGGAGTCGGCCGTCCAGCCCGGTCTCAGCGGAATAGCGCGCCACCTTGTGCGCGTCTTCTAACGCCCGCTCCTTGCCCCCCTCCACGTTGGGGGGCACCAGCTCGAGCGCGATGGTGTTGAGCGTCACGGCTCCTCTTTCTGCACTGGCTGCACGCCTTCGTCCTCACGACGGCGCACTCGTCTACGTCCCCCGACCGCGCCACGTCGCGCTAACCTGTGCCGCCTGGTGGGCGCTGGCCCACGTCGCATCGACCGTCTCGCAGACAGCATAACCGCGCGCCTCGGCGGCCCCGTCCACGTCGACGCCACCACCCCAGGCCAGGCGGAATACACTGACGGGCCAGAGCCAGGCCGAGCAGAAAGGGGCGGCGCGCTGAGCCTGAATTCACCGGCGGCATCGGCGACTGTCGAGTTGGCCAGCGCGATCACCGACCAACTGCGACGGTATCTGCACGAGCGCCGCGGCGAGGCGGCCTACGTCGAATTCCCCGGGGGCAGCGACTTCGGCGCCGTCACCGCGTGGCTGGAGGACTTCGCCCTCAACAGGGGCAAGCGGCTGCGGCCGGTCTTCGCCTATTGGGGTTGGCGCGCAGTAGCGCCGAACGAGCCTGATCCCGATGTGCTGCTGCTGTTTTCGGCGCTGGAACTCTTGCACGTGTGGGCGTTGGTGCACGACGACGTCATCGACGCGTCCGCCACCCGCCGGGGTGAGCCGACCGCCCACATGCACTTCGCGGCGCTGCACCGCGACCGGAACTGGCGCGGCTCACCCGAACAGTTCGGGACGTCGGCGGCCATCCTGCTCGGCGATGTGGCGCAGGCCTGGGCCGACGACATCGTTTCCCGGGTGGGCCAGAAAGTCCTGTCCGCCGATGCCCAACGCAGGGTCCAGCGCGTGTGGTCCGACATCCGCATCGAAGTGCTCGGCGGGCAGTACCTCGACATCGTCGCCGAAGCCAGCGCCGCGCCGTCCATTGCGTCCGCGATGACCGTCGCCACCTTCAAGACCGCCTGCTACACGGTGTCGCGTCCGCTGCAACTGGGGCTGGCCGCGGCCGCCGACCGACCCGACATCGCCGAGATCTTCGGACAATTCGGCACCGACCTGGGGGTGGCGTTCCAGTTGCGCGACGACGTGCTCGGCGTGTTCGGGGACCCGGCGGTGACCGGCAAGCCCTCCGGCGACGACCTCAGGTCCGGCAAGCGCACCGTGCTGGTGGCCGAAGCGGCCGAATTGGCCGAGAAGACGGATCCCGCGGCGGCCGCTTTGTTGCGGACGGCGATCGGCACCGAGTTGACGGACGAACAGGTGCGGGAGCTGTGCCAGGTGATCGAGAACGTGGGCGCGCTGGCCGCGGCGGAAAGCCGCATCGCCACGCTCACCGAACGGGCGCTGAGCACCCTGGACGCCGCGCCCATCGACGCCGCGGCCAAAGCGGGATTGGCCGAGCTCGCCCGAATGGCCACGGATCGGTCCGCATGAGCACAGTGTCCAGCCCAGCGTCGAAGCCATCTGTGGCTCAATGGTTTTCACGAATGCGCGCGTTCGCCACCGCGCCCGAGGCCGGCCCCGCTCGGCTGGGCTTCCTGGGCGCAGTGCTGATCACCGCAGGCGGGTTGGGTGCCGGCAGTACCCGCCAGCACGACCCGCTGCTGGAGTCGATCCACATGTCCTGGCTGCGGTTCGGCCACGGGCTGGTGGTGTCCTCGATCGTGCTGTGGGTGGGCGTCGGCCTCATGCTGCTGGCCTGGGTGAACTTGGGCAAGCGAGTCCTGGCTCGGGAGGTCAGCGAGTTCACCATGCGCGCCACCACCGCCTTTTGGCTGGCGCCGTTGCTCCTCTCGGTACCCGTCTTCAGCCGCGACACCTACTCCTACCTGGCCCAGGGTGCGCTGCTGCGTGATGGTCTGGATCCCTACGTCGTCGGTCCGGTCGGCAATCCGAACGCGTTGCTGGACGACGTCAGCCCCATCTGGACCATCACCACCGCCCCCTACGGCCCGGCCTTCATTCTGGTGGCCAAGCTCGTCACGATCCTGGTCGGCGAGAACGTGGTCGCCGGAACCATGCTGCTGCGCCTGTGCATGCTGCCCGGACTGGCGCTGCTGATCTGGGCGGCTCCGCGACTGGCGAGGCAGATGGGCGCCGACGGGCCCACGTCGCTGTGGATCTGCGTCCTCAACCCGCTCGTCCTGATTCACCTGATGGGCGGAGTACACAACGAGATGCTGATGGTGGGTCTGATGACCGCCGGCATCACGCTGACCTTGGGAAGGCGTCACGTCGCCGGTATCGCGGTGCTGACGGTGGCGATGGCGGTCAAGGCGACCGCGGGGTTGGCGCTGCCGTTCCTGTTCTGGGTGTGGATGCGTCACCTGCGCGAAGACCGTGGCTACCGGACCCCACGAGCGGCCGTCGCCGCCGCCCTGGCCTCGGTGGTGATCTGCGTGGCCGTCTTCGGGGTGTTGTCCGCGGTGGCCGGCGTCGGCTTGGGCTGGCTGACCGCATTGGCCGGCTCGGTGAAGATCATCAACTGGCTGACCGTGCCCACCGCGGCGGCGAACCTGATTCACGCAGTTTTCGGCAGCCTCTTCGCGATCAACTTCTACACGCTGCTGCAGACCACCCGGCTCATCGGGATCGTCATCATCGCGGTGTCACTGCCCGTGCTGTGGTGGCGGGCGCGCAGTGACGACCGGGCCGCCCTGACGGGGATCGTGTGGGCGATGCTGGTCGTGGTGTTGTTCGTTCCGGCCGCCTTGCCCTGGTATTACTCCTGGCCGCTGGCGGTGCTGGCGCCGTTGGCACAATCCCGGCGCGCGGTGGCGCTGATCGCCGGCTTCTCGACGTGGATCATGGTGATCTTCAAGCCGGACGGGTCACACGGCATGTACGTCTGGTGGCACCTGGGCCTGGCCACCGCGTTCGCGGTGTTGGCTTGGCGTGCGCTGCGTCGGGAGCCGGACGTCGACCGTCACGAGGAAGATGACCAGGCGCCGGTGCCGGCGGCTTAGTTCAGTACGCCATCGCTTGAGCGCGACGCACGACCTCTCGAGCCTGGTGCGCGTGCAGCGCGTCCACCGGACGCGCATTGTTCAGCGCGTCGCGTGAACCGTCGCGGGTGACGGTCAGCGACGGGTCGGGAGTGAACAACCAGCGCACGATCTCGGTGTCGCGGTAGCCCCCGTCGTGCAGGATCGTCAACAACCCGGGCAGGCACTTGGCCAATTGCCCTTTGTTGGTGAAGAACACTTGGGGTACCACCACACCGCCGTCGCGCCGCACCGCGACCAGATGGCCCTCTCTCAGTTGCTGGAGCACCTTGCTGACCGATACGCCGAGTAGCTCAGCCACCCGAGACAGGTCGTAGGTTGGTTCGTCAGGATCAAGAACGTCTTCGCCGGCCGGAATGCTGCCCACGGCGTCAGTGTAAGCCTGCCGCGGCCGGTGCGTCGCCCTGTTTTGCACAGTTCTTCGACCCATTTCGCGACGCCACCTACGATGACCCCGTGGTGGGAGCTGGGATGGGCGATCCGTTGTTGAGCACGCTGCTCGACGGCCGCTACCTGGTGCAGGCCGAGATCGCCAGTGGTGGGACGTCGACGGTCTACCGCGGCCTCGACACCCGACTGGACCGGCCCGTCGCCCTGAAGGTGATGGACTCCCGCTACGCCGGCGATCAGCAGTTCCTGACCCGTTTCCAGCTCGAGGCCCGCACGGTGGCGCGGCTGAAGCATCCGGGACTGGTCGCCGTGTACGACCAAGGGCACGACGGACGGCACCCCTTCCTGGTGATGGAGCTCATCGAGGGCGGGACGCTGCGCGAACTGTTGCACGAACGCGGACCCATGCCGCCGCATGCGGTGGCGGCCGTGCTCCGACCGGTGCTGGGCGGACTGTCCGTCGCGCATCGGGCCGGCCTGGTCCACCGCGACATCAAGCCCGAGAACGTCCTGATCTCCGACGACGGTGAGGTCAAGATCGCCGATTTCGGGTTGGTCCGCGCCGTCGCTGCCGCCGGGATCACGTCCAACAGCGTCATTTTGGGCACCGCGGCCTACCTGTCCCCCGAGCAGGTGCGCGACGGCAACGCCGGTCCCCGGAGCGACGTCTACTCGACCGGGATTCTCACCTACGAGCTACTCACCGGGCAGACCCCGTTCACCGGCGACTCGCCGTTGACCATCGCCTATCAGCGACTCGATCACGATGTGCCGCCCGCCAGCGACGCGATCGGCGGCGTGCCAACGCAATTCGACGAGTTTTTGGCGTGTGCGACGGCGCGCGACCCCGCCGAAAGATATGCCGACGCCATCGAGATGGCGGCGGATTTGGATGCGATCGTCGAAGAGCTGGGATTACCGGATTTCCGCGTGCCGGCGCCGCGCAACTCCGCCCAACACCGGTCGGCGGTGCTGCACCGCAGTCAAATCGCCGAACAGCGCGCCGCGGCCGGGCCCGGTGCCCCGGGCATACCGCAGGGTCCTCACCCCACCCGCCAGTTCACCCGCGAACCCACGCCCGGCGCGCCCGTCGCACCGGATCTGCCGGATGCGCCGATCGAATACGACGATGACGATTACGAATACGCCGATGAGGCAGGACAATTCGCCGGCATCTCCCTAGAGGAATTTATGTGGGAGCGCCAGCACCGCCGCCGGATGGTGCTCATCTGGGTCGCGATCGTGCTGGCGATCACCGGGCTGGTCGCCACCGCCGGATGGACCATCGGCAGCAACCTGAGCGGGCTGCTCTGAATCTGGCCAGCGGCTAGTCGCGCAGCATCTCCGCGACCAGGAACGCCAACTCCAGCGACTGCTGGGTGTTCAGCCGCGGGTCGCAGGCCGTCTCATAGCGGCCGGCGAGGTCGTGGTCGGAAATGTCCTGTGCCCCACCGAGGCACTCGGTGACGTTCTCGCCGGTGATCTCGACGTGGATGCCGCCCGGATGGGTGCCGAGGGCACGATGCACCTCGAAGAAACCCTGGACCTCGTCCACGATGCGATCGAAATGGCGGGTCTTGTAGCCCGTCGACGACTCGTGGGTGTTGCCGTGCATCGGGTCACACTGCCAAATCACCTGATGACCGGTGGCCTGGACCTTCTCGACGATCGGGGGCAGCAGGTCGCGGACCTTGTTGTTGCCCATCCTGGTCACCAACGTCAGCCGTCCCGGCTTGTTGTGCGGGTCCAGCCGCTCGACGTATTCGACGGCCAGTTCCGGCGTCATCGTCGGGCCAAGCTTGACGCCGATCGGGTTGGCGATCACCTCGGCGAACGCGATGTGCGCACCGTCGAGTTGCCGGGTCCGCTCCCCGATCCAGACGGTGTGCGCCGAGAGGTCATACAGCCGCGGCTCGCCATCCGGGTCGTCGGGATGCTCCGACAACCGCAGCATCGCCCGCTCGTAGTCGAGCACCAAAGCCTCATGGCTGGCGTAGATTTCGGCGGTTTGCAGGTTGCGGTCGGCCACGCCGCAGGCGCTCATGAACTTCAGGCCGCGGTCGATCTCGCCGGCCAGCGCCTCGTAGCGCGCACCGGCGGGTGAGGTCCGGACGAACTCACGGTTCCAGTCGTGCACCAGGTGCAGGGACGCCAGGCCGGACGAGGTCAGCGCCCGCACCAGGTTCATCGCCGCGCTCGCGTTGGCGTAGGCGCGCACCAACCGTGACGGGTCGTGCTCGCGGGCGGCGGCGTCCGGAGCGAAACCGTTGACCATGTCCCCGCGGTAGGACCGCAGGCCCAGGGCGTCGATGTCGGCCGAGCGGGGCTTGGCGTACTGACCGGCGATGCGGGCCACCTTCACCACCGGCAAGCTGGCACCGTAGGTGAGCACCACCGCCATCTGCAGCAACGTGCGGATGTTGGCGCGGATGTGGGGTTCGGTGTTGTCGACGAACGTCTCGGCGCAGTCCCCGCCCTGCAGCAGAAATGCTTCACCCTTTGCCACCTGGGCCAATTGGTCCTGCAGCTTGACGATCTCCGAAGGCACAGTCACCGGCGGCACACTTTCCAGGACGGTGCGCATGGCCGTCGCCTGGTCGGTGTCCCAAGTCGGTTGCTGGGCGGCCGGCTTGGCCAGCGCGGCGTCCAGCCGGGCCCGCAGATCGCTGGGCAGCGGCGGCAACGACGGCAGCTGGTCGATCGGAATGTCGACGGTCCAGTTCATCGGTCTATGGTAACCGGGCCGCGCCGACGTCTGATCAGGGCGAACGCCCGCCGGGGTCTTGCTCGCCGGTGATGATCCGAAAGCGGCGCAACTGATCGCGGGCGTCTACCAACGCATTGTGGACGTCGCGCTGCCGCGGTGGCAGCCGTGGACTGCCGCGGTCCTCCCACAATTGGCGTAATTCCCGCGTGTAGCGCGGTATCGCCCGCGGCAGGCCGGGCATGGGGCCCCACAACTGGCACAGGGCCACATGGTCATAGGCCCCCACCCAGGCCCACAGCTCTATCGGTTCGGTGCCGTTCACGTCGAAGAACGTCTCTAGGTCCGCGCGGATCTGGCTGCGTGGGCGCCACAACTGCGAAGCCGGGGGCGGCAGTTTCGGCAGTACGTGCGCTCGCACCCAGCTGCCGGCCCGCTCGGGGTCGAATTCGGTGGATACCGCGTAGTACTCGCGGCCATCTTCGGCCACTATGCCGATCGAGATCAGCTCGATGGTGCGGCCGTCCTCAATGAATTCGGTGTCGTAGAAGTACCGCACTGCCGCAGCCTAGCCCGGCGGGTTGGTGGCCTCGCCAGGCGCCGACGCCGGGTCGCCGAGTGCCCACTCCGGGCCGCCGAGTGTGCCCTCCGGGCCGCCGAGTGTGTCCCCTCCGTGCCGCCGAGTGTGAGGGATATCGCCCACTTTCATCCGGTGGCGGTAATTAGGCGTCACATTCGACGCGCGGTGGCGCGGGCGCCCCTCCCGCGCCTCGGCGAGTGTGGGCGAAATTGCCCAACTTCCTCCGGCGGCGGCAATTTCGCCTCACTTTCGACGCTCGGGTGACGCGCGGCGATGCGCGGTTACGCGCGGAGACGCGCGACCTACGCCGCCGCCCAGCTAGCGCAGCGGGGCAGGCGCGGCATGGACGTCGCGGTCCAGCGCGGCGTCCACCGCATGATCGTCGGGCCGCGGAGTACCGGCGATCGCCGCCTGCAGCCACAGCTTGGCCTGCACCACGGGGCGGCGCAGGACGCGTTCGCGCTGCAGTGCGCGGTGCATCTTCTCCGGTCGGTCGGTGTAGCGCCAGCGCGCCCACGGCGCATGCGGCCGCGACAGCCTGATCGCCCCGACCACCAGCAGCACCACCAGAAACATCCCCAGCAGACCGGTCCACACCTTGCCTTTCAACAGCACGATCACCGCCAGCGGCAGCGTCAACACCACCCCCACCACCACGGTGGTGTGCAACAGCACCCAATCGTGGTTATGGCGGATCGGCAGGAAGAACATCAGCGGGTGCAGGCCCATGATCAGCAGTCCGGCCACCGCGGTGGCGGCGAACACCGCGTCCACCGAGGTGCGGCCGTCTTGCTCCCAGTAGACGTCGGACAGATGCAGTATCAGCGCGTACTCATCGAGCACCAGCGCGGCACCGATACCGAAAAAGGTTGCCGCCAAAGTGATTTGGGGCTGCTGTCCGTCGATCGAAAGCGTCACCAGAGAGAGTCCGGAGATCATCACCAAGATGACGCCGAACGTCACGTGGTGCAGATGAACCGAACCGATGTGCAGGTTGCGCGGCTGCCACCAGCGGGGCGGAGGCCCGCCCCGTTCCGCGCGACGCCGTATAACGCGCACGAAGGTGCGGGTCACGAAGAAGGTCAGGATGAAGGCGACCAGGCAACACAACAGGGGAAGGCGCCCCCGGTCGACGATGTCATGCTGCAACCAGCGGTGCACGTTACGAACATAGGCGCGCGGCCCCTTGAACTGGCCGAAGCCGCGCTGTGCGGCGCAACACACGCCCAATACCGATTAGGCTGTGTTCCGAAATGAGTAACTGGCGCTCGCCCGAAGTGGGCAGTCGACTCGGGCGGGTCCTGGTATGGAGCCTGCTCTGGCTGGTTGCTGGCTGGGCGCTGAGCCGCCTGCTACGCGACCTGTTCGTGAACCCGGCCTACCGCATCGACATCGACGTCTATCAGATGGGCGCCCAAGCCTGGCTGGACGGACGTCCCTTGTACGACGGTGTGTTGTTCCACACACCGATCGTGGACCTGCCGTTCACCTATCCGCCGCTGGCAGCGGTGTTTTTCAGCCCGTTCGCCTGGTTGAAAATGCCCGCCGCGGGTGCCGTGATCACAGCGTTGACCCTGGTGGTGCTGTTGTTGTCGACGACGGTGGTGCTGACCCGGCTGGACATCTGGTCGCAGTCGAAGGTCCTGTCCGGCCCGGCCTGGGTGCGCCGGGTATGGCTCGCGGTGATGATCGTGGTCCCCGCATCGATCTACCTCGAGCCGCTCAATTCCAATTTCGCTTACGGCCAGATCAACGCCATCCTGATGACGCTGGTCATCATCGACACCTTTCCCCGGCACACGCCGTGGCCGCGCGGGCTGGCACTGGGCATCGGCATCGCGTTGAAACTGACGCCGGCCGTGTTCCTGCTCTACTTCCTGCTGCGTCGCGACAACCGGGCCGCGTTGACCGCATTGGCGACGTTCGTTGGCGCGACACTGGTCGGTTTCGTCCTGGCCTGGCGCGATTCCTGGTCGTACTGGACGCACACCTTGCATCACACCGACCGGATCGGCGAAGCCGCACTCAACACCGACCAGAACATCGCCGGAGGGCTGGCCCGACTCGGGCTCGACGAGCATGAACGCTTCCCACTGTGGGTGCTGGCCTGCCTCCTCGTGCTGGCCGTCACCATCTGGGCGATGCGGCGCGTCCTCAAGGCCGATGAGCCGATGCTGGCTGTGATTTGCGTTGCCCTGTTCGGGTTGGTCGTTTCGCCGGTGTCCTGGTCGCACCACTGGGTGTGGCTGCTGCCGGCGGTGCTGGTGCTGGGAACGCTGGCCTGGCGCCGTCGCAACGTGGCACTAGGGTTGCTCACCCTGGCCGGGCTGGCGCTGACCCACTGGACGCCCATTGACCTCATGCCCAAGCACCACGAACTGACCGCGTCGTGGTGGCGGCAACTCCTGGGAATGTCCTACGTGTGGTGGGCCCTGGCCGTCATCATCGCCGCCGGAGCGACGGTCACCGCGCAGGTCACGGCGCAGCGCTCAAGCACGCCCAATAAGCTGACGCCCGTACCCGCCGCCGGCTGAACTAGCTCGAATTAGCTCGCGGCCGTCTCAGGGATCCGCGTGATGTCTTTTGGGTCGCCGCCGTCCTTGATGGTCGCCGCGTAGATGTCGACGTACTCCTGACCCGAGAGCTGCATCAGCTCGTACATCACCTCGTCGATCACCGCGCGCTCGATGAAGTGGTTGCCGGCCAGGCCCTCAAACCGCGAGAAGTCCATCGGCTTGCCGAACCGGACGGTGACCCGGCCGAATCGCAACATCTTCTTCCCGGGCGGGTTGACCTTGTTGGTGCCGATCATCGCGACCGGAATCACCGGGACCCCGGTCTGCAGGGCGAGCCGGGCCAGGCCCGTCTTGCCCTTGTAGAGACGCCCGTCAGGCGACCGGGTGCCTTCGGGGTACATGCCCAACAACCGGCCCTGACTTAGTAACCCCTGTGCGGTGTCCAGCGCGGATTGCGCCGCATCGGCGTCGGTGCGGTCGATCGGCACCTGCCCGGACACGGTGTAGAACCACCGGTTGATCCAGCCCTTCACACCGGTGCCGGTGAAGTACTCCGCTTTCGCCAGGAACCAGATGCGCCGACGCACCACCAACGGCAGGTAGAAGCTGTCCGCCACCGCGAGGTGGTTACTGGCCAGGATGGCTGGCCCGGAGGCCGGAATGTGTTCTAGGCCTTCAACTTTCGGTCGACCAAGCAACGTAAAGAGTGGGCCCATGAAGATGTACTTAAAAAGGTAGTACCACATGTCTCCCTCTCCCCCGCCCGCACCGACCGGTGTCTGCGCCAACTGTACCCATCTGGACTAGCGGCGACCACCTGCGGTGCAGGCACTCATTCCTGGATGGTCACCGGTATGGGCTGGTAGTGCGACTTCGCGGAGCCGTTGGGGGTGGGCTGCGAGCCGTTTACGCTTTCCGGCCCCGGCTCAGGGCCCTCGTCCGCGCTCGGCGCGTCGCCCAGCGGCTGCTCCGCCGTTCCGTTGATGTCGTCGACCACGGAGCGGAGCACATCCATCAATGCCACGCCGTGGTCCGCGACGACCGTCAGCAGCGGATGTTGTTCGCCGGACAGAAGCGCCGCGACGGCACATACCGGGCACCACACCTGCTGGCACTTGCCGACGCCGGCGCTGGACGCCACCGCCGCAGCAGCACGCACCGCGGGGTCGATTCCAGCGAGCACGGACTGCGCCAACTTGCGCAGCTCAGGACCAATATCGGTATGCCTTGTCACTTTGGCCATACCTCCGGATTCGGTCGAAAACGAACTGTCAGCTCAGTACCCCGCAGCTGCGCGTCCAGCACCGTACACCGTCGTAGTACCGAAGCCAACCGGACCCGACGCCGTACGCCGCCGGCACTGATCACGAGATCGTCCTCGGATCTGCCCAGGGTGAGCGAAGCGGGGTCGAGCTGTGGCAGCTCCAGGCGTAACCGGTATACCGACTCCAGCCCCGAACCCGATTCCAGATCCACAATAGGACGCAACGGTCCCGGCGGCGCGTCACCGCGTCGGCGACGCGAACTGTCGAGCAAGCCGGCCAGCGCTTTCGGACCGATCGGCTCGCCGGCCAGATGCGGCACCAGCACCAGTTCGACGTCGCCGATGGTGGCGTCGAGTTCCTCTAGGACGGCGCGTTGTTCGGAGATGCGTTCGGCGTACCAGTAGAACGCGGGGTGGTCGGGCAGGCTGCTGTACTCGTAGGCCTCGTCTCGCACGAGAACCTGGTTGACCAGCAGTTCCTCGACGCGCACCCCCATCAACGCCAACGAACCCAGCGTTCGGGCCGCCTCGGCGGCGACCACCCGCTCGGGTGTGAGCACCAGATGCGCACTGACCACAGCACCGTCGGTCAGGACCGCGCTGAGCCGCTCGACGGCGGCGCTGGTGCGCTCGAGCAGCCCCACCACCGCGGCCGATCGGGGATCGTCGATGCTGAGTCTGCGATGGCGCGGCCACGCGCGTTCCACGTAGAGACCGAAGGTGGCGGGCAGAGTCAGCATTCGCAGTGCGTCGGCCGTAGATGCGCAGTCGACCACGATGCGGTCCCATCGTCCGGTCGCCGCGAGTTCGGCCACGGCGTGCAGGCCGAGGACCTCCTGAATGCCGGGCAGAGCCGAAAGTTCTTCGGGCGCAATGGTGCCCAACTCAGACTCGGGGAACCGCCCGTCGAGGGCGTCGACCACGCCGCGCCACCGGTCCTCCAGCAGCGCCAGAGTGTCCAGGGCCAACGCGTCGAGAGATCCGCCGGGGTCCGCCCCGGTGTCCAGGTCGACCAGCACGCGAACGGGTTCGCCGTGACCGGTCGGGGGCACCGGGATGCCCAGCACATCGCCCAACGAGTGCGCCTGGTCGGTGGACACCAGCAGCACGCGCTGGCCGCAGCTGGCATCACAGACCGCAGTGGCGGACGCCAGCGTGGACTTTCCTACCCCGCCTTTGCCGACAAAGAGACTGATCCGGGCTGGGGTCGACGCAGCGGAATCGCTCAGCCCTCGACTCGTTTCTTCAGATCCTTCAGAGCGGCGTCGATCAACCTCTTTTCCGCCTTGCGCTTGAGCATCCCGATCATCGGGATGGCCAGGTCGATCGCGAGTTGGTAGGTGACGTCAGTGCCAGAACCCTTGGGCGCCAGGATGTATGAACCCTCGAGGGACTTCAGCAGCGAGCTGGATTCCAGCGTCCAGCTCAACGACTGGCGATCGGCAGGCCACTGGTAGTTCATGATCAGGGTGTCTTTGAAGATGCCCGCGTCCATCAACATCCGCGCCTTCTTCGGGTACCCCTCGTCGTCAGCCTCGAGAACTTCGACTTCCTTGTACTCCGAGATCCAGTCCGGGTAGGACTCGATGTCGGCGATCGCCTTCATCACCTCGCCCGGATCCGCGCCGATGTGGATCGTCTGTTGCGTTTTCTCCGCCACCTAGCTAGTCCCTTTCCGATTCCATTCCCGCACAGCGGGTCGACCCGGGTCATCTACGGGAGCGCCCCAGACTCCCGGCAGAAACGGTACTCCTTTTTCGCCATCCCGAAGGCCTACCTTGACCCGGCTAAGCTACCGGAGAGACACCGATCGGACGCGACGCTTCCAGGGCTGTTTTCACCTCGAACGCCATATTCTTCCCCGCCACTCGGCGACGGTGCGTCATCTTCGCCAGATTCAGCTTGGCGAGCTGCCACGCCGCCACGCCAGAGGGTTCGGCGTGCAGGAAATAGTGCAGCACGACCCCGTCCAGCGAGGGCTCCAGCCAAACCTCCATGGTGCCGGTCAGGGCGCCGGTGACCGCCCACCTGATGCCCTTCTCGGCACGGTCTTCGGTGACTTGCAGTCGCAGATCGGGCCACCACCGGCTCCACTTGGACCGATCGGCGATCGCGGCTCCCACCTGCGCCCCGTCGGCGGCGATGTATGTCTCGTCAGCAATTTGGATGCTGTTCATTGCCCCAGCTTCACATATTGACCCAGCCGCCACGGGCGCTACCCCGCGCTATCGAAGCACCCCGTTGACCAGCCGTCTCCACGCTGGGCATTGTCACGATTAGGCTGGACACCAGCTAGTAGCCGCAAAATTGTCAAGCAACGTCAAGCGAGGTCCCAAGAGTGCGCCAGTACAGTGTTCCCGCCCGCTTCACCATCGACGAGCACGACAATGTCGCGGCGATGGTCTACGACCATGAGCGTGACGACCCCGACCACCCCATCTACCAACGCCAAATCGACGGGGTGTGGACCGACGTCACTTGCGCCGAAGTCGCCCGCCAGATTCGGTCTGCCGCATTGGGTTTGATCGCCATGGGGGTGCAGGCCGGTGACCGCGTCTCCATCTTCTCCGCAACCCGCTACGAATGGCCCATCATCGACCTGGCGATTTTGTCGGTCGGGGCCGTCACGGTGCCGATTTATGAGACGTCGTCGGCCGAGCAGGTGCGCTGGGTCCTGCAGGACTCCGGGGCGGTGTTGGCGTTCGCCGAGACCGATGCGCACGCAGCGATCGTCACCGAACTCACCGGTGAGCTGCCGGACCTGCGCCGGGTGCTGCACATCGACGGTTCCGGCCCGAAGGCGCTGGACCAGCTCACCGAAGAGGGCCAGTCGGTTGAGCCGGCTGAGCTGACTGCCCGGCAAGAGGCGTTGCGCTCCGACGACCCGGCCACACTCATCTACACATCGGGGACCACGGGTCGCCCCAAGGGCTGCCAGCTCACCCACTCCAACCTGCTCTATGAGATTCGTGGGGTGCAGGAGGCCCTTCCGACGTTGATGTCCAAGGGGCAGAGGCTGCTGTTGTTCTTACCGATGGCGCACGTGTTGGCTCGGGCGGTGGGCCTATGCGCCTTCGCCAATATGGGGACCACCGGCTTCACCAGCGACATCAAGAACCTGCTGCCGCTGTTCGCCGAGTTCAAGCCGACCTTGGTGGTGTCGGTACCGCGGGTGTTCGAGAAGGTGTACAACACCGCCGAGCAAAACGCCATCGATGATGGCAAGGGAGCGATCTTCCATGCCGCCGCGAAGACCGCCATCGACTGGAGCCGCGCCCTTGACCATGGCAAACCGGGCCCGTGGTTGCGCGCCAAGCACGCGGTGTTCGACCGGTTGGTGTATCAGAAGCTGCGCAACGCGTTGGGTGGTAACTGCAGCGCCGCCGTCTCCGGTGGTGCACCGCTGGGCGCCCGGTTGGGCCACTTCTACCGCGGCGTCGGCGTGACGATCTACGAAGGCTACGGCTTGACTGAGACCAGCGCGGCGATCGCGGTCAACCAGATCGACAAGATGAAGATCGGGACCGTCGGCAGCCTGCTGCCCGGCAACAGCCTGAAGATCGCCGAAGACAAAGAGCTGCTGGTCCGCGGCGGCGTGGTGTTCAACGGTTACTGGCAAAACGAAAAGGCCACCGAGGAGGCCTTTACCGACGGCTGGTTCCACACGGGTGACCTCGGTTCGGTCGACGAGGATGGCTTCTTGACCATCACGGGCCGCAAGAAGGAGCTCATCGTCACGGCGGGAGGCAAGAATGTCGCCCCGGCGGTGCTCGAAGACCAGCTGCGCTCGCACCCGCTGATCAGCCAGGCGATGGTGGTCGGCGACAACAAGCCGTTCATCGGCGCTTTGATCACCATCGATCCCGAGGCGTTCGAAGGATGGAAGCACCGGCACGGAAAGGCAGCCGACGCATCAGTGGGTGACCTGAAAACCGACCCGGATCTGCTCTCGGAGGTGGAGCACGCCGTCAAGGAAGCCAACCAGCTGGTGTCCAACGCCGAGGCGATCAAGAAGTTCCGCGTCCTGCCGGTCGACTTCACCGAGGACACCGGGGAGCTGACGCCGACGATGAAGGTCAAGCGCAACGTGGTGGCCGAGAAGTTCGCCTCGGACATCGAAGCGATCTACAGCAAGGAGTAGTAGCCGCCGCGCGCGCCCAGTGCCCGCGGGCCCCGTCCGCGCCGAACGTGTGGGATAACGCCCCCACCCCAAGATTGAGGGGCCACAGGGCACACGCTCGAGCAATCACACCAGCCGCGCCCCAGCCCCGACCGCGCCGAGCGTGTGGGATAACACCCCCACCCCAAGATTGACGGGCCACAGGGCACACGCTCGAGCAAGCACAAGCGCGCTAGGCGCGCAGTAGCTCGGCCAGTCGGGCGGTCAGGGTGTCCCAGCGCCACTCGGCCGTCACCCATGCACGCCCGGCGGCGCCCATCGCCGCTGCGCGGTCGCGGTCGGTCAGCAGTTCGATCACCGCCTCGGCGACCTCGTCCACCGAGGTGCCGTCGACCACCAGACCAGTTTTGTTGTGCTGCACCGCTTCTGGTGCTCCCCCGGACCTTCCGGCGATCACCGGCACGCCGGTCGCAGACGCCTCCAGGTACACGATGCCCAACCCTTCGACGTCCATTCCGGAGCCGCGGGTACGGCAGGGCATCGCGAAGACGTCGGCCAGGGCGTGATGGGCCGGGAGCTCATCGCCTGGTACACCGCCGGTGAAAGTCACGTGGTCGGTCACCCCACCGTCCTGCGCCAGCTTGCGCAAGGTCTCCAGGTAAGGGCCTCCCCCGACGATCACCAAGGCGGCTCCGTCGACGCGGCGACGAATCGAGGGCAGCGCCTTGATCAGCATGTCCTGCCCTTTGCGTGGCACCAGCCGCGACAGGCACACCACCGTCGGCCGCTCGCCCAGTCCGTAGCGCTTGCGCAGTTCCGCCCGGGCGGCGGGATCCGGCCGGAACCTTTCGCTGTCCACTCCGGGCGGCAGGTATTCCAGCGATGCGCTGGGCCCGAACGCCGGCGCGAATCGCGACCGGGTATAGCGGCTGACGAACGTGACCACGTCAGTACTGTCGCCAATTCGGCGCAGCACCGAGCGTGCGACCGGGAGCATCGACCAGCCCACTTCGTGACCGTGGGTACTGGCCAGCACCCGGGTCGCGCCGGCCTGGCGGGCGCGCGGCGCGAGCAGGGCCAGGGGCGCGGCGGCACCGAACCAGACGGTGTCGATGTCGTGCTCGGCGATCAGGCGGCGCATCCGCGCGTCAACGGTAGGAACGGGCAGCATCAGCGTGGTGGGGTGGCGCACCACCCGGTAGCCCGCGTCGTGAGCAGCACGGTCGAATACGTCGGCGCCCTTCCACCGCGGCACGTAAACGGTCACCGCATGCGAGCCGGCGTCCACCAAGCGGGTGACGAACTCGCCGAGGTAGGACTGGATGCCGCCACGCCGTGGCGGAAAGTCGTTGGATACCAGCAGGACCCGGCTCATTTGTGTCGAGCGGACGCAATGTCTCCCAAAACCGCGGCGTGTTGGGGGATTTTGCGTCTGCTCACGGTAGAGAGGCTAGCGTCTCAGCCATTCGCGCCAACGCTTGAGGACTTCGTCGGCGTCGATACCGAGTACGGAACGCAACGCGGTCGGCACATCAGCGTGGCCCACGCCGCACGCCGCGACGTAAAGCTCACGCAACTTGTCGGGCTGGTAGACGTCGGCGACGAACCGCGCGAACAGCCAGGCGCGGTCGTAGGCCACGGAGCGCTGCTCCCCCGGTGTGTCCAGATCGGCGTCCGACGGCAGCGATAGGGGCGACGGCACCGCCCCGGGAGGGACGTCTGCGACTGGCGGCCGGGCCACGAAATCGGCGACCCCCTCGGTCAGCCAGCGCGGCGCGTCCAGAGCGGTGTCGGCCCGCGCTGCGTAGTGGAAAAGCTCGTGCCGCAGCACTATTCGCAATGCACCTTCGTGCATATGGCTCGCCTCCGGGGCGAACATGATGCGTTGACCCGCCACCTGGCGGCTGACGGGATCGACCCTCTCGACGAGCGTCACCGCCGCGATGTCCTCCCACTGCGAGGCCGGGCCGCCGGCGGCGGCCAGAAACTGCTCTCGAGTGCCGGCGGCCACTACCGAGATGTCACGCGACCAATCCTCGCCCCAGAACGCCACGACGGCGTTGATTGCGGCACCGACGTCGGCCGCGATGCGCTTCAGCAGATGATCGGCATCCGGACCGCCGAGGCTGTGCAGATGCACGGTGCGACCCCCCACGACCACAACCGTCGGCGGGATATCGGCGCGCGGGGCGACCGACGGCGTCGAGGGAACGCCGCGCACCGGGAACACGGCCGCAATGACTATCAGCTCAGCGGCAAACACACCCGCTAGCAGAAACCGTAATCGGCTGCGCCGCCGGAAACGCCGCTGGGCGCGACCGTCAGTAGCGGCGGGCGTCGTAAATCGGGCCTGACGATTCCATCGGCACCACGGCCACCGGCACACCGTAGGTGGAGGCGTGGACCATCAGGCCGTCACCGATGTAGATGCCCGCGTGGGAGGCATCCGAGTAGAACGTCAGCACGTCACCGGGTTGCAGGTCCGACAACGCCACCGGCGTACCGCCGTGGGCCTGTGCCTGGCTCGAGTGGGGTAGCGAGATGCCGGCCTGCTGGTAGGCCCACATCACCAAGCCGGAGCAGTCGAATCCACCGGGTGCGGCGCCACCCCAGGTGTAAGGCATCCCTACCTGCGTCAGCGCTGCCTGCACCACGACGGCACGGTCGCCGCCGCCGCCGCCTTCACCGGGCAGCCACGGCAACGCGCCAGCGGGCTGCGGAGGCTGGCCGGGGGCTAACGCCTCTGGGGGCCCGCCGGGACCACCCGGCGCTCCGGGCGCCAACGCCTCCGGGGCCGGGACCGTAAGTCCCGCTGGGACCGCGCCCGGGTTGGCCAGCGCCTCCCGCTGAGAAGGCGTCAACGCTTCGTATTGCGACTTGACCACAGCGATCTGAGTCTGCAGCTGACTTTGCTTGTGCTGCAGGCTCGCTCGCACCGCCGCGGCTTGCTCGGCGGCAGACTTGGCGTCAGCGGCGGACTTGGCCGACGCCTGCTCAGCCTTAGTTGCCTGCTCGTTGGCAGCCCGGTAGGCGGCCATCTGCTCCGTCATCTGATTCGCCATCACACGCTGCACCGACAGCCTGTCGATGAGCAGTTGCGGCGCGTCAGCCGTCAAGATGGCGTTCATCGCGTCGGTGCGGCCACCCATGTACGCCGTGACAGCGGCTTTGTTGACGGCAGCTTGGAAGGTGACCAAGCGGGCCTTTGCGGCGTCTGCCCTGGCCTGGTCTTCACCATGCTTCTTCTCCGCCGCCTGCAGGGCCGCCAGCTTGGCGTTGAGGTCCAGCTGAGCGCTGTGCATCGCCTCGGTGGTCTGCTCGGCCTGCCGAGACAAATCGTTGAGTCTTGCCAGCGCCTCGTCGGCGGGATCGGCCATCGCATTTCCGGCCAGAACGCCGGACAGCACGGTGAAGCTCGCTAGCAAACCGATGGACAATCTCTTGAAAAAGAGCGCAATCGAGTATCTAAGGTCGAGCCTCAAAATTTTGCTTCCTTAAACTGCCATCAACGCCTTGGCGTCGAGCGGGTTTAGGTCTCAAACAGGTTACGAAACGATATCGGCTTTGTCCAAAGGGGGAGATTAAGAAAATGGACAGAATTCTGTCATTTTCGTGTGGGCGGCCGAATACTCGTCTATGAGCTTCGGTTGGTCGGTCACGCAAAGACCTTACGCCACACCGGATCCGCGGTCGCGCCGGAGGGGTACGAGTCGCAATTTCGGTGCTAATCCAGCCTCGGCAAGCACTTCCAGCGCTGCGCGTTCATCGTAAGAAAGCGTTTCCGGAACCCCTAGTAGGACGCTGACTACACAATCACGGCAACCGGGGCCGCGCACCGCGCAGTCGTCGCAATCGATGACAACGGTCCCCCTGGATGCCACACCGTCACCATTCTCGGATCCGCTGCTTATTGCCACTGTGGTCGGTCCTTTCGGTCTGCTCTGACGAGCATTGACAAGCGCAAAGTCGGGCTTGCGCCGAACGCTAGCGGGCACCACCGACATCTCCCCGAGCTCCGTGTCGCCACTGCCGACCTGCCGGGTGCAGGCCGCGGCGTGGGAACCGTCCGATGTCGGTGCGGGTGCCTAACGTCCCCTGCATGGAGGTGGCCGGTGGAACTCAGCTGAGTTTTCCGGGGCTCGATGCCGTCGAAGAGCTTTCGCTGCGTGAAACCACCTTTGTGGTGGTCGATTTGGAGACCACCGGGGGACGCACCACGGAGACCGACACGGCTCCCGCCGACGCCATCACCGAGATCGGCGCGGTAAAGGTGCGCGGCGGCGCCGTCCTCGGCGAGTTCGCCACCCTGGTCGACCCGCAGCGCAGTATCCCGCCCCAAATCGTGCAACTGACCGGCATCACCACCGCGATGCTGGTCGACGCCCCCACCATCGACGCCGTCCTGCCGATGTTCATGGAGTTTGCCGGCGACGCGGTGTTGGTCGCCCACAATGCCGGATTCGATATCGGATTTCTGCGTGCCGCCGCGCAGCGTTGCGACATTGCGTGGCCGCGACCGAAGGTCCTGTGCACCGTCCGCCTGGCGCGACGGGTGCTGAGCCGGGAAGAAGCGCCCAGCGTGCGGTTGGCCGCACTGGCTCGACTCTTCGCCGTCACCACCCAGCCCACCCACCGCGCCCTCGACGACGCCCGCGCCACGGTCGACGTCTTGCACGCCCTCATCGAACGGGTCGGCAACCAGGGCATACACACGTACGCCGACTTGCGCGCATATCTGCCCGACGTGACCCCAGCCCAGCGGCGTAAGCGAGTACTCGCAGAAGGCTTGCCCCGCCGCCCCGGGGTCTACCTGTTCCGTGGCCCCTCCGGCGAAGTGCTCTATGTCGGGACCGCTGTCGACCTGCGCCGCCGAGTGGGCCAGTACTTCAACGGTGCCGATCCGCGCGGTCGGATGAAGGAGATGGTCGGTCTGGCCGAAGCGGTCGACCATGTCGAATGCGCCTACTCGTTGGAGGCCGGGGTACGCGAACTGCGACTGCTGGCCGCCCACGCCCCGCCCTACAACCGCAGGTCACGGTTCCCGCAACGCTGGTGGTGGGTAACGCTGACCGACGAGGCGTTCCCCCGCTTCTCGATCGTCCGCACCCCGAACCACGACCGCGTCATCGGTCCATTCCGGTCCCGGGCCGACGCCGCCGACACGGCGGTGCTGCTGGCCCGGTTCACCGGGCTGCGGACCTGCACCCGGCGCCTGGCGCGCTCAGCCCTGCACGGGCCGAACTGCCCCGAAGTGGAAGTGTCGCCCTGCCCCGCAGCGCGTGGGGTGACCGCCGCGCAATACGCGGCGGCGGCAGAGCGGGCGGCCGCGTTGATCGAGGGGCGGGACAACGCCGCGTTGGCCGCCGCCGTGCAGCAAGTCGCGGCGCTAGCCGAGCGCAGCCGCTACGAAAGCGCTGCGCGCCTGCGCGACCACGTCGCCACCGCGGTCGACGTGCTCTGGCGTGGTCAGCGGTTGCGCACCCTGACCAACCTGGCCGAACTGATCGCGGCGGCGCCCGACGGCTGCGGGGGTTGGCACTTTGCTGTCATCCGCCACGGCCAATTGGCGGCGGCCGGTTCCGCCCCGCGCGGCGTGCCACCGATGCCGGTGGTCGACGCAATCCTGGCCGGCGCCCAAACCGTCCTGCCGTCATCGGCTCCGCTGGGCGGCGCGCTGGTCGAAGAGACCGCGCTCATCGCTCGCTGGTTGTCGGCGCCAGGGGTACGCATCGTTCGGGTCGCTGGGGAGGGCGCCGACGAAGGGTGGGCGTCACCACTACGGTCAGCGGGCGCCTGGGCGGGCTGGGCCGCGGCGGCGCGGTCGGCCCGACTGGCCAGCGAGCAAGCACTCGACGCGTGGGGCACCCAATCAGAGCTGCTGGCCGAACCGCACCCATCGCGCGAGCAGTTGTTCGGCCGCCCCGCTGTCGATCGCCGCGGTGGCTTGCTGCAACCCGTCCTCCCACGCCGGCAACCATTCAGCGCGGCTGGATAACCCGGCGTGGGCCACCAGCGCGCCGGCGGCGTTGAGCACCACCGCGTCTCGAACCGGCCCCTTGGCACCGGCCAGCACTTCGCGGGCCTGGGCCGCGTTGGCCTGTGCGTCGCCCCCACGCAGCTCGTCCAGTTCGGCGCGGGCAAACCCGAATCCGGCAGGGTCAAAAGTGAGCTTGTCCACGGTTCCCGCCTGGACCCGCCACATGGTGCTGGTCGTGGTGGTGGTCAGCTCGTCGAGCCCGTCGTCACCGTGCACCACCAGCACGCTGGAGCGGCGCGCAGCAAACACACCAGCCATCACCTCGGCCAGGTTGGCGAACGCACAGCCGATCAACCCGGCCGGTGGCCGCGCCGGATTCGTCAGCGGCCCAAGGAGATTGAACACCGTTGGCACGCCGATCTCGCGGCGCACGACGGATGCGTGCCGGTAGGACGGGTGGAACTGCGGCGCGAAGCAGAACCCGATGCCCACTTCTGCGAGGCTTCGCGCGACCTGCTCGGGTTCCAGGTCGATGCGTACCCCTAGCGCCTCGAGCATGTCGGCGCCGCCGGACAAGGACG
Source organism: Mycobacterium bourgelatii (assembly GCF_010723575.1). Classification (NCBI taxonomy): domain Bacteria; kingdom Bacillati; phylum Actinomycetota; class Actinomycetes; order Mycobacteriales; family Mycobacteriaceae; genus Mycobacterium; species Mycobacterium bourgelatii. Next base: position 3,690,766 of record NZ_BLKZ01000001.1, read on the forward strand.
ACGCCGCCCGGTTGCCGTGTTTGATCACCGGGACACCGGCGGCCGCGACCACGAGCGAGGCCATCGTGGACAGATTGACCGTGTTGACGCCGTCGCCGCCGGTACCGACGATGTCGACGGTGTCGCCGCGGATCGCCTCTGCCGGCATCGGTCGCGCGTGCTTGAGCATCACGTCGGCGAGCTCGGTGACCTCGGCCGCGGTTGGGACCTTCATCTTCATCGCCACGGCGAAGCCGGCGATCTGGGCCGGACTGGCGGCCCCGCTCATGATCTGGTCCATTGCCCAGGCGGCCTGTCCCCGGGCCAGGCTGTGGCCGTCGGTCAAACGGCTCAGCAGCAGCGGCCACGACACGGCGTCTTTCGCCGCCGAAGCCTCAGATGACACAGCCACGCGCCGATCGTCCCACGAAGACCACCCGCCCCACCAAGCGCAGGCCGCCTACCACGAAGCCGGTCGCGACCTGTCCACCGACGCGACACGAAAACTGGATTGCCCAAAATTCGTGACCCGGGTGGAGTTAAACAACTACAAAGCGTCATACTTGCGGATGTGACGACCGCTGTGGGGACCTCAGGTACCGCGATCACGTCCAGAGTGCATTCGCTGAATCGGCCGAATATGGTCAGTGTTGGCACCATAGTTTGGCTTTCTAGCGAGCTGATGTTCTTTGCTGGCCTGTTCGCTTTCTACTTCACTGCTCGCGCTCAGGCCGATGGGCACTGGCCGCCGCCGCCGACCGAGCTGAATCTGTACCAGGCTGTGCCGGTGACGCTGGTGCTCATCGCCTCATCGTTCACCTGCCAGATGGGCGTGTTCGCCGCCGAACGCGGCGACGTGTTCGGACTGCGCCGCTGGTACGTGATCACCTTCCTGATGGGCCTGTTCTTCATCCTCGGACAGGGCTACGAGTACTTCCACCTGGCGACGCACGGGACCACCATCCCGGGCAGTGCGTACGGCAGCGTGTTCTATCTGGCCACCGGCTTCCACGGGCTACACGTGACCGGCGGCCTGATCGCCTTCATCTTCTTGCTGGCCCGAACTGCAATGACCAAGTTCACGCCGGCACAGGCCACCGCCAGCATCGTCGTTTCCTACTACTGGCATTTCGTGGACATCGTCTGGATCGCGCTATTCACCGTCATCTATTTCATCCGATGAGCAAGCCCGCGACGAAGAGGAGTGCTCGCTTGAAGAAAATCGGGTTGACCCGACCCGCCAACAAGAAGGCGATCTCGCGCCGACGTCTCCGGCGTCGCTTATCGGGCGGGCTGCTGCTGCTGATCGCACTGACAATCGCTGGTGGACTTGCGGCCGTGCTCACCCCCACGCCGCAGGTCGCTGTCGCCGACGAGTCAGACGAGGCGTTGATTCGTACCGGCAAACAGCTGTACGAGACCTCGTGCGTCTCGTGCCACGGCGCCAACCTGCAGGGCGTGCCCGACCACGGGCCGAGCCTGATCGGCGTCGGCGATGCGGCGGTCTACTTCCAGGTCTCCACCGGACGCATGCCAGCCATGCGCGGCGAGGCTCAGGCGCCCCGCAAGGAACCGATTTTCGACCAGCCGCAGATCGACGCGATCGGCGCCTACGTGCAGGCCAACGGCGGTGGACCCAGCGTGATCCGCGAGTCCGACGGCAGCCTCGCGATGCGATCGCTGCGCGGGAACGACCTGGGCCGCGGTGGCGACCTGTTCCGCCTCAACTGCGCCTCGTGCCACAACTTCACCGGCAAAGGTGGGGCGCTGTCGTCGGGCAAGTACGCGCCCGACCTCGGGCCCGCCAATGAGCAGCAAATTCTGACGGCCATGCTCACCGGTCCGCAGAACATGCCCAAGTTCTCCGACCGTCAGCTGTCACTGGAAGCCAAGAAAGACATCATCGCCTACGTGCGCAACTCCGCCGAGGAGCGTTCGCCGGGTGGCTACGGGCTGGGTGGATTCGGACCCGCACCCGAAGGTATGGCGATTTGGATTATCGGGATGGTCGCAGCCATCGGGCTGGCACTGTGGATTGGGGCGCGGACATGAGCGACGGACCCAACGTTAAAGACGGCGCTACCGGCGGCGTCGGGTCTGACACTGACACCGATAGAAACCTTGGGACAGGCGAACCCGACGACGCCGCGCTGGCCGCGATGTCACGCGAGGAGCTGCTCGAACTGGGCAGCAAACTCGACGGCGTTCGGATCGCTTACAAGGAGCCACGCTGGCCGGCGCAGGTCACCAAGGCCGAGAAGCGCGCCGAGCGTGGAGTGGCCTTGTGGCTGTTGGCGGGCGGCGGATTCGGGCTCGCGCTGTTCCTGATCTTCTTGTTCTGGCCGTGGGAGTACAAGTCCAGGGAACAAGCGGGCAGCCTCTGGTACACGTTCGCCACGCCGCTCTACGGCTTCACTTTCGGTATGTCGATCTTGTGTATCGCGATCGGTGCCATCCTCTACCAGAAGCGCTTTATCCCCGAAGAGATCACGATCCAGGAGCGCCACGACGGCGCGTCACGCGAAATCGACCGCAAGACGGTCGTGGCGAACCTGACCGACGCTCTCGAGGGCTCGACGATTCGCCGTCGCAAGTTGATCGGGCTGACCTTCGGAATGGGGGTGGGCGCGTTCGGTTTAGGCACCTTGGTGGCGTTCATCGGCGGCATGGTCAAGAACCCGTGGAAGCCGGTCGTCGACACCGCCGAGGGCAAGAAGGCGGTGTTGTGGACGTCGGGTTGGACCCCGCGCGTCAAGGGCGAAACCATCTACCTGGCCCGGGCAACCGGCGCCCACGACGGCCCCCCGTTCGTCAGGATGCGCCCCGAGGACATCGACGCCGGCGGCATGGAGACCGTCTTCCCGTGGCGTGAGTCCGACGGTGACGGCACCACTGTCGAGTCGCGCGAGAAGCTGAACGAGATCGCGATGGGTATCCGCAATCCGGTGATGCTCATCCGGATCAAACCCAACGACATGTCCCGGGTGGTCAAACGCCAGGGCCAGGAAGGCTTCAACTTCGGCGAGTTCTTCGCCTACACCAAGGTCTGCTCCCACTTGGGCTGCCCCTCTTCGCTGTACGAGCAGCAGTCCTACCGGATCCTGTGCCCGTGCCACCAGTCGCAGTTCGACGCCCTGCACTTCGCCAAGCCGATCTTCGGCCCGGCCGCGCGCGCCTTGGCGCAACTTCCCATCACCATCGACACCGAGGGGTATTTCGTCGCCAACGGTGACTTCATCGAGCCCGTCGGACCAGCATTTTGGGAGCGCACAACAACATGAGTCCGAAATTCAGCCCTCCAAAAATCGGTGATGTCCTGGCCCGCCAAGGCGAAGACATTGACACCCGCTACCACCCCTCCGCGGCTGTCCGTCGCCAGCTAAACAAGGTCTTCCCCACGCACTGGTCGTTCCTGCTCGGCGAGATCGCGCTCTACAGCTTCATCATCTTGCTGATCACCGGGGTCTACCTGACGTTGTTCTTCGACCCGTCCATGGTGGAGGTCGCCTACGACGGCGTCTACCAGCCGCTGCGGGGTGTGGAGATGTCGCGCGCGTATGAGTCCGCGCTCAACATCTCCTTCGAAGTCCGCGGTGGATTGTTCGTGCGGCAGATCCACCACTGGGCGGCGCTGATGTTCGCCGCCGCGATCATGGTGCACCTGGCGCGCATCTTCTTCACCGGAGCATTCCGACGCCCGCGTGAGGCCAACTGGGTCATCGGTTCGCTGCTGCTGATCCTGGCCATGTTCGAGGGTTACTTCGGCTACTCCCTGCCCGACGACCTGTTGTCGGGCCTGGGCCTGCGGGCCGCCCTGTCGTCGATCACGCTGGGCATGCCGGTGATCGGAACCTGGCTGCACTGGCTGCTGTTCGGCGGTGACTTCCCCGGGACCATCCTGATCCCCCGGCTGTACGCGCTGCACATTCTGCTGCTGCCCGGGATCATCCTGGCCCTGATCGGGGCGCACCTGGCGCTGGTGTGGTTCCAGAAGCACACCCAATTCCCCGGCCCCGGACGCACCGAGCACAACGTCGTCGGCGTGCGGGTGATGCCGGTGTTCGCGGTCAAGTCCGGCGCTTTCTTCGCCGCCATCGTCGGCGTGTTGGGCCTGATGGGCGGTCTACTGCAGATCAACCCGATCTGGAACCTGGGGCCCTACAAGCCGTCACAGGTGTCGGCGGGCTCGCAGCCGGACTTCTACATGATGTGGACCGAGGGCTTGGCCCGTATCTGGCCGCCGTGGGAGTTCTACTTCGGGCACCACACGATTCCTGCGGTGGTGTGGGTTGGTCTCATCATGGGCCTGGTCTTCACCCTGCTGATCGTCTACCCGTTCCTGGAGAAGCGGTTCAGTGGTGACAAAGCGCACCACAACCTGCTGCAGCGTCCGCGGGACGCACCGGTGCGCACCGCGATCGGCGCGATGGCGATCAGCTTCTACATGCTGCTCACCCTGTGCGCCATGAACGACATCATCGCGTTCAAGTTCCACATTTCGCTGAACGCGACGACGTGGATCGGCCGTATCGGCATGGTCATCCTGCCGCCGATCGTCTACTTCGTCACGTACCGGTGGGCGGTGGGCCTGCAGCGCAGCGACCGCGAGGTGCTCGAGCACGGTGTGGAAACCGGCATCATCAAGCGGTTGCCACACGGCGCCTACATCGAGCTGCACCAGCCGCTCGGGCCGGTCGACGACCACGGCCACCCGATCCCGCTGGAGTACCAGGGCGCGGCGTTGCCCAAGCGAATGAACAAGTTGGGCTCCGGTGGTTCGCCCGGGACGGGCAGCTTCCTGTTCGCCGATCCCCCGGCCGAGGACGCGGCACTTCGCGAGGCGGCCCACGCCTCCGAACAGCGTGCCCTCACCGTGTTGCGGGAGCACCAGGAGACCCTCAACGGTTCGCCGAACGGCGAACGCGGCCACTAATGGCGACGGTCCCACCTGGGACCTGAGACGTAGCGTGACTTGCCGGCCCGTAAGTGGGCCGGCAAGTTGCGTTTTGGGGCCGGAGAACGCGAATTGACGCCGTAAAGGGCGCGCCTAGGGTCCTCTTATGGGGGCCTGGTCAGCGGCTCGTGAAGGGCCTTGTGCGGGCACGGCCTAGAAACCACCGCACAGCTAACCGCGACGGGCGCCGAGGCTCGGCCGTGGGAGCGGTCGAAGCGCGCTCCACGCGGCCGTGATTAGTCGCTAACGGACGCTAGTGAACCTCGCGCACGCGACGAATCTGCCGCACGTGGAACCACTCGACGAAGGGTAGGCCGGCGGTGACAACCCCGGCGACCCCGTAACTGAACCATGCCGCACCATCGTGGCCGTCAGCCATGAGGTAGGTCGCCGTAGCGGCGGCGATCAGCGCGACCCCGGTGACGCCCGTGAGCGCAACGGTGCCGCGCAGCCAGATCCGGTCGACGGCCTCGCCGGACCACTCGTTGCTCTCCGCGTACGCCTTGGCCGGCGACCGGCGCGCCGACTGGGCCAACGTTCGCGACCCGGTCCCGCCCGTCCGGGCTGGCGTTCGGGACTCCACGCTGCCGATCAAGCTCTTGGATCGCACGATCGGCTCGGGCGCTGTTTCGCGGCGAGCCCGGATCAGAATCGGAATCGAGCCCGCGATGACCAGCGCCGATACCGCGATGATCGTGTACAACACCCAACTGGTGTTCGAATCGCTCGACACCTTGTGCAAGCCGCGGCCCATGTCCGCCAACGCGACGCCGGCCGCGACGCTGACACCTACCAACACCAGCCACACCGCGGCGCACGCGCCAATCAAAATGCGGTCTATGACATCTGGCGAAACGACAGGGTCCGATCCACGGCGATACGCGGAATATTTACCTACCATCAGCAGCTCGTCTGCGGTGCGTCGGTGGTATTGGCGGACAGCACCGTTCCATCACTGGTAATGATCGAGCAGTTGAGTCTGCTGACGCGGAAGAGGCTGGACGCCTCGACCGAGCCCACGTCGGACGTCGAGATCGGAGTGACCGTCATCGTCCAAGGGATGTAGACATTGTGCTGCGTTCGACGCCGGCCAGAGGCGTCCACATAGGTCACCGAAATGATGTCCCCCGGCGCTTTGGTCCCGGTCACCGAGTACGTGACCTGCCTCGGCCCGGCCGGGGTGGGAGCGGGCGGCGGTGCCACCGCTGGTGCGCTGGTGGGAGCCGGCGGTGCCGCGGAGGTAGGCGGCGCCTCAGACGTAGGCGGTGGTGGCGGGGTGGTGGGGTGGGGTCACGGTGGAAGTCGGCGTCTCAGTCGTCGTCGGAGTCTCGCTTGGCGGGGGTGGTGGCGGTGGGGGTGGCGGCGGCTCAGGGGGTTCAGTGGTGGTGGTGATTTCGTCCTGTGCCGGTGTGGTGGACGGAGCGGGTGGGGTTGTCGAGATGGTCGAGGTGCCGGGGGTGGCGACCCTGCGGGAGCTCGAGGTGCGTTGCGCAAACAGTATCGACACACTGGTCACGAGCGCGATGGCCGCCAGGACGGCGGCGACCACAACCACTCCTGGCCAGCGTGGACCACGATCGTCGTCGTCGTACTCGCGGTAGTCGTCGTAGTCATAGAGCGCGAGATCCGCAGGCACGAACGTGCCGCTCAAGAACTGTTCGGATTCGGGCGCCGAGTATGCGCGCGAGTAGGCGTCGGTCTGGGCGGTCGACCCCGCGTCGTCCAAGGGTGGCAGCGTCCCGTCCAGCTGGGAGTTCAATTCGTCGTCGATGCTGCCGAGGGGCTCCGGCTCCCCACGTGGTTCGCTGGCTGAATCGGGTATGTCCGGTTCCCGTCCCGGGGGATGCGGCCCGCTCATGTTTGCCTACCCTGTCCCACTGCCTCACCAGCGCGCGAAGCTTTGCGGCTGCGTTTGTGCTCGCGCGGTCGGCGACTTCTCATGTGCCTTCGAAACCCTACCCAACCGCCCAGGCCAGATCAGTCGTGGCGGGCTGACGACCAACTAACTGGTGTCCTGATTGTGACCTTTCCGGGGCCAATCAGTGCTTCTCAGGACCAACGTAGTATTCGAAGACCAGTCCGGCAGCCGACGACAGGATGAACACGACCCCGGCAACGATCAGCCAGGGCAGCCACAGGGCAATCCCTACCGCCGCAACCGAACCGGACAACGCGATGAGAATCGGCCACCAGCTGTGCGGCGCGAAGAAGCCCAATTCCCCTGCGCCGTCGCTGATCTCAGCGCCCTCGTAGTCCTCGGGCCGAGTGTCGAGGCGGCGTGCCACAAACCGGAAGAAGGTGGCCACGATCAGCGCGAGGCCGGCCGTCAGCGCCAGTGCCGTCGTACCGGCCCACTCGACGCCGCCGTAGGCGAAAATGCCTGTCAGCACCCCGTACAGGATCGTCACCACAACGAAGAATGCGGCGATGAACTCGAAAAGCCTGGCTTCGATATGCATTGCGCGTCCTAACCTACTGGCGTTGGGGCCAATTCGCCGCGACGGGTCTCAAATGGGAAGGTTTTTGTCGAGGTAGGCGGCAAGCCGATGGCCTGCAGCGCCTCGGCGTTGGTCTTCTTGGCGATACGTGCCTGCAAGTACGTCTTGAAGTCGTCGGCGCTGACCACCCGAACCTCGAAGTTCATCATGGCGTGGTACGTGCCGCAGAACTCGGCGCAGTGTCCGACGAATGCGCCGGTCCTGGTGATCTCGTCGATCTGCCAGACGTTGTCGGAGTTGTTCTCCTTCGGGTTGGGCATCACGTCGCGCTTGAACAGGAACTCCGGCACCCAGAAGGTGTGGACCACGTCGGCCGAGGCCTGGATGAACCGGATGGTCTTGCCAACCGGCAACACCAGGACCGGGATTTCGGTCGGAGTCCCCAAGATCTCGACCTTGTCGAAGTTGAGGTATGAGCGGTCTTCTTTGTTGACGCCGTGCAGCGGCCCGAACAGCTCTTCGCCGTGCTCGTCCTTGCCCTCGGGCTTGGATTCCACCGCGCGCCTGCGTTCCTCGTCGGCGCCGTCGAAGTTGAACGAGCCGTCCTTGTAGGCCACCTTCTGGTAGCCGAACTTCCAGTTCCACTGGAACGCGGTGATGTCGACCACGACCTCGGGTTCGGCGGAGGTGCTCAGCATCTTCTCCTGCACCACCACGGTGAAGTAGAACAGCACCGAGATGATGAGGAACGGAATGATGGTCAGGACCAGTTCAAGGGGCATGTTGTAGCCGAACTGGCGGGGCAACTCGGTGTCGCCAGGCTTCGCCCGGTGGAACGCCGAAGACCAGAAGATCAGGCCCCACACGAGGACGCCGACCACCAGCGACGCGATCACCGCTCCGACCCACAGCTGCCGGTTCAGTTGACCCTCGTGGGTGATGCCTTCCGGCCAACCCATGCCCAGGACGTGCTGCCAGCTGCACCCACTGAGGGTGACGGCCAACACACCCCCCGTCAGGGCCAGCGCAACCATCCGGAAGCGACGATGAGACCTCAAGTGCGACAAGCGTTGCGAACGACCTTGCTCGCGAGATGTCACGGTGGCGCCTCCTGTATCACAAGCTGGGCCGACTGGGCTTACGCCGGTTCGGGCGGGGTCCGCTCGGCTAACTCGGATTCGAATACTACGCAGCGTAGACCACGCCGATCTACCGGGCGACTGCCTGGTCACCAGACCCGCCGTGCGTGGCGGCGATGACCGCATGTCAAAGCCTCTTCCGAGCCCCATCCCGAACCGCCACTGCGAGGCGTCGGCACGGTGTCTTCCACCGCAAATCGCGACGGTACGGCATACTCGGGCGCTGTGTGTGGACTGCTGGCATTTGTCGCGACTCCGGCGGGTGCCGAGGCCCCTGACGCCCCGGAAGCCGCGACCGAACTCGCGGCAAGGTCCGACGCAGCCATAGCCCGCGCTTCGCACCTGATGCGCCACCGAGGCCCCGACGAGCCCGGCACCTGGGCCGACCCGGACGCCGACGGTTCGGTCGTTTTCGGCTTCAACAGGCTGTCGATCATCGACATCGCGCACTCGCACCAGCCACTGCGCTGGGGGCCGGCCGACGCCCCCGACCGCTACGTGCTGGTTTTCAACGGCGAGATCTACAACTACCTCGAGCTACGTGAAGAGCTGCACGCCGAGCACGGCGCCGCTTTCGCCACCGACGGCGACGGCGAGGCGATCGTCGCCGGCTACCACTACTGGGGCGCCGACGTGCTCAAGCGGCTGCGTGGCATGTTCGCGTTCGCGTTGTGGGACACGGTCACCCGCGAACTGTTCTGCGCCCGCGATCCGTTCGGCATCAAGCCACTGTTCATGGCGACCGGTTCTGGCGGCACCGCGGTGGCCAGTGAGAAGAAGTGCCTCCTTGACCTGGCCGAGCTGGTGGGCATCGACACCGAGCTGGACCGACGCGCCCTGCAGCACTACGTCGTCCTGCAGTACGTGCCTGAGCCCGAAACCCTGCACCGTGGCGTGCGGCGGCTCGAGTCGGGCTGCTACGCACGCATCAGGCCTGGATCACCGCCCGAGGTCACCCGCTATTTCGTCCCCCGGTTCGCGGCGGTGCCGATTACCTCCGACACCGAGCAGGCCCGCTACGACGAGATCACCGCGGTGCTCGAGGACTCGGTGGCCAAGCACATGCGCGCCGACGTCACCGTGGGTTCCTTCTTGTCCGGCGGGATCGATTCGACGGCCATCGCGGCGCTGGCCATCCGGCACAACCCCCGGCTGATCACCTTCACCACCGGTTTCGAGCGGGAGGGCTTCTCCGAACTCGACGTCGCCGTGGCCTCGGCCGAGGCGATCGGTGCCCGCCATATCGCCAAGGTGGTCAGCGCCGACGAATTCGTCGCCGCCCTGCCCGAGATCGTCTGGTACCTCGACGAGCCGGTCGCCGACCCCGCGCTGGTGCCGTTGTTCTTCGTCGCACGCGAAGCGCGCAAGCACGTGAAGGTGGTGTTGTCGGGTGAGGGCGCCGACGAGCTGTTCGGCGGTTACACCATCTACCGCGAGCCGCTGTCGCTGAAACCCTTCGACTACCTGCCGCGCCCGCTGCGCAGGTCCATGGGCAAGGTGTCGCGGCCGCTGCCCGAAGGTATGCGGGGCAAGAGCCTGCTGCACCGGGGCTCGCTGACCCTCGAGGAGCGGTACTACGGCAACGCCCGGAGCTTCTCCGATGCGCAGCTGCGCGACGTGCTGCCCGGTTTCCGGCCCGAGTGGACCCACACCGATGTGACGGCGTCGATATACGCCCAATCCGTCGGCTGGGATCCGGTGGCCCGCATGCAGCACATCGACCTGTTCACCTGGCTGCGCGGCGACATTCTGGTCAAGGCCGACAAAATGACCATGGCCAACTCGCTGGAGCTGCGCGTGCCGTTCCTGGACCCCGAGGTGTTCGCGGTGGCATCGCGGTTGCCGTACCAGGCCAAGATCACCCGCACCACCACCAAGTACGCGCTGCGGCGCGCGTTGGAGCCGATCGTGCCGGCGCACGTGTTGCACCGACCAAAGCTGGGGTTCCCCGTCCCGATCCGGCACTGGCTGCGCGCCGGCGAGTTGCAGGAGTGGGCCTACGAAGCGGTGGACGCCTCACAGGCCGGTCATCTGGTGGACCTGTCGGCGGTGCGTCGCATGCTCGATGAGCACCGAACCGGCGAAAGCGATCACAGCCGCCGGCTATGGACCGTGCTGATCTTCATGCTCTGGCACGCGATCTTCGTCGAGCACAGCGTGGTTCCGCAGATCAAGGAGCCCGAGTACCCCGTCGAGCTGTAAAGCCTCGCGGGGGCATCGCCGCGCAGGGTACGGGCGAGAGGGTATCTAGGGAACCCGCCGGCCGGTAACCTGCCGGGCATCTGGCCGTCCCCGACGAGGAGTTCGTGATGTCGAACGTCGATGTTGCCGTCCTGCTAGGGGCGGCACTGGCCGTCGGGGGGTTGGCGTGGTATTTCTTTGCCCCCCGGCGCGCGCAGGCCGCCGTGGTCGGCGAGGGGGTGCAACGAGTACAGGTGACGGTCCGCGGTGGGTACAACCCCAGCGTTGTACAAGTGCGCCAAGGCATCCCGGTGGAGATCGAATTCGACCGGCAGGAAACCGGGGATTGCAGCGCGCGCGTCGTCTTCCCCGACCTGCACGTGTCGGCGGCGCTGCCCGCGCATCAGCGCACCACGGTCAGATTCACCCCACAACAGCCGGGGTCATTCGCATTCACCTGCGCCATGAACATGATTTCGGGCACGCTGCTAGTCACCTCGAACGGCGAGGACGCTTCTTCCCCGCCAGCCGAAACTCGGGGAAATGCGCAGGCGGACGGCGGTAGCGAACCGGCCGCCGCCGAAGTTGAAGCCGCGCAAGCCGAGGAACGGCGCACCGAGATCGCCGACCTGACCCGACGAGTCGCACTCGGCGCGGTGCTGACCGCGCCGGTGTTCTACGCCGTGATGGCCCACCCATTGGGCGCCGGTTGGGTGCCGGCGGTGTTGCTCAACCATTGGCTGCAGCTGGCGTTGATCACGCCGGTGATGTTCTACGTGGGATGGCCGATCCATCGCACCGGTTGGCTGGCGCTGGCGCATCGCGGCGCCGACATGAACAGCCTCATCACGTTGGGCACCTTCGCCGCCTACGGCTACAGCGTGCTGGTGACGGTCGCCGCGCGCGCCTTCCCGGCCGAGGTGCGCGACGTGTATTTCGAGGCCGTCGGCGTGATCCTGACGCTGATCATGCTGGGTCGGTTGCTGGAAGCCCGCGCCAAAGCCGGCACGGGCGAAGCCATTCGGGCCCTGCTCGGCCTGCAAGCCCGCACCGCGCGCGTCGTACGCGGCGACACCGAAGCCGAGATCCCGATCGACGAGGTCGTCGTCGGTGACCAGATACTCATCCGCCCCGGGGAGAAGATCCCGGTGGACGCCACCGTCCTGTCCGGGCAGTCCGCCGTCGACGAGTCCATGGTGACCGGCGAATCGATGCCGGTCACCAAATCGACCGGCGACACCGTCATCGGCGCGACCGTCAACACCACCGGCTCGCTGCGGGTACGCGCGGACAAAGTGGGTGCGGACACCATGCTGGCCCAGATCATCCGAATGGTGCAGCAGGCGCAGGCATCCCGCGCCCCGATCCAGCGATTGGCCGACGCCATCTCGGCCTACTTTGTGCCGGTCGTGATCGCCATAGCGATCATCACCTTCGCGGTCTGGTTCGTCGCCGGCCCTCCCCCAGCTTTGACGCAGGCGCTGGTGTCGGCGGTGGCGGTGCTGATCATCGCCTGCCCGTGCGCCCTGGGACTGGCGACACCGCTATCGATCATGGTCGGCACCGGCAAGGGCGCCCGTGCCGGCATTCTGATCCGCTCGGCCGAGGCCCTGGAAACCGCCCACAAACTCGACACGATCGTGCTGGACAAGACCGGCACCATCACCGCCGGCAAACCAGCACTGACCGACGTCGTGGTAACGGGGACGCTGACAGCCGACGAGCTGCTCTGCCTGGTTGCGGCGGCCGAAGCCGACAGCGAGCATCCGATCGCCAGCGCGGTGGTCGCGGGGGCACGCGACCGCGGCATCGAGCTTCCCGGCACAACGGACTTCCTCTCGGTCACCGGCAAGGGCGTCAAAGCCACCGTCGCGGGCCACACCGTGCTCGTCGGCAACGCGCCGCTGCTAGCCGAAAACGGTCTCGACACAACCGAACTCGAGCGCATCAGCGCCGATCTAGCCGCCGAGGGCAAAACCCCCATCCTCGCCGCCGTCGATGGCCAACCGTCCGGGGTGCTCGCCGTCGCCGACATCGTCAAGGATGACTCCGTCGCGGCGATCGCCGCCCTGCGCACGCTTGGCCTTCAGGTGGTGATGATCACCGGCGACAACGGCCGCACGGCGGACTCGATCGCCCGACAGGTCGGGATCGAGCGGGTGCTGGCCGAAGTCCTGCCCGAGCACAAGGCCGGCGAAATCAGCCGACTGCAAGCCGAGGGCCGACGGGTCGGCATGGTCGGTGACGGCATCAACGACGCGCCCGCCCTGGCCCAGGCCGACGTCGGCCTGGCGATCGGGACCGGCACCGACGTCGCCATCGAAGCGGCCGACATCACGCTGATTTCCGGATCACTGTCCGGCGTGGCCACCGCGATCCAACTCTCGCGCGCCACCATGCGCAACATCCGGCAGAACCTGTTCTTCGCGCTGGTCTACAACGCCGTCGGCATCCCGCTCGCCGCGGGTCTCCTCTACCCGGTGCTCGAGCTGCGCCTGTCGCCGATGATCGCGGCCGGCGCCATGGCGCTGTCGTCGCTGTCTGTCGTCGGCAACGCCAATCGGCTGCGCAACTGGATCCCGCCGAGCAGACGCAAACTCGTGCGCTGAGGCGCGAATCTGTACAAGTTCGCGTCTGCTCGTCAGCGGAATTTAGGCCAGGACGGCGGCGATTTCGGCGGCGGCGTCCTCACCGAACGCGCCGGCCAACCGCTCCTTGGCGACCTCGTGGTCCCACTCCCAGTTCTGGGTGCCGGTCGACTCCAGCACCAGCACGGCGACCAGCGATCCCAGCTGTGCGGAGCGCTCCAGGCTCAGACCGGCGCTGCGCCCGGTGAGGAAACCGGCCCGGAACGCGTCGCCGACGCCCGTCGGGTCGGTCTGGCTCTTTTCCGGCACCACGCCGACGTGGATGGTGGTGCCGTCGGGCTCGACGATGTCGACGCCCTTGGCGCCCAGCGTGGTGACACGAAGCCCGATCTGTGCCATGACGTCCGCCTCCGACCACCCGGTCTTGGACAGCAGCAGGTCCCACTCGTAGTCGTTGGTGAACAGGATGGTGGCGCCGTCGATGAGCTGGCGAATCTCGTCACCCGACAGGCGCGCCAATTGCTGGGACGGGTCCGCGGCGAACGGCAGGCCAAGCTTCCGGCACTCCTCGGTGTGCACGACCATGGCGGCCGGGTCATTGGCGCCGATGATTACCAACTCAGGCTTGCCGATGGACGCCACCACGTCGGCGAGCGAAATGTTGCGGGCTTCCGACATGGCGCCGGGGTAGAACGATGCGATCTGGGCCATCTCGGTGTCGGTGGTGCAGACGAAGCGGGCCGTGTGGGCCGTCTTGGAGAGCAGCACGTTGTCGCAGTTCACACCGTGCTTTTCCAGCCAGTCACGGTAATCGGCGAAGTCGTTGCCCGCCGCAGCCACCAGCGCTGCGTTGCCACCAAGCACGCCGATGGCAAACGCGATGTTTCCGGCCACACCACCGCGGTGCACCACCAGATCATCGACCAGAAAGCTCAACGACACCTTGTGCAGATGCTCCGCAAGCAGCTGCTCAGAAAACTTGCCGGGGAATCGCATCAGATGGTCTGTTGCAATGGAACCGGTCACCGCGATCGTCACGAAATCTCCGCCCTTCATTCCTAAGGTCGTCCAGCCTACCCACGGCCCGAACCGTTCTGAGCAGTCCCTAGCATCCTTACGACATCCGTAAAGCGCTCGTCAGCCGTCGCCAAGGGTTGCGCTAGCCTGCCAAGGGAACGCACGTCGTTGACGGAATGTTGACGGAATTCAGCCCGGCGGCAGCCCAATGTCGTCCCGTCCCCCACCGTAGGAGAAGCACGTGGCAGGTCCGCACCCGCCGAATCCCATAGGCACTGACGGACCTCACGAAGTGCGGCCATACTCCGAAACCGGCTCGTCCGAGCCGTTGGAGTACCCGCACGACGCCAGAGACAACGAGCTGGCCTACCCGATGAACCCCGCCGGCCCGATGAACCCCACCGGCCCGATGAACGCTGCCGGGAGGCCCGGAGAAGCGCCGCCCAACTTCCCGGGTGGCCCGCCCCCGCCCAACTACCAGCCCCGACGCCCCAAACGGCTGCTCATCGGCATTTCGATGGCACTGCTGCTGGTCGCCGCGCTGACCGCGGCCATCGTCTACGGGGTCCGCACCAACGGGGCCACCACCGGGGCCTCGTTCTCGGACAACACGGCGAAAACCGCCATTCAGACCTACCTGGATGCGCTGGCCCACCGCGACGTCGACGTCATCGTCCGCAATGCGCTCTGCGGCCTGTACGACGGGGTGAAAGACAAGCGCTCCGACCAGGCCCTGGCCAAGCTCAGCAGCGACGCGTTCCGCAAGCAGTTCACCGAGGCCGAGGTGACGTCCATCGACAAGGTCGTCTACCAGTCGCAGTATCAGGCTCAGGTGTTGTTCAGCATGCAGGTGAAGCCCGCCCGCGGCGGTCCACCCAAAAACCAGGTACAGGGCGTGGCGCAGCTGCTATTCCAGCGCGGCCAGATCCTGGTGTGCTCCTACGTGCTCCGGACCGCAGGACAGTACTGACTCCGATCGAAGTCCGCCCCTGCAACGGGCCGGACTGAGCGGGCAATCGATCAGTTGAAGGAGTCCCCGCACGCGCACGAACCGGTGGCGTTGGGGTTGTCGATGGTGAAGCCCTGCTTCTCGATGGTGTCGACGAAGTCGATCGACGCGCCTTCCACGTACGGCGCGCTCATGCGGTCCACCGTCAACGTCACCCCGCCGAACTCCGCGGTCAGGTCGCCGTCGAGGGTCCGGTCGTCGAAGAAGAGGTTGTAACGCAGGCCGGCACACCCACCCGGTTGAACCGCGATCCGCAGCGACAGGTCGTCGCGCCCCTCCTGGTCCAGCAGCGCCTTAGCCTTGGCGGCGGCCGCCTCAGTCAGGATCACGCCGTGGGTCTTGGTCGTGGCGTCGCTCTCGTTCTGCACCGACATTGCTTGCTTCTCCTAGATGCCTGCTCGGTTAAGTCTGAGTGAGTCCAGCCGGATTGGCGTCGGCCGGAGCCCGTTGCTATTAACGGTACCCCGCGGACCCGGGATTCCCGAGTCGCGCCGCGACCTCGGACGCCAGGCCCATCAGCTGGTTGGCCGGGTCGGCCAGTGCCAACCGCACCGAACCTGCGTAGTCGGCCATTGACAGCGCCGACATGATGCCCGACGAGCGCGATGTGAATTTGTCCACAGATACCTGCCCGGCCAGGACGATCACGGGAATCCCCAGCTGCTGGGCCGCGGCGGCGATTTCGCCGACCACCTTTCCGTGCAGTGACTGCTCGTCGAACTTGCCCTCACCGGTCACGATCATCTCGGCGTCGGCCAGGTCGTCGTAGAGATTGGTGAGTTCGGCGAAAATCGCCGCGCCCGACTCGCACCGGCCGCCGAGCGCAAGCAGCCCGGCACCGATCCCGCCGGCGGCACCCGCTCCCGGTTCGGCGCTCACGTCGCGACCCGCGGCCTCGTCCAACTCCATCGCCCACGCTTCCAGGCGGACTTCCAGTTTTGCGACGGTTTCGGTGTCGGCGCCCTTCTGCGGGGAGAACACCCGCGCCGCGCCCCACGGCCCCAACAACGGGTAGTCGACGTCGGAGGCGGCGATCAGCTCGACTCCGGCCAATTTCCGGCGGGCGGTCTCCAGTCCCCCGAGTTCGTTGATCATGCCTTTGCCGCCGTCGGTACATGCGCTGCCACCCAGGCCGACCACAATGCGCACGGCGCCGGCCGCCAAGGCCGCGGCCAGCAAGTCCCCGACTCCCTTGCTGGTGGCGTTCCACGCGGTCTCGGGCGTGGGCGGACCGGGCAGCAGCGACAAACCACACGCCTGCGCGACCTCCAGGTATGCCGTCGCCGATCCCGGATCGAACACCCAGCAGGCGTCCACCTTTTCGCCCAGCGGGCCGGACACGGTCAGCAGCCGCAAACCCCCGATTCGGCTGCTGAGCACCTCGACGAAACCGGGCCCGCCGTCGGACTGCGGAGCGACGATAAACGAATCCCCCGGCCGCGACCGGTTCCACCCCGTCGCGATGACGGCGGCGGCCTGAACCGCCGACAGACTGTCGCCATAGCAGTCGGGAGCCACCAGCACCCGCATCGAGGGCAGTTGAAGCCGGCCGGGCCCGAATCCTTCGGCACCAGCATCCGAGGCAAGCGACCCGTCCATTACAAGCAAGAGTAGGGCCAACAGCGCTGCCGGTGGGGCGTAACAACCAGCACAGTTCCGGGGATGCCGCCCCCGCGAAGTAACCTGACGTCTGTGAAGTTGCTGGGCCGCAAGAAAGACCAACCCGAAGGTGCCGCCGTGGCGGCCGCGTCCGACGCCGCAACCGGCTCGGAGGCCAACGCGACCGACGCCGCTCGCAACGCACGACGCACCGGCCCCAAGGGTCGCCCGACGCCGAAGCGCAGCGAAGCCAGGCGCAACGCGAAGAAGGGACCGGTCGTGCCGGCGCCGATGACGGCGGCCGAGGCGCGCGCGCGGCGCAAGGCGCTCAAGGGCCCCAAGCTCAGCCGCGAGGAACGCCGGGCCGAGCGCGCAGAATCCCGGGCCCGGATGACGGAGCGTCGCGAGCGCATGATGGCCGGCGAGGAGGCCTATCTCCTGCCGCGCGACCAGGGGCCGGTCCGACGCTTTGTGCGCGACGTGGTGGACGCGCGACGCAACCTGCTCGGGTTGTTCATGCCGTCGGCGCTGGCGTTGCTGTTCGTCATGTTCGCGGTCCCGCAGCTGCAGTTCTCCATCTCGCCGGCGATGATGCTGCTGATGTTGCTGATGGCCGTCGACGGCATCATCCTGGGGCGCAAGGTGGGCAAGCTGGTCGACAAGAAGTTCCCGGACAACACCGAAAGCCATTGGAAGCTGGGCTTGTACGCCGCCGGACGGGCTTCGCAGATGCGCCGGATGCGCGCGCCGCGGCCCCAGGTCCCGCACGGCGCCAAGGTCAGCTAGAACCCGGCTGAAAGCTGTTTGACCAACACATGCGCACCCTGGTGCTCGGCGGGATCAGGTCGGGCAAGTCCCGCTGGGCGGAGGAAGCCATTACCACCTCACTGCAGCCGGGCCAGTCGGTCTGCTATCTAGCGCCGGGGCCGCCGGTTGACGACGATCCCGAGTGGAGTGAACGGGTCGCCAGGCACCGCGGGCGCCGACCCGGGCACTGGTCGACGGTCGAAACGGAAGATGTTGCAGAGCACTTGACGCAGTCACCGCAAACCCCGACCCTCGTCGACGATCTGGGCGGCTGGCTGACCGCCACCATGGACCGCCACAATGCCTGGGACGGCGGTTCGGTCGAGGCTTCCGTCGAAGCGCTGCTCGGCGCCGTCGGTGGGTTCGCGTCCACGCTGGTGCTGGTCAGCCCCGAAGTCGGGTTGACCGTCGTGCCGGCCAGCAAATCCGGGCGGCGGTTCGCCGACGAGCTCGGTGACCTCAACCAGCGCGTCGCCGCGTTGTGCGATCAGGTGGTGCTGGTGGTGGCCGGTCAGCCGCTGACGATCAAGCCGATCAATCCGACCAGTCCGGCGTCCACATGATCGGGTTCGCACCGATATCGCCGCCCGATCCGGCCGCCGCGGCCGCCGCTCGGGCCCGTCAGGACACCCTGACCAAACCACGCGGCGCTCTGGGCCGTCTCGAGGACCTTTCGGTGTGGGTCGCAGCGTGCCAGGGGCAGTGCCCACCGCGGCAGTTCGAACGCGCGCGGGTGGTGGTGTTCGCGGGCGATCACGGTGTCGCGCGGTCCGGGGTATCCGCGTACCCGCCCGAGGTGACCGCGCAGATGGTTGCCAACATCGACGCCGGCGGGGCCGCGATCAACGCGCTGGCCGCCGTCGCCGACGCGACGGTACGGATCGCGGACCTGGGCGTCGACTCCGATGAGGTGTCGGAACGGTTCGGCCCGTACAAGGTGCGCCGCGGCAGCGGCGACATCAGGGTCGAGGACGCGTTGACCGCGGACGAAACCGCCCGCGCGATCGCGAACGGTCAGCAGCTCGCCGACGAGGAGGTCGACGGCGGCGCCGACCTGCTGATCGCCGGCGACATGGGTATCGGGAACACCACGGCGGCCGCGGTGCTGGTCGCGGCCCTGACAAATGCCGAGCCGGTCGCGGTCGTCGGCTATGGCACCGGCATCGACGACGCCGGGTGGTCGCGTAAGACGGCCGCGGTGCGCGACGCCCTGTTCCGCGCGCGCCCGCTGCTGCCCGACCCGGTCGCGTTGCTGCGCTGCTGCGGCGGCGCGGACCTGGCGGCGATGGCCGGCTTCTGTGCGCAGGCCGCGGTGCGGCGCACCCCGCTGCTGCTGGACGGCATGGCGGTGACAGCGGCGGCGCTGGTCGCCGAGCGTCTTGCCCCCGGCGCTCGGCAGTGGTGGCAGGCCGGTCACCGGTCGACCGAGCCGAGTCACGGGCTGGCGCTGACGGCTTTGGAACTGGACCCGATTCTGGATCTGCGCATGCGGCTCGGTGAGGGCACCGGCGCCGTGGTGGCGCTCTCGGTCCTGCGTGCGGCGGTGGCGGCGCTGTCGCAGATGGCGACGTTCGAGGAAGCCGGGGTGTCCGATTCGGGGCCTCCCCCGAGCTCCCCAAGCTCCCCGTGATCCGTCCGCTGATAGCCGCTTTCGGCTTCGGCACGGTACTGCCCGTGCCGGGCCGCTGGGCGGGGCCGTTGGGACCCGGCGCCATGGCGGCGCTGCCGGTCGTCGGGGCGGCGCTGGGCGGCCTGGCGGCGGCCGTCACGTGGGGCGGGGCGGTGGCGTTCGGTGCGTCCAGTGTGTTGCCCGGGTTTCTCGCCGTGGCGGTGCTGCTTGTCGCGACCCGCGGGCTGCACATCGACGGCGTCGCCGACACCGCCGACGGGCTGGGTTGCTACGGGCCGCCGGAGCGCGCGCTGGCGGTGATGCGCGACGGATCGACCGGGCCGTTCGGGGTGGCGGCCGTCGTGCTGGTCATCACTCTGCAGGGGCTGGCCTTTTCGGCTTTGAGCACGGTCGGGATCGTGGTGGCCGTCGTGGTAGGACGGGCCACCGCGGTGCTGGCCTGCCGCCGCTCGGTGCCCGCCGCCGACGGCAGCGCGCTGGGCGTACAGGTTGCCGGGACGCAGCCGTTGGCGGTGGTGGCGGCCTGGCTGGCGGTGCTGCTGGCGGCTTCGGCGTGGGCGGCGCCCGGGTATTGGCCGGGTCCGGTGGCGGTGCTGGCGGCCGTCGCAGGCGGCGCGGTGTTGGTCGCCCACTGCGTACGGCGCTTCGGCGGCATCACCGGCGACGTGTTGGGTGCGGCGATCGAACTGACGACGACGGTAGCCGCGGTAACGCTGGCCGCTTTCTAACGCCGAAGCTAACCCAGCCGGGACATCCAGCCGTGGGTGTCGGCGAAGGTTCCCCGCTGGATCCCGGTCAACGTGTCGCGCAGCGCCATCGTCACTTCGCCGGGCTGGCCGTCGGCGATGGTGAACTCGGCGTCGCCGTACTTCACATTCGCCACCGGGGTGATGACGGCGGCGGTGCCGCAGGCGAACACCTCGGTGATCTCGCCGGACGCGGCCTTCTTCTGCCACTCGGCGATGTCGATCTTGCGTTCCTCGACGGAGAATCCCGCGTCGGTGGCCAACTGCAGCAGCGAGTCCCGCGTGATGCCGGGCAGCAGGGAGCCGGACAGCTCCGGGGTCACCAGGCGGGCTGACCCGCCGCTGCCGAGCACGAAGAACAGGTTCATCCCGCCCATTTCTTCGACGTAGCGGCGCTCGACGCCGTCCAGCCACACCACCTGGTCGCACCCGTGTTCGGCGGCTTGGGCCTGCGCAAGCAGCGAGGCGGCGTAGTTGCCACCGAACTTGGCCGCGCCGGTGCCGCCCGGGCTGGCCCGGACGTATTCGGTGGAGATCCACACGGTGACGGGGTTGATGCCGCCCTTGAAGTACGCGCCCGCGGGCGAACCGATGAGCAGGTAGCGGTACTCCTTGGCCGGCCGCACCCCCAGGCCCGGCTCGGTGGCGATGATGAAGGGGCGCAGATACAGCGACTCTTCTCCCCCGGCCTTGGGCACCCATTCCTTGTCGACCGCGACCAATTGGCGCAGCGATTCGATGAACACCTCGTCGGGCAGTTCGGGCATCGCCAACCGGCGCGCCGACGAGCGCAGCCGCCTGGCATTGGCGTCGGCGCGGAACGAGACGATCGAGCCGTCGGTCCAGCGATACGCCTTCAGCCCCTCGAAGACCTCTTGGGCGTAGTGCAGCACGATTGCCGACGGGTCGAGTTCGATCGGCCCGTAGCCGATCACCCGGGCGTTGTGCCAACCGCGACCTTCCACATAGTCGATCGACACCATGTGGTCGGTGTGGTATTTGCCGAAGCCAGGGTCCTCAAGGATCGCTACACGCTCGGCCTTGGTGGCCGGGTTTTCTGCGCGTGTAACTGTGAACTCAAGGGACCCGCTGGTCATGGCGCTGATTCTATATCGGTGCGCCAACGGTTTTTTGCCACGCGAGCCGCACCTACCGCGTCTTCGGTTCGACGAACGGTGGGCGCACCACTTCGCAGTCGACCGCGCGACCGCGTACGTCGACGGTAATTTGCTGGCCATCCTGGATTTCGGCGGCCGTATCGATCAATGCCAGCGCGATGCCACGTTGCAGCGTCGGTGAGAACGTGCCCGAGGTGGTGACCCCGACCGGCGTCCCGTCGTCGAGCACCGTCAGCCCCGCGCGCAACACGCCTCGACCGACCATCTTCAAACCGCGCAACAGCCGCTTGGGCCCGCGCTCCTTCTCGGCCAGCAGCGCGTCCCGGCCGAAGAACGCTTCCTTCTTCCAGCCGATCGCCCAGCCGCAACGCGCTTGCAGCGGCGAGATTTCCAGCGAAAGTTCGTGCCCGTGCAGCGGATAACCCATCTCGGTGCGAAGCGTGTCGCGCGCACCGAGCCCCGCGGGCTCGCCGCCCGCCTCGGTCACCGCCGTCACCAGCGCGTCGAACACCACCCCCGCCGAATCCCACGGCGGCAACAGCTCGTACCCATGTTCGCCGGTGTACCCGGTGCGGCAAACCCGCACTGGCACACCCGAATACGAGGCATCGGCGTAGCCCATGTAGTCCATCTCGGTCGGCAGCCCCAGTGCGGCCAGCACCTCGGTCGACCGCGGCCCCTGCACCGCAAGCACCGCATAGGACCGGTGCAGATCGGTGATCGTCAGACCCTCCGGCGCGGCCTCCTGCAGCGCCGCGACCACGGCGCCGGTGTTGGCGGCGTTGGGTACCAGAAAGATCTCGTCATCGCTGACGTAGTAGGCGATGAGGTCGTCGATGGTGCCACCGGATTCGTTGCAGCACAACGTGTATTGAGCTTTTCCGGGCCCGATGCGGCGCAGGTCGTTGGTCAGCGCGGAGTTGACGAACTCCGCCGCTCCGGGTCCGCTGACCAGCGCTTTGCCCAGGTGGCTGACGTCGAACAAGCCGACGGCATTGCGGGTGGCGTTGTGTTCGCTGACGGTCCCGGCATACGACACCGGCATCGACCAGCCGCCGAATTCGGCGAAACTTGCCCCCAATTCGCGGTGACGGTCTGCCAAAGGTCCTTGCAACAAATCCGGTGCATCGGTCACGGCGTCTCACCCTAGTGCGGAGCGTTGCTGGCAGACTTGGGCAGGTGGCGGGTTCGTTGGATTTCGAGGCGCTGGAAGCGGCGGGAATCGCCAATCCGCGCGAACGCGCCGACCTGATCAAGTATCTGGACGACCTCGGGTTCACCATCGAGGAGATGGCGGAAGCCGAGCAGCGCGGCCGGCTCTTCGGGCTTGCGGGAGACGTCCTGCAATGGTCGGGCCGCCCGATCTACACGCTGGCCGACGCGGCCGAGAAGCTGGGCCTGTCCACCGACGAGGTGGCGCACGCGTGGGCGCTGCTCGGCCTCACCGTCGCCGGTTCCGACGTTCCCGCCCTGAGCCAGGCCGACATCG
Organism: Mycobacterium bourgelatii; assembly: GCF_010723575.1. Classification (NCBI taxonomy): domain Bacteria; kingdom Bacillati; phylum Actinomycetota; class Actinomycetes; order Mycobacteriales; family Mycobacteriaceae; genus Mycobacterium; species Mycobacterium bourgelatii. The sequence goes on from NZ_BLKZ01000001.1 coordinate 3,713,460, forward strand.
ACGGTTTGGCGACTTGGGTCGCGCTGACGACGGTGGTCGGCGAGGACGGCGCGAACGGCCTACTTCGGGTGCTCGGCGCTGCCATGTCGCGGCTCGCGGAGGCCGAGTCGACGATGATCCGCGCCGGCATGCCCGATATCCAGATGACCCACACCAACGACGAGCTCGCCACCGCGCAGGCCTACCGCGCGGTCGCCGAGTTCGTTCCCCGCCTCGGGGCGTTGATCGATGTCGTCCATCGCCACCATCTGGCCAGTGCGCGAACCCACTTCGAGGGCGTCATCCGGGACACGTCGGCAAGCGTGGTCTGTGGCATCGGGTTCGCCGATCTGTCCGGCTTCACCTTGTTGACCCAGTCCCTTTCGCCGACGGAGCTGCAGATGCTGCTCAACGAGTTCGGCGCCACCGTCTCCGACGTGGTGCACGCCGACGGCGGCCGGGTGGTCAAGTTCATCGGCGACGCGGTGATGTGGGTGAGTTCGTCGGCGGACCGGCTGGCGAAGGCCGGGGTCGATCTGGTCAACCACCCCAGGGCCCGCGAGGAGGGGCTGCAGGTCCGGGCCGGGCTTGCCTACGGCACCGCGCTGGCCATCAACGGCGACTACTTCGGCAATCCGGTCAACCTGGCGGCACGCCTGGTGGCGGTCGCCGAACCCGAGCAGGTCCTCATCGATGCTGCGCTGCAGGCCCAATTGCCGGACTGGCCCGCCGTCGTCCAGAGCCCACTGACGCTCAAGGGGTTTGACGCCCCGGTGACGGCTTTCAGGCTGTTGGGTCCGCCGCCGGAGACGACGCTGCCGAGCTAAACGGCGCCCACGTGATTAGGGTGAATGGCCGTGACCACAACCGAACTTGGCTACCAGCCGCCCACCGTGACCGTTGCCACCTCGTTGCCCAAACGCGGCGCGGGTGCTGCGGTGCTGCTCGTGCCCGTCGTCTCGACCGGCGATGACGATCGTCCGGGGGCGGTGGTCGCCGCGGCCGAATCCCTGCTGCCCGCTGAGGCCATCGACGAGATCCAGGCGGGGCTGCGCGCGTTGGAGGCCACCGGCGGCAGCGAGCAGGTCCACCGACTGGTGGTGTCGTCGCTGCCCGTGGCCAGCGTGCTGACCATCGGCCTGGGGAAATCGCGCCCGGAATGGTCGTCCGACACCGTTCGTCGCGCAGCCGGCGTGGCGGCGCGGTCGCTGAACAGCGCACAAGCCGTCATCACGACGTTGTCGGCGCTGCCGGGCGAGGGCGTCGTCGCCGCCGCGGTCGAGGGTCTGATCCTGGGCGGCTACCGGTTCAGCGCCTTCCGCAGCGCCAAGACCGCGCCGAAAGACCCCGGTCTGCGCAAGATCACCCTGCTGGCGTCGGGCTCGGACGCTTCGAGCGTCAAGGAAGCCAAGAACCAGAGCGCCCACGGCGCCGCCGTCGCCGCGGCCGTCGCGACCGCGCGCGACTTCGTCAACACTCCCCCGAGTCACCTGTTTCCCGCCGAATTCGCCAAGCGCGCACAGGCTTTGGGCGCATCGGTGGGCCTCGAGGTCGAGGTGCTCGACGAGAAGGCACTCAAGAAGGCCGGCTACGGCGGGGTGATCGGTGTGGGTCAGGGGTCCTCGCGCCCGCCCCGACTGGTCCGGTTGACCCATCGCGGTTCCCGGCTGGCGAAGAACCCGAAGCAGGCCAAGAAGGTGGCGCTGGTCGGCAAGGGCGTCACCTTCGACACCGGCGGCATCTCGATCAAGCCCGCGGCGTCGATGCATCACATGACCTCTGACATGGGCGGCGCGGCCGCGGTCATCGCCACCGTGACGCTGGCCGCGCAACTCGGGTTGCCGATCGACGTGATCGCGACGGTCCCCATGGCCGAGAACATGCCGTCGGCAACCGCGCAGCGGCCCGGCGACGTGCTGACCCAGTACGGCGGAATCACGGTCGAGGTGCAGAACACCGATGCGGAAGGCCGGCTGATTCTGGCCGACGCCATCGTGCGGGCGTGCGAAGACAAGCCGGACTACCTCATCGAGACATCGACACTCACCGGCGCACAGACGGTGGCACTGGGCGCGCGGATCCCCGGAGTGATGGGCAGCGACGAGTTCCGCGACCGGGTCGCCGCGATCTCCCAGCGGGTGGGCGAAAACGGCTGGCCGATGCCGCTGCCGGACGAGCTCAAGGACGACCTGAAGTCGACCGTGGCCGACCTGTCCAACATCAGCGGCCAACGCTTCGCGGGCATGCTGGTGGCCGGGGTTTTCCTGCGGGAATTCGTCGCCGAGGGCGTCAGCTGGGCGCACATCGATGTCGCCGGTCCCGCTTACAACACCGGCGGCCCGTGGGGCTACTCCCCGAAGGGGGGCACCGGCGTGCCGACCCGCACCATGTTCGCGGTGCTCGAGGACATCGCCGCCAACGGTTGAGCCGGTCGAACTAGTCGACTTCGCTCGGCTTGTGGCGGTCGGCGAGGGCGCCCAGGCGCCAGAGGCACTCGCGGTTTCGAGGGTAGACGGCAAGCAAAGCCAACTGGTCCGGCACCAACTTGCTGGGTCCGCCGATCGGCACCTCGATCATCTCGATACGGCACCCGCCCTGCGGGGTATCGCTGAGCAGCAATGTGATTCGGGCGGACCCGAAGAGTCCGACGCGTGCCCGCAGCACGAGTTCTTCACCCGGCGTGCAGCTCAAAACCTCGGTCTTGTCATTGATCACCAGGGGCCAGACGCCGACGGAGTGTCGAATCTCGGACCCCGGCTCGGGCCAGGTCGGGTCGACGGCGCGAGTCCGGCTATTCCCGACCACCCATTGCGCGTACGTCCAGCCATCGGCCATCACATCCCAGACGGCTTGGCGGGACGCCTCCACCTCTCGAACCGTGCCCAGTTGTTCCGTCAAAGTCATCGAAGCCTCCCTATCGCGACGGCGTGATCCGCGAGGGGTACCCAGCCTCGCGGAAAATAGACGCGAAGTAGCGCAAAGACACCGACTGTGACGATCGTCGCTGGCAAACATGGCGTGGTTTAGCCGCCGCACCGGGTGGCAATTAAACAGGCGACATATACCTTTCGGGAAAGGCCTGATCGTGACTGTTCGACGGTTGATCATCGCGGTAAGCGCCGTGCTTTTGCTGGCCGGCGTCATTGGGTTACTGGTGCCGGTGTCGGTGCCGAACAGCAACGGCGGATCGGTGAGTTGCGGTAATGGGATAGCTGCAGATCTCTCGAGCGCCCGTGCCGCAAACGACAAGAACGGGGCCAACATTCCCATTCTCAACGAGATACTTCCGAACACCGACTTCGTGGCCGAATGCGAGTCCGCGCTGTCGAGCAGGCGTACGTGGACCATTCCGCTTGTGGTGATCGGCCTGGTCGGCGTCGCCGGTGCTGTCCTGGTACGGCGAACCGAGGGCGCAAAGGCCGGCGTCTAGCGGCACGAGCTTGGCGAGCCGGGCGCAGCTGCGCCCGGCTCGCCGACTCGTCCCGGCTCGCCGAACGTGAGGGGTAACGCCCGCCGACCGCGAGGTCGGGTACATGGGGCACACACTCGGCGCGGCTAAGGGAGGGGCCAAACTCCTGCACCCGGCGGCGGCCCCAACGTGAGGGGAAATCGCCCCCCGAACGCGAGGTCGGGTACACACGCCACACACTCGGCGCGGCTAAGGGTGGGGCGAGCCACCTGCACCCCGGCCCCGGCTCGCCGAGCTCAGCGGTGCAACAGCGTCAGATCACCCGCATGCGCGCGGTGCTGCGCAACGCTTGTGGCAGCACCCGTGAAACCCCGTACAGCGCATAGGCTTCCGGAGCGACCGGCCGGATCGGCTTGTTCTTCTTGACGGCAGAGACGATCGCGGCGGCAACCTTGTCCGGCCCGTAACGGCGCAGCGCGAACATCTTGTTCAGCTGGCCGCGACGGTCGTCGACCTGTTCTTCGCCCTTGCCGGTGGGCACGGCGAATCGGGTGGTGCTGACGATGTTGGTGTCGATGACCCCGGGGCAGATGGTGGTCAGGCCGACACCGGCGGCGTCGAGCTCAGCACGCAGACAGTCGGAGAACATGAAGGTCGCGGCCTTCGATGTGCAGTAGGCGTTCAGCGACTGCAGCGGAGCATAGGCGGCCATCGAGGCCACATTGACGATGTGCCCGCCGGTGCCGCGCTCGACCAGGCGCCGCGCGAACGAGCGGGAGCCGTTGACCACCCCGCCGAAGTTGACGTCTATCACCCGCTCGAACTGATCGGCCGGAGTGTCCAGGAAGCTGCCCGCCTGCCCGATGCCGGCGTTGTTGACCACGATGTCGGGAACGCCGTGCTCGGCGCTGACCTCCTCGGCGAAAGCCTCGACCGCCGCGGCGTCGGACACGTCGAGCACATAGGGATGCGCCACACCACCGCGCGCGGCGATCATTGCGGCCGTTTCCTTGACGGTGGCCTCGTCGATATCGCTGATCACAAGCTCCGCGCCCTCTTTCGCGAACGCGATGGCCGTCTCCCGCCCGATACCGCTGCCGGCGCCGGTGACCGACACCAGTGTGTCGCCAAAGTAGCCACGCGGGCGTCCCACCTGGGCGCGCAGCAGCGCGCGGCTGGGCGGCTTGCCCTCAGCCAGGTCGGCGAGGTCGTGCACCGCGGCCGCCAAAACCTGCGGGTGCGACATCGGCGACCAGTGGCCGGCCCGGATGTCGCGTCGCCACAGTCGCGGCACCCACCGCGCGGTCGCGTCGTAACCCCATGGCCGTACGAACTTGTCGTTGGTGTTGACCACGACTTGCACTGGTACGTCGACGATGCGCACACCTTGACGACGGAACTTGCCCGAGTACGAGCGCCAATAGTTGGCCGGATACACCTTCACCGAATTTGCGGCGTCACTGGCCAGGTTCTCGGAATGGCACACCTGGTCGGCGGGAATGTTGTCGACTAACGCCCGCCGGACCGCCGGGCGCGACAACACCAGTCGCAGGACCAGCGGTGCCAGCACCGGTATCGAGAACAGCGCCATGTAGGTCAGCCGCAGGGCCTGGCTGAGCGCACGGGCGAAGAGCCGGGGCCGCCACGGGCGCCGTAGGCCACCGAACACAAAATTAACCAGTTGGTCGTGCGCCGGGCCGGATACGGAGGTGAACGATGCGACCCGGTCGGCGGCACCGGGCCGGCCGAGGTACTCCCACACCCCTACCGAACCCCAATCGTGGGCCAGCACGTGCACCGGCCGTCCTGGGCTCAGTTCGCCGATGACGGCGGCGAAGTCGTCGGCGTAACGCGCCATGGTGTACGCCGAGACCGGCTTCGGCGCCGACGAGAGGCCAACCCCGCGGTTGTCGTAACGAATGATCCGGAAACGCTCGGCCAGCAGCGGGACAACGCGGTCCCACAGCACGTGCGAGTCCGGCCAGCCGTGCACCAACACCACGGTCGGACCGTCGGCGTTGCCTTCTTCGTAGACGGCGATACGGACACCGTCCTCGCTGTCGACGAATTGTTGGGGTGCCTGTTTCGTTCCCGGCATCGGACCCTCCTCGGGCGCAAGAGCCCACCTGCGACCTGCTTGTCGATTAGTGGCCAACCGTAGCAAGGGGGGACGACATCGCCGGTTACCCAAGCCGGTGATCGGATTCACCGCGCCGGATACCAGCCCCCTGAGGTGCTCCTTGCGGCGCAGTGACAGGATAGGTTCTGACAATTACATGGGTTCCTTACCCGGTGCACGACTGTGTGGTAAGCAGAGGTCGGCTTAGCCGACCGACGACCAATCGAGGAGTCAACAAAGATGGCCTTCTCAGTCCAGATGCCGGCACTCGGTGAGAGCGTCACCGAGGGAACCGTCACTCGCTGGCTCAAGCAGGAAGGCGACACGGTCGAGATCGACGAACCGCTCGTCGAGGTGTCGACCGACAAGGTTGACACCGAGATCCCTTCGCCCGCCGCGGGCGTGCTGACCAAGATCATCGCCCAAGAAGACGACACCGTGGAGGTGGGCGGCGACCTTGCCATCATCGGGGACGCCGACGAGGCCGACAGTGGCGGCGCGGGTGACGGCGGTGGCGAAGCGGAGGCCAAATCCGAACCCGAGCCGGAGCCCGAGGCCCAGCAGGAGCCCGAACCGGAACCCGAGCCTGAGCCGGAGCCAGAGCCAGAGCCCGCCAAGGCGAAGTCGGACGGAGATTCCGGCGGCGGCGACACCAAGCCGGTGCTGATGCCCGAGCTGGGTGAATCGGTGACCGAGGGCACGGTGACCCGCTGGCTGAAGAAGGTCGGCGACTCAGTGCAGGTCGACGAGCCGCTGGTGGAGGTGTCCACCGACAAGGTCGACACCGAGATTCCATCGCCCGTTGCCGGTGTCCTGGTCAGCATCACCGCCGAAGAAGATGACGTCGTCGAGGTCGGCGGCGAGTTGGCGCGCATCGGTAGCGGTTCCGACGCTGGCAAGACCGAGCCCAAGCCGGAAGCCAAGCAAGAGGAAGCCAAGCCGGAGCCGAAGCCCGAACCGGAAAAGAAGCCCGAGCCGGAAAAGAAGCCCGAGGCCGAGGCAAAGCCCGAACCGGAAAAGAAACCGGAACCCGAGAAAAAGCCCGAGCCGGAGCCCGAGAAGAAGCCCGAGCCCGAGCCAGCGGCGCCATCGGCAGACACGGACGGCGACGGCAGCCCTTACGTGACGCCGTTGGTGCGAAAACTGGCCGCCGAGAACAACATCGACTTGTCCGAGGTCAAGGGCACCGGCGTCGGCGGGCGCATCCGCAAGCAGGATGTGCTGGCCGCCGCGGAAAAGAAGAAAGAGGCGAAGAAGGAACCGGCGCCCGCCGCCCAGGCACCCGCCGCGCAAGCACCCGCGGCGAAGGCGGCACCTGCTCCGTCGTCCGCGCTCGCCCACCTGCGGGGTACTACGCAAAAAGCCAGCCGGATCCGCCAGATCACGGCCAGCAAGACCCGCGCATCCCTGCAGGCCACCGCGCAGCTCACCCAGACCCACGAGATCGACATGACCAAGATCGTGGCGCTGCGCGCCAAGGCCAAGGCCGCGTTCGCCGAGCGTGAGGGCGTCAACCTGACGTTCCTGCCGTTCATCGCTCGGGCGGTGATCGACGCGCTCAAGGTTCATCCCAACATCAACGCCAGCTACAACGAGGACACCAAGGAGATCACCTACTACGACGCCGAGCACCTCGGGTTCGCCGTCGATACCGAACAGGGCCTGCTCTCCCCCGTCATCCACAACGCAGGCGACCTTTCGCTCGCCGGCTTGGCGCGGGCCATCGCCGACATCGCCGCCCGGGCACGCTCGAACAAGCTCAAGCCCGACGAGTTGTCCGGTGGCACTTTCACCATCACCAACATCGGCAGCCAGGGCGCGTTGTTCGACACCCCGATCCTGGTTCCGCCGCAGGCGGCCATGTTGGGCACCGGCGCCATCGTCAAACGGCCGCGGGTCGTTGTCGACGAATTCGGCAACGAGTCCATCGGGGTCCGGTCGATTTCCTACTTCCCACTGACCTACGACCATCGCCTCATCGACGGCGCCGACGCCGGACGTTTCCTCACCACCATCAAGCATCGGCTCGAAGAGGGCGCGTTCGAGGCGGATCTTGGGCTTTAAGTAAGGATTCCGCAGCGTGGACAAAGCCGTCGTCGCGATAGCGGGTTCGTCTGGGCTGATCGGCTCGGCACTGACCGCGGCTCTCCGCGCGGCGGACCACACGGTGCTGCGCATCGTGCGCCGCACACCGGCGAATTCCGAAGAGCTGCACTGGAATCCGGAGAGCGGCGAGTTCGATCCCGAAGCGCTTCTCGATGTCGACGTCGTGGTGAATCTGTGCGGAGTCAACGTCGGGCAACGCCGGTGGTCGGGCGCGTTCAAGCAGAGCCTGCGAGACAGCCGAATCGCACCCACCGAGGTGCTCTCCGCGGCCGTCGCCGACGCTGGCGTCAGCACCTTGATCAACGCGAGCGCGGTCGGCTTCTACGGCAACACCAGGGACCGCGTGGTCGACGAAAACGCCTCGGCGGGAAGGGGTTTCCTCGCCCAACTCTGCGTGGACTGGGAAGCCGCCACCCTGCCGGCGCAGTACGAAGGCACCCGGGTTGTGTTGGCACGAACCGGGATCGTGCTGGCCCCCGGGGGCGGCGCCCTGCGCCGGATGCGGCCGGTGTTCTCGGTGGGTCTGGGCGCCCGACTCGGCAGCGGTCGCCAGTACATGTCGTGGATCAGCCTGGAAGACGAGGTGCGGGCGCTGCTGTTCTTGATCTCGCATCCCACCTTGTCCGGCCCGGTGAACCTGACCGGGCCCGCGCCCGTCACCAACGCCGAATTCACCACCGCTTTCGGCCGCGCGGTAAATCGCCCGACCCCGATGGTGCTACCGAGTTTCGCGGTGCGGGCGGCACTCGGCGAGTTCGCCGACGAGGGACTGCTGACCGGCCAGCGGGCCATCCCGTCGGTACTGGAAGAGGCTGGTTTCCAGTTCCACCACAACACCATTGGCGAGGCGCTCGCCTATGCAACCGCCCGTCGCGATCAGGATTAGTCGTGCCCCAGGTACGCGTGGGCCCGCTCCTACGACACGTTGGCGAGACAGACGCAATCATCTGGGTCGAAACCGACGAGCCTTGCCAAGTCGAAATTCTCGGTTTCTCCGCCGACACCTTTGAGGTCGAAGCTCACCATTACGCGCTGGTCTGCCTGCGCGATCTCGACCGCGGCACCGAGCACCCGTATCAGGTCCACCTCAACGGGGAATTGGCCTGGCCACCACCGGAATACGAATTCCCGCCACCGCGGATCCGGTTGATGCCCCGGAAGGGAAACCTGCGCCTGTTGTTCGGATCGTGCCGGGCCTCCGCGCCTCACTATCCGCCGCACACCTTCCAACGCTGGTGGCATCGGAAGGGCAAGGGCATCGACGTCCTGCACGCCTACGGGATGCGAATGTTGCGCCAACCGTCTGCGCTCTGGCCGGACGCGATGATGATGATGGGCGACCAGCTCTACGCCGACCAGGTCTCCGAGACCGTGCGGGACATCGTTGGTGACCGCGTGGTGCACGAGGAGGGACCGCGGGAGGCCCTCGAAGACTTCGAAGAGTATTGCGTCGGCTATTGGGACGCCTGGAATGAGCCGATCGTGCGCTGGATGCTCTCGACGATTCCGACGTCGATGATTTTCGACGACCACGAGATCAACGACAAATGGAACACATCCCAGGCGTGGCTGGACGAGATGCGCCAAACCGAGTGGTACGAAACCAGGATCATCGGCGGCCTGATGTCCTACTGGGTGTACCAGCACATCGGCAACCTGTCGCCGAATGAGTTGGCAGAGGACGAGGTTTACCAGCAGATCTGCCGGACCAGGCAGGGCACTGACGCCGTCCGGGATTTGGCCCACCGTGCCGAATGTAAGCAAAGCCCTTCATATTTCAGCTTTTATCGAGATCTCGGTCCGGCCCGGTTGATCATGTTAGATGCGCGAACCGGCCGGGTGCTGGAGTCCGGTGAACGGCGGATCATGACCGACGCGGAATGGGAATGGATCACCTCGAAAATCGACGGTGATTACGAACATCTCCTACTGGCCAGCTCGCTGCCCTTCCTGCTCCCCAATGGCATGCACAACATCGAGGCTTGGTCCGAGGCCGTTACCGACGGCGCGTGGGGCCATCGGTTCTGCGCACTCGGTGAGCGGGTGCGGATCCTGGCCAACCTCGATCACTGGGCGTGCTTCCAACGTAGCTATCGCGCGATCGAGAATTTGGTGATCGACATTGCGACCGGCAGACGAGGCCAACCGCCGTCATCGTTGATCATGTTCGGCGGCGACGTCCATCACTGCTGGGTGTCGAAGGTGGACCTGCCGGACGACGCTCCGCAAACACGGACGCGGATCTGGGAAGTGGTCTGTTCCGGCCTGCGCAAAGAGGTCAACTTGAGCGAGCGGATCGTTCTGCGTCTCGGGCACACGCCGGTCGCCGCGGTCGTCGGGCGGGCGCTGGCCGCCACCACCAAGGTCGGGAAGCCGCGGCTGCAGTGGCGGCCCGTTACCCGTCCCCATTTCCGAAATCAAGTGGGGACGCTCGAGATCGCCGGCGGCGAGATCGGGGTCCGCATCGAGCGGGCCGCGGGCGGCTGGCGCAAGCCCCAACTGTTGACGGTGATTGAGCAAAAGCTGCTTTAGCGCGAGTAACCTCGTCCCCGTGACGGGGTCCATCCGCTCGAGCACGGCCGCCATCGACGTCCGCCAACTGCCGACGATCGACTACCGCACCGCTTGGCAGCTGCAGCGAGACATCGCCGATGCGAGGGCCGCCGGCGGCTCGGATGGCCGAGACACGCTGTTGCTCCTGGAACACCCTGCGGTCTACACGGCCGGACGGCGCACCGAGCCGCACGAGCGTCCCTTTGACGGCACCCCGGTCGTCGATACCGATCGGGGCGGCAAAATCACCTGGCACGGGCCGGGACAGCTGGTGGGCTATCCCATCATCGGCCTTGCCGTACCTCTGGACGTGGTGAATTACGTTCGCCGCCTTGAGGAAGCGCTCATCAAGGTGTGCGCCGATCTGGGCCTGGAGACGGTGCGGGTCGACGGCCGATCCGGGGTGTGGCTGCCGGCGGGGGCTGGCCGTCCGGAACGCAAGATCGCCGCCATCGGTGTCCGCGTGGCGCGCTCGACGACGCTGCACGGATTTGCCCTCAATTGCGATTGCGACCTGAGCGCGTTCACCACCATCGTGCCGTGCGGCATCACCGACGCCGGAGTCACGTCGCTGACCGTGGAACTCGGACGTCGAGTCACCGTCGACGACGTGCGCCCGGCGGTCGCCGACGCGGTGTGCGACGCCCTGGATGGCATCCTGCCGGTCGGTCGCCACGACACGGCACGCGTAACATCAGCGATGTGACTGTCGCTCCGGAAGGCCGCAAATTGCTGCGGCTGGAGGTGCGCAACGCCCAGACTCCCATCGAGCGCAAGCCCCCCTGGATAAAGACGCGGGTCCGGATGGGACCGGAGTACACCCAGCTGAAGAACCTGGTGCGGCGCGAGGGCCTGCACACCGTCTGTGAGGAGGCGGGCTGCCCCAACATCTTCGAATGCTGGGAAGACCGCGAAGCCACGTTCCTGATCGGCGGCGATCAGTGCACCCGGCGCTGCGACTTCTGCCAGATTGACACCGGAAAGCCAGCCGAGCTCGACCGTGACGAACCGCGACGGGTCGCCGAGAGTGTGCAAGCGATGGGCCTGCGCTACGCCACCGTCACCGGCGTCGCACGCGACGACCTGCCCGACGGCGGTGCCTGGCTCTACGCGGAAACCGTGCGTGCCATCAAGGAGCTCAATCCGCAGACCGGTGTCGAACTGCTGGTCCCCGACTTCAACGGCGAGCCCGGGCGCCTGGCCGAGGTGTTCGCGTCACGTCCAGAAGTACTGGCGCACAACGTCGAAACCGTGCCCCGCATCTTCAAACGGATCCGGCCGGCATTTACCTATCAGCGCAGCCTGGACGTCCTCACCGCCGCCCGCGACGACGGGCTGGTCACCAAGAGCAACCTCATCCTCGGCCTCGGCGAGACCCCCGACGAGGTGCGCACCGCGTTGGCAGACCTGCGTGACGCCGGGTGTGACATCGTCACCATCACCCAGTACCTGCGTCCGTCGGCACGGCACCACCCGGTCGAGCGCTGGGTCCATCCCGACGAGTTCGTCGAGCACTCGAAGTACGCCGAGGGGCTCGGCTTCGCCGGGGTGCTGGCCGGCCCGCTGGTGAGGTCGTCATACCGGGCCGGCCGCCTCTATCAGCAGGCGGTCTCCGCACCCCGCTAACCAAGGCGTACGTATCCTTGGTGACTATGGCAAAGACCCGAAATGCCGCCGTCAGCAAGGCAGCCAAAGCGGAGGCGGCCGCCGCCCGCAAGGCAGCCTCTCGGCAGCGCCGCGCTCAGCTCTGGCAGGCGTTCAACATGCAACGCAAGGAAGACAAGCGCCTGCTGCCGTACATGATCGGCGCCTTCGTGCTGATCGTGGGCATATCGGTGGCGGTAGCGGTGTGGCAGGGCGGGTTCGCCCTGTTCACGATGATCCCGCTCGGGATACTGCTGGGTGTCCTGGTGGCTTTCATCATCTTCGGTCGCCGAGCCCAGAAATCGATCTACCGCAAGGCCGAAGGCCAGACGGGCGCGGCGGCGTGGGTGCTGGAAAACCTGCGCGGCAAGTGGCGGGTCACCCCCGGCGTGGCCGCCACCGGCCACTTCGACGCAGTCCATCGGGTGCTCGGACGGCCCGGCGTCATCTTGGTGGCCGAGGGTTCGCCTAATCGGGTCAAGCCGCTATTGGCCCAGGAGAAAAAACGCACCGCCCGCCTGGTCGGAGAGGTGCCGATCTACGACATCATCGTCGGCAACGGCGAGGGTGAGATCCCGCTGGCCAAGTTGGAACGCCACCTCACCCGCCTTCCGGCCAACATCACGGTCAAGCAGATGGACACGCTTGAGTCGCGACTGGCCGCGCTCAGCTCCCGGACCGGGGCGGGCGTGTTACCCAAGGGGCCAGTGCCCAACAACGCCAAGATGCGTGGCGTGCAGCGCACCGTGCGCCGAAAATAGTTCGCTTATCTGCAAGGCCATTTTCTGGCCGGGTCTGGGCCACCGGCGCCTACTGCCCGGGTCACGAAACGGCGCGCCAGGCCGCCTATCACCAAAATCAACGGGCGCGCAGCAATTGGTTATTGCGCGAAGCTACCGCTGCATCCCGAGTGGCCTTCCTGCCACGTCGAACGCGCTGTAAGCACCTTTACAAAAATCGATTCTCTGAGCAGTGGCTATTTTCAATTTTTCAAACATCCGCCGAGGAAATAATGCCTTCCGGCATTCATTTCACGGAAACGCCTGACATCGCGGCCAATTCGAACGCCCGCTCATCGGCAACGGCGGCAGCGGCGGTGGTTCAGCGCCGCACCACCGCCGTGCCCGTCAGCCGGTCCTGCAGACCGCGCCCGTCGGCGTCGGTGAACAGTGGCGGCACTACCAGTGCGATCAGCAGGCCCCTCGCCAACAGTCGGCCGATCCCCACCGGTACCCGGTGGTCCACGGATCCCACCTGCAGGCCCAGCACCATCTGCCCCGGAGTGAAGCCGAAGAGGCGCACCGCCACCACGCCAAGCACCAGCCAAACCGCCAGGACCGCCGTGGACAGCGCCGCCATCGGCACCACACCAAAGCGGTAGGCCAATGCCGCCAAGCCATACGCAATCAGCCAGTCGATCAAGAGGGCGCCCAGCCGGCGTCCCATCCCGGCCAGGGAACCGGGCCCAGCCTGCGGTAATCCCAGCGATTTGCCCGGGTAACTGTCCGGTGATCCCGACGTCATGCGACCAGCACCGGCATTTTGAACTTCCAGGGGGAGGGCTTACCTGCGCGGCATCCCCGGCCACCAGTTACGATCTCGTCGGCCATGGCTTCACAATAGGGTTCGGCGCCAGCGCGACTTATCCGATGGGTGCTGGGGTCACGTAACGTCCGCGCAACACAGGGTTGACTGACGCGCAACAACGGCTCCCTAGCGTCGGCCGCGAATTATCAAGTAAAGGAGCACATCTGTGACCGATAAGACGCCCGACGACGTCTTCAAACTCGCCAAGGACGAGAACGTCGAATTTATCGACGTCCGGTTCTGTGACCTGCCTGGCACCATGCAGCACTTCACAATCCCGCTTTCCTTCTTCGACGAGAGCGTGTTTGAAGACGGCTTGGCCTTCGACGGCTCGTCGATTCGCGGGTTCCAGTCGATCCACGAGTCCGACATGCTCCTGCTTCCGGACCCGGCAACCGCAGTGATCGACCCGTTCCGCGCCGCCAAGACGCTGAACCTCAACTTCTTCGTGCACGACCCGTTCACCCTCGAGGCCTACTCGCGCGACCCCCGAAACGTCGCCCGCAAGGCCGAGAACTACCTGGTCAGCACGGGAATCGCGGACACCGCCTACTTCGGCGCCGAGGCCGAGTTCTACATCTTCGACTCGGTCAGCTTCGACTCGCGCACCAACGGCTCGTTCTACGAGGTGGACGCGATCTCCGGTTGGTGGAACACCGGTTCGGCCAACGAGGAGGACGGCAGCCCGAACCGCGGCTACAAGGTCCGCCCCAAGGGCGGTTACTTCCCAGTGGCCCCCGTCGACCACTACGTGGACCTGCGCGACGAGATGCTCAGGAACCTGATCAACGCCGGCTTCAGCTTGGAGAAGGGCCACCACGAGGTGGGTTCCGGCGGTCAGGCCGAGATCAACTACAAGTTCAACACGCTGCTACACGCCGCCGACGACATGCAGCTGTACAAGTACATCGTGAAGAACACCGCATGGCAGCACGGCAAGACCGTGACGTTCATGCCGAAGCCGCTCTACGGTGACAACGGTTCGGGTATGCACACCCACCAGTCGCTGTGGAAGGACGGCAGCCCGCTCATGTACGACGAGACAGGTTACGCCGGCCTGTCGGACACCGCTCGCCACTACATTGGCGGCCTGCTGCATCACGCGCCGTCGCTGCTGGCGTTCACCAACCCGACGGTCAACTCCTACAAGCGGCTTGTCCCCGGCTACGAGGCGCCGATCAACCTGGTCTACAGCCAGCGGAACCGCAGTGCCTGTGTTCGTATTCCGATCACCGGCAGCAACCCGAAGGCCAAGCGGCTTGAGTTCCGTTGCCCCGACTCGTCGGGCAACCCGTACCTGGCGTTCGCGGCCATGCTGATGGCCGGCCTGGACGGCATCAAGAACAAGATCGAGCCGCAGGCGCCGGTCGACAAGGACCTCTACGAGCTGCCGCCGGAGGAGGCTGCGAACATCCCGCAGGCCCCCACCCAGTTGGCGGCCGTGATCGACCGGCTGGAGGCCGACCACGAATACCTCACGGAAGGTGGCGTGTTCACCACCGACCTGATCGAGACGTGGATCTCCTTCAAGCGGGAGAACGAGATCGACCCGATCAACGTTCGTCCGCACCCGTACGAGTTCGCGCTGTACTACGACGTGTAAAGACGTTGCGATCAAAGCCCGCTTGGCTCCCGCCGAGCGGGCTTTGTCGTTAGGTCGACGATTACCGCTTACCCGTCCAGTCCGAGCAGCAGTCCGCCGGTGCCCCCGTTACCCGATGGTTGACCGCTTCCGCCGGCGCCACCGTTGCCGATCAGCACGGCATTGCCGCCAGCTCCGCCGGCGCCAGTGTTGGGGGCGGTGCCTCCAGCGCCGCCATCACCGCCATTGCCAATCAGTCCGGACTGGCCACCGGCTCCTCCAGCGCCACCCGTGATCCCGCTGGCGCCGCCGGTGCCGCCGGTACCGCCGGAGCCGAAGAAGAATCCGGCATTCCCCCCAGTTCCCCCGACCCCTCCTGTGGTGCCGAACCCGCCGGCGCCGCCGCTGCCACCATCACCGAAAAATAGGTTCCCATTTCCGCCGGCACCGCCTGCTCCACCGACCCCGTCGATTGCGACATTGCTGAATCCGCCGCTACCTCCGGCGCCACCGGTCGCACCAACGGCCAGCATGCCGGCACTGCCGCCAGCCCCGCCGACCCCGCCAATGTGCCCCGCCCCGCCGGTGCCACCTGCACCGCCAGCGCCGAACAGGCCCCCGACTCCGCCTGCTCCGCCGGCCCCTCCGAGGCCGCCATTATTGAAAGCCGTACCGCCCACCCCGCCGTAACCGCCGCTCGCGAATAGCCCGCCAACCCCGCCGGCTCCGCCGGCCCCGCCGGGACCGAAGAGCGACGGCCCGCCGGCCCCACCGGTCCCCGGGGCGCCCCAAAGCAGGCCGGCGTTTCCGCCCACTCCCCCGGCGCCACCGGTTTGCGCGGCGGCAATGGTAAATCCTCCCCACCCGCCAGGCCCACCGTTGCCGAACAACATGGCGTTGCCGCCGCGGCCGCCGATCCCGCCGACGCCGCCGGAGGACGCGGCGTCTCCGCCCGCCCCGCCGTTGCCGATTAGACCGGCAGACCCTCCGCTGCCGCCATTTCGGTTGGTGTTACCGCCAGACCCACCGGCACCGCCGTTGCCGTACAACCACCCGCCCGGGGCTCCGTCTTGCCCAGTTCCCGCCTGCCCGGGAGCGCCGTTGCCAATTAGCGGGCGCCCGGTCACCGCCAGGAAGGGCTGATTGATCAAATTCAGCACATCTTGCAGAGGCGCGGCGGCGGCGGACTCCGCGCTGGCGTATGAGCCCGCACCGGCGGTCAACGCTTGCAGAAACTCGGCCTGAAAAGCCGCCGCCCGCGCGCTGGCCGCCTGATATTCCTGGCCGCACGCGGAAAGCACCGCCGCGATGGCCGCCGACACCTCATCGGCGCCCGCAGCGAGCACTGCCGTCGTAGGGACGATAGCTGCCGCGTTCGCCGCACTTAGCGCCGATTCGATGCTGCCCAAATGGGAAGCCGCCGCGGTTATCAGCTCCGGGGCGGCGATCATAAACGACATGTCGGTTCACTCCTTGCTCGTCGGCTCGGACGAGACCGCACATCACCGGATGGGAGTAAGTAGGTCCCGTATCACTGAGCCTGGGGGCAAAAGACGAGGGCGGCGTGAGTAATCGACTACTCAAGTGCGGATCGTCAAGATCAGCTCAGGACGTGAGCCTTGCCCTAGAGCGCACCCGCGATGGACGCAAAAAGCGCTAGCCGCGTCGTCCGCACTTGGTGTTCGACGGCTTCGACGGCCAGACGCAGACGTCGAGGTCGGTCGTGCCGCGGTATCCACCCCCGTCGAACACACCGTAATTGTTCCCGTTGGTCCCGGTGTAGGTCGCGCCGCCGCCTCCGCCGCCACCGCCCGAACTCTCGACATTCACCGCCCAGCTCATGCCTTGCAGCGCAGTCTGATACGCGCTCATGACATCGCCGGGCGATCCATTGACCAGGAAGTGCAGATGGATTCCGTTGTCCTGGATGTCGTCCGGGCCGTCGGTCCGTTGGGTGCCCAGCGGCGTAGGAATGAGCTTTCGCAGATCGGCGGCCGAGCTGCTGGGCCTGCCGGTTTGAGACGTCGTGGTGGTGGTCTCCGTCGTCGAACCAGCCGGCGAAGTTGTCGCGGTGCCCGACTTGGGTGAACCGCCGCAGCCCGCAACCGCCATACTGATCGCCACCGCCGTGGCCGCCAAACAAGAGGCTGTGTGCTTCACGTTTTCTCCCTGGGGATCTGTGAGGACAGTAGCCGAGCCGGCTGGCTACTGGCCACCGCGGCACCTCTGCGTTGATTCTGCATTGGGGGCGGGGTGCTCTCACACTTTTGCGCCCTAGACGCAGCATCAACATCGGTGGCGGTGCCCGCGCCACCCACCAGCTTGCCGCTACCCGTCGAGACCGAGGTCCTTGCGAAACCGCTCCATGCCATTGATCTTGTCGGACAGGCTCGCGTCAGGACCGGCGTAGAACATCCACGGCATGGTGATGATCCCGGTGATACCGGCGTCCTCGGCCCGCTGATAGTCGGCTGGGGTGAAGGAGTCGGTCAGCGGTGTGAGGATCGCGAAATCGTCCATCGACAGCCCGTTTTCGGCGCGCAACTCGCGCAGCCGGCCCACCCTCTCGATGGCCCGGTCGGTCTTGATCAAATCTCCGATCCAGCCGTCGTACCGAGCCGCGCGACGCAGCGCGATGTCACTGAGTCCGCCACCGTACACCGGGATTGGCGGCGGCGTGGGCTGCATCTCCAAGCGCGGTGCGTGGTAGAACTCGCCGTCGAATTCCGTCCAGCCCGGTTCCCACAGCGCCCGCATCAGTTCGATCATCTCGTCGGTGCGTTTGCCGCGAGCTGCGAACGGTTCACCCATCAGATCGAACTCCTCGCGGCACCAGCCGACGCCGATGCCGAGCTCCACCCGCCCAGACGCCAAAACGGCAGCGGTACCAATGGCTTTGGCGGCCGAATAAGGGTTTCGCATGGCCGGGATGTAGACGGTGGTGACGAACTTCAGCCTGGTGGTGACCTGCGCCAGCGCGCCGACGAGAACCCAGGGATCGGGCCAGTCGGTGAAAGGCTGCCAGCGTCGTTGACCGTCTTTGGTGTACGGGTACGGCGTCTCCAGGGTCTCCAGGTTCACGACGTGGTCCGGGATCCCCAGTCCGTCGTAGCCGAGTTCGTCTGCGGCCTTGGCAATCTCGATGATCTCGCGAGTATCCAGGAAGGCGCTGCTGACGTAGAACTTCACTGCCCGTTCCTCGCCCACGACGGCTCGATGAAGACACCTTCGGCCTCGACGGTGATCCCTTGTGCGTCCGAGATGTTGCCTCGGGCAAACACTTTGACGCCCTCTCTGCGTTCTATCCATGCGTCGCAACGCAGCGGCCCGAGCGGAGTGCCGCGCAAATACTTCACCGTGATCGTGCCGGTGAAGCGCGGCTTGGAAAGCCCCTCGCTGGCCGCCTCGCCGAGCATGTGGTCGAGCACCAGCGCGCTCACGCCGCCATGCACCAGGGTGGGCGGGCCCTCGTATGCGCAACCCAGGACGAACTCCGCCCAGCAGCGTCCGCCGCCCTCGTGATGCACGACGATGGGCGGCGCGATCGGATTGCATACCCCGATCGCTGCATTGCCCAACGGCAGCGGACGATCGCCGACGCGGTAGCTCACGCCGGCGGAACGGGTCCGTTGCCGCAACGACCGCGTGACCTCCTCGATCGCGCTCCGTGCCTGGGCGACGACGTCATCGTCGGCCTCGGTCCGGATGGTCGCCTCGACGAGCTCACGGACGGCATCGGCCAGCGGCGCGTATAGGGCGGTCACCCGTTCGGCCTCCGCCGCGCTCAACTCCTCGAACATTACTGCCCCCAGCGGGGACTCCAGCTTGTCGGCGTCCTGACTCAAGTCTCAAACACCTTGCGTACAACCGCCTTTGCCCGTCGGGTGACTCGCAGATAGTTGTCCAGGAACTCTCCCCCGTCACCGTTCTTCCAGCCCGCTGCGACCGCGACGGCGTTGAGCTGGCGTCCCGGTCCCGGCAGCTGGTCGGCCGGTTTGCCGCGCACCAGCACCAGCGCGTTGCGTGCCCGCGTGGCCGTCAGCCACGCGTGCCGGAGCAGGTCTACTTCGTCCGGGGGAACCAGTTTGGCCTCGGCGATCGCGTCCAACGACTGCAGCGTCGAGGTGTTGTGCAGCGCCTCGATCTCGTGGGCATGCCGCAACTGCAGCAGCTGGACGGTCCACTCGATGTCGGCCAGGCCCCCGCGTCCCAACTTGGTGTGCGTATTGGGGTCGGCGCCGCGGGGCAACCGCTCGGAGTCGACGCGCGCCTTGATGCGGCGGATCTCTCGAACCGCTTCGGAGGACACCCCATCGGGTGGATACCGCGTCTTGTCGATCATCAGCAGGAACCGTTGGCCCAGTTCCGCGTCGCCGGCGACCGCGTGCGCCCGTAGCAGCGCCTGAATTTCCCACGGTTGAGCCCACTGCTGGTAGTAGGCCTCGTAAGAGGCCAGGGTGCGCACCAGTGGACCATTGCGACCCTCTGGCCGCAGATTCGCGTCGACTTCCAGCGGCGGGTCGACGCTGGGGGCGCCCAACAGTTTTCGGGTGTTCTCGGCGATCATGGTCGCCCATTTCACCGCCTGCGAGTCCTCGGCCCCGCTGACCGGCTCGCAGACGAACATGACGTCGGCATCGGACCCGTAACCCAGTTCGGCGCCACCCAGCCTGCCCATGCCGATGACCGCGATCTTGGCCGGCGCCGGGCCGTCCTCGGGTTGGTGGGCGCGGATCATCGCGTCCAAGGCGGCCTGTAGCACCGCCACCCATACCGACGTCAGCGCCGAGCAGACCTCCGTGACTTCAAGCAGGCCGAGCAGGTCCGCCGAAGCGATCCGGGCCAGTTCCCGACGCCGCAGCGTGCGGGCGCCGGCGATGGCCCGCTCCGGATCGTCATAGCGGCTCGCCGACGCGACGAGCGAGCGAGCGACCGCGGCGGGTTCGGTTTCCAGCAGTTTGGGGCCCGATGGACCGTCGCTGTATTGCTGGATGACCCCCGGCGCTCGCATCAACAGATCTGCCACATACGCAGAAGTACCCAGCACGTGCATGAGTCGCTTGGCCACGGCGGCCTTGTCGCGCAGCGTCGCCAGATACCAGGTCTGGTTTGCCGCCGCCTCGCTGAGCCGACGGTAGGCCAGCAGCCCGCTGTCGGGGTCGGGGGCATCCGACATCCAGTCCAACAACCTGGGCAGCAGCACCGACTGCACCCGCCCGCGCCGTCCGCTCTGATTGACCAACGCGGACATGTGCTTCAACGCCGACTTCGGGTTGAGGTAGCCCAATGCGGCCAGCTGACGCTCGGCGGCCTCCGACGTCATTCCGCGGCCCGCGATTTCCAGGCCCGCCGGACCGATGGATTCCAGCAACGGCTGGTAGAACAGCTTGGCGTGCAGCCGGGATACCCGCACGTTCTGGTGTTTCAGCTCCTCGCGCAGCACCCCGGCCGCGTCGTGCCGCCCGTCGGGCCTGATGTGGGCGGCCCGCGCCAGCCAGCGCACCGCTTCCTCGTCGTCGGCCTCGGGTAGCAGGTGCGTGCGCTTGAGCCGTTGCAGCTGCAATCGGTGCTCGAGCAGCCGGAGAAACTCGTAGGACGCGGTGAGGTTGGCCGCGTCTTCGCGACCGATGTATCCGCCCTCGCCCAGCGCCGCCAAAGCATCGACGGTGGAAGCCACGTGCAGTGAATCGTCACTACGACCGTGTACCAACTGCAGCAGTTGCACCGCGAACTCGACGTCCCGCAATCCTCCGCTGCCGAGTTTGAGTTCGCGGCCCCGGACTTCGGCCGGAACCAGCTGCTCGACTCGGCGTCGCATCGCCTGCACCTCGGCGACGAAATCTTCGCGCTCGCAGGCGGTCCACACCATCGGCATGAGCGCTTCCATGTAGGCCTGGCCGAGTTCCATATCGCCGACCGCCGGGCGGGCTTTGAGCAGCGCCTGGAACTCCCACGTCTTGGCCCAACGCTGGTAGTAGGCCTTGTGCGAGTCGAGGGTGCGAACCAGTTCACCGCTGCGGCCCTCGGGCCGCAGCCCCGCGTCGACCTGGAAACACGCGGTCGAGGCGATCCGCATCATCTCACCGGCAAGGCGGATGGTGAGCGGGTCGGCGTTCTCGCCGACGAAGATGACGTCGACGTCGCTGACGTAATTGAGTTCGCGCGCACCGCATTTGCCCATCGCGATCACCGCGAGCCGCGGCGGTGGACGGTCCCCGCAGATCGTTGCCTCGGCGGCGCGAAGGGAGGCCGCCAAGGCCGCGTCCGCCATGTCGGCCAGGTGCGCGCCGACCACCGTGAACGGCACGACCGGTTCGTCCTCGACCGTCGCCGCCAAATCGAGCGCCGCCAACACCAGCAGTTCGTCGCGGTACACCGTCTGCAGCCGTTGCGCAATCGTGTTCGGCGAGTCCAGCGCTTCCTCGACACACTCGATGAACGATGCCCGCAGTTGCTCCGCCGAGGGCAGTCCCACCTTGCCGCGCAGCAGCTTCCACGATTGCGGGTGGGCGACCAGGTGTTCCCCCAGCGCCAACGACGCGCCCAGGACTGCAAACAACCGTCCCCGCAGCGGGCGCTCGCGCAGCAGCGCGGCGTTCAGCTCATCCCAGTCGGAATCCGGCGTCTCGGACAACCGCACCAACGCCCGCAGCGCGGCGTCGGCGTCCGGGGCGCGCGACAGCGCCCACAACAGATCGATGTGAGCCTGGTCGTCCTTATCCCATCCCAGCTGGGTAAGCCGCTCTTCTGCCTGCGGGTCGATTAGGCCAAGGCGGCCGACACTGGGCAACTTTGGTCGCTGCGTCGCGGGCTTGGTCACGACCTTGACGGTAGCGCACGACCGTGCGGCTGCTGCCGAGCCGCCCGCCTGCCTGACGGCCCGGTCGGATCGAGCGGCTAGGCCGCCGTCAAAGCGACAGGTAGGTCTTCAGCTCAAACGGAGTGACGTGACTGCGGTAGTTCGCCCACTCCCGGCGCTTGTTGCGCAGGAAGAAATCAAACACGTGCTCCCCCAACGCTTCCGCCACCAGCTCCGAGGACTCCATCGCCCGCAACGCGGCGTCCAGGCTGGACGGCAGCTCGCGGTAGCCCATCGCGCGTCGTTCCTCGGGCGTCAGATCCCACACGTTGTCCTCGGCCTCCGGAGCCAACACGTAGCCCTTCTCCACGCCACGCAGCCCGGCGGCCAGCAACACCGCGAACGCCAGGTACGGGTTGCAGGCCGAGTCGGGGCTGCGCACCTCGATCCGCCGCGAGGAGGTCTTGTGCGGCGTGTACATGGGCACTCGGACCAACGCGGATCGGTTGGCCGCACCCCAGGAGGCGGCGGTGGGCGCCTCACCACCATGCACGAGCCGCTTGTACGAGTTGACCCACTGGTTGGTGACGGCACTGATCTCCGACGCGTGCTCGAGGATTCCGGCGATGAACGATTTGCCGACATCAGACAGCTGCAGTGGGTCGTCGTCGCTGTGGAACGCGTTGACCTCGCCTTCGAAGAGGCTCATGTGGGTGTGCATCGCCGACCCGGGATGCTGTCCGAACGGCTTGGGCATGAACGACGCCCGCGCGCCGTTCTCCAACGCCACTTCCTTGATGACGTAACGGAAGGTCATCACGTTGTCGGCCATCGACAGCGCGTCCGCGAAGCGCAGGTCGATCTCCTGCTGACCGGGCGCACCCTCGTGGTGGCTGAATTCCACCGAAATCCCCATGAACTCAAGGGCTTCGATGGCCCTCCGGCGGAACTTCGACGCGGATTCGTGGACCGCTTGGTCGAAGTAGCCGGCGTTGTCGACGGGGACCGGTTCCGAACCGTCCTCAGGCCCCGGCTTGAGCAGGAAGAACTCGATCTCGGGGTGCACGTAGCAAGAGAAGCCGAGCTCGTTGGCCTTGGTCAGCTGCCGCCGCAGCACGTGTCGCGGGTCTGCCCAGGACGGCGAGCCGTCGGGCATGGTGATGTCGCAGAAAATCCGGGCGGAGTGGTGGTGACCGGCGGCGGTGGTCCAGGGCAGTACCTGGAACGTCGACGGATCGGGATGGGCGACGCAGTCGGATTCCGAGACTCGTGCGAAACCCTCGATGGACGACCCGTCGAAGCCGATGCCTTCCTCGAACGCGCCCTCCAGCTCGGCTGGCGCAATAGCGACCGACTTGAGAAAACCAAGCACGTCGGTGAACCAGAGGCGGACAAAACGGATGTCGCGCTCTTCCAACGTGCGTAGCACAAATTCCTTCTGTCGGTCCATGCCTCGCACACTAGGCATGCTGTGTTAATTCCATGTTACCGATGCCAGACCAGGCGCGTTGCGCGTCGCAAAAATTGACACCGACAGCTGCTCTTACCCGCGGCGGGGGTCCGACAATGCCTAAATATTGTGGCACCGAAATTTTAATTGAGTCATCTACGTATTTTCGCGATGGCATTCCGATCACTTTCGCCCACGTCGATTTCGGGTCAGTCGGTAGACTCCCCAGGCGCCAATACCGACGAGCGCTGCCGAGCCGAAGGCTACCAACGCGATTCCCTCTCGCGACTTCTCCGGACCGTGTGTCTCCTTGGCCCGCATCTCCTCGTAGGAGAACTGGCTGCCACCGTCCAGGCAGTAGTCGCCCGGCGGCAAGACGCGCTCTTCGCAGGTCACCTCGGCGATGTCGATCGGCGTGATCAGGTCTTTGACCCCCAAGCCGATCGTCGCGATGCCAATCAACAGCGCCACGATGATCCATGGGGTTAACCCGCCGCCTCGAGGCCATGCGTGGCGCCAAAGCCTACTGATGCGCCCGAGTCGCAACCATGGCTAATTTCTAACACACCCCCATAATCAGGCCGGTCGCCGCGCGAAGCTGAAGCAGTCCGGAAAGTAGCGATGCCGGCTTATTTTCGTGCGGCCCAGCCGAATGCGGTGTTCTAGCAGCGCAAGTTCGCCGGCGGCAGCGTGAGCTCGATGAAGTACCGCAGCACCGTGGTGTCCACACATTGGTTGCCGGACAACGCCGCCGTGTGCTGGGTCCCGTCGACGGTAATGAGCGGAGCGCCCAACTGGCGGGCCAGGTCGACTCCGGCCTGATAGGGAGTGGCCGGGTCATGCGTGGTGGAGATGACGACCGCCCGGCCCGGCGGCGCGGGCGCCGCGGCATGCGGGATCGACGTCGCCGGCACTGGCCACATCGCACACAGGTCGCGTGGGGCGTAGCCGGTGAACTGCCCGTAGTTCAGGAACGGCGCGACCTGGCGGATCCGTCGATCGGCCTCGACCCACGCCGCGGGGTCCGTCGGAGTCGGCGCGTCCACACACCGGATCGCGTTGAACGCATCCTGGTCGTTGCCGTAGTGCCCGTTGCGGTCACGGTTTTGATAATCGTCGGCGAGCAACAGCAGGTCGCCGGCGTCGGTCTGTCGCGCCAAGCCGAGCAGTCCGCTGGTCAGGTACTTCCAGTGTTGCGGGGTGTAGAGCGCGTTGATCGTGCCGGTGGTCGCGTCGGCGTAACTGAGGCCGCGCGGATCTGACGTCTTACCCGGCTTTTGCACCAGCGGGTCCACCAGGGCGTGGTAGCGGTTGACGAACTGGGTCGGGTCGGTGCCCAGCGGGCATCCGGGGTTCTTGGCGCAATCCAGCGCGTAGTCATTGAACGCGGTCTGGAATCCCGCCATCTGGTTGATGGTCTCCTCGATCGGGCTGATCGTCGGGTCGATCGCGCCGTCGAGCACCATCGCGCGCACGTGGGTGCCGAACCGCTCGAGGTAGGCGGTGCCCAGCTCGGTGCCGTAGCTGTATCCGAGGTAGTTGAGCTGCGGGTCGCCCAGCGCCTGACGGACCATGTCCATGTCGCGGGCGGCCGAAGCGGTCCCGGCGTTGGCCAGGAACTGCTGGCCCATCCGATCGAGGCAGTGCTGGGCCAACTCGCGATAGACCTGCTCGATATGCGCCACGCCCGCCGGGCTGTAATCCACCATCGGGTCGCGCCGGAAGGCGTCGAACTCGGCGTCGGTGCGGCACCGCAGGGCCGGGGTCGAATGCCCTACGCCTCTGGGGTCGAAGCCCACCAGATCGAAGTGGCGGGTCAGGTCGCTGTTCTTCAATACGGGTGCCATGCCGGCGACCATGTCGACCGCAGATGCGCCGGGCCCACCCGGGTTGATGAGCAGCGATCCGATCCGCTGGCCCGTCGCGGGCACCCGGATGACGGCCAACTTGGCTTGTGCCCCACCGGGTTTGTCGTAGTCGACCGGCACCGTGACCGTCATGCACTGTGCGGTCGGGATATCGGTGGTGTCTTCAACGAATTCTCGGCACGGGCCCCAGTTCTGCACAGGCGCCGCGACCGGCGCCGAGGGGCTCTGAGTGTGGCCCGGATCGGGTTCTGGAGTGGCACCGGCCAGCGGCAGGCCAGGGCCACCGAGTACCAGCACCAATGAGAACAGCGCCGAACTCGAGTGTTTGACGCGAGGCATGGCCGTTGATCTTGTCAGCCACGAATACCCGTGACAGCGCGAAACGATCACGCCTTGGTTTCATCCCGCTCTCGCATGCGCGTGTCGCCAAACTTCGGGGCCGGCTTCGGGCCGCTAGCACTTCGCGCCGGGCGGAGGTGTCTTGCCGTCGATGAAATAGGCGACGGCGTAGTCGTCGACGCAGGGTTCGCCCTGGAACACCACCGTGTGTTGAGTTCCGTTGTAGGTCAACAACGAGCCGCGTAGCTGGTTCGCCAAGTCAACCCCGGCCTGGTACGGCGTCGCCGGGTCGTGGGTGGTGGACACCACGACGGTCGGCGGCAGCCCCGGCGCCGACACGGCGTGCGGCGTGCTGGTGGGCGGCACCGGCCAGAACGCGCAGGTACCCAGCGGCGCATGGCCGGTGAAGCTGCCGTAGCTCAGGAACGGCGCCAGTTCGCGGGACCGGCGGTCTTCCTCGATGACCCGGGCACGATCGGTAACCGGCGGCTGGTCAACACAATTGATCGCCACCCGCGCGTCGGTGGAGTTGTTGTAGTGGCCCTTCGAATCACGACGCATGTACATGTCGGCCAGCGCAAGCATCGTGTCGCCACGGCCGTCGGCCAGCTCCGCGAGGCCCTCCGTCAGGTAGTGCCACAAATTCGGGGAGTAGAGCGCCATGATGGTGCCCACGATCGCGTCGCTGTAGCTCAGCCCCCGCGGATCGTTGGTCTTCGCGGGTCTGCTCTTCCACAGGTCGTCGGGGTCCACCAGCGGGTCGATGAGACTGTGGTAGACCTCGACGGCCTTGGCGGGGTCGGTGCCGAGCGGGCACTTGAGATCCTTGCCGGCGCAGTCCGCGGCGTAGTCGTCGAATGCGTCCTGAAATCCCTTGGCCTGGCGAAGGTCTGCCTCGATGGGGTCGGCGTTGGGATCGACGGCGCCGTCGAGGATCATCGCGCGCACCCGCTGGGGAAAGGCCTCGGCGTAGGCGGAGCCGATCCGGGTGCCATATGAGTAGCCCAGGTAGGTGAGTTTCTCGTCGCCCAGCGCGGCGCGGATGGCGTCCAGGTCCTTGGCGACGTTGACCGTCCCCACGTTGGCCAGGAAGTTCTTGCCCATCTTGTCGACGCAGCGCTGGATGAACTCCTTGGTCTCGTTCTCCATCCGGGCCACGCCCTCAGGGCTGTAGTCCACCTGCGGCTCGGTTCGCTGCCGGTCATTGTCGGCGTCGGAGTTGCACCAGATCGCGGGGCGGGAGGCCGCCACCCCGCGCGGGTCGAACCCGACCAGATCGAAGCGTTCATGGATCTGCTTGGGCAGCGACTGGAAAAGGCCCAACGCGGCCTCTATACCGGATTCACCGGGGCCACCGGGGTTGATGACCAATGACCCGATCTTGTCTCCGGTCGCGGGGAAACGGATCAGCGCCAGCGTGGCCACGTCGCCGTCGGGATGGTTGTAGTCGACGGGAACGGCCAACCGCCCGCACAGGGCATTACCGGGAATCTTGACATTCGGCCTGGCGGAGCGACACAGGGTCCACTCGATTGGCTCACCCAACAGTGGTTCGGCCCGGCTTCCATGCCCGGCAACCACTCGGACGCAGCCAGCGAGGACCGTCACGGCAGCGGCCAGCGCGGTCCAAATCAGCAGCGTGCGCGCGATTCGGTCGCGGCGAGACAGACACATGGCACCCTATGCTGCCAGAAAATCTCTTGATGCCTGGTGAGCGGCCTATTGGGCGGGTGTGGCGAGCAGTTCTTCCATCCCGACAGCAAACTCGTCGGCCATCTCCCACAGGTCTGGAAGCAATTCCGGGCAGGAGATGAGGCCGATGTTGAGCTTGCCGTTGAGCGACATCACGGTGATGTTGAGACCCGAGCCATGGAAGATCGGCCCCAGCGGATACATCGCCTTGACTTCACAGCCGAGCAGGTACAGGGGAACCTGCGGTCCCGGCACGTTGGAGACCACCAGGTTGTGCACCGGAAAGCTCTCGGTAAACCGGGTCTTGGCGTAGACGCGCATCGCGACACCGAACACGGCCGGCGCGGCGAATTGCGTCCAATCCTGCAGCAATGTGGCACCGATGGCCGAACTATGTTGTTTTGCAATGGAATTCGCTTGCGCAATGGCACAGAGACGCTCCGCCGGGTCGGCGATGTTGGAGTGCAGGTCGGAAAACATCGCCGAGACCTGGTTGCGCCCCGGCCGATCGGACTTGCCGTGCACAGACACCGGCACCGAAGCCACCAAGGACGAGTCGGGCAACGCATTCCGCTCGGCCAAGTACTGCCGAAGGACACCGGACACCAACGCCATCACGACGTCGTTGACCTTCACGCCGAAGCGGTCCTTCACCGTCTTGACGTCGTCGAGGTTCAGCTGGGCGTAGGCGATGTTGCGCCGACCGCTGATGCTGGCATTGAACACGGTTCGTGGCGCCTTGAACGGCCGCGCCATGGTCTGGCCCTCCAGCGCCCGCAGCGCGGTCGAGACCACGCCCGCCAGGGTGTCGGGCACTACGTTGGCCAGGTGTAGCGGGCGGGAGGCGAACCGGAACAAGCCGCCCGCGGCGATCTGCCAGCCGCTGCCGCCACCGACACCGTCGAGCGCCTCCGGCGAGGGCGCGTCCGCCTCGGTGGTGCACAGCTGCGACAGCAGGTTGGCGCCGGTGACCCCGTCGACACAGGCATGGTGCACCTTGGTGAACACCCCCACCCGGCCTTCGTGGTGACAGTCAGTGCCGGCGACGCCCTCGATGACCCACATTTCCCACAGCGGCCGCCGGCGATCCAGCGGCAAGGACGCGATGTGCCCGCACAGTTCCGCCACCTCGGCGCGCCCACCGGGTGCGGGTAGCCCGATGCGGTGCAGGTGCCGGTCGATGTGGAAGTTCTCATCGTCCACCCACACCGGGTGGTCGAGGTTCAACGCATTGTCGGCCAGCTTCTCGCGGAATTCCGGCATCGCCTTGATGCGCTCGGCCATCGCCTCGCGCAGTTTGGCGAAGGTGTAGCCGCCCGGCATGGTCGACGTGTCGAGTTCGATTGCCGAGCAAACATGCATCGGCTGAGATGAGGTTTCCAGATAGAGGAAACTCGCGTCGAGTCCACTGAGCCGCTGCATGACAGACGATGGTAGGCGTGGCGCACCCCACGGTGCATTCACGCGGGTGAGATGGCAGACTTGGAGGGTCCGACGAACCCGGGGACCTGATCAGGCCACGAGGATCGAACCGACCACCACTAGGGACAACGATGTCTGAGCAACGCCTCTATGGGTCCAGCGCGGCTGCAGCTCCCGCCCCGCGCACCAAGGTACGCACCCATCACCTGCAGAAATGGAAGGCCGAAGGCCACAAGTGGGCCATGCTGACGGCCTACGACTATTCGACCGCGAAAGTTTTCGACGACGCCGCCATTCCGGTCCTGCTGGTCGGCGACTCGGCTGCCAACGTCGTCTACGGCTACGACACCACCGTGCCGATTTCCATCGACGAGCTCATTCCGCTGGTGCGGGGTGTGGTGCGCGGCGCACCGCATGCGCTCGTGGTCGCCGACCTGCCCTTTGGCAGCTACGAGGCCGGCCCGGCCGCGGCACTGTCCGCCGCGACCCGGTTCATGAAGGAAGGTGGCGCGCACGCGGTCAAGCTCGAGGGCGGCGAGCGAGTGGCCGAGCAGATCGCCTGTTTGACCGCCGCCGGCATTCCCGTGATGGCGCACGTGGGCTTCACCCCGCAGAGCGTGAACACCCTGGGCGGGTTCCGGGTGCAGGGCCGTGGCGACGCCGCCGAACAGACGATCGCCGACGCCATCGCCGTCGCCGAAGCCGGAGCGTTCGCCGTCGTGATGGAGATGGTGCCGGCCGAGTTGGCCACCCAGATCACCGGCAAACTCACCATCCCGACCGTTGGCATTGGGGCCGGCCCGAACTGCGACGGCCAGGTGCTGGTGTGGCAGGACATGGCGGGCCTGAGCAGCGGCAAAGCGGCGCGCTTCGTCAAGCGCTACGCCGACATCGGGGGCGAGTTGCGCCGGGCGGCCATCCAGTACGCGGAAGAGGTAGCCGGCGGGACCTTCCCCGCCGAAGAGCACTGCTTCTGACGGTCGGCTCCGGCCCTCTGTTTCCGACGGGTCGGCGACCTGACGTCACGGCGACGGCGTAACGCCGGTATGGCACTCTATGAGGGCTCAAGCAAGCTCCTGGAGGAACCCTTGAGCGCAAACGCAGCGCTCTCACGGAGGGGACATGCCCGGTAAGGCGTCCAAGACGGGCCGACATCAGGAAGTCGAGCGCAAATTCGATGTCGGCGAATCGACGGTGACGCCGTCATTCGAGGGCATCGCGGCTGTGGCCCGGGTCGAAAAATCACCCACCCAAACGCTGGACGCGGTGTACTTCGACACACCAGGTCAGGACTTGGCGCGCCACCGGATCACGCTGCGGCGACGTACCGGCGGTGCCGACGCCGGGTGGCATCTGAAACTGCCGTCGGGACCCGACTCGCGCACCGAGATCCACGCGCCGATCACCGACGGCGCAGACGAGAACGCCGTGCCGCCCGAATTGCTGGACGTGGTGTTGGCGATCGTTCGCGACCGCCCAGTCCGCCCGGTTGCCCGGATCTCGACCCAGCGCGAAACCCAAACGCTGTACGGCGCCGATGGCGCTGCGTTGGCGGAGTTCTGCAACGACCACGTCACCGCCTGGTCGGGCGGCAGCCCAAGCGAGGTCGAAGGCGAGTCCTCCGAACAGCAGTGGCATGAGTGGGAACTCGAGCTCTCGGAACAGGCGGCGTCGACCAACGGTGCGGCCGCCCACGACCTGCTCAATCGGCTGAGCAACCGACTACTCGATGCCGGTGCGGCTCCCGCCGGACACGGCTCGAAGCTGGCCCGGGTATTGGAGTCGTCCGCGCCGATCC
The DNA here is from genome assembly GCF_010723575.1 of Mycobacterium bourgelatii. Classification (NCBI taxonomy): domain Bacteria; kingdom Bacillati; phylum Actinomycetota; class Actinomycetes; order Mycobacteriales; family Mycobacteriaceae; genus Mycobacterium; species Mycobacterium bourgelatii. The sequence continues at coordinate 3,743,807 of NZ_BLKZ01000001.1, forward strand.
CCCAACGAACGCCTCCCTCGGACCCGGTGCATCGCGCGGTCGCCCAGCACGTCGAGGAGTTGCTGGTGTGGGACCGCGCCGTGCGCGACGACGTCGAAGACTCCGTGCACCAGATGCGAGTGACCACCCGGAAGATCCGCAGTCTGCTCCGCGAATCACAGGATTCGTTCGGCTTGGCCGACGGGGCGTGGGTGCTCGACGAACTCCGTGAACTCGCCGCGGTGCTCGGTGTGGCTCGCGACGCCGAGGTGCTGGCCGAGCGCTACCAGCGACAATTGGATCAGTTGGACCCGTCGCTGGTGCGTGGACCGGTTCGCGAACGTCTGGTCGAGGGCGCCAAGCGCCGTTATCAGGCGGGGTTGCGGCGGTCGTTGCTGGCGATGCGATCGAAGAGGTACTTCCGTCTGCTCGCCGCTCTCGAAGAGCTGGTGACCGAGCGCCCGATCGCTACCTTCGGTCAGGATGCCGAGCCGATCAACATTGAGGGTGCGTATCGACGGGTGCGCAAGGCCGCGAAAGCCGCGGCGGCGGCCGCCGGTGGCGACGGAGCCGGCGAACACCCACCCAACGAGGCGTTACACCGAATTCGCAAGCGCGCCAAGCAATTACGTTACACCGCGGTGGCCGTCGGCGTCGACGGCGTGGCTCAGCAAGCCAAGGAGATCCAGACATTGCTCGGTGACCATCAGGACAGCGTGGTGAGCCAGGAGCATCTGCTTCAGCAGACCGACGCCGCCTATGCCGCGGGCGAGGACACCTTCACCTACGGCCTGCTGTACCAACGGGAATCCGACCTGGCCGAGCGGTGCCGGGCTCAGCTTGACGGCGCCCTGCGGGCACTGGACAAGGCGGTGCGCAAAGCCCGTCACTGAGGGGCGGGCCGCGCCCTCGGCGCGCATGAGAGTCGTTCCCGCATAACCGCCTTCGCCCTCGACCGCCGAGCGTGAAACACCCGACGGGAACTAGGCGTGTCACGTCGGGCGATTCACACTCGTCGCGCAGCGCAACTCGTTCTAGCCTGAAAACTCATGACCACAGCCGACCACGACCAAGCGTCATCGCTCCCCACCTCTCGCAAAATCCTCTGCGCCGTCTACGGCGCCGTCGCAGTCGCCGCCTTCGTCGCAACCTGGAGTCACGTTGGCCCGTACCTGCAATCGCCTGCCGACTTCTTCGTGACGTTCTGGCGCGACACCCAGGCCAATTCGGCTACCAAGTTCATCACTGCCGACGCCCTGTTCCTCGGCCTCGCGGCCGCGATTCTCATGGTGGTCGAAGCACGGAAGCACGGCGTGCGCTTCGTGTGGGCGTACATCGTTGCCGCCTACTTCATCGGGATAAGCGTGATCTTTCCGCTCTTCCTGATCGCTCGCGAACTTCGCATGAGCCGTGCGACGGATCGTCCCCCGGTCCACCCAGCGTGAATTCCACGACGGAAACACGGCGTGTCGCGTCGTGCGATTCACACTCGGCGACGGAGGGACACATCGACGCAGCGAACCGCCCCAAGGGGCGGACGAGTTGGCCTGTAAGCCGGATTCTGTTCCGCACCGCCACGGCCTAGCCAACGGCGGCACGGCGGCGACCATCCATCTGGACACACCGTCGCCGGGTGCCTCAAGCGGCCTACCCGCAGGCTCGGGCGAGCAACCCTCAAACGCCTGCGCGGCCGCACTTTTGGTGCGACCTTCTTGGCCTTGCTTCGGGTGGGGTTTACCAAGCCATCCCGGTCACCCGAGATGCTGGTGCGCTCTTACCGCACCTTTTCACCCTTACCACCGCGAGGGTGGCGGTCTGTTTTCTGTGGCACTTTCCCGCGAGTCACCTCGGATTGCCGTTAGCAATCACCCTGCTCTGCGAAGTCCGGACTTTCCTCGACTCGACGCGCGAGCCGCGGCCGCCCGGCCAACTCGTCCGCGACGATCACGGTACCCGATCTTTATCGTGGACACATCACGCCAGAGCAGTCGGAAGGACGTCGATGACCCGGTGGGAGGCCCGCGTCAGCGCCGGGGACTGGGACGCCATTACCGCGGAGGTCAGCGAATTCGGCGGGGCGTTGCTGCCGCAGCTGGTCACGCCCGCCGAGGCGAAGCGGCTCCGCAAGCTCTACGACGACGACACCCTGTTCCGCTCGACCGTCAACATGGCGCCGAAGCGTTATGGAGCCGGCCAGTACCGCTACTTCCACGCCCCCTATCCCGAGCCCATCGAACGGCTCAAACAAGCGCTCTATCCGCGGCTGCTACCCATCGCCCGCGACTGGTGGAGCAAACTGGGTCGGCCCACACCCTGGCCGGACAGCTTGGACGATTGGCTGGCGACCTGCCATGCCGCCGGCCAGACCAGGTCCACCGCGCTGATCCTGAAATACGGCACCAACGACTGGAATGCGTTGCATCAGGATCTGTACGGCGACTTGGTGTTTCCGCTACAGGTGGTCATCAACCTCAGCGACCCCGGCACCGACTACACCGGGGGTGAATTCCTGCTCGTCGAACAGCGGTTCCGGGCCCAATCCCGCGGCACCGCAATACAGTTGCCGCACGGCCACGGCTTCGTCTTCACCACCCGCGACCGTCCGGTACGCACAACTCGGGGATGGTCGGCTTCGCCAGTGCGGCACGGGCTTTCGACCATCCGGTCCGGTGAACGCTATGCCATGGGCCTGATCTTCCACGACGCGGAATGAAGGACGTTTTTACCAGCCAGCAGGACTCAGATCGGCAGAAACCCGCGCAGCGCGCCCGAATTGCCGTTCCCACCGGCTGCACCGGCGACGCTGCCAGCACCCGCGGTGCCGTCGTCCCCGGCGACGCCGGCCGCGCCGTAGTCCGACGGCGAGGGCTCTGGGGAGTTATTCGGATTGTTAAAGCTGGCGGTCGCTGTGCCACCGCCGCCACCGCTTCCGCCCTTGCCGAGGGCACCGCCCGCGGCGCCCGCGCCACCCGCGCCACCTAGGCCGCCAATGCCCACCTTGCCGATGAGGCCTGAACTGCCGCCGTCGCCGCCACGGCCCCCGGCGGCCCCATCGCTAGCGTTGCCGCCGTCACCCCCGTGACCGCCGTTTCCGCCGTCACCGCCCTGAAGATCGGAATTGGCCAACAGTTGATAGGTGGTGGCATTCCCGCCGCCGCCACCGGCACCTCCCAAACCACCGCCGCCACCGGCCGCACCGGCGCCGCCCGCACCGCCGGCACCGCCCGCGCCGCCATCACCGAAGAGAATCCCCGCGGCACCGCCAGCGCCCCCGGCACCGCCCACCCCTGCGGCACCGGCGTTGCCGCCATTGGCGCCGTCGCCGCCGCTGCCGCCTTTGACGGACTGAGCGAAGAAGCCTCCGTTGGTGTCTCCGCCCGCTCCGCCGTTGCCGCCGGCACCACCGAGTGCGCCCGCACCAGCGTTGCCACCGACGCCGCCTGCGCCTCCGGCTCCGCCATTGCCGACCAACAGCCCGCCGTGACCACCGGCACCGCCGACACCACCGGCACCACCGGCACCACCATCCGCGCCCACAAAGCCGTTGCCGCCGTTACCCGCGGCACCCGCTTGTGGGTTCGGACCTGAAGCGGTCTTCGTGGCGGCGCCGCCGTTGCCACCGTTGCCACCGTTGCCTCCGAAGCCGAGGGCATTGCCCCCGTCGCCTCCGTTGCCTCCGGTGGCGCTGCCGGACGCGAAAGTACCGTTCCCGAGCGACTCCTGGATACCTGCTCCGCCGTTCCCACCATTTCCGCCGTTCGCGCCGTCTCCGCCGGCCCCACCCTTTCCGCCGGTGACATCGTTGAAGATGCCCGGATGCAGCCCGGTAGCGGACCCGCCGTCTCCGCCCTTGCCTCCGCTGACCAAGGCGTTTCCGGGGACGCCGGGCTCGCCATTGCCGCCGGTGATCGTGAATTGGCTGGAAACATCTGCGCCGTCAGCCCCGGCGGGGTTTGTCCCGATGAATGTGGGGTTGCCGCTGTGTCCAGCCCTACCAGCTCCGCCAGCACCGCCGATGCCTCCGTTGCCGAATAGCCCAGCGTTCCCGCCGGCGCCGCCAGCTCCTCCGTTACCCGCGTTGAGTGCACCCAACCCGCCGATCCCGCCTTGGCCACCGGCTCCGCCGTTGCCCCACAGCCAGCCGCCGTTGCCGCCCGCCCCACCAGCGCCGCCGTTACCGCCGACGGCGTCCGTGGTGGAAATGCCGGGCGCCCCGGCCCCACCATTGCCGCCGTGACCGAATAGACCTGCGTTTCCTCCTCTTCCGCCGGCTTGGCCAACCGACGCCCCGGCGGCGCCGCTACCACCGTTGCCCCACAGCAATCCACCATCACCACCACTGCCGCCCGGCGTGGTGGCATCGGCGCCGTTACCGATGAGTGGACGCCCCATCAGCATCATGGTCGGTGCGTTGACAGCGCCCAGAACTTGCTGTTCCAGGGTTTCCAGCGGCGAGGCCGCCGCCAAGGCGTTGGCCGCCTCGGCAGACGCGTAGGCACTGCTCGCACTGCTTAGCGTCTGAACAAACTGCTGATGAAACGCCAGCACCTGACCGCTGAGCGCCTGATATGCCTGACCGTGCCCCGCAAAAAGTGCTGCTATCGCTAACGACACCTCATCGGCACCCGCCGCGAGCAGGGCCGAGGTCGGACCCGCGGCAGCCGCGTTGGCCTCGCTGAGCGCTGAACCTAGACCCGCCAACTCTGATGCCGCCTGTAGAACGACGTCGGGTGCAGCGATGACGTATGACACGACTTACCTCTGGTTGGCTCCTGTCCTTCGGTGCTGGAATGTAGTGCGAGACAGCCGATCTGACGATGTGCACAATGCACACTTGTGGTGCTCGATTGTGGCGAAACTGCTGTGCGAAACCGCTATTCGCAACAGCAGCAGTACCGACGGAGAATGCAGCCGGCGCGCGATTATCTGGCCGCCCTCGCTGCCCCAGCCCGCCCCTCTACCTCGACGAACGCTGGTTTGAAGCACTGTGACCTGGCTATTCTCAGACGATCATGGCAGCCGATGCGGACCCCTCCGGTGATGACGACGCGCACTCACCGACAACCGAGCGCAAGCCTCGGCGGCTCCGCAATGTGATCAAGGCTGGATTCAAGGTTCTCGGCGCGCTGATATCGACCGCGGTGGTTGTCGCGGCCGGCATTGCGTGGACCACGTATCGCAGCGCATCAACGGGCATCACCCGGTCCGAGGCGTTGGCCGATGAACCGCCATCGACCGGCAGCGAGCAAAACATCCTGATCATCGGCCTCGACAGCCGTCGCGACCAGCAGGGCCGCCCCCTGCCGAAAGACCTCTACCAAGCACTGCATGCCGGCGAAGAGGATGCCGGCGAAGGCGCCGCCGACGCCCTCATCGTGTTGCACCTGCCCGCCGGGACGGGGCCGGCCACGGCGATCTCCATCCCCCGCGACGACTACGTCGACCTCGCGGGGTGCCCCGACTCGGTGTGCAAAGGCAAGGTGAAAGAGGCCTACAGCCTCGCCTACCAGCGTGTGCTCAACGGCTATGACTCAGCCGCGCCCGAGAACGAAGACTCCGCAGCGAAGGAACAGCGGGCGCGGGAGGCAGGCCGCAAAGCCCAGATCAGCACGGTCCGGCGGCTGCTGCAAATTCCCATTGACCACTTCATTGAGGTCACCTTGGCCGGGTTCTTCCAGATCGCTCGGGTAGTCGAACCCATCACGGTGTGCCTGAACGAGGACACCTCCGATCGCTACTACTCGGGGGCCCAGTTCAACAAAGGCATCCAGCAGATCAGCGCCGCGCAGGCGGTGTCGTTCGTGCGCCAGCGCCGCGACGGCAACGACACGGTGTTCACAGACCTCGATCGAACACGACGTCAGCAGGCCTTCATCGTCTCGCTGGTGAATGCGCTGCGCCATGGTGACGCCTTCTCGACTCCGACGCGGTTGCGGGAGCTGCTGAACGTCGCCAAGCAAAACGTCGCGGTTGACGCCGGGTTTGATTTCGAGGACTTCGTGCGTAATGCACCTACCATGCTCAATCGACCGATCAGGTTATATACGTTGCCGGTCACCGGATTTGGTGAACTCTCCAATGGTGCCTACGTCAATTACGTCGACGTCCCGACCATCCGTTCCATCGTCCAAGGCCTAGTAGGCACCGATTCGCCCACGCCATCCCCGAGCATCACTACGGGCGCGGCAACGCAACCAACATACGGTACGCCGCTGGTAGCGAGCACCTTCGCGCTCGACGTCGTCAACGCCTCGGGCCAGGAAGGAATGGCGGCGAGTCTCCAAAAATCCTTGGCGACAGGGCGTCTCACTGCTGGGACGACCAGCACAGCCGATTCCCTCAGTCAGACAAGCACAATCGTTTACGGACGCGGAGCGAAAGCCGCCGCTGAGGACTTGGCCGACGACCTCGGCCTCAGTGCCACCGAATCCGACAGCATCGCACCCGACACCGTGCAGTTGACCGTCGGAGCCGATTATTACAAGTTTTACAACCTCATTCGCACATCGGAACCGACGACTACAACCGCGACGACGCCCGTCTCCACCGTGCCGGCGGCCGGTACCGGCACAAAGGAACCGACGCCGGAGGACCTTACCCAGATGACTGGCGATGCGATTCCCTGTGTGAAATGACAAAGGCGCGTTGCCGACGGCGTGCACAGTCAAGGCATCGCGGCGGCCCATTTCATATGTCCCTCGAACCCCAGTGAGGTCGCCATCGCGCGATAGCGGTCCCGCCAGTCACGGTAGGCGGCCCCGTCTCCCCGGGCACGAGCCAGCAGCGCGCGAAGGCGCAGCAGCGAGATCTCGTGCACGACGAACCCAGGATCTGTTGGCACTGCGGCCAACCGAGCCATCGCATGCTCGGCCTCGCCGAGGTCGCCGTCACCAGCGCGTTGCAGCAGTGTCTCCACCAGGACGCTGGTGGCGAGCGCGGTCCAGATGCATCCGCCGCAGTTGACTATGTCGTCGAAGACCGCGCGGGCCAATTCGACCGCGTCCGCGATGTCGCCCGACCGCGCCTTTTCCCGTGCTCTGTGTATGTCCACCAGCGGCACGTTGTTCTTCGCGAACCTGTCGCTGGCGGCCCGGTCTCGCATCTTGGCGAGTAGCTCGAAGCCCTGTTCGCGTGCCGGGCCATCTTGGTACGCCAAAACGAGTCCATGAATTCCGCAGGCCAGGTCAAGAGCAAGGTCGTCGCCCGACTGCTCTGCGAAGGACAGTATTTCGGATGTCTCGCGCAGGACCGTCGCATCCGGCAGCAAAACCCCGTACGGGATCGCCGGGACGTACGTGAACCACAGGATGCCGCAGATTGTCCCCGGGTCGGCCCTAAGCCGCCGGCCCGTCGCAATCGCCCGGTCGAAGTCCTCTCTCCAGCCCGCAATGCCCAGACTCCATCGGGCGAAACCACGCATGGCGATCGCGGAGGTTAACGGCGACTCGAAGATCAACGCCCCTTTGGCGAAATCTCCCTCTGCCAGGTCGATCAAGCGCTGGGCGTATCGAAGCACGTCGGCCATTTCGCCGGTCTCGTGCTTGGCGACCATTGCCGCGAAGGCCAGTCCGACAGTCAATGTTGGATCGCCGATTGCCTCCAGCAGTTCGATGAGTTCATCAGCGAGCTTCGATGCCTCCCGGCGATGGGCCTTCATCGTCTGCCATGTCACCAATCCGACCATCCCGATCGCAAGCGATCGCCGATCGGCCACTGCGGCACACAACTCACGCAGCTCCTCAAAGCCGGTGTCGGCGCCGCTGCCGCCCGCCCGAAATGCTGTGGCACACAGAAGTGTTCGAGGAGCGATTCGCATGGTCGAACGATCACCGTCGTCGTCGGACAGCCGATCAGCGACCTGACGGGCCCGTCGCCAACTCGTCTGCGCGGCACGCACGTCGCGGAAGGTGAACCAGGTTCCAGCGCGCATGTGCCAGTCGAAGGCGGCCTGCAAATCACCCGCCGCCTCGACGTGTTCTGCGATCAGGGCCGCGTTCTCGTCAGCAGACCCGCCCGCTTCGATCGCTGCTGCGACCCGTTGATGCAATTGCGCACGAACGGATTTGAGCTGTGACTCGTAGGCAACCGTGCGGATAAGCGGGTGACGGAAGGCATACTCGGCGTTCGAAGCGAACCTGATCTGAGCGACGAGTTCCGCCTCGATCAGGGGCGCCACGTCGACATCCGGGATCAGCGCGGCCAGCAGATCGGCATCGAATCGGCCCCCGATGACTGCCGCAGCATTCAGCGTTCGTTTGGCCCTCCCCCCAAGACGGTCGATGCGTGCGCCAATGGTGGCTTGCAGGGTTGCCGGCACGTCGACGTCCGCGATGTCACCAGATCGTTGGTAGGAACCCGGCTCGCCTTGCAGCACACCGCGTTCGGCTAGATCGCGCACGATCTCCTCGACGAAGAACGGGTTTCCGGCAGCGCGAGCGGCGATTTGAGCAGGCAGTTCACCGCTCACCGAATCAGCACCGAGGAGCTCACCCGTCAGTGCCAGGGTGTGGGCATCGCTCAACGGCCGCAGCGCAATTGTCTGGGTACCGGGGATTCGGTTAAACGCGCCTTGGTATTCCGGACGGTAAGTGATCAGGACCAACGACGGGATCTGCGGCACGACAGCCAGGAAATCGGACAACATCGACTCGCTGATTTCATCGATCCAGTGCGCATCCTCGATCACGTACACCGCCGCCTCACTGCGGTCCAGTGCTCCGGCATTGACCAGGGCGGTCAAACGCCGGCGCCGTGCGTCGGCGGCGATGTCGGGCAGCGGACTCGCTGCGTCACGAATTCCCATCAGGTCGTCGAGCAGCAGCAGGTCCTCCGGGTCGGCCCCGGGAAACCGGTCGCGGATACGGGTCCGCGCGATGTCGGCACTTAGTCCGTCGATTCCCATTGCCGCGCGCAGCATCCGGGCCACCGCGTGGAACGGGATGTCGCTGGCGTGCGACTCACAGTAGGTGGCGAACACCGGCACACCGCGACCGCTCGCCAGCGTGGCGGTCTCACCGACCAATCGGCTCTTGCCGATGCCCGGGGGGCCCACGATGTTGACAATGCAGCCCGACCCGGCGATCGCCTCGTCAAGGATCCCGCCCAGGGTCGTCAGCTCCCAGGTGCGGCCGACTAGTTTCGATTCGCTGCGGCGATGCGGCTGGTGCACAGCGACGGCCAACAGACGCCTGGCGATCAGCTTGCTCCCGCCTTTGACCTGAACCAGTTCCGGCTCGCTCAGCACGACGGCGTCACCCACCAAGTTGGCTGTCGAATCGCTCAGCATGACCCCATTGGGTGGTGCCACGGATTCCATCCGCTGGGCCATGCCGACTTGTTCACCGATGGCGGTGTAGCCCAACGCCGCTGAACCGATCTCGCCGGTGATGACCTGTCCCGAATTGAGTCCGATCCTCAATCTCAGGTCCACGCCGTCAAGCGCTCGGACATCGACGGCCAGACGCTGCGTTGCTTCCTGCAGGTCCAATGACGCCAGACAGGCACGAATCGCATGGTCTTCTAACGCTATTGGCGCACCGAATACCGCCATGATGCCGTCCCCGGTGAACTTGTCCACCGTGCCGCCGTAGCGTTGCACGACCGTCACCGCGCGGTCGATCAGGTCGGCCATGATTTCTCGCAGCCGCTCGGCGCCCAGCGCCGCGGCAATCTCCATCGAATGGACAACGTCGGCGAACAACACCGTTACCTGCTTGTACTCGGCGGAGCGAGCCGCGGCTGCGGCCGGTGTGCCGCACTCACTGCAGAATTTGGCTGTCACGCCCAATTGGTGGCCGCACGAGCCACAGGACAGCACCGCCGCGGTCGGTCCACCGCGACCGTCGCCGTCGTCGTCCACACCAGTATGGTGTCACGTCCGACCATCGGTAGCGCCACGACGAGCGCCCGTGTTTGTACGCAGACACGCCGTGCAGAGCGGCATTTTGGGCGCGCTCGCGGCCCTTTGGTGGTCCGGCAGAAGCCCGACAGATGCCCGCTACAGGTATCCCGTCTGGTTCACCAGCCGCACCGACGACGCGCCATCGGGGTAGAACTCGGCGATGCTCAACGACGCCAGGTCAAGGTGCAGCCGGTACAGGATGCCCGGGCCGGCGTCCAAGGCCATGCGCAGCAGCATCTTGATCGGCGTGACGTGGGAAACCACCAGCACCGTCTCGCCCGGGTACCTCGTGATAACCCGATCGCGCGCTCGGCGCACGCGCTGGTGTACCGAGTCGAAACTTTCGCCGCCCGGCGGCGTCGCGCTGGTGTCTTGCAGCCATCGCCGATGCAGTTCGGGATCGCGCGCGGCCGCCTCGGCGAACGTCAGACCTTCCCAAGCACCGAAATCCGTTTCGATGAAATCCTCGTCAACGGTCAAGTCCACGCCCAGCGCTCTAGCCGCCGTCGTCGCGGTGTCGCAGGCGCGCTGCAGCGGTGACGAGATGACCGTCGCTATGCCCCCGCGCTGCGCCAGATATCTGGCCGCCAAACCCGCTTGGCGCCAACCGACTTCGTTCAATGCCGGGTCGCCACGCCCGGAATAACGACGCTGCGCCGACAACTCCGTCTGCCCGTGGCGTAACAACAGCAGCCGAGTGGGCGTGCCGCGCGCGCCGGTCCAGCCGGGGCTCGACGTACCTTCCGACGGCGGCGCCTTGACCGATTCGCCGACCGAACCGACCGAACCAGCCGTCCCGACCGTTCCGGTTGTTCCGATCGAGCCGACCGGATCGGACGCGCCGGCGGACCCGATCGGCCCCACCGGCACCACCGATGAGGCGCTGTTGTCGCCCCTGCGGTTGGCACGGTCCGCGGCGTCCATCGCCTCATTCGCCAGCCGATCGGCATGGGCATTGCGTTCCCGCGGCACCCACGAGTAGGTGATACGGCGGAACTGGGATGCCAGCGCTTGCGCCTGGGCGTGCAGTTCCACCAGGTCGGGGTGCTTGACCTTCCAGCGCCCCGACATCTGCTCCACCACCAGCTTGGAGTCCATCAAAACCGTGGCTTCGGTGGCGCCCATTTTCACCGCGTCGTCCAAACCGGCTATCAGCCCCCGGTATTCGGCGACGTTGTTGGTCGCCCGGCCGATGGCGCCCTTGCTCTCCGCCAGGACGGTCGACCTGTCCGCAGTCAAGACCACCGCCCCGTAGCCCGCCGGCCCGGGGTTGCCCCTCGAGCCGCCGTCGGCTTCGATGACTACCTTCATTGGTCGAAGCCCTTGACCCGCAACAAGATCGCGCTGCATTCGGGGCAGCGCACCACCTCGTCCTCGGCGGCCGCCGAGATGCGGGCCAACTCACCTTTACCGATCTCGATGCGGCACGCCCCGCATCGATGCCCAAGCAGCTGGCCGGCGCCGGGCCCGCCCCGGGCACGCTGACGTTCATACGCGGCGGCCAGTTCGGGATTCAATGACGCGGCCAGCGCATCACGTCGCGCGGAAAACTCACTTCGGGCCTGCTCGATCTCGAGCAGTGCGGCGTCGAGCGCCTGTTGCGCATCGGCCAGGTCGCCCTGCAAAGCCTCGATCGCCCTCGCCTCGACACTCTCCTGCGCCTGTAGTTCCTCGCGGCGTTCCATCACCTCCAGCAGCGAATCTTCCAGGCTGGCCTGGCGCCGCTGCAGCGTCTCCAATTCGTGCTGCAGATCGCCCTGCTGCTTGGCATCCGTGGCTCCGGACGCGAGCAGCGCCCGATCGCGGTCTTCGCGCTGGCGCACGGCGTCGATCTCCGACTCGAAACGTCGCACCTCGGCGTCCAGATCCTCCACCGCGATGCGCACCGCAGCTAGTCGGTCGCTGGCCGCGGCGTGCTCGGCCTGCACCTTGTCGCAGGCCTCGCGCTGCGGCAAATGCTTTGTGCGATGGGCGATCCGGGACAGCTCAGCATCCAACTTCGCCAACTCCAGTAGCGAACGCTGCTGTGCCACTTCGGCTTTCATAACTGATCGCTCCCCGCCATCTTTTCCAGTCCGGTCCTCACGTTCCATGGGTCGGTGCGGATGGTCGACACCCGCACCGTCAGCGCCGAGCCGAACCGGGCCGCAAGCACGCCTGCCGCCTGCTCACACCACGGAAATTCGCTCGCCCAATGCGCGACGTCGATCAACGCTACTTGCGATGCCCGCCGATGCTCGTCGGCAGGATGATGCCGCAGGTCCGCCGTGACGTAGGCCTGCACGTCCGCCGCGGCCACAGTGCGCAGCAGGGAATCCCCCGCTCCCCCGCACACCGCTACCCGAGAGACCGGCAGGTCCGGATCCCCGGCCGCGCGCACCCCCCAGGAGGTCTGCGGCAGTGCGGCTTCGACACGAGAGACGAAGGCGTGTAGCGGCTCCGGCTGTGGCAGTGTCGCGATGCGGCCCAACCCGGCGTCGCTCGGCGGCGCGACCAGCGCGAAAATGTCGAAGGCCGGCTCTTCATACGGGTGAGCGGCACGCATCGCCGCCAACACCGCACCACGCGCGCGTGCGGGTGCAACCACCTCGACCCGGTCCTCGGGGACGTGCTCGACGGCGCCAACGCTGCCGATGGCCGGCGACGCCCCCTCATGCGGCAGGAACTGCCCGGTGCCCGAGACGCTCCAGCTGCAGTGCGAGTAGTCGCCAATATGTCCGGCACCGGCCTCGAAGACCGCCTCCCGCACCGCTTCTGCATTCTCTGTCGGCACGTAGATGACCCACTTGTCCACGTTGGCCGCCGGCGGCGCCGGCTCGAGCACCGCCTCAACGGTCAAACCCAACGCGTTCGCCAGGGCGTCAGACACCCCGGGCGATGCCGAGTCTGCATTGGTGTGCGCGGTGAAGAGCGAACGCCCGCTCCGGATCAGGCGGTGCACCAGCGCACCCTTTGGCGTACTGGCCGCGACCGTATCGACGCCGCGCAGCAGCAAGGGATGATGGGCCAGCAACAGGCCGCCATCGGGTACTTCGTCGACGACCTCGGCCGTCGCGTCCACCGCGATCGTCACCGAAGACAGAACATCGTCTGGATCACCGCAGACCAGACCCACCGAATCCCACGATTCGGCCAGCCGCGGCGGGTAGGCCTCGTCCAGTACGTCGATGACGTCGCGCAACCGCACGGTCACGACAACACCTCCGCGATCGTCTCCGTCAGCAGCGGCCACTCCTCGCGCACCGCCGCGCGCAGATACCCTTCGCCCAGACCGATGAACGTGTCGCAGCGTCGTACCGCAATGTCCTTGTACTGTAGCCGTTTTCGAATCAAATCGGCATCCCGCACGCGGAACAGGACGAATGGCGCCCGACCGTCGACCACCGTGGCGCCCACCGATTCCAGGCCCGCCACCATCTCCGCGCGCAGCGCCGTCAACCGCGCGGCATCGGTTGTCGCCTCGGCAACGGCCTGCGGTGCGCAACACGCCGCGATGGCGGTCAGCTGCAGCGTGCCCACCGGCCAGTGCGCGCGCTGCGCAGTCAACTGGGCGAGTATGTCGGGGGCACCCAAGGCGTAGCCCACCCGCAACCCGGCCAGCGCCCACGTCTTGGTCAGACTGCGCAGCACCAGCACGTCGGGCAGCGATCCGTCGGCGAGGGACTCGGGTTCGCCAGGTATCGAGTCGGCAAACGCCTCGTCGACCACCAGAATGCGGCCGGGCCGGCGCAACGCCAGCACCTCGGCGCGCGTGTGCAGCACCGAGGTCGGGTTGGTCGGATTGCCGACGACGACGAGGTCCGCGTCGTCGGGCACCTGCGCGGACTCCAGCCGGAACGGCGGCGCCAAGACGACGTGGTGCACCGGAATTCCCGCAGCTGCCAAAGCCACGGCCGGCTCGGTGAACGAGGGCGCGATGACGGCGGCCCGCACCGGCCGCAAATTGCTCAACAGCGCGAAACCCTCCGCGGCACCCGCCAGCGGCAACACTTCGTCGCGCGATCGTTGATGACGGGCGGCGACCACGTCCTGCGCGAGCTGAACGTCCGCAAGGCTCGGGTAGCTGGCCAGGTCGTGCAGACGCTCGGCGAGCCGCGCTACGAGCCATGACGGCGGCTGCCGATGACGCACATTGACAGCGAAATCGAGCATGCCAGGGGCGACGGCCTGGTCGCCGTGATAGCGGGCCGCCGAAAGCGGGCTCAAGTCGAGACTCGCCATCCGTCGAACACTATCGCGCCGCCGGATGCGACGGGTATTCGGAGCGCCGCCAACCCGTGCCGTCCGCCTCGGTACGCGCAGCGCCAGTGCCTGCCGGTTTGTCGGGCTCCGTCATCACCGACAATGGAAGCGTGACAGGCTCTATCCCGGCCGAAGCCGCCGCCGAGACCATCCCGGGCGACGCAGGCAAACCACAGCTGGTGATCTTCGACCTCGACGGCACTCTCACCGATTCCGCCGAGGGGATCGTCGCCAGCTTCTTGCATGCCCTCGACCACGTGGGCGCCGACGTACCCGACGGCGATCTGGTGGCCCAGATCGTCGGCCCGCCCATGGACGAGACATTCCGATCGCTGGACCTCGACGGCCGCGCCGACGAGGCGTTCGCAGCCTTCCGCGCCGAGTACGGCAGCCGCGGTTGGGCCATGAACAGCCTGTTCGACGGGATCGAGCCGCTGCTGGCCGATCTGCGGGACGCCGGTGTCCGCTTGGCGGTCGCCACGTCCAAGTTGGAGCCGACCGCCCGGCGCATCCTCGCCCACTTCGGCCTGGACCACCATTTCGAGGTCATCGCCGGCGCCTGCCCGGACGGCACGCGCCGCAGCAAGACCGAGGTGCTGGCGCACGCCCTCGAGCAGCTACAACCCATTCCCGAGCGGGTGCTGATGGTCGGCGACCGGAGCCACGACGTCCATGGGGCGGCCGCACACGGCATCGACACCGTGGTGGTCGGTTGGGGCTACGGGCGGGCTGACTTCGCCGACCCTGACACGGGCGATGCCGCACCTGCCGTCGGCGTGACGCATGCAGCGACGATCCAAGAACTGCGGAGGGCGCTAGGTGTCTGAGCGGGCCGAGTTGCATGTCACGTTCGTCTGCACCGGGAACATCTGCCGTTCGCCGATGGCCGAGAAGATGTTCGCCCACCAGCTGAAACAGCGCGGCCTGGCGGACAAGGTGCGGGTGACCAGCGCAGGCACCGGCAATTGGCACGTCGGCAGTTGCGCGGACGAACGGGCGAACCGCGTCTTGCGCGCGCACGGCTACCCCACCGAGCATTGCGCGGCGCAGGTCAACGACGACCACCTGGCGGCCGACTTGGTGATCGCTTTAGGGCGAAACCACCTGCGGATGCTGCGACAGCTCGGCGTGGACGACGACCGGGTTCGGATGCTGCGGTCGTTCGATCCGCGGTCCGGGGCGCACGCGCTCGACGTCGATGACCCGTACTACGGCGCCCCGGAGGACTTCGAGGCGGTCTTTGAGGTCATCGAAGCCGCCTTGCCCGGCCTGCACGACTGGGTCGACGAGCAACTGGCGCGGAACGGCTACACCTAATGCTTCGCTTCTTGCGACGCTTGTCTTTCTTGCTCCGACCCGGGTGGCTGGCGCTGATCCTGGTGATCGTCGCGTTCACCTACCTGTGTTTCATGGTGCTCGCGCCGTGGCAGCTGGGGAAGAACACCAAGACATCTCGGGCAAACAGCCAGATTCAGCAATCCATTTCCACTCCACCTGTGCCGTTGAAAGAGCTGCTGCCGCAGCAGGATTCGTCCTCGCCCGACGCGCAGTGGCGGCGGGTGACGGCGACCGGACACTACCTGGCCGACGTCCAGGTGCTCGCCCGACTGCGTGTCGTGGAGGGTGAGCAGGCGTTCGAAGTGCTGGCACCGTTCGTTGTGGACGGCGGGCCGACCGTCCTGGTCAACCGTGGCTACGTGCGGCCGGAGGCGGGCTCGCACGTGCCGCAGTTCCCCCGGCCGCCAGAGCAGACCGTCACCATCACCGCGCGCCTGCGCGACTCCGAGCCGACGCTGCCGGACAGGGAGCCGTTCACCAGGGACGGTTTCCAGCAGGTGTATTCGATCAGCACCGAGCAAGTGTCGAAGCTGACGGGAGTGCCCCTTGCCGGGTCCTACTTGCAACTGGTCGAAGACCAGCCGGGTGGACTGGGCGTGATCGGCCTACCGCACCTGGATCCCGGACCGTTCTTGTCCTACGGCATCCAGTGGATCTCGTTCGGCATCTTGGCGCCGATCGGTCTGGCGTATTTCACCTACGCCGAGATTCGTGCGCGACGACGCGAAAAGCAGCAAGCGGCGGCAAGGGAAGATTCAGCAGAGCCGACAGCGCCGGTGACGGTTGAGGACAAACTCGCCGATCGTTACGGCCGACGGCGATAGCCCGACAGCCCCACCAGCAGAGCGGCCGCGGCCTGTACCACCCGCGACAACCGCACGGCGCGACGCAGGTCGGCCACCGCCGGTGGGCGGCCATCGCCCAGGGTAGGGCGAATCTGCAGTTCATGGCGGTATTGGGTGGGGCCGCCAAGTCGCACACCGAGCGCACCGGCGAACGCCGCCTCGACCACACCCGCGTTGGGGCTGGGATGCCGCGAGGCATCCCGTGCCCAGGCCCGCACCGCACCCGACGGCGATCCACCGACGACGGGCGCGCACAGCACCACCAACGCCGCCGTAGCCCGCGCGCCGACGTAGTTGGCCAGGTCATCCAAGCGCGCCGCGGCCCATCCGAAGCGCAGATAGCGGGGGGAACGATGGCCGATCATCGCGTCCAGCGTGTTGACGGCGCGGTAACCCAGCACGGTCGGAACGCCGCCGACGGCCGCCCACAGCAGCGGAGCAACCTGTGCGTCGGAAGTGTTTTCCGCTATCGATTCCAGTGCCGCACGGGTCAGGCCCGCCGCGTCCAGCGTTTCCGGATTCCGACCGCACAGTGACGGCAGCAGCCGCCGGGCGGCCTCGAGATCCCCGCGCTCCAGCAGGTCAGACATCTGCAGGCCGGTGCGCGCCAGTGTGGTCCCACCCAGGCACACCCAGGTCGCCGCACCCGTGACCGGCACCGACCAGCGCGAGCCCGCGCCTAGTTGCGCGGCCGCCCCCAGCCCGGTGACCGCGCCGACCAGCAAACCGACATACAGAGCGCCGGCGACGCGACTGTCGCGATAGCTGATTTGTTCGAATCTTGCGGCCGCCTGGCCGAACAACGCGACCGGATGACCTCGTTTCGGATCACCGAGCGCCAAATCGGCCAGATAACCGGCCAGAACGCCGACGAACCGGGCTTGCGACGCCAACACTCGGGCAGCGTCTCACATCCGCGGATCGGTCAGATCAGGTGACGAACAGAATGAAGAGCACGATGACTACGATCGCCTGAGCCGTCACGAGGCACCACCACCCGATCTGGGCGCGGTCGAACGACAGCGCCTCCGATGGGAGGTCGTCCACCAGCGGACGAGCGTCGCCAGGCGACGAATCAATAAGCATGCATCGAAGGTAACCGGTTTCTAGCCGTTCTAATCACTCGGACCGGTGTGATCTCTTCGCAGCGGTCCCGTTTACGTGATGTACTCGACCCCATGGAGCAGGATCCGCAATGAAGCGACCCGCGACCAGGGTTGCCGACCTTTTGAACCCGGCGGCGGCGTTGTTACCGGCCGCGAACGTCATCATGCAGTTGTCGCTACCGGGCGTCGGCTACGGCGTCCTGGAAAGCCCGGTGGACAGCGGCAATGTCTACAAACACCCGTTCAAACGGGCTCGTACGACCGGTACCTACCTGGCGGTGGCGACCATCGGGACCGAGGCCGACCGCAAGCTCATGCGTGCCGCCGTCGATGTGGCACACCGGCAGGTCCGGTCGACGACGAAGAGCCCGGTTTCCTATAACGCGTTCGACCCCAAGCTGCAGCTCTGGGTAGCCGCGTGCCTGTACCGCTACTACATCGACCAACACGAGTTCCTGCACGGACCGCTCGACGACGCCACCGCGGATGCCGTCTACCGCGACGCCAAGCGGTTGGGGACCACGCTGCAGGTGCCCGAGCGGCTGTGGCCGCCGGACCGGGTCGCATTCGACGAGTACTGGAAGCGCACGCTGGACGAATTGCACATCGATCCGCCGGTGCGCGAGCACCTGTACGGCGTGGCCTCGGTGGCGTTCCTGCCGCTACCACTGCGCGTCCTGGCGGGCCGCTTCAATTTGTTTGCGACGACGGGATTTTTGGCGCCCGAGTTCCGAGCGCTGATGAAGCTGGACTGGACCGAGGCCCAGCAACGCCGGTTCGAATGGCTGCTGTCCGCGTTGCGGGTGGCCGACCGGTTACTGCCCAACCAAGTTTGGGTCTTCGGCTACCAGCTTTACCTGTGGGACATGCGGTTCCGCGCCAAGCGGGGGCGCAGGATCGTCTAGCCCGCGCCTTTTCGCCTGGCCGCCGAGTCGCCTGGCCGGCGACTGTATGGCCTGTGGCCCCGAAAATGGCACCGCCGGTGCTTTAGCCCCACGCTCGGCGACGTCTCCGACCTTCACAACTCACAACCCCACCGCCGAGCGTGTCGCCGGTGGCCCCAACAAGGCACCGCCGGGCAAATACGCCACACACTCGACGTCGGCGTCCACACTCAAGCGGGCGGCACGGCACGCGCCGCCCAGGTGAAACTCCGCATTTCGGGCAGCCGCTCGCACAGCTGGTCGGCAACCAGCCGGCCAATCCGTTCGGCGTCAGCGACCGTGGTGTCGGAAGCGACCCAACCCTCCACCTCTACTCGGAGTGTGCGCCCGGTCCACCGGGCCCGCGCATGTGCGTGCACGACACCCTCCGTCTCGGCGGCCACCGCTTCCGCGGTCTCAACAACCTCGGGATCAACCCCGTCCAGCAACCGATGTCCGATGTCAGAGGTCACCTCCCACCCGACGTGGCAGATGAATCCCGTCACCACGATGCCGGCCACGCCGTCGGCCCACTCCCAACCGGCGGCCACCGCACACAGTCCGACCAAGGCACCGGCCGACGAGAGGGCATCGAGCCAAGAGTGCTTGGCGTCGGCAATCAGCGTGGATGACTGGATGCGGCGTCCGACCACCAGCTTGTAGCGCGCGACCAGTTGGTTGCCGACGATGCCCAGGGCCGCCGCCGCGATACCCCAACCCACGTGGTCAGTGGGGCTGTGGCGCACCAACTTCTCCACGCTCTCCCAGCCCGCGAACACGGCACTAACCCAGATCACCAGCGCCACACCGATTCCGGCGAGGTCTTCGGTGCGTTCCCGGCCGTACGGGTAGCGCGGACTCGCCAAACCGCGCGATCCCCAAAAGCCGACGAACACGACGACGCTGGTGGTGACGTCGGCCAGGTTGTGCAGCGCGTCGCCGAGCAGCGCCGCGGAACCCGAGACCAGGGCGACCGCGAGCTCGAGCACGCCCGTCAGTGCCAACCCGAGCGCGCCAATGACCACCGCGCGGTTGGCCCGTCGTCGCTCGTCGCGATCATCGATCGCATTCGGCAGCGGGAAGCTAATCGCCGGATCGCGTACACCGCTCTTGATGTGCATGCCGTAAGCGTGGCACGGCGGGGCCCAGCTGTCGCGATGCCTCGCGGAATTGAGTGTCGCCGAACGCGGTTGCTGTACTCATGACCTTTCCCGCTCTCAACCATGTGGCGGTCACGGTGCGTGACCTTGAGATCAGTGGTCCCTGGTACCGCGAGCTTCTCGGTGCCGACCCAGTAGTCGACGAACGCACCGCCGCCGGCTTCCGGCATCTCGTGTGGCTACTGGGTAGCCGAACCGTCTTCGGCATCCACCAACATGACCGCCAGGCGCCGGACGAGAAATTCAGCGAGTTCCGGGTTGGCCTGGATCACGTCGGCTTCGGCTGCGCCAACCGCGCCGAACTGGAGCAGTGGGAGGCCCGGCTCGATGACCTGGGCATCGAGCATGGCGGGATCGTGGACGCGCCCTATGGCTCGGGGTTGAGCTTCCGCGACCCCGACGGCATCGCGTTGGAGTTCTTCGCCCTGCCGGGCTGAAAGCTCAGCGCACGGTGGCGAAGAACGCGCGGACGTCCTCGACGAACAGTTCCGGCTGTTCGAGCGCGGCGAAGTGCCCACCGCGCGGCATGGTCGTCCAGTGGGTGATGTTGTAGACGGGCTCACACCACGATCGCGGGGCGCGCAGCAGCTCCTTCGGGAAAGCCGCTACGCCCGTGGGCAATTCGACGCGGAACGACTCCCCCCAGACGCGGAAGCTCTCCCAGTAGAGTCGTGCCGAGGAGGCCGCGGTGGCGGTGACCCAGTACAGCATCACGTTGTCGAGCAGTTCGTCACGGCTGACCGCGTTCTCGGGATGCCCGTCGCAGTCGGTCCAGGCCCAGAACTTCTCGACGATCCACGCCAGTTGCCCCACAGGCGAATCCGTCAGCCCATAACCGACCGTCTGTGGTCGGGTCGACTGTTGCTTGGAATAACCGGTGCCCCACTTGCGGTGGTGGTCCAGCGCCGCCAACGCCGCCTTTTCTTCCTCGGTCGGGTTCTTGAACGTCTCGGCCGTCGGCCGGCCCATCGGCATGTTCAAATGGATTGCCGCGCAGTGCCCCTCGTTACGGCCGAGCTGGGTCGTCACCGCGGCTCCCCAGTCGCCGCCCTGGGCGCCGTAGCGGTCGTAGCCTAGCCGCAGCATCAGCGTCTCCCAGGCCTCCGCGATCTTCTCGATGCCCCAGCCCGTCCGGGTGGGCTTGCCGGAGAATCCGTAGCCGGGCAGCGACGGGCAGACGACATGGAAGGCGTCTTCGGCGCGACCGCCGTAAGCGGTGGGGTTGGTGAGCGGCTCGATCACCTTGTGGAACTCCACGATCGAACCGGGCCAGCCATGCGTGATCACCAGCGGGAAGGCATCCTCGTGCGGAGAGCGCTGATGGATCAGGTGGATGTCCAACCCGTCGATCTCGGTGACGAACTGGTCGAAGCGGTTCAGCGCGGCCTCGCGCGACCGCCAGTCGTAGTCGCCGGCCCAATACGCGGCCAGATCACGGGTGTACGCGAGCGGGATGCCCTGGCTCCAGTCGTCCACACATTCGGCTTCCGGCCAGCGGGTGCGCCCAAGCCGAGCTTTCAGGTCATCGAGAACGTCGTCGGGTACGTCGATGCGAAACGGTTCCACCCGCGGGCCTACTTCTGCGTCGATTCGCGAATCAGCACGCCCACGACCTTGCCATAACCACCTAAAACCCGTCCACGAATGGGCGATTCCGGCCCGGCGCCTACGGCCGCACCAGCAGGAAATCGGCGCAACGTTCGCCGATCATGATCGCGGGGGCATTGGTGTTGGCACGGGGAATCTGTGGCAGCGCCGACGTATCCGCGACGCGCAAGTTCTCCACGCCGCGCACCCGCAGTTGCTCATCGAGCGGACTGTCGGGTTGGCTGCCCATCGCGACGCTGCACGCCGGGTGGGCGGTCGTGATCGCGGTGCTTCTGATGGACGCCTCGACGTCGGCTCCGGGCCCAGGCAGTACCTCACGATCGACGGCGGACGCGAGCGGTTCGGTGCCGATGATCTCCCGCGACCGTTGCACAGCCCGGATCATCGCGTCGATGTCCTGACGTTCGGAGAACATGTTCAGCCGGATCGCCGGCGGGACCGCGGGATCCGACGAACGGATCAGGACGCTGCCGCGGCTCTTCGGTGTCCAGTACGAGTGGATGACGGTCAACGCGGGCTCAAACTTTCCCGATTGGGACTCGGCAAGGGCGTCGCCGGGAGAGAAGGCCAGTTGGAAGTCGCAGGCCGGTAGGTCGGGCGCCGACCGGACATGGGCTACAGCTTCGATGCCGTTACTGGTGAGCTTGCCGCGGCGCTGTAACAGCCACTGCAGCAGCCACTTTGGGTTGGCGGCGTCCGCGAGTCCGACGAAGCCGGGCGCCAGCCGCCAGATGCCGAACGCATTGGGATGGTCGGCCAACCCCTGGCCCACGTTGGGACTGTCGACAATCGGGGTGATCCCCAGTCCACGAAGATGATCCGCCGGGCCGATGCCGGACAGCTGGAGAAGTTGCGGCGTGCCGAACGCGCCGGCGCTCACGACGACTTCCCGGTCGGCAAGAGCCTGTTGCAGACGACCCCCGCGACGGTATTCGACGCCGACGGCGCGACCGTTGCGAACGATGATCCGGTTGACCATGGCTTTGGTGACGACGGTCAGATTCTTCTGGTTCCGCAGGTAGCCACGCGCGGTTGTCCAGCGCTGACCGTTGTGGATGGTGACGGGGCTGATGGCCGCGCCGTCCAGATCGGGGCCGCTGACGTCGTCGGTCGCGGCGACCCCGGCCGCACGTGCCGCGGCGACGAAGCGCCGGGACACCTCGTCGGGTTCGGTCACGCGGGTGATGCGCATGGGCCCCTGCTCGATTCGCTTGAAGACCGGCGCCACGTCGTCCCATGCCCAGCCCGGCAACTGCCAGCCGTCGTAGTCGAGGGCGCTCCCCCGCACCCATACCATCGCGTTCATCGCGCTGGTCCCGCCCAGTACGCGCCCGCGCGGCTGCGGGATCTGACGGTGGTCGCAGCCCGGTTCGGCCTCGGTTTGGTAGGCCCAGTCCAGCGAGGTCCCGAGCTGGCGCGGGAACGCCAGCGGCGCGCGCACCGTCAGCCGCCGATCCGAACCACCGGCTTCGATCAGCGCCACGCGGGCCGAGGACTCGCTGGCCAGGCGTCCTGCGACCGCACACCCGGCAGAGCCGGCACCGACCACCACGAAGTCGTACGAAGTCATCAAGCCCCGATCTCTACGCATCCCCAGCGGCAACTATTGGCATTTTCGCTGATGCTTGGCATCGGCAAAGCGCCGCATGCTGGCTAGCATGAGCAAAACGAGCTGGAGCGACGTAACCATGAGCGAGCTTCCGACCGGAACCGTCACGTTGCTGCTGGCCGACGTCGAGGGCTCGACGCGGTTGTGGTCGACCCAGCCCGAAGCCATGAAAGCCGCTGTCGCGCGGCTAGATGCCGTGTTGTCCGACGCCGTCGCCGCCCACCACGGTGTCCGTCCGGTGGAACAGGGCGAGGGCGACAGCTTCGTCGTCGCTTTCACGCGCGCCGCCGACGCGGTGGCCTGCGCGCTCGACTTGCAGCTCGCCGCCCTGGCGCCGATCAAGTTGCGAATCGGTCTGCACACCGGCGACATTCAGCTCCGCGATGAAGGCAACTACATCGGTCCGACGATCAACCGCGCGGCGCGCCTGCGCGATCTGGCGCACGGCGGCCAGACGGTGCTCTCCGGAGCCACCGAACCCCTTGTCGTCGAACAACTTCCGGCCGGTGCAACCCTGCTGGACCTGGGCGTGCAGCCGCTGCGCGATCTGCCCCGGCCCGAACGGGTGACTCAGCTGTGCCATCCGGATTTGCACAACGACTTTCCCCCGCTGCGCACCGCTAATATCGTTGCGGCCGAACGAGTTCCGATGCAGTTGACCAGCTTCATCGGGCGCCAGACGGAGATGAAAGGCATCCGCGACGCGCTGGCCGACAACCGGCTCGTCACCCTGACCGGGGCCGGGGGTGCGGGCAAGACGCGACTGGCCGTGCAGGTCGCCGCCCAGGTGGCCACGGAATTCGTCGACGGTGTCTGGTACGTCGACCTGGCACCGATTACCGACCCCGGCGTTGTACCGCTCACGGCGGCGCGCGCTTTGGGGTTACCCGACCAAGCTGGCCCACCCACGACAGACGTGCTGGTGCGCTTTCTTCGCGATCGCGATGCGCTGGTGGTGTTCGACAACTGCGAGCACCTACTCGACGCCAGTGCCGAGGTGATCACCGAGTTGCTGCGCGCCTGCCCGCGTTTGACTCTGCTGACCACAAGCCGTGAGCCGATCGGGATAGCCGGCGAATTGAGTTGGCGGGTGCCGTCATTGTCGCTGGCCGACGAGGCGATCGAACTCTTCGCGGACCGCGCTCGTCGCACCAAGCCCGGATTCCGCATCACCGCCGAAAACGCCGACACCGTGACCGAAATCTGCCGCCGACTCGACGGCCTGCCGCTGGCCATCGAACTCGCCGCCGCGCGCGTTCGCGCCCTGTCCCCAGCCGAGATTCTGCGCAGCCTGCACGACACCTTCCGCCTACTGACCGGCGGAGCGCGTACGGCCGTGCGCCGGCAACAGACGCTGCGCGCTTCGGTGGACTGGTCACACGAACTGTTGAGCGAGCCCGAACAGTTGCTGTTCCGCCGCCTCGCGGTCTTCTACGGGGGCTTCGACCTGGACGCCGCCCAGGCCGTCGCGGGCGAGGGGGTAGAGCGGTACCAAGCGCTCGATCAGCTCATGCTGCTGGTCGACAAGTCGCTAGTGGTTGCCGAAGACACTGCGCACGGAACGCGTTACCGGTTGTTGGAAACGGTCCGTCAATACGCACAAGAGAAGTTGCACGAGTCCCGCGAAGGCAACGACGTCCGCAATCGCCATCGCGACCACTACACCGCGATGGCCGCTCTGCTCGACACACCGGCGGACACAGAACATCAACGTCGTATCGAACGAGCGGGAATCGAAATCGACAATCTGCGAGCGGCTTTCGCGTGGAGCCGGGAAAACTCGGATAACGAACTAGCGCTGGGATTGGCGTCGTCATTGCTCCCGCTTTGGCTTTCGCGTGGCCTGATGCAGGAAGGGCTTAATTGGCTCAACGCCGCGCTCGCCGACGTGGATGACGTGCCGTCGGCGGCGCGGGTGCGGGCCTCGGTGCACAAAGTCGTGTTGGAGTCTTTCCGGGGTGTGACCGTCGATCTCGACAACTCCGCGCAGATCCTGGCGGCCGCGCGTGAACTCGGAGATCCCGCGCTTGTGGCGCGGGCCCTTACCGCGTGTGCGTGTCGCGCCGCCGACGACCGGGATTTGTCCGTCGCGTACTTCACCGAGGCGGCAGACACTGCGCGGAACATCGACGACTCATGGTGGCTGGGACAGACACTTGCTTTGGAGGCGATATTTGCCCTGCTGTTCGGCGAACCCGTCGCGGGCCAGGCTGCCGCCGAGGAGGTTCTTCGACTCGCTGACGAGGTTGGCGACAAGTTCGTGTCCCGCCAGTGCCGTTACATCTTGGGCTGGGCCAAGATCTTGCGCGGCGAGATAACAACTGCGCTCACCGTGCTTCGTGAGGTCGAGGAGGAATGTATAGCGACGCGCGATGCCTTTTTCTCGATGCAGGCCATGGCTATTCAGGCGATCGCGCTCGCCTACCAGGGCAACATCGACGCCGCTCAAGCCGCCTCCGCCACAGCTTTCCAGCGCGTCACGGATCTTTTCGACACTTTCACCGGGATCGTCTACGCGGGTTCGGCTTACGTGCATCTGGCCGCAGGTGACGGAGCGGCCGCGTGGGAGGCCCATGAAACGGCGCGCAAGCTCACTGGGTTGGATCCGCAACTTGCGCCCATGTACACCTTTGCGGCATTGGCTCCATTGGCTGGCGGTAATCTCACCGCGGCGCGTTGTTGGGCCGATGAAGTGGTATCGGTGACCAAGGGTTGGAGCCTGGCCGCGTCCTTGACGACCCGGTCGCGCGTAGAGCTCGCTCAGGGCGAGATTGGCGCCGCCGAACGCGACGCCCACGAAGCGCTGGACTTGACGGCTCGCCTCAAGGGCTACCTACTCGTTCCCCTTGCCCTCGACTGTCTCGCCACCGTCGCGGCCGAATATGGCAACGATCAGTTGGCTGCGCGGCTTTTCGGTGCGGCAGACGCGGCGCGCCGCCAGATGGGCGTGGTGCGCTTCAAGGTACTCGATGCCGACGATGAAGCCCGGGTGACCGCATTGCGTGACACCTTGGGCGACAACGACTTCGACACGGCGTGGGCCGAGGGCGCGGCGCTGTCGATCGAGGAGGCAATCGCTTACGCGCAGCGCGGCCGCGGCGAACGCGCCCGGGCCAGCAGCGGTTGGGCATCGCTCACCCGCGCCGAGCTTGGACGTGGTCCGGCTGATCAGCGAGGGTCTGGCGAACAAGGACATTGCCGCGCGCCTGTTCGTCTCGCCCCGCACCGTCCAGGCCCATCTCACGCACATCTACACCAAACTCGGGCTGACCTCGCGGGTGCAGCTCGCGCAGGAAGCGTCGCGCCATGAGGCTTGTTAGGACTGCGCCGGAGCGGTAACACAGCATGCATGCAATCCATTCGAGCGCTCACCCGTACGACCTCGCGGATTGCGCGGTCACTGCCGGTCGTTAGCCGCGTCCTGGGTAGCCAGTACAGCCTGCCGTTAGAGGGGCGAGTTGTTTTCGTCACCGGCGCAGCCCGCGGTCTGGGCGCAGAAATCGCCCGCCAGGCGCACGCGCACGGCGCCTATGTGGCTTTGGTGGGCCGCCGTCTGGAACCGTTGCAGGAGCTTGCCGGGGCTCTCGGGGACCGCGCCGCCGCTTTCGAAGCCGACGTCACCGACGTCGACAAGTTGCAGCGGGCGGCGGAAGAGACGGTGGCCACCTTCGGCGGGATCGACGTGGTGGTGGCCAACGCTGGGATTGCGCCGCCCGACCAAACCGTTGCGGGGATCTCACCCGATGATTTCGAGCGGACCGTTGAGGTTGATTTGCTCGGTCAGTGGCGGACCGCCCGAGCGACCCTGCCGGCTCTGATCGAGCGGCAAGGGCACATCTTGTTCGTGGGTTCCATCTACGCGTTCTTCAACGGGGTGCTGGCCGCCTCCTACGCGGTGAGTAAAGCCGGCGTCGAACAGTTGGCCCGGGCGCTGCGGGTTGAGCTTGCGCCGCACGGGGTGACCGTCGGCATCGCCTACCTTGGCTTCATCGACACCGACCTCGCGGCCGACGTCTTTTCCCAACAGCACGCGGCTCAGGTGCGCCAGGCGGTCCCGAGCTTTCTCACTCGGCCGATAACGGTCGCCGACGCCGCCGAGGCGGTTCTCGACGGCGTCCAGCGTCGCGCCGCTCGGGTCACCGCGCCGGCCTGGGTGGGACCAATGCTCGCCACGCGCGGCATCACGACGCGGCTGATGGACAGCATCCTGCTGCACAACGCCGACGTCGCGGCCGCGATCACCGGCGCCGAAACCGACAGCGACGGCTCGACCTGACTACTGGAACGCGCGGTTGCCGTACCGGTCCAGCGAAACGAACTCGCCAACCGGCCGACGCGTCGTGGGACCGTACTTGCCCTTCGGCCAGCCCAGCGGGACCACCGCGACCGGCGTGACATTCCACGGCAGGCCCAACGCACGCTTGGCCGCGATCGTGTTCCATAGCGGCAGCGTGATCAGGGCTGCGCCCAGCCCCGCTGCACGCGCCGCCAGCAACAGGTTTTGCACCGCGGGATAGATGGACCCGTAAGCGCTGGTGACAGCGATATTGGGGCGAGGCGGGATGACGCCTTTGAGGCAGGCAACGACGATGACCGGGATCTCCTCGAAGTGGTCCGCCTGCCATCGCACGGCCTTCTCGATGCGCAGCATCTTCTCGTCCATGCGCTTTTCCAGGGCACGTTTATAGAACGGGCCGAAGACATTTATCGCGGCGCGATTCAAACGTGCCAGCTTGCCCACCACCGCGCGGTCCTTGACGACGATGAACTCCCAATTCTGCGCATTCGAGCCCGTCGGCGCCTTCATCGCCAGTTCGAGGAGATGCAGTACCAGCGAATCGTCGACCGGGTCGCTCTTGAGCCGGCGAATCGCGCGCTGGGTGCGCATCGCTTCTTCGAGCGGCATGTTCAGGGGTTCTGGGTTCGTCATGACCACGATTCCAACAACTCGTGACCTCGCTGGCAATGCTCGGGGAACCTATCGTGAGCTGATGCGACCGACCCGAGCGTCCCTGAAGAAGTCCGGCGGTGGGCTGTCGGTGCTGATTCTGGTCTGTCTTGCCTGTCCATCGGCGCACGCGGACGCGACGTATGGAGCCGGCACGTATGCGGTGCCCAGCCAACTTCCCTACGGCGTCTACACCGCCAGCGTCGACCGGAACGACTTTGGGCGCGCTTGCTCGTTCAGCACCTGGACCAGCGATTGGAAGTTCCTGACGGGCGACAGCGGGAGCCCCACCAAGACGCTCGTCGCAGTAATTCAGCCGCCGTTGGTCGCGAACTTCATCACCCACGGCTGCACGCCGTGGACCAAGGCGCAGTGAGTCGTCGCCCGGTTAGGCCGCTTTCACCGTCATCAAACTAGTCTTACGGCACATGTTGCGATTGCTGGCGGTTATCGCGGTAGTGCTGGTGTTGGCCGGCTGCGGTGGCGGAAACAATTCCTCTGACAAGCCTGCGGCCGGCCAAGCGGTGGTGATCGTTTCCGGTGGGGACGCAACGAGCCCCTTCACCACCCCCGACCAGGCCTGCGCCGCGGGGCTGGCCGCGGGCAACACCGACACCGCGATCCGCGAGTACCTGCTCAAGCAGGGCTACACCGTCTACACCTCCCCCGCCATGGCGGGCCGCGGCCAAGTTACCGATCAGACCGGTTTCGGTCCCTTCTCGATGTGTCCGGTCATCTTGCCCGAAACCATGACGGTCAACTCGCAGGGCAGCATCGACACCGCGGGTGAGCGTCTGGCCCGGTTCCTGACCTGGCTGCAGACCGAAAAGGGCGTGACCGAGGTGGACCTGATCGGCCATTCCATGGGTGGCTTGTATTCGCGCGCCGCCATCCGGGTCCTTACGGGCATCAAGTCGACACTCAAGATCCGCTCGCTGACCACCATCGGCACACCTTGGCAGGGCGCCTATGTGGCCGACTACGCCAACGACAAAGTGCCGCTTAGTGATTGCCTCGGCGAGCGGCTCTGCGAAGACGCCATGAAGCAATTCAAGACCGAGGTACAGCGCCTGGTATCGGGCTCCGGGCGCGAGGTCACCCAGGCCTACCTGATGGGTGACAACGGCTGGAACCAGTTTCAGGCCGGCCAACTCGACAAGATTCCGGTGGTGCTGATCGGTGGCAACAGGTTCACGAAATCCGGTCAGGTGAATCCGGCGGTGTGGCCCAATGACGGCATCGTCGCGCTTAGCAGCGCGCTGGCCACCGACATCCCCGACTCGGTGCTGCCGCACCGGCGTTGCTACACCTTCGACGACACCCACAGCATCTACGTGTCCAACCTGGCCGGGCTGGACTGGAAGACCGGGCTCACGTGGGATCCACGGGTGTTCGACGTGCTGCACAACGCGATCAAGGACGCACCTTCGGCGCTCGACACCGCCAACCGGCAGGACTGCCCCGAACCATCGCGTCGCTAGCCAGTGCGCTAGTCGGAATCGCGGCTCAGACGGTGTCTGATCCCGGCACCCGCGCCGCCGTCGAGCCGACGTGGTTCATCCGCCGGATGATCGCGTACTTGTGGACCTCCGTCGGCCCGTCATAGAGCCGGAACCCGCGGATGTCCCGGAAGATCATCTCGATCGGCGTTTCGTCGGTGACTCCGATGCCCCCCATGACCTGAATGCAACGGTCGACAACCTTGAACAGCTCCTCGGACACGAACGCCTTGCTGATCGAACTCTCGTGCCGCCCCTTGTGCCCCTGGTCCAGAACCCAGGCCGTGTGCCATATCGCCAAGCGGCACTGAGTGAGCGCAATCTCGTTGTCCGCCAGCATGAATCCAACACCCTGATGGTCGATGATCGGCGAGCCGAACGCGGTTCGGGTCTTCGCATGCTCCAGGGCGATGTGCTGAGCTCGTGAGGCGGCGCCCAGCCAGCGCATGGCGTGCGTGAGACGTGCCGGGGCCAAACGCATCTGCGCGTATCGCATCGCCTCGCCGACTTCGCCGAGCACGTTTGCCGCGGGCACCCGCAGGTTGTCGAAGACGACCACGCCGTGCCCTTCGACATAGTTGCGGTCCATCGAGTTCATCACCCGTTCGATGACGATGCCGTCATCGTCGCCCTTGGCGAGGAACAACGTTGGCCCGCTGGGGTTTCCGTCGTCGACGACGTTGGCCATGATGATCCAGGTGCCCGCACCGTTGGCTCCGGTGATGAGCCACTTTCGGCCGTTGATGACGTAGGAGTCGCCGTCGCGTCGCGCTTCGGTGAGCAGTTGCGATGGGTCTGAACCCGCGCCGCCGGGTTCGGTCATTGCGAACACCGAGCGGAAGCGCCCGTCGAGAACGGGCTTGAGGAAGACTTCGGCCTGCTCGTCGGTCGTCAGCTTGTCGAGCAGGAACATGTTGCCCTCGTCCGGCGCAGCGCAGTTCATCGCGACGGGGCCGAGGGTGGACCATCCGGCCGCCTCGTAGATCACCGACTGCTCGATGTGCGAGATGCCCTTGCCGCCGAATCGCGGGGACGCCTGCGGGGTGAGCAGCCCGTGGTTGCGGGCCAACTCGACGAGCTCCTGCCGCAACTCGTCGTTGGGACCGTGCTGGGTGAGTCGCGGATCGCGCTCGTAGGGAATGATTTCGTCGATGACGAACTTGCGGACTCGTTCGCCGAGTGCCGTCAGTTCCTGGGGTACGGAGAAGTCGATCACGGAGCCGTCCTGTTCGTGTAAGTGATCAAATGTGTTCTGTTGAAAGAGAATCTGCCGTCACAGCCAAGACCGAATTCGCGATGCGGTTGAACTCGGCGTACTTCGGGCCGACGAGCGCCCCGCGCTGATGCAGCACGAACATCTGCTGCCAAGCGATCGCGAGCCGCAATCGGCCCAACGCCAGGTAAAACCCCACCGGCACGGCTTCGCGTCCAGCCGCGGCGAAGTACTTGGCCGCGAGCGCCTTTCGGTCCGGGAAGCCTGGCTGCAGTGATGGCGCCAATCCAAGTTCGCGAATGACTTCGGCGTCGTCGGGCTGCGCCCAGTATGACAGGGTGACGCCGAGATCGAAGAGCGGATCGCCCAGCGTCGACATGTCCCAATCGATCACGGCGGCGGCCGCGCCCGTTTCGTCGAAGATCACATTGTCGAACTTGAAATCATTGTGCAGCACAGTTGGTTTCACGCACGGCTCGGGTGCGGCGGTCTCCAGCCAGGACACGATGTGCTCGACCGTCGTCGGCGGCGATCCGTCGAACGCATTGTCGGCCCGCCGCTTCCAACCGCCGATCTGCCGTGCGATGAAGCCGTCCGGGCGCCCGAGCTCGCGGAGCTCCGGATGCGCGTCGAGGTCGATCGAGTGCAGGTCCGCGAGTGCGGTCACGAATTCGTCGGCAAGCCGGGCGGCGGGGACATGGGCGAGTTCCCCGGGAATCGTGTCGGATACGACCGTTCCCGGCCGATATTCGATCAGCTGGAATGGGCCGCCGAGTACCGAGGTGTCCTCGCAGAAGGCGACCGCCCGCGGGGCGCGGCGGTAATGCGCGTGCAGGCGACTCAGCACCCGGAATTCGCGCGCCATGTCACTGGCGCCCTCGGCCAGCGGTCCGCTCGGTGGGCGGCGCAGTACCACGGGTTGGCCATCGACCCAGATCAGGTAGTTCAGGTTGGCCAGGCCGTTCGCGAACTGGCGGGGTTCCGTCGCATCGAGCGTCATCCCGCGACCGCGCAGCCAGGCGCCCAGCGCCTCCCAGTTCTGCGGTACGACGTCGGCGCGGAAGCTGTGTTCCGCCACGGCGGCGTCAGAGTCACCACGATCGTGGCGCTTTGTCATCAAGGCTCCTCCGGCCGACGTCGATGTCGTGTGTATCCCCCGAGGCTTCCGTCGCCAGATCGCCCTCATACGTCGGGATGTCGTGGATCAGCCCATCACGGTACCCACGGTCCAGATGGAGGCGTCGAGGTCACCCTCGTCGAGCGACCGCCGCGCGCGGAAGAAATGGTGGGCGCGGACGGTATCGAACCGCCGACCGCTGGTGTGTAAAACCAGAGCTCTACCACTGAGCTACGCGCCCTATGCCCCGGCGCAGCAGGCTACACGCCGAAGGGCCAAGCACCCAAAACGGTCAGGACTTCAACGCTGCCAGAGCGTCGGTCCAGGCCCGTTGATCGCGGGACTCACCGGGCTGCTTCATCTCCGCAAACCGGATGATCCCCGACCGGTCGACCACAAAGGTACCTCGGTTGGAAACGCCGGCCACGTCGTTGAAGACGCCGTAGGCCTGGCTCACCGCACCGTGCGGCCAGAAGTCGGACAATACCGGGAACAGAAACCCGTTCTGGGTGGACCAGACCTTGTGCGTCGGCGGCGGGCCCACCGAAATCGCCAGCACGGCGCTGTCGTCGTTTTCGAACTCCGGCAGGTGGTCGCGCACCTGGTCCAACTCGCCCTGACAGATCCCCGTGAACGCCAGCGGAAAGAACACCAGCAGCACGTTCTTCTTGTCCTTGTACGAACTCAGCGTGACGCGCTGTTGATTCTGGTCGCGCAACGTGAAGTCGGGGGCGGGGACTCCGAGTTCCAGCATCAGCGCCGCCCGGCCCGGGTCTTCGGCTGCACCAGCCGGCTTGCGCTCCAGTTGCCCAAGTTGACCGACGACGTCGGCACCAGACCCGCGGTGGGTGCGGCCTCGGCGATCTCGGCGGGCAGCACATGCCCCGGCCGACCCGTCTTCGGCGTCAGCACCCAGATCACGCCGTCATCGGCGAGCGGGCTGATCGCGTCCATCAGGGTGTCCACCAAGTCTCCGTCACCGTCGCGCCACCACAGCAGGACGACATCGACAACCTCGTCGGTGTCCTCGTCGAGCAAGTCGGCACCACAGGCCTCCTCGACCGCTGCGCGGATATCGTCGTCAGTGTCTTCGTCCCAGCCCCACTCCTGGACAACTTGGTCTCGTTGGATGCCCAGCTTGCGAGCGTAGCTCGGGGCGTGATCCGCCGCGACCACCGTGGAACCTCCCTTACCCAACGGATGCGATGGCAATTATCGTCGCACAACCAGCACCCTGCCGGAATCTCCGTCTTAGTAGTACGTCTTGCAGATTTTGATCGCCTTTGACCTGGCGTCGTTGAGTTGATTGACCCGCCGGTTGAACTCCCCCGTCGGCTGGTGGGTCGCGATGGCGTTCGCGACGGCCCGCGAAGCGTCACTGTACGCGTTGAGCGCATCGCGCAATTCGGGGCTTATCGCTTCGGTAATGCTGTTCGTCACGGCCGTGGCGCTGTTGTTCGACGCTTCGATGGCCGGCCCCTCAGTGGGGCCGGTGTTCCGGTTTGCGTTGAACGCCTCGACGAAGGCGTTGACCTTGTCGATGGCCTCGTTGCTGGTGGTGGCGAGCGTGTCACAGGAATTGTGGATCGCCTTGGTTGTCAGAGACACCTGCCGTTGCGACTCCCGGACGCTGGACGTCGCAATCGACGCCGACACCGACGCCGACACCGACGAGCGATAGGCGGGCGCCACTGCGGTATCCGGCGTGGCCGAACCTTCGGTGACCTTGGTACACCCCACGATCCCCAGCAACACAGCCGCTACAGAGCCGAGCGCCAGGGCACCTCGCCGACGGTCACGGAAGGGAGAAAACCCCCCGTGCGTGCGAGGGACGGCACGCCATCCGATGAGCACGGCTAGAAACGTTACCGGTTCCCGTCAGCAACTCAATCCCCACGCACATCAGAAGCAACCGAGAGCCGTGGCTATCCGCATCGGACACGAGTGCGGCACGATAGGGGGTGGATCACTCGAGTTGCCCCTAAACAGCATCCCCCGCCGACTGAGGAGCGGAAGTTGACCACCGAGTTCGCTCGCCAAGATCTGGCCAAGAGTTCAAGCAGCACAAGCGAACCCGACCGGGTCCGTGTCATTCGTGAAGGAGTTGCCTCCTATCTGCCCGACATCGACCCCGAGGAGACGTCGGAGTGGCTGGAGTCGTTCGACGACTTGTTGGCCCGTTCCGGGCCCGCACGGGCCCGCTACCTCATGCTGCGACTCCTCGAGCGAGCCGGCGAGCAGCGGGTCTCCATTCCCGCTCTGACGTCGACGGACTACGTCAACACCATCCCGACCGAACTGGAGCCATGGTTCCCCGGTGACGAGGATGTGGAACGTCGCTACCGGACCTGGATCCGGTGGAACGCCGCGATCATGGTGCACCGCGCACAACGCCCAGGTGTGGGCGTCGGCGGCCACATCTCGACCTACGCGTCGTCGGCGGCGCTCTACGAGGTCGGCTTCAACCACTTCTTCCGGGGTAAGTCGCATCCCGGTGGCGGCGACCAGGTGTTCATCCAGGGCCATGCATCACCGGGCATCTACGCCCGCGCGTTCCTCGAGGGGCGCCTGACCGCGGAACGGCTGGACGGCTTCCGTCAGGAGCACAGCCACTCCGGTGGCGGGTTGCCCTCCTACCCGCACCCCAGGCTCATGCCCGACTTCTGGGAGTTCCCCACCGTCTCGATGGGTCTGGGCCCGCTCAACGCCATCTATCAGGCCCGGTTCAACCACTATCTGCACGACCGGGGCATCAAGGACACCTCCGATCAGCACGTGTGGTGCTTCCTCGGTGACGGCGAGATGGACGAGCCGGAAAGCCGCGGCCTGGCCCACATCGGCGCGTTGGAGGGTCTGGACAACCTGACCTTCGTCATCAACTGCAACCTGCAGCGCCTCGACGGCCCGGTGCGCGGCAACGGCAAGATCATCCAGGAGCTGGAGTCGTTCTTCCGCGGCGCGGGCTGGAACGTCATCAAGGTGGTGTGGGGCCGCGAATGGGACGCGCTGCTGCACGCCGATCGCGACGGCGCGCTGGTGAACCTGATGAACACCACTCCCGACGGCGACTACCAGACCTACAAGGCCAACGACGGCGCCTACGTGCGCGACCATTTCTTCGGACGCGACCCGCGGACCAAGGCACTGGTCAAGGACATGACCGACTCCGAGATCTGGAATCTCAAGCGCGGCGGGCACGACTATCGCAAGGTCTATGCGGCTTACCACGCCGCCCTCGCCCACAAGGGACAGCCGACGGTGATCCTGGCCAAGACCATCAAGGGCTACTCCCTGGGCGCGCACTTCCAGGGCCGCAACGCCACTCACCAAATGAAAAAGCTTGCGCTGGAAGACCTTAAGCATTTCCGGGACGCGATGCGGATTCCGATCAGCGACGAGCAGTTGGAGGAAGACCCCTACCTGCCGCCGTACTACCACCCCGGTCCCGAGGCCCCCGAAATCCGATACATGCTCGACCGGCGGCGCGCGCTGGGCGGCTTCGTCCCGGAACGCCGAACGAAGACCAAGGCGCTGACACTACCGGGCCGCGACGCCTACAAGGCGCTGAAGAAGGGGTCGGGCAACCAAGCGGTGGCCACCACCATGGCGTTGGTGCGCACCTTCAAAGAACTGTTGCGCGACAAGGAAATCGGCAAGCGAATCGTCCCGATCATTCCGGACGAGGCGCGCACCTTCGGCATGGACTCCTGGTTCCCCTCGCTCAAGATTTACAACCGCAACGGGCAGCTGTACACCGCTGTGGACGCCGAGCTGATGCTGGCCTACAAGGAAAGCGAAATCGGTCAGATCCTGCACGAGGGCATCAACGAAGCCGGCTCGGTGGGCTCCTTCATCGCCGCCGGCACGTCGTATGCGACGCACAACGAGCCGATGATCCCGATCTACATCTTCTACTCGATGTTCGGCTTCCAACGCACCGGCGACGGCTTCTGGGCCGCGGCCGACCAGATGGCGCGCGGCTTCGTGCTGGGCGCCACCGCGGGCCGCACCACGTTGACGGGTGAGGGCCTGCAGCACGCCGACGGCCACTCGCTGCTGCTGGCGGCCACCAACCCGGCGGTGGTGTCCTACGACCCCGCGTACGCCTACGAGATCGCCTACATCATCGAAAGCGGGCTGGCCAGGATGTTCGGCGAGGACCCGGAGAACGTGTACTTCTACCTGACCATCTACAACGAGCCCTACCCGCAGCCGCCGGAACCGGAGAACTTCGACCCCGAAGGCGTGCTGCGGGGCATGTACCGCTACCGGGCGGCGCCGGAGAAGCGTTCCAAGACCGCACAGCTGCTGGCATCGGGGGTGTCGATGCCGTCGGCGCTCAAGGCCGCCGACATGCTGGCCGAGGACTGGGATGTGGCCGCCGACGTGTGGTCGGTGACCAGTTGGAGCGAACTCAACCGCGACGGGGTGGCGGTGGAGCGCGAACGGCTGCGCCACCCCGACCGACCGGCCGGTGAGGCGTATGTGACCAAGGTGCTCGCCGACACCACCGGCCCGGTCGTCGCCGTGTCGGACTGGATGCGGGCGGTCCCCGAGCAGATCCGGCCCTGGGTACCCGGCACTTACGTCACGCTGGGCACCGACGGGTTCGGCTTCTCCGACACCCGTCCCGCGGCTCGTCGCTACTTCAACACTGACGCCGAATCGCAGGTGGTCGCGGTGCTCGCGGCGCTGGCTCGCGACGGCGAAATCGACCAGTCGGCGGCCGTCGAGGCCGCTCAGCGGTACAAGATCGACGACGTGCAGGCCACCTCGGGGCAGTCCGAAGACGCCGGCACCGCGACATAACCAGCGTTTCGCGGCCGCACCCGCCGCCCGTCGCCGCCCCCGCCCGCCGCCGAGCGTCACGCCAGCGCAACGCTCACCGCTCAACGCCACGCCAACGTGACGCTCGGCGAACCGGCACGCGCGCCCAACCGCCATGCGCCCGGCCGCCCGAGCAACCACTCCGCATCCCCCCACCGAGTTAGCGGAAACTGCCATAAAAAAGGCGTAGGTTTTAGGAGTGAGCGACAATAACTTCGGCCAACCCGCGCGGCCTGGGTCTCTCAAATCCCCCCTCGAACTGGTGGACGCGGTACCCGAGTCGCTGCTGCGCAGATTGAAGAACTACTCCGGTCGACTGGCCACCGAAGCGGTCTCGGCCATGCAGGAACGGTTGCCGTTCTTCGCCGAATTGGAGGCCTCGCAACGCGCCAGCGTCGCCCTGGTCGTGCAGACGGCCGTCGTCAACTTCGTCGAGTGGATGAACGACCCGCACAGCAACGTCAGCTACACCGCGCAGGCATTCGAATTGGTACCCCAGGACCTGACCCGACGCATCGCCCTGCGCAACACCGTGGAGATGGTGCGGGTCACGATGGAATTCTTCGAAGAAGTGGTGCCGCTGCTGGCCCGCTCCGAAGAGCAGTTGACCGCGCTGACCGTCGGCATCCTGAAGTACAGCCGCGACCTGGCGTTCACCGCCGCCACCGCCTACGCCGACGCCGCCGAAGCGCGAGGTACCTGGGACAGCCGGATGGAAGCGAGCGTCGTCGACGCGGTGGTCCGCGGTGACACCGGACCCGAACTGCTTTCCCGCGCAGCCGCATTGAACTGGGACACGACCGCTCCGGCGACGGTCGTCGTCGGCATCCCGGCACCCGGGCGCGACGGGTCAGACCCGCAGAGCGGCAGCGGACGGGCCAGCCAGACGGTGCGCGATATCGCCCTACGCCACGGCCGACAGGCGCTGACCGACGTCCACGGCACGTGGCTGGTGGCCATCGTGTCCGGCCCGGTGTCGCTGACCGACAAATTCACCAAGGAACTGCTGGACGCCTTTGCCGACGGCCCGGTGGTGATCGGGCCGACCGCGCCCATGCTGACGGCCGCGTATCACAGCGCCAGCGAAGCGATCTCGGGGATGAACGCCGTTGCTGGCTGGCGCGGCGCACCGCGTCCCGTACTGGCCCGTGAACTACTGCCGGAACGCGCCCTGATGGGCGACGCATCGGCGATCGTCGCACTCCACACCGACGTCATGCGGCCGCTGGCCGACGCCGGACCAACGCTCATCGAAACCCTCGACGTTTATCTGGATTGTGGCGGAGCTATTGAGGCTTGTGCCAGGAAGTTGTTCGTTCATCCAAACACCGTCCGCTACCGACTCAAACGGATCACCGACTTCACCGGCCGCGATCCCACCCAACCGCGCGACGCGTATGTCCTGCGTGTGGCGTCGACCGTCGGTCAGCTCAACTACCCAACGCAAAACGCTAACGTCAATAACAATCAGGTCTCAGCCGCTCCGCCGCCGGTCAGAGGGGGTACGGTGAGCCCGTCTGGGCGATAGTGATTTATGCCTCACATCGCGGCCGGATCTCAAACATGTAGCTTACGAGGCTATTTTGTAGGGTATCTACAAAAACCTAAGACGAGGTTCATAATCTGATACACCCCGCAAAACCCTCTTCACAGTGTTCTCTTAGACACGTGATTGCGTTGCTTGCGCCCGGACAGGGCTCCCAGAGCGAAGGAATGCTGTCGCCGTGGCTGGAACTGCCCGGCGCGGCGGACCAGATTGCTGCATGGTCGAACGCCAGCGGTCTTGACTTGGCGCGACTGGGCACCACCGCGTCGATCGAGGAAATCACCGACACCGCGATCGCCCAGCCCCTGATCGTTGCCGCCACGCTGCTGGCTCATCGGGAAATGACAAACCGTGGGCTGCTCAGCGGACGGGACTTCGTCGTCGCTGGTCACTCGGTCGGCGAGATCGCTGCCTATGCGATCGCCGGTGTGATGCCCGCCGACGACGCCGTCGCGCTGGCCGCCACCCGCGGCGCGGAGATGGCCAAGGCCTGCGCCAGTGAGCCGACCGGGATGTCCGCGGTGCTCGGCGGCGACGAGACCGAGGTGCTGACCCGCCTCGAGCAGCTCGACCTGGTCCCCGCCAACCGCAACGCCGCCGGCCAGATCGTCGCCGCCGGTCGGTTGACCGCGCTGGAGAAGCTGGCCGAAGACCCGCCGGCCAAGGCCCGGGTGCGTACGCTGGGTGTTGCCGGCGCTTTCCACACCGAGTTCATGGCTTCGGCTCTGGACGGGTACTCCGCCGCAGCGCAGCGGATCACGGTCTCCGAGCCCACTGCGATGCTGCTGTCCAACCGCGACGGCAAGCCGGTGACTTCGGCGGCCGCGGCAATGGAGACGCTGGTCGCGCAACTCACCCAGCCGGTGCGCTGGGACCTGTGCACCGCCACCTTGCGTGAGCAGGGTGTCGAGGCGATCGTGGAGTTCCCCCCAGCGGGCACGCTCACCGGTATCGCCAAACGAGAACTTCGGGGGGTTCCGACGCGCGCCGTCAAGTCGCCCGCAGATCTGGACGAGTTGGCGAACCTCTAACTGCCGCTCGACCTAACCAACAAGTACGTCATTTCGATTTACACACAACACATTACGAAGGGAAGCAAGTCGTGGCCGTATCTCAGGAAGAAATCATCGCCGGTATTGCCGAAATCATCGAAGAGGTCACCGGTATCGAGCCCTCCGAGGTCACCCCGGAGAAGTCGTTCGTCGACGACCTGGACATCGACTCGTTGTCGATGGTTGAGATCGCTGTGCAGACCGAGGACAAGTACGGCGTGAAGATCCCGGACGAGGACCTCGCCGGTCTGCGCACCGTCGGTGACGTCGTCGCCTACATCCAGAAGCTCGAGGAAGAGAACCCCGAGGCCGCCGAGGCGCTGCGGGCCAAGCTCGAGACCGAGAACCCCGAGGCTGTCGCCAACGTCAAGGCGAGGCTGGAAGCAGAAAGCAAGTGACCAAGCCTTCCACTGCTAATGGCGGTTACCCCAACGTTGTGGTAACCGCCGTCACAGCGACGACATCGCTCGCGCCTGACGTCGAAAGCACGTGGAAGGCTCTACTAGCTGGCGAAAGCGGCATTCGCGTCCTTGAAGACGACTTCGTCACTAAGTGGGACCTTCCCGTCAGGATTGGTGGCCACCTCAAGGAGTCGGTCGACATCCACATGGGCAGGCTCGACATGCGCCGCATGTCGTACGTCCAGCGCATGGCCAAGTTCCTGAGCCAGAACCTTTGGGAATCCGCTGGCACTCCGGAGGTTGACCCCGATCGGTTCAGCGTCGTGGTCGGTACCGGCCTGGGTGGTGCCGAACGGATCGTTGAGAGCTACGACCTTATGAATGAGGGCGGGCCCCGCAAGGTGTCCCCGCTCGCCGTTCAGATGATCATGCCTAACGGTGCTGCGGCGGTGGTTGGCTTGCAGCTCGGGGCCCGTGCCGGTGTCATCACTCCGGTGTCGGCCTGCTCGTCGGGCTCGGAGGCCATCGCTCACGCGTGGCGTCAGATCGTCATGGGCGACGCTGACGTCGCCGTGTGTGGCGGTGTCGAGGGCCCCATCGAAGCGTTGCCCATCGCGGCGTTCTCGATGATGCGGGCCATGTCGACGCGCAACGACGAACCCGAGCGTGCGTCGCGACCCTTCGACAAGGACCGTGACGGATTCGTGTTCGGCGAGGCCGGGGCGCTCATGCTCATCGAGACCGAGGAGCACGCCAAGGCCCGCGGCGCCAAGCCACTGGCACGCCTGATGGGTGCTGGCATAACCTCGGACGCTTTCCACATGGTGGCGCCCGCGGCGGACGGCGTTCGCGCCGGCCGCGCAATGACGCGCTCGCTGGAGTTGGCCGGTTTGTCGCCCAAGGACGTCGACCTGATCAACGCCCACGGAACCGCAACGCCGATCGGGGACGCCGCGGAGGCGAACGCGATCCGGGCCGCCGGTTGCCAGCATGCCGCTGTGTACGCACCGAAGTCGTCGCTGGGTCACTCCATCGGCGCCGTCGGCGCACTTGAGTCAGTACTCACGGTATTGAGCCTTCGGGACGGCGTCATACCGCCCACGTTGAACTATGAGACTCCTGACCCCGAGATCGACCTCGATGTCGTCGCCGGCGAACCCCGCCACGGCGACTACCGATACGCGATCAACAACTCGTTCGGGTTCGGCGGTCACAATGTTTCGCTCGCGTTTGGGCGTTACTAAGTACGAGAGGAAACTTCGGTAAACCCATGACCGAACTGGTTACCGGGAAAGCGTTGCCCAACGTGGTCGTCACTGGCGTTGCCATGACGACCGCGTTGGCTACCGACGTCGAAAACACCTGGAAGTTGTTGCTGGATGGCCAAAGTGGCATCCGCACACTCGACGATCCCTTCGTTGAGGAGTTCAACCTGCCCGTGCGCATCGGCGGGCACCTGTTGGAAGAGTTCGACAGCCAACTCACGCGGGTTGAACTTCGCCGCATGTCCTACCTGCAGAGAATGTCGACCGTCATGGGCCGACGGGTGTGGGAGAACACCGGGTCGCCGGAGGTCGACACCAACCGCTTGGCGGTGTCGATCGGCACCGGGCTGGGCTCGGCAGAAGAGCTTGTCTTCGGGTACGACGAAATGCGGATGCGTGGCTTCCGGGCGGTTTCGCCGCTGGCCGTGCAGAAGTACATGCCCAACGGCGCCGCCGCTGCCGTCGGGTTGGAGCGCCACGCCAAGGCCGGGGTGATGACGCCGGTGTCGGCGTGTGCGTCCGGGTCGGAGGGTATCGCCCGCGCGTGGCAGCAGATCGTGCTCGGCGAGGCCGACATAGCGATCTGCGGTGGCGTGGAAACCCGCATTGAAGCGGTGCCGATCGCCGGCTTCGCCAACATGCGCATCGTCATGTCCACCAACAACGACGACCCGCCGGGTGCCTGTCGCCCGTTCGACCGGGACCGTGACGGCTTCGTGTTCGGCGAAGCTGCCGCGTTGTTGGTGATCGAGACCGAGGAGCACGCCAAGGCACGCGGCGCCAACATCCTGGCGCGCATCATGGGCGCCAGCATCACGTCGGACGGTTTCCACATGGTGGCGCCCGACCCCAATGGTGAGCGTGCGGGGCATGCAATGACGCGTGCGATTCAGCTCGCTGGGCTCACTCCGCAAGACATCGACCACGTCAACGCCCACGCCACCGGCACTCAGGTTGGTGACGTGGCCGAAGGCCGAGCCATCAACAACGCCTTGAAGGGCCACAAGCCTGCGGTGTATGCACCTAAGTCAGCGCTCGGCCACTCGGTGGGTGCGGTCGGAGCGGTGGAGTCCATCCTGACGGTGCTGGCGCTGCGGGATCAGGTGGTTCCGCCAACGCTGAACTTGGTCAACCTCGACCCAGAGATCGATCTGGACGTGGTGGCCGGAAAGCCGCGGCCTGGCACCTACAACTACGCGATCAACAACTCGTTCGGGTTCGGCGGACACAACGTCGCCATCGCGTTTGGGCGCTACTAGGAAAACGCAAGAGAAACCCAAGGATCGTCGAGGATCGTCGGATCAACCCAGAGCAACACGGAACTACAGGAGACCTGCGATGACAATCATGGCCCCCGAGGCGGTTAACGAGTCGCTCGACCCCCGCGATCCACTGCTGCGTCTCAGCAATTTCCTCGACGACGGCAGCGTCGAGTTGCTCCACGAGCGTGACCGTTCCGGTGTCCTGGCCGCGGCCGGCACCGTGAACGGTGTACGCACCATCGCGTTCTGCACCGACGGAACCGTGATGGGCGGTGCCATGGGCACCGAGGGCTGCCAGCACATCGTCAACGCTTACGACACCGCCATCGAAGAGCAGTGCCCCATCGTGGGCATCTGGCACTCCGGCGGTGCCCGACTGGCCGAGGGTGTGCGGGCGCTGCATGCGGTCGGCACGGTGTTCGAGGCCATGATTCGCGCCTCGGGCTACATTCCGCAGATCTCGGTGGTCGTCGGCTTCGCGGCCGGCGGCGCCGCCTACGGGCCCGCGCTGACCGATGTCGTCGTGATGGCGCCGGAAAGCCGGGTCTTCGTCACCGGCCCCGACGTGGTCCGCAGTGTCACCGGCGAGGACGTCGACATGGCGTCTCTCGGTGGTCCGGAAACCCACCACAAGAAGTCCGGGGTGTGCCACATCGTCGCCGACGACGAACTCGACGCCTACGAGCGTGGTCGCCGGCTGGTCGGATTGTTCTGCCAGCAAGGACATTTCGACCGCACCAAGGCCGAAGCCGGTGACACCGACATCCACGCGCTGCTTCCCGAGTCACCTCGGCGCGCCTACGACGTGCATCCGATCGTGTCCGCGATCCTCGACTCGGACACGCCGTTCGACGAGTTCCAGGCCAACTGGGCGCCGTCGATGGTGGTCGGCCTGGGCCGGTTGTCGGGTCGCACCGTCGGCGTGCTGGCCAACAACCCGCTGCGACTGGGCGGCTGCTTGAACTCCGAAAGCGCTGAGAAGGCAGCACGTTTCGTGCGCCTGTGCGACGCCTTCGGCATCCCGTTGGTGGTTGTTGTCGACGTTCCCGGGTATCTGCCGGGTGTTGACCAGGAGTGGGGTGGCGTGGTGCGCCGCGGCGCCAAACTGCTGCATGCGTTCGGCGAATGCACCGTTCCGCGGGTCACCCTGGTCACCCGAAAGACCTACGGCGGGGCCTACATTGCGATGAACTCCCGGTCGCTCAACGCGACCAAGGTG
This sequence comes from Mycobacterium bourgelatii, assembly GCF_010723575.1. Classification (NCBI taxonomy): domain Bacteria; kingdom Bacillati; phylum Actinomycetota; class Actinomycetes; order Mycobacteriales; family Mycobacteriaceae; genus Mycobacterium; species Mycobacterium bourgelatii. The sequence goes on from NZ_BLKZ01000001.1 coordinate 3,786,867, forward strand.
TTCGCGTGGCCGGACGCCGAGGTCGCGGTGATGGGCGCCAAGGCGGCCGTCGGCATCCTGCACAAGAAGAAGCTGGCCGCCGCGCCGGAGCACGAGCGCGAGGCGCTGCACGACCAGCTGGCCGCCGAGCACGAGCGGATCGCCGGTGGTGTGGACAGCGCCATCGAGATCGGTGTGGTCGACGAGAAGATCGACCCCGCCCACACGCGCAGCAAGCTGACCGAGGCGCTCGCGCAAGCCCCCGCCCGCCGCGGCCGCCACAAGAACATTCCGCTGTAAAAAGGGGATATTTTTCCCGCGAGGGGGTCACCCCTCCCCCGCGAGCAGACGCAAACTTGTATGTTTCGGGCCCGAAACATACAAGTTTGCGTCTGCTCACCACTTGTCCCCAGGGGTGACTCGCCACTCCGGCGCACATTGTCGATGCTCTGGCGGTGCATCCCGACGCGATAAGGCTCTTAGCGGAATCCGGTGGCTTCGCCACGACCCCGCAACTCCTGTCGGTCATGACCCGCGTGCAGCTCGACGTCCAAGTGAAAAAAGGTGGGCTAGTTCGCGTATGGCGCGGCATCTACGCGGCTCAGCAACCGGATCTTTCGAGACGCTTGGCCGCACTCGACATTCTGATCGGGCAGCCTGCCGTCGCATGCCTGGGCACCGCCGCCGCGTTGTACGGGTTTGACACGGAGAACACCACCGCGGTTCACGTTCTCGACCCTGGCGTGCGGATGCGACCCACAGTTGGGTTGATGGTTCACCAACGCGTGGGCGCCCGGCTGCAGAGGGTATCGGGACGTCTCGCGACCGCACCGGCCTGGACAGCAGTGGAGGTCGCAAGACAACTGAGTCGTCCGCGCGCCCTCGCAACACTGGACGCTGCACTGCATTCAATGCAGTGCACTCGCAACGAGATTGAGGTGGCCGTCGACGAGCAGCGGGGCCGGCGCGGGATTGTTGCAGTCCGGGAACTCTTACCCTTGGCCGACGGGCGGGCGGAGTCACCCATGGAGAGCGAAGCCCGCCTCGTGATGATCGACTACGGCCTGCCGCGTCCCGAACTCCAATACCCGATCTACGGCGTAAACGGGGAGGTGTGGCGCGTCGACTTCGCGTGGCCCGAAGCCCGCGTAGCCGCTGAGTACGAAAGCTTTGAATGGCATTCCGGGCCAACCGACATGGTCCGAGACAAGAAACGCTGGGGCGGCATTCAAGAGGTGGGGTGGACGATCATCCCGATTGTGGCCAAGGATGTTAGGCGCCAACCCGCAAGGCTCGCGGAGAGAATACTCAGCCACCTAAACCGCGCACGCCAAGCCAGTTAACTCCCGCCCTCCCGCATCCCCCGCCCTTTCCCGTCATCCCCCGCGAGCAGACGCAAACTTGTACGTCTGGAGCCCGAAACGTACAAGTTTGCGTCTGCTCGCCGAAGCTAGCCGCTGTCAAAGGCCAGTGCTCGGGCCTCCTCCTCGGTCTCGACCGCAGGACCCGACCCGGGTAGCGGCTTGCCGGCGACCTCCGGGGTGAACAACAGCGTGACCACGCCTACCACCCCGGCGAACATCAGCATGTAGGCCGGCACCATCTCGTTGCCGGTCGCCGAGATCAACGCTTGGGCGATCAACGGGGTGACACCCCCGACGGTGGATATCGACAAGTTGTACGAAATGGCCAACGCGCCGTAGCGAACCCTGGTGGGGAACAGCGCCGGCAACGCCGAGGGCGTCGTGCTGTCGAAACACAACTCCATCAGTCCGATCAGCAACACGCCGATGAAGATCACCGGATAGCCACCGCCGAAGCGCATCAGCAAAAACGCCGGGATCGACGCCACGATCAGCAGACCGCAGCCGGTGCGCATGATCGGTTTGACGCCGATCCGGTCCGACAGCTTCGCAACGAACACAATCGTCGCCATCAACACGGCCAAGGTGGCCACGATCATCACCAGTGCGGGCGTTTCGGCCACGTGCACAATAGTTTTCAAGTAGGTCGGCAGGTAGCCGGTGACCATGAAATCGGCGACCTGAGACGTGAGCACCAAAGCGGCGCAGATCAGCATCGGCCGCCACTGCTCGACGACTGTGTGCCGGAATCGTTCCCGGCCGCCTTCCTCGGCCTCGGCATCCTGATGCGCCTGCGTGAACGCCGGCGACTCGCCCAGCCGCAGCCGCATGTACAGCGCGATCAAACCCAGCGGCGCCGCCAGCAGCAACGGAACTCGCCAGCCCCAGGCCAGCCAGGCATCGTTCGGTAGCCACGCCTCGAGCCCGGTCACCAGGAATCCGGCGGCCACAAAACCGATCAGGTTGCCCAACGGCAGAAACCCGACCAGCATGCCGCGCTTGCGGTCCGGTGCCTGCTCAACCAGGTAGGTCATCGCACCGACGAATTCGCCCCCGGTCGACAGGCCCTGGAAGACGCGGGCGACGACGAGCAGGATCGGCGCCCAGATGCCGATCGCGCTGTAGCCGGGAAGTAGGCCGCTCATGGTCGTACCGAACGTCATCATCAGGATCGTCATCACCAGCACCCGCTTGCGACCGATGCGGTCACCCAGCGGGCCAAAGATCATGCCGCCCAGCGGACGCACCACGAAGGCCGCCGCCAGGGTGCCGAAGGTGGCGATGAGGTGGACCGCGCTGACGCTGTTGCCGGGATAAAACACCTGCGCAATCGTGGTGGCGATGTAGCCGTAGACCCCGAAGTCAAACCACTCCATGACGTTTCCGATCGCGGTACCCGTGATCGCTCGCGACATTGCACTTCGATCGGTCACCGTGATCTCGTCGCGCGCCCACTTCTGCTGAGAGCGCGAATTCGTCACACCGCGACGATAGCCGTCGGCCTAGCCAACTCCCACCACGGTCACCGCGCGGCCCGATCCGATGCACATATCGTGTGGTCAGGCGGAGCGGTCTGGTGAGGTGAGGTGTTGTCGGGCCCACTGCTCGGCGGTGGTGGTGGGGATGTTGTGTCTGGCGTTGAAGGACTGCTCCTTGGGCCAGGCGACTCCTACACCTTCGCCGAAGACGGCCCGGTATTTCTTCATGGTGTCGGTGGGGTCGGCGGCGAGTTCGTCGTGGAGTTGCTCGACGGAGAGTTCGACCCGGGAGACCTGCGTGTGCAGGGTGCGGTCCACGATGTCGGCGAGCTCGCGGTAGGTGATGGTGTCGCCGGCAATGTAGACGACGTCGTCGACGATGGGCGGTGGTGTGTAGAGCACGGCGGTGGTCAACTTCGCGATGTCTTCGGCGGTGGTGAGGGTGAGTTCGGTGTCCCAGCTGCCAAGTGCCCGCACGGTGCGGGTGGCGGTGTCAACGACACCGAAATCGGGTTCGAACGCGAAGCTGGTGAACATGCCGGCGGAGACGATGATCCAGTGGGTTTGGTGTTGGGCGCGCAGCAGCTCACGGACGTCGAGCTGTTCGTCGAAGAGGTCTTGCGGGCTGCCGCGTCCGATGAGGTCGTAGTCGGCGCCGAATTGCCATGGCAGGTAACGCTTCACACCGGAAGCCAGCACGGCGGAGGTCAGCTTGCGCTGGGTGCCGGCTCCCGCCGCGAAGCCCAGGCAACTGATCACGGTGTCGTAGTCGTCAAAGATCTCGGCCAGTTCCGAAGGTGACGCTGACGCGATGTCGGCGTGGACGACGGCCACTGGCGCGGAGGTGAGCCCCTCGAGTCGCTGCGGCCGCCCATCGGTGGGTGGTCGCAGCAGAACCGTCACCGTGTCGTCGAGGTGCTGAGCGCCAATGTGGCCGGTGAGGGCCGTGATCATGGCTTGGCCGAGTTCGCCGGCGCCGATCACCAGGAATCGGGTGGGGGTCGCGGTGGTCATTGCGGCTCTCCTTGTTTCGAGACCGGGGCCAGCATGATGGTGACGCGGATGAGCACCGTGGCATCGGTAACTGCAAGTCCGCTGCCACGAGTGCATATCCTAGCCTCGAGGGCTACTACCCTGCCCCTGGCAAGTGCGGAATGATAGTGCTGCGCATCCCAATTCGCTGAATTGGGCCTTCCGACGAGCGCCCGACCATACCGCCCAGCGGTATTTTCGAGACCGCAGTACTAACTGGCATCGCGGCCGGAGCGCCGGGGACGACTCCCGGCCCTACTGCCCCGGCTTCAGATGCCGGCACCGCCAGCGCGCCGGCCCAACTGGGCGGCACCGACAACGTCCCGAGTGAGCTCGCCTGGCCCAGACCCGCGGACACCCCACCTATCGATCCGAGGCCGCCTAGGGCTTCTAATCCCGCCGATTCGCTCAATTCCCCGAAACCGGTGACGTCGAGGCCTACACCGACCACGTCCAGACCAACACCCCCACCGTCCAAAGCGACGAGACCGACCGCGTCCATGCCGAGTCCCGCGCTGTCCTCGACCAAACTCAGTTGGCTACCGCTCAGCCCGGTCAGGCCGGTCACGGCCCCCTCGAGTGCGCCGGCGCCCTTGCCCAAGCTCTTGAACACACCGTTGCCGGCAGGCAAGCCGCTGAGGCCGGAAAGAGCCGTGGCTGGACCCGACGCGGCAGACGCCCCTGGGGTGCCCAGCGTCTGAAGAGCCTGGGGCACAGAGGACATCGCACGTGAGACGGTACCGCTTTGCGCGCCTAGCCCGCCTGGATTGGTCGTGTGCGGTGGCGGCGTGAAGGCGGTCAAGGATGCGGCTGCCGCCGAACTGGCCGCGTAGTCGTACATCGCTGTCGCATCTTGAGCCCACATTTCGGCGTACTCCGCCTCGGTAGCCATGATGGCCGGTGTGTTCTGCCCCAATATGTTGGTGGCGATCAACGCCGCCAACTGGACGCGGTTCGCCACGACCATCGGTGGCGGCACCGTCATCGCGAACGCGGCCTCATACGCAGCCGCAGCGGCGGCGGCCTGGCTGGCCGCCTGCTGACACTGCGAGGCGGTGGTCCGCAGCCACGCCAGATACGGCGTGACCGCACCGACCATCGCCATTAGCGAAGGGCCCATCCAAGACTGAGTCAGTTCCTCGATTGCCGACTGATAACCACCGGCGGTGACGTGTAAGTCCGCGGCAAGGGCATCCCAGGCCGCTGCGGCGGTCAACATTGACCCGACCCCGGCACCGGTATACATCCGACTGGAATTGACCTCTGGTGGCAACGCCCCAAAATCCATTGCATTTCTCTTATCTGGTCAAGATTGGCGTCCTAAGACGCACGGCAGCCGCGAACAAGAAGAAGCGCAGAGCCGCGCCAAAGCGACTACCAAACGACTACAAGGAAGGGTTCACGGCCGCACGGGCCGCGTGAGATGCAAACTGCCGCGAATGATCAGCAGCGTGCCACACAGAATAGGGTCAAAAGATCTTGTCTGCCAGGTAAATTCGCTGGCGCACGGGAGCGGACGTCGGGTTGACGCTGAGTTTCCCCCACCCACCCGGCCGACGGCTGCGACCAGGACCAACGAGATTCGTTCACCGACAAGATCCGGCCCCGATCGCGCCTAAAACCAGTGCTCTTGGTGGCGGTGTCATCCGTCGACGACGACCCGATGCGGTGCCGGCCCGCCGCGGCGGTAAAGCCGTTGGCCTGCACCGCAGGGGTGTCCAGCGTGTTCAGCGACGTCGCCGCCGTGATTGGCGATGTCTCGGTTGCGATGCCGAGCGGCAACGCCCAGAACCCTACGGCAGCGGCGCAAAGGAACAGTGCGGCGATTATCGCGATAGCCGTCTGGCGGGGTGACCATCGCGAATTAACAGCTGCACTGCGAAAACTCAAAGTACTTCAACTGTAGCAGTGGGGATCACCGAAACGATGTGGCGCCGTTCACGTTCAGCGCGCAACCCTCATGCCACAGACGAGCTGACGAATTCCTCGGCCACAGCTACCACCCGCTCACGGTCACGCGGAACCAGGCCGATGCGCGTCCGGCGATCAAGAATGTCATCGACACTCAACGCGCCCTCATGAGTCACCGCGTACTCGAACTCGGCCCGCGTCACGTCAATACCCTCTGCAACCGGATCCTTGGGCCGCTCACATGTGGCGGCCTTGACGACGTGTGCCGCCTCGGCCCCAAATCGCGCCACCAAAGAATCCGGCAGTCGCCCGACGGGCCCGGCGGCCTGTCCCGGATTGGCCTGGGCGCCGATCAACGGCAGCCGACGAGTACGACATTCACCGGCCTGCAGCTGCCGCAGGACGATGGCCCGGTCGAGCACATCCTCTGCCATGTAACGGTATTCGGTCAGCTTGCCTCCGACGACGCTGATCACGCCCGACGGCGACTCGAAGACGGCGTGGTCGCGCGAGACATCCGCGGTACGGCCCCCGCCGGTGTCGATCAGCGGTCGCAACCCGGCGTACGAGCCGATCACATCCGAGGGCGTGACCGCCGTCCCCAAAGCGGTGTTCACCGTGTCCAGTAGGAACGAGATCTCCTCCGGAGAGGGCTCTGGCACATCCGGAATCGGGCCCGGCGCGTCCTCGTCGGTCAGCCCCAGATAGATTCGGCCCAACTGCTCGGGCATGGCGAACACGAACCGGTTCAGTTCACCGGGAATCGGAATGGTCAGTGCCGCAGTCGGATTGCCAAACGCGGCCGCATCGAAGACGAGATGCGTTCCGCGGCTTGGCCGTAACTTCAACGAGTTGTCGATGTCACCGGCCCATACCCCGGCCGCGTTGATCACGGCGCGCGCCGACACATCGAACGACTGTCCGGTGCGCTGGTCGGTCAGCCGCACCGATGTTCCGGTGGCCTCGGACGCGGCCACATAAGTCAGAATCCGCGCGCCGTGCTGGGCGGCGGTGCGCGCCACCGCCGTAACCAGTCGGGCGTCGTCGATCAATTGCCCGTCATAGTTGAGGAAACCGCCGGACAGCCCCTCTTGCTGAACGGTCGGTGCCAGCTCCACGACGCGGCGCGCCGAAATCCAGCGTGAGCGCGGCAGTATCGAGGACGGCGTTCCCGCGAGCACCCGCAAGCCGTCGCCGGCCAAGAACCCACCGCGCACCAGCGCACGCTTCAGGTGGTTCATCGACGGCAGCAACGGCACCAGCTGCGGCATGGCATGCACCAGATGAGGGGCGTTGTAGCGCATCAGGATTCCGCGTTCGATGGCACTGCGTCGGGCAATCCCGATATTGCCGCTGGCCAGATAGCGCAGCCCGCCGTGCACCAACTTCGAACTCCACCGGCTGGTACCGAAGGCCAGATCGTGTTTTTCCACCAAGGCCGTTCGCAGTCCGCGCGAAGCCGCATCCAGGGCGATGCCCACCCCGGTGATGCCACCCCCGATGACGACGACATCCAGCGGCTCGCCGTCGGCGAGTGCGGCGAGGTCCGCGGTGCGGCGTGCGGCATTGAGGGCGCTCGAGTTCTCCATCAGGCCAGGTATCCGTTCAGTGCGTAGGTGAGTTGGGCGGCAAGCGCTTCGTCGTCGAGGACCGGCTTGACGATGTCGGCGGATTGGATGGTGGACTGCGCGATCAGCAGGATCATCGTCGCGAGTTGACGGGGGTCGCCGGGGCGCACGCTGCCGTCGCGTTGCGCCATTTCCAGACGGGCCGCCAGTCCCTCGATCAGGAACAGCTGGCTGGCGCCCAAGCGCTCGGTGATGTAGACGCGGGCCAGTTCGGAATGCATCACCGACATGATCAGTTCGTCGCGGCGTAACCGGTCAGCCACCGCGACCACCTGCTTCACCAAGGACTCGCGGTCGTTGCCGTCGAACGGCACCTCTCGCATGGCGTCGGTGACGTGGTTGGTCAGCAGCGTCGACATGATCGAGTTCGTATCCGGCCAACGCCGGTAGACGGTCGGGCGGCTCACGCCGGCGCGCCGGGCGATCTCGGCCAGCGTCACCCGATCGGCGCCGTAATTCATCACGCAGCTCGCCGCGGCCGCCAGTATGCGATCCCCGATGTCCAAATTGGGATCGTTACCGATTGACAGCATGTGTAATACTGTAACGCATGACGCAGACATCGGAGCAACTCCTTCCCCCAATGAAATGGAACGCGTGGGGAGATCCCGCCGCGGCCAAGCCCCTTTCCGACGGCATCCGGGCTTTGCTGAAGCAGGCGGTGGGACTGGACGACTCCGAAAAGTCGGAACTCGAACCCGACCAGGTCAAAGTGCGTCCGTCCTCGTTGACCCAGGAACACCAGGACGCGCTGGCCAAGATCGTCGGCGCCGAATACTTCCGGACGGCCGACCGCGACCGGCTGCTGCACGCGGGCGGGAAGTCGACCCCAGATCTGCTGCGCCGCAAGGACACCGGCGTCCAGGACGCACCCGATGCGGTACTGCTGCCGGGCGATGACGACACCATCAGCGAAATCCTGCGGTACTGCTCCGAGCACGGCATCGCGATCGTCCCGTTCGGCGGCGGCACCAACGTCACCGGCGGGCTCGACCCGGTGCGCGCCGACTTCAGTGCGGTGATCTCACTCGATTTGCGGCGCTTCAACGAGTTGCACTCGCTCGACGAGGAATCCGGCATCGCCGAGTTGGGGGCGGGCGTCACCGGTCCCGACGCCGAACGCCTGCTCGGTGAGCACGGTTTCTCCCTCGGGCACTTCCCCCAGAGCTTCGAGTACGCCACCATCGGCGGCTTCGCCGCGACCCGCTCGTCCGGCCAGGACTCGGCCGGCTATGGCCGCTTCAACGACATGATCCTCGGGTTACGCCTGGTCACCCCGGTGGGCGTGTGGGATGTCGGGCGCGTGGCGGCGTCGGCCGCCGGGCCCGACCTGCGCCAGCTGGCCATCGGCTCGGAAGGCGTGTTGGGCGTCATCACCAAAGTGCGGCTGCGCGTGCACCGGAAACCGGAGACCACCCGATACGAGGCATGGTCATTCCCCGACTTCGCCACCGGCGCCGCGGCCCTGCGCGCCATCACCCAGACCGGCACCGGACCCACCGTCGTCCGGCTTTCCGACGAGGTCGAAAGCGGAGTCAACCTGGCCACGCACGAGGCGATCGGCGAAAACCAGTTCACCGGTGGATGTTTGGGCCTGACGTTGTTCGAGGGCACCAAGGAACACGCCGAGAGCCGGCATGCCGAGACACGCGCGCTGATCGAAGCCAACGGCGGCAAGTCGTTGGGCGAAGACCCGGCCCGCACCTGGGAGCACGGCAGGTTCAGCGCGCCGTATCTGCGCGACTCGCTGCTGGCCGCGGGCGCGCTGTGCGAAACGCTGGAGACCGCCACCCACTGGTCCAACCTCGGTGCGCTGAAAGCGGCTGTCACCGAGGCACTGACCACCTCACTCGCCGCCTCGGGCACCCCGGCCCTGGTGATGTGCCACATCTCGCACGTCTACCCGACCGGCGCCTCGCTCTACTTCACCGTCGTCGCCGGGCAGCGCGGCAATCCGCTCGAGCAGTGGTGGGCGGCCAAACGGGCGGCCTGCGATGCCATCATGGCCACCGGTGGAACGATCACTCACCACCACGCGGTCGGCGCCGACCACCGCGCCTGGATGTCCGACGAGGTGGGCGATCTGGGCGTGCAAGTGCTGAAGGCGGTCAAGGCGACCCTGGACCCGGCCGGAATTCTCAACCCCGGCAAACTGATTCCGTGACCTCGGATAGCCCGGCGAACCCCGGACAACTGAACCGGCGTGAGATCGCCAAGGTCACCGCGCTCACCAATCCGCTGTCGGGGCACGGCGCGGCGGTGCAGGCGTCGCAGCATGCCATTGCCCGGTTGCAGCAGCGCGGCGTGGAAGTCATCGAGATCGTCGGTGAAAACGCCGAGGATGCCCGTTACCTACTAGCCGCGGCGGTGGAGAAGGGCACCGACGCCGTCGTCGTCACCGGCGGCGACGGCGTCATCACCAATGCGCTGCAGGTGCTTGCGGGGACCGATGTTCCCTTGGGCATCATCCCCGCGGGCACCGGCAACGATCACGCGCGCGCATTCGGCATCCCCACAAGTGATCCCGACGCCGCCGCTGACATCGTCGTGGACGGTTACGCGGAAACCATTGATCTGGGCCAGATCCGGGACACCCACGGGGTCACCAAGTGGTTCGGCACCGTGGCGGCAACCGGTTTCGATTCCCTGGTCACCGATCGTGCGAATCGCATGACGTGGCCCCACGGACGGTTGCGTTACTACGTCGCCATGTTCGCCGAGCTGTCTCAGTACCGCGCTTTGCCGTTCCGGTTGGTGCTCGACGGTGATCAGGAGATCGAGGCCGACCTGACGCTGACGGCGTTCGGCAACACCCGCAGCTACGGCGGCGGACTACTGATCTGCCCGACCGCCGATCCCACCGACGGTCTGCTCGATATCACCATGGTCGCTGCGGGATCCCGGACGAAGTTGGTCCGCTTCTTCCCCACCCTCATGAAGGGCTCCCACGTGGAGCTGGACGAAGTGACCACCGCGCGAGCCAAGTCCATCCACGTCGAGTGCCCCGGCATCAACGTCTACGCCGACGGCGACTTTGCGTGCCCGTTGCCCGCCGATATCTCGGTAGTCCCGGCGGCGCTGCAGGTGCTGCGCCCCAAGCGATCCTGAACCGGCTCGTGTAACGACCGAAGGCCCGAACGCGAATTCTCTTCCAAACCGCTGGATACCCGGAGGATCAGGATCGGGAGGGCACATGGTGCGGTCGGGCAAAACCGGATTCGTCGCAGCCGCCGCGACAGCGGCAGCAACGTCCCTCGGCGCGTTGCTGTTTGCCGCTCCCCCGGCCCACGCCAGTGAGGTCGCGGCCTGGAACGGCGAGTACATCATGGCGCTCGGCACGAACGCCAAGACCGGCACCAGCATCGCCGCCAGCCAGAACGAGTTCGCCCATCGGACAATGGCTTCGATCAGCTCCACCTGCGCGGCGGGCGCCTGCGTCGCCACGGTGAACAACCCGGCCCCGCCGAAGAACGACACCATGCCACGGACCGTCGAATTCATCTGGAACGGGTCTCAATGGGTCCGGGAATTCACCTGGAAATGGGACTGCCTACTTCCCGACGGCACGATCGAATACGACCCGGCGAAATCGATCACGGTCTACACCCCAGGTGAGTACGGAATCCTCACCGGCGTCTTCCACACCGACATCCTCAGTGGTACCTGTAAGGGCAACGTCGACATGCCGGTTTCGGCGAAGCCCGCCACGCCGCCAGTCACATAACGCGGCTCAGCCGACGCCGCGGCTCAACCAGGTGACCTCACCCGCGTCGCCACCGTCGCGGTACACCTCGAGCGCCTCGTCCCACGCCGTCCCCAGCACCGAATCCAGCTCAGCGGCAAGGGTGTCGGCTCCTTGAGCCATCATCGCCCGCAACCGCATCTCGCCCACCATGATGTCCCCGTTGGCGCTCATCGCCCCGCTCCACAGGCCGAGCTGCGGGGTGTGGCTGAATCGCTGGCCGTCGACGCCGGGGCTGGGGTCCTCGGTGACTTCGAACCGCAGCACCGACCAGGAGCGCAGCGCGTTCGCCAACCGGGCGCCGGTCCCGACCGGACCCATCCAGTTGGTGACGGCGCGCAGCTGCCCGGGCATGGCCGGCTGCGGTGTCCATACCAAGTTCGCAGTGGCCTGCAGGGTCGACGACAACGCCCACTCGACATGCGGGCACACCGCCGCGGGCGAGGCGTGGATGTACACCACGCCGGTCGTCACGTCGGCGAACTGATTCGACGCATGCATCTTGTTGCTCCTTCGGCTCCACGAGGGACGTCTTCCCCAACGACCTGGTGAATCCGACGAGCAGGTGCTTGCGTCAATTTTTTTGTGTCGTGCGTGTCTATTGTGCCCTGTGGGACCCCTGTTGCGCTAGTGTGCAGTTTTCATTTGCTCGCTCTGGTGCGTGTCATCGGCCGTGCTCGGCCAAAACCGCGTCGGAAACCGCAGGCCAGATATCCAGCGCCCACTCACCGAAACCCCGATCGGTGAGCACCACCAACGCCAGGTCCGCCTCCGGATCTACCCAGATAAACCCACCCGCCTGCCCGAAATGACCGTAGGTGCGCGCCGAGTTGCGCGACCCGGTCCAATGCGGAGATTTGCCGTCCCGGATCTCGAAACCCAGCCCCCAGTCGTTGGGCCGCTGCACTCCGTACCCGGGCAGCACCCCGTCCAGACCGGGAAACTGTACGGCCGTCGCGTGGGCGTGCATCTGCTCCGAGACCGTCGACGGCCGGAGCAAATCGCCGGCGAAAGCGACCAGGTCGGCGACCGTCGACGACGCCCCGAACCCGGCCGCTGCCGTGCCGCCTTCCAACTTGGTGGTCGCCATGCCCAGCGGCTCAAAGACGGCCTCGGTCAGGTAATCGCCGAATTCGATCCCCGACTCACGCTGCACGGTTTCGGCCAGCACCGTGAACCCGTAGTTGGAGTAGATCCGGCGAGTCCCGGGTTCGGCCAGCACCTTGTTGGACTGCATGGACAGCCCCGAAGTGTGCGCCAAGAGGTGGCGGACGGTGGCCCCGGGCGGGCCGGCCTCGGTGTCGAGGTCGACCGCGCCCTCCTCGATCGCGACCTGAACCGCGCGGGCCACCAGCGGCTTGGTCACCGAGGCCAGCGCGAACACGCGCTCGGTCTCGCCGTGAGTGGCCAACACCGCGCCGGGCCCGATCACCGCGGCCGCGGCGTTCGACACCGGCCAGTCGTCAAGCGCGGCTAGCGCGTCTGGAGCCGCCATCACTTGCGCGCGATGTAGTAGTAGTTGATCGGATCCTTTTCGGCCTCGGCCACCAACACGTCGTCAAAACCGGCGTCCGCCAGCATCTTCTCGGCCAACTGACGGCCCCATGCCGCGCCCAGCCCGGCCCCGCCCAACGCCAGCGACACCGTCATGCAGTGCATCAACGAGACGGTGTAGAGGTAGGTGCTCATCGGCACCCCGACGTTGTCCTCGACGCGGCTCGACGCCTTCGTGTCGGCCATCAAGAACACGCCGCCCGGACGCAAGGCGCGGTGAATGTTCTCCAGCACTTTGGCCGGCTTCGCCTGGTCGTGGATGGCGTCGAACACCGTGATGACGTCGTAGGCCTCGACCGTGTCGAACTGGGGCAGGTCGTGGCTTTCGAAGGTCGCGTTCGTCAGACCCATGCGCTCCGCCTCGGCGATGCCCGCCGCGATCGCCTCGTCAGAGAAATCGATGCCGGTGAACCGGCTGGCCGGGAACGTCCGCGCCATCAGGTTCACGGCATGACCGCTGCCGCAGCCGAAGTCGGCCACATCGACACCGGACCGCAGCCGGTCGACGAGTCCGTCCGCCAAGGGCAACACGACGTCGATGAGCGCGGCGTCGAAAACCGCGCCACTCGTCTCCGCCATCAACTTGTGAAAGCGGGGGTATTCGCTGTAGGGCAGTCCACCCCCGGCACGGAAGCAGTCGACGATCTTTTGTTCGACACCGCTGAGCAGTGGCATGAATTGCGCTATCGCCGCGAGGTTGTCGGGCCCGGCCGCTCGGGTCAGCACCGCGGCGCGGTGGGCGGGCAACGAGTAGGTGGCGGTCTCGGGGTCGTACTCGATAACCCGCCCAGCTGTCATGCCGCCCAGCCACTCCCGGACATAGCGCTCGTTGAGGTCGGCGGCGGCGGCGATTTCGGCACTGGTGGAAGGCGGCAGGTCTGCCATCGCATCCAGAAGGCCGGTCTGATGTCCGACGCTCAGCAGAAGCGCCAGGCTGGCGTTGTCGATAGCGCCAACTATTCGTTCGCTGAAGTCTTCGACGGTCTCGGATGTTCCGGATGCTGTAGCCATGCGCCGCTCCTCGTCTCTGCTTCACACCGTAAGTTAGACGCCATGAGTCAGACAGTGCGCGGTGTGATTTCACGGAAAAAGGGCGAACCCGTCGAACTGGTAGACATCGTCATACCGGACCCGGGGCCCGGCGAGGCAGTCGTCGACATCATCGCGTGCGGCGTCTGTCATACGGACCTGACCTACCGCGAGGGCGGCATCAACGACGAGTACCCCTTCCTGCTCGGCCATGAGGCCGCGGGCAGGGTCGAAGCCGTCGGCCCGGGAGTCACCAGCGTGGAACCGGGCGACTTCGTCATCCTCAACTGGCGCGCGGTGTGCGGCCAATGCCGCGCCTGCAAGCGCGGCCGACCGAGCCTCTGCTTCAGCACTTTCAACGCCGAACAGAAGATGACGTTGACCGACGGCACCGAACTCACGCCGGCCTTGGGCATCGGCGCCTTCGCCGACAAGACGCTGGTGGCCGCGGGTCAATGCACCAAGGTCAACGACGAGGCCGACCCCGCCGTGGCCGGGCTGCTCGGTTGCGGCGTCATGGCCGGCATCGGCGCGGCGATCAACACCGGCGGCGTCACTCGCGACGACACGGTGGCGGTCATCGGCTGCGGCGGGGTGGGCGACGCCGCCATCGCCGGCGCCGCACTGGTGGGGGCGAAGAAGATCATCGCCGTCGACACCGACAACACCAAGCTCGACTGGGCCCGCAAGTTCGGCGCCACCCACACCATCAACGCCCGCGACCTAGACGTCGTCGAGACCATCCAGGACCTCACCGACGGCTTCGGCACCGACGTGGTGATCGACGCCGTCGGCCGCCCCGAGACCTGGAAGCAGGCCTTCTACGCCCGTGACCTCGCCGGAACCGTTGTGCTGGTGGGCGTTCCGACGCCCGACATGCGCCTGGAGATGCCGCTGGTGGACTTCTTCTCCCGCGGCGGCTCGCTGAAGTCGTCCTGGTACGGCGACTGCCTGCCGGAGCGGGACTTCCCCACCCTTATCGACCTGTATCTGCAGGGCCGACTTCCGCTGGACAAGTTCGTCTCGGAACGGATCGGCCTCGGCGACGTCGAAGAGGCATTCCACAAGATGCACGAGGGCAAGGTGCTGCGCTCGGTGGTGATCCTCTAGTGGCCCGCATCGATCGCGTCGTCACCCACGGCACCTTCGAACTCGACGGTGGCAGTTGGGAAGTCGACAACAACATCTGGCTGGTCGGCGACGACTCCGACGTGGTGGTGTTCGACGCCGCCCACTCGGCCCAGCCCATCATTGACGCCGTCGGCGGCCGCAATGTGGTGGCGGTGGTGTGCACGCACGGCCACAACGACCACGTCACGGTGGCGCCAGAACTCGGTGTGACGCTCGACGCGCCCGTACTGCTACACCCTGGCGATGACGTGTTGTGGCGGATGACCCACCCGGACAAGGACTTCCGCGCTGTTGCCGACGATGAGACATTGCGGGTGGCGGGCACCGAGCTGCGGGCGCTGCACACGCCGGGCCACTCCCCGGGTTCGGTGTGCTGGTATGCCCCGGAGCTGAAGGTGGTGTTCAGCGGTGACACCCTGTTCTCCGGCGGACCGGGCGCGACCGGGCGCTCCTACTCGGACTTTCCGACGATCCTGCACTCGATATCGGAACGGCTCGGCAAGTTGCCCGGCGAGACCATCGTGCATACCGGGCACGGCGACAGCACGACCGTCGGCGACGAGATCGTCCACTACGAGGAATGGGTAGCCCGCGGGCACTGAACCTTCTCCCGCGAGCGCGCGCAAAATGCCAGGAGTCACCGGCGTGTCGCGTGCATTTGCGCGCGCTCGCGCGGAAACAGCTCAGTAGCCGCCCAGGATCCGGCGCTCCTCGGCCCGGTACTCCTCTTCGGTCAGAGCGCCGGAGTTCCGCAGCGCCGCAATGGTTTTCAACCGTTCGACCTGAATGCCCTGACCGGTGGGTTCGTACGCGCCATGCGGTGTCGACGACACCCCCGGGTACTGCGGATAGCCGCTGCCATACCCATACGGTGACACGGTGACCGGACGTCGCGCCCGGGCCAGCCAACTGATCGACAGCACCAACCAGACCAGGCCAATGACGAACATCGTGACGAACACCCACACCAGATAGTCGTAGGAACTCGAGTGACCGAAGGCCAGTCGCGGGTTGATGTATCCCCCGGTCTGACCCTCGGTCGTCACCTGGTAGTCGCCCTCTTCGAAGACCTGGACCTTGAAGACTCGAATGTGTGCGTCGTTGTTGATCGTCGTTGAGGAGCCGATACTTTCGGCGATCTCCACTTTGGGCGCACTTGACGGTGGGGTGATCTCGAGACTGAGCGGCGGAACGGGCAGACCCCCGTCGCCGCCACCGACCACCAAGGCGTGCAGGCTGACGTTGACCTCGCCGGCGGGCAGATGCACGGTGCCAGAACCCGGGACCGCCACCTCACCGTAGGCGTCGAAGTCGTCGAGAAAGAACGCGTTGGCCACCAAGGCGATGATGAAGCCGATCACCGAAATCACCAGCGTCACGATGGCCAGCGTCAGCGAGGTCCTGGCGACTGCTCTGCTACTCATCCAGGCAGTGTGTCACGCAGGTCGACGCAAGAACAGCCCGTACGCAGCAAAACAAATCAAGATCACCACCGCGGTCACCGGCACCCACTCGCCCCACCTCTGATAGGGCGTGGCGTCCGCATGCGAAGCCCCATCCGAAGCAATGGGGACCTCGACGACGGTGACACCCCGCCAGTCCGAACCACACCACGCCAGCAGGCGGCCGCGCGCATCGAAGGCCGAGCTGTCACCGGACAACCCCACATGCACCACCGGGCGGCCCACCTCGACGGCACGCACCGCGGCCTGGGCGGCCAACTGCGGCTGCGCCCAAGTCCCTTGAAACGACGAGGTCGCACTCTGATACACCAGCAGCTGCGCCCCCAGCTGTCCCTCGCGGCGCGCCAGATCGGAGAAGGTCAGCTCGTAGCTGACCAACGGCCCGATCGCGAGCTCGCCGACATGCAACACCACCTGCCCGGTGCCACGCTGGCGGTCCGTCCCGGCCGCCTTGCTGTGCCGGGTGACCCACCCGAACAACGACCGCAACGGCACGTACTCACCGAACGGCACCAGCCGCGTCTTGCGGTAGCTGCCGACCACCCCGCCCGCGTCCAGGAGCACCGCCGACTTGTAGATGCCGCCACCGGGCGCCGCCGCGTCGACGTTGACCAACAGATCGGCGCCCACCCGACGCGACAATTCGGCCAGGCGAGCGACGACATCCGGGTGGCTGAGCAGGTCCAGCCCGACACTGCTTTCACCCCACACCACCAGGTCCACCGGCTGACCGACCAACGTCGCGGTGATCGATTCGGCGGCCTGCTGACGCGCCGCGGCATCGGCGATATCGCCAACCTGTACCAGCGCGACGCGCACCGTCGGACCGGGCGACGCAGCGGGCCCCAGCAAGTACCAGGCCGGACCGACGGCCGCGCACACCGCCGCACATCCGACCAGGGCCAGCCGAACGGCAGCGCGCCGGTGCAGGATCACCCCGGCCAAAGCGGTATTGGCCGCTGCCAGCAGAAAACTCGTCAGCCACACTCCCCCAACGGCGGCCGACGCCAGCGTGACGGGCTGGTTCCACTGCGACGCGCCCAACGCCCCCCAGGGCCCGCCCAACGACGGCAGCGATCGCACCGCCTCGGCCGAAACCCACGCGCTGGGCACCACCGCAACGGCGGCCACCGTGCGCCCAACGCTGACCGGCGCCGCCAACAATCGGTGCGCGGCCCAACCACACGGCAGCCACAGCGCACCCAGCCCTAAGCCCAGCAACAGCAGGAACGGACCGACGCTGCCCAGCAACCAGTACTGGTTGACCACCACGAACGCGCCCATACCCCACCAGCACCGCACCGCACCCGACCGTGACGACGGCGCCGCCCGCACCACCAACAGCAGCGGGACCAGCCCCACCCAGCCCAACCACCACCACGATGGAGCCGGAAAGGCGAGGGTCGGTAACGTCCCGCACATCGACGACGCCGCCCAGCCCGGTAACCGGCCGGGGAGGCGCTGTCGCAGTGTCTCCAAACCGACGCGCATGCCAATTAGAGCGCACACTATGTAGGGCACCACCGGCAAGAGGAGGGATAAGCATGGCCAACGATCTCATCGCCACCGTGCCTGATCTGTCGGGCAAGTTGGTAGTCATCACCGGCGCCAACAGCGGCCTGGGCTTCGGACTTGCCCGACGCCTGTCGGCGGCCGGTGCGGATGTGGTGATGGCGATCCGCAACCGGGCCAAAGGTGAGGCCGCGATCGAGGAAATTCGCAAGTCCGTCCCCGATGCCAAGCTGACCATCAAGAACCTCGACTTGTCGTCGCTGGCCTCCGTCGCCGCCCTGGGCGAACAACTCAATGCCGAGGGACGCCCGATCGACATCCTCATCAACAACGCCGGAGTGATGACGCCGCCCACCCGCGACACCACGGCCGACGGCTTCGAATTGCAGTTCGGCAGTAACCATCTGGGACACTTCGCGCTGACCGGACACGCGCTGCCGCTGCTGCGCGCCGCCCAGCGCGCACGGGTGGTTTCGCTGAGCAGCCTCGCCGCCCGCCGCGGCCGGATCAACTTCGACGACCCGCAATTCGAGAAGTCGTACAACGCGATGGCGGCCTACAGTCAGTCGAAGGTGGCGGTGTTGATGTTCGCGCGCGAACTGGACAAGCGCAGCCGCGCCGGCGGCTGGGGCATCGTGTCCAACGCCGCGCACCCCGGCCTGACCAAGACCAATCTGCAGATCAGCGGTCCGTCGCACGGCCGCGACAAGCCCGCGTTGATGGAGCGTTTCTACAAGGCGTCGTGGCGGTTCACACCGTTCCTGTGGCAGGAGATCGACGAAGGAATCCTGCCCGCGCTCTACGCGGCGGCCACGCCGCAGGCCGAAGGCGGCGCGTTCTACGGGCCCAGGGGTTTCTACGAGGCCGCCGGCGGCGGCGTCACCGAGGCCAAGGTACCCGCACAAGCCCGCAATGACGCTGACAACCAACGACTTTGGGAACTCTCCGAGCGGCTAACCGGCGTCAGATTCCCAACCTCCAACTGACATGGTGTCCGAGATCCGACTCCCCGAATCCATGCCCGTCGTCCGACCCGAACCGATGGAGAGCGCGACGTACACGGCGTCGTCGCGCCTACAAGCGGCCGGATTGTTGCCCGCCGTAAAGCTTTTCGAACGCGTCGCGGCCGAGATTCCGCTGCCGGCGCCCCCGTCGCCGATCGTCATCGCCGACTATGGCGCCGCCACCGGTTACAACTCGCTGCTGCCTCTTTCCACCGCGATCCAGGTGCTGCGTCGGCGCACCCGCCACGATCACGCGATCCTGGTCACGCACACCGACGTCGCGGACAACGATTTCACCGCGCTGTTTCGGACCGTGACCGATGACCCGGACAGCTATCTGCAGCACGACACGGCGACGTTCACCTCCGCAATCGGGCGGTCGTTCTACACCCAGATCCTGCCGACCAAGACCGTCAACCTCGGCTGGAGCTCGTGGGCCATCCAGTGGCTCAGTCGGCTTCCCGCTCCACTGCCCGACCACATCCAAGTCGCCTACAGCAGCGACAAGAGGGCGCGCCAGGCCTACGCCGCGCAGGCCGCGACGGACTGGCAGGACTTTCTGGCATTTCGCGGACGCGAACTGTGCCCAGGCGGAAAGCTGGTCATCTTGACGATGGCTCTGGACGAGAACCACGAATTCGGGTACCGCCGGTTCAACGAGGCGTTCATGACGGCACTCCACGATTTGGTGCATGACGGACTGTTGCGTCACGAAGAGGTACGGCGCATGGCGGTTCCCGTGTTTGCGCGCAGCGAGGAAGACATGCGCGCGCCGTTCCAACCGAAGGGACGCTTCGAGGGCCTGGTTATCGAGCAGCTCGAGGTGTTCAACGCCGAGGACCGCTTTTGGACCCGATTCCAAAAGGATGGGGACGCGGAGAATTTCGGGGCGCAGTGGGCGGCGTTCGCGCGCGCAGCTATCTTTCCCAGCCTGCGCGTAGGGCTCGACGGCGGCGTCAACGATCCGCGCGGGTCGGAATTCATTCAGCAATTGGAAGCCGCGCTGGCCGAGCGGTTGGCGCGGTCACCCGAACCGACGCAGATTCCTCTGGCCTCATTGGTGCTGGTCAAGCAGCGAACTGGGTGAGCTGTTTCGACCCGACGCCCCAGTGGGTAACCCTGATCACAGGGTCGACCACAACTAATTCGCACATCACAGGGGGCGAGACGGTAATGACCAACCAGGACACGGCGCAGGCTGAGGACCACGGGCAGGGACCGGCCAGCGAAGACACTGACGACCGAGCACGCGACGACAAGCCGAGCGACGGCACGCTCAAGGAAAAGCCGGAACCAGACGAGGACGCCAAGGAAAAGGCCGCCGAGATGATGAAGTCCTACGAGGACCGTCCGACGCTGGTCGTGCCGGGCAGCGGCGGCGCGATATCCGGTACCGCGGTGAACGACTGGCTCGACGACGACGGCAATCCCAAATTCGCCGACGACGAGGATTCACCGGCGAACAAGGCCAAAAACGACTCCGGCGACTCCGCCGATTCGGGCGACTCCGGTGACGCCGGTGACCAGAAACCCCGCGACGACGATTCCGAGGACCACACCAAGAAGGCCAGGAACGTGACTGGTGAGGATTCGACCACCGCGTCCGAAGGTGACAAAACTCGCGGTGAGGCGGCCGAAGACCGCGAGCGCGAAAAGCAGAGCAAGTCGATGGAAGAGCAGATCGAAGAAGACAAGGCCTTCAACAAGAAGGTCATCGAGGAATCTGAGTACACGCCGCAGGGTTCCGACCAAGGGTCAAAAGAAAGCAAACAAGCCGCCAGTTAGCTGGCAGCGCCGCCGGGGTTCGGTCCGATCTGGCCGGACCCCGTTTGCGGTCGGCGCCGATACCAACGCATGGTTCGAGACCTCGGCTCCGGCGCGGCATTTGAATCGGCTTCGGACGGTTCGTCGGCCGGTTCTTGCGCAAGCGGCGCCGTCTCCGTCTCCGTCTCCGTCGGAGCGGCCGGGGCGGGCGGCAGCGGCACGGCTCGGCCGTCGTCTGCCGGCCCATGCGCGCCCCGCAACGCCCCACCGATGGCGGCGACGAGTTGCGGGCGCGGCGTCGAAATGATCGGCACGCCAAAGTGTCCCGACAGCGTGGTGGTTACCGCCGGAATGTTGGCGCCGCCGCCGACCGCGATGATCCCGGCCAGGCCCGGAATTCCGCTGCGGCTCAACGTTTGTTCTAGCACCCGCACAAAACCGTCCAATGGCTCGCGGATGGTTTCCTCGAAATCGTCTCTAGAGAGCCGTATCTCGCCGTGCGGCAGCCCATCGGCCAACGAGGTGAAGGTCGTCGCCGAGAGCCGCTCCTTCGCAATGCGGCACTGTCCGCGCAGCCGGGCCAGCGAGCCGATCGCCGATATGCTGTCCGGGTCGAGTCCGCCGGTGCTGGGCAGTTCGGACATGACGTAGGTCAGCAACAGCTGATCGATCATGTCGCCGGAAAATCCGTGATGGCGCACCGTCGGTGCGACCGGTCGATACTCGCTGGCGGCGTCGATCAAGGTGAGGCTCGTTCCACTGCCACCGAAGTCGCACACCGCGATCGTGCCGCTGGCGGCGATGCCCGGTTGGGTCCGGACGGCGAACAGCACCGCGGCGGCGTCAGGGATCAGTACCAGCGGGTTCGTCCGGTTCGACCATTCCGACACCCGGCTCAAAGCGCGACCCAACGCGTCCACCGCCGCCGATCCCCAGTGCGCGGGATAGGACACGGTGATGTGGTCGGGCATGGGGCGCCCGCCCGTCGCCGTATAAGCCAGCGCACGCAATCCGTCGGCAACCAAGGCCTCGCTGCGATGCGTCGAACCGTCGGCCGCCACGATTCCGGCGGGCTCCCCCACTCGGTCCACGAAGTCGGTCAGCACCAACCCCGGTTCGTCCAATCTCGGGTTTTCCGAAGGGATTCCGACTTCCGGCGGCCGCTGCCGGTACAGCGTCAGCACGGGTTTGCGGGTGATGGCGTGATCGGGCGTCACCACCGCCAGGTTG
Source organism: Mycobacterium bourgelatii (assembly GCF_010723575.1). Classification (NCBI taxonomy): domain Bacteria; kingdom Bacillati; phylum Actinomycetota; class Actinomycetes; order Mycobacteriales; family Mycobacteriaceae; genus Mycobacterium; species Mycobacterium bourgelatii. The sequence goes on from NZ_BLKZ01000001.1 coordinate 3,808,688, forward strand.
GTGGCGCCGATCGACAACCCCAGCGCGGGCCTTGGTCTTTCTGCCATCTGCCCCATCCCCCGTGTTTCGGTCAGCGGATCGTGCCCGCGCCGGGGATCAGCGGCAGGTCCAACGCGGTGACCCAGCCCGGTGGCAAGTCGTTGACCGCCGGGACGGCGTTCAGCGCCCGCAGGCCGGTCGCCAAGCATCCCGCGGCCGCCGCATCCCGGCCCGAGCCGTCGGTGAAGCGGAACGCGGTCTCCTGAAAGATGCTCGGCGTCCCTTCGATGTCGACCCGATAGACGTCGTTGTCGTGACCCGTCGGCCAGTCCGGAGCGGCGTCGAGCCCAATGCGGTTGACGTGCTCGAGTTGGATGCGCGTCTCACCCTGATAGATGCCGTTGATGGTGAATCGGACGGCGGCGACCTGGCCGGCCTTGATGACGCCCTTCGCCGACTTGCGGTCGGTCGGAGTCACCCATTTTTCCCAGGTGGTGGTCATCTCGTCGAGCATGATGCCGGCGGCGTGGGCGATCATCGGCACGGTGGCGCCCCACGCGAAGATCAGCACGTCGCTGTTTTCCAGCATCGGGCTGTACTCGGGTTCGCGCCCGATGCCCATCTCCTTTTCGTAGTCGCCTTCGTAATTGGTGTAGTCCAGCAATTCCGAGGCCCGAACTTTGCGCACTTCGGAGCACAGACCCATCAGCGTCATCGGGAAAAGGTCGTTGGCGAAGCCCGGGTCGATGCCGGTGGTGAAGCAGGACGCCTCGCCGAGTTCGCACGCCTCGGTGATCGGCGTGATCCAGTTCGGTGGGTTGAGGTGCATGGTCGGCCAGATCCAGGGCGTCATCGCGGTCGAGCACACGTCGATGCCGGCCCGCAGGAAGCGGGTGATGAGCAGGATGTTGTCCTTGGCGTGCATCGCCGTCGGGCCGTAGTGCACCAGGGCGTCGGGCTTGAGCGCGATCAGCGCGTCGACGTCGTCGGTGGCCGTGATGCCCACCGGTTCGGGGAGCCCGCAGATGTCGGCGACGTCGCGGCCCACCTTGTCCGGGTTGCTGACGCCGACTCCGACCAATTCGAACAGCGGGTGCTTGAGGATCTCGGGGATCACCATCTTTCCCACGAATCCGGTGCCCCACACGACTACCCGCTTGGAGCCTCGCCTCGAGCCGTGTTCCGACATCAGCACCTCCGCACATCCGGTTCGGGTTCCACCCTAGGCGCACCCGAATTTCGCTTTCGGTGAGGACTTGGACTTCTAAGGAACAGGGCCCGCAAAGCCTCTGGTGCGGCGCGGTGCGTGGTGACACGATGGGAAACCATGACGACTCGATTGTTGACACCCGCGATGCTGTTGGCTCTCGGAATCGGCTTTGTCGGCACGTGCGGTGCAGCAAGCGCCATACCCGACCCGCCGAAGGTTCGTTATGAGGTGAGCGGCGGCGGCATGGCCGAATACATCACCTACCAGACCCGCAACGGTCAGACGAAGTTGGCGAACGTGCCCTTGCCGTGGTCGACTGAGCTGCAAGGCTTCTGGGCGCAGCAGTATGTGCTCAGCGCGCAGGGCCAAGGCACCATCGCGTGCCGGATCCTGCTTGACGGCACCCTGGTGAACGACGCGCATTCCACCGGAACGCCCGGACGAACCATCTGTACGCACTCATGACGGACCTCAAGACCAGCATTCCGACCCGGGAGAACGGCGTCCCCCCGCCAGAGGTCCCGCTCAGCGAGATCGACCTCGGATCATTGGATTTTTGGGCACGCAACGACGACTTTCGTGACGGCGCCTTCGCCACCTTGCGGCGTGAGGCGCCTATTTCGTTCTGGCCCGCCATCGAAATGGAGGGCTTTGTCGGCGGAAACGGGCATTGGGCGCTGACCATGCACGACGACGTGCACTACGCCAGCCGGCATCCCGAGATTTTCAGTTCCAGCCCCAACATCGTGATCAGCGACCAGACCCCGGAGCTGGCCGAGTATTTCGGCTCGATGATCGTGATGGACGATCCCCGCCATCAGCGGCTGCGCTCGATCGTCAGCCGGGCGTTCACGCCGCGGGTGGTGGCCCGCATCGAGGAGTCGGTGCGCGATCGCGCGCATCGGTTGGTGGCGGCGATGAAAGCCAACCACCCGGACCGGCAGGCCGATCTGGTCAGCGAGCTCGCCGGCCCGCTGCCCTTGCAGATCATCTGCGACATGATGGGCATCCCCGAAGAGGACCATCAAAAGGTATTCCATTGGACCAACGTGATTCTCGGCTTCGGCGACCCCGATCTGGCGACGGATTTCGAGGAGTTCTTCAAGGTGTCGATGGATATCGGCGCTTATGCCGCCGCGCTGGCCGACGACCACAGAGGCTCTAGTGTCAACCATCACGACGATCTGACCACCAGCCTGGTGGAGGCCGAGGTCGATGGAGAACGCCTGGCGTCGTCGGAGATCGCGACGTTCTTCATCCTGCTCGTGGTGGCGGGCAACGAGACGACGCGCAATGCGATCAGCCACGGGGTCCTGGCCCTGTCGCAGTATCCGGAAGAGCGGCAGAAGTGGTGGTCGGACTACGAGGCGTTGGCGCCGACGGCGGTCGAGGAGATCGTGCGGTGGGCGTCCCCCGTGGTCTACATGCGGCGCACCCTCACCCGCGACATCGAGATGCGCGGCGTCCAGATGGCCAAGGGTGACAAGGTCACGCTGTGGTACAACTCGGCCAACCGCGACGAGTCAAAGTTCGACAATCCCTGGGCTTTTGACCTGGCGCGCGACCCCAATCCGCACGTCGGCTTCGGCGGCGGCGGGGCCCATTTCTGCCTGGGCGCGAACCTGGCGCGCCGCGAGATCAGGGTGGTGTTCGACGAGCTGCGGCGCGAAATGCCCGACATCGTCGCGATCGACAAGCCGGCCCGTCTGCTGTCGCAGTTCATTCACGGCATCAAGCGCCTCCCCGTCGCCTGGTAGCGGGCTGTCCCGCTTCCTCGCGAGCAGACGCAAACTCGTACGCAGAACGGCAATTCCATACAACTTTGCGTCTGCTCGGCAGCTAGAGGGGCCTACTAGAGGAACGAGTTTTCCGCGGTGAGGCCGCGTTCGGGAATCGCCCCCATCGCGAAGGTCTCGGCGTTACCCAGCCCGGTGCCGCCGCCGACCGGATCCTCCACGCGCACCAGCAGATCCCGCAGTTGATGCACCTGGCGAGCGACCTCGGGCCGGTCGCAATTCGTCACGTGATTACCCTCCACCTTGAGCTCGCCAACCCACTGGCCGTAGATCCAGTCGTTCCAGCCGTAATAGCCCGCAGTACCGAGGTGGAAGCCGGTCGGTCCGGCTGCGGTGATCGTCAAAGGCCGCTTGCTGCCATCGGATTCGGTCAGCGTGATGGTTCCGTGGGTGAAGCGCCGGTTGGCGTCGTCGAAATGTAAGTCTTGCTCGACGGCAGCGAATCGGTAGGAGGTGCCGTCGTCGTTCTGTTGTTCGGCTTGGTAGCGGGTGGATTCGAAGCCCTCACCCCTTTCCTGTTGGAAGAAGACGAACAGCGAGTACGCGGATCCGTCCGGACGCGTCAGCGTCATGGGGCACCAGGTCATGAACATCTGCGCGATGCGTCGACCGCCCCTCGGCAGGCCGGGAATCGGCTTCCCGACGCCGGGCCGCAGCCCCCAGGAGTGGTCACGAACGCAGATCCACTCATCGGGCTTCACCTCGGTGCGGACGCCGTCGAGTTCCACCCAGCCTGACGCCACACCAATCTGGTGATAGCGCAACACGTTATGGGTGACCCGGTACCCATCGGGGCTGCGGTCCGGCCACGGGTCCTCGAGCGCGGCGTCGAAGCTGCCGCGCAGGGTGACGTCGAATGCGATGGGGCCATGCTCGGTCTTGTCCAGTGCGACCCGGACGGCCCGCAACGGTTCGATGACGCTGTAGTGGATGGGTCCGACGTCGGTGGCCGACGGGTTCGATGACAGTCGTCGGCCCGCCCGCACGGTCCACTGCTCGGTGCCCCGGCACACGCCCGCGGCGCCGTCGAACACTCCCCGGTTCGTGTACTTGCCGACGCCGAGGCACAACTGCAAGGAGTTGTCGCGCGCGTGGGCGGTGGTCCAGATCTTCTCGGTCCAAGACGGGTCCGATTGGCTGACGGTGGCAAAGGTGTCGATGATCTGATGCGTCAACAGTTCGTCTTCGGGAACGAGACCGCCGTAATTGGTGGACAGCAAGCAATCGCCCCCTCGCCTGACGGTTCACAGCCGATTTGTAATGCCTAGCAGTGTGACATTTGACGGTATAGATGTAAAGTACAGTAATGCCCGCCCGAGTGCCTCCCAACGCCGAGTCGTCGACCCGGCGGCGGATCCTGGCCGCCACCTTCGTGGTGCTCGCGCGCAGCGGACGCAAGCGGTTGATGTTGTCCGAGGTGGCCGCCGAGGCCAAGGTGTCCCGGCCCACTCTTTACCGGTACTTCCCCTCCAAGGAGGAGTTGCTCGCCGCATTCGGACTTTACGAGCAGGACATCTTCGACGCCGGCATGGCGCAGGCCGTCGCCGGTCTACGGGGGCCCGAAAGGCTCGATGCGGCTTTGCAATTCGTCGTCGACTTCCAGCACACCTACTCGCTGGGGTTCTTGGCTGACACCGAACCCGAACACGTTCTCGCGCAGATGAAGCGGGTCATGCCCATCCTGCACGAGCGCATCGTTCGGCTGATCCCCGGCGAGAATGCCGACCTGGCCGCGGCGACCGTGGTGCGGGTGGCCGTGTGCCATTACCTCATTGCCGGTGGCGACCGCGATCGGTTCCTGGCCGAATTGCGTTATGCCGCTGGGATTGACCCACTACGTACATCACGCTCGGCTTAGCCGCTCCACCGGGTCAGCCAGCCACGAGCAGATCCGCTCGGCGATCAGGTCGGGTTTCTCCAGGTGCAGGAAATGCCCCACACCGTCGATCAAGTCGAATGCCGAGCCCGGCGTTGGCAGGTGATCCGGCACTCCGCCCAGGAGTTCGGCGCCGAGCCCGCCGTCAGTGGTTCCGTGCAGATACAGGGTGGGTATGGTCGGCGGTGAAAACGTTGCCGCGGCTTCCTTTTCCGACGCCGGATCCGCAAATTCGGGATTGAATGTGGCGCGATACGGGTTGATGACACCGCTGATGGTTTCGGCGGTCACGTGCTCGCGCAGCCACAGAATATCTTGTGTCGCATCGTAGCCGGGCGACCAGTCGGCCCACAGCGATTCCCAGAAGCCCGGTTGCAGCAGGGCGGTCTCGGCGAGGCCGACCTGCTGGATGAACCAGATGTAGAAAGATCGCTTGATCTGGGCATAGTTGAACATCGCGTCGGCCAACACGGCTGGCGGCGGTACGGCAATAGTTACCAAGCGGGAGAACGCATTTGGATCAGTTCCTACGGCGCCGTATGAGGCATAGGCGCCCCAGTCGTGACCGATCAGCACACCCCGTTTGTCGCCCCGATAAGCGCGACGCACCGCCAAGACATGTCGCACGTAGGTGCCGGTGTCGATGGGTCCCGACACCGGCGCGTCATACCCAGGTAGCCACGGCGCCACCACCCGATAGCCGCGGTCGGCGAGGACGGGACCCAGGTGGCGCCACGTGTGCGGGGTGTCGGGGAACCCGTGCACGAGGACGGCCAATGGTTTGGTCGTGTCCTCGATGGCTCCGAATGAGAGCGCCTTGATCATAAGGGAGTACTTTACAGGCTGCAGGTCTGATGTAAGGCAATTGCTATTTACATCCCGGACTCAATATGTAAATCTTCACCTATGGCGGGACTGTCCCTCGGCCAACGTGACCTGGCCGCCACGCGCGCCGGATTAGCCCGCTGGTTTGAGCACAAGTTCGGCAGGACGGCCGACGTCGGCGAGTTGCGGCCCGCCAACCGGGCGGCGGGATGGTCGAGCACCAGTCTGCTGTTCGCCGTCGCACAGGCGGGTGACACGCGGGAATTCGTGGTACGGATCCCGCCGGCGGGAGGCGGGATCTACGCGGAATACGACTTAGACAGCCAGACCCGAACCCATCAGTTGTTGAGCCGGCACGGGATCGCCACCCCTTCACCAACCCACTACGAACCCGACACTTCGTGGCTCGGTTCGAGCTTCCTGGTGATGCCACGCATCGTCGGCCACACCCCTTCCGACACGTCCTACGCGCTGCGCGGCTGGTTGCACGACGCAGGCTCCCAGGTGCAGCGCCGTGTGCATGATTCATTCCTCGACACACTCGTTGCCCTGCAACGTGTTCCGGTCAGCGAGGCACCGTGGCTCAAGCGTCCCACCGGCGTTGGCAACGATGCCGAGCTGACCTGGTGGCGGGAGTACATCCAATGGGCCACCGACGACCAGGTTCCCGACGTGATCAGCCGCGCCTTCGATTGGCTGCGCCGCCACCAACCTCCCGACCCACCTGAGCTCACCGTGTGCTGGGGAGACGCCCGGTTGTCCAACGCCATCTTCGATGACAGCGGGCAGATCGTCGGTGTCCTGGACTGGGAGCAGGCGTGCCTCTGCCCCGCCGAAACCGACTTCGCCTGGTGGCTGGCGACCCGTCAGCAAACCATGGAGGTCCACGGCATCCAGGCCGACCCCGAACTACCCGGGTTCGACAGCCGCGAGGACGTCATCCGCCGCTACGAAGAGATGATCGGCCGGCCGCTGCAGGCGTTGCGTTGGTACGAGATCTTCGCGATGGTCCGGATGGGCTGCTGCATCGTGCGCGTGCAATGGCTGCTGCGCAGTATCGGACAGGGCGACCACGGGCTCACCCGGGCCCCGATCATGCCGGCCTGGACCATCGAAGCGGTCACGACCTAGACGTCATAGACCAACAACACCCGCGGATACACGGTCAACCACTCGGGTGGCTGCGGAATGCGGGCGACCTGAGTGGCTCGCTCCCCCAGCCACTCCAGCGCCGCTCGGTGCGCGCCGACCCGCGCCGGCCGAAACGGGTAGCGGTAGTACCGCGCAAACGCCTCCACGTGCAGCAACAGCAGCGCCCTGCCGAACCGCCCGTCCGGCACATCCTCGAACACGATGATGCGCCGACGCGCGACGCGGTGGCACTCCGCAATCAAGGCCATCGGGTCATGGCTGTGATGCAGCACCTCACTGACCACGACATGATCAAATGTGTTGTCCGGAAACGGAATCGATGTGCCGTCGAACCGGCGGAACGGAATCTCGACCTGTCGGAAGTCCTTGACGTCTATGCCCATCGGGTCGGCCCCGTACATGTCGCGCAGATAGAGCGACAGACGTCCCGTTCCGCAGCCGACGTCGAGCAGGGTGTCGCCCGCGCCGAGATAGCCTGCAAGCGCTTGGGCTTGGTCGCGCAATCGGTCTGCCGGCTTCAGGACGCGAAGCGCCGTTGTGAGCACCTTCGAAGCTCCCCGCGGTTTATTGTCGAGACTGCCGCCCCAACTTTAGGACTCATCATGACCATTCCCGCGTTTCCGCGTGCCGACGTGTTGGCCGCCCGGCAGAGGCTCGTCCTCGACCACTTCCACGACGAGGTCCGCCAGGACTGGGATGACGTCCTGTCGACCTTCCCGCACCCCCACTACGAGCTGATCCCGCAGATGACCGTGCACGACGGGGATGAGGCGGTGCGCGGCTACTACAACTACACGCGCACCGCGTTTCCCGATCAGGACCACGAGATCATCGCGTTGCGGCACAGCGCCGATGCGGTGATCGTGGAGTTCTGGCTGATGGGAACCCACCGCGGCTATCTCGGCAAGATTCCCCCCACCGGCAGTCGATTCCGGGTCCGGATGACCGCCTACTTCATCTTCGACGACGCGGAAACCCTGGTGTGCGAACGGATTTACTTCGACACGCTGACCATGGTCAAGCAACTGATCGGCGGCCTGGACATGAAGAAGCCGACGAACTGGGTGCTGGCCGCGCGGTGTGTGCGGGGTTTGTTGGCGATGTCGACGGATCCCGACCCCGCCCTGACCAACACCGTGCCGCCCACCTTCGCCTAACCTTTCGGCTCAACCGGAGCCTAAGTGCGTAGCTAATCCCTCTCGCGGGTATCAGACACCGCATGGTTGTCCACGAAACGACACCCTTCAACGCGGAACCGCCGCTGGCCGTGCTCGCGCGCGCCGAGATCACACCCGTCGGCGACTTCTACAGCCGCAACCACGGTCCGGTGCCCAAGATCCAGCCCACGGACTGGCAATTGTCGGTCAACGGGCTGGTGGAGCGTGAACTCGCCCTCACCTATGACGAGTTGACCTCACGGTTTAGGCCGCACACGTTGATCGCCACGTTGCAGTGCGCGGGCAACCGACGAGCAGGGTTCAACGAGATCGAGGAGATCGAGGGTGAGGATCCGTGGCGTGGCGGAGCCACCTCGACAGCGAAGTGGCGCGGGGCGCGGCTGGCGGACGTGTTGGCCGCTGCGGGCGTTACCGACCCCGACGGCCGGCACGTCGCGTTCACGGCCCCCGACGTCTCGGAGCTCGCGTCGCCGCCGCAGGAGTACGGCAGTTCGATCCCGTTGTCGAAGGCGCTGTCGCCCGAGGTGCTGTTGGCGTGGGAGATGAACGGCGAACCGCTGCCCGAGGTCCACGGCGGGCCGGTGCGGGTTGTCGTCCCCGGCTACATCGGTGCCCGCAGCGTCAAATGGGTCACGGGCATCACCGTGCAGGACAAGCCGTCGGACAACTACTTTCAGGCCCACGCGTATCACGTGCTGCCCGCTGACGCCGATCCGGAGACCACCGACCCGTCGGCCGGTATCTCGTTGTCGTCGATCGCGCTGAACTCCGAGATTCTGGTGCCCGAAGACGGTACTTCCGTTTCCGCGGGACGTCAGACGGTGCGCGGCTATGCATTTGCCGGTGATGGCCGTTTCATCGAGCGTGTCGACGTCTCGCTCGACGCCGGCCGGAGCTGGCGACAGGCGGAACTGCAGCCACAGCGCAGCCCGTGGTCGTGGCGAATGTGGTCCTGCGTGGCCGATTTGGCGCCCGGTGAGGTGGAGATCGTCGCACGCGCCTGGGACAGCAGCGGCACGATGCAGCCCGAATCGGCTGCGAAACTGTGGAATCCGAAGGGGTACGCCAACAATGCCTGGCCGAGAGCGCGGGTGACGGTGTGCGAGTAGAAATCATCGAAACGTCCAGCCTTGGCGACCGCAGCTACTTGGTGGCCGACAACGACGCCGTCGTCGTCATCGACCCGCAGCGCGACATCGACCGCGTCACCGGACTGCTCGGTGACCGCACCGAACGCATCACCCACGTGCTCGAAACCCATCTGCACAACGACTATGTGACGGGTGGGCTCGAGCTGTCCCGGCTCACCGGCGCGGAATACGTCATCCCGCAAGGCGATGACGTCGGCTACCCCGCCCGCCGCGTCACCGACGGCGACGTCATCAACGCCGGCGGTTTCAGTCTGCGTGTCGTCCATACACCTGGCCACACCCGCGAACACGTCAGCTACGTGCTCAACGACGCCTCTGGCCAGGCGGTGGGCGTGTTCACCGGCGGTTCAATGCTTTACGACACGACGGGACGTACCGACCTGCTCGGGGACGAACACGCTCACGATCTCTCCGTCGAGCAATACCGCTCGGTGCGGCGGCTGGCGCAGGAACTGCCACCGCACGCCGAGGTGTATCCCACCCACGGCTTCGGTAGCTTCTGCTCCGCCTCTGCGGCCGGCAAAGAGGCCTCGACCATCGGTGAGCAACGCGAATCCAATCCCGCCCTGACGCAGGACATTCAGACCTTTGTCGAAGACTTGTTGGCGAACCTGTCTGAGTACCCGGCCTATTACGAGCACATGGGCGTGATCAACCGCGAAGGACCTGCCCCTGTCGACCTGTCGGCGCCGACGCCGGTCGACCCGTCCGAGCTGCGACGGCGTATCGAAGCGGGAGAATGGGTGGTCGACCTTCGCTCCCGGACCGCCTTTGCCGCTGCGCATCTGGGCGGGTCCTATGGTTTCGAGCTGTCCGACTCCTTCGTGACGTATCTCGGCTGGTTGTACGCGTGGGGCGAGCCGTTGACGCTGATCGGCGATGATGGCGAGCAAATCGATTCCGCTCGACGGGAACTCGTGCGGATCGGCGTCGACGAGATACGCGGTGCCGCTACCGGTGACATTGCGCAACTCGCGGGTGACGCGCCGTTGCGTTCCTACCGGGTCGCCGATTTCGCCGCGCTCGTCGAGGAGATCCGCCGCGACGACGTAGCCGTGCTCGACGTGCGTCGCGACGACGAATTTCAGGACGGGCACGTGCTGAAGGCGATCAACATCCCGATTCACGAACTGACGCGCCGCTGGGATGAGCTACCCGACGACGCGGAGATCTGGGTGCATTGCGCCAGCGGCTACCGAGCGTCGGTCGCGACGTCGATCCTGGACAAGCACGGCCGCAATGTTGTGTTGATCGACGACAAGTACGACGCCGCCGAGCAACTCGGTTTGACGGACGCGGGCCGCTAGCGTCGTCGGCGTCGTCGCGTCGTCAGCGCAGCTGCGCGACGATCGTCCGGACGTCCGGGGCCTCGGCCCCACGGTTGTACGGCAGCTTGGACAATGCCGTGCCCATGGCACAGGTGTCGGACACCGCGGCGAAGGTCAGCCCTGCGCCGATCGCGCCGGCAAGCCACTTGAGCTTCGGCGCCGCAACGCTGCCCAGTACTGCGGAAAGCACGATGGAGCCGGCGACCATTCGTACTTGGCGCTCCAGATCCCAACGCTGCCTTCCGCGTTCGACCGCCAGCCCCTTGTTCTCCCAGTCGCTGAAACCCTTTTCGAGCACACGCGTTCCGGTGATTCCCACACCGCGAAGCAACTCCTCGGCCTGCGACGAGCGCTGCCCTGACTTGCACAGCAGCACAACCTCATCGGTCAAGTGCTCGGAGATTTCGGATCGATGCTTGCGCAGCACATCGAGCGGCACGTTGTGGGAGCCAGGGATGTGCGCGGTCTCGAACTCGGCCGGGGTTCGTACGTCGACGACGCGCGGAGGGTTGTCCCCGTTGAGTAGTTCGTCGAGTTCTGCTGCGGCGATGGCAGTTTTCGTCGGAGCGTTCATCGTGCTCTAGTACCCCGTGCGGTGGTGCGAGGCTTCGTTTAAATCGCACGAACTTTAACTGCGGTCACCACAGGTAGACGACGGCGTCCTTGCCTCCGGTGCAGGTGATCCAGGGATTCGAGTCGCTTCCGACGCACTGCACCAGGAACTGCGACCTGTTGTTTGGATCGCAAATCGCACCGGGGACGGTGGAACAACCGACTGCGCCCGGCGCTGAAACCATGCGCGGTGTGTTGCTGGCGTTGTGGTAGGTGTTCCAGTAAGAAAGCAGCACGTTGTTCGCGAAGGCGCATGAGGTTTGCGGTGATCCTCGACCACCGCGTGTCCCAAACCCGGTGGCGCTGTTGAGTTGAAAGCCGTTGTCGCAAGTTTCGTGGCCCGCGCTCTGGTCCGGACCGGTGACGAGCGGCGGTTGCGCAGCGGCGGAGGGGCGGGATGGTGGCGGCGGCACCGGAGTCGGCGACGGCAGGTTGGGCGTCGAGGTTTCTTCGGGCCATGACGGTGACGGAATTCCCGTGGGGCTCAACGGCGCAGCCGTCGGACCCGGTGTCGAGTTCTGGTTGATCAGCAGCCCAATGACCACGCCGATAGCCCCGAGGACGAGCGCCGCGGCGAACGCGATCGCGGCGTAAACCATCCCACGCGATCCGCGGCCGTCGGACCGTTCGTTCGAATTCACTGGCGGCTGGGGCGTTGGCGGTGGGCTCATGGACGGCATGGGCGCGGCGGGCATGGGCGTACGCCGCGGAGGTGCCGGGCGCGTCGGCGGTGCGGGCGCCGGGCGCGTCGGTGGCGCGGGGGGCGACGACGTTGCCGGGGACCAAGACTGGTGTTCCGTCGCTATGTACCCCTGCGGAGCGTTGTATGCCTGCGGGTCGGTTGTCGCACGTCCCGTGCCGCGCAGTGCCCGACCGGCCGCCCGCGCGAGTGCGCCCGCGCTTCCGTACCGGTCGTCGGGTTCTTTGGCCATTCCGCGGGCGATCACGTCATTGAAGGCCGGCGGAATCCTCGGATCGACCAGGCTGGGCCGCGGCGGTGGCAACTGCAGGTGGGCCCTGATGAGCGCCTCTTGGCTTTCGTTGGGGAACGGGAGGCGTCCGGTGAGCGATTCGTACAGCACACAGGCCAGCGCGTAGACGTCCACGGACGGCGTAATCCGGTTGTCGGCGAACCGTTCGGGTGCCATGTACGCCCAGGAACCGATCCGCGTACCCGTCGCCGTCAGCCGGGTGCTTTCGCCCAGTGTTTCGGCCAGGCCGAAGTCGACCAGATACGCAAAATCGGCTGGTGTGACAAGGATGTTTTGCGGTTTGACGTCCCGATGAATCAGCCCGTCGGCGTGCGCGGCGTCCAGCGCGGCCGCGATCTGGCCGATGATGTCGACGGCGCGCTCGGGATCGAGCGGCCGCTTCTTGATCAAACTTTCCAAGTCCTGCCCGCGGACCAGTCGCATATCGATAAACAGGAAGCCGTCGATTTCGCCGAATCCGTGAATGGGTATGACGTGCGGTTCCTGCAATGTCGCGGCGGCGTGCGATTCTCGCTCGAACCGCGTCCGGAATTTGCGGTCGTTCGCATACTGACTCTGGATTATTTTCAGCGCGACGGTTCGGCCGATCTGATTGTCGTAGGCCTCGTAGACCTCGCCCATTCCCCCTTTTCCGAGGACGCCGGTGATCTTGTACTTGCCGAATGTCGTGCCCACGCGCGAGTCATCGAAAGACACCGTCATCTCCTCCCGGTAACCGACAGTATGCGTCAGCCCGCGAGGGTGTGTGGACTCCTTATTGGCTCAGATAGTTCGTGATGCCCGCAACGACCGCATCGGCATAGCGTGCCCGGCCCTCGGGGCTGGCGATCAGAGCAGCATCTTCGGCGTTTCGCATATTGCCGAGTTCGACGAGAACCGCGGGAAATTGAGCCAGGTTCAACCCGGCCAGGTCGGCGCGGCCATAGAGCCCATTCGACCCGATGTAGTTCGCGGGTTGCAGACCAGCCGCGGCCAGAGCATCGCGCATCGTGTGCGCCAGTCGGATCGCAGGGCCCGCCTGAACTTCATTGATGGGCGGGCTCGAGTAGTTCACGTGGAATCCGCGACCGCTGGGCGGGCCACCGTCGGCGTGGATGCTGACGATCGCGTCGGGGTGCATCGCGTTGGCGACCGCTGCCCGCTCGTCGATGCACGGACCCACCGAGCCGTCGTCATAGCGAGACTGCTGAACCTGAACACCCGCCTGTTGCAGGGCACCAGCGACCAACTGGACGACGGCCAAGGTGAACGCGTGCTCCGGATAGCCGTCGTTGGTGGCGGTGCCCGAGGTGTTGCACGGCTTCTCGCCGCCACGACCGTTGGGGACCGGTCGGTTGAGTGACGAGTCGAAGACTCCGCTGTGGCCCGCATCGAGGAAGACGGACTTTCCCGCGATGTTGGCCGTCGCGCGGGGCACGTCGACCAAGGCGCCAGCCGCGATCACCGCCGGGGTCAGGCCGGCGAATTTCAAGATGTCGCGCCGTCGGAAACGCCAGCCACCGATCGGATCGCTCATCGCGCGATCGTAACCAGTCAGCGCGTCGGCGCGCCCTTCACCCTGTTCGGCGTCTGATCTGGTTCTGCGCGGGGAAGAGGCGATGCATGAGTTCGGCGCCCTCGGATCCGTAGATGCCGCGGTCGTCGCCACGCAACACCCACTTGTGCTGCTGGTCGGCGCGGGCGGACAGGCCGGCCCAATAGCGGGCGTAGGCGGCCGACCGTTCGCTGTACCAGAGCGCGATCAACCGGCCGATGTGAAAGAGGCCGACGACCGCCGCGGCGCCGACGATCCACCAGAAGAACTTGATGACGATCGCAGCGATCAGCAATACCGCGAATAGTGCACCCCACATGCACCGCAACCTACTCAGCAACACTGACAAGTTTCGGGCGGCGAAAGGTGATGGCGCCGGCGCTAGCGAATTCGAACGGGCATTGTGCCTCCAACCCGGCAAAGCCATAGCAAACAGCGGACAAGCCCGGAGCGTCAGTTGCCACCGACTCTTGTATTTCAATAGCAAACAATGGGTATATTTGGCCCGCGTCGCCCGTTCGACTCCGCCGAGCCGGCGAACGCACAGGAGGTGCCGTGGCTTCGCGAGTCGGGGGCAGCTTTGGTAAATACCAAATCCGCCGCCTGCTGGGCAGCGGCGGGATGGGTGAGGTTTACGAGGCCTATGACACCGACAAAGGCCGAACTGTCGCGCTGAAACTGCTCGCCGACCGATACGCCCAGGACCAACAGTTTCGTACCCGGTTCCTACGCGAGTCCCGCGCGGCGGCAATTCTGCAAGAGCCGCATGTCATTCCCATCCACGACTGGGGCGAGATCGACGGCATCCTCTACATCGACATGCGTTTAGTCCGCGGACAAACATTGCACGACATCCTCGCCGCGGGTCCCCTCGAGCCGGAGCGAGCGATCGACATCATCAGACAGGTCGCTGCCGCCTTGGACGCCGCCCACGCGCAAGGGCTGATCCATCGTGACGTCAAACCGCAGAACATCATCGTCACCGCGGATGATTTTGCGTACCTGGTGGACTTCGGTATCGCCGAAGCCAAGGGTGACACGCACCTGACCCAAGCCGGGCAAACGGTGGGCAGCTGGGCCTACATGGCACCGGAACGATTCCGCGACGAAGCAACGACGCCAGCGGTCGACATCTACGGTCTTGCCTGCGTTCTCTTCGAGGCGTTGACCGGCTCCCTGCCCTTCCCCAGCGATCGCCTCGAACTTGTCATCGGCGCTCACATGTCGGCCGCACCGCCACGGCCCAGCGCCCTCATCGGCTACCTTCCACGCGCGCTCGACGACGTCATCGCCTGCGGTATGGCCAAACACCCCGAAGACCGCTACACAACTGCCGGGGGTCTGGCGCGCGCCGCAAAGCGCGCGCTCGCGGGGCCGACCGGTTACCCGTCAGGCCCCATATCGGCACCGCGCCCAACGATGCCACCACCCAGCTATCCGCCCTACCACGTGGCGCCCGTTCCGCCTACCGTTCCCCCTCGCGTTCCCCAGGCGGACGACGGGCGTCCCGGAACGGCGTTGCTAGCCACTGTTATTGGACTGGCAGCCGCGCTCGTGATCGCCATTGTCGTTGTGGTCGTTGTGCTTGTCGGCAACAACGACTCGCGCCCGCCGTCGCCGACGGTCGCTTACACCACTCCGCAATACACGACATATCCGACCGCGGGGACCACGACGACGCGCTCGTCCTACGCGTCGACTCCCACCACGACCGCGAGCCAGGATCCCGAACAACAGCTGCGCCAATTGGCAAGCGGCGACCGCGCTTTCGTCGCCAGCCAGCTTGCCGACCGCTGGGTTCCCCAACTGAGCTCAAAGCGCCCCGGCGTCGTCGACAACGGCGTCGTCTGGGACAACCAGATGGCGCTCGACGAATTCCTTGCGTTCAAACAGCGATACGGGGCCAAACTCCTGTGGTCGGGTGACTGGTCGACCTTCTCCGCGCCGAACTTCTGGGTTACCGTCGTGCCGATCACCTACAGAGATCCCGCCGGTGCGCTGGCGTGGTGCCGAAGCCAAGGATACGACCGCGACCACTGCATCGCCAAGATCATCAGCACCACACACCCCGTCGACGGCAGCACCGCCTACAACAACTAGCTGTCCCCTCGCGAGCAGACGCTAACTTGTACGTTTCCGGCCGGAATCGTACAAGTTAGCGTCTGCTCACCACGGTCTACGCTCTGCGTATGGCACTGAAGCGGTCGATCCTCCTGTTCGGACTCGCCGTTGCGCTGACCTCCCTGTCGCTGGCGCTGCTGTTGAGGCTCTTCAGCGCCAACCGGTATCGCCTGATCGGATCGGGCCAATTCCGGACGTTCATCAAGCGGTTCAACTCCACCACGAGCAAGGTCGCAGGAACTCCGCTGTCGCCGCACGGCCTGCTTACCCATACGGGTCGTCGTAGCGGACGGGTCTACCAAACGCCGCTGGGCACCGTCCGCCACGGCGACGGGTTCCTGGTGCCGCTGACCTATGGCACCCGGGCCGACTGGTATCGCAACCTGGCGGCGGCCGGTGGAGGCACCTTCGACTGGAAGGGGCGCACCTACCACGTGGAGCGACCCGAGATCATCTCTGGGAAAGAGCCGCTAGGGGCCTGGCCGCTAAGAGAGCGAATCATATTGCAGCTTGCCGGAATTGAAGACTTCATGTGGCTGCACGAAAGTCACGCTCCCTAGGACCGACGGCGGCCCGTCACCTCGGATCGAGGCAGTCGGCCGGCGCGTGAGTGCCCGGTCATGGTGTCGCCGTCCACCACCACATCGAACTTCAGGTTCAGCCGCATCGGCTTGCTCACCGACTGCCGCCACGTCACCCGCTCCCCGTCGGCCGTAAGGTCCTGCAGCGCAACCGTTTCGTCCTTGTAGGTCGCGGTGCCGGCGAGGCCGCCGGGCCCGGCGGTGAATGCGTATTGCGTTGCCAGCGAGCCGATCGGCGTCTTGATCTTGACGTCCCACTTTCCATCGATGGCCATCTATACCTCCAGTGGTTCTCGACCTGTTGCGCGCCAGACGATTCCACGGCGCTCGTATTCGAACAGCACCTCGACGGCGTGGGCGACACGCGGCCCGTACCAGCGGTCCAACAGATGCAGCGCCAAGTCGAGGCCCGATGTCACCCCGCCGGCGGTGACGAGGTTGCCGTCGTCGACCACCCGTGCCGCGACGGCCTGCACCCCGGTGGCGTCGAGGACGTCGAGGCCGAGGTGATGGGTGACCGCGTGGCGTCCCTCGATCAGTCCGGCCATCGCCATCACCAGCGAACCACCGCAAACCCCGGCCATGATCAACTCGGGATTGTCAAAACCCTTGGCAAGCAACGCCGCCAACTCCGTCTGTGCGGCCCTGGCCAACAGCACGGGGATCGTTTCGACACCCTCGTCGGGATCGCCGACCGTGGGCCCGCTCGCCCCCGGCACGATGATGGCGCCGGGCTTACTCGGATCCAGCTGATCCGTCGCCGCCAAAGTCAGCCCGCGGGTGCCGCTGACCACGGCCCGCGCGCCTTCCGCCGACACCATCGTCACCTCGAGTTCGTCGCCGACGCAGTCGCTGCCCGCGGCCAGAACTTCGAAAGGAGCGATGACATCGAACGGGTCGAACCCGTCATACAAAACGATCTGCGCATGCACGCCACCATCGTGTCGGCCAGCACTCCACGGGGCCAGTGGCCAGATAGCCATGTTGCGCCGGTATATTGCCACTGTGCACCGAGTGAGCGTGCTGGCGGAGCCGGACGTTATCGCCTTCGACCTGACCATCGCGATCGAGACGTTCGGCCGCACCCGGCTGGCCAACGGTGAACCCGGCTACCGGGTGCGGGTGTGCGGCGCCGAGCCCAGCGTCGCGGCGGGACCGATCCGGATCGCCACCGACTTCGACCTAGACGAACTGCCCAACGCCGACACCATCATCGTTCCCGGTCGGAATGACGTCACGACACCGGTCCGCGACGACGTTGTTGTCGCGCTGAAAGCCGCCTACGACAAGGGAATCCGTATCGCCTCCATCTGTAGCGGCGCCTTCACACTGGCCGCCACCGGGGTGTTGGATGGCAAACGCGCGACGACCCACTGGATGGCGGCCGACTATTTCGCCGCCTGCTTCCCCGCCGTCAACCTCGACCCCGGCGTTCTCTACGTCGACGAAGGCCAGATCCTCACCTCGGCCGGAGCCTCGGCGGGCCTGGACCTATGTCTGCACATGGTGGCCAACGACTACGGCGCGGCAGTCGCCGCCGATGCCGCGAGGCTGGCGGTCGCACCCCTGCACCGCACCGGCGGCCAGGCGCAGTTCATCGTCAGACACCGCCGCCGGACCAACACCGGACTCGACGGCCTACTCGCCTGGATCGACGACAACGCACACCGCCAATTGACTCTCGCCGACATCGCCCGACAGGCGGCCACCAGCGTGCGGACGCTCAATCGCCAATTCCACAGCGAGACAGGGCAAACACCCATGCAGTGGCTCAACGGCGTGCGCATCCGCCGTGCCCAGGAGTTGTTAGAGTCAGGCTTCGACAGCGTCGAATCCATAGGCCGCCAAGTCGGTTTCACCTCTGCCGCCAACTTCCGGGAGCAGTTCCGCCGCGTCGCCGGTGTGGCACCCCAGGCTTACCGCGATACGTTCCGCGCGAAAGCCGAAGCCTGATGCCGAGTCAACGCGACCGAATGCTCAGCGGTGCGCTGTATCAAGCCAACGATCCCGATCTCGTGGCAAGTCGCCGAAAATGCCAGCGACTCCTCGAAGTCTTCAACGCAACGCGCGCCGACGAGGACGAAACCAGACAACGCGTGCTACACGAGTTGCTCGGTTCACTCGGCGAGGGTTCGGAGATTCTCCCCCGTTTTCTGTGTGACTACGGCACCTACATCACCATCGGCGCGAACAGCTTCATCAACTACGACGCCATCCTGCTGGATTGCGCACCGATCACCATCGGCGACGACGTGCAAATCGCGCCCCGAGTGCAACTGCTAACGGCGGCGCATCCCGTCGACGACCACGAAGCCCGACGGGCGAAGTGGGAGTCGGCCTCCCCCATCACGATTGGCGACAATGTCTGGATCGGAGCCGGCGCCATTGTGTGTCCCGGGGTGACGGTCGGAGCCAACTCCGTCATCGGCGCGGGCAGCGTGGTGACCCGGGACATTCCGGCGAACGTGGTGGCCGTCGGAAATCCGTGTCGGGTGATCCACCGAACCGAGTATCAGCTGTAGTCGGTCGTCACCGAACTCGTCAGACTGCCGTTGTCGCCTCTTCCCACAACCCAGGTGTGATCTGTGATCTGACAGTGCGCCGACGGCACATCCGGCCCGACGGGCTTCTTCTCCGGCAGCACGAAACCTGCGCCTTCCAACGTCACCGCGACCAGCGCCACCGTCTCGACTCTCTTCACGCACCCAGTCAAGGCCGCGCGTGCGGCTACCGATCCCAAGATCTACGCGCTAAGCGGTCGACAGATCTGCGCGGTTGCGCGGATGTTTTATGCGGTGCGGGCCGCAAAGCTGGCTACCATGAGCCAACACGCGGAAATTTCACCGCTGAACTGGAGCGAATTGGGCTTGACTGAGTTGCTGCCGACCGGAACCGTGACGCTGCTTCTGGCTGACGTCGAAGGTTCGACGCGGCTCTGGGAAACCCAACCCGAACGGATGACCGCCGCGCTGGCCCAGCTCAACCAGACCGTGAACCGGTCCATCGCGGCGCACGACGGAGTACGTCCCCTCGAACAGGGCGAGGGCGATAGCTTCGTGGCCGGCTTCACCCGTGCCTCCGACGCGACCGCGTGTGCGCTTGAGTTGCAGCGCGCTGACTTGGGTCCCATCCGGTTACGCATCGGCATCCACACCGGCGAGATCCAACTGCGGGACGAATCCAACTACGCCGGTCCGACCATCAACCGCACCGCGCGGATCCGCGACCTGGCCCACGGTGGCCAGACGGTCTTGTCGGGTACGACCGAAGCGATAGTCGTCGACCGACTTCCCGACGGCGTCTGGCTGATCGAACTGGGCAGTTACCCGTTGCGCGGTGTGCCACGCCTCGAACGCGTGGTGCAGCTGTGCCACCCCGAGCTACGCAACGAGTTTCCGCCGCTGCGGGTGCGACAAACGACGGCGGCGCACAACCTTCCTGCACAGTTGACGAGTTTCGTTGGGCGCCAAGCCGAACTGGCTGAGGTGGGTCAACTGGTTGTCGGCAATCGGCTGGTCACCCTGACCGGCGCCGGCGGTGCCGGCAAGACGCGACTTGCGGTGGAAGTCACCTCGCGGCTCGTCACCCAGTTCGGCGATGGGATTTGGTATGTCGACTTGGCGCCGATCACCAATCCCGCTGTTGCCCCCGTGACCGTCGCGCGCACGCTGGGGCTGCACGATCAACCGGGCCGCTCAACCATGGAATTGCTGACGGGGTTCTTCGGCGAAAAGACCATGCTGCTGGTCCTCGACAATTGTGAGCACCTGCTCGATGTCTGCGGAACCATGGTGGTCGAATTACTTGCCGCCTGCCCACAGTTGACCATCTTGACCACCAGCCGTGAAACGCTAGGCGTGCCCGGAGAACTGAGCTGGCGCGTGCCGTCGCTCTCAATTGTCGACGAGGCGGTCGAACTCTTCACCGATCGCGCTCGGCGGTCCCGTCCGGATTTTGCTGTCGACCAAGGCAATACGGCACTGGTAGAAGAGATCTGCCGACGCCTGGACGGCATGCCGTTGGCGATTGAGCTTGCCGCAGCTCGGGTTCGGGCGCTTTCGGCGCGCCAGATCGTGGACAGCCTGCATGACCGATTCCGACTGTTGACCGGCGGTGCGCGCACCGCGGTGCGGCGGCAGCAGACGTTGCGCGCCTCGGTTGATTGGTCGCACGCGTTGCTCACCGAACCCGAAAAGGTGTTGTTCCGCAGGTTGGCGGTCTTTCCGGGCGGGTTTGACCTGAACGCCGCTCAGGCCGTCGGCGCCAGCACTGACGTCGAAACCTACCAACTGCTGGACCAACTCAGCCTGCTCGTCGACAAGTCACTCGTCGTCGCTTCAGACACTTCCACCGGTATGCGCTACCGCCTGTTGGAGACGGTGCGCCAGTATGCACAAGAAAAGCTTGGCGAATCCGGCGAGGCCAACCAGGTGCGCACCCGCCACCGGGACCACTACACCGGCGTCGCCGCCGAGTGGGAATCGCGTGGGCACACCGTCGATGAAGATCTCTTGCGCTGGGCCGAATCCGAGATCGACAACTTGCGGGCCGCGTTCGCGTGGAGCAGGGAGAATGCCGAGCTGGAGATGGCCTTGCGGCTCATCTTGTCGTTGCGGCCCTTGTGGTTACGAGGCGGTCGAGCTCACGAAGCGCTTGCTGGGCTCGCCGCCATACTAGCCGAGGATCACTCAGGAATCGCGCCAGCCGTGTGGGTCGGGGCGGTGGCCCAGCAATGCATTCTCACCTCGTGGGTGGGTAATCCCATGGAGCTTGGTCAAGCTCAGGAGGCACTGGGCATCGCGCGTAAGCTCGCCGACCCGGCATTGATTACCCAGGTCCTCATGGCGTGCGGGATGGTATCGATCTACAGCCCTGACGTGGCCGAACCGTACTTCACCGAGGCGATCGATCTCGCCAGCGCGGCGGGAGACCGCTGGAGCCTGTGTCAGATCTTTGCCTACCAAGCGACCTCGGCAGCGATGGCCGGTGATCCGGCCAGGGGACGGGTGGCCGCAGAGAAGGGCCTCGAACTCGCCGACGCAATCGGCGACAAATTCTTCTCACGCAACTGCCGCACGTGGTTGGCGATGGCATTGATGATGCAGGGCGATCTTGCCGCCGCCGCCGATAACCTCTGCTCGGCGGCCGAGGAGGCCGACGCCGCGTCGGACCCCACTATGTCCGTTTTCACTAACATCGGCGTCTGCGAAATACGTGCCTTCCAAGGCAGGGAGGAAGCCGCTAGAACGGCAGCGCAATCCGCCCTGAGCGCCGGGGAGGCAATGGGGGGATACTTCGCGGACACGGTGTTGGGGGTCTACGCCAGGGCAGCGCTCGTAGGCGGCGATGCCGAAGAGTCCTGGCGGTTGTCTCAGGCGGCGATTGCGCGCACTAATCAGCTACGCGAGATATTCGTCCGAAGCGTCAGCCCGATCGCCGAGGCCGCATTGGCATGTGGTGATCTGGACGCCGCTCGCCGCTACGCCGACCAAGCGGTTGCGACAGTACCGGGATGGTTCGGAGTGATGGCGCTGACCGTACGAGCGTATATCGCTCTGGCAAGGGGAATCGGAGCAGGCCGAGCGTGACGTTCATGACGCCCTTGCGCTTGCCGTGCGCACGCAGGGATATATGCGAGTGGACGACGCATTGGAATGCCTCGCTCGGCTGTCCGCCGATGAGGGGAACCTTTCATTTGCCGCGCGCCTGCTGGGTGCGGCGGAAGGGATTCGGGAGCGGATTGGACACATCCGGTTTCCGATGTATCAAGCCGGTTTCGACGCCGTAACGAGTTTGGCGCGGGAAGCCCTGGGGCAGGATGACTTTGATGCGTTATGGGCCGAGGGATTCGCTCTTTCGGCCGAAGAGGCGATCGCCTACGCGCAACGGGGCCGCGGTGAACGCCGGCGGCCCACCACTGGTTGGGGATCGCTGACGCCGACGGAACTCGATGTAGCACGCCTGGCCACTGAAGGGCTAGGCAACAAGGACATTGGGGCGCGGCTGTTCATCTCGCCGCGAACAGTGCAGACGCATCTGACGCATGTGTACGCCAAGTTGGGCATCACGTCCCGCGTCCAGCTCGTGCAGGAAGCGCTATCCCCGCGAGCAGACGCAAACTTGTACTTTCACGGCGCGTAGCGTACGACTTTGCGTCTGCTCGCGCAGGAACGCACAAGTTACGTACGCACCACTCGGCTGATGGCGATATTGTGCGTGGAGCACAAGTGACAGGTCAGTGGGCGAATCTTCAGGCGAATCCGCGAGATCCGTAACGCCTTGTGGCAGAACGGGTACCGGCAGCCGCACGACAGGGTGATCCACCAGTCCGCCGCGTGATCTGCTTCATCGCAGAACTTCCGGCAGATGCACGGTATCTCGGTGTCGAAATCCAGCGCCGACAAAATCTCGGACTCTGGCAGTAGCAAGGACCCCCGGGTCGTCATGACCTGAAAGGTTAAAGCTGTGGTTGAGACTTTTGTGGGAGGCGCGCTTGCGACTCGCCAAATTGACCAAGCCGATATCTCGGCGCGTCGGCGCTTAACTGACGTGTCTGGCCGCTCGGGGCTGACAGAATCCCTAGCGCAGGGCCCGACCGGTCGGGAAAGAGAATGCCATGAGTCACCGTCAAGAGACGGATGAACCCTTCGTCTGGTGCGGGATCGTCGACCCCGACCAGGTATTCGACGACGTCGCCGCGGCGGGCCATGAACTCGCCGACGCCGCCAAAGTGGGCGACTGGTCCACTGTGTTCGACCTGCTCGACGATCCCGACGAACTCGTCGACATCAACTGGTGGCGTCCGGGCGGGACGGCGTGGTGCACCGTCTTGCACCAAGCGGCCTGGCAGGGCGCTCCCAACGAGGTCGCCGCCGAACTCATCGAGCGCGGCGCCCTGCGGTCGCTTCCCGACGCGTGGGGCCGCACCGCCCACGATGTCCGCTGCGAACGGGATCTCGATGCTGGCCACCCCAAAGACGTTGCGGCCCAACAGCGCAAGTCGCTGGTGCTGCGCACGCGCTATCTGAAGCCACCACCTTCACCCCTGGCGCCGCGCGATGTTCGCGCGCTCAACTGGCACCTGGCCGACGTCATCGACAGCCGCATCCGTGGCGTGCTCTATGACGGGCGCGACCCGCAACGCGTCCTGCGGTACCCGCCGGTCGAGATCCTGCATGAGCTGCCGGACCAGCACCTGTGGTTCCCGGTGCCGGGCATGAACGGGGGCTTCGATGTCAGGCTGGTGGAGGATTTCCTCGAGGTCGAGAGCTGGTGCCGGGATGTCCGTGGTTCGGGGCAAGCGCACGTGATCACCTCGAAGGGCGCCATCCTGGTCGACGAAGGTTTCGTGTAGACGCCGCCTGGGCTACAGGCCGAGCGCGGCGCGCAGCCGGCTGACGTCCATGGTGCCGCGGCGGGCCTCGGTGGGAAAGCTGTCCAGCAGTTTGATCAGGTCGCCGCGCCGGGTGGGGTCATCGGCCGCTTCCCGCGGCGAACAGCCGTTAAGCGCGGGAATAGGTTCATCGAGCCACTTGGTCTCGTAGTCGCGGATGAACTCGTCGAGCATCGCGGCCACCTCGGGATCGTCGGGGTCGAGTGCCCCCTCATCCCCCTCATCGGAAGTGGGCAACTGTCCGGCCAACTTGGCCGCCTCGCGCACGTCATGTATCGGACGGCGGGAGTCCTCGACCAGGTTCATCGTCGGGTCTAGGCGTGCGAGCGTGGTCAACACTCTGTCCATCCGGGTTTCGCTGTTGGTCTGCACCCGCAGGGTCGGGCCGTCCAACACCAGCGAGGCGCGGACTCGCGGCATGCCCTGGGTGGTGACGTGCTCGATCCACTGTGGCGGCTCGTAATCTTCAACCCGGTCGTAGGTGTCGTCGAGCGCGGCCTCGATACCGGCCGGGTCGCTCACCTGCACGGTGGCTTCGCACATCGCGAGCAGGTCGCCCTCGGTGTTCACCAGCTCTGGCGGCGCGAACCGGCGACTCAGCTGCGCCACCAGGGTCACCGGGTCGGGTTCGGTATCAAGCAACTCGATCAGCGAATCGCGCTCGTGCAGGGCAACCGGTTCTATGCCGCCGAAGATCTGCATAGTGTCCCCCGTCGGCACCACGCGCGCACAGATCAGCTGCCCCGGCTTGAGCTGACGGCTCGCCGTTCGCTCACTTACTTCATGGACGTCACCGGTGCGCACGTCGCGCACGGTGATGCCGTGGCCGCGGTGCACGTCCTCGACCTCGAACACCGACCGATGTACTGCCAACCACTGCTCGGCCAGCTGTCGCTCGTCGTCGGGGAGCAGGTGCCCGCGTAGTTCGACGAACTCCTCGAACGCGCCACCCTCGAACAGCACCGCGTCCGTCACCAGCGGATCTTCCAGCGCCGCGTCCAACGCGGCGGAAAAGTCGTCGGCGTAGCGGCAGCGTTCGCAGGCCACCTCGGCAACCGCCTCGGTCCACCCGCTCGCTACCGCGTGCTCACCAGCCTTCACATACAGCCAGCCGACCCTCTCAGCTAGCGGCTGTTGCTCACGCCCTAGATGGCACTTCTTGTACTTGCGGCCAGATCCACACCAGCACAGTGCGTTTCGACCGATATCCCGACGCGGCTCGGTGCGATGCCGCTCCAGCACCCGCATCAGCGGATGATCGGGACCAGCGCCGGCGCGGCGCAGCAGCGCCAACCCGCGCTCCGCGTCGCCGCGATCGGAAGCAAAGCGGGCCAGATCAAACAAGGCCAACGGCCAATTGGGATCCATCGACTCGGCCGCCAGCAATTCGCGTTCGCAAGCGTCGACGGCCCCGACCCGCTCCAAGGCCACCGCGCGCAACCAGCGAACTCCCACGAGCGCTGCGCGCGGGACTTTGGGTCCGATTATCTCGGCGAACAAGGCCAGCGCGGGCGCCCCTTCGCGGCCGGTACCGATCGTCTCGCCCACCAGCAGCTCGGCCAGCGTCGGATCGGCTAGCACCACTCCGAGCTCACCGACGAGGTCGACCAATTCGCGGAGGTTGTGCAGTTCGGCTGTGGTTTCGCCGGCCCCGGTCGCGCCCTTCCACACGGTGCCCAGCGCCTCCGCCGGCGACTCGTCGACGTCGACAGCCTCGATCAGCGCCGCCACCTCTTCGAACAATTTGACCAACGTGTACAGCGCGAACGCGTCGTCCGGGTCGAGGTCATGGCGCTCGGCCAGCATTGTGCACCCACGCTCGAAACGCCAAGTGTCGAAGTCAAACCCCTCGGGCCCGAGCCAGTCACCGTCACGGGTCAGCCCGTTGTCGTCGATGATCTCGTAGAGCGGCGCCAGTGGCTCGGTGAACACCGTCGGGTCCTCGGCGCAGATTGTCCATACCGCGGCGCCGAGGTACACCGGCTCGTCGTCGAAGGTGGCCGCCAGACGCTCAGCTACCGCGGTGTGCGCACCCGCTGTGACCCGCTCGACCACCAGTCCGTTTTCGGTCAGCCCCACCCCGATCAGGTCGCCCTCGCCCGCGTCCAGGTTCGCCAGCATGCCGGACGGCAGGAGCAGCCACGCGTGCGAGCCGATCAGCTCGGCCGGGATACCGCGCTGCTCGAGCAGCTCATCGTCAAAGCCAGGGTGCGCCACCTCCGCCGGCGACCCGTCGGCGTAGTGCGCGTAGTCCTCGTACTCGCAGACTTCCCCGATCAAGAGCAGGTCCGGTGTCACGGCGAGTATGTCGTGGGCAACCTCCGTTGCATCGAGCCGGTGCGTGAACACCCTGCCCAGTAGTACCGCCGGCAGCCAGAACCACCGATCGTCCAGCAATTGCCTAGCCGGACACGCCATTTCGTCCAGAAGCTCGTCCATGATGGCTTCTGGATCGTCCGCGCCGCTGTGCTGCAGTCGCTCTGTTATCTCGTCCTCGGACAGTGGGCCGTGCTCGATCAGAATCTCCGCAAGGGTCCCCACCGCATCGAACGCTTCCGCCACGCCCACCACCCTATGCCGCCGCCCATTGGGTCGGTGAATCACCACCGGTCGAATCACGGGAGCGCTTTGCCCGGGAGGTGCGCCTCGCGTCATGATGATGCCGTGGTGGATGGTGACGCGGCGGATCCGCTTCTCCTCGGCCAGCGGGTGGTCGCGATACTCGAGACCGGTCTGCGCACGGCGACCTACAAGCTGGCGACGCTGATGGCGCTCATCGAGCATTGCATCGAGAATCTGCCGCCAAATCCCGACGACGCACTGCAAGTCCCCATTCCCGATCTGGCGCACCGCGTGCTGGGGATCTACTGGCGGCAGGTCCGCCCGTTCGACGGTCACGAACTGCGGCAGTCGACGCAGCCGCGCGCCCGAATACTGGCAGCGACTAACCAGTTACGCGCGGCGGCAGGTTACGGCGTCGGTTCGGTCGATGCGGCACGGATGCGTGTGCCCGCCGCATACGATCGCGCTGTCGACGACGTGGTGTTGTGTCTCGCTCAGCAGCCGTTGCACCGCCTGCAGAAGCTGCCGGGCGCATCAACCAGCGACCCGTTTCTCTACGACGACTCATTCCTGCACGACCACGTGTCGCGGTCGACGCTGCGCGCGCACGGCGACTGCATCGAGCTCAAACCCGGTGTTGCACATGGCCTGGCGCGACTGGCGGGCCTGCTGAAGCCGGCGTTGGAAATCATGTGGGTCGACGACGTGCGCCGGATGAACAAGTTCCTCGGCGCCGAGGTTCCCGATGTTGCGGGGCATCTGTTCGGGCGAGAACGGACCGCGCTGGCCGCCGTACGCGAGCCATTCAAGGAGGCATTCGGTCCGCACTGCTTCTACTGCCAAACGCACCTGCCACCGAACAACCCGATCGATCATGTGCTGCCGTGGTCGCTCGTCGGGATCGACGGGCTGTCGAACCTGGTGCTCGCCTGCGCGCGCTGCAACGGCGACAAGAGCGGCGCGCTGCCGGCGGTGACGATCGTCGACCGCGTACTCCAGCGCGACCGTGACGTGCTGGAGCAGATCGCTTCCGAGCTGGTGTGGCCTACCCAGCATGACCGCGTCCTCGCCGCGGCCCGGGGCATCTATCGTGGGCAGCCCGCGGGGGTGCCGACGTGGTCGGGGTACAAGCGAAGCGAACGATTGGACATCAGCTTTCTTCCATCGTGGGCGTGACACGCTGACGGCGATGACGGCGGCGCCGCTGATACCTGGATCTGGTGTTCGCCGATGGTGATGTGCCATGGTCACTTAGAGGTCACAGAACTCCGCTGGGTCACACAACGGCGAGGAGGACACGAATATGACCGTTCGACGGGCGATCGCCACAGCCGCCGCGCTCACTGGCTTAGCTGGCTTAGCTATCGGCACAGCCGGTATCGCTTGTGCCGCACCAACACTGAGCGGCCATTACTTCATGACTGTTTCGTCAGACGCAGGTCCGGTCAACTCCGGCGATTGGTACTTCACCCCGTGCGGTGACGGATGTGCTCAAGTAGCCGTCACGTCCGGCGGACAGCCGTTCGGACAGGCACAGTTCCGGGACGGCCAATGGACGCTTGTTTGGCACTCCGACGTCATCTGCCCGAACGGTACCCGAATTCCCGGAGCCCTTTCCAGTTACGCGACGTGGGATCCCGTCACGCTGGCCGGCAAAGATGAGTCCGGCCCCGTTATGGAGGTGTGTGAGTACACGGCGAAACCGCGCGTCACCAACAACCTTCAACTGACGCCGGCCGGTTAGTGACGGATCCAGCTGTCCCCACCACGATTGACAATTGTTCAGCCAACGAACAGGGCGTACGCTCCGAACCACCCATTCGGCATACCTGCTGAGGAGCGGATCAATGATGATTCGTGGACTATTTACCGCTATATCAATTTCTGCCGCAGCCTGGGCTTTCACCCTGGCAGTAGCTCCCCAAACTTTGGCGGAACCGGAAGACGTCGGTTGCACCGAATTGAGCTACAACGGCACTTGCGTCTATAAGAACTGCACCGACGCGAAGGCGCACGGCAGATGCAACATCACACAAGACGACCCGGCCTATTGCGCTAAGCAAGACCGTGACGGCGACGGCCTCGCCTGCGAATGTTGAAAGTGCTCATCGTGCCGAGATTGGCATGGGCTGGCGACATCGTTTCCGGTCGATGCGCCTAGCAGACATCCGAAACTTGTCAGACCTCCGATGGATACTGCCGGTAATTCCGTGATCTAGGAGGCGACGTGAAATCGCTCGTCGGTGTGACCTTCGGCAAGTACGAAGTAAAGACCCTGCTCGGCAAGGGTGGCATGGGCGAGGTGTACGAGGCTTACGACACCGACAAGGGCCGAAGCGTCGCGCTGAAGGTGCTTCCCGATGAATACGCTGCCGACGAAACTTTTCGCACGCGTTTCCTACGTGAGTCGCGCGCGGCAGCGGTTCTGCAAGAGCCGCACGTCATTCCGATCCACGACTGGGGCGAGATCGACCGCACCCTGTTCATCGATATGCGACTGGTGCGAGGACGGACCCTGCACGACATGGTCAAGACACGCGCCCTCAAACCTCAGCGCGCGGTCGACATCGTCCGCCAAGTCGCCTCGGCGTTAGACGCGGCGCACAAACAGGGACTCATCCACCGCGATGTCAAGCCGCAGAACATCATCGTGACGCCCGACGACTTTGCTTATCTGGTCGACTTCGGAATCGCCGAAGCCAGAGGTGACACCCACCTGACCATGGCGGGATACCAAATAGGCAGCTTCGCCTACATGGCTCCAGAACGGTTCAGGGACGAACCGACCACTCTAGCCACCGACATCTATTCGCTTACCTGCGTCCTCTACGAAGCCTTGACAGGCAAGCCGCCATTCTCAGGCGGTACTGAGCAACTTATTGCAGCCCACCTTTCCTCGGATCCTCCGCGGCCAAGCGCAAGGAATCCCCGCGTTCCCGCCTCGCTCGACGCCGTCGTCGCGCGAGGCATGGCGAAACACCCCGATGATCGGTACGGCACCGCCGGCGCGCTGGCACGCGCCGCCAAACGCGCCCTCGACCGCTCCAATCAAGTTGAGGAGGCGACGAAAGAGCACGAGCACTTCAGGAGGCGGCCCGACTCCCCGCCAAAGGGCCTGGAACCAATATCTAGTTCAGATGATGGGGATCAACGGCTGGAGAGATACGTCCTTCCTACGCTCGTCGCCGTCGCAGCCGTTCTAGTCGTGATCGTGATCGTCCTTGTGGTTGCCATCGCCGTTGACGACAAGTCCGGCCCCGGTACCACGACTACCGTCGCTTACCCGACCTCCGGCTACCCCACGTACCAAGAGCCCACGTACGGGACACCGACAACGACGTCCACGTATCAGCAACCCACTTCCGAGACGACGCCAACTCAATCCACGTATCCGACGGCCGCGCCCACTACGACCAGACCGATGCGTATCCCGAGCACTACACCAGCGACTCAGGATCCCGAGCAGCGACTACGCCAAATCGCCTCTGGTGACCGGTCTTACGTTGCTTCGAGGCTTGCAGACCTCTGGGTCCCACAGCTCAGCGCCAAGAGATATGGAACTGTGGAGGGCGGGGTGCCGTGGGATCTCCGAATGGCACTCAACGAACACCTGCAGCTTCGGCAGACCTACGGCGCCAGGCTGCTCTGGTCCGGAAACTGGTCGACATTCTCGGAGCGTAACTACTGGGTGACCGTCGCGGACATTACCTTCCCCACTGCCGATGGCGCGTTGATGTGGTGCAAGAACAGGGGATTCGACCGCGACCACTGCATCGCGAAGATAGTCAGTACGACGCGAGGTGTGGCGGGGAGTACGGAGTACAACTAACATCGTTCGGAGATTTAGAGCCCTGTCGACGGTTCAGTCCTCGCCAAGTCCCGAACCTGGCCCACCAGATGACGCACCTCCGCCGGTGACGGCTGCAACTCATACGCGTGGTGGTGCACCGCGCGACTTAGCGAATGCCACACCCGTCGGGCCCGCTCACCCACCTCCGCTCCCTTAACCCTGCCCAGCACAACGAGTTTCGAAGTCATCGTCGGCGGCTTCTGCCCCGTCGCACACCATGCGGCGCTCTGTTCGTTGAGCCAGTCTTCCAGCGCCAAGCGCGCCAGCAGTGCTGCGGTGCGTGCCGCGCGGGGGCCGAGAGCGATCTGTCCGTCCAGAACCTGGTCGGCGTATTCGAGAAGCTTGGTCCGCTCGGTCATGCGGCACCAGCCGCAAGGTCACCGATGGCGAGCCGAGCATCGTTGACCGCCCCCTTGTAGTCGGACACGCCCTGGTGAACTCCCTTGTTCACCACGGTGAGCGTGTTTCGTCGGGCGGATCCTCCCGCTTTCCATTTGTCGACAGCGACGGAGTCTTCCGCGTCACCGGCGAGGGCGAGCGCCAACCGCTTGGCAGTCTTATTGGCTTCCTCCCAAGCGGTTTCGACCTCTTCGCGAGATCGACCCTTCGCGAATGCCTTTGACGAGTACACATCCCACGCGGTGGCTTCCAACGCCTCCCGGCACAGCGCCGGAATGGCGGACCGCTTGACATCTTCCGGCACCGCCTCGTCGGCGGCGATGGCGAATGCGTCGTCGAGCAGCCGCGTCGCCGGTCGGGTCGAATCCACCACGCTGATGGCCGAATTCATTGCCCGCGTCACCTCGACAATCCGCGCCGGCGCACGGGAGGTGCGGATCGCCGCCGGCAGGCGGTTGTCGTGGGTCAACACGATCACCTGCCGATCCTTGGCCAGTGTCGTCAGCACATCGAGGAATCCGTCGATCTTCGACGGGTCCATCGCTTGGATCGGGTCGTCGAATACCAGGAAGCGGAAGGGACTTTCGGGTGAGGTGGCCCGCGGAATGAAGATGGCCAAGGCCAGCGCCTGCAGCTCGCCCTGGCTCATCACGCCGAATGCCTCGGTCTCCGCACCGTCGACCGCGGCCTGCAGCACCACCCGCCGGTTAGTCCTCTGGCCCTCCAGGCGGATCGCACCGAGGTCGACGTTGCTCTCCTGGCGCAGCGCCGCCCAGATTTGACGTGACTTCTCGGTCAGCGGGGCCAGCCGCTCGTTACGCAGTTGACCGGCGTTGGCCTGCAACCACTTCGACGCTTCGGTGGCGATCGCCAACTGCGGGGCCACCGCCGCGGCCTCCTCGGCCTTGCCCAGCCACTCCAACAGCTTCTGGGCCACCGGGCTCCACGCGTCGTCACGCCCTTTAATCAACGACAACGCTTCCTGGGCCAGCTGCGCGTAGGCGGCACGCAGCGGCGGCAGCGTTTTCTCGACGTGTTCGACCAGTGCGAGATCGTCGTCGAGGGGCAGCTCGGCGAAGTCGTCGTAGGCGCTGCGCGCCGCCGGCAGCGCGGTTAACTCGGCATCGGCCAACGGCGGACGTGCCACGCCGCGCACCATCGCAACGACGGACGATCGAGCCTGGTGGCTCTCGGCGCGGGCGGCGGTCAGATCCCGCGCGGCGCTCTCGGCGCGCTCCAAGGCGGCGCGGGCGGCGATCGCCCAGTTTTCGTCGAGGGTGCCCTGGCCGCATACGGGGCAGCTCTGATCACCATGTTGATCGTGAAACGCGAGGCCCGACTCCAGCAGTCGCGCGCGGTCCGCCGCCAGGGTGTCCGCGCGCCGCGTCTCCTGCCGTTCCGCCTGCGCGGCCGATCGCAACGCGGCACACCGTGGCTCGGCTTCCTCGGCCGTCGGCACCGCCAATCGACTTGCGTGTTCCCAGGCCGCCGGCACATTCGGCGCGGCGCCGGTGATCAACGGCCGGACCAGATCGAGGTTGGGCTTGGTCTTCTTCACCTGTGCCAGCGCCGTCGCGGCCCGCGGATCCTCGTGAGCGGCCAGCACCGGCTTAAGAACGTCGGCGACCTTCTTCGCTTCGGCAGCCGGCTCCCTCAGCTTCTTGACCTCCACGTCGAGAAGGTTGATCGCTTTGGTCAGTTGCTCCAGACCCAGCAACCGGTAGAGCTGGTCATAGAACTCGCTGGGCCTGCCTTCCAGAATGCTGCTGAGCTCGTCGTAGCTCAGCAGTGGTCGATACATCGTCAGCGCCGCTTCCCAGCCCAACACGCTGACCGGTTCGCGTTTCTTGCCCTTGCGCTGAATCCAGCGCTCCATGTCGTCGACGGCCACGCCATCACCCCTGGGCCAGTCCACACCGATGGTCGTCGTACCCGAACCTTCCTCGGCGATGTCGATCCGGATCTGCGCGGGATCGCCGGAGTGCAGGTTGCGCCAGTTGCGCGACCACACCACAGGCTTGTCGTTCCATCGGGAGTTGACGCCGGTGAGGGCCAGCTCCAAAGCCTCGGCGAGCGTCGATTTACCCGAGCCGTTGCGGCCAGCGATTACCGTCAGGCCCGGCCCCGGCTGAAGGGGGACAGTGACTTTGGGGCCGATACCGCGGAATCCTGACACGGTGATCGACGCGAGGTAGGCCCCGACGGGTTCCTCCGTTGACTGGTCGTCGGCGTTGAGCGTCTCCGCAAGCTGCGGGGACGCTCCGCTGTCGCCCAGCGCTTCGCCCAACGCCTCGGGGTCCTCGAGCGCAGCCAGCACGGCGAGCCGCGCCGGTTCACTCAGCGCGTCGTCGGCATCCGCGAGCGCCAGCACGTAATTCTTCAGTGTGTTCGCCGTCCCCATGTCGCGCCTCCTGGGCAAGAGACTAGGGGCTGGGACCGACAGCTGACAGACCCAACGGTGCCCCTTCCCCCTCCGGCCCGCAATCAGGGCCAGAAGTCCCTTAAATCGAGGACAAACGCACGCTGTGCAGACGCAAGAACTAGTCATAACGTCACCGAGGTGACCACCGAGCACGGCGACCTGACTGCCGTGCCCGGCTGTCTCCACGGACAGACGCGCGGGACCGAAGACGGCACGGCCTCGCGCGCCGCTCTCCAGTTCCCCTCCGACGCACGGAAGGAGGAGTGATGGACCTATCCACCCGTTACCTGGGACTGGAGCTGCGTAACCCGCTGCTGGCCTCGGCGTCACCGTTGAGCCAGACGCTGAACGGAGTCCGGCAGCTTGCCGACGCAGGCGTCGGTGCGGTCGTGCTGTATTCGCTATTCGAAGAACAAGTGCGTCGCGAAGCCGACCACAACGAGCTGATGGCTGCCCAGGGCAGCGAGAGTTGCGCCGAGCCGCTCAGCTGCTCCCCCACCACTGCCGATCCCACCAGTGGCGCCCAGCGCTACCTGCGCCTCCTCGAACGCGCGGCGGAGGCCGTCGACATCCCCATCATCGGCAGCCTCAACGCATCCACCCCCGGCAGCTGGGCCCGCTACGCCCGTTGTATGCGGGACGCCGGCGCTGCGGCGATCGAACTCAACATCTACTACCTTCCCGGCGACACCGGCGTCAGCGGTACCGCGGTCGAGCAACGCCACCTCGACGTGCTGGGCGAGGTCAAAAGCGCCGTAACGGTTCCGGTTGCAGTCAAGCTCAGCCCCTACTTCAGCGCGACGGCTGACATGGTGCACCGACTGGATGCCGCGGGGGCCGACGGCCTGGTGCTGTTCAACCGCTTTCTGCAGCCCAACATCGACCCCGAGACGCTCAGTACCGTGCGGGGTGTCACGCTGTCAACGCCCGGCGACACCCGCTTGCCGCTGATGTGGATTGCGTTGTTGCATGGACGGATCCGCGCCTCGCTGGCGGCCAGCTCCGGCGTGGAGCGTGCCGGTGACGTTGCCAAGTATCTGCTTGCCGGGGCGGATGTGGTACAGACGGCGTCGGCGCTGCTGCGTCACGGGCCCGACTACGCGGCTGTGTTCCTGCAGGATTTGCATATTTGGATGACCCGCAAGGGCTTTCGTTCTTTATCCGAAGTCCGTGGATTGTTGGCGGGGTCCAACGCCGAGACTTCGGATTCCCAAGAACGCGCGGACTACGTCTGGGCGGTACGCAAAGCCAACAGCGGTATGTACGAAGCCTATTGAAAACGCAGTATCTATCGGAGGATGAAGTCATGAGCCAGTTCAAATACGTTCGCTTCTTCGAAGAAGTCGGCATCGAAGACGTGCCGCTGGTGGGTGGCAAGAACGCCTCGCTCGGCGAGATGTATCAGAAGCTGTCCGGACAAGGCATCCGGGTGCCGCATGGCTTCGCGACCACCGCCGATGCCTATAAGCACGTGTTGGAAAGCGCCGGCGCCATGGATGCACTGCACGAGGCACTTGACGACCTGGACACCGAGGATGTCACCGCGTTGGCGCGCGCCGGCAAGCGCGCCCGCGAAATCGTCTACGGCGCTGGCATTCCCGCGGACCTGGCCGCCGAGATCGTGGGTGCCTACCGCATGCTGCAGGAAGAGTACGGCGAAGACGTTAGCCTCGCGGTGCGCAGCTCGGCCACCGCCGAGGACCTGCCGACGGCCAGCTTCGCCGGCCAGCAGGAAACCTTCCTCAACATCACCGGCTCGGAAAGCCTGCTGGACGCGTGCCGGCGTTGTTTCGCCAGCCTGTTCACCGACCGGGCCATCCACTACCGGGTCGTCCAAGGCTTCGACCATTTCAAGGTTTCGCTGTCGATCGGCATCATGAAGATGGTGCGCTCCGACCTTGAGGCGTCGGGTGTCATGTTCACCATCGACACCGAATCCGGCTTCAACGACGTCGTTTTCATCACCGGGGCTTACGGCCTTGGCGAGAACGTGGTTCAGGGTGCCGTCGATCCCGATGAGTTCTACGTCCACAAGCCGACCTACCTTGCCGGCCACCGCGCCGTGCTGCGCCGGCTGGTCGGCGACAAAGCGGTGAAGATGGTGTTCGTCGAAGGCGGAACGAGAGCCACGACCCGCAATATCCCCTCCCCCAAGGCCGACCGCGCCAAGTTTTGCATCAGCGATGAGGACGTTCTCGAACTGGCCGGTTATGCCTGCACCATCGAGCAGCACTACGGGCGGCCCATGGATATCGAGTGGGCCAAGGACGGTCTGGACGGGAAGCTGTATATCGTGCAGGCCCGACCCGAAACCGCTGCGTCACAACGCAGTTTGACGACCGTTGAGCACTATGTGCTCGAGGGACGGGGCGAGGTGCTGACCGAAGGACGTTCGGTCGGCGAGAAGGTCGCCGCGGGTACGGTCAAACGGATAGACCACCTCAAGAACCTGTCGGACTTCCAGCCTGGACAGGTCTTGGTTGCCGACACGACCACGCCGGACTGGGAGCCGGTCATGAAGATCGCTGCCGCGATTGTGACGAACCGCGGTGGGCGGACCTGCCATGCGGCGATCATCGCGCGCGAACTGGGCATCCCGGCGGTCGTCGGCACCGGCAATGCCACCACGCGGGTGAAGGACGGCGAGGTTGTCACGGTGTCCTGCGTGGAGGGCGACACCGGGCGGGTGTACCGGGGCGAGGTCGGGTTCCACGTCGACCGCACGGCGGTCGACAACCTGGAGCGGCCGCGCACCGAGATCATGATCAACCTCGGCAACCCCGATCTGGCGTTCAAGACGTCGTTCCTGCCCAACGACGGGGTGGGGTTGGCGCGGATGGAGTTCATCGTCGGCGAGTACATCAAGGTGCACCCGTTGGCCCTGCTGCATCCCGAGAAGGTCACCGACCCAGAGGCTTTGCGGACGATCGAACAGCTGCTGCGCGGTTACTCCGATGGAGCCGAGTACTTCGTCCAGCGCCTTTCGGAGGGTATCGGCACGATTGCAGCCGCCTTTTGGCCCAAGCCGGTGGTGGTGCGGATGTCGGACTTCAAGACCAACGAATACGCCAGCCTGATTGGTGGGAGCGCCTTTGAGCCCGTCGAGGCCAACCCGATGATCGGGTTCCGCGGTGCCTCGCGCTACGCGCACCCGGCCTATGCGGAGGGCTTCGCGCTGGAGTGCCGCGCGATGAAGCGGGTGCGCGAGGACATGGGTCTGACGAACGTCATCATCATGCTGCCGTTCGTGCGCAGGGTCGCCGAGGCTGACCTGGTGTTGCAGACGATGGCCGACCTTGGTTTGCGCCGCGGGGAGAACGGTTTGAAGGTGTACGCGATGTGCGAAATCCCTAACAACGTCATCCTTCTCGACCAGTTCGCCAAGCGGTTCGACGGCTTCTCCATCGGCTCCAACGACCTGACGCAGCTGACGCTCGGCGTCGACCGGGACAGCGAGATCGTGGCGTTCGACTACGACGAGCGCGACGACGGCGTCAAGGAGATGATCCGCCTGGCCGTGGAAGGTTGCCAGCGCAACGGGATTCACTCCGGGCTGTGTGGGCAGGCGCCGTCGGACTATCCGGACATGGCGGAGTTCTTGGTGCGTTGCGGCATCGACTCGATCTCGTTGAATCCGGACGTGGTGGTCAAGACGACGCGGCAGATTCTCGAACTGGAGAAGCAGGTGGTGGCGCAGAACTGAGTCGGCGATCCTGCGTATGCTGAGCGCGCCCATGATCTCGCCGGAGGACCAATGAAGCTGACCAATCCACTTCGCCACCCGTTCCGCGTGCCGCGGGTCGAGAAGCCGCGCGCGGAAGGTCGCTTCTTCCTGCCGGACGGCCGCCGCCTCGGCTACGCCGAGTTCGGTGACCCGTCAGGCGAGGTGGTGTTGTGGTTCCACGGGTCACCCGGCGCGCGACGCCAATTCCCACTGGTCGGGCGGCGCGCCGCCCGCGAGCTCGGCCTACGCGTCATCCTCATTGAGCGGCCGGGGTCCGGTATGTCCGATCCGCACGCCTACGACGCGATCGCGGATTGGGCAACCGACATGGCGCACGTGGCCGACGCACTCGGTGCGGAGCGACTGGGCGTCGTCGGCCTCTCCGGCGGTGGGCCCTATGCCTTGGCTTGCGGTGCAATTTCACCGCTGGCCGACCGGGTGGCCGCCGTCGCCGTGCTCGGCGGCACGGTTCCGTCAGTCGGTCCCGATGCCGTCGCCGGCACCGTCTCCGACCTGGCCCGGCGCTTCGCCCCCTTGATCTCGGCGCTGCGCGGGGCGATGGCCGCGACGACTACCGGACTGGTGACGCCGCTGATCCCGTTGGCGCACTACGCCATTCAGGGAGTTGCCGGCTTAATGCCCGAGGGCGACCAGATCGTCTTCGCCGATCCCGAGATCGAGGGCATGTTCATCGACGACATCCTCGTTTGCATGAAGGGCGGTTTCCAGGCCATTTACGGCGATGCCCGACTCTTCGGGCGGGACTGGGGTTTTCGGTTCGCCGACGTGCAGGTGCCGGTGCGGTGGTGGCACGGCGATTCCGACCCCATCGTGTCGCTCCCTGCCGCCGAACAGGCCGTGTCGCGGCTGCCCAACGGCGAGCTCGTCCTGCTGCCGGGTACGAGTCACCTGGGTGGTTTCGCCCAGGCCGACAAGGTGCTCGAGTTCATTCGGGCACAGTTGGATG
Organism: Mycobacterium bourgelatii; assembly: GCF_010723575.1. Classification (NCBI taxonomy): domain Bacteria; kingdom Bacillati; phylum Actinomycetota; class Actinomycetes; order Mycobacteriales; family Mycobacteriaceae; genus Mycobacterium; species Mycobacterium bourgelatii. The sequence continues at coordinate 3,846,340 of NZ_BLKZ01000001.1, forward strand.
AGTCGCGTGAGTCGCTGGTTCGCGACGTCGACGGTCTCTGATTCATCTGAGTACGTCCCCCGCAAGGCGGGTCCCGGGACGGCAGTTCTTGTCGGTGGCCGTCATACATGGTTTCCACGGGAAGGCGGGCATCATGGGTGTACCAGTAGCTTTGGGGGCTTCGCTGGCGATGTGCGCAGCGGTAGCGTTGTCGGCGCCGGCCCGCGCCGATCAAAACGACTTCATTTCGCAGCTCGACAGCATGGGCGTGCGCTACGAGTCGATATCCGACGTGATCGACATCGGTAGAGCGCTCTGTCACGATCTGCGAGATGGTGTGACACCGCCTCCGCTGCTCGCCAGATTGAAAAGCACGGGGTTCGCGCCGGCCGAGTCGGCGATCATCCTGTTGTCGGCCATAGACAACATGTGCCCGGACACGAAGGATGATGTCGTCGCCTGGGCGCGCAGTAATGGTTACACGGGTCCGGGGTAGGGATTCGATGTTGTTTGGGCGTGCTCGCCGAAGCGCGTGGGCTCCTGCTTGACGCGGAGTTCGTGCTGCGCGAGGCAAGACATCGCCTGACCGCCATGGCTGACGGGATCCCAGAGGGTTTGTCCGCGAATCTGTCCTGATTTCAGTGGCATTCACTCGATTGGTGACTTCCCGTGACGCCGTCGGCTATCGCTAGGAAGTGGTCGTGGTAGCCATACGATGCGACGGGTTCTGATCGTGTCGATTGCAACGAACTAAGCGAGGTGGACCCGCCCGGTGAACTTCCAGCGCGGCGCCTGCCCGATAACTGGCCGGGGCCCTGTCGCTCGTCCAGGGCTGACGTAGAGGCAGCTGAATCACAGCGGACAGCGCATCCAGTTATGCAGACTTCTTCATTCGTCGTAGAGTTGCAGCGCATTTCTCACAGGGAAATGTGGCTGCATTTACGGAAGCGGTTTGGATATGGCCGCAATTTGCGCACCTTACCTTGGTCGCCTGACCGACGTGCGCATCGCCCGGACCACCACTGGGCGGCGCTGTCTCGTTGCTGACCGCAGCAGATGGAGTCGGCGCAGCAGACACCACGCGCGCCACGGCTTCGGCGGCGGCAGCGCGAGAAATCTGGATTATCCAGTAGAGGCCGCTCGCTGATGCGACGACGAGCCTGCCGTACAGCATGATCGGCAGAGTTCGGTTGTTCTTGTATCGACGATCGGGACCACCTTTGACGTTCACGTACTGCCACGTGTGATCCACCTGCACAGCGTCTCGGGGCGGCGTCCCGCTCTCTATGAAGCGCTGGTCTTGGTGAAACACACGTAATTCTTGGTAGTCGACATCGCTGTAACGGTTTCCTTCTCGAACCAATAGGCGATCCGGCAGAAAATATAAAGACGAATTACCGGCGGTGATCGAAGGAATGGAGATATTCGTAGCTAGCTGTTTGATCTTGCTCGACGTGGACGCCGTCGCACCAATGGTTCGAACGAGCGCGCTTGCGCCTGCATTAACTTTGTAGTTGTACGTACCCACGACGTCACCGGACTGGATAACTCGCCAGAGTCCTTGCGATTGGGTTAACCAGTGCCACTCGGCAACTAACGAGTCAAACCACTGATGAGCGCCGTCATGAACGTCATAGAACAGGACGACAGTTCGTCTGGCCTGGTCATTGAAGTACAACCAAACGCAGGCGGCGCCGCCGAGAACCCAAATTATTAATCCCCACGGCATTGTCATGAGGCCCAGCAGAAGAACTGCAATCGCTACCGGCCACCACCACACGAACCGTGCGGCTGCAGCATTCAGTTGGTCGACGACGTTGAGGTGAGCCCGTCGTAGTGGTCCAGTCGTTGTGGGACTCTGATGCCCGAGTGTTCGGGCAGGAAGAATCGACGACGACATGGCAACGAACAAGCGCCGGCGGCACACGCCGGATCAGATCATCCGCAAGCTCGCCGAGGGCAACAAGCTCCTTGGAACCGGGCAGCAACTCAGCGAAGTGTGTCGCCACCTCGAGATCACCGAGTCGACCTGGCATCGCTGGGTCGCCCAGTACGGCGGGATGAAGGCCAGCGACGCCAAACGCCTCAAGGAACTTGAGGCCGAAAACGCCCGGCTCAAGAAGCTGGTCGCCAACCAGGCCCTTGACATCGACATGCTCAAGGAGATCTCGTCGGGAAACTTCTGACCCCGAACCGCAAGCGCAGCGCCGCGGCGATGCTGCGCGAGCGGTTCGGGGTCTCCGAACGGCGGGCGTGCGCGGTGGTCGGCATCCACCGTTCCACCATGCGTCTACAACCACCACCGATCAGCGATGAGGAGGCCCAATTGCGGGCCTGGCTACGCGCGTTCTCCACCCAGCGGCCCCGCTGGGGATGGCGCCGTGCTGCGATCGCGGCACGGCGAGCTGGCTGGAAGGTCAACAACAAGCGCATCCGCCGCCTGTGGCGCGAGGAAGGCCTGCGGGTTCCGCAGCGCCGCAGGAAGAAACGCTTGACCGGCATCGGTGCGCAGGTCGGGGCGATGTGCCCGATCCGCCCGAATGCGATCTGGGCGATGGACTTTCAGTTCGACACCACCGCCGACGGACGAACGTTGAAGATGCTCAACGTAATCGATGAGTTCACCCGCGAAGCCCTGGCGATCGAAGTCGACCGGGCCATCAACGCCGACGGCGTGGTCGACGTCCTTGACCGTCTGGCCCTGATGCATGGGGCACCGGCCTACGTGCGGTTCGACAACGGACCCGAGTTCATCGCCCATGCTGTCAACGACTGGTGCCGCTTCAACGGCACCGGCTCGCTATTCATCGATCCCGGATCCCCCTGGCAGAACGCCTGGATCGAGTCATTCAACGGCCGACTGCGCGACGAGCTACTCAACTCCTGGCGCTTCGACTCCCTGCAAGAAGCCCAAATCATCATCGAAGATTGGAGAATCGACTACAACGCCAACCGGCCTCACTCCGCCCACAATGGGCTCACCCCAGCCGAGTTCGCCCTACAGTGGACCACGACCCACCAACCGCAAGCCGCATAGCGACTGGACCATCAAACGGGTCCCCCTCAACGTCACCTCGACCGGTCGGCTCCAAAGTCATGGCCGTCGCACCGGTCACGTCTTCCATGACGATGTCACTAGGGCGGTACGCAAGGTGGTGGTCTTGGATAGGTTGCCTAGGCCCAACGAATGACCGCTGGTCATGACCGTTTAGCGACGCACGGTAGTAGACGCCGTTGCGGCCGATGTGTACGTAGTTGCCGCGCGGTCCGGTGCCGACACGAAACCCTGGGACACCCACACTGACGCCGACGCCCGACTTGCTCAGGTTGAATCGGAATGGTCCCGCTTTGACACTCTTACGGACATAAAAACCCATGGTTCTACCTCGAGGACCAGTCGTTGAAGCCCGGCAGAGCGGCTCCGATTTGGGGCGAACGTGTCAAACGAATCGCGCGGCCTGCGCACTGGACGAAGTCACGCATGTACATCCCTTGAATAGCTTGACCATCTGCGGTAGTCGATCCACGGCGAGGTTAACTCACCGCCGCGTACTCCGAAACCCGAATTTTCAGACGCTATGACGCAATAAGTGAACGAGCCGCCCCCTTGATAGGAAATTAACGATGGTGTTAAAACATGTCCGGGGAACGAGGAGAGGACCAACCACTCGCCCGTGTTGCAAAAGCCGCCGGACCCCCCAGCGCGACGTCTACGGACTTGGCCGCCCATGTGTGTGAGAGAAAAGGTGCAACTTGTCGCAAGGCTTGCGTATCGTTCGGCCATGCGATTGGTCATCGCCACGATCACCTCACGGATCGACACCTCTTCACACGGTATTCCTCGGCGATCCGACGTAGCCCGCACAATCGATACACGCGTCGGTGATGCCAGTGACTGAGTCCAACGCGCCGTTGCCGCCGGCCGCAGAGGCCGCCTACCGCATATTGATGGAACGAGGCCCACTGTCTTCGGCCGATATTCGACAGAGTCTGCGGGCGGAGGGTTACAGCCAATCGATCGAGCGGCTCGCTCAACTCCCGGACCGCTTCCCGCATCGGTTTCAGTTGACGCCCCAAGGCTTTTTGTCCGTTGCGCCTGCGCAAGCGCCGGAAGAGCAGAACGATGGCGGAGACGCTGAGCCAGACAACCCCGATTGGTACACGCCGACCAACCTGCGCCGACTTCCGCTCGACCGCGTTGCCGTACTGGATATCGAAACGACTGGGCTCCGTCCCGCGACGGACTATATTTCAGAACTCGCACTCGTTCGGCTGACGGGTGAAATCCTGGCGGACGTCGCCATAAGAATGCCCGAGGGGATCCAGCAGCCCAACCAAGAAACTCGGCCGGAAATATCCATCGACGAAGCCTTAATAGTGCTCGACAAGGAATTGGAAAATGTCGATTTTGTAATCGGGCACAATTTGCTCGCCTTCGACGTGCCATTCTTGAGGAAGGCGGCCGAGCGAGCAGGGGTGGACGCCCCACGCCTGCCGCCGTGCGCGGACAGTCTGCACCTCGCGACACTGGTGGACGTCTCGATGCCCAACCGCTCGTTGGCCGATCTCACCGACCGGTTCGCCACCGACAATCCCGACGCTCACCGCGCTCTGCCCGACGCCACCGCCACGGCCGCGGTGATTCGCCGTCTGCTCGAAGCCATCGATGTGAGCGATCCGAGTTGGCAACTTGCGATCGGAGTACTCGAAGCGTTCGACCACCCACTCACACCACTGATGCCAACGCTCCCAGCCAGGCCAGACCTCGATGCCTTGACCAGGGAACCCGATCCGTTGCTCATCACGTCAGGTTCGCCAGCCACGGATTCATGGTCGGCCACCCGGGAAGCCTTGAAAGTTATTGAGGAACAACGAAAATTCCGCACCCGGCCCGCGCAGCATGAAATGGCACACGCCGTGGCTCAGGTATTCGATCACGGCGGCCGCCTGGCGGTCGAAGCTCCCACGGGGACCGGCAAGTCACTTGCATACCTGCTGCCGGCGCTCGGGCGTGCATCCCGCAGAGGCCAGCCGGTGATCGTAGCGACGGCTACCAAGGCGTTGCAGGGACAGTTGCGCGAAGAAGCGACCCGCCTACAAGTAGAGGGCTTACTCAGAGCACCTTTCCGCCAAATCCAAGGCGTGGGCAACTACGTCTGCGCGAGGGAACTCGAGGATGCGCTCTCCGACCCGGAATCTTCGGGTCTTGCAATCGCTATCGCCCTGCGCGCGCTCGCCGCATCTCCCACTGGGACGTGGGACGACGTCACCGACTACGCCATCCGGGCCCACGACACGCGCTACGCACGCACCCGGGCACGGTTGCGCACGAACGCCGGCGGGTGCGACCGTGTGGCATGCAAGTGGGCGAAAGTCTGCCCATTGATGCAGGAATTAAAGGGGCTTGAGAAGTCTCCGGGCGTGGTCTCGGTCAATCACGCGCTGCTCGCCAGCTGGGTGAGGAACCAACAAAGTGGCGGTAAAGCCCCTGGCGATGTGCTCGCCGAGTCCCGCGCGGACCTGGTCTTCGATGAAGCGCACGCGCTAGAAGACAGCCTAACTGCCGCGTGGACCGAACGAATTGATGCGCTTGAACTGCAGATTCTCGTCAATAGCCTTTCCCCGCGGTCGAAGCTGATCAAGGAGGTGCGCAAGCGCGCCGGTGCATCGGCCAACGAGGCCATTCAAGCTGTCGGGGCTAGCACTGCGGAGGTGCGTCTCCGGGGCGAAGAACTAGCTCAGGCCATCAACCGCTACCTGCACGAGTACGCAGGCAAGTCCGACTCTGCGGTTCTGCGTGGCGGCGTCGTCAACAGTCGACCAGAGTTCCGAGGACTACGCCAGGCCGCATCCACCGTGCGGTATTGGCTGATCCAGTTGGCCAAAGCAGTTACTACGCTTCGTAATTCACTTAGTGAAAGCGCTGGAACTGGATCCGTCCGGCGCCGTCTCTGGGGTTATTTCGAGAGGCTCGACGCTGCGATCGGACTCCTTGGCACGATGAACGGGCTTCCAGATGACCACCTCTGGGTGTACCGCCTGGCTGCCGAAGACGCCGATCCGGCGGCGTGGACCTACGAGCGCGTACCGATCCATGTGTTCCCAGAGTTTCAGCAATCCATTGTCGACCAGACCCATTCGACCGTATTGTGCTCGGCCACGCTTACCGTGCAGCACCGATTCGACTACCTTGCATCCCGATTGGGCATACAAGTCGACGCAGAACCCGCTGAAGGGGGCTTCCGCGCCCTCAGCCTGCGATCACCATTCGACTATTCGAAGCAGTCGTTGGTGATACTGACGAATCACTTGCCGGTGCCGATCCCCATGAACGAGCGCGAATTCTGCGAGGAGATGGCGGCAGACCAGACGGGTTTCCTTTCCCTGTCAGGAGGCAAGGCCCTCACATTGTTCGCGGCAAGAAGCCGGATGGAAACGGTTGCGGCCTTGGTGCAGACCAGAGCCGCCGAACTCGCAGAACGAGGCGTCGAACTTCTGGTACAGGGCGAATCGGGACGTTCCCAGATCCTGCACCGGTTTCGGAACGAGCTGGGAACAGTTCTGTACGGTCTGAAGTCGTACTGGGAAGGGTTCGACGCACCAGGCGAAACGCTGTCATATCTGTTCATCGAAAAGCCGCCCTACCCTCATCCCGATGACCCGCTGGTTGCAGCTCGGCAACGCGCGATCGCAGAACGCGGCGGAGACCCGTTTCTCGACTACGTCCTACCTATGACCGCCATGCAGTTTACTCAGGGCTTTGGTCGGTTGATCCGCTCCGAGAACGATATTGGCGCCGTCCTGGTGTGTGACCGGCGCCTGCACTCGCCCACCCAGGCCCAGCGTGTGATTCTAGGTTCGCTGCCGGAGCCGACGATCCACGAAGCAATGGACCGCGACGACGCGTGGACACGCGCAATCGAATTCGTGACCGGTGTGAAGCCGGATCTCGCCACGGCCATAACATTCGGTCGGGACGACATCACGCAATTGTTGGAACGTCTGCGTCTGGTACCGGGTGAAGACCCGACACCCAAGTTTGTTGAAGCTGCTGAAAAGCTCTTTGGCATAACCGAACTGCATCCCAAACAGCTTGAAGTCATGCGGGCCTTCGTAGAAGGCAGGGACTTTCTCGCCGTACTCCCGACCGGCTTTGGCAAGTCACTGTGCTTCCAGCTGCCCGCGCTGCTCGCACCCGAAGCGCGTGCGACGGTGGTCGTCTCTCCATTGGTGGCGCTCATCAAGGATCAGATGAACGACCTGCGAGGGCGCCGGGGTATCCGACCCGTGCAAGGAATAACCGGTACCACTTCGAAGGTGGTGCAGACCGAAATACTCCGTGATACAGCCGAGGGACGGGTACGCCTTCTTTATGTTTCCCCGGAGCGATTGGCCCGTGACCCAGTCTTGCGGGGAGCCTTGCGCCGTCAGCAGCTCAATCGCGTTGTGGTCGACGAAGCGCACTGTATCTCGGTGTGGGGACACGATTTTCGGCCTGAGTTCCGCCAGGTCCCTGCTTCGGTTGCGACCTTCGATACCCGGCCGCCGCGAGCCGGCCTCACGGCAACCGCCACACGCGAAGTCGAGACAGACATCAACGATGCATTGCAAATGCAGGACCCCGTCGTCGTCCGGGAGCCGAGTGACCGGCCCAACCTGCGCTTTCGCGTCGTCGAGTGTTCCAGCGAGAGAGGACGTGTCCGCGAGTTGCTGCGGTTCGTAACGTGGGCTGCAGACAAACCCGGCATCGTCTATGTGTCTCGTCGCGCGCTCGCCGAAGAAACAGCAGCGCTGCTGCGCCGTGCTGGTCACGCTGCACGGCCTTACCACGCCGGCATGGTCCCCGAGCAACGCGATGCAGTCCAAGAGGACTTCGACTCCGACACCACGCGCATCATCGTCGCGACAAAAGCGTTCGGGATGGGAATCAACAAACCGAATATCGGCTGGGTCGTTCATTACGACCTACCTGACTCGCTGGACGGATACGCGCAAGAGGCCGGCAGAGCCGCACGGCAAAAGGACATAACCGGAGAATGTGTGCTCCTCTACACGCGCGGCGATATCGCACGTAGACGAGGCTTGATCGACGTCCACCAATCCAAAGCTGACGCCGACCTTTCGCAGCGGCTTCTCACCGCGCTGTGGGGATGTCCGGAGCGGGGAGGAAGTCGGGTGTTCGACGTCGACGAGATGTCAGACAAGCTCGACGTCGACGACGACGAACTCAACGTCCATCTAGCTCGGCTAGAGCGAGTCGGGGTCCTCAAACAAGGCCTCGACTGTTCGGCTCGCGGCATGGTCGACGTGGGCTTTCGGGAACCGGAGCAGGAAGCAGAACGACGCCTATTCCGCGAGCTGTTCTACCAAGCCAATCGGGCAAGACCAAACGTCCGGCTACAGATTGACTTTCAGCAACTCAAAGACGAGCGTGGCTATGACCCAGATGAGCTAGAACAGCAATTGATCGAGTGGAGTCTCGATCGCTTGATCACCTTTTCGAGTTCGCGCAGACTGCGCCGCGTCGAACTCTTTGCGAGAGTCGCGCCGCGGGACGAGTTGGCCCGACAGGCGTCGCTCTGGAAGGAGTGGCAACGACGTCGGCTCCAGGCAATGATCGACTACGCGACCCACAACTGGGAATGCCGACGCGTATCAGTCGGTAATCATTTCGGCGATCAGGTTCCCGACTGTACGTGCCGGGGCATCATGCCCTGCGACGTGTGCAACCCGGAACCGGCGCCGTGGTCTTCCGTCGCTGACCACCTGGTTCCCGATCCGGAATTGCTCGTAAACGCAGAACTGATCGTATTGCAAGCCGTCGCGTGGTCTTCTGGATTCCGACGTGGCTCGTACGGTCTAGCCAGCTTGCGCGCGGCGGTACTCGGTAGGGAGTCCCTTGGTGAGGGTCGACCACTCGGACAGGGTGTCCTCAGCTGTCCCCAGTTCGGAGCATTACGACACGTGCGCGGCGGCGAAAGACGCTTTGACGAAGCAGTAAGCCAGCTCATAGACAAGCAACTAGTCGAGCGACGAACCGTCCTTCGCGAGAATTCCCAAAGCCCATACCAGACCCTGGTCCTAACCCCCCTCGGTGCCCAAACACTCGGAGTTTCAACAAAACAACATGATTGAAAAAAAGCTAACTCATCAGCTCCTGGAGTCGGGTGAGCTCGTGCTGACAACCGCCGAGCGCACGGCCCTCAGCTTGCCCGAGCACAGCACGACAATCACGATTGAGGTTGAGGACGAAACCTGCGGCGTTCAATGGAGCGGACGCAGCCGAAAGCTCTACGGCGACCAATTCGCCGAACGCCTACAGGATTACGGCCAAGTTGGTGGTCTGCTCCGCCTGCGCCGAGTTGATCAGCATTACCGCCTGACGCTGCTCCCGCCTGGGACGACCATTCAGCCCCCGACGGGGGTATTTCCTCGCGAAGTGCTGCCAAAGACTGACGCTGGAAAGAAGGCAGCTCGCCGGCGGGCAACTGTGGACCGACAATTCCACGCAGACACGGAATATGACTGGAGCCTTTCACCGGATAACAGAAGAACCGTCGGCTTCCTCACCGAGGCCAGCAAGCTACTCGGCGAGCAACTCAAGGCAGCCGGATTCGACGAACTAGAACTCGTAGAACTGCGTCTGCAGGGCGAAGAGCTTGCGACCCTCGACAACTTCGAGGAACTCCTCGCTGTGGACGTCGCCAACGTCGATCGCATGCCACACCAAGAAGCCGTTGCGAGACATGCGCTTTCAAGACTGCGCGGCCGTGCCGTATTGGCGGATGAGGTCGGCCTCGGAAAAACCATCGAGGCAGGCCTTGCCGTCAAGGAACTAACTCTGCGCGGACTCGCCAAGCGAGTCCTCGTGTTATGTCCAGCGCCGCTGCGTGATCAGTGGCGAGAGGAGATGGACCACAAGTTCGATCTCCCTTTTCAAGTGGCCTACCGCGGGCATGAGATCCAGAAACAGGACAAACTAATCCTCAGCCTGCAATTGGCCACTAGCAACATCGACAAGCTCACCGCTCGACCGTGGGACATCGTAATCCTCGATGAGGCACACCGCGCCGCAGGATCGGGCGCCCGGAAGAGGCGTGAACTCATCACCGCGTTGACTACCGCCTGCCGGTATGCGTTCTTCCTGACCGCCACACCGGTCCAGAACGACCTGCTGGAGCTCTATCGCCTCATCGAGTTGCTGAGGCCAGGGACATTCACTTCGGTAAGTACATTCAAACGCCAGTACATGAGCAGCGGTGACCCTCGACGGCCGAATGATCCTGCAGCGCTTCGTCGCTTGATCAGTAGCGCGATGATACGCACGACCAGGGCTCAAGCCGGCGTGGACCGGGTGGTACGTCGTCCGGTAGACGTGCCGATCGACCTCGGCTCACGCGAGCGTGAACTCTACGCGTTGTGCACCGATCTGCTTCGAAACGTGATGCGCGATTCGGGTGACACCATGCGCCGGCGCAGTCTTGCGTTGCGGCTGACGGCCAGCCCGTTTTCGATGGGGACCACAGCATTGCGCATGGCCGAGCGACACACCAACGAGCGGGTCCGCAAGGCATTGAATGAGATTGGCCACCTTGCGATGGACATCCAGGGTTCCGCGCGTGAAAACGCTGCTCTGCAAATCACGCGTGACTGGATTCGCGAGCACGGACGAGTCCTCATTTTCACTCAGCACACCGATACAGTTACCGGTCTGTTGCGTCGCATCAGTGCCGAGGGCCTTCGAGCGACCGCATTCCATGGATCGATGTCCGCCGGCGAACGGGCCGCGACTATCGCTGCGTTCAAGTCGGGCGAGGCACCCATTATGATCTCGACTGACGCCGGAGCCGAAGGGCAAAACCTCCAGTTCTGCAATTGTGTACTCAATTACGACCTTCCGTGGAACCCGATGCGGATCGAGCAACGCATCGGCCGGGTGGACCGTTTGACGCAACCCAGAGACGAAGTCTTTGTCGCCAACTTGTACGCGCGGAGCACAGTCGACGAAAGCGTATATCGGCTTCTGGCGGAGAAGCTTCGGATGTTCGAGCTCCTGTTCGGACAAGTGACCACCATCCTGGGTGAACTCGACGACTCAAATTCAGCCACATTCGAATCGCGGGTCCTGGAAGCCTTGTTCGCCCCAGACGACACCCGGATGCAGAGCTTGCTGTCTCAGCTCGGCACCGAACTTATCGACGCGCGCAAGCGTGCCTCGACCCTCATTGCCGCCGACTCCGGTCTTAGCAGCTGGATGGCTTCGGCCGCAGAGCATCGCAAGGGACTGACCAAGGCAGGTTCCACCGAACTCGCACCTGAGGTTGCCGAACGTGCACGCATACGACAGCGAAAAGTGCAGGCCTGGGTTCGACGAGTTCTGAAAGCACTTGATGCACAGGTAATCCATGACACCGGAGATGGCGAAGGCGCCTTCCTAACCGTCCAGTTCGACGAGGAGCTTGCCGAAGAACTTGGCGGGCGCACATTGCTGCACATAGCTTTTGATCGCATTGGCATGGAACATCATCCCGATGCGGAGCTATGCGCTGTCGGATCTCCCGTATTCGATGAACTGCTCGGACTCCTCCGGGTCCGGGGCGACATGCACGCGACCATCCCAGTCATTCCGGACGACCCTGGACCCACTCCGTTTCGGCACTCACCGAGCACCACCCTTGCTCAGCGAAGGCTCATTCCCAGTGGCACGTGGAGCGGAAATGCGACATTCCGGGCCACCATCGGCGAGGCCGAGACTTCGGAACACATCATTACGGCGGAGCTTGGAGCCCATAACGAAGTTCGGTTGCCCCGGCGCCCGCTCCAGGACGGCGAGTGCCTACCATCGGCTTTCGGTGATCCCTCTGAGATTGTCGCCGCCTTCCAGCGCGCGGCGACCGAACAACTTGAACAGCGACGGCATGAACGCACCGAACAGATCTTGCGTGAGCGGAACATTGAACTTGATCGAATTCGTAAGGGCTACAACGCACAAATCGCCGAGGCTTCATACGAAGATCAGACCCGACTGCAGCGAGCGCTAGCCTCGGAAGAGCAGCGACTCGGTCGAGCACCCGATGTTCGAGCCCGGGCCAAGATGCTCGCTGTCATCCTTGATGAGGATGATTGGCTGGTCGAAGAGGTTTGGACGGGACCTGGCGGAGCCGAAGGAACTCTGACCTACGAATGGGGCCTGACCGAGCCACCACTCGTCGAAAGTGATGCCTCCGGTGAGCCCATCAACGTGCTCGCTCTTTGTTCCGATGCCCACTGGATCGACGAAACCGAAGCCACCCATTGCGACTCGTGTGAATATGACCGCTGCGCCGCGTGCGGGGCGGACGCCATCTTCGCGGACTGTCCGCTGTGCGGCTCATCGGTCTGCGGCTCGTGTAGGGCAGAGGCTGGCGGGCTATGTCTGCGGTGCAATTGGCCGGACCGGGCACCAGAACGTGACACCAGGTTTGCGATTGCCTGGCGCTTGCACGACGACACGACACTGCTAGTAGGCGAGCGCTTCGCTGAGCTAGTACGCCCCGACGGTTCTAGTCGCCAACTGATCGTGCGCGATGAGGATGTCGCCGACCAGCATCGAGCGCGATTGCGCTCGTATGCATTACGCAATGATCTATCCCCTGACAGTGGATTGGTCTTTCACGACCACACTGAACGGACGGTTTCCCCAAATCAAGACACGCTGTTGTTGCGGAGCCTTAGCACTGTCGCGGTCGAACTCGGGGTCGAACACGGCGCCGGGTCCGCTCTCGACTGTGACGCCATTGACGACATACCTGATTACGATGCGCCCACAGTGAGCGGTGAAGGTGCTCTGAAATTGACCGGGCTTCTTGAGAAACTTCGCGCCGAAGTCGCTCCCCCATCGCCGCCGGCCGTGGTGGTAACCCGTCGCTCCAAGTTCACCGATATCTGCCTTGAGGCGGACCGTCTGATCGGACGTGTGAGTGTCGTAGGTGACGACGACATGTTGCAGATACTGGACGAGTCTGTTGCGCAGTTAAATTGGCGAGACCCGTCACCGGAGGACGAAGTACTGGCGGTGGCACGTTTCGCGGGCTTGCAAATCTCGGTAGAACGCAGAAACGATGCGGTTGTGGTGCGAGCTCAGGACGAAGCGGAGGGGAACTTTTCTGAGCAGTGGATTGCTCTTCCCGACGGGGCATCAGCAAAGGACCAGTTTGCCTGGTTCGACATCCTGCGCTCAAGCGGTACACCGGGCGGAAGAGTGGGCCAACGTCAGCACGAACCGCAGGCAATGGCTGAGCCGTTTCCAACACCGTCCGAGTGTCAACTCGTCGACAGGACGATCAAGCCAGTTGCTGAGATTACCCCCGCGAATGACCGGTTGGACCTGGTCCCTGCGCAACCAGCATCATTGGCCGCGGTAGGCGTACGTCAGCACCTAGCGCGTGGATTCGTGGTCAACGCGATGCCAACAGAGTTGGGCCGAGCCCTAATGGCACGAATCCAGCTGATATTCACGGCAGTCGTCCAGAATGGCTTCGAAGTCCATGAGACGTGGCATGGTCACGGAACTGCGACGCATACCTATCGCACTTTTGACGGCTATCCAGTCGCTCCGATGCTCGACGACATCGCCAGCCGCCAAGGGGATTTCGGGGTCTGCCGTGACGGGCACTTCTACGCAGCAGGCGCGTCGGCATTGTGTGAATCCTGCAATACCTGGGCGTGTCCCGCGTGCGACGAAATCGGTAATCGCGCATCGGTGTCTTGTTCGCAATGTTCCGCATCGGTGTGCCGGCGGTGTGTATCCATTGAGCACGCAGTGCCGGAAGTTCCATGCACGCTTTGCAACGATGCAGCATGTCCCGGCTGCGGCCGCGACCCCCAGGTGCAGCCTTGCCGCATCTGCGCCCGCGACATGTGCGGCGACTGCCGCGTCGGTCTATTGTGCCCGGCATGCGATGAGTTGGCTCCTGCCACTGATGAGCAGTTATACGATCTCCCAACGGAACTCGCGGTGCAGGGAGCCACGGTCCTCGTAGGTTTCGATGCAAATGCAACGACAGTTCTCGTCAACCGAGGCAACGCGATCGAACAAGCAGTCCTTCACAATGGCGCTATCCAGCGGTGGGTCGTACTCGGTAGAAACACGATCGACGATGCGTACAAGCTGCAGCTGGCCGCCTCCCGGCATCTCGGAGTGCAAGTCAAACCAGTCGTCAAAGCCCTCGACGCTGAGGTACCTATCGATGTGCCGCACTTTCTGGTGCAGTCGCAACGGTACTTCTACGCTTCCTGGTCGGTCGACGAAGTCGGCGTACGTGGACGGCACGCACGCTGGTTCCCCATTGCCGACGATGACATCACACGGTTGATTGCAGAGGATTTCGCGCCGATAGCCAATCCGCCTGAGGCCATCGACGCAGTGCCGAGGGAAGTGAGAAACCTAATTCACCGCGCGCAGAATCCCCAAGTCTTCGACTTGGTGCTGCAATGGAATCGCCTCGGACATGACATCGCGATCGCCGAGTATGGAATCATCGACCGCACGCTGACCGAGGCCAGCACCAGCGAAAGAGTAGTGAGATGGGAGAAGTCCGACCAGGACTTGTCCTGGGTAGCCGAAGCGTGGAATCCATCGCCGCGCCTGCGCGTCTATGCCGCGACCAACTTCGCCGAAGCCGCAATCGTGAGTATTGCAACATTGTTCGCACTAGGCGTTCGTACGAACGAAAGCCTGAAGTGGTACGTAGTTTCGGATTCGCCGCAGGCTCCGCTAGCTACCACCTTGGCCCGCTGGCTCGGTCTTGAAGATGCTGATGAGGTCGATGATTTTGTCGATCCCAACGCTGTCAGGATCTCAACGGTCCTTAATGCGACTAGCGTCTCCGTCGACTTACACCCAGAAGGCTCTACCAAATACGCCCCCCGTCAGAGCTTGCAAGGCGCGACGGCCAAGGCGTTAAGAGCATGGATGCCGACAGCACAAGTGCGAGTGCCGGAGCTCTGGACACTACCTCCGAAGCTTAGGGCGTTGCTGCAGCAACGAGTGAAGAGGTCTGGGCCTCGAACGTCGCTAACGATCGGCGTCCGGGTCGAACAACTGGTAAGCGTTGAAGGTGGTCGTCCATGGCGACACGAGGCACGCTTGATGCCCGGCAATACGGACGGGCGGCAGGTCAGCTATACCACCCAAGTGCCACTCGACAGCGGCATCATCGACCGGGAGGGGCACTTCGGCCCTGAGGGGGGGCAGTGCCCCTACTGTCATGCACGGGTCTGTGACGCTTGCGTCGACCGCCTGGTTGGGTGCGACTGTTGCTCCGCCGCAATTTGCAAACAATGTGTTCGCCAGGAACGTCAGGCCCTGTGGTTGTGCCCTGCGTGTTATGCCATGCGCCCGCCAACTCGCCGCGAGGCCCGTCAGCACGGACGAATTTTCTTGACGCGGGGGATGCTCATCGGAGTAGATCAGTTGCACGAGGTTGTCGTCGAACGGGCGCAGAAACAGTGGGCCCGCCAGGCTGAGGGTGGCCTGAAGGCGCCGCTTTTGAACTCGTCACTCATCGAGTTCCTGAATGAGCGCTTAGAGGCAACGGCGGATTAGAAGCCTTTGCCCGCTACCGCCGTCTGTTGCTAGCGGCGAATTATTGTCGGTGGCTTGTCGTAATCTGAAGGTGCTTCAAGAGATACCGCCTCAAGCTCCGACTGGCGGTGCGCCAACCCCAAAGCTCACGGGTGGCTCGGATGACGAAGCGATCCGCCCCAACCGGTGCGGATAAGAGGGGCGAGTACGCGCCCGGAGCGGGCGCAGAGGGAGTGCAGAATGAACCGTTCGCAACAAGGCTACGACATCATCGGCGACGTGCACGGGTGTGCAGCAGAACTGGAAGCTCTGCTGAATACGTTGGGCTACAAGCGGGACCACGCCGGTGGCCCTTTCCGGCATCTATACCGGACAGCGATCTTTGTCGGTGATCTGATCGACCGCGGACCCGAGCAACTTCGAGTCCTTGAAACGGTGAAGGCCATGGTCGATGCCGGCAGCGCCCAGATGGTTTTGGGCAACCACGAGTTCAACGCACTGGCCTACGACACCGAGTGGCCCCCGGGATCAGGGAAATACCTTCGCCCCCACGATGATCCGAGCGACCCCAAGTCAGCCAAGAACGAGCGTCAACACGCAGAATTCCTCAATCAAGTCACCGGGGAGGACCGCAAGTACTACCTGGCATGGTTCTGGTCACTGCCGCTGTGGCTGGATCTTGGTGAACTTCGGGTGGTACATGCGTGCTGGCATAGCAGTTCGATTGCCATTGTCACCGAGGAACTTGGCGGCGACCGATTCGCTACCGAGGAAGAGCTGGTGCGCGCATCCACCAAGGGCGACCCGCTTTACACAGCGGTGGAAACGCTGCTGAAGGGGCCCGAAGTGAGCCTGACCGACCACGGTCAGGAACCCTACGTCGACAAGGACGACGTAGAGCGCGACAGTGCCCGGGTGCGGTGGTGGCACGACGGACCCGTGACATTGCGCGAGATTGCCGAGATGGGCGGGAAATTCCGCACCGCCAACGGCGCGCCGTATCCGCCGTTGCCAGACACTCCACTTTCCTCGGCGCACCAACCGCACCTCTACACCGAACAAATCCCGGTGTTCTACGGCCACTACTGGCGTCAGGGGCCGCCTACGCACCGACGAGACTGGACGGACTTCACCGCGTGTGTCGACTTCAGCGCTGTCAAGGGTGGCGCGTTGACCGCCTATCGATGGTCCGGTGAGGCGCGTATCGATCGGGATCACTTCGTGTCGGTCCCACGTCAGAGCCAGCCGACCGACGCTTAAAGAGATCCATCGCGGACCCGGCCGAGGCGGCAATCGCACGCCAAAGTCGGGCTCGTCATCACCACAGTTTCCCCGAATGACACCGCTGGCGGGAAGGGCCCTTGCCGACACCGATGTGGCCGGACCCCAGTGTCCGGGCCATTCACGGTGCTGGCGTTGGGCTCCTCCCTGCCGGGTGTTGCCGGCCACTCACTAGTGAGAGTCGGTGCTCAGGAACTACCGCAGGGCCTCGGGTGCAACCGCCGGAGGGCTTCGCGCAACTCAGGATTCGGGTTAGCACCGGGTAGCACCGCCACCACGTCAGCCAACGCCTCGTCGATACAGATGCACCGTTTGCGGGCTCCGTACAACGTAGCGATGGTGGGCGTGCGACTGTACGCCTGCACGCAGTGCACGAACACCGTCCGACCCTTGGCCCGCAACTGCTCGATTGCCCGCACGGTATCGAGCAGCACGAAATCGAGATGGTCGTTTTCGCCTACTGCGTCGATGAGGCGGACGTCGAGCTGTTCCACGCCTGCGGGCAGGTACTCATCTGCGACCCGGCACAGCGACACGATCGCGTCGACTTCTTCGGGCAGGCTTCGCAATGCGGCGACGCCCCCAATCCACACCTTCTCGTCGTACGGATGGCGCACAGGCCGACGGGCTTCTGGAAACCCTGGGTAGGTGTAATCGAATGTGTCGGGCTGTCCTTTGTCTACGATGTTGTTTGCCAACTTGACTAGACCGCGCGTCCTCAATCCTGGCCAGCCGTGCAGCAGTAGCCGCCAACGCGAGGGAACCGCGGATGCACCGTACGCGGCGCCAAGCAACCCACCCGCAACGGCGGCGACGGTGTCGGTGTCATGACCACCGCGCACTGCTGCCTCCAAGGCCAGCCGCAGGCGATCGGCTCGGAACGCTTCGGAAGTGCAATCGTCAACCGGCATCGGTGTATTCACGATCGCCGACCACGCACCCTGCAGCGCCGCGACCACCCAGCCGTTCTTGGCCGCGAAGTGCGACGGCGGCGACGCCTCGGCCTCGTCCAGGCGTGACTCCCACAGGTCGCGGCGCGCAGCGTCCAGCCGGTCCAGACCGATTCGTGCATCGATGTCACCGGAAATGACGGCGTGTCGCATCGCGCAACACCACAGCACGCAGGCGTCACCGGCATCCGGGTCGTGGTGCGTGAGGTCGCTGACCGCGCGAGCCGCTTCGGCCAGGGCTTCTTCGTCCGCAAGGTAGGCGAGGGCCACCGGCGCTGTGCGCATCAGCGAACCGTTGCCGGCCGTGCGCCCGGTGCGCTTGTGCAAGGCCGCGGATTCTTCACGCGCGAATTTCGCAGAGATCCCCTGCCTTCCGAGCGCAGAGAGCACCGAAACGGTCTGATTACCAATGTCTTTCGGAGCTTGCGCCCACTCGTGCCAGCGCCGCACGATGTAGTCTTGGGCTTGCTCATCGCGCAGGTCCGCGCCAGTGGCGGCGATTTCTGCGATCGGGATCGCCATGGACGTGTCGTCGGTCCACTCGCCCCGCTCAAAGGCGCCCAGCCCGCCGCCGATCATCTCCACCGGCACGTCTTGGGCCAGCGTGGGCCCGAACTCGTATCCGGCCCCAAGGGCATCCCCGGCGGCCATG
Organism: Mycobacterium bourgelatii; assembly: GCF_010723575.1. Taxonomy (NCBI): domain Bacteria; kingdom Bacillati; phylum Actinomycetota; class Actinomycetes; order Mycobacteriales; family Mycobacteriaceae; genus Mycobacterium; species Mycobacterium bourgelatii. The sequence goes on from NZ_BLKZ01000001.1 coordinate 3,864,767, forward strand.
CCCAGCAGAGTGCCACAGGCACGGTCACGTTGTGCAGCAGTCAAAGTCATGATTACCTCCTTAGAGCCGCGAGTCATCGCGGCGTTGAACTTGGTCAAGCCCGGACGTGCCGTCCGGTAAGTCGGGAACGCGGCTACCCGGCGCTCAGACGAACCCCTGATCGACCAGAACGGTCCCTTCCGGCGTCACAAGGTGGGCTTGGCCCGACCCCTCGACGAAGCCGCACCAGCTCTTGACCTCGAGACCGCCCCGTTGCAGCTCGATGTGGAACCCGTACTTGGCGGGCATAGGGAACCAGACTCGCTGACCGGGAAGCTCTTGGAGGATCTCGACAGGCGGGTACCGCAGCACCTTGCGCAAATCACCCTCGTACACGCGCCCCTGAATGCGCCCGTCGATAAGCTTGGCAAGCTGTGCGTCGAGCGCCCGGACCTGCTTATCGGTCAGCGACGACCGCGGCGGTTGCAGCAGGCCTCTCAAATTCGTCGTCCGGTTGCGCGCGACTGCCACATCGAAAGGCGTTCGCCCCTTCGCGTCTCGAAGGTACCGCAAGGCACCCCGCTCAAGGAGTTCCTCGACCACATCGGTGGGTGCGCCGTGCCATGCCGCTTGGTGCAGGACTGTGAACCAAGCCTGACCTCCCGGGCGCCACTGGTTGATGACCAACCAGCTCCACTCACTGTCGAGCACCTTCATCACCTCGGGCCAGTTGCCGACCTTCGCAGCGTCGGCCAGTCGATGGCCCGCCTTGACCAAGTCGTCGACCATGACGTTGGTGTCCAATACGCCCTGCCACACCCGTGCGCCCTGGATAATCTCGGAATAAGCGTCCATGGGGCCCTCCTTTCTCATGCCTCACCGCGGAGCCCTCTTGCCGACGTCGTCGAACGTCGGCCGCTTCGTTATCCGAGCCGCCCACGAGGGTTGGCGAACCGTCTAGTCGGGACTTTCCGACGGCGTCTTACGCAGCAGGGCCATTCTAGAGCGGAGCACTGACAAGCCAGTGTCAATGAAAAGGCGGCTTCTCCTGCAACCACTTTCAATAACGATGCTGCACTAGTGCAGTGTTCCCTGTTGTCACACAGTACCTGGCTGGCGATGGTTTCTGCAACAGCACCCTGTATGCTGTGTCCATGCAGCACATGGGCGGGCGCTCTCATGAGGATGACCACCAGTTGGGCGGCACATTCGCCGAGCGGGCGAGAGCCGCCCGGCTAAGGGCCGATCTAACCCAGCAGCAGCTGTCGGACCGGCTCAGCGAGACGCGGGTCAAGCTCGACACATCGGCGATCACCCGAATCGAGGCCGGCCAGCGAGAGCCGAGACTCGGCGAAGCTCTCGCGATCGCGCAGGTGCTTGGATTCAGCCTGAACAACCTCGCGCCGCGGGCAAACCTTGACTTCTATATTGGCGACGTCAACAGGTTGATGAACGAGGCCCGCGCGGCCCTGGTCAGGATGATTCGCTCGGTCGACCCCGTGGCCGACTTCGTGCGCCGTAATCCTGACTGCCTAGGCGACCAACGCCTCGAGGACCGATTCCGTGACATGATCGACCGGTTTCTCGACGACATATCGTTCGAGAACCAAGCCGTCACCCGGAATCGGTCCGACGAAAAGCTCAAGCGCCAACTGTTGCGCGCGGTCAGCGAAGACATCCTGGTCAAGGCCGACGACATACCTCCCGCGCACGAGCGATGGTTCAAGGACGACATCAGCGCGGCCGGTTCGACCACAGGCGGATGGCTCCCGGTACAGCCGACCGTCCACCCTGATGAATGGCAACGACAGTTCAATCAGCTACGCACCTACGTCAACCAGCATGGCGACGCTCGAGTTCCGCGCACATACGTAACCCCGGATGGTAACGGACTCGGCGCATGGGTTGCCGAACAACGACAACTCTTCGCACGCGACCTGCTCGATCCGAAAAAGGCGGCCAAGTTGGAAAAGTTGCCGGGTTGGCGCTGGACTCGAAACACCCGGGCCAACACGAGAACCAGGACATCAGGATCTGGGTGAGGGCGCCCGAACTGGCGGATGAACGACCTGGCCGAAACCATCATCGGTCTGTAGAAACCACAGCCATCCGCGAGAATTCGCCCTTTGGGCACGGCGAGCCAACGGCTCAGCGACGTCGAACACTGGCTGCCCCAGTGGATTCATCGGTACAACGCTGAACGGTCATGCATCGCCCTAGTCGCAGCCCTGTACCGAATACGAAACCAACTGCACGCTACAAACACAGCCGAACGTCCGGCCGTGCACCAGCGACCAGGTGCGCACCGAACCCGGACGGTTCACATCCGAAAGCTCTACGACTAACCTACATTCGGGTTGGGACACTCCCTGTCAGGCGTGATCAAATAGCTACCGAAAAAGCCAAACTGCGGTCCTTCGGACAGGACGCATCGAGCGGCAGAATCTTCACCCGGCCAGAACGAAGATGAGATAGTCGTCGCGTGGGACATCTGTTCGTTGCTCATGGCGATCTGACCAAGCTTGCCTGTGATGCGGTGCTCATACCCTGCGATGACAAAGGGTGGGTCACTCCCTCGTGGCGCAGTCTGCTGCCGCCAGAACTGCCACGCGATAACAGAACTGGATGGCTCTTGTTGCCCAACAAACCCGATGCCGATGGCATTGTGCGACTGCCTCCACTCGACAAGCGAAGTGTCCAGGCGTTCGCGTCCATGGAATGGGTCGCGACCGATCCGGCTGATGTCGCCGAACGACTCTTGCGTGCAGTCAGTTCGGTCTCCGGGGATCTTCCGGCCCTAGACGGGCGTGCGGTCCCACTTGTCGGAATACCGCTCGCGGGGACAGGTCACGGCGGTCTTGCGCACCGCCGCGGCGAGGTGATCGATAAGCTTCTAGAGAAGCACCGTGTCCAGGGCTCGTCACTGAAATGCGATGTCGCGCTGATTCTCTATGAAAGACGGGATTTCGTAGCTGTACAGGCACGGCGCCGCCCGGAGGACTGGCCGTGGAACGTGCTCAGAGAAGAGTTGCGGGATAAGGCGGACCATCTTGGCCGACTAGCCCGCACCGGCCAATTATCGCTATTCCTCGGGTCAGGCGTTTCGCGTCCTGTGGGGTTGCCAGATTGGAATGGACTCTTGGAATATCTGGCAAAGGCCACCAACATCGATCTGCCCTCCAATGTCACGCCAGAAACCGCTGCCAGCATTATCAAGTCCACACTGCCCGCAGCGACCTATCATCAAGAGTTGAAAAATGCCTTAGATTGTCATCGGCACGGCATCGGCCACGCATTACTGGCCAGCCTCCCCGTGACCCAAATGGTCACTACCAATTTCGACCCCTGTATGGAACTCGCACTAGAAGGAGCGCTGGGTCCCGACGAATTCCGAGTGCTTATTCGGCAGGTGGCAGACAGTTCGAAACCGTGGCTGCTCAAATTGAACGGCGACATCGGCGATCCCGCCTCGGTCGTCCTCACTACCGAGGATTTCCAACTACACGAGGAGGAAAACCGAGCCCTGCACGGTCTTGTCCAGGGTCTGCTGCTTACGAGTCATCTGCTGTTCGTGGGTTTTTCGTTCACCGACGAGAGCGTCTTACGGCTCGCCGAGTTCGTCACACGAGTGCTACGCGCGGCGAGAAGTGCTTCCCCAAATAGCTATTCCAACACCGCGATTGCCTTGACACCCGACGACTTGAGGAAGATAAGTTATGACGATCTCGAGATTCTCCAAATGAGCGATTCCGCTACCGATGTCCGTGAAGCAGCACGCCTACTCGAGATTTTCTTGGACAGACTTTGCTGGAAAGCCATCTCAGAGAATGATCGTGCCGCTGAATATCTCCTCGACGACAGATATCTGAGCAGTCTGAGCGCCGAGGACCAACAACTTCGCGATGGACTTCTCCGACTCGTTGACGAAACTTCTTCGAACGTGAAGTCGAATAGCACGGGGTGGAAACGCATTGAAGCTGTTCTGCGCGACCTTGGCTGGCGGCCGAGCACTTCCCAATAAAAGCACCAACGTACGCCATATCGTTCTGAAACCCACGCCGTCGCCCGGAAGCGGTCCGACGAAAAATTCGAAGCGCCAACTGTTGCGCGCGGTCAGCGAAGACATCCTGGTCAAGGCCGACGACATGCCACCCGCGCACGAGCGGTGGTTCAAGGACGACATCAGCGTGACAGGTCCGACCACAGGCGGATGGCTCCCGGTACAGCCGGCCGTCCACCCTGATGAGTGGCAACGACAGTTCAATCAGCTACGCACCTACGTCAACCAGCATGGTGACGCTCGGGTTCCGCGCGCATACGTAACCCCGGATGGCGAAGGACTCGGCGCATGGGTGGCCGAACAACGACAACTCTTCGCACGCGACCTGCTCGATCCGAAAAAGGCGGCGAAGCTGGAAAAGTTGCCGGGTTGGCGCTGGACTCGAAACACTCGGGCCAACACGAGAACGAGGACATCAGGCCCTGCGTGAGGGTGCCCGGGTGGTGGAGCTAGGCCCAGGCAATGTCCAACCGGCGAGCGAGATCCGGTCCCCCGACCTTGCGGATGAACTCCGGATCACCGCACACCACGAGTTGATCGCGGGCACGGGAGAGGCCGACATAGAGCCTTTCGCGGGAGCGTTCGAACGCGGACACTTCGTTCACTACGAGCACGACGGCGCGACGTTCAAGTCCTTTGAACCCGAGGACGTGTCCGTAAAAGACCTGCTCTGCGTCCCAGAAGCTGTCCCAGTACGCGGCGTTGCCGGCAGCCTGACGTTCCTTCTGTTCGGGATGGCGACTGCCGGTGGTAAGTAGGGCGACGTCTTCGGGACGCCAACCCTGCTCGAGTAGCAACTCGACCTCGTCATCGCCGACATTCATCGCGTCTTGTTGGGAACACGCGACGAACTTGACGGCCGGCCCGTCTCCACCGAGAAAGCGCATCGGATGATCGACCAAGGGCTGAAACGCCGTGGCGATCTGTCGGGTATTGCGCAGGTTGTGGTCGAGGAGCAGCGGCACAAGCGGCACCGGTGGCGAACCGAACCGGTTGAAGACACGCTGGCCTTCGTCGGAGAAGATGTAGAGACCGCCGATCTCCCCGTCCGCGAGGGCGGCCAGCAGCGGATTCCACCATGCATCGGCGAAATCCTGGGCTTCGTCGACCACTATCGAGTCGAACCCGTAGCCGGGCTCGAGGTGTGTTGCCAGATCGGTCATTTGACGCGGCAGGTCATGCTCCCAGAACCGCACCGTCTCCTCCGTGCGTATCGATTCGTCCGGCCCTTCGGGGGCGCCCCACTGAATGCCGAGTGCGTGGAATTCGCCGACATAGGCAGGTTGCGGTGACACGCTCCAAGTAGGACGCCAATCCGTGGGAGTAGCAGAGCAAGGCAACACGTTGTCCCTTTGCGGAGAGGCGGCGTGCCTGCTCCATCGCAAGAAACGTTTTGCCGCTGCCCGCTCCCCCGCGGATCTCGACGCGGTTCAGCAGTTGGATCGCGTCGAGGATGACGGCCTGGTGCTCGGTCAGCGCGTCCGCGGTGTCCTGATGGGCGAGGGCGCGGGCGACAACGCTGCGCTGCGGTAAACCTCTGCCACTCAGGGCTTCTGTGAGTTGCTCGATGCCCAAGGCCGTCAGCAAGGGCCGGTCGAGTTCTTGGCGGATGAGGACGGATTTCAGCTTGTCGACGAGTTGCCTTAGGTCGGTGCGGTCGATGACCTTCCAGCGTGGACAGTCGGGCAACGCGAAGTCGTCGGCGATGTCGACATTCGGCAGCACAATCATGTGGTCCCAACGCAACCGGCCCTGCGTCCAGCGGTCATCGCTCTCAACGAATTCACGAAGCGCATAGCAGGATTCGCGTGCCTGTCGGACAGGATCAATCTCGTGGTCGTGACCCCGACTCCCCTGCCGCCAGGTCTTGCCGTCGTGCCAGACCTCACCGCCCTTGACTTCCAGACACACAATGCCGGCGCCCTCCATTGCGACGACGAAGTCCACCTCGTGGTCTTTCAGGTGGTCCGTGACCCGCTGGCCTGGGATGATCAGATCGTCCGGTTGGAGCTGCTCCTGAAGGGTTTGGTACACCTTGCGTTCGGCCTCGTTGGCAAGGCGAGGGGTTTCTCGCGAAGGGATCATGTTGCCGCCGCCCCAACTACCACTCGGCGGGGGCACGGGGGATTTCTGCGCCGCTTGTCCGGTCAGGTTCTCCGCTACTTTCATTCCACGATTGAACTACGCCGCGGTGACAAATACGGGATTGCACCGTTCGTCGAGATTTCTTGTCGGTGGTCAGAACCGCTACGGCGTCGGCCACGGCACCAGCGCGCCCAAAGGCGGACTGGTTGTTACCGGATGCGTCAGAGATACGCTCTCCTAACGCCGACTGAGTAGCCGTCGTCGACGTCGAATCGAACGGATCAACTTAACTTCGAAGAGCTAACAGATCGATAAGTGTTGCCGCCGACCGTGGTACCGCGATGTCACATGCCTCTGCGATAGTGAGGCTGCAAACATCCCGTCGAGCCTAGAGGACAACATGCCGGCGGAAACCACCACGCCGCGCCTTACTGAAAAGTTCCGTGAAGCGCTGACATACGCCGCAGCGAAGCATCACCGCCAAACACGCAAGGGCGGCGACATTCCCTACATCGGGCACTTGCTGTCCGTCGCGGGACTGGTGATCGAAGCTGACGGCACGGAGACACAAGCCATCGCCGCCCTGCTGCACGACGCGGCCGAAGACCAAGGCGGTAAGGAGACCCTGGACGAGATCCAATAGCTGTTCGGTGCGGACGTTCAACAAATCGTCAAGGAATGCGGCGACACGTTCGAAGACCCCAAACCTCCTTGGCACCAACGAAAAAAGAGCTATATCGACCACCTGAACGATGTCTCACCTGACACGATCCTGGTTTCGCTTGCCGACAAGGTGGATAACGCGCGAGCGATGCTGCGCGACTTCCGACAAACGGGGTCAGAGTTGTGGCAGCGCTTCAGCGTGAAGGATCCAGAGGATCACCTCTGGTACTACCGATCACTGCTGGCCGCTTACAAGCAGAGAACTGACAGCTGGCTCGTCGACGTACTGCGACGCAACATCGACGAGCTGGCGGAGTTGGTCAACGCTTAACGCCGGCCGCAGTATGCCCGCGCGGTTGACCGGTCAACTGTTCGTGCGGGTGAGGGGGACCCGTTCAATGGTCCAATCGCTATGCGGCTTTACGGTTGGTGGGTCGTGGTCGGCTGTAGGTCGAACTCGGCTGGGCCGAGCCCACGGTGGGCACCTTGCCACCCAACTGCAGTCGCGGTCGTGGCACGGAGCGGTTCAAAGCCAGCCCGATCCTGCGTAATCCTTTCCCGACAATGGGTTCTTGCCCCAGGCACCCGCGGATCCATTGCCGCCGACACGATTTCGACCACCGACTCGATGAGGCGACGCAATCTCAAGACCGCGCCGCCACCTGCGTCACGTTCAAATGCGAGGCACGGCATTTAAACTACTGAGCGTGTGTAGCGATAGTACAACTAATCCGCAATCTCAAAATGACATATCACAGGATAATGGTCCGTGCCGACCGACGAGTCAATCTCGACTTTGGTCAACGTGAGACCTTTGTATAGCACGTGATCGTACTTCCGTCCCTTTGGGGTTGTCGCTGTTTCAACCACTATTTCTTTAAGCCTGTTGTCACCAAAAAGCGTCGGAAAATATTTACCAACTGTTTCGGCGTCAATATTGAAGTCGCCGTGTATGAGCACAAGCTCGCCAGACCCTTGAAGCGCATCCGTAACGCTAGAGAAAATCGTGCTCGCAGTTTCGGAATCCAATTCTATTTCCATCATGCGAAAAGGGAGCAAATGAAGCGTGGTAGTGCTGATTATGTTTCCATTTACACTAACCGAACATGTGCTGTACCCCTTGTCGTGGCTTTGCACACTTCGACCTTCTAGGTTAAATATTTTGTGGGGGTTATGGAACTTTCCAGTCCGATGTGCTGACAGTGGAAACCGGGATATGATCCCGTTGCCAAGCTGTTTGCTTTGGTCCATATGCGACCTGGATGTGGCATCATAACAAGCGTCAACATATCCAAGCCGACTCGCCATGTACGCGATCTGATTGCTTTGATCCGTGCCTTCAACTTCTTGTAATGCAATTATGTCCGGATCTGATTGCTTCAGCCATTTAACAATGTGTTCTAATCCGTCGCGCGTATACGATCCAGACCTTGCTGGATCCCGCCCCTCTTCGAGCAGTCTTCCCCCACCGATATTCCACGTAATCGTCTTCAAGTTCACCCAGTGATCCTAACCATTTACTTTGTAGGGGCAATGGACACGTCGCGCATTAAAGCGATCAATCCCCTTTGGCGCAACCGAATGCTTCACGGCACCAAGCGAAGATGTTCCAGCGGCATGTCCACCAGCCTTGTCTCATAAGGCGATCGTAATCCGTTTCGTCCATGATCCGAACATGCATTTCCTTGCCGAGCGCGTAGTGCATGGCGACTCGGTAGTGGCCATTAACGACATATAGCTGGCCGTTCTCATCACGCCAGAGACTGATCTCATAGTTCTCCCGGAGCTCTTCTTTACCACTCGTCACCTTATCGATGGTCTTCGCCTCAAGTATTTCTAGGGACGCTTGAAAGGACGTGCCACAAGGCAGGGTTTCGACCGGTAGCTTGTTCCATTTCTTGTCTGGCAGGCGACGTGCGCGTTCGACCACCAAGTAGTTGCCTGGGTCGTAATGCATGCCGTAGTTCTCAGACCTCACGTAGCCTTCGGGGGCGTACTTGGCCTCGCCACTGACGGCGGGGACGGTTGAGGCGACCTCATCACGATGGCCTGTGGCATCGATAGATTTTTCGTTGTCGTTCAAATTCATTCCCTGGCGAAAGACTGATACTGGCGGTTAAAGAATAGCCTTTTCATCGGGTTTCGATTGATGTCGGCGGCGCGCCGTATTGCGTCCGAAGAGTTCGTTCAACGGCTTCATGGCCTACCCCGGCCGACTTCGATGTGCTCCGGAAGAAGCAACGGCCGGCATGCTGATTCGGCCTGTAAGGAGCGGTGCGATAGAAACTGGGCGCCACTTCCCTATCGGTGGCAACAGTGCACCTTCCGATCGACGTGAGCAGGCTTCGAAGCGCCACTGGTGCAACGGATCAACACATCTAGACCGTCTACTCTGCCGATTTCGTCGGTGCCGGTCGCTATACTGAGCAAAGCTCACGAGTGGATGGCTGTTCGGGTACCTGGCCCGCCATCCCGGCAACCGCGCCTCCATCGCACGGTGCCCCAGGGGAAGAGCTGGCACGCAAAGCGTGCAAGCGGTGGACGTCCGAGGGTGGCGTTGCCAGAAATGGCCAGAAATGACCGAACGGCAGTTGAGCGCAACGGACGCGGCGGTGCGCGAACGTATTACCGAGTTGTCCGTGCATATTCCCTGCGGCAAGTTGCGAGGTCGGGTGAAAGGCCGGTGGCAATCCTGCCCCGACGAGGACTCTCCCGAGAGATGGGAAGGTTGCGACGTTTCACGCGCATGCGACCTTTGCATCGTGTGCTTCAGGGGGACGGCGGGTGGAGTCTCACGTTGGGCGTGGTTGGGCTGCGAGGACTGCCGAGCGATTAACGCAGCACTCGAGCAGATGTGGGGCTTTCGACCGTTGGCACTGGGCCGACATAGCCTGATGAATGGTATCGGCGTCCGCGGCGGCGCACCGCCCGAAGTCGTCGAGCAGCACACTGCCCAGCTTGCAGCATTCGCCAGAAGCCGAGGCGGGCTACGGGATTGGTATCACCGGGAGTACCCGAGGCTGGCCGCCGAGTTCGACCCTCTCGCAGATATTCCACTGCGGGTGTGGCAGCAGAAGTGGCCACCGGGGCGCCGCGCGTCCGCAGACGCGATTTCCCGATTTCTGGGACGCGAGCTGCCGTTGCGGCCGCCTAAGTGAGCGTGTGTGCTACTGCGGTCCGCGGTAACAACCCACGCGGCATTTTGAAGAATCGATGATCCGCTAGAGTTCCGGCTTGCGCCGCCTGAAGGAGTTGCGGCGGGCACCGGCGAAGCTAACCATCCCGTTCCCGACACCGCCGAACGACATGACGTACTTCGGCGGTGTACCGCGCGGCGGAGGGCATGAGCATGTCGAATACGCTGTAGCGTCACGTCTCGTCGCCAACGACAACTGGTTCCAACGTCTCGTGGGATCAGCGACGATGCTGCCAACGAAGCCACCCAGGGTCGACTGTTTCCCCACCGCCGAAATGTTCGGCAACGGAGGGTACGGACCGACGTCGTTAGTCGATGCTGGCGCCCCTGACTCCCGCGCCGCAGCAAAACGCAACACCCAGCCCATCCAGCATGATCATGAAATGCGGTCGCAGCCCGGTGATCCCAGAACTGGCACCACCATCCGCAACACGTCGCCGTCACGAAACAACTTCTTTACAATCCCCCGAGTGCTGCAGGCGATTCGCCAGAGGCGGTTTTCTAGGAGTGAGATCTGAGCCGTTCTAGCTCATACCAGACCAATAATCTTCAACGGCCCTCCGCAACTGCTGCATGTCCCGCTCGTACTCGAGTTGTGTGTCGCACCACAAGAGCATCCACATCGCATTGCACACCTTGGTACCCCGCTTGAGTTCAACCAGCAGGTCAAAGGCGAACTCCTCTAGTTCCGGATCATCAAGTCCGAGTTCGAATTTCTCGACTCCGCCGTTGTCTCCGTAGTGGACCTTAATCCATTTCCACAACAACCAGTAAGCCGCTTCTGGTCGGCCAAGCGGAAAATCCGGCTTAGATAAACTTTGCTGGAGCTCCCGGCAGAGCGCCTCCGTCAATACCGCTCGTTCATGAAAGCGTCGAATTGCCGCTTGATACCTATTCAAGTCTGCCACCCGTCGCATGTTGTCCTCACCCACTCTTCTCGATCTTAGGTCGCCTCGCCGACAGTCCGGTTGGCTGCTTAAGGCGAGCGATAGCGAAACCACCACAGCCACTCAGCCCGCCAGCGTTGATTGGGCGTTTGGTGAACCGGCCCGGTGGGTTCGGAGACTTTCTGATCTGATACCCAGCTGTCGGTTCCGGTCGAAAAGTGAGCAGGTAGTTCCGGGGTGGTTTCTAGGGGCGTCGCAACACTTCCCTAGGTTTCTGGAGGTTGCGTTGTCAACGTCTCGTCGTGTGAAAGAAGGGTCCTGGCCGGCGTCCACAGTCGGCCAAACGTCAGCGGTTTGTGGAGTTGCGGGCTCGGGGCTGGTCCGTCTCGGCAGCCGGCCGTGAAGTTGAGGTCTCGCGGACCTCAGCAAATAATTGGGCGCGGGGATATAAAACCTACCGGCGTGGCGAAGCGGTCGGCTTCGTGCCAGCATTGGATCGTTTGGCAGTGCGCCAAATTAGTGATCGCTACCTGTCGGAGGATGAGCGGATCGCCATCGCCGATCTGCGCCGCACCGGCATGAGTATTCGGGGGATCGCCGCCATTGTGGGCAGGGCCCCGTCGACCATATCCAGAGAATTGCGCCGCAACAGCCGCCGCGGAGGCCAGTATCGGCCGTTTGAGGCCCACCGCTGGGCGGTCCAACGTAGAGCCCGCCGTCACCAACGGCGAATCGACAAGAGCCCCGCCTTATGCGAACTGATCGCAGAACTTCCCGCACAACGGTGGAGCCCGCAACAAATCGCTCGGCACCTACGACGCGAATACCCACAGGATCGACGGATGTGGTTGTGCCACGAAAGCATCTATCAGGCTGTCTACCAACCGCATTCGCGGCTGATCCGGCCACCCCAGGTCAGGTCGCCACATCGCGGCCCACTGCGGGTCGCGTCCACGAAAGTGGTGTACGAGTCGGGGCTTAGGGACTGAGGCCGCCACCCCAACGGTTCGGCGGCGCTCTAGCTTTCGCGCTGGTAGTCAAGGTTGACGTTGGGCGTGGTTGATCAGCCGGGCTGATGCTCGGCTTGTGGCGCGATGAACGGTGTGTCGTTGTTGGTTGGTGGGCCGTCGTGTTCCGGCAGGCTGATTAGGCGCCGTGAGCGGCAGGCTTTCGTGTGCGCCGTGATGGCGGCCCAGGGCGAGCGGGCGGCAAGCTAGGTTTCGCCGTCGTGCGGCATAGCTACCGTGGCCGTCACCGTTCGCCGCTGAGCCTTCCTTGACGATAGCGCTGTTCATCGAAGGGTTGTTGGGTTCGAAGCAGTCGGTATGACAGCCGGCAGGCATGACGCGCGAGCGCGACACGGGCCTGTATCGGGGCCATCCCTCGCGCGTGAAGTTCAGCGTTGCGCTCGATGAAAGACGGTGAGCACTGCGACAGTCCCCACGCGATGCCCATCAGTGCGTCGCGATGCTCGGCCAGGCCCTGACGTGAAATGCGGCCACGCCGGTTCAGCGTGGCCGATTGGTAGAGTGCTGGCGTTAAACCTGTTGCCGAGTAGAGATGTTCAGCATCAGGGAAGCGTTGGATGGGAAGGCTGTGCGCGGCGAAGGCTGCCGCACGAACGGAGGCGACGCCGGGCAGAGTGGTCAGGATCTGGCCGTCGGTCTCGGCCAATAAGGCCACGACTTCGACGTCGAGGGCATCGATGTCTGTCCGGAGCCGGCGGTACCCGGCCAGATCACGCCCCAGTCGGTGCGCACGTTGATCAGCATCGGCCGGCGGAGGCAGACATCCGCGCCACCGCTGCAGCCAGTACTGGGCGGTGCTGGTCGTCAATCGGCCCGGAGCCCGGCGCATCAGCGACCGCAGTTGCGGTGGTCGTCCTGCAAACACGGCAGCACACGCCAGCACCGCCAGACCCGTCGGAGTCTCCAACGCCAAAGATCGCCCGTGACCCGCCGGCGCCGACAATCCAGGGCACAACGCATTGAGCTGGTCGTGCAGTCGCTGCTGGCGACCTTGCGGTCGGCTACCAATCCGCGACGATGTCGCACCGCGGCACGTAACGCTTCGACCGGCGATTCCTGGCCGTAGCGGCGACCGCCGCCCTGGCGGGCCATGTACGTCAACGCTGCGCAGTCGCGATCATCGGTCTTGAACCTGCCCGAACCCAGCTGTGTGCGAGCAGATTTCGTCTCCGACGGCGCGAACAGCCGCACGCAACCAGGATGGCGCCGTTCCAGTTCGGCGACCCACGGCCGGTGCAGACTGCCGGTCGCCTCGATCGCGATCACGGGCGCATCTCGGCCATGTTTGTTCAGCGCCAGCTCAAGCTGTGCGATGCCTTCTCGCGAGACCGATAACGACATCGGACCAGCGAGCAGACCGGACCCGTCACTGATCCACACCCGATTGAACGCCTTGCCAGGATCCACGGCAACGATCACCGTGGACGGATCAAGCGCAACCTCCAACACCGACATGAGCAGCCTCCTCCGAAACGGACCTCCTACGAGAATCCGCCCAGTGCCTACTCACGGCCTATCAGCTACAGCCGGACCCGCCCCGCGGGTGCCTGTTCGTTCGCCTTATGCCCTTCGACACCGAAGTAATTATCAACGGCCACAATGCTTCTCGAATCAGGTGAGGGCCCAATCGATCGGGTGCACTAACGTGGCGGGCGCTTGACTGACACCTTCACACGTCCGCTTCCCACCGCCACGAACCATGGGTCTCCCTGTCATGTGCTGATGCCAGCAATGACCAGCGTGAGCCCGCCCAAGAAAAGATCGCGACCTGACCGAATCGCCGTCCCAGGCTTCGCGCCTCGTCATCGTCGAGCCCGAACACCGCACGGCTCTCCTCGCTATGCGTTCCGTCAAAGCTGGTCCCTACTGCGCGAATTGAAACTCGTCCACTGACCCTGAGCTCGTATTCCAGCACCTCTATCCTCGCGAGATTGTCGTCGCTATCGGGATTGGGCTTAGGCTGGACCGCAGTCACCACGTGCAGCGGGCCAAGTGGTGGATCGTCCTCGCCGTGTGAATCGACGGGCCAGACAATTCCGCCGAGCTTCGGTATGTAGAAGTTCACCTTCGTGGCGAGATACAAGTTCCACAGGATGTCGTCCATCGCCATCGTCTTTAACTCGCCGGGCTCGACCCAGTCGAAGTCGTCGTAAGTGTGCATGAGTCAGTCGGTGAATGATGAAGCGGGCGCAGTCATGATCCACTGATTCAACGCGATGCCGAGCGGAAAGTTCAACCGGCGAGCGCCATTTTCTGCCCAGCACCTAGCAGCGGGAATGCTCGTGTCGGTAGCTGGGGCGGGCAAGCGTCAATACATCCTGCCGTCGCAGCGTGCCGGAACAAGACGTCGGACTCGCGCGCCCGATGCAGGCGGGCCCGCCAACCAAAGTTCATGAGGGCGCAAAACGCCACAGACGAATAATTCGCATTGCACCGCGGCCAGTTACACCTCCCGCGCGACGCTTCCGCTTCAGTCGTGCGATCGCCAGAAATTCCGCCATACATGGCTCGCACTCAGTGAGGTGACATGCTAGCCGTAGCGACACCGTAGGTGAAAACTCTTCGTCCAGAAGTACCCACAAATCCGCTAGCACTCTCTCGCACATCAATATTCGCCTTCCTGGCGACGCCACCCTTTGGCGTCCACCGCTTGCATGCTTCGCATGCCAGCTCTTTCCCTGGGGCACCGTGCGGTGGAAGCGCGGTTGCCGGGACGGCGGGCCAGGTACCCAGATTGCCGTCACACTCGTGAGCCAATCAGTTTAACGAAGAAGGTCGGCAAAATATTCCCGTCTAGGCTCAACTTCTCAATTTGGTGACACTCGCGCGACGAAACATAGCTCGCCCAAGGCAATTGCCTTCGAATGGCCGCAAGGCCAGACGAGTCGTCCGTGTGTCACCGACACCCGGCGGTGCGCACCATCGCAAAATTCTTTGTCCGCAGTTATTGCGGACCCCGCACTTTTTGCGGTATTCTTGGTTGTGTCCAACCCCTACGACCAGATCCGTACACACCTCGCCAAGGCCGAGGCGGCCGACAGTGCGGCCCAAGTGCTGCAGCACCTTCGGTCTGTACTGACCGAGGTGGGTCAGCTTCTCGACGAGCAGCTCGCCCGTGCCGTCGTCGACGACGAACTGTCGCTCGCGGCGGCCGGGAAATACGCCGGTCTCACCGAAAACGCGGTGGGGCCACGGTTGGCCAACACGGCCAGGCTAGCCCCGTATGCCACTACGGGAGGACGCGTCACCGCCGAAGACGTCAAACGCGCCCGCCGACACAAGTACGCCCAAACCCCGCTGCCGCCGGCGGCCCCTCCTGAGCCGATGCGGTTCAAACCCCGCCGAAAGACCAAGCCCTCCTAGCGGTTTCGAAAGGACCACCCATGTCAAACCCGAATCTCACCCAGCTCGTGTTCCTTCTCGACCGCTCCGGCTCGATGCAATCGATCAAATCCGATGTCATCGGCGGATTTGAGGCATTCTTGGAAGAGCAGCGCGCTGGCGAGGGGCAGTGCCGCGTCACGTTGGCGCAGTTCGACAACGAGTACGAGGTCGTGTACCACAACGTCGACCTCACGCAGGTACCTCCGCTGGCGCTGTCGCCGCGCGGTCGCACGGCGCTATTGGATTCAATGGGCAAGCTCATCACAGACACAGCGGCGGAGATCAACGCGCTGGCCGAGGCAGATAGACCCGGCACGGTCATCGTGGCGATCATGACTGACGGCTTGGAAAACGCAAGCCGCGAATGGCGACGCCCCGATATCAAAGCCCTCGTGGAGCAACAGACCAATGACGGGTGGGAGTTTCTCTATATGGGCGCTGATCAGGATGCCGTTGAGGTAGGCAAAGGCCTGGGTGTCAAAGACGGACAGGCCGTCACCTACGCCAAGGGCAAGTCCCGGGAGGCGATGATGGCAGCGTCGCACAACGTCCGGAATTACCGCAGTGTGAAACTTCGCGACCCCGACGCGGCGATGCCCGAATTCACCGCCGACCAACGAGCGCAGCTGGCCGACGAGTGAGTCGCCTCTGCGATCGCTCGAATGACTTGGACGTGCAATCGGTTAACGTTGGCGAGCGCCGACGGCGAACAAGGAACAGTGATGGGTGTGCGCGAATTCTCTGACGATGACGCGGGCTATCTGACGTGGCTCGACACAAATCCTGACAGATACGTGATGAACATCGCGCGCAGTCACAGAGCAGCCGACGCACGTGTGCACCTCGCTGGTTGCTGGACAATCAGCGGTCGACGGGGCGGCCGGTGGACCGGACCATATGTCAAAATCTGCGCGGACCAAGTCACTGAAATCGATGAATGGGCGAGCGACCGGCTGGGTATGTCAATCCCTCGCTGCAAGATCTGCAGCCCGGCCCTGCACACTACACACGCCATTTTCACTAAACGGACCAAACGACCGGTCAGAGGCGTGCTACCCGAGGGCCGTTGCACGGTCTACGGACCGGACGAGCATGAGAGCGGCACGCTCATAGAGGCCTGGGCCGATGACTACATCCGCTTCGAGCGCAGACCTGACTGGCAGGAGCACCTGCGGTCAGAGATACGGGCCCGCTGCCGACTATTAGAGCCAGGCGCAGGGCAGCTGCTGCACGCAACATTCTTCGGCCCAAAGCTTCCTAACGCTGACGTCGAGAACCTCGTGCTCTACTACATCGACACATTTAAGGTGGCGGGCCGCAATGGAATCCGATTCGAATACGACGATGCTGTGCCATCGGCTCCTGATGGTGGCAAGTACCCCTTCTGCTACCGCTACGCACTGTCCCCCCAGTCGGGCGTGTTCGACGCCTGGCAACAGCGGCGCACCCTTGCCTCGTTCGACTGGACTGACCTGGGCACATTCGCCGGTGAGAAGAAACTGGCTCAGGTGTGGCTAGCGCTTTCCAGGGGCCGCGTCGGCCCCGGCGAGGGATTGGAGCCGACGTGTGCGGTCGAGACACCTTTCGCAGTTAAGGTCCAACTACGGCCGCCATACGGTCGTCGGCCGGTGTGGGGCGGATTGGTGAAGGGCATACTTGACGGCGTGATTTGCGCGTTTCAGGCGCACTCCGACACCGCGATCTTGCCTGAGGTAGCAGCACGGCTCACACGAGCGGTTCCGGCAGATCCCGCAGAGATCGAGAGTTTGCTCCTTGATCGAAGTCGGGCCGTTCTTGGCGTCGTGCCGAGGCTCGTCCGCCCCTACGGCAAGGGCGTAATCTGGGACCCCTCGGATCACCTGTGCGTCGCCGCCGAATTGCTACCCGCTGAGCCGGTGGACAAACGCTGGGCGATCAAGGGTGAGGTCGTCGAGCTCTCCCGTTGACGACATTCGATCCGAAAACGCGGCTGAGTCTCTCATCGCCTAACGGGCATCAATGAGCCCCTCAGGACAAGAAGCCTTGACCATTCCACGCCGTGGCTAATTGATTCGCTCGGATGGGTGAGGAGCGGACATCGTGAAGCTAGGTGCCTTGGACTGCGGCGCGTAGGCATCATATGCGGCGGATAGGCGCCGAGCCACTGGAAGTTGCGAGTTACTCGCCCAGGATGAACGCACGGTGCGCCATTACCTACTTGACCCGACGAACAATGTTGACGACGGTCGAAATGTAGGCCAGAAGCGACGGTGAAAAGTAGGCCACGTGGTCGTTGGTTATTGTGCCGTGTTGTCTGCCCTGGCGGAGGGCAGGGTGTCGATTCCGGTGTCTTTGAGTCGGTAGCTGGATCCTTTGAGGGTCAGGACGTCGGCGTGGTGCACGATGCGATCGATCATCGCGGCGGCTACTACCTGGTCTCCGAAGACGTCGCCCCAGCGGGCGAAGGGCAGGTTCGACGTCAGGATCAGTGAGGCGTGTTCGTAGCGGCTGGAGACCAGCTGGAAGAACAGGTTGGCGGCGTCCTGCTCGAACGGGATATAACCGACTTCGTCGACGACGAGCAAGCCGATGCGGCGCAGTTTGGCCAACTCAGCGGGTAGCCGGGCGGCGTTGTGGGCGGCCTTGAGGCGGGCGACCCAGTCCACCGCGGTGGCGAACGCGATGCGGTGCCCGGTCTGGGCGGCTTTGATGGCCAGTCCGATGGCCAGGTGGGTCTTGCCGGTGCCAGGTGGGCCGAGCAGCACGACGTTGCGGGACTTGGCCAGAAACGCGCCTGTGCCCAGGTGGGCGATCATGTCCCGGGTGCCCGGTTGGTGATCGAAGTTGAAGTCCTCCAAAGATTTACGGGTGGGGAATCCAGCGGAGCGGATGCGGGTCGCTGCACCGGAGGCTTCCCGGGCGGCGACCTCCCGCGAGAGCACCGCTGCCAGATACTCCTCATGGGTCCAGTTGGCATCGCGGGCTTGCTCGGCCAGGCGGGCGGCTGAGTCCCGGATGCGCGGCGCCTTGAGTGCTTGGGCGTAGTGCAGGACAGCCTTGATCGGGTCCTCGATCATGATCAGGCCACCTCTCCGTCGGAACTGACGGTGCTGCTGGTGAATTCGACACCGAACGCGCGGTCATAGTCGGCCAGATCGCGCACCAGGTGATCTTCTTGCGCCGGTGGCGGATCGGTTTGGAACCGTCGCCGCAATGCCGCGGCAGTCGCGACATGGGCCGGGTCAGTGAGGGTTTGTCGGGCCGCCCAGCACCGGTCGTGAGCAGCTAACAGATGCCCAGCCCGGCTCACCGTCACCCGACTCAGCGTGGTGTTCACCTCGACGAGTTGGCCGATCGCGCTTGGGTCCACGGAGTAGTCGTTGCCGGCCACCCGCACGTAGTAGTCGCGGCCGAGCCGCACCGACATCACCGCCTGGACGGTGGGCGCCACAGGTGGCAGAGCCAGCATCTGGGCTCGATCGGCATCCAGAAAGTCGACCGGACGACCATCGAGGACCCGCACCCGACGGGCGTTTGCGGTCGCAAGCCACTGGCCCAGTTGATCGTTGAAGTCCTGCGGTGAGGTGAAGCTGCGCCCCGGCAGGAACGAGGTCTCCAGATATCGGTTGGCTCGCTCCACCATCCCTTTGGATTCGGGGTCATAGGGTTTGAGTTGGACCAGCCGCGACCCAAGTGAGCCCATCAAAGCGGTGACCGGATCGGTCAACCGGCCGCGGCGCCCGATCCCTGCCTCGTTGTCCCACCACAACTCATGGGGTGCTGCGGCGAAACTGCCCGCGAGCAGCTGCCACATCCCAGCCACCAAGTCCATGGTCTGGCGCGACGGCAACATCACCGCGGCGATGAACCGGGAGAACGCCGCCACCATCACCAGCACCGGCAGCTTCGCCTCCTGACCGAACCCGACCGCGATCTTCGGTGCCGGGAACCACAGATCGCACTGGACCACCCGCCCGGGCGGGTGCTCGAGCCGGTCAACCGGATCGGCGGGCAGGTATTCCGGCCGGATCGCTCGGACCCGCTCCCGAAACCAAGAAATAGAACCGCTCCACCCGACCCGCTCGGCGAGCACCGTCGCCGGCATCTGCGGGTAGGCCGTCAACAGCGCCCGCATCCGCGGTTCCATCTCACTGATCGCCGAAGACGCCGCGGCCCGCTCATACTTCGGCGGTTTATCACTGGCCAGCGCCCCAGCCACCGTGTCACGCGCGATGCCGAGCTGACGTGCAATGGCCCGCTGCGACAAACCTTCGCTGCGGTGAAGATGCCGGATCAACGCCCAGTCTTCCAAGGAGATCACCCATCCAATCTGATTGGGTGGCCTACTTTTCAACCGTCGCGAGTGGCCGGACTTTCAGCCGTCGCCAACAAACAAGTCAACGACAATCAGGAAGTGGCCATCGAGATCACAACCACGGCCTACGGCCGACCGGCCATCGACCTGCTCGCATCTCAACTAATCGCATTGAAGGACGGGGACCCACTCAAGCCCGTCACTGTAATCGTGAGGTCCAATTCCGTATCGGTATCAACCCGTCGCGCATTAGCAGCCCGTCCCGAAGGCATCGCGAACGTCAACTTCGTCACGCTGCGACGCTTGGCCGAGCAGATCGGCTCCGCCACGTTGGCGCAATCGGGTAGGCGCCCGCTTTCAGCACCGCTGGTCACGTCTGCGATACGCGCTGTGCTCACCGATGCTCCTGGGATTTTCGCCCCGGTTGCTGAGCATCCGGCCACCGAACAGGCACTGGCCGTAACCTACCGCGAACTGCGCACCGCGCCCGATACGTGTCTTGACGCTGTGGCCGGCATCTCTACCACCACGAGTGACGTTGTGCGGATTTTCCACCTTGTCCGCGAACGTCTTTCGTCAGAATGGTACGACGAGGAAGATCTCCTGACGGCTGCTGCCCACATCGCGAGGTCGGGTGGCGCCGCCTTGGTGTCAACGGTGCTCCATCTGCTGCCAACGCTCACAGCGGGTGAAGTCGCGTTGGTGCGCGCTTTGGCCAACCATGCCCAACTATTCGTCAACGTCGGATTCACCGGAGATGCCGAGGTCGACAATGCGACCGTCGCTGAATACGGGCGCGCTGACATCATCGTGCCGGCTGACACGGATGTCGAACCGTCCTTAGCCGGGGGCATCGTCAGCACGAGCGATCCCGACGACGAAGTACGTGCCGCCATGAGAACCATCGAAGGCTGGATGCGCGACGGAATCCGACTCGGCCGAACCGCGATCCTCTACCCCACCGCCGACCCCTACGCACGCCTACTGCACGAGAAGCTTGCGGCCGCCGGTATACCGTTCAACGGTACCCCGGTCCACAACATCGGCAGCATGTTATACGGCCGCGCTATTCGAAGGCTGTTGTCATTGCCGGACAATTGTTTTCGCCGCCAAGACGTTCTCGGACTGGTCGCCGACGCCGTCAACTTTGACGGTTCCAAAACCGTACCCAGCAGATCGTGGGAACGAATCTCCCGAGCAGCCAGAATCGTCAGCGGCGACGATTGGCAGCAGCGACTCCCACAATGGGCCGATGCGCAACGACGCGAAGCAACAAGATTCGCGGAGGACGGTCACAATGCTCGCGCCGACCACTGTAGGCGGGAAGCCGATCGCGCCGAGACCCTTGCCACATTCGTAGGCCGCCTGCGCAAAGACCTCGACCGGGGCTCCGGCGGTCAGTCGTGGACCGAATCCGTCGCCTGGCTAAAGGCAGTCGCCGCCAAATACATTGGCGATGAGCGCCGCAGATCAACTTGGCCCGAAGACGAATGGCAAGCCGCCCGCCGCGTGGAAGACCTGCTGGACCGTCTGCGCGGCTTGGACGCGCTTCCTGGGCCCCCTCCATCCATCTCCGTCTTCCGGCAGACGTTGGCGAGTGAGCTAGAAGTGGTCCTCGGGCGCACTGGCCGGTCGGGAGAGGGAGTGCTTGTTGGCCACGTATCCATGGCAGCCGGCATGGTGTTCGAACGCGTTCTGGTGCTTGGGATGTCAGAGGGTAGGTTCCCACCGCGTCGACTTGAGGACGCGTTGTTGCCCGACGCTGCACGAGCGGCCGCTGAGGGCCATCTGCAGTTGCGCGCACACCGGCAGCTCGAAGACCGGCGGAATCTGCTGGCGGCCGTCGCGGGAGCGGATCAAGCGGTCTTGTCGCATCCGCGTGGCGACCTTCGCCGGTCAACCGAGCAACCTGCGTCTCGCTGGCTGCTTGCCGATGCCGCCCGGCTCGCCGGTGTCGAACGACTCAAGTCATCCGATCTTCGACGTCGCAAGACCGAACCGTGGCTTGCGTACATTCCGTCTTTCGCTGCGGGGCTTGCGAATTCGATCGATTACCCAACGGATCAGGATTTACGCATGGCTGCAGTCGCTCGCCAAGCGCTTTCTCACCCACTGCTGCTCGAAGATGGACGTGTCTGCGCCGCACTGGACGTGGTACGCGCGCGACGAAGCAACGAATTCACCCGGTTCGACGGGAATTTGGCTGGTGTCGGGGCGGAACTGCTTGTCCCCACTTCTCAAATCTCGGCGACCGCATTGGAAAGCTGGGTCAAGTGCCCGCGGGCGTACCTGTTCGGGCGTGTACTCGGGGTGGAACGCGTCGAGGAACCCGAGCGCCGGTTTGAAATCGACCCGGCCACCCGCGGATCGGTGGTGCACGCAATTCTCGAGGAGTTCGTCCGCACTGCAATTGACGAAAAGCATTCGTTCGATGGTTGGACACCACACGACCACCGCCGCCTACAGCGGATTGCGGCAAATCGCTTCGACGAAGCCGAACGCGAGGGGAAGATAGGTCACGCTATGCTGTGGCGCGCCGAACGCACCTCCATCGCTAAGGAACTCGACCAGCTGCTCACCAAAGATTCACAGCGCCTCGCAGACGGATTCCAACCAATAGCCGCTGAATTTGCATTCGACAATGTGGCTATCTCACTGCCATCGGGTCACGTCGTGCGCATGCGCGGCTCCATCGATCGCATCGATCGTGGCGTTGATGGCGAATTGGTGGTAATGGACTACAAGACCGGCGGCGCGAGCACTTACAAGAAGTTATGCGAGGACGATCCCCACGATGGCGGACGCCGCTTGCAGTTGTACGTTTATGCGCGCGCTGCAATGAACGAGTATTCACATGCGTCGAAGCTAAGCTCTTACTACTACTTCACTAAAGACGCCAAGTGTTACGGCTATGCGATCACTGATCAGGTCGCGCATCTTGTACTGGATGCCCTAGACCAGATCACCACCGGTATACGGGAAGGGGTCTTTCCGGCGCATCCGTCCGACCAAGCTGCCTGGCGATGGGTCGACTGTTGGTTCTGCACCCCAGATGGGCTTAGTGACCAGTTCGTTCGCCTCGCGTGGGAGCGCAAACACGACGATCCTGCGCTTGCTGGCTACCTCTCGCTCACAGAACCGGGGGAAGCCGATGATCTCGATTGACGTGGCAGCCGACGACGCCGCACGCCGCGCGGTATGCGAGAAGCTAGACGAGACATTGTTTCTCGAGGCAGGCGCCGGCTCGGGCAAGACCTCGTGTCTAGTCGACCGGTTCGTCGCACTGGTTGAGTCGGGCGTAGCGGCCGACCATATCGCGGCGATAACATTCACGGAGAAGGCCGCCGCCGAGCTCGTCGACCGGATTCGGTTGGAACTCACCAAACGCGCAGAAACTAGTCCGGTATGCCGCGAAGCCCTGCACGTACTCGATAACGCGGCGATCGGCACTCTCCATGCGTTCGCCCAACGCATCTTGTCAGAGCACCCGGTGGAAGCCGGCCTGCCCCCAAGGTTCACAGTCAACGACGAGATCGCTTCGCAAGTCGCCTTCGACACACGCTGGGAGCAATTCGCCGACGACATGCTCGACGACGACGAAATGGAAATGCCGTTGCGACTTCTGTTCGCCAGCGGAGGTAAGCCCAAGCACCTGCGCGACATCGCTGTGGCATTCAATGCCAACTGGGACTTGGTGCTCGAGCGCATCGGAGGGCCGTTGCCTGATATCCCGGCGGTCGACGTAACCGAGATTCTCGCTGAACTCTCGGCGCTTATTGCTTTTTCAGATCATTGCACCGACCAGGACGACCTGCTGCTTCGACACCTCACCGGACCGGTGGCGGACAGCCACAACTTGCTCCGCGGAGCAGCTAGCGACGACGACCGTCTGCGGATCTTGAATGATGCCAATTTTGGTTGCAGGCGCGGGCGGCGAGAGAACTGGCCGGGCGTCGACATCAGCAACGCGAAGCAGCGGCTGCAGAATCTGAAAGAAACTTGCGATGCGCTGTGCAACGGCGTCGTCGAAGGGGTTCTACAGTTCATTGCCTCTGCGCTGGCCGACTTCACCGCACGTAATGCCGAGGCACGTCGGCAAGCCGGTGCGCTGGAATTCCACGACCTACTCGTGTTGGCTCGCAACGTTCTCCGCGACAAGGACACGGGGTTCGAAGTTCGAAAGTCGCTCGCTCAGCGTTACAGACGGCTCCTTCTAGACGAATTCCAGGACACCGATCCGATCCAGATCGAGATTGCGGTATTGATTGCCTCTAGCGATGAACACGCTAGCGAGGGCGACTGGGCGCAGGTTTCTACCGAGCCCGGCAGACTTTTCTTCGTCGGCGATCCCAAGCAGTCAATCTACCGCTTCCGGCGGGCCGACATCGGGATGTTCATGAAAGCTCGCGACGAACTCGTGAGGTCCTCAGAATCGCTTGTCAAGAACTTTCGGACCGGCCGTCCAATTGTGAACTGGATAAACAGCACTTTTTCGAAGATCATTGTTGCGGAAGGCAATTCGCAGCCCGCATACCAGCTGTTAATCCCCGTACGCGATGGACCAGAGATCGGACCGCCCGTTGCGTTCATCGGCATGCAGCACGACAACATAAAAGCGGACGGGTTGCGCCAGCGCGAAGCGGAAGATGTCGCAGCGACAGTTCGAAGGGTAATGCGCGAGGGCTGGTCCGTCGGGTTCCGGCGAGCGCCTGACGCCCAAGACGAATGGCGCGCAGCGAATTGGAGCGATATCGCAGTGCTACTGCCCGCGCGGACGTCACTACTGACTCTTGAACGCGCCCTCGAAACATCCGGGATCCCGTACCGCGTCGAAACCTCCTCCCTTGTCTACGGAACAAGCGAGGTTCGTGACCTGATGATGGTTGCCCGTGCCGTTGACGACCCCACGGACTCACTCGCTGTGGTCAGTGCCCTACGCACCCCGGCCTTCGGATGCGGCGACGATGATCTGTTCCTGTGGCACGAAAGGTACCGTGGACGTTGGGATCACCAGGATCGACTCCCCGATAACGCGCCTGCTGACCATCCCGTCGCATGTGGCCTCGCGTGGCTCGCCGAGCAACATCGACAACGTCGGTGCCTCTCGCCCAGTCAGATGCTGGAACGCATTCTCCGCGAACGACGGTTCTTTGAGTTGGCCGTTGAAGAGCGTCGACCACGTGACCTGTGGCGGCGTCTGAGGTTCGTGCTCGACCAATGCCGGGCTTGGGAAGAAGCGGGAGGTGTAACTCTTCGCGATTATCTTCGATGGGTCGAGGGCCAGTCCACCGAAGGCACCCGCGTCGTTGAAACGGTGTTACCCGAGACGGACGATGATGCGGTCCGAATCTTGACGGTGCACGGCGCGAAGGGGCTCGAGTTCCCCATCGCCATCTTGTCCGGCTTGACCACTGAGGCAGGCACACGGCGCCGCGGGGTCGAGGTGCGCTTCCCGCCATCCGAAGGCTGGGCCGTCAAGTTGTCAAAGCGGATGTCCACCAGTGACTTCGAGGAGATGAAGGCCAACGAGGAGCAGATGGACGAACATGAACGGCGGCGGCTGTTGTATGTCGCCGCCACCAGGGCGCGCGACCATCTTGTAATTTCGGTACACCGCAAGCCCCGCGGAAACCGAACCGCTCGGACGGCCGCCGAATTGCTATTCGACGAAGGCCGCGCTCCGGGCGTTGTTAAAGCGCTGGATATCTCAGACGAACCACCACTCTCGTCTGACAGTCAAGGACCCGCCGGTTCCGTATACGGCCCTCTGCCCACCCTTTCGGAATGGCAGGCCGCGCACGATGTTGCGCTGGCTAGGGCGTCCCAACCGGTCGCAACGTCTGCGACGCGACTCGCCGCAGAAGCGGCCGCAGGCCGCGGCGGTGATGAAGAACTTGAAATCGAAGTTGAGACCGACCCGGGACTGGCGAAGGGAATTCGCGACATCGACCTCCCCCCGTGGCAAAAGGGACGCTACGGCAGTGCATTTGGACGTGCGGTCCATGGGGTGCTGCAGACGGTCGACCTTGCGACCGGTGTCGGACTGTCCGCCGCCTGCGCAGCACAGGCCGCAGCGGAGGGGCTTCTCGGCAGGGAGGAGGTAATCGAAGCGTTCGCGCAGGCTGCACTTGATTCTGACGTTGTGCGGGCAGCTGCAGGCAGCCGCCATTGGCGTGAGGTCTATGTCGGAATCCCGTATGGCGAAGGTGTGTTCGAGGGTTACATCGACCTCTTGTACGAGGCCGATGACGGACTTGTCGTGGTCGATTACAAGACGGACGCAGTCCGCAGCGAAGCCGAGCTTGATGCCAAGGTCGAGCGATACGGTGTGCAACTGCGTGCTTATGCGGATGCGATCGGCCATGCCGTTGGCCGGGAGGTTGTGCGAGCGGTACTGGTGTTCCTCAGGCCGAATGGGTACACAGCGCGTGACATCGATCTGAGCCAACGATTAGGTTGAACGGCCTCCAATTTGTGAAGCCCGGAGACGATTGGTCAACGTCATCGCTGTCGCGACGTTATTCAACTCATCGATTCTTCCGCTTGATAACTCGATGGCCGCGCAGCTCTACACCGCAGCGTTCGAGTTCAGCTGCCCATCCATTCTCGAGGCCGATCAGTGTTGGGTTTTGGTAGAGTCCAGCACGCACCTCCGCGGCGGTTAGACGCCGATATTTCGGTACATCCGGGTCGCTGGGGTCAAGGAATTCTTCCTTCCGATGTAACAACGGCCGGTTGGCACGATCCCCGAAAGTCTGGAAACTCCCGGCGAGTTTGGTCATTTCAACGCTGTAGGTCCAGTCCAATGTCGGATGCGGAAGTGTATCGAAGTCCGGATAGGACGACCACGAAACACGTCGTCCGCGATGATCCAATTTTAGGATGTTCCAACCTTCGGGGCGACCCGCTGCGACGAACCCGCAATATTCGTAAAGACGAAGCACTACAGGCATTTTCGCCACGGCTCTGCGGTGGGTGTAGAGCGCTGTCGCAGTCATTTTCCCCGGAGAATTCTGCATTGCTCCGCGGACGTAAGTATCGTCCCGAATCTTCGCCAGCAAACGATCTGCTCGGGCGCATGCTTCACGGTAGCTCTTGAAGCAATGCTTGATGTCTGCCTGAATACCAAGTGGGAGGTCGCTCAACGCGGCACGCCCATTGAATATTGATGTTCCCAGATACAGCAGTGTGTCGAGGGTAGAGCGTCGCAAGCCTTCAGCGGTCCGCTCGGGTGAAGCACCCTTGTTGATAACCTCCAGCAGCGACCGGCGGGAAAACTGCCCCAACTGCGGTAGCAGTTCATCGGGTATTTCTTCGAAAAGCGGTGGACGACCACGCTTCTCGGCAAAAGAAATAACCTCAGCTATAGCGGATGCGTAGTCAGCACTAGCCGCCCACTCAAACTCGGTGATCGCTCCACGGGCGAGATAAGCAAACCGGTCCTCGTCCCGCCGGAAGGCGTAGACAACGCCTGGTATCGGCGAGACACACCTTGTTCCGGTGACTTCCTCGACTAGATCCCGAAGCTCGCCCGGGGTGAAGAAATGTTGAAAAGTGTTACGGCTGCTTACAATTCCATCACCAGACCCTGACCCATCAATAGAGCTCAGTTCCCATGTGAGTCGACAGGAAACGGCCAACGCCCGCGCAGCTAATCGCCATGCATTCCTTAGTACCTCTACACGTTCGGACGCGTCCTCGATCACGTTCAGGACATAAGTCAAAAGCACGACATCTCGTTCAATCAGTGGTGTATCCGGCGCAAAGTGCGGATCCCACCCGTGCGCATCGATACCCATCCTTCGAAGACGCGACGTGTCTTGTCCTCGACCACATCCGTAATCAAGCACTGATAGGTTTGGGCGCAGGATCTCATCTCGCAACGCTTGCCTGACGGGCTTCGAAAGATCGCCTCGGCCGATTGCCGTGCGCTCCCTGGCGCTAGCCCAGTTGTTCATTGTGATGCGTGAGCTGTGGTGAAAAACGTTCCGAGGGGGTCAACGCCGTCAGCGAACTACACACAAGTTATCACCCCTATCCTTCAAAGGCCCTTGCGCCGCCGAACTCCTGCTGCAGCGCGTCATCGTGATAGTCCGCAAGGCGAGCGACTGCGGCCAGCGCGGTCATTAACTCGTTCTCCTGCAAGTGGTCGCCAAGCAGGTCGTACTCGATTGCGATCGCTCTTGAGTCTTTGTAGTAAACCCAACGGCCGAAATGCGACCTTGCGTTCAGGTCATTAAGTTCTATCAAGATCCGTTTGGTCCCAGCTGTAACACCAGTTAACACATGAGAACTGATATGAATCAGTGTCTGTGCACCCCAGTCAACTAGCTGGATCGTAATGGCGACGCTTGAGAACCTGAGATGGAGCTCACCAATTGACGTTTCAGCCCAGCTGAGCCCATTCGTTTCCAAGATCGCGAGGATCTGCCGATGCACATGTTTATACTTCATTGGTTTGGTCCATCGCACCTGTCCGACGACTAAAGATCTCAGAGTGTCTCTTCACTTCCCGCAAGTATCGGTGAGGGAGGAATTCAAGCATCCAACGCATCGTTGTCTGCCAAGCGTCTTCGGCTTGCTCCCGGTCGCATCCTGTCAGCCGGGCTAATTCGTCGCGTACTTCCCCAAATCGTCGTGGCGTTTCCAGGAATCGATCAAGCTTTTGAAGGAGTACCTGCTGACGCATCCGGTGACCTACCAGCACCTGAAATTCGACCCTGTCTAAGCCCATAGGCAAGTCCAGCGCTGCCAAATCTACAGCAGCGGCTGGCGCGGACCGGGAAGTCAGCGAATTTGGGCCCCTGCTGTAGGCGGTATACAGATCAGACGGCATCCGCAGGTGAGGCACCCATATGGCAGCAGATTCAGGCGCCGGGCCTAGGAGTTCCGGCGCAGTTGGCACCCCGGGTAGCAGCTTCGCGATCTCATCGACCTCTCGAGCCATCTCAGCGGTTGCTTCGGTGCTCTGTGTCGATAAGCAATTCTCAACATCAACAATCCTGTCGCGAGTCGATTCGACCAACAGCTCGATATTCGGGCTAAATGACCAGCCCAGTGCAGTCGCCGTGAGATTGGCAGAGCCGAGTAGCACCGCCGATTCAGTTCGAAAAAATTTCGCATGGAGGCGGTCATGTAGGTACACAGCACCGCCGCGGTCATGCAGCACTTGCAACACCCCTGTATCGGAGATGCCGGCTGCTACCTCTTCAGGCCGCCACCTTGTGTACAGAGCGACGTCTACGCCCGAGGGCACCGCAGACATAACCCGGCTAACAACAGCCAGCTTCGCGAATGGAGCGCACATAACAAATTCGCGGCGCGAGGAAGCTGCGAGAGTCATCAACGCGTCACCCGGTTGAGTCATCGTTTGCTTCACGAAGCATCTCGACTACACGACGTCCCCATAAGAGACGTGCGTCCTCCGTTGCCCTCCTGATTGATCCACCAGGAAGACTGTCCTCGTAGAGAGCCCAGGCCCCAAGGAGTATCTCGCACAAATCCTTGTAGGGTGATCGATCCTGCTTGTCTTCGAACGGCATTGGCAGCTCGACGAAAAGTTCATGGGCAGAATTTAGAGTCACCGTGATCGTGTTGCCTGCAGAACGTACTGTAAAGAAAGCATCCGAGTCGAGTGGACGGCGGTTCACTGCGAGCACTGTCCCGCTAGAGAGAGTTAGCGCTCGGAGCTCTCGTGGAGCCGTGGCGGACATCGGACTTGATCGCGCGTCGGGTATATCTGCGAGCTGGGTTCGCTCCACCCGCGACTTGGTACCACCGAGCGTCCACTTATGACCAGGTTGCCACACAAACCGGTGCGGGTCCTGCCATAAAATCGCATCACATTCCCGGACTTCACCGCTCAAAGCATTCGCAATTTCGGTCACCGATAGAGGAGCCCGAGCTTCCTTCAGCACTCTGACAATGTCGTCACTGGTAACCATGCTTTTCCTCTACGAACGGCTACCAAGAAATGCTTCGGCCATCCGTCCCCAGTCGTGTCTTATGTTTTGCGTTAGGCGACGGGTTTCTAGCGGTTGCTCGTCCTCATACCGAGCCCAGGCGAATAACATCATTTCGAGGCCGGCCTGCGCCGAAAGGAGCTTTTCCTTTAGTTTGTCCGGGTCTTCAGGAAGTTCCTTTGGATCACGCGCACCAAGCAAGAGGTCGTAGGCTGGGTGGTCCGTATTTAGCGTTACGAGCAGCACTCCACCCCTTGGCTGGACAGAGAAGAACGCGCCACCTTCGAGCGACGAGACATCGATTCGGTACTTGAGGCCTTTGTCGATCGTCTCAGCTGCTAGAACCTCTGCCGACTCGCGTGAATGCCCGAGGTGCTCTAGCTGATCGGCCACATCAGCCTTGCGCTCCTCAGCTGGTTTGCTCTCATCTTCATCGCTTCGGCCGCGGTGCCCTTCCTGCTGGCGCTTTCTAACGGCGTCAGTGGCCTGCGCTTCGACGCTTTCTTCGGAATGGCGTTTGCGCCTTTTACTACCCTCAGCCTGCGTCTGGATCATGCTGCGCATTTGTCTGATGTTGGTCTGCACCCTATGGACGATCTCCAGTAGCGGTTCGAGAGGGTCTTGCTCATCTCGGAGCGCTGCACGTGCGGCTGCTATTGTGCGATGCTCTTTGATGATCGCGCTGACATCAATTTTCGCTGCTTCCGCAAAATTTCGCGCGGATTGTTTGTTGTTCGATACCCCGAAAAGTTCATCCAATCCGGGCTCAAAGGACACCTCGACGCCCCACCACCGCTCGCGAGGATCGTAAGTGGTGGTCCACGCCGGATCCAGCTCAAGTTCCCGACCAGCTCGCACCACCGATACGCCCACATTGCGGGCTGCATGTTGTCCGAATGGTCGGCTACCGGTTGACTGTCCTCCCCCACTATCACGCGCTTCTTCGCACGCAATCGCGAACTTTATCGTCACGGTGTGGTCTTCGCCCTGGAAGCGAACCGTCTGCTTGATTTCATAGCCCTCTTCCGAAGGGAAAGGCCTGAACATTGGCTTTGTATCGAAAGGCGCAGGACAGCTTGTGTTGGCCATGAGATACAGCGGATCGTTTGGCTTAGCCAGTCTTTCAAGCAGGAGATTCGTTGCATCCTCGTACAGGAAACTCTTGAGTACGATCGAAACGCGCCCGTCATGAATCCAATACCGGTACATTCGACCGATCAATTCTTCAGAGTTGTCGATCAAGGCCTTAGACGTTCGCCACAACACGCGATCAATGTTGCTCCAGACAACCAGCGTCCCAGACTTGCCGAACGCTTTTCGCCCTGCCGCATCCCGCCAAACCTCCGGTATACCTTTCCGCTCCGGAGGAGGAAGTACACGCATACGGCCCGCATTAATCTCAGGCAAATCGATATAGCTGTGGAGCGCGTTGTCGACACCATCAGTCCAACTCCACACGTCCACTCGCTGACATTGTGAGATTGATGCGCTAGGTAGTCCCATACCAAATCGACCCATCCCGTCTTGCTTTTCGCGTTCGAGCCGGGTCCCGTTGCCGAACTGCAAAGCAATCTGCAGGGTGTCAGCGTCCATGCCGCAGCCGTCGTCAAGTACGGCCACCTGGTGCAAGCGCTTACGAGCCCGCTGTTCGACCTGAGACTCACGATCTGCGCATAAGAGCTGAACGGTCTTCGCGCCGGCCTGGATGGAGTTGTCCATCAGTTCTGCGATCGCGTAAGCGGCGTTCTTATACCCATTGTCGCGCATCGCTTTCACGGCGAGGGCGGTGGGAACGATATCAAAATCCCTCAGCGCTGCGTTCACCAGACATCCTCCCAATTTCGAAATGCTTGACTCATATTGCAAAATCCTGGAAGCCGCGTATCAACTACCGTCGCGATCTCGGCCACCCTGTTGCCGCCCGCCTTCTCGCCTCTGGTCGCCCGGCCAACCATCTGACTGAACAACACAAGGCTTTTCGTTGGTCGCGCAATAACGGCCGCACTTGTTTGAGGGGCGTCAAATCCCGTCGTAAGCACGCCGTAATTGACGATCACGCGTGGTTCGTCGCTAGCGGTTCTAAAGGTCTCGATGATGCGCGCGCGATCGTTGGTTGGTGTTTCGCCGGTCACGGCATACGACCAATAGCCGCGTGCTCGTAGCACAGTGGCTAGGACGACGGCATGATCCTTGGTAGCAGCGAAGACGATGATGCGATTGTGGCGGCGACACATCGACTCTGTCTGGCTCAGGATCAGCAGGTTCCGCTGCTCGTCGGCCGCGAGTGATTCGATGATGCTTTGTGGGATGTCGAGGGACTCGCGGAGCTCCTCCAGCTCCTCAACCGAGAGTTCCGATCCTGCCGTGTAGTCGAGTTGGATGAACTGAGTTTCAGCCAGGTATCCCTCATCGATTAAGTAGCGGACCGGATTGCCGTAGCCCTCCACCTCCAGAGAAACTTTCTGCCGACTGAAGAACTCGGCAAGACGTTCGTCCTCATCAACGTCATTCCAAGATCTGCCGGGTGTGGCGGTCAGACCAAGCAAAGGTGTTGGCGTTCCCGCTTGGGTCAGCACATCGAGGATGAGCTTGTACGTTGGGGCGATCGCTTGGTGTGCTTCATCCATTACGACAAGGTTCACCCGGCCAGCGAGTAATCCGATCTCCTCGTGCGATTTGCAGGCCGAGGCGTATACCTTTGCCAAGCCGGCGACAATGAGCCCATCCTTGGTGACGGGAAGCCTGAGGGAATGCGGGCCCCACCAACGTTGAACGTCGACGGGCCGAATCCCACGTGCCGCCCACGCCCGTCCAAACTCTTCGACTGCCTGTTCGCATAGTTCTTCAGAGTGCGCAAGCCAGACAACAAGACTCGGCTCGCGCTGGTTCAGTAAATGACAAATCACCGACATCGCCGTGCGTGTCTTCCCCGAGCCTGTAGGCATGTGCAACACAACGCGATGTGGATCTTGTTCGAGCTGCGCAAGAACCTTTCGTGCCGCCAACCGTTGATGTGGGAACAGGCCGTGAAAGGGGGCCACCGATTCGTGTGATGGCGGAACGGGCCGCCATTCCGAGTCATCACTCACCGTGAAAAACTCAAATAGTTCGGATGCGCGTGATGACGATCGCCGAACCTTCATCGAGGCCAGCGCTTCGTAAGGATCGCCGGACAATCCAAGTCGTTGCGCAAGCATCTCTGCCTCGGTCTTCCGGAGCAGCATTAGTAGCTCGCTACGCAACTTCTTGTCTAGAAGCATGTCCGCAGGCGCGCGCAGTCCGATCGCGATCTCGCTGAGCCTCTCAGGTCGGGTCAGCGACGCATCTAGCCCCGCGAGCAGCCGCACGGTCTTCCGTCCTACCAACTCTTGCAAGAGCTGATCCGACGCCCGACTGATCAACTCATCGAAAGTAATCACGGCGTCACTCCGCGAAACATGTGGCTAGACACTAGCTCCGCTCAATCGTTTATAGCAACAGGAATTTGCTAAAGCGCGTTGTTGGTACGCGAGCCGGTCATAACGCGCATACCGAGCACTGCATCGCGTCGTCGTCGTCGTCGAGCGCATCACCAAGAACTTCCCAAACAGGGCGATTCTTCTTCCGCTTCTTAGCCTTTTCCTGGGCTTCGTCATGCCGGGCAAGAATCTCTTCACGACGAGCTATGAGCTCGGGCAGCGACTCCCCACCTGACCAGGTGTATTGACGGCCCTTCATCGCATACTGGCCAAACGAGGCGTCTCCGTCAGCGCCGGCATCCTGACGGACCTTCGCCTCGATTGCAATGGCCCGTTTCAGAAGTTCCGGGTGCTTATCGGCTAAGCCGACCCACTCAGCTTTTCGTTGGTAAAAGCAGAAATAGCAGCCTGATCTCGTACGCCACTCGTAGTACTTGGGTAGGCCGATCCCAGCCTCGTCGAGAATCCTCAGCACTCCATCGTGATCGACGCCATCTTCAACGAAGGGAAGGACGGTCTGGATGTTTGGTTTCGTGCTCACGTACCCCTTGCGATTTGACTCGTCGGCGCGAATTGCCACATAGGAGACAGCGTGATCGTCGCCGATCCACTCCTCCAGCGGTTCGATCTTCATTTTCTTCGTGCACCAACGCATCTGAGGGGATGGCAAGGTTCCGCGGTACACGTCAAACCAATGGTCAAAACCTTTCCTTGGGTTAAGCCGGGCAATGGGCTTCCCAAGCGCGGTTTCCAACCGGTCGAGGTATTCGTAGGTCTCCGGGAGCTCCGCACCGGTGTCGCAGAAGAAGTACTCCATCGCTGGCACACGGTCACGCATGTACACCGCAAGCGCGCTAGAGTCCTTACCGCCGCTAATGCCGCAGATATGCCGAACGGTGTCAGCCATGCTGCTGTACCTCCCTGTCTAACGCGTGGGTCTGCGCCGAGCCAGTTGACTCGTACTCTTCGGCCAACCTTGCCATGAGCATCCGACAAGCAGTCGCTCGCGAAATCCCGCCTGCGGCCACCTCATCGATCAATGGGAGGAAATACTGGTCAACCATTGCTCTTTCGCTGTCAGTCAGCGAAAGCAGCTCGATCGATTCCGTGCCGTCTGGACGAGTCAGCGTCATCCGCCTCGAGCTATAGCTCTGCCGTACCGTCGAGGCAAGACGCTCGTGCAGCAACGCCGAGGTTCGCCTTAGGGCACCGCCAAGCTCGGTGATACGTAGGGCGAATCGGCCGGCAATGTCGTCTGTCCACACACGCGGCGCCTGGCCTTCGCTAACTACCATCGCTACATTTTCAAGCCAGGCCTCGTCGTCGAGCGGACGCAGGAGTGCAGCGACGAGCGCCTTCAGTCGGGGTTCCAGCACATGTCCCTGCAAACGAGTCGCGTCTGCGACCAGCGCACGCCGAACGTCGGGCAAGTCTCCACTCGTCGAGGTCGCTTCCGCAAGTTGACGATGGACCGACGTTAGGAGCGCCGGGTAGCACTCGCGCAATTCGCGGATCGCTTTGGCCAGGTGATCTGCGAATTCAGCGGCGGCCTGAGATCCCGCACGGCTACTCCCAGAAAACGATCCAAGTCCAAAGATCTCTGGGAGTGTTTCAAAGAGCAGAACGTCGGGCTCGGCGGCGTGATGAAACGCGTCTCGCACATCGGCGGCCTCTCGCGACAAGTGCCGTCTGGTTTTTTGTACGAACGGAGGGAGGACACGCAACTCTCGGTAAAGCGCCGTTGCGACATTAAGGAATGTTGGTGTGCCTCCGCCACTTCGCGTCGTGATCCCAAGCCTGTCAACAAGCTTCGCGATGACAGCTGCTCTCTTGCCGCTACGGGTTTCAGTATTCTTGATCGAGAAGTGAGAGAGATTCTTTGCAAGTCGTTCAGCCACGGCATCGTCAATCGACAGTACGAGACTTCCATGCTCGTACAGCGCAATTTCGTCGCCACGAAATAACAGTCCGGCAATGAGCAGCAGCGGTACAATCCCATTTTTGAGTCCCACCGGGGGAAGCGTGAGCTGCGTACCTATCTCGCCCAGG
The DNA here is from genome assembly GCF_010723575.1 of Mycobacterium bourgelatii. Classification (NCBI taxonomy): domain Bacteria; kingdom Bacillati; phylum Actinomycetota; class Actinomycetes; order Mycobacteriales; family Mycobacteriaceae; genus Mycobacterium; species Mycobacterium bourgelatii. Next base: position 3,899,812 of record NZ_BLKZ01000001.1, read on the forward strand.
CTCAGTCGGGAATCGACCGCACCGTTGAACGCTGAATTCATCAGTGTCCATGCCGGTTTCCACGTTCGGTCGGAAGGCGGATGCAAGGCCCAGTTACCTGCACCGGACAAGCGATGCATTCCCGTGCTGCGGAAAATTGCTTCGTAGATCGCTCGCTCAGGCCCATAGCCCTCGATCTCGAAGGCTTCCTCGTCGGGATGCGCTATGAGTGCATCGGTTAGGAACCGCCGCGCCTTGGCTCCTTGACTCGTCAATTCCCGCCGCGCAATCATCTCGTTTGCAACTCGAGGGGTGTCTGGGTACGCGGTGTCCGCCACGTCGGACAGCAACGCCGATATGCCCGCGCGGGGATTCAGCTGCCCTTTAGAGCCGGCCAGCAACCACTTCGCATTGATGTTCCATGTCTCACCGATAGCTAAGTGGAGGCGCTGCTGGGCCCCCGAAGCCCGTTCAACAAGTTCACGTTGGGCCACCCAGTCAGCGCCCTCCGCCTCGGCGCTTTTCAGCGCAGAGGTTAGCGCCGCGGCCTCCACGGCGGCGCTTCGCACAGCGCAAATTTCATCAGGCACGACGTAGACTGCAGGACGGCCGTCGGTAGGGGCAGGAGCGGTTTGCGGATTTATGCTCAGATCTGTTGTATAGTAGACAATCCCGTCCCAGGACGGGTCGATCGGCGCAGCCTGCCCTTCTCCAATGAAGTGCCTCCCGAAGACTCGCAGGACACCGGTGCGCTGGCTGTGTCTACCCGCAACCAGCGGCTCAAGAGTCAGTGCTTGACCGAGTAGATCAGCGAGTTCTGCGTCCTCGTATTCGTGTCGCGCGTTGTCAATTACTCGGCGGACGTCGTAGTCGGATCCATGCCAGATCCGGTACTCGTCGGAGAACGCCCTGTAGGTGATCAGCCCCGCATCGATTAATGATGTGAGCACTTCGCCCACCTCGGCGCGGTGGTCCCCGTCCATCTGCAGAGCAAGCTCGACTAATGGTCGCGACGCCCGGATACGGCCACCGGTCGAAACAAGGTTCAGCAACCCAATTGTCTTCAGCGCTCGTAGCTGTTCTGGCGAGAGGCCCGCCGTATCACGGATCCGCGTCTCAATCTCGAGCCAACGGCTAGCACCGTCGGCGACGCCGATCATGCTGGCGGATGACTCCAGGAAGTAGTCGTAGAGCAGATCGATGCCCACAAGCGGGAGCGGTGCCCCAGGCGCCCATCTAGTCGCGGCGAGATACGCCGGTAGCGCAGATGGCTCGGAGCTAGTCAGAAACGAAAACAGCGTTCGCTCGTTCTGGCCGTATCGGCTGCATAAGTCCGGCAGGACTGCGAGCGCCAAAGGATGGAGAGGAATCGCCGCTGCGGCGTCCTCCGCAATGTCCCTCAATCCCTGCGCATCGAGCACATCCCGGTGCAACAAGGTCCACTGGCTTGCCGCTTCACGCAGCACCTCATGCTGTTGTATGGCTGACGCAATGAGACGTCGGGATTGAGCCGGCGTTTCGATATATGGAATGTCCTGGAAACGCCCCTGTACCTTTGACCACTCCTTCCGTCGAGCTGTCGAACTGTCCTGAACGTATTCGTCGAATGAGAGGTGCTGCATCGTCACGATGATGAGCGGCGCTGCGCCGGTGCCCTGCGTCATCTCAGCCAGCTCTTGCAAGAGGAACGGATCACCTTCGTTACCAGCTACCGCGAAATGTTCCAGGTTCTTGCCGAACTCATCGATGACCAGCAGTAGCGGTTGCGCATCGGTCAGTCTCTGAACGCATGTCCGGATATCAAGGGCACTCGGTATGTGCTTCCTGGATGCGAAGCTCGCGGGTGCAAAATCTTGGCCCTGACCAAATTGCCGAATAGCTCCTGCATGTAGGGCACGAGCGATTGTCGTGGCGACGGGTTCGTTCCTCGCGGTCGCTGATGCCCTCGTAAATCCGGTACGTCCTGTCTTGAGAGCACGCAGCCCGTCCCGGAACCTTGCGTCAAGTGCGTCGTCGACCGATGCAAGGATTGCGTGAGCGGCTTTGAACTCCGAGCTCGCAGGTGCAGCGACCAGCCCATCGAGGAATACGGCAAATGAGGACTTGCCCCCGCCGTGCGGTCCGGTGATCGAGAACGCCCGTCCCGCAGCAGGATCCACGAGGCCGTTGGCGATGCGCGAAATAACGTCGAGCGCTCGACCGGTAGGCACATATCCTTCGATCGCGGCACCGCCCCGGTCCCTCTCGACATTCGCAGACCTAGTGAACCGACTGCTCGTCGTAACGTAATCGGCCAGCACGGTTGTCATGCGGCATCACCGCCTTTTCGCGCACGCAACCGTTGCGCTTTTCGAATCAACCGCTCGACTTCCGTATCGCTCAAGTAGGGAGCCGTCGCGGCGTTCCCAACGAGCGAGAAATCGGGCGATGCTGGAAGGGTGGCTCTGCGTTCGGTGTGCCTTGACGCAAGCAACTCGAATGCGACATCACCAAGTGGCGCGCTGACTGCGAGTTGTCGGGAGCCTGCCGGCCTCACCAGTCGTAAATGACCTACCACGGACGACGAGTCCTCGACTGCGTCAGCTATGTCCTGCTCAGTCAGCTTCATGATCCTGCCTGGGGACCCAGGATCGGCCGCTAGCCTGGTTAGCGTGATGGTCTTGCTCCCATCGACCGCTCGGCTCAAGAAATCGAGGCAGGCGTATGTCACTGCCGCCGAAGGCAGCGTAGGTTTAGCCCCCCGAACTATCCGGTATGTGTTCTTCCTGGCACCTGGCGACGGTTGAATGAGACCAAGTTCGCGAAATGGTGAGTCCAGCAGATCGTCGAGAGTCTGCCGTCCCTGCGTCCCGCGCCGCGAATACATACGTAGTAGACAGTCGACATCCTTCTGCACGCTGCTCTTCATGGGCGGCGACCAAGTCGTCGCTGCGATCTCGTCGAGACAATATTGAAGCAACTCGCTCTCCGAGAACTCGATAGCTCCCAAATCGTTGAAAACTAAGCGCCAGACGGGCAAGGCGGACTTTTGGGAGATTGCGTGCCAGTGCAATATCCATAGCGTGACCGGGTCTTCGAGGTAAGGATCGATGCCGAATCGCTCGTCCAGCAGTGCGCGTCCTAGGCGGGTAGGTGTATACACCGACGTCCGCGGTCGATCTGGATGAGGCCGCCGCGCGATAACTTTCGTTGCCATGGCCCAGAAGCGAATCGCCTCGGCCATGTTCTTGCCGACTCCGAGCTCGACCGGTGCGAATTTCTCGTTGAATATGTTGGGGTTACGTTGCGCAGCGTCGTGGCCCTTCTTGATCCACCCGAATCGTGGATGGAACGTCTGGTGGTTGGCGAACGTAGGGCTCGCCGCTTGCTCAAGCGTCATGGTTGATTGGTTCCCTGTCTGCCGTGAGATCGCGAACTCGGTTGACTGCTTTTACGATCGAGCTGGCAGCGACACGGATTTCGTCCCTCGTAGTCGGTCGTCCAAGTGAGATACGCAGTGACTCAGAAGCTTCGAGGCTGGTCCTGCCCATCGCCAGTAGCACATGCGAAGGGGAAGGTACTGCTGATTGGCAAGCGCTCCCCGAAGACACCATGACCTCGGGCATTGAGGCCATCACCGCATCAGCGTCGGCGCCGCAGAACTGCAGGTTGAGTGTGTTCGAAAGCCGATGCGACTTACTGCCATTTAACACGACTCCGTCAACATCGTTGACGATCATCGAGAACAGGTCTTCCGCCAACGCTCCGATCCGAACTGAGTCGGACAGCTGCTCGTTCATCGCATACTCAGCGGCAAGCCCGAAACCCACAATTGACGGCGTGTTCTGGGTACCTCCTCTGAGACCGCGCTCCTGGCCACCTCCAGCTGCGATTGGAACTATTGTTCGCTGGACCTGGCGGTTTGCAATAAGTGCACCCGCGCCCTTGGGTCCGTAGATTTTGTGACTGCTTAAGACCATCAGATCCGCTAGTTCGGCCACATCTTCGAGTGGAGCCTTGCCCGCAAGCTGGGTTGCATCCACGAATAGATAGGCGCCGGAACGCTGTACGATATCCGAAACCTCCAAGACGGGACTGACAACGCCGGTCTCGTTGTTGGCGCCCATCACCGCGACGGCTGCCACGGTTTCATCGACTAGCGCTAAAAGCATGTCGAGGTCAACCAGTCCCTCCCCATCTACATCCACACGACGTACCTCACCACCACTAAGGCGAGCGCCCAGCTCTGCCGCAGCGATGATGGCTTTGTGCTCTGTGGCGGAGACGACTACGTTTCGGCGGTCGGGCGCCCCCAACATCACACCTAGCAGTCCAATGCTGGCGGCTTCAGATGCACCGCTGGTAAAGATCACGTCTTGTGGTGGCCTGCACACGAACGAGCCGACCCGGCTACGTGCTTCTTCAATCAGCTCCGCCGCAGCTTGTCCTGCACTGTGGTGAGTACTAGCAGGGTTGGCGAAGGTTGCGTGGGCCTCGGCTACGGCGGGAAGTATCCGCGAGTCGACAGGAGTTGATGCGTTGTAGTCGAGGTAGCACGTCATCGCTGGTAATCCTATTCGTGCGGGTGTAGATCCCTTGATGCCACGCGGGCATGTATACGTTGGCATAGGGGTACGACAACCCGAGGCGCATTGCGGTCGAACCCCGCCCACACACGGTTCGACGTCAGGACCCTTGCTGTGCCATCGGGTGGTGCCGGCAACATCAAGCCGTTGTACATCAGGGCGCGAGTCGACGATGACTGCCCAACGGATGTCGTTCGGCATTCACTGGCCAGAGTGCGGGTCGCAAAATCGTAACGCTAGCAGCGATATCGCCGTAGGCGCGGCAACCGCTCCACCAACCTGCCCGCCAGCAGCCGCCCTAATAGTTCCGTAGCGTCCCAAGCTCATTAATCGCAAGATTTTTAATCTGGGCAAATCGATTCTTTAAAGCCTGACCAACGTGCTCCTTAAAATCATCACTTTCATTGTCGGGAATAAAAATCGCATGGTCAGCTTTCGCGATTTCTGACACATTTTTAATGTACTGCTTAATGGGTAGCGGGCCAATTCGCCGATTAACCGACCGACTGATATATGAACGGTTTAGCGGACTGTTCAACAAAAGGCCCAAACCCTCCGTTGCTTTTCTTAGATCACGAGTTGATTCATTGACAGTCCTAGCCTCGGCCAATGGGATTAAATGATGGTCTTCTAGGTCTTCGGTTCCCCATTCCGTAAGAAACGGCACTGACTCGGTATTGTCTTCGCTAGAAAGCAGATCCCTGGGACAACGGCTTAAGCAATACTGCAACAAGTATCTATCGATATCCGTGGATACGCCCGCTTCCTCGTCAGCGCGCAGGAGGGTTGCTTCGTCCGAATATTTGGGATCTCCAAGCACTTTAGCTGCACGCAATGCGAAAGGATCTCCTTCTTTGCCGTCGAACCAGCGAAGCAAACTCTTAGCATCATTCACGGCATTTTCATTCTGCCTTGCGGTGTAGGTCCCCGTAAGTACGGAACACCAGTACCAATACTCGAGGCGGTCGAGCCGCTCGCGATCTTTGAACGCGTCGTCCGATGACAGGCATATTGCGAGGGGCAAGACAAGAAGCTGATTACGGAGGTCACTTTCACGTCGGACACCACATCTGAATTGTAGGAAAGCCCATGCGCGCAGCACTGCCTTACCAGCCGTTTCCCAATATTGCAGTACGGCATCGGGCGCAAGAGCCAAAATTGCCTTTTGCTTGATAGCGTCAGTAGTAAGCGCATCGATTCCTTTGGTCAGACTAAACTGCAGCGACATCACGTTCAAAAATGCATTCTTGAACCTCACAGATAGCTCGTCGTTATCCAACGCTATCCCACCAGCTGGATCAACGGACCACGGCGTAGGGTTTGGCCCTTTGTTAGTACCCCAAAGCTCGTTTAACTCGACTTTTTCGTCAGTTACTAATTTTGTCAGTTTGTCCGCAAGGCTTTCAGCAAGATCACCCTTGGCGGCTTTCGCCGTAATCAAGTCGAAGGTAGCGAGTGGGGTGCCGCCTTTATTCATGGCCTCAAAAATCACGACGGCCCGATCAAGCTGATCCGAGCCGATCTCGACGGAAGCGATGTCGTAATTCGCCCTGATATTTAGGAACTGTGTCAGGGTTTCTACCCAGTTCGCGGCCAGGGTGTAGAGAGCGCCGACCAATTCGTCCATGCTCGGCTCATCAGGTAGGTACGGCTGCACACGACGTAGCGCATCCAATAGTGGTGCGTCGTGGTGCTGATCCCTGACTATAGCCTCCAACTCTTTTCTTCGTTCCTCGGCGAGTTGCTGGATAACCACTCGATGAAGTGGTTGTTGCACACCCGACGGAGTCCCCGCCACCTCCCATAATGGTACGAGACCCTCCTTTACCGCAGCAGTACACTGCGCGAGCCGACCTTCGTGCGTAACCGGCTGGCTGGGGTGATACCAGGGATACTTGCCAGTCTTGTTGATACGCAACTCTCGGAGCCGATCCCGAACTGTATCGGGTTCCGTTGGTAACCCCGTGAAGTCAAGATTCCGGTATCCGAAGTAATCTTCTGCTGTGGGTTCAGGCCGCACCTGTAGTGCCCATCGATAGCGAAGTCGCCAGTACCACTTGTCGACTTGGGTATGCCAGGTTGCGCCCCCAAGAGGATCTGCAAAGACTTGGTAAAGCGTCGAGAGACGCTGTTGCCCATCCAGTACAAAAGTATATTCCTGGTCGGGGCTTAATTGGTCGAGTTGTCGGCTGCCGAGACTGCGAGCAGGAAAGTCCTTCCCCGTACCTCGTAGTAGGAGGAGGGATCCAGAGGGAACATCGAGCAGGACCGACGTGGCCAACCCGCGCTGTTGCTCCAGGGACCAAACGAACTGTCGCTGAAAACTTGGAAGACGAAGACACCCGTTTTTGTTTAGGCCGAGAGCTTTGTCAAAGAGTTTGAGTTGTATTGCGTGTCCAACGAAATCCATCCCTTGCATCCTGTAGCGGAATTGAGCTGCAGGCTCTCACGGAACGACGCCCACAATCTAGCTGGCATTTACCACCGCACTCGACGTACGTCAAGGGCGGCTGAACACCTCCTCCCCTCATCAACGTGCCCGATGACATGCCGCCCTACCGATTTGTCGGTGGCAACTAGATACTGGCCAAAGCGCGGCAAGGTGGTTTCTAGGCGGCGTCGCACCACTTGGGTCTGCTGCACCGATAGGTGACAGTTTCGGTCACGCGGTCTGATTGGCCGGTGTGGTCATGATTGCTTCGAATTCGATGGGGGTCAACCGCCCGAGCGCGGCTTGGCGGCGACGGCGGTGGTAGGTGCGTTCGATCCAGGTGACGATCGCGATTCGCAGTTCCTCTCGTGTGGTCCAGTGGCGGCGATCCAGAACGTTCTTCTGCAGCAGGCTGAAGAAGCTCTCCATGGCGGCGTTGTCGCCGGCGGCCCCGACGCGGCCCATGGAGCCGATCATGTCGTAGCGACTTAAGGCATGCACGAATTTCCTTGACCTGAATTGAGATCCGCGGTCGGTGTGCAAAATGCAGCCGGCCACATCGCCACGGCGAGCGACCGCGTTGCTCAGCGCTGTGGTCGCCAAGTGCGATGTCATCCGGGAGTCGATGCAGTAGCCGACGATCCGGTTAGAGAACACGTCCTTGATCGCACAGAGGTAGAGCTTGCCCTCGCCGGTGCGGTGTTCGGTGATGTCGGCCAGCCACAACTGATTTGGCGTATCTGCGGTGAAGTCGCGTTCGACCAGATCGTCGTGCACCGGCGGTCCCACTTTGCCGTTCTTGCCGCGCTTCTTGCCGAATACATTCCACCACTTGTTCTCGGCGCAGATCCGCCAGGCGGTGCGCTCCGCCATCGGCTCACCGACCGCGCAGGCCTCCTGGTCCAGATAGCGATAACCGAACTCCGGGTCATCACGATGGGCGTCGGACAGCGCGTTGGCCCGGTAGGCCTCGGTGAACTCACTGTCGGTGACCGGTGCGGACAGCCAGCGGTAGTAGGGCTGGCGAGCAAGTTTGAGTACCCGGCACGTCACCGCGACGGGGATCCCGTCGGCGGCGAGCTCGCTCACGAGCGGGTAAAGCCTTTTCGCGGCAGGTTCGACTGCGACAGGTACGCCGCGGCGCGGCGCAAGACCTCGTTCTCCTGTTCCAGCAGCTTGATCCGTCGACGGGCATCCCGCAGCTCAGCAGAATCGGTGGTACTGGTTCCCGGCCTGGCTCCCTCATCGACGTCAGCCTCGCGCATCCACTTCGACAGAGTCATCGGATGCACCCCGAAATCAGCGGCGATCTGATCGAGAGTGACGCCGTCATCACGGCTGCGGGCAACGCGCACGACGTCGTCGCGGAACTCGCGGGGATAGGGTCTGGGCACAATGACATCCTTCCAGCCCGCCCTAACGGGGCAAGCCAACTCAAATGTCACCTATTCGTGCAGCAGACCCGTGCGATCACCGATCACGCTGCGACCTGACTTCTGCCTTGCACGGTGGACGCTTACGAAATGCCAAGGTAGGTAGTAAGGTCAGCCGATCACCGACTGAGAAGCGGCGATAACTCCCCCGCCCAGAGCAGCGCGAGCCGCTCCCGCGCCCGCGTGCCGGCGACGTACAACACCCGGAGTAGCTTCTTCTCCTCTTGCTCACGTTCGTCACCTTGCTTCTGCTGCACAAAGTAGGGCGGGAACGATTTCGATCCGAGGCGCGCTATCGCCACAGCGCGATATTCGAGGCCTTTGGCCCGGTGCATCGTCATGACGCGAACGACGTCACCCAGCTTCTCTTCCTTGGTGCTCTCGTTGACCACCTCGGCAGCGACTCCGGCCGCTTCCAGGGTGGCGACGATGTCGCGAACGTCGTTCTTCTCGTAGACGAATACGGCGATGTCCGACTTCGAGTAGTCGTCGGCTATCCACCGGTCGATCTTGGCTACGAGTCCCTGGTCCTCTTCGGACTTCGACTTGAAGCTGAGTGATTCCGGCTCGGGGCCGCGGAATACGGACCGCGCGCCGGCAAGGGTATCGGACGACGTGTCGAGGTCATCAGCATCTGCGTCGGCAATCGAGAGAGACCATCTGAGGATCTCGCGGCTCGTGCGGTAGTTGACTGTCAGCCGACGAGCCCGTCCCCGCGTCTCGATACCGAATCGGGACAACGGCGCTGGCCGACCGTAGATGCGCTGATGCGCGTCCCCGACGATGAAGAGGTCGTCGGTTCCAGCGGGCACCAACGCGCGCAGAAGTTTCCAGTGTGCAGGATGCAGATCTTGCGCTTCGTCGATCACCGCGTGGCGGTACCCGAACTGCTCGCGCAGCGACGGATCGGCTTCGAGTGCCATCGCGGCCCGAGAAGCCAACTCTCTGAACGTTGTCTGCCCCTGCGCACGCAGAAGCGACTGAAACTGTTCGATTGCGCGCCACACGTCACTGCGTTGCGGACGAGTCAGCCGTTGAGACCGGCCGCTACGTGCCACACGAAGATATTCGGCTTCGTCCAAGATCCCGTTGCCGAGAACCACTTCCGACCATTCGTCATTGAGGAATCCCGGGTCCCAACTTCCCTTCGAGGACTGCGCGGCCGTGCGCCAAAGCGGCTCCAATTGGTACTCAGCAGCGACTTTCGAAGAGTTCACGAACTTCCGCCCGCTGTCGGTCGCCGCAACAACCGAACGTGCCAGCGCGTCCAGATTGATGACGTGAACTCTGTAAGTGATCGAAGGGCCTGCCAGCTGGATCAGCTGGCCCTCGATCGTTTGAGCCAAATTGCGGGTGAAGGTGGTGAACAGGACCTTCACCTTTGGATCGGCTCCGCTCGAATCCAGCTGCCTGGCGAGGAAGCGCGCCCGGTGGATTGCCGTGACGGTCTTGCCGGTGCCGGCGCCGCCGGTCACCCGGAACGGGCCATTCCACCCGCTGTGGGTTGCGAGCTTACGCTGCAACGGGTGAAGCCATACCCGCCACTTGGCGAAATCTCCTTCCAGAACAGCCCGCAGCTCCTCCTCGTTGTCACCGTCGACGGCAGTGAAGCTCAAGCGCGACAGCGGTCTCTTCAGCGCGGTCTCGATATCATGCGGATCGATCGGACCGGGTTCGTCGATGACGAGGTCGTTCCAAACGTCTTGGGGGGCCTTTCCGAAGGCGAGGTCGAGCACGGCGTTGCCCTGCGATGCCGGAAGCGCTTCGATGATCTTCTGTAGCGCATCCTCGGTCGTGACCTGCTTGAGCTCGACAGCTACCTCAGGCGCCACGCCGAACCGTTCAAGGTCAGCCTGGCTGACGGTGGACGGCATGACAGGCTCGGCGCCAGTGCTCGACGGCGGTTCGGCACGTGCGTGGTCTAAAGCTTCACCGAGCGCGATCGGGTCGAAAAGCTCAGCAGCACCGGTCTTCTGGTTTACCTGGAGCGTCAACGTTTCGGCGAACTTGTATGCGGCGTCGTGCTTTTTCACCGCGACGAGCCAAAGCACCCTGTTGTTGTCGTCGGCACCGGCGTTGACCAGAACGGCGCGGTAGCGGTCGTTCACCCGCGCCGTTCGCACGTGCTTGCTGGCGGCTCCCTTCGGGTGCTTGAAATCAAGGCCGGTCCCGTTGGGGTCCTGCTGGAGCTTCACCATGAACGACAGAACGCGCCCCTTGACGCTTCCATCCAGGTCGTTGTACGAATTCTCGAACAGATCGTGCATGAGGACGGTGGTTTTCATCAGTTACCTCCAACGTGATCAAACAACTGATCCGCCAGCGCCCCGTGTTCATGCGCGAGGCCTGCTTGGACCACTTTCCAATTAGCGGCAGTCAACCACGCTTCTCGGTCGGGGTTATCATCGATCACGACTGCGACTTTTGCTGCCGGCCATGCCAATTCCACCTGCCACACAGACTCGTCGGGGCCGACTTCGGCACCGGGCTCCGGAACCACTAGGCCACGTTGCGCCAATTCGACCACGAGGGGCGCAAGGCTCGCATCGGTGTATCGGAGAACTTCGCGCCACCCATCACCGGGTGCGAAAGCGACGTCGATTCTGCCAGAGTCCACGGCACTGAGCGGAATATGAGCGTCGGCGAAGACGTCGGCAGACTTTCGAGTCCAGACCTCTGCCATCCGGAGAGGCATCGTCTCGCCGTGCCGTGGCACCGTGAGAAACTGTAGGAGGTTGGACCACCGAAGCCACTCGCGCCATCGGGCAAAGTGCTTGGGACTGCCGACTTCGGCGTCGCTGTCGTCCAGGACCGCGAGCACACCCGTGGTTGGTTTGAAGTTTTGCGGATCGGCGCAGATGTACAGCGTTAGACCGTCTCGTCCGGTTCTGGCGACGATGAGACTGCGCCCTTCGGATCCGACGCCGGCAGGGTACCGGCCAGACAAGAGCGCAGTGCCTTGGTAAGGTCCGTTGCCTGTGTCTGGACCGGCGGCTGCGTGCCGTGTTTACCGGGTGGATTGACCAGACCGATGACCGTCGCGAACGCGCCTTGTGGCCAGACCTCGGCCTGCGGGTGGGACACGTACTCGATGAGTATGTCGATCGGGTTCTGCCACAGCGTCTTCAACCGCACGTCTTGCACGACTTCGCTCGCGGTGTTCTGGACCTGCTGGTGAACAAGGTCCGGGGCGCCGGCTTTCATTTTTGTCGGAGGCGAAGGCTTGAACATCGTCCCATGTGATCGACCCGACACGTTTGCCGTCTCTTCGCAGCCGTCGCGCTTGACCGCGTCGTCGGCGGTGCGGTTGTTCTCCGGGCTGGCGTGGGACTTGCGTCCGTCCAGATAGACGGCCACGTCGAGGTCCTGTGCGTCACTGCGGCTAAGCAGGAAGTCGGGTTCGGTCCATACGGATGCCTGCACTTGGACCAGCGGTCTCATCCGCCACCGGCGCACGTTGCCGTCCGGTCCGCAAGACGCAGCTCGAGTTCCTCCCCCGTGGATCCGTTTGCGGTCTCGACCGCACATCCGGGCCGCCCTGGTGATGTGTGTTTTGAGCGCTTCCCGGAACTGCATTTCGAGTTCACTGAGCTGCACCGGAGCGATGTCGATGCCGGTGACCGTCGCGATTTCCTCGACATCCCACTCAGCGACGGATCGATTCCAGTTAGAGTCTCGAGCTTCGAAAGCCAGCCGAGTCATCGGCGACCAGCTCGCCGTCTCGCGGGTCGAGCCGGTCAATCGTGTCGAGCGAGCCGAAGAACACCGCATCCTGATCACGGACGAGGGGGCTGACACCGGTCACTTCGACGCGGACCCCGTCTCGCTCCGTGTTTCGAACGGTGCGGACGAGCGACTCCTCGTCGCGGACGACGATGCGGAGTTCGCCAGCGGCTACTTCAGACATTCCTTGACACTCTCCGCTCGCACGAGCTCATGCGCCAATGGCATTGGCGACGAATTCGCTGAAGATACCTTCAGATTCGTTACCCCCGTCCCGAGTTCCGAACAGGAGCGCCCGATCGAGGAACGAGTTGTTCTTCTCACAGGAAGTTTCGGGAACAAGCACACATGCATGACATGCCGCCAGATTCAGCGCATCACTACCCGAACCCCTCGACTCGATGCAGACAGGATCAGACGAGCACCACGAAAGCCGTACCAGTCCCTCTCCCAACGCATTTCCAAGCTGATCGGTTTCGGCCATAGCGGCGACGCCACCAAGGCTCCCAGCAGAATCAGAGCTTGCGGTGTAGATCAACAAGCCCGCCATGTCGTCATCGACGTAAAGACGCTCACGCAGCGCGGCTGCCGGGTAGCCGGCGTCGAGTGACAACTGGTCGATGATGATGTGGGCCAAGGTGTGCAGTGCGACCTCGACGATGTCGATGTGTTTGGGTGGGTGACCGTATTCAGCCGCATTCCTGTCGGCCACCACCTTGAGCATGCGTGCACGTTCCCGCGCAAAGGGCCTGTTCGCCCAGTTCTCAAGCCTTTGCCGGTCGAATGCGATGAAGATGCCTTCACCGATCACCTGAATCGCAGGAAGCCAGTTTTTGCGGGTAGCAGACAACGCACAAAGATTTGATTCCACGCCTCCGTCGAGCCTGGTGAAGCCGTACAACGCACGGACTTCGCGGAGCCGCGTGACCTTACGGACGTCGGTGATCAGGTCATCGAAGACCGCGGGTACATCGCGTGGCAAGCAGACGAAGTCAGCGTCCGGGTCGTCGTCGGGGCGGCCGTCGATGAGTGCTCGGTATTCGCCTGAGCGCAGTCTCGCTTCCGACAGGTCGTCATCCTCGCGCTCCTCACCACGGCGACGTTCGATCTCGATGACGATCTGCTCGACGGTGAACCTGCCGTTCGATGAGTCTGCAATCTTTGCCAAAAGCGCGGGAGTTACGACATCTGGATCTGACAACACCAACCAATGCGGATCGACGAACTTCGACAAAGCCTCCGAGTACGGAGGTATCGAGATGGAGGACCTGACCGCCGGATACCAAACATTGGACGCGCCACGCTGCAGAGCCCTCGGGACCTCGCCACATTCCTCGTTGTCGGCACCGAGCCAGGGGCGGGTGAGGGGGACCCGTTTGATGGTCCAGTCGCTATGCGGCTTGCGGTTGGTGGGTCGTGGTCCACTGTAGGGCGAACTCGGCTGGGGTGAGCCCATTGTGGGCGGAGTGAGGCCGGTTGGCGTTGTAGTCGATTCTCCAATCTTCGATGATGATTTGGGCTTCTTGCAGGGAGTCGAAGCGCCAGGAGTTGAGCAATTCGTCGCGCAGTCGGCCGTTGAATGACTCGATCCAGGCGTTCTGCCAGGGGGATCCGGGATCGATGAATAGCGAGCCGGTGCCGTTGAAGCGGCACCAGTCGTTGACAGCATGGGCGATGAACTCGGGTCCGTTGTCGAACCGCACGTAGGCCGGTGCCCCATGCATCAGGGCCAGACGGTCAAGGACGTCGACCACGCCGTCGGCGTTGATGGCCCGGTCGACCTCGATCGCCAGGGCTTGGCGGGTGAACTCATCGATTACGTTGAGCATCTTCAACGTTCGTCCGTCGGCGGTGGTGTCGAACTGAAAATCCATCGCCCAGATCGCATTCGGGCGGATCGGGCACATCGCCCCGACCTGCGCACCGATGCCGGTCAAGCGTTTCTTCCTGCGGCGCTGCGGAACTCGTAGGCCCTCCTGGCGCCACAGGCGGCGGATGCGCTTGTTGTTGACCTTCCAGCCAGCTCGCCGTGCCGCGATCGCAGCACGGCGCCATCCCCAGCGGGGCCGCTGGGTGGAAAACTTGCGTAGCCAGGCCCGCAACTGGGCCTCCTCATCGCTGATCGGCGCTGGTTGCAGACGCATGGTGGAACGGTGGATGCCGACCACCGCACACGCCCGCCGTTCAGAGACCCCGAACCGCTCGCGCAGCATCGCCGCGGCGCTGCGCTTGCGGTTCGGGGTCAGAAGTTTCCCGACGAGATCTCCTTGAGCATGTCGATGTCAAGGGCCTGGTTGGCGACCAGCTTCTTGAGCCGGGCGTTTTCGGCCTCAAGTTCCTTGAGTCGCTTGGCGTCGCTGGCCTTCATCCCGCCGTACTGGGCGACCCAGCGATGCCAGGTCGACTCGGTGATCTCAAGGTGGCGACACACCTCGCTGAGTTGCTGCCCGGTCCCAAGGAGCTTGTTGCCCTCGGCGAGCTTGCGGATGATCTGATCCGGCGTGTGCCGCCGGCGCTTGTTCGTTGCCATGTCGTCGTCGATTCTTCCTGCCCGAACCCTCGGGCATCAAAGTCCCACAACGACTGGACCACTACGACGGGCTCACCTCACGGGCGCCCCGACACGAACCGAATTCGGGCAGCGGGCCGACTGCACCATCCAAATTGCGGCTCGCGACGCCACATGTGCATGTCAACACCAGGTCAGCAAGTGACGATGTACGCCCACGCGCCTCCAGTTTCATCGAGTGATCCGAGCTTGCGTTGCCCTGTCCGCGGTGCAGCCATTGAAAATATGGGAACTCATCAATGTGACCGCGACGACAGGCAACGATCAACCTGAACGGATTCAACGGCTGCTTGTCTTTGCTGCACTCGGCTACGTTCCAGTCCTTTGACAACTCATGGAGACGGCCGATCCGTCTGCATGTCGGACACACCTGGGTGTAGGGAAATCGAATGACGGGGACGTCTTTGCGTCCGCCTGCGGGCGGCTGCTTGAGTTCCGACACCTTCAGTGATCGAGCCAACCGTGGCTCGCTCACCGGCTCGGCGCGGTCTTCTTTCCAGTCGTGCAAGCCGGCGATCATGTAGCTGGTCGTAGAGGACGGGAACAATCCCCCGATGCCGTAAGTACTGATCAGTTGGCTGCGTCGCGCTTTCGGCTGGTTCACTGTGACTTCCTCCCAAAGGGGATCAGATAGAGGCCGCTTTCAGCGTCGACATCTCGCATGCTTCGCAGCGTCGGCCACGGTGCCTCGTTCTTTGAATAATCCTCGACGAGGCCGGCACCCGCCTCGACCAGTAAAGCCGCCTGCGCATTTCTGGGATTGTTGTAGCGCATGTTCGGCTTGGCAGCCGCCTCCGTCGTCCACACCTCGAGTAGTTCGTCCACCTCATCGATCGTGGCGTCGATTTCTTCTTCCGCTGTATTGCTGACTCGTTGGGCGATGATCTTCACGAGTTCTGTGAGTGCGTCGTAATTGTCGTCAGCAAGATGAGCCGCACCGTCGGGTGCCAGCTCATCGATAAGGAGCCGCGCAAGCGCCACCAGTACCCCGTGTAATCCACGGTCACGGGCACGGGCCGCGAACGGCGTCGCGCTAGTGGCCTCGACAGCACGGTAAAGCGACTGATGGAACGGGAGAAAACTCTCATAGTGAGAGCGGTCTCGCGAGCGAGCCGAATTGAGAATGGTGACAACCAGGCCCGGGTGCTTACGTCCCACCCGGCTAGTGGCCTGAATGTATTCGGCACTCGATTGCGGCTGCCCCATCACTGCCATGAGCCCGAGTCTGTCGATGTCGAGTCCGACGGAGATCATGTTGGTAGCCAACACAACATCATCAGCCTCTTTGGATGGGTACTCATCTTCCAAACCTTTCAAAGAGTTCGGAATCTCCGACGAAGGCTCGCGACTGGTCAACTCGACCACGTTGCGGATAGTTCGAGGAATCGTATTATTCCTCCCAGCAACAACTTTCAAGCGGTCACGAACATCCGCGTCCACCTGGAGGACCGCGCTGCCAAGAACGCGAAGGCTGTTGAAATAGCCGAGCAATGTCCAGTACGGATCACGTGTCTCATCGTCACCATCCAGATCCTGAGCTGCCTGCAGGAGGGCACCGTACGTGCGCACCAACAACGTGGCATGGCTCGTTCCCCCACTCATCACACCTACATACATCCGAGTGCCGAGCGTGTCGCGTGGCGCAGGCTCACCGAAGAACGACTCATCGGGGTCGATCCCCGGAGGAGGAAACTGTCTAGCCTCACGATCGAATACGGCGCTGATCTGTCGATCTGCCCGGCGGATCGTAGCTGTCGACGCAATGACCTTCGGGCGCCCGACTGATGGCCCATTGTCTCCCAAACGAATCCCACAGGCAGCATCCACCGCGATCTCGTACAGACCGACGATGGAGCCGAGGGGTCCCGATATCAAATGCAATTCATCCTGAATGATCAAGTCCGGCGGCGCGCCCGCACCATCGCGCGAGAACAATGCGCGGACCCGCTCATCCCACGCCATCGCCGCGAACTTGTCCACCGTGCCGAGAACCAACTCCGGACGTACGCGATAGATGTCCTCGTCGACTACGTACGCGGGCAATCCGGAACGGAAATCGCAGGATGCTGTCCTGCAAGCGATCACCAGCCTGCGCACGGGTTGTTTCTCGACGGAATAGTTGGTGTGGTCCATCTCCTGTCCGCACCATGGGCACTGCGTCAGTTGAACGGGATTGTTCTCGGTCAGATCCTGACCCGCTCGAAGATGGTTCAGTGCTCGTCGAGCCTCATCGAGGCTATTTGGAGTTGCCTTCGAACCCACCCAGAGTCCAATCGAAAAATGTTCGACACCAAGGTCTTTACGCTCGAGGCGCAGGCGTTCGAGCGCACACATCAACATCGTCGCCCGTTCAAACTGCTGGATGGTCAACAGCCTGAGTGTGTAGCGCATGATGACTGCGACGCCGGACACCTCTGGGTCCCGGAGCCGGCGCAGAAGGATGATGAAGGCGATAAGGCCGAGGTACGCCTCCGTCTTTCCACCACCTGTGGGAAACCACAGCAAGTCAGCCAGCCCGCGCTCCTCATGCCCATTGTCCGAGAGACCGGGAAGGTTGAGGAGGATGTACGCGATCTGGAACGGATACCAGCTCTGGTCTACGCCCGGGTCGACACGACCCTTGGCACCTCCTCGAACCCAGTCCTGACGGGCTCGCTGCGTCTGCATTGCTTGGTTTGCTAGCCGAAAGGCTTTGAACACCTGCGGGTCAGAGGCCAACAGGTCGATCCCGGCTTCGATACGGGCCGCCGCGGCCTCGGCGTCTGCGATGTGGTCGGCAACTACTTCGTTCAGTCGCTCAGGAACATCCGTTTTCCCCTCGCTGACCGCTTGATCGAGATTGCTTATCCACGAACGGTATTCGCTCACCATCGCCCGAAGGTTCTCCAACACCACCTCGTCTGAAGCTTCGGCAAGAGTCGACATGCGGAGGTCGACACTTGGTAGCTTCCTGGGCCGAGCACGGTGTACCTCGACTTGCGGAATGTAGGTGGTCTCAACAGAAGACACGTAGGGTAGAGGCGTTCTATCCCACGTCGCCGCGCAGCCATGTCCGATCGCGAAAACGCGGGCATTTCTGTACAGCAAAGCCGCCGACCTCAGATCCCGATCGGTGCTCGACAGCTGCGGCTGAGTCCTGTCCATGATCGCCGCCACAGCCGTCGTAACGGTGATTCCCACCTGAAACCAGGCGAAAGCGTCTCGCCACAACCCCTTCTGCTTCGTCTTGGTGTTGCGAAGAGCGAGTGATACCGTGACGGCGCCGTCCTTGGGTTGACGAATGTATGCGTATAGCTGTAGCTGTGGTGCCACTTCGCGGTACTCAGTTCGGTTCTCAGCGATATCCAATGTGATCGGTTCGATCGCGGTCGGCACCCGCAACCACTCGGCCGGTCTGTCTTGCCGGCCCTTGGTAGCCCGTCCCGACTCGGAAGTCTCAGCTTTCTCGTCGGATGGTATGTATTGCGCCACGTGCAAATCGACTTGGACGCTGGTGACACGCGCGGTGTCGACGGTGAAAGTCAAGCCCATCGAGCTCGGATACCGCATTAGAGCCTGTGACACCGGAGTGTCGTCATCACCTTCGGAGTCAGCGGGATCGTCGCTGTCAGGGTCGGGTGCTTCTTGCACTTCTTCATCTGCCGGCCAAAGCACGCCGACGACGTATCGGTCAAGAGGTAGTTCGGTGATGACTTCGTTTGCGTCGTCGTCCGTATTGCTGGGCCCAACCAAGTCTCGTTGGAGTTCACGCACGATCCCGTCGCGGAAGGCATACTTGCGACCCAGCGGATCACTTTCGGTGATCATTCGACTTCCTCCATCGTCTTCCAGTCGGGTTCCACGAGCCCGGTTATGCGGGGTGCCAGCCACAACCCAGACCGGCCGACGTCGAGACGTTCGGTCTTCCGTGGCTCGCCGGCAACCGTCTCGACCGAGACCAGGGTGAGCCCGTATAGCCTTCCGGGGAAGACCCCTCCGCCCCTACGCCCGAATACCGTGTTGAACGCCATATTGAAGCTCTCACTCGTGCGACCCAAAAGGTAACCCTCTTCTGTGGTCAGGAGGTAGGACGGGAGAAACGAAGTGCTCCTCTCGTGGTCCAAGAAAGCCTCGACATTGGCGCCCACGAGATCGTCGCCCCGAAGGTTTTCCTGGACATCGGCGGCGTCGAGTCCGCCACCAGCGGTCGGCTCACTGACGTCCACGTCGTCGTATAGAAATTCGAATGCTTTGACGCGCTTCTTACGGGTTTTTCGGTTGAACACCCTTTCGACGCGTCGTCCCGGTAGCCATCGCATGTTTTCGAACGATGAGCGGGGCTGCGGCAGCCAGCAGATATAGATGTCGTCCCTGGCACGACTCAGTGCGACGTACTCACGCCGGATGATCGCCCACTCGTTCTCGTCGTTCTCGTGCTCGTAGTTGGGAGCAACCAGAAACACGCGGTCGAATTCGAGGCCCTTCGCGCGATGGACCGTCGATACGATGACGTTCGCGGAATCAGGCTCAGTGAGCGTGAGTGGCAGCATGTTGGTTCGGATCGAGTGGCGCAACCGTCCCAAATTGAGCGCGTCCCGACCCCGCTTGTCGGCGGCAACGGACTTGAGCAGGAACCAGGCCTGATCGATGTGTGCCCGATCGAGTGACCGGGCCAGCGCCTCTTCGACCTCCGATCGATCGACAGTCTGGCCCGACAATGATGTTAGCGTTCTGCCGATCCAGTTGACTGCGCCGAAATCTTGAGCCTGCCGGCGTACGGCATGGCGAATGCCGTGATCACTGAGATGTCGCGACACCCGCAGGACATCAGAGTTGGTGGCGCACAAGATCGCTGTCGTTACTCCATCCTTCGCAACCATGTCGACCCACTCGTCGAACTCCCCAAGATCCAACAGCGTGGATTGCAGCTCAGAAATAAGATCTTCAGCAGTTTCCGGATCGTCAGTCGCTCGAAGTCGCTCACCCAGCTTGACTACCTTTTTCGGGCCTTTTCCTCTGGCACGGTAATTCTCGCCGAGCTGGACTTCAGTGCAACCAAACTCGTTCTTGAGAGCCTCGATGACCGCGGTCGATGACGTCTTGCTGCGCGACTCGTCCAACACGAAGTCGAATATGCCTTGCAACGGATCGCCTAGTGCTGTAATCCCGACGTCATCGCTTGCTGCACGCAAGATCTCGAGCACAAGGTCGGCCCGGTCTCCGACCAAGTCCTGGACCTCGTCGATCACGATGTGGCGGAGGTCGACTATCGATTCACGGGCGTCGTCTGATTCGCGGATCAGTTGTGTAGCCCTGCGGATACGGGCCTCAAAGCTGCCGGTCGGCTCTTCCTCAGCGTCCAGGATAATCTGGCCTGCGAACGAGTCGAATGTCCGGACGTTCGCTGCCGGCACCTCTCGTGCACTCAGTCGGGTCTTGACGGCTGTCACTGCTGCGCGGGAGAAGCTCAACACAAGGACTTGAGCCGATGCGGAGATATCTTCTTCCTGCACCAGGTGGTCGATACGGAGCGCGACGACCTCGGTTTTACCTTGCCCAGCGCCCGCGATCACCAGCAAACGTTCTTCTATCGGTGCCTCTACCACATCCCGCTGGGCATCGTTGAGCGCTATCTCTGCGGCCTTCACGCTACTGTCTCCGCGTCCGCAAGGCCGTTGGTACCCGGACGATCAGGCTGCGCCTCACGCGTATCGCTGCGGTCTTGGACATTCGCGAACGACACCTCTCTGTATCGGGGGCCGCTCCACGCTAGACAAGCCGGCCTTGAATCAACTGACTTGTGCATACGCGGAAGGTCCGCTTTATCCGGACCAATCCGTGTCCGCATCTTGTCAACTCCCGCGCCGCGGCTGTTCGGCCCTGACACACCGCTGTCACTCGATCGACAGGATGCACGGACATTCCTTTTGATAGCTTTTGTTCTCCCGCTGTCACTGTCTCTATAACGAGGCGCCGCGGTCGTCGCGGTACGTGTCTGCAATCTGGCGTCGTGACTATCGGAGTGCCAATCCATCAAGCCGTTCATTGCCAGTGGAATCCTCTGAGTCCACAATGTCTTTGACACTCTGGTACACGATGCTGTCACCAAACTCCAACAGATTGTCGAGCATATTCACGATCAACACTTCTTCGGTGCCGCCGTTCTTCGGTCCGCGGAGGCCCCGTCCAACCATCTGCTGATAGCGGACCTCACTGCTTGTTGGACGGGTGATGTACACAGCATCAGTCTTGGGAGCATCAAAACCCTGCGATAGCACTGCATAATTGGTAAGCACCTTGAGTTCGCCCGACTTGAATCTCTCGATCGCCGCCCGGCGATCCTCTGGGCTCGTGTCCTGGTCTATGGACGCCGCAGGGCGGCCCTGCAGCGTCAGCAGCGTTGCCAACGTCTGTGCGTTTTCGACCGATGCAGCAAATACCACTATCTGCCATTGTTCGGGCTTGCCCATGATCGAGTCCACGATCGTGCGTGTTCGATCTTCATCGCGGCCCAGCCGCGACTCGGCCCCCCTCGACAGCCATCCTTTCGATCTGAAGTCCTCGAGTTCCCGTTCCGAGAGGTCGATCGACACACCATCGAGAATCTCCAGATGCGCGCGTGCGAGGACGCGGTCGCGCTGCAACCTGACCTGTGGAAGCTCCTCCCCGAAGACGCCTTCGTCCAGGCGGTTGTCATCGAATCGGCGGAGTAGTTGCAATGTCTGAGCACTGTCTTTCCTACCCCGGAATGGTGTAGCTGTGAGTCCGATCAATGGCTTGTCCCGCTCGCGAGCGCCACGTCCGAGCCATCCAAGAATTCTTGTGTACGACGGGGTATGGGCGCCATGCGCCTCGTCGAGGATCACAACCGGTGCCTGCGCCAGCCAGGCATACGATTCGTTTTCAATCGCTCTCAATAGGATCTTCTGCCACGTGGCGACAACCACCTGTACTCCCGCAACCTCTTCCTCCATTTCGTAGGTCGACCAGAATCTGCTGAGGATCAACTGAGTGTCCTGACGCCCCAACGCCCGCCAGAGATACGACCATGCGTCGATAGCCTGTTCACATAGCTCCTCACCGTCGGCGAGCCACAAGATCGGTCCTGAGAAGCCCGCTCCAGCGGCAAATCTGTCCAGCGCACCATCACGGATCGACTGGATCACACTCTGGACCGCCACCCGAGTCTTACCCGCCCCAGTGGGTAGCGAGATGATTGCACGTTGGGGGCCTTCACCCCTCAATAGGCGGTGCAGACGTTCAGACACAACCTGCTGGTAGTCGTGAAGCTCGTCGAGCAGAGTCGGACCGTCGACGTACTCCGTGGGCTTATTCCTCTTGCGGGTCCGTTGCCCGGCCCACTCCTCGTCAAATCCCAGACGCTTTACCCACTGTCGAGTGTTGTACGAACCCGCCCAGGAAGATGGTGCAGGATAAGGCAATCCCAGTGGATCCACCTTGCAAGCTCGTTCCAGTGCGCGAACTCCCAACATGGTTACGCAGAGCTCCGCAAGCTCGAGCCCCTGCGGCTCAGGTAGGCCATCGGCCGCCATGTAGCCGAGCGCATCTTTCGGGATCAATGCCCTCAATCGGTCTTCGCCCACCAGCATCAGAAGTCGCTCAGAGTCGGATGCAGCGTTGCGGATCGCCCGAATTCGATGCGAGTTTCTCTGCCGTTCCATCGAATTGAGCAGCGCGTCAACATGTCCATCGGAGTCGTCAAGAAGGAGGCAGCTCAGTACCTGCTTCAAGACCGCCCTGTCGGCGTCACCCGTCACCAGAATCCTGTTGGATTCACGACCGAAGGACGCCGGAACCCGTACCGCCGGCCTACCGGGGACGACCGCGACTGGGGTTCCCCCGAAAAAGTAGACACGGTTAGCTTGCTTCCGTGGTGGCACGCAGCGTGCGTTCATAGTCGATAGGTGAGCGCATTCCAAGTGCTGAGTGCCTTCGATCATTATTGTAGAAAATCATCCAATTGTCAACTGCTGCAATAAGTTCCGCTTTCGTCGCGAAGGCGTGCCGGTAGTAGCACTCGTGCTTGAAGCTCGACCACAGCGATTCAGCGCCGGCGTTATCCCAACAAATCCCGGTCGCGCCCATCGAGCGCCGAAGCCCGTGAGCGGCGCAGGCCAGCGCCATGTCGTGGGCGGTGTACTGAGTACCGCGATCCGAATGCAATATGACCCCCTGGCAGCGGTGAGCGCGCACGAACGCGGCCCGCTCGACGGCCAGTGTGACCAGCTCGGTGCGCATGTGGTCATCAACGGCCCAGCCCAGCGCGCGCCGCGAGTGTTCGTCACGGATGGCGCATAAAAACATGTCACCGTCTCCGCAGCACAGGTAAGTGATGTCGGAGGACCACACCGCGTCGATACGGCCCTGGTCAAAGCAGCGCCCGACCAGATCCGGGGGAAACGAGGCTGCCGGGTCGACCTGGGTGGTGGTCTTAAAGGTGCGCGGACTGATCCCCTCAATGCCCAACTCGGCCATGATCTTGGCGACCGTGTTCTCCGAAACTCGTTCACCCTCGGCGTGCAGGTCGGCGGTGATGCGCGGTGACCCATAGGTGCCCCGTGAGGCGCGGTGATGGGCAAGGATCTTGACCTCCAGGTCACGGCGGCGCTGCACCCGAGGTGTGGGCTCAGCAGCGGTGCAGGTATGGGCATGCTTGTAGTAGCCCGCCCTGGATACCCCGAGCAGCTCGGCCATGCGTGTCGTAGCCGGCGCACTCTGCAGCGATGAGCTCAAACCGGCTCACCTTCGATGCTGTGCTGCAAAGTACGCCGAGGCTTTTTCCAGGAAAGCGATGTCCTTCGCCTGCTCGGCCACCCGCGCGCGCAGTGCCACCAACTCCGCGCGCTCATCGACCGAAAGCCCTTCACCACCACCAGGGTCCGGCCGACCGCCAGCTGCGGCCGCGGCCATCCGTCGCCGTTCATCTCGCACCCACTTATGCAGCAGGTTCTCATTGAGATCCAGCTCGCGGGCAACCTCGCTAACACGCCGATTCCCATCAATGACACGATGCGCCGCCTCAACCCTGTACTCAGGAGAAAACGACCGCCGAGATCGTGGCATACGAACATCCTTCCAGGGGACCACCGTCCCGCTATCTCAGATGTCCACCAATTCTGGGGAACCTCAGACCTTACTTATCGATAGGCATTTCTGGATGACAATGTCCTCCAGCTCGTCCTCTGCCAGCGTATCCAGCACGGGGAATACATCTGTGGCCAATTCTGGTTCAGCACTTGTCTCATACGAGTAGGTGACGGGCAGATCGCGCCCCTGTAAGCATTGCCAAAGTTCACTGAGATCACGGACATCGTCGATGCTGTCCACGACCACACACGGTATGCCGAACTCGTCCAACTCCGCACGCGCTCTCTCATTGTGGACAACGGCCACGCCAGTTGTTTCCACCTGTGACCACTCGCCACTTTGGCGAACCCACAACCGATCGGGCGGCTCGAGGTCCTTGTGCGTCCAACACCACCACGCGTAACTCTGCCCGACCCGGACGATGTCATCCCTACCTGCATGGGTAGCGACGAGCTTACGGAAGCTCTCCGGATCAAGATCGCCGATGCGTCGCTTCAGCTTCAGCACCCGCTCGGTGTCCCCACTGAGGACCACCTGCGTCACGGACGGAACTAGCCCGTTTGGGACGTCCTGCACATCCGCCACGAACACATCTGGCACAGGCATTGGCCCAAGAGTCGTCGGCAATAGCCCCTGCTGCCTCGCCCACCACAGTTCCGGGGCGACATAGCGAGCCGTCTTGGGAACATTTGGATGGCTGACCCGAACGCGAGGGACATCTACTTCGTTCAGCAGAGCCAGCGTCAGCGCGGTCCTGTTGGTGACGCTGAGGTCGGGTAAACACTCAAGCGGACCCAGAACAGCTTCGAGACCGTCGATCTCGATTGCTTGGCGCGCTTGGACACCGAGGCCGAGCTCATCGCCCATGCGTCCGCGAACTTCATTCGCGTATTTCGAGACCCAGCGTTCATTCGCACCTCCGGATCGCGATGGCCGACTACGCACACCGAGCATGTACAACAGATCTTGGTCGCTGGCGTGATAGTCGCCGTCGACAAGGAACTGGCCATCTTCTTTGACCTGCTTCAGGCACTCGCCAGCAAAATAAAGTCCTTGCGGAAGGACCCATCGACCGAGTCCGTTTCGCACGTGAATGATCCGCGCTGCACGTCCTTCAAGCACGCTCGCGAACGCCTCGTGAACCTGTTGCACACCTGACCCACGCATCGCGATCCATAGCTCGTCCCAGTCGACCTTGCCCGTCCGTCGGAGCGAGGTGAGAAGTTCCAGCATCTCGCCGCCATCCTCGAAAGCGGTAACCCCGAGCGCCTCGAGCGCGGCTGCGGCGGTCGCGTTGGAAACCACCTCCTGGTGAACGAAAGACGTTCCATGCTGAGCTGAACTCGTTCGAAGAAAGCACCGCCCACGAACTGGTTGAGCAAGGGACTTGTTTTCCAGCAGAACGATCCGGGCATCACGGACGTCCTTCTCCGTATTGCCACCTTTGAAAATGAGATTCGCAGCCAGTTCGATCGCCGCCGCCGATTGAGCCGGGTCGGGATCCGCGACAACCGAATGCAGCCAATGCAGAACCCTTCCCGCCGGCTTCGGCCGGTCACCCTCCTGAGTCAAGCGATCAACCTTGGACCGCCGTTCGATTGTGCTGGTGCAATCCGGGTGCACCCAACTGCTGCGGTTCCCTGTGACCGCAAGCCACATCTTGGCGTACTCCATGACGTCATCCGGAATGCGCTGCAACGCAGAAGGCGAGCGCAGCTGACCGTCGAGGTCCGGCAGGCACCGAGAATCCCTCAGCGCTTTGAAAACCGGTTCATTCAGTACCTTGTCAGCCCAGCTCCGGGCTTCCTTACCGCGGGCCGGGAGTACGTCGATGTAGCGGCCGTATGCTCCATCGGCGATCAGATCCTTGCGGGCGGCTACCACCAGCTTAGGCAGGACACTTTCGAGGATTTCGAGGTTGAAAAGACACTCGATGACGTTGATCCGGTCGTCCGACAGCTTCCACGGTGCGTTGATCCGGCCACTCAGGGTGACGTCGGACTTGACCGGGAAGTAGGCGGACAGTTGGCCGACGCCGACGGCGCCGCCGAGCGGCAGCGCCCAGCTGACGGTGACCGAATCACGCCGTGCCGAATGACCGGCCGATTCCAACGCCTGAGCAGAAGGTTTGTGATCGTTCGATACCACCAACCATTCCCGGTCACCGTCAGGTGTTGTGAGCGTGACCCGGTTGCCCTTCTTCGATGCCGCAAATCGGCGTGACCGATCGGCGACACAATCGACCAGATCCAAGATCCGCACGTGCGGCGTGAAAAGATTGAACGACTCGTCAAACTCCTGAATCTCCACGGAAAGCTGAGATGCGGCGCCCGTTTTGAGCGGTACCTTGACCACAGTGGTTGCCCAAGTCGACAACTCGGCAAGGTGCGGATCCGTACGAAAATCAACCAACGGGTCGAGCGTCCACGCCAGTCGCAGCGCCGGGACTCCCGACGGTTCATAATGTCGCCCGAGCTCGGTCGACAGGGTCTCTGACGATTGCGACCGGCTGAATCCGAATGACACCGACCGGCTGAAGATCTGCGGGTGATCCGAGATGCCGCTGATGGACTTGAAACCCAGCCCAAACCGCCCGATCTCGGCGCCAGTCTTGTTGGAGAGGTGCGTGTACAGCAGGGCGCGTACGCCCGAGTCCTCGAACGGCTTACCCTCATTTGCGACATACAACGCACCCTCGGTCAAACTAACCTGGATACGTCCCGGTGCTCCCTGCAGCGCGTCCGCGGCGTTCTGCACGAGTTCCTGAATCTGCTTCCGGCCATAACCGCCCTCGGCAATTCCTCGTTCTTTACCTGCGTCCTCTTCAACTCGATTCGGATCCTCGATGTAGACGCGGATGCATCGATCACGAAAGTCGTCGACCAATCCCTCCAAGACAGGATCAGGATCAGTCCAACCCCTGCATATCACGATTCGCACCCCACAAACTCACCGACAGCAAACACTGACTGCAGCATTCCAGCCGCTCGGTAAGAGTGTCTATCATTCACGTCCGACAATTCGTGATCAGTCATCGAGAACGATATGGCCTCGATCGAATTCGGGCCGGCCCCGAGCCCGGCTCCCCCGCGTGCCGCTGCGTGGAACGTTTGATCGCCGGCTCCCATCTGTGCCATGCCGACGGAAGACCAGATGACGGATCCGGCGCCTCGATCATCGACTTTTTCGCAGACCCCGGCGGACTGACGTCGGAGCGACTTGGCTGGAGATCCCCGTCACCGTGCATGCGCCACCCACGCGGTGATCGACGGCCATCTCGGTGGGGTCCACGTCGATGAGCCGGACCTGGCTCGCCCGCTGCTGGCCAGTGCAGTCAGGTCTGACACTGCGTCCGGTAACCAAACTGGCCGACGGCTCGTGCCTTAGCGTGCTGCCCACCACCAGCGAACGTCAACGCATCCGCCGCCACCAGGCCCGCGGCTTGTCTACCGTCCCGCAAGGCCCCGTGGTGCGAGTCATCGACTACGACGTTGCCGACCGTGACACCGACAACCGATCACCGATCCGGTTGATCACCACCATCGTCGATCCCGAACGAGTCAGCGCCGCCGAACTTGCCGCGGCCTATCACCAACGCTGGGAATTCGAATCCATTCTGGCGGAGAACAAACCCGCCAACGCGGCTGTTACCGGGTGTTGCCTTCACACAGCCCCGACATGGTGCGCCAGGAGATTTGGGCATTGCTCTTACCCACTACGCGATCCGCGCCCTGATGTGTGAGGCCGCCGACCCCGACGAGTTCGACCCGCTACGGACATGGTTCGTCCGCACCCTGCGCATCGTCGGCCGCTATGTCACCGGGCAGGCACCGAGCGCCGCCCGAAGTCCCCCTCACCCACACAAACTTAACAGCATTGGCATCAAACCCAGGGGTGTAGCCGTCATCGATATCGGCCTGCCGCAACCAGGAGCGCACCGACTCGATCCCCTAACCCGGTTGGCGGGCGACCCGCTACCCCGTCCCATGCTCGGTGCCCAACTCGGCACGCAAGGTAAGGACCATCCGCACGGCAGCCGCCTCCACCGGGCCGTACCGCGACGTCGACATTCCAGGCACCAGTTCCTTCGGCATGCCTCCATCCTCGTTTCCCAAAATCTAAAGTCTCCACATATCCCAGGGTCATTCAGACTGAATCGCCCTGGGATATGTGGAGACTCCGGCAGAGTTGGCGAAGGGCTGCGAATGACGGCGAAAACTCAGCTTCGAGCCTGAACGCCCCTGCTGAAAGTCTGGTGTGTCGGCGGCGCAATGCACAGCGTTGACGGGGCTGCCGGCTACCATCACTGCCATGCCGCGGGAAGATGGTCCGACAGTCTGCCAACACCGCATCATCGATCTCTTTGCTGGCCCCGGCGGCCTCGATGTGGGTGCTACCTGGCTAGGAATCCCGGTGACGGGAATCGAACTGGACGAGGGTGCATGCGCGACTCGCGCCGCCGCCGGACTTGATACGGTCCAGGGCGACGTGCGCGTGTACGGGCCGAGCGACTTCCCGGATGCAACCGTTCTTACGGGAGGACCGCCTTGCCAGACGTTCACTGTCGCTGGCAAAGGCACTGGCAGACGCGTAATCGAGCAGATCACCCGCTCCGTCACGGCCATGGCCGACGACCCCGGGGCGCATTCGGCGCGAGGGTGGTCGACTGACGAACGGACGGAACTGATTCTCGAGCCGATGCGGTGGGCACTTCTAGCTCTAAAGGCCAACGTTCCCTTTGAGGCGATCGTTCTGGAACAGGTGCCCGCTGTGCTACCGGTTTGGGAAGCTTTCCGTGAGGTGCTCCAGAACCACGATTACAACTGCGCCGTCGGGATTCTTCGGTCGGAAGAATTCGGGGTCCCACAGACACGTCGTCGCGCAATCCTGATTGCGCGGCATGGCGGAGGCAAGGTCGACCTCCCGGTCCCAACACACGACACCTTTCGGAAGGGTTCACCAAACCAGGGGGCGATCGGACGTGAACCCTGGGTTTCCATGGGTCACGCTCTCACGCGTGAGTCGAGTTTCACCGTCATCTCTAACTACGGCAGCGGCGGTAATCCCCGTAATCGTGGACAGCGCCACTCCGGCGAACCGGCGGCGACAGTGACAGGAAAAGTCATGCGGAATCGCCTCCGGCTTGCCACCGGCGAGTGGAGCCGACTGTCGCATCGCGAGGCCGGAGTCCTTCAGACATTTCCGCACGACTTTCCGTGGTCCGGCTCCGATATCGGTCAGCAGATCGGCAATGCCATCCCTCCGCGATTGGCGGTGCATGTGCTCGCACAAGCGCTACAAATCCCGCTGTCTGGAAAAGAACTCGACCGAGTAGTCAAGGTTTCGTGGCAGGAAGGACGGCGTTCTCCACTGCGCCCCCCGTCCAGCCATAGCGAAAAAACGATGGCGATGGCCTCTGAATGACCGGTTAACCACCCACTCCACGCAGCTCACGCAATTTAGCGCAAATTGCATCTGCGACAGCTGCGGGCTCCTCATGCTCCCAGAAACGTAGGACCGTCCACCCGCGTGCTGCCAAAAAGGCATCGGTTTTGCGATCTCTCAGGATATTTGCGTCAAGCTTTTGCGCCCACCACTCCCCATTTGCCCGTGGTCTGGTCGCGTGCTGAGGGCAGCCATGCCAGAAACACCCGTCTATGAAAACGACCAGACGCAGGGTCCTCCAAATGATGTCCGCCTTGCATCGGTAGTCGGGCTCCGGCCTGACGTCGACGCGATACCTAATGCCCCGCGCGTGAAGAATCTGCCTTACCAACAATTCCGCCTGAGTGTCGCGGCGGCGTTGCTTGCTCATACGCGAACGCGCTGAATCAGACGACGCAACCGGCCGGGATCTGACCGGTTCGCTCATGGCTGGTTGCTCGCTCACAACACCAGCGTGTCACACCGAACTCTTGACGAATCCAATCCGTTGGCTCGTTCTTCAAAGCAGCCGATTAGCGCACCTCCCGTGACGGCCCCAGCCACCTGAATCCTCACAGTCACAAATGAAGGGCTTGACGACCTCATCGACACCGTGGCCGCCGAAGCCAACCACGAGACCAACCGGCGCCGCCGGCAACGACTCGACGCTGCGTATGACGCGCTCAATAACGCTGCCCGATCTGGCGGAGGCGGATGACGCCGGCGCCTGCCTAGAGCGTCGGAGTCCCGTTCGTTAGACCCCCGTCAAGCAACCAGAATTGTCGGTCCCCCTGGTTAGCCTCAAAGCCGAACCGTCACGACCAGGGAAGACAACGACAATGCCCAAACCGACGCCGCGTCCGCGCCGCATTGACGTCGCATTTGTGCAGCGACCGCGCGTGCCAGAAATAGCGATCGCCGTCTGCGGCCAAGAAGGTGGACCCTTCCGCTACCACGCTGTCTCCGAAGACCGAACCTGGTCCGGACAGCTCGACGCCCCCAACAAAGAGACAGCAATCTTCGACGCGATAGCCGTGATTCGTGACGATGCGCCCGAGCTGGGGCCGGTGCGCTTCCTTGTGTCGCTGCAAGCGAAAAGTCCGCTGTGGCGCTACACCGATGAGATCGCCGCCCTGGTCCCCGGCGTGTCAGTCGGATGGCCCGGCCTCAGCGGCCTCCCGTTGATGGAGGCCGCCAAGGCCGGGTTGACAGCGCAGCCAGCGGAGGTGCCCCCACAGTCAACCGACATGTCTCCGCTGTGGGTGGCGACCGACGGATCCGTACGGCGCAAGTTCAGTGGGTTCGGATGGCTTGCGTCCAACGGCCAGTACGGGCTTCACGGGTACAGGCATTCCAAGACGCTTCATGGGACGAAGGTGGTGTTGATCTCGGAACTGCGGGCTATCAACGACGCGGTCCGCAACCTGCAGCGCCCGCTGACAGTGATGAGCGACAGCAAACTGGCCATCGAGATGATCAAACGGTGGATGGACGGAGACATTGTGTTGCCGCAGGGCTATACGACTGAGCGCCCTGGCGGCAAGCCGGCTGCCCTCGTGTCAGCGCAACGATCGATCCACTCCCAACGCGAGTGGCTCACCCCAGTGTGGGTAAAAGGTCACCAGGGTGAGCCGCTCAACGAAGGTGCCGACGCCCTCGCGCGTCTTGCCCAGCGCCGCGCCGCGAACCCTGCTGACTTAGGAACGCCCGAGTACCACCGTCGCGCTGATGGCCTAGCGGACGGGTTTTCAAAGCAATTCAACCTTCTCCGAGAGGTTGGCAGGCCACCACTAGCGGCGTAGAGCACGCCTTCCAGGTAGGCAAACCTGTGCGCATTGCCCTGGTAGACATCGCAATTCATAACTATCCACTTCCCCTCGGTCTACGCCGAATATGGCATTCGAGGAAAGTTCCGGCAACTGTCCACCCGATTTAAAGCCATCGCCGAACCGTCGCAATAGGTTCGCGTCCGCCGATCCTTGTCGTCGTCCGAACACCGCCCTGATCGATTAACAGGTGACAGGGTCGTTGGCAGTAGGGGACTGTGCGCTGAGATGCCGTAGGCAAGGTATTTGCCAGGACGTTTGGAGATTTCAGAGCACGCGGCACGCAGCAAGCTGATCCCCAAGACAGGAAAGCATGCAAAGCTAACGTAATGCGGAAACACAACGCCCTTGCGCTGAAAGGCTTTTCGACAGCGATGACGAAAACATGAGAGTAATCGGCCTGATGTCAGGCACGTCGATGGACGGCCTCGACGCGGCTACAGCCGAGCTCGACTGGGACGACGGCGCCATCACGATGACCCCGCTGCGCCACATCGAGCGCCCGTGGCCGGCTGAGGTCCGCGCACAACTGCACGCCTCGCTGGGCCCGACGACGGCGGGCGAGCTATGCGAGCTCGACCAGCTGATCGGGCAGGCGTCAGCGAAGCTGGCCACCGAGCTGCTACCCGCCGACCTCGTCGTCAGCCACGGTCAGACGGTCCATCACTGGGTAGAGGACGACGAGGCGAAGGGCACATTGCAGCTCGGGCAGCCCGCATGGATCGTCGAGGCGACAGGGCTGCCGGTCATCTCCGACGTCCGCTCACGCGACATCGCTGCCGGCGGCCACGGCGCCCCGCTCGCCGGAATCCTCGACTACCTGTGGCTGCGAGGCGAGCACACCCGCGCGGCGCTCAACCTCGGCGGAATCGCGAACGTGACAATCGTGCGCCCCGGCTGTCCCCCACTCGCATTCGACACCGGCCCGGCCAACTGTCTACTCGACGAGGCGGCACGGCGAATCACCGGCCGCGCCTGCGATGCGGACGGCCGGGTCGCCGCCGCTGGCACCCCGGACGCGCAGCTCCTGCAAGATTTGCTCGCCGACCCGTATTTCGCCCAGGCACCACCGAAATCGACTGGCCGCGAACACTTCCACCTCGGCGGCCTGCCGGATCTCTCGCCCGAGGACCTGCTGGCGACGCTGACGGAGCTGACCGCGATCACCGTCGCCGAGGCGCTCGCACCGTACGCGCCCGTCGAGGTCGTCGCGTCGGGAGGCGGCGTCCGCAACCCGACGCTGCTTGCCGCGCTCCAACGCCGGCTCCCCCTCGCCCTCAGCGACTCGCACGGCCTGCCCGCGCAAGCTAAGGAGGCCTATCTGATGGCGCTGGTCGGCTTCCTCAGCTGGCACCAGGTTCCGCTACTCACCGGACCGCACGTGCTTGGACGCATCTCGCCCGGCAACTCGCCACTCTCGCTACCGTCTCCGGCGTCCCCGCCAACCGGCTTAATCATCCGCACCACGTAAACCCGCGGACGTTGCCGGACATACGCAACGCAGCCGACCCGTCACCGAAGCGCAACCCATCCCACCCAGACTCACCCCGCAGCACGTCCTTTCACCCTCCGCTTCCTTCGACGCCGCCGACTGGCAGCGACCAACTGCGCCACCCCATCCTCAATCCCCCTCGCCAACACGTGAACATCAGGCGCCCCGTCATAGTCGCCGGTAATCCCGAACACGAAGTTGTCCGCATAACTGACCATCGCGATGCCGGTCCGTAGCTGCACCCCGATCGGAGGAATCGGCCAGATCTCGAGAACCCGTCGGCCCATCAGCTTCTGTTCTGCTCGCGGACCTGGAACGTTGGTCGCCAAAGCAACCACCGCCCGTTGCGGCAGACGCGTCAGCAAGCGAATAGTCCACGCGGAAACCACAAATGGTGCATGCTCTGCCGCCTCAAACAGTGCATTGCCGCCTTCGCGTTGGCCACTCCCCTTCGCCTGGACGAGTCGGTCGTGCACCAACTGCAGCTGCTCTACCGGATCCTCCTCATCCACAGGCAGCAGCGGCAGCATCGCCGAAACCCGGTTGTCCGCGACGTTGAAGTGGTTGGTCCCTCGCACCGATACCGGAACCAGCGTGCGCAGCGAGTCGTGGCTGGGCTGTTCCCCGCGGGCCAGCAGCAACTGGCGGTAGCTGTTTGTAATCGCCGCCAAAGCAACGTCATTGAGCGTCACATCGAATGCCCGAGCCACCTCCTGCAGGTCCGACAACCGGGCCCGGGCCACACTGAAGCGACGCATGGTCGTCAAGCTTCCGCTCAACGACGTTTCCGGTCCGGGACTCAGCACGCTGGCCGTCAACTCGGCCGCGCCCACGGCGGCGTGCTCGACGGCGACGGCCGCGCCGACCGCGGTCCGCACGATGCCGCTCACCCAGTTCAATGGGTTCAGACTCACCTTCGGCAGGCTCAGCCAACCCCGGTCCTGCTCCTTGGCGGCACGGATCTCCGTGGCGAAGGTGTCGCCGCCACCGTCGTCGCTGAACCTGGCCATTATTTGCGTTGCCGCGA
Organism: Mycobacterium bourgelatii; assembly: GCF_010723575.1. NCBI lineage: Bacteria > Bacillati > Actinomycetota > Actinomycetes > Mycobacteriales > Mycobacteriaceae > Mycobacterium > Mycobacterium bourgelatii. The sequence goes on from NZ_BLKZ01000001.1 coordinate 3,933,368, forward strand.
TGCCGTCGGCGATGCAGTGATGCAGCTTGGTCAACACCGCCCACCGGTCGTCGCTGAGGCCCTCGATCAGAAAGCAGTCCCACAACGGACGCTCGCGGTCGAGTCGGCGCTCCATCACGCTCGCGACCAGTTCGAAGAGTTCGGCGTCTCCTCCGGGGTGCGGCACCGCCAACCGATGCAGGTGGCGCGAGATGTCGAAATGCGGGTCGTCGACCCATTCGGGTGGACCGAGGTCGAACGCATGGGTCCGCAACATCTGCGTACAGCGCGGGATGTCTTGCGCCCGCCCAGCAAAGGATGCGACGAACTCGTCGAAGGTCGGCGCGGGTCCTTCCATGATCGACACCCCGCCGATCGCCATGCTCACGTGCGGATCGGAATCCTCAACCTCGAGGAAGGTGGCGTCCAGTGCCGACAAGCGCTCCATCTCCTCACTATCGGCCGACTGCATACGTCACGGTCAGGGCCGGAAGTCCCATCTTGATGGGCCGAATGCACTCGCAACACCGTCCACGGCAAGCGGCCCCCCGGGGCGAAGCACCGAAACCTCAAGCCATTCCCGCCAACTCCCGCGACACCGCATCGAACGCCTTCACCGCGTCCAACAACCCCGGCTCCTGCGAGCTCGGTTGTGACGACAACTTCGCGGCGACGACCTCCGCGGCGCGGTTGATGTAGATCAGCTGACCGCACATGCCCACACACAACACGACGTTGTTGCCCGGGTACGGGAACCACATCTGGTTGCGGTACATCCCACCGGGCATCCCGGTGTCGTCGGGACTGGCGGCGAACGCCTGACGGGAGTCGGGACCGCCGTCGAGGGTGTCGGCGATCCACGCCGGCGGCACCACCGGCTGGTCGGTCAACGAGACACCGTCACGCAGGAACAGCGACCCGAACCGGATCATGTCGGTAAGGCAAGCGCTGATGCCACCGTCGAAAATCCCGGTGCCGCCCGCAGCGTCCAACATGATCGTCGCGTCGCAAACGGTCCCAATCCGGCTCCACAACAGTTCCGACATCAGCTCCGGCATCGACTGCCCGCCGGCCACCTCGCAGATCCAGCCGAGCACATCCGTTTCACACGAACGGTATTCGAACGCACCACCATGGGAACGGCTCTGCCGCAACGTCAGCAGGTAGTCGCGCAGCGTGGCGGGCAGGTCCGGACGGCGCCGAACCGCCCACCCGATCACCTGCTCCCGCACGTGTATCTCCGCGGCTGGATCAGCGTAATTCTCCGAGAACGCGATACCCGACCTCATGTCCAGCAGATGGCGCACCGTCGCACCCGCATACCCACACTGCGCCAGGGCAGGAACAATGGCTGTGACCGTCGCGTCAACGTCAAGCGCCCCGGCCCCGTGCAGCGCGCCCACGACGGCGGCCACCAGCGACTTGCTCACCGAAAACAATAAGTGCCGCGTCCGATCGTCGAACCCGTCCAGATATTCCTCCGCCACCAGAGACCCACGAAACGCGACGGCCCACCCGTCGGTAGCGGTGTCGGCCATCACCGCGCCGACGGTTGTGGCCACCCCGTCACCAACGGTCACCGGCATATCTGCAACAGCAGCACCGGCAGCGGGCAACACCGCAACCGGTCCGTCCCCGCGCGGAATGACCGCCGTCGGCATGAAGTCCTCGACGTGCCGAAACGCCCACCGCGCATACGGCTCCGACAGCCAGTTACCCAACGAAAACCCGGCCGGAACGCCACCACCCGAAACGCCGACGCCCCCGCTCACGCCCGTGCGACGAGCCGAGACACGATTGGCGCCGCCGGCACCAGCGGCGTCGACACGAACTTCGCCTTCATCCCGTTGACCCACCGACGGCACCGCTCGGTCAGCTGATAGTCCTCGGTCTGCAAGTGCCCCCGCGTGACGAGGACCCCGAGTTGTGCTCCCTGCGAACGCAAGTCACCCGGCGCCGCGACCCGCATGTAGAACGCCTCGGATCCGTCCAGCAGCGTGGCCCAGTCATTGGCGGACCGCATGAAGGAGACCCGGCCTTCGTCGTTGATGCGCCACACCCCGGTACGCGGCGTCGAGGTGAACAGCTCAATATCCGGTGACGTCTCGGAAAGAATCACCTGGCCCCAGACCTCGTTCTCGCCGTAACCCCGCTCCCAGCGCTCGTTGATCTCCTCGATGTCGAGCTCGTACTCCACGTCCATGTACTCGAGCAGGTGGAAGAGGAACAGCGGCATGTCCGCGTAAGCCTCGGTGGTCAGGTTCGTCATCGGGCTGGCACCACTCAGCCGCGGGTTCACCTCGCCGAGGTAGAGCTCCCCGGAATCGAGGTCATGCAGCAGGTCCACCTCGAAGTAGCCGCGATACCCCTCGCGGCTCAGGACGCCACCCAGCTTGCGCACCATCTCCCGTGCGGCATGCGTCTGATCCGGCGGCAGCACCTCGCGCCAAACGTCGTTGCCGCACCAGGCGCCCCGATACGGCGTCACCTCCGGGTATCCGACCAGACTCGTCATCGCGGGGCCGATCACGGTGCCGTGCCGGGTCACCACGCCCTCGATACAGACCTCGACATTGCGTATCCGCTTCATGACCTTGATCTCTTGCTGACAGGTCAGATCAGCGGCGTGCTCGTCCCAGTCGCGCTGACCGCGGATGAAGAACGTCCCGCTGCCCGCGTTGCCGTACGCGATCGAGATGACCAGGTCGTCCCCCAGCCCCGCGCTCTGGGCGAGCGCCAGCAGTTCGTCGTAAGAGCCGACGCGACCGATCGTGTGCGGCACGCTCGGCACACCCGCCTCGTTGGCCAGGCGCGTCATGATGATCTTGGAACCGAGGCGTTCCCGCAGCTCGCAGGGCGGGTGTATGACCTCGAGACCCGCCTGCCGCGCCAGTGCCTGTGTTTCCTCCTCCAGGAACACGAAGCAGGCCTTGCCGCCGGGACCTTTGCTCGCAATGAACTCAAGCGTCTCCGGATCGGACAGCAGGTGGTTGCAGACATCCCCCATGCAGTCGAAATCCCTGCGGTCGCGCCGACGGGGCACGAACACCCGCGAATGCAAGCCCTCGAAAGAGTCAAAGTACGTGAGGTAGAAGAAGTTTCGTATCCAACGGTCGATACCCAGCAGGTTGAACGGCGTCGGCGAGATGAAGAACACCGGCACGGTGTTGTTGTGAAAGAACGCGCGCACATCCGAAAGGCCGCGCAGCACGCGGCGTGGCTCGGCCGAGGGTCCGACGGCAGTCACGATGCCACCCACTTTGCTGACGTCGACGCCTCAGCCCGGCGCGGGCTCGGCGGTTTGGACAGGGACGCTTCGGTCCGCTCGATGGCGGTGAGATCGCATACCTCCATGGCACTAGTTTCACCCGGCCACGCTCCTGCCGCAGGGGTATGCCCAGATCTCGCGGCGCCCGCCGACGGCTCAACGCGGTGCAGCCGACTTGTCATACCCCCTCGTTACCGTACGATCATGCAGCCCCAGGACTTTCCGTCGATAAACCTCGGCAGCGCATTGACCAGGCTCGGTGAGGCGACCTATCACCGTGGCCTGGCCTACGCGCGCGACGGCCGGGTGCTGAATTGTCTCTGGGACGCGCAGCGGCAGACTCTGGCCGGTTCAGTCTGGGGCAGCCAGGGCCGGGCCTACGCCACCACGGTGCATCTTTCGCCCGACGGCACCGGCAGCTGGAAAGTCGCTTTCGGTTTTTGCAGCTGCCCGGTGCACCTCGACTGCAAGCATGTCGCGGCCATTGCCATAGCCATCGCCGATGCCACGACAACAAGCGCACAACGCGCGCAAAACCCGACGGCGTGGCGGCACTCCCTGGATGCCCTGCTGCCGGCGACTCCTCCTCAGGGGCGCACCGGGACGCCACTGGCGATCGAGCTGAACCTTGCGACGAACGGGTCGTTGCCCTTGCTGGTGGCACGGCTCATGCGGCCCGCGAAGCGGGGCGGTTGGGTCGCCGACCATCTGCGTTGGGACAAGGTGCGGACGTTAGGTCGGGACGGTTATCTCGACGCTCACGTCCAGGTGTTGCGTGAGTTTTACGTGACGTATCGGGCGTCGATTTCGAACCCTTATGGCGTTTACCACTATTCGTACGGTCAGGAGGACGACGGCAGGATCATCTCGCTGTTGCGGTTCGGATCCCCGCAACTGTGGCCGCTGCTGGAAGGGGCGCGCGAAGCGGGGGTGAAACTCATCCAGGCAGGGACGCACCGCGAGGTTCGACCGCCCTCCGACGCCGAGTTGTGTTTAGACGTCACGGCCGACGAGTCCGGTGATCTTGCGATTGAGCCGATGCTGCGGGTGAACGGCACCACGGTGCGGCCACTGGCATTTATCGGGTCGCCGGGACACGGTGTGGTCTACGACGACGCCGGGACGCGGCTGGCCCGGTTGGACAAACCGGCACCGGAGGCGTTGCAGCGCATGGCACTAGGCGACGCGCCGGTGGTCATACCCGCATCCGAGGCGGCGCGCTTCGCGGCGGAGTACTACCCGAGGTTGCGCCACACCGCCACCATCACGTCCTCGGACGATTCATTCACGCCCCCCGAGATCGTCGGGCCGACGCTGGTGCTGCGCGCCGACTATCAGGACGGTCACGAACTCGAGGTGAGCTGGGAGTGGGCGTACCGACTGGGCGACAGAGACTTTCGCACACCGATCGGCTCGCCGGACCATGTCGGCTACCGCGACCCGGAAGCTGAGACGGCGCTCGCCTCGACTCTCGAAGCGCCGTTGGAGCAAGTGCGGCTGCGCGGCGCGAACGGCAGGCTCGTTCCCCGGGTCCGGCTCTCCGGCTTGGACACCATGCGGTTCGCCACCGAAATTCAGCCGCTGCTCGCCGAGCTCCCCGAGGTAGACCTTGAGGTAACCGGCGACGCAGCTGACTACCGGGAAGCCACCCTTGCCGTTGCGGTCACAACGGATACGGTGCCCGGTCAGACTGACTGGTTCGACCTCGGTGTCACGATCAGCATTGAGGGAAAGCAGATTCCGTTTGTCAGCGTGTTCACCGCGCTGGCTTCCGGACAGTCCCATCTACTGCTGCCCGACGGCGCCTACTTCTCGCTCGACAAACCGGAGCTGGTCAAGCTGCGCGAGCTCATCACCGAGGCCGGCTCCCTCACCGACGCCGAGGACGGGCCACCCCGGATAAGCCGCTTCCAGGTCGGGCTTTTCGACGAACTGGCCGAACTCGGAGTCGTCACGCGCCAGGCCGACGAGTGGCGCCGTCAGGCGGACGGACTTCGCGCCCTGAACGGCGTGGCGCCGGCGGCAGTGCCCAGCGACCTGCGCGTTGACCTGAGGCCATATCAGTCCGAAGGATTCTCGTGGCTGACGACCCTGTATGCGCACGGGCTCGGCGGGATCCTCGCCGACGACATGGGACTGGGTAAGACCATCCAGTCGCTGGCGTTGATCTGCCATGTCCGGCAACAGAATCCGGGCATGGCGCCGTTTCTTGTGGTGGCGCCGGCCAGCGTGGTGGCCAACTGGGCCACCGAGGCCGCACGGTTCGCACCCGAGCTGAACGTTGTGCCCATCACCGACACGCTGCGCCGCGCCCGCACCGACCTCGACGAGCTGACGACCGGCGCCCACATCGTGGTCACCTCGTACACGCTGTTCAGGCTCGACTTCGAGGCTCACGCCAACCGAACCTGGTCCGGGCTGATCCTGGACGAGGCACAGTTCGTGAAGAACCACCGCGCCAAGACCTACCAGTGCGCCCGCAAGCTCGCCACGCCGTTCAAGCTGGCGATAACCGGCACCCCAATGGAGAACAACCTGATGGAGTTCTGGGCGCTGCTGTCCATCACCGCCCCCGGGCTGTTCCCCAGCCCGACCAAGTTCAACGATTTCTTCGCCAAGCCCATCGAAAAAAACCGCGACGCTGAGCTTTTGGCTCTGTTTCACCGGCGCATCAAGCCGTTGGTCAAACGCCGCACCAAGGAGCACGTCGCCGCCGAACTGCCCGCCAAGCAAGAGCAGGTCCTCGAAATAGACCTGCCGTCGCGGCACCGTGCCCTCTACGACAAGCGGCTACAACGCGAGCGGCAGAAGGTGCTCGGGCTGCTCAATGACATGCAGCGCAACCGCGTGACGATCCTGCGATCCCTCACCGTGCTACGACAAATGGCACTGCATCCCGGTTTGGTCGATCCCGAATATGACCAGATGGCCAGCGCGAAGATCGACGCACTGGCCGAGCACCTGCGTGACGTCGTCGCCGGCGGTCACCGGGCGCTGGTGTTCAGCCAGTTCACCCGCTTCCTCGGCCGAGTTCGCGATCGCCTCGACAGCGAGGGCATCGATTACTGCTATCTCGACGGGCAGACCCGCAACCGCGCCAGCGTGATACAGCGGTTCAAGGACGGAGACGCCCCGGTATTTCTGATCAGCCTCAAGGCCGGCGGGTTCGGGTTGAACCTCACCGAGGCCGACTACTGCTTCTTGCTCGACCCGTGGTGGAATCCGGCGACCGAGGCGCAGGCCATCGACCGCACCCACCGGATCGGCCAAACCCGCAACGTCATGGTCTACCGACTGATCGCCCGCGACACCATCGAGGACAAAGTACTCGCCCTCAACGCCCGCAAAGCCAAGCTGTTCGCCAGCGTCGTCGACGACGGCAACGCATTCGGCTCCAACCTGACCGCCGACGACATCCGCGGACTGGTCGCCTGAGGTGGACTTGCGTCACCGCCCAGGGGCTTTGTCGCTGAAAAGTCGCTCCAAGCCGGGCATCTCGCAGGGTGCTCCCCAGCCGTGACTGCTGTGGCGCGTGTGACGACACCCGCCAGACGTCGCCCGCCTAGCACGCCGAACGTGCGGCGTATGGCCCAAAACGGTTGGGAATAGGTACATTTCCCTCACCTTCGACGGGCCTTCCCGCCCAACCCACACCCCGGTAGAGTTCAAACGTGGACTGCCCGTCGCTAAACGTAAACCCGTCGCCATGACAGCCGAATTGAAAACACGCTGCTGCATCGCCGGTGGCGGGCCTGCGGGCATGATGCTCGGCTACCTACTGGCCCGTGCCGGGATCGATGTCATCGTGCTGGAAAAGCACGGTGACTTCCTACGGGATTTCCGTGGTGACACCATCCATCCGTCCACCCTCGAGGTGATGAACGAACTCGGACTCTACGAGGGGCTACTCCAACGACCGCATCACCCGACACCAACGATCAGCGCCAATTTCGGTGATTTCAAAGTAACAATGGCCGATTTCCGCCACCTGCCGGTGCGCGGAAGGTTCATCGCCATGATGCCGCAATGGGACTTTCTAAATTTCATCGCCGACGAGGCACAACATTATTCGACCTTCCGGCTCATGCTGACGGCGGAGGTCAACAACCTGATCGAGGAAGACGGCCGCATCGCCGGCGTCATCGTCGACACCCCCACTGGGGAGACGAAGATCTTCAGCGACCTCGTAATCGGCTGTGACGGCAGATCCTCCACCGTCCGCGCAAAAGCAGGCCTGGACATCGTGAACCTTGGTGCGCCGATGGACGTTCTCTGGTTCCGTATCCCGCGCATACCAAGCGATCCGGACGAATCGATGGGGAGCTTCGGCCAGGGCGTCATCATGGTGATGATCAACCGCGGCGACTACTGGCAATGCGGCTACGTCATCGCCAAGGACTCCCTGGAACAGGCGCGCATGCACGGAATTGACTTCTTTCGCAGCCAGATAGCGAAGCTGGCACCGTTCCTCGCAGATCGCGCGGACGAGCTTGCCGACTTAGACGATCTGGCGTTGTTAACCGTCAAGGTCGACCGCCTCAAGAAATGGCATCGACCCGGCTTGCTTTGCATCGGCGATGCCGCCCACGCCATGTCGCCCATCGGCGGAGTGGGTATCAACCTTGCGATCCAGGACGCAGTGGCCGCGGCCAATCTCCTGATCCCGCCGTTGCGTCGCGGCCAGGTAACCGCCGCCGACCTGCATCGCGTCCAGAAGCGGCGTGAACTGCCCACCCGCGTCACCCAAGCGGCGCAGGTCTTCATCCAAAAGAACGTCATCACCGCCGTGTTGAGTGGTCCAGCACAGCTCAGGCCGCCGCGGGCGGTGCAGCTGGTTGCCCGCTGGCCCCGGCTCGCGCGCATCCCCGCCCGCATGGTCGGCATGGGTGTGCGGCCAGAGCATCCCGACCTGACCCTGATCGATGCATCATGACCGCGTCGAAACGTCCCGGTCACCTACACGCCGGCGGCGCCTTGCACACGAGACCAGGAGTCCAGAGACCCTTACCGACCCCCGACGGCCAGCTATAAAGTGAATCGCTGCCCACTAGCCAAAAGGGGTAGGAAAGGGGACGTCCGATGAGCGACGCAGCGACGCGATTCGCCGAAATCGTCGGAAGCAATAACTTGCTCACCGGCGACGCCATCCCTGAGGACTACGGACATGACGAGGAGCTGGCCCTCCCGCCGCAGTTGCCGGCCTACGTCGCCAAGCCGGCAACCGCGCAAGAGGTCGCCGACCTGCTGAAATCCGCCACCGAATTCGCCGTCCCGGTGACGGCCCGAGGATCGGGCTGTGGCCTGTCCGGGGCAGCGCGCCCCCTCCCAAACGGCCTGCTGATCTCCTTCGAACGGATGAACAAGGTCGTCGAGGTCGACACCGAAAACCAGGTCGCCGTGGTCCAGCCCGGCGTGACGCTGACCGAACTCGACGCCGCGACCATCGACCACGGGCTCGGCTACATGGTCCACCCGGGCGAGCTGTCCTCCAGCGTCGGCGGCAACGTCGGAACCAACGCCGGCGGCATGCGCGCGGTCAAGTACGGCATAGCCCGGCACAACGTGCTCGGCCTGGAGGCGGTGCTGCCGACCGGCGAGATCATCCGCACCGGCGGCAAGATCGCCAAGGTCTCCACCGGCTATGACCTGACCCAGCTGATCGTCGGCTCGGAAGGCACCCTGGCCCTTGCCACCGAGGTGATCGTGAAGCTGCATCCGCGCCTGGAACACCAAGCCAGCGTGCTTGCCCCGTTCGTCGACTTCGACCAGGTCATGGAGGCGGTGCCAAAGGTGCTCGCCAGCGGCATCGCGCCCTACAACGTGGAATACATCGACAACATGACGATGGCGGCGCTCATCGCCACCCAGAATCTGGAGTTGGGCATTCCCGACAGCATCCGCGACAGCTGCCAAGCGTATTTGCTTGTGGCGGTGGAGGACCGCACCAGCGATCGACTGATGGAGGACGTCGAGGCCGTTGGTGAGATGCTTGCCGAACTGGGCGCGGCCGACGCCTACGTGTTGGAAGGGGGCGCGGCGCGAAAGCTGATCGAGGCACGGGAGAAAGCGTTCTGGGCCGCAAAGGCTTTGGGCGCCAACGACATCATCGATACCGTCGTCCCCCGTGCATCGATGCCGAAGTTCCTGTCCACCGCGCGGAGTCTCGCAGCAACCGCGGGCGGCGGCGCGATCGGTTGCGGGCACGCCGGCGACGGCAACGTCCACATGGCAATCGTGTGCCCAGACGACGCGAAGCGAAAGCAGCTCATGACCGACATCTTCGCGCTCGCAATGGAATTGGGTGGCGCAATCTCCGGCGAGCACGGCATTGGCCGCGCCAAGACACCGTACTACCTCAAGCTGGAGGATCCGGCCAAGATTGCGCTCATGCGTCGGATCAAGGAGAGCTTCGACCCGGCGGGCATCCTCAACCCCGGCGTGATCTTCGCAGACGGCTGAGCGCGTTTGGCGCGAATCGCGGCTCCCGGACGGCGCTGGGTGGACGACGACGGACCTAGTTCGCGGTGGCGTATTGCAGCACCGGTTCCGCCGAATCGACATGGCTACCACTGAGAATCGTGAGTTGCTGCGGACGCACCTCATAGCGGACGCCGTTGGCCGGATTGGTGACGTCGAATCCACCGTCGATGCGCACCGCATTGGCCAGCTCGATGTTGGCGCCATCACGGATCCGCTCACCCCGGTAGTAGTAACTCCCAGTGCCGGCTTGGCATATCACCAAGAGTGACTGGGCCGTTCGCACCACCATCGCGGGAGGATTCCCGGGATCGCACCGGGCGGAGTGCCCAATGAAGCCAAGCCCGTCGGCGCCATCCACCGGACGTGACAGCGACGGCGTCGCCGTCGTCGGCTGCGGCGGCGCCTCCGCCGCTGGGGTCGACCTGGAGAAGGTGCTGCGGATGACCAGGATGGCACCTAGGATCGCCGCGAGCACCAACATGGTCGCGGCCACGCCACCGACGATGACCGTCGTACGCCCGTAACCCGGTCTCCGGGAAGCGCTTTGAGGCGCAGGCATCGCTGGCGGATACGGGCTGAAGCCGGTGTTATCCGGGTTTTCGTATCTCGTCGAGAAGGGCCGGGTTTGCGACGGCCGACTCACCGGGGCCGGGGAATCCACACCCAGCGCATCGGAGGCCGCGCTGGCCAGTTCACCCGCGGACGCGAACCTCGCATCGGGCCGCTTGGCCATACCGATGGCAATGACGTCGTCGAACGCCGTGTTGATCCCCCTGCGCATGATGCTTGGCCGCGGCGGCGGCGACATCAGGTGCGCGGTCATCAGCTGCGGGGCCTCCGTACCCGGGAAGGGCGGCTCGCCGGTGAGGCACTCGTAAAGCACGCAGGCCAGCGAATAGACGTCGGCCTGCGGCCCGATCGGTACCTTGTCGAACCGCTCGGGTGCCATGTAGGCACACGACCCGAGCAACGACCCGCTCGCCGTCACACTGGGATCGTTGCCGGCGCGGGCGATGCCGAAATCGACCAGATAGGCGAAGTCCTCGGCGGTCAGCAGCACGTTTTCGGGCTTGACGTCGCGGTGCACCAGTCCGTCGGCGTGCGCGGCATCGAGCGCGGATGCCACCTGGTTGATGATCGACACCGCCCGGGCGGGCTCGAGCGCGCCGCGTGCACGCAGCAGGTCTTTCAGGCTGCCGCCGTTGACCAGGCGCATGTCGATGAACAGCACCCCGTCGATCTGGCCGAAATCGTGCACCGGGATGACATGCGGTTCCTGTAGTCGCGCCGCCCGCTCAGACTCCCAGCGGAATCGTTGCTGGAATGACGGGTCCGCGGCGAACTCGGACCGCAGCAGCTTGAGCGCGACCATCCGGCCCTTGCGGGTGTCGTATGCCTGGTAGACCTCGCCCATTCCGCCCACGCCGAGCAGTGACCGCAGTTCGTACGGACCGAACCGGGTGCCAACGCGGGCGCCGCCCTGCGGCCTAGACATCGATCACGCCATCCGGAACCTACTCGGCGACTTGGCAATTGGTGCCACAACGGTCACCATGGCTAAGCACGCCCCACTAGCTTGTCGACGTCGACCACTTCCCCGCGGTTGATGCTCACCCAATCCCGCCCATCCAGATATGGGCGCAGGCTCCGGCCGATCAACTCGGCATCAGCCGCCGACTTCGGCCGCTGCAACTCGTACACATGCGGCAGTTCGGCCATACCGGTGACGACGTCCCACAGCCTCAACGACGCCGCCCCGGTGGGCGGGTCCACCAGCACCGGCCCGAACAGGCACTGCCCATCCAAGAACAACGTCGGCACCCCGAACCCGCCCGCATCGACGACCCGCTGATGCTCGGCACGCACTTCGTCGTGCGTCGTCGAATCGGCCAGGGCCGCGTCGAGAACCCCTGGGTCCGAGCCGATCTCGCCCAGCAACCGGCGCGCCACCTCCGGGTCGTGCGGTTTGCCGCCAAGACCGTGCAGCTCATGTCCGATCGCGCTATACCACTTGTCCAGCAACGACATATCCGTCCGGCGCAATAGCGCGCCGATGCGCATCAGCGACCACCCGTAGGACCAGTCTCGCTCCCACGGGTGCTTCTTGCCCTCGACCCGGTTGACCTCTTCCAGGCTGAAGAACCGCCAGTTGATGGTGATTCCCAGTTGCTCACGCACGTCGCGTATCCAGATGGACGTCTGATATGCGAAGGGGCACATGGGATCAAAGTGGAAATCCACCTCGCTCGTCATGAGCGGACTCCTCTCCCGCGAGTGTTCATTCTGACCTTACGCACTACCTGCGACAGTAGTGCGGCGTTTCCGACCGTGTGCGCCCGCACGGTCGGGTAGCTTCATTTCGTGTTTGGCATCATCCGGCCCTGCCGTCATCGCCTCGGCAGCGAACTCACCGCGGCTTGGCGAGCGCAGTTGTGCGGACTGTGCCTGGCTTTGCGCGACGACTACGGACAGGCCGCGCGGATCGCCACCAACTACGACGGCATGGTGGTCTCCCTGCTCGTCGAAGCCCAGTCGACGGCGAAACCGACGCGTCGCACCGCCGGACCGTGCCCGTTGCGCGGCATGAAGCGTGCCGACGTGGCGACCGGCGAGTGCGTCAAGCTGGCCGCGGTGGTGTCGTTGGCGTTGGCCGCTGCCCGGGTGCGCGATCACGTGGACGACCGCGACGGCCTGGTCGGCGCCGCACCGGTTCGGCCCGCCGCGCGTCGGCTCGCCGAACGCTGGGTGCGCCAGGGCACCGACGCCGGGCATTCACTGGGATTCGACACGGGCGTGCTGGTGGCCGCGATCGACCGACAGACCGAGCTCGAGGCGGCGGCGGGCCCTGGCAGCTCGCTGCTGGCGGTGACCGAACCCACCGAGACGGCGGTCGCCGCGGCCTTCGCGCACACCGCCGTGTTGGCCGGCCGCCCCGCCAACGCCGAACCGCTCCGTGAAGTCGGCAGGCTGTTCGGCCGGATCGCGCATCTGCTCGACGCGGTCGAGGATTACCGCGACGACGTGGCCCGCGGGAAGTGGAACCCCCTTGTCGCCACCGAAACCTCCATCGCCGAGGCCCGCGCCCTGTGCGACGACGCGGTGCTCGGCATCGAACTGGCGCTGGCCGACGTGGACTTCACCGACGGCCGGCTCCCCCGGCGGTTGTTGACCCGCGAGGTCCGCCGCGCGGTATCCCGCACCTTCGACATGCGCGGCGGCGGGACGCCGCACGGCGAGCAGGAAGGCATCAGCTGGGGCAACGAGGTCATCGGCTCCGGCGCCATCCCGGGTATTCCCGGTGAGCTGCCACCGCCCGTGCCGAAACGCAAACAGGGCTGCTGGGACAGGTTCACCGAAGAATGCTGCTGTGAGTGCGAAGGTGAGTGTTGCTGCGAGTGCTGCGGCGACGACGGCTGCTGCGACTGCGACTGCGGCGACGGCTGTGACTGCGACTGCGGCGACAGCTGCGACTGCTGCGATTGCGGAGACTGCTGCGACTGCAACTGAGCCTCTGCGGCGCCGGAGGTTGTCGGGCGGCCAATCCTCTAGTACGGCAGGATTGGGCAGGTGTTCGGGCTCGTCGTCATCGTCACGCTGGTCGCCGCCGTGGTTGTCGGGACGGTGGTGGGCCGGCGTTACCGCGTCGGTCCGCCGGTCCTGCTGATCCTGCTCGGAGGGCTGCTGGGCCTGATCCCCAGCTTCGGAGAAGTCGAGATCCACGGCGAGATCGTGCTGCTGTTGTTCCTGCCGGCGATCCTCTACTGGGAGAGCTTGAACACCAGCTTTCGCGAACTGCGCTGGAACATTCGCGCCGTCATCATGTTCAGCATCGGCCTGGTGATCGCCACCGCGTTCGCCGTGTCGACGGCGGCACGACTTCTCGGCATGGAACCCCACGCGGCAAGTGTCCTGGGCGCCGTCCTGTCCCCCACCGACGCGGCGGCCGTGGCCGGGCTGGCAAAGAAACTGCCGCGCCGCGCGCTCACCGTCCTACGCGGGGAAAGCCTCATCAATGACGGGACCGCGCTCGTGCTGTTCGGCGTCACCGTCTCCGTCGCGGTTGGCGGCGCACCAGTCAGCCCCGCCGCGCTGACCGGACGATTCGTCCTTTCCTACCTCGGCGGCATCGTGGCCGGACTGCTGATCGGGGCGCTGGTGACCCTGTTCCGCCGCGGCATCGACGCGCCCCTGGAGGAGGGCGCGCTCAGCCTGCTGACGCCGTTCGCGGCGTTCCTGCTCGCCGAAGCCATCGAGTGCAGCGGCGTGGTCGCGGTGTTGGTGTCGGCCCTCGTGCTGACCTATTCCGGGCCGAAAGTGATCCGGGCGCGTTCCCGCCTGCAGTCCTACGCCTTCTGGGACGTCACGACGTTCCTGCTCAACGGGTCACTATGGGTGTTCGTCGGGGTCCAGATTCCCGGCGCGGTGCGCCACCTCTCCGACAGCGAGGGCGGGCTTCGCGACACGCTCGTCATGGCCTTCGCGGTCACGGGCGTCGTGATCGTCACCCGTTTCCTCTGGGTGGAATTCAGCTCGGTGTTGGGCCGCGTGATCGACAAGACCTTCAAGAAGCCCAGCCACTACGCGCCCTTCCGCCACCGGTTTGTCACCAGCTGGGCGGGGTTCCGCGGCGCGGTGTCGCTCGCTGCGGCGTTGGCGGTTCCGTTTACCACACAAGGCGGAACAGCTCCGTTCCCGGAACGCAATCGGATCATCTTCGTCGTCGTAGTGGTCATCTTGGTGACGGTCCTGGTTCAAGGGAGCACGCTGCCGGCAGTCGTTCGGTGGGCACACATGCCCGAAGACGTCACCCAGGCCGACGAACTGCACCTGGCCCAAACCCGCAGCGCCGAAGTCGCCCTCGAAGCGTTGCCCGAAGTGGCCGCCGAGGTCGGAGTTGGCCCAGAAGTCCTGAAGCGCCTGAAGAAGGAATACGAGGAACGTGCCGTGCTGGCCAACGGTGACGGCGACGCGGCCAGCGATGTGGCCGAGCGCAGCGACCAAATCCGGCGCGTCCGTCTTGGCGTGCTCGATCGCCAGCGACAGGCCATCACCGAGTTGCGCAACCAAAACCTCATCGACGACATCGTGCTGCGCGAGTTGCAGCGCGATATGGATCTCCAAGAAGTGCAACTGCTCGATCCCAGCGAAACGGAAGCCTACGAAGGGAGCGGGGAGTAGGTCGCGCCTGGCCGAGCGGCCCGCAGCCGGGACCACCAGGCCACCCTCAGATTTGATAGCGCATTCGCCATCAAATCTGAAGGTGACACATGCCTCCGGACACGGCGGCGAAGCCGCACCCTAACCCGTACTACACGGCAGCCGTTTGATCCCGTGAAAGAACGAGGACCGCAACCGATCCGGTGGTCCAGTCACCGTCAACCCCGGCACATTCGGGTACAACTCCTCGAGCATCACCCGCAGTTCGAGCCGGGCCAGCTGAGCGCCCAGGCAGAAGTGCACTCCGCCGCCGCCGAACGCCGCATGCCCGGCATCGGTTCGGGTGATGTCGAATTCGTCGGCGCGATCGAAAACTTCCTCGTCGCGGTTGGCAGACAGGTAATGCATCAGCACCCAGTCACCGGCCGAAATAGCCTGACCGCGGATCACCACATCCCGGGTGACGGTGCGACGGAAATGCAACACCGGGGTGGCCCAGCGCAACAACTCCTCGACAGCGACCTTGGCGACGGCGGGGTCGCGCGCCAACACAGCCTGCTGATCCGGGTGCTCGGACAACGCCAAAATGCCGTGGCTGAGCGTGTTTCGGGTGGTCTCGTTGCCGGCAACGGCCAGCAGCAGGAAGAACTCGTTGAGCTGGTCGCGGTTGAGGCGCTCGCCGTCCACCTCCGCGGCGAGCAGTGCCGACAGGATGTCGTCGGTAAGCCCATACTTGCGCCGATGCTTCACCAATTCACCGCAGTAGGCGAACATTTCGGCTGCGGCCTGGCCGAGGGCTTCGGGCGTGGGTGCATAGTCCGGGTCCTCGATGCCCAGGCTGCCGATCGCATTGCTCCAGCGGAAAACCTCCAGCCGGTCTTCGGCCGGCACGCCGAGCACGTCGGCGATCACCTGCAGTGACATCTCCGCGGAAATGTCTAGAACGGCGTCGAATTCGCCCTTCCCGGTGATGGTGGCGACGATGTCGCGGGCCACCCTGCGCATGTGCGGTTCGAGGCGCTGCACATTGCGCACCGTGAAACCTTGGTTGATCAGCTTGCGGATCTTCACGTGTCGCGGCGGGTCGATGCCCGGCAGCATCGCCGAATTCGGCGCCGCCGAGACCTCGACCAAAGTGTTGCCCCGACTGCTGGTGAAAGTGTCCGTGTCGCGGCTGACGAGTCGCACATCGGCGTGCCGGGTGAGCAGCCACGCGCGTGGCAACCCGGACAACTGCACCGGGTGAACCGGCGAGTTGGCCCGCAGGCGGGCCAGCGCTTCGAAGGGCGCACCGGACACGAACGTGTCGGGGTCGAGCACCGCCGCGGCGTCGCGGTCACTGGGACTGTTCTGACTCTCGACAACGATCGAGCCGATCTTCGGGGTGCTCACGAGGCCTTCACTCCAGCGATGATCACCTCTAGCCCGGCGCGAAAGCGCGCGGTGGTCTGACGCTTGCCGCGCAGTTCCTCCAGACCAACCGAACCGAGCAGATAGGTGTACAGCAGCGTATGTGCAGTGGTGACAACGGATTTCGACACCCCGGCTTCGGCTAGCAGCGAGCGGCTGAGCTTGTCGAGGCGGCCAGCGGCCTCTCCCCCGCCGCTGGTCTGCAGGACGTTGACGAGGCCGGGTACTTCGAGCATTACTTCCCGTGCGGCGCAGTACAGTTCGATAATCCGCGCATCCCATGGCCCGTCTGACGGGGCAGGGATATCGGACAGGACGGTCTCGGCGAGCAGATCAAGCGCGGCCTGCTTTCCCGGGACGTGGTAGTAGACCGACGGCACGGCGGAGCCGAGTTCGGCGGCGAGATCACGCATCGTCACCCGCTGTACGCCGACGCGCCGCGCGAGGCCGTGCAGCGACGACACCACCTGAGCGCGGTCGAGTTCCCCGTACCGACGCCTGGTCGCCGACGTCATTCGAGCCCGGTTCGAAGCAATTCGAGCACTGTTAGAATCTAGCCCGATGAGCGCCCCCATCGCAAAGCTGTCCATCGCCTCGCCCATTGTCACGTCGGTCCCGGGCATGAACGCCGACTGGGAAAATGGCGCCTCGATAGAGGAATTGACGCACGTCGCCGAAGCCGCGGACCGACTCGGCTATCACCACCTGACATGCAGCGAGCACGTCGCGCTTCCCGCCGGCGACGGTGAAGCCCGCCGCGGGTCGCGCTACTGGGATCCGCTGGCCACGCTGGGGTATCTGGCCGCACGCACCCGGCGCATCCGGCTGGCCACCAACGTATTGGTGCTCGGCTACCACCATCCGCTCGAAATCGCCAAGCGTTACGGCACTTTGGATGTCGTCAGCAACGGCCGACTCATCCTCGGTGTCGGCGTGGGCAGCCTCAAGGAGGAGTTCGATCTGCTCGGCGTCCCATTCGACGACCGCGGCCCCCGCGGTGACGATGCGCTACGGGCGCTGCGGGCATCGCTATCGCGCACAGAGCCCGAGTATCACGGCGAGTTCTATTCATTCGACGGCATGGTGGTGGACCCGTGCGCCGTCCAAGAGCGCGTCCCCATCTGGGTCGGCGGGCGCACGCTGCGATCGCTGCGGCGGGCGGTCAACCTGGCCGACGGCTGGACACCGTTCGGCGTGCCCCTGAAGCAGGCCCGAGACTGGCTGGCTCGCCTGACGATTCCGCCCGCATTCGACGTCGTGCTGGCGCCGTCGTCTCGTCTCGATCCCATCGACAACCCCGAGCGCAGTCGCGAACTCATCGCCGACACCGTCGCGCACGGCGCTACGATCGTCAACGCCAACTTCGCCAGCACCTCCCTGCAGCACTACCTGGAGAACCTGCAGGCGCTCGCCGAGCTCAATACAACGTGAACCGCGTCAAGGCAGGCATTTTCAGCCTCACCGCACCCGAGTCGCCCGATGACGACGGCAGCTACCTGCGTTGGCATCTGCTCGACCACATGCCGGAGCAGTATCAGTTGCCCGGGATCGTGTACGGCCTGCGGTGGATCGCCGACGGCGACTACCTGGACCACCGACTGGTCGCGGAAGGGCCGTTGGGCCAGGTCGGCAACGCCGTGCACTACCTGGTCGGCGATCCCGTTCGACAGACCATCGACGACTTCGTCGCCCTCGGCCGAGCCCTCCGCGACCAGGGACGCTTCCCGGTCTGGCGCCCACTGCTGCAGATCGCCGGACTCCAACTGCTGCAGTGGCATGCCGCCCCGCGTGCGCTGGTTTCGGCCGAGGTCGTGCCGTTCCGCCCACACCGTGGTGTGCTGCTGATCGTCGAAGAACCCACCGCGGACGCAGACACGACCGCATGGCTGGAATGGCTACGCGCCGAACACTACCCACAATTGCTCGCTACCCATGGCACCGCGGGCGCCTGGACGTTCGGCGCCACAAATGCCTACGACCCCCCACCACGAGGCTGGCGCACCGACCCGCAATTCATCACCGTTGTCTACCTCGACGACGACCCGATCGCCACCACCACCTATCTGACCCCGTTGATCGAAAAGCGTTGGCAGTCAGGCGTGGTGCGGCCGGTGTTCGCCGGTCCGATGCGGACGATGATCAGCTGGGAAGTCTGGCCCTAGGCCCGAAAACCGAGCGTCACCATAAGAGCCGAGGCAGCCCGACCAGCGCTCCACCGGAGAAGTACGGCCCTGCATTGGGATCCAGCGACGAATAACCAGCATTGACCATCGGTTGCAGAATCGAGTTGAGGCCGTTGACAATTAGCTGCGGGACGCCAATATCCTGCAGCGGCAACAACATCGGCAGAATCGGCGACGGGATCATGTACGTGGTGATCGTGCCGCCCAAGGGGGTGACGTCGCTGGACAGCACCACCGCGTTCGACATGGAGGTCAGCGCCGCGGTGTTGTGGTGGTAGGCCATACCGAATAGCGAGTTCACCACCGACAGCAGATTCCAGGGCCGGTCCGGCGGGTTGGACCAGGCGTCGTATTGTCCGAACACCAAGTTGACGTCGTACTGGGTGTTCGCCAAAGCGTGCGCCGTGTAATCGACTATGGGCAGGGTTGCCCCGGTGGGCAGGTAAGTCTTGAACAAGCCGAACTCGGGGCTGGCGAACAGGGTGAACTGCAGGGCATTTGACGCTGGAGCGTCCGGAGCGGTTGCCAGGTAAGCCAATTCGCGGTTGGCGACGAGCGTTCCGTGCGACAGCGCGGCGATGTGCACCGGAGTGCCGTCGGCCACCGCGGCCATGATCTGGTCGTGGAGCATCCCCCGCCCGATGGCGACGGCCTCATTGACCGTCGGCGCGGTCAGACTGCCGCTGACAATGCCCATGCTGGCGGGGAAGTTCACCACCTGAGCCACCGTGCCGGGGTACCAGTTCTGCCCGATGGCGTAATTGAGCAGGTCGTAGGCCTGCAGAAGCGACGCCGTGGGCGGCCCTGCCACCCCGCCCTGCAGGAATATCTGTCCTAGATAGGGCAGCCGAGTGATCAGCCCGGGGAAGTAGAGCGGCGTCGCCCCCGGGACCGTAATCCTCGTACTGGCCGCCGCCAACGGACCGGCGTTCGTCGCGTTGGCGAGTTCGGCACTTAGGTAGGCGTCCGCGTTGGCAACCAGCTTGCTCACGAATTGCCCGTGGAATTGCACGAGTTGCGCTTGGACCTCTTGATATTCCAGTGCGTGCGCACGGAAAAGCGCGGCGATACCCGTGGATACCTCGTCGGCAGCGGCGGCCAGCAGGGACGTGGTGGAGGTTGCCGCCGCCGCGTTTGCAGCCGCGATCGCCGAACTCACCGCGGCCAAATCTTCGGCAGCAGTGGTCAGCAGCTCAACCGCCGCTACGACATAGGACACAGATGACCCCTCCGACTAGGTGCCATGAGGCTACCGCAGCCCCGGACCCCCATCCGGCAATTGGGACGACTGAAACCACAGTGACACATGTGATTTCAGTCCTAATGTCACGGGATATGCGTGAAGAACACCGAGGTGTCGCTTGACGGTACGTAGGACGGCTCGAAGTCGGACTCGTGGGACGCGACGAAGACACCAAAGATGATGAGCAGCACCACCGTGAGGACCCAGATGCCCGTGAAGATATAGCCCAGGATCAAGCCAGCGGTGGCCAGTCCGCGTCCGCCTTCACCGGTGCGCCGGATCTGTCCACGAGCGATGTGCCCGAAGACGATTCCCAGCGGGGCGAACACGAGCGCACCGACGAGTGCGATGATCGCCATGGTGTTTGTGGTAGTCGCCGGCCCGTAGGCGGGCGAGTAGCCCGGCGCGTAGCCGGGGGGCTGTCCGCCCCACTGCTGGCCTCCGTACGGCGGCTGATTCGGGTCCTGCGGATTCATAGCTGGATGTCCTTTCGTGCCCAGGCGAGTTGCGACCTAGAAGCCAGCAGCAGCCCACGTGCCTTGCGGATAGGGTGGCACCTTTCCGGCGAAAACGCCGTCCGTGAATGTGCAGAGAGTATCGGACACTGTGCCCGCATTCGCCAACACTTTGGCCTCCTCACCTGGTGTGACGCGCGCGACCACGGCCTGCCAGAAGTAGTCGAAGCCGCCGTGTTCGTACCAGAGGAACCAGTCGGTCCCGCGACTGCCGGCCCGAATCAACCTGCGGAACGGCAGTGTGGCGTCGTTGACCGCGTCCGTCTTGTTGAAGGGCGCGCCGATCTCGGCGATGCGCGGTAGCAGCCCGAGTAGCTCGGCCGGCAATTCCGAGGTGCTCCGCACCTCCCGCACCGGCGTCGTCAGGACGCACTGCGTGTTGGGCACGGCCCGAGCCGGTGCGACCGGAAGCAGACACAGGGCGCCCAGTACCCCCAGCACCGTCGCAATGCTCTTGTCGACCCGCCTCACCATGGTCTCCCTACCCCGATTCCGCCCACGAGGTTATCGCCTCAAAGCTTCGCTCTGAGACTAGGGTGCTTGGCGGGAGGTTGGCAGATGTACTTCGTCGGATTGGACCTGGCCTGGGGTGAACGCAATCCCAGCGGGGTCGCGGTGCTGGACGATCAAGGTCTCTTGCAGTTTGCTGACGCGGCGACAACGGATGCGGCCGTGCTGGCCGCGCTGGCGCCCTACGTCGACGGGCCGTGCCTGGTCGGGATCGATGCGCCGTTGGTGGTCAACAACCCGACCGGCATGCGGTTGGCCGAAAGTGAACTCAACCCGCACTTCCGGCAGTTCGACGCCGGCGCACATTCGGCGAACACCGGTATGGACTGGTTCCGCGACGCTCCGCGCGGCGCCCGCCTCGCCGCACGACTCGGCCTGGACATCGATCCGTATTCGACCTCGAAACGGCGCGCCATCGAGGTCTACCCGCACCCCGCAACCGTTGTCCTGTTCCGGCTGGGCCGGACCCTGAAGTACAAGGGCGCGCGAGGCAGAAGCGTCGCGGACCGCAGGGCCGCGCTGCTCGAGCTCATGCGGCTCATCGAAGGCCTGGCCGATGCGTCCCCGCGAATGCAAGTCACCGCCGGCACCGACTGGGCGCGGCTACAACACGCAGTGGAGCAGGCCGAACGGCAGGTCGATCTGGACCGGGCGGAGGACCCGATCGACGCCGTGCTGTGCGCGTACATCGCGCTGTATGCCGCACGCCGACCGGACGACGTCACCATCTACGGCGACCTCGCGAACGGATACATCATCACCCCGTCGCTGCCGTCGGACCTGACACCCACCCCGCGCACGCCCGCGCTCGTCACAAACTTCTTCGGCCCCGAGGTTTCGCGCAGTGCGGCCCTGCTGGAGGCGGTGGAGACGGCATGGACCGATGTCCAAGGGAGGCTCGGCGGCGCCACGCCAGCTACCGATGATGCCGCGGTGATCGACGACTCCTTCCGTCGCCTTGCCGTGCTGCTCGAGCTCGCCGAGCAGGAGTTGGCCACGATCCGCGACCGACTGCGGTAGCTAGGCTCGTCGTTGTGCCCCAACGCCACGAGGTCCTGATCACCGCCGACGAGCTGGCCCAGCTGCTGAACAGCGGCAAACCGGTGGCCGTGCTGGATGTGCGTTGGCGCCTCGACCGACCCGACGGGCGCGACGCCTACCTACAAGGACACATCCCTGGCGCGGTGTATGTGTCGCTCGATGACGAGCTCAGCGACCACACCGTCCACGGTCGCGGCCGCCACCCGTTGCCGTCGGGACGCAGCCTGGAGGCGGCCGCCCGCCGCTGGGGCGTCAACCAGGACACACCGATCGTGACGTACGACGACTGGAACCGTGCCGGTTCCGCCCGGGCCTGGTGGGTGCTGACCGCCGCCGGACTGCAGGACGTACGCATCCTCGACGGCGGCCTGGCCGCGTGGCGCGCCGCGGGCGGGCCGCTGGAGAGCGGTCCGGTGCATCGAGAACCCGGCAATGTGATTGTGCCGGTGGATGATTTGTACACGGGAAGCCAGCCGACCTTGTCGGCGGAGCAGATCGGGACGGTGACGCTGCTCGATGCCCGTGCGCCGGAACGCTACCGCGGCGATGTTGAGCCCGTCGACCCCGTCGCCGGCCATATCCCGGGCGCGAAAAACCTGCCCAGCGGCGCCGTCTTGAGTGGCGACGGCAACTTCCTCGCCGATGACGCGCTCGCTCGGCTGTTGTCCGACAACGACATTGGGCCTGACGAGTCCGTCGGCGCGTATTGCGGCTCGGGTGTCACCGCGGCGGTCGTCATCGCGGCGCTCGCCACCCAGGGCTACGAGGCGGCGCTGTTCCCGGGGTCGTGGTCGGAGTGGAGCTCGGATCCAACCCGTCCAGTCGCCCGCGGTTAGCGTCAGATTCCCACCCAGTTCTGCAGGAAGGCCGCGACCACCCGGGCCGCGTTTTCCGCGGCGAGCTGCTTGTAGAAGAAGAACTGAAAGGGGAAGCCCGGCAAGCGAAGCGGGTCGTTTGGCCCGTCGGACATGCCGCGGATAGCCAGGAACGGCGTGCCGTGCGCATCGGCGACCACCTGCGCCGTCGCGCTCTCCTGGTCGACGGCATCGAACGCCGGATTCTCCAGGGGGAAGGGTCTCAGGTTTCCGATTAACCCCTTGAACAACCAGGCCGGGGTGTCCTTGAAGAAGTTGCCCGTATAGAGCAGTGAGCGATCGGGGGCGCTGCATGGTTGGCAGCCGAAGACGTCGCCGGCGTTGGGGACACAGGGAAACGCCGTGCCGTTGTTGTTGTCGCTACTGGAGCCGTCACCACCGACGAACAACTGCGGTACCCGGCCCAAGTCGTTGAGCCGCACGACGGGCACGTTCTTGCACAAACACATCGGATTGCCAAGGGTATTCACGCTGGACAACGTGACCGCGAGCGACTGGGCTGCGGCGAGCATGCCCGGATCGACCGGGCGAAACGTGGCGCCGTCGTCCAACGTCCATCGGGCGGGAACGGCCACGTCGCCCAGGCTGACGCGACCCGCTCCGCCCGCGACACCCGAAAAGATCACGGCGCCAACGGCGATCCCGGACGGGCAGGTGAACCGGTCAAAGGCGGTCTGCGTCGCGGTCGTTGCATTCACCAGCCCGATGCCGGTCATCGCGACGATGACCTTCTTGCCGCCGAGCGTGCCGAGGTAGAAGTGCCTGCGATTGGCGACAACGACTGGGTTGGGGTCAAGCGTGGTGTGGGACAAGACCGCATCGGCCTCGGCGGGAAAGGCGGTCAGCACCAGTGTGCGCAGTTCGCAGGCGCTCACGGCAAGGCTGTCTCCTGGATCGGCCTCCGAATCCGCAGCGGCGACACTGACGCCCACGCAGCACCCGGCTGCCACACCGACGAGCGCGCGGAGAGACTTGTGCACGATTCCCCCTGCGTCGGCGGACATTCGACGGCCATCTGCAGAATTGTCGCGCGACACGGCGAAGCCGCCGAGAATCGTTATCGTTCCTTTTGTTTAGCGATGTCCGGGCGTTACAGCCGCTCGGTAGCGACGCCGCCGATGACCCGCGTGTTGATCATCAACGGCAATCGCGGGCCACCCTAAGCTCACCGGGGTGACGAGACAGCGGGGGCGCAGCGCGCTCAGAAAGACTTTGGCCGTTATCGCGCTGGCACTCACCGTCGGCGGGTGCACATCCTCGACCCCGTCCGGCCCGGCCGCATCCGCACCGTCGGGCGCTCCGGCGCCGAGCAATGCCGTGGCGGGCATCAAGGTGCCCGATGCGTTCACGCCGCTGACCGTCGCGCCGATCAGCCAGCCGACGTTCCCGTTCCCGGGCACCGACAACAAGTACCACCTGGCCTTCGACGTACAGCTCACCAACTCCACCGCCGCACCCGCCACCCTCTCCGCCGTCGATGTCGTCGACGCCGGCGACCCGAACAAGGTGCTGGCATCGTTCGGCGGAGTCCAACTGGTCGATCCCGCCTGCAACTACGGAAACTGCAACCGGCTACGCCAACTCACCCAAGAACCGTCGACCGATGCGGACATCGCGCCACAGACGTCGCGGACACTGCTCATCGACTTCGCGCTGGACAAGCCCGAACAGTTTCCGAAAGCGGTGATGCTGCGCCTGCACGGCACCGGCGCGGCGCATCCGGGAGCCAAGGATGCGGGGCCGTTCGTCACGCTGGGCTACCCGTTCGACATCTCGGCCGGCAAGCCAAGACAGATCGCTCCCCCGCTGCGGGGCAACAACTGGGTCGCCTTCAACGGTTGTTGCGATCCGGGCTGGGGACACCGCGACGCCATCCTCCCGGTCAACATGAAGCTCAACAACAGCCAGCGCTTTGCGATCGACTGGATGCGCACCGACGATCAGGGCAACTTCTACACCGGCGACCGGACCAAGAACGAAAGCTATGTCAGCTTTGGGCAGCCCGTGCATGCGGTTGCCGACGGCACCGTCGTCGAGATCCTGGACGATCTGGAAGCCAATGTCCCCGGCATCCTGCCGGCGTCGGATCCCGTCCTGGCCGCCAAGCTGACCGTGGAGAACGTCGACGGCAACCACATCATCCTGGATCTCGGTGATGGCGTGTACGCGATGTACGCCCACCTCGACAAGGGCTCGCTGTTGGTCAAGAAAGGCGACAAGGTCACGAAAGGTCAGCAGATCGCCAAGCTGGGCAACACCGGCAATTCCAACGCACCGCACCTGCACTTCCAGCTGATGAACGGCCCGTCGCTGCTCGAAGCCGACGGACTGCCCTACGTCATCGAGGGCTTCAGCTACCAGGGTCAGGTCAGCACCGAGGCCGTCTGGAACTCCGACAACTATCTCAGCGGCGCGTTCCTCGGCGCCGAGCAACTGCCCCTACCGCAACTGCGCCAGGACCAATTACCGTTGCTGCTGGCTACCGTAACCTTCGCTCTGGGATAAGGCTTGCACCGTGGACATTTTCGAGGAATGGCAAAGCGGCGGAACGGAATTGAGTTGGAAGTCGACGACGGCCGCCAACGAGGGCAAGGACGTCACCGTGTTCACCCGGCGCTACGGCACCGAAGGCGCGCCCGCCCTGGTGCTGGTGCACGGCTTCCCGACGTCAAGCATCGACTTCTTCGCCTTGGCGCGTGAACTGGAGTCCGAGTTCGACATCTACACGTTGGACTTCCCCGGGTATGGGTTGTCCGACAAGCCGCCGGAGCCACACGTGTATTCGCTCTACGACGACGCGCAGCTATTGGTGCACATGATCACCTCCGTGTGGGGGCTGACCGAGTACCGGATGCTGACCCATGATCGCGGCAGCAGCATCGGCATGATCGCGCTCGGGCTGTTGGCCGACGCCGAACAACCGCTGCCGGTCGATCACATCATCACCAACGGCAACGTCTACCTTCCGCTGTCCAATCTGACCGCCTTTCAGACCGCGCTGCTCGACCCGAAGACGGGACGGCGCGCGGCCGCGGAAGTGACGCCGGAGTTGCTGGCCGCCGGCCTCGGGCAAACCTGCTTCATGCCGCGTCGGGTATTGGAAGACCCTGAGCTGACCGCCCTGGCGAAATGCTTTGCGCACGACGACGGAATGCGCGTCCTGCCCGACACCATTCAATACCTGCGCGAGCGCGCAGCCGATGAAAAGAGTTGGCTCGAAAAGCTTTCCGCGCTGCCCATGAACGTCACCCTGATCTGGGGGCTGCATGACTCGGTTTCCCCGCTACGCGTGGCCAACCATGTCTGGCAGGCGTATCTGCGGGAAATGCCTGGCCGCAGCCGTTATTGGGTGGTGCCGACGGCCGATCACTATGTGCAGAACGACGCACCCGCGGAACTTGCCCAGATCATCCGGATCACGGCGCAGGGTGACGACATCACGCTGCAGTTGCAGACCCTCGGGGACCGCCCAGACGGTGCGGTACTGGTGGATCAGCTGGATAAGTCCTGACAGCTGAGGACTGGGTTCGGAAAGCCAGTCACATCCGCCCCAATCACCACATCAGTCTCTCCGCCAGCAGGCAGGCTTCCTGCCCGGCTTGTAGCGACAAACACTCTGCCACAACACTTGTCGCTACAAGCCGGGCAGAGATCCACCTTCCCGACGGAGAGGCCAAAGTGACGGATGTGACATAGGAAGCGTACGCCGCAGGTGTCGGCGCATCTGCCCCAATCACCACATCAGTCTCTCCGCCAGCCGGCAGGCTTCCTGCCCGGCTTTGTAGCGACAAACACTCTGCCACAACGCTTGTCGCTACAAGCCGGGCACAGATCCACCTTCCTGGCGGAGAGACCAAAGTGACGGATGTGACTAAGCCGGCAGCGCACGCCGCGCGGCCGACGCGCCAGCCCCACCCCTACCCCGTGATGACCGGCAACTTCGCCCACCCGCGCACGCTACTGGTGTGCGCCATCTGTGCACCGGAGTAATCCACTTCCCAATCCGGCCAACGCTTGAGCACTTCTTCCAACGCCACCCGGGCCTGCATGCGTGCCAGCGCCGACCCCAGGCAGAAGTGCAGTCCATGCCCAAAGCTGAGATGGGGGGCGCCGCGATGGATGTCGAACGCCTCGCCGTTGGGGTACCTGCGCTCGTCCCGATTCGCGGAACCGTTGAGCAGCAACATGACCGATCCCTCGGGAATGGTCACCCCATAATGCTCGACATCGTGCGCGACATACCGCGCTTGCACGGGCGAGGGCGCCTGGTAGCGCAGCACCTCCTCGATGGCCATCGGAATCAGCGATGGGTTGGCCACCAGTTCTCGGCGCTGGTCGGGGTGCTCGCCCAACAGTTGACCGATGAACCCGATCAGGCGCGTCGTCGTCTCGTTACCCGCCCCGGCGATCATGGTCGTGTACATCAACACTTCGGTCCGTGTCAGCCGCCGCAGCACCCCGCCGTCTTCTATCTCGGCGTTGATCAGCTGCGTCATCAGATCATCGGAGGGATGCTCCATCCGCCAATCGATGTAGTCGGAGAAGACCTGATAGCTCTTCTCGAACAGGTCGTCCGAGACGGCCGTGAACGTACCCTCCTTGAGGCTGATCGCCCGCCCCCCACGATCGCGGATGGCGGCCTGCGAATCCTCGGGTATGCCCAGCAGATAACCGATCGTGCGCATCGGGACCATCGCGCCCAGATTCTCGATGAAGTCGAACCTGCCCGTGCCGACCAACGGATCCAGCGCACGCACACAGAAGTCACGCGTCAGCGGCTCGATCGCCTCCATCCGCCGCGGCGTGAAAACCCTTGACAGCAAACGCCGGTGCAGATCGTGCAGCGGCGGGTCCTCGAAAAGTATGACGCCCGGCGGAATATCGACGCCGCTCATGATGATGTCCATGGTGGTGCCGCGACCGGACCGGTAGGTGTTCCAATTCGTCAGCTCGGGCGCGACATC
Organism: Mycobacterium bourgelatii; assembly: GCF_010723575.1. Classification (NCBI taxonomy): domain Bacteria; kingdom Bacillati; phylum Actinomycetota; class Actinomycetes; order Mycobacteriales; family Mycobacteriaceae; genus Mycobacterium; species Mycobacterium bourgelatii. The sequence goes on from NZ_BLKZ01000001.1 coordinate 3,960,993, forward strand.
GTCATACCGGCTCAACGCGTAGAAGTTGTACTTCTCGTTGTAGTACAGCGGCGCTTCATCGCGCATCCGCTTCCAGATCGGGTACGGGTCGTCGTCGATCTCGAAATCGAATGGATCGTAGTAGATCTCGGTCGTGCCGGCGCCGGTCATGCTGTCTCCACGCGCGTTAGACGGGCAGCTTCGGGCAATACAACCTCGCCCACTCGCTTGAGATACGGCCACGCAATCTCCGGCGGCAGTCCACCGCACAACGGCGACAAGTGCAGCACTTGGCCGGCGCGAACTCGTGAAATCGCTTCCGGGACAGAGTAGATCACGTGTGATCCTCCCACTTCGCGCAATTCGTCGACGGTGTCCACATGGGAAAAGCCCGCAGACACTTCGTTGCCAGGGTTCCACGCCGCGTAGGTCCGCACGTCGTGGAGCAGATGCTCGCCGATTTCCGCCCAGGCCTGGTCGACATCGTCTGCGACAAAAATCACCGAGGGCGCGTCCCGGTCGGGCAGGATCGTCCCGCCGATCGGGTGTCCGTGCTTGCGGCACGCCGCCTCGTAGGCCTCCTGCATGCCAGGAACATTGGCGTTGGCCAACAGGCTCAGCCCGTACCGACCGGCGCGGCGCGCCGCCGCCACGCTGCCGCCGCCCCACGTCAACGCCGGCCCGCCGGCCGTCAGCGGCTTGGGCGTCACGTTGATCCGCCGCCCGTCCTGCACCACTTCCTCCCCGGCAAGCAACCGCCGCAGCAGGGAAAGTTTCTCGTCGGCAAGGGGCCCGCGTTCGCCGAGCGAAACGCCGAACATTTCATACTCTTCCGGCCGGTAACCCAGCGCCAGAATGTAGGAAGCCCGTCCGCCGCTGATGATGTCGAGGATCGCTATATCTTCGGCCAGTCGCACCGGGTCGTAGAACGGCAGAACCAGGATCAGACTCAGCGCCATGCGTCGGGTGCGCGCGGCGATCGACGACGCCAACATCAGCGGCGCGGGCAGGTAGCCGTCTTCGGACCCATGGTGTTCGCACAACACGGCGGCCAGTCCGCCGTGATCCTCGGACCATGCGCACATCTCGATCGCCGCGCCATACAGCGCCTCTGGTTTGGCGCCGAATGCCGGGGCCCGCATGTCGAAGCGCAGCATGTACACGGCGACTCCTAGCCGACCTAATATTTGTCTCAGTACGCTACGTGGGACCCGCGAGCGCGGTCAACCGCCACGCCCGCGGAGGGTTGGCAACTTACATCTGGTCCGGATACTGTAACGTCGGCGAACGAATGGCCAGGGAAAAGGGGAACGATGACAACGGCGTCAGACTTGTTGGGTTACGAGGGAAAACGCGTTCTGGTGGTCGGTGGCGCGACCGGGATGGGTGCCGCCACGGCGCAGATCGCAAAGTCCCTGGGAGCGCACGTCACCGTGGCGGACTACGCCTCGGTCGACTATGAGGTCGACCGGGTGATCCAGGTCGACCTGAGCGACCAGGATTCGATCGACCGCGCGGTCGACGAACTCGACGGGCCGGTCGACTCGCTGTTCTCGGCGGCGGGCGTCGCCGACGGGCCGAAACTGATGCGGGTCAACTTCATTGGGCACCGTCACCTGATCGACCGATTGTTCGCAAAGGACTTGATCAACAAGGGCGCAGCCATCTGCTTCATCTCGTCGGTGGCCGGCATGGGCTGGGAGAACAACCTCGAACTGGTGCTGGACTTCCTGGCCACGCCCGACTACAAGGCGGCCAACGACTGGGTTGCCGAACGCGAAGCCCAGGGCTTCATCCACTACGGTTTCAGCAAGCAGGTGATTAACGCCTACGTCGCCTGGCAGGGTTACCACTTCCTGAAGAAGGGAGTCCGCATCAACGCGGTCTGCCCCGGCCCCACCGACACTCCCCTGGCGCGCGCGAACGCCGACCTGTGGCTGAGCTTCGCCCAGGACTTCCGCGACGACACGGGCAGTGCCGTGCTGACTCCCGAGGACATCGGCAAGGCGATGATCATGCTCAACAGCGCCGCCTCGGCCGCCATCAACGGCATCACCCTCAACGTTGACAACGGGCACGCCATGGCGTCGATCACCGGCTCGTGGGCGCCCGGCAAGGCGATCATGGACCTCATCACCGGTCGGGTCCAATTGGCTTAAGCGCCACGCTTATTCGAGTATCCGCACATCGGGCACGTTGACGGCCCCTACGGCGGCTGCTAGCTTCCGGATCAAATATTCGGTATCCATTCGTCACTGCAGCCGAAGGGGCCACGATGGCCAATCCCGAAGAAAAGACATATCGCGTAGTTGTCTGGTCGACGGGGGGCATCGGGTCCATCGCCATCCGCACCGCCCACCAGCGTCCGAACCTCGATCTCGTTGGGGTATGGGTGCACTCGCCGGAAAAGGACGGCAAGGACGCCGGCGAGTTGGCCAACGGCGAGCCGATCGGCCTGAAGGCAACCACTGACGCCGACGCGCTCATCGCCCTCAAGCCCGACTGCATCATCTACGCGGCCAGCGGGCCCGAACGCGACGCGCTGGCCATCCCGGACTACGTGCGGTTGCTCCAAGCCGGCATCAACGTCGTCACCACCAGCACCACCCGGCTGGTGAATCCGCATGCCTACCAACCGACCGAGTGGCGCGACCAACTGGTGACCGCCGCGAAGCAAGGTCAGGTCTCGCTGTACGCCTCAGGAATCGAACCCGGCTTCGCCGCCGACTATCTGCCCCTCGTGCTGTCCACCCAGTCGTCGTCCGTGGAAAAGATCCACGCCTACGAAATCGGTCTGTACGACGACTACGGGGTGCCCGACATCATGAGCGACGCCCTGGGCTTCGGTCGGCCACTCGACTACCAACCGTGGATCGGATTCCCCGGCGCCATCACCGGCGAATGGCAGGGCCAAATCCGGTTGGTGGCGGAGGCACTCGGTATTCCCGTCGACGAATTCCGCGAGACGTTCGATCGCGCGGTCACCGAGCGGACGCTCGAAGTCGCGATGGGCACGGTCGAGGCCGGGACGTGTGGCGCGATCCGCATGCAGGCGATCGGCGTCGCCGACGGCCGCGACGTCATCACCATCGAGCACGTCACCCGGCTCGCGCACGACGTCGCCCCCGACTGGCCACGCGGCATCGGCGACCTGTCCTACCGCATCCAGATCACCGGCGACCCCGACATCGACTGCACCTTGGCCGCCACGCTCAAAGATCCCCGCAAGGCCGGCGTCGGCCATATGACGTCGGGCGCGGGCGCGATGGTGGCCACGGCGATGCGCGTCGTCAACGCCATCCCCTACGTCGTCGCCGCCGAACCCGGCCTGCTGAGTGCCGTGGATCTCCCCCTCACCATCCCCCAACACGCGTACCTCCCCGCCCGATAACCCCCGCGAGCAGACACAAACTTGTACCAAACCCCAAGGATTTATACGAGTTTGCGTCTGCTCGCGGTAAAAAGGCGGGGTGCCAAATCCACTCGAGGAGCTGACGCTCGAGCAACTGCGCGCCCAGCGCACGAGCATGAAGTGGCGCAGGCACCCTGCCGACGTGCTGCCGCTCTGGGTGGCCGAGATGGACGTGCACCTCGCACCGACGGTCGCCGAAGCCCTTCATCGCGCCATCGACGACGGCGACACCGGATACCCGCACGGCAAGGTGTACGCGAAGGCGGTCCGCGAATTCGCTTCGCGGCGTTGGCATTGGGACGACATCGCCATCAGCCGGACGGCCGTCGTTCCCGACGTCATGCTCGGGATCGTCGAAGTGCTGCGGCTGGTCACCGAGCGCGGCGACACCGTCATCGTGAACAGCCCCGTATATGCCCCGTTCTACGCCTTCGTATCCCATGACGGCCGCCGCGTCGTCGAGGCGCCGCTCGGCGAGGACGGCCGACTCGACCTGGCAGCGCTCGAGGAGGCCTTCGCACAGGCCCGCACGTCGGCCGGCCGGTCAGGCAATGTCGCCTATCTGCTCTGCAACCCGCACAACCCGACGGGTGCGGTACACACCGCCGACGAGTTGCGCGGGGTCGCCGAGCGCGCCCGACACTTCGACGTCCGCCTGGTTTCCGACGAGATCCACGCCCCGCTGGTGCTGAGCGGCGCGCGTTTCACCCCGTATCTGACGGTGCCGGGCGGCGAGAACGCCTTCGCGCTGATATCGGCCTCCAAGGCGTGGAATCTCAGCGGCCTCAAGGCGGCGCTGGCCATCGCCGGGCCCGAGGCCGCCGACGACCTGCGCAGGATGCCCGAAGAAGTCGGCCACGGCCCCAGCCACCTCGGTATCATCGCGCACGCCGAAGCCTTCCGCAGCGGCGGCGACTGGCTCGACGCGCTGCTGCAGGGGCTGGACGCGAACCGAACCCTGCTGGCCGAGCTCACCGCGGAGCATCTGCCTGGAATTCACCTGCTCCGACCGCAGGGCACCTACCTGGCGTGGCTGGATTGCCGCGCGCTCGGCATCGAGGAAGCCAAGTCCGAGGGCCTGGCCGTGGTGTCCGATCTCGCCGGTCCGGCCCGCTGGTTCCTGGACCACGCCCGCGTGGCGCTCAGTTCCGGCCACGTGTTCGGCACCGGCGGCAGCGGGCACGTGCGGGTCAACTTCGCGACGTCACGAGCCATCCTCACCGAAGCCATCACCCGCATGGGCCGAGCCCTCAGAACATTCCTGTATTGACATGTCACTGTCGACATGACAATATCGACACGTCATAAACGGAACGTCGGTCACTCGAGGAGTTGAAAATGAACGACAGCACCCGCCCCCACGACGCGCCGGCGTCCCACACCACCGAGACGAACGCTCAGCCGGAACGCCGCAGCATCGGCGACACGATTGACAGCTTCCTCAAGTCGCCGTTTGCCGGCATTGCCCCTTGGGCGCTGATGGCGATCCTGTCCACGCCGGGCCGCTTCGAGATCGCCGTGATCTCCGCGCTGGGCTTTGCGCTGCTGGTGATGCTCATCGGCACCTTCCGCGGCATAAAGATTCACGGCCTGGAGATCTTCGGTGCGACGATTTTCGCCTCTCTGGCGCTGGTCGGCGCGTTAGCCGGCAGCGGCGTCACCACGTTCCTGGAGACCTGGGCCGGCGAGCTCACCAACTTCTCGCTCGCCATGTTCGCGTGGGTCACCCTGCTGATCCGCAAGCCGTTCACCATCTCCTACGCCAAGGACAGCACGCCGCGGGAGCACTGGGAGAGTCCTCTGTTCAAGCGGATCAACAGCGTCATCACCGCGGCCTGGGCCAGCGCCTTCACCTTCGCGGCGGCGGTCGGCTTCGTCGGCGACGCGATCCTGCACGACCCGGGCAACTTCTGGACCGGCTGGATCCTGCAGTTGGCGGCCATCTTCTGCGCAATCTCGTTCACCGAGTTCTACGCCGACTACGCCACCGCCAAGTTCGACCTGGCCAATGGCGAGCAGGCGGAGGTGCCCTCGCTGGTGAAGATCCTCGAGTGGCTGCCCGAGTTCGTCGTGGTGACCGGAATCGCGGGCTTGATCACCGGTGCCCTGGACTTCCTGGTCGGGGTCGGGCTGATCGTGGCCGGCAGCGTCGCGGCGAGCGCCATGGCGAAGTTGGCCAAGTAAGCACAAATTCGACGAGCCTCCCCGGTCACCTGACCGGGGAGGTTTCGTGTATTCACAACCCGAACTGGTCCTCGATGATGCCCAGCCAAATCTGCGCCGCGTCGATGGCGACCTTTTCGCTGATGAACGCGTGCTGGGTACCGGTGTACATGTCGCGGAATGCACGCTCGAGGCGACTGCCTTCGCGGATTGAGCTCGTCCCCGCCACCAGATGTGCCCATTCGGCACAACCGCGAGCCGTATCGGTCGCGTAGACGGCGGCCGCGCGCATATCGGCCCGCAGCGTCGGAGTCAGTTCCTCGCCAGCGGCGACGGCCGCCTCGGCGGTGGCGAACGCGTCATGCACGAGCAGGCGCGCGGCACGCCAGGCCGAGACATGGTGCGCGAGCCCCTTCTGGAACGTCGGCCGACTGGCCAACGACGCCATGTCGCTCATCCGATACTTCGTCGCCGCCAGTTCGGCGACATCGTCGAGCATGCTCTTGGCCACCCCGAGCGCCCACGACGCGTGACCGGCGGCGGTGACCGGCATCAGGCCCATTCGGGTGGCCGGCGAACTCCCCCGGCACGGCACGCGTTCAAACAATCCAAAGGTCCGGCTTTGCGGCACGAACACGTCTTGGGCGCTGTAGTCGTACGAGCCAGTTCCCTTGAGCCCCTGCACATACCAACCGTCGTTGAAGCTGATGTCCTCCCGCGGCACGATGGCTATCTGCATGTCGGGGATTCCCTCACCGACCCAACGCATTTCGCCGTTGTCCATGGGGAAGAATCCCGCCGCGACGTACTGCGAGTGGCCGATCCCGGAGCCGAAATTCCACGAGCCGCTCAGCCGGTATCCGCCGTCGACCGCGGTTCCCTGTCCGTTCGGGAAGAACTGGCCACCCATCGTCACGCGGTTGTTGTTGGCGGTGAACACCTCGGCGAAACCCTCGTCGGGCAAGTAGCTGGCGGCGGCGAACGACGACGGCAGGTTCCCGATGCCGACCCAGCCGAAAGAACCATCCTGCCAAGCTATTTCGATCCACGTCTCGATCATTTCGGCGAACGACGGCTCGACACCCCCGGCCTCGACGGGATTGAATGACGACATCAGGCCGCTGGCCCACATTTCGTTGACGATGGCGTCGGTGAGGGTGCGGATGCGCTCGGATTCAGCGGCCTCGGCACGCACCAGGTCGCGCATGCCGCGCGCCCGTTCGACGACCCCGCCACTGACTTCGGTTGTCGACGTCATGCGACGACCGTACGCCAGGAGTTTCGGCGTCGTAGTCAGCGGCTATCCCCGTAACGCAGCCATGGGTACCGAACGCCAAAATCCAGAACCTCGCCGGGTTGACGGCGCCGTCGCGGCGCTGTTGGAACCGGGCGGGCGGCTTGGCGACCGCTACGAACTGGGAGCGGTCATCGGTCGCGGTGGCATGGCCGAGGTGCGCGACGGGTGGGATCTGAAGCTGGGCCGCCCCGTGGCGATCAAGCTGCTGCATCCGTCGATCGACCGGCCGGAGAACCGACTGCGGTTCGAGACCGAGGCGCGAGCGGCCGCGGCGCTGAGCAGCACGCACATCGTGGTGGTCCACGACATCGGCGAACACCGCGGGGTGCCGTTCATCGTGATGGAACGGCTTCCTGGCGTGTCACTCGCCGACCACATCGCACGCGGTCCGCTGCCCCCACCGTTTGTGCACGGGGTTCTTGATTCCGTTCTCGCCGCCCTCACCGACGCGCACAGCGCGGGGATCCTGCACCGCGACGTCAAACCCGGCAACATCTTGTTCACCGCCGCGGGCCACGCCAAGCTGGCGGACTTCGGCATAGCCAAGACCACCGGCGGCGCGCACACCATGACCGGCCACGTCGTTGGCACCATGGCCTACCTGAGTCCCGACCGGTTGATCGGGAAGCCTGCCACGCCCGCCGACGACCTCTACGCCGTGGGAGTGGTCGGTTACGAGGCGTTGACCGGACGACGGCCGTTCCCCGAGGACTCACTGGCCGTGCTGTCGCACGCGATCCTGCACGAAACACCGCCGCCGATCACAGCGCGGCGCCCAGACGTGCACCCGGGGCTGGCAGCCGTGATTGCGCGGGCGATGACCCGAGAACCCGCGGAGCGCTTTGCGCAGGCCGGGGCGATGCGCGCGGCCTTGCACCGCCCCGATCCGGTGCGGCAACCACCCCGCACCCGGGTGATGGAGGCCCCGCCGGTTCCCGACGGGACCTATGACGGGACCTATTCGGGCGTCGACGCTGATGCCGAGCCGGAACAACCCTGGCGAAAACTGTGGATCGCCGCGGTCATCTCGTTGTTGATCCTGGCGATCATGTTGATGGCGTACAACCCGTTTGCGGCACAGTCCCCCTCACCCGCGACCACCAGCACGCCGTTGCCGCCTCCGACGACGATCGAGCCGCCACCAGCGGTTACCGAGACCACCACCGTTCAGGTTCCGCAACCGGGACCACCGCAAGGACCGCCGCAAAAGGGCCCAAAGAAGCCCAAGAAGCCCAAGGACTAGTCGGGCAATCCGAACAGCTCGACCACGCCGTGATCGCGGCCGGCGGTGTAGCCGCCGTCGACGGCAATGGCCTGACCGGTCACGAAGGATGCGTCGGGTGACACCAGGAAGGCCGCCACGGCGGCGATCTCTTCTGGGCGGCCGAAGCGTTGCAGGGCGTGCTCTTTGGTGACCAACGCCCTCGGACCCTCCATCCCCGCTATGCCGAAAACGCTTTCGGCCAACGGTGTTTCGATAAATCCCGGGCAGATCGCGTTGGCCCGGATGCCGCTGGGTCCGTAGTCGAGCGCGATGTTCTTGGTCAACAACACCACGCCGCCCTTGGCGGCGTTGTACGAGCTTCCGCCCGCGGTGCCCTCCAAACCCTCGACGCTGGCCAGCGTCACGATCGAACCGCGCTCGCCGTCAACCCGAGGCTGCTCGATCATCTTGGCCAGCGCGGCCTTGGCCACCAGGAACGTCGCGGTGAGGTTGACCCCGATCACCCGGTCCCATTCCGATCGCGGCAGGAGATGGACCGGCCCGCCACCGGCGACCCCCGCGGAGTGCACGACCCCGTCGAGGCGGCCCGGAACGGCCTCCATCACCGCCGCGACCGCGGCTTCGTCGGTGACGTCGGCCGTCACGAAACTGAAGCGCGGACCGAGGTCGGGCGGGGACGCGATGTCGGCGCCGATCACGGTCCCGCCCTCGTCCAACAGCCGTTGTGCGGTGGCCAATCCGATGCCCGACGCCGCGCCCGTCACCACGAAGGTGCGCGAAGAAGCGCGGTCGGTGCTCACGCCTCGAGCGCCTTGGCGCAGGCCGTCAGGATCGCGTTGAAGCTCGAGCTCAGCAGCGGCCGGGTAACCCGCTCCAGGACCTTGCCGCCCGCACGCCCGGGGTGGGTGTAGTTGGTCAGCCAGTCCACGTGCGTGCCGTCCCCCGCCGGCGTGAACGTCAGCGTGCCGCTCTCGTGCTGAAATGGCGGGAAGGAACTGACGATGAGATAGGAGTAGCTGTGCGGGCGGTCGTAGGCGGTGATCTCCTCGCGGAACCAGGCGCCGACTCCGAACACCTCGCGTACCGGTCTTATCGCACTTGTCTTTTCGGGTGACGGCGAGTCCTTGACCCATTTGGCTCTCAGAACCGCGGGCGCAGCGGTCAAACTGGCCGGATCCGCGAGCCAGTCGAAGACCTTTTCCACGGGTGCCGCAATGGTGCGCTCCAAATGAATCTCGACCATGTCCGTACGCTAGTGCACCACAGGAGACTCGAAGGAGTTGGCTCATGGATGTTCTGCGGACCCCGGACTCGCGGTTCGAAAACCTGGTCGGCTACCCGTTCGCACCACACTACGTCGACGTGACGGCGAGTGACACGCCGCCGTTGCGCATGCACTACGTCGAGGAAGGCCCCGCCGACGGGCGCCCAATCGTGTTGCTGCACGGCGAGCCAACGTGGAGTTACCTGTACCGGACGATGATCCCGCCGCTTGCTGACGGCGGATACCGCGTGCTCGCACCCGACCTGATCGGATTTGGCCGCTCCGACAAGCCAACTCGTGTCGAGGACTACACCTACCTGCGGCACGTCGAGTGGGTGACGTCCTGGTTCGAGCGACTCGACCTGACCGACGTCACGCTGGTCGTGCAGGACTGGGGATCGTTGATCGGCCTTCGCATCGCCGCCGAACAGGACCATCGGTTCGCACGATTGGTGGTCGCCAACGGGTTTCTGCCCACGGCAGAGCGTCCCACCCCGCCCGCCTTCCACATCTGGCGCGCCTTCGCCCGCTACTCCCCCATCTTCACCGCGGGTCGCATCGTGGCCGCCGGCACCGTCCACAAGGTTCCCGCCGAGGTACGGGCCGGTTACGACGCACCCTTCCCCGACAAGAGGTACCAAGCCGGCGCCCGCATCTTCCCGCAGTTGGTGCCGACCTCACCCGACAATCCGGCGGTGCCGGCCAACCGGGCCGCGTGGGATGCGTTGGGCCGCTGGGAGAAACCCGTCCTGGCCATCTTCGGCCGCCGGGACCCGATCCTGGGCAAGGCCGATCGTCCCCTGATTAACCACATTCCGGGGGCGGCGGGTCAGCCGCACGCGCGGATCAACGCCAGCCACTTCATCCAGGAGGACAGCGGCCCGGAGTTGGCCGAACGCATCCTCGCCTGGCAAACCTAAGCGGTCCTAGGCGGCACCAGCGGTCGCTTTCGCGAGCGCCAACAGCTCGGGATCGTGCGCGTTGACGATGAGCAGGTCAGGATCGCGGCGTTGGTGCAGCTCCGCGAGACGCGCCTGGTTGGCCCGTAACTGCTTGAGTTTGAAAGCGGTGAAGGACTCCTGAGTGCGTAATGCCCAGGGCGACTGCTTTTTCCCGTCAAGCGTGCCGCGGTGGTAGAAGGCATCGCCACAGTGCAGGATCCACCGGTTGCCGGCGTCGACCGCGATCGCGGCGTGTCCGCGAGTATGGCCTGGGATCGGCACCAGCACGATGCCGTCACCGATGGCGTCAAGGTGTTTGGCCGCGGCGAATCCGCGCCACTTCTCGCCCGTCGGCGCATGTTCGACAAGCTTGGGCCCGTGCGCCCACTGCACTTTGCGGTACCGGAGGCGCTCCCGGAACGAAGGGGCGTGCACGGCGCCGCGCGCCTCGTCGGCGGTGACGTGCACGGCGGCATCCGGGAAGTCGGCCAGACCCCCGATATGATCGAAGTCGAAGTGCGTCAACACAATATGGCGGACATCGGAGGCGCGAAACCCGAGTTGTTCGATCTGGCGTAGCGCGGTCTCACTAGGTGCGAACACCGGTTTGAGCAGATGCCGCAACGGGCCGATGCGGGTCGGGTCGCTGCAGTCTTGTGTGCCATATCCGCTGTCCACCAGCACGAGACCGTTATTCGTCTCGATAAGCAGGACGTGGCAAACGAATTGGGCGCCCAGCGCGTTCATGGTGCCGCAGTTGAGATGGTGAACCTTCATTGTTCGACTCCTATGGGTGTGGCCGTGAAGCGTCGTCGATCGATCGTTTGGACGGTGAAGCTGCGGCGTTCGAGCCGCTCTTGGAAGAATGCAGCGCTCACCTCGCTGCGGAGCCTGGCATCGGTCTCTTGGGAGAACACCCGAGCCTGCGGCAGCACGATGGCGGGATTGCCTTGCGCACTCGGCGTGAATCGGATGGTCTTCCCGTCGGCGGTGATGGTCGAATATTCGTATTCCAGTATCTGGTACCAACCGCGCGGCCCCTTGACCGTGATCGAGGTGTCCGGGTCGATCCGAAATGGGCTCCCCCGCTTGATGAAAGGAACAAGGTTGAACCAAACGAGGATCACGCCGGGAAATATCAGCGCGAACAGCGCGTAGGCGTGGGTATCTTCCAGGTGCGCGTCGTAAGACCATACGGTGACCATCTCCGCGGTCCAGCCGACCACAAAGTCGCCCATGTCGCTGAGCACGTCCCGGACGGTCGCGCGGCCGGTGGACACGTCGTAGATGATCGCCCCGGTTGCGGCGATGCCTCCCACTGTGAGGATCGCGCCCAGCAGCACCAGTCCCCAGCTCGTCCGCGACTCGAAAGGTCCGCGCACCTGCGACGGCTTCCCGATGTCCACCTTCGGGCCGCCGAGCGGCTTGGCCATACACCAGATGCTCACGCCGACCGCCACCGCAAGCGTCAGGAATTCCAGACCACCGAACGACGGACGATCGGAATGGGCGATCGCTACGCCGAGGAACGTCAGCCACGCCACCCACCGCAGTGCCCGCTGCCAGCCCGCAAGACGCCGCTCCACGGTCGTCCCGTCGTCGGTGTCACGCGACTCCACCCGGGGATCTTAACTTTCGTGCGCTAGCTTGCGAGCAGACGCGAACTCGTACGATCTCGGCCGGAACCATACAACTTTGCGTCTGCTCGGCCCCACTGAAAGACCACAGAGATGAGACCCGATGACCACGAGCAATGACGCCGCCCACAAGACCGCCGTTCGGATGGGGGCGGCGCTGACCGGTATGGGCGTGCTGCATTTCGCTGCACCCAAACCGTTCGACGAGATCATCCCGGTCGAGCTGCCCGGCACGCCGCGGTTCTACACCTACGCGTCGGGGGTCGGCGAGCTCGCGGTCGGCGCTGCGCTACTGAACCCGAGCACCCGCAAGCTCGGCGCGCTGGCGGCCGTCGCATTGTTCATCGGTGTGTTCCCGGGCAACCTCAACATGGTGCGACTGTGGTGGGACAAACCCTGGTACCTGCGAGTTATTGCGCTGGCGCGGTTGCCATTACAGATTCCGATGGTCACGACCGCACTGAAGGTCTACCGCAACGTCTAAGCGCCGTGCAGCGGCGATCCGATGCGGTGCAGGGTGCCGTCCGGGTCGACGTAGGCGAACTCGCGTAACCCGTACGGGGTGTCCTGCGGCGGCGTCAACCGGCCCCCTAGACCGTCGAGTGCCCGCCATTGCGCGTGCAGCGCGTCGGCGTCGTTGACGTAGAAGTACACGCCGGAAGCCGTGGTGAGCGGATCGTGCTCGGCCCACTCGGTGAGGTGCAGCTGCACCGACCCGCGGTCGACAAATCCGTAGCGCTCGGGACCTTCGTAGGCACGCGCCTCGAATCCGAGCCGCCGGTAGCGGTGTAGTGCGACGTCCAGATTCTTGACCGGGATGATCGGCGAAACCGAGCTGAAGGTGATTTCGGGCACGCCTGCAGTCTGTCAGCTGGGGGTTCGCTGTGGCATTCTGCGTTGGTGACCACTACGCCGGTGGGTCCGCCATCGGGGATCGTGACGTTTCTGTTCACCGATGTGGAGGGTTCCACCCGTCGGTGGGAAGCCGATGCCGATGGCATGCGGGCCGAGCTGGTCGCCCACGATCTGGTGCTGCGCGGAGCGATCGAGGCCCACGGCGGCTGGGTGTTCAAGCACACCGGCGACGGAGTGTGCGCCGCGTTCGCCTCGCCGCGCTGCGCGGTCGACGCGGCGATCACCGCACAGTTGGCCCTCGACCTGCCGGTGCGGATGGGATTGGCGACGGGCGAAGCGGAGCTGCGCGACGCGGACTACTTCGGTGCGGCGCTCAACCGCGCCGCGCGCGTGATGGCCGCCGGGCATGGTGGGCAGATCCTGCTGGCCGATTCGACGGCTGGCTTGCTGAGCGGGGTCGACCTGCGGGACCTAGGCCCGCGCCGGCTGCGGGACATACCGACGCCGGTGGGGTTGTTCCAGGTTCGGGCGCCAGGGCTGCGCACCGACTTTCCCGCGATACGGGCTTTGGATTCCAACCCGGGAAATCTGCGTCCCGCGCTGACCAGTTTCGTCGGGCGTGAGGCCGTGGTGGACCTGGTGCGTTCGGCGTTGAAGGCCCATCGGCTGGTGACGCTGACCGGCGTCGGCGGGGTCGGCAAGACCCGGCTGGCGCTGGAGGTCGCGGCATCGCTGTCGGACGAATTCCCGGACGGGGTGTGGCTTTTCGAGCTGGCCACAGTGACCGATCCGGGCGCCGTACCCGACGCCGTGGCCGCGGTGCTGGGGATTACCCAGCAGCCCGGTAGGAGCGTGACCGACAGCGTGGCCTTCGCCCTGGAGGGCAGGGTTCGGCTGTTGGTGTTCGACAACTGCGAGCATGTGCGCGACGCCGCGGCCGACCTTGTCGAAGCGATTCTCGCGCGATCGGCGAGCGTCCGGATCCTGGCCACCAGCCGGGAGCGGTTGGAAGTCTCCGACGAGCAACTATGGTCGGTCCCCGCACTGGACGTTGATGACGGGATCGGCTCCGCAGCCGCGAACTTGTTCGTTCAACGCGCGCAGAGTGTTTCGGCGGGTTTTTCGGTAACCGATCCCGCAGACGCCGCCGCAGTGGTGGAGATCTGCCGGCGGCTCGACGGGATTCCGCTGGCGATCGAACTGGCCGCATCCCGCATGTCGTCGATGACGCCGATCGAGGTGCGCGATCGACTCGACCACCGCTTCCGGTTGCTGGTCGGGTCCCGGCGCGGGTTGGGACGTCACCAGACCCTGCGGCACGCGGTGGCGTGGTCCTACGACCACCTCACCGACACGGAAAAATCACTGCTGGAACGCTGTTCGGTGTTCACCGGAGGCTTCGACCTGCAAAAGCGCCTGCGCGGTATCAGGATTAGCCGACGACGACTATGTCGTCCTGGACCTGCTGGACGCGCTGGTGGGTAAGTCGCTGCTCGTGGTCGAGCGGCGGTCCGGACGCACGAGATATTCGATGCTGGAAACCATTCGGGAATTTGCCGAGGAGCAGCTGGTGCGTCGCGGGGTGGGGCCCGAGGTTCGCGATGCCCATGCCCGTCACTTCGCCCAGCGAATCATCGACATCTTGAACGTCTGGGACAGCCCAGAGCAGCGCGAAGCCTATCGGTGGTTCACTACGGAGTTGGCCAACCTGCGCACCGCCTTTCGGTGTGCCGCCGACCACGCCGATCTCGACGTCGCCACCGCAATCGCCACTTACGCAGCCTTTCTCGGCTATTCGATCGATAAGTTCGAACCGATTTCCTGGGCCGAAGAACTCCTGGAGCCGGCACGAGCGGCCGGTCATCGGAGACTGACATTCCTGTATGTCATGGCTTCAATGTGCTATTCGGCCGGACGGCTAGAGCAGGCGGTCAAGTATGCCGAGATAGCCGAAGGATTGATCAACGAGGGCGGCGAACTCCCCTACGGTCTCCACGCCTGGCCTAGCGCCCCATTCACCGTAAGCGGCATGAGGCGCGGAATCACGTTGTCGCGCGAGCAGTTAGCTCGGGGGTTGGACAGCCACACGATCAGCCGGGGATGCCTGGTCATGGCACTGTCCATCGAGGGCCCTGACGAAGAAGCGATGGCACTGTGCGACGGACTCATCGAGGCCGCAGAAGCGGCCCGCAATCCCATGGCGTTGTGCTTCGCTTTATTGGCGGAAGGCTTCGCCTTCCGTGATACCGACCCTGCCCGCGCCCTGACGGCGATGCGGCGTGGGCTGGCGATAGCAAAGGACACCGGCAACCAAAGCGCAGTCTCGCACTCGGCCGCCGTGCTGTGCCGCGTCGAATGCCAGCACGGTGACCCGTTGGCCGCGCTCGACTACTTCTCAATCGCGATCCAAAATCACAACGAGGCGGGCAGCACCGCGATGATCAGCACACCTTTGGCGATCCTGGCCGCGTTCCTGGACCGAATGGGACGGTACGAGGCCGCCGCCACCATCGCGGGTTGGGCGTTCAGCCCTGTCACCTCAACGTCCTTCCCCACTCTCAACACCGCGATCGCACACTTGCGGGAGGTGCTGGGTGACGATGCCTATGAACGCTGCGCCGCTGATGGTGCGGCCATGAACATGGCCGCCATGGCGAACTACGCCTTCGACCAGATCGACCAGGCACGAACGGAATTGGCAGCGGCTCGATAATTGGCATGGGCTCGCGGAGCCCTTATCGCGACAACTTCGCCGACGCCGCAATGGGTTCGAAGCCCAGCTCGGTGGCCCTGGCATGCAACTGCGCCATCCAATCATCGTGACTGGCCTTGTCCCCGCGGGCCGCGGCTAGCAGGCCGCGGAGGCTCCGCGCGCGTGGCCTGCCGCACTCGCTGCAGAATTTCGCGGTTGCGGTCAGTGGACTCCCGCAGGAGGCGCACAAGTCACCCACGACCGTTATCGTGCCACGCCCGTACGGACTTGATAAGAATCCCGTTACAGACCTATCGGGGTGAGCATGGCATCGCCGAGCGCACCATAAGGGGTCCCCGACACCGTGCACAGTGAGTTATCGACTGCGATAGCCGTGACCACTAGCGAATCGGCGCCGCTGACATCCACATCGATACGTTCGGTGTCCGTCCGGCGAATGGTGAAATCCTTCACTACTTTGCCGTTGACAGCGATGGTGGCCTGCACCGCAAGTCCGGCGGGGGTGTGCGGCTGCAGTCCCGCAACCGCCGTCAACCGCGCAAACATGCCTCCCAAGCGGTACGTCGTCGTCGCCGGTTTGCCCGAGCAGCCAACCCACATTCCGGTCGAATTCCGGTAATCGGTACCCGCCAGTGTGGCGTTGATCGGTTTGCCGTTCGGCCCGTCGGAGCTCTGCGCTTCGAATTGCTCATAAAGCGGTACGCCGGTTGGACCCGTCCGGGTCAATGTCGTCGTCGAGGTGACTGTGACCCGCGCGGGGGCGGAGCGCCGTTGAGTTATCGCGCATCCGCCCACCATCGAAATAGCCATGACCACGATAAGTATCCGAGCACCCAGACGACGAATCACTTGTCAAATTTATCGCGTTGGCAGAGCGGCGCCAAACCACATGCGTCACAAGAATTTCCGGTTTGCTTTGTGCCCGGCTTGTAGCGACAACGCTTGTCGCTCAGAGCTGGGCACAAAGCCACCCGCTCGGATCTTGTGACTGATGTGACGGATGAGATCGCCGACCTGAGCCCGAACCACCCATGACCCGCACCCCAAGGATCCTTCAAGAATCCTTCAAGCGCTCGGAGACAGCCTGTGGACTGGCAACAACTAAGTAACGGTGCCAATCCAAATCCATCACGACGATCCAACTTTCACCGGTGGCTCAATTCCACCGATCCACACCTTTGGTCGTCGAAAGGGGGACACACCATGACCGATATTGCGCACAAGCTGCCGACGACCACACGAGACGAACTGGCCGCGTTGAGCCCGCTACTCGACGCGCTGGCCGAGGTCGCGGTCGCGGGCGAGGTTCCGGGTCCCGACCTGCTGGCCAGCACCAGAGCCGCCTGGCAACAGCTGTTCTCGCTGGCGATCGACCCCAAGGACGGTGAGCCGTACTCGCGGTCCATTCTGCGGGCCAACGATCGGGTCGAGATCATGCTTGCCCGCTGGCGTCCCGGACACAGCTGCGCCCCGCACGACCACGGCGGTGCCAGCGGCTTCGTCATCGCGGTCGACGGGAAGTTCCATGAACGCCGATTCCACTGGGAGAACACGCAACTGGTCGTCTCCGAGCACACCATGCGGCACGAAGGTGAACCCATTCCGATCTCGCGCGAGGACATCCACGACATGGCGGCCGAAACGGCCGGTTTGACTCTGCACTTCTACAGCCCACCACCGGCCGGCATGCGAGTTTTCGACCTCGAGCGAGCCGAAGTGCTTGAACTCGTGGGCAACTACGGCGCCTGGATCCCCGAAGGGGAGCATGCCCGGATTCCCTTCGCCAAAATCGCGCCCAAGACGAAGCCCGAAACCCAAGGCAAACCCGTGATCTGGGTGGGTCACACCACTCACTATCGCGGCGGTTCGGCCGAATTCGCGGTGGCGGCAGCCACTATGGGCCGCGATCTCGCCGCCCAGCACCCCGACGCCGAGGTGATCGTCGCCGGCGTGCATCGCAAGGCCGACTTCGAGGCCGAGCTCGGCCGGCTCGCGCGCTCGGGTCGAGCGATCAGCCAACTGCACCTGATCAGCCACTCGGGCATGTACGGCCCCATGTTCGGTTGCACGGACTGGCCCGAGCAGTTCTCGCCGCA
Source organism: Mycobacterium bourgelatii (assembly GCF_010723575.1). Taxonomy (NCBI): domain Bacteria; kingdom Bacillati; phylum Actinomycetota; class Actinomycetes; order Mycobacteriales; family Mycobacteriaceae; genus Mycobacterium; species Mycobacterium bourgelatii. The sequence continues at coordinate 3,978,575 of NZ_BLKZ01000001.1, forward strand.
CGAGTGGCGCGCTATGACGATTCCGTTCGCTGCCGACGGGCGCGCCTACTTCCACGCCTGCCGCACGGCGCGCTGGTTTGCGCCCTTCTTCACCGAGGTATTCGGGGTACCCGCGTTCGGCAATTACAACTACACGACCGTGTCGACTCGCAAAGACCGGTTTGCGTGGGCGGGTCGCCGCCCGACAACCCGTCCGAACCTGTACATGATCGCCACCCCCGGCAAGAAGTCTCATGGCCTGGCCGGCAGCGTCCGCAAGTACCTGGGCTGCGCCGCCGAACCGATGGTGGAAAGTCGGCCAGCCGCAACCCAACCGGAACGCTCCTACGACCGGGTGGCCGAACTTTACGACCGCGCATACTCCGACATCCGCGTCCGCGAAGCCGAATGGCGGTGGCTGGCCGGTCGGGTGGCCGAGTTGCGTGCCGACCTCGGCCGGCCACTGCGTGTGCTGGAAATCGGTTGTGGCAATGGGGCTTTACTCCGCGCACTGGACGACCACGGCCACCTCGAGTTCGCCGTCGGCATGGACAGCTCCGCCGGCATGCTCGCCCGGGCGCGCGGACACAGCCAAGACCGGGTGCGCCTGCGCTTCGTCAAGGTCAACGGCCCGCTGCTGGACGTACCCGACGATCACGTCGATGTGGTCATCTCGTTCCTATCCTTCCGCTACCTGGATTGGGATCCGGTCATGGCCGAAATTCGGCGAGTCCTCGCCCCTGGCGGCAGGTTGTGGGTGGTCGACATGGTGCAGCAACCGGCGCGACTTCGCGAACTTCCCGTGCTTACCAGCTCGGCGGTCGCGCACCTGCGGACGCGACGGGCCAGGCCCGCTTTCGTCCGCGATCTGGCGGCCCTGACTCGGCACCCAGAATGGTCGAATATGCTGCAGCACAACCCGATCCGGGCCGAGCATGAATACCGCTGGTACTTCGCCAGCCGCTTCCCCGGCACAGACCTGCAGACATTGACGGCGACCATGTCGGCGCGGGTAGTGGCGTTTGATTCAGGACCAATGGCCAAGGGGCAGACCGCCCCACTCTCCTACCCGTGATGCCCATGCACGCGAATTCCTGCCTGGGCATTGTCGACTGGGGCATCGGCGGCTTGGGCTTGGTCAAGAACTTGGACAGGTTGGCTCCCGGACTTCCGATCTTGTACTGGTCGGACGCCGGGGCCACCCCGTACGGCCGGATGACCGCCGACGAGCTGACCGATCGATTGATGACGGTCGTCAGCGCCCTCACCGAGCGTGGGGCCACCGAGGTGGTACTGGCGTGCAACGCGGCCAGCACCGTCGTCGAACGGTTGGGCGCCGCCCCAATTCCGGTCGAGGGGATCATCACCCACGGGTTGGCCTCCGTCTCAGAAGACCTCGCGTCGATCGGTGTGGTGGGCGGGCACCGCACCATCGACGCGGGCCACTACCGGCGCGGGCTCGCCAGACCTGGCCGAAGGGTGCTGTCCCGGGTGGCTCAACCCCTATCCGCGCACATCGAGGCCGGCCGCACCGGCTCGCCGCGGTTCTTCGCCGACCTGGCAGCGATCCTCGCCCCGCTGCACGACGTGGAAGCGCTGGTGCTGGCCTGCACGCACTACCCTGCCGCGAGCGCTTGGTTCGCGGCGGCGCTGCCGAGCGCCATTTTGATCGACCCGGCCGAACGGATGGCGGCCGCCATTGCCGAGCGGCATCCTGAGGCCCGCGCGACGGGCCGGCAGCGGTTAGCCGAGCGCAAGTTCTTCACCACCGGCGATGTCGAAGCGATGCGGCGCGGGGCTTTCCACGCCTGGGGCACCGTGTTACCAGCCCATGCGGACCAGGTGCTCCGCGAGCGCCGGGTTGGTCGACCGCGCCTGACCGCATAGGGACATCAGATTGCTTTGCGCCACACCTCGAGCGCCTGTGCCGCCGACGAAGCGAGCGGCTGGGAAGTGTCAATTCGGAACGCCTGGTCCCACCCGCTCGGCCGAGCCGCCAACGCCGCGGCGATCTCGGGAGTCGCGTCGGAGTTGCCCGCCGGCCGAGTCACTATCCTGTCGGCGGTCATCTCGATCCCCGCCGCACACCTGATTTCGACCGGCTGAGAATGTGTTTCGGCAGCGATACGCCGCGCTTCTGCACGCCAGTGCGGGTGTCGCCAGGTGCCGTCGAGGATCACTGAGCGGCCGTGGTCCAAACACACGCGAGCCCGGCGCAGCACGATCTCGTAGACCGTCGCGACATTGTCGGGACTGTACAGTCCCGAGTCCAGCACACCTGGATCGCCGCTGATGACGCCCGACTCCAGCAATTCCCGACGTACGTCGTCGGTCGAAATAACATGCGCTCCAACCTGTTCAGCAAGTGCACGCGCCACGGTCGACTTGCCGGTGCCCGGATTCCCCCCGACCAACGCCAACCGCACGGCGCCGTCCTGCAAGTGCTCGGTCGCGAGGCTGAGATGCCGCACCGCGTCCGCCGCCGCGGCCGACGCACCCTGCGTCACCCGCACACACTCGACCTTCGCCCGCACCACAGCGCGATAGGCGATGTAGAAGTGCCACAACGACGGGGTCGACTCGTCCCCCGAGTGCGCAATGTAGCGCTCCATGAAGTAGTCACCAAGATCCTTGCGGCCCAGGAACTCCAGATCCATCGCGAGGAACGCGGCGTCATCGATCCGATCGACGTAACGCAGTTGGTCGTCGAACTCCATGCAGTCCAACAAGGCCGGTTCGCCGTCAACGACAAAAATGTCGTCCGCGAGCAGGTCACCGTGACCGTCGACGACGCACCCCTCTTCTATCCGGTGCGCGAACAGATGCGCACGACCCGAAATGTATTCGGTCGCAAGACGCTCAATCCGGTCTACCGATTCCTCGGTGACCCCCGGGATCGTTCCCGCGTACTGATGAAGTTCCCACAGGTTGTCTCGCCAACGTTTACCGACTGTGCCGGCCTCGCCCTGAGCGTCGATTGACTCGCCGCGCAAGGCATGCCGGTGAAAATCGGCCAGCACTTCGGCAACGCGGTCCAGCGCCCCCTGGACGTTCTCCCCGCGGTTGACCATGGACGCCAGGCGGTCCTCGTCGCGATAGCGGCGCATCACAACGATCGGCTCCGCGGGACCTCCGGTCGGGTCGGTGAGTTCGGCGACGCCAAGATAACTGTCGGGTGACAACCGGCTGTTCAACTCGACTTCGCGTCGGCACGCCCGCTCGCGCTGGGCCGCAGTGCGGAAGTCAACGAAGTCCGTGAGCACAGGCTTTTTCACCTTGTACGCTCGGTCGCCGGCGAACACCACCATCGCCGTGTGGGTTTCCCGCGCATCGAAGTAGGGCACGGCGGCCGTCGCCGTTGACACGCCAGGCGTGTCGGCGGTCATCGTCACCTCCATGGTCTCCATCCTGGCCGGGGCGCCTACCTGACAAAGCGGCCGAAGGACCACACGTCTAGTGGCCGAAAGTCCCAACGTCTTCCAACGCGCCGGCCGAGGCATCGGCAATCTGAATCGGTTCGGCAACCTTCTCGAACAGCGTCTCCACGTCCTCGCGCTCGCAGGCAGCCGTCCCAGGCGTCATCAGCATGGCCGCGCCCGCCGCGATTCCCAGACGCACCGCTTCGACAAACGACCAGCCGCGACTCAGACCCACTGTAATGGCTGCGACCATCGCGTCGCCCGCCCCGACGCCGCTCCCCGGTGGCATGGGGACCGCCGCGAAGCGGTGACTCTCATCGCGGGTCACCAGCAGCGCCCCTTGATCAGCCAGGGACACCACCACGACCTCGGTGCGGCCCGTTTCGATCAGCTCATGTGCTGCGGCCAACAGCTCAGGCTCGGTAGCCAATTCGCGTCCGACGCATTCCCTCAGTTCGCGCGCACTCGCCTTGAGCAGAAAGACCCCAGAAGAAGTTTGCTGCAAGGCTTCGCGAGAGGTGTCCAAGATCAGCCGCGCACCCACCTGTCCGCAGATGTCGGCCACCCGCTGATAGATGTCGGCAGGCACCCCGGGAGGCAGGCTTCCGCTGGCCACGACGAATTCCGCTGACGATGCTGCCTTCCGAAGCCGGTCCAGGCATTCTGTCTGTTCCGCCACGGTCAGGTGAGGACCCGGTAGCACGAATCGATACTGTTCGCCGGTGCTGGTTTCGTTGACGGTGAAGCTCTCTCGCGTCGACCCAGCGATGGGAACCTCGTCGTAAGGCACCCCGGCCGCCCGCAGCATCCGGGTGATCAGACCGCCGGCCGGTTGGCCAACGGCGAAGACCGCCAACACCGGCGCACCGAGGACGTGGGCGATCCGCGCGACGTTGATGCCGCCGCCGCCCGGATCGTAGCGGGGGGATTCGCAGCGCAATTTCCGCGTCGGGCGCACGACGTCGACGTTCGAGGTGATGTCGAGCGCTGGATTCATGGTCAAGGTGACGATCCGCGCCCGGTCAGCCTGACCGGCGACTGACTGCTCCATGTGCTCGCTCCCGAAAGTTTGCGCGTGTGGACCTGTGGACCAGTTCATCCGATCAGCCAGCCGCGGGGCAACAATAGGGACCGAAGTCCCCGGACTAAGAGCCCGTGGTCCGCTAGGCCACGACGTTGGTCCTTCGAAGACGGGACTTTTGGCACGGCCCCTTGCGCGGCCACGTTGGTTAGCGTCATTGTCATGCGCATCGGGCTGCACAGCAGGCGCGATGACGATGAGAGGGGTAATGATGTCCGCAGACGATGACGGGGTCACCATCCTGTCCGAGCGCGAATGCTGGGATTTGCTCAAGTCCGTGCCCCTGGGACGGTTGATCACCAGCGTCAACGACCGGCCCGACGTCTTCCCGGTGAACTTCGTCGTTCAGCGCAAGAGCGTGTTGTTCCGTACCGCGCAGGGCGCCAAGTTGGTTTCCGCCGCGATGAACAAGAACGTCGTATTCGAAGCCGACGACCACAACGCCTCTGAGGCGTGGAGCGTGATCATCAGGGGCAGGGCCCGGTCGCTGCGGTCCGACGAGGAGATCGAAGACGCCGAAAGTGCCCACCTGCAGTCGTGGACGGACAGCGAGAAGCCGCACTATGTCCGCATCTTGCCCGATTTGGTCACCGGCCGCCGATTTCAGTTGGGCGCCTCCCAGCGGGGACAGTCGGTTCCCACCTAACCGGGTGACGCCACGGGCCGCGTGATTTCCTCCACGGCCATGCGGACCACTTCGGGCACCGCGGCCGCGACCTGATCCGTCAGTCCGGGCCCGTGGCCGGTGTCGACCGCGTCGACGGTGAACACCACCAGCGCATCGGGCGCTCGACCGAGCGCCTGAGCTAGTGCGTGCGCGCCGACGATATCGACAGCGTGCGAGCTCAAGCCACGGGAGGCGGCTATGTCGCCCAATGCGCAGCGACGTACGCGGCCCGCGGTTGCGGGCGTCGCGATCGCGGCGTCGATCACCAGGGCCAACCGCGCACCCGACCAGTGCTCGACCAAACTCATCGGATCCGTGATGTCGGTCAGCACGTGAACATCGGGCAGCACCAAGGTTTTTAGCGCGGCCTTTAACGCGGTAGCCGCGGCAACGCCAACGCCGTCGTCGCGCCGGTACCGATTGCCGAGACCGATCACAACGGTCGTCATCGCCCCTCAACCGTCACCGTCAAGAAGTGCGCCGCACACGAAATGCACGGGTCATAGTTGCGAATCGCGTGTTCACACAGCTTAGTCAGGTCGTCGTCGGAGAGATCGAGATTTCCGGAAACCACCCGCGCCAGATCGGCCTCGATCGCCGCCTGGTTCTGCGAGGTGGGCGGGACGATCGTCGCCGCGGAAACCAGCCCGTCCTGGTCGATGCGGTATCGGTGATACAGCAAGCCCCGGGGCGCCTCACTGACCCCGTGTCCCACCCCCGCGCGAGCGGGAACATCGACGAACGACCGTGCGGGTCGCTGGTATTCGGCGATGATCCGCAGTGCCTCTTCGATCGCATAGACGACTTCGACGGCCCGGACAATGATGCTGCGGAACGGATTTCGACAGCTCGATCCAAGCCCAGCACGAGCCGCAGCCTCCGCCGCAATCGGCGACAGCGCCGACGAATTCAACGTGAACCGCGCCAGCGGACCGGTTAGATATCGGTTGCCGTCCAGTGTTGCGTGCAGGGCGGTGGAGTGCGACACGTGCGACTCCACGACGTGGTCGGTGAAATCGGATACGGCAAACGGCGCGCCGGCACTGCGCGCGATCACACCGTTCTCGATCGGATAGCGGTCGCCCTGGCTCAGCGCCAGCATCTCGTGGTCGAATTCGAAATCGGGGAACTCGAAGCCGGCCACCCACTCGACGGTGGCCAGTGCATCGTCCAATGCCCGACGCAGTTGTTCGGCGATCTGGCGGAACTCCGAACGCGTTGGCACCGAATAGAATCCGCCCACCCGCACATTGATCGGGTGTATCGCACGCCCACCGACGAACTCCATCAGCTGGTTGCCCACCTTTTTCAGCGACAACCCGCGTTCGACCGCTTCCCGGTGGTCACCGGCCATGCCGATGATGTCGGGGTGGCCAAGGAAGTCGGGCGCGTGGAGCAGGTAGATGTGCAGGACATGACTGTGGATCCATTCGCCGCAGTACAGCAACCGCCGCAGCGCAACGATGTCCGCGTCGATCTCGACGCCGCAGGCGTCCTCGATCGCGTTGCACGCACTGATCTGATAGGCGACCGGGCAGATTCCGCAGATTCGCGCCGTCAGGTCGGGCGGCTCGGTATGGGCGCGTCCGCGCAGAAAAGCCTCGAAGAAGCGCGGCGGCTCATAGATGTTGAGCTCGACCCGTTCCAGCGTTCCGTCCTTCAGCGCGACATGCAGCGCCCCTTCACCTTCCACGCGCGTCAGCGTCTTGACGCTGAGCGTGCGGTTAGGCGGCGTCACTGCTGGCTCCGCTCGGCGGCGAAACTGGCGACGTTGAACGTGGAGAACACCCGATCGACCTCGGCGTCGGACATCCCGTCGCGCCGCAACAGTGGGATCAGCGTGGCGGTTCTCGGTGCGGCGGACGGGCCGAAGCATCCGAAGCAACCGCGATTATGCCTGGGGCACAACGCACCACAGCCGGCGTGGGTGACCGGACCAAGGCACGGGGTGCCGTCCGAGACGACCAGACACGTCACACCGCGCATCTTGCATTCGGTACATACGGTCTTGGCCGGCAGCTTTGGTTTGCGCCCGATCAGCAGGGCAGCGAGGGTATCAAGCAGCTGCCCGCGGTCAATCGGACAGCCATGTAACTGGTAGTCCACCTTGACGTGCGCCGCCGCCGGCGTGGACGTCGCCAGCGTGTCGATGTACTCCGGGTGGGCGTACACGACCGAGGTGAACTCCGCGACGTCGGCGAAGTTCCGCAGTGCCTGCACTCCGCCGGCCGTCGCGCACGCGCCAATGGTGACCAGCACCTTGGACTGTTCCCGGATCTCCCGGATGCGTTGTTCGTCATGCGCGGTGGTGACCGAGCCCTCGACCAGCGAGACGTCGTAGGGCCCGTCAACCACCGCGCTGGACGCCTCCGCGAAGTTGGCGATCTTGACTTGGCTTGCGATCGTGAGCAATTCGTCCTCGCAGTCGAGCAGCGTCAACTGGCAACCGTCGCAGGAGGCAAATTTCCACACTGCCAACGAGGGTGGGCTCATTCAAAGCTCCTTCACTTGCAGCAGCGGTCCGGCGACGTCGTAGGTGACGACCGGGCCGTCGCGGCATATCAGTAGCGGACCCAGCTGGCAGTGTCCGCACCACCCGACGCCGCACTGCATGTTGCGTTCCAGCGAGACCCGAATATCCCTTGGCGCCAGTCCTTTCGCCACCAACACCTCGGCGCCAGAGCGCAGCATCGGCTCCGGCCCGCACAGAAAAGCAGTGGTGCGATCGGGTTGCAATGTCAGTCGTTGCAGCGGCTCGGTGACCAAGCCGACCGCTCCGGTCCAGCCGCGGGTCGGGGCGTCGACGATCAGATGCACGTCGATCTGCGGATCGTCGACCCACTTCTCGATTTGCGCGGCAAACACGAAGTCCGACCGTGACCGGGCGCCGACGACCAGCGTCAGCTTGCCGTAGCGCGCTCGTTGCCCCAACGCACCCAGGATTGCCGGACGCAACGGGCACAACCCCACTCCCCCGGCGACCATCACCAGGTCCCGCCCGACGGCCTCGTCCAATCCCCAGGTGGTGCCGAACGGCCCACGCACGCCCACGATGTCGCCGGGTTGCGAATCGTGCAGGGCGCGGCTGACGGCTCCGACCGCGCGAATGGTGTGGGTGATCGAGCCGTCGGTCACGTGCGGATCGCCGCTGATCGAAATCGCCGCCTCGCCGACCCCGAACGCGTAGAGCATCATAAATTCGCCCGGCGCAGGCGGCCGCAACACCTCGCCCACCGGCTCGAGACACAACGTGGCCGAATCCGGGCTCTCGACCACCCGGGTGCGCACGCGATACGGAACCGGCGCCATGCTCACCGGCACGGCGACGGGGGACGCCTGCTCAGTCATCGTCGGCCGTCCCGGCCATCTTGTTCATCTCCTCGGTGATATCGATGCCCGTCGGGCACCAGGCGATGCATCGCCCGCAACCCACGCAGCCCGACATGCCGAACTGGTCGTGCCAGGTGCCCAATTTGTGGGTCAACCAGTGTCGATAACGCGATGCCCCCGAGCGCCGGACGCTGCCGCCGCCGTGGACGTAGGTGAAATCGAACTCGAAACACGACGCCCAATGCCGCCACCGCTCGGCGTGCTCGCCGGTGAGGTCGCTGACGTCCTCCGTGCTGGTACAGAAGCAGGTGGGACAGACCATCGTGCAATTGCCGCAGGTGAGGCACCGACTGGCCACCTCTTCCCACTGCGGGGACTCGCGGGCATCGATCAACAGGTTGCGCAGATCCGCCTGTGGCATCTGCCGACCCATGTGATGCGCGGCATCCTCGACATCGGCACGTGCACAGTCGATTTCCTCAGCACTGGCCGCCTGGTGCGGAATAGCGGCGAGCACCTCGGCACCTTCCGGAGTGCCGATCTCGACGAGGTAGCTCGGCGGCTGTGCCCCGCTGCCGTCGACGCGCTCCGTCAGCGCCAAGTCATAGCCGGGCCCAACCGCCGGCCCGGTACCCATCGACGCGCAGAAGCACAACCCGCCCGGCTCGGTGCAGTTGACCGCGACCACAAAGATCCGTCGTCGGCGACCGACAAACGCCTCATCTGGGTAGTCGCCGCGGCCGAGCACCCGGTCCAAAGTCGCGATCGCGGCCAGGTCGCAGCCGCGCACCCCGATAAATGCGCACGGCCGGTCGTCCTCGGTGTGGGGTTCGGTGCCGCCATCGCGGGTGCCGGCCCACAGCCGCTGCCGCGGCGGATGCAGAAACTGCTTCCACGACTGTGGTCCGGCCGAATGCCCGAACGCCGCGTCGTCGTCGCGGCGGCGCACCCGATACCGACCCGGGGCCACGTCAACGCCCCAGCCGTGCGGAAGATCGGCTGCCGACTCGAGTTCGGCGAGCACTATCGCGTTGTCGCGCATCGTCGGGCCGATGACCCGATAGCCCCTTTCCATCAGCAGGTCGACGAGGCGAGACAGCCCGGCGGTGTCCAACTTCAAAGGATCGGCCACGCGATATCCCCTCAGCGCCGTCATTGAGTACCTGCCAGGACCATCATTGACCTCTCGGCTGCGTGTAGCCAGGGCCATTCGACCCTCGGTTTGGGGGCCGCTGTACCTCGTGCGAACGGACCGGTGAGCGGAACACCTCTCCCCGTCGGCGAGCCGGCATGGCAAGGTGATGCTCGTGTCTACAACTTCCGCATGGCTCGCCGACGTCGAGCAGGACCTGCGTGAAATCAGCACTCCGGCAGGGTCTTTACGTTATTACGACTGCGGTTCCGGCCCAGTGCTGCTGTTCCTGCACGGTTCCGGCCCCGGGGTCACCGGGTGGCGCAACTTCCGCGGGATACTGCCCACCTTCGCCGAGCACTACCGCTGCCTGGTCCTGGAATTCCCCGGTTTCGGGGTCAGTGACGATTTCGGCGGCCACCCGATGGTCACCGCAAATCGGGCGGTGCTGCCCTTCCTCGACGCGCTCGGGGTGGACAAGGTGCACATCGTCGGCAACTCGATGGGCGGCGGCGTGGGCATCACTTTCGCCATCCACAACCCGGATCGGATCGGCCGGCTGGTGACCATCGGCGGAATAGGCACCAATCTCTTCAGCGCCAGCCCCAGTGAGGGCATCCGACTGCTGCAGGAGTTCACCGAGGACCCCTCCCGGCAACGGTTGGTCGACTGGCTCAAGTCGATGGTGTACGACCAGGCCCTGGTCACCGATGAGTTGGTGGAGGAACGCTGGCAGCTGGCCACCGACCCGGAGACGTTGGCCGCCGCCCGGCGGATGTACAGCAAGGCCGCATTCGCCGCGATGATGGCCGCCATGAACGCGTCGGATCGGCCGATGCCGTGGGCGCTGATGCACAAGGTGTCCGCGCCGGTGCTGCTGACGTGGGGCCGCGACGATCGGGTGAGTCCGCCCGACATGGCCCTCATCCCGATGCGCACCATTCCGGACGCGGAACTACACGTGTTCCCCAACTGCGGCCACTGGGCGATGATCGAGGCCAAGGCGGCGTTCGAAAGTACGGTCCTGGCGTTCCTGTCCCGCGGCTAACCCTCAGCGCTGAGTGGCTCCCGCGTCTACCGGCAGCGTGACCGCGGTGATGTAGCGCGCCTCGTCGGAAGCCAGGAACAACGCCGCATTGGCGACATCGACCGGGTCCACCCAGGGCACTCCGAGCATGTTCATGCGGCGCGCCGCCTCGGCGAATTCGTCGCGTGTGGGCGGGCGGTCCAGATCGGGACGAAACGCGCTGCTGACGGCTTCGTTCTGAATCATCGGGGTGTCGACGTTGGTGGGGTGGATACAGTTCACCCGGACGTTGTGCGGGGCCAACTCGTGGGCCAGCGCGCGCATGAATCCGACCAAACCGTGCTTGGCCGCGGTGTAGTGCGCGACGCCGACCAGCCCGCGCAGTCCGGCGATGGAGTTCGTCAGGACCACCGAGCCGGCACCTCGCTCGATCAGGTGCGGCGCCGCCGCACGGCAGGTGTGCCACACCCCGGTGAGATTGACGTCCAGCATTGTGCGCCAGGTGCTTTCGGCCAGCTCCAGCGTCGACCCACGTGAGGTGATCCCGGCCGTCGCGCACACCACGTCGAGTCCGCCGAACCGCTGAACGCCGCGATCGGCGGCCGCCTGCACTTCGTCGAGATCCCGGACGTCGACGATCTCGGTGTGGATTCGAGCGCCCGCCTCGCTGACCAGTCGGGCCGTTTCGTCCAGGTCGTCGGGTGTGGCGGGCGGGATGATCACCGTTTCGATCGGACCGCAGATGTCCAGTGCCACGATGTCGGCACCTTCCCGCCCGAAACGCACGGCCTGGGCGCGCCCGATCCCCCGTGCCGCGCCGGTGATGAGGGCGACTTTTCCTGCTAGCCGTCCGCCTGACTGCGCGCTCATGTCGTCTTCTGCGTCAGGCCGGCGTCAACGACGAGTTGCGTGCCGGTGATGTAACGGGCCAGATCGGAAGCCAGGAACAGCACGGCATTGGCCACGTCGGTGGGCTCGACCCACGGCACCGGAAGTAGGTTGCGCGCCATCAGCACCTCGGCGGCGTCGGCCGCCGTCGGGTTCTCCAGGTCGGGACGTAGCCGCCGGAATGTCTTCTCGTTGAGTACCATCGGCGTTGCCACCGCTCCGGGATGGATGGTGTTGACGCGGATACCGCTGGGGCCCAGCTCATTAGCCAGAGTGCGCGCCAGCCCGACGACGGCGTGCTTGCTGGCGGTGTAGTGGGCGGCGTTGGTGCTGCCGCGAATTCCGTTGGTGGAACTGATGATAATCACCGAGCCACCGTCCGGGCCGATGTGCGGCACACCCGCCTTGACGGTGCACCACACGCCGGTGAGGTTGATGTCCAGCGTGCGTTGCCACACCGTCGGGTCGAGTTCCCAGGCGGGTGCCCCGGGCGTGTGGATGCCGGCGTTGGCCAGGACGACGTCCAGGCGTCCCAGCTGTGCGACCGCGGCGTCGACGGCGGTGGTGACGGCTTGCAGGTCGGCGACATCGGCCAGGGCCATCACACAACGGCGTCCCCGGGCTTCGACATCGGCTGCGGTGCCGCGCAACTCGTCGGCGGCCACTTCGGCGTCCAGCGCGATGACGTCGGCGCCCTCGTCGGCGAAGCGCTGGCAGTGCACCCGGCCGGTGCCGCGGGACGCTCCGGTGACGAGCACGACCTTGTCACGCAACCCACTCAGCATGGCTTCTTGACGAATTCAAATCCCTTGTAACCGGCGTCGGCGATCTCGGCGCAGATTTCGTTGTAGGCCGCGAAGCCGCCGACGAACAACATGAAACCGCGCGGCTTGCCGGGCACATTGGCGCCCATGTACCAGGAATTGGCCTTGGTGAACAACGACGCGTCGGCGCGCCGGGCCAGTTCGACGCCCCAGCCGTCTACCGCGTCCCGAGTTGGTTCCATGGCGGCGTAGCCGTGGTCGTCGAGGTAGGCAATGGCGTCGGCGATCCAATTCACGTGCGCCTCAGCGTGTAACACCATGTTGGCCAGGACGGCCGGTGCTCCCGGGCCGGAAATGACGAACAGGTTGGGGAAGCCGTCGACGCCGAGGCCCAGGTAGGTGCGCGGTCCGTGCGCCCAGTTGTCGCGCAGCAACTCACCGCCGCGGCCGACGATGTCGATCTTGCCCAGCGCTCCGGTCAGCGCATCGAAACCCGTTGCGAACACGATCATGTCAAGGTCGTAATGCTGTTCAGTCGTGTTGATGCCGGTGGCGTCGATCGATCCGATCGGGGTGGCGCGCACGCTGATCAGTGACACGTTCGGCTTGTTGAAGGTCTCAAAGTAGTTGCTGTCGGTGCAGATTCGCTTGGTCCCGATCGGATGGTCGTTCGGGATGAGCAAGTCGGCCAGGGCCGGATCCTTGACCACGGCGCGGATCTTCTCTTCGTAGAACGCGCGTGCCTCGTCGTTGGCCGCCAGGTCGGTCAGTTGATCGGGGAACGTCTTGGAGTACAACACACCGCCGAGTTGCCAACGCTTCTCGAACGCCGCCCGACGCTCCTCCGGGCTGTATTCCATGGTCGACTTCGGCGCGGTGATATGCGGCGAACCGCCACCGCTGCGCCACGAGAGCCGACGCCGCTCGGCATAGCCGGCCTTGATCTCGGCGAGTTCCTCCGCCGTGAGCTTCCGATTGCCGGCCGGGACACTGAAATTGGGTGTGCGCTGAAAGACGTAGAGCTGCGCGGCTTTCTCGGCGATGATCGGAATCGATTGGATGCCAGACGATCCGGTGCCGATCACCGCGATCCGCTTGCCGGCGAAATCGACAGGCTCATGCGGCCAGTGCGCGGTGTGGTAGACCTCGCCCGCAAAGGTGTCCAGGCCGGGGATCTTCGGGGTCAGCGCGTCGGACAGCGGGCCGGTGGCCATGAGGCAGAACCGCGCGGTGAAGACCTGTCCGTCCTCGGCGGTCAGTGTCCACTGCAGCGTGGTCTCGTCGAGGACCGCCGAAGCGACGCGGGTGTTGAAGACGATGTCGCGGCGCAGGTCGAGCTTGTCGGTGACCCAGTTGAGGTAGCTCAGAATCTCGGCCTGGGTGGCGTACTTCTCGGTCCAGTTCCACTCCTGCTGCAGCTCGTCGGAGAACGAGTAGCAGTAGTCCACGCTCTCGACGTCACAGCGCGCGCCGGGATACCGGTTGTAATACCAGGTGCCACCGACTTCGGGCGCGGCCTCCAACACTTTCACCGACAGGCCCTGTTCGCGCAGCTTGTGTAACGCGTACAGACCGGCGAATCCGGCGCCGACCACGACAGCGTCCAGAGTCTTCCCACCGTTCACCCCACTCACCGTAGAACCTTCGGCGAAATTCGGACTCATTTGGTCCGCTGAACGGGATCGCCGGTGAGTCCGAATACGGACTGCGGTAAACCAGAGATGAGCCCAAGACACGTAAGGACGGCAGCATGAGCGAGCGGGTACTCGATCGGGTGATGGCCATAGCGGACCAGTTGCGCGAGCAAGCTGCCGAGGCCGAGCGGATCGGTCGACTCACCGACGACACGGTCAAGATGATGAAATCCGCCGGCTTGATCCGGCTGCTGCAGACCAAGCAGTACCAAGGATTCGAGGTCCACCCGCGTGAGTTCGCCGAGACCACGATGGCCACCGCGGCGCTGGATCCGGCCGCCGGCTGGATCGTCGGGGTGGTGGGTGTGCACCCCTACCAGTTGGCGTATGCCGACCCCAGGGTGGCCGCCGAGATCTGGTCCGACGACGTCGACACCTGGATGGCGTCCCCGTACGCGCCGCAGGGGGTGGCCCGGCCGGTCGACGGGGGTTACATCTTCAACGGGCGCTGGCAGTTCAGCTCCGGCACCGACCATTGCGACTGGATCATCCTGGGCGCGATGCTCGCCGACACCGAGGGCGTGCCGTTGATGCCGCCGCAGATGCTGCACATGATCCTGCCCCGCAAGGACTACGAGATCGTCGAGGACTCGTGGAACGTGGTGGGGCTGCGGGGCACCGGCTCCAAGGACGTCATCGTCAAGGACGCGTTCGTTCCGGCCTACCGGACGATGGATGCGACGAAGGTGATGGACGGCACCGCCCAGCGCGAGGCCGGCATGACCGAGCCGCTGTACCTGATGCCGTGGTCGACGATGTTCCCGCTCGGCATCTCCGCGGCCACCATCGGCATCGCCGAGGGCGCGTTGGCCGCGCACCTGGATTACCAGCGCGAGCGCGTCAACGCCACCGGCACCGCGGTCAAGGATGACCCGTACGTCATGTACGCGATCGGGGAAGCCGCCGCCGACATCAACGCCGCACGCCAGGAACTGCTGGCCAACGCCGACCGCATCTACGACATCGTCGCCGCCGGCAAGGAGGTTTCCTTCGCCGACCGGGCGGCCGGGCGCCGCACCCAGATCCGCGCGGTGTGGCGCGCGGTGTCGGCCGTCGACGAGATCTTCGCGCGGTCGGGCGGCAACGCTGCGCGAATGGACAAACCGCTCCAGCGGTACTGGCGCGATGTGCACGTCGGGCAGCTGCACGCCATTCACATGCCGGGCACCACCTACCACGCCTCGGCGCTGAGTTCGTTCGGCGTCGAGCCCCCGATGGGTCCGCTGCGGGCATTGATTTAGGAGTTGACCGTGAGTGATCTGAAAAGCCTTGGCTACATCACCGTTTCGACGGCCGACATCGAGCGCTGGCGGCATTTCGCGTTCCGCGTCTTAGGTTTCGCCGAAGGCAAGGGACCCGACCCCTCCGCCCTGTACTTGCGGATGGACGAGCGTGCGGCCCGCATCATCGTCGTGCCCGGCGAGGTCGACCGCGTCGTGACAGTCGGTTGGGAGGTCCGCGACCGCGCCGCCCTGCAACGGGTCAAGACGAGCTTGGACGCCGCCGGTGTCGCCTTCAAGGAACTGTCCCTGCAAGAGGCCGACGCCCGTCGCGTCGAAGAAGTGATCACCTTCGAAGATCCGGCCGGCACCACACTGGAGGTGTTTCACGGCGCGGTGTTGGACCACAGCCCCGTGGTCACGCCGTTCGGCGCGAAGTTCGTGACGGGCGATCAGGGCCTGGGTCATGTCGTCGTGCCCGCCCAGGATCCCAATGGCTTGTTCGACTTCTATACCGAGGTGCTGGGTTTCCGGTCCCGCGGCGCGTTCCGGATACCGCTGCCCGCGGAGTTCGGCCCGATCCGGGTCCGGTTCCTCGGGATCAACCCACGCCATCACAGCCTGGCGATCTGCCCCGCCGTTCAGCAGCGCGACCCGGGATTGGTGCACGTCATGGTCGAGGTCGACACCCTGGACGCCGTCGGGCAGGCGCTGGACCGCGTCAACGCCGAAGGCTTCACGGTGGCATCCACGCTGGGCCGCCACACCAACGACAAGATGGTGTCCTTCTACGTGCGCGCGCCCGGCGACTGGGACATCGAGTTCGGCACCGACGGCATGCGGGTTGACGAAAACTACTACACGGCAGAGGAAATCACCGCCGACAGCTACTGGGGCCATCAGTGGATCCCGGAACCACCGGCCGCAATGCGGATGTGAGGGGGTGCCGGCGGGGCTGACTACGGCGCAGCGTGACGCCTCATGCGTCACAGAATTCCGGGGATGTGCCGAGCTGCCCGGCTTGCAGCGACAAACTGCGGCATCGCGGCGCGTCGCGGGCCTACCCACGCAAGTTGTCGCTTAAAGCCGGGCACGAAGCCACCCCCGAACAAACCCCAAATTTCTCGTTACCCAAGTGACAGAAGGGATTTAGCCAAACAATGATCGACCTGGATGTCACGCCCATCCCAGCGAGCACCATCACCGCCTGGGACCACGAGGCCGACGTCGTCATCGCGGGCTACGGGATCGCCGGCGCCGCGGCCGCGGTCGAGGCGGCCCGGCACGACGCCGACGTCCTGGTGCTGGAACGCACCGGCTCGTGGGGCGGGGCCGCGGCGATGGCCGGCGGGTTCATCTACCTCGGCGGTGGCACCGCACTGCAAAAGGCTTGTGGTTTCGACGATTCCGTCGACAACATGGCGGCATTCCTCAACGTCGCGATGGGACCCGGCGCCGACAAGGACCGGATCGCCGACTACTGCGCGGGCAGCGTCGCCCACTTCGACTGGCTGGTCGAATGCGGCGTGCCGTTCAAGGCCGAGTTCTTCTCCGAACCCGGCTGGGAGCCGATGGGTGACCAGGGCCTGATGTACAGCGGAGGCGAAAACTCCTACCCGTTCAACACAATTGCCACCCCGGCCCCACGGGGTCACGTCCCGCAGATGTCGAACAAGAAGCAAGGCGAAGCCAGCGCCGGCTACATGCTGATGAAGCCCCTCGTCGACACCGCCACGGCGGCCGGCGTGCGGGCGCTCTACGACGTGCGGGTGCAATGCCTGATCGTCGAATCCGACGGCCGGGTGGCCGGGATCCGCGCGCGGCAGTACGGCAAGGACATGACGATCCGGGCGCGCAACGGAGTCGTCCTCGCCACCGGCAGCTTCGCCTACAACGACGGGATGGTCGCCCAGTACGCGCCACGGATCGCCGGACGCCCGGCAGCATCGGTCGAGCAGCACGACGGGCAGGCGATCCGGATGGCGCAGGCGCTCGGCGCCGACCTGGCCCATATGGACGCCACCGAAGTCGCCATCTTCATCGACCCGCAACAGCTCGTACGCGGCATCCTGGTCAATGGCCGCGGTCAGCGCTACGTTCCCGAGGACACTTACCCCGGCCGGATCGGGCAACTCACGCTCTACCACCAGGACAACACCGCGTACCTGATCATCGACCACGAGGCCAACGAGGAAGCGATGGCATCCTGGTCGCCGAAGTTCATGCTGCGGCAGCCCACCTGGGTGGCCGACACAGTTGCCGACCTGGAACGTGACATGGGTCTGGCACCGGGCTCATTGCAGGCGACCGTGGCCGCTTACAACGACGGCGCCGCCCGCGGCGAGGACCCGCTGCTGCACAAGAAGCCGGAGTGGTTGAAGCCGATCGGATCGCCGGTTGGCGCAATCGATTTGCGGGAGAGCACCGGCGGGTTCACGTTGGGCGGCCTGCGCACCTCACTGGACGCGGAAGTGCTGCACGTCAACGGTCAGCCGATCCCGGGATTGTTCGCCGCGGGACGGTCGGCCGCCGGACTGGCAGCGTGGGGTTACGCCAGCGGGATCTCGCTTGGCGACGGCAGTTTCTACGGGCGCCGCGCGGGCCGTTCGGCCGCCAAGGCCTGACCCCCGAACACGCAGAGCACCCCGAGACCCCGAGGTTTCAGGGTGCCCTTCCGTCTGTCCTGTGAAATCGGTGACAACGGACCATGCCGTGTGATATTCCTATTAGGAATATACCGATCAGACATAACCGTTGGGAGCGCCGATGGCCGCCGAACCCACCACGCCCAGTGCCGTCATCGACCGAATCTCGCTGGTCCTGGACGCGTTCGACGGTCCCGGGCGGCTGACGCTGGCTCAGATCGTGCGCCGCACCGGCCTACCGCGCTCATCGGCACACCGGATGCTGGAGCGCCTGGTACAGCTGCGTTGGCTGCGACGCAGCGGCCGCGACTACGAGCTCGGCATGCGTCTGGTCGAGCTGGGGTCGCTGGCCGTGCACCAGGACCGGTTGGTACGGGCAGCCAAGCCGCTGCTCGGTGAACTGCATCGCGCCACCGGTCTGGTCGTCCATCTCGCCGTGCTGGATCGATCCGACGTCGTCTACCTGGACAAGATCGGTGACCGCACGGTCGCCGCCATTCCCACCCGAGTCGGTGGTCGGGCGCCGGCGCAGTGCGCCGCCGTCGGCAAGGCGATGTTGGCCTACCGCGACGACGACGAACCGATCGACCTGTCGACCCGCAGAACCAAGTACTCCGTCGCCAGTGCGAGCCAGCTGACCGCCGAACTGGCCAAGGTCCGCACCCACGGCTACGCGTTCGACCGCGAGGAATCGCTGCTTGGATTCGGTTGTGTTGCAGCGCCCATCGGCGCCCCTGGTGAAGCGGTCGCGGCCGTATCGGTCTGTGGTCCCATGAGCCGCATGATGTTCGATCAGCGACTGGTCGCGCCGGTGCGCATGGCCGCGATGGGTATTTGGCGCAACATGGAAAACGGCCAGGTTGCGCCGACGCTGCAGCCGGTGCGGCCCCTGCTTCGATACGCGTGACTCTCGATCCACAGATCGCCGAGTTCATCGCAGAACTCGACGCCGGCTTCCCGCCGGTGCACACCATGACCGGTGCGCAAGCCAGGGCGATGATCCGCGACCGGTTCGTGCCGCCAGCCGCGCCCGAACCCGTGCGTGAGGTCCGCGACGCGGTGGTCGTCGGTCCCGACGGCGACGTGCCGGTGCGCGTCTACCGGCCCGACGGTGACGACCTGCCGGTCCTGGTCTACGCGCACGGCGGCGGCTTTGTGTTCTGCGACCTGGACAGCCACGACGGCCTATGCCGCAGTCTCGCCAATCATGTTCCCGCCGTGGTTGTTTCGGTGGCGTACCGATTGGCCCCGGAACACCGCTGGCCAGCGGCGGCCGACGACGTCTACGCGGTGGTCCAGGCAGCCGCGGCCGGGACGTTCGGCGGTGACGTCAGCCGCGTCGCCGTCGGCGGTGACAGCGCTGGCGGCAACCTGGCCACCGTGTCCGCATTGATGGCCCGGGACCGGCGCGGGCCGGCGCTCGCGGCACAACTGCTCATCTATCCGGTGATCGCGGCGGACTTCGATACCGAGTCCTACCGACTGTTCGGAAAAGGCTTCTACAACCCGAAGCCGGCCATGCAGTGGTACTGGGACCAGTACGTTCCAGCCGACGCCGACCGCACCCACCCCTATGCCGCACCGCTACACGCCGACCTGCGCCGGTTGCCGCCCGCCGTCTTGGTGGTCGCCGGGCATGATCCGTTGCGCGACGAAGCACTCGCCTACGCGGCCGCGCTTCAGGCCGCCGGGGTACCCGTGACGCTGCTTGAATTCGGCGGCGGTATACATGGCTTCATGAGCATGCCAATACTTGACATCGCGCAGACCGCGCGGCGGCGGGTTGGTACTGCGCTCAAAGCAGCTCTGGGGTCGGTCGATGGCTGACGGTCAAGTCTTCGTGATCGATCGAGTGGTGACCGCCCCCGGCTGCGCGCGCCGGTTCGTCGACTCCTATCTGGCCGAGTACGCGCCCGGTGCGCGGGAGCGCGGCATGACACTGCGCGACGTGCTGGTGAGCCCGCCGATCTGGTTCGACGACAACGTCAACACCGTCACGATCACCTGGACGCTGCCCAGCGTGCGGGCGTGGTGGGAGATGACCTGGCAGGGTCGGTCCGACCCCAGCCTGGCGGAATGGTGGTCGCGGATTAGCGACATAGTGGTAGAGCGGACCCGGTCGTTCGCCGCGGACGCCCATGATGTCGACGATTTGTGCGATGTATAGCGATGTATAGCGTCACCAGGTTGCTCGACGTTAGCGAGTCCGAACGCGGCCGGGTCCTCGACGAGCTGCGTGCCGTCGCGACCGGTTCACCGTATTCGATCGTGCAACCGACGATGCCCGGTTCCCGCAACGGCGGCGACGTCCTGGCCCATCTGCGTTTCGCCGCCGAACACGAATGGCGCGCGATGGAAGGCGATTTCAGCGCAGTTGTCAAAGACGCCGCGGTGACACGCATCAATGGCGCCAACTACACGGGCACGCCGGTCCGGACCGACACCACCAGCGGTACGGTGTACCGCACCCTGTTGCTGCGGGTGTCGCCCGACACCGCCGCCGACACCATCGCCCGCTTCGAGGACGAACTGCGGTCGATAGCCCGATACGTGGACACGATCACCGCTTGGCAGTTGAGTCGTGTCGAGGAGCCGGTGGGGACGACCCCGTGGACTCACGTCTTCGAGCAGGGGTTCACCGACGTCGACGGTCTGGTGGGTCAGTACCTGATGCATCCGATCCACTGGGCGATGGTGGACCGCTGGTTCGACCCGGAATGTCCCGACGTGATCGTGCAGGGTCGGGTGTGCCACAGCTTCTGCGTGCTGCCCGACACCGCGAACTGGGATAACTTGCCGTTGGATCGGTAGGCGAAATTCGTTGTGGAGAACCCGCTTTAGCGAGTGCACCACCAGATCCCAACCGAAGGCTTTAAACACTGCTGATTCCTCTGCATCAAAGGAATTTCCCAACATAGTGTTGCGAGCCCTCTGGACACAGGTGTGAGCCGGACTGGTATGTAAGCGTTAGGGCGCCGGTTCACCTCGGCCACAGTGGCCCGCTGTTTAAGGTTGGCGGTGATCACGAGGAAGTCCAAAAGGCATTCTAGTGCAAAAGTTCTCGTTCACCGGCAACCCAGAACGAGGGATTCGACACCTACGACCGGATCACCATCGACTCGATCCGCAACCTTTGCCAGCGTCACTTTCCCTTGCAGAACTCCGCAAGGCAACGTATCCGGAGATCCTTGAGAGCGACGTGCACGTGCCAATCAGCTGGACTTCGTCCGAGGTGTGGCAACCGCTCTGACACCCTGGGCCTTCATCGAAGTCGCGATGTAAAACGTTTCGCACTCTGGTCGACAACAAGACGGAGGTCAGCATCGACACCGGCTTGAGGACCGCTGAGAAGAAGTTGTACACGCTCATGGACGCCGCGACTGCAGTGCCGAGATGACGGAGATGCGGTTCCAACTCGGTTGGATCAATGAGGCAGTGAGATCTCCCGTGCCGCAGGAGATGTGGCGAACGATCGTAAAGGAGATCGGCCTTCCGGAAACGAGGCCGATACTCGATGACGCCGGCTACCTCGCCGAAGAGGACCTCACGACCCCAGCGCGTTTGACGACGAAGACGGTGATCTGTAGACATTGGCCAGATGGCCCTGCGGAGTCGCAGTCCAACGGATGGCTTTGCGGTGCATTTGATCGGCCCAGCGCGACAAGATCCCCAATGTACTGACCGCACCCAATTACACTTCGATGGCCATCCATAGAGGAAGGAGCGCCGAGGAATGCACAAGATTATCGCAAGTCACAAAGGTGAGTTGATCGGTCTGAACTTGGAGAAGCCAGCAGAATTCAGACCCGTGCAATTGGTCGACGCGAATGAAAGCTACATCACGGTCAGGACCGAGAACGGGCCACTAGTGCATTACTCCATGCGCTACGTGATCTCCGTGTCTGAGGGCCAGTTTTCGCTCTACGCGGGAGTGATGAAGAAGAATAAGCGAGCAACATTACTAGTGCAGGTGTACCAGTTTGTCGTATACAGCGGGGGCGGGTCTGTAGGCGTCGGGATTGCGTTCTAGTCCTTGCTGGAATCGAGGTGGTGAGGATGACGAGCCTGAGGACCTGAGGTGAGCCCGTCCTAGTGGTCCAGTCGTTGTGGGACTCTGTTGCCCGAGTGTTCGGGCAGGAAGAATCGATGACGACATGGCATAGAACAAGCGCCGACGGCACACGCTGGACCCGATCATCCGCAAGCTCGCCGAGGGCAACAAGCTCCTTGGGACCGGGCAGCAACTCAGCGAAGTGGATCGTCACCTAGAGATCACCGAGTCGGTCTGGCATCGCTGGGTCGCCCAGTACGGGGGATGAAGCCCAGCGACGCCAAGCGCCTCAAGTAACTTGAGGCCCGACGAGGTCACTAATTCTTCGGAAGTGTTTCTGAAATAAACTGAAGGGTATGCGCGTACTACAGGGGTGTAGGCGGTTCAGGTAGTGGCTGGCTGCCTTCCGGCCGCATCTCTTCCATCGCATCGAGCAGAACTCGAACGAAGTCCTAATTCTTCTCCTCCACTGCTGATGGCCGAATCTTGAAGATGCTCAACGTGATCGATGAGCTCACCCAATGTCGAACTGAAAGCCCTTCGCCCAGATCGCATTCGGGCGGATCGGGCACATCGCCCCGACTGGTGCACCGATGCCGGTCAAGCGTTTCTTCCTGCGCCGCTGCGGAAAACCCGCAGGCCCTCCTCGCGCCACAGGCGGCGAATGCGCTTGCTGTTGACCGTCCAGCCAATTGCATATCAGGGACCATCAACTCTGGTGTTCCCGGCGCTAGTACTCACCGACGGTTGGCCGCATTGGACGAAATGCACCGCTGAACTGCATCTGTACAGGGATTGGGTTTCGAACTAACCTCCGTCTAATGAAGCTCAGGACGGCTATTTTGGCACCCGTCGTAGTGTTGCTCGTGGCGATCGGCGGTGTGGTCGCACCCGGCGCAGGGGCCACCAATTTTGAATCCCAACCCCTTAGACCGGCGGGGCAGTTACCTCTGATACCTCTGAGTCCGGTTAGTCAACAAAATGCCATACGCGTCGCGAAGGAATATCTCGACCTATCGGGTTACTCGCGTTCCGGACTCATCAATCAGTTGATATACGAGGGTTTTTCCCTCGAAGACGCAACCTATGCCGTCGACAACATCACCGTAGATTGGAATGTGCAAGCCGCACGGACGGCGAAGGAATACCTCGACATGTCGGGCTACTCGCATAGCGGACTTGTCAACCAGCTCATGTATGAGGGGTACACGCCGGCGCAGGCAGAGTACGGAGTGACAGCAGCTGGGCTCTAGTCCCAGTACCAGGCTTTTAGCGATTGTTCGGAAGGGTTCCAACCTGCGCTTCTGCTTGGAACGACCACGGGTCAATACCCACCATCCCGAAAAGTCTCCGGGCCCAACGCAATGAGGGGATCAGGCATCGCACTCAATCGGTTAGACCCCAGCGGGGCGAATGTTCGGATTCGCCGACTCCGGCGGTGCCAGTGGCGGCAGCACCGACTTGCCGTCCAGCGAATGCACGGCCAGCCCCTGCGACCAGGGATAGTGCAGGCTGAACGCCACCAACCCGGTGCGTTCGGCGGCGGGTAGATGACACATCGCCAACACGGTCTCAGCCAGATACTCCACTGGCTCGGTCGGAAAGGAATCCGGAATCAGTTGCGCCGCACCGGGAGTCCGGATCGCACTGGTCGGAGCGACGCAGTTCACCGCGATGTTAGCGTCAACAAGTTCAGCCGCCACGCCCTGAGTGAAGCGGTGCAGCGCGGCCTTGCACGACGCGTAGATGACGTCGCCGGCGATCTTGTTGTAGTCCCGGTAGGGGCGCACCGGCGCCACCCCGGTGACCGATCCGATGTTGACGATCCAGCCCGCTCCTTGCCTACGCATGACCGGTACCGCGGCCTTGGTCAGGACGAACGGCGTCCGCAGATAGTGCTCGACGGTCCGGTCGAACGTCTGCAATGACATGTCCTCGACCAGCGAATAGTCGGCGAATCCCGCGTTGTTGACCAGGATGTCGAGGCGGCCGGTACGGTCGAGCACTTCGTCGACAAGGCCGTCGCGCTGCGCTGGATCCTCCAGGTCCGCCGCCACCCCGATCGCCCGGCCACCCGCAGCCTCGATCAACGCAACCGTCTCACCGATCGTGCCGGGTAAGGATGCCGAAACACCCGCCCGCACGGACGACGACGGCTCGAAAGACCGCGCCGTCACCACCACCGTGGCTCCCTCTGCGGCAAGTCGCTGCGCAATCGCCCGACCAATCCCCCGGCTGCTACCAGTCACCAAAGCCGTTCTGCCGCAGAGCAAACCCGTCATCGCAACTCGAAGTGCTCTTCGATGGGCGCTCGATGTTCGTGCCAGAGATCGACCAGTCGGTACGGTGTCGCCACCACGACGCGGCCCGAGCCCGAGCGGTAGTAGGTGTGCGCGTTGGGAGTGTGGCACCACACCGTGTTGGCCATGGCCTGGTCAATGCCGGCCACGTACTCGTCGTAGGCCCCACGGGTGACTTCCATTGTGCTGGCGCCGCGCAGCGCCATCAGTTGCAGACACTCAATGATGTAGTGCGCCATCACTTCCATCGAGAAGTTGGCGCCCGCACCGTGTCCAGGACTGTAGTTGGGCGCGGAGTTGATGAACAGATTCGGGAATCCCGGAACGGTCCCGCCGCGGTAGGCCGCGGGGCTGTCGCCCCACTCGTCGACCAGCTTGCGCCCGTCCCGACCGCGAATGTCGATGGTGGACAGGAAGTCCAGGTGATAGCCCGTGGCGTAGATGATGACGTCGAGGTCAATCTGCCGACCATCCTGCGTGACAATGCCTTTCGGGTTCACCTCGCGCGGCTCACTGGCTTCGACGTCGACGTGGTCGCGTGTCAGTGCCGCATAGTAGCCGCCGGGATCGCGGATGATCCGCTTTCCATACGGCGCGAAGTCGGGCGTGACCTTCTTCGCCAATTCCGTTCCAGCACCGAATGTTCGGTCGATGTAATCCAGGCACATCTGCAACAACACATCGTTGGCCGGCGAGATCGACAGATGGGTTTCGGCCCACTCCGGATCCCGCAGGATGACGGGGTAGTTGTTGTCCGCCGTGCCCCAGAACGACTTGACCCGATTCCACTTCGCGTAGTACGGCAGGTGTCGGCCGAGATAGCGACGGTACTCGGGAACATCGTCGGTCAACCGTTTGCGCGGTGCCACCCAATGCGGTTGGCGCTGAAACACCGTCAGGTGCTCGACCTCGTCGACGCAGGCGTCCACGATCTGCACC
The DNA here is from genome assembly GCF_010723575.1 of Mycobacterium bourgelatii. Lineage (NCBI taxonomy): Bacteria > Bacillati > Actinomycetota > Actinomycetes > Mycobacteriales > Mycobacteriaceae > Mycobacterium > Mycobacterium bourgelatii. The sequence continues at coordinate 4,003,711 of NZ_BLKZ01000001.1, forward strand.
GCGGTGCAACCGGCGCCGATCACCGCAACGCGGCGCCCCGTCAGGTCCAGGGACGGATCCCACTGCGCGGAGTGAATGCTGATGCCCGCGAACGTGTCCCGGCCCGGCAGGTCTGGCCACCGCGGCCGGTTAAGATATCCCGTGGCGGTGATGACCACTCGCGCATGGCTGATCGAACGGTTGCCGTCGCGGTCCACCGCGTGGATCTGCCACTGCGTGCGGTCGTCGTCCCACCACAGCGCCTCGACCTCGGTCCCGAATCGGGTGTGCTCCCGCAGCTTGTACTTGTCGGCAAGGCGGACCAGGTAAGCCTGATACTCCGCACCCTGCGGGTAGTAGCTCGTCCAGTCCGGATTCACCTCACGCGACAGCGAGTAGTACGCCGACGGGGTGTCGACGCCGATGCCCGGGTAAGTCGTGGTGAGCCAGGTACCGCCGACCTCTTCGTTGCGGTCGAATATTTCGTAGGCGACCCCGGCGTCGGCGAGGGCCAGTGCGGCGATGATCCCGGCGATCCCCGCCCCGATGATGGCCACCGTCGTCGTCTCGGGAATCGGCACCGACCGGGGCAGCGTCGGCTGGGACAGCTGGAATCCGCCCTGCTCAAGCAGCAGCGGCACGAACTCGTCGTCGACCTCGGACCCGAGCGCCAGCGGCAGCAACCGCCGGAACAATTCGGGGTCATCGGCGGGCAGAGCGTCTGGGGCCCGGTCGCCCGGCGGCTCGTCAGAAAGGGCCGCGACCACGGCGTCCACCAGCGCTTCGGCAGTGGCCGGGTCGGTGACACCGGCGCGTTCGGGCGGGTCTGGGATGTGGGAGATCTTGGGCCCGAAGGTGTCGATAACCGACGGATCACCGGTGAGCTGCGCCAACACGGCGACCAGGACGCCAGGGTCCGCCTGACGCAGGTTCTCCCGCAGTTCGTCGGGATCGAACGAGGCCATGCTGCCAGTATCGGAGCCGCGGGGCGGCCAGGCGACCGCCCTTTCCTCTGAGCGGGACACGATGCCTATGGTCGAGTGATGCACGACGTAATCGCCCAGGCGCGCAGTCAATCGCTCGGCGACATCCCCCGACGCTCGGCACACCGGCAGCCGGACAAGACCGCGATCATCGACGGCAACGTCGTCCTGAGCTTCGCCGAATTCGAGCACCTGGTGGGCCGTGCCGCGGCTGCGTTGCACGACAAGGGTTTTGCGCCCGGCGACCGCCTCGCATTGTTGGCGCGCAACTGCTGGCAGTACGCGGTCCTGGCGTTCGCCACCGCACGGGCCGGGGTGATCTTGGTTCCGGTCAACTTCATGCTCACCGCCGAAGAGGTCGGATTCATCCTCGGACACAGCAAGGTCAGCGGATTCATCGTCCAGGACGAGTTCCTGACGACCGCCGAGGAAGCCATCCGGTCAGCCGGCCAGAGATGCGCCGTCAGGACGACAGCCACGCTCACCGACGACTTTGCCGACTGGTTGACCACCGCTACCGTCACGCCGCACCACCACATCCAGGACGACCAAGTCGTCCGACTGATGTACACCAGCGGCACCGAATCCCACCCCAAAGCGGTCATGCACAGCAGTCGCAGCCTGATCGGGAACTACATCAGCACGATCATCGCCGGTGAGAAGTCGGCGGACGACGTCGAAATCCATTCGCTGCCGCTCTACCACTGTGCCCAGCTGGACAACTTCTTGATTCCGGATATCTATCTCGGCGCCACCAGCATCATCCTGCCGCGCCCGGAGCCGGAAACCGTGCTGCGCACCGTCGAGCGGTACCAGGTCACCAATTACTTTGCGCCGCCGACGGTTTGGATCAGCCTGTTGCGGTCCCCGTTGTTCGACGACGTGGACCTGTCCACCCTGCGCAAAGGCTATTACGGGGCGTCGGCGATGCCGACCGAGATTCTCGGTGAGATGCGCCAGCGACTGCCGGAACTGCGGCTGTGGAACTTCTACGGCCAGACCGAGATGGCGCCGCTGGCCTCCGCGCTCGGACCAGACGAGCAGGACGCCCACCCCGGTGCCGCCGGGCGGCCGGTGATCAACGTCGAGACCACGATCCTCGACGACACCGACATACCCGTCGCGCCCGGCGTGATCGGGGAAATCGCGCACCGCAGTCCGCACCTGATGCTGGGTTATCTCGACGACGAGGAAAAGACCGCGCAGGCATTCCGCAACGGCTGGTTCCACTCCGGCGACCTCGGCTACTACGACGAACACGGCCTGCTGCACGTCGTCGACCGCAAGAAGGACATGATCAAGACCGGCGGTGAGAACGTCGCCAGCCGGGAGGTCGAGGAGGTGCTGTACCGACACAGCGGGGTGCAGGAAGTCGCGGTGTTCGGCGTGCCCGACCCGGTCTGGGTGGAAGCGGTGGTGGCCGCGGTGGTGCCGCGCGCCGGAATCGACCTCACCGAAGACGACCTCATCTCGCACTGTCGGGAACACCTGGCTGGGTTCAAGACCCCCAAGCAGGTGTTTCTGGTCGAATCCCTGCCGAAGAACCCCAGCGGCAAACTCCTCAAGCGGGAGCTGCGGGAGCGGTTCACCCGCGCGTCGACGGGCCGGTAAAACCGACTCCCTACAGTTGCCAGCATGAGCACCGCTTTGGAAATCACGACCGACGGCCCGATCCGCACCTGGACGATCAACCTGCCGAGCGTGGGAAACGCGATCACCGGCAAGGATGTCATCTCCGCGATCGAGGCGGCCGTAGACAGCGCCAACGCCGACACCGACGTACGAGCGGTGATCCTCACCGGGGAGGGCAAGATCTTCTCGGCCGGCGGCAACGTCAAGGAGATGGCGGACCAAACGGGCATGTTCGGCATCAGCGCCCTGGACCAGCGACACGCCTACGTCGACGGAGTCCAGCGCATTCCGCGGGCGCTGTCCCGGCTCGAAGTGCCGTTGATCGGCGCCATCAACGGCGCCGCGATCGGCGCTGGTTGTGACCTGGCGCTGATGTGCGACATCCGAATCGCCTCGGAGCGAGCATCTTTCGCGGAGAGCTTCGTCCAGCTGGGCCTGATCCCCGGCGACGGCGGCACCTGGTTTCTGCAGCGCGTGATCGGCTACCAGCGCGCCGCGGAGATGACCTTCACCGGCGACCGCATCGATGCGGCGACCGCGCTCGAGTGGGGCCTGGTCACCAGGGTCGTCCCGCACGACGAACTGCTGCCGCGGGCGCGCGAACTGGCCGAACGGATAGCCAAGAACCCGCCGCACTCGCTGCGGATGGCCAAGCGGCTGCTGCAGGAGTCGCGCACCGGCTCGCTGGAATCGACGCTTGGGATGGCCGCCGCAATGCAGCCGCTGGCGCACCGAGACCCCGAGCACCTGCAGCGCATCGCCAAGTGGAAGACCAGCTAGTGGCGCTGCCCAGGCTGGTCCCAGCCGCCGGAGTCGAAGACGAACAGATCGCCGACCTGCGCGCCGAGGTCCGCAGCTTCCTCGCCGAACAACTCGCCGCCGGGGCGTTCACCCCCACCGTCGACGCCTGGCTGTCCCGGTGGGACGAAAACTTCACCAAGGCGCTCGCGGCGCGGGGTTGGCTCGGCATGACCGTGCCGGTGGAGTATGGCGGCCACGGCCGGTCCTTCCTGGAGCGGTTCGTCGTGACCGAGGAACTCCTGGCCGCCGGTGCGCCGGTCGCCGCGCATTGGATCGCCGACCGCCAGATCGTGCCGTCCCTGCTCAAGTACGGCACCGAAGTGCAGAAACAGCGTTTTCTGCCGCGGATCGTGCGCGGCGAGTGCTTCTTCGCCATCGGGATGAGCGAACCGGACTCCGGCTCGGACCTGGCCAGCGTGCGCACCCGGGCCGAGCGCGTGGAAGGCGGCTGGTCGCTGTCCGGCACCAAGGTCTGGACCTCGGGAGCCCACGTCGCGGAGGCGTTCATCGCACTCGCCCGCACCGCCCCGGTGGACCGGCAAAACCGGCACGCGGGCCTGAGCCAGTTCATCGTGGACCTGCGTAGCCCCGGCATCGAAATCCGTCCGATCATCTCGATGAACGGCGCGCATCACTTCAACGAGGTGATCCTCGACGGCGCGTTCGTGCCCGACGACATGGTGTTCGGTGAGATCGGCGACGGCTGGCGGCAGGTGACGTCCGAACTGAGCTTCGAGCGCAGTGGCCCGGAACGGTTCCTGTCCACCTTCATGCTGCTGGCGGCCTGCGCGGACCGGATGGCCGCCAACGCCATCCCCCGCAATGCGGAACTGGGCCGGTTGGTGGCGCGCATCGCCGCCCTGCACCAGATGTCCAACGCCGTCGCCGGCGCGCTGCAGCGCCAGGATCCCGCCGATCTGCCGGCCGCGGTGGTCAAGGTGCTGGGCACCACGACCGAGGGCGACATCGCGGAATTCGCCCACTTGCAGGACTCCCCCGACGCGGTCTTCACCGAGTTGGTGCGCGCCGCCGTCGACCAGCGGCCGGGCTTCACCCTGCGCGGCGGCACCAACGAGGTGTTGCGCGGTGTGATCGCGCGCGGATTGGGGCTGCGATGAACGTCGGACCAGCGGTCGACCAGGCCTTGCTCGACATGATCGACGCCGTCTTCGCCGACTACCGCGAAAAGCAACCGGTGGGCGAACCCGTCAAGCGCGATACGGAGCTGTGGCAGCGCCTCGACGACCTCGGCCTGGTGCGATTGACCGGCGCGGAACAGCACGGCGGCAGTGGCGCGGGATGGCCCGAGGCGGCCGAGCTGCTGGCTGCCTCAGTTCGACACGGCGTGCGAATTCCCTTGGCCGAGCACGACTTATTGGCGTGCTGGCTACTGGAGGCCGCCGGGATACCGGCCGACAACGCCGTCCGGACGGTGTGCATGCTCACCAAGCAGGGATACGCGACCGAAGTGCCCTGGGCGGCAACGGCGGACCGGGTCGTGGTGGTGTGGCGCGCTGATGGCCAGTACCGCGTGGCCGACGTGGCGGCCGACGAGGTGACAGTCACTCCGGGCACCAACCTGATCGGCGAGCCGCGCGATGAGGTGACCGTCGACCCCGCTGCCTTGCACGGAACGCCGATCACCCTGGCTTTGGTCACCCAGCTTCGGCTGAAGTCCGGCCTGGTTCGCGCAATTCAGGTGTGCGCCGCGCTCGACCGGATACTGCAGTTGTGCGTCGAGCACGTGACATCACGCATCCAGTTCGGCCGGCCATTGGCGAAATTTCAGGCCATCCAGAACTTGATCTCCGACGTGGCCTGCGAGGCCGCGCTGGCGCGGGCGGCCACCGAGGCCGCGCTCAACGTTGCCGTCGTCAACGGGTGGTCGGCACCCGAGTTGGATTTCCTTGTGGCCGTGGCACGTTCGTGTGCTGGACACGCGGCGTCGGTGGTGGTGCGTAATGCGCATCAGGTACACGGGGCGATCGGCACCACCCGGGAACACCGGTTGCACGAGTACACCCGGGCGGCACTTGCCTGGCGTTCGGAGTTCGGTTCGATGCAGTACTGGGACGACCAGGTCACCGACGCGGCGATGCACGCGAGCGCGGGCGGACTCTGGGCCTTGGTCACCGGGTAACTGTTGTTCCACTCATCGGGCCGATCGGGTGTCATCGCGGCCGGGTCGGGGTTGACTGCCATGTCATGAGCGACGACATCACGCTGCCGGAACTGCAGGAATTCATCGCCGGCTTCTGGTACCACTACGACGAGGCACACTACGACGAGTTGGCAGCGCGCTTTGCCGACGACATCCGTTACGTGAGCAGAAGCGACAGCGGCGCAAGCCCGTTCGAGGAGCTGATGTCACCGGAACTGCACGGACGGGACGCCGTCATGGAGTGGCTCAGGGCTCACCGCGAACAAAGTCCCTACCCGTTGCGCCACCACACCACCAACCTGCACCGCATCGGATCCGACGGCGACGTCACCCGAGCCCGGTTCTACCTCCTGGTGAACCAGGTCGCGAACTACGTGCCGTTCGCGGTGTCCAGCGGCGTCGTGGAAGTCGGTGTGCGCCGAATCCAGGGCAGCCTGGAGTTCACCGATATGGACGCTGTCCTCGACACCACCAACTCGGTGCTGCTGTCCGAACGGCAGGCCGGAGCCAACACCGAGACGTGAGCGCGCGCGAGACATTCTCCGGTGGCGTGGCCGTCATCACCGGCGCGGCCGCGGGTATCGGCGCGGGCCTGGCACGGTATGCGCACCGGTTGGGAATGACGGTGGTCCTGGCCGACATCGACGCCGAGGCCGTCACCGCTTTGCGTGACGAACTCGGCAGCAAACTCGGCAGAGCCGTCGCGGTCGTCTGCGATGTGCGCGATGCCGACGCCGTGCAGGCGCTGGCCGACCGCACTTATCGCGACGTCGGACCGGTGCGGCTGTTGGTGAACAACGCGGGCGTGGAACAGTTCGGCTATCTGTGGGACACCCCGCTGGACAACTGGCAGCGTGTCGTCGACATCAACATCAGCGGCGTATTCCACGGTGTCAGAGCATTTCTGCCGAACATGCTCGCCAGCGACGAGCAGGCATGGGTTTGGAACCTGTCGTCGGTCGGCGGCGTGACGGCGATCCCGTTGCAGACGCCCTACATCATGAGCAAGCATGCCGTCCTTGCGCTGACCGAATGCCTGCGCCTGGACGTCGAAACCGCCGGGCACGGCCACCACATCCACGTCCAGGCGGTACTGCCCGGCGCGGTGGTGTCGAACATCTTCGAGTCGGCGGGCGGGGTCGACGCCATCGGTGACACCGACGCCGCCGAGGCGCAACGGGCCGCCATGCTCGATATCAAGGCCGCGGCGATGGATCCGCTGGCGGCCGCCGAAACGCTGTTCGAGCAGGCTGCGGAAGGACGCTTCTATCTGGTGACCCAGCCGTCCGTCGTGGCGGCCATGCGGCGACGCGCGGAAGTTCTTGCCTCGCAAAGCGCCCCGTCTCTGAAGCGATGACCTACCCCTTGGACCCGGACGCCGCCGCGCGAGTCGCGTCGTTCGGTGACGTGCCGCCGATGCGGGTGCGGGGCCTGGCGGCGGTGCGGGCCGCCATCGAAACCGCTCCCCTGCCCGACGACATGCCGGAGATGGCCGCGATCGCCGATGCGGTGATCAGCGAGCACCTCCCCGTCCGTATCTACCGGCCCACCGACGCCTCGGGGCAACCGGTGTTGGTGTACTTCCACGGCGGTGGCCTGGTCATGGGCAGCAACCATTCCTTCGAACCGTTGGCCCGGGCGTTGGCATCGGCCTCGGGCGCGGTCGTCGTCGCCGTCGATTACCGGTTGGCGCCCGAGTGTCCACCGCCGGCCCAGTTCGACGACGCCTACGCCGCCACCGAATGGGTGTCATCACACGCCGAGGAACTCGATGTCGACGCCGGGCGACTCGTGGTGGTCGGCGATAGCGCGGGCGGCTCGCTGGCGGCCGGGGTGGCACTGGCTGCCCGCGATCGCGGCGGCCCGGCCATCTTTGCGCAGGTGTTGCTGTACCCCGGCCTGGACCGCGACATGACCACGCCGTCAATCACCCTGCTTGCCGATGCGCCGATGCTCAGCCGGGATGACATCGATTACCTCCACGAACTCGCCGATCTCGGCGGATCAGACACCAATCCGTACCTCGTTCCCGCATCCGCGACCGACCTGACCGGACTACCTCCGGCCATCGTGGTGACGGCGGGTTGCGACCCGATCCGGGATTGGGGCGAGCGGTACGCCGCCCGCCTTTGCGAGGCGGGGGTGCAAACCACCGTGACCCGCTATCCGGGGATGTACCACGGATTTCTGATGCGGTCGGAGGCCACGGCACGAGGGCGGCTGGCCGTCGCCGAAATCGGTGGATTGCTGCGCGCCAAGTTTGCTCACCCGCTCCGCTTCTAGCGTCCCGGTCACTGGACAACTTGTGCCCGCGGCGCGCTGTCCCCGCGCAGAATCACAGGCGATTCGCATTGCGAAAGGAGACGATTGATGCTCACCGACGAGCGGCGGATGGAACTGTCCGACGTATTGCGGCCGGTCGCGCCGCCCCGCGAGGTCGACAACGTCTACACCGACGATCAGCGTGAGCGGTTGCTCGACGTGGTGCGCACCGAAGGCCCGTGGCGGCTGATCATCTCGCAGCACTTCGCGTCGGCGGACGAGCTGATCGCGACCATGAGCGGACTCTTTCCGGAGGGCTACACGCCGTCACTGGACCTGTTCCTCACCCCGACCTTCCGGGGCTACCTGGCCAACTACGGCGCGGTGCTCTACCCGCAACTGCACGACTGCTTCTACAACGAACGGTTCTTGGAGCTGGCCAAGAACTACTGGGGCGCCGAATACGCCAAGCCGCAGCTCATGTTGTTCAACATCAACGGCCCGTGCGCCAATCGCGATCCCGGACACCTGGATTCGCCGAGTTTCCGCGGCGTGCGACACGAGAACGCTCCCACGTGGCTGACCAGCGTGATGGGCAAGTCCGGTTTGTTCACCGACTACCTGATCAAGATGGCTCAGGTCATCACTTGGTTCTCGCTGGACGGCTCCAGCGGTTTCACCTACTGGCCGGACGGTCCGCTCAAGCCGCCCAAACGGGTGCTGCCGCCGATCTACAACCGCGGCGTGGTGGTGCAGAACGAGATGATGGTGCACCGCGGCGAGGCGAATGGACCGCTGGAACAACAAATTCCGGCAGGTTTGGCGTTCGACACCGTGTTTGACGGTGACCCCACCGACCGCGACCACTGGCTGCTCAAGAACGGTGACGAGGTGATCGCCCGCCACCACACCGACGAACTCCGGTTCCTGGTGCACTGGTCGGCCGAAGTGTTCTCCGACTTCGACGAATTGAAGAAGAACATGGAAGGTTCCGACGACCTGACGGTGGAGAAGGCCATCGACATCATGGTCGACGACGCCAACTCCCGAGGCATCAAACTGGACATACCCAGTGAGCCCCTGCATGATCCGGCATTCATCGGTGCACTGAACGCGGCCTTCGACCTGGGCGGGCCATCGACCTACCCCGAGGAAGCCCCAATCAGCGCGTTCCAGCTGTAACGTTCCCCCGCGAGCAAACGCAAACTTGTACGAAAAATACTGTTGCAGTACAAGTTTATGTCTGCTCGCGGGTATTACCTGACCACTACCGGGCTCGGTTCCCGCGGGGCGCCCAAGTGCCGGTGCGACGGCGGGCGGCGACCACCCTCGTCGGTGATGCCGTAGCGCTGCGCCAACTCGGCGCCGATCAACGTCTGCCCGCTCAGCTCTGGCAAATCGGGGTCCCGGTACAGCGCGTCGATCAAATGTCCGGTGAATTCCGGTGTTTCGGCATGCTCGGCAGTCTTGGCCAGCGCTTTCTCGTTCCCGGCGAAGGCGGCGCGCAGCCTTTCGGTGAGCAGGATGCCCATCCAGATCGACACCGTCGCAACACCCGTGCCGCGGAAGTCGACGGCCATGTCGGCGGCCATCTTGTCGACACCCGCCTTTTGCGCGCCGTAAGCCGGTCCATGCATGTAACACACCGATCCCGGTGACGAGGTGAAGGCGATCAGGCCGCGACCGCGCGCCACCAACATCGGTGCGGCATGCCAGGACGCCACGTACGACGACCTCAACCCGACGTCCAACACGTCACCCAACCCCAATGGCTTCTCCCAGAACGGCTTTGGGCTGACCAGTTCGTCGGAGATGACGGCGGCGTTGTTCACCAGCAGATCCAGACCACCATCGGACCGCACCCGTTCAAAGAACTGCGCGACGGCGTCGTCGTCACCGTGATCGAGCTGGACCGCGACCCCGCCCGGCGGAGCCTCGGTGATGGTGCGGCCGGTCGCATACACCCGCCAGCCCCGCGCACTGAGCGCCCACGCGATACCCCGCCCGGCGCCACGACTGGCCCCGGTCACCACCGCAACCGACACTGCGTTACCGGCCGTCAACGATCGCCAAATCCCCGACGGCTACGGCGGCTTCGATCGACTCACGCAGCGCCGAGCAAGCCAGAAACGGCCGGCGGTGGTGCCCGGCCAGCCGCTCCGCATCCTGACGTTCGGCACACAGCGCGGACGCCTCGGCGTTCCACTGCACGCTGGTCTGGTTCCAGCTGGCCTTACGCGCCAGCACCTGCGCCCCACAATTGCGGCACGCGACCGGCGCCATCGGCATGTCGTCGAGGCGGTTGTCGGCCCGCACCGACAGCTTCATGACACCGAGCCCGCCCTGGCGGCCATGTTCGCCTCGATCTGCTTCATCCACGCCTCGTACGGGCGGGTGGTGTCCAGCTCGAACTCGAAGCGGTCCACCATGTCTGGCTGCACGTCGGCGACGTCGACATAGAACTGTTCATACCAGCGACGCAACTGGTAGACGGGACCGTCCTCCTCGACCAGCAGGGGGTTGTCGATGCGCGCCTTGTGCCGCCAGATTTCGACGTCCTGCTCGAAGCCCAACTTGACGTAGTCACCGAGGTTGATCGCGGTCCGCATGGCCTCGTCTTCCGGCAAATTCGCCGACTTCTTGACGATGATCCCGTATTGCAGCACAAACGAATTCGCGTCGATCGGGTAGTGGCAGTTGATGAGGACCGTTTGCTGGTCCCCCTCTTCGTAGTGGTAAGTCAGGTCGTCGATCATGAACGACGGTCCGAAGTAAGAGGCGACCGAAGTGGTGCCGAGCATCTTTGCGCCCTCCGAACCCATGTCGGGTCGGCCCTCGCCGTTCATGTACTGCGTGGCGACGTGTCCCTCGAAGATGTTCTTGAAGTACGTGGGCAGCGAGCCGTGGATGTAGAAGAAGTGCGCCATGTCCACGACGTTGTCGATGATCTCGCGGCAGTTGCTGTTCACGACGGTGGTGTACCAGTGCCAGTCGGTCCACTCGTCGCTGCCGGCGCCCTCGATGCGGGGAATGGCGACATCCGGCGGCGGCGGGTTGTGTTCTGGGTCGTTCCAGACGAACAACATGCCGTCTTGCTCCAGCGTGGTCCAAGTGGCCGTGCGCGCCATTCGCGGCGTGCGTCGCGCGTACGGCACCAGTTTGCAGCGACCGTCGCCGCCCCACCGCCAATCGTGGAACGGACAGGCGATTTCGTTTCCTTTGACCTCACCCTGCGACAGGTCACCGCCCATGTGCCGGCAGTAGCTGTCCAGGACGTTGATCTTGCCGTCGCCGCCACGGAAAACGACAAGCTTCTGGCCGAACGCGTTGACCGCGTGCGGCTTACCGTCGCCGAAATCTCGAATGAGGCCAAGGCAATGCCAGCCGCGGGCGAACCGGGTGGGAACCGCCTGCGCTTCGATGAGCCGAATCTCTTCGGCGTCGTGTTGCGACGTCATACCAACCTATTCAACGCCTATCCGCCGGGTGGCGGGGATTACCTGTTCCACTCAACAGGAAACTCTTCCGCTGTCGCGCTCGGGCCGCCTAACGTCCCTGCTGTGAGCGCACAGAGCACGACGATTCCGGCCGGCCTTCCGGTGGCCGACACGTGCGTAGACCTGCTGGTGGTGGGTTCGGGGACGGGCATGGCCGCGGCACTCACCGCCCACGAGCTTGGACTTTCGGTGCTGATCGTGGAGAAGTCGTCGTACGTGGGCGGCTCGACCGCGCGCTCCGGCGGCGCGCTGTGGTTGCCCGCCAGCCCGGTGCTGGGCCCCGACGACTCGGCGGCGAAGGCCACCACTTACCTCGACGCGGTGGTCGCCGGTTCGGCACCGAAGGCGCGGTCGGCGGGATTCGTCGAGCATGTGCCCGCAGCGATCGACATGCTCCGGCGCACCACGCCGATGCGGCTCTTCTGGGCCCGCGACTACTCGGACTACCACCCGGAGGAGCCGGGCGGCAGCGCGGCCGGGCGCACCTGCGAGTGCCATCCCCTGGACACCTCGATCCTCGGCCCCTACCGCTCACGGCTACGGCCCAGCATCATGGAGACCGGCTTCGCGATACCGACCACGGGCGCCGACTACCGGTGGATGAACCTGGTAACCCGAGTGCCGCGCAAGGGAATTCCGACCTTCGGCAAGCGAATCGCACAGGGCCTCGGCGGTATGTTGGTGGGCCGACATTATGCGGCGGGCGGCCAGGCGCTGGCGGCTGCCCTGTTCGCGGGGGTGCTGCGCGCCGGCATCCCGGTGTGGACCGACACCACCCTGCTGCGCCTGGAGGGTGACCGCGACCGGGTGCGCGGTGCGGTCGTGGACCATGACGGCCGCCAGGTGACCATTACGGCCCGACGCGGTGTAGTGCTGGCCACCGGTGGGTTCGACCACAGCATGGACATGCGGTGGAAGTTCCAGTCCGAATCACTCGGCGCGAACCTGAGCCTGGGCGCGGACACCAACACCGGTGACGGCATCCGGGTGGCGCAGGAACAGGGTGCCGGCATTGCGTTGATGGATCAGGCGTGGTGGTTCCCGGCCATCGCCCCGCTGCCCGGCAAAGCACCCGCGGTGATGCTGGCCGAGCGGTCGCTGCCGGGTTGCCTGATCGTGGACCAACATGGCCGGCGCTTCACCAACGAGGCGGCCGACTACATGTCCTTCGGGCAGCGACTGCTCGAGCTGGAGCGCAGCGGCAGCCCCGTCGAAGCGATGTGGATCATCTTCGATCAGCAGTACCGCAACAGCTATGTCTTTGGCGCCGAGCTCTTTCCGCGGATGAAGATCCCCCAGTCCTGGTATGACGCCGGAATCGCGGCCCGGGCCGACACCCTCCCCGAATTGGGCGCCCGCATCGGAGTGCCGGTGCACGACTTCACCTCGACGATGAACCGGTTCAACGAAAACGCTTACGCCGGTGAAGATCCCGACTTCGACCGCGGCCGCAGCGCGTACGACCGCTATTACGGCGACCCGACCATCACGCCGAACCCGAACCTGCGTCCGCTGACCAAGTCTCCGTTTTATGCGGTGCGAATGGCGCTCAGCGACCTGGGTACCTGCGGCGGGCTCAAGGCCGACGAGCGAGCGCGCGTGCTGCGTGAGGACGGGACCGTGATCGGTGGGCTCTACGCGATCGGCAACACCGCCGCCAATGCGTTCGGCACGACATACCCGGGCGCCGGCGCGACGATCGCGCAAGGCTTGGTGTACGGCTACATCGCTTCCAAGGAGGCTGCCAAGGAGGCTGCCACGGAAGCCGCCAAGGACTCTGCCAAAGACGCTGCCGGCTAGTCCGCCATCCGCTTGGCCTCGACCTGCTTCTCCACCTCACGCCAATACCCCGGTGTGGGGCGAGGCCTGCCGAAGCCGCCCTTGGCGGCCTCTTCGATGACCGCCTCGGCTTCGTCGATGTCCTTCATCAATTCCAGGGCGAACTCACGCTCGGCGGCGTAGTACTTCGCGGCCCAGCGCAAGGCGATCACGGAGTACGCCCAGGCAGGTTGGGCCTCGGCGCCCTCGGCGTCCTCGACGGCCTTGCGATGTCTGGCCTCGGCGTAGGCCACATGTTCCTGCAGCAACTCCTTGAGCCGCGTCGGGGTGCTGAGGTGACCGAAGGTGACGCGCAGCAGCATGCTGTGCTTGAGCACCGGCGGGTCGACGGGAGCCTCGTTGGTCCACTTGGTCACCGCTTCCATACCGGCCGGAGTGATCTTGTACAGCCGCCGACTGCGGGTGCCCTCGTCGCGCTCGACACGGGAGGTCACCAGACCCAGACTTTCCAGCTTCTTCAGCTCGGTATAGATCTGGCTGTACGACGGGCTCCAGTAGTAGAGGTCGACGCTCCAATCGATCCATTTCTTCAGGTCGTAGCCCGAGACTTCCTCTTCATAGGACAGCATGCCCAGCAGCGCCCAACTGGTGGAGGCGAGCGCAGGCTTCGCCGACTTTTCGCTGGCAGGGTCCATTTCGCCAGGTTAACAACACCGGTCTGCGGATGGCGGGCGACGGACCGCTGGCCGGGACGCCGAGTTGACTCGCCTGGCGCGGGCATGGTGGATTCGATTGCCGCAATGCCCGACCGACGAAAGCTGGGACATGACTGATCCGATTGATCCGTCGAGCTATGAGGCGCTGGCGGTATCGGTGCGGCGCTTGATCGACGCGACGATCCGCACCGAGGTACCGCCGGAGATCGCCGCCGCCGCTGCCGCCAAGATCGACAGCGTCACAAACGAACTCAGCAACGCACTGATGCCGGGATCGTTCGGTGAGCGCACGGTCGACGATGGGCAACCGGTAGCCGCGGGCAATGCGGTCATCGGGGTCCGCAACCCGTCGGCGCCGCCGCTGGTGATCCACCACAACGACGACGGGTCGGTCTGGACCGAATTCACCCTCGGCGCGGCATATGAAGGCCCGCCCGGACATGTGCACGGCGGCGTCATCGCCCTGATCCTCGATCACGTGCTCGGGGCACCCACCCACAAAGCTGGGCGACCCGCCTACACCGGGACATTGACGTTGCGATATCACCGGGCAACGCGGCTGCGGCGCCCGCTGCGCTCCGAGGCTCGCATCGAAAGTGTGGACGGGCGAAAGAATTTCGTGATGGGCAACATCAGCGATGCCGACGGCCCGACGGTGACGGCCGAAGGTGTGTTCATCCACCGACGCGACTCAAGCACCAGCTAAGGACTCCGGGCTAAGGACTAATTCCTCTGGTGTGTCGCCCCGGTGTGTTCCACGATGGAAACACCAGCCACTGGAGGATGATCATGCCGGACACGTTGGTCGATGCCGAGGTGCTCAAGGCCGCGGTGCAATTGGCATGCCGAGCCCCGTCGTTGCATAACAGCCAGCCCTGGCGATGGGTGGCTGACGACGCAAGCCTGCACCTATACCTTGACCACAATCGGATCCTCTACTCCACCGACAAGTTGGGGCGAGAGGCCCTCATCAGCTGCGGCGCAGTGCTCGACCACCTGCGAGTCGCGATGGCAGCGGCCGGTTGGACCAGCGACGTGCGACGGTTCCCCGATCCTGCCGATCCCGACCATCTCGCGTCATTCGAATTCCGTCCGGCGGACGCCATCACCGAAGATCAGCGTCGTCGCGCCGAGGCAATGCGGCAGCGCCGCACGAATCGACTTCCGTTCGCCGAACCGAGGAACTGGGAGCCGCTAGAGACGCTGCTGAGCAACGTGGTCGGTACCGGGCCGGTTTACCTTGATGTGTTGGCCGACGAACTGCGCCCGGAAGTGGCCAGGGCATCCCAACTCACCGAGTCGCTGCGCCGTTACGACTCTTCGTACCATCACGAATTAGATTGGTGGAGCGGCCATTTCGAAACCTCCGATGGTATTCCGCGCACCGCGCTGGTGTCGATGGACGAAAGTGATCGCGTCGACGTCGGACGCATATTCCCCGCCGGCCCGCAGCACCCGGGACATGCCGGCACTGGGCCGGACCAGTCCAAACTGCTAGTGCTGTCTACCGACAAGGACGCCCGAGAACAAGCTCTGCGATGCGGTGAGGCGTTGTCCGCAGTGCTGTTGGAGTGCACCGTGGCCGGCATGGCGACATGCACACTGACCCAACTGACCGAGCTATGGTCCAGCCGCAACCTCATCGCCACCCTGACCGGCCGGGCGGCCATGCCGCAACTCTTGATTCGGGTCGGCGAAGCACCCGCGCTGGGCGAGCCGCCCCCCATGACGCCGCGGCGGCCGCTGGCGGAAGTCTTGACGTTCCACCGCTCGGATTGATTCGAAGGGCCCTAAGTCACTTCGACGTGAGGCGCAGGTCATCCTTCGACATCTGGCGTTAGGGCCCAAATGCTCTGGTGGGTCCCCTCGTTGGCGACTCATCCTAAGAGAGCGAAGGAGAGGGACGGATGCCCAAGCATTGGTTGGTAATTGAGGGTGACGGACCCCCGACGCCGTTTCGTGCCCGACTGGCCGGAGCCGGGCGACATCTGCCCAGCACCGTGCTGACGACGGACGAACTGATGTCGTCCACGCGGCACCGCACCCATATCGATCTGGAACGCCTGACCGGCATCCACGAACGACGCGTCTCGGTCGGAGACGAGGACTCCTACAGCCTTGCCACCGCGGCGGCGCTCGACTGCCTGGAGAAGGCGCAACGACCGGCCGCGTCGCTCGATGTGGTGATCAACTGCAGCATCACGAAGTTTCGCGACGGGTTGACGCAGTGGGTGGAGCCGACGATGAGCGGTGCCGTTGCTCGCGCGATCGGGGCCGACAACGCGGTGACATTCGACGTGTCCAACGCCTGTGCCGGAATGCTGACCGGAGTCACCGTGCTCAACAACTGGATCCGGCAGGGAACCGTCGAGCGCGGGCTGGTAGTCAGCGGCGAGTACATCTCTCAGCTCGGCCAGAACGCCGCCCAACACATCCGCAGCATCGTGAGCAAGGAACTCGCCTGCCTGACGCTCGGCGATGCGGGGGCAGCACTTCTGTTGGAACGCGCTACACCGGGGTCCGGCGCCATCAGCCTCACCGGGTTCACCACGGTCGCCGACTACAGCCGGCTGTGCCTTGCCTACCCGAAGGGGCACGATCCCGGTGCCCGGATGTTCACCGATGCGCGGGGGATCCAGCGGGCGGCGATCGCCAACACCCCCCTCCTGTTACACGAAGTGCTCGAAACGGCCGGCATCGCCATGCATGACATCGATCATGTGATCACGCACCAAACCTCAGCCCGCGCGATACGCAAGGGAATGGCCGCGTTGTCCGCCACATTCGGCGACCGCCCGCAGCATGACGCGGTGATCACCGTCGACCGCTACGGGAATACGGCGTCGACGACCCACACCGTGGCACTCGTGGAAGAACTCGAAGCCGGACGGATCCGGCCGGGCGAGACCATCGCCCTTATTGCTTTGGCATCAGGCCTGGAGATCGGTGTCGTTCTCCTCACCGTGGACGAGGATTTGGTGGGCCGCTATGGGCACTGTGATTGATCGCTTCGACGTGGTCCAGGCGGGCTGGCACACCCGCCGCAGCGCGCTGCGCTTGGCCGTCGCAGCAGCCAAAGCCTGTCTGAACAATGCCGGCCGCGCGCCCGACGACGTCGACCTCTTGATCAATACCGGCATCTACCGCGACAAGAACCTGGCGGAGCCCGCCCTCGCCGCACTCATTCAGGACGACGTCGGGGCCAACGCCGAGGATCCGCACAGCGACGCGCACGGCACGTTCTCCTTCGACGTGTCGAACGGAAGCTGCGGAGTCCTCACGGCGCTGCAGATCGTCGACGGATTCCTGCGGTCGCGCACCGTCGAATGCGCCCTGATCGTCGCCAGTGACGCGAACCCGGGGCGCGGGATGAGTGAGCATTTTCCGTTCTCCCCCACCGGGGCCGCGATGGCGTGTGCCTGGACCGACGATGAATTCGGGCTGGGTCGCGTGCACTGGGTGAACATCCCCGACGACGGTGAAAACTTCCGCGCCACAGTCGGCCTCGAAGATGGACGCAATGTTCTCCGCTTCGGTGGCTCAGCTGCGATGGACGAGCAATTCGCCGCCGCGGGTGCCCAGGCGGCCCGCAAGTGCCTCCGGGAGGCCGCACTTGACCTTTCCGACGTCGACACCATCGTCGCCGCGCCCGGCCGGCGGACGTTCCAGACGGCGCTGGCCACCGAACTCGGTGTACCGGCGGACCGGATCACCGTCGCGGACGACGAGCGCGCGCATACCGCCGCGTTGGTGGCGGCGCTCCGTCGTGCCGGCGAGAAGCTGCGGCCGGGCGCCCGAGTTCTGCTGATCGCCGCTGCAGCGGGTGTCACCGCCGGTGCCGCCCTCTACCGTGAGGCGCCCGGCGACCGTTGAGCCTGGCCAGTCTGACGTCGAAGATATGAGGAGATGCCCGTGTCCAAACGCAATTCCCACCCCGGCGTCGTCGTCGGCGTCGACGGCTCGTCGAGCGCCAAGCTTGCGGTCCAGTGGGCAGCGCGCGACGCCGAATTGCGCGACGTTCCGCTGACCTTGGTCCACGTCGTGCCGGCGACGGCAGGGTCATGGCTGGACGCGTCATCGATCCCGGAGTGGATGCGTCGACAGCGCGAGCACGGCCAGCAAGTGATCGATGAAGCGCTGCAGCTCGCCGGCGACAGCTGCCAGCGGGGCTCCGCCCAGATCAATTGCGAAATGCCCGCTGCGATAACCGTTCCCGCTCTCGTCGACCTGTCTAGAGATGCCGACTTGGTGGTGGTGGGTTGCCTTGGCACCGGGACGTTGCGGGGCCGTCACCTAGGTTCGATCAGCGCCGGACTCGTGCATCACGCGCGGTGCCCGGTCGCGGTGATCCATGACGGCATCCAGATCAAAGACGACAGCGAGGCGCCGGTGCTGTTGGGGGTTGACGGATCGCCGGAGTCGGAACTGGCCACCGCGATCGCGTTCGAAGAGGCGTCACGCCGCGAGGTGGAGCTGGTGGCCTTGCACGCGTGGCACCCGCTAGGTTGCTTCGACGACATCATCAGTCTCTCCGGGCCCAAATGGTCGGAATTGCGGGCTTCCGAGGACGAAATCCTCGCCGAGCGCCTCGCCGGCTGGGCCGAACGATATCCCGACGTGTCCGTGCACCGCCAAGTCGTACGCGATGACCCGGCTCACCAACTCGTGGACGCGTCCCAGTGGGCTCAACTCGTCGTCGTCGGCAGTCACGGCCAGGGCGGTTTTGCCGGGATGTTGCTGGGTTCGGTCAGTTCGGCAGTGGTGTTGTTGGCCCAGGTGCCGGTCATCGTCGCCCGCGAAGCACTGGCAGCGTCATGACACGACCCGTCACGCTCGACCCCCGCTACCACGACGCCGTGATCTTCAACCTGGACGTTGTGTTGACCGACGCAACTGAAACTTTGGACTCGACGATCAAGCTGGCGCGCAAGTTGCTCGACGTTGGGATCGCAACGGCCGCTTACGTATTGCGCTCGGGTGGCCAACAGCTCTTGGAGTCCGCCGGAATTGATCACCTCTTCGGTAGATGCATCGAAGGGGAGCCTTCCACCGTGCTCATCGAAGCGACCAGCCAACTCGGTGTTCGTCCGGAGCGGTCGGTTGTCATCGACGGCCTCGGCACCGAGGTAGCGGTGGCCAACGATAGCGGCTTTGCACTCGTCATCGGCGTCGGCGCCGCCGCTGAGGCTGAGCGCCGACCAGAGTTGCGCGCCGACGTCGTGGTTGCGGACCTGGACAACGTGGCCGTGCGTGCCGGAGATCGACGGATGTCGGATCTGCCCCACGCGGTGCAGTCCTACGGTCAGATCGTCGGCGTTCTCGGTGCCCGAGAAGCGATCCTGTTTCTTGACTACGACGGGACCCTGTCCAACATCGTTCCCGATCCAGGTGCCGCCACGCTCGTCGAGGGAGCCGTGGAGGCGCTGAAAAGCGCGGCGGCCCAGGGCCCCGTGGCCATCCTGAGCGGCCGCGACCTCGCCGACATTCGCTCCCGAGTACCGGTGGACAACATCTGGTTTGCGGGTAGCCACGGTTTTGAGCTGACCGGACCCGACGGCACCTATCACCAGAACGAGGCGGCCGCCGCCGCGGTCGATGTCCTCAAACGTGCGGCGGCCGAGCTGGCCGAGAGCCTGGCGGCGATTCCCGGCCTGCGGGTGGAGCACAAACGCTTCGCGGTCGCACTACACTACCGGGAGGTCCCACCGGAGTACGTCAGCGAAATTATCTCTGCCACAATCCGATTCGGACAAGAAAACGGCCTCAGAGTCACCAACGGCCGCAAAGTCATAGAGCTGCGACCAGACATTGACTGGGACAAAGGCGCAACACTGGCCTGGATCCGTGCCCGCATCGACCCGAACCATTCGATGCTGCCGGTCTACATCGGCGACGACCTCACCGACGAAGATGCTTTTGACGCAGTTCGATTCGACGGCATCGGAATTGTCGTGCGGCATTCCGAGGATGGCGATCGCCCGTCGGCGGCACAGTTTTACCTCGAGAGTCCAGAGGCAGTAGTCGATTTCATCCGGCGCGGATCGAATTGGTTGGCATACAAGCACCAGACGTTGGCCAAGTCTTGGGAATTCACTTATGAGGGATACGATCCCGAGGCCGAGAAGCTTCGTGAGGCGCTGTGCACGCTGGGAAATGGATACTTCGCCACCCGCGGCGCCGCACCCGAGTCCAAAGCCGGAGCGTTTCACTACCCCGGCACCTATGCCGCCGGCATCTTCAACCGCCTTTTCGACGACGTCGACGGCATCACCATCGACAACGAGAGTTTGGTGAACCTGCCCAACTGGCTTGCCCTCACCTTCCGGGTGGACGGCGGCAGCTGGTTCGACATCGACTCCGTCGAGCTGCTGTCCTATCGGCAGGTTCTCGACCTCCGGGGCGCGGTCCTGACCCGGGAGGTGCGCTTCCGCGATGACGCCGGACGCACCAGTTCGCTTACCCAGCAACGGTTCGTTGCCATGCACATGCCTCACGTCGCCGCCCTCACGACCACGATTAGCCCCGAGGATTGGTCAGGGACGATCGAGATCCGCTCGACGCTGGACGGCAACGTCACCAACTCGCTAGTCGAGCGGTACCGGGACCTATCCAGCAATCACTTGGAGTTGGTGCGCACCCGGGAAATTTCGGACAACTCTGTGCTGCTGGCAGTTTCGACGAACCAATCACGAGTTCCCATTGCCATGGCGGCGCGAAATACCGTGTGGCAGGACGGAAAACCCGTCCCGGCTACCTACCGTCTGGTCGCGCAGGAGGCAGAAGTCGGCCACGACATCACCGTGCAGGTCGCAGCCGGTGCGACGTTGACGGTGGAGAAGGTCGTGACCCTGTTTACCGGCCGCGATGTTGCGACGTCCGAACCCGCGGTCGATGCCGAGCGCTGGCTGGGCCGACTGGGCAGATATGACGAACTCCGCGCGGGGCACCTGATCGAGTGGTCGCATCTGTGGGAGCGCCTGTCGATCGAGTTGGAAGACTTCGCAGACGAATTACGCATCCTGCGCCTGCATCTGCTGCATCTGTTGGTGACGGTGTCGCCCCACTGCGCCGACCTCGACGTCGGGGTGCCGGCTCGCGGACTTCACGGTGAGGCATACCGGGGTCACATCTTCTGGGACGAGCTGTTCATCTTCCCCGTCCTCAACCTGCGCTTGCCCATGGTCACGCGCGCCCTGCTCGGCTACCGTTACCGGCGGCTAACCGAGGCGCGTCACCTCGCCAAAGCGGCGGGGTATTCCGGGGCGATGTTCCCGTGGCAATCGGGCAGCGATGGGCGCGAGGAAAGCCAACGCCTGCACCTCAATCCACGCAGCGGCCGATGGAACCCCGACGCGAGCGCCCGTGCGCATCACATCGGTATCGCCGTCGCCTACAACGCGTGGAAGTTCTATCAAGTCACCGGGGATCTGGCCTATCTGATCGACTACGGCGCGGAGATGCTGGCCGAAATCGCACGCTTCTGGGTGAGTCGAGCCACCTACGACGAAGATCGCGGTCGCTACAGCATCCGCGGCGTCATCGGGCCCGACGAGTTCCACTCGGGCTACCCTTCCGCACCGTACGACGGCGTCGACAACAACGCCTACACCAACGTGATGGCGGTCTGGGTGATCATCCGGGCCCTGGACGCACTGGGCCGACTGCCGCTGCCTAATCGAATCGACCTCTTAGAGAAACTCGGACTGCACAGCGAGGAACTTGCGCACTGGGACGACGTGAGCCGGCGGATGTTCGTCCCGTTCCATGACGGTGTCATCAGCCAATTCGAGGGATACGACCAGCTGGACGAATTGGATTGGGACGGCTACCGGCACAAGTACGGCAACATTCAACGCCTCGATCGCATCCTGGAGGCCGAGGGCGACGACGTCAACCGCTACAAGGCGTCAAAGCAAGCAGATGTGCTGATGCTGCTTTACCTGTTGTCGTCGGATGAGTTGCGTGAGTTGCTCGACCGGCTCGGCTACCGGTTCACACCCGACCAGATCCCGAGGACCGTCGAGTACTACCTGGCGCGCACCTCGCACGGGTCGACGTTGAGCGGCGTCGTGCACACCTGGGTGCTCGCCCGTGGCAATCGTAATCGCGCGTTGGAGTTCTTCCAAGAGGTGCTCGAGTCCGACGTTTGCGACACCCAGGGCGGCACAACGGCGGAAGGCGTCCACCTGGCGGCCATGGCCGGCAGTGTGGACCTGATACAACGGTGCTTCACCGGTCTGGAAACCCGCGGGGACCGCATTGTCTTGTCGCCGAATTGGCCGAAAAAGCTTGGCGTCCTGGCATTTCCGATCCACTACCGCGGTCTGCATCTACACCTGCGGGTCAGCGGCAAAGGGGCGATCATCAGTGTGGACCCGCGCGGCGCCCAGGGTGTCGAAGTGGCAGTGGAATGCCGCGGTCGACTCGTTCAGCTCAAGCCGGGTACCACCGTCCGGTTCCCCGGCTGACTTATCCGAGCCGTCTCACGAATGCTGGTGATCGACGACCAGCACCGAGCACCCGGCGCCGTGCAGAACGGAATTGCCCATCGGTCCCACGAGCTGCTCGACATGTTCTCGGTTGCGCGCGCTGACCACCACTAGCTGTACCGATCGGCCGTTCTTCTCCAGGTAGGTCAGCAGGCCGCAACGCAGCGCCGCAGACTCCACCCGGACATCCGGGTGGCTTTGCCTGCAACGTTCCAGTCGGCGATCCAACGCCACCTCGATTCGGCAATCGCTGTCGCCATTTACCGATCGGGCCACCGCCCGAAGCGGAGCGTTGCGCAGCTGCGCCTCCTCGAACGCGGCTTCCAGCGCAACGTCGGTGTCGCCGGACCCCTCTGCGTCCACGACGACCCAGCGTGCCTGCCGCCCCGTTCGACGGTTGTCACCTCGAATAATCGCCACTGGACAATGCGCCGACACAGCTAGAGCAGCGGCGGTGGAACCCATCCGGTCTGGACGGATGTGGTGCAAGCCGACCGCGCCGACACACACCATCTCGGCCGAGGCCGAAGCCCGGATCAACGCAGTGATCGCCCTATCCTGGACGACTTCCACTTCGATCTTGACCGGTTTTTCGGAGGCTTCGAGAGCGGTGAAGGCATAGCGGACCGCGTTTTCCGCGATGGCCAGTTTGCGTGCCGCCCGGTCCGGCGGGACTTTCGCGATTTCCGGCTCGATCGCATAGAGCAGGCGCAAGGGGATGTCACGGCTGACCGCCTCATCGACCGCCCACAGTGCCGCCTGAATGGCCGCCCGGGAACCGTCGATGCCCACAATGATCGAAGGAGGCGTGGATATTTCGTTCATCGTGGACTCCGAGTCGACTTCGATTGGGCGCGATTGGCTGACGCAGTAGCAACGCTATTGGCATCGCCGATGATTTGGCAGGGCCTTTGGTCCCCTGCGCCAAGAGGCTATAGCCCTGGCCTCGCAGCGGCGTTGGCAAACAAAGAGTTTCACCCTTCAGCCAACCGGTCCAACCGGTTACCCTACGCTGACACGCATCGCGACCTGCGCTGAAAGGAATTCGATGTCGACACGGATCCGCTTGTTGGCGCTTATGGTGATGGGCTTGGCAAGTGTCACGGGATGCGTGTCACAGCACCCGACGTCGCCGCAGGCCGCCACAGCGAGCTCAACCGCGGGTTCCGCTATGCCAACCGCCGGCGGCTCCGTCTCCCCCGTTGTCAGCAC
Source organism: Mycobacterium bourgelatii (assembly GCF_010723575.1). Classification (NCBI taxonomy): domain Bacteria; kingdom Bacillati; phylum Actinomycetota; class Actinomycetes; order Mycobacteriales; family Mycobacteriaceae; genus Mycobacterium; species Mycobacterium bourgelatii. The sequence continues at coordinate 4,027,222 of NZ_BLKZ01000001.1, forward strand.
CACCGCGTCGCCAACGACCAGCACGCCGGCGTGCACGGGTTTGCCGATTTGCGAACCACCTCCCCCGGACGCCCAAGGCAATCCGCCGTGCTTCTACTCCGACGGCTGGCAAGCGGCCACGGACGGCGGCATTGAAGTGTGGTATTTCCATGAACCGCAAAACTTGTCGCAGGCCGAGAAGGTGACCGCGGTGGTGCGTAAGACAGACGGCACCACGCAAACCCAGGAAGCCGACATCGCGGCCGGTCAACAGGTACACCGCTTTGAGTTTCCCGCCATCGACAAATCCGTTGTGGCACAAGTGTTTTTCGACACGGCTGCGGGCCGCTGCTTCGTGGCCGGGCCGGGTAGTTAGGGGGATGGCCCGCGCTCAGCGCTGCCCGTGTTGCTGAGCCGACGCCGGAGCAGCGGGCGCGCCACGGGCAATGACGACCGGCATCGACGTCGTTGCGTTCCTGCGCAGGATGGTGTGCACCACCTCGACCAGGTCCTCGATCGGCATCAGCGTGCCGGGCATGCACCCTCGCGCCACCCACTGCGGGTAGAACTGCATGGCCAACTCGCGATCCCAGCCGGCGCTCATCCCGGTCTGTGCGTCGCCCTCACCGCCCGCGCACTCGCCCGCGATGAGGGTGGTAAATCCGATCTCGGGATGTTCGGCTTGCCATGATTCGACGAGCCGCTCCAGCGCCGCTTTGCTGACCCCGTATGCGCCGAGTCCGGGCCACACCGGCCCGGCGCTACCAACCGGGGAGGACAAGTAGACGGCCTTCGGGGCGGCCGAGGCAAGGAGGTGCGGCAGCGCCGCCGCCGTCACCAAGGATGCGCCGATCACGTTGGTGTCGAAGACACTGCGCCAGGTTGCGGCATCGGTGTTGGCCAGCGGCGCGAGGGGGCTTATGGCCGGTGCGTACACGACGTTGTCGATACCACCGAGATGTTCAGCCGTCGCGTCGATCGCCGATCGACAGGATGCTTCGTCAGTGATGTCGCACTCGACGGCGACGGCGTCCGGTCCCGCTTCCTGGGCGGCGGCCTCGATGCGCTCGCGGCGCCGGGCCAGCAGCGCAACGCGATCTCCGCGTTGGGCCAAGCTGATAGCAATGCAGCGCCCCAACCCGCTCGAGGCTCCGACCACCACTGTGTTCGACATATCGACCTCCGCCGCCGAGCATCGCACACCGCCGCGGCGAATCGAGAACGGGGCGCCACTGCCGTGGCGCCCCGTTACAGCATGTCAGGCCGCTAATCAGCCCTTGCCGACGATGGTGTCCCGAGCCCGGTCCAGCATCGCCGCGAACGGACCTGCGACGAGATTCGCCGTCTGCGACTCGACGCCTGCGTGCGGGCGGGTCGGCGCGACCGCTTCGGCGAGTTTGGCCGCGCGTCCCATCCTTTCCAGCTCGTCGTTACTCAACTGCTCGGCCAGCTTGGTGAATTCTTCGCGCTCTTCGTGCTGGGCATGAGCAAGAACGGCGTCACGAAGCTCGGCCAGTTGGTTGGTGAACACGGCGCTGTCGACATCTAGCTTTTCCAGCTGCTTCAGCCGGATCTTTGCCTCGTGCTCCTCCTCGAGCCGCGGTTTGACCACGGCGTCGCCGTTGTCGATCTTCCGCTTGACCCGAGGGTGAACGATTTCTTCCTCGGCGGTCTCGTGCACGGCGAGTAGCCGTCGGAGTTCGATGAAGGCTTCTTCTCGTTGCTTGCCCGATGCGGCCAGCGTCTTGTCGAACAGCGACTCGATCTGTTGGTGCTGGTGTACCAGAAATTCGACAACGTCGTCGGGCGACTGGATTGTGCTCTTAGCCATGCGTCCTCCCGTTCAGGGGTTGGGTTTCGCGCGTTGGGCTGTAGTACGCGCACTCATTGGCGGCTACCCGAGCACCGTGGGCACCAAACATGGTGACGTGCAGCATAAGCGCTGGTCGGAGCGTTTAGCGCCGCCGGCAGCGGGTACTACAAAGCGCGGTGTCCCGTGCTTTTTCGTGATTTTTTTACGCCGCGAAATGCACATTGACGTGCCGCGATCCACCAGAGGCCAGCGCGATGTGAGTCCCAGCATTTTTCACGAGGAGAGACTATGGACTACCTGAATACGGACTACCTGAAGACCGACCCGGTAGATCACCACCGGACCACCCGAAAGCATGCCGGCGAAACACTGAAGAACGGCTCCAACGCACCCGGCCTGGTTGCGGTAGCTATCGGTGTCATCACCCTCATCGTGGGCCTGTACCTGTTGGCGACGGGCGACGCAATTGCGGGCACAGTCGCTGTGGTTGTGGCCCTTGTCGCCGGTACCGGCGGCTTGGGTTGGCTGGCCTTCACCCACCGCCGGGTACGCCAGGCAGAACAGCGCTTGTACGCCGAGGCCTTCGACCAGCCGGCGCCGCCACCAACGAGCTGAGGCGCCGCGCGCCGACTACGGTGGAGTCATGAAATTCTTGGACGTCGACGGGGTCGGAAAAGTCAGCCGAATCGGACTCGGCACATGGCAGTTCGGCTCCCGCGAGTGGGGCTACGGGGACGCCTATGCCGAAGGGGCGGCCCGCGACATCGTCCGTCGGGCCCTTGCGTTGGGCGTGACGTTGTTCGATACCGCCGAGGTGTACGGGCTGGGCAAGAGCGAGCGAATTCTGGCCGAAGCGCTTGGGGACAAGCGCACCGAGGTCGCGGTGGCGAGCAAGGTCTTTCCCGTCGCACCGTTCCCCGCCGTCGTCAAGCAGCGAGCACGCGCCAGCGCCAAGCGGTTGCAACTCGACCGGATCCCGCTGTACCAGATTCACCAGCCCAACCCCGTGGTTCCCGATTCGGTGATCATGCCGGGGATGCGCGACCTGCTGGATGAAGGGTTGATCGGCGCGGCAGGCGTGTCCAACTATTCGCTCGCTCGCTGGCGGAAAGCGGACGCAGCGCTGGGTCGCCCGGTGATCAGCAACCAGGTCCAGTTCTCGCTGGCACGCCCCGAGGCTCTGGACGATCTGGTTCCGTTCGCCGAGCGTGAGAACCGCATCGTGATCGCCTACAGCCCGCTGGCGCAGGGCTTGCTGGGCGGCAAGTACGGAGTCGACAACCGACCCGGTGACGTCCGGCTGGCCAACCCGCTGTTCGGCACCGAAAACCTGCGCCGCATCGAGCCGCTGCTGCAGACGATGCGTGACGTCGCGGCGAGCGTCGATGCCAAACCGGCCCAGGTGGCGCTGGCTTGGCTGATCAGCCTGCCGGGCGTGGTCGCCATTCCCGGGGCCTCCAGCGTCGAACAGCTCGAGTTCAATGTCGCCGCAGCCGACATCGAGTTGAGCGCTGAGGCCCGCGACGCGCTCACCGACGCCGCCCGTGCGTTCCACCCGGTGCCCGCGCGCCGCGTGTTCACCGACATGGTCCGCGAGAAGCTTCCTTTCTAACTGCTCTAACTGCGCACAGCAGCAGGATTGCCGTCAGCGTCTGCCACAGCAGGATCGAGTACACGCTGATCCGTTCCCAAAGCCCAACATTGTTGGCGCCCAACACGAACAACGTCAGTCCCGCGTACCCGGCCCCGGCCAGCAACCACGAAACGACGCGATACCAAGGCGCACCAATGGATTTCGACAAGGAAGTCGATCCTGCCACTATCGCGGCGTTGCCACCGGCGATGGCCAGCAGGGCGCCCAACCCGTGCACCCAAGCCCCCGAGCCGCTATGGACGACGGCGACGAGGATGTTGCCGACGGCGTTAGCCGTCGCGAACAACACAAAGGCGGCCTGGTAACGCGTGCGGTGACTGGCCGCGGGGCCCACCAGCAGAGTGCCTAGCAGGAAAAGCGTTCCCTGCCAACAGAAGGCCGCATTCATGGCTGCGGCGCGCGGCGACCGCGCCGGCACGCCAAGCGAGCTGATGTAGTCGATCAGGTAGTTGTACTGGGGGCCGATCGCGGCCGCGGCCACCGCCTCCGCGATGAGGTAGCCGAGGGCCGCCGCGATCCACACGGCGGCGCCTGCGGCCACGCGCACGGCGTTTCTCTACGCGTTCTCTACAGGCTGCGCGTCAAGCGGTCCGCGAGCAGTCCGGCGAACCTCGCCGGATCGTCGAGCGCCCCGCCTTCGGCGAGAAGTGCTGTGCCGTAGAGCAATTCAGCCGCCTCAGCCACGGAGGCATCATCGGGCCGGTCCTGGTGCGCCTGACGTAGACCCTTGATGAGCGGATGGTTCGGGTTGAGTTCCAGAATCCGCTTGCCGACCGGAACTTCCTGTCCGGAAGCCCGGTAGATGCGCGCCAGCGCCGGGGTCATCCCGAAGGCATCGGTGATCAGGCAGGCCGGCGACTCGGTCAGGCGGGTGGACAACCGCACTTCCTTGACGTGCTCGCTCAGGGTCTCCTTCAACCAGGTCAGCAGATCGGCGAATTCCTTTTCCTGCTCCTCGCGTTCGGCTTCGCTGCTTTCCTCGTCCGAGGTCAGGTCCACCTCGCCCTTGGCTACCGACTGCAGCGGTTTGCCCTCGTAGTCGGGCACCATGCCCACCCAGACCTCGTCGACCGGGTCGGTGAGCAGCAGCACCTCGTAGCCCTTGGCCTTGAACGCCTCGAGATGCGGCGAGTTGAGGATCTGTTGGCGCGACTCGCCGGTCGCGTAGAAGATCTTTTCCTGCCCTTCCTTCATCCGCTCGACGTACTGGGCCAGCGTGGTGGGTTCCTCCTCGCTGTGCGTGGAGACGAACGACGAGATCTGCAGCAGGGTCTCCCGGTTGTCGATATCTGACAACAGGCCCTCTTTGACGACCCTGCCGAACTGGGTCCAGAACTTCTTGTAGTCCTCGGGCCGCGAGGATTGCATCTCCTTGATGGTCGAAAGGACCTTCTTGGTCAGCCGGCGGCGGATGGCCTTGATCTGACGGTCTTGCTGCAGGATTTCCCGGGAAACGTTGAGCGACAAGTCCTGCGCGTCGACCACACCCTTGATGAAGCGCAAGTACTCGGGCATCAGTTGGTCGCAGTCGCCCATGATGAACACGCGCTTGACGTAGAGGTGCACACCGACCTTGGCGTCCCGGTCGAACAGATCGAACGGGGCGTGCGACGGGATGAACAGCAGGGCCTGGTATTCGAAAGTGCCCTCCGCCTTCATCGCGATGATTTCCAGCGGGTCGTCCCAGGCGTGGGCGATGTGCTTGTAGAACTCCTTGTATTCGTCTTCGCTGACTTCGTCCTTGGGCCGAGCCCACAGCGCCTTCATCGAGTTGATCGTCTCGGTTTCGACGGTCACCTCTTCGCGGGTCTCTTCGGAGCCTTCCTCGACCGGTACCTGCTTGCGCCGCTCCACCTGCATACGGATCGGGAAAGCGATGAAGTCGGAGTACTGCTTGACCAGGCTTCTGATCTTCCACTCGGCCGTGTAGTCGTGCAGCTCGTCCTCGGAGTCCTCGGGCTTAAGGTGCAAAGTCACCGAGGTGCCCTGCGGCGCACCCTCGACGGATTCGATCGTGTAAGTGCCCTCACCGCTGGACTCCCACCGGGTGCCCTCGGTCTGCCCGGCTTTCCGTGTCACCAGTTCGACCTTGTCGGCGACCATGAAGCTCGAGTAGAAGCCGATACCGAACTGCCCGATCAGTTCTTCCGACGCGGCCTGGTTCTTGGCTTCCTTGAGTTGCTGACGCACCTCGGCGGTGCCCGATTTGGCCAACGTGCCGATGAGGTCCACCACCTCGTCGCGCGTCATCCCAATGCCGTTGTCGCGGACGGTGAGTGTGCGCGCCTCTTTGTCTACCTCGAGTTCGATGTGCAGGTCGGACGTGTCTACGTCCAGGTCCTTGTTGCGGAGCGCCTCGAGGCGCACCTTGTCCAACGCATCCGAAGCGTTGGAGATCAGCTCCCGTAGGAATGAGTCTTTGTTGGAGTAGACCGAGTGGACCATCAAGTCCAGCAACTGTCGGGCCTCGGCCTGAAACTCCAACTGCTCGACACTCGCGTTCATGACTTTTCCCTTTCGCACCCTATCTGCGTTTTGCACACCTTCTACCCCGTGTGCACCCCTGCAGTCGTCGGCCGCCGTCTTGCGGCCGTCAGCGACTCGAATTTAGCGCGCCAAATCGGTCAGTGCAGGTAGGGGTCGTCTTCAGGCAGCCACGCGGACTCGTGGTGGAGGCGCTTGTACAACTCCGGGTTGCCGCCTTGGGTGAGTGCGTTGATGACGGCGACCACGCTCGGGCGCCGCTCGTCGCGGCGAGACACCAGCGACCACGTCCAAAACGGTTGCGGGTGCACGATCGGGCGTCGCACCAAACCCGTCGGCAACGGCTTGTTCTGATCCCTGGCATTGTTCAGCACCGGGCCACCGAACCGCCGAACGTGAGCAAAAAACGCGGTGCCGGTGACGCCACCGTCCGCACAGCGCTCGCTCCGGGCGCCGGTATCGCTAGCAAACTGCTCGGCGAACCAATTCCAGGATGCCCACGACGACTCGTCCGAATCGAGCAGCACCAGGACGTCTTTGGCCGCGACCGGGGATGCGTCCGAACCGGGAGCCACCGCATAGAGCAGGTCGGCACCGATCAGCCGCGCGTCCAGCTGCTGCTCATCGAGGTCGCGGCGCCGCACCCAGCAAATTGCGAGGTCAAGGGCGCGCTCGGCGACCCGCGTCGCCTGCGTGTGCGAGGGCAGCACCCAGGTGTCGACGCGGAGTTGAGCGACGCCGGAGGTGCGCTCGACCAGATCGGGCGGACGCCAGTTCACGTACCCAATGCGCACCGGCTGGCTGTCGGTCAGCCCGTTCGCCTGGGTGCGCAACTCGTCAGCACTGGCCAGCAATTCTCGGACTTTGGGTAGCAGGGCGGCTCCGGAAGCGGTCAGGACCACCTCGCGGCGGTTGCGGTGAAAGAGCTGCAGCTTGAGGTCGCGCTCGAGAGCCTTGATCTGCTGAGAGAGCGACGGACCCGCGATGTGCAGCCGCTCGGCTGCCCGACCGAAGTGCAGTTCTTCGGCGACGGCGACGAAGTAGCGCAGCTGACGCAGCTCCACTGACCCATCGTAGTGCGGTAAGAGGCTGTGCCTATCAATTGAGAGGCAACTTCAATCGAGCAGATGGATGCGTTGGGCGCCCGGATTGGTTACAGCGAAGCACAAGCTGCGTGAAAGGGCGTTCCATGAGTCAGCGGCCGAAAGTAGTGGTCATCACCGGGGCCTCCCAGGGCATCGGCGCCGCCCTGGTCCCCGCCTACCGCAAACTGGGTTACGCCGTGGTGGCGGTCGCCCGTTCCATCGCCGACTTCGACGACCCCGAGGTGCTTGCCGTGCGGGCCGATGTGTCCCAGCCCGGCGCGGGTGCCCGGATCGTCGACGCGGCGCTGAACCGCTTCGGCCGGATCGACACCCTGATCAACAACGCCGGCATTTTTGTCTCCAAGCCGTTCACCGAGTACACCGACGACGACTACGACACGGTGACGGGAGTGAACCTGCGCGGGTTTTTCGAGGTAACCCGCAGCGCCCTCGCCGCCATGCTGAACCGCGACGGCGGCGGGCACGTGATCAATCTGTCGACCAGCCTGGTCGACCACGCCAGTTCCGCGGTCCCCGCTGGCCTGGCGGCGCTGACCAAGGGGGGCATCAACGCCGTCACCAAAGGGCTGGCGGTCGAGTACGCCACCCGCGGGATCCGGGTCAACGCGATCGGACTGGGCACGATCCGCACTCCCATGCACTCGCCTGACGTCTACGACACCCTGGCCGCGCTGCACCCCGTCGGCCGCTTGGGGGAGATCGAGGATGCGGTCAACGCCATCGTGTACCTGGAAACCGCCCCGTTCGTCACGGGCGAAATCTTGCATGTCGACGGCGGCCAAAGTGCCGGGCACTGAACGAATTTCGGGTTAGTGAAGGGGCTTGGAAGGTCACGATCATGGAATATCTCGTCGAAATGAAGGCACACGTTCCCGCGGGGACGCCGCCGGCCGCCATGCAGGACATTCACGCACGCGAGGCAGTACGGGTCCGCGAACTCGCCGCCGAGGGAACGATAGTGCGCCTCTGGCACCCGGCCGCGTCGGACGGACGCACGTTCGGCTTGCTCACGGCCGACGAGCACGGCTTGCTGGACAAGGCCCTCGCCTCGATGCCCCTACACATGTGGCGCTCCTACGAGATCACCCCGTTGTCGTGGCATCCCGATGACCCTGGTGCGGAGCGGGGTCAGGAAGCGGCGGAATTCCTCACCAGGACGACGATTACGGTTCCGCCTGGCACTTCGGGACGGACTATCGACGACCTCAAGGTGCGGGAGGCGATCTGCAATCAGGCCCTGGCGCAGGCCGGTCTGCTGGTTCGACTGTGGACACCTCCGATCCAGCCCGGTTTGTGGCAGTCCGTCGGCCTGTGGAGCGCACGCGACGTTCGGGACCTGGAGGCGATATTGGCGTCGTTGCCGCTGTACCGCTGGATGACCGTCGACACCACGCCGCTCAGCTAGCCGCGAGCAGACGCAAACTTGCACTGCGGCGGCGTTTTCCGTACGAGTTTGCGTCTGCTCGGCGACCTCAGTTTCGCGTGTGGCTTCGATTGCACACACCCCAAACAGTGACCGATGGACACTAATGTGCGATTTGCACAACAGGATCTTCTCTAACGCCCTATGATCTGCTCATGACGGGCGACCGGGCCGCTGCTGTGAGGGCCTCGGGGATATTCGAAAGCGCTCGTGCAGCCGGCAAATGTGATCACGCGTGCTTGGCGTATTCGACGAAATCCGAGCGTGACGCCGCAGCGGTCGAGTGGCTGGTAGAAGGCGCCCGTATCGGGCAACGCCTGGCCATGGTCACGACCGACCCCGACGGCGGCGCCGAGCTACTTGCCGCCCTCGCGGCGGCCGACGCACGGGTCGCCGAACAGGTAGCAGCCTTCAGCCACGATCAGGTGTACGACATGTCCAAGCCGATTGACGCCGACGCACAGCTGGCGCTGTATGCCGGCCAGGTCAAGCGGGCGCTGGCCGACGGCTTCACCGGCATTCGGGTGTTCTGCGACATCACTCCCCTGATCGCCGATCCGGCTCGTCGAGCCAGCCATGCCCATTGGGAGCACACAGCGGATGCCTGGATGGCCGAGGGCAACCCATTGTCCGCGTTGTGCGCCTACGACGTCGGCGTCGTCGGCAATCAGCCGGAGGCAGTCATGGTCGTGCACCCGCTGCGCCACGGTCCGGCGACTACCTCAACCCCTTTCGGCCTGTTCTGCCAGCCCTCGAAGACGGTGTTGGGCGGCGAAGTCGACGCCTTCGGCGTTCGGGCCCTGGCGGAAGCACTCGAGGTCCTGCCGGATGGTCCGGTCAACCTCGATGTGAGCGACCTGTCCTACATCTGCGCTCGCGGCGCTGCTGCCCTGGCGCATGCCGGCCAGGTCGCAACGGCAAACCGGCCGCGCATTCGACTGACCGGTGCACCGCCGATTGTGAAGCGAATTTGGCAGGTCCTGGGATTCGACAAGGACATGATCCCCGAGGACGCTTCTCGGCGCCTGAGCTAAGCGCCCGGCTCCCTTGCCGTTGACCCTGCACTTTTGGCGGCCTCTTCTCGTACTTCTCCGCCAAATCCGCAAAGTCAACGCGCTTGCCAAGCAAACCCCGATTGAGACTGCACTTTTGGCGGTGTCCTTAAGTTCGTAGGTGCAGTTACTTCGTGTTGTTACGTTGTGCTGTGACCCGGGCGGGTCGGGTGAGGTTGTTGGTGTGTTGCCGGCTTGATGGTGCGGCTTGAGAGGACTGGCCGCCCGACCCGCTTGGACTTCTCTGGCCGCTGATTGAGATCTGCGATGTGATCGCTTGTTTAAGGAAATGCTGGCGGGGTGGTCCGTGGGGAACATGTTGGCAGACAAGCGAATAGAGGCGAGATGACTGCGGTCCAGTTGTGGGCTGGTGTGGACGTCGGCAAGGAGCATCACTGGGTGTGCGTGGTCGATGACCACGGTGCGGTGGTGCTTTCCCGAAAGTTCGTCAACGACGAGCAACAGATCCGTGGACTTGTTTCCGATGTGGACAAGCTCGGTGGGCAGGTGTCTTGGACAGTGGATCTGACCACCGTCTACGCCACCCTGTTGTTGACGGTGCTCGCCGATGCCGGCAAGTCGGTGCGCTATCTGGCGGGCCGCCAGGTGTGGCAGGCCTCGGCGACCTACCGCGGCGGGGAGGCCAAGACCGACGCCAAGGACGCGCGGGTGATCGCCGATCAATCCCGGATGCGCGGTGCCGATCTGCCGGTGCTGCACCCCGGCGATGACGTGATCACCGAACTGCGGATGCTGACCGCCCATCGGACTGATCTGGTGGCTGATCGCACCCGCACCATCAACCGGCTGCGTCAACAGCTGGTAGCGGTCTGCCCGGCCCTGGAGCGAGCAGCTCAGCTGACCCAGGATCGTGGTTGGGTGGTGCTGCTGGCGCGCTACCAGCGTCCGAAAGCCATTCGGCAGAGCGGCCTTTCGCGGCTGACGCGGGTGCTGGCCGATGCCGGGGTGCGTAACGCCGCTGCAATCGCAGCGGCGGCCGTGGCTGCGGCGAAGACCCAGACGGTGCGCCTGCCGGGCGAAGAAGTCGCCGCTGGGCTGGTCGCACAACTGGCCCAGGAGGTGATCTCCCTCGATGAACGCATCAAGACCACCGACGCCGACATCGAGGGCCGATTTCGCCGCCATCCACTTGCTGAAGTAATCACCAGCATGCCCGGCATGGGATTTCGGCTCGGCGCCGAATTCCTGGCCGCTGTTGGTGACCCCGCCCTGATCGAGTCGGCTGACCAACTCGCGGCGTGGGCCGGGCTGGCCCCGGTCTCTCGCGACTCGGGGAAACGCACTGGACGCCTGCACACTCCGAAGCGCTACAGCCGACGACTGCGCCGGGTCATGTACATGTCCGCGCTCACCGCCATCCGCTGCGACCCGCTTTCCAAGGCCTATTACCAGCGCAAACGGAACGAAGGAAAACGACCGATCGCGGCCACCATCTGCCTGGCGCGACGCCGCACCAACGTCCTCTACGCGCTCATCCGTGACAACCGCACCTGGCAACCCGACTCACCCCCAATCACACAGTCGGCGGCTTGACATCTTCATTGAGAGTCCTCTCGTACTTCTCCGCCAAATCCGCAAAGTCAACGCGGCGTCAACGCACCTGCCAAGCCAACCGCGACCGTGAGCAGCGTCACCAGTTAGTTGCGCATGCGCATCTATACACGCTAGATATATTGGTTATATACTTCATCTATTGAATCTGGGCACCAAGACGTGTTGGCGACCCACGTGGATGGAGACGCCAATGAGCAACGGCGACAAGGCAACCGAATACGTACTGACACCCGAAGACATTGTCTGGCACCAGACTGAACTCGGACCGAAATTCTGGCTCAGTAACGAGTTGGTCGACGACGATTATTCAAGCCTCTTCAGCGCCCAATTGACCAAGTTCGGCCCGGGTGGTGGATCGTCCCCACACAGCCATACCTACAACCACGCGTTCTACTTCCTCAGCGGCCGCTGCAAGGTGCAGATCGAGGATGACGTGTGGGAGGTAGAGGCGGGTTCGTTCGTCAAGGTGCCCGCATCCAAGCAGCACAGCGTGATCAACGACGGCACCGAGGACCTCGTCTTCCTGGTGATCTACGACCCGCCGAATGTCGACGACAGGCAGTAGGGCCGTCTAGGCATCGAACCCCAGCAGTCGGGTCCTTCAGCTGCCCCGATTCCACCTGGTAACCGATTACGCTTTTGGCCATGTCACTCGAGGTTGGCCAAGTGTTCGCCGGATACACAATCCTGCGGGTACTGGGCTCCGGCGGGATGGGCTCGGTGTACTTGGCCAGGCACCCGCGATTGCCACGCGAAGACGCGCTCAAAGTACTTTCACCCGAATTGATCAATGATGCGGAGTTTCGGGCGCGCTTCCTGCGGGAGGCCGAGGTAGCGGCGACGTTGTCCCACCCGAACATCGTGCGAATCCACGACCGCGGCGAATACGACGGCCAGTTCTGGATCTCGATGGCCTATGTGCCCGGCACCGACCCCGCGCAGCTACAGCGCGAACACTTTCCCGGCGGAATGCCGCTGGATCAGGTGGCGGCCATCATCACCGATGTCGCCTCGGCCCTCGACTATGCGCACCACCGCGGACTGCTGCACCGCGACGTCAAACCGGCGAACATTCTGCTCACCGAAGCCGACGGGCAAGCTCGACGCGTTTACCTCGCCGACTTCGGGATCGCCCGTCGCATCGAGGATTCGACGGGCCTGACCGCGACCAACATCATGCTGGGCACCGCGTCCTACGCGGCACCCGAGCAATTGAAGGGCGAGCCGCTGGACGGTCGTGCGGATCAATATGCCCTGGCCTGCACCGCCTTTCACCTACTCACCGGTTCGGCGCCGTACGTCGACTCCAACCCGGTAGTGGTGATCACCCAACATGTCACCGCACCGCCGCCCTCGATCGGTGCCCGCCGCCCGGAATTGGCGAGGCTGGATCCCGTATTCATCCGCGCCATGGCGAAAAACCCGGCCGACCGGTTTGCCAGCTGCGCGGAGTTCGCCGCCCAACTGCGCCAGGACCCGACGATGCCCGCCTACGCCCAGGACATCGCACGCACCGTGACCGCTCCGACTGTGCCGGGCGCAGGGCCCCAGCCGCCCGGAAGGCGACCGCGACCCCGCGCGCTGATTGGCGCGCTTGCGGGCATCGGTCTGCTGCTCGTGGCCGGCGGCGTCTTCGCGGGGATAAAGCTGACTCAACGCCATGACTCCGCCCCTCAGGCTGGAGCACCACCCGGTGCCACGTCCACTTCCCCGACCAAAGCCCCCAACGCGGGGCCGTTCACCGGTGCCTACCGAGCCAACTTCGGCGCAGCGACCAGCATGGATACTGACGTCCCCGGCCCGGGCATGGTGCCGTCCACCGACAACTACGCCGTCCGCTCAACGTGCGGGCCCAGCGGTTGCCGGGCCACCGCGGCTCACCTCGGGGGCGAAACCACGTTCGCACCGACGTTGGTGTTCGACAAGCTCGGTGACCGCTGGGTGTCGGTGGCTCTGGGCCGCGACAAATGCCAGGACGCCCCGGCCGAGATCTGGGAAGTGTTCATCCTCAAGGAGGGCCCCCCGGGCACGTTGACCGGAGAATTCACCGCGACCACCGCGAACGATTGCGTGGGCCGACACACCGTGACGTTCACCCGCATCGGCGACGTCGATGTCGAGAGCCTGCCTGATCCGTCGGCGTTACCGGCGCGCGTGGTGTCGCCGGCAGAAGCGCTGCGCGGCCAATACCACCAGCGACGAACCTTCCAGATCCGAGCCGCACCGCAGGAGATCGACTACACGGTCACCACCCACTGCCTACGCACCGGCGACCGCTGTATGAGCTTCTTCCACAATTTCTCGGGGGCCGTGGAACCGCTGGTGTTCGCCGATGGGAACTGGACGTTGAACACCGAGCACGACAGCACGTGCCCGGGCCGCGGCACCCCGATGCACGTGAAGAAGACGGGGCAGTATCCCCTGCCCGAGCCCCCGCAGGATCCCATCACGTCGCTGACCGGCCAAGGCAGGCAGGAACAGACCGGGTCCTGTGCGGTCAGTGTCGGCTTCGACGAATCCTTCACTCGCACAGGCGATTAACGCCCAGACCATGTCCCTTGAAGTTGGCCAGGAGTTCGCCGGCTACACGATCGTGCGGAAGCTCGGTGCGGGCGGGATGGGCGCGGTGTACTTGGCGCGGCATCCACGATTGCCCCGCGAGGATGCCTTGAAGGTGTTGCCGGCGGACGTTACCAACGATCCGCACTATCGCGCGCGATTCGAGCGCGAGGCCGAAATTGCGGCGGCGCTGTCCCATCCGAGCATCGTCGGCATTCATGACCGCGGGGAATATGAGGGTCGGTTGTGGATCTCGATGGACTACGTGGACGGCACCGACGCGGCTGAGCTGCTTGCGACGAGGTACACGGGCGGGATGCCGGTCGACGAAGTGGTGGCGATCATCACCGCCGTCGCTTCGGCGCTGGATTATGCACACCACCGCGGACTGTTGCACCGCGACGTCAAACCGGCCAACATCCTGCTGACTCAACCTGACGGGCAGCCGCGGCGAGTGTTTTTGGCGGACTTCGGCATTGCACGACGGATGGATGATGCGGCGCGCCTGACTCAGACCAATATGGCGGTGGGAACAGCGGCCTACGCCGCGCCCGAGCAGTTGATGGGTGAGTCCCTTGACGGTCGCGCCGACCAATATGCGTTGGCCTGCACGGCTTTTCACCTACTAACCGGCACTCGCCCGTACAGCGACTCCAATCTCGCGGTGGTGATCAGCCAACAGGTCACCGCCCCGCCGCCCTCGATCGCAGCCCGCCGCCCGGAGTTGGCCGCACTGGATCCGGTGTTCGCCACCGCGATGGCCAAGCACTCGGCCCAGCGTTTCGCCAGCTGCCAGGAGTTCGCCCAACAGTTGGAGCAATATCTCACCGACGCGTCCTACGTGTTCGAGACCCGCGCCGCCCCCGTGGTGACGGTGCCGGAGGCCGACGGTCGGCGCCGCCGCTCGCCCCTGCTCGTCGGCGCGTTGGCGGCCGTCGTGTTGCTTGTCGTTGCCGTCGGCATCTTCGCGGGCGTCGCGCTCACCCAGCAGCAGGGCCCGACCGCCACCGCGAGTGGTCCCTTGGCCGGGACCTATCGCGCCGACTTCGGACCGACGATCGGGCTCGATGCCCCACCGAGTCTAGGGACAACGGCGCTGACGGCTACGTACGGCCTCCGGTCGGTGTGTGAGACGGGTGGTTGTGTGGCTACGGCAACACGTCGCGGTGGCGCCCAGCTGGGGCCCGCGGCGCTGGTGTTCGACCAGATCGGCGGACGTTGGGTGTTCGTCGCAGTGGACCCTGGTCAATGCGAAGGCGCCGCTGCCGACTCGTGGCAGGTAATGACGTTGCAACCAGGTTCCGACGGCACTCTCAGCGGGGAGTACACGACGAATACCGGCGGTTCGTGTGTCGAACGACGAACCGTGACCTTCACCCGCATAGGCGACGCCGATCTGAACGACATCTCAGACCCGGCCCGCCAACCCAAGCGAGTCGTGTCGCCCGCCGAAGCGCTGCGCGGTCATTACCACTTGACAAGGACTTTCACGGACGGGAGCCCCCCGCTACAAGCCAGCTTGGCCGGCACTACCTACTGTCTACGCACCGGCGATCGGTGCACCAGCTTCCTGCACGATGCCTTCGGTGGATTGCCGATGGTCTTCGCCGACGGCGTCTGGACGTATGCGATACAGCGGGAGGACACCTGTCCGACGTCCGGCGCGAACGCCCAGGTGCAGGTCACGGGGCAGTTTTCGGTGCCGCAAGTGCCGCAGGATCCGATCACGACGTTGAGCGGGCACGGTCACCAAAGCATCAGCGATTCCTGCGGTGACAGCGACTTCGACGAAACGCTTACGCGCACTGGTGATTAGAACCGTTTCACCCTGGTAGGCGCGCGGGCTCGGCCTCGTTTGCCCCGGTCCCGGTGCGCAGCGGGTGTGGGAAACAAATCTTCAGGACATACGATTTGGCCATGGCGCTGGAGGTTGGCCAGGTATTCGCCGGATACACAATCCTGCGGCTGCTGGGCTCGGGTGGGATGGGCACTGTCTATTTGGCGTCGCATCCGCGGCTGCCCCGTGAGGACGCGCTCAAGGTGCTTCCGGCGGACGTTACCGACGACGCTGAGTTTCGCGCCCGTTTCGAGCGCGAGGCTGACCTGGCGGCCACCCTGTCTCATCCGCACATCGTGGGGATCCATGACCGCGGCGAACATGACGGACAGCTATGGATCTCGATGGAGTATGTGGAGGGCACCGACGCTCACCACCTGTTGAGCCAGAAATTCCCGACCGGTATGCCCATCGACCAGGTCGTGACCATCGTCAATGCGGTCGCGTCGGCGCTGGACTACGCGCACCATCTCGGGCTGCTGCACCGCGACATCAAACCCGCGAACATCTTGCTGACCGAACCCAGTGGCCAGCCGCGACGCGTGTTTCTGGCCGACTTCGGCCTGGCCCGACGCATCGATGACCCGTCCGGGCTGACCAGGACCGATGTCACCGTCGGCACTGCGGCTTATGCGGCACCCGAGCAATTGACGGGCGAACCGCTAGATGGACGCACCGACCAGTACGCGTTGGCCTGCACCGCCTACCACTTGCTGACCGGTGGAGCGCCATACGGCATGTCCAACCTGGCCTCGATGATCAATCAGCACCTGACGGCGCCGCCGCCGGTGATCAGCGAGCGTCGCCCCGACCTCGCCGGACTGGATCCGGTTTTCGCCAAGGCGATGGCCAAGAACCCAGCCGACCGGTACGAAAGCTGCCAGGAGTTCGCCCGTCACCTCGCGCAACACCTCAGCATCGCCACCCAGAGCGTCGAGGTCACGCAGCCCACGATCGACCTGAAGGCCCTGGACATACGGCCTCCGGTGCGGGACGAACCCAAGCGACGGCCCCGCGCCCTGCTCGGCGCCCTGATCGCGGTCGCGGTCCTGCTCGTCGCCGGTGGCGTCTTTGCGGCCGTAAAGCTCACCCAGGACGAACCTTCAGGCGGCACCGCGGCCCCCACCGCTCCCCCTGCTCCCCCGGCCAACACCGGTCCATTCACCGGCGTTTACCGCGCCGACTTCGGCCCGCCCACCACTCTCACCGGCGAGCCCGCCCCGGGGACCAAACCGTCGTCGGCGACCTACGCGATTCGCTCGGCGTGCACGTCCGGTGGGTGCGTGGCCACCGCCTCGCGGGTAAAAGGCGACCCCACCTTCGCGTCAACCATGGTGCTCGATCAGATCGACGGACGGTGGCTGGCTGTGGCCCTCGGTTCGCAACAGTGCCGCCAAGCGCCCGCCGAAGTCTGGCAGGTGTTCTCACTGCGTCCCGAGGCCGAAGGCACGTTTACCGGCGAATACCGTTCGGAGGTCCGCAATGCCTGCGCGGATAAGCGAACGGTGACCTTCACCCGCACCGGCGACGTCGATATCAACAGCCTGCCCGACCCGAGCAACCAACCCAAGCGGGTGACGTCACCCGCCGAAAGCCTCCGCGGCCAATACCACCTCACGCGGACGTTCGCGACGTTGTTGCCGCAACAGCAGACGGACTTGACGGTCACCACCTACTGCCTCCGAACCGGCGACCGGTGCATGAGCTACTTCTACTCGGAGAACGAGGACAGCCCACTGGTGTTCGACGGCGCCAACTGGGTCCTGGACATCGGGCACGCCGAAACGGCCCAGGGCTGCACCGATCTCCAGGTGAAGACCACCGGGCAATACCCGCTCCCCCAGCCGGCACAAGACCCCATCCCGCTGCTCACCGGCCACGGTAACCACCAGCAGACCGGCAACTGCGCCGTCAGCGTGGACTTCGACGAAATATATGCTCGCACCGGCGATTAATGCCGATTACTCAGGACCGCATACGGAACGAGGCACTTACTGCGAACCGGGCGGACCCAGACGCAGTAAGTGCCTCGTCACCTTGCCTCACAGGATGTACAACATCTCCTGGTAGGTGGGCAGCGGCCACAAGTCGTCGGCCACAACGGTTTCCAGCGTGTCAGCGGCGGCGCGCACCGCATCCATCGCGGGGAGCAGCGCATCGCGGGCGTGTCTGGCCTCGTCATACGCCGACTCCGCGGAGTGGTCCGACAATGCCGACTTCAGCGTCGTCAGCGCCGCGGTGAGATCGGCCAGCGGAGCCGAAACCGCTTCCAGCGCAGCAGTGCTCGCCTCCACACCGGCGGCCTTCAACGTCGCGATGTTCTGCGCGAGTTCGGTCTGGTAGCGAATTGCCGCGGGCAGGATGACCGTCGTCCCGATCTCCAAAGCCAGCTTCGCCTCGACCCCGATGGTCAACGCATACTGCTCCAACCGGACTTCGTAGCGGCTTTGCAGCTCACGTTCGTTGAACACGCCGTACTTCTCGAAGAGTTCGATCGCTTCCGGCTTGATCAGCTCGGGGATGGCGTCCAGCGTGGTCTTGAGGTTCGGCAAACCACGCGCGGCGGCCTCAATCTGCCAATTCTCCGAATAGCCGTCCCCGTTGAACACCACCGCGCCGTGTTCGGTGATGACCTCGGTGAGCAGCTTCTGCACTGCCTTGTCGAAGTCCTCACCCGCCGCGACGGCCTCCTCCAAGACCGTGGCCATGTAGTCGAACGAGTCGGCCATGATCGTGTTGAGGATGATCATCGGGACCGCAACCGTTTGGTTGGCACCGGGTGCGCGGAACTCGAAACGGTTGCCGGTGAACGCAAATGGGCTGGTCCGGTTGCGGTCGCCCGGGTCGGTGGGCAGGTGTGGCAGCGTGTCGACACCAATGATCATGGTGCCCTTGCCCTTTGACGAGGTCGCCTCGCCCTTGGCGATCTGCTCGAAGACATCGGCGAGCTGCTCGCCGAGGAAGATCGAGATGATCGCGGGGGGCGCCTCGTTGGCACCCAGGCGGTGGTCATTGGTGGCCGAGGCAACCGAAACCCTCAGCAGCCCGGCGAACTTGTGCACCGCACGAATCACCGCGGCGCAGAACACCAGGAACTGGGCGTTCTCGTGCGGGGTGTCGCCGGGCACCAGCAACGAGCCGAGCTCGGAGTTGCCCACCGAGAAGTTGACGTGCTTACCCGACCCGTTGACACCGGCGAACGGCTTTTCGTGGAACAGGCATTCCATGCCGTGTTTCTTGGCGACCGTCTTGAACACCGTCATCAACAGCTGTTGGTGGTCGGAGGCGAGGTTGGCCCGCTCGAACATCGGCGCGACCTCGAATTGGCCTGGGGCCACTTCGTTGTGCCGGGTCTTGGCGGGGATGCCAAGCTTGAACAGCTCCCGTTCGGTGTCCATCATGAAGCCCAGGACCCGCTCAGGCACCGCACCGAAGTAGTGGTCGTCGAACTCCTGACCTTTGGGCGGCTTGGCACCGAACACCGTGCGGCCGGCGTTGATCAGGTCGGGTCGGGCCAGGAAAAAGTGCCTGTCGACCAGGAAGTACTCCTGCTCGGGCCCGCAGAACGACACCACCTTCTCTAGGTCCTGGTGCCCGAACAACTTCAGGATGCGTTCGGCATGTGTCCCCATCGCCTGCTGACTGCGCAGCAGCGGTGTCTTGTAGTCCAGCGCCTCACCGGTCATGGAGACGAACACTGTGGGGATGCACAGGGTGTTGCCGTTCGGGTTCTCCAGGATGTAGGCGGGACTCGTGACATCCCAACCGGTGTAGCCGCGCGCCTCGAAGGTGCTGCGCAGCCCACCCGACGGGAAGCTGGAGGCGTCGGGCTCGCCTTGGATGAGGGTCTTGCCGGCGAACTCGGCAAGGGTCTGACCGTCGGAGATGGGTTCCAAGAAGCTGTCGTGCTTCTCGGCGGTCAGCCCGGTCATCGGGTAGAACACGTGCGCGTAGTGGGTGGCGCCCTTCTCCAGCGCCCAGTCCTTCATCGCCACGGCGACGGTGTCGGCGACCGCAGGGTCAAGCCTGGCACCCTTTTCGATCGTCGCGACGATGGATTTGTACACGGCCTTGGGCAGCCGAGCCTGCATCTCCGCTTTGGTGAAGACGTTGGCACCGAAGATCTCGCCTGGAGGCTCGTCAGGGTCGAAAGTGATGGCCGGGGGAACGTATGCCTCGACGTTGTTGATCGCCTGCAGGCGGACGGCGTTTCCGCTCAATTGAGCTCCTACCAATGGGGGGAAGTGAACTGCCCCACCCTAGGAAGGTTCGAAGTCAATCCTGTTACGCCAGCGTCAACGATGGAGCGCCAACGATTGCGAACGTGAGACAACCGCCGTATACGGGACGTCAGAGCTTGGCACGCGGGCGGAATCCGGTCTGCGCAAGCGCGACCGCCACCGCTGTGCCTATCGGACCCTTGTGATCGAGGAGAGAGGCCGAACCGTTGGCCACCCCGTCGTGGCTGTAATGAGTGTGTGACGCCAGGCCGATGTGGGGGCCGTCGGGGAGTCGACTCAGCGTCAGCGTGTAGTCGACGTTGATGAACTGCAAGCTCTCGGTGCCCCAGTTGGCGATTGCCGCCGTGACATCACCTGCCATGGCCGCGCGGGTGAAGGGGGTGAAGGGTTCGCCGGCGATCAGCGGGTGCGTTTCGCACACCCACGTGTACTTCGGTCCGGGCGTGTGATCCCACGCGGGGTCGGGGTTCTGCAGTTCCATACCCCAGCCGTAGGTGCGCATGAAAAGCGACGCGCCGTCGTGTTCGTCGGGTCGCTCCGGCATCTCGATGGGGTTGACCACACCCGTCCCTCGGGCTGCGCACCGCGCCGCAGGAACAAGGCGCTGGCACGCGCCACTGCGGTCCCATGCTGGGTCATCACGGCCTCGACAAGCCGCAGACGGCGTCGCTCGTGGCGCACACTGGTGTGCACCTCGACCGGCTCCATCGCGGTTGGCGCGGGGAGGTCGACGGTCAACCGCGCGGGTTGCAGTTCCGGATCATCGACGGCGCGTTCGACGGCCCAGCCCAGCAGGCCGCCGATGGCGTGGCCGCTGATCTTCGGGCCCCAGCCACCGCGTGCGAGTTTCGTTGGTACGTATTGATTTCCGACACGCTCGAAATACGGCAGCGAGGAGAAGTCCGACACTATTCGCCTTTCGTACCAACGGTGATCAAATCGGACAGCAGCTGGGTCCACACCGGTCGTCGGACGCGATGCTGGTCGGTGATGGTGAATCCTGCGTCTTCGAACAGGGCGCGCATTTCCTTGGGCGACGGGTTGTGCTGAGGTTTCCACCTACTGGCCGAGGGGATTTGCAGCAGCGGTTGGCGCGCGCTCAGTGTCGCGACGGCCACCAGACCGCCGGGGGCCAACACCCGATGGAACTCCCGCAGCGCGGCCGGTTGGTCGAAGAAGTGGAACGCCGAGGTGGTCACGACCGCGTCAAGAACCCCGTCGTCGAAGGGTAGTTGCTCCGCCGGTGCGCGCAGCCATTGCACCCGTTCGGATTTCGCGCGAGCCTGGCTGAGCATGCCGTCGGACATGTCGACGCCGTAGATCTCCGCGGGTCGTAGTTCCCGCTCGATCCGACTGCTGAGTACGCCCGTGCCGCAGGCAATGTCGGCGATCTTGTCGGCACCGTGGGCGCGTAGCGCCGCAATAACCTCGTCGTGCGGCGGCCGATAGATCCACTGCTGCAGAAACGGCAGGTCGTACGCCGGCGACAGCAGGCTCCACATGTTGGTGACCGCGCCGTTGAGCACGCGGCGCGGCGCAGTCACTTACTCAGGACCGATCTGTAGTAGACGGTGTCCGCCATGGAAACCGAGTCGTGGCTTTGCGGGACGGCCTGCAGGCCGAACTCGGCCAGCAACTGGCTCATCGGGGTACCGACCGAGCGCCAACCCAGGTTCTCCACGTAGGCGGCGTAATCGTTGCGCTCGCCCTCGAAGCCGAGTTCGTCCCAGTCCAGCTCAAAACCGTGCTCACGCCATTTGGCGGTGGAGCGGCGCATCATTTCCCGGGCCTTTTCGGTGTCGCGCTCCGGCTTGTTGGGGATGGCCTCGACAGCCAGCCGGCTGCCGTCGGCGCTCAGCGCGGTGATGTTGTCCATCAGGCGGTCTTGGGCTTCCGGCGGCAGGTAGCCAAGGAGTCCTTCGGCGATCCAGGCGGTGGGCTGCTGGCGGTCCAGGCCGGCCTCGACGAGCGCGGTGGGCCAGTCCTGGCGCAGGTCGATGGCGACCGTGCGCAGATCGGCGGTGGGGGCGGCGCCGAGACCCTGCAGGGTGGCGGCCTTGAACGCGATGACCTCGGGCTGATCGATCTCGAACACCTTCATGCCCGCCGGCCACGCCAACCGGTAAGCGCGGGAATCGAGGCCCGAAGCCAGGATTACGGCCTGGCGGATTCCGGCCTCGGCCGCGTCCTGGAAGAACGCATCAAAGAATCGGGTTCGGGCGGCCATCGCGTCCGGCATGTGTTCGAGCTTCCAGCTCGACTCGTCGTCGTCGACGTCTTTTGCGAGAAGGTCACCGCTGACCCACCGAGTGAAGAAGTCCACGCCGACGGCGCGGACCAGCGGTTCGGCGAATTGGTCGTTGATCACCGGGTTGGGGGCGTTGGTCGCGATGGCACGGGCAGCGGCCACCATGGTCGCCGTGGCGCCCACGCTGGTGGCTAGGTCCCAGGTGTCGTTATCTGTGCGCGGCACAGCTTGTCTCCAATGTCAGAACAGGGTCAGCTACTAAGTTAGATACTTAGTTAGTTTAACGACTATTGGAGCACGTGCGGCTGTGAGCCGCGTCACCTGCGGTCGAGCTAGTGCCTGCCCGGACCGCCAGGCCCGACCGGTCCAGGCCCAACCGGTCCGGGACCAACCGGACCAGGCCCCACCGGTCCGGGGCCAACTGGCCCGACCGGACCCGGGCCTCCGGGGCCACCGGGTCCGCCGGGTCCATTCACCGCCGGAAGTACAAACACGCAGGTGTTCAACTCGAAGCTCCACGCCCAGCCGGGAGCGCATTCGTCGGCCCGGCTGATTGGCGGCACGACTAGTCCGGTCAGCACCGCGGAGGCAAGAGCGAACGCCCCGATTGCGGATCGCCTTAGCACATGGCTCATTGCAAACCTCGCTCCTTCGTCGTTGGGCGGAAAGCGCCAACTTGTGCGTCAATTTTGCGCCCAGTCCGGCGATTGTGTGACGGTTTTGCGCAGTCCGGGACTCGGTAAGCGCGGTCACGACGTCCAGCGGATACTGACCTAGACGAAATCTTCGGCTGTGAAGGAGGCGGTGGATGGCGGGCGGTGACGCATCGCCGCGCGGGCACACCACTCTCAAGCTCGGGAGCCAAACGTTGCGCTGGTTTGTCCTGGTGTTGTGCATTGCGCTTGCGGGATGCACCAGCGTGGTCGGCGGCACCCCGACGGCCGCGCCGAGAGGCGCCGGTCCCAGCGGTCCCATCCAGCCTTCTCAGCTGGACGATCTGTTGACGCCGTCGGCGTCGTTCTCGGTGGTGCCGAACCATCCGCTGACTGAGGATGACATGCAGGCCGCGTTGTTCATCGGGGCCGATCCGGCGAAGTGCCATGGCGCGGTGGCGTTCGGTCGCTTCCCCTTGTTTCCGAGCAACTACACCGGTCGTGAGGCCCGCACCCAGCAAGACCATCTGAAGGACCAGCACCAGTTGCTCGAGGTTTCGGCCGCCTATCCGAGCAACTTCGATGCCGCCGGCTTTCTCGCCTCGGTACGCAACACGGTGTCCGGCTGCCAGCACCCCGTCAGCGCCTGGGCCGACGACGAGCGCAGGATGACCGTGACCCCGGCGGCGCTGATGCCGAGTGCGCCCGAGATCGTGCATTGGATGACGACTTTGAATGGCCAACGATGGATTTGCGAGTTCGCGGTGATCGCCAAGGCCAACGTCGTCTCGGAAATCGTCACCTGTTCGCCCGACCGCTCGGTGGACATCAATCCCTTGGCGACCAAGCGGCTCGAGAAGATCAACCAGCTACTCAGCTTCACCGCTTGACGCGGCCGCGTCCGCGCGCTCCTCGGCGGGCGCGGTACGCCGGGAAGACCTGCGGCGGACCACCCACACCACGCCCCAGACCAGCGCGGCCAGCACCGGTAGCCATGGGAGCAGGAACCCGACTGTCAGCACGACGGCGTGGACGGCGGACAGCAGCGACTGCCACCCATGCTGGAGTGCGCCTCCGAAACCGGTTCGGGGGGGCACCGTCGGCGTGGTCGAGATGTTGACATTGATCGTCGCGTACGCGATCTCGTCGCCCAGGGTGGCGCGTTGAGCACGCAGTGAGTCCAGTTCGGCCTGTCGTTGAGTAAGCGACGATTCGGCAGCGAGCAGGTCGGCGACGCTGCCCGCGCGGCCCATCAGTTCGCGAAGTCGGTTGACCGAGGTCTGCAGGGCAGCGATGCGGGCATCGAGATCCACGCGCTGCGAGGTGACATCGGTGTGGTTGATCGACATCGACCGCACGTCGCCGAGTTTCTTGGCGTCGGCCAGGACGCCGTCGAGCTTGTCGGCGGGAATCCGCAACGCGAGGTCGACCGTCGGCTGAGCGGACTGGGACGCGGACTGCTGCGACCGCGAGTCCACCCGGCCTCCGGCCTCGGTGACCGCGGCGACCAGCCGATCGGCCACGTCGGCGGGCTCGGTGACGACCAACTGCATCGATCCGGTGGTGACGATTTCGCGCTTGAAGGGAGTGCCGTCCGTTGGCGACTGTGGCGGAACCGGCGCGGGGGCCTCCGGCACGACGACCGTGTTTTCGGTGCCGGCGCCGCCCCTCGTCGCGGGAGCTCCCCGGCCCTGCCCGGGCGCCTCGCGGTAGGCATCCGAGACGTCGTTCAGTTTGCCCGACACCACGCCTTCGTCACGGGCCGTCGGGGGGACGCCCTCCCCCCGAAGCGACCAGGCAAAGCCAAGACCGACCAGCACGACGCCGACCAACGCCGCGGCGATCACGTTGCGGAGCTTGACAGTTCGCGGTGTCGGTTTCGGTGCCTTTGCCGTGTTTTCGGCACTTACACCAGGGATGGGCTTGGCGGCGGCGGTATCGCGCCGAACCGATGCCTCGACGGGTTGCAGCACGCGGTGCAGTAGTGCGCCCTCGGCTACCACCCGGCCGTCCCGGCTGTCTGGGGCGACGAACGCGGTGAACCTGCACAGAACTCCGAACCGCAGCGAGGTGTCGACGATCCGCTGCTCCAACTCCTTGGTCGAAGCCTCGCCTGCCGCGGCGTAGCGGTCCTCGAGGTCGCGTACATGCGCCCGAGCCCACTGCGCGGTCACCTCCGGCGCTTCAAGGGGATGGCCGCCCACCGTGACCGACCAGTCTTCGCCGGCGTCCGTCCCGCCGCGCAGTGTGATCGAGCCGAGAGTGGTCCCTGCACTCCCCCGGTACCGTCCGGTCACCACCAACGGGGTTCCGGGATACAGATCCGGCAGCCGGGCTGGGCTGGTGGTCTCCTCAATCAGCGAAAGCCCCTTGGCGTGCAGTGTCAGCGAATGCGCAAGTGGCACACCGATGTGGCGCCGGATCGCGGGCAAAGCCTCGTCGAGCCGATCCTCACTTTCCACCAGATCGCAGCTACCCCCGCCCACTGTGGCAAGCCGGCGCAAGAATCCGGCGTTGACGGCTTGGTCGATACCGACGGTGTGCACGCGCACTCGGCGCAGGTCGCTCGCCAGTTCACGCAATAGTTGGTCTTCGTTGCCGATCTGCCCGTCGGTGATCACGATGACGGCGACGTCACGGCCGGTGCTCTGCCGCGCGTCGCCGGCCAGCGCGAGCGCCTGCCGCATTGGCGCCAGCATCGTGGTGTTGCCTCCCGCCTCGACGCGCGCGAAGTGCTCGACCGCGCGATAGCGGTTCTGGTCGCTGGCATCGACCAGACCCTCACCCAGGCCGGTCGGACGGCTGACCCCGTCGCCGATGGTCAGCACCGCGAACCTGTCCTCGGCGTCGAGCGTGTCCACGATTCGCGCGGCGGCGCGGCGCGCGGCCACGACCTTCCACCCCGCCATGCTGGCGGAGTGGTCGAGCACCAGCACCACGTCCCGGGGCCGCGACGGCCCGCTCGATGCCGGTGGCAGCACGGTGAGCCGATACGTCCCCTCGTCTCCGTCGCTGTCGGGGACCAACACGAGTGAGCTCGTCAGAGCGTCGACTCCGTAGCGCAGCCGGAGCACGAAGTCCCGTTTGGGCGTTGTCCCGGGTTCTATTCGGATCCGTCCGTCGTCGGTCGTCACCGCGGGCAGGTTGGACTGCACCTCCGGTACCGGGAGACCGGCCGGGTCGAGGCCGATGTCGATGGAGACCGGCACTCGATGCGGGAAATCCGGCGCGAGCACGGGCGGGGTGATGCGGGACGCGTCCGGCACCGCGTCCGTGTCGTCGGCATGACCGTCGCCGACGGCGAAGTCGGCGAGCGGTTCACCCGGGATGTACCGGGGCGCAACCACGAGCGGAAAGCGGAATGTCGCCTCGCCGTCGTCGTACACCAGTGGATTGACCATGGTGAGCGTCACGCCGACCCTCGCACCGGGCAGGATGTTGCCGACCCGCATGGTGAAGACGTCGGGTCGCTCCTCTTCGGTGATGGACGCCCGCCGGCCCGACGCCACCGCCTCGTCGTAGGCTTCGCGCGCGGCCTCACGCTCGCGAAGTTCCGCCTCGACGGTCCGCCCGTCGACCGTCATCTGCATGCGGGTGACCGCGGCGCGATCCGGCAGGGGAAAGACGTAGCTGGCTTCCAGCGGTTCGTCGAAGGTGTTCACGAAGGCCTGGGTCAGTTCGATTTGGCTGGTGAGGCCGGTGATCTCGACCCGGATGTCGACGCGGTCGAGCGGCAGGCTCCCGCGCTCGGTACGCAGCGCACCCAATTCGGCGTCGTCCGTCCCTACTTCACTCGTCGGCGTGATGCGGACGGTCATGAGGGGCTCCGTTCGTCGAGGGAGAGCAGGCCACGATCGGCCAGCAGATCGAGCAGTGGCCGTGCGGCCTCGTGGATCGCGTGGATGTCGTCTTCGTCGGGACGGCCGTCGGGGTCGCCGGGCAGCATGAGCAAGGCTCCCCCGGGCAGACTCACCGCCGACAGCTTCCTAACAGTGTCAGGGGCGGCGGCAGGGTGCTCGGCCCAAAACCGCCTCCGTCTTGCTGGCCGCTCCTGTTCGCGAGCGTGCGTGTCGGTACGGCGACACACCGTCGAATCCGGCATTTCGTGCACGCTCGCGGCAGGTTCCGACGGCGGGGCCAGAACTTCTTCGGGGACGGCGGCGACGCGGCGCAACGTTTCGTCGGTCGCGCCCGCGAGCTCGGCCTGGATCTCGGCCAGCGACCGACCCTCGGCCTGCCGGCGTTTGACCGCAATCACTTGCAGCAACTGCCTCGGGCCATACAGCGCCGTGCGCCCCTGCATGGCCGGGCGATCCACCAGACCCGTCGTCGTATACCAGCGCACCGCCCGGCGATCTGGTAGCTCCCGGACCCGGCCGTTCGGCGCTCCCGGATACGCGGGATCGGCCAGTCCGACGGCAACCCGTCGCACCAACTCGTCCAGCGTCCACGACGCCTGCGCGGTCATGTTGTCGATACTGACACTGTAATCGTGACACTGTCAATGTTTGGGTGAACGAGAGTGCCGCCCGCGAAGCGCTTATCGTCGACTGCTCGTCGGTGCGTTGGAGGACTTGATGAAGGCCGAACAGGCCAGGCCGATCGCGAAGGGCACTGCGTCGGCGACGCCGACAGCGATCAGTGGATGGTCGAGGTCTTCGACCGAGGAGGCCGTCCTCGCGGCGGTCGGTGCCGCCTTACTGACAAGGCGTCGTTCGGTCTGGGTCAGCCGTGGTCGGGCGGACGGATGCCGAGGGCCTGCAGGAGTTGGTCGCGCGGGCTCAGCTGCCTGAAGGCATCCTCGCGAGTCGGGTTACGGAATTCGCTTTCGCCGTAGAGCTCCGAGGTTCGCAGCTCCGTCAATTTCTTTATCTTGTCGCGCAACGTCCGAAGACTCGGCAAGGGAAGGAGCAACAGCGCTTTGTCGCCCTCGACATGCGCGGCGTGCTGGGCGGCGTGCTGGGCAGCATGCGCCGAAGTGTCCGTGCGCGCCAGGTTGGGGTGAGCCGCGTCGTTCAGCTGCAGTGACGGGGGCTTGGACAGCGACTGTTCCGCTGCCGCGGATGCGGTTGTGGGGGTTGCCGGTGCTGGCGCCGCCGCGGGAGCCACCGGCGCCACCGGTGCGGTCATGCCCGCGATGGGGGCGAATTCGCCGTCCGTTCCGGCAAAGGTAGCCCCGGCCCCGGCGTCTCCGACATTGCCGGCGCCATGTCCAACGCCACCGGTAACCCCGGCAAACAGGCCGCCCGGATTGAGCACGCCGGAGCCGCCGGCCCCACCACCCAATGGCGTCGCCGGGACAGCGGGTCCGGTCGCGGCTGCACTGGGACCGCCAGCTGCAAAGTTCGGGTCAGCGACCCAACCGGCCGCACCACCGCCGGTGGTCATGAAGTTGATGCTTCCCGCCCCGCTGGGTGCGCCGCCGTTGCCGACCGACGCGGCGGACGAGCCGCCACCACCGCCCGTACCGCCACCGCTGAAGTCGCCGCCACCAGCATGGACGGCTGACCCACCGCCCGCCGCAACGCCGCTACCAGCACCCCCGTCGCCACCGAGCCCGCCGGCCCCTACCCCACCGCTGCCACCGCCGTATGACGTAGAACCGACCGGGGCCGCGCCGGTGGTTTTTCCATCGGCGAAGACCCGCTCAGCGGTTTCCCGGCCGGTGCCCACCGCACTCTTGGCGCCGTCGATCAACGAGCGCCCGGTCGGGGATTCGGCGGCTGCCTTGACGGCGCCAAAGGCATCTTGCATCGGCGAGACGTTGGCGGCCTCGGTGGCCGCATACGAACCCGCGCCGCTGCGCATGAGCTGCACAAACTGCTCGTGGTACGTCGCCGCCTGAGCGCCGACGGCTTGGTAACGCGCCGCGTGATAATTGAACAGCGCCGCAATGTAGGCCGATACCGGATCCCCGCCCGCGGCCGTCAGGTCTGACGTCGGGGCGGCAGCGGCGGCATTGGCCCCGCTCATCTGCGCAGCGATCGCGGACAGGTCATTGGCCGCCGCGGCCAGCAACTGCGGCGTAACGTTCAGATCCGGCATAGGGAGCTCCCACCCCTGCTGTCAGTCGGCTGTGGCGCTCGTCATCGTGCCATAGCTACGGCAGATCGTATCGCTGTAGAACGCGTTACACCGAGACTTTGGGCGTAGTTATCGCAAGGACACCCAATATGTCCTGGTCAGGCACCGCCAGTTGGGCCTACCAGCGTGGTGTCGATACCAACGAGTCCGGGCTCGGCGGTACCGCTGCGGAGGTAACTGTGGTCATTTCGGCCGTGCGGTTCATCCACCATTGACGGACGCGGTAGCGCTGCGGCTTACCCGTGGCCGTCTTGGGCAACTGTTCGGTGAATTGGATTGCCCGAGGCAGCTTGAAGGCCGCCAACCCTTCTCGGCACCAATCGATCAGTTCCGTCTCGCCGACGTGCTCATGGCCCGGTGCGCAGACAACCAGGGCCACCGGCTTGTCAATGCCATCGGCGTTGGGCACGCCCACTACGGCGGCGTCAGCGACAGCGACATGTTCGAGCAAGCGTTGCTCGACCTCGACCGGTGACACCCAGATGCCGCCGGCCTTGAGCAGATCATTGGATCGGCCCAGGCAGTGGTAGTACCCGGCGTCGTCGACGAAGTAGGTGTCTCCGGTTCGAAGCCAGTCACCGTGGAACACGGCTTGCTCGGCGCCGGGGCGCTGCCAATATCCGAGCGCAATCGAGTCACCGCTGACGTACAGGTCGCCGGGCGTCCCTCGCTCGACAATGCGACCGTCGGTGTCTCGGATTTCGATCCGGTATCCGGGCACCGGCTTGCCGGTGGTGCCCGGGCAGATGTCCTCAGGACGGTTGGACAGGAAGATGTGCAGCGCCTCCGTGCTACCGATGCCATCGAGGATGTCGACACCGAAGCGCTGCCTGAATCGAGTCTGCACGGCGACGGGCAGTGCTTCGCCGGCCGACACGCACAACCGAACGGTCTGGAACGAAGTGTCCGGTATCTCGGCCTGTAGCAGGCTGGCGTAAAAGGTCGGCACCCCGAAAAAAAGGCTCGGCGCGGTCGCCGCGATTCGGTCGCACATCGTGCGTGGGGCGGGCCGGGCGGGCTGCAATATCGTCGTTGCTCCGGCCGCCAGTGGGAAGAACAAGCTATTGCCGATTCCGTAGGCAAAGAACAATTTCGCCACAGACAAACAGCGGTCTTCGGGCCGTATGCCCAATACCCGCCGACCGTAGCTCTCGTAGACGTGGCGGATGCTGGCGTGCCGATGCATGGCCGCTTTCGGCGTCCCCGTGGTTCCGGAGGTGTAGAGCCACAACGCCCATTCGTCGGCGCGGGTGAGTGCGGGATCCTCGGCATCCTCGGGTTCCGCGGGATCCGCAAAGGCACCGACGATGCCAGCCCATGCGTGGACACTGACGGTGCGGCGCGACAGTCTCGGCAGGACGTCGTTGGCGCAGCCGGAAACGATGAGATGGTCGACATCGTTCGATGCTTCGACGGCCGGCAGCAACGCCGGTAGGTACTGCTCGGTCGCGACGACCGCGCGAGGCTTCGAGTCTCGGAGAATGTGTTCCAACTCCCGCCCGATGAGCATCGTCGACACCGGTACGGCCACCAGACCCGCATGAAAGGCCGCCAAAATCGTGCTGGCCATCTCGATGTCGTCGGCCATCACCAACACGATGCGGTCGTTGCGCTGCAACCCGAGCCCCCGAAAGCCTGCGGCTAGGCGGCTCACTTCGTCGGAGAGCTGCTGGTAGGTCCGCACGCCCGACCCGATGACCGCTACCTTGTCGCCCAGCCCCTGGCGTACCCGTCGATGTACGAGGAAGTCGGCAGCGTTGAAGAGCTCCATTCGCTCACACCCGCTGGACGTCGAACGTCGCATGTTCGCCGGACCCGTAGGTGCGCAGTGCGCCGTCGGGACCCACGGCATTGGGCCGCACGAAGATCCAGTTCTGCCAGGCGCTGAGTCGGCCAAAAATCTTTGTTTCCAGCGACTCCGGACCCACAAATCGGCAATTGGCCTCCATGCCGCTCAGCGCGTCGGGTGAGAGTGACGCTCGCTCTTCGAGGACGATCCGAAGCTCCTCGGCGAAATCGATGTCGTCGAGAACGGACGTGACCAGACCGAGCTGAGCGGCGTCAGTGGCCGAAATCGACGTGCCTATCTGTTCGGCCACGGCCACAAGCTGTTTCGGGTGACCGTAGAAACGTGACTCGAGCCGAGTGAGGCCGTTTCCCATCGGATAGCTGCCGAAATTCGATTCGGTGACTTCGACGGTCGCCGGCGTCGCGTCCGTGTCGAGGTCCTCGTAGATGCCCTCGAGCATGAACTGGCGGTCACACGCCAGCGCCAACTCGAGCAGCATCCCCACGTACGCACAACCAGGTTCGATGACGGCGAACAAGCTGCGGCTGGTGACGTCCAGACGCTTCAAAGTTCTTTTGTAGTAATGGATTACCTCGTTGATGAACCAGTCGTTCTGGTGGTCCAGCAGTTGGCGGTCGTAGGCGCCGACCAAGTCGGCCTCGCCGACGACACGGAACACCCAAAGGCCCAGCGCGGTTTCGTTGGTGCGCAGATGCAGGATCAAATCATCCAGTTCGCGGGTGAGCGCCAGGGGCCAGTACGAGGCACCTTGCCGGACGGCTTCGGCGGGACCAGCGGGTGGCTCCGAATCCGGTCCCGAAACCACGATGTCGACGCACCGCTCGTTGGGGTGCATCGTCGCCCGGACATACCGATACGCGATCTCATTCGCGTCCACTCGTGGGGTCAACGGCGTCAACGCGACGCCCGCCGCACTCTCCGGGCGCCACGACCGGCGAGCGGCACTCTCGGCGCGCGCGCGAACCCGTTCGCCGAATTGCGCTCGTGGCACGGCCTCATCGACGAGGCCCCACTCGACGGCGGTTGCCCCACGTATGCCTTCCGGTCGTGTCGCAAAGGCGTCGGCACGGTCCTTGCGAACCTTGCGCTTGTCGACCACTCTGGTCAGACCGCCCGTTCCCGGCAGGACTCCAAGGAGGGGGACCTCGGGCAGCGAGACCACCGACGATCCGTCGTCAATGAGGATGATCTCCTCGCACGCCGCGGCGAGCTCATAACCACCACCCGCCGCCGTCCCGTTGAGCGCGGCGATGTATGTCTGACCCGAGTTCTCCGTCGCATCCTCGATGCCATTGCGGGTTTCGTTCGTGAACTTGCAGAAGTTGACCTTACACGAGTGTGTCGACTGCGCCAGCATCCGAATGTTGGCTCCAGCACAGAACATTCGGTCCATACCACCGGTGACGACAACAGCCTTCACCTCCGGGTGTTCGAACCGAAGACGTTGGACGGCATCGTAGAGTTCGATGTCCACTCCCAAGTCGTATGAGTTCATCTTGAGCTCGTAGCCCGGTACCAATCCCCCGGTGGGATCCACGGCGAGCGTCAACGTTGCGATGGCTCCGCCGAAATCCAGCCGCCAGTGCCGGTATTGCGAGGGTTCGGTGCGATACGACACTACGGTCATCGCCGTACTCCGCAGGCTTGGTCCTCGAGGGAGGCTTCGTCGTCGAGGTGTACATAGTCGAATTCCACTGGCTGGCCGTTGATTCCTACCTTCGGCGGCGCGATCCAACCGGCGAAATCCCCTGGTTGATAGTGCGGCACCATCAATTTCGCCACGCGCTCCCGGTCCTCATCGGTGGGTAGCCACGCCTCGGCCTTGCGGTGCCACTCCTCGCTCGTCAGCACTTCACCGGTTGGTGATATCCAGTGACCGGCGTAGGTGCCGATTGTCCGGTTGAAACCCTCGTGCGGCAGCACAAGTCGTTCGTCAAGACCGACGGCTGCGAGCGCCTGGTTCCAGCGGTGAACCCCGTTGCGGCAGTCCGCAACGTATTCGTCGCGAAGGTCGAGGTTCAGCGCGGTGAGGTAAGGCACCGTGTCTTCAACTATCGCGCCGCCACGTACCGTGCGCATGGGATACTTTGCGGCCCTGAGCATGTGATCGTCGTCGCGACGATCCTCCTGCCAGCGTCCCTTGAGACCTCCGGTGTAGTAGGCGGCGGCATTGGTGGATTGTTCGGAGCCGAACAGGTCCATCGAAACCGAGAACTGGGCATTGAGGTATTTCTGAATTACGTCCAGCGGAATCCCGCCGTACTGGAAGAGGTCGACCGAGCCGTGCGCGGCCATCAACTCCGCCGTGCGCTGGACTGTTCGCTGGACGCCGCTGGCCCCGACGAACATGTGGTGCGCTTCTTCTTTCAACATGAACGCACAGGTGCGGGCCAACGGATCAAAGGCCGACTCTTTCAGCGTCCCAAGTTGATACTTGCCGTCGCGGTCAGTGAAGTAGGTGAACATGAAGAACTGCAACCAATCGGTGGTTGCCTGATTGAAGGCCCCCAATATGCGAGGAGTGTTCCGGTCACCGGAGTGGCGCCGAAGCAGCTGTTCCGCCTCGTTGCGGCCGTCACGTCCGAAGTAGGCGTGCAATAGATACACCATTGCCCATAGGTGCCGGCCCTCTTCGACGTTGACTTGGAACAGGTTTCGCAGGTCGTACAGACTGGGCGCGGTTCGGCCGAGAGCGCGCTGCTGCTCGACCGACGCGGGTTCGGTATCGCCTTGCACGGTGATCAGTCGCATCAACTCGGCTCGATGCTGGCCCGGTACCTCCTGCCACACCGGGTCACCTTTGTGCCTTCCGAAGCCGATTCGGCGATCGAGGTCGCGTGGAGCCAGGAATATGCCCCAGCGGTATTCCTGCATCGGGACATGGTCGAAGTGAGCCCAACCATCACGACCCACCGCTATTGCGGTGCGCAGGTACACGTCCTTGGTGGGCAGTTGAGGGCCGAGCGTCTGCCACCAGTCGAGGAATTGTGGTTGCCAGCTCTCCAAAGCGCGCTGCAGTCGGCGGTCCTCGGACAGGTTGACATTGTTCGGAATGCGTTGGCTGTAGTCGATTTTGCTCAGTGGCCCGACCGGTGCCGGCGCAGTGCCGACAGGTGCCCGTTCAGTCGTCACGATGTCCTCCTCGGGCTGAGGGGTAGGTACATTACTCTACACTTTTGTTACGACTCGTCTATGTTTTGTAGAAGATAATTGCCGGCTGACAAAGACCCCGGAGAAGTTTTTGCAGAACCGACAGCGACAACGGTCGGCCACCGGCCGTGTCGTCACGGTCGTCGAATACGAAAGAATGCGTCCATGACTGTCGGCGAGGCCACGATCGATGCGGCATCGCGGTGGCCGGACGGAGGCGCTAGCGCCGGGAGCCTCCTGCTGACGGTCCTCGGTGAGTTCGTATACCCCCGGGGCGGTCCGGTGTGGACGGCCGCGTTGGTGACCGGCCTCGCCGCACTAGGTATCGAGGAGAAAGCCGCGCGCCAGGCCATCGCACGTACGGCGGCCAAAGGCCTACTGGAATCAGAGAAGTCGGGCCGCCGCGTGTCCTGGCATATCACGCGATCGGGCACCCGCCTCCTTACCGAGGGCACCCGGCGCATCTACGGCTTCTTGACCGATCCGTCGCCATGGGACGGGCAGTGGCTCGTGCTCTCCGTCGGGGTCCCGGAGACGCAACGCAAATTGCGTCAACGCCTGCGGACTCGACTCACCTGGCTGGGCATGGGTTCGCCGAGTCCGGGCATCTGGATCCTGCCCGACGTCAGCAAGGTCGGCGAAGTCGAGACGATCGTTGATGAACTTGGCTTGGGAGACAAGGCATTCGCCTGGACGGGAAAGCTCACCACGATTGGCAAGGCCGAGACCTTGATCGGCGATGCCTGGTCCTTGACCGAAGTCGAGGGACGCTATGCGGATTTTCTCGCAACGTTCGGAGAGCTCCGCGCAACCACGCCGCTCAAAGCCTTCCAGGCACAGGTACGGCTCGTGCATGCCTGGCGGCAGTTTCCCTTCCTTGATCCCGCCCTGCCGCGTGAACTCCTCGATCACGACTGGCCGGGCCCGCAAGCGGCCGCGCTCTTTCATCGCCGACACGACGAGTGGCACGCTCCCGCCCAGCAGTACTGGACCGAACTGGAAGCGATTTCGTGACCGGCCCGCAGCGCATCACTCTTCGGAGGGGGAAACCTCGATGGACACCAGTTCGGCCAGACCGCTCATGGTGAGGGCGGACATCAGCAGGGGCTGGGCGATGAGTTCAATGTCGTCGGCGTGCGCGAACAACGCATTGATCGCAGCGCTGTCGAGGTACTCCACGGCACTCAGGTCAACGGTGACTTTCTCGCCACGTGCCGCGGCTTCAGCGGTGGCCGCAGCGAGTGCTTCGTTGAACTCGTCGATGTTGCTCAGGTCGATCTCTCCCACAGCGACCAACACGAGCTTGCCGGTACTGGAAATCGCGGTGTCAAGGGTGAGCAACGTAGGCATCAGGTAATCCTCGCGGACAAGTGAACGGTGGTTCCGCCGGTGTTGGCATCGATGATCACATCTTGCATGAGGCTGCGCATCAGGCTGATTCCCCGACCGCGCTGGTTGTTCACGATTACCTGCTGCGGCTTCCACGAGCCGGAGTCGGTGATGGTCAAATGCAGCTCGTCGACGCACGCGGTCGCGTCCAGCCGGATCAAACCTTCCGACTTGTTGCGATGGCCGTGCTCAATGGCGTTCGAGACGGCTTCGCCCGCGGCGATCAGCACATTCATGCTCTGCTCGGCGCGCACCTCGGCTTGCTTCAGCCAGTTACGCAAAGCGCTCCGGGTGTGCGCAAGCTGGCTCGCGTGCGGCGGAAAGTTCAACTCCAACGGGGCGGGGTGGCGGTACAGCAGCAGGACAACGTCGTCCTGATAACCGCCGCTGGGCGCTAGGCGGGACATGATCTCGTTGGCCAATTCATCAAGCGAAGAGCCATGTTCGTCCTTGATGACGGCGGCGGCACGGGTGATGCCCTCGGTCAACGGGTGGCGACGCCGCTCGACCAAACCATCGGTATAGAGCACCAGTGTGGCCCGCGCTGGGATGGTCACCCGGGCCTCTGGACGAGGCCAGTTGCGTCGCACTCCCAGTGGGATGGTGTGGCCGTCGTCGAGGATCTGAGTGGAGCCGTCGGACTTGACGAGGATGGGTGGCGGGTGCCCGGCACTGGAGTAGACCACTTCCCCGGTCTCGGGGTTGAGCACCGCACAAACGGCGGTGGTGCATTGGGCACCGGGCAGCCGTGCGGCAAAGCGGTCCATGCTGGACAGGGCGGCACCTGGGCTGGGTTCGTCAAACAACAACGCGCGACAGGCACTGCGCACCTGACCCATCACCGTCGCGGCGGCCAAGTCGTGACCGACGCAGTCGCCGACAACCATCGCGATGCGACCGTCGTCCAGATCGAAGACGTCGTACCAGTCGCCGCCCACTTGCAGGGGCCGGCTGGCGGCCTGGTACCGCACCGCGAAACCGGACGGCAGGTGCGAGGGTCCGAGAATCGCGTGCTGCAAGGCCAGGGCGGCTTCGCGCTGCTGATCAACCTGATACACCCGCTGCAGTCCCTGTCCGAGACGGCCGGCCAGCACGGTGAGCAGGGTCTGGTCCTCGAGGGTGAACGGCCGGTTCTCGGGCAGTTCAATCCAGACGACCAGCACGCCTTCCGGATGCTGCAGCGCGATGCCGGCTGTCCCCGACGTGGCGATGGTGGGGGTGAGCAAGTCACCGTCGCACAGGGATCCGAGCGTTTGCTGTAGCTGAGAGGGCAGGTCGTTCCACTGGACGGCGTCGCCCACGGACACGACTGTGGGCATGTAAGCCATTTCCGGCGAGGAACTGGCGCTGGGGAATGTGACGGCCAGCACCCGGACCGCCCGCCACTGCCGACGAAGTTCCTCGACCGCGGCCCGCACCGCCTCATCTACGGTGTCCGCCTGAGCGAGCTCCTGGTTCAGCGCATGTTCGCGGCCAGCCGCCAGTGCCAATGCGATTGCGGCATGCCGGGCGAAGTCGCTGACCAACTCGAGGTAGTCGTGGCTGAATCGCGCCTGCCGCGGGTGTCGCGCCACCGCAATGACCCCGAGCACCGCGTCGCGCGCGATGAGCGGCATGACGATGGCGGGGCGCTCACCAACATCGGTGAAGCCCTCGATCGGGTATGCGAAGGAATCGGTGATCATGGGCAGACCCCGACGCGCAACACCGCCCGTGGTGGAGCCGTCCATCGGGACCTGGCGACCGATCACCTCCGACGCATACCGACCGGCCGTGGCGGCCACGACAAGGGTCGAGACTTCGCTGGCCGGCAAATCGGGCTCCCCCGGCACCAGCAAGATTGCCTGCTCAGCGTCGGCGAGCTCCAGAGCGCGGTTCACGATCAGTTGCAGCGGCCCGGTCTTTGGGTCTCCGGACAGCAGTGCCGTCGTGATCTCGCGACTGGCGTTCGTCCACTTCGCCGCTTCGCGTTCGCGCTCGAACAGCCGCGCGTTGTCGACGGCGGCGGCCGCCGCGGTGGCCAGCGCCCACACGACGACCTGATCGGATTCCGAGAACGCCCGGTCAGACCGGTCGTCGGCCAGATAGAGGCTGCCGAAGTCAGCCCCGCGAACCGTGATCGGGATTCCGAGGAGCGATCGCAACGACGAGTCGTGTTCGTGCAATCCACTGGCCGCCGGGTACGTGCTCAGGTCGTCGACGCGGATACCTTCACCGACCGGCACATCGCCCAGCCGCCGCGCCGTGGCGTCGTCGATTCCCGTGCGGACGAAAGAAAACAGGTTGCCGTCAGATCCGCGGATTCCCAATGCCCCGAACCGGGCACCGGTCAGCTCCATCGCGGCATCGACCACTCGCTGCAGCGTCACCGTCAGGTCCAGGTCAGAGCCGATTTCGACGATGACGCGTACGAGCTTTTCCATCTGATCACGAGCGGCGACCAACTCATCAAGTTGTTCGTGCATTTGCTTGACCAGTTCTTGACGGCCCAACCAGGTCAAAGCGGATCCCCCCCGGTTGTCGGTCATACGAACAAACCTAATCGTTAGGTTTGGGTTTCTGGCACTCGGACGTTGCGACGATCGGTCGCGTTACATGTGTGTCGTTCATTTTTTCCCCGTCTGCGCCTTGATAAACGCCTTATTCTTGGGCCATCGGGGCGATCGCACCCCCAGATTGGCGGTGCTGCGGTGACGGCGGGTGGGACTTGCATGTCATGCGGTACTGGTCTGCGCGAGTACGCCAAGTTCTGCGACGAATGCGGTACCCCGACCGCGTCAGGCATCGACGCGGCGGAATACAAGCAGGTCACAGTGCTGTTTGCCGACGTGGTGCGGTCGATGGACATCGCGGCCGTGCTCGACATGGAACGGCTGCGCGAGGTGATGTCCGAGCTGGTGCAGCGGTCGGCGGCGGTGGTGCGGCGCTACGGGGGAACCGTCGAGTACAACGGCGACGGGGTGATGGCCCTGTTCGGCGCTCCCATTGCGTTGGAGGATCACGCCCGTCGCGCGTGTCTGGCGGCGGCGGCCATTCAAGAAGAGGCCAACCGGCTCGCCGCCGACGTTGAGCGGCGCGATGGCATGACGTTGCGCCTGCGGGTGGGATTGAACTCGGGCCGCGTGATCGCCGGCGAGATTGGTTCGGGGCCGTTCGGTTACGTCGCAACGGGTGCACCAATCGGCTTCGCCCAGCGGATGGAATCCGCGGCCGCCCCCGGCCAAGTGCTGCTGTCAGAGTCCACCGCACGACTGGTCGAACACTCGGTGGAGCTGTCTGAACCGGAGTTGGTCCCCATCAAAGGGGCCGACGAACCTGTGCTCGCGCGCCGGCTGATCGCGACCGCGCGGCGGGACGAGTTGGTCCGGCACACGGAGGCGCGCCTGGTGGGGCGCCGCTGGGAGATGGCGGTTCTCGACGCCATGGTGGACCGCGCGATTGGTGGCCGCGGTGGTGTCGTGGCTGTGGTGGGACCACCCGGCATCGGCAAGAGCCGGGTCGCTCGCGAGGTCGCGACGCTCGCCGCGGGTCGCGGCGTTGAGGTGGTTTGGACCTTCTGCGAATCGCATGCCCGCGACGTTTCCTTCGGCGTGGTGGCGCGGTTGCTGCGGGCGGGCAGCGGTGTCGCCGAACTCGAAGGCGAAGCCGCCCGCGCGCAGGTGCGGGCCACTGTCTCCCCCAACGCCAGCCCGCAGGATCTGCTGTTGCTCGATGATCTGCTCGGTATCGCCGACCCTGACGTTGACCTGCCCCAGATCGACCCCGATGCGCGACGGCGCAGGCTAACCGCTCTGGTCAACACGACGGCGCTGGAGCGCACCGAGCCAGCGCTTTACCTCGTCGAAGATGCGCATTGGATCGACGCCGTCAGCGAGTCGATGTTGGTCGACTTCCTGACCGTCGTCGCGCACGCTCCGGTAATGGTGTTGATCAGCTTTCGCCCAGAGTATGCCGGGGTACTGAGTCGCATTCATGGCGCCCAGACGATAGCCCTTGCCCCACTTGATGATTCGGATACCAACGCGCTGATCCGCGAGTTGCTTGGTACGGATTCGTCGGTCAGCGAAATCGCGTCGGTAATCACCGAACGGTCCGCCGGCAACCCATTTTTCGCCGAGCAGATGGTGCGGGAACTGGTGCAGCGCGGTGTACTTGTCGGCGAGCGCGGCAGCTACGTCTGTTCCGCCGGCATCGCTGAGCTGAGTGTGCCGGCCACGGTGCAGGCGGCCATCGAAGCCCGCATTGACCGGTTGACCAACGCGGCCAAGCGGACGGTGTATGCGGCGTCGGTGATCGGGGAGCGCTTTAGCGCCGAGTTGCTTACCGCACTGGGAGTTGATGCGGTTGTCGACGGACTGATTGATACGGAACTGATCGATCAAGTGCGATTTACCCCGAGCGCCGAGTACGCCTTCTGCCACCCCCTGATCCGCGCGGTGGCCTACGAATCGCAGCTTAAATCCGACCGCGCCGAGTGGCACCGACGCCTAGCGGCGGCCATCGAAGCTGGAAGTCCGGAATCAGCCGACCAAAACGCCGCGTTGATCGCCGAACATCTTCAGGCCGCCGGGGATCTCAACGACGCATATGGCTGGCATATGCGCGCCGGAACATGGCTGGCCAACCGCGATGTCGGTGCGGCCCGGGTCAGCTGGGAGCGGGCATGCTCGATCGCCGACGCGTTGCCTGCCGACACGCCCGACCACGTTGCGATGCGCATCGCTCCCCGCACCATGCTGTGTGCCAGTGGCTGGCAAGCGATCCAGGAAACTCGGGGACGGTTCGACGAGCTGCGAGAGTTGTGCACCGTTGCCGGAGACCAGATCTCGCTGGCCTTCGGCATGACGGGTCTGGCCACCGAACTCATGTTCGCCGGACGCACCAGCGAGGGTTCACGATTGGTCTCCGAGCAGATGGAGCTACTCACGTCGATTGACGACCCAACGCTGATCGGATTGGCATTCGTCGGGTTCAACAACTGGTTCGACGCGGGCGAGTTGGCCGAAATCTTGCGATGGTCCGAAGTCGTCATCGACCTGGCCGACGGCGACCCGACGACGGGAAGCGGCTTGGGCTTCGGATCACCATTGGCCGCCGCTCACGCATGGCGCGCCGTCGCGAAGTGGTGGCTGGGCAGGCCAGGTTGGCGGGACGACCAGCACGATGCCGGTGCCATGGCCCGGCAGTCCGACCCCACCACTTTGGCCATGATTGCAGGCTGGACATGGGGTCTCGGAATTGCTTTCGGGGTGCTGCGCGCCGACGACTCCACCCTGCGCGCGATTGAAGACGCGGTACACGCGGCCGAGGGATCGAGCAACGCGGCATTGAGCATCGTCAAGTACACACTGGCCGTCGCGCTGCTGAATCGGGACGCTGCCGCCGACCGACACCGCGGTCTGGACCTGATGATGCAGGTCCGCGACATGTGGTTGCGCGAACCGATTCCCTTCCTTGTGCCCGTCGCCGAATTGTGTTCGGCCCCAGAAAGGGCACGGCACGGGGACCGCGACATTGTCATCTCGGTGGTGCGCCGAGCCGTCGACGATTTGCTGAAGGCCGAACGACCATTTTTCGCCGTGCTGGGCCTCGGTGTTCTGGTGGAAGCGCTGCTTAATCGGGGCGCCGAAGGCGACGTCTCCGAAGCCCGAAAGGGGATCGATCAGTTGGCAGGTCTAAGGGCAGAAGAGGATTGGGCGATGCGCGACATCACCGTGCTGCGGCTGCGTGCGCTGCTAGCCCAAGCTCTCGACGACGAGGATGCATACCGGGACTTGGTGATTCGCTATCGCGAGATGGCGGAATCGCTTGGCTACGAGGGGCATATCACGTGGGCCGCGGCAATGTGATGCGGCCAACGTCGAGGTCCGTTTGCTGGGCGGTTGGCCCACGAGTAGCGTCGAGATCGGCGGCTTTTCAGTGACATTGGTATGCGCTTCCTGCGGAACGACACTGCGGGACAAGGCGAAGTTCTGCGACGAGTGCGGCACCCAGACTCCGCTTACGAATGAGAGCGCGGGGTACAAGCAGGTGACGGTCCTCTTCGCCGACGTGGTGCGGTCGATGGACATCGCGGCCACGCTGGATATCGAGCGTTTACGGGAAATCATGGCCCAACTGTTGGAGGGATCTGCGGCGGTGGTGCGCCGCTACGGCGGGACCGCCGAGTACAACGGTGACGGGGTGATGGCTCTGTTCGGTGCACCAATTGCCTTGGAGGATCACGCTTATCGCGCCTGCCTAGCCGCACTCGCGATCCAAGAGGAGGCCGACAGGCTGGCAGCCGTGGTGCAGCAGCGCGATGGCGTGGCGCTGCGGCTGCGGGTGGGGTTAAATTCGGGTCGGGTGATCGCCGGTGAGATCGGTGGGGCACTGGGCTACGCCGCAACCGGCGAGGCGGTTGGGTTTGCCCAACGGATCGAATCGGCGGCTCCCCCAGGCGGCGTGATGCTTTCCGAATCGACTGCACGGCTCGTCGAGCACGCCATGCTCCTGTCCGAACCGGAATCTTTGCACATCAAGGGATTCGACGAACCCTTGTATGCGCGCCGACTGCTAGCGATCCAGCCGCGCCACGGCGCGGTCGAACGAGTCGAGGCAAACCTGGTCGGTCGGCGCTGGGAGATGGCAGCCCTCGCGGCGATGATGGACCGCGCGATCGGCGGCCGCGGGGGCGTCGTAACGGTGGTAGGACCACCGGGCATCGGCAAAAGCCGCGTTGCCCGCGAAGTTGCGGCACAAGCGATCAGTCGCGGAGTTGAGGCTTTTTGGGTCTTCTGCGAGTCACACGCTAGCGACGTCCCGTTCCACGGCATCACGCGGTTGTTGCGCGCTCGAATGGGCGTGAGTGACCTCGACGGTGCAGCCGCCCGGGAAAGGCTACGCACTGCTGTACC
Organism: Mycobacterium bourgelatii; assembly: GCF_010723575.1. NCBI lineage: Bacteria > Bacillati > Actinomycetota > Actinomycetes > Mycobacteriales > Mycobacteriaceae > Mycobacterium > Mycobacterium bourgelatii. Next base: position 4,069,175 of record NZ_BLKZ01000001.1, read on the forward strand.
GCCCGATTCCGAGCCGCAGGATCTGCTGCTGCTTGACGATCTGCTGGGTATAGCCGACCCAGACGAGCCTCGCCCCCAAATCGACCCCGATGCGCGGCGGCGCAGGTTGACCGCGCTCATCAACAAGGCGGGATTGGAGCGCACCCAACCGACGCTCTACGTGATCGAGGACGCGCACTGGATCGATGCGGTCAGCGAGTCGATGCTCGCGGACCTTCTCACCATCGTTTCGCGTACCTCAGCGATCGTGCTGATCACCTTCCGTCCCGAATATGCGGGAGCGCTGACTCGGACGCATGGTGCCCAAGTTATTTCGCTTGTCCCACTCTCCGATTCAGAAATTTCAGCATTGCTGGTCGAACTGTTGGGATCAGATCCATCGGTAGCCGGCATAGCGACTGTCATCACCGCCCGCGCGGCTGGTAACCCGTTCTTCGCAGAAGAGATGGTGCGTGAATTGGTGCAGCGCGGAGCGCTGGTCGGCGAACGCGGTAGGTACGCCTGTCACGCGGATGTTGCTGAGCTCAGCGTGCCGGCCACCGTGCAGGCGACTATCGAGGCACGCGTCGACCGACTGGACACCGCGGCCAAGCAGACTTTGCATGCGGCATCGGTGGTGGGCGTTCGATTCGAACCGGAGTTGCTGGTCGCGATGGGTATCGATCCCGTGATCGACGAGCTGGTCAGCGCAGAGCTGATCGAACAGGTGCGGTTCGTACCGAGTCCCGAGCACGCCTTCTGTCACCCGCTGATCCGTGCGGTCGCCTACGAGTCACAGCTGAAATCCAACCGCGCCGAATGGCATCGGCGCCTGGCCGCCGCGATCCAGCGTCGTGCGCCACGCTCGCTGGAGGAGAACGCGGCGCTGATCGCCGAACATCTGCAGGCCGCCGGCGAGCTACCTGAGGCATATGGCTGGCACATGCGCGCCGCAGCGTGGTCAGCCGACCGCGATATCAGCGCGGCGCGGCTCAATTGGGAACGGGCAAGCCAAATCGCCGACAGGTTGTCCGGTGGGCAGCCTGGTGGGCTACCTGAGAACGACCCCGCCCTCCTGCCGATGCGCATCGCGCCACGCACCATGCTGTGTGCCACCGACTTTCAAGCTCGAGCGGTCCAGGAAAGCAGGGGACGCTTCGCGCAACTGCGAGAGTTGTGCGAAGCAACTGGTGACAACGTCTCGCTGGCCATTGCCATGACTGGCCTCGCATCCGAACTTAACTACAGTGGTCGTCTGCGTGAGGCAGCGCAGCTGTCATCCGAGCAGACGGCGCTCCTCGAATCGATCGGCGACCCCACGTTGTCCGTCGGGCTGGGCTTCGTCGCATTTATCAACTGGTTCGACGTTGGTGAATTCGGCGAAATCCTACGATGGTCGCAGCGGGTCGTCGATTTCGCGGCGGGTGACCCCACCAAGGGTGCCGTCTTCGGTCTCGGGTCGCCGCTCGCGATTGCGTTGGCATTCCGTGGCACCGCTCGATGGTGGCTTGGGCTCGCCGGATGGCGGCAAGACCTCCTTGACGCTCTCGAGATGAGCCGGAACAGCGATCCCGCGACCGTTGCTCTGGTACATGCATGGACGCACGGCACGGGCATGGTCTACGGAGCGTTCTTACCTGATGAATCCGCACTGCCTGCGATGGAGACGGCAGTCCAGACATGCAAGGCAACCAGCAACGATTTTGCCGTGGCCTCAGCCGAATACACCTTGGGCATGATGCTGGTCTACTCGGACGCAGCAACGAATCGTCAACGGGGTCTGGAAATGTTGGTGCGGGCGCGCGCCACGCTGGTCCAGCGTATTCCGTCCCTGGTTCCCGTCACTGATTTGGTGACCGCTCCGGAGCGGATCAGGCGTGGCGACCGCGACATTGCCATCCCCGTTGTGCGCAACACGGTGGCAGAACTGTATGCGGCAGGACGGATTGGGTATGCCTTATACGGCAGCAACATTCTGGTGGAGGCGTTGTTAGACCGCGGCGCCGCTGGTGATCTGGACGAAGCTCGCGAGGCGATAGACCAGCTGGCCGCTCTAAATGCCAGCCACGGCGACTGGGCGATCCTCAATGTCACGCTGCTGCGGCTGCGCGCTCTGCTCGCCCGGGCCCGCGACGATGACAATTATCAGGATTTACTGAGTCGGCATCGCAAAATCGCGGAATCGCTTGGTTACGACGGACATGTCGCATGGGCAACGACGATGATGGAAGCTCGCCCCAACCTGACGCCAGGCGTCAAGACTCCGGCAAGCAAGAACCGAATTAAGTAGTCGACTACTCAATGCCCCTCGCTCAATTCGGGTGAGGCTACAGACATGTCATATGTCTTTGCGGTGCCAGAAATGATGACCGCAGCTGCAACAGACCTAGCCGCCATCGAGACGGTGCTCAGCCAGGCCAGCGCCGCCGCGTCCGCTGGGACGACGGCAGTGCTCGCGGCCGGCGCCGATGAGGTCTCGGCGGCCGTCGCCGCGTTGTTCTCTGCGCAGGGCCAAACGTATCAGGCGCTGAGCGCGCGGGCGGCAGCGTTTCACGAACAGTTCGTTCAGCTCATGAAGGTGGCGGCGGGCTCGTACGCGAGCGCTGAGACAGCCGCCGCCGCGCCGTTGCAGGTCCGGCTGGGCTAACGCGGCATAGCCGATGTCGGCGGCACCTCTGCGGCATGGCGGCGTTCCTTAACCTCGGCCGCTGGTAGCGGAGTCGCGCAGGCGAAAACACCCCAAGTCGCCATTATTTGGGCTGCTATTACGCGGCTGCTCGGCCTATTGTTGGCCCATCGGGGTTGGGCGCGGGCACCATCCCGAGATCGGCGGTACGGGGATGACAGCGGGCGTGGTGTGCGGGTCATGCGGCACCCGGTTGCGAACCAAGGCCAAGTTTTGCGACGAGTGCGGCGCTCCCGTCGCGATTCTCGAGGACTCGGCAAAGTACAAGCAGGTGACGGTGTTGTTCGCCGATGTGGTGCGCTCGATGGACATCGCGGCCAGGCTGGACATTGAGCGGCTACGCGAGATCATGACCGAGTTGCTCGAGCGTTCGGCGACGGTGGTGCAACGCTACGGCGGGACCGCCGAATACAACGGCGACGGGGTGATGGCACTGTTCGGCGCCCCAATCGCATTGGAGGATCACGCTTATCGCGCCTGTCTGGCGGCGCTCGCCATCCAGGAAGAGGCCGACCGGCTGGCCGCCGAGGTGGCGCGCCGCGATGGAGTGGCGCTGCGGCTGCGGGTGGGCCTGAATTCGGGCCGGGTCATCGCGGGTGAAATCGGTTCGGGGACACTGGGATATGCCGCGACGGGCACGACCGTCGGTCTAGCACAGCGAATGGAATCCGTTGCACCCCCGGGCGCAGTGATGCTGTCCGATTCGACCGCGCGGCTTGTTGAGTACGCTGTGTTGCTGTCCGAATCGGAATCGTTGCGTATCAAGGGCTTCGACGAGCCTATATATGCTCGCCGGCTACTGGCGATTCGGCCGCGACGCGGCTTGGTCGATCGCGTCGAGGCAAGCAGAGTCGGTCGCCGGTGGGAGATGGCTGCTCTCGAGGCAATGGTGGATCGCGCGATCAGTGGTCGCGGTGGTGTGGTGACCGTGGTGGGACCGCCGGGCATCGGCAAAAGCCGAACGGCCCGTGAGGTGGCTGCGCTGGCCGCCGCTCGCGACGCGGAGGTGTTCTGGACCTTCTGCGAGTCGCACGCCACCGAGGTGCCCTTTTACGCGGTGACGCGACTCCTCCGGGCGAGCATGGGCATGGCTGACCTCACCGGCTCGGCCGCCCGCGGGCGAATCCGGCAACAACTCCCCGATGCCGACCCGGGCGATCTGGCGCTGCTGGACGATCTGCTCGGCGTCGCCGACCCCGACGTGCCGCTGCCCCAGATCGACCCCGACGCCCGGCGGCGCCGACTGACCGCCTTGATCAACACCGCGTCGCTGGCGCGCACTCGACCGGCGCTCTACGTCCTTGAGGACGCGCACTGGATCGATGCGGTCAGCGAATCGATGCTCGCCGACTTCCTTTCCGTCGTTTCGCGCGCCCCGTCGATGGTCCTCATCACCGCCCGCCCGGAATATACGGGGCTGCTGGCCCAGGTGCGCGGCGCCCAAACGGTAGACCTTGCCCCACTTAGTGATTCGGATATCACCACACTCCTCGCTGAGCTACTCGGCCGGGATCCCTCGGTGAGCGAGCTGGCCGGGATCATTGTCGAGCGCGCCGCCGGAAATCCGTTTTTCGCCGAGGAGATGGTGCGCGAGCTAGTCCAGCGTGAGGTGCTGACGGGCGAGCGCGGCGCCTACCGTTGCCACGCCGATGCCGCCGACGTCAGCGTCCCCGCTACGGTGCAGGCCGCCATCGAGGCGCGCATCGACCGACTCGACACCGCCGCCAAGCGCACGTTGACCGCGGCGTCAGTGATCGGAGCCCGCTTCGACGCCGAACTGCTGGCCGCGCTAGGCATCGACGCTACGGTCGACACGCTGTTGAATGCGGAACTGATCGACCAGGTGCGGTTCACCCCGAGCGCGGAGTACGCCTTCCGTCACCCCCTGATCCGTGCGGTGGCATACGAATCGCTGCTGAAAACCGATCGCGCCCAATGGCACCGCCGGCTGGCCACCGCCATCCAACAACGCGAACCGGACGCGGTGGAAGACAACGCGGCGCTGATCGCCGAACATCTGGCCAGCGCCGGTGAGCTGCACGATGCGTACGGGTGGCACATGCGCGCCGCAGCCTCATCAGCAAACCGCGATGTCAACGCCGCCCGGACCAATTGGGAACGTGCACTGCGGGTTGCCGAAAACCTGCCCCCAAACGACTCCGCCCAACTGGCGATGCGGATCGCGCCGACCACCATGCTATGTGTCACCGATTGGCAGGCACGAGCAACCCGACAAGGCCGCTTCGCGGAGCTGCGCACGTTGTGCACCGCAGCAGACGACAAAGTTTCGCTGGCCATCGGCATGACCGGGCAGGTAGCAGAGCTTCTGTACGGCGGACGTTCGCAGGGCTCAGGGGCGGCCTCCGAACAGATGACGCTGCTGGAATCCATCGGCGACCCCAACCTAACCGTGGGTCTGGCCGTGGCAGCGTTCGCCGCCTGGTTCAGCGCCGGTGAGTTCAGCGAAATCCTGCGATGGTCGCAGCGGGGCATCGACCTGGCGCAGGCTGACCCCACCACGGGCGCAGGGTTCGGGCTGGGATCGCCGCTGGCGGCCACGGTGGCATGGCGCGGCGTCGCTCGGTGGTGGTTGGGCCACCCCGGATGGCGACAAGACCTCGACAACGCGCTTGCCATGTCACAGGCCAGCCACGACCCGGCAACCGTCGCCGGCGTCATCGCCTGGACCTACGGCCTAGGCATCCAGTACGGGGTGCTTCGGGTCCATGACGCCGCTCTGCGCGTCATCGCGGACGCGGTACAGACCGCAACAGGAGCCAGCAGCGATCTCATTCTGAGCTTGGCTGAATACACACTGAGTGTTGCTTTGCTGAACTCGGATTCCGAGTCCGACCGCCGGCGCGGGCTGGAGATGATGATGCAGTTCCGCGAAACCTGCCTGAACGAGTGTGTGTTGTTTCTGATCCCGGTCAGCGAGTTGTGGATCGCGCGGGACAAAGCCATCAGTGGCGACCGCGACAATGCCATACCGATGATGCGTCAAGCCGTCGACGAGCTGCATCGGGCAGGCGGGATCGCGTATTGCGTCTGGGGCACCGGCTTGCTCGTTGAGGCGCTGCTGGACCGCGGGGCCGAGGGCGATCTGGCCGCAATCCAGGCCGCGGTCGACCGATTAACGGCCCGCTGGGCCGACGACGGTTCGGCGATGCGCGAGATTGTACTGCTGCGGCTGCGGACGCTGACCGCCCGAGCGCGAGGCGACGCTGGTGCCTGTCGTGACCTGGCGCGGCGCTATCATGCGACCGCGGAGTCGCTTGGCTTCGAAGCGCATACCTCTTGGGCCACGATGATGGTCGAAGGCGAGTCATGAGCGTTTTCCACTACTCATGCAAGTCGTATCCTTTACCCCGTTGGGGCGGTTGTGGCCTCGGATCGGCGGTGCTGGGATGACGGCGGGCGTGGCGTGCGGGTCATGCGGCACCGGGCTGCGCGACGACGCCAGATTCTGCGACAAGTGTGGTGCCCCGGTTGGGGTTTCGGGTGAGGCGGCGCAGTACAAGCAGGTGACGGTGCTGTTCGCCGATGTGGTGCGCTCGATGGACATCGCCGCCAGGCTGGACATTGAGCGCCTGCGCGAAATCATGACCGAGCTGCTGGAGCGGTCGGCGACGGTGGTGCAACGCTACGGCGGAACCTCGGAGTACAACGGCGACGGGGTGATGGCACTGTTCGGCGCCCCAATCGCACTGGAAGACCACGCCTTCCGCGCATGTCTGGCCGCGCTGGCAATTCAGGAGGAAGCCGAGCGACTCGCGATAGAGGTGGCAGGTCGCGATGGGGTGGCGTTGCGGCTGCGGGTGGGACTGAATTCGGGCCGGGTTATCGCCGGTGAGATCGGTTCGGGGACATTGGGATACGCCGCAACCGGTGAGGCGGTCGGCTTTGCTCAACGGATCGAATCGGCGGCTCCGCCGGGCGGGGTGCTGCTGTCGGAATCGACCGCGCGGCTCGTCGAGGAGGCCATGTTGCTGTCCGAACCGGAATCGGTACCTATCAAGGGATTCGACAAACCAGCACAGGCGCGCCGGCTGCTGGCGATCCGACCACGGAAGGGGCTGGTCGACCGCGTCGAAGCAGCACTGGTCGGTCGCCGTTGGGAGATGGCGGCGCTCGAAGCCATGATGGACCGCGCGCTTGACGGGCGGGGCGGCATCGTCACGGTGGTAGGACCACCGGGCATCGGCAAAAGCCGGGTGGCCCGTGAAGTTGCGAAGTCGGCGGCCGCTCTCGGGGCCGAGGTGTATTGGGCCTTTTGCGAAGCGCACGCCGGTGACATCTCCTTTGGGGTGGTGGCGCGGCTGCTGCGCTCCGCCATCGGCGTGGCTGATCTGGATGACCAAGCCGCCCGCGCGCGCGTGCGACAACAGCTCCCCGGTGCCGACCCGCAAGACCTGCTGTTGCTAGAGGATCTGCTCGGCGTCGCCGACCCTGAGACGCCGCTGCCCACGATCGACCCGCAAGCTCGGCGCCGCCGGTTGAGCGCCTTGGTCAATACCGCGTCGCTGGCACGCGCCCAACCGGCGCTCTATCTCATCGAGGACGCCCACTGGATCGACGCCGTCAGCGAATCGATGCTGGTCGACTTTCTTTCCGTCATTGCGCGCACTCCGTCGATGGTGCTGATCACCACCCGACCCGAATACCACGGAGCGCTCACCCGAGTGCCCGGTACTCAGACGATCGCGCTTGCACCACTGGGTGATCCGGATATCGCTGCCCTGCTCGCCGAGCTGCTTGGCGCCGACCCCTCGGTCAGCGAGCTAGCGGCGATCATCACCAAGCGAGCCGCGGGCAACCCGTTTTTCGCCGAGGAGATGGTGCGCGAGTTGATGCAACGCGGAGTGCTTAACGGTGCGCGCGGTCGCTATGTCTGCTATGCCGATGTCGCCGAGTTGAGCGTGCCCGCCACGGTGCAGGCCGCCATCGAGGCGCGCATCGACCGGCTGGACGCCGCGGCCAAACGCACGTTGACGGCAGCCTCGATAGTCGGTTCGCGCTTCGAAGCCGATCTCCTAATCGCGCTGGGCGTTGATCCGGTGGTCAACGACCTGCTGGCCGCGGAACTGATCGATCAGGTCCGGTTCCTGCCGAGCGCGGAGTACGTCTTTCACCACCCGCTGATCCGGTCGGTGGCCTACGAATCACAGTTGAAATCCGATCGCGCGCACTGGCACCGGCGCCTGGCCGCCGCGATCCAAGAACGCGAGCCCGAGTCGGTGGAGGAAAACGCAGCGCTGATCGCGGAACATCTCGAGTCAGCTGGCGATTTGGTTGCAGCATACGGCTGGCACATGCGCGCGGCCACATGGTCAACCCACCGCGATCTCGACGCTGCCCGGCTTAGTTGGGAGCGGGCACGCCGTATCGCCGACACACTACCCGCCGACGAACCGGGTCAGCTGTCGATGCGCATCGCCCCCCGCACCATGCTGTGTGCCACCGAGTGGCAGGGCCGAGCTATCCAGGACAGCCGGAGCCGCTACGCCGAACTGCGCGAGTTGTGCGACGCGAGCGGGGACAAGGTTTCGCTGGCGGTCGGCATGACCGGTGTTATTACCGAGCTCTTCTACACCGGGCGCTCCCGCGAGGGGTCGCGGCTGGTATCCGAGCAGATGGCTCTGATCGAATCGATCGGGGACCCCAACTTGACGGCCGGGATGGCGTTCGTGGGTATCGCGAACTGCGCCGATACTGGCGAATTCGACAAGACGTTGCGGTTGGCGCAGACCGTCGTCGACCTGGCCGCCGGTGATCCCACAATGGGAGCCGGATTCGGTCTCGGATCGCCGCTGGCGGTCGCGTTGGCTTGGCGCGGCATCGCGAGCTATTGGGTGGGCCGCCCCGGGTGGCGACAAGACCTCCAGGACGCCGCCGCTATGGCCCGGAACAGCGACCCGGCAACCTTCGTGACTGTCACCTCCTGGGTCCGCGGCTGGCCGATTCATGACGGAGCCCTTCGCGCCGATGCGTCAGCGCTGCACGCTATCGAGGCGGCGGTGCAGACCGCCGAAAGGGCCGGCAACGACACCGCGCTGAGCGTGGCCACATACGGATTGGGAGGGGTGCTGCTGACTCGCGGGGCCGCGGCCGACCGGCACCGCGGGCTGGAGCTGCTTTCCCAGGCCCGCGATATCTGGCAGCGCAAGCAGGTCGGTCTTCAGATGATGCAAATCGTCGAATCCTGGGCCGCCCGAGAGGAGGCCCGGCAAGGCGACCGCGACGCGGCCATAGTGGTGATGCGCAAAGCCGTCGATGAGCTGCACCAGGCTGAACGGCTCAGTCATGCCGTTACGACCACCGGCATGCTCGTGGAAACGCTACTCGAGCGTGGCGCCGAGGGTGACCTGAACGAAGCCCAAGAGGCGATCGACCGGTTGACGAAACTGCGGGCCGACCAAGTAACAGCGATGCGCGAGATCACGTTGCTGCGCCTGCGCGCCCTGCTCGCCCGAGCCAACGGCGACGGAGACGCCTTCCGTGACTTGGCAATCCGCTATCGCACGATGGCCGAATCGCTTGGTTTTGAAGGACATGTCGACTGGGCCACGGCGATGATAGAACGCCGGTAATCAAACGGCGGCGGGTGTGACGTGCGGGCGATCCCACTCTGCGCACCCTCGCGCGATGGCCGAATCGCATGCCTGTGAGGGACATATCGATTGGGTGCGAGCGCTGGCCTGAGGACTACGTACTGCCGCCCGAAGGCGGCGCCGCGATGTCACGGCCCTGCCTGGGTTACAACGGACCAAGCAGGACATGTTCGGCGGCGTCTACGCCGAGGCTACGCGGGTCGACGGATCCCGACCCGGGTTCCATCCAGTAGCGCTTGCGTTGAAAGGCGTAGGTGGGCAGGCCGACGCGGCGCGCACCGGTGCCGTAGAACATGGCCATCCAGTCGGGTGTCCGGCCGTGGACGTGCGCCTCGGCAGCCGACAGCAAGAACCGCCGCATACCGCCTTCGCCGCGCCGGAGCGTGCCGAGCACGCGGTGGCCGTCGCCGTAATCCTCTACCGCTTCCTGCATACCGGCTATCAGTACCGGGTGCGGACTCGACTCGATGAACGTGCCGTAGCCTTGTTCACACGACCATCGGACCGCCTGCTCGAACAGCACCGGTTGCCGCAAATTGGCGAACCAGTAGTCGCCGTCGAGGACGTCGGTGTCGAGTCCGGCACCGGTGACTGACGAAATGAAGGTGATGTCGCTGCGTCGGGGCCGCAGCCGGGAAAGGTCCTGGCGCAACGACTCCCGCAAGTCATCAACGTGCGCGGAATGCGAAGCGTAGTCGACGGGAACGCGACTGGCCGGCACCCCGTCGTGGCCGCACGCGATCATTAACTCGTCCAGCGATGCCGCGTCTCCGGTAACAACGGTCGAACGCGGACCGTTGAGCGCGGCGATCGCAATCGACTGGGCCCAGGGTTCGATCAACTTGTGGACGCGCTCCGGGGAGCACGCAATGGAAACCATGCCACCGGTTCCCGCGATCGTGCTGACGGCCTTGCTGCGCAATGTGATTACCTTCGCTGCGTCTCGCAGCGACAAGACACCAGCGACGTAGGCCGCCGCGATCTCACCTTGCGAATGACCGAGTACGGCGTCGGGGTGGATACCGAGCGCACGCCATTGTGCGGCCAGCGAAACCATCACGGCGAACAGCACGGGCTGCACCACATCGACCCGGTCCGGAGCCGAACCACTGCGCACCGTCTCGAGCAGCGACCAGTCGACAAACTCGGCGAAAGCGGCGTCGCAGAGCCGCATTTGATTGGCGAACGCGGGCGCATGTTGGAGGAGTTCGACCGCCATCCCGGGCCACTGCGATCCATGACCGGGAAACACGAATACGGTTTTGTCGGGGGCAGCGCCCCTTCCTGACACCGTATTCGGTGCAGGCGCTCCGGCAGATATCGCGGCCAATCCAGCCAACAGCTCGTCGCGTCCGGATCCGACGGCCACGGCCCGGTGATCGAACAGCGCCCGGGTGGTAAGCAGCGAGAACGCCACATCCTGCGGATCCAGTTCGGTGTGTTCCTCGACGTATTGGTGTAATCGGGCCGCCTGTTCGGCTAGCGCCGTCGGCGATTTCGCGGACAGCACCCAGGGTGTCATCGTGGCGGTCGCCCGAGCTGCCCTCGGGACCAACGGCTCTCGCGGAGCTTGCTCGAGAACCACGTGGGCATTTGTTCCGCTGATGCCGAACGACGACACCCCGGCACGCCGCGGTCGACTAGACCGCTCGCCCGGTCCCGGCCAGGGGCGTGCTTCGGCGACCACCTCGATGGTCCTGGACGACCAATTCACATGGGGCGTAGGTGCGTCGAAATGCAATGTGGCAGGCACCAACCCGTGTCGGATCGACTGCACGACCTTGATAACTCCGGCGATGCCAGCCGCCCATTGGGTGTGGCCGATGTTCGACTTGACGGAGCCGACCAACAGTGGGCGCGCCTCCGAATGGGCTTTTCCGTACGTCGCGAGCAGAGCGTGCGCTTCGATGTGATCGCCGATTCTGGTGCCCGTACCGTGCGCCTCGACCACATCCACGTCCCCCGCGTTTAACCTCGCATCCGACAGCGCCCGCCGAATCACTCGCTGCTGCGCGGAACCCTTTGGGGCAGAGAGGACGTCGGTGGCTCCGTCCTGCCCAACGGCGCTGCCGCGGATCAACGCAAGTACCGGGTAGCCGCAGTTGCGCGCGTGCGACAAGGTAGCCAGCACCAGGACACCGGCGCCTTCGGCGACGCCAAAACCGTCCGCCGCCGCAGCGAACGGCTTTGATTTACCGTCTGCGGACAGCGCACCCTGCCGACCGAGGCCGATGTACACGCTGGGCGAGCACACCACGGTTACCCCGCCCGCGAGCGCCAAGTCACATTCACTCGAACGCAGCGACCGCACGGCCAGATGCACCGAAACCAGCGATGACGAGCAGCCCGTGTCTATCGTCATCGCCGGACCCTGCAACCCAAAGGTGGAGGACAGTCGACCGGAAGCGGCGCAGGTGGCAGTACCCGTCGCCAGATGGCCGGCATATCCCTCAGTTTCTTCGTAGACGCGCGGACCGTACTCCTGAGCGCTAGCACCGATATAGACCCCGGTGTTGCTGCCCTGCAACGAATTGGGGTCGATCATTGCCCTTTCCAGTGCCTCCCAAGTCACCTCGAGAAGCAGCCGCTGCTGGGGGTCCATCGCATCTGCCTCACGGGGGCTGACGCCAAAGAACGCTGGGTCGAAATCACAGACGTCCTCGATAAACCCTCCCCCGCGGACGTGTGTGGCCCGCGGCGCGGTGGGGTCAGGCCCGAACAGTGTCTCAAGGTTCCAACCCCGGTCGGTAGGAAACTCCGAGATGGCGTCGCGCCCCTCGGACAGCAACTGCCACAGATCATCTGGGGACTTGACACCGCCCGGGAAGCGGCACCCCATCCCCAAGATCGCGACCGGCTCGTTAGCGCCCATTCTTCACCGGACTGTCGTCAGGAGTGTGATCGGAGGTCACGGACTTTTCGGTCCGCCAACGGATCCTCGCCGTACTGCTGTTCGAAGGTACGCACCTGTGTGTCGTGCTGCCGGCCGCCGGCGCATGGCGCGGCCCGGCCGTCCAGCGCAACCGACGAAATCAGACTCGTCATCGTCGTTCCCCGATCTATTTCCCTCGCAAGGGGATCGTCGCTCGGGTACGACGTGACGGGCGCAGTAGCGGGCTACTGCAATCTCACGGGTTGCGCGAAATTACTACCCAACTACCTGGTCTGCTGCTCGCGGCGAGGCAGCAGGGCGGCGAGTTCTTCGCGGGTGGCGGTTCCGGTTTTTGCCATCGCCCGATAGATGTGGCTTTCGACCGTGCGTATGGACAGGCACAACCGCTCGGCAACGGCCCGGTTGGACAAACCCGCGCCGATCAGCATCACGATCTCTCGTTCGCGGTCGGTAAACGGCACGGGTTCGGTCGCCTGCCGCAGCGCCGGAGTCTCGATGCCACCACATTGCGCGGCCAACGCCTCGGCGCGCGCCGCGCATCCCAACGCCGACCCCCGCAGGCCTTTGGCGCGGTACGCGAGCGCGGCTTGGGCGGCGGCGTCTGCGGCCGCGACAAGGTCACCCGCCCGCTCGAAATCCCCTGATACCGCAACCAATTGTGCGCCATCGCCATCGTTCAAGGCGGCCGAGAACCGTGCCGCGAGGCCCACGCGGGGGCCTTCGACCGTCGCTTCCAGTTCTTGTAGCCGGGGCAAGCCCGAACGATCGCCGAACTGAGCGGCCGTCTGTAAACAGACCACTTCCTCCGCGAATCGTCCTTTCACGGACGCCCGTTCGGCCGCCGCCAGCAACAGGGCGATCGCTTCACTGACGGCACCCTGGCCGGCCGCAACCCACGCCCGGGCCTGGCTGCGCTCGAAGTCCAGCGCCCGGAACGGGCGTCGCTGCCGGTCGAGCGCGGCAAGCACCGCCGCCGCCTCCCCAGTTGACCCGGCCATCGCGAGTGCGGTCGCATGCGAGACGCGGTAGCGGTATCCCCAGCCCAACGAATGCGTAGCGAACAGTCCTAGGGTCGCCTGCTCGAGCGACGAACACGCGGAACGCAGGTCACCACCACCGAGGGCGGCCACTCGGCCCGCCACCGCGACACCAAGCAGTTGCGCCTCCCCAGGAAGGTCGGCAGCCTGCCGGCGCACCCGCTCGGCCACGTCGCGTGCGTCCGCAATGCGGCCGGCCAGCAGCAGCGCGTTGATGTGCGCGTCTGCGATGTTGAACCTCATGTGCGGGGCGTCGAAAGATCGCGCCACGGACGCGTACCCCGACTCAGCGAATTTCACGGCCTGGCTGGTACGTCCGGCATCGGCGGATACGGCGGCCAGTACCCAGGCGATTTCAGCCCCGACGACGGCGGGCAGATCCTCCAACACGAGGCCCTTCGACGCCTGCATCGCCGCGCCCGGCTCATCGGTCGCAAACCAGTACACGGTGAGGAAGGCATCGATGTAACTGCGACCGAGCGGGGACGACGTCACCGGCGCGCCGTCGATGATTTCCTTCGCGCGGGCAGGGTCACCCAGTGCCCACATCATGTTGCTGGCCCGCAGGAACGCCAGCCTGGCGCGCTGCTCGTCGGTCAACAGCGCGGCGCTCGTCTCGGCCAGCACGGCTTCGGCTTCTTCACCGCGGCCGGCCCACGAAAGCGCATGAGCGCGAACGAAGTTCGGCTCCGGACCCGCTCCTGCCCGAGCTGCCGCCTCGGCAAGGCGGTCGGCGAGCGGCAGATCCGCCAGCCAGACGGCGCCGTGGGCGGCCCGCACAAGTAGGTCGGCGTCGGCCGGGAGATCGGAGTCAAGGCTCAGCGTCGCGCGGCGCACGACGACCTGGATGTCGTCGCGGTCGTCGGCACCCGCGAGTTCGGCGGCGACCAGTCCCCGCAGTCGTCGCAGCCGGGTCGCGGCCGCGCGCCTGCGGCGCACCTCGCCGTACAACGGATGCGCCAGCCGCACGTGAATGCCGCCGACCGCGGGTTCCAGCACGATCAGGGCGCGGGTATCGGCCTCTTCGATCGCCGCTGGATCGGCAATGCGTCGAAGGTGCGTCAGCTCGATGGGCTCCCCCACCGCCAACACGTCGATCACATCGCTCACCGCCGGGGGCAACGCACCGATGCGGGATTCGATCAGCTCGACCAGTCCGGGCGGCATGACGGGAACACCGAGCCATCGCCAGTACCCGTGCTGAAGGATGATCCGCCCGTCCGCCACCTCTTGCTCGACAATGTTGCGCAGATACAGGAGGTTGCCGCGGGTTAGCTCCCACAGCCGCTGGGCGGCGGACGGGTCCACGGGTCCGTCCAAAGCGGCCGCCAGCAGCGCATTGGTTTCGTCGAGCGACAACGGTTGCAGGTCGAGCCGCTCGAATTGACCAAATGTCCATATCTCGCGCACGGCGTCGGGGACCGCATCGTCATCGCGAACAGTCAGCACAACTTTGGCTGCGCCGCGCTGCACCAGCTGGTGCAAAACGAAGATGGACAGCTCATCGAGCAGGTGGACGTCGTCAACGCCCAACACCACGGCGGCGCCCGACGGAGTAGCGGTGAGCGACTCCATGACTCCGCGCAACAGCTGCAGCGTCTCGGTGACACCAGGCGGCGCCCACGCGGTGAAGGCGCCCAGCGGGATTGCCCGCGACGCTGAAGTGGCTACCGCCCAACGGCTTTCAAATCCCTGCGCCTCGGCGGCCGTCAATGCTTCACGGGCGATCCGGCTCTTGCCGACGCCAGCCGCGCCATAGACTACGACCCCGGAAGCATCCGAAGCGGCGATCGCGGCCTCGATGGCTCGCATCTCCCTCGATCGACCGACCAGCGGCCATGACAAGCGCACGTCACGAGCGTAATCCGAGCACCGCGGAATGGGCCTTAACCGGCAACCACTTCAGTGAACGGATGCCAGCGTCGGTTCACCGGCTACCCGCCGAGTGCCAAAATAAGGTTTTGAATGACCGTCGAGAGCAGGATGAACGGAATCGCACCGACGAAAATGGATGCGAAAGGAATGCCGACGACGAGGGCTTGCAGCGGACCGGGAACTAGCTGAACCCAAGAATCAGGCCAGGCGACGAAACTGATCAGCTGCTGTGTCAACTGGCCCCACGTCCAGGTCACACCCGCATCCAGACTCCGCAATAGGTAGACCAGAACGTTCTCAACGCCTAGATAGGCGGCAGCGCCGGCGTTCAGATTCTGAGCAAATTGCCCCTGAAATGCCAAAGCCTGCCCGGCCACCGCCTGGTATTCCTGGGCGTGCTCTGCAAACACACTTGCGATGCTCACCGACACCTCATCAGCGGCGGCGGGTGCCAGCGTCTGGATGACGGGTACCGCCGCTTGATGGGCATCCTCGAGCGTCGCGGCGATGGTTTCCAGGTCCACCGCCGCCGCCGCCAGGGCCTCTGGCGACACGCTCACGCCCGACATGTCCGCAAGCCCCCTATGTATGCGCAGCTCAGCGTAGCCTGCCGAAACAAAGCGCACTTCAGTTATGACGAGAGCTTTACTCGATCTTGACCAAGCATTGAATCGTCTTACCCACGATCACAGATGTGACTACGCTTTTAGCGGTGGAACTGCAGGTTTTGGGTCCGCTTCAGGTCCGGCAGGGGGGCGCGCCGGTCCCAATACCGGGCACGAAAGCGCGCGCCATCCTGACGATGCTTGGTCTCCATTGTGGTTCCGTAGTGCCCGCTGCCACGCTGATCGAGCTGCTCTGGGGCGATGACCCGCCACGCACCGCTGCGAAGGCCCTGCAGACTCACATCTCCTCGCTCCGTCGCACGCTAGGCGACGGCTTTGTGTTAACCGAGGGAACTGGTTGGAAGCTGGCCGAGACCGAAGTCGACGCCACCCGGTACCAGTCGGCTGCCCGGCTGGGGCGCGACGCTGCGACCGCTGGGGACACACGACAGGCGGTGGCCCGCTTCGAAGAAGCCTTGACCCTCTGGCGCGGAATCCCCGAACTACCCGACAGCCACCGCGGAGCATCCGAAAAGACGCGGTGGATCGAGGGTCATGCCGCGCTTGTGGAGGATCGGGCCGATGCCCTGCTGGCAACGGGTCGCGCTGCGGAGCTCATCGGCGAACTCGAAGGCGGTGTTGCTGATGCGCCGCTGCGCGAGCGCCGTTGGGGCCAACTGATGCTCGCCCTCTACCGCGCCGGCAGGCAAGGGGAAGCCCTTGGCGCGTATAAGCGGGCGCGGTCATTGCTGGCCGGCGAATTAGGAGTGGATCCGGGGCCGGAGCTGAGGCGGCTTGAGGCCGCGATCGTTGCACAAGATGCTGCTCTGGATGTTGCTGCGACGCAACAGGTTTCAGCCGTAACACGCGCTGTGACGTTGTTGCTCACCGATATCGAGGGATCGACCGCGGCCTGGGAGGCTGACGCTGCGGCAATGGCGGTGGCGCTGGCGCGTCACGACGAGCTCACCGAGCAGGTCGTCACCTCTCGAGGCGGCCGCCTGATCAAGACGCGCGGTGAGGGCGATGCGACGTTTTCAGTCTTTGATCGGCCCTCTGCTGCGGCGGCCGCCGCCATCGAGTTACAGGACGCGATCAGTCGGGAGCCTTGGGAGTTGCGCGAACCGATGCGGATTCGCGTGGCGCTTCATACCGGCGAGGTCGAGCTTCGTGATGGCGACTACTTTGGCCGCGCGGTCAACCGCGCCGCACGCTTACGGTCACTGGCTGCCGGCGGCCAGATACTGTGCTCCGGCGCGACCGCCGAACTGGTCATCGATTCGTTGCCTGACGACATCGTGCTCGACGACCTGGGGATGCGACAGCTGCGCAACCTTGCGCGTCCGGAGCACGTTTTCGAGCTCCGTATGGAAACAGTCGAGGACGCCCCGCAACCGAAGACGAGCGATGCGCCCCTCACTCGGCCCAGCCTCGCGGCGGTACTCGTCGGTCCCGGGCCGTTCGTAGGGCGGGGCAGCGAGCTCCAAGGACTTCTTTTGGCGTGGCAGACCGCACTCGCCGGCTCGACCAACGCAGCGCTGATCGCGGGGGAACCCGGCGTCGGAAAGACACGTCTGGCCGGCGAATGGTCCCGACAGGCTTACGACGAGGGCGCCCTGGTGATTTACGGCCGCTGCGACGAGGACCTCGGCGCGCCCTACCAGCCGTTCGCGGAAGCCCTGCGTTCCCTGGTGCCCTGCCTCGGGGCTACGCGGCTGCGGGGGGTGCGAGGCGTGGAAGCATTGCTCCCCCTGGTTCCCCAGCTGACCGATCTTCTGCCGGATTTGGCCCCGCCGCCACGCGCCGACCCCGACACCGAGCGCTACGCGCTTTTCGACGCCGTGGTTGGGCTGTTGCGGGTCGCCTCGGCCAGCGCGCCCGTCGTCCTGATCCTTGACGACCTGCACTGGGCGGCCAAGCCAACGCTGTTGCTCTTGCGGCATATCTTGCGTTTTGGCGAGCAGGCCCGCGTGCAGATCATCGGCACGTACCGCAGCACCGACCTCGACCGCTCCCACCCGTTAGCGGCGATGCTCGCCGACCTGCACCGGGACGGTACGGCACATCGCATTCAGCTCAGCGGTCTGGCCGAACACGACGTGACCGCGTATGTCGCCGAGGCCGGCTACGACGACGAAGAACTGGCGCGGGCACTGGCGTCCGTCACAGGTGGGAACCCGTTCTTCCTCATCGAGGCGCTGCGGCACGTCGATGAAAGCGGCGGTGTGTGGGATCAGAGCACTCTGCCGCAGGGGGTTCGGGAAGCGGTAAGCCGCCGACTCTCGCGACTTCCGTCGCAGACGAACAAGGCCCTTGCCGCAGCCGCCGTCGTCGGCAGCCGGTTCGCCATAGACCTCGTCGAGCAAGTGCTCGACCAAGACCTCGTCGACGCGTTCGACGAGGCGTGCCAGGCCGGCATCGTCATCGAAGAACCCGGCGGTCGCTTCCGTTTCAACCACGCCATCGTGCGGCAGTCGCTGCTTGCCGAACTCACCTCCGTGCGGCGCATGCGGCTGCACCAATGCATCGCCACGACTCTGGAAATCCAGCCCGGCGCCGACGATGAGCTGCTGGCTGAGCTCGCCTACCACTACTTCGAATGCGCGTGGGCGGGAAACGCGGCCAAGGCCGTCGAGTACTGCCGACGAGCCGCAGACCAGGCGATGGCACGACTCGCCTACGAAGGCGCCGCCGACCTGTACGACCACGCCCTGCACGCACTGGACGAGCTCGACGACGAACTCCCCGATCGCGCTGACCAGACGGTCGAGCTACTGGTGGCACGCTGCGAGGCGTTGCTGGCCGCAGGCGACGTGGCGTCGGCGGCGGGCGCGGTCTCGCAACTGCAAGAGGCAACAGTCGGTTCGGCCCGGCTCGCGGCGTGGGCCGCATGCTTCGACGGTCAGTTGTCGATGCTGAGCCATCCCGAGAGTCTGGACGAGGTCGAAGTTGCGGTAGGCGCGGCGGCCGAGAAGCTGGCCGATTTGGGCGACGCCGCAGGAGAAGCCAAGGCCCACACGGTCCGGGCAGGCTGCCTTGCTCGACTCGGACGAATCGGCGACTGCGAAATCGCTTTGGACGATGCACTTACCGCGGCGCGGCGGGCCCGTGAGCACCGCCGGGTGAACGCGGTGCTGGCCGGCGCACCGCTCGCCGCGCTCTGGGGACCCAACCCGGTTCCCCGCGCGGGAGGACGGTGTCTTGACGTGGTGCGGCTGCTCCGCATCACGACCGACTCGCCAGCGGTCGAAGCCACGTCGACACGATGTCAGGCCGTGTTAGAGGCCTTCCGCGGCCGCGCCGCGGCGGCACGACGGATGATCGACTCGGCTCGGCGCACCGTCACCGAACTCGGCCTGCGCCATGCCCTTCTTGAGGTTGAGCAGTTTGCCGGGATTGTCGAGCTGGTCGCCGACGATGCCGCCGCGGCCGAGCCCCATCTCCGCCAGGCCTACAACGGATTTCGACGCATGCGCCTCGACGCCGACACCGCCGAAACCGCCGCGCTGCTGGGTCGTGCCTGCCTCGCGTTAGACCGAGACGCCGAGGCCGACGAATTGTGCCGGGAGAGTGAGCGTCTCGCCGGGCATGCACTGAAGGCGTCGATCCCGTGGCGATCGCTTCGGGCGCAGCTGTTTTCGCGCCGCAACGAGCACGACGAGGCTCGGCGATGGGCTATGGCTGCGGTCGCCCTGGCCGAGGGCACGGACCTGTTGGTTGATCACGGCGACGCCTGCTTGGCACTGGCAACGGTGTTGGAGGCCGCCGGCGATATCGGTAGGGCGCGAACCGCCGCCGAACGTGCGGTCGGGCTATACGAAGGGAAAGGTGCTGCGGCACTTGCCGAAAAGGCACGCCACACTGTCGGTGTCGAACTGCCCTCTGCCGCAACAACGCCCGAGGCGCCGCAAGTCGAGTTGGACAATGCGTGCGTGCGTGCGCTCGACCAGGCCGTCGCTGCGGTGAATCACGAGGCCTGGGAGGAGTTGGAGCAGCTGTTTGCGTCCAACGTCATCGTCGAGAGTCGTCGGAAAATCGTAGGCTTTGCGCCCGTCGAGGTTCCGGCGCGCCAGTGGCCCCGGGAGATGAGGCACTATCTGAAGTTGGGGATGGTGCGACACACTCATGCCGTTGTCGCCGTGCGGAACGAGCGTCTTGCTCTCACCCGACTGAAGGTCGGCACTGCAGACGTGAGTCCCGGGGCGCCGTACGACGAGATGCTCCAGGTAATCGGTCTCAACGATGAGGACCAAATCGCGTCGCAGGTGTGGTTCGACCTCGAAGACATTGACGCCGCACTCGCCGAACTCGACGCAGCGCAGGCCCGGTTCCAGGAACCACATCCGCGGGCGCCGCTCGAGAACGCCGCATCTCGAGCCGAGGACCGACTTGGCGAGCTCTTTGCCAGTAGACGCTGGGACGAGCTCGGTGAGATGTTTGCCGACGACCTTCGGGTCGACGACCGTCGGCGGGGGCTCCGCCGAGAAAGCTTCGACCGCGCCGGAGAGGTCGAAAACCTCCGTGAAATCGCGGCCATTGGCGCGTGGAAGATCACCACGACACCACTCGCACTGCGGGGCGAACGCCTGTGTCTTCGCCACGCGCTTTTCGAGGGGCGTGACGCGGGGCCCGAGGCGTTCCGCGTCGAGGACCTCTGCATCGTCGAGATCGATGCCGACGAGCGACTAGTGACACGAGTGGCGTTCGACTCGGACGACTTCGACGCCGCCATTGCCGAGCTCGACGCCCGCTACCTCGCCGGCGAAGCGGCTGCTCACTCGCGGGCATGGTCGGCGATCGCCGAGGCCTACGCCGCGTTGAACCGGCACGAACTGCCGGGATCACCAGGCTTTGCCAGCGTCGACCACCGGCGAGGGAGAGCGTTCGAGCCCGGTGATATGCCCGCATACGTCCGTGCCACATGGGATCTCGCGCCACACAGCAAGATCTACATCGAGGCGGTGCACCGGCTGAGCGACCTGGGAGCCGCCGTCACCCAAGCGTCGCATGGGACGTCGCTAGAGGGCTTCGACGCCGAATGGCGGGAGATCGCGGTCGTGATGGTCGACGGCGAACTGATCACCCGCACCGAACTATTCGACGAGGAGGATATCGACGCCGCGCTCGCGAGGTTCGATGAGTTGAATCGGCCACCTCGGCTGGAAAACGCCGCAAGTCGAGCCACCGAGCGCCTCGCAGCGTCCTTCCAGGCACGCGATTGGGACGGAATTGCCAAAGTTCTAGCAGACGATATTTCCGACGAGGATCGTCGTCGGATAGTGAATTCCGCTCTCCTGCAGGGCAAAGATGCCGTGTTCAACAACATACGGGTGAGCGCCGATATAGGCGTCATGCGATTCGCACCGACTATCATTGCCACCCGCGGACAGCGACTCGCACTGAGTCGCACCCGGTACTGGGGTCGGGTTCAACAACCCGATGCTTTTCTCAACGATGTCCTCCACCTGATTGGGATCGACGCGGATGAGCGGATCGCGGCGCTCATTTCATTCGATCTCGACGACATCGATGCCGCCATCGAGGAACTGGACGCCCAGTACCTCGCCGGCGAAGCCGCCGCCCACGCACACGCATGGTCGCTGCTCACGCGGGTCCAAAACGCGTACAACCGACACGAAGTCTCCGCGATGACGACCGACGATTTCGCGAACATTGATCATCGGCAAGGTAGAGCCTTCGTATCCGGCGACTTGATCCCCTTCCTTCGCGCCACGTGGAGCGTCGCTTCTAACGTCAAGGGTTACCTCGAAAATGTGCACCGGTTGAACAGCTTTGGAGCGGTCATCACAGAGGTAGTGACGGGAACCTCGCAGGACGGCTTCGAATTCGAGTTGCGCGAGATCGGCCTCTTCGTATTCGAAGGCGACCTGGTCTGCCGGTTTGAGTTGTTCGACGAGGCGGACCTCGACGCCGCACTAGCAAGATTCGAGCAACTCCAAGCACCGTCGCGACCCCTGGAAAACGCGGCGACCCGCCTGTCCGAGCGCCTGGCGCAATTCCCTTCTCGGGATTGGACCGCAATCAGGGAACTGCTGGCCGACGATATCTCCACGCAGGATCGTCGTCGGGTCGTGGGCGTGGGAAACCTAAAGGGGCCAGACGCCCATATCGCCAACATGCGTGCAATGGCCGACCTCGGCGTCGCAAACATTGCGTTGACATACATTGCGACTCGCGGAGACCTCCTGTGCCTCACCAGTTCCCGCATGGTTGGCCGAGACCAGCGGCCCGAAGCGTTTCACACTGAGGCGCTCTGTATCCTCGAAATCGACCGCGACAACCGCGCGGTGGCGCAGGTCGTGTTCGACATCGACGACATCGAATGCGCGTTGGAAGAACTCGATGCGCGCTATCTTGCCGGCGAAGCGGCCCCCCACGCGCGCACTTGGGCGGCGATAAGAAAGGCGCACGCCACCTTCAATCGTCATGAACTTCCACCGGCAACAAAGGATCTGGTGTACATCGACCGCCGACCGCTGGTATCGGTCGAGGGGGTTGACCTGGCTGCGGCTCTGCGTGCCGTGTGGGCTCTCACTCCGGAGGTCCACGGCTACATCGAGGCGGTGCATCGGCTGAACGAACTCGGATGCGTCATTACCCAGGCGCTGATAGGAACCTCGCCCCAGGGCTTTGCCGCCGAGTGGCGGATGATTCACGTCTTCACAGTCGAAGGTGAATTGCTCAGCCGTGTCGAAGTTTTCGACGCTCCTGACATCGACATCGCGCTTGCTAGGTTCGAGGAATTGGCGGTGGCGCCACCGCTAGAGAACGCGGCAACCCGAGCACAAGTCGGCTTCTTTACGAACTTTGCCGCGCGCAACTGGGCAGCGATCGCGGAGATCCTAAGCGAAGACACTGTCGTCGATGACCGCCACGACCTTGTCAACGTCGGTTTCTGGAACGGCCGCGGAGCGGTGATCGAAAATCTGCGAGAGTTGTCCGAGGCTGGTGAAAGCACGACGCTAGGTGTCATCGCTACTCGGGGGGAACGCCTCGCCCTCACCCGTATGAGTTCCTTGAGCCGCGAACCGCGCCACGGGGAGTTCCGCAGTGAAATGCTCATCGTCGTCGAGATTGACAGCGACGAGCGTATCGTTGCCCAGGTCTCGTTCGGATGCAACGACTTTGAGTCTGCTTACGGAGAGCTCGATGCGCGATACCTTGCGGGCGAAGCCAACACCTATTCGCACACTTGGTCCGTCATCGCACGGACCTACGTCGAGTTCAACCGGAACGAATTGCCCCCGACGGAATGGATCATTGTCGACCACCGACGAGGAAGGCTGTTCGCGTCCAGCCACCAGACCGCGTCCATTCGCGCCATTTGGGAGCAAATGCACGACTTCACCATTTGTGTCGAGGCGGTGCATCGGCTCAGTGATTTCGGCGCGGTCCTCACCCATATAGCGTCTGGAACCTCGCCCGAAGGCTTCGACGCCGAATGGCGAATGATCCAGGTGCTGACCGTCAATGGCGACCGGGTCATTCGTTGCGAGCTGTTCGACGAGGCGGACCTCGACGCTGCGCTAGCGCGGTTCGACGAGCTCAGTCGGGGCGGTGGGCCGACGGACTGAAGCCCGACTCGGCGATCGGCCGGTTCGCAGAACTCACTGCGATCCTTGAGAAGCCATCAAACGTGCGCCGGCATGCTGTCCCAGCCGCGCACCGCCGACGATGACGAAAAGACCGCGGCGTCGAGATCGACTTCCCAGTCGGGAAATCGATTCATGATCTCGTCCAAGGCTATTCGTCCCTCGATGCGGGCGAGGGCATTGCCCAGGCAATAATGCGCCCCCACCCCGAAGGTCAGATGCTGGCGCGGCACTCGCGTCACATCGAACTCCTCGGCGTTCTCACCGAAGCGCGTCACATCGCGATTGGCGGCCCCGATCAGCGTCAGGATCGCGCTGCCCTCGGGGACGGTTTTCCCGTAGAACTCGACGTCACGAGTTACATACCGCGCCGCCTGCAGCGCGGGCGGCTCGAAGCGCAGGATTTCCTCGATCGCGCCGGGCAGCAGTGATCGCTCCCTGACAAGAAGCCGCCGTTGGTCCGGATGTTCGGACAATAACTTCCCCGCCCACCCGATCAGCCGCGTCGTGGTTTCCGACCCGGCGACCGCCACAACCTTCATGAACATCAGCAGTTCGTCGCGCTCCAGCTTTCTGGTGCGACCCGTTTCGTCCTCGAATTCGGCGTTGAGAAGTTCGGTCGTGAGATCGTCCGCGGGGTGGTCTGTGCGCCAGTCGATGAAGTCCGCGAAAATCTCGCCGTCGGCAAGCTTCGCGTCCTGGTTGTCGGTCATCCGGCCGCCGCGCTTGGTGCGGACGAACTTCTCCCCATCCTCTTGCACCCGGCGCTGGTAGTCCTCGGGAATCCCGAAAAGCATGCCCACCACCCGCAGTGGCATGATGGCGCCGAGATCCTTCACGAAGTCGAGGCGATTCCCGCCGACCAGTGGGTCCAAGCACCGTTGGGTGAAGTCGCGGATCATCGGTTCGAGGGCATTGATCTTGCGCGGTGTGAACGCGCGTGACAACAGGCTGCGGTGGATGTCGTGCAGGGGTGGATCTTCGAAGATCAGTAAGCCCGGCGGGATTTCGATGCCGGCTTTGATGATTTCCAGTACCACACCGCGTGCGGAACTGAAGGTCTGATGGTCTACCAGCGCCCGGTTGACGTCGTCGAAACGGCTCAGCGCATAGAAGTCGTGATCTGCGTTGTAGTACAGCGGCGCGTTCTCGCGGATGCGCCGGAACATTGGATAGGGATCCGCGTTGAGGTCGGCGTCCCACGGGTCGTAGTACACGTCTGCGGTAGGACTGACGGTCATGCCACGCTCCTTCTATTGCTGGCCCCGTCCAGTGTGGGGGCAAATAGACCAAAAGTGTTGGAATGAGTACATATCCGCCACATTCGACGACGCCTACAACTCACGATGCAGCTCCGTCAACGCATGCAGTTGTTCGAGGTAATGCTGCAGCGAGTGGTGCACGAAACGAGCCGACAAGGTCGTGGTGCCGCCAGCCTCCAGTACCCGCAGCGCCTCGGTTGTCGCGGCGGGGTTTCCGACGGGATCGAGAGGTTGGTCGGCGGGCAGTACCACCTCGAAGTCGGGAGGCAACTCAAACGACTGCAGCCACTTCGCTGCGGTATCGATGGATACGGCGAACGGACACCATCCGTCAGCGAGCGTGACCGCGCGCCGCAGCGAGCGTCGAGTGCGGCCCCCGACCCAGATCGGCATATGCGGCTGCAATGCACACGGATCGACGGTCAGCCCGCCGAACGAAAAGAACTCGCCTTCATAGGCGGGCTCGCTACTCGGCAGCGCCGCGCGCAGCGCTCTCAGTGCGTCGTCGCCTCTCGCACCGCGGTCCTCGAACGGTGCGCCGAGCAGGTCGAACTCCTCCTTGAGTGACCCGACGCCGACACCGAGGATGACCCGTCCGGCACTGACGTGATCGAGGGTGCCGTAACGCTTCACTATCGCCAACGGATGGTGATAGCCAAGCACCAAGGTCATGGTCGCGAAACGGATCTGTTTGGTGCGCGCGGACACATAGCCGAAGGTGGCGAGTGGGTCCCAGTAGCGCGCACCGCGTCGGCCGATTTCGGCGGAGGGCAAACCGATGTGCTCACTACATGTCATGTGGTGGTAACCAAGCCGATCCGCGACCTCGGCAACTCGGCCGATCTCTTCGATACCGGCGTCTTTTTCCCACTCCAGCGGCGCTCCACCGATATTGGTGACGACCGGCGTGGCGATACCGAGCTTCACTGCAGCGGCTCTTCGCCCGCCAGGATGGTCCGGTGCATCAAGCGGCCGCTGTCTTCCGGGTACGGCAGCACCCTATGCATGGTTCCGGTGTTGTCCCAGATGAGCAGATCACCCAACTGCCACTCGTGCCGGTAGACGTACCGCGGTTGGGTGGCCCAATCACGCAGGCGCGCAAGTAAAGCACGGCTTTCCTCCGGCGTCAATCCGATGACGTAGTCCGACGTCGCGCCCAGCAGTAGAGACTTGCGGCCGGACCGATGCGTCCACACCAGTGGGCAAGCCTTGGTTGGCGACTTCTGCCAGAAAGCCACTTCCTCGTAACTCATTTCCGGGGTGACGTAGTACTGGGACCGCTCCGCGCTGTGCACCACGCGCAGTTCCGCGATCGCTTCCTTGTCCGACTCCGGAAGGTCCTCGTACGCCTGGTAGGTGTTGCAGAATTCGGTCTGCCCTCCGGTGTCGGAGAGTTGCACCGCCCGCAGCAGGGTGGCCAGGTTCGGCAGCGGCTGCAGGGAACCGTCGAAGTGCCAAAACATCGAGCCCTTGAGGTATTTGGCGCGTTGGTTCACCCTGGCGTCCAGTGAGATCTTGTTGATCCCGCCCACGCCCTCGTTTTCGACCAGGTCGCCGAGTGTCCTGGCGATCGCGACTTGCTGCTCGTCGCTGATGTCCAACCCCCGGAAGAACACCACCCCCCGCTGCTCGAGAATCTCGCGGACAGCCGCGGCCTCTCGACCACTCAGCAGCGTGTCGAGATCGGTTCGGATCTCGCTGCCGATATACGGCGTCAGGTCGACAACCTCGAGTTGGGCTGAGCTCAGTGCCATGTCAGTCAGTTCAGTCTCGTGAGAATGGTGCTGGCCGAATGCTTTACCCGGGGCTGCTTCCACAGCTCAACGGCCAACGACACGGTGATCAACGAGTACAGCAGGTTGCGCAGATTCGCGACGTCATCGGGCAGCGGTTCGGCGTAGTCGAACTTGTCGATATAGGCCACCGCTTCCTCGGCGTGCGGAAACACCTCGTCGTAGAACGAGCGAATTTCTTCCATCGTGCTGTTGACACGCTTCACGTACCGCGCGTGGCCGTCTTCGATGGCCCATTCGGGAACCAGATGTTCGAGGTGTGAAAACTCCGGTGGCAAAGTGCTCATCGTTGACCCGCTTTGGCTCTCTCGCCCGCCTCGACGTAGTCGGCGACAACTTTGTGCAAGTGCCGCAGCAGGATTTCTTCGTCATTCATCGTGAAGTGCGTGAGGACACCACTATTGAGCATTGCTTGCAGCCCCTCGGACGGGCTCGCATCCTCGAGGATGATGTCGTTGAGGTAGGTGACCGTGAGTTCCTGTCCGAGCCGCTCCTTGTGCGTCTTTGGCGGCTGATAGAACATCTCGGCTTCGAAGAGATGCGAGTGCGGGCCGGTCGGCCAGTGGGCATGGGTGCTGAAGCCGGATGACCCGAAGATGAGCACGAAGTTGGGAAAGAACTGGAACGAGTCGAAACCGTACTTCTCCGAGCGCGTCGGATTGATGCCGGGGGGCATGGGTCCTCTGTCGAGCTTCTTATTCCAAGGACCGGCCGCACTCGCTTCCATCACGCATTCGATGGGTTTGGAATACGGCGTTTTTCGCGACGGCTCGCCCGAGAACGAGAACATCCGGTGCGGTCCGCTGAGTTGATAGGCCAATGCATCGGTGAACGGGTTTGGCTTGTCCAACGCATCCCTGGCCTCAGCGGTGACACTGCCGAACGAGGTCGCGTGCAGGTAGGGGCCGTGGTAACTCTCGGCGAAACCGTCGACGAAAATCTTCCAGTTGCACTGCAGCTCGGCGGAGAACTTGTAGATCTGGTGGGGCCCGGCGAAGGGGTAGCCCTCGATGCCGTGCGCGAGCTCACCGAGGAAGGAGCGCAATGGCTCGGTGTTGTTCGGGTTGAGGTTGATGAAGATGAAGCCTTCCCACACCTCGCACTGCACGGCCGGCACCCGACAGCTGTCGGCGTCGAAGTCCAGCAGCAGATCCTTGCGGGTGGGCGAGTGCAGCGTGCCGTCCAACTTGTAACGCCAGCCATGGAAGCGGCAGTACAGCAACGGTGCCCGCCCGGATACCTCTTTGAAGGGGTCGTCTTCCCACAGCATCTTGTTGCCGCGGTGCGGGCAGATGTTGTGGAAAGCCCGAATCACCTGATCTTTTCCGCGCACCACGATGATCGAGGTGTTCAGCACCTTCAACTCGCGGGTGAAGTAGCTGCCCGCGTGCGGGACGCGTTCGACCCTACCGACGTAGAGCCAGCACTTCTTGAAGATGTGCTCGCGTTCCTTTTCGTAGAACTCCTCGGACACGCAGTCCTCGAGCGACACCGGGCCGCGGCCGAGTTCGGGATACGCGTCGGTCCAATGCCCCGTCGCGGGCTTGGTCACCAGGCTGTCGTGACTCATCGGGCCCCTCCTCGGGCCGACGGTAACAGCAGCGGAAATGGTGAAAAAAGATGCAAAAGTGCAACACCCTGTTGCATAGTTGGAACACCGCTATGGAGCAGAACCTTGCCTTCGACCTCGACGCCTTGCTGGTATTCGGCAAGGTGGTCGAAAGCCGCAGCCTGTCGAAGGCGGCCACGTTGCTGGGCATGCCCAAATCCACCGTCAGCCGCAAATTGACCAAGCTGGAATCCGACCTGGGCATCAAACTGTTGCGCAAGAACACCCATCAGCTCACGGTCACCGACCTGGGCGAGAAGGTCTACACCCACGCCGTGAACATCCTCGCCGAGGCCAATGGCGTTCGCGCCCTGGTTGAGGGGAGCAAGCAGGAACCACAAGGCGAGTTGCGAGTGGCGATACCGGTATTCGTGGGCGTCGACTATGCCTCGCGGGTCGGCGCCACCTTCCTGCAGCGCTATCCCCAGTCGCGCTTGGACATCCGCCTGGTCGACAGCATGGTGGATCCGATCAAAGACGGTTTCGACGTCGTGTTCGGCCCTGGGCCGCTGCAGGATTCGACGCTCATCGCGCGAAAAGTCTTCGATCTGCACCTGTTTCTCTGTGCCGCACCGCACTTCGTAGGCCGACTGGCGGAACCCATCACCGCGCCGTCTCAGCTCAATGACGTGCCGTTCATCGACTTCGGCTTCGGCGGTCCGCGCAAGCTCACGGTCGCCAGAAACAAGCGGCGATTCGAGTTGTCGCCCCCGGTGCGCGCACGCGCCAACAACTTTCAGGTGTGCAAGCAGTACATCCTGCAGGGCCTGGGCGTCGGCGCCATGCCTACCCAAATCATCTGCACCAAGGAACTGCGCGACGGCAGCATCGTGCCTGTGCTTCCCGACTGGGCCCTGGAACCGCTGGCGGTGCACATGATTTATCCCTTCGAACTTTCGTTTTCGACGTTGATCAGCGCTTTCTACGAGACCGCATGCCAGATCATCGTCGAGAACATCGCCAGGAGCCGGGACCTAGAGCTCAGGGCAGACGGAAGCGAGGAACTGCTGGGTCCGTAGCCGCGACTCGGTTCGCGCGGCGGCGTCGTCACCCAGCGGAACGATTCGTGCGGCAAGATCGGTGACGCCCGCGTCACGATAGCTGCGCAGCCGGGCGAGCACGGCCGCTTCGTCTCCCGCGGCCATGGTGTCGCCGACGTCTTGGGCATTCCCTTGCTCGAGTAGCCGGACGTAGTTCGGCGAGAAATCCGCGTGGCCCAATACCTCGCTGGCATAGGCGCGGGCACGGTCGACCTCGTCGTTGGAGCACAGCGCCACCGGGACGCCCGCGACGACCCGCGGTGCCGCCCGTTCGGCGGCCGCCGCGGTGATCCGCGGGACGATGTAATCGCCTATGGCACGCTCGTCGGCCATCCACAGAATGGTGCCGGCCGTTCGTTCGCCGGCGATCCGCAGCATGGCGGGCCCCAGGGCGGCAAGCAGAATGGTCGTTTCGGCTGCGTCGGCAACATCGATTGACGCATTGACGCGGTAGGTGTCGTTGGTGACCTGAACGGGTCCGGGTCCGGCGAACGCCGCTGCCAATACATCGAGGTAGTCCCGCACCAGGTGGGCCGGCCGGTCGTACGGAAGCCCAAGCTGGTCGCTGATGATCCAGTGGTGTGAGGGCCCTAGTCCCAGGCTGAACCGACCAGCGCACGCGGCGTTCGTCGTCAACGCCTGCTGCGCCATGATCAGCGGGTGCCGCGTCTGGATCGGCACCACTGCGGTTCCGAGCTCGACGCGCTCTGTCACCTGCCCGATCAGCGCGACCGCGGTCATCGCATCCAGATATCCCGGAACTTGAGGCATCCAAAACGAGGTGAAGCCGGCGGCGTCGGCGGCCCGGGCGTCATCCAACAGACCGGGCAAGCGATCAGCGCGCGACCGCTCCTTGTCGGAGCCAACCATCAGTCCGATTCGCATACGACCATTGGACACGACCTCCGGCGCGGCTCCTTTACTCGGCCTTGACCATGCGTTGAGTCTTGCCCCGCAGGATGAAAACGTGAGTACGCTTCCAAGCGTGGAGCTGGGGGTTTTAGGGCCTCTCCAGGTCCGCCAGTCCGGCGTTCCTGTGGCGATTCCGGGCGCCAAACCCCGCGCGATCCTCACGATGCTCGGGCTACATCACGGGTCGGTGCTGCCCGCCGACACGGTCGCCAAGCTGCTCTGGGGCGAGCATCCGCCCCGCACCGCCGCGAAGGCCATGCAGACTCACATCTCCTCGTTGCGTCGCACGCTCGGCGATGGCGTCGTGTTGACCGAGGGACTCGGCTGGACGTTGGCCGGCACCGAGGTTGATGTCGCGCGATACAAACTCGCCGCCAAAATGGGCCGCGAGGCCGCCGCCGCGGGCGACACGGCTCAAGCCTTGGTCCGCTTCGACGAGGCCCTGGCTCGTTGGCGCGGCGTGCCTGAACTGCCCGACTCCCAGCAGGGTGTGGCCGAGAAGACCCGATGGATCGAAGGTCACGCCGCCCTCGTCGAGGACCGGGCCGATGTGCTGCTGGCATCGGGACGGGCCGCGGAGATCATCGGCGAGCTCGAAGCCGCGGTGGCAGAGGCGCCACTACGCGAACGCCGCTGGGGGCAGCTGATGCTCGCTCTTTATCGGGCCGGCCGGCAGGGCGAGGCGCTGGGCGGATATCAGCGGGCGCGATCGCTGCTGGCCGACGAGCTTGGCGTCGACCCCGGTCCGGAACTGCGCCGACTCGAGGCTGCCATCGTCGCCCAAGATCCTTCGTTAGATATCCCTGTGGTGCAACAGCTTTCGTCGGTGATGCGCGCAGTGACCTTTCTACTCACCGATATCGAAGGGTCGACCGCCGCGTGGGAGGCAGACGCAGACGCCATGGCGGTGGCGCTTGCTCGGCACGACGAGCTTGTCGAGCAGGTCGTCACATCGCGCGGCGGACGGCTGATCAAGACGCGCGGCGAGGGCGACGCGACGTTCTCGGTGTTCGAGCGCCCGTCGGCGGCCGCGACCGCGGCCATCGAGTTGCAGGACGCGATTGCGCACGAGCCGTGGTCACTGTCTGAGCCCATGCGGATCCGCGTCGCGCTGCACACCGGCGAGGTCGAGCTTCGCGACGGCGACTACTTCGGTCGTGCCGTCAACCGCGCCGCGCGCCTGCGATCGCTGGCCACCGGCGGTCAAACCCTGTGCTCGGGCGCGACCGCCGAACTCGTCATCGATTCGCTGCGCGACGACGTTCTGCTCGTCGATTTGGGCATGCGGCAGTTGCGCAACTTGGCCCGCCCCGAGCACGTTTTCGAACTGCGCCTGGAAACCGCCGACGACAACCGCCAATGCGGCGAAGCCGAGTGGGCGCTGCAGCGTCCGGGCCTCCCCGCGGTGCTGAGCGGCCCAGGGCCGTTCGTCGGGCGCGCACCCGAGCTGGCGCGGCTGATGTCGACATGGGAGACCGCGCTCACCAACGGCACCCACGCCGTGCTGATCGCCGGCGAGCCGGGTGTCGGCAAGACGCGCCTGGCGGGCGAATGGTCACGACAGGCCTACGAACAGGGCGCCGTGGTGCTTTACGGCCGTTGCGACGAGGACCTCGGCGCGCCATATCAGCCGTTCGCCGAAGCCCTGCGTTCACTCGTCCCATGCCTTGATGCCAATCGGCTGCGCGGGCTGCGCGGTGTCGAAGCGTTACTTCCCCTGGCGCCCGGGCTGGCTGATGTGCTGCCAGATCTCGCAACACCGACCCGGGCCGACCCCGACACCGAGCGCTATGCGCTCTTCGACGCCGTCGTCGCGCTGTTAGGTGTCGCCTCCGGGCTGGCGCCCGTCGTCCTGATCCTCGACGACCTGCACTGGGCGGCCAAGCCCACGCTGTTGCTGCTGCGACATCTGCTGCGGTTCGGCGAGCAGGCCCGCGTGCAGGTCGTGGGCACCTACCGCAGCACCGATCTCGACCGCTCACACCCGTTGGCGGCGATGTTGGCCGACTTGCACCGAGACGGCATCGCGCACCGGCTTCAGCTCGGCGGCCTCGACGAGAACGACGTCACCGCCTATGTCACCGAGGCCGGTTACGACGACGAGGAACTAGCCCGGGCATTGGCGTCGGTAACCGGCGGCAACCCGTTCTTCCTCATCGAGGCTTTGCGCCACGTCGAGGAAAGCGGTGGTCGGTGGGATCCGAATACATTGCCGCAGGGAGTTCGTGAAGCCGTGAGCCGCCGGCTTTCTCGGCTACCGGCGGAGACGAACAAGGCCCTGGCCGCCGCCGCTGTCGTCGGCAGCCGGTTCGCGCTGGATCTGGTCGAGCAGGTGGTGGGCCAAGACCTTGTTGATGCATTCGACGAGGCCTGCAAGGCCGGCATCGTCATCGAAGAGCCGGGTGGTCGATACCGGTTCAACCACGCCATCGTCCGGCAATCGCTGCTGGCCGAATTGGCGTCGGTGCGACGGATGCGGCTGCATCAGCGCATCGCAACCACATTGGAGGCGTGGCCCGGGGCCGACGACGAACTGCTCGCTGAACTGGCACACCACTACTACGAATGCGCCTGGGCGGGCAACGCGGTCAAGGCGGTGGATTACTGCCGCCGGGCGGCGGACCAGGCGATGGCACGTCTTGCCTACGAAGGCGCCGCCGATCTGTACAACCGCGCCGTGCACGCGCTCGAAGAGATCGACGACGAGTTGCCCGACCGGGACGACCAGGCCGCGCAGCTGTTGATCGCCCGCTGCGAGGCGCTGTTGGCCGCGGGTGACGTGGCATCGGCTGAAGGTGCGGTAGCGCAACTGCAGCAGACCACAACGGGCTCAGCACGTCTTGCGGCCTGGGCGACCTGCTTTGATGGGCAACTCTCGATGTTGGTGCATCCCGAGCGTCTGGATGAGGTCGAAGCCGCGGTCGGCGCGGCCGCGATAAGGCTGACGGAATTGGGCGACGCGTCCGGAGAAGCCAAGGCGCACACCGTCCGTGCTTCGTGTCTCGCCCGTCTTGGACGAATCGGTGACTGCGAAATTGCTTTGGACGCCGCCCTGGCGGCGGCGCGGCGCGCGGGTGAACACCGCCAAGTGAATGCCGTGCTAGCGGGCGCGCCGCTGGCTGCGCTGTGGGGCCCCAATCCTGTTCCGCGCGCGGGCGGGCGATGTCTGGACGTGGTGCGACTGCTCAGGATCACGACGGACTCGCCGGCGGTGGAGGCGACGTCGACGCGGTGCCAGGCCGTCCTGGAGGCTCTTCGCGGTCGCGCCGCCGCCGCGCGGCGGATGATCGATTCGGCCCGGCGCACGGTCACCGAACTTGGTTTACGTCATGCGCTGTGTGAGGTGGAGCAGTTTGCCGGCATCGTCGAACTGGTGGTCGAGGATCCTGGCGCAGCCGAGGCGCATTTGCGCAAGGCATACAACGGCTTTCGCCGGATGGGCCTCGAATCCGACACCGCAGAGACCGCAGCGCTACTGGGCCGCGCCTGCCTTGCGCTTGGCGGAGTGGCTGAAGCTGCCGAATTATGTAGGGAGAGTGAGCTTCTCGCCGGGCATGCGCTGAAGGCGTCGATCAGCTGGCGAACCTTGCGCGCACAGTTGCTCACGCGCGCCGACAACTACGACCAGGCGCGACAGGTGGCGGAGGCCGCTGTCAAGTTGGCTGAGCGAACCGACTTGTTGGTCGATCACGCCGATGCATGTCTCACGTTGGCCCAGGTCGTGGGGGGTCCCGGGGCTGGCGACGCACTCAAGGCGCGAGCCGCCGCGGAGCGCGCGGTCGCGCTGTATGAGCGAAAGGGGGCAGGAGCGCTCGCGGAAATGGCGCGCCGCGTTCTGGGCGAGCACCCGCAACCCGCTCCCCTGGCACCACCGGAAACGCCTGGTGTTGAGCCGGACAACGCGTGCGTGCGGGTGATTCGCCGACTA
The DNA here is from genome assembly GCF_010723575.1 of Mycobacterium bourgelatii. Classification (NCBI taxonomy): domain Bacteria; kingdom Bacillati; phylum Actinomycetota; class Actinomycetes; order Mycobacteriales; family Mycobacteriaceae; genus Mycobacterium; species Mycobacterium bourgelatii. The sequence continues at coordinate 4,103,018 of NZ_BLKZ01000001.1, forward strand.
GACGCGGCATACGATCGCGAGGCTTGGGACGAGATCGAACACCTAGTCGCAGCCGTAGTCTCCTGCGAGAGCCATCGAAAAGTAGTCGGTGCCAGCCGTGTCGAACTTCCTTACAGCGAATGGGAGCGCGGCGCCAAACTTTATCGCGAGACGTTGGCTCCGGTGCGGTACCGACACGTCGTGGTAGCGGTGCGCGGCGAGCGTCTGGCTCTTACCCGGTTAGAAGTAGGCCCTGACGATCCGACTCCCGGTGCGCCACGGGACGAATTGCTGCAGTTATATGAGCTCGACCAAGACGGCCGGATCGCGGTCCAGGACTGGTTTGACGCCGACGATCTCGACGCTGCGATGGCCGAGCTTGAGGCGGCACACGGGCGGCTGGTGCAACCGCGTGCCCGGAAGACGGTAACCGCCGCCTGTCGGGCCTTCGAGCGCCTGCAGGCGAACTTCGCCGCCCGCGACTGGGATTCCATGGCCGAACTACTGGCCGACAACGCGTTCCACCACGATCGCCGAAGGGTGGTAGGCGCCGAACTTCAGGTTGGCCGCGATGCAGTCATCGCCGAGATGGCGGCGCTCGTCGAGATCGGTGTCAAGCACATCACTTCCGACGAAATCATCGCGACTCGCGGCACGCGACTTCTGCTCAGCCGCTCGCACTCCGCGGGCCACAACCAGCGACCCGATGCATTCCGGACCGACGTCTTCAACGTTCTGCAAGTCGACGCCGAGGGCCGAATCGACGCGCTTGTTACGTTCGACCTCGATGATTTCGAGGTCGCCCTGGAAGAGCTCGAAAATCGTTATGTCGCCGGCGAAGCCGCGCCCTACGCGAACACATGGCAAACCATTACGGCGAGCTACGCCGCCTTCCGACACGGTGAGGTTCCCCTCTTTACGCCGAACGCGATGAACGTCGATCACCGCCGTGCCGCTGGGTTCGCCCCTGGCGATCTGATCGCTTACATCCGGGCTGGGCGCGACCTTAACCAAAAAATGCAACCGTACATCCAGGCGGTGCATCGGTTGAACGAATTCGGGGCAGTCACCGCCGCCACCGCGTATGGCACATCGCACGACGGCTTCACCGCCGAGTGGCGGTCGATCATCGTTTCGACGGTTGAAGGCGAATTGATCAGCCGCACTGAGCTGTTCGAAGAAGAAGACCTTGCCGCCGCACTCGCCAGGTTCGATGAACTGTTTCCGCAGCCGCGCCGGCTGGAAAATGCGGCGATCCGCGTCTACGAGCGCATCCGCGCGTGCATGGCCTCCCGCGACTGGAGCGTGATGGCTTCGCTGCTGGCCCGGGATATCTCGACGGAAGATCGTCGGCGCGTGGTGAATTCCGGCTTGCGCCAGGGCCGGGATGCAGTGCTTGCCGAGATATCGGCAATGGTCGACATCGGAGTCGAACACGTAACGTCGCAACCGATCGCCACCCGCGGAGAACACCTGTTCCTCAGCCGAAGCCAAAGCTGGGGCCGCGACAGACGACCCGAGGCATTTCATACCGACCTGCTCGAAATCATCGAGATCAATGCCGAGAACTTGATCGTAGGACGCGTCGTATTAGACGTCGAAGATGTTGACGCCGCGTTCGACGAACTCGACGCGCGCTATCTCGACGGGGAAGCTGCGGCGCACGCGCACACGTGGTCGCTCGTCGCCGCGTGCTACGCGGGCGTCAACCGGCGTGAATTGCCCCCATTGACAACAGATTTTGCGAGCGTAGACCACCGCCTGCTGGCGACATTCGAATCGAATGGCCTGGTCGAGTATGTTCGTGCGTCCTGGGCTCAGATGCCGGACCTGAAGTATCGAGTCGCTGCGGTGCACCGCTTAAGCGACTGTGGGGCGCTCGTTACTCACACGATCAAGGGAACCTCGCGGGACGGCTTCGACGCCGAGTGGCGCGAGTTGCTCCTGATGACCGTCCAGGGTGATCGATTTAACCGAAGCGAAGCATTCGACGAGGCAGATATCGCCGCTGCCATCGCACGCTTCGACGAATTGCAGCCACGGACCCAGCGTCTGGAAAACACCGCAAGCCGCGTAACCGAACGTTTCCGGGAAGCGCTGGCTGACCGCGACTGGGACACCATGACCGCGATGCTGACCGAGGACATGTTTAACGACGATCGCCGACGAATCGTCAACGCAGGAACCAGACATGGTCGCGAAGCCGCGCTCGAGGATTTGCGGACGGGTGTTGACATCGTAGACCTCACGTTCGACGCGGTCGCCGTGATTGCGATCCGTGGAGATCGTCTTGTCCTGACTCATGCCAGTTTGGGCGATGGCAAGCGACCCAAGGCATTCCAACTCGATCTATTACAGATCGTCGAAATCCGTGATGACGAAAGGACCTCGGCGGTCATCACATTCGACCTCGACGATATCGACGCCGCTTTTGCCGAACTTGACGCGCGCTTCATAGCCGGCGAAGCGGCGGCGCACGCACATATCTGGTCGCTTGTCACCGACAGCAACGATCGCCTGAACCGCCAGCAGCTACCGCTGATGACACCGGACGTGATGAGCGTCGACCACCGCCCGGTCCCAGCCTTCCCGCCCGGTGGTGACTTCGCCGCGTACATCCGCGTCACGTGGGAACAGGTGCCGGACATCACCTTCCGCACTACTGCCGTACATCGGTTAAGCAGCATCGGAACGGTATGCACTCTCGTGGCAAGCGGCACCTCCCGAGAGGGATTTGCCGCGGAGTGGCGGATGCTCGAAGTGCTAACTGTCAAAGGCGACCGGTTCGACCGTTGCGAATTATTCGCCGAGACAGACATTGCAGCCGCGCTTGCCCGCTTTGACGAACTGCAGCCGCGGACGCGGCCTCTGCAGAACGCGGCGAGCCTAATGTACGAGCGTTATTGGGCATCATTCGCGGCGCGTGACTGGGACGCCATGGCGGCTATGCTGGCCGACGACGTGTCCACGCACGATCGCCGCCGTGTCGTCAACGCAGGGGTTAGACATGGTCGCGATGCCGAACTGGCGAACATGCGCTTCCTCGCGGAGTCCGTTACCGACGTCAACAACGTAACGTTAACGGTGAGCGCGGCCCGCGGAGATCGCCTGGCCCTCATGAAGTTTCAATCTTCATCCTACGAAACAGAAGTGCTCAACGTCGTCGAAATCGACGCGGACGGACGAATAGCTGCGGTCGTCGGATTCGACGCCGACGACATGGACGCCGCGTTCGTAGAGCTCGACAGTCGCTATCTGGCCGGCGAAGCAAGCGCCCACTCGCACGCATGGTCGGTAATCCGGGAAGCGTATTCCGCACTCAACCGGCACGATATTCCACTGACGACAACGGATATGGTGAGCGTCGACCACCGAAGAGGGATCGCCTTTGCACCTGGTGACCTGCTCAGCTACTTCACCGCCACCTGGAATGTCACGCCACAGACCAGCATTGGCGTCGAAAGTGTTTGTCGGCTGAGCGAGTTGGGCGGGGTCGTCGTCCATTCCTACTGTGGCACAACCAGCGAAGGCTTCGACGCCGAGTGGCGGGAAGTTGCGCTGCTGACGATCGACAGCGACAAGCTCAACCGCTGCGAACTCTACGACGAGGAAAACATCGAGGCCGCGATCGCACGCTTCGATGAGTTGCACCCGCATGCGACGAACGCCACGACCTAGTCAGGTGCGGCAACCACGCCCCGGACGTTGACGTCCCGCCAGATCGCGATCTCTCCGACATATTCGGGTCGCCGGCCGAACAGATCTGTGAAGAAGGCGAGCATCTCATTCGCAGCCTCCATGGGTCCGACGATGACGTGACGGACCTCCGCGAACCGGAGATTGGCGATGATCTGCGCGCGGACCTCGTCCCGCGCCACGAAGGACATCTTGTCCTCTTGGATCATCCGCATGACCTTGAAGAGTCGCGTCGGGGGCGGCCCGGAACTGGTCCGCCCATCGGGTAGAGGAACGTACGCGTACGCCTCAGGCATTCGAAGCCCGTAGTCGGCCTCCGCCGCCCACACCATCGGCGCGGCCTGGATTCCGTTGGTGAAATACGGTGCCACAAGGACGGTTTCGTCGGACCCAATGTGGTGGCTTGCCCAATTGCGAAAGAAGTCCGGGGTATAGAAGGGCTGGCGTCCCAGCGGAGCGGGCAGAATGAAGACGATCGCCGCGGCCACGACAAGCAGCCACCGTGCCGCCGGCCCCGGGGCAAGACGAGTCGCTCGCTTGATGACGATCGCGATGATCACGGCAACCGCCAACCAGACGTAGAGCGTGAAGCGTCCCGGCAGCACATGCTGCAAGAGCGGCAGCTTTCCAATCGGCAGCCACGGCAACGGGACGGGCAATTTCTCCGTGCCGATGTGCAACCACGGGCCGAGCGACAGCAGCAGAAGCAGCGCCCCGGTGACACTGGCGATACGCACCCGCAGGTCGTCCCACAGCCGAACGGCGGCCACGACAAGCAGCACGAGCAACGGCAGCCCGAGGTAGGCCGTCGCCTCGTGATACAGGCCGCTGAACTCGCGGGACACCTCGGTTGCCGCGTCCGGGGCGATCAGCTGGTAGGGCGTCGGCAGGACGACATTGAGGAGATCGGTCGAGAAGGTCTCGGGATGCTGGACCGACCCACTGATCCGCCGCGGTCCGAAGAACTGCGCGTACAGCGGTCCGGCCGCGAGCACCAGGAAGGTCATGGTGGCTGCCGAGAGCGCCGGAACCAGGCGGGCCGCTCCCGCACGCCAACGAGCCCGGAACTGTGCGTCGCAGCGCGCAAGGGCCATGACGCACACCAACACCACGGACGCCACGACGCAGGTGGCCAACACCTCTTCGGTGATGAGGAGTTGCGCGGTGGCGAGGACTCCGAGCGCTACCCCGGCCTGCCACGGCGGTCGGCGTCGCGTCACGAGAAGGTCGTCGACGACGCACAGAATCAGCGGCGGCACCCAGGCGGTGGCGAGGTTCAGGTGCATCGCCGCGTGGGAGGCGACATAGGGCGAGAAGGCATAGATGGCACCGCCGACCAGCGGAGCAGCGCCGTCGCCGGTCCAGCGGCGGATCGCAACCCAGGCGGTGAACGCGCTGAGTGCGATGCCGACGATCATGAGGACGTTGAACCCGAAGATCGGCCCGCCAATCTTCGCCGGCAGCCAGCCGAGCAGCCCGAGCAAGATCATCGGAGTGTTCCACATGAGGTTCACGCCATCGGGCGCGGCAATCTGCGTGGTGAAGAACGGATTGAGCCCGTTGGCCAGCGCGTGTGGCGTCCAGCCGAGAAACCAGATCGTCTGCTGCTGATCGCAGCAGCCCCCTGCCCAGCCGGACCTCGGGTCGCTCCAGGCGCTGATCGTCAAAACCATCGCCCCGGCCAGGTAGCCGAGGAAAACGGCGAATCCCTTGAGCGCCCGGTGCTTACCTCGGGGCTCGTCCGCACACTCGACCTCGCCCGCCTCTGCTGGCACCAAGCCTCCTATTGGACGATCTTCGACGACGTCCACGCGACGGCTGAGTCCGGTGTCATCCTTCAGCGATACTGAAACCCGTTGCGCGGCTACAGGAACGGCTCGAAAAGCTTCGCCCAACCAGGCCAGAAAATCACCGGGTCCGCCGAGGACGGCCAGAGCAGGGCCGGGTTCGCATTCGACGGTGGCCAGTTGCCCTGGAGGGTGTAGGCCATGACCTCCCACGGGTTGTTGTAGTAGGAAGCCGTCTCGACCAGGCTGTACCAATTGTGCTCCGGGTGCAGCAACCAGTAGCCGGTGCCGACGAAAAATCCCCCGCTCATCCATCCCGCGTACGAGCTGGAGAAGAACGGCCCAAATAGCCTGTTCTGCCAGACGTGCACACCCTCGTGATTGATCATGAGATTTTCGGCACCGGGGCTGTATCCCAGGCTGGTGGTGACGTTCCCCAACGTGGTGGCGAAGCCGGGTATGCCGATGCCGCCGCGATAAACGTGGGCTCCCGCGAGCTGGCTGAGGACGGGGTCGTAATTGGAGTTCGGCGTGAAGTCATTGACGATTTGCAGGCCGTAGCCCATCAACGTACCCGGCGCTCCCCAGGTGTAGTCGAGCACAAAGGCCAGCCATCCCCGCCAATCGCGAAAGTCGTAGATGCTCAGTTGGCGGCGCAGGAACTGGCTCACATAGTTGATCGCCTCACCGATCCCACCCGTCCCACCGGTGCCGACCACCGCCTCGGCACCACCCTGGATCGCTGCACCGGCGGTATTGATGAGCGGGCGTCCCAGCAATGCCTCGCTACGAGCGTTGAGCCCACTCCGAAACCCGTCCAGCATCTGCCGCAACACTGCCGAGCCCGCCTCCTCCGCGGCCAGATACGAGCCAGCCCCCGCAGCCAACGCTTGCACAAACCGCTCGTGGAACACGCTGGCCTGAGCGCTGAGCGCCTGGTACTGCTGACCGTACTCGGCGAAGAACGCCGCCGCCGCGGCCGACACCTCGTCGGCGGCTGCGGCCATCAACCCCGTCGTCGGACCAGCTGCCGCCCGCTGCGCCGAGTGCAACGCCGCTTCGATGCCGGCCAAGTCCGCCGCCGCCGAGGTCAACAACTCGGGAGCCGCTACCAGTAATGACAACCCACTTCCTCCGAGTCGATGAACGGTCCGTGTGCGCATGAAGCGTATTCACGTCTCGGCGCCGCGTGTGCATTTTCGCCACACCGGTTACGCAACCGATGCCCACCCGATCAGATGCCTGCAAGTCCCAGCGCGAGCAGGACGCCGCCAACCACGACTAGCAGCGCGGCCACTTCGAGGCGGCGACGGGACGCAATCCAGTTGTTGAGCGCCGTCAAAGACTCGCGCGTTCTGTTGGGTGCCACGAAGTAGGCAACGAGGGAAATCTCCACCAACGCGAACGCGGTGACGTTGAAAAGCACCAGCGCACCAATCTGGGTCGTGGCCGCCGCGCCAGAGGCCAAGATGACCGCCAACACCGCCAGGTAATCCACCGAAGGCAGCGCAATTCCTAGGCCGGCAACACCCGCTACCCACAGCGAGCGACCGTTGAGGAGTCGTCGGAGCGGCGTCCGCAACCTTTCCAGCATGTCGGAGACGATCCCGCGGTCGGCGCCGCGCTCCAGGGGTTGGCGGCGCCAACGGCCAAGGGCGACCCGTGCTGCCAGCAGCGCCGCGACCAGCAACGCCAAGCCCCCGATCAGGATCTGGACCCGCGGCAAGGTGAGGTGAGTGGATGCGACCAGTCGTCGCCGCAGAACGAAGATGACAACAAGGCCCACCGTCATCCCCATCGCGAATCCCCCGCTGAGGAAAGCGAGCAACTGCAGCGCCGGCCTGGGCCTGTTGACCATGAGCACCGTCATGGCGACCCGGAACGGTTCGAGGCTCACGGCCAGGGCCATGACCAGAATGGGGATCCACATTGCCTGTCGCCTAATCCGCTCAGGCGTCCAACCGGGTCGCGATCGCGTTCACGATCAGCAAGTCCTCCATTGGGCCACGATAAACATCTCGCTCCGGACAGGTATTCAATGGCCGCACCTTCGACAGCGCGGGGCGTGAGCTGCCCGAAACACTTTGGGGCAGCGCGTTATCCATCTGGCCTTCGGCACTACGCATGCTGGGCTAAGGGAAAAATGTTGGCTACCTTTGCAACTGGCGACTGTGAAACGATCAGGGCGAGAAAAACACTGGGCATCCGGGGTGAACTGCTGGCACCGTAAGGGTTGCCGCGGGTGTGGCTGAGTGGCGAGGCAGCGGCCTGCAAAGCCGTCTACACGGGTTCGAATCCCGTCACTCGCTCGCGACAAGATGCGGAATCGCATTCAATCGCCCGCGATGGTGCGATTCCGCGTCTGCGCGACGAATGATCAGGAAACCTGATAGCTGTCTCGGGAAATCTCGAAGCTACCCCCATGGGCGGTATCCCGGCAGCTCACGCCCGACATGGTGCTTTCGCACACCAGCGACCCCTTGGTGATCGTGCTGCCGTACGCGAGGGCCGGCCCGCCGCCGAGCGCGGTGTCGCCCGCACAGACAAACCGCGCGGAGTGCCCCACGTCGAGCACAATGCCCTGTCCGAAGTTCATGTGCTGGTCACAGCTGGCAGGCCTCGGCGGTGGTGACCACGTGCGGTCGCGGACATCGCAGCGAACCGATGACGAATCGATCATGCAGCCGATGTTTCCGCTCGGAGAGGTAAAGCCGACGATGTCGGCGTTGGCCGTTGGGGGTAGGACGATGCAGGCCGCCCACGCGCACCCCATGACGGTGCCCAGTCGAGTTGTTGGTCGCATGACGCCCGACCCTACTGGGGCAAACTCCCTTCCCGACGATCGAGTTGGTCAGGTGCCGCAGGTCGATCAGTCGCGGTACTGGGCCACCCGGTCGGCATATTGGTCGAGCAGCCGGAGTGACTCGTCGCGCGGCTTGGTGGGTAGGAGCAGCGCTAACTGGTCAAAACCCAGGTCCTCCGCGGCGCGCCAGTAGTCGGGATCCTGGGGCGCGCCGAACATGGCCAGCGGCACGTCGTGGCTGGCGGCGGCACGCAGCTGTGCCACCCGGTCAGTGATATGCGGGATAGGAAGCGGGTTGGATATCCAGCCCGCCTCATGACGAGCCACGCGCTTGACCACGGCGTCGGAGTCGCCGCCGATGAAGATGGGCGGATGCGGTTTGCGCACCGGCTTCGGGCGACTGTACGACGGCGGGAAGTCCACATACTTGCCGTGGTACTCGGCGGGTTCGTTGGTCCATAAGGCCTTGATGGCCTCGATGCGTTCGTCCAGCAGTGCACCACGGGTCTTCGGGTTGGTGCCGTGGTCGCGCATTTCCTCGATGTTCCACCCGGCGCCTACGCCGAACACGAAACGGCCACCCGAGATCAGGTCGATGCTGGCAGCTTCCTTGGCCGTAATGATCGGGTCGCGCTGAATGAGCAAGGCAATGCCGGTAAAGAGCTCGATGTTCGACGTGACAGCCGCGGCTGCGGCCAATGTGACGAAGGGGTCGAGGGTCCGGTAGTAGATCGACGGCAGTTCACCACCCCGCGGGTAAGGGGTTTCGCGACTGGCCGGGATGTGCGTGTGTTCGGCCACCACCAACGATTCGAAGCCGCGCTCTTCGATTCCTCGCGCCAGCGAGACCGTGTCGATGCTGTCGTCATTGACGAACGTGGCGATCCCGAACTTCATCGCGCTACCCCTGTCTGTCGGGTTGTCTGTTGGTTAACGGGTGTTCCCTCGCCCGGACAACGCCCATTGGCCGTTTATTCCCACGCCCGTCGGCCGTCAGCGTGTGGCTTATGCACCCACCGGGGGCGCGCGTGGGGGCCAAAGGCCTCACGGTCGGCGCAGGTGCAACAGACTCGACGCCGCCTGCAGATCGCCGAGCGTATGGCCTATGCACCCGTCGGCGGCGTCTTGGGGCAAAACCCCTCACGTTCGGCGCAGGCGCAAACGGCGGCGGCACGGGGCGCAGGCGAGCAGCTAGTCGGTGAAGTCGATGCGCACCGACACTGGCGTCGTTTCCAAGGCCTTGACAACCGAGGCCCCCAGCCGTCCGAATTGGCGGCCCCGCGCGACGACGTCGTCGTCCGGCCGCATGGTCGCTACTCCCGTGCGCCACCGATTGCCCTGTCGCAGACGGACATTCGGGTTGTCGACGATATTTCGGCCCCATCCGGAACGGGTACCGTGCTGGCAGATGACCCAGGCGCCCGTGGCATCAAACTGCGCGGACACCGGAACGCGGCGCACCTGGCCGGTCTTGCGACCGATGGTCTCCAGCTCGGCGGCCAGGGCCGTCCGCAGGCCCAGCTTGCCCATTCCCTTCACGACGGGGTTGATCACATAGCGCCCGAGTGCGCGTTCCCTGCGGAACTTACGCAGCGTCTTGTCCTGGGTGCTGCTCGTCATGGCTTTTTCTCCTCATTCACGTTGAGCGCGTGACTGCGACCGCAATTTATACCGATTGGTCTACATGAGATTAGTAGACCAATCGGTATACTGCAACTGATGGGTGCGCAAAGAGAGGCCAGACGATGACCGCACGCGAGCGACTGATCTCGAGCGCGATCGAACTACTGCGCCGCAACGGCGTGGCGGGCACCGGCTTGGCGGAGTTGCTCGAGCACAGCGGTACCGCCCGCCGGTCGGTCTACGTGAACTTCCCGGGAGGGAAGTCGGAGCTCATGGCCGAGGCCACCCGCACCGCGGGTCGCCTCATCGATCCGACGTTGAGCGGCATTGCGCCCGACGGCGACGGTCGCGAGTCGCTGTCAACATTCGTCGAGGGGTGGAAAGAGGCGCTGCGCGCCAGCGATTACACCGCAGGTTGCCCGATCGTCGCCGCCGCGCTCGGACGTACCGAGTCGCCCGCGGCGGCAGACGCTGCTGGCGAAGTGTTCGCCGAATGGCAGACCGCGCTCGCCGAACGACTCAGGGCCGAGGGCGTCGGGGCCGACGAAGCCGAATCGCTGGCCACCACCGTCGTGGCCGCAGTCGAGGGTGCGGTCATCCTGTGCCTGGCCGCGCAATCCACCGAGCCCATGGACCGGACCGTGCGAATGCTCGATCAGCTCATCGCTCGGCACGCCCGGCCCTGAGCAGGCATTCGACGACGCCGGGCGGCCTCGAGTCAGCTGCATCTACGCCGAATGTGGGGCCTTTGGCCCCTACACGCCGCCGACGGGTGCACAGGCCACACCCCCGGCGACGCCAAAGAGGCGCCGGCCGCTAACTGGCCACGTTCGGCGTCACCAGGAACTTCTCCCCCGTGGCTCGTTTGACGTATTGGTGGAACGCCTCCGGCTGAAGCATGCCGGCGAGCGAAACCTCACCCGCGTAGTTGCTGGCGAACGTCGTGGTGAGTTCCGCGGCGACCCGGGCCTGCAGTCGACCGACCGTTTCGGCTCCTGCGTTCCGCAGAAACGGCATGAGCAACCATCCCCCGACGCCCCAGGCGAGCCCGAAGTCGCGACCGAGGACCGTGGGACCCGTGTCGAGTACGCCGTAGATATAGACCTGCTTGTGGACGTCCGACCCGTAGCGCGAATACTCCGTCGACGCCGCACTGGCCGCCTTTTCCATTGCACTGAGGATCTGACTCGCCATCGTCCCGCCACCTATCGCATCGAAAGCGAGCGTCGCGGATGTCGCCTTGATGGCTTCGACGAGTTCTTCGGAGAACGACGGCGACGTCGAGTTGAGCACGTGTTCTGCTCCAAGCGACTTCAGTAAGTCCACCTGTTCGGGCTTGCGGACGATATTGACCAGCGGTATTCCGTCTTTCTGGCAGATCTTCACCAGCATCTGCCCGAGGTTCGATGCCGCGGCAGTATGGACGAGGGCCGAATGTCCTTCGCGGCGCATGGTTTCGGTCATCCCGAGTGAAGTCAGCGGATTGACGAAGGACGACGCCCCATCGCCCGCCGTCGCCCCATCGGGAAGGACCAGGCATGCGGACGCATCGATCGCTCGGTATTGCGCGTACATCCCGCCGCCCGCTGCCGCCACTTTCTTGCCGATCAGAGCTTGCGCCGCTGCCGACGATCCGGCGGCAACCACCGTGCCCGCACCCTCGATCCCTACCGGGAGCGATTGACCAAACCGCGCCGAAAGCGCGCCAAGTGTCGCCTCCGCGACCGGGGCCGTGACGACGGGCCGTTCCGGCGTGCCCGCTACCGTCGCCTTACTCAGGTCCGCGCTCGCCACAAGCAGGCCCAAGTCCGACGGGTTGATCGGCGAGGCTTCCACTCGCACCAGCACCTCATTGTCGCCGGGCACCGGCACAGGGACATCGTGCAACGAGAGTTCAAGCGTGCCATCGGAAGTCACCAACGAGCGCAGCTCGAGGGCGGAATCGGGTAGATCTGCGGTCATGGGTCGGGCCTCGTTCCTGTTCCAGACGGGTGGTCTCAACCTATGAACCGGCAACCCATCATGATTTCTTCCCCGGCGAGTGAGGCGCGATCTGAGCGCCTACCGTCGGACGGCACCGACGACGAGGAGCGCCGCACCGATCAGCGGGCAGACCGTGCGGACGTGATTCCACAACGTCCACGGGTCTGCGTAGTCGTGCCACGCCTGCGCCGCGTTCGTGCCGGGTTTGACCTGCTCCAACTGGTCGTTGAGAGGCACGTTGAAGGCTGCCGTGACGAGCACCGCGATCACCGCGAAGACCGCCCCCGCCAGGAGGTAACGGCTGCCAGGTTTGCGGAGTTGGAAGACCGCAACGACGCCGACAACCAGTGCCGCCAACGCCGAGCCGAAGAACAACACCAAGAATGCCGTATTCACTTGTGCCTCAGCGTTGATGCCGCGCATTGCGATGATCGCATCCACCGGGTTGATGCGGTTCAGGCCGCGCATCACAAACGTGGAAAACGCGAAGAACAGTCCGCCGACCGCCGCGCTGCCGATCGCAGCGACCAAGGCCAGGACACTGAGCGGGTTGGTGCGCATGTCGGCAGTTAAATCGAGATTGGCCAGACGATCCAGTTCTCACCACCGCGTGTCCTGGCAACGGAACCGTCACGAGAGGTAGACGGGCTAACCTCACGATCATGCCCATGCTCGAACATTCTCGGGGCCGTGCCTACTACCGGCACTGGCCGGCCGCAGACCCACACGCCGCCATCGTTTTTCTACACGGCTTCGGCGAACACACCGGGCTTTACCACCGGTATGCGTACGCACTCAACGCGGCAGGCATCGACCTGTGGGCCGTCGACCAGTTCGGGCATGGACTCACCAACGGGGACCGCGGAAACTTCGTCTCGATCGAGGCCAGTTCGGAGCTGGCTGACATCGTGACCGAGCTCGCCGAACGGCAACGGCCCGGCCTACCTTTGGTCGCGCAGGGCCATTCATTCGGTTCCGTGGTCACCCTGTGTCGACTGCTGGACAACCCGGGCCGCTACCGTGCCGGCGTCATTTCCGGTGCCCCGCTTGCGCCGCTCACCGGACTCTCGGACGGGGACTCTTTCGATCTCGACCCGGCGTGGCTCTCGGCCGACCCGTTTTATCTCGATTCGCTGGAAAACGACCCGCTGGCCTTCGTCGACGCGAACGGATCGGTTCTGTCCCACGAACTGGAAAGAGCGTGGAAACGGTTCGAATCGGACCTGCCGGGTCTAGTGGTCCCGACGCTGGCGGTGCACGGCACGGCCGACCCTATCGCTCCGGTCGGCGCGGTGCGTGAATACGCTCAACAGATAGAGTGCTTGCAGCTCAAGGAATTTGCGGGTGGGCGTCACGACATCCTCAACGAGGCGATGCATCGCGATGTTGCGGCTGCGGTGATCGAATTCGTGGATGCGTCGACGGCTGGATAATCGCCGCGCCGACTGAACCTTCCGGCGGGGCGGCTGCGGTGCCACGATGGAGTCCGTGCGCGCGTTCGCCTGTCCCGTCTGCGGGAGTTTCACTCCGTTCGAGTCGCGGCACTGCCCGAACTGCTTGGTGGAACTGGGTTTGCACGTCCCCACCCGCACTATGGTCACCACGTCATCGAACACAGCGGTGATCGACGGCCGGACGTGGTCGGCGTGCACCAAGAGGGCGGACCTCGGCTGCAACTGGTTGGTTCCTGAGGACCAGGACCTGAGTGGACGGGGGCGGTGCCTGGCGGACTCGTTGATCCGCCGTGAGCCGGAGGCTGACGACACCATCGCGGTCGAAAAGCTGGTGTCCACCGGAATCGCTTTGCGGCGGTTGATCTATCAACTCATCGACATCGGCTTGCCGGTCGACCCGTATTGGCGAAAAGACGGAGGACTTGCCTTCGACCTGCTGTCCAGTTACAGCGCCGGTGAGCGGGTGGTGATCGGCCACGCCGGGGGGGGGTGATCACGATCGATCTGGTCGAGTCGTTGGATGCCTACCGGGAGTCGCTCCGAGTTCGCCTCGGAGAGCCCTATCGCACGATGCTCGGTCATTTTCGCCATGAGGTCGGCCACTACTACCAGAACGTGTTGGTTGAAACCGATCCTGGGGCCGGACGCTACCTCGACGAGTGCCGTGAGATCTTCGGCGACGAGCGCGCCAGTTATCAAGACGAGCTGGCCCGACACTATAGATTCGGCGCTCCCCCGAACTGGGGTGAGTCCTTCATCTCCGAGTACGCGACGATGCACCCGTGGGAGGACTTCGCCGAGTGTTTCGCGCACTATCTGCACATCACCGGCACCATCGACACCGCTCGGGAGTCGGGACTGATTCTGCAAGCGGACAGGGTCCGCTTCTCGATGCAGCGGGACGTCGTTCCGCTGCCGTCCTACGACGACACGCCAATCGAGGGGTTGTTGGAGGACTGGAAGTGGTTGTCGCTCTGCTTCAATCGGGTGAACACTGCCATGGGCAAGAATCCGCTCTACCCATTTGACATCCCGCCCGCGGTCGTCCGCAAATTGGCGTTCGTACACAAAGTGATCCGCGAGACGTCTCGCGCAGCCGGGTAAAAGCGAAGTGCGGCAAGGAGAGTCGAATGTGTCGATGGGTTGGATACCTGGGCGAACCGATCGCGCCGCGGGAGTTGCTGCATGATCCCGAACGCTCGCTGATCGAGCAGAGCCGTCGGCATGCGCCGAACATGGAGATTCCCAACGGAGACGGCACCGGACTGGGCTGGTATGAGCACCGCGCCGAACCCGCGCTGTTCCGCAGCATCACTCCTGCCTGGGGCGATGCAAACCTGTTGGAGCTGGCCACCGAGATTCGCAGCCGTGTGTTTCTTGCCCATGTGCGAGCCGGTACCGGGACGCCCGTCCAGCAGACCAACTGCCACCCATTCCGTTACCGCAACTGGCTTTTCGCGCACAACGGCTACATCGCCGGCTATCAGCGGTTGCGTCGCGATCTGCTGCTAGCGGTAGACCCCGCCTTGTTCGGCAACATCGCGGGATCTACCGATTCGGAACTGATGTTTCATCTCGCGCTCACCTTCGGTCTGACCGACGACCCGATTGCCGGCATCGCCCGGATGGCAGGTTTTGTCGAAGCGACGGCCGCGGCGGCTGGGGTGAGCGAGCCGGCGTTGCAGATGACGGTGGGAGTCAGCGACGGAACACGCCTGTATGCGGTGCGCTACGCCAGCGGCCCCGACGTGAACACGCTGTTTGTCAGCGAAGATCTCGAATCCGTCCAGATGCTCTATCCGCACAACGAGCGACTGCTCCACTTCGGTGATCGCGCTCGGGTGGTGGTTTCCGAGCCGCTGACCGATCTGCCCGGTGCGTGGCGGGAGGTGCCCGCCGGGACCGCGCTGGTTATCGGCAAGGGCATCGAAGAGCGCCCGTTCCAGCCGATCGACTGAACGATCAGCCCCGGCTCGCAGCCGTCCAGCAACCGACCGGGCTTCCGTTCGCCGGACATGGAGATATAGCCTTTCTGGCGATTAATGCCATGGTCAACCCGGAGGAAACGTGTCCCCCAAAGTTCGCAAGGCGATGGCAGGTCTGGCCATCTTGACGGTCTTCGGCGTCTCGACAGCACACGCGGAGCCAGGGCCGGGGAGCGGTGAGACCTTCTTCGTCGAATACATGACAAGGGCATTCACTCCCCCAACGTCGGAAGCCGCAGCTCGGGCGATCATTCCGTTGGCCGAACTGGTCTGCGAAGCCAAAGCGCGCGGCGAGAGCGACCTGCAGGCCGCAAACATCGTGCTGGCCGGCAACGGCGTCGCGGCGCTGGGCCTGTCCACCGGCTCAAGCGTCGGAGACGAGCCGACAGCGTTGGAGGTCGTCAATGCCTCAACGCTGGCGTACTGCCCGCAATACAACCCCACGCTCAGCGCACCCGGCCTACCGATGGTGCCCGGGGCGGTAAGTTAGCCCCCGCGTCGCGCGCCCGATGATGATCGGATGCACGATCGCTGGCATGCCTCGCCAGACGCCCTCGTCGGCAGCCACGGTGAACCCGCAGGCGCGCATCAGCTCCAAAGTCCGTCGGTTGCAGTAACACCCGCCGGCGAAGCCGCGCCACGGACGGAACATCATGTCCTGGTACGCCGCCAGGAACCGCGAGCGGGCGCGGACGTGTTCGACGAACAGCAACTGACCGTCGGGCCGAAGTACACGCGCGACCTCACGTAGCGTGCGCTGCGGGTCGTCGACAGTGCAAAGGACGAGAGTCGAGACGACGGTGTCCACCGATGCATCGGGGAAGGGTAGGCGTTCGGCGGGCGCATCAATGATCCGTGCATCGCGTCCGTTGCGCTGCAGGCGCCGGATGAGCTTTCGGCGCATCGAAGTATCGGGCTCGGTGAGCACAAGCTCGATGTCGTCGGGATAGAGCGCGATGTTGAGGCCGGTTCCGGCGCCGATCTCGACGACCCGCCCGCGTGCGTTGCGCAGCAGCCCGCGCCGCCGGTTGCGCATGCCCGCGAGTTCGCCGAGCCACAGGAACGGTTCGTAGACGAGGGCGAAAATCCGCATCCACACCTTTGACGATGCGGTCAGTTGAGTTCCGGCGCTGACTGTTTCGGTCATGCCGCGACCATACGAACGACGCGTCGTGCGCGCATCGCCCCAATCGGCCATCTCTGCGAAATGGCCTATTGCGGCCATCTCAGAGCAGGCCGAGTCGCACGGCCTCGGCGACGGCGGCCGACCGCGAGGTGCGGCCCAGCTTGCGGCGGATGTTCGCCACGTGCCGGTGCACGGTGTGCGAGCTCAACACCAGCTGCTCGGCGATCTCGCGATCGCTCAGACCCCGTGCGACACAAGCGAGAATCTCACGCTCACGACCGGACAGCAGCACCCCATCGGTCGGTTTGGACGACGGCTGGACCGGCGCCAGCGCTGCACGGCACGCCCGAACGACGGAGTCGACATCGCCGTGCCACGGGAAGTGTGCGCTCCCCTGCAAGGGAATGAACGTCGCGTTGGGGATCGCGGCCGCCACCTCGCGGCCGAGCCGGAACGGCACGGCGCGGTCGTTGCGACGATGCACGACCAGCGCAGGCGCGCGGACGTTGGGCAGGTGTGCTCGGACGTCGAGACGGTAGACGAGCCCCAACAACGCGGCGGCGGTCTCGGCACTCGCGGCGTCCCGCTGCAGCCGCGCAAAGCGTTCGTGCTCCACCGACTCAGTGCCCAGGAAGATGTCGCTGAGCAGTCGTGAGCCGAGCCCCCAGTGCGTGCGGACCGCCGTCAAGATCGAGTCGCCCACCTCCGGTGCCGTGATCGCCGCGCCATCCGAGTACGAGCCGTACAGCACCAAGCGCTCGACGCGCTCCGGAAACGCTGCGGCGAAAGCGATTGCGGTGCAACTGCCGCAGGAGCCGCCGACAAGCGACACCCGCTCGAGATGGAGTTCGTCGAGCAGCGCTCGCAGCGTCGCGACTTCGCCGTCGAGGGTCAGATCCGACTCGTGCACCACGCGGTCCGACATGCCGACGCCGAGCCTGTCGTAGCGGATCAGTGTGTACCCGTCCGCAATACCTTCCCAGAACTGCCGGAAACTTGCGCTCTGCCAGTCTAGTTCGAGATGGCTCACCCACCAGGCCGGAGCGACCAGCGGTGGGCCGTCCCCGCGAATCTCGTATGCCACGCGGCGGGCGCCGAGGGGGAGGAACCGGATCTCAGACTTTTCGGGCATCGTCATGAGCGTACGTCGCCGAGCAAGTAGGTGGGGCGTCCCGCGCGCGGCCTTGGGCTTTCAAATCCCGTCTGTCACTTGAGTCACGGGAGGGCCGGGGTGGGCATCGTGCCCGGCTTCGAGCGACAAGTTCAAAGCGCTTGCCGCCGTGCCGGATTGTCGCCGCCTATTTTCGACGCGAGGGTTTGCGTTGTGCCGCCCGCACGTCGTCGTTGGCCAGGCTTTGCGCCTCGGCCGCCAGCGTCGATGCTTGGTTGGCGTAGGCGATTGCTTCGTCGGCATTGCTCGCCTGCCTGTCGTGCGCCGCGGCCAGATGCCGCTGCGCATCTTCGAATCGGTCCTGAGCCTGCGGGCCGATACCGCGGTGTCTGGCCATGTAGTCGGACACTTGGCGTAATCGGGTGTCCGCGGTTGACAGCGCCTGGTCCAACGAAAGCCAGCGACCGTCGATGGCCGTCGTGGTGCCGCCCGTGCCGGCGACAGCGCGCCGACGGCGGCGACGGCGATAGAGCACGACAATCATCAAGACGATCACCACGGCGACGGCGATGGCAATGGCGATCGGCAGCCAGTTTCGGTTGGACGAACTCACGGGTTTGTTCAGACCGTCGGCCGCGGCAACGGCAGCACCAGCCCAATCCTTGGCGTTCACGGCTGGCTCAATTTTGTTGTCGCGCAGACTGTTCAACTCGTCTGAGGTGAAACCCCGCAGCTGCGGCGGTTCGCTGAACACGTACTTGGTCTTGGCTCTACTGTTCGTGGCGATGGCCAGCAGAGCATCGCGGCCACCCATCCTGTTGGCCTCGCGGGTTTGGGTGGCCCAGTTTTCGGGTTTCAACCGTGAGAAGTTGTCGACGTAGACCACCCACAACTGGATGCGCCGATCGCGATACAGTCGGTCGATTGCCGAGTTGACTGCAGCCCGATCCGAAGCCGTCAACACATTGTTGCTGTCAGTGATGTGTTCGGTGAGCTTGCCCGGCGGCTGCGCGCCGGCGGGGGCTCCCACCAGCAACCCCGCGGTGCAGAGCGTCAGGACTACGGCAAGCAGGCGAACTGTGCGCATAGGGGCAATCTAGCCCGCTGGCGGCCACGATTCAGCGGGCGGCGGCGAATGCCGAGACCTGCCGACGACCGGCAGTGTTAGCGTCGTCTGCGTGACTGTCAAAGACATTGCCGTGACCACCCTCGATGGAAAACCGACCACGCTCGGCGAATTGTCCAACGGCGCAACGCTGGTTGTGAATGTCGCCTCCAAATGCGGCCTCACCCCGCAGTACACCGCGTTGGAGAAGCTGGCCAAGGATTACCGCGACCGCGGCCTGACGGTCGTCGGCGTCCCGTGCAATCAGTTCATGGGCCAGGAGCCGGGCACCGCCGAAGAGATCCAGGCGTTCTGCTCGTCTACTTACGGGGTGACGTTCCCGCTGCTGGAAAAGACCGACGTCAACGGCGACAACCGGCACCCGCTCTACGCCGAGCTGGCCAAGGCCGTGGATGCCGACGGCAACGCGGGCGACATTCAGTGGAACTTCGAGAAGTTTCTGGTGTCGTCTGATGGTCAAGTGGTCAATCGGTTTCGGCCCCGCACCGAGCCCGACGCACCCGAGGTCATCAGCGCCATCGAAGTCGTGTTACCCCGCTAGCCAACCCACCGGCGACACCCGATCGTGGCGGTGAAACACATTGGCCTCGAGCTGTTTACGACCCCACCGGCGGCTCCCAGACCGCGCGGTGGCCACGCCGTTGGGTGGTCGCTAGGTTTAGTCGATGGCAGAAGGTGTCGGCCAGCTACCGGTGGCTGCCGGTGTGCTGTTGGCCGCTGGGGCGGGTCGTCGATACGGCAAACCGAAAGTGCTTGTCGACGAATGGCGTAACGCCGCGTTGACGGCACTGCGCGGCGGCGGGTGCGACGCCGTGATCATGGTGCTTGGAGCGGCGCACGTGCAGTTGCCGGACGACGTCATCGCCATCACTGCCTCGGACTGGCAGGCCGGTCTGAGCGCGTCGGTGCGCGCCGGCCTCCGCAAGGCCGACTCGATCGGGGCTGAGTACGCCGTGTTGCACGTGATCGACACCCCGGATGTCGGCGCGCCAGTGGTCTCGCGAGTTCTGCACCGCGCGTTGGCATCTCGCAGCGGCTTGGCTCAGGCGTATTACGGCGACCGGCCCGGGCATCCCGTCGTGCTCGCACGACGGCACTGGCGCGAGGTAATCGAAGGCGTCACAGGTGACCGCGGCGCCGGCCCGTTCCTGCGAGCCCGCGACGACGTTGAGATTGTCGACTGCGCCGACCTCGCCACCGGCATTGACCACGACGAACCCGATACGGGGTCGAACGGCCTCGCTAAAACCTAAGGCTCGATCGGGACGTTTCCCCCGCCGAGACCGCCGGCGCCGCCGGCGCCACCGGCGCCAGGGGTACCAATCACGCCAGAGCCGCCCGGTTCGCCTTTGCCACCAGGAGCCGCAGGGTCGCCGGTCTTGTCACCGCCGTCGCCGCCGGCCCCGCCGTTACCGCCCGGGGCGTCACCGCCGTAAGCCCCGGTACCGCCGGTACCCCCGGTGCCGCCATTGCCACCGGCGATAACGCCGTCACCGCCCCGACCGCCGTTGCCGCCGTTACCGCCGAATTGGAATTCCAGGGCCTTACCACCGTCTCCCCCGTTGCCGCCGACACCGCCATAACTGCCGGTTCCGCCCTTGCCGCCGGTGCCGCCGTCGCCACCGGCCGTGGCCTTGCCGCCAAGGCTGACGTTGCCGCCTAGGCCGCCTTGGCCGCCGGCACCGCCGGCGCCTTGTCCGCCTTTCGCACCCTGCGCCGCCTGGCCGCCCGCGCCCATCCCGCCGGCTCCGCCTACTCCGCCGTCTCCGCCTTCTCCGCCGGTACCGCCGGTGCCGCCCTTGGCCCAGCCGTCTTCTACAGCCACAAAACCATTACCGCCGGCGCCGCCTGTTCCGCCGGTTCCACCGACTCCCCCGGCGCCGCCTACCCCACCGGCACCGTCAGTGCCTGAGGACGCAAGCGCTTTGCCGCCATTGCCGCCGATACCACCGGTTCCGCCGGTTTGGCCCTTTCCGCCGTCGCCGCCAGGTCCTCCGCTGTTGTTGTTTTCTAGCCAGCCCGCTTTACCTGCGTCGCCGTTTTTTCCGCCGCCGCCGACGCCGCCGGTGCCGCCGGCGCCCCCGTTACCGCCGTTACCTGCGTTGGTCCCGCCATTTCCGCCGGCGCCGCCGTTGCCGCCGGTACCGGCAGGTCCGCCGAGCAGCTCGGGGCTGCCGCCAGCGCCACCGGTGCCGCCGTTGCCACCGGTGCCTCCGTTACCGCTCGCGCCCGCGTTGCCGCCCGCACCGCCGATCCCGCCGGTACCTCCGGCTGAGCCGGCGCCACTGCCACCGGTACCACCGACGCCGCCGTTGCCCCCATCGCCGGAAAGCGCTCCGCCGGCACCGCCGGCACCGCCGGCACCGCCGTTGCCGCCTTTACCACTGGTGGAGCCCCCACCGCTGGGCTCATTCGATCCCTTTCCGCCGACGCCGCCGGCGCCGCCGGTGCCCCCATTGCCGACCAAACCGCCGTCACCGCCCTTGCCGCCGGGCCCGCCGTCCCCACCGTCGCCGGTTTGGCTGTTCCAGAACCCTGCTGAACCGTCGCCGCCCGCACCCCCGTTGCCGCCGTTGCCACCGCTGCTAGCAGCCGCGCCGGTCTTGCCGTCGGCACCAGGGGTAGAGCCGGCACCGCCTTTCCCACCCGCGCCGCCCGCGCCGGGGTTCCCACCATTACCGCCGTTTCCACCAGCTCCACCCGGACCGACGTCGGTGGATGCATTCGCACCCTTTGCGCCGTCACCGCCGTTGCCACCAGGACCACCGGTGCCGCCGTCACCCCCGTTGCCGCCAACGCCTTGCTTACCGGCTTGGCCTTTTGGTGCCGCGCCGCCGGCACCCCCGTCGCCGCCATCGCCGCCTTTACCGCCGGTTCCGCCGCCTCCGCCATTTCCGCCGTGGGCGCCGGGGGTAGTGGGGGTCGTGCCGTTGAAGCCGGCCGTGCCGGTGCTGCCGTGGCCACCGGCCCCGCCGGCGCCTCCATTGCCGCCGTTACCACCGTCGGACCCGCCGGACCCGCCGGCTCCGCCAGCGCCACCGGCCCCAGCGGCGAGCGCGCCGAAGGAGATGGTGTAGCCGTCCGTGCCGGCACCGCCGTCACCGCCGTCGCCGCCGTTGCCGACGGCACCGCCGTTGCCGCCGTTTCCACCCTTTCCGCCCTTCTGCGCGAGGGATTCAGAAACTCCGCCGGCGCCCCCTTTGCCACCGTTGCCGCCGCTGGTAGCGGCTGCGCCGTCCTGCCCGGCGGCACCCACGGTAGAACCGTCGCCACCCATCCCGCCTTTGCCGCCAGCACCTGGGTTACCACCGTCGCCGCCGTTGCCGCCGTCTCCACCAGGCAAGTTGACCCCGAGGGCGCCGCCCGCTGCACCATTCCCGCCGTCGCCGCCAGCTGCGCCGGGTCCGCCTTTACCGCCCGCCCCGCCAACGCCTCGGGTGCCGGCCTCGCCGGCCGGCGCGGCGCCCGCGGCACCACCTTCGCCGCCGTTGCCGCCGTTGCCGCCGGCACCGCCGTTCTGGCCATTTGTGCCGTGGTCACCCGGGTTGACACCGTCTTTCCCGTTGGCACCGACGACACCCGCTCCGCCTTCGCCGCCTGCCCCGCCGGTTCCCCCATCGCCGCCATTTCCGCCGAGGGCTCCACCGGACCCGCCGGCACCGCCCTTACCGCCATGCCCACCATCGACACCTGCAATTCCGGTGCCGGGGATCCCGGAGGCTGTGGTGCCTGCCTGACCCGCCCCGCCGTCGCCGCCACGCCCACCGTTGCCGACGGAGCCGCCGTCGCCGCCGTTGCCACCGGCGCCACCGGTCTGTCCTATGGTCAAGCCAGTTCCGCCCGGTCCGGCGTCGCCGCCGTTGCCGCCGTTGCCGCCGTTGCCCCCGCTGGTGGGAGTAGCGCCGGTCGTGCCGTTCCAGCCGTTGCCGAACAGTCCCCCGGCGCCGCCGGAGCCGCCGGTCGCGCGGTCACCGCCGTTGCCGCCGTTCCCACCCTTTCCGGCTGTTCCGCCGTTGACGCTTTGGCCACCTATGCCACCGGTACCGCCGTCGCCGCCCATGCCGCCTTGCCCGCCAGCTCCGCCGGGGCCGAATATCATCCCGCCGGTTCCGCCGACGCCGCCCGTGCCCGCGGCCCCGCCACTGCCGCCGGTGCCGCCGAAGCCGCCGCCGGCTGCCCCGGGGGCGGAGCCGCTGGCGTTCGCGCCATTGCCGGCGAGTCCACCGACTCCGCCGGCGCCACCTAGTCCGCCGGTCCCGCCAACACCAAACAACCCAGCTTTGCCACCGGTTCCGCCGGCTCCGCCAGCCCCGCCGGCGCCACCGTCGCCGCCGCTGCCACCATCACCGCTCGGCAACAAGACGCCGCCGTCGTGGCCGAGACCGCCTTGGCCACCGACGGCGCCATTCCCACCGGCGCCACCCTCACCAAACAGCAGCCCACCGGCGCCGCCGGCGCCGCCCGCACCACCGGCACCACCGACCCCGCCTGTCTCGCCGGTGACGAAGCCAATGCCGCCTTTGCCGCCTGTCCCACCGACGCCCCCGGCACCGCCGGCCCCACCGTTGCCAATGAGTCCGGCACTGCCACCGACACCGCCAATACCGCCCGCGCCCCCGCTGTTAGCGCCGAAGCCGAATTCGCCGCCTGTCCCACCGTTGCCGCCGTTGCCGCCAATGCCGCCGCTGCCGAACACCCAAGCCCTGCCGCCGGCACCCCCATTACCGCCGGCGCCGCCCCGGTTCTCGCCATGCGCAAGCGCGCCGTCGCCACCGTGCCCGCCAGCGCCGCCGTTGCCGAACAACCAACCGCCGGCACCGCCAGCCCCGCCCGTACCACCTGGGTCTCCGGGGAGTATTAGGTACCCCTGGCCCTGTGCACCGTTACCGCCCCGACCGCCGTTGCCGATCAGCCCGGCGTTGCCGCCGTTACCACCGGCCTGACCGGTTGCGAACTCGCCGTCGGCGCCGTTACCGCCATTGCCCCACAACAACCCGCCGTCGCCGCCTCTGCCGCCCGGCGTGGTCGCGTTGGCGCCGTCACCTATCAGCGGGCGCCCCAACAGCGCCAGGGTGGGCGCGTTGATGACGGCGAGCACGTTCTGCTCCAAGCTCTGCAACAGCGTCGAGGCGTTGAACGCCTCTGCGGCCGCGTATGACCTGCTGGCGTCCCAGAGCGCGTGAAGGAACTGTCGGTGGTAGGCAGCCAGCTGCGCGTCAATCGTCTGGTACTCCTGGGCATGCCCGGAAAACAGCAACGCGATCGCGGCCGACACCTCGTCGGCAGCCGCCGCCCCCAACGATGTCGTAAAACTCGCCGCGGATGCGCTGGCGTCCTGAACAGATGAACCGATAATGGCTAGTTGGGTAGCGGCTTGTGCTATTACGTCGGGCGCGGTAGCCAGAAATGACAACGCTGCTCCTATCGGTCGGGCGCAGAGAAGAGCTCAACGCGTCGTCCAAAAGAAACTGACTTTTTCGTAAACGATAATTTGATTGCGTGGCGCAGGTGAGCTTTAAATCAAGCTCATAGGACTATGTGACCGGAATCGCGATGGGCGACGTGTTATGCCCGGTGAGCCGTACCCAGTTCGCCGACGGGCCCTCCCGCGGGACAGTTCCGCGTATTTCAACAATCTCCCCTGGAAAAACTGTCACATAGTTGTCGTCGTACTCGATGGGCAAGATCTCGTCACCGTCCCGCGACGACAAAATCTCGGCACGTTCGAAGAACGCGATGTTCGGCGTGTAATTGCGCAGCCGCACCACCACCGTGTCCTGCCCGTTTATCGACTCGTGTCGCGCCGTGACGTCCAGCGGTACGGGCGGCATCGAGTTCAACGCCGTCATGTCTGCCCAACTCGCCTGCCACGATTCGAATGCCCGGTCGTTGGTCGGATCGCCCACATCATCCGGTTGCTGAGACTGCCAATAGACGTTGTCGGCAACGACTTCGCCCGATGGACGGGTCAATTGACACCGAACGAAGAACACCGGCGAATTTGCCAAGCCCCGAGGTAGCCTCATGGCTTCGACGGCGTCGCCCGCCGAAACGTCGATGCCGTTGACGCGTCCGTCTGCCTTCACATTGCCCTGCAGGTCGTACACACGGACCCGGACAGCGAGATCCTGCTCGTCGACTTGAGTCTGATTGACCACGCTGATGCGCGCCGGGCCGGCATTGTCGGTGGCGTACGAATCGAACACGACCGAAAGCGGCCGCAGCCCTTTCTTGGCCCCGAAATAGGCGCCGCCGGGGCGCAGGTAATAGTCAAAAAGTTGCCCGAAGAAGGACGGCCAGGGGCTGTTCAGCATCCAGTAGATCGTCATCTTGTGAGTGCCCCATCCCCCGGCGGCGAAAGCCTCGAACTGCGCCCGGGCGCCCTCATATTGGGCCAATTGTGCTTTGGCAGCGAACATCTCGGCGCTGTAGGACGGTCCGTAGCGGAGGCCGATCGTGCGCTGCGCGTTGATCAATGCGGCGTTCTTGGGCTGTGACCCGGCATGGAAATACCAGGTGTCGTTGATCGGCCATAACTCGTCGGGCGGGATGAACCGTTTCAGGCTGGCATACGGCGGGATCTGTTCGTTGCTGCCTTGTTCGGCGGATGCGCCCCAGGTAGCGCCGTATCGCCCGCTGAACCAGTAGCTGGGCGGGCGCCAGGTGTAGGGTCCGCCCATGTCGATGCCGTCCCATAGCGCCACGCCGTTGGCATCCCGTGTCAAGAGGGAGACCGTATCGACTGTGGCGTTCTGCCAATGCATCTCGTCAATAATGGCGCGATAGCGAGCGCGGATGTGCGGCGGAGGCAAGCCATCGCTGCCGTTGGCCCAAACGAACGCCGAGGCGTGAGTTCGGAATAGCTGAATCTGTGTGCGCAGACTCGCCATCGCCACACCGTAATCTTCAGTGTCCCACTGCTCCCATTTCTCCCACTGGTTGCAGCACATCCAGCCGGCCATGATCGGAATACCAAGCTCGTCGGCCTTTTCGACGAGCTGCTCACTGGCGAGCTTGCCCTCGAACCGGAGCATGTTCAGGCCAAGGTCCTTGGCGTAGCGGAGGATCGCGTCCTCCCGGTCAGGGTCGTTCCGGTAGAGCAAGTCGGGTGTATAGGCCGCGCCACGCACCGGAAAGTTCTTGCCGTTCACCGTCAAATAGAAGTCGCCGCCGTCTGCGGAGAAGCTGTCGTCGCGGTGCTGGGTAACGGTCCGAATTCCAAACCGTAGTTCCTTGTCGTCGCTGAGTCGGTTCTCGATCCGGAATTCCAATCGAAGGTCGTGCAGCGTCGGCTGCCCCATGGTGTAGGGCCACCAGAGATCCGGATGTTGAAATGTCAACTGTGTGAATTCATCTGGCGTGAAGGTGATCTCCCGATGCTCGCCGGGCTTCAGGGTGACCACCTGGTCGACACTGACCTCGCTCTTGTCAGGACGGGTAATCGTTGCGCGGAGTACCCCGCGGGTGCGTTGCTCGGAGTAGTTGCGCAGATCGGTACGGATCGTCAACCGCGCGCTGTCGGTGCGGGGCAGTGGAAGTTCGGAATTCACCACCGCAGCACCAATTCCGACCGAACCCACCGCCGTCAAGTACACAGGCTTCCAGATGCCGGCGTTGCGGTCGGGAACGAACGAGGTGCCACGCCGGTCCGGATCACCGTCGGCCGGTGGAAAGCCGAGGTAATTCCAGTTGATCCAGTCGTTCCAGCTGTCGGCCAACTCAACGCCGTCCACGTCCTGAAGCGCGCGCTCCGGCGTCACCTTCACCGCCAGGAAGTTCCGCTCTCCCGGCCGGACCAACGGCGTCACGTCGAACTCGTGGGCAACGTACATGCCGACGACCCGCTCGGCACCGGCCACCAACCGCCCGTTCAACCAGATCTCCGCGCGGTAATTGATGCCGGGGAATTCCAACAGGTAGGTCGTTCGGCCCGGCGGGGCGGTGAACTCGTCGCGGTACCACCAATCCTTCTCATACAGTTGCTGCGGTACGCGATCGCGAAGATTCTTACCTACATACGGATCCGGAAAGACGCCGTTTTCGCGGAGTATCTCCAACACGGTGGCCGGCATTCGGCTGACCTTGTACCACCCGGCGGCGTCGTAGTCCGACGACAGGGCGTCGCCGCTCACGGTTAACTCATCCGCCGACGACAGCGTCCAATTCGATGCCAGCTCAAGCCGTTCAGGGGCGACGGAAGGGGCGTGAACGGCGATCGGCGTGCGCGCTGCGGCACATAGGGACAGCGACGCCAGCGCCAACACGATGAAGATCTTGACCGCGACCTTCAGCATGCTTTCGCGCCTCCTTCATCCGATTGTTCGGCTCATCATTGCGCCGACGTTTCGTCGCGGCAACCTACTGCCCGGACTGCCAGGTGGGCACGGCAGCTCTCGGGTACACCTTGGGGGAGTCCGACGGTGCGCACCCCCGACCAGCGCCACGTACAGCGACCAAATGGGCGATTGTTGGAGCTAGTTGCCCACCACGTCCGTCGAGGCACTATTTTCACTGCGTGCGGCGTCGAATGGTACTGAAGCTATCCCTGCTGCTGGGGACAGCTCCGACGCTGACGCCGGCGCCCCGTGCCGCAGCAGAGCAAAGCCGGTGGTCACCTGAGCGAGCCAACCGCTGGTACGAAGCGCAAGCCTGGCCCGTCGGCGCCAACTACATCACCTCGAACGCCGTCAACCAGCTCGAGATGTTTCAGGCCGACACGTTCGACCCGCGACGCATCGATAGCGAACTCGGGTGGGCCGAGGCACACGGGCTCAACGCCGTACGCGTCTTCCTGCACGATCTGCTGTGGGCACAGGATTCCGCTGGATTTCAAGCGCGTCTCGCGCAGTTTGTCGCCATCGCTGCCCGCCATCACATCAAGCCGCTCTTTGTCTTGTTCGACTCCTGTTGGGATCCGTTTCCCAAACTGGGTCGCCAACCGGCGCCGCGACCCGGGATCCACAACTCACGTTGGGTGCAAAGCCCAGGAGCTCAGCACCTCGACGATCTCGACTACCGCCGCACTCTGCGTAACTACGTGACGGGAGTGGTGGGCCAATTCCGCACCGACAATCGCATCTTGGGTTGGGACCTGTGGAATGAGCCCGACAATCCGGCGCGTGAGTACCGCAAGGTCGAGCGGAAAGACAAGCTAGATCGGGTCGCCGATCTGCTTTCCTTGGTGTTCGGGTGGGCGCGATCGGTGGAACCGTCTCAGCCGCTGACGAGCGGGGTGTGGGACGGCGAATGGGGAGATCCCCAGCGCCGCAGCACAATCGCCAATATTCAACTGGAAAGCTCCGACATCATCACGTTCCACTGCTATGACAAGCCGGCGGGATTTGAGGCTCGGATCGAGGAACTATTGCCGCTGGGCCGGCCAATTCTCTGCACCGAGTACCTGGCGCGGACGCGCGGCAACACCGTTGAGGAGATCTTGCCAATTGCCAAGCGCCACAACATAGGAGCGTTCGCCTGGGGCTTGTTCGCCGGGAAGACTCAGACCTACCTGCCGTGGGACTCCTGGGACCATCCGTACACGACGGTTCCGGAACCGTGGTTTCAAGACCTGGTTCGAGGCGATGGACGGCCATACCGGGACTCCGAGATTGAGACGATTGGCAAGTTGAGCAGGCTCTAACCTCGATTTTTCGTCGAGGGTGATTTCGGTCGGACTTGGCGATGGGGTGCGTGGTGTCTGGGGTTTGTGTGGTTTAGGGCGTGTTGGGGTTGTCCCGTGTCGCCGGGTTGGCGGGCTTTCCCAGGGCCGGTGGTCTTTCGTGCTCGGTTGGTCAGCTGGGTTGTCGGTCAACCGAAGGCGGTGCGGATGTGTTGCCATGCGGTGGCGATGGCTGCGGCCCATCGCCAGGTGGCGTCGATGCGTAGTCGGGTTCGGCGGGCGCCGCGGGTGATGCGGGCTGCGACGTGCAGGACTCGGTAGCGGAAGGTAGCGATCTCGGCACGGGTCAGGCCGGGGTGGCCGGTGAATCCGATGAGCTGGCACCAGGTGACCAGATCGGCTGCGGCCAGGACGATTTCCAGCCAGGCGGCGTTGGCGTCGAATGCCTGACACGGCAGGTTGCGCAGGCCGGTGGCTTTGAGTTCGCGGATGCGGTCTTCGACGCGGGCGTGTTGGCGGTGGCGTAGTTCCAGACCTGCCACCTGGCCCGGCGACCACACCGGGCGGTGTGTCGGTGATGAACGCGGTGACCCGCATCCCGTCGGCGTCGGTGAACCGCAACTGCGCACCCGGATGGGGCCTTTCCTTGCGCAGGATCAGCCGGGTCCCCGCCGGGCCACGATGACAGGTTGACCAGGTTGGTGGCCTCGGCGACCCAGGCGCCCTCGCGGATACCACCGTCGGTGTCGATCGTCGGATACCAGCACTGCCCGATGTTGAGAGTGTCCACAGCGTCCTGCACCCGCCAATCCACGGGGTAGCCGAAGGAGAACCCCACGCCCGCGGCGCGGCAGGCGTCGGCGAAGTCGTGGGTGGCCCCGGCGGTGTCGCAGCGCACCAGCACCGCCGGCTTGTCGGGGTCGTCGCGATGATCGGGGTCCGGCCGCCATCGCGCCGGCAGGCCGGCCAGTGCCTGCGCTAGGACACTGACGTGGTCAGCTGCGGTGTTGGAGCCCGCGCCACCGGGGCGCAGTAGGCCGGCCAGCGCTTCCCCGCCGGCGATCTCGGGGCGGTCCACGAAGGCCAGCAGCGGGTGGTGACCGTAGGTCTTTTTCCAGGTCGCCCCTGCCTTCTCCTTGTTATCGGAATGATCGAGGACCAGGGTGGCGTCG
The DNA here is from genome assembly GCF_010723575.1 of Mycobacterium bourgelatii. NCBI lineage: Bacteria > Bacillati > Actinomycetota > Actinomycetes > Mycobacteriales > Mycobacteriaceae > Mycobacterium > Mycobacterium bourgelatii. The sequence continues at coordinate 4,132,482 of NZ_BLKZ01000001.1, forward strand.
ATGTCGATGTGCAACCAGCCACCCGGTGCGGGGGCGGCGCCCGCGGCCCAGGCCGCTGCGCGGGCCGCAGCCCGGGCGGCACGCACCCGCGGTAGGTGCGAAGCATCGATGCGCTCATCGATTAGCCGCCACATCGTGGTCGTGGAGGCTTTGGCACCCAGGACATGCTCACGGTCGCCGCACAGTTGTCCGACCGCGTCGATGCAGTCCGCCCCATCGGCGACCGCGGCAGCCAGATCAGCGAACACCTCCCCGGGCGCATACACCCACGGGCCCCGGTAGGTATCTGCCAACGCGGCGGTGACCTGCGCCGATAACCCGCTGCGGTCCGCGAGCTCACGCACCATGGCCATCCCGGCATGCGACACGACACCATAACCGTCGGCGGAAACTTTCACCCGCGACCCGACCGCGATATTCTTCACCTGCGAGGTGCCTTCCCGCTGGAACGACTGAACCCTAGAGAAGTCCAATTATTCCTTGCAGGACAGGCACTTTCGCATATCTACACCCCGAAACTCACAACGTTTCACGAAAAATCCGGGCTAAAGAGCCGCGGTTCATTTGCGAAGCCCACCGGCGGCCACGACGATCTCGCCACTGGCGTAGTACAGGTGGGCCGCTAAGCAGTTGCAGCAGGCACGATCGCATATCCGGCGGAACACCTGGGTCGGACCGGAATGCCGCAAATAGGCGCCGCCACCGTGGCACAGGCACACTGACGCGCATCGAAGGTTGTCAGGGTACGACGTCGACTTGCCGCCCATTGCTGACCTGCCCGTTGGAGTCCGTTGGGCCGGGCGCGCCGGAGTCATGGACTAGGCGGCAACTTGCGACCGACTGGTTGGAGGCCGGCCACCGAGGGGCGTTGGTGTGCACCCGCCGTGGCCACCAGAACCAGCGACCCAGCAGCGTTGCAATGGCCGGAGTCATGAAGGCGCGGACGACAAGGGTGTCGAACAACAAGCCGATCATTATCGTGGTGCCGATTTGGCCGACGACGAGCAGATCGCTGGTCACCATCGAGCCCATCGTGAAGGCGAAAACAAGGCCAGCGGTAGTGACGACCCTGCCGGTGCTCGCCATTGACCTGATCATGCCGGTCTTGAGCCCCGCCCCGATTTCTTCCTGGAGTCGGGCAACCAGCAGCAGGTTGTAGTCCGACCCGACGGCCAACATGACGATGACCGCCATGGCGAGCACGAGCCAGTGCAACGGTATGTGGAGAATGTGCTGCCAGAAGAGAACTGATAGACCGAAGGCTGAGCCCAACGACAGTGTGACCGTGCCGATGATGACGACGGCGGCGACCGCACTTCGCGTGATGGCCAGCATGATCAGGAAGATCAGGCAGAGCGACGCGACAACCGCGATCAGGAGGTCGTACCACGAGCCCTCTTGGATGTCTTTGTAGGTGGAAGCTGTGCCGGATAGGTAGATATTCGCTGCCTCAAGGGGGGTGCCTTTCACCGCCTCGTCGGCGGCCTGCATGATCCGGTCGATGTGTGAAATGCCTTCGGCTGTCGCGGGAATGCCCTGGTGGGTTATGACGAATCGCGCTGATCTGCCGTCCGGGGACAGGAAAAGTTTCAGGCCTCGTTGGAAGTCTGGATTATCGAAAGCTTCGGGCGGCAGGTAGAACGAGTCGTCGTTCTTGGTCGCGTCGAATACTCGTCCCATGGTGGCTGCGTTTCGGGTCATGTCGTCCATTTGCGTGATCAGTCCGGAAAACGTGCTGGTCATCTTTTGGGCAATTCCCTTGACGGTCTTCATCGTTGCGATCAGCGGAGGGAACTGCGCGAGAATTTGCGGCGTGATCGTATCGAGTCGATCCAGGTCGTCAACAAGGTTGCCAACATCCTCGCTGAGCTTGTCGACGCCATCTGTGGCCTCGAACAAAGACCGCGTCGACCAGCAGATTGGAATGTCGAAGCAGTGGCGTTCCCAATAGAAGTAACTGCGGACGGGCCGCCAGAAGTCGTCGAAATCAGCTATGTGGTCCCGTAACTCGTTGGTATTGGCTTGCATCTGCTGGCTGTGACCTTGCATGTCGTGTGTGACGTCAGTGAACTGCCCGGTCAAATCTTCCATGCGCTGGGTGATATCGATCATGTGTTGCAGTTCGTCGGTCATCTGGGTCATGTCGGCGACCAGATCGTTGAGATATCGGATGTTCTTGATTGTCTCGGCGTTTTGCAGGCTGATTTGGAAGGGAATCGAGCTGTGTTCGATCGGAGCACCCAGCGGCCTGGTAATGCTTTGCACGCGAGCGACACCGGGTATGTGGAAGACGCCCCTGGCCACCCGATCCAAGAGCAGCATGTCCGCCGGGTTCCGCAAGTCGTGATCCGCCTCGATCATCAGAACCTCTGGTTCCATGCGGGCTTGCGGAAAGTGACGGTCCGACGCGCGGTAACCGATATTGGACGGTGTGTCGTCGGGTATGTAAAGGCGTTCGTTGTAACTGGTTTGGTACCCGGGCAACGCAAGCAATCCGATCATCGATATCAGGACCGTGCCGACCAGCACCGGACGGGGCCATCGGACCACGACGGTGCCGATCCGCCGCCAACGGCGCGTGGTGACTTTACGTTTGGGATCGAACGCCCCGAACCGGTTGGCGACGACAAACATTGCCGGTGCGAGGGTAAGCGAAGCCACGACCACCATGCCTAACGCGATAGCACATGATGCAGCCATGGTGTTGAAGAAAGGAAGCCTGGTGAAACTCAGGCAGTACATTGCTCCGGCAACGGTCAATCCCGAGCCGAGGACCACGTGCGCGGTTCCGCTGAACATGTTGTAGTAAGCGGCTTCCCGATCCTCACCCGCCGTGCGCGCCTCCTGGTAGCGGCCGATGAGGAAAATGATGTAGTCCGTAGAGGCCGCAATGCTCAGTGCGACAAGGACATTGACGGCGAAGGTTGACAACTCGATAAGGTCGTGAAATGCGAGGGCCGCGATGACACCCTGTAGCGCGAGCAATTCGATCCCTACTGTGACCAGTGCGAACACGACAGTCAGAATTGAGCGATATGCGAGCAGCAGCATGATCGCAATGACCACGATGGTGACGCCGGTAAGCTTTTCCAGGCTGCGCTGGCCGTAAATAACCCGATCTGCGTTGCTCGGTCCAGGACCGGTCACGTATACCTTGATCCCCGGTGGCGCCGGAACGCTTGCCACGATGCGTTGAACTGCGGCAACCGACTCGTTGGCCTGGGAGCTGCCTTGATCACCGGCGAGATTCAGCTGTACATACGCGGCTTTGCCGTCAGCGCTCTGCGAGCCCGCCGCAGTCAGGGTATCGCCCCAGAAGTTCTCGATATGTTCGATATGGGCTTTGTCTTGGGATAGCTCGGTAATCAGAGTGTCGTAGTACCTGTGAGCGTCGTCGCCGAGCTTGTCGTTGCCTTCCAGGACAACCATTGCCGTGGTATCGGAAGTGAATTGCTGGAAGTTTTTCCCGATTCGATTCATGGCGATGAGCGAGGGAGCGTCGCGGGGACTCGACGAGACCGAGTGCGTTCGGGAGACCTCTTGCAACTGTGGCGCAACGATATTCAGGACGACGGTCAGTGCCACCCAGGCCAGAATGACTGGTATGGACAATCGCCGGATTGTTTTGGCGACAGTAGACAGCTGCCGGGCTCGAGGTTCGGTGCTCACGCTGACTTAACTAAGCAACTAGCTTGAGCGTGAGAGGATTTCACCATCCGCTCATCGCGGATCACGCCGTTGACGGTGATGCGACAACCGAGCGCCTCACTCTCACCTTGGGCCACCACGTCGGCGATCACCGCGGGCAACGTAGTCACAATCATGATCGACCACGGAATGATTGCATGGTCCACCCGTTGCGGCTGAGCATCGGCATCCAAGTAGTTGACGTTGGCGACGGCGCCGGTTGGCCCCCAGACTTCCAATAGGACGTGCTTGGGATTGAACGCGACGATCACGTCAGCGTTGCCAGCGCTTGAAACTCGTTGATGTGAGCCGAAGACGCCGTGCAGCCGCCAGACGACGCATCCTCCGACCACCACGACGACCACCATGACGATCGGTATCCAGATGCGTCTGATCATCGAACTACCCTTGGGCTTCATCGATCTCATCGCACCCGTCCCGTCAAACTTGGCGTTGCTGTTGCTCCACGGCGGTGGCCATCAGCATTATCGGCACGGGTCGCCGGCACTGGATTCAGTAGTTGACTACTTAACTGCGGGTCATTTCCCCTGTAAACGGGACACGGGGTCTCCGCTCCTACAACATTAGAGCTGCGTTGCCTCTGTTACGTCCGAGCCGATGCCAATCGCTTCGCGAGATAGGGCGCGGTACGGCTGCGTTTCGCACGTGCCACCGTTTCCGGCGGTCCCGCCGCAACCACCTGACCGCCGTCGCTGCCGGCACCCGGACCCAGGTCGATCACCCAGTCGGCGCCCGCAACCATGCCCATGTCGTGTTCGGCCACGACGACGGTATTGCCCGCGTCGACCAGGCGGTGCAGTTGGCCATCGAGCAGATCCACGTCGGCGGGATGAAGCCCGGTGGTCGGCTCGTCGAGGACGTAGAGGGTGTGTCCCCGCCGGGGGCGCTGCAGTTCGGAGGCGAGCTTGATCCGCTGGGCCTCGCCGCCGGACAGCTCGGTCGCGGGTTGCCCGAGACGCAGATAGCCCAGCCCCACCTCTTGGAGCGTGGTCAGACTCCGCGAGGCGCTGGCGACGTCGGCAAGAAACTCCGATGCCTCGTCGACAGTCATCGCGAGCACGTCGGCGATCGTCTTGTCCCGGTAGCGCACCTCGAGAGTCTCGTCGGAGTAGCGCGCACCCTGACAGGCCGGACAGGTGGCGTATGTGCCCGGCAGAAACAACAATTCAACTGCCACGAACCCCTCCCCCTGGCACGTGGCGCAGCGACCGTCGGCGACGTTGAATGAAAACCGGCCCGCGGTCCAGCTGCGACGACGCGCCTTCGGGGTGGCGGCGAACTCGCGGCGCACGGCGTCGAACAAGCCGGTGTAGGTCGCCAGCGTCGAGCGCGGGGTGCGCCCGATCGGGCGCTGATCCACCGACACCAGCCGGTTGATTGTCTCGATCCCTTCAGCGGTCACACCCGCGCTGGCGTCGTGATCGAGATCGATGATCCCCGCGTCGGTTTCGTCGTCGCCGGACTCGGCCGGCTCCGGCGTGAATCCCGTGCCGAGGTGACTCTTCACGACATCGCCGAGGACCTTGACCACCAGCGTCGACTTGCCTGAACCAGATACTCCGGTGACCGCCGTGTACACGCCCAGCGGCAGGTCCACGTCGAGGTCACGTAGATTGTGAAAGTTGATGCCGCGTAACCGAAGTCGCCCAGACTGCCGACGAGGTTGACGCGCGGGCAGCTCCGCTCGGTCGAACAGGTAGCTGCGAGTGATCGATCCGTCGATGTCGGCGAGACCCGACACCGGCCCGCTATAGAGGACGTTCCCGCCAAGCTCGCCGGCCCCAGGCCCGACGTCGACTATCCAGTCCGCCCGACGCACCACGTCCATGTCGTGCTCGACCACAAATATCGAATTGCCCGCCCGCCGTAGGCGATCGAGCACGTCGAGTAGCGGTTCTGCGTCTGCGGGATGCAGTCCAGCCGACGGCTCGTCGAGCACGTAGAGCACGCCGAACAAGCCGGCTCGCAGTTGAGTGGCCAGCCGCAGCCGCTGCAGTTCCCCGGGCGACACCGTCGGAGTGCGGCGACTGAGCGTGAGATAGCCGAGGCCGAGGTCGATGAGTACCTGCAAGCGTGCGACGAGGTCGGCGGCGATCATGGTGGCCACCTCCGTCAACTCACCGGATTCGGTGGACTCGTATGCCGGAGCGGCGTCGGCACGCGAAGCCGTCGGACGCAAGACTTCAGCGAGGTCGGCCAACGGCAACGCCGCGTACTCGGCGATGGTGCGCCCAGAGAAGGTCACCTTCAGCGCCTCCGGTCGCAGCCCGGAGCCGTCGCACAAGGGGCAGTCGACGCTGTCTACGAATTGCAGCACGCGGCGACGCATCATCGCGCTCTGGGAGTTTGCCAATGTGTGGCGGACGTGGCGCTCGGCGCTGGAGAATGTGCCGTTGTAGTAGTAATCCGCCTGTACCGGGTGCTGACCCGGATCGATTTCGACGGTCGGCTGCTCATCGGTGAACAAGATCCAGTTGCGTTGTCGCTTAGGTAGTTTCCGCCACGGCTTGTCGATGTCGTAGCCGAGCGTGATCAGGATGTCGCGCAGATTCTGCCCCTGCCATGCCCCAGGCCATGCTGCGACGGCGCCTTCGCGGATGGTCAGCGACGGATCTGGCACCAGCGTCTCTTCGGTCACCCGGTGAATCCGGCCGAGCCCGTGACATTCTGGGCAGGCACCGACCGCAGTATTCGGGGAGAAGGCGTCGGAATCCAGTCGTTCCGTGGCGCCCCGTGGGTAGGTGCCGGCGCGGGAGAAGAGCATCCTCAACAGGTTCGACAGGGTGGTGACCGTGCCGACCGTCGACCGCGACGTCGCCGAACCCCGGCGCTGCTGCAATGCGACTGCGGGCGGTAGCCCCGTGATGTCATCTACCTTTGGCGCGCCGGTTGGCAATAGCAGACGACGCGCGTACGGAGCGACCGATTCGAAATAGCGGCGCTGAGCCTCGGCATAGATGGTCCCGAACGCCAGCGACGATTTGCCGGACCCAGAGATTCCGGTGAACGCGACCAGCGCATCACGTGGCGCTACGACGTCGACACCCCGTAGGTTGTGGACCCGCGTCCCGTAAACACGCACACAGGGGTCAATGTCGTCCGCGCCGCGGTAGAACGTTTCTGTCATCGCGCTCGGACGAGTACCCATGCTGAGAGACGAGGAAAACTCTGCGGAGCGTTGTCGCCTGGTTCCTTCCTTCAAGCCGCGTTAGCGACCTCGGTACACGGCTGACCCGTCAGGAGCGACTTCCAGGGCGTAAAAGCCTCAAGCAAGCATCGGGTCGATCGCCGACCGGGGCACGAGCACCTGCACCGCCCCGGCTGAGTCGGGTAGCAGCGCACCCTGGTCAAAGAAGAAAATCACCCCGTCGTTGACCACCGCGAAGTTCTGGTAGTTGGCGGGATCGTAGAGCGCAGTCGGCGAGATCGGCAACGGCGGTGGTGGCGTAGTCGTGGCCGACTGTCCGGCCGGCGCGGGTGGTCCGGCCGGCGGCGGTGCCTGCTGCTTCTGCAGTTCGGCCTGGACGATCGGCGCCACTGTTTTCAGCGGATCCTCGACCTGCCACAACGGCGTGTTTTGTTTATCGTCGCGGGCGGCCGTGAACTTGATCGCCTTGCGATAGGTCTGATCCCAGTTGAACGCCTTGAACGTCGTCTGTGGTTGTGCGTCGGTCCGGTACACCTGGAACACCACAGTCTGCGTCCCACGCGGGGGAATCGCCGAGTTGTATTCGGTCGGCTTGATCTTCAGCTCATAGGGTCTGTCGTGGGGCGCGCCCGACTTGGCTGCGTTGACGAACGCGTCGCGTGTCTGGGAGATAAATTCGGCGACGGGCTTCTGGTCCGGGTAGTTCAACGGCATGCTGATGTCGACGCTGTATCCGGGGTCGGAGATCTGAATCTCACAGGTGCGCCCCGTGTTGCTGCCCTTGAGGTCGGCGCAGTAGTCCTTGGGCGCCGCAACTGCCGCTGGGGCGACAGAAGAGCCGAAGATGGTCGCAGCCACGACGAGTACGGCAACGCTGAACAAACGCATAACTAAATCCCCTCCGAGCAATGCACGGCGGCACGCCGCCGTCGCGAGATTACGTGCAGTGTTCTCGCGAAGCAAAACGATGCGGAGATTTGCCTTTTCACCGTCAGTTTTAGGCGTGGGGGCTACGGTGCACGCCAGATTGCTCTTGTGCGCCGTTGTCGTCGAGTCGGGCGGGTTAGCTAGTGCCCTGCGCAGCTCCAGTAACCGCCTCCACGTGGGCGCTTCCCTTATTGACACCTTTGAGGGGACTTTCGGCTCTACCCGGCCTTGAAGTTGCCGAATTAGTGTGCAGGGTTAACGAAAGGGGCCAAGAATGGCAACCGATAGTCCAAATTCGCGCGACCGTTTTTTCCGACTATGGGCTGCCAGTCTTGTACTAATGCTCGCCATGACGTCACTTGCCCTCGCGTCGCCACGGCCAGCGTCGGCCGATTGCCTGACCGGCCAAGATCACCTCTACATCGGGTTGCTGGCGCAGAGAAACATTGGTCCTCGAGCCGGCTACAACGAATGCGACCTGGCCTTGCACGGGCGGCAGATCGCTAGTGTGGTGCGAACGTCAGCGAATCCCGCGGCAGCTGCCGCAAGCATCGCCCGCGACATCTACTACGGCACAGACTTAACCGTGGATCAGGCTGCATGGCAGGTGGCGGCGGCGATTAGTGCCTACGCCCCGGAGATGATTCCCATAATCAGAAGAACGCCGCTGGAGGAGCCAAACGTGGCCTGACGTCGCAGTTTGCTGCATCCACGAGGGGCAGAACCTACAATATCAATCGAGCCCAAAAAGGAGACCTACGAAAATGATTACGAAAGCGTTGGCCGGCGTCGCTGCTGCCCTAGGAGCGGCTGCTGTCGGGTTAGCGGCACCAGCTATTGCTGACCCCATCCCGTCGGGCTCCACAGCCTGTAGCTGCCCGGCGCCTGCGCCGAAGTCTCCCGCCAGCCTTGACCAGCTAAGCGAGGCAATCGTCACTGATCTCCAGATAATCCAGGACCAACAGCAGCAATAGCTAACCGGCCTGCCGCTGCAAGCTAACGACTTCGCCCACCGCGCCAGCGTGCCGTATCGGCGCGACGTGGTGACGCGTTCGGTATGCAGCACTCGCCTCCGGCATCGAGTCCCCGTCCATACGCCTCCGTCGTGGCGCGACTCTCTCAGGAGTCGTCTGGCCACGCTGCTCAGCGCCGTCGAATTGGAGTTGTTTGGCGCTCCTCGCGGAAGCCTCAATGGTCGTCGGTACTAGGTGAGTTTTGCCGCGTGGCTCAAGGCTTCGCGGGCCAAGATCGCAATAGAAACGTCGATGTTGTGCAGGCACCCTCCGTGCGCGTGTGGGCGGGTCAAAACTAGCCGATCGGACCGATTTTCTTAACCAGTCGCGCTGACTAAATGGCTTCTGCGCGTGCGCGAAACAACGCCCGCGTACGCGAAATGCAGCCCGCCGTCAGCCGACGATCAGACGGCGTGAATCCCGGCCAATTGGCCATTGACACTGCCTCGCTCGAATGTTACGCCAATGTAACAGGAATAAAAACACGGAGTATCGCAGGCGGTCTGACGTCGAGTTTTATCACCACGCCAACCCGAAGATCTAGAGAACGGAAACCACGCTCATGATCACCGGCAACGCTGGCCGAGTGGGATCCGTGGCTATCGCCACAGTGATATTGATGGGCGCGGCAATCCTGCGAGGCAGCAGCGCAGATGCCGACCCGAACCAGGACGACGAGTTTCTAGCATCGCTTGATAGACACGGCATTCCCGCTCTCGAGAATCCGCAAAGCTTAATTCCGGTCGCCCATGAAGTTTGTGGCGAACTTTCGGGCGGCGTGTCGGCAGAGGGGGTCGTCGATGCGATGACCTCTTACGCCTATGACCACAACCCGGCGATGCGCGAATATCCGCGCGACCGCCTCACGCGCACCTTCTCCCGCTTCGTGACAGCGGCCGTGCATGTCTACTGCCCAGCCAACCAGGGCAAGATCGCTTCACTGCAGGTCCACCTTGCACCCCCGACAACTGAGCCAGCCGCCGCGATCACGCGTGGCGCAATCGCTTCCCAGGGCAACTGGCGGAACCGGCCGCCGGGTGCGGATGTGCTCAGCACGCCGATCCGCGAGGAACGTTTCACACCGAATCGCGTGGTGTCGGTAGCGCACTCGATGACCGTTGGCGCATCCGTCGCAAACAATGTGTGGGTGCAGGGCCCAGAAGGCACCCCACGAAGCGGCGTTGCGGCGCCGGTCCCTGGAACGTTCGCCGCAGGTGAGACGGTCGCGCCCAAACCGCCGGAATTTCCGACGCCACCTCCGCCCGTGAACATCCTTCAGCCACCGCGGGCACCCGCCCCGTCGCAGGCGCCCAGGCAAACCCCTCCTCCGCCTAGTCAGGTGCCACCGCCGCCGCCCAGCCAGCTGCCACCGCCGCCGCCTTCGGAGGTGCCGCCCCCGCCCCAAGAGCCGCCGCCCACTCCCAAAGAGCTGCCCCCACCACAACAGGTGGAACCGCCCGCCGCCTCTCCTGAGCCTGGTGGTGCCGCTGGTGGTGGCGGCATAGGTGAGGGCGGCATCGGCAGCGGGGGTGCCGGCAGTGGCGGCACCGGCGGCAGTGGCGGATCCGGTGGCGGTGGCGGATCCGGTGGCGGTAATGAACCCGCCCCGACGCCGCCGCGGTCCTTAGGGCCAGGAATCATCCAAATCGCGCCTTAGCGTCCACGCGAGCTTTGGCAACGCAAGAGCTTGCTCTGAGATGCGCGCTCAAGGAGCCTGCCGGTGCATGCCTGTCCGGCTGCATCAGCAGCTGCACGAATCCTATTCCCGCAAACTCACTTTCGGTGACAATCGTCGAGGACGACGTGCGCGCTCTTGCCGGCCAGCTCCAGCTGTTCGCGTTTGAGCGTTGCCGCCGATAGTTCACGATGCGCCGCTCGGTCGCCGTCGCCGCGTAGAAGCGGTTCGGGCGAGTTGTCAAGTAACACTTGACAAGATGTCAGGCATCGCTTGGTACGTCGTTATTGCATTGGCCGCAAGCCGATGTGGGCCATTTGCCCGCTATCCCTCACTGGCTGACGCGGACACCCGGCGTGAAGACGACCGGCAGCGTGCGGTAGCCCCGCGTGACGGAATTGCCATGGAACTCGGCTGTCACCCCAGCGGGAATAGCGTAGTCGGGCATCCGCGCCAGGACCTGTTCGACGCCCACCCGAAACTCGAGTCGGGCGAGATTGGAGCCTAGACAGCGATGGACGCCGGCTCCGAAGCCGAGGTGACGGTTCGCCTCTCGGTCGAGGATGCACTTGTCCGGCTGGTCGAACTCGCGCGGGTCGCGGTTGGCGGCTGCGTAGTTCACGACGACCGTCTGCCCGGGAGAGAATTTGTGCCCGCTGAGTTCAGTCTCGTCGGTGACTGAACGGTTGAGTCCATGGATCGAACCAGCGAACCGGATGAATTCTTCTATCGCCGTGGGCATCAACTCGGCGTCCCGCACGAGACGATCGCGCTCCGAAGCATGTGAACCCAGGTAGAAGAACGCGAAAGACATTGCACTCGAAGTTGTTTCGAGCCCAGCCTGAACCAGGAGCATGACATTCGCCACAACGTCGTCGAACCTCAGCTTTTCACCTTCGATCTCGGCGTCGAGCAACGCATCGATGAGGTCGTCACGCGGCGGTTCGCCACGACGTCTGTCGATCTCCTCGCGGACCCGTAGGTACAGATTCGTCATCGCGGCGTTCCGGACCTCTTCGCTCTCGCCATTGACCGCGACGTCCGTCGTCTCGAGGTAGAACGGCACGTCCTGGACGGGCATGCCGAGGAGGTACCTGAAGAACACGATCCCAGGCTGCTGCCACGCGACGTCGGCGAGGTCGCCTCGGCCCGACTCGATGAAGTTGTCGATCAATCCATCGGTCACCGCACGCACTTGAGGCTCCAACTGCTTCATCCGACCCGGAGAAAAATATGGGTTGAGAACTTTACGAAGCTGCTGCTGCCGCGGTGGATCGATGGTGATCACGATGTCGCCGAACCACATCAACGAACCATCCATCGTCAACGGCCTACTGGAGAAACTGCGCCAGTTACGCGCGATCTCGTAGCAGTCGTCGTAGCGGGTGGCGACCCACGCGCCCCCAGGCGTAGGGCCTACGAAGGGGCAATCCTGGTGGCTGAACGGTTTGCTCTCCCGCATCACTGCGTAGACCTCGTAGAGAAATTCTTGGTCGTTGAAGTCTTCGTGACGCAAGTTGAGGTTCTCGGCGTGCTCCTCCGGCGACTTGCTCACCATGGTGGTCCCTTCTGCGCCGCGCCATCATCCGTCTGCCGCTACGTCAGCCCTAGAATTTCTCGCACACGCCGAATCTTGCTTTGGCAGCAAAAGTAATTCGTCGGGTACGCGGAAGCAAGGCGCACTCGACAACTACCCAGGTCCAGGACAGTACGCGCGCGAGCCTCCCCTCATTCGAGGAGCGCTCGCTAAGGTATTCATGATGACAACAGGCGCGCGGCGGCGAGTTTGCGACAAGGACGACAAACAACGAGCCCTCCTTGAAGCGGCTGCCCAGGTCTTTGCCGAAGCGGGATACGCGGCGGCGGCGATGAAAGAGATCGCCGGTCGTGCCGACTGTTCGGCCGTTGGCCGTACGAGGCTTTTTCGCAAGCCCGACCATCCCGTCGTCGGACGTCACCATGTGCTGGCGATTCCCTTTAGGTACGGCAGCGTCGACAAGTGGTATCGATCAGCAGCGCCGACATGGGGGCAACACAACGCGAGCATCCTCGGCGATCTACTCGGCCTCGACGCCGCACCCATCGCAGTGCCCACCGACCAAGGAGTCATCGGAACCAGACCAGGCGGATTGGACTAGACAACGTGAAACTTCATGTCGACAGGGAAATGTGCCAGGGCCACAGCCGTTGCTACGCAACGCATCCCGAATTGTTCGACATCGACGACGAAGGGTACGCCTTCGTCACCGTGGAAAATGTTCCCCCAGGATGGGAAGACCGGGCGCACAAGGCGATCGCGAACTGTCCCGAGCGCGCCATACATATCGTCGAGGAGTCGCCGTGAAGACCAAGGGAGCAATTCCAAGAAGGAACTCTCGGCCACGCCGAGAATCCTCGTCAACAATTCGTATCCCGCTCACGCCCCGTTGGTGAGCTCGGCCAGGGTTTGCGACCGCGATGTCACTGCCTTGACGGCTGCAACGGCGCCGTCGTCGACACGAGCAATCCCAGCGATGTGCAGGGCAGCAGGCTTGCCAATGTACTTTTCTGTGCCTGCACCCAGGCCGCCCCGGTAGGGGCCTCGCATCGTGACGTGGAATGGAACATCGGCGCCCGCCGAAAAGAGATCGTTGACAACGACCTCGTGCGGCTCGAGCACCGCTTCATAGGTAGCACCGGTGCGCGCGTCATCGATCTCGTGCACGGGGGCGGCGGCAAGGTCGGACCTCTCCAGCCAACTTCGCACGGTTACTTCAGCATCGTGATCAGCCGGCACCGGCTCCGTCGATGTCCAGGGATCGATGTGCGGTGGGACCAGCGGATGAGGATGACCACTCGTCATTTGGGCTTGCATTGCGAAATAGTCTTGTTCGACGTAGTTCTCCGTCAGCCGCCTGCCGTTCCACTTGTACAAGCCGATGCCACGCCAACAAGCAAGTGCGCGCCCTCCTCCAACCGGCATGCCTGCGTGCTCGCTGAAGTGCATGCACAGTCGATCGCCGTTCAACACGAACTCGTGAACGGAAAGTGCTAAACCTGGTGCTGCCTTGAAGATTCGACGTACAGCCTGAGCGTAGGTGGTTGACCGGACCAGGGACATACCGTTGATGTGTACGACGTAGTCCGGCTCCATGATCTCGTCGTAAAGGTCTTGATCATGCGAATTTGTGTAATCAATGCAGTATTTCCGCATCAGTGCGACGAATGGATGCATGTCACTCCTGCACAAATGACGCGAGTAGCTGTGGCACTCGGAGTGTTTCGGGAACCTGCTCGAATCCAATGGCTCGGTCGATCGCTTCGTGGAGGTAGTAGATGCGCCGTTCCTGGTAACCGAGGCGCAACGACTCGAGGGTGCCTGCGTTGAGCGAACGTTGCTCGCCGGGAAGGACGTCCAGGTCCTCAAACAGCACCTGTGACAGCGCCGCGATCACCTTGTCGCTGAGCTTCCGGTTTTCCTCTTGATCGACGGCCAGGGATGAGCACCAGTGCACGTTGTACACCGACGTCGAGGGACCGGTTGGCCAGTTGGTGATCAGAAAGACAAGTCCGGTGCCCGCGAACACGATGCTCAAATTGGGGAACACGTGATACGAGAATGTTCCGCAATATGGCAGATCGCCGAGGTTGGGGAACACGCACGGGAAAGGCGACAGCGCTTTGCCGTCAATGGTGTCGCGATAGAGGACGAGCATCCGCGAATGACCGTTCGGCAGCAGCTGTATGCCCGTCCCTGACTGTTGAAGCGTCCGTGCCGCCGAAGTCCGGTGCACGTAATTGACGTGGTAGCTCTCTAGGTTGGCGTCCACGGGAAGCTTCCAGTTGACGCCAACCTCCCGCACCGTGCGGTCCACCAGGTGCAGACGGCCGTCAAGTTCTGCGAAGTCGCTGAGATCCTCACCGACCGAACCGAGGAAGGCGGCCAATGGCCGCGCTTTCACGTCAAGGTTGATGAATATCAGCGGCCCCCATGACTCGCAACGTATTTCGGCCAGGCCGTGGCTCTCACGGTCGAGGTCAGAAAAGTTCATCGCTTCCGGGTAGCCGACAAGCTTTCCGTCCAGCGAGTACGTCCATGCGTGGAATGGACACGTCAGGCGGCGGCCAACATTACCCTGCGGCTCTTCGACGAGCGCAGCCCCCCGATGTCGACAAGTGTTGCAGAAAGCGCGAACAGCGTTATCCGCGCCGCGAATCAGCATTATCGGCTTGTCGAGCTGGTCGAGCAGGACGTAGTCGCCTATGTTGCGAAGCTGGTCGGCATGGGCGACGAACAACCACGAGCGGGAGAAGACCCTGTCAGCCTCAAGTTTGGCGAAGGCGGGATCGAAATACCGCCCGCCGGGAACCGGCGGGAGTGCCGGGAACTGCGGCGGGTAGGTCCGTCTTTCTGCCTCGGCTCGAGCGCACTCCTTCACGTCGTCCATCAGTTGGGTACTGATACCCATGCGTCTTGCCTCGTTTCGCTTCCGTGCCGCGCCTGCACCACAGTTTTATGAATAACCATTCATTTTACAAGCGTCTTGTCGCATCTCAGTCAGAATGGGTGGATGCCAAAAGACCAGAAGGCCCTAGCGCCTCGCCCACGTGGGCGGCCGCCGAAGTCCGACGGCCGGGCAACTGCTCAGCGGTTGCTCGAGGCCGCGACGTCGGTGTGCGTTGAACGGGGATTCGATGGCACCACACTGCCGCTGATCGCCGAGCGGGCACGCGTGTCACCTTCGGCTGTGTACAACCACTTTCACAGCCGAGAGGAGTTGCTGTACGCCGCCGCGGTACGCGCCTTGGACCAGATCACCACCGTCGCGTTGCGGACCGGTCGTGGGGAACGTCCACTCCAAGCCATCGCGATGGCCTATCTGCGGCCCGAGATGAGACAGAACCGACGGCTCATCGCCGAGTTGCATCTCGCCAGCAGACGCGACGCGCGTCTAGCGGCGCTGATTGCGCAGTGGCACCAAGAGTATGCCGGCCAGTTCGTCGGGATGCTCTCCGGCACTGACCCAAACCCCAAAGCCACCACAAAAGTCGTTTTCCTGTTGCTCTTGGGACTTTGTCATTTCGACGACGTGCCGTCGATCCGGACACCACGCGACGCGGTGGCCGAGCGCGTCGAGCGCCTCATCGATGCACTTGTTCCGGGCTTGTCGGACGATGAGTAACGCGCCCCCGTCGGGTAAGGAACAGCGCACGTTTGCAACCGGCCGACAGCGCTTAGCGCGACGCCCGAGAACGTTCAATTAGCTTCGCGGATCAGACCTTCCAAGTAGGCGAGGGCTTCGGCACCGTCGTCGGCGATGAACACCAGATCGTTGATGGGCACCGGAAGGAAACGTTCCTCGTCCATTCGCTGCAGCTGAATCGTCAAGCCGTCGTAAAACCCGGCCGTGTTCAGCAGTACGACCGGCTTGTCGTGCAGCTTGTGCTTCCTCTGCTCCAGGACGTCCGTCGCCTCGTCGAGCGTGCCGAGGCCGCCTGCCATCACGACGATCGCGTCCGCGCGCTCGAGCAGCAACGCTTTGCGCTCGGCGAGGTCCTTTGCGAACACCATCTCGTCGGCGTCCTTCCTCGCGAACTCCCGCAGCAACTCGACCGAGATGCCGACGAGCCGCCCGCCGGTCTCCCGAACGCCGTCGGCGACGACCTTCATCAGACCAGTGTCGGATCCACCCCACACCAAACCGTGTCCGCCACTGCCGATGAGCTCGGCGAATTCTCGGGCGGGCCGCGTGTAGCGCTCGGCGAGGTCGGCGGCGGACAGGAAGACGCAGATGTTCATCCGGTCATTCGCTGTCAACGACGGTCACGATGCCCGGAGGTGCGTCGATCGCTTCGAGAGTCCGAGAGGCGGCCGTATCGATGTGCACGCGTGGTGCGTTGGGACGCGACTGTTCGAAGTAGGTGCCAGGACCGTAGAGGAAGCCGTACCGGATGACGACACCGTCCACGGCGAGCACCGCTTCTTCGAGTGCTGCGACAGCGGCGGCTTCCGCGCCGGGTTGCATGGTCCATGCAACGCTCTGGGCCACGATCTTGATGTAGCCCAAGCCTTTTGATGCCTCGATCAGATTACGGGTGCCTTCGACGCGTATTCGCGCATTGACTTTCGAATCCTCGGGTAAGTCTTTCAGATCGTCGGGAAGATCTGTCAGCTCGTGAAGTATGAGGTCGGGCGCGAACGCCTGAACGGCGGCTGTGAGCGCCTGACGGTCGAATACATCACAGACGATCGGTTGCGCACCGGTGGCGGCCAACCGGCCGGCCTTCTCCGGCGAGCGCGTCATCGCACCGACGGTGTGACCGGCGTCCCGCAGCAACGGCACCAGTCGCTGGCCGATGACCCCGGAGGCGCCGGCGAAAAAGATGCGGCGTGAGGTCAACATCAGCGCCTTTCGAGCAGATACGGCACAAATCCGTGCGGATAGACCTCGCGGATCGTCGATGGCGCAATGGGCGCGGGCGCCGCCGACCGTGCTACCGCGACCGCCGCAGCGGTGAAGGCCATGGGACTGACAGTAGTCCGGTCGATTTGCATAGTGGTTCTCCTTTTGTGCGGCCTCACAGCGGTGCCAACGACGCCTTTGTGATGCTGAGTACAGTCTACAATACTCAGGAATGGATTGCCTTCCCGTCGCCTTGTTCTAGTCGAGCACCTGTGCGTGAAGGGTGAAGGAAATGACGACGGTAAGAGCGGCTGCAGTACAGATGAGCCCGGTGCTATACAGCCGTGATGGCACCACTCAGAAGGTTGTCGACAAGATCGCCGAACTCGGGCGCCAGGACGTACGATTCGCTGTCTTCCCCGAGACGATCGTGCCGTACTATCCCTACTTCTCCTTTGTCCAAAGACCTTTCGAGCTGGCCGCTGAGCAACTGAGGCTGATCGATCAGGCCGTGACCATACCGTCGCCCACAGTCGACGCCATCGCCGATGCGGCCAGGCAAGCGGGAATCGTGGTGTCCATCGGTGTGAATGAACGCGATGGCGGCACGCTCTACAACACGCAGCTCCTCTTCGATGCCGATGGCACCCTCATCCAGCGCCGTCGAAAGATACTGCCCACCTTCCACGAACGGATGGTGTGGGGGCAGGGGGATGCCTCCGGCCTTGCGGCCGTCGACAGTGCCGTTGGGCGGATCGGCCAGTTGGCGTGCTGGGAGCATTACTACCCGCTGGCACGCTATGCCGTCATCGCTGACGGTGAGCAGATTCACGCAGCGATGTGGCCGGGCTCGTTCGGCGGTCCGCTTTTCGCGGAGCAGACCGAGTTGAGCGTCCGCAATCACGCACTCGAATCAGGCAGTTTCGTTGTCAACTCCACCGGCTGGCTGGATGCCGATCAGCAAGCGCAGATCATGGCCGACACCGGGGCGCCGATCGGCCCGATATCGGGGGGCAGCTTCACCGCGATCGTGTCACCTCTTGGCGAGTTGCTAGCCACGCCTTTGCGTTCCGGCGAGGGCGTTGTGATCGCCGATCTCGACTTCTCCTTGATCGACCAGCGTAAGTCCAAGATGGACGCCATAGGCCACTACAGCAGGCCCGAACTGCTCAGTCTGTTGATCGACCGCACACCGGCTGCTCACGTCCACGAGCGAGTCGAGCCCCACCACGCCGACACGAAAACCGAGGCCGACGATATCCACGTCCACCAGATAGCAAGCGGTACGGCGCGAGTTGGCTAGGGGCAGTACGCTCGCTGGCCGGTAAATCGGGCTTCTCGGTTGCACGCGGGCAGTTCCACAAGGCCCTGACCAGGCGAGATACGGTGGGGCGGGCGGGGCTCGAACCCGCGACCAACGGATTCTCAAATGGCCAATCTTGACGCCGCCGTTCTGTACCCGACAACTCCTGCAGGGCAACGCCGTTCGGCGCTCGACGGGTACGGACGAGCGGTGCCCAATCCGGTCGATTCCGACTCATTCTGGGTGAATAAACGGCAACTGGAACGGGCTTAGCGCCGTGGATATGAAGTTATGGTGCGTGCGCCGGTGCGGGAAACGTAACGTGAGGACATGACTCCCGCGCGTGATCGCGGCCACCAGCATCGCGAGCGGCTGCGGCAACAAGGTATGCGGCCGGTGCAGATCTGGGTCCCAGACGTCACCGCGCACGAATTTCACCGGGAAGCGCACCGGCAGTCGGCCTCGGTCGCCGCCGGCGAACGTGAGGCCGAAGATCAAGCCTTTGTCAACGCGATTGCCGTCGATTGGGACGAGGCCTAGGCGGGCGGCGCGGCTTACTGCGGCGGTGAGCGCATGTTGCGCGCAAATATCGAGCCGCTAAGAGTGGCGGATGTTCTCCCAGACCCAAGTGTGCTGGGTCGGGGCAAGCCGGTCGACTACCTCTCACGGCAGATTGAGCGCAGCTGTTTCACGCGGAAGCCTGACCGTCTCCGACGGCGCGGTGACCACCACCGTCACCGTGCCGGAAGCTGGTGGGCTCGGTGGCTGCGGTCGTCATCTCGATACGGCATCGGGAGATGACGGGCCTGAACCGCATGGCATGGAGCGTGGCCACAAGGTGTCGATGGAGCCGTCTAGGCGGCCAGCTAGGTCAAAGTCGCCATCGGGTGACTCGGTGTACACCAGCTGCACGGTGGCGTCGTCCCCCAGAGGGGCTAAACCCGTCGAGTAAAAAGTGCCGTCATACTCACCGTGAGTGAGGGGCACGTCGGCCACGGTCCTCACGGCCTCGAAAGTAACTATCACATTGGCGATCTCGAACAGTTCTTCCTCGCCCGTCGCATGCGAAAGCCCTTTGACGTACACCTTCTGACCCTTAGATCTCGGGGCCGGCGCGTCGCCAGTCGCGATGTACTTCGCCTTGCCCCCGTACAGGGCGTCCGCTTCTCGGAAGCCCTCCTCCCACTGCTCGTGATTCCGCGTGTGCTGTTTCACGATGTGATTTACAAGTTCCTCGAGCAATGAGGATTCTGAGCCGTCCGCATATAGGACGGGAACGTTCCCCGGCAGCTCTTGCTGTTGAGTTGCGCCATCACGCGTGATGACTACCTCAGCCTTCTTCACAAGGGTGATCCAATGCCAGTATTCGGCGTGGTCCGCCCTGTTGACGACTTTCCCAACAAACTCGGGTGTGACCTCACCAGGCGTGATCGTCTTGATGCCGTACATCTTCGCCGTGTCTAACGCGTCCGCCGTGAACCCCGACGACGACACAAGAATCTTGACGTTGGCGCCGAGTCGATCGAACTTGGTCTTCGCCTGCTCGACCCATTGCACGTCCTGCTTTCGCTTCCAATCCCGTGCTTCGATTCCCACGACTGCGATATGACCCGCCACCGTCCCTACCGCAACAACGTCGACCTCGCGCTTCCGCCCCGTGTCGAGAGTCTCAAGCTCGACGGATTCATTCACCTCAGCGCCCTCTGCTTTGAGCATCGTGAGCAGCGCGATCAAGCGCTGGAACTCGTTAGACCGTTTTGGCACGGTCACCTCCTGAACGCGACACTTCAAATTGAGTTCCAGCGTACGGATGTCTACTGACACGACCACGAGGGCGTGCGTCGCAACACCGCCAAAATGCCGGTATTCGTGGGCGATTTACGGGCAATGCAAACATTGGAGCGTAGCCGGGGTTCACGCCCAATTGACTAGTTTGACTGTGGCGCGACTGCCTCGAAAGCGGGTCCGGAGATGCCGTTTCGCGCCAACGAACGGTCACGTCGGGGCTGGCCCAGAAACGGGCACCGGCCTGTGTGGTTTTTCGCGCGCTCGATGCGTGACACCCCCCGGGCGCAATGGCAACCGAGGTCAGCTTCGACCGCCGCCACGACAAGGCGTACAGCCGCTGTGCCTTAATTCTGTCTTCAAAGCAAGAAGCGCGTCAGCTTGGCGGGCACCCGCGACACATTGCTGGGGGGTCGCGCGGCCGCGCTTTGGCCGCCCGCCGTGCCGAAGCCGAAGTACGCAGAGATGCCCCTGGATGGTGGCTCTACGCGAGTGCCAGATTACTTCGCCGGAGAGATGCGGGTTTTGCTCCCTCTGGAAGCACAACCACCTTAGAAGATCCCCTGACCTGCTAAAATGGGTGAAGAAGCACGACCCGCTTGCCCGGCCCGGTAGGCTCGTCACAGCGCCTCGCACTAAGAACCAAGGGGACGAGCCTACCGGGCCGGGCAAGCGGGTCAACACGCCGGTTTGCTGCGGCGAGATGTGACCGCGACCTAGGGTGCCACAGGGGAATAGTTC
Organism: Mycobacterium bourgelatii; assembly: GCF_010723575.1. NCBI lineage: Bacteria > Bacillati > Actinomycetota > Actinomycetes > Mycobacteriales > Mycobacteriaceae > Mycobacterium > Mycobacterium bourgelatii. The sequence continues at coordinate 4,153,165 of NZ_BLKZ01000001.1, forward strand.
AGCCGACCATCTGTTGACACAGTGGTACCTTGGTACCCAGGTACCGAGGTCCGATGACAGGGAGGTGTAATCGTGGCCGCTGTAGCCCCAATCAAAGTTGATGCTGAGACTGACGAGCTCGTCACGCAAGCTGCGCATTTCCTTGGGCGGCCCAAGAAGTACATTGTGGATGCAGCTGTCCGCGAGTACATCGACAATCACCGCGCCGAGATTCAGATCGGCGTGAAAGATGCACTATCCCGCCTCGACGGTTCGAAGAGCGCTGCCGTATCCGCTCTAACTGGGTTTTCGTCCGCAGATTTGGATGATTTGGGCGGCTTCTCCCGATAGAGTCGTCGGCCGTGCCCACGTCTGACGGCGAAATCGTTCGCCCCACCCGTAAGGCGTTAGCTGACCTCAACATCGGTGTGCCGCCGATTGAGACCCCATTACACGATGTGGACGATCCGCACGTACGCGAGATGCAAAAGCTGCCCCAGTACTTTGAGAGCGGCGGCGCTGAGCCAATTCGCAAAATAAGAGACCGGGTGGTCTTCAAGTACAAATCCAGTAATGTGCGAGCCGCCGTCACTAGGCTCGCCGCTGTCGACCTACCAACTGGTTTCATTGAGTTAGGACGGATTGGGCGTTGGTGGATCATAGCGGCCGGCTATCGGAAGAAGGACTCTCCAAACGAGGACTTCTACGCTCAGCTTCCAGCTACTAGCGACGGACTGCTTCCTACTGATTGGGACTACAAGCGGCTTTCAGCGGAACTCGCAAATAGGTGGGTTGATGTTGTTAGCTCCACAGTTCGGAGACTGATCAAGACAAGCTTAGAGACAGGCAAGCCGGCGGCCGCCACAGCGGTGAACCACTACATCGAAGCGCGGGTAAGTGATGGCGATGAGGTCTATTTGACTGTAGGTACCGGAGGAGTCTACGACCCGAAGGTAATCGCGGTAATTCTGGACTCGGTTCCTGGGGTTGCACATGAGGATTGGTTCATAGAGCCCTCTGTGGAGCTTGGCATCCAGCCCAGTACCGGAGAAGTTGTTTGGTCAACAATGCTACCTACGACTACTCGTGAGCAGCTGTTATCCGACATCGACTAAGTCGAAACGCTGGCACGCACAGCGCCGGTTCAGACGTCAAATAGTCGCGCGGCACCCGTTAGAATGAAATCAGTAACTGTCAGGAAGAGACCGGGGCATAGGTTGGTCTAATTCCTCTATCTGCCCATCCCCGCCTGCGGTATTCCACCGCGGGTTGACCGCTCGCAGGGCGGAAAGTCCCTCCTGCGCATACCGTTCCAGTAGATCAAGGAGTTCACGATAGCCGGTTGCCTCTTTTACCTCTTCAGGAACTATCAGATCTCCGCTAGCTGCAAGCGCTGGCGGGTTTACTTTGGGCAGGTCATAAGGCAGCGCCGGTAACGGTTGCTTTCCAGGCAGCATGCGTAGATACGGTGAATACGCCATGAGCAACACGCCAGCAAACAAGTAGGGTCTGCTGCACGAATAGGTGACATCTGAGTTGGCTTGCCCAGCGTGGGCGGGCTGGAAGGATGTCCCCATGGCAAGGCCTTACCCCCGCGAGTTCCGCGACGACGTTGTGCGGGTCGCTCACAACCGCGATGACGGTGTGACCATCGAGCAGATCGCCACCGATTTCGGGGTCCACCCGGTGACGTTGCACAAGTGGATGCGCCAGGCCGACATCGACGAGGGCGCCACCCCCGGCAAGAGCACCACCGAGTCCGCAGAGCTGCGGGAAGCGCGGCGTCGGATCAAACTGCTCGAGCAAGAGAATGAGGTGCTGCGCCGGGCCACGGCATATCTGTCGCAGGCCAACCTGCCGGGAAAAGGCTCTACCCGCTCGTAAGTGAGCTCGCCGCTGACGGGATCCCCGTCGCGGTGACGTGTCGGGTACTCAAGCTCGCCCGCCAACCGTATTACCGCTGGCTGGCCAATCCCATCACCGATGCCGAACGCATCGAGGCCCACCGCACCAACGCCCTGTTCGACGCGCACAAAGACGACCCCGAGTTCGGGTACCGCTATCTCGTCGAGGAGGCCCGCGATGCCGGCGAATCGATGGCCGAGCGCACCGCCTGGCGGATCTGCTCGCAGAATCGGCTGTGGAGCGTGTTCGGGAAAAAGCGGGGCAAGAACGGCAAAGTCGGGCCACCGGTGCACGATGACCTCGTTGAGCGTGACTTCACCGCTGATGCCCCAAATCAGTTGTGGCTCAGTGACATCACCGAGCACCGCACCGACGAAGGCAAGCTCTACCTATGCGCGATCAAGGACGTGTTCTCCAACCGCATCGTCGGGTACTCGATCGACTCTCGGATGAAGTCCCGGCTGGCCACCACAGCGCTCAGCAGTGCGGTGGCTCGCCGCGGTGACGTGGCCGGTTGCATTCTGCATTCGGATCGCGGATCTCAATTCAGGTCAAGGCGATTCGTACATGCACTGAACCATCACGAGATGGTCGGATCGATGGGCCGCGTCGGTGCGGCCGGCGACAATGCGGCCATGGAGAGCTTCTTCGCTCTGCTGCAGAAGAACGTGCTCGATCGCCGCCGCTGGCGCACTCGAGAAGAGTTGCGGATCGCGATCGTCATCTGGATCGAACGGACCTACCATCGCCGCCGGCGCCAAGCCCGTCTCGGGCGGTTGACCCCGATCGAATTCGAAGCGATTATGACCCCACGGGCCAGTCAGGCCGCGTGACCGAACCTGTCACCTGATCGTGCAGCAGACCCGTATTTATTCCAAACTTCGTCGTAGGCCGCGCGCTCATCATCACTTTTGAGCAAATCGTATCCACAGCGTCCGGAAGGACCCGGCTCGTAATACACGTTGAAATTCGCAATCGTGCTCTCGAGGGTCCAAATCCGCCTCGCGAACCACTTCTCAAAGTAGAGTTCTTGAAACTGTTCGTATGTAACAAGTTCGACATTCGTAGCTCGTGCTGCCGCTATCGCGCCGGTTTGAAAGCCCTTTTGCGAGACGATGTAACCCCGATTCGCGCCGGTCTCCTCTACTGCGACTCGGAAGGCTCGGACTTTCTCGGCTGGAATATTAGTTTTCCAGAATTTGCACTCACAGATGATGCTGTGCGGGATCCCCTCGACAATCTCCGTGTGAGGTGAGCCCGTCGTAGTGGTCCAGTCGTTGTGGGACTCTGATGCCCGAGTGTTCGGGCAGGAAGAATCGACGACGACATGGCAACGAACAAGCGCCGGCGGCACACGCCGGATCAGATCATCCGCAAGCTCGCCGAGGGCAACAAGCTCCTTGGAACCGGGCAGCAACTCAGCGAAGTGTGTCGCCACCTCGAGATCACCGAGTCGACCTGGCATCGCTGGGTCGCCCAGTACGGCGGGATGAAGGCCAGCGACGCCAAACGCCTCAAGGAACTTGAGGCCGAGAACGCCAGGCTCAAGAAGCTGGTCGCCAACCAGGCCCTTGACATCGACATGCTCAAGGAGATCTCGTCGGAAACTTCTGACCCCGAACCGCAAGCGCAGCGCCGCGGCGATGCTGCGCGAGCGGTTCGGGGTCTCCGAACGGCGGGCGTGCGCGGTGGTCGGCATCCACCGTTCCACCATGCGTCTACAACCACCACCGATCAGCGATGAGGAGGCCCAATTGCGGGCCTGGCTACGCGCGTTCTCCACCCAGCGGCCCCGCTGGGGATGGCGCCGTGCTGCGATCGCGGCACGGCGAGCTGGCTGGAAGGTCAACAACAAGCGCATCCGCCGCCTGTGGCGCGAGGAAGGCCTGCGGGTTCCGCAGCGCCGCAGGAAGAAACGCTTGACCGGCATCGGTGCGCAGGTCGGGGCGATGTGCCCGATCCGCCCGAATGCGATCTGGGCGATGGACTTTCAGTTCGACACCACCGCCGACGGACGAACGTTGAAGATGCTCAACGTAATCGATGAGTTCACCCGCGAAGCCCTGGCGATCGAAGTCGACCGGGCCATCAACGCCGACGGCGTGGTCGACGTCCTTGACCGTCTGGCCCTGATGCATGGGGCACCGGCCTACGTGCGGTTCGACAACGGACCCGAGTTCATCGCCCATGCTGTCAACGACTGGTGCCGCTTCAACGGCACCGGCTCGCTATTCATCGATCCCGGATCCCCCTGGCAGAACGCCTGGATCGAGTCATTCAACGGCCGACTGCGCGACGAGCTACTCAACTCCTGGCGCTTCGACTCCCTGCAAGAAGCCCAAATCATCATCGAAGATTGGAGAATCGACTACAACGCCAACCGGCCTCACTCCGCCCACAATGGGCTCACCCCAGCCGAGTTCGCCCTACAGTGGACCACGACCCACCAACCGCAAGCCGCATAGCGACTGGACCATCAAACGGGTCCCCCTCACGTGGCCACTACATCGGCGTCGTAATGACCGCGCAGCAATTGCAACCGTTTACGCTGCTGCACAGTCATTTCACACTCCCGCAAGATGCTCGCAACCAAATCTTCCAAGTCGGTCAAGTCCCGGGAAGTGGTGTAGTGCTGCGTGATCCGGTGGGTTAGGCGGTCAGTGCGGGCATGTCGTCGGCTCCTATTTCGGGGTTGTCGTTGGTGATGGTGGTCAGGCGGCATCGGGCGAGGACGTCGAGGCCGAGGTAGCGGCGGCCTTCGGCCCATTCGTCGTTCTGTTCGGCCAGCACGGCGCCGACGAGGCGGACGATGGCGTCGCGGTTGGGGAAGATCCCGACGGCGTCGGTCCGGCGGCGGATCTCTTTGTTGAGCCGTTCTGCGGGGTTGTTGGACCAGATCTGGGTCCAGACGTCCTTGGGAAATGCAGTGAAGGCCAGGATGTCTTCGCGTGCAGCACTGAGGTGTTCGGCCACGGCGGGGAGTTTGTCGGTGACATAGTCGATGAGCCGGTCGAACTGCGCGGCCACCGCGGGCGCGTCAGGTTGGTCATAAACGCTGTGCAGCATCGCTTTGACTGCCGGCCACATGCTCTTGGGGCAGATGCTCATCAGGTTGGCCGCGTAGTGGGTGCGGCAGCGCTGCCAGGCCGCTCCGGGCAGGTTGGCTGCGATCGCTTCGCGTAGGCCGGCGTGGGCGTCGCTGGTGACCAGGCGAACACCGGCCAACCCGCGGGCGACCAGGTCGGCGAAGAACTCGTTCCAGGCCGGGCCGGTCTCGCTGGTGACCACCCGCATGCCCAGGACTTCGCGGTGTCCGTCGCCGTTGACGCCGGTGGCCAGCAGCACGACCCCGTTGACCACCCGCCCGCCTTCGCGCACCTTCATCGTCAACGCATCCGCGGCGACGAAGGTGAACGGGCCAGCAGAATCGAGTGGGCGGTGGCGGAACTGCTCGACGTGCTCGTCGAGGTCGGTGGCCATGCGGCTGACCTGCGATTTGCTCAGCGAGTCGATGCCCAGGGTTTTGACCAGCTTGTCCATCCGCCGCGTGCTCACCCCGGCCAGGTAGCAGTCGGCGACCACGGTGATCAGCGCGGATTCGGCCCGCTTACGGCGTTCGAGCAGCCACTCGGGAAAGTAGGTTCCCTTGCGCAACTTCGGGACTGCAACATCGATGCTGCCCACCCGGGTATCGAGGCCGCGGTGGCGATACCCGTTGCGCTGGGCACGGCGCCCCGGTGTGGGCTGGCCCCATTCAGCGCCCACCACGGCATCAGCATCCGCCGACAGCAGGGCGTTGATGACCGTCTGCAGCAGCGAGCGCATCAGATCTGGCGAGGCTTCGGAGAGGGCCTCGCCAAGAAGGCCTGCAGGGTCGACAATATGGGGTGCGGTCATCGTGATGCTCCTCGAGGATTCTGTGGAAGGTTGACTCGAAGGATCACGCGGTGGCCGCTTTACGTCCATCACCGACACGATGACGAACCCAGCAACCGCGCTACACCACTATGCGGGACTCAACTTCCAAGTCTTCCCAATCATTCGGGACTGTGCTTGAGATGAGGGTCATACAAGCACGCTAGCAACGGGACGGGATCTCCACTTCTATAGAGAACAAACCGGCTACTAGTAGCCAGATAGGCGACTGGTGACCGGTCCAAAGCGGTATCACGGGGGCCACGCGCTAGAAGGGCGGCAAGAGGGGCAAGCGTGGCCTTCAGCCGCATCTGAGGGCATCTCTGCCGGTGCACTACGCCGTCTCGCGAGACGAGGTAGTAGTCATCGCGGGGGCGGTGTGGCACGGGTTTGCTGACGCGGTTTTGTACTGTCCATTGTGCCACTTGATTGCGTAAGACTTGCGTAAATTTGAACCGTTTTGGCCGGTCGGTTCTTGCGCTAGCTAACGTCGAATTCCTATCTACCTGCATCAACACTTAGTGGGGCGGGCGGGGCTCGAACCCGCGACCAACGGATTATGAGTCCGCGGCTCTAACCAACTGAGCTACCGCCCCCGGCGCGTAATACGACCATGAGACTAGCGCGGCACCACCGGCCCGCAGCGATCCGGTGGCACGACCCGAACGCCGTCAGTCCTCGATCGGCCGCAGCCGAAAGACCCTGATCTCCCGCGGCGCACAGCTCTGCCGGTAGGCGTCATAGCCGGGATAGAAGTCGACTGCCGTAGCCCAAGCCGCAGCCCGCTCGTCACCAGTAAGCAGCTCCGCTCGGTATCGCCGTGGCGGACCCCGGAATTCGATCGTGCACTCCGGATTCTTGAGCAGGTTGGCGCTCCACGCCGGATGTTGCGGCCGGCCGTAGTTGGACCCGATCGCCAGCAGCCCGTTGCCGTCGTCGATCAAGGTCAGCGGGTGCGTCCTGGGCTGTCCGGACTTGGCGCCGGTCGACGTCACGAGACCGACTTTGTCGACCCCCATGAAACTCAACCTGCCGTGGGTCCGTGGGATCACGAACTTATCGACCCGCGGCGCCAGGTGGACCGCAACCTGATAGCCGAGTTTTGACATCGCGACGCGCTCGACCACAGCCTCGTCGAACCTCAACCGTCGACCGCGAATCCGACTCTCCCGCCGAAAAGACACAGCTAGACCGTACCCACCGAGGCGCGCTTCTATAGCCACGAATCAGGATCGGTAGCGAATGAAGCGACCTAAGCCACTGACCCCCCGGACGTGTCGTAGTTGCAAAGACGCCGCGGCCGGGCGAATTATCAGACACATGACAGCGGGGTTGATGGGCGAGCGTGCCACTTAAACGAATTGACGAATTGAAGCCCGGAGACAGGATCCGCATGAAGATCGGGCACGCCACCGTCGTAGCGACAGAACCCCTTGACGACGACCGCACTCTGCTGACTTTCCTCTACGGGACGAAAGGGGCCGCCGACAACGACGTCACCGTCGATGTCCTCGACGACGACGAGTGGGGTTGGGACGAGGAACAGAGCTGACCCCGGCGGCACCACCAGAGCCGCTCACATCCGAAACGGCCCTAGTACAGGTAGACGACGGCGTCATTGCCGCCGTTGCACACCACCAAGGACCCGTTGACAATGCAGGTCATCGAGTACTGCTGGCCGGTCACTGGGCTCTCCGCGTAGACCTGCCGTGGGGTCGAACTCGGCGGTCCGCCGGCGGCGTAGGCCTGGCGTACCCGTTCGGCGAAAGCGCACGTCGTGGCGGTGGACCCGACGGCGGAATGAGCCAATCCGGTGACCGACTCGTCGCTGGTCGGGCAGGTGTTGGCGTCCGGCGGCAGGGTCACCGGCGTGGTCGCCGAGGTCAGAGCACCCGACGATTGCGGGGTCCAGTCCACGCAGTTTTTGGTCTTGAACGCCGCGTCTGATGGCAGGATCCGCACCACCTGCGGCTCGGTACCTTCACCGTGCTCAATCACATCCCTGGACGTCCCGCTGAGCCCCCTCAGCCGCTCCCACGAGCAGGAATCGCCGCCCGGCGACCGATAGGTCCCGGGCTGCAATTCCTCCCCCATGCGAAACGTGCCGTCGCCCGGCAAGGTGCGGGCCGCCCCCGGCGTGGCGGACACGGAGGTTGAGGTCGGCGATGTCTCCGACGTCGTCGTGGGTGGAAGCGGCGGCACCGTCGTCCCCGGATAGATCGGCGGTAATTGGGTGCCAGTGGTCGGGTGATACGTCGGGCTGGGCGCCGCCGATCTAGTGCCACCGCCCGAGCAGGCAACGACCGAACAAACAACCAACCCACCCACCGCGACGGCGAAAAGCGCTCTACCTGCCATGACTTCTCGTCAGCCAAACACCGGCTGACCGTCAGCACCGGTGGTGTATCGCTGGGTACCGGAATCGACCCGTGGGGCGTCGGCGCCTAGCGAAACCGCAATCTTGTTACTCGCGTTACGCATGATGTCCAAGGTCAGCTCAACCGCCTCCACCGCGGTGAACCGGGAGCGCACCTCTTCGACATCGTCGGCGACGAGGTGCGCAGGCGTCCAAATTAACCCATCGGCATATTGCAGCGCCGCTTTTGCGCGAGGATCGAGGCGCCTGGACTTCTCGTAATGGTGGATGTCGTCGTACAGCGTCTCCGATCCGCCGGCGTCCAGCGCGTCGCCGTCACGCAACGATTTGCACAGTCGGCAGTTGTGCTGCCAGGCCCCCCGCAGCCGGACCAGCTCGGTGAGGACCGGGTCGAGAGCACGCATCTTGGCCACCGCCGGCATGAAGCGCTGGAACACCGCGTCGGACACGTCGGTGTGGTGATCCCAAGCGATCGGGCCGCTTACCCAAGCCAAATATTCGCCACCCACCCCCAGCGCTTGCAGCCCGGCGCGTACCCGCGGCACGAAGTCGGCGATGTATATCGACACCACCACACCAAAGACATCGCGCCCCAACGCCTTCAGCAACCGCGACCGCTGCGCGTCGGTAATCACCGAGACAGCAGCGCTGAACTGTTCGGCGAATTCGGCGACGGCAACCTCGGCCTCCGTCTCCGGTTCGTTCACCGCAACCTCGCTGGGCAACGGCGGCAACGACAACGTCTGCGCACATACGCGCCGAGCCAACCCCGTCATGCGACCGTCGCCGGGAGACAGCGCCACCAACCGCGCGAGGTCGTCGCGAACCGAAACCGGAGCAACCATCCCTACAAGCTAGAACGCCGCTGCTTCAGCAGCAATCGGCTACTGTGCCGGGCTCACCGAGGACATGTGGAAGTCGGGGATCCGCAGCGTCGGCATTGCCGCCCGGGTGGCCCAGTCCCCCCATTCCCGCGGCAATGTCGTCTCGCTGAGACCGGCCTCGGTGGCCCGCCGCAGCAAATCCAGCGGGCTTTCGTTGAAGCGGAAGTTGTTGACCGCCGCTGTCACCTCGCCGTCTTCGATGAGGAAGACGCCGTCTCTGGTCAGGCCGGTGAGCAGCAATGTCGTGGGGTCCACCTCGCGGATGTACCAGAGCGTGGTCAGCAGCAGGCCGCGCTCGGTAGCCGCGATCATGTCGGCGAGTTCAAGCGACCCACCCGTCATCACCAGGTTGTCGGCTGCGATCGCAACGGGCGCGCCGTACTTGGCCGCCGTGGCCCGCGGATAGGCGAGGGCGTTGATCACCCCGTCGCGGATCCAGTCCACCTGGCCGATCTCCATACCGTTGTCGAACACCGACACCGTCTCGCTGGAGTTGCTCACCGCGACGAACGGCGTACACGCCAGGCCTGGTGCCTGCGGATCGGAAAACATGGTGAGCGGCAGGTCGGTGAGCCGCTCCCCCACCCTGGTCCCGCCACCCGGTGCCGACAGCGCGGTGCGGCCCTCCTGCGCCCCACGCCCGGCCATCGACCACGCGAGATAGATCATCATGTCGGCCACCGTCGAAGGCGGCATCAGCGTTTCGTAGCGCCCCGCCGGCAGTTCAACCGTGCGGTCCGCCCAACCAAGTTTGAGCGTCAGTTCCTCGAGGAGCGCATCGGTTGGTACGTCGACGAAATTGGGCGTGCCGATACCCGCCCAGACGCTGGCGTGTCCGCGTTTGGCGTTGATCTCGACCGCGCCGGTCGGTTGGGTGTAGCGCCGGCGCAATCCGGTCGATGAGGCCAGGAACGTCGTGGCGACGCTGTGGTGGGCAAAGCCGTACAACAGGTCATCGCCCCGGAACGCCCGGTTCAGTCTGCCGACGAGCGCGCCGAACACTTCGGGCCCGGTGCCCGGGATCGGCGCATCCCAATCGATCGGGTTGCCGGCATCCCCCAGCAACGGGGCGGCATCGCCGGCCTCGAGCGCGCAGTGTGCCGCTTCCTGCGAGGCGGCCACCAGCCCGGGAATCGACGTCGGATCGGCCTCGGCTGACACCACGCTACCCACTCGGGCGCCGTCGCCTTGGCGCACAACCGAAATCACGGACAGGCTGCGACTCACCGCGATCCCGTTGGTGGTCATGGAGTTGCCCGCCCAGCGCAGCGTCGCCTCCATCTTGTCGGTGACGAGCACCATGGTTTCGTCGGCCCGGCCCGCCTTGGCCGCTTCGGCCAACACGATCTCGACCAGGTGCTGTGGAGTGATCATCGGCCGCCCTCGATGCGGGTGTTGAGCACGTTGACACCACGGAACAACGCCGACGGGCAGCCGTGGCTGACGGCAGCCACCTGCCCCGGCTGCGCCTTGCCGCAGTTGAAGGCACCGCCCAGCCGCCAGGTCTGCGAGCCCCCCACCGCTTCCATGGAGTTCCAGAAATCTGTGGTGGTGGCCTGGTAGGCGACATCGCGCAACTGTCCGAACAGCTCCCCGTCACGAATCCGGTAGAACCGTTGACCGGTGAACTGGAAGTTGTACCGCTGCATGTCGATTGACCACGATTTATCGCCGACGATGTAGATCCCGTCATCGATGCGGGCGATCAAGTCCGCCGTGCTGATGTCTTCGTCGCTGGGCAGCAGCGAAACATTGGCCATCCGCTGAATGGGCACGTGGTGCGGCGAATCGGCATAAGAGCAACCGTTGGAGCGCTCCTGACCCAGCCGCGGCGCGAACACCCGGTCGAGTTGATATCCCACGAAAATGCCGTCCCGCACCAGATCCCAGCTTTGGGCGGCCACCCCTTCGTCGTCGTAACCGACCGTGGCCAAACCGAATTCGGCGGTCCGGTCGGCGGTCACGTTCATCACCGGCGAGCCGTAACGCATGCTGCCCAACTTGTCCGGAGTGGCGAACGACGTTCCGGCATAGGCGGCCTCGTAACCGATAGCGCGGTCGTATTCGGTTGCGTGGCCAATGGATTCGTGGATGGTCAGCCACAGGTTCGTCGGGTCGATGACCAGGTCCGTCGGACCCGGCATCACGCTGGGCGCCTTGACCTTCTCGGCCAGCAACGACGGCAGTTCGGCGAGTTCCTCACTCCAGTTCCACACCTCGTCGCCGGCCACCGCTTCCCAGCCGCGGGCCGTCGGCGGCGCCAGCGTGCGCAACGATTCGAAACTGCCCGCTGCGGCGTCTATGGTCATCGCCTCGAGCACCGGCAGCACCCGCACCCGCTGCTGGGTGATCGACGACCCGAACGTATCGGCGTAGAACGTCTGCTCCTTGACGGCGGTCAAGCGAGCCGACGCATGATCGACGCCGTCGGAGGCCAGTAACCGCCCCGAGTATTCCGCCAACACTTCGATCTTGTCGGCCCTAGGGACATCGAACGGATCGATCTCATAGCTCGACACCCAGGTGGCATCGGTGTACACCGGCTCGGCGGCCAGTTTCACCCGCTCCTTGTTCAGCGGCGCCAGCGTGGTCGCCACGTGTACCGCCCTACGCGCGGTCGCCGCCGCGACGAACGGCGACAGCTCCGCGTGGGAGGCAAACCCCCACGTCCCGGCGACGATCACCCGCACGGCCAGGCCGCACTCGCGGTTGACGACCGCGGTCTCCAACTCACCATCGCGCAGCTGGATGATCTCGGTGCTGATCCGATGGATTCGCACATCGGCGTGGCTGGCCCCCGCCGCGGTCGCCGCCGACAACGCTGCCTCGGCTATTTCAGCGCGCGGCAGGTTCAGGAAGTCCGGATCGATTCCCCGATTTGGCGTCACGGCTAACACCGTAACGACCTACCCGGGTTGGGCGCTTTAATACCTCCATGACCGGCGCGGCGACGAAGAAGCGGTCTCGAACCACGGCCCTGGCGTACGCCTTGCTGGCCCCGAGCCTGTTCGGGGTGGTCGCATTCTTGTTGCTGCCGATCCTGGTCGTGGTTTGGCTGAGCCTGTACCGCTGGGACCTGCTGGGCCCCCTGCGCTATGTCGGCCTGGACAACTGGAAGGCGGTGCTGACCGACGGCACCTTCGCCGACTCGCTGTTCGTGACCTCCATCTTCGTGGCGATCGTGGTACCGGCCCAGACTGCGCTCGGACTGCTCGCAGCGATGCTGCTGACACGCGAGCTGCCCGGCACCAATTTCTTCCGCACGCTCTACGTACTGCCCTGGATCTGTGCGCCCCTGGCGATCGCGGTGATCTGGCGTTGGATCCTGGCCCCAACCGACGGGGCAGTAAGCGCGGTACTGGGACGTCGCATCGACTGGCTGACCGATCCCGACCTCGCCTTGCCGCTGACCGCATCCGTCGTCGTCTGGACCAACATCGGGTATACGGCGCTGTCGTTCCTGGCCGGGTTGTTGGCCATTCCCGACGACATTTACGCGGCGGCTCGCACCGACGGAGCCAACGCGTGGCAGCGGTTCTGGCGCATTACCCTGCCGATGCTGCGGCCCACAACGTTCTTCGTTGTGGTCACCGGAATCGTCAGCGCCGCACAGATTTTCGATATCGTGTACGCGCTGACCGGCGGCGGCCCCGGAGGCAGCACGGATCTGGTGGCCCACCGCATCTACGCCGAGGCGTTTGGTGCCGCGGCCATCGGGCGGGCGTCGGTGATGGCGGTCGTGTTGTTCGTCATTCTGGTCGGCGTCACCTTCATCCAGCATCTGTATTTCCGCAGACGGATCACCTATGACCTCACATAGCCTTCGCTCGGGCCTGTCGACGTCGGCCATCTACGCCGTCCTGGTGTTCGGCGCGGCGATCACGTTGGCGCCGTTCCTGCTCGGGCTGCTCACGTCGTTCACATCGGCGCGTCAGTTCGCAACGGGCACACCACTGGAATGGCCGCGCCCCCCGACGCTGGACAACTACACCGACCTGGCCGGTGCCGGCTTCGGCCGGGCCGCGGCGGTGACGGCGTTGATGACCGCGGTGATTCTGTTGGGCCAGATGACGTTTTCGGTGCTGGCCGCCTACGCGTTCGCCCGGTTGGAGTTTCCCGGACGTGACGTGCTGTTCTGGGTTTACATCGCGACCTTGATGGTCCCGGCCACCGTGACGGTCGTGCCGCTGTATCTGATGATGGCCCAGTTGGGTTTGCGCAATACCTTCTGGGCGTTGGTACTGCCATTCCTGTTCGGCTCGCCGTACGCGATCTTCTTGCTGCGCGAGCACTTTCGCCTCATCCCGAACGACTTGGTCAACGCCGCGCGCCTCGATGGCGCCAACACCCTGGACGTGCTGGTGCACGTGATCCTGCCGTCGAGCCGTCCGGTTCTGGCGACGCTGACGCTCATCACGGTGGTCTCGCAGTGGAACAACTTCATGTGGCCGTTGGTGATCACCAGTGGACGCAAGTGGCGGGTGCTGACCGTGGCCACGGCTGACCTGCAGTCGCAATTCAATTCCCAGTGGACCCTGGTGATGGCGGCGACGACAATCGCGATCGTGCCGCTGATCGTTCTGTTCGTCGCCGCACAGCGCCACATCGTCTCGTCGATCGTCGTCTCGGGACTGAAGTGAGCATGCCGGGCACCGAGATTGCCGCCATGGCTGCTGTTCGCGCGAATCCACGACCACCACGGCAATCTCGGCGGCAGACATGACGCGACCCCGCTTCTCGACGCTGGCCGCGGGCGCCCTGGTGCTGGTCGCGGCGCTGTTGGCGGTGCTGGCCGTGGTGCTCAACCAGGTCGACGATCCGCCGAAAGGCAAGACCGTTGTGACGGTGCGGTTGTGGAGCGAACCGATCGCGTCGGCGTACCAGCAATCGTTCGCAGCATTCACTCGCGCACACCCCGACATCGAGGTGCGCACCAACATCGTTTCCTACGCCAACTACTTCGACACCCTGCGCACCGACGTGGCGGGTGGCAGCGCGGAGGACATCTTCTGGGTGTCCAACGCCTATTTCGCGGCCTACGCCGACAGCGGCCGGCTGATGCCGATCAACGTCGAGCCGGACTGGGAAGCCGCGGTGGTCAACCAGTTCACCCGAAACGGGGTGTTGTGGGGTGTTCCCCAACTGACCGACGGTGGTATCGCGTTGTTTTACAACGCGGACCTGCTCGATGCGGCCGGCATCAATCCGGTCGACCTCGACACCTTGCGGTGGAATCCCGACGATCGGGAGGACTCGCTGCGCCCAATGTTGGCCCGGCTCACCGTTGACGCCGACGGGCATCGGGCGAACTCCCGGGAATTCGAACCCCGACGCGTCCGGCAGTGGGGATACAACGCGGCCAACGACCCTCAGGGCATCTATCTCAACTACATCGGCTCGGCGGGCGGGGTCTTCCAGCGCGACGACGAGTTCGCGTTCAACAATCCCGGCGCGATCGAAGCGTTCCGCTACCTCGTGCGGCTGATCAACGAGGACAACGTCGCGCCCCCGGCCTCCGACACCAACGACAACGGGGATTTCTCCCGCAACCAGTTCCTAGCCGGCAAGATGGCACTGTTTCAGTCCGGCACCTACAACCTCGCAACCGTTGCCCGCGACGCCTCCTTCCCGTGGGGTGTGGCGATGATGCCCGCGGGCCCGAAGGGCCGGGTCAGTGTCACCAACGGCATTGCCGCAGCAGGGAATTCGGCGTCCAAGCACCCTCAGGCGGTGCGTGAGGTGTTGGCGTGGATGGGCAGCAGGGAAGGGAATGCCTACTTGGGCCGCGAGGGCGTGGCCATCCCTGCGGTGCTATCAGCCCAGCCGGTGTACTTCGAGTACTGGAAAGCCAAGGGCGTGAACGTCGCACCGTTCTTCGACGTCCTCAACGGTCCACGCATTCCGGCCCCCGGCGGCCCGGGTTTTCCCGCCGGCTACGAGGTGCTGGAATCCTATTTCGACGACATGTTCCTCGGCCGCACCGATGTGGCAACAACACTGCGGCAGGCCCAGGACGCGGCCAATGCCGCAGCGCGGCGCTAGCCCTGGCTAGCCCCCCTTCGGCCCGGGTAAGCCCGGGTTAGCTCGCTTCGGCGATCACGTCGATGCAGGGCGCAAACACGCGAGCTATCTCCACTGCCGCATCCTCCGAGTTGTCCGGCGGCAAGGCCAGGAAACTAAGTGCGGCGCGCGCGATTGCCCGAGCCATCATGGTCGCGTCATCCGCGTTGGCGCGCACCCAACTTTGCTGAAAAATCTCCGCTAGCTGTTCACCGGCGTAGTCGAGGATGAATTGGCTTTCGACCGTGATCATGCGGAGAAGGTCGTTGGGGGCATCCTCGTTGCGGAGGACTTGCACGAGTGGGTCGTTGTCGACGTGGTTGAAGAATTCGGTGAAGGTCAGATGCAGGGTGTGATAGCCGTCGCCGGGACGGGCTTCCATTGCCTTTTCGAGTCCGACGATGATGGCGTCGGTTAGCCGCAGCGCGTATTTGCGGGCGAGTCCGATGCGCGAGCCGAACTCGTTGTACAGGGTTCCCCGGCTTATGCCCGCCCTAGCTGCGATGCCGGCCATGGTGATCGCCGACCATTTCCGTTCCACCAGCATTACTTGCATCGCGTCGAGGACCGCGTTGCGCATCAGCGACACCGCGGTGTTCTGATACGTGCTGCGATTTCGCGGCAAGGCCGACGGTCGGGGGTCATGTCGCGCGAGCGCGAGTCTTTGTTGACGCGTCATCGAGGGCCTCCTCGTCATGGCCGGGTTGAATTGCGCATGACCACTGGTCATATGACCAGTGGTCATGAACATATCAGCCGATTTGTGCAAGCGGTATATCTTTCGCAAGATTTGTTCAAAATTCGCTAGAAGCCCAGTTCAGGCCGTTTTCCTCCGACGTGCCCGGCGCGCGGACTCCGACGCCGCCGGCCGTCAGCCGGGCAGCACCAGCACCGGAACCGGGCTATGCCGGATGATCTTGCCGCTGTGGGAGCCGAGAAAGACCCTCTTGATATCGCCGCGCGGTGAGGTGCCCAACGCCAGGATCTCGCCGTCCTCCCAGTCCGCCGATTCCAGCGCTTGTTGCCAACCGTTCCCGGTCACCACTTGCAGCACAACGTCTTCGTCGACGACACCGTCGGTCTTGAGTCGTTGCAGCATCTCGCGTGCCTGCGCGGCCCATGCCTCGAGGACAGCGGCTTCGGCGTGCAGCCCCACCTCGGGCGGATACATCGTCCGCCCCTGGGCCGCAAAAGTGATCACCCGCAACGGCATTGCGTACCGCTTCGCCAACCCGGCGCAGCGCCGCACCGCCTCGGTCGATTCCGAGGTCGCCGCATAGCCGCACGTGAGCCGGGTGAATCTGGCTGAGCGGCAATCGTATTGGCGGGGGCTGAGGGCGACCGGCACGGGCGAGGAATGCAACAGCGAATCGGCCGTCGAACCGATCAACACCCGCGCGCGCCGCCCGCCCGAATACGAGCCCAGCACCACCATGTCGGCGCCGGTTTCCTCGATCACCGCGAGCAATCCACCTGGAACCGACCGGTGGGCGCTGCGACGGTAGTTGACCTCGACCCCCTCGGCCAAGGTGCGCAAGTAGCGCTGGGCCTCTTTGGCGGAGTCGACGGCCAGTTGCTCGGCCCACTGTTCGTATTCGGCGTCGACGCGCGCCAGGGACGGGGTCGGCCACCGCGTCGGCACGATCGTGGCCACCGTGAGCGACGTGCCCAAAGTCCGCGCCGCTCGCACCGCCAACTGCAACGCCGAGGGACCGACCCTGCCGGCCAGGTAGCCCACGACGACAGTCACGCAGGATCCTTGTCCGCGACCGTGTTCGCAGGCGTGTTGAGCGCACTGTGGTGGCGCCCCCACGCGAAGTAGTAGACCAGCGCCACGACAAGCCAGCCGCTGAACGCGATCCAGGTGTACCAATGCAGACTGAAAAACAGGTAGCCGCAGGCGAGCACGGAAAGGGCGGGTGTAACGGGATAGCCGGGCACCCGGAAGCCGCGGGGCAGCTCGGGTTGGCGCACCCGCAGGATCACCACCCCGATGGACACCACCATGAAGGCGGTCAGGGTGCCGATGGACACCATGTCTGCCAGGTGATCCAGTGGGATGAACGCCGCCAGAACCGATGCCGCGGTCGCGACGATCACCGTGTTGTTCACCGGAGTCAGCGTGCGTGGGTGCACTCTCGCGAACGGTTTGGGCAGCAGCCCATCGCGGCCCATCGCGAACAGGATGCGGGTCATGCCGTAGAGGGTGATCAATGTGACGGTGAAGATCGAGATCACCGCACCCGCCGCCAGAATGGTGCTCGCCCAGTGTCCGCGTGTGACGTTGTCCAGGATGGTGGCCAGCCCGGCATCTTGCTGTCCGGCGAAGTCGCGCCATGGCTGGGTGCCCAGCCCGGCCAACGCGACCAGCACGTATACGCCCGTCACAACGACGAGCGCGGCGATCACGGCGCGGGGCAACGTCCGCTGCGGGTCCTTGACCTCCTCGCCCGCGGTCGACACGGCATCGAGGCCGATGAAGGTGAAAAAGATCGTGCCGGCGGCCGCGCCGACGCCGGCGGCCCCGAACGGGGCGAAGTCGCTGAAGTGGTCGGCGTCGAAGGCGGTGAACGCGAGGACGGCGAACATGGCCAGCACACCGAGTTTGATCAGCACCATGACCGTGTTGACCTTGGCCGACTCGCTTGCACCGCGGATGAGCAGCAGCGCGCACATCGCGATCAGGACGACGGCCGGCAGGTTCACGTACCCGGGCTCAGTCCCCGGCTGCGCGTCCCACGGCGCCTCCGACACCGCGTGCGGCAGGTGGAACCCGAACACGTTGTGCAGCAGCTTGTTCAGATACCCGCTCCAACCGACGGCAACCGCGGCCGTGGCCACACCGTATTCGAGCAACAGGCACGCGGCGACGCACATCGCCACCGCTTCGCCGAGCGTGGCGTAGGCGTAGGAATACGACGATCCGGAAATAGGCACCGCAGAAGCCAATTCGGCATAGCAGAGCGCGGCAAGTCCGGCGGCGACGCCGGCGATGACGAAGGAGACGATGACGGCGGGACCCGCCTGAGGTACGGCCTGGGACAGCACGATGAAGATGCCGGTGCCGATGGTGGAGCCGACGCCGAACATCGTCAGTTGAAACGTGCCGAAGCTCCGCTTGAGGCCGCCGCCCTCGCCCTCATCGTCTGCAGAACTGACGCCGACCGGGCGGCGTCGCAGCATCTGCTTTTTCAGGCTGATCGAAGTAGCCGGCAATTGCGCGCCTCCCGTCGCTAAGCCAGCTCATTATGCCCCCTTGATCACCTCTGCAAACTGATCCATCGCCCAATCGATCTCCCGCTCCGTGATCACCAACGGCGGGGCGAAACGCAATGTCGAGTCGTGCGTGTCCTTCACCAGCACACCCCGCTCGGCCAGCCGCAGGCTGATTTGCTTGCCGCTGGCCAGCGTCGGCTCGATGTCGACACCGGCCCACAGTCCCAGGCCTCGCACCGCCACCACGCCCGCACCGATCAACCCGCGCATTCGCTCGTGCAGCTGCTCGCCCAATCTTGCTGAATGCGATTGGAATTCGCCGCGCTGCAGCATCGCGACGACCGTGGTGCCGATGGCCGCCGCCAGTGGGTTGCCCCCGAATGTCGAGCCGTGCTCACCCGGGTGCAGTACGCCGAGGATGTCGCGGTCGGCCACGACCGCCGACAGTGGGACGATGCCGCCGCCGAGTGCCTTGCCCAGCAGGAAGACGTCCGGCACGACACCCCAGTGGTCGCAGGCGAAGGTGTAACCGGTGCGGGCCAGCCCGGATTGGATTTCGTCGACGATCATCAGCACGTTGTGCTCGCTGCACAGCGCTCGGACGTTCGGAAGGTAGTCGTCCGGCGGGACGATGATGCCGGCCTCGCCCTGGATGGGTTCGAGCAGCACCGCGACCGTATTGTCGTCGATCGCGCGCGCCAGTGCGGCGGTGTCGCCGAACGGCACCGAGCGAAAGCCCGGTGTGAACGGCCCGAACCCGTTGCGCGCTACCGGATCGGAGGAGAAGCTGACAATACTGATGGTGCGGCCGTGAAAGTTGTTGTCGGCGACGATGATATTCGCCTGCCCCTCGGGCACACCCTTGACCTCGGCGCCCCACTTGCGGGCCACCTTGAGTCCGCTCTCCACGGCCTCAGCACCGGAATTCATCGGCAGCACCATGTCTTTGCCGCACAGATCGGCCAGCGCCGCACAGAACGGCCCGAGCCGGTCGGAGTGGAATGCCCGGCTCACCAAGGTGACGGTGTCGAGTTGGGCGTGCGCCGTCGCGGTGATCTCGGGATTACGGTGGCCGAAGTTGACCGCGGAATACGCCGCGAGGCAGTCCAGGTAGCGCCGTCCGTCAACGTCGGTGATCCACGCGCCTTCGGCGCTGGCCGCAACCACCGGCAGCGGTGAATAGTTGTGTGCTGCATGTCTTTCCATCAACTCGATGGACGACAATGCCTGCATGTCGAGAATCGTCACTGGTGTACCTCCAAGGTGCAGCACTTGACCGAACCGCCACCCTTGAGCAGTTCGGAGAGATCGACGCCGACGGGCTCGAATCCGGCCGCCCGCAGCTGCGCGGCGAAACCCGTTGCCGCAGCGGGCAGCACCACGTTGAGGCCGTCGGAAACCGCGTTGAGGCCGAAAGCGTAGGCGTCCACGCTGCTCACCGCGATGGCATCAGGGAACAGCTGGGACAACGTGGCCTGCGCCGCCTCGCTGAACGCCGGTGGGTAGTACGCGATCGTACGGTCGTCGAGCACGGCCAGCGCGGTGTCGAGGTGATAGAAGCGGGGGTCCACCAGTTCCAGCGACACCACCGGCAGCCCAAGCAGCGCGGCGATTTCACCATGCGCTCGCGGGTCGGTGCGAAAGCCGTAGCCCGCCAACACCGTTTCACCGATGAGCAAGAGGTCGCCCTGGCCCTCGTTGACGTGGCGGGTCGTCACTGGCCGGTAGCCGACCGACGACATCCACCGGGAGTAGGCCTTTGTCTCGGCGGATCGCTGTGCAAACCGGAATCTGGCGACCACGGCGATGTCATTGGCGATGAACCCGCCGTTGGCGGCGTAGACCATGTCGGGCAGCCCGGGGACGGGTTCGACCACCTGCACGCTGTGCCCCAGTCGCAGATAGGTCTGACGGAGGGCCTCCCACTGGGCCATCGCGACGCCGACGTCGACCGGCGTAGTGGTGTCCATCCAGGGGTTGATGGCGTACTCGACGGCGAAGAACGCCGGCGGGGTCATCGCGTAGCGGCGGGCCCGCGACGTGCGGGTGGGGGCCGGCCATTCGGCCTCTTGCCACGCCGGTACGACGTAGAAGTCCGTCATAAATCCACCGTATTTGCCTTGGTTTACACAAGCAAACGACGATTCTTGCTTATACATAGCTAGGATATTGTGCCAATACCTGATAAACGAAGATTTGTTGCACCAGGGCAGATGGAGGTGTGCGGTGGATCGGCTAGACGACACCGACGAGCGCATCCTGGTCGAACTGGCCGAAAACGCGCGGGCCACGTTCGCCGAGATCGGGCTGAAGGTGAACCTGTCCGCACCGGCGGTAAAACGCCGCGTCGACCGACTGGTCGACAACGGCGTCATCAAGGGATTCACCACCGTGATCGACCGGAACGCGCTCGGCTGGAACACCGAGGCCTACGTCCAAGTGTTCTGCCGCGGCAGAATCGCGCCCGATCAGCTGCGGGCGGCATGGGTCGACATCCCCGAGGTCGTCACCGCGGCCACCGTGACCGGCACGTCCGATGCGATCCTGCACGTGCTGGCCCGCGACATGCGGCACCTGGAAACCGCCCTCGAGCGCATTCGGTCGAGCGCTGACATCGAACGCAGCGAAAGCGTTGTGGTGTTGTCGAACCTTATCGACCGGATGCGGCCCTAGTAGGTCGCGATGAAGATCGTGTCGATCGCCACCGCCGCCGCACTGGCCGCGACGGTGATCCCGATGGTCACCCAGTCTGCGAGCTTGGGACGCACCGGCTTGGCCGACAGTTGACCGATGCCGCCGCGGGCAGTGATCGCGTCACCCATCTCGTCGCCGCGCCGCAGCGTCACGGTCATCGCCGCGGCGAGCAGATCGATCATCTCCAGCCAGCGCTGCCGACGCCGGGCCTTGCGGCCCTTGACCACTTGCTTCGGCCGCAGGCGCCGGGCGGCGTAGAGCACCTGGAACTCGTCGATCAGCATCGGGAAGGCACGCAGCGCCAGCGCCAGCGTGGCCGCCCATTCGTCCACCGGTATTCGCAGCAGTCGTAGTGGACGCCCCAAGGTGGCTACCGCAGGCCCGATTTCGGCGATGTTCGTGGTCCAGGACACCATCGCCCCTAGGGCGAGCAGCAGGATGGACAGCGCGGTGATCCGCAGGAAGTTCAGCG
This sequence comes from Mycobacterium bourgelatii, assembly GCF_010723575.1. Lineage (NCBI taxonomy): Bacteria > Bacillati > Actinomycetota > Actinomycetes > Mycobacteriales > Mycobacteriaceae > Mycobacterium > Mycobacterium bourgelatii. Next base: position 4,174,667 of record NZ_BLKZ01000001.1, read on the forward strand.
CCCCGCCGAGTCCGATCTCGACGCCGTTGATCGTGATCTCCGGAGTCCCGCCGGCCAGCGCGGCGGTGATGAAGCCGATCGCGATGACGATCCACAGCCAGCGCGGCACCGACGGCAGGGCGCCGCGCGGTATGTGCGCAAGCCGGGCGGCCACCAGCACCAGAGCCGACATCAGGCCGATCGACACCCAACCCGGATAGAACGTAAGCAGCAGCGAAATACCAAACACCACGAGCAGTTTGGTTCCGGCCCACATGTTGTGGATGACCGATTCGCCGGGCACTGGAACCAGCAACACGACCGGACGGCCGGGCCGCTTCACGCCACGGCGGTTGGCGGCCGAGGATTTCACGACGGACGAAGTCATGATGCTGCTCCCGCCCCCGGCAGCGACGCCGTCGACGCCGATTCCACCGTGCCGTTGCGCAGATGCAGCGTGCGCGGACACAGCCCTTCCATCCCGGCGAAGTCGTGCGAAATGACCACGACCGTCAAGCCCTGCTCGCGGCGCAGGTTCTCCAGCAACCGCAGCAGACTGCGTTGACTGGCCGTATCCAGTCCCGCCAACGGCTCGTCGAGGATCAACGCCCGGGGCGAACACGCGAGGAGACCCGCCAGCACCACCCGGCGCATCTGACCACCGCTGAGTCGGTCGATGCTGCGCTTGCCGAGTGCCGGATCCAGCCCCACCACGCTCAGTGCCTGGGCGACCCGCTCCTCATCGCGATGCGAAAAGCCCGCCGCCGACGCGACTTCGAGGTCCACGCGGCTGCGCATCAGTTGCAGCCGCGCCGCCTGGAACGACAACGCCACTGCGCCGACCTGCTCGTGTGTCGGCCGGCCGTCGAGCAGGCAGGCGCCCGTCGTCGGAACTGTCAGCCCGGCCATGATCCACGCCAGCGTCGACTTACCCGAGCCGTTGCCGCCATGGATCAGCACCCCGTCGCCCTGCTCCACCACGAAATTGATGTCGCGCAGCGCGGTCTTCGCCCACGGTGTGCCGCTGCCGTATTCGTGCCCGACCCCGATGAGTTCCAGGGCCGGCTTGTGGTCGCCGTCAGCGCCGACGGCGGGCATCGGCACATCCGAGGTCTCGAGTCCGGTGTTGTCCGGCGAATCACTGAGCTTGATCGTGCGGTCGGCCGAATCGGCCTCGTTGTTGTAGTGCGTGATGTGCACCAGGGCGGTCCGGTGTCGTTTGGTCAGTCCGGACAGCACGCGCAGCAGCCCCTCGCGACCTTCCTGGTCGACCATCGTCGTGACCTCGTCCGCGATCAGCATGGCCGGCTCCCGGGCCAGCGCCGCCGCTAGGGCAAGGCGCTGCAGTTCCCCGCCGGACAGGCCTCCGGTGTCCCGTTGGGCCAGCCCTTCGAGGCCCACCTCGGCGAGCAACTTGTCGACGTCGATCTTGGTGCCGGGTGGCAGTCCCCAGACAACGTCGTCGGCGACCCGGGTGCCCAGGACCTGGCTTTCCGGGTGCTGCAGGACAACCGCCGTGCCCCCCAGCTTGCCCAGGCCCACCGACCCGGGGCGCTCGACCGTGCCCGACGTCGGCTCGCGGCCGGCGAGCAGCAACATCAACGTCGTCTTTCCGGAGCCGTTGGCGCCGGTGATCGCCAGGTGTTCGCCGGGATTGACCTCAAGACTGATCTCGGGCAATGCGTCCTGGCTGGCTCCGGGATACCGGAAGCGCACGTTGGTCAAACGCACCGGAACCGGCCCGATCGGGCCGTCGTCATGCACGGGGGCGTCAAGCTTGTGCACGTCGGGCACCCCGCGCATCCGCTCCAACAGGCGCGACAGTGCCCACCACCCGATCAGCGACACGATCATGATGCCGACGGTGAAATAGACGAGCAGCACCCAAGGCCAGTAGTGCAAGCCCTGCGCAACGTACCGCTCGAGGTCGGCGCCGACGCGCGGCAAGCCAATCCGACCCAGGAACGACGAAAGCCCTTCGACGTTGGCGGTCATCACCTTGAAGATCAGCGAGCGCAGCCGGGTCATGACTGCCAACAGGCCGACCATCGCGCCGCCGAAGATCAGTCCGGCGATCAGGGACGACACGATCACCGTCGGCGTGCCGCGACCTTTGCGCTTGACGAGGCCGGTCAGCCCGCCGATGTAGGCGCTGTGAACGACCCCCATGAAGCCACCCGGGCCGGCGATCAGGAAGGCGATCATGCCCGCGGCGACTGTCGCGGCGATCAGCACCCGCAACCGGTAGCGATACGCCAGCAGTCCGGTGGGCACGGTACCCAGCAGCGCAAGGCCCGCGGCGAACGGGACGACGACGGAAATGATGGCGGTCACCGCGCACAACGCGGCCATTACCGATGCTTGAGCAAGTTCGCTCGGACGCAACGGACCACGCTGATGGTGGGTATGTGCAGAGTCCGGCGAGCTCACTTCATCGATTCTGCCAGGACAGACGCTAAGCCGGTGCACTACACCGCTTTCCATGCACCCGTGCATATGCCCGCGAAACACGCTGGTCCACGGTTGGTCTCTCATAGCAAAGCTATGCAACGATGGGCATATGAGTTCATCCGCCGTCGGTCGAGACACCGAAGCGCTGCACGGCCTGGGAGCCGACCTGCTGGCCGTCGTGGCGCGGCTCAACAGGCTGGCCACCCAGCGAATCCAAATGCCGCTGCCCGCGGCGCAGGCGCGACTGCTGGCGACGATTGAAGCTCAGGGCGAAGCGCGCATTGGCGATCTGGCCGCCGTCGACCACTGCTCGCAACCAACGATGACCACGCAGGTACGCCGGCTCGAAGAGGCCGGCCTGGTGTCACGCACCACCGACCCCGGAGATGCGCGGGCGGTCCGCATTCGCATCACGCCGGAAGGAATTCGCACCCTGAACGCGGTTCGCGCCGATCGGGCGGCCGCGATCGAGCCGCAGCTGGCTCGGCTGGAACCGAGCGAGCGCCAGGTGTTGGCCGAGGCGGTCGACGTGCTGCGCCGCTTGCTCGACAATGCCGCTGCGGCACCGGGCCGCAATACTCTGTAGTGAATAGCTCGTTCTAATCCTGGGCTGGTAATCGTGAGTAGTAGGCGTCAACGGGTAGGTATCTAGTCCAGCATCAACAGGGTGGCGGCCATGCAAAGCGAGGCACTTTGACATCGAACACCTCGCTATTGACCGTGTGGGTCGGGCCGTTGCACTACGTCTTTCATCCAGGCCGCGACGTGATCGTCGGCGTCGGCGAAGAGTCCGACATCCGGCTGGACCGGCCCGGCCTGGTGGACCAGAACACCCCGCCGGAGCTGATCCCGGACTTGGTACTGCGGTACAGCGCTGCCCATTGGGTGGCCATCGACCGCAGCGGCCGCGGGCTCTACGTCGGTCGCGCGCGGGTGTCGACCTTGGATATCGCCGACGGGCAGTCGATTACGTTGAGCGATCCGGAGCGGGGACCCCGACTGAGCTTCCAGCTCGGCGCGCCCCCTGGTCCGTCGGCACAACCCACCGATCCCCCGCGACCGGTGCCGCTGCCTGCTCCGGAGCACCCACCGACGCCCGCTGAAGCGCATCCCGCCACTGCAGCGCCTCCGGCGGCGCCCGCGGAGGCGGATCCCGAACCCCCGGCCCCCCAGCCCGTCGCGCCCGCGGAACCGCCTGCGCCCGAACCGACCACCCAGCACCCTCCGGCCGAATGGGAGACCACACCGCTGCCCGTCCCGCCGGAACCGCCGCCGGCGGGGCCGCCCGAGCCGGCGTCCACCGAGTTGATCGAGGTGCCCGCCCGGCCCGCCAGCGAAGAAGTCCCGCCACCGCCCACTCACACCGGGGCGGGCGCAATCATCGACACCGGCACGGACACCAGCACCGGCGAGCCCTATCCGACAACCAGCCGGCTGCCGCTACAACCCGGCGCGCGGACGATCGGGATCTCGGCATACCAATTGGGCCTGACCGTCAATGGACATGCGCTGCTGTCGGACATCACGTTCACGGCGCGCCCGGGGGCGCTCATAGCGGTTGCCGGACCGTCGCGGGCTCGCAACTCCGCCCTCCTCGGGCTGCTGGGCACCACCCGACCACTCACTTCCGGGGTGTTGACGGTGGACGGGCACGACGTGCATGCCGAGCCGGAAGCGATGCGCTTCCGGGTGGGGGTCGTGTCCGGCGACGAAAGGGTGCACCGCAACCTCACGGTGGAACGTGCGCTGGAATACGGCGCCGAGCTGCGGTTGCCCGCCGACACGCCACCCGACCATCGGCGCAGGGTGGTGGATCAGCTCATCGATGAACTCGGATTGGCCCCCCACCGCGAGACCCGGGTGGGCAAACTGCCGCCCGAGCTGCGCCGCTGCGCATCGCTGGCGGTCGAACTTCTCACCAGGCCGTCCCTGCTGGTCGTCGACGAGCTGACCGCGGGCCTGGATCCCGTGCAGGAAAACCACGTCATGTCGGTACTGCGCAGACAGGCCGACCTCGGTTGCGTGGTCGTCGTGGCAACTCCCTCGCTGGCGCATGTCAACATGTGCGACCAAGTGCTGCTGCTGACGCCCGCCGGCACTCTGGCCTTCGCCGGACCGCCCACGCAGCTCGAATCCGCGTTCGGCACGGTCGACTGGTATCAGATCTTCGGCCGGATCAGTGCCGACCCGCAGGGTACCCACCAGACGTTTCTCAACCGCCAACAGGCCTCGGTGTGGCTCACCCCGCCGTCGGTCGCCAGGCCGATGCGAACGCCGGCCAGCCCCGGATTTGGCCAGCAGCTCTGGTTGATGATCCGGCGCCAGGCTCGCCTGCTGGTCGCCGGCCACTACTTCTTGCTCTTCCTGCTGCTGCTGACGTGCGCGCTGGCCGCGTTGCCGCTGCTGGTGCCCGGCAGTTCCGGCTTCAACCGGTCCGATTCGTCCGGACCCAACCCGCATCAAGCCATCGAAATGCTGGCCGCGCTGAACATCGCCGCGGTGATTGCGGGCACCACGCTGACTATCCGCGACATCGTTGGCGAGCGCCTGATTTTCCGACGAGAGCAGGCCGTGGGACTGGCCTCGTCGGCGTATCTGCTCGCCAAGCTCATCGTGTTCGGCGCGGTCGCGGCCATCCAGGCCGCCATCCTGACCACCGTCATCATCGTCGTCAAGGGCGGCCCGGCCTACGGCGCGACCCTGCTCGGCAGTGCGGATGTGGAGCTCTACGCGGCCGTGGCCGCGACGACCGTCGTGTCGGCAATCGTGGGCCTGGCGTTGTCTTCGTTGGGCAGGTCCCTGCGCGAGGTCTTACCGCTGTTCGTGCCGGTCGTGCTGGCATCCGTCCTGTTCGCGGGAGGCATCCTGCCGCTGGTCGGCAAATGGGGCCTGGACCAGATTTCCTGGTTGATTCCGGCCCGATGGGGGTTCGCGGCGTCGGCCGCCACCGTTGACGTGCGCAGGGTCGACGCGCTGGCCGTCCACAACGAGACGTGGACTCATTACGCGGGCTGGTGGGTGTTTGACATGGGCATCCTCGCCGTTCTCGGCGCGCTGTGGGCCGGCTACCTCCTCTATCGACTACGACCGGTGACCCCTGCTAGCGCTCAAGGCCGGACCCACCCGAGCGGCACCCCCCAGCACGACCGTCCTTCAGATGAGGGTCGCAACGAGCAGGCCAACCAAATAGGTCGCGGCCACGGCGATCGTGCCGAAGGCCAGCTGCCGTAAGGCAGCCCACCAGATCGGCCTGCGGGTGAATGGCGCGGTGAGGCCACCGGCAACCATCAACCCGACCCCCCCGCACAACAACCCGGGCACCAATGACCCATACCCGAGAAGGTATGGGAGCAGCGGGATTAGCGCTCCGATGGCGAACATCGCGAAGGATGACGTCGCCGCCAACCGGGCCGACGGCTTCTGGGCGGGATCCACGCCGATCTCTTGCACCAGGTGGAAACCGACCGCCTTGTTTTCGTCGCGGTGGATTTCCTCGGTAGCGGCACGCGCGGTCGCCTCGGTCATGCCCATCCGCATCAGCATCGCGATCAGTTCCTTGCGTTCGGCCTCCTGACGGGTGCGGAACGCGCGACGTTCGACGTGCACTTCCGACTCGATCTGTTCATTGGCCGTGGTCACCGACGTGTACTCACCCAAGGCCATCGAAAACGCCCCGGCTAGCAGGCCGGCGATGCCGCTGACCACGGTGGCGTGGGCGCTTTCCGCGGCGGCCACGCCCGCGATCAGCGCGGTGTTGCTGACCAGGCCGTCCATCGCCCCGAACACGGCCGCCCGCAGCCACCCCCCGCTGACGTCGGAGTGAGTGTGTCCGACATCAGACGCATGGGCCGGGTCGGCGTGACCGTCCGCGTCGTCCAAGTCTTCCTGGGGCATTGCGCTATCTAAACGCAACCCGCGGTAGGTCTTTCCGAGCGGTCTGCAAAAGAGGCGGCACGCACGCAATTCAATGCATAACTTTATTCCCGCGACGCAAATTGCACGTTACGGTCGAGTATGGCCCAAACGACAAGCACTGCCGACCATCTGCGCAACGCTTTGGACGGGCGTTGGCGCGACATCAAGAACCAGACCCGGGAAAAGCTGCACCACGAAGCGTTCCGCCCGCACTACACCCCCACCACCGCCATCGCCCGCGCGAAGGTCGCCGAGCAGATGCAGATCATGGCCACGGCCGGCGTGTCGGACGAGGGTTTCCGCAAAGAGCACGGCGGCACCGGTGACGTCGGCGCGGCGATCACCATGATCGAGATGCTGGCCATGTCGGACCTGTCGCTGATGGTCAAGGCGGGCGTGCAATGGGGCCTGTTCGGCGGTGCGGTGGAGAACCTCGGCACCGAGCGGCACGCGGACTACGTGAGGAAGACCATCACTCTCGAACTGCTCGGTTGTTTCGCGATGACCGAGACCGGCCACGGCAGCGACGTCCAGGCGTTGGAGACGACGGCGACCTACGATCCCGAGACCGAAGAGTTCATCATCGACTCCCCCACCCCAACCGCCCGCAAGGACTACATCGGCGGCGCCGCGGAGACGGCAACCATCGCAGCGGTTTTCGCGCAGCTGATCACCCACGAAGACGGCAAGCCGGTCAACCACGGTGTGCATTGCGTGTTGGTGCCGATCCGCGACGCCGACGGCAATGACCTGCCGGGTGTGACGACATCGGACTGCCACTACAAGGGCGGTCTGCCCGGTGTCGACAACGGGCGCATCATCTTCGACCACGTTCGGGTTCCGCGCGAGAACCTGCTGAACAAGTTCGGCGAGGTTGCACCGGACGGCAAATACAGCTCACCCATCGACAACCCGAATCGCCGGTTCTTCACCATGATCGGCACCTTGATCCGCGGCCGGGTCACGGTCGGCGGTAGCGCAGGCGCCGCCGCCCGCGTGGCGTTGGACATCGCCACCCGATATGCGTTGCAGCGCAAGCAGTTCAGCGGGCCCGACGGCGAAGAAGTGGTGATCATGGACTACCTGGTGCATCAGCGCCGGCTGCTCCCATTGATCGCGCGCTCCTATGCGTTGCAGTTCGCGCAGAACGAGCTGGTGTCCAAGACCCACGACCTGCAGACGTCGGACGTCGTCGACAGTGAAGAGCAACGCGAACTGGAAGCTCGTGCCGCCGGGCTCAAGGCGGCCAACACCTGGCATGCCAGCCGGGCCATTCAAGAGGCTCGGGAGGCCTGTGGCGGTGCGGGCTACATGGCCGAGAACCGGCTGATCGCCCTGCGGGCCGACACCGATGTCTTCACCACCTTCGAGGGCGACAACCACGTGCTGACCCAGCTGGTGGCCAAAGAACTGCTCACCGCCTACGCGGATGACATCAAGAGCATGAGCCCCGTCGAATGGGTCCGGTTCGCCGCCAACACCGTTAGCGATCGAGTCATGAAACGCACTGCGGCCGAAGCGATCATGCAACGCATCGTGGACGCCCGACAGGACAGCGAAGAAGAGGGCAGCCTGTTCAACCGCGGCACCCAGGTCAATATGTTCGAGGAGCGCGAAGAGTACCTGGTGTCGTCGGTGGCCCGCCGACTACAGGCAAAGTCCAAGGAGTTGTCGGCGTTCGACGCCTTCAATGCCGTCCAGGACCACGTGCTGCACGCGGCGCAGGCCCACATCGACCGCGTCGTGTTGGAAGCCTTCGTCGCCGGAATCGAGTCGTGCGAGGACCCCGAGGCCCGCGAGCTGCTCGACTTGGTGTGCGACCTCTACGCGTTGTCGGTGATCGAGGAGGACAAGGCGTGGTACATCGAGCACACCTATCTGTCGACCGAACGCGCCAAGGCGGTCACCCGCGGCATCAACGACCGCTGCCGGCGATTGCGCCCGCACGCTCAGACGCTGGTGGACGGCTTCGGCATCCCAGAACCGTTGCGGTACGCCGAAATGCTGCACCCGGAGAATCTGCCCGACTAGGCGACAACGGTGGAGCCGTTGCACGCCAACGCTATTGATGAGGTATAGGGCCCAGGGCCGTTAGCTTGCCGTCCGGTCCGATTTGGAACTTCACGGTGCCGCTGCCGCTGGGACAACATTCCTCGTCGGAGCCGACCCGCCATTGATACCGAACCTGCACGGTGTCATCGGCGGGCGGCAGCACGGAGATATACGGCTTCGGTTTGGGCGTGGCCGGACCCAGTGGTGTGTTGCGGTCAAAGAACAACACCTGCTGGGGTGTCGACTCCGAGGCAATCGTCGGGATGATCTGCACCCAGTGCAGACGGCAATTCTTGGTGTGGCCCCGGGCGATCTCGACCCAGGAGGACCCCGGCACCTCGACCGGAACCGACGCTATCGCCCGGCGCACAGTGTCGGCCGACGGCCCGTCGGAAACCTGGCAGGTGTCCGACCGCGACGCCGCCGGTGGTCGCGGTTTGTCGCCGCAGCCACCGACCAGCAGGCAGGCAACCAGACCAGGAACCACCGCCACCGCGCTGAGTTGACCACGCACGTGGCGAGCTTAGCGAACCCTGTGAGTGTCCCCCCGGTTTGGTCAAAACCCAGGTGGTGGGCCTAACCAGGGTGCTGTCGCGAGTAGCGTGGGCAACGAACGTCTGATCGTTCCCGTGGTCACTGTCGACCACTGTTTTGGCGCTGTTTCACAGAACGCACTACGGCCTATAGACCCGTGCGAGAACTACGTAAAGCCGCCGAAACGTCGGGAATCTCATCTCGAAACATCGCTGTCGCACGATTGCGAGCACACATTGCGCAGGTTGGCGCCATGAATCAGGAAGGAAGTCACGTGGCTGGGGATGCCGTGAACACCACGTGCACCTACTGCGGCGTGGGTTGTGGCGTCGTGTTGCAGATCACAACGGACCCGAAAAGCGGTCGCCGTCACATCGCTAAATCCGTTGGGCAGACTAGTCATCCATCGAATTTCGGCCGGCTGTGCACCAAAGGCGCCACCACCGCGGACATGCTCGCCGGACCGGGTCGGATGGAATCGGCGCATTACCGGGATGTTCGCGCCGAACCCTTCGAGGCCATCGACATCAACGACGCCATCGAACAAAGCGCGCGACGACTCCGCACCATCATCGACGAACACGGGCCAGATGCCGTCGCGCTCTACGTGTCTGGTCAGATGTCCATCGAGGCCCAGTATCTGGCGAACAAGCTGGCCAAAGGGTTCATCGGCACCAACCAGATCGAGTCGAACTCACGGCTGTGCATGGCCGGCGCCAGTTCGGGCTACAAGCTGTCGCTGGGCGCCGACGGCCCGCCCGGCTCCTACGAAGACTTCGAGCACGCCGACGTCTTTTTCGTCATCGGCGCGAACATGGCGGACTGCCACCCGATCCTGTTCCTGCGGATGATGGAGCGCGTCAAAGCCGGCGCGAAGTTGATCGTCGTCGACCCGCGCCGCACCGCCACCGCAGAAAAGGCAGACCTCTTCTTGCAGATTGCCCCCGGCACCGACCTGGCACTGCTGAACGGGCTGCTGCACCTGATCGTCGAAAACGGCCACACCGACGCCGAATTCATCGCCGAGTTCACCGAAGGCTGGGAGGACATGCCCGCCTTTCTGGAACAATTCACCCCCGACAAGGTCAGCGAAATCACCGGCATCCCCGCCGACGACATCCGCACGGCGGCCCGCTTGATCGGTGAAGCCGGCAACTGGATGAGTTGCTGGACAATGGGTCTCAACCAGAGCACCCATGGCACCTGGAACACCAACGCCCTGTGTAACCTGCATCTGGCCACCGGCGCGATCTGCAAACTCGGCAGCGGGCCGTTCTCGCTCACCGGGCAGCCCAACGCGATGGGCGGTCGCGAGATGGGTTATATGGGACCAGGTTTGCCGGGCCAGCGTTCGGTGCTGTCCGCCGATGACCGGGAGTTCGTCGAGGACCAGTGGGGCATTCCACGAGGGTCGCTGCGCACCGACGTCAGCGCCGGTGTGATCGACCTGTTCTCCCGCATGGCCGACGGCCAGGTCAAGGCATGCTGGATCATCTGCACCAATCCCGTTGCCACCGTGGCTAATCGGAAAACGGTGTTGGCAGGACTGGAACGGGCCGAACTGGTGATCAGCCAGGACGCGTTCTTCGAGACCGAGACCAACGCATACGCCGACGTGTTGCTGCCGGGTGCGCTGTGGACCGAGTCCGACGGCATCATGGTCAATTCCGAACGCACCATGACCTTGTCCCAGCAGGCCGTCGAGCCGCCCGGGCAAGCGCTGCCGGACTGGCAGATCATCGCCCGGATCGCGTGTGCGATGGGGTATTCGGACCACTTCAACTATGAGACCGCCTCGGACGTGTTCGACGAGATCAAGCGGTTCTCCAACCCGGCAACCGGTTACGACTTGCGCGGGATCAGCCACGAGCGGCTACGTCGGGAACCCGTGCAGTGGCCGTGCCCTCCTGAGGCCAGCGGCCGCAACCCGATCCGCTACCGCAATGACGGTGTCAGCCAGACCCAGCTCGTGCGTGAGGACGGCACCGTGCCGCGCCTCGCCTTCCCCACCCCGAGCGGTCGTGCGGTGTTCTTCGCCCGCCCACACCTGCCCGCCGAGGAAATGCCCGACACCGGCTACCCGTTCCTGCTCAACACCGGGCGCCTGGCGCATCAGTGGCACACGCTGACCAAGACCGGCAAGGTCGCCAAGCTCAACAAACTCAACCCCGGGCCCTTCGTCGAGATTCATCCCGACGATGCTGAGGCGCTCCAGATCCAGGACGGCGACCGCGTCGAAATCGCTTCGCGCCGTGGCCGAGCGGTGCTACCCGCCGCGGTCACCGACCGGGTGCGGCGCGGGAGTTGTTTCGCCCCCTTCCACTGGAACGACAGCTACGGCGAGTACCTGTCGATCAACGCCGTCACCAACGACGCCATCGATCCGATATCGCGCCAGCCGGAATACAAGGTGTGTGCCGTCAGCCTCACCAAAGTCGCCGCCGCTCAGCCTAACTCGGGCAGTACCCCGGCTACGCCCGCCAAGGCGGATGAGCCCGCGCCAATTCACTTGAACGACGCCGAGAACTTCAGTGTGTCGCACGTCGACGCGCTGGCCGAAATGCTCGGGGTGGCAAGTGAACCGATACCGAAATTCGGCCCCTTCGCCCGTTCCTACCTCGCCGGGTTGATGGCCGGGCTCCGGTCGGAATCTGGTCGCCGCATGCCCGGCGTACCCACCGTTCCCGCCAGCGCTCCGTTCGACACCGCCACCCGGTTGTGGCTGGACGGTCTGCTGGCGGGGATGTTCGCGCGCACCGAGCCCCAGACCGAACCCCCCGTGGAGCCGGTGACCCCGCCCCTGATCGGTTTCCACCCCGACAGACCGGTCGCCGAGCGAAAAACGATCGTGGTCCTGTGGGCGTCGCAGACCGGCAACGCCGAAGACCTCGCCGCAGAGATCGCCGCCAAACTTCGGGACGCCCAGCTGCCGGTCGCCCTGCACAGCATGGACGACTACCCCATCGCGGACCTGTCGACGACGACGGAATTGCTGGTCATCACCAGTACCACCGGGGACGGCGACCCGCCCGACAACGGCGCCGGATTCTGGCACACGTTGACATCGGACGAGGCGCCCCGCCTCGCCGGCACCCGGTACGCCGTTCTCGCACTGGGCGACTCCAACTATCACGACTTCTGCGGTTACGGACGCAAGCTCGACGAGCGCCTCGCCGCGCTGGGGGCCACCCGCATCGCCGAGCGGGTGGACTGCGAACCCGACTATGAGGACGCCGCGGCACGCTGGTTGGACGCGGTCCTGCGCGCACTGACGGATACGGGTAAGCCGGATGGACCGGCTGTGCCGGGTGGGCCGGCGGTCACCGTGACCCGGGAGCAGCCCCGACCCGATTCGCCACGGTTCACCAAGAAGCGGCCCTTGCTCACCAACCTGGTGCGCAATTGCACGCTCACCCGGGCGCAGTCGGCTAAAGATGTGCGGCAGTTGGTGTTTGATCTTCCGGAATCAGCACTGAGCTACGAGGCCGGCGACACGCTGGGGGTCTGGCCGCGCAACAGCGACCACCTGGTCGAGGAATGGCTGACGGTGACGGGCCTGGACGGCGAAGCGACGGTCGAGCTGGCCAACCAGGGGGCGATGTCACTGCGTGCCGCACTCACCGACCGGCTCGAGATCGCCCACATCAGCCCGGACCTGCTCAGGTTCGTGCAGCAACGCTCCGGTGACAGCGAGCTGGCCGCCCTGCTGCGTCCGGAGAACAGGACCGCCCTCGCCGACTGGACCTGGGGCCGCCAATCGGTCGACCTGCTCGCGCAGCTACCGGTGCGAGCGACCGCCGACGAGTGGCTGGCCATCCTCAAACCCCTGCAGCCGCGGCTGTATTCGATCTCCTCCAGCCCCAAGGTGAGCCCGAACGAGATTCATCTGACGGTCTCGCCCGTGCGCTACAACTTCAAGGGCGTCCCGCGGCGCGGGGTCTGCTCGACCTACCTCGCGGACCGCTCCCCCGGCGATCAGATCGCGGTGTACGTCCGGCCGTCGAATTTCCGTCCGCCCAGCGATCCCGAGACCCCGATGATCATGGTCGGCCCGGGCACCGGGATCGCACCCTTCCGCGGCTTCCTGCAGGAGCGGCGCGCACTCGGCCACACCGGACCCAACTGGCTGTTCTTCGGGGAGCAGCACGCCGCCACCGACTTCTACTACCGGGACGAGATCGAGGCGATGCACGCCGACGGGCTGCTCACCGAGCTGGACCTCGCGTTTTCGCGTGACCAGCGCGACAAGGTCTACGTGCAGCACCTGATGCGCAAGCGCGGCGCCCAGCTGTGGCAGTGGCTGCAGGATGGCGCGCAGCTGTACGTCTGCGGCACCGCCGACCCCATGGCCAAGGACGTCGACCGTGTCCTGTGCGAGATCGTGGCCGAGCACGGCAGGCTGGCGGCCGACGATGCCCGGGCCTACGTCCGCGCACTGAGCGCCGACAAGCGGTACCACCGCGACGTCTATTAGCACAAGAGTTAATACGGCGGAAACATCCCGAATCCAGCACTGGAAACATCTCAGTCGCAGCATTCACCCGAGAGTCGAGTTAGCACTAGCGGGAAGGGATGCAGTCGTGACTCGGGAATGCCCGTTGCAATGCAAGCTACGCGCCGCCGCGCCAGATGACACCCCGTCCGACGGGGCCTCGCCGTTCGACCGGGTTGACTGGGCGGGATTGCCCGTCAAGCTGGATCTCGCATTCTCCCAAGCGCAGTGTGACCGGGTCTACGCCCAGCACATCAAGCGCAAGCGCGGGTTTGAGTTGTGGCGTGAGTCGCGCAAGCGGGCTACGCCGTGCGTCTGTGAGATGGCCGCCGCTAACGATTCGACCGCCGACGCTACCCCCGCCTCAACAGCCGGCTCGATGCAGAACTCGACCCCGAGCGCTGCGGACGCCGCGCTGAGCGTCTGATCGCGGTATTCATCGCGTTTACTTAGCGCCCATCGGCCTCGACTGACGTTACGGTGACTTGACGCGAGCAAGTCACCCCCGGAGGTCGTCATGGGCGATGTCAACGTCCCACGTTTTCCCGCCGCGCTGTCCACACCCAGTCTCAATCGCGGGGTCGGGTTCACCCATGAGGAGCGGCGACGGCTGGGGCTGACCGGGCGGCTTCCGTCCGCGGTACTCACGCTCGAGCAGCAGGCGGAGCGGGTGTGGCGCCAATTGCAAACCATGGCAACGGATTTGGGACGCAATCTGCTGCTCGAGCAGTTGCACTACCGCCACGAACTGCTGTACTTCAAGATGCTGACCGACCATCTGCCCGAGCTGATGCCGGTGGTGTACACACCCACCGTCGGGGAAGCCATCCAGCGGTTCTCCGACGAATACCGCGGGCAACGGGGACTTTTCCTCAGCATCGACCAACCCGAGGACGTCGGCCCGGCCTTCGAAACGCTCGGCCAAGGACCCGACGACATCGACCTGATCGTGTGCACCGACGCCGAGGCGATCCTGGGTATCGGCGACTGGGGCGTCGGAGGCATCCAGATCGCGGTGGGCAAATTGGCCTTGTACACCGCCGGCGGCGGCATCGACCCGCGCCGCACCTTGGCGGTGTCACTCGATGTCGGCACCGACAACGAACAGCTACTGCAGGATCCGTTCTATCTGGGCGTTCGCCATGGCCGACGGCGTGGCGAGGAATACGACAAGTTCATCGACCACTACATCGAAACCGCGCACCAGATGTTTCCTCGGGCGCTGCTGCATTTCGAAGACTTCGGCCCGGCGAACGCGCGCAAGATCCTGCAGAAATACGGCTCGAAATACTGCGTGTTCAACGACGACGTGCAAGGGACCGGCGCGGTGGTCGTGGCCGCCGTCGACGGCGGGACGGAGGCCAACGGCACTCGGTTCCGCGACCAACGCATCATCGTGTTCGGCGCCGGCACGGCCGGGATCGGTGTCGCCGATCAGATCAGGGACGCCATCGTCGCCGACGGCGCCACCATAGAGCAGGCCGAGTCGCAGATCTGGGCCATCGACAAGCAGGGCCTGCTCTTCGACGACATGGCGGACCTGCGCGACTTCCAGGTGCCCTACGCGAAGAACCGTAGAGAGCTGGGCGTTGCGCCCGGGGAACGGGTGGGACTGCTCGAGGCCATCAAGTTGGCCTCCCCCACCGTCCTGCTCGGCAGCTCGGCGGTGTCCGGCGCGTTCACCCAAGAAGTGGTCGAGGCGATGACGGCCTGCTGCGAGCGGCCGATGATCTTCCCACTGTCCAACCCGACCTCCCGGATGGAGGCCATGCCCGTCGACATCGTGCAGTGGTCGAAGGGCAAGGCCCTCATCGCCACCGGAAGCCCGGCCGCGCCGGTGGAATACAACGGGGTCACTTACACCATCGGCCAGGCCAACAATGTGCTGGTCTTCCCGGGCATCGGGCTCGGGGTGATCATCTCCGGCGCTCGGTTGCTGACCCAGGGCATGTTGCACGCCGCTGCCAAAGCGATTGCGCTGCTGGCCAACCCGAAGGATCCGGGCGACTCGCTGTTGCCCGATGTTTGCGACTTGCGGTCCACGTCGGCGGCGGTCGCCGAAGCCGTCTATGAGGCCGCCGTGGCCGACGGAGTCGCGACAAGAACGCACGACAACGTCAAACAGGCCATCCAGGACACGATGTGGTGGCCCACCTACGACTGATGCCCTTGCCAGGCGCCGAAACCGCCGGACAGGTCCGCGACGTCGGCGAAGCCTGACGCCTGAAGCAGGCTGGCGGCGATCATGGAGCGGGTGCCGCTGGCGCAGTACGCCACCACCGGCGCCGCCCGGTCGAGCTGGGCCAGGGAGTCGGCCAGCGCCGGCAGCGGGATGTGGTGCGCTCCGGGTATCGTGCCGTCGCCCACCTCGCCCTTGCCGCGCACGTCGACCAGCTGCAGGTCGGGTGTCGATTCGTGCAGCTGGCCAAGCTGATCGGCGGTGTGGCGGCGGGTGTGCTGAACAAGCTCCGGGCGGACCGCGAAAACCGTTGCAAGGTCGTCTAATTGACCGACCACCCGGTCCAACCCCACCCGGGCAAGGCGCACTCGGGCCTCCAGCGCCTGTGCGGGATCCCCGACCAGAACGATGTCGCGGTCGTAGTCCAACACGGCGCCGGCCCACTCGGCGAAGCGCCCGTCCAGGCTGACGTTGACTGCCCCGCGCAAATGTCCGGCCGCGAAGTCGGCGGGTCCGCGGCTGTCGAGCAGGTTCGCGCCGGCCTGGGCGTGCGTCCATACCTCATCGATGGCCAAGAGGTCCGGTGGCTTGCCGTTCAACAGCTGGCGCTGCTGTCGGTTGCGCCGCGCGTCGTATTCGAAGTACCGCGGTTGCACCGCCTGGTCCGACGTGAGCGAGGCGACGAATGCGTCCACGTCGGTGATGTTGGCCGCGTAATTGCTGCGGCGCTGTTCGCCGATGGTGGAGCAGGTCTCGCTGGACAAGTTCTTGCCGCAGGCAGAGCCGGCGCCATGCGCGGGAAACACTCGTGTCGTATCGGGCAGCTTGAGCAGCTTCCCGTGCAACGACTGGTAGAGCCTGCGGGCGAGGTTGTCCGCCGAAATTCCTGCACCCACCAGCAGATCTGGTCGCCCCACGTCACCGACGAACAGCGTGTCACCGGTGAGCACGCCGTAGGGCACCTCGTCGTCCGGGTGCTCATACACCACGACGGAGATCGACTCCGGGGTGTGACCGGGTGTCGCGAGGATCTCAAAGGTCACCTCACCCAATGAGATTCGTTGCCCGTCGCGCAGTGGCTCAATGGGGTACTCGACCTCGGCCGCCTCCCCGTAGCAGATCACCGCGCCGGTCGCGGCGGCCAATTCCAGGTGCCCACTGAGGAAGTCAGCGTGAATGTGCGTCTCGATGACCCGCTCGATACGCAGGCCGAGTTGTGCCGCCTGCTCGAGGTACACGCCGACGTCGCGGCGTGGATCCACCACGACGGCCCGGCCGGTGCTCTCGTCACCGACGAGGTACGAGGCTTGCGAGAGACAGGTCAGATAATGCTGCTCGAAAATCATCTGCTCCCCCTGCCGCTGCTGCCGATAATGCGCGGGCCTTTCTCAGCGCGGGGCCGGCTGTCCAAAGACGGCGACCACGACGGTGCGGTCCAGGCTGTTCACCGACCACACTCCGATGGCGGTGTTGGCGCAGTCCCTGATGATGGACATCGAATAGTCGTCGTAGTACCACTGTTTGACCAGCTCGAGGCTGCTGATCGACAAGGCCGGGTTGGTCGCCACCGTCTCGGTTACCCGGCCGCGAAACCCGGCGGCATTGGCCCGGTCCTGCGGCGTCGATCCGTCGGATCCGATGTCGTCGTTGATGCTTCGGTTGTTCATCATGTCGTCGGCGTGCCATTGAGCGGCCAGGGTCAGCGAGTTGTTCGGGATGACATCGTTGGTGCAGCCGGCCTGGTGCTGAATGGTGTAGACGGCCGAGACGACACTGTCGTTGAGCCGCTTGTTGTCGGCATGAGCGACTGGGGCCGCCAATACCCCTGTTACCGTGAGGATTACGGCCACCGGCAGTGCTGTCAGGGCGCCAAGGCTATGGGTCTTACCGGGGGTCATACCGGGTCGAAGTGCGAAACCAGCCATTTGCCATCGACTTTCTCTAACGTCACCCGAATGACGGGCTGGGTATCCGTAGGAGTGCCACCCTCGCCCATCGTCACCGTTTGATTGACGAACAACAGCACGACCGCGTGGTTCTCGGTGGCCGACACCGACGCGGCGGCATTGACTTTCGCCACGGCCGAGATGTGCTTTTCCTTCGCGCCCGGAATGACGACCTGGCGCGTCAGGGACGTGTATGCGTCCTTGAAGTCACCCGTCAGTCGTTCGCGCGCCGCGCCAAGTTCCTTTTCGGCGGTGTCCGCCTTGTATGACAGCAACGCGACCGCGTCCTCGCTGGCGATCCGCACGGTCTCGCTGCGCGCCTGAGCGGCATCGGCCTCCGATACGGCTACCCATCGGAAGTAGCCAGCCGTCAGAGCCAGGACCAACGCAAGACCGGGTAGCACCCCGTACGCCAGCACCCGTGACCATGCGATCGGCGGTTTTTCCCCAGCGGTCTCGGTCTCGGACTCAGCGTCCAACGCCTCATCGGAGTCGTCCTCATCGGCGTCGGATTCTTCCGCCTTCGGGTCCTCGTCGGCGTCGGCCTCGGCAACCTCGGTCACGGTGTCGATCTGGGTTTCGTCCGAATCTTCCTGCGGCAACGCGCTTTCGGCTGTCGGTTCCAGATCCGGGTAGCTCGAAGTGGTGCTAGCGCCGTCGGTCCTTTCGCTCACGGTCGTCATGGCACGAACACCACGCTCGACATCTTGGCGTCGTCGCCGACGGCCTTGACCTCTATTCGCATCCGCCATTCCCTTGGTGCCTCCTCGCCGGCGGCGGTGCGCGACTTCACCGCGACCGCCACCAGCACCTGAGCCGAATCACCGTGCTGCTCTTCCAATCCGGCCTCGGTGACCGTGCCTTCTGACTTCGACTGCGCCGCCTTGACGAGTTCGACGAACGGAGCGGCCCGCCGCTCGAAGTCGTCCCGGAACGCTCCGGTGGACGAGTCCAGGATCCGCTGTACGTCGGTGTCGACTTCGGTGTAGTCGATGGTTGTCAGGTTCACCGCTCCCTGACGTGCGGCGGCCAAGAACAATTCGCGCTGCGCCTTGGCCTCATGCTCGTGGTAGGCGCGGTATCCATACCAGCCGGTCAATCCGATCAGCAGTGCCACGATGAAACCGGAAGCGACCAGTGCCCAGACGACCGGGGTGGGGCGCCGGCGCGCGGGCCGGTCGGTGGACGTGCCCTCGCCCTCGTCGGACTCGTCCGCCTCTTGGACTTCGTCGACCTCGTCGAGGTCGGTGTCTTCAACGTCTTCAGCCTCGGTAACGTCCACGGATTCGGTGACGTCATCGACTTCGACATCCGGGGTGTCAGGTTCGTCGGCCATGTTGCTCCTCACTCACCGCAATGGCTCACGGTGTTGGCACCAAGAGTGATTGCCAGTTCTTGGCACGCGGGTGCGCCAAATCGGCTTCGGTGTACCGGTGCCCGTCGGGTCCGACGTAGTCACCGGAGGCCGGGTCGTAGGTGGCCACGGCTACTGGCGGGGCTATCGGGGGGGCTACCGGCGGGGGCGCCGGCGCGGTGCCCCGCGGCGGTGGTAGGCGCGGATCTTGTCCCGGCGGATACTGTGGCACGCCCTGGCCGCTGTAAGTGGCGTTGGGGTCACCTTTCCAGTTGTAACCGTCGTTGAGCGGTACGTACTCTTCGTCGCTTTCACACAGCTCGACGGTGGGTGCCCGCTTCCACGGCTTGGTCTCGCATGGAATGTTGCGTGCGCCACGGACATTGAGTTCCGAGTCTTGCGGTATCCGGCAGTACAGGTCCGCGGCGGGCCGGTCGGGAGCGTCGACGTTGGACGGCGCGCGTCGCTGCGTCGGCGGCAGGAAGCCGGTGGTGCACGGTGGGGGCAAGTTCATGTTGAGATTGAAATCGAGATAGAAGCCGCGGTAGTCCTGCTTGGTGCCGGTGTTCGGCACCAGGGAACCGGCCATGACGGCGATGCCCTGCGGGAGCAGCACCAGGATCTGCTCGATGTCGTGGCGGTAGACGACGGCGATGTCCCCGAGGCTGACCAGGTTGGCCATCAACACCGGCAATGCCGGAGCGACCCGATCGAACAGCGCCCGACCTTCCTCCAGGCCTTCGCTGCCCTGCGTCATCAGGTCACGCAGCGCCGCATCCTGCGCCTTGAACTGGGCCGTGATCGCGGCGGTTTGCGCCGCCCAGGTGGCGATCGCCTCCGAGGTCTGCACCTGGGAGTTCAACACCGGTGGGGCCTGGTCGATCAGAGTGGCGAGCGAGTCGACGTTGCGCCCGCCGGAGATCGCCAGCGCCGCCGACCCGTCGACGATCCGGGACAACTCGGGCCCGAGGCCGCCGACCGCCCGATCGGACTCGTTCATCACCGTGCGCAGGTTCTCCCGCGGAATGGCCTGTAACGCTCGGTTAGTCATGTCGAGCAGAAGTCCGATGTCGATGGGCACGTCGACATTGCCGGCGGGAATCTTGTCCCCGGCACGCAGTTGGCGGGAATGCTCGAGATCCTTGCCGGGCAGCGGGGTCAGCTCGATGTACTGCTCTCCCACCGCCGAACGGCTGTGCACCGATGCCTTTACGTCGGACGGCACCTGCACGCTGGATCGCATGGCGAGCACCGCTTGCACGCCGTCGGCGGTGACGTTGACCGACTTGACCTGACCCACGTCGGTGCCGCGGTAGGTGACGACGGCGTTTTCGTACAGCCCGCCCGACTCCTTCAAGTCGACCGTCACGGTGTACTCGCCCACCCCGAACAACGTCTCCGGCAACCGCATGTAGTTGAAAATCATTGCACCACAAGACAACACCGTCACCAATGACAGAACTGCCAATTGGATCCAGGTCTTGCGGTTCAGGCGCAGCATCAGTAACTCTCGAAGTGGTAAGGGAAGGTCAGCGGGTTGCCGGCGGTGGCCGGGCTCGGCTGCATGCCGATCGTGCGGCCCCACTGCAGTTCCAAGCGCGTCATGTTGCCTTCCCAGCGAGTGCCGGTGAATATGCCGGTATCTATCCGGCTCAGGGTCAGGTCGACGATCATGGTCAGGTTGGCGTAGTCGCCACGGAACCAGTTGGTCACCGTGGACGTCGGCCAGGGATACGTTGCCAACCCGTCCAGGCCCTTGGTCAGCGACGGACCGGCGTCCGCGAGCCGCCGTAGCACCGGCGCGAATTGGCGCAGATTGTTCACCAGAGATTCCTTGCTCTGGTGCAGGACGTCCGCCGCGATCGCGCTGAACTTGCCGAGCTGATCGATCGCATCGGCAATCTGTTCGCGCTCCTTGGCCAGAACCGCCAACGCTTTGGGCACGCTGGTCAGCGCCTTGTCGACGGCCTCGTCCTTGGCGGCGAACTGGCCGGCCAGCGCGTTGAGATTCTCGGCGGCGCCGATGATGTCGTCGGTCTGCTCATTCGTGCCCGCGATGAACTCGTCGATCTGCTGCAACAAGCTGCGCATGTCGTTTTCACGGCCCGCGAACGCTTTTGCGACGGCCTGCGTGATTTCCTGCAGTTGCGCCAACCCGCCGCCATTCAGCAGCACCGAGACGGATGCCAGGGTCTGCTCGGTGGTCGGGTACATGCTCGCGTGCGACAACGGAATGAGCGAACCGTCTTTGAGTTCGCCCACGGGCGGCTCATCCTTGGGTGGCGCAAGTTCGACGTGCATCGAACCCAGCAGGCTGGTCTGGCCGATCTTGGCGGTGGCGTTGGCCGGCAGGTGCACATCGCCGTTGATGCGCATGGTTACCAGCGCGTGCCAGTCCTGCACCTCGATCTTGGTGACGTTGCCGATGTTGACGTCGTCGACCCGAACCCGGGTGTTTTCCTGGATGTTCACCACATCGGGCAGCTGCGCCTGGATGGTGTAGGAGCCCGGTCCCCCACCCGCGGTCCCCGGGAGGGTCAACGAGTTCAGGCCGTGCCAACCGGCGCAGCCCGGCAGCACGGCGATGGACGCAACGCTCAGTACAACGACGATGGCGCGCCTCATGAGTGGGGCCCCTGCGGAACCATCAGCCCCTGCAGACCTAGGCTCGGGTCCACGACGACCGGCCCCGGCGCGGGAGGGGGCACCGCAGCCTGCTCGGCGGGCAATGCCTCGGGGGCCGCGGGCGGTGCGGGCGGCTCTGGGGGCACGAAGTCGGGACGAAGTCTCTCTTCGCTGTAAGTGATCTCGTTGGGTCGGGCCTGCGGGCCGACAAAAGGGTTGAGCCCGAACGGCAAGAAGTTGTAGATGCGGTTCTTGATGATCGGCTCGACATACTGCATGCAGAGCTTCGCCACCCGATCCAAGCCCCGCCTGGCCGCCGCTTCGATTGAGCTGCAGATCCATTGCTGGATGTCGGCGAAGTTGTTCAGCGCGATGATGCCGCTCATCGCGCCCTGCGCGGGCTGGTAGATGTTGACGAAGTTCTGAAACACCGTCGGGACCACGTGCAGAATCTGCTTGATGTCGGCGCGGCTGTCGTTGAGCGCGGTGGTGATCGAACTCAGCCGGTCGAACGTGACACCCATCGATTCCCGGTTCTCCGCGAGGAAGCCGCGCACATCCGCCAACGCCCCGTCGAGGCCCTGCAGGGCGTTGGCGACCTCATTGGGGGTGTTGGACAGCACCGTCGTCACACTTGCCAGGTTGCGGTTGAACGACGCCAGCAGATCGCTGCTGGAGTGCAGGGCCGATACCAGCAGTTGCAGATTGCGTACGGTGCTGAAGATGTCGTCGGCGTGATCGCCGAGCGCTGAAATCGCTTCGGAGAGCTTGATTATGGTGTCGCGCGCGGTCTCCCCCTCGCCGCGCACGTTGTCCGCGGTGGCATTGATGAATTCGCCCAGCGAGTTGACGCCGTCCGGACCCGGTTGCAGCGACTCGGTCAGCGCCTTCAACTGCTTTCGGAAGTCATCCCATTCGACGGGCACCGCGGTACGACTCAGCGGAATGGCTGCCCCGGAGGCCAAGGTGGGGCCACCGGAGTAGGCGGGGACGAGCTGAATCGCCCGCGCGGTCACCAACGACGGCGACAGGATCGCGGCGCGGGCATCGGCCGGGATCGGGTACTGCTTGTCGACGGAGAAGGTCACTTTCGAGCTCGTGGGCTGCGGCTCGATCTTGTCCACCGTGCCGACCGCGACGCCGAGGATGCGAATCTCGTCGCCGACGAACAAGCCGTTGGCGTTCTGGAAATACGCCGAATAGGTGTTCGTATCAACGTGTTTCCACAGGCTCTTGCCGACCAGAAACGAAGCGAAAACGAGGGTTGCGATCAAGGTGACCGCCGTGGCTCGGCGAATGAGGCTCCGGCTGATGTTCACGGCGCCCCCCGATCGGGTGGCACATAGTCCGGCGGCGGCCCCGGCCTGGGCGCCGGCGAGGGCGGCTGAGACCAAATCGGCACCGGGGCGAGTTCCGGTGGGACGGGCGGACTTCCGGTCGGCGGGTCGACGGACTCCGACGGCAGGTGTTGGTTGGGGTCCAGATACCGGTCATACATGCGCGAGTCGAGGATCGGACCGCTCAGCTGGCCGGGGATCAGGTTCGCGACGTAAGCCTTGAAGAACGGCCCGGAGCCCAGCACCTCGCCGAACGACATGGCATACCGCTTGAACTTCGGCAAGGTCCTTTGGATTTCCTCTTTACGGTTGTCGAGGACCTCGAGCACGCCGTTGAGCTTGTCGAGCGCCGGCTTGAGCTGGGTGCGGTTTTCATCGACGAGCCCAGAAATCTGGTGCGAAACCGCGGTGATGTTGTTCATCAGGGCGTCGATCGAATCACGCTCTTGCAGCAACGCCGTCAGTAGTGCGTTGGAGTTCTGGACCAGAACGGCGATCTGCTGGCTGCGGCGACCCAATACCGTGCTGACACCGTTGGCGTTCGCCAGCAGACTGCGCAGCTGCGCGTCGCGACTGTTGAGGGTTTCCGAGAACCGGGCGACACCCTCGAGCGCCGGCCGCAGGTTCGGCGGTGTCTCCTTGAGGGTGTCCCCCAACGTCGTCAGCGCCTTTGACAGCTGGATGGTGTCAAGGCCACTGATCTGAGTGGTCAAGTCTCCCAACGCATCGGGCAGGTCGTAGGGCGAGGTGGTGCGTTCCAGCGGGATCGGGCCGCGCAGGCGACCGCCGCCGCGCGGGGTCAGCTCCAGCATCTTGGACCCGAGAATGGTCTCGGTCTTGATGGCCGCTTCGGTGCGATCGCCTAACTCGACGTTCTTCCGGACGGTGAAACCGACCCGAACCTTGTTGCCTTCCAAGCGGACATCGGACACCCGGCCCACGCCAACGCCGGACACCCGGACCTGGTTCCTGGGCTTGATGCCACCGGCTTCGGAGAAATACGCCGCGTAGTTGTCGTAGTTGTTGACGAACGGCAACTTGTCGTATTGGAAGGCGATGAAGACCGCGCACAGGACGATCACGGCGCCCATCGCTCCCAGGACGACCGGGTTGCGATTCTTGCCCGGCTTGCCTCTGAACCGGCTCATTGCGGCGTGCACCGTCCGGAGGGCTGGCCAACCAGCTTCACGTAGATCGGGTTCCCTCCTTTGCCGTTCACCTTGAGCAAGACCTCGCAGAAGTAGAAGCCGAAATAGTCACCCGTCAGACCTTGTCTGGACAGGACTTGATAAACGTCGGGCAGCGACCTGAGCAGGTTGTCGACATACTCACCGTCGGCAAGAATCTGACCCGACGCGCGGTCGGTCTCGTGTACCAACTCCTTGATCGGCTGGCGCGCCTGCACGAGTAGGTCGGCGATCGACCCGGTCGCCGCGTTGATGTATGCCAGCCCGTTGGCGATGTCGGTCTTGCGCTCTGCCAGACCGTCCACAAATTCGACCAGTTTGTCCAGGCCGTCGGCGAATTCGCGGTCGCGAGTGGCGAAGGTGTGCAGCACGGTGTTCAAGTTGGTGATCAGCTCGCCGATGAGTTCGCTACGCCCCGCCAGCGTCGAGGTCAGCGACGCGGTCTGTGCCAGCACCGACGACAGGGTGCCGCCCTGTCCCTGAAAGACGCGCAACAGTTGCCCCGAGAGCGCGTTGACCTGGTCTGGGTCCAGCGCGCGGAACAGTGGCCGGAACCCGCCGATCAATGCGTCGATGTCCAGCGCCGGCGACGTCCGCGCCAGCGGAATGGTTGCGCCCGGCGCCAGTCGGTGCGGCGACCCGGCACCCTGTTCGAGAGCGAGAAACCGGTCACCGATCAGGTTTTCGTAGCGCACCACGGCCCGGGTGCCTTCGGTGAGTCGCAGTTTCTTGTCCACCGCGAAATCGACGGTCACCGTGCCGTCGCGGTGCAGGGTGATGTCGCCGACCTTGCCGACCTCCGCACCGGCGATGCGCACGAAGTTGCCGGACTTCAGCCCTGAAATATTGGTGAACACCGCGTGATAGCCGACCCGGTCTTCGAAGCGAAACTGTCCGAACACCGTGATCAACGCAAACGTGAACACCAGGCACACCGCGGTGAACAACGCGACGCGCGCCCAGATCTTCCAGAGGCTCTGCCTTCCTTTACTCATGGCGGTGGCGTGCCCCCACGGAAGAAGTAGCGCGGCGGTTCCGGCGGGTTCTTGGTCGTTGGGAAGTAGTTGGACCACCAGGGATTTCCGACGGCCATGTTGGTGCGGATCTCATTTGGCTCGGTGCCCCAACCGGTATCGGTGACCAGAGCCTTGACCGGGTAGTTTGCGCTGGGGTCGGGCAGCGAACCGCAACTGGGCTTTCCGCCGGGACCGCCCTTCGCGTTGACCTTTGGCAGGTGCTTCGGGTACCGGTACGGGTCGTCGCCGAAGAGCATGCCGGCGTCCATGATGAACGAATAACCGTTGCCGCCCAAGGTTTCCCGGCCACCGTGCTCCACATACCACTGCGCACCCTGGAACAGGCAGGTATAGGTCGGCGAATACAACTCCAGCAGTTTGGTGGTCGGATCGAGCAGGTTGATGGCGTTCACGATGTTCGATTCGTTGCGACCGATGAGGTTGATTCCGGTCTGGCTGAAGCCGATGGTCGACAACAGCAGCGCATCCAACGACTGCTGATTCGCGGTGATGGTGTCGCTGGTGGTCGTGAACGAACTAAGGATCGACAGGATGTCCGGCGCCGCAGCGGAATAGGTGGCCATGGTCTTGCGGAAGAGGCGCCAATCCTCGTGAACGGTGCCCAGCCGGGGGTTGACCGCCAACAGCACCTTGTTGGCATCGGTGATGGCATGTCCGATCCGATCGCCCTTGCCACGCACCGATTGCGCGAAAGCGGACAGCACCGCGTTCAGCTTGGCTGGGTCAAGGGCCTGGACCACCGCTTGCAGGTTCTCGAAAACGGTGTTGACTTCGACGGTCACATTGCGGGAGCGCAGGATTGCGCCGGGCTTCAAAGCCACCGAACTGTGGTGGTCGGGCACGATGAGATCGACGAACTTGGCCCCAAACGCGGTCGTCGATTTGATCTCGGCCTCGACGTCGCTCGGCAGATACTTGAATACGTCCGGATAGATCTTCAGTTTCAGCTGAGCTGTTTTCGTGTCCGTGCCGATCGACGCCACCTGTCCCACCTGCACACCGCGCAGCTTCACCTTGGCGCCGTTTTCCATCACCAGTCCCGCTCGGTCCGAGACCACCGTGAGTGGGACGAAACTCTCGAATTCGCCGGAGAACGATGCCGCGGTCAGCGCAACGAGACCGGCGATGACGATGAACAGCGTTGGCGCATACCAGATCGGATCGATCTTGCTGACGCGCGTTCGGTTCAGCCGGAATGCGCCGCGGTCACTGCGATTGGGCATGGCAGCTATCCCGACAGGTTGAAGTTGCCGTGCTGACCGTAGACGGACAGCGAAATCATCAGGCAGACAAAGGCGGTGACCATCATCGACGACCGCACGGAACGACCGACGGCCTCCCCCACCCCGGCCGGGCCGCCCGTCGCGGTGAAACCGTAGTACGTGTGCACAACCATCACACCCGCGGCCATTGTCAGCGCCGACAGAAACGACCACATCAGGTCGGTGGGATGCAGGAACGTCACGAAATAGTGCTCGTAGACGCCGCGAGACTGGCCGTAAACGGCAATGGTGAGGAA
This sequence comes from Mycobacterium bourgelatii, assembly GCF_010723575.1. Lineage (NCBI taxonomy): Bacteria > Bacillati > Actinomycetota > Actinomycetes > Mycobacteriales > Mycobacteriaceae > Mycobacterium > Mycobacterium bourgelatii. The sequence continues at coordinate 4,201,274 of NZ_BLKZ01000001.1, forward strand.
TTTGGCGGCGACGAACGACGCCAGCACGGCCACCGCGTAGAGCGGGATGACAACGAAGACACCGGCGATGATGCGGGTAGACGCCAGGTAGGTGACCGCGCGGATGCCCATCACCTCTAGGGCGTCAATCTCTTCGTTGATCCGCATGGCGCCCAGCTGCGCCGTCGCGCCCGCACCGATCGTGGCCGCCAGTGCCACGCCCGCGGTGCACGGCGCGATCATCCGAACGTTCAGGAACGCCGAGAGAAAGCCGGTCAGTGCCTCCACACCTACGTTGGACAGCGTGTCGTAACCCTGGACCGCGACCAGGGCTCCGGTGGTCAGCGTGAGAAAGCCGATGATGCCGACGGTGCCGCCGATCACCGCGAGTGCCCCGGTGCCCATTCCCATCTCGGCGATCAGCCGCAGCAGCTCTCCGGGGTAGCGGCGCACCGCGTCGCCGGTGTTGGCCAAGGACTGTCCGTAGAAGGCGGTCTGTTCGCCGATCCTGCGCGTGGCGGCCACCAACCTCGGGCCGACCGTGGCGAACCACGACGGCTCCTGCACTGCCGGCCGGCTCGCGGGCGCCGTTCTCCCCTGCGCCGGGGGAAGCGGACCTACCTCGTCGCTTCGCTCCGCAACCTCGTTGGCGCGAGTCACTTGGCGGTCACCTTTACCCCAAGCGCAGTCGTCAAGATGTTGATGAAGAACAAAGCCATGAACGAGAAGACCACGGTTTCATTCACCGCGCTACCTACGCCGGCGGGGCCGCCACCCGCCGAAAGTCCCTTGTAGCAGGCAATCAGGCCGGCCGAGATTCCGAACAGAGTGGCTTTAATGAGCGAAATCACCACTTGCGGCAGGCCCACGAGCAACGTCATTCCCGCGACAAAGGCGCCCGGCGTGACGTGCTGCACGTACACCACAAAGATGTAGCTGCCGACCAGTCCGGTGACCGCGACGACTGAATAGAGAAGCACAGCAACGAATGTGGCGGCCAGGACGCGCGGGACCACCAGCGCCTGGACCGGGTTGACCCCGATCACCTGCATCGCGTCGATTTCCTCGCGAATCTTGCGCGCCCCCAGGTCCGCGCACATGGCCGTCGAGCCGGCACCGGAGACGACCATCGCTGTGACGACGGGACCAACCTGCGTCACGGACGCGAGTCCCGCCCCCGCTCCGGACAGGTCGCCCGCACCGATCTCGACGAGCAAGATGTTGAGGACGAACACGATGAGCACGGTGTAGGGAATCGACAGCATGATGGTCGGAAAGATCGACACCCGGGCCACGAACCAAATTTGTTCGAGAATTTCACGCCAGGCCCACGGACGTCGCACCATCACCAGGAACGTCTCCGCGCAGAGCTGAAAAAACTCACCCAGCGCCTGCATGGGCTTCGCAATGGTGGCGGTATTCATCGGGTCGATGTACTCCCCAGGGTGGTCCACAACTGCGTGCGTCTCATACCAGACCCTCTTTTACGTCTACTCAACAAATGGATTCGCTACGTGGAATTCCTTGTCCCGCAATGGCTTAACGATATCCGCAGCCAGGATCGACACAACGCCGTCTAATTGCGGATAGAAACACGCCGCCAGCTTACGAGCAACGCAAATCGATTCCCAGGTTTGCAATCAACCAGAGAACAACTGTGGAATGCGTGGGCGGTTCAGCCTACGTTCGTGCCGCCTTCGGCGATCCGGCGCACCGCGCGCAGGAAAACATCGATCTCTTCGAAGGTGTTGTAGAAGGCGAACGACGGGCGCACCGTCGCCTCCAGACCATAGCGACGCAGAATCGGCTGGGCACAGTGGTGGCCCGCACGCACCGCGATGCCCTCGGCGTTGAGCGCCTTGCCGACTTCGAGTGGCTCGTGCCCGGCCAGCACGAAGGACAGCACACTGGCCTTCTCGGTCGCCATGCCCACCAGTCGAACACCGGGGATGTCGGCCAACCGAGGCGTGGCGTATTCCAGCAGTGAATGCTCGTAGGCCGAGATGCGCTCGATGCCCACCCGTTCGACGTAGCGCAGCGCCTCGGCCAGCCCGACCGCGTCGGCGATGTTGCCGGTTCCGGCCTCGAACTTGTTCGGGATGCCCTGGTACAGCGACCGCTCCAGGGTGACGTCGGCGATCATGTTGCCGCCGCCCTGCCATGGCGGAGTTTCTTCGAGGGCATCCTCGGACCCATACAGCACCCCGATGCCGGTGGGGCCATAGATCTTGTGACCGGAGAACACGAAGAAGTCGACCCCGAGTTCGGCGACATTGATGGGCAGGTGCGGGATCGACTGGGCGCCGTCGATGAGGACGCGCGCGCCATAGCGGTGGCCCAGTTCGACGATCTTTTCCACCGGCGTCACGGTGCCCAATGCATTGGACACCTGGGTGGCGGCCACCAGTTTGGTTCTCGGTCCGAGCAGGTCCTCGAACTCCGAGAGCAGCAGATTGCCCGCCTCGTCGACGGGCGCGACCTTCAAGATTGCTCCGGTCTGCTGCGAAAGCAGTTGCCACGGAACGATATTGGCGTGGTGCTCCAGATGCGTGATGACGATCTCGTCGCCCCGCTTCAGGTGCTTGCCGCCCCACGCGTAGGCCACCAGGTTGATGGCTTCGGTGGTGCCGCGCACGAAGATGTTCTGTTCGGCCCTGGGAGCGCCGATGAAGCGGCGCACCGTTTCGCGTGCCTCTTCATACGCGTCGGTCGCGCGCGCCGCCAGTTCGTGTGCCGCCCGGTGAATGTTGGAGTTTTCGTGGGCGTAGAAGTACGCCAGCCGGTCGATGACCACCTGCGGCTTCTGGGTGGTCGCGGCGTTGTCGAACCAGATCAGCGGCTTGCCGTTGACGGTCTCCTTCAGGATCGGGAAATCCGCCCGCACGGCGTTGACGTCGAAAACCTCGTGCTGGTCCGGCAAATCCGGCACCGGCTCCGAGGCGACCTCCGGCCGACTCAGAAAGTGGTAGTTGCCCTCATCCCTACCGGGCACGAGTGTCGGCGCGTCGGACCAGCCCAGGTCACCGACGGAAGGAGCTGAGGGCAGCCAGCCAGGAGCCGATCCACGTGGCGCGACCGGGGCGGTGGGTGCAGCCCCTGCCAGGACGCCGGGCACCGTCGGCACAATGCCCTCGGTTGGCACCGCGAAGGCGGTGAGGTCGCCGACACCGGGCGGAAGTAGCGGATCAGCCACCCCGGCCGCGGCGGAGGCCGCCGTCGGGGCCGCCGTGGAGTCCGGCAGGTTGCCGCGCGGCGCCACCGGCACCACTCCGGGAGGCGTGGCTTCCGGCCCCGGTGAGGAAGGCGCGGGCACATACGTATCGGTGAAGGCTATTGCCGGCACGCCCGCGGTGAGTGGGTCGGAGGCACCTCCCGCCGTACGGCCCAGGGAGGCCGCCGACGTCGTGTCGGGTGCGTTCCCACGGGGCGCCAGCGGCGCCGTCTGCGGCGGGCTGTCCGGCCCTGGCCGGATACTCGCCGCGTACAGCTGGCTGGCGAGCGCGGCCAGCTCAGCCGCGCTGACGGGAAGGTCGCTTTCGGCGTCTACCGAGCGGTACTCACTTGTACTCATGGAACTGGTCCACAGCGACGTCGTCGAGCACGCCCAGCGCGTCGTCGGTGAGCACAGCGAGGGACGTGTACAGCGTGACCAGGTAGGTGGCGATCGCCGACTGGTTGATGCCGGTGAACCGCACCGACAGGCCCGGTGCCTGCTCCCCGACGAGTCCAGGCTGGAACAGACCCACCACGCCTTGGCGCTCCTCGCCGGTGCGCACCAGGATGAACTTGGTCTTGCCGTCCTCCACGGGCACCTTGTCCGACGGAACGATCGGGATGCCGCGCCAGGTGATGAACTGGGCACCGAACAGGTTCACGACGACGGGTGGCACGCCGCGGTAGGTGGCCTCGCGGCCGAACGCGGCGACGCCCAGCGGGTGCGTCAGGAAAAAGCTCGGGGTCTTCCAGACCTTGGTGATCAGCGCATCCAGGTCATCGGGAGTAGGCGCGCCGCCCAGCGTCTGGATGGTTTGTTCGGGAGTCACCTGGGAGAGCAACCCGTACTCGGGGTTGTTGACCAGCTCCGACTCCTGACGCTCTTTGATCGTCTCGATGGTCAGCCGCAGCTGCTGGGTGATCTGGTCGTGGGGGCTGGAGTATAGGTCGGAGACGCGGGTGTGTACATCGAGCAGCGTGGAGATGCTGCGCAGCGTGTACTCGCGCGGGCTGGTCTCGTAGTCGACGTAGGTCTCGGGCAACGGCTCTTCGATGCCGCTGGCCCCAGACTCCGCCTTGACGGCGACCTGCTCCGGGTTGACGACGCGGTTGACGCGGTAAATGCCCGCTTCCACCGGCACCCAGCTGAGTAGGTGCAGCAAAAACCGCGGGGTGATCGTGGAAAGCTGGGGGACGGTCTTGGTCGCATTGGCGAGCTGCCGGGCAGCGAGATCACCAAGGGCTTGAGACTCGTTCTGAGCCCCTTGCGCAGCCGAAGTCATGTTGGTCCTTCCCTCCACCTTTTAAATCACGTCGATTTTAAGCGAAAGCTACTGGCGCAGGACCTATCTTGCCCCACATCGAGTGCCAGCGCCCAGCGAGGGTAAGGGACTGCAACGTTCACACACAAACCTTTAACCAACCATGATTGAAACAGCCTAAATCCCGGATGCCCTATAGTGGCCCTATGCAACAGGCCCTTCAGCCGCGCTTCGTTCCTTCGCGCTGCCTCGTGATGCCTTGTTGTTGTTGCTGTTGATCTTTTAGCCCCTCAGCTACCCTCGCGCTCCCCCCGCAGGCGGCGGTATGGCACACCGCCCGGCGGCACGGTGATGCGCAGCCAAATTCTTTGAGGAAGATCAGCCAGCTATGACCGTGCTTTCCGCGCCGCTTTCCCGACCCAGCCGCCTCGCGGCTCCGGTGACAACCCGTCGCCGCATCCGGGTGCGACCGGCCAACGAGCCGAGCCGCATGACCCGCTATCGGGGTGGCACCTACTCCCACACCGTCGACAAGGTGGTGTTCACCGACGGCACCACCGCGCGTACCGACCTGATCAGGCTGCATCCCAATCTGCAGGCGTACTCGCTGGACTTCATGGGCATCGCCCCGCACCACCCGTCGCCGTATCGCCTGGGCACCTGGTCGGCGCTGCCGCACCTGAGCACTCGGGGCTGCGAGGCCGAGGTCGAGTGGATACTGCGCCACTCCTTTCCGATGCGTTCGATCGCCGACCTCAGCCGGCGGCTGCGCGACGCGGGGTATCCCCTTGGCCCCGGCAACATCAGCGAACACGAGGCCATCGCGGGGACGCAGGCCGCCATCTGGTACTTCACCAACGGCATGACACTCGACACCCGTCCCCTGAATGCGCCCGTCGCCGTGCACCGCGGCCCAGGCCCGGTGCTCACCTTCGAGTTCGACGGTCAACCGCAGCTGGGTGGCTACTCGTTGTGGACCGCGTCGGAAACCAGCGTGCGGCTGCAAAAGTCGGCTGACGGGCTGGCCTGGCACGATGTCTCCGGTTCACAGCTGACCACGGACGCCGGCAAGGGCCGCTATCAGAAGACCCTCGGAGTTGGCAGCACCCTGTCGACCAGCAGCCGTTCGCGTGGCGCCCTGGGCTACCGCTACTACCGACTGGTTCCCGCCGGCGCAGATTCCGGCCGCACGACCGCTTCGCTCGACATCGACCATGTCGATTTCTGGCTGACCGGTTCGGGGCACTACCGCAACTCCGACCGCATCGTGCACCTTTACAACTACTTGCTGGCCGGGGCGTTCACCGCGGCTCGGGAAAACCGAAACCCGCTGGTTGACGAGGCTGCGGTCGCCGAGTGGGAGGCCGGGTCCAGGCTAGTGGGGCCCTTCGGAGTGCGCGTCCCGCTGCGGGTGACCGCCGCGGCCGGCAGCGAAGTCGTCGACGCGGACGGTGTCCCGATCACGGAGCCGATCGAACCGGGCACCGATTTCTATCTGCGCTGCGCTCCCGGCGCGTCGGCGACGGCACTCACCGCCACGACGTCGCACCAGCTCAGCGGGCGCGTCCTGACGGGCGTGGCGCTAGCTGGGCCGTCACACCGCCTCACGCCGGTTGCACTAACCACCCCCACACACGTGACAATGGAAGTTGACATCGCCTGGGATGCGGACCAGGCCCACGCCGACCTCGTTGGAGAATGTGGATGACCATTGCCGACAACATCACACAACTGATCGGAAACACCCCACTGGTTCGGCTGCGCCGGGTCACTGACGGCGCCGTCGCCGACGTGGTCGCGAAGCTGGAATCGTTCAATCCGGCCAACAGTGTGAAGGACCGGATCGGCGTGGCAATGATCGACGCGGCCGAGAAGGCGGGCTTGATCGGGCCGGACACCATCATTCTCGAGCCGACGAGCGGAAACACCGGCATCGCCCTGGCGATGGTGGCCGCCGCCCGCGGCTACAAGTTGGTGCTCACCATGCCGGACACGATGAGTCTCGAGCGCCGCATGCTGTTACGCGCCTACGGCGCTGAACTCATCCTCACCCCCGGCTCCGAGGGCATGCCCGGTGCCATCGCCAAGGCCGAAGAGCTGGCCAAGACTGATCAGCGGTACTTCATTCCGCAGCAGTTCGAGAACCCGGCCAACCCTGCCGTGCACGCCGTCACCACCGCGGAAGAGGTGTGGAACGACACCGACGGCAAGATCGACATCTTCGTATCCGGCATCGGAACGGGCGGCACCATCACCGGCGTCGCCCAGGTCATCAAGGAACGCAAGCCCGGCACGCAGTTCATTGCGGTGGAACCCTCCGCGTCGCCGGTGCTCTCCGGCGGTCAGAAGGGGCCACACCCGATCCAGGGCATCGGCGCGGGCTTCGTGCCGCCGGTGTTGGACTTGGGCTTGGTCGACGAGGTCGTCACCGTCGAGAACGAGGAATCGCTTGAGCTGGCGCGCCGGCTTGCCCGGGAGGAAGGTCTGCTGGTCGGCATTTCCTCGGGTGCGGCCGTAGCGGCGGCCCTGAAGGTGGCGCGCCGTCCGGAGAACACCGGGAAGCTGATCGTCGTGGTACTCCCCGATTTTGGCGAGCGTTACCTGAGCACCGTGCTGTTCAAGGATCTGAGCGACTGACGTGTTGGCAGCCATCCGGCGTGACATCCAGGCGGCCCGGGAGCGGGACCCCGCTCGGCCGACCGTGCTGGAGGTCATCTTCGCCTATCCGGGCGTGCACGCCGTTTGGGCTCATCGGATCAATCATTGGTTGTGGCAGCGCGGCGCACGGGTGCTGGCCCGGACGCTGGCCGAGCTGACGCGCATCTTCACCGGTGTCGAGATTCACCCCGGTGCCGTGCTCGGCCCCGGCCTGTTCATCGACCACGCGACCGGCGTGGTGATCGGCGAAACCGCCGAGGTGGGTGAAGACGTCACGATCTTTCACGGGGTCACCCTCGGCGGGACCGGCTCCGACACTGGCAAACGGCACCCCACCGTCGGTGATCGCGTCACCATCGGCGCCGGCGCCAAGGTGCTCGGCCCGATCAAGATCGGCGACGGCAGTCGCATCGGCGCCAACGCCGTCGTGGTCAAAGAGGTCCCGTCGAGTTCCGTCGTGGTCGGGGTCCCCGGACAGATCGTCAGCCGTCCCTCAAAGGCCAGCGAGGACGAGTCAAGGCTGCCCGACCTGGTCGGCGTCAGCCTCCAGTCGCTGCTCACCCGGGTGGCCAGGCTGGAAGCCAGGAGTAACGGCAAGGCCGGGGGTTCCGACGGTGCCGCGCAGGCCGGGCAACCGGCTGAGCGCGTCATTCGGCCGCCCGAGGCGGGGGTCTGGTATGGCGAGGACTTTTCCATCTGAGGAATACGCGCCGGCGGGCGCGGGGTTGTTCGGTACTGCGTCGGTGGAGACAAGAAATCGTTGGAGCTGCAGGAGAATGGTGCGCTGGTGAGCACTCTGATAGTCGCGGTTGCGGCGACCGCAGCCGCGCTGGGTGCCGCGAGCGCTGTCGGCGTGGTGGTCAATCGCCGTTCGGGCACGTTACGCCAGACCGCATTGAACGACGCCGCACCGCGGCAAGACACCTCGGATCTGGGCTTGTCCGACACCGGCCCGACCATCGTCCACTTCAGCGCCGAGTGGTGTGGCCCGTGCGCCGCGGTGCGGCGGGTGGTTGACCAGGTGTGCGCGGCCCTGCCCGAGGTGGCGCACGTGGAATTGGACTTGGACGCGAATCCCGCTGCGGCCAAACGGCTCTCGGTGTTATCGCTGCCCACCACGTTCATCTTCGACGCCGACGGCCGTCAGCACTACCGCACCGCCGGCGTGCCCAAGGGACCCGAGTTACAAGCGGCATTGCAGTCGCTGTTAGCCGGAAAGACCAGTGACTAGATGCTTTCGACCCAACCTCTAGCGACAGGAGCGCATTGATGTCGACCGACGGTGCCCAAAACCAGGCCCAAGTAGACGTGCGGGGTCCGCGGTTCGCGGCATGGATCACCAGCACCGTCCTCGTGACGACGTTGGCGGTGTCAACGTTCAGCATTCCCGCCGCCACGGTGATCCTGGCCGCTCAGGCCGTCGTCTTCGCGATCACCGCCCTGCGCGGCCCACGCAACGGTCCTTACGGGCTCATTTTCCGCAAGCTCGTCGCACCGCGGCTCGGACCGGTGGAGGAACGCGAACCGGTGCCGCCGCTGAAATTCGCACAGTTGGTCGGACTGGTTTTCGCCGTCGTCGGGGTCGTCGGGTTTGCGGCGTCACTGCCGGTGGTCGGCGTGGTCGCGACGGCCTTCGCGCTGTTCGCTTCGTTCCTCAACGCTGCCTTCGGTATTTGCCTTGGCTGCCAGATGTATCCGCTCGTCGCCCGGTTCCGCCGAGCACCCGCGGCCTAACTGTCGAGCTTTAAAACGCGGGCGAGCCGAACACGCCGAATCCAAACCTTCGCCATCCCCATGTCCTACAATTAGGCGATGCGATCACGGGCGCGCTTCAGTATCATGCGCCGTTCGCCCCTGCGCTGTCGTTGTCATTGATTTCCTTCTCCCGCAACAAAATAGCTGAATCCGGCGCCGAGAGTGAGCTTTGCGACGCGCCGCTGACCGACGCATAGGCGTCGCACGGTTGACACTGGCCGCGACAGGAATAGCGACAGGAATAGGAAGGTCGATGGCACATGACTCAGGGGTTGGAAAGTCATACGACAGCAAGGGATAGCCGTAACGGATCGACGCGCGCTCTGGACACCGCGGTCGGCATACTTGTTGGTTGGCGCCGCTGCAGCACCTACGCAGCCTTCCGAGAGTTGGTCTCGGCCAGCGAGCGACACGGGATACCGGTCTTTGCCCTCGCCGGGGCACTGGTCAACTTGGCCAGTCGTGACGACGAAAGTCAGCCCGCCGGCACTCCAGCCCGATTGGCCGCCGAGCGGGAGTGGGGCGCGCAGAACTTGGCGTGATGACCGTGCCCGGCTACCCGGCCCGCGGATCGACATCGGCGAACGAGTCGACCCAACGATGCGGCGGCCGAGGGGAATTGGGCTCGCCGGCTCGGGCCACGCCGACCACCGACCATCCTGCCGAGATCGCGGCATCGAGTTCGTCGGGATGATCGGAAAGAAAGAGGATGTTCCCGCCAGGCAGGCCGATCTCGTCGGCGATTCGGCGGTATGACGCGCCCTCGCGTTTGGGCCCGGCGGTGGTCAGATCGAACCAACTACTGATCAGTGAAGCCATCTCCCCGTCGCGGGCGTAAGTGAACCAGTCTTGTTGATTACGAACCGAACCCGACGAAAAGACCGATAGCGAAATGCCGTCGGCGTGCCAGGCGAGCAGTGCCGGCCGTACGTCATCGAAGAACTCACCGTGCAGATCGCCGCTGCGAAATCCCTCGGCGCAGATCAGGCCTTGGGCCGTCTTGAGCGGTTCGGCCTTGACATCGGAATCCAGCCAGCCACACATTATTTCGGCGATCTCGGCGGTGTCGGCGTCAGGTCGTTCCGCGAGCTCGCGGGCACCGGCGAGAACGGATTGCGCCGCGCCGCTTCGATTATCGGCCAGCCACCGCGCCAGATGCTGCCGGGTATAGCCGTACATATCTTCACGCACCGAACTCGTTGGACTGGTGGTGCCCTCGATGTCGAGGACGACTGCTTCTATCACGCCGCGACAAGCTGATCGAGGCTGGGAAAGCGTTGGCCGATCGGGTCGCCGGTGAAGTCGCCGATCCAGCCCTCCTGCTCCTCGAAGAACCGGATCGCCACGAAGTCGGGGCGCACACCCATGTCGAACCAATGCCTGGTGCCCGCCGGCACCGACAACAGATCACCACCCTCGCACACCACCGCGACCACTTCCGGCTCGAGGTGCAGGTAGAAACACCCACGGCCGGTAACGAAGAAGCGCACTTCATCCTCGGCGTGGCGATGCTCGGCCAGGAACTTGCCGCGGACCTCCGCGGCCTTGGCTGCCCAATCCGGGTCACCCTCGTCGGGTTGCAGGCGTATCACGTCGATGAACTTGTAGCGGCCATCGGCGTTCAGGTCAGCGACGCGTCCGCGGTAGTGGGCCAGGATGTCGGCGGTCGGCGTGGTCGCTTCCAGACCGGGCATCGCCGGCCAGTGGTCGAAGGCTATTCCGCGCCTTGCCAATTCGGTGCCGATAACTTCCGCGTTATCGGTACGCACCCGCACCTCGGCGGCATCGCTGTCGGCCATGATCTGCAGCAGCGTCATGTCACCCGACTCCTCCCGACTTCGCGACGGCCGGTCAGCGTCGCCAGCTCACAAATGCCTTCGAGGCACTCCGCGCGGTCGCGGGCCTGCGCGAGGGTGGCGCCCCACGCGGTGATTCCGTGGCCGGCGATGACGAGCACTGGTGCGGCAGCGGGGTTCTCGGTCAGGTGGCGCTCGATGTCGGCGCCGATGCGGGTGACGTCGGCGTGATTGTCGAACACCGGAATGTCAATCATTTCCGACGCGCCGAGCCCCTTTATGAGTTCATATCCGCTGAACCGCAACGTCTCCCGCGCATCGATCGACTGGGCTGTCGCGTGCGGCGGGTGCACGTGCACAACCGCGTCGGCATTGGTGGCCCGATAGATGGCGGTGTGGATGGCGGTTTCCGCCGACGGACGGCGCTTCCCCGACACCGGTTCGCCGTCGGCGATCGTCACCGTCACCATGTCGTGCTCGGTGAGTTCGCCTTTGGAAAGCCCACTTCCGGTGATCACCGCGGTTTGGCCGGTGCGCACCGAGATGTTGCCGGCCGTGCCCGGCATCCAGCCGCGGGCATACAGCGCGCGCGAGATGTCGGCAATCTCTTGCTCGACAACGCCTTTCGGATTGAGCACACCGTTCTCGGTGACAACCGCGGTGACCAGTTCCGGCGGGGTGACGTCGAAGGCGGGGTTGAACACCGCGATACCCTCCGGGGCCATGGCACGGTCACCGACGTGAGTGACCTCGGCCGCGGCGCGCTCTTCCACCACGATCTCGCGCCCGGTCGGCGTGGCCGGATCGCGGGTCGATTCCGGTGCGACGACCACGAACGGTATGTCATGCCGCGCCGCCGCCACGGCCAAGGCGTACGTGCCGATCTTGTTGGCGACCGAACCGTCGGCGGCGACCCGGTCCGCGCCGACGATCACGCAGTCCACTTGGCCGGTGGCCATCGCCCACGCGGCGGCCGAATCGATGGTCAGTCGGTGCGGGATGCCGGCCTCGGCCAGCTCCCAGGCGGTCAGCCGGGCCCCCTGCAGCAACGGTCGGGTCTCGTCGACCAGGACGCTCTCGATAAGGCCACGGGCATGCAGAACCCGCAACGCGCCCAGTGCGGTGCCAAACGCGGCCGTCGCGAGTCGTCCGGTGTTGCAGTGGGTCAGCACACGAAGCGGGCGACCAGGACACAATCGCTCGATCAGGTCGGCCGCGTGCGTGGCGGCGACCCGGTTGATCTCACCGTCCTCGGCCAGCATCTGCAAGGCCTCGGCCAGCACGGCCTGCGGGCCGTCGGGCACCTTGGCCAGCGTCCGCTGCACACCCCAGGTCAGATTGACCGCGGTGGGGCGGGCCGCGGCGATGCGCTGGGCCTCCAGCCCGATCTTGTCCGGATCGCCGTCGTGCGCGAAGGCGGCCAGTGCGACGGCGAAGCCGCCCGCGACACCGATTGCGGGTGCTCCCCGGATCGCCAAGGTCTTGATCGCGTCGATGACCTCGTCGACCGTGGTGAGCCGCAGCTGAACGAATTCGCGCGGCAATACCCGCTGATCGATGACAACCAGCGCGCCGCCGGACCACTCGATCGAATTGGCCGCGTTCACCGCGGACTGCTGGAGGAATGCCAAAGGACTGCCACAGAGGCCATTATGAGGCCATTATGAGGCCACCGTCAGGCCGCTATCGGCTCCCCCGGAAGGACTCGAACCTTCAACCCTTCGGTTAACAGCCGAATGCTCTGCCAGTTGAGCTACAGGGGATCGCCGCGACGCTGGATCGCGGGACGACTCTAGCGTACTGGCACGGCTCTCCCCAACTAGAGGGCCTCGAAGAACATCTTCATTGACCGATCAGGCGCACACGCACCCCGCGCGATGAGGCAGGATGGGACCAACCGCTTTTTGTGTCGGGAGGGATCGTTTTGATCGGGTATGTCGCCGTGTTGGGACTGGGTTACGTGCTGGGCTCTAAGGCCGGGCGCCGCCGGTACGAGCAGATCGCGGGCACGTACCGCGCGTTGACCGGTAGTCCAGTTGCCAGGTCGATGATCGAGAGCGGTCGTCGCAGGATCGCGAATCGGATCTCGCCCGATACCGGATTTGTGACCCTGAAAGAGATCGACGAGCAGACGTCGGTAGTCGAAAGACCAGTGGACAGGCCAGTCGAGCCCCCGGTCGAACAGCGGGCTGAGCAGCCGGTAAACAGCGTGAACTGACGCCGGCCACGTTCCGATACCGCCGCGCGTCTCAGACGGCGAGATCGTCGCCGCTGGCCTGTTCCAACAGGCTGCGTCGGTAGGCCTCCATGGCGACCAGATCGCCGAACAGCGCGTGGTATTCGTCGCCCTGTTCGATCGGCGACATCCGCTGCAACTTCGACTTCACCTCGGCGATCTGTCGGCCCACCCACACCTCCTGCAGGCGGGCCAGGACACCGGCGATATAGCGGGGCAGCTTGTCGTCGTCGACCTGGATCGCCTCTACCCCCAACTCGCTGATCAGACCCGTCGTCAGCGCCGACGTGGTCTGCTGACGCACCAGGTCCAGCCATTGCGCCCCGGTGATTCCGGTCGAGGTGCCGCCCGCGCTCTCGACAGCCGCACGCACCGCCGCATATCCGGGGTGGGTGAAGCTTTCGACGGTCAACGAGTCGAACACCGGACCGGCCAGCGCGGGGTACTGCAGCGCCGACTTCAGCGCCTCCCGCTGCGGCCACAGGGTCGGATCGCGCGGGTCGGGACGGGCCACCGCGTGCTCGGCGGGGCCCGCAGCCGCTGAGTCGACCGCGCCTCGCCGGCCGGATCTCGGTGCCGGACCCGCCCTGCCGGAACCCCTGCCCTTCTTGGCGTCGCCCCGCACCCGGTCGATGACCTGGGCGACGTCATCCCAACCGACCCACCCGGCGAGTTGCCGGGCGTACTCGTCGCGCAGCGTGGGGTCCTTGATCTGACTCACCATCGGGACGCAGCGGCGCAGGGCGGCAACCCTGCCTTCGGCGCTGTCCAGGTCCATCTCGGCAAGCGCCGTGCGGATCGCGAACTCGAACAACGGCGTTCGGCGCGCAACCAAGTCGCGCAGGGCGCCGTCCCCCGACTTCAGTCGCAGGTCACAAGGATCCATCCCGTCCGGGGCCACCGCGACGAAGGACTGACCCGCCAGATTCTGCTCGCCGTCGAAGGCCTTGAGCGCGGCGGCCTTGCCGGCCTCGTCGCCGTCGAAAACGTAAATCAGCTCGCCGCGAAAGAAACTGTCGTCCATCATCAGCCGACGCAACATCGCCAGGTGCTCGTCGCCGAACGCGGTGCCGCAGGACGCAACGGCGGTGGTGACCCCGGCCAGGTGCATGGCCATCACGTCGGTGTAGCCCTCGACGACCACCGCCTGATGGCCCTTGGCGATGTCGCGTTTGGCCAGGTCGATGCCGAACATCACCGACGACTTCTTGTACAGCAGGGTCTCGGGGGTGTTGACGTACTTGGCTTCCATGGGATCGTCGTCGAACAGTCGGCGCGCGCCGAAACCGATGACCTCACCGGCCGAGCTGCGGATGGGCCACAGCAGCCGACGGTGAAAACGGTCCATCGGGCCGCGCCGGCCCTGCCGGGACAGGCCCGCGGCCTCCAGCTCTTTGAACTCAAAACCCTTGCGTAGCAGGTGTTTTGTCAGGGTGTCCCAGCCCGAAGGCGCGAACCCGCAGCCGAACCGGCGGGCGGCCTCGGCGTCGAAGCTGCGATCAGTCAGGTATTTCCGGGCGGGCGCCGCCTCGTCGGACTCCAGCGCCTGAGCGTAGAACTCGGCCGCGGCGGCATTGGCGGCGACGAGTCGGCTGCGGCTGCCCCGGTCGCGCTGGACGCTGGTCGCCGGACCGGTGTAGCTGATGGTGTGGCCGATCCGGTCGGCGAGCAGTTCCACCGCCTCGACGAAGCTGACGTGCTCGATCTTCTGGATGAAGGCGTAGACGTCGCCGCCCTCGCCGCAGCCGAAGCAGTGGAAGTGGCCGTGATTGGGCCGCACATGAAACGACGGCGACTTCTCGTTGTGGAACGGACACAGGCCCTTCAGCGAGTCGGCGCCGGCGCGGCGCAATTGGACGTAGTCGCCGACGACATCTTCGATGCGGGCCCCTTCGCGGATTGCGGCGATGTCGCGATCGGAGATCCTGGACCGACCTGGACTCGACACGGCCTCAGTCTAGGCCGCTGCGGGCGAGTGGGTTGTGCCCGAGTTGTGCGGCATCGATGCGCTCGAGCCGGCCCTCGGTGTACGACGCGATTTGATCGACAATGACCCGCAGCCGCGCCCCGTCGTCGGGGGCCGAATTGAAAGCGGCGGCGAAGATCGGGTCGAGCGACTGCGGGGCACCGGCGGCCAGCCACTGCGCTACCCGGTGGATGCGTTCGCGTTGCCGAGCCTGGGCATCCAGGTGCCGTGGGTCGGACATGATGAACTGCAACGCCAACATCTTCAGCAGCGCCACTTCCGCTCGCACCAGGTCAGGAACCACCAGGTTTGCCTGATAGCGGACCAGGGGCCCAGGGCCGGCCGCCTCGAGGGTGGTCGCGATCGCCGCCGAGGCAAAGCGGCCCACCAGTTCGCTGGTCAACCGCTTGAGTGCCACCGCCGCCGACAGGGTGGCGTCGTACTTGCCGACCGCGGCAACAACGGGCAGGCCCGACAACCGGCGCGCCGCTTCCATCAATTCAGCGGCGCCGACCCTGGGGAATTCGCGCTCCCCCAGCTTGGCCAACGCGGCCGCATCGTCTTCGTCGGCGAGCACCCGCAGATCGATGCGTTCCGAGACGACGCCGTCCTCGACGTCGTGCACGGAATAGGCGACATCGTCGGCCCAGTCCATCACCTGGGCCTCCAGGCACGGCTGGTCCGCGGGCGCCCGGTCGCGAACCCACTCGGCCGCTTCGCGGTCGTCGTCGTAGAAACCGAACTTCTTCGGCCGGGTCTCTCCGGGGGTCTCTCCGGGTTGGCCATCGCCACCGCGCAACCACGGATACTTGGTGACCGCGTCCAGGGCCGCCCGGGTGAGGTTCAAGCCTGCGCTAATCCCGTGTGCATCGAGCACCTTGGGCTCAAGACTGGTGAGGATGCGGAAGTTCTGGGCGTTGCCTTCGAACCCGCCGAAGTCGGCCGCAACCTCGTTGAGGGCCCGTTCCCCGTTGTGTCCGTAGGGCGGGTGACCGATGTCGTGGGCCAGGCCTGCCAGCTCGACCAGGTCGAGGTCGCAACCCAGCCCGACCGCCATTCCGCGGCCGATCTGGGCGACTTCGAGCGAGTGGGTCAGGCGGGTGCGCGGAGTATCGCCCTCACGCGGTCCGACGACCTGGGTCTTGTCAGCCAAGCGGCGCAGCGCGGCACTGTGCAGCACGCGGGCGCGGTCGCGGGCGAAGTCGGTGCGATGCTGACCTTCCGTACCCGGTAGGCCCGCGGTCTTCGGCCCTTCCGTGACCCGCCGTTGACGATCGAAGTCGTCGTAGGGCTCTTGCTGATTCGTGCTCACCGACCCACAGTCTGCCAGGGACGACGCGGGACGGTCCGCATCGTCACCGGGCTAGATTAGATTGCGTTCTATGCGCGCTCGCTTGCTCGGTGTGATCCTGACGATCTTCACTGTGAGCCTCGCCGGAGGGCTTCTGGCGCCGCCGGCGGGGGCTCAACCACCGTTTCGGCTGCCGACCTATGTCGTCGACAACGCCGGCGCGTTGACGGATTCGGGTCGTTCGGCGGTGGCGACGGCCCTAGACCACCTCTACACCGACCGCCACATCCGACTATGGGTCGTCTACGTCGACGACTTTTCCGGGCAGCAGGCAGAGAGTTGGGCGCGGCGCACGTATCAGCTCAGTGAGTTGGGTGGTTCCGATGCGCTGCTGGCGGTGGCCACGGTCGGTCGCGCGTACGCCTTCCTGGTGCCCTCGTCGGTGCAGGGCGTGAGTTCCCGCGACGTCGACGACCTGCGGCGCAATCGGATCGAGCCGGCATTGCGCGCGAACGACTGGAGCGGTGCCGCCATCGCCGCGGCGAAGGGTCTGGATAAATCCCCCAGCGCCGCCGGGCGCTGGACGCTGCTGGGAATGCTCGGTGTCATCGCCGTGGCCGTGGCAATCCTGTTCCTGGTGATGCGCCGACGAAAGCGCCGACGCCATGCCAGCGCCTTGGCGGCGGCACGACGAGTGGATCCCACCGATCCGCGGGCTCTGGCGGCCGTGCCGTTGGACATCCTCGACGAGCTGTCCCGTTCGAAGGTGGTCGAGGTCGACAACGCGTTGCGCACCAGCAGCAACGAACTCGCCCTGGCCATCGAGGAGTTCGGTGAAGAGCGGACCGCGCCGTTCACCCAGGCAGTGAACAACGCCAAGGCCGCCTTGGCCCAGGCCTTCACCGTTCGTCAACAACTCGACGACGCCATCCCGGAGACGCCGGCGCAGCGGCGTGAACTTCTCACCCGCGTCATCGTGTCGGCGGCGCAGGCCGATCGCGACTTGGAGTCCCAGACCGAGGCTTTCGAGCAGCTGCGCGACCTGGTGATCAACGCTCCGTCTCGCCTCGACGTACTCACCCAGAAGTACGTCGAGCTCACCTCGCGCCTCGAGCCCACCGAACAGCGCTTGGCCGAGCTGCACAAGGAGTTCGGTGCCGCGGCGCTGGCGTCGATATCGGGCAACGTCACGATCGCCAAAGAGCGATTGGCGTTCGCCGACCGCAACATCAGCACGGCTCGCGAGCTGGCCGCCCGCGCAATAAGTGGCCAGCAGAGCCGACTGGTGGACGCGGTACGAGCCGCGGAATCCGCGCTCGGACAGGCCCGCACGCTATTGGACGCGGTGGACAGTGCCGACAGCGACATCCGCCATGCCGTGGCCAACTTGCCGTCGGTGCTCGCCGAGGTCCAGGCGGGCATCAAGCGCGCCAACGAACAACTCCAGCAACAGCACAGCACCCAGTCCGCGCACAGTGGTGAACTCATCGAGGTGCGCGATGCCGCCGCCAGAGCCGTGGACTACGCCCGCGGTTCCACCGATCCGCTGGACGCGTTCGCCCGGCTGACCAAGGCCGAAGCGGATCTGAACCAACTGCTGGCGACCCTGGCCCAAGAACGCGCCGATCGTGAACGCCTCAACCGCTCCTTCGAGCAGGCGTTGTTCACCGCGGAATCTCGGGTGCGCGCGGTGTCCGAATACATCGACACCCGCCGTGGCAGCGTCGGGCCCGAAGCCAGAACCCGACTCGCGGAGGCCAAGCGACAGCTCGAGGCCGCGCGGGAAAAGAAGGCGACCAACTTGACCGAGGCAATCGCCTACGCCAACAATGCGTCCGCACTGGCCGCCAACGCTCAATCGCTGGCCAACGCCGACGTAATGGCCGCTCAGCGCGCCTACAGCTACCGCGGCGGCGACAACACGGGCGCGGTCTTGGGCGGCATCATCATCGGCGACTTACTCAGCGGTGGCATGCGAGGCGGTTTCGGAGGTTGGAGCCCCACCTCATATGGCGGCAGTTCGAGTTCGGGCGGATCTTCCGGCGGCGACTTCATGGGTGGTGGCGGGCGGTTCTGATCGCGCCGTTGGCCGTCGTGTACTCACTTGATGGCGCCGTTCGACGCAGCCCGCCAACGGGGTTATGCGCTATCAGGGCGCAATCGAGTAGGGGGCCGGGTTGACCGGCCCCCTCTCACACCACCGGACGTGCGGGCCTCGCATCCGGCGGTTCGCTAGGTCGTGTGGAATCTGGCCCAGGCGTGGTGAAACGTGATGAGGCCCTGCCGGTCCCAGTATCGGTTGGGCAGTGCCCGCGTCAGGACGGGCGAGCCCGCGATTCGCCAGTAGCCGCGGCTGCTCATGCCCCATTGCCAGGCCAGGTCGGCCCGGATCCCGAGTGCACGCAGGTTCGCGACCTTGGTGCGGACGCGTTTCCATTCCTTCCAGCGGATTTGGCGCAGTCGACGGCGGAACCACTCATCCAGATCCCGGAACTTGCGGGTGTGTCCGCTAGGCGGAAGTACCCCATCCAGCCCCGGACGTATTGGTTCAGCCGCATGATGCGGTACTCCATGGCCACACTCCACCGCCGCGACGTCAACGACCGGATGCGGGCTTTGGCCCGCTGCCACGCCTTGGGCGCGACCCGGATCTTGACCCCGGAGGTAGTGAAGAAGAACCCGAACCCCAGCAACACAGCTGTCGTCGCCGGGGCGATCGAGGACTTGGCCTGGTTCACCTCAACTTCAACCGCTGCTCCAGCAGCCGAGTGCCCTGTTCGAGCACCCGCTCGGCCGCCCGCTTCGATTTCACAAAGACCCGGATATCGTCGGCGTAGCGGACAAACCGGTGCCCACGCGCCCAGAACTCCTGATCGAAATCGTCGAGCATGATGTTCGACAACAGCGGCGATAACGGCGACCCCTGTGGGGTCCCCTGGCTCACCGCCTGCCGCACCCCATCGGCCATGATCCCCGCCTCCAAATAGCGGCGGATCAGCTTCAGCAGCCGTTTGTCGTTCACTTTCCGCGCAACCCGGGCCATCAGCACGTCGTGGTTGACCCGATCGAAGAACGCATCCAGGTCCACCTCGACCACCCACCGATACCCCTGCTCGATCACCAACCTGGCGACCTTCACAGCGTCGTGGGCGCTTTTGCCCGGCCGGAACCCATACGAGACCGGCACAAACCCCGGATCAAAGACCGGGGTCAGCACTGCGCGATCGCCTGCTGGATCAACCGATCCAGCACCGTCGGCACCCAACTTCCGTTGCCCGCCATCAGGTTTGGGAATCATCACCTGACGCACCGGCATCGGACGGTACGTGCCCGCATCCAACGCCTCCCGCACTCCGGCCCAGTTGTCCCGGCACCAGTTACGCAACTCCTGCGCGCTGACACCATCGACACCGGCCGCACCGCGATTGCGTTCGACACGTCCCAACGCGACAGCCAGATTCGCGGGCGCGAACACCTGCTCCCACAAATCCTGGCCACCCTGACACCCTCGGCAGCACCCGCCACACCGCTACAAGGGCACTTCCGGATTCACCAGTCCCTCCACATCATCTGCCCCACCGCCGGTGGGTTGGCTGCGATCACCGCGACATCCACGAGAAGCACCACTTCGAAACATCAATTCCCAACGTTCAGCCCTTCCCGGCACATCTGATTCCCGCCGGTACTACGGCCTCTGCTGACTTCTGCCCCGTCAGCGCCGCCCTCACGAACGACGCCGCTCCGGCGCACAGCACCGACGCACCAGGACAGATCTCCCCAGATAAGAACATCCACTTTCACCCTGCCGCCGCCGCATTTACACACCGGCCGCTTCGGTGGAACGGGCTTCACCATCTGTTGCTGGCTCACCCCAACCGGCATGCCTTCTATACGGTTCGTGTCCCTCGGTGCAGGGCTTCGTCTCCGGCTTCCTTCCCACCCCACCTCACGGTGACGCAGTTGCCATCGACTCGGAGTTAAACCACCTTCTCCTCCAGAGGACTCACACCTCCTAGCGAATGCCCATGCTGGGCGTACAACGACAACGTGGCCGCACACCGGAGTGTGCGGCCACGTTGGTTAACGCGTGTGCGTCAGGCCCAGCTGGAGCCCACGGCGCTGTCGGTCTGCGCCATGTTCTGGCCGGCGGCCTGAACCTTCTGGCCGTGCTGGTTGGCCTGCTCGTAGATCACCTGGAAGTTGCGACCCAACTGGGTGATGAACTCCTGGCAAGCCACCGAACCGGCGCCACCCCAGAAGTCGCCAGCGGCCAGCACATCGCGAACGATGGCCTGGTGCTCTGCTTCCAACGAGGCAGCCTGCGCCCGGATCAGGGCACCGTGGGCGTCGACGTCGCCGAACTGGTAATTGATAGTCATTGTGATTGTCCTCCTAAGTCTTTGGGGTCGGGTTAGCTGCTGAGGATCTGCTGCGAGGCCTGCTCTTGCGACTCGTAGTGGTTGGCGTCGCGGATCAGGCCGTCACGCACGCTGTGCAGCATGTTCACAATGTTGCGGAACGCGGTGTTCATCTGGCCCATGGTGTCCAACGAGGTGGCCGAGGCCAGACCACTCCAGCCAGCACCCGAGATGTTCTGCGAGGAAGCCCACATGCGACGGGCCTCGTCCTCAACGGTCTGAGCGTGCGCCTCGAAACGGCCCGCCATGTCCCGCATAGCGTGCGGGTCGGTCATAAAACGCGTGGTCATGTTGCCTATCTCCTTGTTTGGTGGATCTCTTACTTGGGTTTTCTCGTGCAGATTGACTTTGTGTGACCGCCGCCCGTGAGGGAATCGAAGTCACGCGATCACTCGCGAGACGGCGGTCCTCCCCGTCTCTCTGCTAACCGGCCGCCGGGGAATGCGGTACCACGTTGTTGTTGCGTGGCATCTCAAACCGAGGTTCTGCGTTCTCGGCTTGCCACTCTCGCCACGCTGCCCATTCGTCCCACAGCTCTTCCTCGGCCGCTGCGACAGCACTTTCGGTGTCTACCGCACCCGGCACGAGTTCGGGCTCGGCGCCATCCTTGGCGTCCTTCGCCCAGTGGTCGTAGTCGTCCGGTGGAACGGCCACGCCCCAGCTGAGTGGAACTGACAACCCGCCGAGCATCCCCGACTCACCCCGTTTTGCAGCCACCGCGTCGGGCGGCAAGGGCGGACCAAGAGGCAGAAGCACGTTGTCCCCTTCCAGTACCGATCTTCATTCACCACACCCAATGGCAACGAGCACCACCGAGCACTTGGCATCTTAAAGCAATATCGGGGACTCTATCGCTAATTTCGAGATTTCGCTTCCCCCGCAACTCTGAAACTATTCTGTGGCTACCCATGACTATTTGAGGACGCGCATTCTCACATTAGCCATACGATCCGATCGCATGCTCCGAATGCCATCGCAATCAACCTAAATACGTTGTATACCAACGTAATTCATCTTCGACTACAACCTTGGAAGAGAGTCCTGGGCATAGCTGACCCCGCCTGCCGCGGCGCGCAGCTACTCCGATTTCCGATCCTCACCAACTGTCCAGATAAGGCACAAAATGTGGAATCCGTTGTTTCCAAATCCGAATACCGCATTTGGCCGTTGCCTGCGACCTTCCGCGCCCGGTGACCGGCCCAGGTCCGGGTGGCAGTAGATGCGGCAGCATGACTTGGACGAGGACGCTCTCCCACTGGTCACCGCGGCACCTCGGGAGCCCACGGTCGCGGTCCCGCGACCCGGCGCTTCCGGGTTGTCCGCCACTCCTCTACGCAAACCCACGAGCCGCGGATCACGGGGCAGAGGGGTCGCCTCAAATCTCCACCGCGATTCGGTGCATACCGCGGTCGCTGCGCAACGGGCGGTTGCACGCCTTGTGGCGTCCGATTGCACCGAAGGCGGTTTGATTCAGCACTTGGCACCCTTGCGTAAGGGCAATGAGCCTTCCGCTGCGTTTTGTCCTGAATATTGATTGCCTTGACTACACCGAAAATTGCCTCGTCGAATTCGGTTGGATTCGGGCCGCTGGCTTCGCTGGGCACTTGTTGGCCTGTCTGCTTGGACAGGGTCAACAGATACGGGAATGTGGCCAGTCAGTCGGTATCAAAAGGGCCGCCACGAAAAATTTAGCTCTTTCTATATTCCTGCTCGAACCCTCATACATCCTTTTCTCCAAACGGCTCTGACGACCGGATCTGGCGCATACTACGAGGTCAGCACGCTGTCTGGGGTGTTGGCAGCGATGTTGTTCGACGCCACACGTCTTAGTTTGCCGCCAGAAAATAATCTAGTTCCGAGCAAGCGAGCTGCTATTGAAAAATTGGTGTCCCCAACGGCTTCCGTACCGTGCACAGCGGTTGTAGCGTCCGTTGCCATGTGGGCCACGGTAATTGTGTTAGCCCTATTAGCAACGGCAGACCCGGTGCGGATCGGAGTCAGCGTCGTGTTGTCGTCCCGGCCCCACGCCGTAGGCCAATTGGCTGCGTTTTGGTTGGGCGGAATCGCAATGTGCGTGGCCATTGCCGCGGGTGTGCTGTACGGGATGCGTGACGCCGCGCTCTCCGTCATGCGCTGGGGGGCGGTTGCCACCGCGAGTTCGACCGGAGGGCGTATCCAGATCGCGATGGGCGTGCTGGCGCTGCTGGTCGCCGGACTTGCGGTTGGCCTGTCACCGCGTCAACGGGAACGACTGGGCTTGCCGGGGCCCAGCGCGCCCGCGGGGCAGACGTTGACCTCGAATACGGCGGCAAGCGTCTCAGCTCGCGCTCAAAGCGCACTGCACTCGAAGCCGATCCCGGTGGCGTTCATCCTTGGATTCGCAATGCTCGCAGATTTCAGGCTCCTGGCGGCGCTTGCCGCCATGCTGGCCTCAGGAGCCACCGCAGGTGCTCAGATCGCCGCAACCGGTCTTTACACACTCATCGCGCTGACCTTCATCGAGCTCCCATTGGCCAGCCGACTGGCGGCACCAACGTGGACCGCGCAGATGATGGAAACGGTGAACGGCTGGATGAAGGCGCGCCGGCAACACGTGTTCGCGTTGGTCGTCGCCTTGCTAGGGGCGTTCCTGATGACCCGGGGAATAAGTCACGCCTGACGCGAACCTCGCGTCAGGCGTGACAGTGAAAGTCGAACGAACCTGAGGGCTATCCGACGCCAGTCCGCGGGATCACGCTCGGCCGGTTCTGCACGACGTGCGCAGCGGCACCACCGCGACCGCCCATCATGCCCCCGGGCATACCAGCAGCACCGGCGCCGCCCATCGGCATCGGCATCGGCATCATGCCCATGCCGCCGCCCGCGGCGCCAGCCTGCGCAAGTTCAGCGGGCACGGCCCCCAAGCCCGCCAGCGCCGCGCTGGACATGTGATTAGGCATCGAGCCGGGCCACGTCTGCGGCACGGACATGTTGCCGACCAACCGAGCCTTACCCATTTCCCCGGCCATCCCGGCGCCCAAGCCCCCGATACCGCCGGCACCCAGGCCCTTGGGACCGATGTCACCGACGAACTTGGGCATATCCGCCAACTCGGCCGCGGTGGCACCGGTCAAGCCGGCCCCCGCGCCTGCCGACTGCCCTAGCTGCATCAGCGGGCCCAACATCATGCTGGCCGGCATCGCCGCGGACTGCGCCAGCCCCATTGCCATGTCAATCGGCACCGCTGCGGCCACAGCCTCCCCACCGATAATCGCCCCTTCAATCACCGGAGCGATCGACGCCGTGGCGCCCGCGGCAACACTGGCAACCTCGAGGTTGAGCGCGCTGGCGAATCCGACCAAGTCGATCGGCGGCACGCTGAACGGGGACAAGGTCGCCGCCACCGATTGCGCACCGCTCTGGTACCCCACCATCGCGGCCACGTCCTGCGCCCACATCTCGACGTAGTCGAACTCGGTGAGTGCGATCGCCGGAGTGTTCTGGCCCAGGATGTTCGTCGCAACCAACGCGCCGAGCAGGATCCGGTTCGCGGCCACCGCGGCGGGGTGCACTGTGGCCAGTAGCGCAGACTCAAAAGCCGTTGCGGCAGCTTGCGCCTGCCCAGCCGAGAGCTCGGCTTGACCGGCCGCGTCACTCAGCCAACCCACGTACGGCACTGCGGCGGCCGCCATCGAAACCGACGCCGGACCCGCCCAGGGCCCACCGGTCAAGCCGGCGATAACAGACTCAAACGACATCGCCGAAGCCCGCAAATCGGCAGCCAACGACTCCCAGGCTGCGCCAGCGGCAAACAGGGGGCCCGACCCTGCGCCGGCGAAGATCCGCGCCGAGTTGATCTCTGGGGGCAACCACGCAAACTCCGGAATCATCGAATCCCCAACCCACTCTGCCGCCGCAACGGCTCCAATACACACCTACCGACGATCAACCTACGCGCGTAGTCGACCCACCGTCGGAATCTTAAGGCAATCCACACCGAAAGTTTTCGGTTTTACCAATATTTAGTCGTTGTGCCCGTCAGGGCAAACTGCGCTGTTGCCGCCCGGTTGGCGGATTTGGCCGGGATTTAATTGAATTCAAAATGCAGACATGGAGAAGGCGCGGGTAACACGACGACTCGAAGTGTTACCCGCGCCCATCCATAGGCCGTGCTTAGGCCCAGCTGGACCCAACTGCAGAGTCCGTCTGCGCCATGTTCTGGCCGGCGGCCTGAACCTTCTGGCCGTGCTGGTTGGCCTGCTCGTAGATCACCTGGAAGTTGCGACCCAACTGGGTGATGAACTCCTGGCAAGCCACCGAACCGGCGCCACCCCAGAAGTCGCCAGCGGCCAGCACATCGCGAACGATGGCCTGGTGCTCCGCCTCCAACGAGGCAGCCTGGGCGCGGATCAGAGCGCCGTGGGCGTCGACATCGCCGAACTGGTAGTTAATCGTCATTGTCGTATGTCCTAACTGCTCAGAACTTGCTGGGAGGCCTGCTCTTGCTGCTCGTAGTGGTTGGCGTCGCGGATCAGTCCGTCACGCACGCTGTGCAGCATGTTCACAATGTTGCGGAACGCGGTGTTCATCTGGCCCATGGTGTCCAGCGAGGTAGCCGAGGCCAGACCACTCCAGCCAGCGCCGGAAATGTTCTGCGCGGAAGCCCACATACGACGGGCCTCGTCCTCGACAGTCTGGGCGTGCGCCTCAAAGCGACCCGCCATGTCCCGCATCGCGTGCGGGTCGGTCATAAAACGTGTAGTCACCTCATTCGTCCTTTCAATTCGTTCTTCTAATCAATTGATCATGTGGCGCACCAGACTGGGTTCACCACAGCCAAACCTTGACCCCGACCGATCACCCCCGCCCTATCCGACGCCGGTCCGCGGAATCACACTCGGCCGGTTTTGCACAACGTGCGCAGCCGCGCCACCGCGGCCCATCATCCCCGGAGGCATACCTGCTGCACCGGCGGCGCCCATCGGCATCGGCATCGGCATCATGCCCATGCCACCGCCCATGGCGCCGGCTTGCGCGAGCTCGGCCGGCACGGCACCCAACCCCGCCAGAGCCGCGCTGGACATGTGGTTCGGCATCGAGCCGGGCCACGTCTGCGGCACGGACATGTTGCCGACCAACCGGGCCTTACCCATTTCCCCGGCCATCCCGGCGCCCAAGCCACCAGCACCGCCGGCGCCCAAGCCCTTAGGTCCGAGATCACCGACGAACTTGGGGCCGTCCGCCAGTTCGGCCGCGGTCGTGGCACCAGCCAGGGCTGCGGTGCCCGCGTTTGCCGTCTGGCCCAACTGCATCAGCGGGCCCACCAGCATGCTGGCCGGCATGGCCGCGGACTGCGCCATCCCAATCGCCATGTCGATCGGAACGGCTGCGGCCATGGCCGACGCCCCCTCCATGGCCCCCTCGACTACCGGCCCGATTCCCGCCGTGGCCGTGGTTGCCACTCCGGCAACCTCGGCGTTGAGGGCGGTGGCGAACCCAGCCAGATCCACCGGCGGAACACTGAAGGGCGCCAGCGTCGACGCGACCAGCTGCGCACCACCCTGGTAGCCCAGCATCGCCGCGACGTCCTGGGCCCACATCTCGACGTAGTCGAACTCGGCGGCCGCGATCGCGGGGGTGTTCTGACCAAGCAGGTTGGTTGCGACCAGTGCTGCCAACATCACTCGGTTCGCCGCCACGGCCGCCGGGTGCACGGTGGCCAGCAATGCCGTCTCGAAGGCAGTTGCCGCTGCCTGAGCTTGACTTCCGGCCAGTTCGGCCTGGGCGGCGGCGTCACTCAACCAACCCACGTACGGCATGGCCGCGGCTGCCATCGCCACCGAGGACGGACCGGACCAGGGGCCCCCGGTCAATCCCGCAATCACTGACTCAAACGATGTGGCCGATGCCCGCAAATCGGCCGCTAACGACTGCCAGGCCGCGCTCGCCGTGAACAGCGGTCCTGACCCTGCACCGGCGAAGATCCGCGCCGAGTTGATCTCCGGCGGCAGCCATGCAAACTCCGGAATCATCACAACCTCAAACCACTCTGCCGCCGAAGCGGCGCTTGCAAATCCCGTCGGCAGCCCCCACGTCTCTGCCTACGCGACGAATCGTAAGCACAATCGACACGGAATGGCAGCCTTTTGCAGAAAAAAGTTTCAAGAAAATGAGACAACGTCGCTTTCCACATTCCGATCAAGATCGGTTTTGCCTGGTCAGAGGCCAAAAATTAAATTAGAGAACAACCATTCCCACATTCGCAACGGCAACGCGTCGGAGCGTCCAGACAGCCCACATAAATGAGACAACGACCATTCCCAGATTCCGAACGAGGACACCCGTACCGTTTAGGCGGGCCGGATATATTTGAGAACGACGAGTTCCACATTTGCGTGCTACCCACCCGGCCCCGACCCGGACGGCCCGGCCCCCCCGCGCCAGCCCCAGGGGCGACGGCTCGCCCGCTGTGGCGCGCGCTTCGGTGGGCGTGGACCCACCGGCGGAACTAGCCCAAGAAGTCCGTCAATCCGATGCCTCCGCTACCGGAATTCAGCGCACCAATCCCAAAACTGAAAATTCCCGGTCAGCCCGAAGCCATGTTGTTATGACCGGTGTTGTCGAACTACGAAGTCGCCGTTACCGGTATTGCCGAAACCGATGTTGTTACTGCCAAAATTCCCGGCTTCCCGAGTCCTGACTTCCGTTGTTCCCCTGTCCCGACGCGACTGTCACCCGATCAGATATCCCTAGGGGTATCGACGCGACGAAGCTCCGCGAAGAAGCCGGAAAGTCCAGTGCGAGAGTTGAATCCACCGGAGTTCTCGCTTCGAGTTGATGATGCCCGGGATGTCCTCACCCGTGTGTGAGTAGCCGGCGAGTAACTGCCGGAGTTGGACAAACCCGGCGTCGAGGGTACCGATGTTTGCACACCCGGAGTTGTACCCGAGGTATCCGACACACCCTCGTTCCAAGCCCGGTAATGGAGTTGCCCGAGTTCAAAAAACCCGCATTCCCCGCCCCACAATTGCCGAATCCGACGCTTTTCGCACCCACATGAAGCTGCCGAGGTTTCCATTGCCCACGTCGGCGAGGCCGAAGTTGCCGTTACCCGCCGACGGTGGACTGGAACCCGGCATGTCCGCTGCGACTCACCGTGTGGGTATGCCTGTGCCCGGGCGTCGCCGCCGCGCCAATGTCGCGCGTTCAGTAAACAATTGCCGGCTGGCGGTCCCCCGCCTTATCGGCCGCTCGTCAGCAGCCCTTGAGCCGGACCGCCAGATAGTCGACGACCTTGTCTATGGCGATGCGTTCCTGAGTCATGGCATCGCGCTCACGCACGGTGACCGCACCGTCCTCGAGGGAGTCGAAATCGACCGTCACGCAATACGGTGTGCCAATCTCGTCTTGACGCCGGTAACGGCGCCCGATGGCGCCGGCGTCGTCGAAGTCGATGTTCCAGCACTTGCGCAGTTCGGCGGCCAGATCGCGGGCCTTGGGACTCAGGTCTGCGTGGCGGGACAGCGGCAGCACCGCGGCCTTCACCGGCGCCAGTCGCGGGTCCAGCCGCAAGACGGTGCGCTTGTCCATCCCGCCCTTGGCGTTGGGAGCCTCGTCCTCGCTGTAGGCATCGATGAGGAAGGCCATGAAAGACCTGGTCAGGCCAGCTGCCGGCTCGATGACGTACGGCGTGTAGCGGGTGTCGTTGACCTGGTCGTAGAACGACAGGTCGGTTCCGGAGTGCTTGCTGTGGGTCGACAGGTCGAAGTCGGTGCGGTTCGCCACGCCTTCCAGCTCACCCCACGGGTTACCGACGAAGCCGAACTTGTACTCGATGTCGACCGTGCGGTCGGAGTAATGCGACAGCTTTTCCTTCGGGTGTTCGTACAGGCGCAGGTTCTCCGGGTCGATGCCGAGGTCGATGTACCACTGGCGGCGGGTGTCGATCCAGTACTGGTGCCACTCCTTGGCCGTCGACGGCTCGACGAAGAACTCCATCTCCATCTGCTCGAATTCGCGGGTGCGGAAGATGAAGTTGCCCGGTGTGATCTCGTTGCGGAAGCTCTTGCCGATTTGTCCGATGCCGAACGGCGGCTTCTTGCGCGCCGTCGTCACCACGTTGGCGAAGTTGACGAAGATGCCCTGGGCGGTCTCGGGGCGCAGGTAGTGCAGACCCTCCTCGGTCTCGATCGGGCCGAGGTAGGTCTTGAGCATCATGTTGAACTCGCGCGGTTCGGTCCACTGGCCGGGCTCGCCGGTTTCCGGGTCGCGGATGTCGGCCAATCCGTTGGGCGGCGGGTGACCGTGTTTGGCCTCGTAGGCCTCGATGAGGTGGTCGGCGCGGTAGCGCTTGTGAGTGATCAGAGACTCGACCAGCGGGTCGTGAAAGACCTCGACATGGCCGGAGGCGACCCACACCTCGCGCGGCAGGATGATCGACGAGTCCAAACCGACAACGTCGTCGCGGCCCGTGACGACCGACCGCCACCACTGCCGTTTGATGTTCTCCTTGAGCTCAACCCCCAGCGGGCCGTAGTCCCACGCCGACCTTGTTCCGCCGTAAATCTCGCCCGAGGGAAAGACGAAGCCACGCCGTTTGGCGAGGTTGACTACGGTCTCGATGACAGACGCCACGGGGTGGTGCGCTCCCTTCCGAGGGGATCAGCCGTACATACAGGCATACGTATCAGGTAGTGGACAGCGGTGGCGCGCCCACGAAACACAGTCATGGTAGCGACCCCGCTCTGCGTCTTTGACATGCATCATCATGCATGTGACAGTGGAGTTAACCGCATGCTCCGTCGAACGCGGTTCCCTACCCTGGCGATTCTTGAGGTGATGAGTCCGAAATGGTGACGCCTTCCTCGCCGCCGACCGCGGCCAACGAGGAAGTGGACGTGGTGGGCGATCACGTACATGGCGGAGCTGGTTTCGCCGAACACCCCGCGTTCTCTGCGCCGCCGCCGCGGGAGATTCTCGAGGCAGCCGGCGAATTGTTGCGAGCGCTGGCGGCGCCGGTACGTATCGCCATCGTGTTGCAACTGCGGGAATCCGAACGCTGCGTGCACGAATTGGTGGATGCGTTGGGCGTGCCCCAGCCCTTGGTGAGCCAACACCTGAAGATCCTCAAGGCCGCGGGCGTGGTCACCGGCGAACGGTCGGGGCGCGAAGTTCTGTACCGCCTTGCCGACCATCATCTGGCGCATATAGTCGTCGATGCCGTGGCGCATGCGGGTGAGGACGCTTGATGGCCCGCGCCGATGGCCTCGCGCCGGCGACGATGCAGAGCGAAGCGATGAGGAGGAGCGGCGCCGATGGCTGAAGTGAGCGTGCGTTCCACCCGGCAACGCGCGGCGATCTCCGAATTGCTCGAGACGGTCGACGAATTCCGGTCAGCCCAGGAACTACATGACGAGCTGCGCCGGCGAGGCGAGAACATCGGCCTGACGACGGTGTATCGCACACTGCAGGCGATGGCGTCGGCGGGCATGGTCGACACGCTGCGTAACGACACCGGCGAATCGGTCTACCGCAGATGCTCGGAGCACCATCATCACCATTTGGTCTGCCGCAGTTGCGGTTCCACGATCGAGGTCGCCGATCACGAGGTCGAGGCCTGGGCGGCCGAAGTAGCAACCAAGCATGGTTTCTCCGACGTCAGCCACACCATCGAGATCTACGGCACCTGCTCGGATTGCGGCTCTTAACGGTCCCGTTGTCAACCCGTAGCCGGACAAATACCGTCGCGCAGGTGTAATCCGGCCGTTTTCGGGAATCCCCTAAAAGTCTTCGAGGAATCGGAGACTCAAGGGCCAAGTAAGAGTGAAGTGAGAACACAATGGGAATTCGTTCACATTCTCACTTGCGGTCGGTGTCAGTCGAAGACCCGTCCCTGCAATTCCGCACCATCCACGGTTACCGACGCGCCTTCCGAGTCGCGGGGACCGGACCAGTTCTCCTGCTGATCCACGGCATCGGATCCAACTCGATGTCATGGTCGCCTGTGCATACCGCACTTGCGCAGCGGTTTACCGTCATCGCACCCGACCTGCTGGGGCACGGCGAGTCCGACAAGCCCCGCACGGACTACTCGTTGGGAGCATTCGCCAACGACATGCGCGACCTGCTCGGCACGCTTGGTATCGACCGCGTCACCATCGTCGGGCATTCGTATGGTGGCGGCGTCGCGATGCAATTCTCTTATCAGTACCCGCATTTGGTCGAACGCATCATTCTGGTGAGTTCCGGTGGCGTCGCGGAGGACGTGACCGTTGCACTGCGGTTGGCGGCAATGCCGATGGCAGGCGAAGCGCTGGCCATGTTGCGTCTGCCGGGCGCACGACAAGCCGTGCGCCTGCTGAGCCGGGCCGCGCGAAACCTGCTGGGCTCCACCCGGTTCGGGCGCGAAATCCTCGACGCCGTGGACCTGCTCGAAGACTTGCGGGAATCCAACGCCATCGCGGCGTTTACCCGAACCTTGCGGTCGGCGGTCGACGGACGCGGACAGTTCGTCAGCATGCTGGATCGCAGCTACCTCGTGCAATCCATTCCGATGCAATTGATTTGGGGCGATGAGGACCCAGTGATCCCAGTGGATCACGCACGCATCGCACACACCGCGATGCCGGACTCACACCTGGAGATCTTTGAAAAGTCGGGGCACGTGCCGTTCCGTGACCACCCGGATCGCTTCGTCGAGGTCGTCGAACGATTCATCGACTCGACGCAGCCCGCAACCTGCGAGCACAGCCTGTTGTGCTCACTGCTGCGGACCAGAGACATCCCACTCGAGACCGCCACGGCGTCCTAGACCGTCTTAGGCGGTCAACGCGCGCCTGATCTCACCACCGGTGCCCAGCACCAACAGAATCAGCGTGCGCAGCGCGTCGTCGGTCAAACCCGCGCCGGGGAAGTTGTAGCGCAGCATCACATCTACCGTGTGGGAAGCGGTCTTGGCAGCACCCTTTGCGGAGTTACGCTGCGCTGCCTTGTCTGCGACCTTTTCCACCATCGTGACGGAACCGAAATTGGTATCCCGCGCATACCTTGTCACCTGCTCGCTCACCTTCTTGGTCAATGGCAGGTCCCACGCCAGGATCTGGGTCAGCGACACCAGGTCAAGGTCTTCGACGATCGTCACCACCCGCAGCGAAGCAAACGTGCCGTCGTGTCGGACCGTCAGCCCACCGTCGGGTTCTTCGTCAACGGAAAGCACGTCTCGCAATACAGACGCCAACCGTTCCTGTAGGGATGGCACTAGGCACTCCCGAATCGTCGGTTACGGGAAGCATATTCCTCGCAAGCCGCCCACAGATCGCGACGATCGTAGTCCGGCCACAGCTTGTCCTGGAATACGTACTCGGCGTAAGCCGATTGCCACAGCATGAAGTTGCTGGACCGGTGTTCACCCGAGGTGCGTAAGAACAGGTCCACATCGGGGATGTCCGGCCGCTGCATGTAACGGGAGATGGTGTCCTCGTTGATCCGGTCCGGATTCAACCGGCCCGCGGCGACTTCATTGGCGATTTGCCTTGTCGCTTCCGCAATTTCGGTACGTCCGCCGTAGTTCACGCAATAGTTGATGGTGATGACGTCGTTGTTCTTCGTCACCTCCTCGGCGACGGCCAACTCGTTGATGACGCTGCGCCACAGGCGCGGTCGCGAACCCACCCACCGGATGCGGACACCCATCTTGTTGAGGATGTCGCGACGCCGTCGCACCACGTCGCGGTTGAAGCCCATCAGGAAGCGGACCTCTTCAGCCGACCGCTTCCAATTCTCCGTGGAGAAGGCATAGAGGCTGAGCCATTTGATGCCGATTTCCACTGCACCGCAAGCGATGTCGATGACCACCGCCTCACCCATCTTGTGTCCCTCGGTGCGCGGTAGCCCGCGTTGGGTGGCCCAGCGCCCGTTGCCGTCCATCACGATGGCGACGTGGTTGGGCAACCGGTCGGCGGGTATTCGCGGCGCGACCGCTTTGGATACGTGCTGCGGTGGCCGGCGCGGGCCACCGTCGGGCGCCGGCGGAAGCTCGGGAAAGACAACCGGCCAGGTGGATTTATCGGGGAAGGTCGGGTAATCGTCGGGCGCTGGTGGCAGCTGGGGGAAATCGGCCGACTTCAGATTCCGGGCGTTTCTAGCCACACTCACCTCTCTTGCCCATCAACACGGCGCGCGCCTCGGCAACCGTGCGATCAGCGTGCTGAACCCGCTCCACCAGCGGCAGGGTCTTGAGTTGCCGTTCCAGGTGCCATTGCAAATGTGCGGCTACCAATCCGCTGACATAACTACGGTGGGACTGCGGTGCCTGCTCGGCGGCCTCCCAGTCGCCGTCGTGCAGCGCCGTCATCAGGTCCAGCACCCCCAGCGGCGGTGTGGTAGAACCGGCCGGCCGGCAATGCGCGCAGACACTGCCGCCGGCGGCGATGTGAAACGCCCGATGCGGACCGGGCGTGGCACAGCGAGCGCACTCGGTCAACGCGGGAGCCCAGCCGGTAATGCCCATCGCGCGCAGCAGGTAGGCATCCAGCAACAGATCCCGGGGCCGGCGCCCGTCCGCCACCGCGCGCAGCGCGCCCACCGTGAGCCGGTGCAGCGCCGGGACGGGCGCGCGTTCCTCACCCGCGAGGCGTTCGGCGGTTTCCAGCATCGCGCAGCCACAGGTGTATCGGCCGTAGTCGCTGACGATGTCGGTGGCGAACGCATCGATGGAAACGACCTGGGTGACGATGTCGAGATTGCGGCCGGGATGGAGTTGCACCTCGATGTGGGCGAACGGCTCCAGCCGCGCGCCGAATTTGCTGCGGGTGCGCCGTACCCCTTTGGCCACCGCACGGACCAGCCCGTGGTCACGGGTCAATAAGGTGACGATCCGGTCGGCCTCACCGAGCTTGTGCTGGCGCAGCACAACAGCCCGGTCTCGATATAGCCGCATCACAATAGTTTTGCACCCCGCCGCGACAATGCGAGCATCCGCGCCGATAGTCTCGTACCCCGTGGTTAGCGCTTCCGGGACGGATTCCGGGGTCATTTCTGGCTCCGGCAACCGACGCCTGCCCACGCTAACCGACCTGCTGTATCAGCTGGCAACCCGCAAGGTCACCTCGGTCGAGCTGGTCCGCCGCTCCCTGCACGCGATCGATGTCAGCCAGTCGACGTTGAACGCCTTCCGGGTGGTTCTCACCGAGTCGGCGCTGGCTGACGCGGCGGCGGCCGACCGGCGCCGGGCCGCCGGGGACACGGCCCCACTGCTGGGCATCCCGATCGCGGTCAAGGACGACGTCGACGTTGCTGGAGTGCCGACCGCGTTCGGCACCGAGGGGTATGTCCGTCCCGCGACCGCCGATTCCGAGGTGGTTCGACGACTCAAGGCGGCCGGCGCGGTGATCGTGGGCAAAACCAACACCTGCGAACTCGGCCAATGGCCGTTTACCAGTGGTCCGGCGTTCGGGCACACCCGAAACCCCTGGTCACGTCGGCACACACCGGGTGGATCGTCGGGCGGGAGCGCGGCGGCGGTTGCCGCGGGGTTGGTTACCGCCGCAATCGGCTCCGACGGCGCCGGAAGTATTCGGATCCCGGCCGCGTGGACCCACCTGGTCGGCATCAAACCGCAACGCGGCCGGATCTCCACCTGGCCGATGCCCGAAGCGTTCAATGGCATAACGGTCAACGGTGTGCTGGCCCGCACCGTTGCCGATGCGGCGCTCGTGCTCGATGCGGCCTCCGGCAACGTCGAGGGCGACCGGCACAAACCGCCGCCGCTCACCGCATCCGACTACGTCAGCGTGGCGCCCGGTTCGCTGAAGATCGCGCTGTCGACGCGATTCCCCTACACCTTCTTCCGGGCCAAGTTGCATCCCGAGATACTGGCCGCCACCCAGCGGGTGGGCGAACAACTCGAGATGCTCGGCCACACCGTCGTGAAGGGCAACCCGGACTACGGGCTGCGCATGTCGTGGGACTTCCTGGCCCGGTCCACGGCGGGGCTACGCGAGTGGGAGGAGCGGTTGGGCGACGGCGTCATCTGGGATCCCCGGACGTTGGCCAACCTGAGGACGGGCCATGTGCTCGGCCAGGCGATCCTGCGAAGCGCACGCCGTCACGAAGCCGCCGCCCAGCAGCGGGTGGGTTCGATTTTCGACATCGTCGATGTGGTGCTGGCGCCGACGACTGCGCAACCACCGCCGTTGGCCCGCGCCTTCGATCGGTTGAGCGGCCTTGGCACCGACCGCATGATGATCGCCGCGTGCCCGCTGACCTGGCCGTGGAACGTGTTGGGTTGGCCGTCGATCAACGTGCCGGCGGGCTTCACTTCCGACGGCCTGCCCATCGGTGTGCAACTGATGGGTCCGGCCAACAGCGAAGGCCTGTTGATCTCACTGGCCGCCGAGTTGGAAGCCGTGAGCGGCTGGGCCAGCAAGCAGCCAAAGGTGTGGTGGAACACCGGGAACAGCACCCCGCCGATCCACAGCGTGCCGACACCACCAAAGCGATAAGTCGCAAAACCCGTTAGCCGTCGTCGCGACACCACGGGACCAGGCGACGATCGAGTGACTGAAAACGCCGTCTCTCAGTTTGGGTCGAAAGCCCGCGGGTACCCGCCGCTCGGGCAGCCTACATCCCAAATCAATCCTTTTAGGGAGATAGCAATGTTTGTGCATAACAAGGAACTTCAATTCGAGGTGCGCGTCAGCGAACCTGACCCCCGCTTTGCCTCACTACTGATGGAGCAGTTCGGCGGCGCAAACGGTGAGCTCACCGCGGCGCTGCAGTACTTCACCCAGGCTTTCGTGTTGCGGGAGAAAAACCCCAAGATGTATGACCTGTTCATGGACATCGCAACCGAGGAGCTGAGTCACCTCGAGATGGTCGGGTCCATGATCACGATGCTGCTCGACGGACTCAACGACAACCTCAAGCAGGCCACCGAGGTGTGTGACTGGATGCCCGCGGTAGCCAGCCGCGACGGTCGCCAGCAGGCGATTCACCAGGTCGCGGTCAATCCGATGTTTCTCGTGCTCAGCGGGGGCGGGCCGGACGTGAAGGACTCGGCCGGCAACAACTGGACCGGCGCATTCATCGACGCGAACGGCGATCCCACCGTGGACCTGCGGAACAACTTGGCCGCCGAATCCCGGGCGAAAGTCGTCTACGAGTACCTCAAGCAGTTCACCGACGATCCCGGTGTGCAGGACACCCTCACGTTCCTGATGACCCGCGAAGTTGCGCACTACCAGCAGTTCACCGCCGCGCTGAACGAACTGCCGGTCAACTTCCCGCCGGGACAGTTGCCATCTGACCCGCGTTTCCACAACAAGGCGTTCAACATGTCCAACGGCGGTGGCGAATCGATCCGTGGACCCTGGAACGAGGGGCAGGGCCCGTGGCCGGAGGGCATCGAGTGGGACTACGTGGAAAAGCCTGAGCAGCAATGGCTTGGCAGCACGGTGCGCCGCAATATGGGCGCCGAGCAAAACCCAGAGGGCTCACCGGCCGTCGATGGCGAGAAGCCGTTCACCCACGAACAGCGCGTCCCGACAACGTAATTCGAGGTAATTCGACAGTCAAAGGTCGGGCGTTGATGCGTGATCAACGCCCGACCTTCTGATTTGCCTTATTTGATTTGGGGATCGGGCGGATTGTCGTCACTGCGACCGGTGAACGCGTCCCGCACGTGGTCGACGATCGCCGCGCCCATTCCCACGGTCTTGAGTACGGCGGGGTTGGGCGGGGTATCCGGGTGCGGCCGCGTCGGCGCGATCTTCTTCGCGGTTTCCAGCTTTGCGCCGATCTTTTCCAGTTCCTCGCGGCTGATCGCGGACTCCACGGCGGGCCAAACGACTTCTTGCTCGTATGCGATGTGCTCGCGGCCCAGCTTGATGAACTCCTGAAGAGCTTCGTGATAGTCCGGCTCGCCGGGCTTGCTGTCCTCCAGCCGTTGCAATACCTTCTTGCCGGCCTGCTCTTGCTCGATCGCCTTGTCGACGAGCGCATCGCCGAGTGCGTCCCGTACGGCCGGCCAGAAGTGTTGTTCCTCGATCGCCTCGTGCTGCGATTCGGAAATGATCAGGGTGTTCACCGTGGTTTCCAGGCCGCTGCTCTCAGCGCCCGAACCCATTGGTGCCCCGTCGAGCGACTCGAACAAGCCGAGCACACTCTTGTGGTCTTGTCGGAGAAACGTTATTGCGTCCATAGTTCTTCTTTCGATTGGGCCGTATCGATCGACTAAGGCGTGTTAGCGCGCCGAACGTGAGGGCCTATGTACCAACTTCGAAAGTTTTCGGGCCATAGGGACCACTCTCGGTGAGTGGTACCCAAGCGAGAGGCGTTAAAACAGAACAGCAGGCTGCGAACAGTTCGGGCTAGAACCCGAGTCGGCCAAGCTGTTTGGGATCGCGCTGCCAGTTCTTGGCTACCTTGACGCGAAGATCGAGGTAAATCTTGGTGCCGAGCAGCTTTTCGATCTGGCGGCGCGCCGCGCTGCCCACTTCGCGCAATCGGGCCCCGCCCTTGCCGATGACAATGCCCTTCTGGCTGTCCCGTTCGACGTAAAGCACGGCATGCACGTCGACCAGGTCGTCGCGCCCCTCCCTGGGGTTGACCTCTTCGATCACCACGGCCAAGGAATGCGGCAGCTCATCCCGAACCCCCTCCAAAGCGGCCTCACGGATGAGCTCGGCCATCAGAACCTCTTCGGGTTCGTCGGTCAACTCACCATCGGGGTAATAGGCCGGCCCGACGGGTAAATGCGAGGCCAGGACGTCGATCAGCACGTCGATCTGCTCACCGGACATCGCTGACACCGGCACGATTTCGGCCACGTTGGGCACCAGTTCGCTGACCGCGACGAGTTGGCTGGCGACGCGGTCTTTGGGCACCTTGTCGATCTTGGTGACGATGACGACGACTTTGGTCTTGGGCGCAATGGCGCTGATCTGCTCGACAATCCAGCGGTCCCCCGGCCCGATCGCCTCATCGGCAGGGATGCACAGCCCGATGATGTCGACCTCGGTGTAGGTGTCACGCACCAAGTCGTTGAGGCGCTTGCCGAGTAGCGTGCGAGGCCGATGCAGCCCCGGTGTGTCGACGAGGATGATCTGAAAGTCCGTGCGGTGCACGATGCCTCGAATGGTGTGCCGGGTGGTCTGCGGCCGCATCGAGGTGATCGCCACCTTCGCACCCACCAGTGCGTTGGTCAGGGTGGACTTGCCGGTGTTCGGCCGGCCCACCAAACAGACGAAGCCAGAACGGAATTCAGTCATAGCCCGCCTCCCGGCACCTGCCCCCGCGAGCGGGCGTGTCTGCACAGCGACACGCCGTGCGGAGTGTCAATTTGCGCGCCCTCGCACCGCCGGGCGGCGGTGGCACCGCTGGCCTCAGTCATCACCCTCGTCCTCACCGTCGGTCTCCACCCGGCTGAGCAGCACGGTGCCGACACGTACCCGGCCCCGATGGTCGCGGCCGCCCTCGGCATACAGCCGCAAGCCATGGGAGATCACTTCCGAACCGGGCAGCGGAACACGGCCCAGTTCCAGTGCGAGCAGACCGCCCACCGTGTCGACGTCGAGGTTCTCGTCGAATTCCACGCCGTACAACTCCCCCAGGTCTTCGATCGGCAATCGTGCGGATACCCGGAAGCAGTTGTCCCCCAACTCTTCAATGGGGGCCGTCTCCGCCTCGTCGTATTCGTCGGCGATCTCGCCGACGATTTCTTCGAGCACATCTTCAATGCTGACCAGCCCGGCAATGGCACCGTATTCGTCGACCAGCAGCGCCATGTGGTTGCGATCGCGCTGCATTTCGCGCAGCAGCGCATCGAGCGGCTTGGAGTCCGGCACGAATACGGCGGGACGCATGACCTTCGTCACGGGCGTGTCCCGACCTCCGTTCGACGTGCCCATGGTCTGCTGCACAAGGTCTTTCAGATACACGACTCCGATGATGTCGTCGACGTTTTCGCCGATCACCGGGATGCGGGAATGCCCGCTGCGTACCGCCAATGTCATCGCCTGATCGGCCGTTTTGTCACCCTCGATCCACACCATTTCGGTGCGCGGCACCATCACCTCGCGCGCCGGAGTGTCGCCGAGTTCGAAGACAGACTCGATCATTCGCCGCTCGTCGGCGGCGACGACGCCGCGCTGCTGAGCCAGGTCGACCACTTCGCGCAACTCGATCTCGGAGGCGAACGGCCCGTTCCGGAAGCCACGCCCGGGCGTGAGCGCGTTTCCCAACACCACCAACAGCCGGCTGATCGGCGTCAACAGCCATGAAATCACCTGCAGCGGAACGGCTGTCGCGAGCGCAATGGAATAGGCGTGTTGCCGGCCGAGGGTACGTGGGCCGACACCGATGACCACGAAGCTGATTACCACCATGACGGCCGCGGCCACCACCAAGCCGAGGTTCGCACTCAAATGGTGACGACAAAAAACCACCAACAGCGCGGTCGCGGTGATCTCGCAAGCGATGCGCAGCAGCACCACGAGGTTGATGTGGCGCGGTCGGTCTTCCATCACCTTGAGCAGAGCCCTGGCGCCGGGCCGTTCGTCGCGCACCATCTCGTGCACGCGGGCCAGCGAAACGGTACTGACGGCGGCGTCCAGCGCGGCAAAAATTCCGCCCAAACCGATCAACAGGATCGCGCCGAGCAGCTGCGAAAGGCCGGTCACGGTTGGTCGAAATACCTTGACTTGTCCAGGAGCCGACGGTCCCGTTCGTTCTGCAGGTCCTGATGGTAGGCCTCGACCTGGTCGGCGACCCACTCTTCGAGCAACCGATCCTGCAGGGCGAACATCTCCTTCTCTTCCTGCGGATCACCGTGGTCATACCCAAGCAGGTGCAGCACGCCATGAATGGTCAGCAGCGCCAACTCGTGGCCAAGACTGTGTCCGGCGGCCGCGGCTTGCTTGGCGGCGAATTCCGGGCACAGCACGATGTCGCCGAGCATGGCCGGACCCGGCTCGGGCGCATCGGGACGGCCGCCCGGTTCCAGCTCATCCATGGGGAAGCTCATGACGTCGGTGGGACCGGGCAGATCCATCCAGCGCATGTGCAGGTCGGCCATCGCGGCCGTGTCCAGCAGCACCATCGACAGCTCGGCGGCCGGGTTGACGTCCATCTTGTTGATGACGAACCGGGCGACGCTCACCAGTTCGGCTTCGGAGACGTCGATGCCCGACTCGTTGGATACTTCGATGCTCATTGAACGATCACTGCACCATCATCGACGACTGCGGGCAGTCGATGCGCGCCGCTCCGCCCGGTTCATGCCCGATCCGTTTTCCTCGTACCGCGCGTAGGCGTCGACGATCTCGCCGACGAGTCGGTGGCGCACCACATCGGCGCTGGTCAGCTGGGCGATATGGATGTCGTCGATGTCGTCGAGGATGTCGACCGCCGCCCGTAGGCCCGATTTGGCGCCACCGGGCAGATCGATCTGGGTGACATCGCCGGTGACGACAACCTTGGACCCGAAGCCCAGGCGGGTCAGGAACATCTTCATCTGCTCGGCGGTGGTGTTCTGCGCCTCGTCCAAGACGATGAACGCGTCGTTGAGTGTGTTGTGAGTGAGCAGGAAATCTTCGGTGACGTACAGCGAATCGGCGGCCGCCACCCGAATGCACACGGCCTCTTCGGTGCCCGCGGATTCGATCCGATCGATGAAACGCCTCGGCCGCCCGCCTGCGCTCGCCTCGTACGCCGCGGCGTTGCGGGCGTGCCGGAACGGGACGATCCCTTCGGGCAGGCGGATGTCGAGGATGCTGGCGTCGGAACGACGGTGCTCGGAGGCGGTACCGCCGAGCGATTGCACCAAGAACGTCACGTCGGCGCGCAACCGGTCGGACGTCGTGAACTCGACGCACGTCCGGTCCGGGCGGGTGAGCGAACCGTGCTGCGAGTCGAGCAGGCCCTGCAACACCGCCAGTCGCACATCGGGCGAATTGAAGAGATAGTCCTCCGGGACGAACTCCATGGCGGACCGGCCCGCCGCCGACCCGAGCTCGTAGGGGTCGACAGACACCGGCCGCGGGTTGAAGTCCACCGGTGCACTCAACAGCGGCAGCTCGTAGCGGTGACCGTGCGGGGCGTGCAGGTTCCCGATCATCTCTTTGGTTTGCAACACCCGCAGCCGGGGCGTCCCACGCCGGTCGTCGGGGCGGCCGGAATGCGGGTAGACCGACCAGAGATGATCACCGGACGCAAGCGCCGAGGAACCGTCCTGGGTGCAGACCCGGTAGATCTCCTTGAAGCCCTGCGGGTAGACGCCCAACACCGCCGTGGGGCGCCCGTCGGAACCGATCACCGAATCGCCGACCCGCAGCTCACCGATGGGCCGGAAGCCGTTGGGGGTCAACACTTTTGCATGCAACGGCTGCGCCCTACCCCGCATGTAGGCCAGGGGCGCAACCTCGATGACCCCGGCGGCCATCAGCTTTGGGATCAGCTCGGGATCCATCATGTCGTATAGCGCGTCATACAACGGCCGCAGATACGGGTCGATCTTCTCACTCAGGGTGCCCGGCAGAAAGCCAAGGCGCTCACCGGCTTCCACGGCGGGCCGCGTCAAGATGATGCGCGTGACCTTCTTCGTCTGCAGTGCATGCACCGCCTTGGCCATGGCGAGATAGGTCTTTCCGGTGCCCGCCGGTCCGATCCCGAACACGATGGTATTGGCGTCGATCGCGTCGACATAGTGCTTCTGGTTGAGCGTCTTGGGCCGGATCGTCTTCCCTCGGCGCGACAGGATGTCGAGGGTAAGCACCTCGGCCGGAGACGCGTTGCCGGCACCGACCAGCATGGCGACGCTGTGGCGTACCGCCTCGGGCGTCAGCTGTTGGCCACTGCTGACGATCGCCACCAGCTCGGACACCGCGCGTTCGGCGAGTGCCGCATCGGCCGGCTCACCCGACATGGTGACGGTGTTGCCGCGCACGTGCAGCTTGGCGTTCAAAAGACTTTCGAGGGCTCGCAGATTCTCATCGGCCGAACCCAGGAAACCCACGACGAGGTCGGGCGGAACATCGATGCTGCTGCGAACCTGAGCGGAGGACGATCCCTCAGCAGCGCGGGTTTCGCGTGGCGTCACGTGGCTTCTAATGCCTGCTTTCTGGCTCTTTCGGATTGGGCCGGGTTGGAAGCCTCAGTCTACCGCCGCTCACCGGCGGCTTCCCAATATTTCAATGCCCGTGAGCAGGATGTGAAGTCCCCGCTCGAAGTCGGCGCGCGCCGTGGAACGCTGGCTGGCCTGGGCCAAAGCGGCGATGTGCGGGTGTTCGGCGTCGGCCAGTCGGCCGATTCGGGCCGCGACCGCGATCTGCTCGCGGTCCCGATCGGATCCGGCGAGCGGACCGGCCAATTCCACCTGGGCGCTGCCCATGACGAGGCGCAGCACCGCCCGGAATGCCGTTGGGCCGCTACGAGCAGCACTTCGCCGCCGCCGGCATCGTCACTTTCGCCTTCGACTACCGCAATCTCGGTGCTTCCGACGGCACGCCACGACAACGGCTCAGTCTCGCCAGACATCGCCAGGACATCGTTTCGGCGCTTGACTTCGTGCGCGGACTGCCCGACATCGACGCCGGTCGCGTCGGGTTGTGGGGCACCAGCCTCGGCGCCATGCACGTGCTGCTCGTGGCCTCGCGACACCGCCTCGGTGCTGGCGGGGCGTCCGTTTGCGCTGGATCAGCTGACCGGCGACGGCGTCGCCGAGTTGCGGGCGCGCCTACGACTCCAGGCCGGAACCGGTGTCCCACCGCGGCGTGAGGACTCCTAACGCTCCCAACGCCACCGCAGCCGCGGTCGACGTGCGTAACACGGTGGGCCCCAAGCGGACCGCCACGGCACCGGCCGCAGTCAAACCGGTGAGTTCATCCGGTGCGATTCCGCCCTCGGGGCCAACCAATAACGTCAGCGAGTTCGGTTGACTCGCCGCGACATCCGCGATGCGTGCGGTCGCCGACTCATGCAAGGCCAGCACCATCCCACCCGCGGCCACCGTCTCCCGGACCCGCTCGGTCAGAGCCGCGGTGGACAGCACGCCGTCGACCGGGGGAATGTGCGCGCGGCGGGATTGCCGGGCCGCCGCCCGAGCGACGGCTCGCCACCTACGCAGGCCCTTGTCCACCCGGGCGCCCTCCCAGTTGGCCACGCAGCGGGACGATTGCCACGCCACGAAGGCGTCCGCGCCGGCCTCGGTGGCCAATTCGATTGCGAGCTCAGAGCGTTCGGATTTCGGCAACGCCTGCACCACCGTCACCTTCGGCTGCGCCGGCGAAACACTCCAGCGCTCGCACACCCGGGCCCGCAGACCGTCACGCCCCGTCTGTTCGACCACGCATCGAGCCAGACCGCCGACGCCGTCGCCAAGGACCAACTCTTCGCCTACCCGGATCCGCCGGACCGTGGCGGCATGAAACCCTTCATCGCCCTCGACGGAGGCTAGGGCGCCGGTTTCGGGCAGTGCGTCGACGTAGAACAGCGTCGCCACCATGGGAAGCTCCCTGGAACGGCTGCGTCAGCGTCCGGTGAAGGTCTCGCGCAGTCGGCTGAAGAGCCCACCACCGCCGCCGTGCGTCGAGCGCACCTCGGCCACATCACGACTGCGCTTGTTCTTGAACTCGCGCAGCAGCTCGGCGTCGCGGTGGTCCAGCCGGGTCGGGACGACCACCTCGACGTGGATGTGCAGGTCGCCGCGGACGGCCGAGCGCAGCTGCGGCATGCCGTGCCCGCGCAGAGTGATCGTGGCACCCGGTTGCGTGCCGGGCGGGATGACGATCTCGGTGGGGCCGTCGATGATGGCGTCCACGGTGATCGTCGTGCCGAGTGCCGCGTCGACCATCGGAACCGAGACGGTGCAGTGCAGGTCATCGCCTTGGCGAACGAAGATGTCGTGGGCTTGCTCGTGAACCTCGACGTACAAGTCACCGGCCGGTCCGCCCCCGGGGCCGACCTCACCCTGCGCGGCGAGCCGTACCCGCATCCCCTCGCCGACGCCGGCGGGGATCTTGACGCTGATGTCCCGGCGGGCTCGGACACGCCCGTCGCCCATGCACTGGTGGCACGGGTCGGGAATGACGACGCCGACGCCGCGGCAGGTGGGACACGGCCGGGTGGTCACCATCTGGCCCAGCAGCGAACGCTGAACGGTCTGCACCTCGCCGCGACCCGCGCAGGTGTCGCACGGTACGGGCGCGGAATCGCCGTGGGTGCCCTTGCCCTGGCATTGGTTGCACAGCACCGCGGTGTCGACGGTGACCTGCTTGGTGACGCCGGTTGCGCACTCCTCGAGATCCAGTCGCATGCGCAGCAGTGAGTCCGAGCCGGGACGGACCCGCCCGATCGGACCGCGCGATGTCGCGCCCGCGCTGAAGCCTCCGCCGAAGAACGCTTCGAAGACGTCACCCAAACCGCCGAACCCGCCGAAGCCACCCGCGGACGCGGCGCCTGATGCGAGCGGATCCCCGCCCATATCGACAATGCGCCGCTTCTCCGGGTCGCTCAGTACTTCGTAGGCGGCGCTGATCTCCTTGAACCTCGCCTGCGCGGCCTCGTCGGGGTTGACATCGGGGTGCAATTCCCGCGCCAGTTTTCGATAGGCGCGTTTGATTTCCGCGTCGCT
The DNA here is from genome assembly GCF_010723575.1 of Mycobacterium bourgelatii. Taxonomy (NCBI): domain Bacteria; kingdom Bacillati; phylum Actinomycetota; class Actinomycetes; order Mycobacteriales; family Mycobacteriaceae; genus Mycobacterium; species Mycobacterium bourgelatii. The sequence goes on from NZ_BLKZ01000001.1 coordinate 4,245,453, forward strand.
GGCACCCCTGCCAACACCGAGCAGCCCGTAGTAATCGCGTGCCACGATTTACCTTTCCTGTACGGGGACCGTGCCGCCGTTAGGCGGCTGTCCCCAAGATCCGTAGCGGGTGCCCGCTCATCGAGCACCCAGCACTTCGCCGATATACATGGCAACCGCGGCCACACTAGCCATAGTTCCCGGGTAGTCCATGCGGGTGGGCCCCAGCACACCCATGCCTCCGTAGACGGTGTCGTTCGAGCCGTATGCGGTCGTGACCACTGAGGTGCCGGCCATCTGCTCGGCCTCGGTTTCGTGCCCGATGCGCACCGTGACCTTGCCGGCTTCCTGCTGGGCCGCCAACAAACGCAGCACCACGACCTGTTCCTCGAGGGCTTCGAGGACTGAGCGCAGCGATCCGCCGAAGTCCGCGGCATTGCGGGTCAGATTGGCGGTGCCGCCCAGCAGCAAGCGTTCCTCGGTGTGCTCCACCAATGACTCCAGCAACACGGTGGCCGAGCGGCCGACCGCGTCGCCCAGACCATCGCCGGCCCGCAGGTGGGCCGCGAGATCTGCCACGGCGACCGAGGCCGCCGAGAGCTTCTTGCCTACCAGCGCCTGGCCCAGCATTTCGCGCAGTTGGGAGAGCTGGTGGTCGTCGATGACGTCGCCGAGTTCGACGATGCGCTGATCAACCCGGCCGGTGTCGGTGATGACCACCATCAACAGCCGGGCCGGCGTCAGCGCGATCACTTCCAGATGGCGGACGGTCGACGTGGACAGCGTCGGGTACTGCACCACGGCAACCTGACGGGTCAGTTGCGCCAGCAGCCGCACGGCACGGCGCAACACGTCGTCGAGGTCGACGCCGGATTCCAAGAATTGTTGGATCGCCCGCCGCTCGGCCGTGGACAGAGGCTTGACGTCGTCAAGGCGATCGACAAACTCTCGGTAGCCCTTTTCCGTGGGCACTCGCCCGGAACTGGTGTGCGGCTGGGTGATGTACCCCTCGGCCTCCAGCACCGCCATGTCGTTACGGACGGTTGCTGACGAGACGCCCAAGTTATGCCGTTCTACCAGTGATTTCGAGCCGATCGGCTCTTTGGTGGAGACGAAGTCGGCGACGATGGCACGCAGCACCTGGAAACGTCGCTCTTCGGCGCTTCCCATCGGCTATCCCCTCCTCCACTCTGGACTGATTCATTTTACGGTCTAAACAGGCCATCAACGTCCACGAACGCCGCGCTTGACGCGCTATACAGAATTAACCCGCGGGTCACTGGGCCATTCCCGGCGCATTCGGTCTAGCCTTTTTCTCCATGGTCCTGTCGAGCCGGGACGAAGCGGGCGAAAGCGACGGCGGATGATTTTCAAGGGCGTGCGCGAGGGCAAGCCTTACCCCGAGCACGGGTTGACGTATCGGGATTGGGCGCAAATTCCGCCCCAACAAATACGACTGGACGAATTGGTCACAACGACGACGGTCCTGGCGCTGGACCGGCTGCTGTCGGAGGATTCGACCTTCTACGGCGACCTCTTCCCACACGCGGTGAAATGGCACGGGGTCACCTACCTCGAAGACGGTCTGCATCGAGCGGTGCGCGCCGCGCTGCGTAATCGAACCGTGCTGCACGCGCGGGTGTTCGACATGGATGTGCCGCCTGGCGGGGCGAAATAGTTCAACTCGCCGGTCACATTTGGGTGCCGCCAGGTGTCGAGTTGATAGGACCGTCAACTCGTAGACACTCAGGAGGACACCATGTCCCGATTACCGGGAGTATCGGACCGCGACGCCGGTTTGGCCGCCAAGATCGCCTTTTTCTTCACCCGGCGCAAGCTGGCGAAAATGGCCGGATTGCAGACCGTGGGCCACGCCGAGATGCTCGAGCCGCTGCGCATGTACGCCCATATCCCCAAGGTGCTCAATGCGTACGGACGCCTGGAACAGGCGGAGGCGAGCCTCGACATGCTCAGTCCGCGCCATCGCGTTCTGGCGGAGCTGAAATCGGCGACGACGGTCAACTGCGAATACTGCATCGATCTCGGTTCCCAGATCGCACGCGGAATGGGGCTGACCGACGAGGAGCTGCTGGCGATGGCCGACTTCGAGAACGCCTCGCGCTTCTCCGAAGTCGACAAGCTGATCCTGCGTTATGCGACCGCGATCAGCCGCACCCCGGTCGAGGTCAGCGATGACTTGTTCGACGCGTTGCGTGCGCATTTCGATACGGCTCAGCTGGTGGCACTGACACACATCATCACGCTGGGCAACCTTCGAGCCCGGTTCAACATTGCGCTGGGCATCGGAGCGGCGGGCTTCTCCGACGGTAGAGTCTGCGCGCTGCCCTCGCCGAGGCCGGCCCAGGCGCCATGACGGCGGACCGGGACCTCACCGCACGTTTCGAAGCGGCCAGGCCGCAACTAGGAGCCGTGGCCTACCGGATGCTGGGTTCGATCGACGACGCCGAGGATGCCGTTCAGGAAGCCTGGTTGCGGCTGCGCGGCAGCGCGACCGACGACATCGCCAATCTCGACGCGTGGCTGACCACCGTGGTGGCGCGAATCTGCTTGAACACGCTGCGCACCCGCCGTGCCCGCGGTGGGGAGGAGCTGGTGGAGCAGCTCCCCGATCCGATCATCGACGCGGCCGAAGACTCCGACCCGGAACATCGGGCGATGCTGGCGGATGCGGTCGGCATGGCCTTGTTCGTGGTGCTGGACACATTGCCGCCCGCAGAGCGGTTGGCATTCGTGTTGCACGACGCCTTTGCCGTCCCGTTCGACCAGATCGCACCAATCGTGGACAGGTCGCCCGACGCAACCCGCAAGCTGGCCAGCCGCGCCCGGCGGCGCATCGAGGAAGCTAATCCCGTCCCGGACGGCGACCTGGCCGCCCAGCGCGCGGTCGTCGACGCCTTCTTCGCGGCGGGCCGCAGCGGCGACTTCGACCGACTGGTGTCCGTGTTGCATCCGGACGCCGTGCTCCGCGGCGACTTCGGACCTGGCGCCGGATACCGCACCAAGGGCGCGTCCTCGGTGGCGGAGCTGGCCCAGAGTTACGCGGGACCGGAGCGCGAGGTGCGCGTCGCCACCGTCAACGGCGCCGCCGGGGCGGTCATCTTCGTCTCCGGCCGGCCGTCCGCGGTCATGGGATTCTTGGTGCGGGACGGCAGGATCACCTCGATCGACGTCCTGGCCGACCCGGCGCGCATCGCCAAACTCGACCTGGGCGCGGTGGGCCCTGGAGATTGACGCTTCGCTGTCGTCCTACTGCCGTGCGGCCTGCAGCAGATCCATCGCCGAGTCACGCGACAGCACCCAGCCACCTTGGTTGACGAAGGTGACGTTCTTGATGACGGGTGGCGACAGCTTGGGGCCCGATACCGCAACATCGGCCGTGGCCGTCCCATCCGCGGCGGGCTGGATGTTGGTGATTCCGAACGCCAACGGCAGGGACCCGTTCTTCTCGGCCTTCTTCAGCGCGTGGTCGGCCAGGCGCGCCTCGGTGCCGCCGATGCCTCCCTCCACCAGGTTGCTCTTGTTGGCGAACGGAACTCCCGGGTCGGCGAGGCTGTTGAGGATGCCGGTCAGCTGCGCGGCGGACGGCAGGCCGACCGCCGGAGCGGGAGTGGGAATGGGTGCCGGGTCGAGCGGCAGCGGCGCACCAACGGACAGCGGCGGCGCCTGGTAAGTGGCCGGCGACGCGGATGCGACGGCAGTTGCGCCTGCGCCGGCTACGCCGATTGCGGCCATTGCAGCCGCGGCTACGACTAGCGATTTCATCACTTGGTTCCCCTTCGATTGGCACGTAACGCGACACAGCAGCGGCGGCGGTCGCATCCCCCGTGTTGCAGATGTGCATCTTGTGACAGATGTGTCGTTATTCGGTGGGGCTACGTTACGCGGACGGGATGTGTGCCACCTAAGCCGGACCTGTTCGAAAACTGTGTGCCCGCCATGAACGCACCCCGTTGGCAACTCGCCTCAAGTTCGCCAAGCCTAAGCTAACCACGCCGAACGATGAATCGCGTACACCGACGAAGGACGTGCGAGTGCCCCGCCTCACTCACCCCGACCAGACCCCCGACCAGACCCCCAACCAGACCCGGTATGCGTTCCGTCCCGGCGTCACCTGCCTGACCACGCGTGCGGGCGCCGTTTTGCTGAACCCGCCGCACAGCGACAAACTGACCGGACTGTCCGCCGGCCAGCTGCGGGCGCTGAAGGCTCTCAATGTGGGGCCGGGAACACTTGCGGATCTCGCGGAACCAGGCGAAGCGGGTCCAGTGGCCGCTCTGGTCGAGCGCCTCGCCGGCGGCGGCTGGTTGAGTGTCACGGTGCGCGACGGCGGAACGGACTTCTACTCCATCCTGCCGATCAAACTGGCCCCGTCCCGCCCGGCATCGCCGACCTCCGCGGTGCTGTCCAAATTCGCTGTACTGCATCGGGATTCCACCGGGTTTGTGCTGGAACATCCGCTGTCCTGGTGTGACGTGCGGGTGCACGACCCACGTCTGCTGGTCCTGCTCGACGGATCCGGCCCGGTGCCATCGGACCTGCCGGCGCAGATCGCGGCGCAGTTCGTGGAGGACCTGGCCTGGTGCGGCATGCTGACCCCCGCCGGTGACGAGGACGCCCGATTTGACGCGCTGAGTTGGAGCGCGCCGGATCTGTGGTTTCACCGGCGCAGCACACTGGGTGAGCGCAATGTCACCTGGGAGCATTTCGGTCCGACGAAGTGGGCAAAAGATCGATTCCCGCAACCTCCCGCCCGACGGCCGGACTACCCGGGCGCTCCGATCGCGTTGCCCGTTCCGGACCTGGATGCCAAACGGGCCGAGGACCCGACGTTTACCGCCGTGCTCGAAGACCGCGTCTCCACCAGAGCATTTGACGACGCCCGCCCGATCACCGTCGCACAGCTTGCCGAATTGCTTTATCGCACTGCGCGAACGCGGGGCACGCAACGGGTTGGCGAGGGTGAAGAACTGCTGTCCCGGCCCTACCCTTCCGGCGGCGGACTGTATGAACTCGAGATCTACCCGGTGGTGCGGAACGTCACCGGACTGGCCGCGGGCATGTACCACTACGACTCGTTCGACCACGCGCTGCGACCGGTCGCCGCCGCGGACTCGAAACCCGTTGCCCAACTGTTGAAGCCAACGTCAGCGACTCTCACCGGAGGTGCCGAGCCGCAGGTGCTCCTGGTCATGTCCGCGCGGTTTGGTCGCATGATGTGGACCTACGAGCAGATCGCCTACTCCGCCATCCTGAAGAACGTCGGTGTCCTCATGCAGACCATCTACCTGGCCGCGACCGCGATGGGATTGGGCGCGTGCGCGCAGGGTTTCAGCGACACCGCGGCATTCGTCGCTGCCACCGGTGTCGACGAACGTCAGGAGTGCAGCGTCGGCAGCATCATCGTCGGATCTGTCGAGGCGCAATAGCCTCTAACTCTCCGCGAGAACTTCCTCGTCGGTGAGCGCCGCCACCTCGAGGTAGTGCCGCGCAATCACCGCCAGCCTGTCCGGGGTGCCGCGGAGGGCCTCGCGGCCGTTGAGTCGCTCGGCGAAGCCGGCGACCGTGCGACCGGCGAACAGATCGGCGACCACCGCGTGATCGACGTCGAGCCAATCCCTCACCCGGGCAATGAATGTGGTGGCCAACACCGAGTCTCCGCCGAGTGCAAAGAAATCCCGACGCACGCCCACCGAATCCACACCCAGCACCTCGGCGGCGATGTGAGCGAGCGCTTCTTCCAGGTCGTTGCGCGGCGCCTCGTCCTGCACGTCGGAAGCTTCGGTGCTCTGCTGCTCGAGCAGGGCGGCGACGGCCCGGCGGTCCAGCTTGCCGTTCGAGGTCAACGGAAACCGTTCGAAGCGCTCGATGCGGGTGGGAACCATGTAGCCGGGCAGGAGTTTCGCCACCGCCTCGGTGATGCCCGCGATGTCATCGGCGTCACCCGCGACGGCCGCCACCAGTTTTGGCGCGTTGTCGCCGACGACGGCCGCCACGGCATGGCGCACGCCCGGTACGGTGCGCAGGGCGGTCTCCACCTCGCCGAGTTCGACGCGGTAGCCACGGATCTGTACCTGATGGTCGGCGCGGCCGAGGAATTCGATGGTGCCGTCAGGCCAGTACCTGGCCATGTCGCCGGTCTTGTACCAGCGAATTCCCTGGTACTCGACGAACCGCAAGGCGGTGCGTTGCGGGTCATTGCGGTATCCCGCAGCGACGTTCGCGCCGCCGACCCAGAACTCGCCGGGAACCCAATCGGGGCAGTCGCGACCCGAGGGCGAGACGACCCGGCACCGAACATTGCGCAACGGAACACCGAATGGCACCGTGGCCCAATGTGCCGGTGGCTCGCCGACGACCTCACAGATGGTGTTGTGGATGGCTGTCTCGGTCGCACCGCCAAGACCGGAGAACCGGCAGCCCGGAACCTGCCTGGCCAGCCTGCGCGCCAAGTCGGCGCCCACCCAGTCACCGCCTAGCGTGACGGCCCGCAGCGAATCACCGAGTTGATCGCCGCCGAGCTCCAAAATCATGTCAAGCATGCTCGGCACGCAGTTGAGGATCGAAACCCGGTGAGCGCGCAGCAGTTCCACCCACGTGGTGCTCGCCGCCTTCTCCGCGACGTCCACCGCGACCAGTGATCCGCCCACCGAGAACATGCCGAAGATGTCGTAAACCGAGGCATCGAACTCCAGCTCCGACAACGCGAGGACGCGATCGGATCTGTTGACGTCGAACCAGTCGTTCACCGCGTCGATGGTGTTCATGGCGGCGCTGTGCGGTACGTCGACCCCCTTGGGCATGCCGGTCGAACCGGATGTGAAAATCACATACGCGATCTCGCTGGTATCCGGAAAGACCGCTGTCTGCAACGGCTTCGGATATCTTTGGGCGGCGTCGATCGAGAGGGAGGCACCCGCGGCACCAATGTCCGAGCCGTCCACCGTGATAGCGGCGACGATGTCAGCGGATTCAAGGATCTTGGCCCGCCGGGCAGCTGGTTGGTCAAAGCCGATCGGCACACAGGTCGCCCCGGCGGCCAGTACGCCCAGCGCCGCCGCGATCTGGTCGTGGCCCTTGGGCAATTGGATGGCCACGGCGTCGCCCGGACCGACGCCGTGGTCGCGCAGCGCCCCCGCGATGGCGAGCGAGCGGTCCGCCAGTTCGCGGTATGTCCATGCGCTTGTCTCGTCGCCCAGTCCCCAAACGACCGCCACCGCATCCGGATTCGACGCCGCGTGCTCGAAGAACCCTTGATGCAGGCAGCGTCCGCTGACTGGGCCGTCGGTGGCATTGATCGCCGCCCGCACCTCCGCCTGAGCACTCGGTAGGCGCACCGCCGCCTCGGCATCCCAGCCCGCGTCGCCTTCGGAGAGGCGTGCGACCGTCTCGGTGAAGGTTTCGAACATGACGGCGATCAGGCCCGGCGGGAAAACGCTTTCCCGCACATCCCAGTTGAGCAGCAGGCCGCCGCGAAGTTCGGTCACCTGAGCATCCAGCAACACCTGCGGCCCCTGCGAGATGATCCACACCGGGTCACCGAACGTCCGGATGACGTTGTCGGCGAACAATTCCCCGAGGTCCAGCGCGCTGGTGAACACCACCGGCGCGAGCACGGGCTCACCGCGATACCGGCCCAGATCCCGCAGCACCTCGAGGCCGGAGTACGCCGCGTGCGCGCCGCTTTCGTACATGCTGCGCTGGACGGCTCGAGCCCGGTCGGTGACCGAGACGTTCTCGCTGACGTCCACCTCGAGCATGATCGACGACGTGAAATCTCCGACCACCCGATCGATGTCGGGATGTACCGGCTGCCGGTGAAACAGCGGTACGTTCAGCAGAAACCGGTCCTGCGCCGACCACGCGCCGACCACGTCGGCGAATATCGACGCCAACGCCATCGCCGGCGTCACCCCGCGCGCGTGGGCAGCCGCCACGAATTTCTCCTTGGCCTCGGGAGTCAGCCAATGGTCGTAGCGGACGGTCCGATGCGCCGCGCCGCCTTCCCCCACCGAAACGGTGGGCAATTCGGGTGCCCCGGGTAGTTCGGGCAACCGCTGCCGCCACCAGTTCTGGGCTCGGTCGTGCTCGCCGCGGTCGTCGTGCCGCTCGGTGCGATAGCGCCGATAGGTGTAGCCCGGCGTGGGCAACGTCTTGCCCTGGTAGAGCTCGGCCAGATCCGATACCAGCACCCGGTAGCTCATCGCGTCGCCTGCCAGCATGTCGACGTCCAGGTGCAGCCGGCTGCACTCGTCGTCCAGAAGTGTCAGCGTGACGTCGATGACCTGCCCCTGCTCGATGTCCAAGCGTTGGTGGGTCTTTCGTTCCCGCAACTCGGTCAGTGCGGTTTCGGCGCGGGCGGGGCTCTGTCCGCGGAGGTCGACGACGCTGAATACCGGCCGCCCCGTGGCGGGCATCGTCTGCTGGGTGCCATCGGGCAGGAATCGGGTGCGAAGCATCGGATGCATCGTCACCAGGTCGGCCACTGCACGCTCAAGCCGGACCGGATCGACGGCACCACAGTCGAATTCGACGTAGATGTGCGCCGCGACGCCGCCGAGCTGCTGTTCGTCCGACCGCCCGATCCAGTAGGCGTGTTGCATGGTGGCCAGCGGGAACGGGTCTTCTTCCGCTACCAAGTCGGTCTCACCGGTCGCTTCGGTTGGCTCGGTTGCCGCCACTTCTGGGCCGGCGCTGAGTAAGCCGTACCAGGATTCCACCGTGGGGCTGGCCGCAAGTTCGGCAAACGTGATGGCCGCCCCGCGTTTACGCCAACCGCCGGCCAGCGCCATCATGCGGATGGAGTTCAGCCCCAGCTGGATCAGGTCGTCGTGGTCGGCAACATCCACTGCCGCACACCCTATTTCGGCGGCAACGGTAGCCCTGATCTGGTCCTTGCTGATCTGGCCGTCGCCCACACCCTGCAGCGGCTCCATTGCGTTCCCCTCTATGCCTCACTGGCCAGGGCAGACGCGAGCACAGCCGTGCCCCGCTGCCACAATTGCGTCAGCCGCTCAATGTCGGATCGTTCGAACAGCGCGTCGCTCCACAGCCAGTTGGTCGTCAGTCGTGGCCCCTCCGGCGTACCGCGTACCGCCGCGGCGATGTACAGGGCGAATCGCAGCGGCAGGTCCGGTTCGGGGTCGACGGGCAGCGCATCCAGCTGATCGCCGGCCACCAATGACCACGGTTGGTCCGTTGTGCCGGTGAGGTCCAGGCGACCCAGATAGCTGAACGTGATCTGCGGCTCGACGGCATCCTGCAACTCGGCAACACCGTCCACGTAGCGGAGCAGTCCGTAATCCAGGCCGTCGTTCGGGATGGCGCTCAAATGGCCTGCCACGGAATCGAACAGGCTGCGGACCGCACCGGGATCGCTCTCGCCACGCTCGACGTCGACCGACGGGCAACCGGGGGCCAGCCGAACCGGAAATGCGGTGGTGAACCAACCGACGGTGTTCGTGGTGTCGGTATCCAACAGGGCGTCGGCCCGCCCGTGACCTTCCAGGGCGACGAGGGTGCCCGATGACGGATCCTGGTCACGAGAACGGCGCCAACTGGCGATCGTCATGGTGAGCACGGAGAGCAGAAATTCGTCCATGCCCTCGTTTCTGGTGAAGGTGGCCAGCACGCACTCGGTGACGTCGACGGGTGCCAGCACCTGGGTGATCTGCAGAGTGGACCAGGTGTCTCGGGTCGGGTCAACGAGTCGGCTACCCAACGCGGGGTCGGGTCCGCGTACCTGGTCGGCCCAATACGGCCGCTGAGACTGCACTTCCTGCTCGCCGGCCCGGCGCCACATCAGCTCTGACCACTGCCGGTAGGAAGTGAACTCCGGCAGTGTCTTTGGTGTCGTTCCGGATTGCATCGCGCGCCACGCCTCGGTGATATCGCCGAGCATGATGTGCCAGGAGACCACGTCCACGGTCAAGTGGTGGGCGGCGATCAGCAGCATCTCCCCGGTCGCGGGCCCCGAGATCCACACCGCCTGCACCATCGCACCGGCGCGCGGGTCGATGTGGTCGTTGCCGGTACGCGCGGCGGCGGTGATGGCGGCGTGCACATCCGAGTCGGCCGGCACGTCCATCCGGGTGATCAGGTCAGCCGTGCGGACTGCGCCCGGTTCGCGGGTCACCAGGCGCGGACCGTCGGCAGTATCGACCAGGATCGAGCGCAGCATTTCGTGCCCGTCGAGCAGCAATTGCAGCATCACTTCGATTGTCGGGCGGTCGATCTCGGCGGGTAGCCGCAGCAGGATCATATGGGTGAATCGGCGATAATTGCCGTACTCGTGCAGCCACGACACGATGGGCAGCGGCAGGACTTCGCCGTATTCGCTGCCGCCGGCGTCCATCCCGTTCCCCGCGGCGCCCCCGTCTATCGCCGCAGCGAGCTGTCGAATCGTGGGGGCGGTCAGTACCATCCGCGGGCTTACCGCGATGCCCAGGCGTCGAGCCTTGTGTACCAACGAGATTGCGACGATGCTGTCGATGCCGAGTGAGAAGAAGTCGTCGTCGATGTGCGGTACTACGCCGTTGAACTGCTCGGCGAAGACCTCGCACAGCGCTCGTTCGGTCTCGGTCGATGCCGATTCCGTTCTGGCACCGCCGGAGAACGCCTGCTCGGCCAGCCGATCCAAGGCGTGGCCGTCGAGCTTGCCGTTGGAATTCACTGGCAGGCGAGGCAGTGTCACGATGCGGGCCGGGATCATGTAGAGGGGCAGGCGCTCGGCCAGTCCGGTCCGCAGGCTGAGCTCGTCGCCCGCACTGTCCTGCCACACAACGAAACCCACCAACGTGGCGCCACCATCACGACGCAGCACCGAGACCGCGGCGTCATGTACCCCCGGTTGGCCGCGGAGAGCGGCTTCGATCTCACCGATCTCGACGCGGTAGCCGCGAATCTTGACCTGGTCGTCGTCGCGTCCCAGATAGGCGAACCCTCCGTGCGGCAAGCGGCGCACCAAGTCTCCGGTCCGGTACATGCGCTGGCCTGGGCGGAGCGGATCGGCCACGAAGCGGCTCGTGGTCAGTCCCGGCCTGCCGACGTAGCCTCGGGCCAACTGCCCGCCCGACAGGTACAACTCGCCCACCGCACCGTGCGGCACCATTCGTAGTTGCGAGTCCAGGACGTAGCCGAAGGTTCCCGCGTTCGGCGTGCCGATCGTCGGTGTCGGATACTCCCGGACGGGAGCCACCACCGCCTCAACGGTCGCCTCGGTGGGCCCGTAGCAGTTGTAGACGGCGGTCGGTGCCAGCGCGCGCAACTGCTCCCACAGCGCCGTGTTGATCGATTCGCCACCCAAGGCCAGCACCGACAGCGAATGATCGAGCAGGCCGGCGGCTTTGAGTTGTACGAGCATCGACGGGGTGGTGTCGATCATGTCGATCCGGTGGGCAACCATGCCATTGACCAGCCGATCCGCGTCGCGCATCTCCTCGGCATCGAACAAGTGCAGCCGATGGCCGTCGAGCAGACCGACCATGGGCTGCCAGGAGGCGTCGAAACTCAGCGACCAGGCGTGCGCGATGCGCAGTCGGCGACCGAGGCGTGTTGTGGCCGGCTGGTAGACGCGGCGGTAGTGGTCCGCAAAGTAGCTCAGCAGCGCGGCGTTTGTGTTCACCACCCCCTTGGGTTCGCCGGTAGATCCCGAGGTGAAGATGACGTACGCGGCGTGGTCGGGATGACGGCGTACCGACGGTGCGACAGCCGGGCGAGTCGAGATACGTTCGGTTACGGCCGGATCGTCGAGCACCAACGTGGCCATCACGCCGACCAGTTCGTTGTGGTCGGCGTCGGTGAGCGCCAGCACCGGATTAGCCTGGCGCACAATAGATTCGATGCGCACCAACGGTAGCGTGACGTCGACGGGCAGGTACGCGGCACCGGCCGCGAGTACGGCCAGAATCGCGACGATCGAGCGCGTTGAGCGCGGCAGCACCAACGCCACAACGGTTTCCGGGCCGATACCGTGATCGGCGAGCTCGCCGGCCAACCGGCACGCTTGGGCGTGCAGGTCGGCGTAGGTGAAGCTTTCACCGTTTTCGCCGACGCCGCCGGCGCTGAGCGCAAGGGCATCCGGGGTGGCCCGGGCTTGTCGTTCGAAAAGCTCCCACACCGTGGATCCTTGAGGTGCGGGCAACGATGCCGCTGCAATCCCGTCGAGTTCGGCGCGCTCCGCCGGCGTCAAGACATCGAGTGCGTCCGGTGTCCCGTCGCCGATATCGGGTAGCTGCCGCAGCACGGCGAGCAGGCGCTCGCCGATGTCCGCCGGACTCAGATGCGGCAGCGCCGCACGAATCGCCTCGACGAGCACCAGCAGCGCGTCGCCCGACAGGTGGGAGACCACCGTTAGCGGGTAATGGGTCAGGCTTTCCATCTCGATCGGGGTGAACTGCACGCCACCGGGTTCGGTCACCGGACGGATGACGTCGGAGATCGGGGCATTCTCGAAGACGAACATGGAGTCGAACAGCGCGCCCCGGCCGTGTTCACGTTGAATCTCGGACAGACTGAGATAACCGATGTCGCGCATGGCCGATGACTCACGTTGCAACCGTGCGCATTGCTCGACCACCGAAACGTGGCCGTCGAGCCGGTGCACTACCGGCACGGCGTTGATGAACAACCCGACCATGGTTTCCACCCCGGGCAAGTGTTCTGGACGCCCGGAGACAATCGTGCCGAACACGACATCGCGGCGGTCGGTGAGGCGGCTGAGCACGACCGCCCACGCGAACAGCACCGCGGTGTTGAGCGTGAGGCCGTTGCGACTCGCCCAATGCCGCAACCGGGTGGTGTCGGCCTCGGGCAACAGCAGTTCGGTCTTGTCGGGGGTGGCGTCTCCGGCGGCGACGGTGGCATCGGCGACCATGAGCGGCCCGGGTACGCCACCGAGATACCGATCCCACTTGGCAAGCGCGGCCGCCCGGTCCTGCTGGGCGAGCCAGACGATGTACTCGCGGTAGAGGCGCGGGGGCGGAAGGCCGTCGGTGGATCCCCCGGCCCGGTAGATGGCGAGCAGCTCGGTGAAGAACACCGCGAGCGCCCAGCCGTCCACCAGGATGTGGTGCGCGGTGAAGATCATCCGCCGCCGGCTCTGACCGGGCACCGTAAGTAGCACAACGCGCAGTGCGGGACCGCGGCTCAAGTCAAACGGGCGACGTCGTTCGGATCGGGCGATCGACTCGAATTCCGTTGGCTGCGCATGTCGTTCCGACCAAGGCAGCTCGGCATGGCTGGGCACGATCTGCACCGGCTTGGGCACGTCGCGATCCCAGAAGGCGGCGCGCAGGTTGGGGTGTCGGGCGAGCATCGCCTGAGCGCTGCGGCGCAGCAGTTCGACGTCGACCGGTCCGTCGATGTCGATGATGAACTGCATGCTGTACAGGTCGACGCCGTCCTCGGCCATTCGGTATAGCGCAAACAGCCCCTCCTGCAGGGGGCTTAAAGCAAGGACGTCCTCGATCTGTGCTGCGGCGGAAGTCACGACGTCGGTCACGACTCCTTCAGCCATGACGCGGTGAGTTTGGCCAAGGCGTCCGAGTCCAGACCCGAGGTGCTCATCGGCCGGTACTCCGGTTCGGCCGTCGGTTCCGGTTGGGCAACCGTCGCGTCAGGGGACGCATCGGCTGCCGCGTCGACGGCGGCGGCCAGTTCGGCGATGGTCATGTGCTCGAACACCATTGGCGGGGTCAGCGCCAGTCCCTGCGCGTTGGCCTGGGCCGACCACTTGATGGAGATGATGCTGTCGCCGCCGAGCGCGAAGAAGTTGTCCTCGGGGTCGACGTCGGTGATTTCGAGGAGCTCCTGCAGCAGCGTGATGAGGCTCCGCTGGGTTTCCGCCGAGCCCTCGGTGACGCCGGTGGCCGGTTGCGGCCGGTCGGATGCGGCGGCCCGCGGGGTCGGTGGGGCCAGCAGCCGTTCCATTTCGGCCGCAGGCAGCAACTCCAGCCGGGAGACCGGGAGGTCCGGTGTGCGCGCGAAGGCATCGAGCGCGTTGTTCAGGGCTTCGGCGACGAGCGACACCGTCTCGGGCTCGTAGAGATCGGCGTTGGCGACGACTCGTACCTCGAGCACACCCTCGGGTGTCACCTTCATGCTCAGGTCCAAGTCGAGCAAGGAGATGTCGAAGTCCAGCACAAGCGGACTTACCACTGTTTCCCCCGTGGTCGTGAGGTCACGGGGAGCCAGCGCCCAATCCTCGCCGTGGAAGTGGAGCATGTTCTGGAACAACGTGTTCCGCGACAGCGAGCGCGGCGGGTTGAGCGCTTCGACGACGCGTTCGTAGGGGACTTCCTGGCGGGCGAAGCCGTCGAGCACCAGGCTACGGCTGCGTTCCACGACGGCGCGCAGCGTGGGATCACCGGATAAGTCGTTGCGCAGCAACACCATATTCGCGAAGAAACCGATCACCTGCGCGGCGCCCGGTTCGACGCGGCACGCCACCGGACAACCCAGAGGGATGTCGGTGCCGCCGCCGAGCTTGTGCAGCCACACGGCGAGAACCGCTTGGTAGAGCATGAATTCGGTGACACCGTTCTGCTCGGCGAACTGGGTGAGGCTAGCCCGACGAGCCGCGGGAACCGTGAACGTCACTACCCTGCCGTTCTTCTTTGCCAGCACCGGGGGCCGCGCGTGGTCGTGGGCCACCGCGATCTCGTCGGGCAGACCGGCCAGGGCGTCGCGCCAGTAGGCCAACTCGGCTTGTCCCCAGTCGCTGTCGAACGCACTGTGTTGCCACACCGCGTAATCCGCGAACTGGAACGGAAGCGGGGCCCACCGCGGCGCGCTGCCGTCGAGGCGTGCGCGGTAGGCGACGATGAGGTCGTCCAGCAGAATGCCCAACGAGGCATGGTCGGACATGATGTGGTGCACGATGACGAACAGCACGTGGGTGTGCGGATCGATTCTCAACAGGGTCGCCCGGATCAGCGGTCCCGTTTCGGGAGTGAGCACGTAGTTCCGCAGCTCCGCTATCTGCTGATCGATCTGGTCGGCGGCCACGTCGATGATCGGCAGCTCCAACTTCAGTCTCGGGTGCACAATCTGGTACGGAACACCTTCGTGCTCGGCGTAATTCGTGCGCAGCGACTCGTGCCGTTCGACGACGTCGTTGAGTGCCGCACCCAGCGCATCGATGTCCAGCCGACCCTCGATCCGACGCGCAAAGGCGATGTTGAATTCCGCACGCGGGCCCTCCAAACGGTACTGGAACCAGGCGGCGAGTTGGGAATACGACAGCGGAATCCGCTCGGGCCGAACGGTGCCGGCTATTCCGGGCCGGTTCGAGAATGTCACCAGTGCCGAATCATCAACGCTGTCAAAGGCGTCCAGGTCATCCGGTGCGTCCAGCTCGTCCAGTTCGATGTCGAACTCGGCGCGGAACTGCTCAACCAGTCGAGCCGCCAAACCGGCGGGTGTCGGAGTGTCGAACACGGCGCGAACGGTCAGCTCTACCCCGAACTCAGCCCGGATCTGTGCCACCAGGCGCGCCGCCAGCAGTGAATGGCCACCCAGGCCGAAGAACGAGCTATCGGCACCCACTTGCTCGAGGTCGAACAGGCGGGCAAAGATCGCGCACATCCGGCGCTCGGTGGGGGTGGCCGGCTCCCGGTAGCGACGGACCGCGATGGGGGTGGGTGCGGGCAGGGCCCGTTTGTCGAGTTTGCCGCTCACCGTCAACGGGATCTCGGGGATCACCGCGAAAGCGTTGGGCACCATGTACTCGGGCAGCACCGCGGCCGCATGCGCACGAACCTCGTCGAGGTCCAGGTCGGCGCCGCCATCGCCGGTGACCGGCACCAGGTAGGCGGCGAGCATCGGCCCCACCTCGGTGTCCTCCGCGACCACCAGACAGTGCCGCACCGCCGGGTGTCTGGCGATCACCGCCTCCACCTCGCCGAGTTCGATGCGGAAGCCGCGGACCTTGACCTGCTCGTCGGCGCGGCCGATGAACTCCAGCTCGCCAGAGATGTTGCGGCGAACCAGATCTCCCGTCCGGTACATCCGCTTGCCCGGACGGAACGGGTCGGCGATGAACCGCTGCGCGGTCAAGCTCGGACGACCAAGGTAGCCGCGCGCCAACTGATTGCCGCCGAGGTACAACTCGCCGATCACTTCCGCGGGCACCGGCTGCAATTCTTCGTCGAGGACATACGCGTAGACGTTGCGGTTCGGCACACCGATGGGCACCACCCGAGCGCCGTGTGATCCCTCGACCGGCATGTGCGTCGAACAGACGACGGCCTCAGTCGGGCCGTAGTGGTTGCGCAACTCCGCGTCGAAGTAGCTGGCAAACCTGTCCGCCACGTCACCCGGCAGCGCCTCACCACCCACCGGCACGTAACGCAACGCGCGCCATTCGCTGACCTGCGGCAGCATCAGCACGGTGCTCAGCATGGAGGGAACCATGTGCAACACGGTCACTTGATGCCGGTTGATCAGATCGGCAATGTAGCCGATGTCACCGATACCGGTGCCTTCCGGCGGCTTCGGCACAATGAGCCGCGCCCCGAGCGTCAGCGTGACGAAGATGTCCAACAACGACGCGTCGAAGCTCACCGAAGACGACTGCAGCAACCGGTCTTCGGCGGTCATGCTCCACTCGGCGATGAAGCCATCCACGTGCTCGGCGATCGCGTGGTGCGGGACCGCGACGCCCTTGGGCTGACCCGTGGAGCCGGATGTGTAGATGACGTAGGCCAGGTGATCGGGACGCAGCGGATGCAACCGGTCCGCGTCGGTGAGCACGGCGTCCGACAACCGCGCTGCGGCCTGTTCGGCGGCATCGAGTTCCGCCCGGCCGATGACCGTCTTCGGGCGGGCGTCCGTCACAAGGTATTCGATGCGGTCGTCAGGATAAGCCGGGTCGATCGGCAGGTACGCCGCACCGGCTTTCAGCACGCCCAGCACGGCGACGATGAACTCGATCGACGTCGTCAAGCGCAGACCGATGAGGTCGTCGGCGCCCACGCCCTGCCCGATCAGCCAGCGCGCCAACCGGTTCGCCCGCCCATGCAATTCGGCGTAGGTCAGCTCCGCGTCGTCGGATACCAAGGCGAGCGCGTCGGGGTTTGCCGCCGCGGCCTTCTCGAACAGCGCGACCATCGTCGTTGCGGGAGTGGGCACGAGCTCACCGTGCGAGTCCGCCAACACGGCTTCCCGTTCGCCGGGGCCCAACATGTCCAGACTGGTGAGGCGGTGTTGGGGCTCGGTGAGCGCGTGGTCCACCAGCTGTAGATAGTGGGCCAGCATCTGCTCGACGAGTGCGCTGCTCAAGACGTCGGTCTGATACTCGAATTCGACGACGGCGCCGCCCGGGTCGAGCACGATCGCGAGCGCAAGGGGCAGGTGAGCGACGACCGCGCCCAGTTCGAGCTGGCGCACCTCCACGCCGGTCAGCGTCAGACCGGTCGTGCTCTTGCGCATGCTGAAACCGAGCCGGACGAGTTCTTCCATGCCGTCGTGACCCATGGTTCGGTCCGGATTCGCCTCACGCACAACACGATCGATGCCGACCGACTGATGGGCGAAACCGGCCAGGCAGGTTTCGCGCACCGCGTCGACGAACGATGCAAAGGTGTCTTGAGGTCGCGCAACCATCCGCAGCAAAAGGGTGTTGCCGAAGTACCCGATAGCCCCCTCGGCCGCGGCGCGCCGGTCGGTGACGGGCACCGAGATCAGAAAGTCCGGAGCTCCCGTGTAGCGGCGCACCAGCACGGCGAATGCGGCCAGTAACACCATGAACGGTGAGGCGGAGCGCTCGCGGGCGAACTCCTCGACGCGGACATACAACTCGGCGGGCAGCGGCCGCGTCCGGCGCGTCGCCCAGCGGGACGGCTGCGCGTTCGCCAAACCGGGAAGCTGGAGCGGTTCGGGCGCCGGCCGCAGGATGTCGGCCCAGTAGCCGACGTCGGCGATCGAGGGTTCGGTCGCGTTCTCGGAGACCTCGATCGCGATGAACTGCGGGGCCTCGGCCAGTGGTCGCCCGCTATAGGCCGCGCTCAGGTCGTTGAAGAAGACCGCCCAGGAGTCGTCATCCCAACTGATGTGATGTACGACCAGCAGGAGTACGAATTCGTCTGTGCCAGTGCGTATCAGCGTCACGCGCAGCGGCAACTCTTGGGTCAGGTCGAACGGCTTACCGAATTCCGCTCGGGCCATTGCCTCGACCTGTCGCCGTCGCTCCTGCTCGGGGCGGTCGGTGACGTCTTCGGTACGCCAGCTGACCTCGCCGTCGTCGGAAAATATCTGATACGGCTCACCTTCGGTGTCGACCCCGTAGGTGGTACGCAAAATGGCATGGCGCGCAACGACCTTATTGAACGCGGCTCGTAGCCGCTCCGGGTCGACGGCCCCGGTCAGTTGGTATGCGACACAGATATTGAGCGTGACGTCGGTGCCATCCATGGTCTGCAGGAACCACATCCGACGCTGGCCCGCGGACAGACCGTACCGCTCCCCCGCGTGGATCGGCCGCCGCTCGACCGATTGCGCCGCCGCCAAGCCGCTTTCGGCGATACGCCGACGCAGCAACTCCCGTCGGCGTTCCTGCACGGTCTTGGCGTCGTCTGCCATTGCTCAGCTCACTCCTGAAGTTGAGTTCGCGGGGGCCGCCGGAGCGCACGGTACGACGCGCATCACTCGAGCCTCTCAACCCTTGCCGCCAGCGGCGACGCTGTCCTCCCCTGGCGTGCATCTCTATGACTACCGGCTTATGTTAGCCTTCGCTAAGTTGCGTGGCTCTTGCGGCCGTTGCGAGACTGCATCGACATTTCGGATGCCGCTGGTGGGCGACCGCACGGCGGCCACCAATCCAGTGCGGGAGGCCGGGCTTGGACGTGCTGGACCTAGGGCACCGCCAGGCGACGTTGCACCACGACACGTTCGCCGGGACGTTCTCGCTGCGGCGGATGGACCTGAGCCGCGACCTCGACCAATTGCATTCCTGGATGAACGACCCCGAGGTGGCGCGGTTCTGGAAGAAGGCCTGGCCGCGCGCGCAACTGGCGTCCTACCTGCGACTACAGGACGAGCTGCCGCACTCCGTTCCCTACCTGGGCGAGCTGGACGGCGGCGCGATGAGTTACTGGGAGCTCTACCGTGCCGACCTCGACCCGCTGGCCGAGTTCTACGAAGCACGCGACCACGACGCCGGCATCCACGTGCTGCTCGGCCCGGCCGAATGCCGCGGGCGGGGGTTGGCCTCGAGCCTGCTGCGCATCGTGTCCGACTGGCAGTTGGAAGCCGATCCACTTGCCGAACGGGTGGTCGCCGAGCCCGACGTGAGCAACGCGCGGTCGATCCGAGCGTTCGAGCGCGCTGGGTTCCGTCGGACGACCGAACTCGACCTGCCGGACAAGCGGGCGGTCCTCATGGTCCGCGATCGGGCGGGGTGCTGAGCACAAACAATGAGGTCAAACGGTCGGCCGGCCATCCCACCGCCGAACTGGATTATGTTAGCCTTCGCTAAGTTAGGGGAGGAACCGGCGGACCGAAGAGCGGAGCGGGCGTTGGAAGCGAGCAAATAGGTGAGCGAAAGGTAATACCGCATGCCGCGCACATTGGGGTGGATCAGGCAGTTCCACCAACCGGCCTCGCCCGACAACATCCCGTTACTGGTTTTCCCACATGCCGGATCCGGCGCCAGCGCCTACCGCGACTTCTCCAAGATCCTGAGTTCGAAGTTCAAGGTCATCGTCTTTCAATACCCGGGCCGCCAGGACCGGGCCGCCGAAGCCGCGCTGGGGTCGCTGGCCGAGATCGCGGCCGGAGCGTTCGGCGAATTCGCGGCATCGGATCACAATCGCGGCATCCCGATCGTCACCTTCGGTCACAGCATGGGAGCGCTGGTCGCGTTCGAGTTCGTCCGGATTGCCGAAGCCAACGGAGTCGCGGTCCGTCACCTCCACGTGTCTGCCGCCGTCGCCCCCAGCAACGTGGCGAACAAGCCGTCGCATCCGAAGGACGACGAGGAGATCCTCAACCACCTCGCCGCGCTCGAGGGGACCGACGGCGACGTGATGGCGAACCGCGACCTCATGCGACTTGCGCTGCCGGTCATCAAGGCGGACTACAACGCCTTCGACGCCTACAGCTGCGCCGAGGACATCAAGATCGCGACCCCCGTTCACGCCATCGGCGGCGATCAGGATCCCTACATCACGTTGGGTGACCTCTACGGGTGGGGCAAACACACCGACACCGTCAAGGTCACCATGTTCGACGGCGGGCACTTCTACCTCAAGACCCATGCCGACGCCGTCGCAGAATTGCTGGCGGCCGACGCTTACTGCGGACAATCGGCGTGAGCCACAACGACACTGCCGACCCGGTCGTCATTTCCGGAATCGCGGTTGAGGCTCCCGGAGGCATCGACACTCCTGCCGCGCTCTGGTCGGCGCTGACCGAGTCACGGGAACTGCTGCGCCCCTTTCCCCGCGACCGCGGCTGGCCCGTCGACGACCTGCTATCGCCGCGGGACGGCTGGGTCCGAGTTTGCGATTCGGGCGGGTTCCTGGACGGCGCAGGGGATTTCGATCCGGTCATGTTCGGTCTCACCCCGCTGGAAGCCCTGGTCATGCATCCCCAGCAACGAGTGGCGATGCGGACGGCCTGGAAGGCGCTGGAAAATGCGGGAATCAATCCCGGCGCCCTGGACGGCGACGAGGCCGGTGTCTTTATCGGCCTTTCAATGACGGAGTACTCGACCCCCGGCTCCGTAGCCGACGACTACACCGGGTTTCGGACAGTCGGGATCGGACAACTCGGGGCCGCCGGGCGAATCTCGCACTGCTTCGGCTTGACCGGTCCCTCAATATCTCTCGACACGGCGTGCGCGTCCTCACTCACCGCGCTGCAATTGGCCACCACCTCGGTGCGGGAGGGCGAATGCGAGTGGGCGCTTGCGGGCGGCGTATGCGTGCTGGGGGCACCGACGGCGTTTTACGAGTTCGCTCGACTCCACGCCCTATCCAATGATGGGCATTGCCGGGTCTACGCCGACGACGCCAGCGGCACGGTGTGGGGCGAGGGCGCCGGGATGGTGCTGGTCGAGCACGAATCACGCGCCCGCCGACTCGGACACCGGATCTACGGACGGATCCTGGCAATCCGCAACAACCACAACGGCAAGGGCAAGCCGATCCTCGTCCCGCGGGTGGGCGCGCAGGCGCAGCTGATGAACAAGACAATCGACGCGGCGGGCATCGATCCGGTCGATATCGGAATGATCGAGGGCCATGGCACCGGGACCCTAGCGGGAGATCCGGTGGAACTGATCGCGTTGTTCAAGACTTACGGCGCCGCGGGATGCGAAGCGCTGATCGGTTCGATCAAGTCGAATGCCGGACACGCGCAGGCGGCCTCGGGAATGCTTGGATTGGTCAAGCTGCTGCTCGCCGGTCAGCGCGGCCACATTCCGCCAACCCTGTTCTCGGACAACCCAACCAAGACGGTGGACTGGGACTCGGTAGGCCTGCGCCTGGCCACCAAGGTGCACCCGTGGGAGCCCAAAGACGGCGTCCGTTACGGCGCGGTGTCCTCCTTCGGGGCTGGCGGCGCCAATGCACACGCCATCATCGCCATGCCCGACGGTGGGCGGGAGTGAGATCCGGACGATGAGAAATGGAATCCCGCTCACCTACCGGCTGCCCAATCGGGCCATTCCCGTGCTGTTGTCGGCGGATACCCCGCAGCTGCTGAGCCGAGAGGCCGAGGCGCTGCTGGCCTATGCGGCGGACCACTCGGAGGTGACGCCGCAGGCGGTCGCCGACATGCTGTTTCGCACCCGGCTTGCCCGACGGCACCGCGCGCTGGCCATCGTGACCGACCGAGCCGAGTTTCTCGCTGCCCTAGGGGCCATTGCCGATGACCGCGAACATCATTCGGTGATCCGTGCCGAAGCCGCCGCGCGCCGGCCTGCGTATGTCTTTCCCGGGCAGGGTGGCCAACGCCCCGGGATGGGCAAGCTTTTCTATGAAGCGATCCCGGCGTTCCGCGAAGAGGCAGACAGGTGCGCTGCCGCATTCGCCGCCGAGTTCGACGACTCCCCGCTGAATTACCTTCTCGACGAAGACTTCCCGGCGCAAGACGACGCGGCCACGGTCCAGCCCGCGTTGTTCATCCAAATGGCCGCCCTGGCGGCAATGTGGCGGTCGTTCGGAATCCAACCGCACGCCGTCATCGGGCACAGCCAAGGTGAGATCGCGGCGGCCTATGTGGCCGGCTTGGTTTCGTTGGCCGATGCGGTCAGCGTTGTCGGCATTCGCGCTCGCGCCGCCGACGAGTTCGCCGCCGACGATTACGCCATGGCGGTGATCGCCGCCGACCGTGACACCTGCGAGGACCTGCTGGCCCGCAGTTCGGGGTGGGCGCAGCTGTCGGTGGTCAATTCACCGAACATGACCGGGATTTCGGGCGACCGGGAATCCGTGCTAGGCATTGTGGATGCGCTCGCCGAGCGAGGCACCTTCGCCCGGGTCATCCGGGTGCAGTATCCCGCGCACACCAGCTTGATCAACCAGCTCGGCGACAAGGTGCGCGCGTCGGCCCAGCGCAAGCTGCAGAACACGCGATTCCTCGACACCGAGATCGACTGCCTGGGCGCCACCCTCGGCGGCCCGATCCCTGCGGACGTCCCGGCCGACCAGTATTGGTTCTGGAACCTGCGCAACACCGTTCGATTCGACAAGGCGATTTCCGCTGCGGCGCAACGGGGCATCGACACGTTCGTTGAACTGGCCGAGCATCCCACGCTGCAACTGGCGATCCAGGAGAATCTTGCCGCCTCGGCCGACGGGGACGATGTTCGTGCGGGCCTGGTGGTCGGCACGTCTCAGCGAACCGCAACGAATCTCGACGAGTTCACCCGCAGTCTTGCGCAACTCGCCGTCCATGACCTGAATTACCGGTGGGAGTGCCTGGGCACCGAATACGGCGGCGGCAACGGCCCAATTCCGTTGCCGTTGATCGATTTCCCTAACGCCCAGATGAATGAGTCCTACCTGTGGATGCCGTACGACCTCAACTGGCGTTCTGCGGCGACGACCGCAGCGGCGCAGGAGGACCAGGAAGACGAACCCGCCGATGAGCTGGAGCGTGAGGTCAGTCCGCGCCTGTTTGTCGAGGAGTGGATCCGGCTGTCGCAGCGCTCGCTCGTCCCGCCGCGCGCCATCGGCATCGTTGATTACACGGGCAGATGCTCCGCGCTGGTCGACGGCCTCTGCGCTGCGGCCGCGGAGGTCGGAGCCTCGGCACGCGTTCTCGACGGCGAAAGCGGCGGCGCGGGAGCCGATCTCAACACGCTGGTCATCCTCGTCCCGTCCTCGCCCAAACTAGACGTCGATGCCGCCGCGGATGAGGTCGCCGCTTTCTTTGGGAACCGGGCGTGGTGGCCGGCGCTTCCCGACTCGGTTACCGATTGCTGGTTGGTGACCGTTGGTGGCGAAGCGGTGGTCGCCGAGGACGCGCCACCGGATCTGGTGCAAGCCGCGGCCGCCGCGGGATTCCGCAGCGTCGGCGCCGAGTATCCGGGGGTGGGATTTCGTCATCTCGATCTTCCTGCCGCAGCGACGGACTCAGCCTCGGCGCAGGCGATCCTGTCGGCGGTGCACACCGGCGAGGAGCCGGAATTGGCATTCCGCGACGGCGGCCTCTACGCGAAGCGCATTGTCGACGGTCAGGGCGCGCTGGACGATTCGGCCCCCGACCGAAGTCCTGAACACGTCCTCATCATCGGCGGGACCGGGAACCTCGGGCTGGAATTCTGCGATCACTATGCCCGCCGGGGGGCGCGGCAGATCACGCTGGTGAGCAGATCGGGCGAGACTGCTGCCGTGGCGGATCGGTTGCGGCAGATTCGTTCGGCGACTTCAGCCCTCATCCAGGTGGCCAGCTGTGATGTGGGTGACCATGCCGCCGTCGCACGACTGGCGGCGGAACACCAAGACCGCCCGGCGGACCTGATAATCCATGCGGCCGTGAACTATTCGGCCGTCGACTTCCACGACGTCACCGTCGAGGCGGCCGACCAGGCGTTGCGGGCCAAGGTCGTCGGCGCCTGGCGGGTGCTGAACGAGTTCCCCCGCACCAACAACTGCCGTGTCGTGCTCTGCTCGTCGGCCCGGGCAACGATCGGCGGGCGCGGGCAGGTCGTCTACGCGGCGGCCAATCGCATGCTCGACGCCATGGCACACCAGTTGCGCGCCGCGGGCCTGGACTGCGCCGCAGTGCAATGGGGCCAGTGGACAGTGCATTTCGATCTCGATGCCGCCAATACCGCGGCGCTCGAGGCCATCGGCGTCATCCCCATGACCCCCGCTGCGGCCCTGGCGGTAGGCATGCGGCCACTGCGCAGCAATGCCATCGTGTTGGCGTTCAACTTCGCGCGGGCCCGGCCGATCCTCGAAGCATTCGGCTACGGCCCGTTGATCTCTCGGCTTGACTTCGACGACATCGACGAGCCGGTAACCGGCCCGGACGACCAGGATGTGCCGGAACGGTTGCTGGACCTGCTGGCACAAGCCATCGGCACGGATCGGGCCGAGGCGATCGACACCACCGCACCGATGGTGGCACTCGGTCTGGACTCGTTGCAGGCGTTGGAGTTACGCCGTCGGGTCAGGATCGAGTTCAATCACGACCTGGAGGTTGCTGACCTCCTCGGCGGCGCCTCCCTTGCCGACGTCCTGGCCAAACTGGGCGGTCAGGCGGTCTGAAACCGCTGCGCCAGCAGGGTCGCAATCGGTTGTGGCTGCGCGACCAGTTCCGTGACGGTTTCCAGCCCGAGCGGGAGGGTGGGGTAGTCCGCGAGATATTCGGCGTAAGAGCGGGCGCCCATCCTCATGCCCAAGCTCACCCAGCCGTCCACCACCGACCATCTGCGGGGGTTGGACTTGGCCCAGTCGCTGTCGTCAAGCCGCCGCTTCCACTCCGCCACATCGAGTTCGTCAGGCGCGAACCCGCTGAGCAGGCCGGCGTAATTTACGGCCTCACCCCGGGCCACGGCAATCCCGCGCCCCAACTCGGTCGCGCCTGACACCTCCGGCACCAGACCCAGGATCGCGGCCGCTACGGCACGGCCGGTGGTGACCTCTTCGGTCAGCGTCAACGCCGGGTATGCGCCCAGCGCCGCACAGGCGTCCGCGACCGAGACCAGGATGTCCGTGGAGTCCCGCAGCTGATAGTCCTCGCCGAGCACCCGGGGCAAACGCACGATGGTGAAGTCCAGCGCCTCCGCCGCACCGGCAACGACCAGTTCTGCCAGCGACTTGGAGGCCGCGTAGGGATAAGGAGCGTTGCGCGGATCCGTGACTTCCGGCGCGGTGACATCGGCACCGACGACGAAGGTGGACAGATGCACCAGCCGGACACCGCGTTTGGCGCACACGTCGACGAGGGCGGAAACCAGTTCCACGTTCGCCGGGCGAAGGTCGCGATACGGAACCAGCACGTTGGTGTTGCCGATGCAGTTGATGACCGTCCCAGCGTTGCAGTCGCGCAACAGAGCGGCGACTTCCGCGGCGCCTAAGTCGGCGGGGAGCCGTTCCACCCGCACCCCGTCGACATCGCGGAGAGCCACCCACGGGTCGTGCTCGCAAAGTTCTGACCTCGCGGCCAAAACCACGTCGGGGCAACGAGCCCCGGACCGTTTCAGGTCCAGGATGGCCCCGGCGAACCCGGTGCCGAGGATTCCGGAGGCGCCCAGCACGAGAATTGCCTCCGCCGATCCGCGGCCGGGTTCGACACTCGCGGCGGGTGCCCGCACCCCTTCGAGGTCGCGGGCGATCTGGGCGGCGGTTTCACTGTCCATCCACGCGTCCGCCCCTCTGGCAGCAGCCATGTCGGCCACCAGATTGGCCGCGGTGTCGGCACTGATCAGATCGAGGATCGAAACCTGGTGCCCGAGAAACCTTCTGGTGTCGGGGAGAATTCTGATCAGGTCCAGCGAACCGATGCCCTCGGCAAGCAGCGAGGAGCTCGGTTGGATGACGGTCCCGAGATGCCGACTCCAGACCTGTGCGAGACCGACCGCCTTCTCATCGGCGTCGGTATCGGCACGCACCGCGTCGGCAAGCTGCGGCATCGTCCGCAGTTGGTCGCTGTCGACTTTTCCGTTGGGCTTGCGCGGGATGTTCGGCACACCGACCACGAAGAACGAGGACACCGCCGAGCTCAGCAGAACGTGTCGGATTCGTGCGGCCGTCTCGGCATCCTCGGCGGCTTCGCGGGTTCGCGCGGTCTCGAACCACACCCCAAGCCTGGCGTTGTGCAGCTCGACGGCGACATCGGACACCGCAGGGTTCGCGGAAATGCGCTTGGCGATCTCCGCGATGTCGACCCGCTTGCCGGAGACTTTGACCACGTCGTCCTTGCGGCCGGCGAAGACCGGGAACCCGTCGTCGTCGAGGATCACGCGGTCGGCGGTGGCGAACGCACGAAGCCGCGAACCGTCGCTAGTGGTCACGGTGCCGAAGTTGCGGTCGTCGACGCCCAGATAGCCGTCGGAAACCAAGTCACCGACGATCACGACTTCACCGAATGCCAGGAACACCGTGTCGGGCACGATCGGTCGCCCCAACCGTAGCCGGGCCGTGGGGGTGGTGATCGCGCCGTCGCTGGTGATCGGCAGATAGGTGACGACGACGGTGGTCTCGGTGGGACCGTAGCTCGACACCAGCGAAACCCCGGACGCCGCGGCGGAATTCAGCCACTTGTCGACGGCGGCGGAGCGGACGGCTTCACCGCCGATCACGATTTGGCGCAGCCGCGACTGGCCGATCGCGTCCATCGCGTTGCCGTCCTCGCACAACAGGTGCCACACGGCGGTCGGCAGGTCGACGACGGTAATGTCCTTGGCGGTCAAATCCCTTGCCAGCCCGTCGAAGTCACCCGATTTCATCGCGGTGGTTCGAACCAGTTCCGCTCCGCAGAACGCGGCACCGAAAATTTCCTCGACACTGATGTCGGACGTCAACGGCGCGCACTGCATGACAGTGTCCTGCTGCCCCCATCCGTAGGACTCGGTGACCGCGGCGCAGAACAGGGCGAGCGACCCATGCGAGACTCGTACCAGCTTGGGCTGCCCCGTGGAGCCCGAAGTCGGCATGACGTAGGCCGTCTTCGCGCCGAGCGAGGGGTCTTGTGCCACTTGCCGAATGCGCTCGTCGGCCAGCACGCTCAAGTCGTCATCCAGAGCCTCCGGCAGCCGGACAGCAGTAACGTCAACCACATGCGTCGTCGCACCCTCGACGTGCTCGGCAATAGCGTTGGCGCGCAACGGAAGCTGGTCGCTGGTGTCGCAGATGCTGTATCCGCAGCCGGCGAGGTGGCACGCGATCAGGCAGTCAACGGTCGTGTCGGTGTTGTCGTCGGTGAGCACGATGATGTCACCGGGCATGCTCCCGTTCTGTACCAACCAGGCCACCCACCGGTGGATGGCGGGGCGCCGCGCCAGGGTCTGATTGACGCGCGGACCGGCGGCGACGAACCAGGAAGGCGCGGGCGGCGTGGCCTCGATCGCCGTAGAGCTCTGGTCGAGGGAACCGTCGGCTCCGACCCGGAACCAGTCGTTGACCGCCATGGCGATCGGCTGATCCCACAGCCTGACCATCGCCTCGAGAGCCGCGGCGATCCGGTCCGCGACCCGCGGCTCGGTCGTCGGCTCGGGCAGATCCGCTCGGTCCCAGATGGCCAGGTTGAGGGCACGCTGCTCTTCGTCCAGCACGGTCGCCACGGTCATCCCCTCGACCGGACCGATATCCGTCGCCAGCGGCGCTTCGGTCAGGAATGGGCGCAGGGCGGGCGCGCATGTCTCGCGGATGAAGTTGAGCGTCAACGCCTCGACATGCGCGGTCCGGTTGATCGCCAGATACATGCGACGGTAGTGCTCTTCCCGCAGCCACCGGCGCCGGACGGCCTTGACGTAGCCGCGATCAACCGTGCGGACGACGTCGCGAACCGAGACGAAGGGAGCGAACCTGACCGGGTGCGCAACCGAATTGACCAGGCAGGTAGCCACATTCAGAGCGGGGTCGGCAAATCTGTTGTCCACCGCGTGCACGAGCAGGGTTTCGGTGCTCTGCCGCATGCTCGCGTCCACCGCCACCGCCGCGGTGGCGACCAGCACGTTGAGCGGGACCTGCTCGGATTCCGACAGGCGCAGGATCGCGTCGAAGGCGCCGCCGGAGACGGTCACGGTTTCCCGTAGGACCCCCTTGGCCGCGGCACCCGGAGCGCCGGACGTGCCTTGTCCTTGCATACCGAGGCGCGTGTCTTCGGTGAGCTCACGCTGCACGGCATCGGCGACCCGTCCCAGCGACTCTTCGACCTTCGCCCGCTCCCTGCGGTGAGCTTCGGCCAGTTTGACCAAACCTGCGGCCGGAGAGTGTGGTTCGTAGGTTTCGCCAGCGAGATGGCGCGCGAGGTGACGGGCGAGATCGGCTTCGATGATCCCGGTGGCGCCCCCGTCGACGACGATGTGGTGGGCGTGTACATCGAGGCTCGATACGTCGCCGCGCTCGTCGGTCCAGACGGAGTACCGCACCAACGCCGTATCGAGGATGCCGGACGCCCAGGTGCGCTGCAGTTCGAAATCGCCGTCCGCCGTGTGGACCTGATCGCCGGCCCGCACCCGGACGATGTCGCCGAACTGCAGGCGGGGAACCAGATGCGGATAGTCTTCTGCGGTCGTCGGCGCCTCGAGAACGCATAGCTGCACCGGGTTTTCGCAAACCATCGCTTCCAGGGCGGCCAGGAATCCGGGCAACGGCAGCGGGTGGAAGCGGTACTTCTTGCCGATCAGGTACAGCGCCGGGTCGCCGTCCTGCAGCACCCCGTTGTAGAGGTTCTGTTGCGACCTGCTCAGCGGAATCCGGTCCACCCAGGTGTCAGCCGTGCTCATGCAGAGCCTCCAGCTCCCGAACCCATCCCGCGATCGACAGGTTCTTGGCCAGTCGGGACGGCACTTCGGACTCCCGGTTGACGTCGAGCTTCTTCATCAGCAGAACGAACCGAACGGAGTCCAAACCGAGGTCGCGCAGGTCGGTCGCGTCACCATCGGTGAGATCGGCCTCGTCGATGTACAGCACATCGCAGACGGCAGCCAGGACTCTCGCCCTGATCGTCTCAGCCATGGGCGGCCACCCCGGCGTTGGCGTGGCCGACGGATGCGGCCAACGAGGCGCGCATGATCTTGCCGGACGGTGTCCGCGGAATCTCGGCGACGATCGCGATGGTTGACGGCCGCGCGATCGCCTCCGATTGTTGCCGAAAACGCGCCGCGATCACTTGCTTGAGCTTACGGGCCGCCGGTTCGTCCAGCTCCTTCGCCGGGACGGTAGGGACGACGGCAAGGCCGACCAGGGCCCCGAACTCCGGGTCCGGAATCTCGTAGCAGGCGGCCTCGCGCACACCCGTGGCGCCTTCGGCGATCCGGTCCACCTCGTCGGGGGCGATGTTCACCCCGCCGGAGATGAACATCTCCGCTGACCGTCCCCTGATGTAGAAGAACCCGTCTTCGCGCCGCTCCAGCAGGTCACCGGTGTTGACCCAGCCGTCGACCAGGACCTCGTGGGTCCGCTCCGGGTTGTTCCAATACCCCAGCATGTTTGCCGGCGACTTGATCCAGAGCGTGCCGCAGGCTGCGGAGGGCGCGGCGTTCGGGGCGGTGGGCCCCGACTCGTGCGGCCCGCCCGGCCTGGCCAGATACACCTCGACGCCCGGGTAGGGCCGGCCCACCGCACCGGCCTCGATCTTGGCGATGGATCCTCGATCGGTCGGCAAGCACAGGGCGGTGCAGCCGGTTTCGCTCAGCCCGTAGACCTGTGCGGTCCGAACGCCCACCGCTTCGATAAAGCCGACGTCGGACGCGATGGCGCGGGAACCGCCGTAGCCAACCAGTCGCAGCGACGGAACCCTGCCGCCACCGGACTTCAGCTCGCTGACCAGCTTCGAAAGCAGCGTCGGCACAACGCAGGTCGTCGCCACCTCGTTGCTGGTGAGGATCTCCAGCAGGGATGTGGTGGTCTCACCGCCGGTGATGCACACCCCTCCGCGCATCAAACAGGTGAGTATCCACCACATCCCGCCGATATGGGTCGCCGGCAGCGGTGAGTAGGTGGTTTCGCCGTCGACCCAGGTGATCCAGTCCAGGCCCGCATCGCGCAGGATGTCCGGGACGGCCAGGAAGGTGCGGTTGGCCAACAGCACGGCCTTCGGCTCGCCCGTCGTCCCGCTGGTGAAGATCATCGCCAGCGGATCGTCGGCACCGAAATTCGTGCCCACGGGGAGATCGGCGACATCCGTAGCGGCCGCGCGGTCTCTCGCCTCGACGTTCAGGTCGACGGTGAGCGCCGGAATCGAGTGCAGGGATTCCGGCAGCGCGGACGCGCCGGTTCTGCTGCCGGGCGTGATGAGAACCGCGCTCGGCGTGGTGAGTTGGCTGAAGCGGGCGATGGTGGCCGGCGGCAGATTGCCGTCGACCATCACCGCGATCGCCCCGATCTTCGCGCAGGCAAGCACCGACAGGTATGTCTCGGGTCCATTGTCCGAGAGGACGATTATCCGAGATCCCGGCGAAACCGATTGCGCCCGAAGGGCTGCGGCAAGACTGTTTACTTCGGTGACCAGTTCGCAGTACCGTAGCGCGCTTCTTCCGTCGCACCGGCGCAAGGCAATTTCCTGCGGCCGCTGCCGCGCCTGATCGAAGATCCGTTCCAAGACGGTAGATGGCAAGTGAGACATAGCAGTCGGGTGCTTTCCTAACGATACATTGCGGGTTTGACTTGGGACTAGTTACGGGATATTGAGGACCGCCAGCTCGACCTCGCCGGAGGCCGACCCGCCGTACTCGTCCCAGAACTCGATGCCGCACTGGATCTGCAGGTAGCGCAGCCTGCGCTCGATCACCTCGAAGTTGTTGCACAGCATGCGTGCGGAGAACTTCTGGGTATGAATCATCCGCTTGAAGCGCGAGGCGGTGTTCTTGATCAACATGCTCGGCAGCTGGAAGTCGAAGTAGTCCGAAATCGACCAGCCACGCAACTCCGGGATCTCCTCGTTGAGGACCGCCGGCGCGAACGCGCTGTAGGCGAGTTGGTTGAAGCACATGATGAGTTCCACCGCGTTGAAATGCCCGGTGGCTCGTATGTAGGCGGGCTCATTGATGCTGAAATTGCCGTAGGCGAGGACCGAATCGGGCGTCGCTTTGTAATTGGCGTCAATGAGATAACGGCATCCCTTGTAGGCGTAAGGCTCGAGAACCTTGACGAGCAAGTGCTCCTCGATCGGGGCGGTTTCGCTGATGTCGGTGAATTCTGCCCGCGCCTGGGTGGACGGGGACAAAGTGATGGTACTCATGCTGCATATCCTGGTGTAGTGAGGCCGTCCAACATTGTCAGACGGTGGGTGGTTAAATGGCCTGCGGCGGTGCCGTGCTTTGCGCGGTGCATTAAAGCGCGGTTGTCCCACAGAATGATGTCGCCAACTTCGTAGTGTTGGGTGTGAATAAATGGCGATTTGTACTCGGTGTCGAGTTGACCCGTCGCCGCCAAGAGTTCCTGCAAGATCGCCGGGTCGAGTACGTTGCCGTCCTGGTCCTCGATCTTGGTGGTGCCGGTCGCGCAAATGTAGAGAATCTCTTGCGCGGTGTACGGGTGCCTGATCACCGTGGGCCACTTGATCGGGGGCGTGGTCTTGTTGATCTCGTCCCAGATCTCGCCGATGGGTCGGTACACGTCACTCGGGCGAATCTTGATGTGGCGCCGCGGATCGTGGGTGCTGAACGTGCCGCGGACCGGGTCCCGCTTGGTGGCCGGCAACGACTCCCAGACCTTGGTGAGGTCGATGAAGTACGTTCCGCGGTCGGTCCCGGGCACCGTCAACGGCAACACCATGGAGAATGCGAACGGTTCCGGCATGAACATGTAGTCGATGTGCCAGAACGCGCCCGTTTTCGGGACTCCCTGACCCTGTTCGGTGGAGGAAACAAAGATCTCCGGGTGGTCCTTGTGGTGGTACACGGGCTCGTAGTAGGGCACAATTTCGCCCACTATCCGACCGAGCTGTATGAATTGCTCCGGAGTCGGATGGACATCCTTGAGCACAACCAATTTGTGGGTGTAAACGATCTTTCGGAGCTCGTCGGTGGACAAATGGTCCAGATTCGCGGGGTCCAACCCGGTGATCTGCGCACCGAGCCCCTCGCCTTTTACATTGAGTGTCATTGACTATCTTTCCTGCTTGGTCAATTGATGAATGCTTTTGCAAATATGAAGTCGGCATGCATAGCCGTAATGGTCGAACCCCCTAAGTTGAATTTCGGATCTTGTAGCCGGATGCCTCCCTGCCCGGCTTTGGATATTCAGAGGGTGTCAGCGGCGGCTTGCGTGTTTCTTGCGCGATCCTTGGAGGGGCCGGAGCGGGCCGATACTGTCGGAGCTATGCCAGTCGTCGACGGCCGTCATCTCAGCGGGGTATCCGAGACCGCACTGCTCACGCTGCACCAGCGGGCGACGGAAGCGGCCCGGCCCGACGGCGTCATCGACGACCCGATGGCCATCGCGCTACGCGACAGCATCGACTACGACTACCACCACTTCGGTCGTACCCATCAAGCGACCGCCCTGCGGGCGCTGGCATTCGACAACGCCGCCCGTGAATTCCTCACCGCGCATCCGCGCGCCACCGTCGTAGCACTGGCCGAAGGACTGCAAACCAGCTTCTGGCGCCTGGACAACGGCGAACTCAATTGGCTTTCAGTGGATCTCGAGCCGATTGTGCAGTTGCGCCAGCAGCTACTGCCGACGTCAGAAAGGCTGCGGTACTGCGCCCAGTCCGCGCTCGACTACTCGTGGATGGACCAGGTCGACGACGCCAACGGCGTGCTGATCACCGCGGAAGGTCTGCTGCAGTATTTCGATCGGGAGACCGCGTTCGATCTGATCAGGGCGTGCGCCAACCGATTCCACGGCGGACAGTTCGTCTTCGACAGCATCCCCTGGCTGTTGAGCGTGTATTCGCGGCGACGCGGGTTCCGGCTCAGCGAGTTCTACACCGCGCCGCCAATGCCGTTCTGGTTCACCGCAAACCACTACGACGAACTGCGCGCCGTCCCGGGTGTCCGTGCGGTACGCGAACTTCCGGCACCACCGGGGCGCGGCAGGATCCTGCCGAAGGTCATCGCCTTGACTTACCGGATTCCCGCTCTCGCCTCGTTCCGGGCGCCCACCACCGTGGTCGATTTCGCGAGCACCTTCGCGAGCAGACGTCAAAGTCGCTGAAATGACATACTTTTCGGGGCTTTTGCGTCTGCTGACGCCAGGGCGGTGCCGCCCAGCACCCGGTCGGAGAGCAACCCCAGACAGCTCAGGTTGGGGAATCCCGGGCCGACGTTCACTCCGGACAGATTGGGCAGGATCAGCTTCGGCGTGACGCCGGCAACGGACAGATCCTCGTCGATGGACTCCTCGAACCGCTCGCACGTCAACGGTCCGCCCAGACCCAGCTCCAGCACGTCCACTGCGTCCGGACGCAACAGCGGCACAAACCACATCGGGTCGGCGCCGGATCCGTCGATGACGAGGTCGAAGCGGTGCAGGGTCTCGAGCGCCTCACCACGGTTCTCGGTGGAAAGCGTGATCCAGATCCGGTTGTCGCGGTCTGTCACGCGCGCCACCCGACCACGCAGATGCCTGATCCTTTCGTCGGCCAGGAGTGACTCCTGAACTCGCGCGGAAAACACCCCGCGGTCGGTGCGGGCGATGCAATCGCGGCGTTCGGTGAGGTTGAGGTCGCGCCAGCCGGTGGGGTCGGAGAACAACGAATTCTCGAAGAATCCTTCACCGCGGGTGAACAGGGTCGCTTGTGGCGAAATCGCCGTGATCGACGAAACACGGTGGTGGAAGAGCTCATTGAGCATGGACGCGGCCGTTTCGCCGCCGCCGATGACCGCCACGTTCTCGGCGACGATTCGGTCGTGCCGCATGGCGCGTTCCCAGAATTGCGCGATCGACCACACCCGTGGGTCGCCGGAAAGCATCGCCCGCTCGGGCTGGCCCGGGCCGGTGATCATCACCGCGTCCGCCAACAGCGTGGACCCGGGCAGGTGCAATGCCCACTGTGGACCGTCGACCGACAGCCCCAACACTTCGCCGCGGACGACTTTGAGACCCACCACGTCAGCTACCCAGCGCAGATACGCGGCCCAGGTGTCGTGCGTGGGGGCCGGTCGGCCTCGGTCGACCCAGCCCACGAATTGGTCGGTGGCAACCAGATACGACTGCCAACTGAACCGCATCATCCGCTCGTCGACCTCGTCGTTGCGCCCAGGCGCAAGCGTCGAGCGGTACGGGAAACCGACGTCCTTCTCCGGGCTGGTGCCCAGCCGCTGGCGACCGTCCGTCCAGCCCCCGCCGGCCTGCCAGTTGGCAGCCACGCCGGTGCGTTCGATAGCGACGACGTCAACCACATCGACGCCCATTTCCCGCAGTACCGTCGCCTTCGCGGCCACCGCCACTGCCTTGGCGCCGGCGCCGACGATCGCAAGTGTCCTGGTCACGGTGCTCCCGCCAGCGCACTGACGAACGATGCGGCGCCCACGACCCACCCCTCCGTCTTAGCTCAGGCTGTCCTAACTTCTGTACGCTACCTTATTGGCCTCGCGGCCAGGACACGCCCCAAGGAGCCCACAGTGCCGGTCACGTCGGGGGTACACGGATTCGTACCCTTTCCGCCGCAGCGCGCGGCCCAGTACAGCGCTGCCGGTTACTGGTCCGGCCGCACGGTCGACTCGCTGCTGCGCCAAGCCGCGGGGACCTGGCCAGACCGGATTGCCGTGGTGGATCCCCTGACCAGCCACACCTACTCCGAGCTCGACGAACTCGCCGACCGAGCCGGCGCCGGCTTCGCCCGCATGGGCATCGCACCCGGCGAGCGGGTACTGCTGCAACTGCCGAACTCCTGCCGGTTCGCCATCGCACTGTTCGGCCTGCTCCGTGCCGGTGCGATCCCGGTGATGTGCCTGCCTGGGCATCGGCTGGCCGAGCTGACTCACTTCGCGAAGGTCAGCGACGCTGTGGCGTTGGTCACCGTCGACAAGGCGGGCGGCTTCGACTACCGGTCCATGGCCAAACAGTTGGTCGCGGCACATCCACGGCTGCGCCACGTCGTTGTCGACGGTGACGCCGGTCCGTTTACCTCCTGGTCGAACCTCCCCGAGGGTGACCCGCCTCCGGTCGTCGTCGACAGCCGGTCCCCCGCGTTGCTGCTGGTGTCGGGTGGCACAACCGGAACACCGAAGCTGATCCCCCGCACCCACGACGACTACGTGTATAACGCCACCGCGAGCGCGGAACTGTGCCGGCTGACCGAGGACGATGTTTACCTGGTCTCGCTGCCCGCCGCGCACAATTTCCCGTTGGCGTGCCCCGGCATCCTGGGCGCGATCAGCGCCGGCGCACAGATCGTCTTCAACGCGGATCCCAGCCCGGAGGCCGCCTTCGCCACCATCGACCGGCATCGGGTCACCGTCACGGCGTTGGTACCGGCCCTGGCCAAACTGTGGGCCCAGGCCTGCGAGTGGGAGCCGGTCACGCCAAAGACATTGCGGCTCTTGCAAGTTGGCGGATCTAAGCTGGAGCCCGAGGAAGCTCGTCAGGTGCGCAGCGCGCTCACCCCTGGCCTACAACAGGTGTTCGGCATGGCCGAGGGGCTGCTGAACTTCACCCGCCTCGACGACGCGGTGGAGTTGCTCGAACACACCCAGGGGCGGCCGCTGTCCCCCGCCGACGAGCTGCGCATCGTCGACGCCGCGGGCGAACGGGTGGCGCCCGGTGAAGAGGGCGAACTGTTGGTACGCGGGCCGTATACGTTCAACGGCTACTTCTGCGCCGAGCGCGACAACGAGCGGTGCTTTGACCCCGACGGCTTCTACCGCAGCGGCGACCTGGTGCGCCAGCGCGACGACGGCTACCTGGTAGTTACCGGTCGGGTCAAAGACGTCATCTGCCGGTGCGGTGAGACCATTTCTGCGGGCGATCTCGAAGAGCAGCTGCTGAGCCACCCGGCTATCTGGTCCGCCGCGGCGGTGCCCTTGCCCGACCCCTATCTGGGTGAGAAGATCTGCGCCGCCGTCGTTTTCGCTGGTCCGCCGATGACCCTTGCGGAGTTGAACGGATATCTCGACCAACGCGGCGTTGCCACCCATGCTCGTCCGGACGTGTTGGTCGCCATGCCGAGCCTGCCGACCACCCCGATCGGCAAGATCGACAAGAAGGCGATCGTCCGCCAGCTCTGCGAAGACGCGCGAGCTTAGGCCGCACGCCCCGG
This sequence comes from Mycobacterium bourgelatii, assembly GCF_010723575.1. Taxonomy (NCBI): domain Bacteria; kingdom Bacillati; phylum Actinomycetota; class Actinomycetes; order Mycobacteriales; family Mycobacteriaceae; genus Mycobacterium; species Mycobacterium bourgelatii. The sequence continues at coordinate 4,281,777 of NZ_BLKZ01000001.1, forward strand.
AGACGCGTCGCAAGCTGCCATTGACAGCCATTGACTAATGCCGTCGTTTGAGATGAACTGCGCATCCATGCATGACGGCGTTTCCCAGCGCGGCTCACTGCGGTCACGCGGCGCGGCCGCGCTGGCCTCGGTGATGCTGCGGCCGCTCAGCGGGTTGGTGCCGCCGGAGCGAGCCTGGGGGATGTGGCTCACCCGCCGGGCCATCGCGGGAGTGATGGGTACGTTCGGTCCTTCGTTGACTGGAACCCGCGTCGAGCCGGTCAACTCGGTGCTGCCGGACGGCCGCCGCGTCGTCGGGGAATGGGTGTACGGGCCACGGGTCGCGACCGCGGTCAATGGGGCGATCTACTACGTGCACGGCAGCGGTTACACGATGTGTTCGCCGCGCACACACCGGAGGTTGACGTCCTGGTTGTCGTCACTGACCGGGCTTCCGGTGTTCAGTGTCGACTACCGACTGGCTCCCCGCTACCGCTTCCCCACCGCGGCCGACGATGTTCGCGCCGGTTGGGACTGGGTGCCCCGCGCTTGCGGCCTACCCGCGGAACGCATTGTGATTGCCGCGGATTCGGCGGGCGGACACCTTTCGGTAGACCTGTTGCTGCAACCGGATGTTGCGGCCAATCCGCCCGCGGCGGCGGTGTTGTTCTCGCCGCTGCTCGACCTCAGCTTCGAGCTGTGTGCCGCACGGGAGCTGCAGCGACGCGACCCTGCCGTCCGAGCGGCCACCATGGCCCGTTTGGTTGCCCTCTACCTCGTTGGGGTGGACCCAACCCACCATCGCCTGAAGCTCGATGTGGCCGGCGGACCGCCGCTTCCCCCGACGTTGATCCAGGCGGGTGGGGCCGAGGTCTTGGAGGCGGATGCTCGCCAACTCGCGGCGGAGATCCGGGCGGCCGGCGGCAGCTGCGAGCTGCAGGTGTGGCCCGACCAGATGCACGTGTTTCAATCGCTTCCCCGGCTGTCGCCGGAAGCACCGAAGGCCATGACGCATGCGGCGCGGTTCGTCGCGGAGTCATTACGAGCACCGGAAAGGTGGGTTGAACATGTTGGGGCCACTCGACAGGCTGCTGGGTAAGTCCGCTGCCACCTCTCGCGGAGCGTCGGCGGTGGTGACCGGGGCCGGCAGCGGCATCGGCGCCGCCTTCGCCGTAGAACTCGCTCGACGCGGTGGTGCGGTGGTGTGCAGCGACATCAACGAGATCGCCGCTCAGCAGACGGTCAACACGATCATCAAACAGGGCGGCAAGGCTGTCGCAATCCGTTGCGACGTCTCCCAGTTCGACGACGTCACCGCACTCGCCGCGCGGTCCCAGGAGTGGTTCGGTGGCCCGCCGACACTGGTGATCAACAACGCCGGCGTCGGCGCCGGTGGCCAGGCCATCGGAGACATGCCGCTGGACGACTGGACATGGACCCTGGGAATCAACCTGTGGGGTCCCATCCACGGCTGCCAGGTGTTCACTCCGATCCTGCGCGACGCGGGCCCCTCACCTGCCCCACGCGGCATTATCAACGTGGCCTCGGCGGCGGCCTTCGGCGCGGCACCCGGGATGGCCGCCTACAACGTCAGCAAGGCCGGCGTGCTCTCGCTGTCGGAAACCCTGGCCGCCGAGTTGTCCGGCAGCGGAGTCAATGTCACCGTGCTCTGCCCAACCTTCGTCAAGACCAATATCGTCGAATCCGGCCGTATCACGGAGGAATCCAGCGAACAGGCGGCAAGACTGATGCGCTTGATCGGGTTTTCGGCGACGAAGGTCGCTCGAATCTGCCTCGATACTCATGACCGCGGCGGGCTGTACTGCATGCCGCAGATTGACGCCAAGATCGCTTGGAACATCAAACGCCTGACCCCGCAGACATATACGCGCGCGGTTGGCCTGGTATCGCGGGCCGGCATCCGGTAGCGGAGTCGACCGCGGAGCGATTGACTCTGCGGCTATGGCGACGAAGTTCGAGAAGGCACCGCCCTGAACGCAGAGTGAACGAGCCTTACTGACGCTCCACCAGATACGGCGCCAGGGTGGAAAGCTTCTCGCAGGTTTCCTCGAACTCGCGCTCGGGCTCCGAGGCCTCGATGATCCCGGCCCCCGCCCGCAGCCAGGTCCGTCCGCCGCATTCGTATGCCGCCCGCAACGTAAGCGCGGCGTCCAGGCCGCCGTCAGCCGAAAACATCACCACCGCACCCGAATACAGACCGCGCGGAGCTTCGTCGAGCCGCATGATCGCTTCGACACCGTCGGCCTTCGGAATGCCAGACGCCGTGACGGCGGGAAAGAGGGCTTCCAAGGCATCCATGCGGTCGCGGGACGGGTCCAGTCGGGCAAAGACCGTCGATCCGAGATGCTGCACACTGCCGCGCTCGCGCACGGTCATGAAGTCCGTGACCGCGGCCGTTCCGGGCTGGGCGATCTCGGTGATCTCCTGGATGGAAGTACGCACCGAAAGGGCGTGTTCGACAATCTCTTTGGGGTTCGACTCCAGATCTTCTCGCGCCTGCCGATCGTGCGCGCGACCGCGACCCAGGGCCCGGGTGCCGGCCAGCGGTTCGGTGACCACCACCCCGTCCGGACGGACGGCCGTCACCAGTTCTGGGCTGTAGCCCAGCGCCCGCATGCCACCGAGCCGCAACAGAAACGACCGCACCGGCGTGTTGTGCCGGCGACCCAATCTATAGGTCGCGGGGAAATCGAGTCGGAACGGTAATTCGACGCTGCGCGACAGGATCACCTTGTGATAACTGCCGGCGACGATCTCTTTTACCGCAACGGCAACTCGGTCGCGGTAGTCGGACGGGTCGGCCGACAGGTCGACCGGCCGAGGAGGCGGCAGGGCGCGCAATCCCCGCTCGAGCAAGCGATCCACCGCGTCGCGGTGTTGGTCCGTGGCACCGTACATGCGGATTTCAGTCTTAGACACCACGATCCGGGTTTGCGGCCAAAAAACTCGGGCCAGCGGGACGGCGGGGCCGAGCCGTTGCTGTAATCCGTAGCGGTAGACGCCGAATTCGAACGCTATCCAGCCGAAGGCTTGATCGGTCTCCAGCAGCAACCGGTCGACGGCTTCGCCCAGCACCGGCCCCGGTAGCCCGGACCACACTTGACGGCGGGTCACCCCGTCGCGAATGACGCGAAGTTCGTCGCTGTCCAACTCCACCATCGCTTGGACACCACCGGCGAGCACCCATTGCCCGTCACACTCGTAGAGCTGGTACTCCTCGCCGACCGGCTCGAACAACACAGCGGCCAGTTCGGCGGCAAAGTCGGCGGGTTCAATGCCCGGAGGCAGCTCGACCGACGACCACGCGGTGCTCAAAGAGTCCGCCCCCGCACTCGCCTTGGTCACAAAGAGTAAATGTAGCCTAACCTACCTAGCCGCGGCGACACTGCCCTCGCCTCGCCGGGTCCGTCGAGGTCACCCGAGACGTTTCCGTGCCGTTCACCCACCGGCCAGGCGGTCGCCGGTCCCCAGACGACCGATGCTTCTAACGTCACGGCGAAAGACGGCTTAAGGAGGCAGGCATGTTCGTCATCAAGCTCGCAGACGGGGACGAAATCAAAGGCGATCACGAGGAGCTCTCCATCAACGAACAAACCGGCGTGCTTACCGTTCGCCGACTCGACGGCTTCGACGAGACCATCACCCATTACTCGCCGTCTTCGTGGCGGTCGGTGACGCAGCGTAAGCGCACCGCCGGTGCGCGGCCATCCCTGGTTTCATCGGCTCGCTGAAACGGCGCCACGCGCACAAAACTGAATTTCCAGCAAACTCGCAGGAAAGTCACACCTAATCCGATTCAAAGTCCCATTCAACGTCATAGCCTGCACCGATGCGACGGACCGACGTTACGCTCAGGTTTCGATAGTCACTGCTGCCCCAAATATGGCCTGAGCCAGGCACTTCGGCGCAATTTCCCGACTGGCGGTTTGACCGCGTTCTCGTAAAGTTCTCAGCGTTGTCTGGAGGTTCGTAGTCGCCCCGCCGGGGGGTTGGGCGCTTCCTTATATCGCCATATCGCCGAATGACGCTCGGGAGGTGCCGTGCTGCACGAGTTCTGGGAGAACTTCACCCACAATTTGTTCAAGCCATTGCTGCTGTTCTTCTACTTCGGATTCCTCATTCCGATCCTCAAAGTGCGGTTTGAATTTCCGTACGTTATCTATCAGGGCCTGACCATGTACCTGCTGCTGGCAATCGGCTGGCACGGCGGCGAAGAGTTGGCCAAGATCAATCCGTCCAGCATCGGCAGCATCGTCGGATTCATGGTGTTGGGCTTTGTGTTGAACTTCTTGATCGGCGGCCTCGCCTATCTACTGCTGAATCGCATGAGCGCAATGCGGCGAGTGGACAAGGCCACCGTCGCCGGCTATTACGCGTCAGACTCGGCAGGGACCTTTGCCACCTGTGTGGCATTTCTCAGCAGCGTCGGAATCGCATTCAACGCCTACATGCCGGTGATGTTGGCGATCATGGAGATTCCCGGCTGCTTGGTGGCCCTGTACCTGGTGGCACGGCTACGGCACCGCGGCTTGAACGAGGCAGGGTTGATGCCGGGAGAGCCTGGCTACACCCTGCCCGCCGCGGTGGGCCTCGGGCCCGGCACCGCCACACGCCCCGCGCCGGGGCAGAGCCTGGAGGGCCAGCAGGAGCGGGAGTCGGAGCTTGCGGTGCAAGAGCGCGACCATACCGATCTGGGGTCCGATCTGGAGTCCGATCTGGAGCACGTTTCGGCATCGAGGAGTGGCACCAAGCAGCGCCTGCTGTCACGGGAACTGCTGCAGGAGGTGTTCCTCAACCCCGGTCTGGTCCTCTTGCTCGGCGGCATCCTGATCGGCCTTGTCAGCGGACTGCAGGGCGAGAAGGTCGTCCACGACGACGACACCTTCTTCGTCACCGCTTTCCAGGGCGTGCTCGCCCTGTTCCTGCTCGAAATGGGCATGACGGCATCGCGCAAGTTGAAGGACCTGAGGACGGCCGGCCGCGGTTTCATCTTCTTCGGTCTGCTCGCACCGAATCTCTTTGCAACACTTGGGATCATCGTGGCGCACTGTTATGCCGCGCTGACCGGGACGGACTTCAAGCCGGGCACGTACGTGTTGTTCGCGGTGCTGTGCGGCGCGGCGTCCTACATCGCGGTCCCGGCCGTACAACGGCTTGCGATTCCCGAGGCCAGTCCGACGCTGCCGCTCGCCGCGTCACTGGGCTTGACCTTCTCCTACAACGTGACCGTTGGGATCCCGCTCTACATCGAGATCAGCCGCCTGGTCGCGCAGTGGTTCCACACCGCGTGATGGCCGCGACGCTCCCACGAGCGTGCGCGGAATGCCGCGGGATGCGGCGTGTCGCCGCGCAGACACGCACGCTCGCCGTCTGAGACAGGGGCCGCCTGACGGGCTAGTCGAGCAGGGTGCGCACGACCCCATCGGCCAGCAGTCGGCCGCGGTCGGTGAGAACCAGCCGGTCGCCTTCGGAGACGAGCAGGCCGTCGGCTATCACGTCGGTGGCCCGTTCCCGTTCGGCGTCGCTGAGCAGGTCCCACGAAAGGCCTTGCCGCAACCGGATTCTCAGCAACACGTCTTCGGTGTGCAGCGCATCGGTGCCGAGTTCCTCGAAGCCCGCCACCGGGAGTTTCGCGTCGGCCAGCAGTTGCGCATAAGTGTTGGGATGCTTGACGTTCCACCAACGAGTCGTGCCGACGTATCCATGCGCGCCCGGCCCGGCGCCCCACCATTGACCGCCGTCCCAGTAACCGAGGTTGTGCCGACATTCCCCGCCGGGCCGCGACCAATTGGACACCTCATACCACGTCATCCCGGCCGCGGAGAGTTGTGCGTCGACCAACTCGTACCGCCGCGCCAGGACGTCGTCGTCAGACGGCGTCAGCTCGCCTTGACGCACCCGGCGGGCCAGGGCCGTGCCCTCCTCGACCACCAGCGCGTACGCCGAAACGTGGTCGACGCCCGTCCCGATCGCCGTGTCCACCGAACGGAGCAGGTCGTCGTCGGACTCACCTGGGGTGCCGTAGATGAGGTCCAAGCTGACGTGCTCGAAGCCGATTTCGAGTGCCTCGCGGGCGGCCGCCGCCGATCGATTCGGTGTGTGCACCCGGTCGAGCACGCCCAGCACGTGCGGGACCACCGACTGCATGCCCAACGACACCCGGGTGTATCCGGCGTCGCGAATCGCCTCGAAGAACTCGGGCCACGTCGACTCTGGATTGGCCTCGGTGGTGATCTCGGCATCCGGCGCCAGGGTGAAGTTCTGGCGCACCTTGTCCAGCAGGGCGGTCAGGCGCGCACCACCCAACAGGGACGGGGTCCCACCGCCGACGAAGACGGTGTCGACCGTCGGGCCCTGCAGCCGTGCGGCCGCGAGCTCGAGCTCCCTGGCCAAGGCGTCCAGCCAGGCGTCGGGGTTGACCCCGCCCAGTTCGGCCGGTGTGTAGGTGTTGAAGTCGCAGTAGCCGCATCGCGTGATGCAGAACGGGACGTGTACGTAGAGCCCGAACGGCCGCCCGGGACTCCTCGTGAGCGCAGGCAGCTCGCCGGGTTGCTGACCAACAGTCATGCCAAATCTTTACACGGTTCCGCGGCGCATCATGCTCGTTCTCCCAGCACATTCCCTGGCTTTGTTGACCAAATCAGCCGGAATTGCCAAGTAGTTTTAATCATGATGAGAAGAAATTTGACCTGGTCGCATGGCTACCTGAGATTCATGGCAGAATGGCACGCGTGATCGCCGCCTATTCGAATCAGCGCGTTGCGCTAGTGGTGCGGCGGCATATCGACCTCAAGCGCGTTTGCAGCTGTTGCTGTCTGCCTTGACGTCGTAGACCCAGCCCACCCTGTACTTCCAGGCCCTCGGATCTGCGCTGCCGGGAGCACCGGTGTTCTGCGCGGTCGAAGGCCGACGACGTTCGCGAAGGAGAACCGTCGAATGACCACCGCACGTCCCGCCAAGGCTCCCCGTAATGAGGGCCAGTGGGCGCTGGGCAATCGCGAGCCGCTCAATGCCAACGAGGAGATGAAGCAGGCCGGCGCCCCGCTCGAGGTACGAGAGCGCATCGAGAGCATCTACGCCAAGAACGGGTTCGACAGCATCGACAAGAGCGACCTGCGCGGCCGTTTCCGTTGGTGGGGCCTCTACACCCAGCGCGAACAGGGCTACGACGGCTCGTGGACCGGTGACGAGAACACCGACAAGATCGAAGCCAAGTACTTCATGATGCGCGTGCGCTGCGACGGAGGCGCGCTTTCGGCGGCAGCGCTGCGCACGCTAGGCCAGATCTCGACGGAGTTCGCGCGCGACACCGCAGACATCTCCGACCGGCAGAACATCCAGTACCACTGGATCGAGGTGGAGAACGTCCCGGAGATCTGGCGGCGGCTCGACGAGGTCGGGCTGCGGACCACCGAAGCCTGCGGCGACTGCCCGCGTGTGGTGCTGGGCTCGCCGTTGGCAGGCGAGTCGCTGGACGAGGTGCTGGACCCGACCTGGGCGATCGACGAGATCGTGCGCCGCTACATCGGCGCGCCGGAGTTCGCCGACCTGCCCCGCAAGTACAAGACCGCGATCTCCGGTCTGCAGGACGTCGTGCACGAGGTCAACGACATCGCGTTCATCGGCGTCAACCATCCCGAGCACGGACCGGGACTGGACCTGTGGGTCGGTGGCGGGCTGTCGACCAACCCGATGCTCGGCCAGCGGGTCGGCGCGTGGGTGCCGCTGGAAGAGGTCCCCGAGGTGTGGGCCGCGGTGACCTCGGTCTTCCGCGATTACGGCTACCGGCGACTGCGCGCCAAGGCGCGGTTGAAGTTCCTGATCAAGGACTGGGGTGTAGAGAAATTTAGGAAAGTCCTCGAAACCGAGTACCTCAAGCGTCCGCTGATCGACGGTCCGGCGCCCGAGCCGCCCAAGCACCCGATCGACCACGTGGGCGTGCAGCGGACCAAGAACGGGCTCAACGCCGTCGGCGCTTCGCCGATCGCGGGACGGGTTTCGGGCACGATTCTGACGGCGGTGGCCGACCTGGCCGAGCGGGCCGGTTCGGACCGGATCCGCTTCACCCCCTACCAGAAGCTGGTCATCCTCGACGTTCCGGATGACAAGCTCGACGAGACGATCGCCGGCCTGGAAAAGCTGGACCTGCAGACGCGCCCGTCCCAATGGCGCCGAAACCTGATGGCGTGCACCGGCATTGAATACTGCAAGCTGTCCTTCGCCGAAACCCGAGTTCGGGCACAGTCTTTGGCGCCCGAATTGGAAGCGCGGCTGGAAGACATCAACTCTCAGCTCGACGTACCGATCACCATCAACATCAACGGGTGCCCCAACTCGTGTGCCCGAATCCAGGTGGCCGACATCGGGTTCAAGGGGCAGATGGTCGACGACGGCGACGGCAACTCGGTTGAGGGCTTCCAGGTCCATCTCGGCGGCAGCCTCGGCCTGGACAGCGGCTTCGGCCGCAAACTGCGCCAACACAAGGTCACCAGCGACGAACTGGGCGACTACATCGACCGGGTGACCCGCAACTTCCTCAAGCATCGCAATGAGGGTGAACGCTTCGCGCAGTGGGCACTTCGGGCCGAGGAGGACGACCTGCGATGAGCCAGGCGGCGAAGCCCACTGAAACGGAGTTGCGCGAACTGGCGGCCCGAGGCGCGGCCGAGCTAGAGGGAGCGGACGCCACCGACCTGTTGCGGTGGACCGAGGAGAACTTCGGCGGTGTCAACGGCCCTCGCGGCTGGGCGACGTGCAACTACGTCGTGGCATCCAATATGCAGGACGCGGTGCTGGTGGATCTGGCCGCCAAGGTGCGGCCCGGCGTGCCGGTGCTGTTTCTCGACACCGGCTACCACTTCGTGGAGACGATCGGCACCCGCGACGCGATCGAATCCGTTTACGACGTCAGGGTTCTCAACGTCACTGCCGACCACACTGTGGCCGAACAAGACGAACTGCTGGGCAAGGATCTGTTTGCCCGCGATCCCGGTGAATGCTGCCGGCTGCGCAAAGTCGTGCCGCTGGGCAAGACGCTGCGCAACTACTCCGCCTGGGTGACCGGGCTGCGCCGCGTGGACGCACCGACCCGCGCCAACGCACCGCTGATCAGCTTCGACGAGGCCTTCAAGCTGGTGAAGATCAACCCGCTGGCGGCGTGGACGGACGACGACATGCAGGACTACATCAACAAGAACGATGTGCTGGTGAATCCGCTTGTCCATGAGGGCTATCCGTCGATCGGTTGCGCACCGTGCACCGCCAAGCCCGTCGACGGTGCCGACCCGCGCAGCGGACGCTGGCAGGGATTGGCCAAGACCGAATGCGGGCTGCACGCGTCGTGACGCGCGGGCGACGATACAGAGCGACGCGATGAGAAGGAGCGGCGCCATCAGGCCGACCCTTCTGCTGGCCGCGCACGGAAGCGCGGATCCCCGGTCGGCGGCCAATGCCAGGGCGGTCGCGGGGCGGTTGGCGCGCGTGCGGCCCGGACTGGACGTCCGCCTTGCCTTCTGCGAATTGAATGCGCCGAGCCTGGTCGACGTGCTGACGGAACTGTCCGGCCCCGCGATCGTCACGCCATTCCTGCTGGCCAACGCCTACCACGCGAGCGTGGACATCCCGCAGCAGATCGCCAGCTGCGGCCTCGCCCAGCGAGGGCTACAGGTGCGCCAAGCCGAGGTGCTCGGTGAGGACGACCGGCTGGTGTCAGTGCTGCGTCAGCGGGTCCGCGAGCTCGGATTTTCCCGGCACGACGAGTCCCTTGGCGTGCTGGTCGCGGCGATCGGATCGTCTAATCCCGTCGCCAACGCGCACACCGCCGCGGTGGCGCGGAAGGTGCTGGCGGGAACCCGGTGGGCGGCAGCCACGACCGCGTTCGCCACCCGGCCGGAGCCAACCTTCGCCGACGCCGTCCGACGGTTGCGGCGACGCGGTGCCCGGCGGGTGGTGATCGCGCCATGGTTCCTGGCGCCCGGGCGGCTCCCCGACCGGGTAGAACGCTTCGCGCGCGAGTCCGGCATCGCCATGTCGGCGCCGCTGGGCGCGCACCCGCTGGTGGCGGCGACCCTGCTGGATCGCTTTGACCAAACCGCGGCGGAGGGCATGGCCGCCTGAGGCAAAGCCCGCCCGCGGGGCGAGCTAGTCTGCGTGCCACCAGTTGTGGCGTGAGGGCGGGGAATCCGACCGGTGGCTAGCGATATCGGCTGCGCTGCAACGCTTCTCATTGCGCATCGGAACTATTGAGCGATCCGGCGTGTGACATGAGCGCTACGGGGTACCTGCTATCCATGACCGCACTTCCACCAGACCCCGACCCGTCAAGAACTCCGGGCCTTGAGGCCGGCGGAGGTGTCGCGCCGGGTTCCACTCCCCCAGACTCGGCGCAAACCTCCGGTGTCTCTGAGCCTCAGACGAATCCGAAACGACGAATGACGCCTATAGCCATCGTCAGTATTATCGGCCTCGTTATTTTTGTTTTGCTGTTTGTGGCGGTCGCTGTCGGAATTATCTTGTTCTGAAAAGCTTTTCGGCGTCGCCGTCACAGCTTCGCCAATCGACCCGAATTATGTAGTGCAGCTTAGCTTTCCATGCTCGGAATGGTTTATGAAAACCCAGATGTCGCGCACGGACAGCAGTAAAATCAATTACTGCCGATCGGTCCATGGTGACCTGGCGATCCTCGGGCCGTCGTGACTTATTGGTCGCGTCACCGTGGGGGTTCACATGTCATTCATAATTGCCACGCCGGAAGCGTTACTAGCAGCCGCCACGGATTTGGCGGCCATAGGTACGACAGTCAGCGCGGCTACCGCGGCCGCGGCGGCCCCAACCACCGGATTGTTGGCCGCCGGCGCCGATGAAGTGTCAGCAGCTGTTGCGGCACTTTTCGGAGCACACGGCCAGGCCTATCAGAGCCTCAGTGCCCAGGCGGCGGCGTTCCACCAGCGATTCGTGCAGAGCTTGACCGCGGGTGCGGGGGCTTACACCGCCGCCGAGGCAGCGGCAACCTCGCCATTGCAGGCATTCCAGCAGGAGGTACTCAACGCCATCAATGCACCTACGCTCGCGCTGCTGGCGCGCCCGTTGATCGGCAACGGCGCGAACGGCGCCCCGGGTACCGGGGCTCGCGGCGGGGACGGCGGCATCCTGTTCGGCAACGGCGGGGTCGGCGGATCCGGAGCGCCGGGCTTGAATGGCGGCGCCGGCGGGAACGCAGGGTTGTTCGGCACTGGCGGAGCGGGTGGGGCCGGCGGGTTCGGCACCGCTACCAATGGAGGTACCGGCGGGGCAGGCGGAGCCGGCGGGCTGCTGCTGGGCAACGGCGGCGCCGGTGGGCTCGGCGGAATCAGCATCCTGCACAACGGGGGCGCCGGTGGGGTCGGCGGGGCCGGCGGTCTGTTCGGCGCCGGTGGGGCCGGTGGGGCCGGCGGCACCAGCGTGTTGGCCGGTACCGGTGTCGGCGGTGACGGCGGAGCCGGCGGGGCCGGGGGTGTCTTCGGCCCGGGCGGCGTTGGCGGAGCCGGCGGCCTTGCCGTAGCGAACGGCGGGAACGGCGGGCCAGGCGGGCCCGGCGGACTGTTCAGCTCCGGCGGCGCCGGCGGCGCGGGCGGAGCGGCCGTCATCGCCGGCGATGGTGGGGCCGGCGGCAACGCCGGCATGCTCGCCGGCGCCGGCGGGCTGTTCGCGGCCACCGGCGGTGACGGCGGGGCCGGCGGGGCTGGCACCATTGGCGGCGACGGCGGGACGGGCGGAGCAGGCGGGCAACTTGGCGCTGCCGGCGGTCACGGCGGGGCGGCGAAAGGCGGCAATCGGCGGCGCTCGGCGGCGGCAGCGGCGGCAAACGGCGGCGCGAGTATCGGCGGCAACGGTGGCGCGGGCGGGGCCAGCGGACTGTTCGGCGCTACAGCGGGCGCCGGTGGCGCCGGTGGAAACGCCCAGGCAATAGGCGGTATCGGCGGCGCCGGCGGTAAGGCCAACCTGATGGGCAATGGCGGCGACGGCGGCAACGGCGGCAGCACCACCAGCGCCGCTGGAGTGAGCGGGAAAGGCGGGGCCGGTGGCGATGGCGGCGTGCTTTTCGGCTCGGGCGGCACCGGTGGCTCAGGCGGCGACGCGAACTTCAAAGGCGGTGCCGGCGGCGCTGGCGGCAATGCCGGGCTGATCGGCAACGCCGGCAATGGCGGCAACGGTGGTTACAGCTTGAGCGCATTGGTTGGAGCCGCTGGCGGTAACGGCGGTCAGGGCGGCAACGTCGTGCTGATCGGAAACGGCGGTAACGGCGGCAACGGTGGGAGTGCCGTGGTGACCCCAGGCAAGGGCGGGGAAGGTGGTGCCGGCGGGCAACTTCTCGGACTGAGTGGGCTGAACGGGGCGTCGCCGTAACGCGGCCCAGGCGCGCCCTAGCAGGTCACCGCGCGTCACGCCCGCGACAACGTGCTGGCATCCTCTTCCGCGGCACCCGCCTCGCCGTCGGGCACACCAGGAGCAGCGCTGGCGATCGGCGGTACGCGGGTTGCCCGCACGTACACGGTGTCGCCGTCCTTCAGGGCCAGGGCCTCGGCGTCACCGCGGGTGATCTGCGCGGTAAAGGGACTACCGTTGACCGCGCTGGTCAACTCCACCCGTACCTCGAAGCCCAGCACCACCACCCGGTCCACGATGGCGCGCACCACGCCAATCGAGTCCGCGGTGCCGTCACCCCCCGCGATCGCCATGGCGGGATTGCGTCCGACCCGGATGTCGTGCGGGCGGACCAACGCTCCATTGAGGGTGGACACCGCACCCAGGAACGACATGACAAACGGATTGGCCGGGGTGTCATACACCTCGGTGGGCGATCCGACCTGCTCGATACGCCCCTTGTTCAGCACCGCAATCCGATCGGCCACATCCAACGCCTCAGCCTGATCATGCGTCACCAACACCGTGGTCACATGCACCTCGTCATGCAACCGGCGCAACCAACTGCGCAGATCCTCCCGCACCTTGGCATCCAGCGCCCCGAACGGCTCATCGAGCAACAACACCTCCGGATCCACCGCCAACGCCCGCGCCAACGCCATCCGCTGACGCTGACCACCGGAGAGCTGATTGGGATAACGACGCTGAAAACCGCTAAGCCCCACCACCTCCAACAGATCGTCGACCTTCTTTTTGATCTCCGCCTTGGGCCGCTTGCGGATCTTCAACCCATAGGCCACGTTGTCGCGCACCGTCAGATGCTTAAACGCCGCATAATGCTGAAACACAAACCCGATACCCCGCCGCTGCGGCGGCACCCGAGTCACGTCACGACCACTGATCGTCACCGTCCCCGAATCAGGCTGATCCAGACCCGCGATCGTGCGCAACAACGTCGACTTGCCCGAACCACTCGGCCCCAACAACGCCGTCAACGACCCACTGGGCACCTCAAAGTCCACATGATCCAGCGCGACGAAATCGCCGTAATTCTTATAGGCATCACGCACCACAATCGCGGGATTGTTCGTGTCCGTCATCGGTAAGTCTCCTTCTCAGGCCTGCTTGACCGCGCGGGACCGCAGGATGTCCAGAACCACCTGGAAGATCAGAACCAACACCGCGACGCCCATCAGCAGCGTCGACAATGCATAAGCGCCGTATTCGGCGCCCCGGTTATAACGGTCGGACACCAACAGTGTCAGCGTCTGCGAGCTGCCCGGCAAATTGGACGACACCATGATCACCGCCCCGTATTCACCGAGCGTACGAGCGATGGTCAAGACGATGCCGTAGGTCAGTCCCCACCGGATGGACGGCAGCGTGATCCGCCAAAATGTTTGCCACCAACCAGAACCCAGCGTCGCGGCCGCTTGCTCCTGATCGGTGCCCAATTCGTGCAACACCGGTTCGACCTCACGCACCACAAAGGGCAGGGTGACAAAGATGCTGGCCAGCACGATCCCCGGTAAGCCGAAGATGATCTTGAACCCGAGATCCCGTTCCACAAATCCCAGCGCTCCAGCCGAGCCCCACAGCACGATCAGTGCCACGCCAACGACGACGGGCGACACCGCGAATGGCAGGTCGATGATTGCCTGCAGAATGCCCTTGCCGCGGAATCGATTGCGCGCCAACACTAATGCCGTCGGAATCCCGAATATGACATTGAGCGGCACCACGATGAGCACCACACCCAGTGACAGATTCAACGCCGATATCGCCGCCGGCGTGCTCACCCACTCGTAGAACTGCCCGAATCCGGGGGCAAAGGTGCGCCACAGAATCAGGGCGACCGGAACGATCAGCAGCACAGTGACATAGGCCAGCGCGACGAATCGCAACAGGTAGCGCACCACGGGCGACAGCGTCACTCGGACACCTCCTCGCGCTTAGCCGCCCGCGCACCGATGAGGCGGAGTATGAGCAATACCACGAACGAGATCGACAGCAAGACAATGGAAATCGCGGCGGCACCGACACGGTCGTCGTTCTCGATCAAGGTCCGGATCCACTGCGACGCGACCTCGGTCTTGCCCGGCACCGCGCCACCGATCAGCACCACCGAACCGAACTCACCGATGGCACGCGAAAAAGCCAGCCCCGCACCGGACAACAGGGCCGGCGTCAGGGCGGGCAGCACCACGGAGGTGAAGATCTTGAGGTCGTTCGCCCCCAGAGATGCCGCGGCTTCCTCGGTTTCGCGGTCGAGTTCCAGCAGGACGGGTTGGACGGCTCGCACCACGAACGGCAACGTGACGAACGCGAGCGCGACCCCCACACCCCACTCGGTGTGCTGCAGATGTAGCCCGACCGGGCTGTGATTGCCGTAGAGGGCCAACATCACCAGGCTGGCGACGATGGTGGGCAGCGCGAAAGGCAGATCGATGACGGCATCGACGAGCCGCTTGCCGAAGAAGTCGTCCCGCACCAACACCCAGGCGATGAGCAGCCCGAAGACGCTGTTGACGATCGTGACTCCGGCGGAGATGGTCAACGTCACCCGCAGCGATTCCAGCGCCGCGTGCGAGGTGACGGCCAGCTGAAAGGCGTGCCAACCGCCTCCGGCGGCCTGCCAGACGATGGCTCCAAGCGGCAAGAGCACGATCACCGACAGCCACAGCGTCCCCACACCCACCCGAAGGGAGGTGGTTTGCGACGAGCGTCGGAAGCGGCGCTTGGGCGGCGCCTCGCGCTCGGGCTGGTCCAGTTCGGGACGGATCGCTTCGGGGTCGGGAATTATCGTGGTCATCCGGTGGCCTGCGTGTAGATCTTGGTGATGCTGCCGTTGGCTTTGTCGAACAACTGGGGATCCGCGACGCTCCAGCCCCCGAGATCGGTGATCGTCCACAACTTCGCGGGCACCGGGAACTGGTCACGGAACTGGGCGGCTACCGCCGGGTCGACCGGCCGGAAACCCGCCTGCGCCCAAAGCGTTTGGGCCGCAGCGGTGTATTGAAAATTCTTGAACGCCGTCGCCGCGGCCAGGTTCCGACTGGTCTCGACCACGGCCACCGGATTCTCGATCTTGAAGGTCTGCGGCGGAATCACGTGTTCGACGGGCTTGCCCGCTCGCTCCGCGGCGATGGCCTCGTTTTCGTAGCTGATCAGGACGTCCCCACTCCCCTGCACAAACACATCGGTCGCCTCTCGGCCCGACGCCGGCCGCATTTTGACGTGTTCCCTGACGAGTTTGTTGACAAACTCGATCCCAGCCTTGCTGTTTCTGCCGCCTTCGCTCTTGACGGCGTACGGGGCAAGCAGATTCCATTTGGCGGCGCCGGAGCTCAGCGGGTTGGGCGTGATGATCTCAATGCCGGGCCGCAGCAGGTCGTCCCAGTCTCGGATGTTCTTCGGGTTGCCCTTGCGCACCACGAACGTCACCACCGACCCGAATGGAATCCCTCTTGTCGCACCGGTGGCCCAATCCTTGGAGACCTTGCCGGACTTGATCAATCGGGTGATGTCGGGTTCGACGGAGAAATTCACCAGATCGGCGGGCTTGCCGTCGGCAACACCGCGGGACTGGTCGCCGGAGGCCCCGAAGGAGGTGATCACCTGCACCCCCTTGCCCTCCGGGGTGGCGTTGAACGCCGGAATCACTCTGCTCCAGCCCGGTTCCGCGACCGAGTACGCCACCAGCGTCACCGTCGTATGGGCGTCGGCCAGCCCCCCGCCGCCGACGACATCGCTAGGCCCGCCCTGGCAGGCGGTGAGAACACCGACGATCTGCGCCAGCGCGATCGCCAGCACGGCACGGAGCCGCCAGCGCGGCGCGCCCCGAACGTTGTTGAGCATTTTGGCCTTCCAGTGCAGAACTGCGGAAACTTACGGATACGGTCCCGTTGCTGCGAATGGCGTTCAAAGAGAAATGAGCGATTTCACCGACTCACACCAGACCGCAAACGGGTTGGGAGTCAGCGACAACAGTGCACGTCGGCCACGGCGCAACGCACCGCGGCGACAGATCCGCAGCAGGGCGCAAAGGAGTTGCGCCGCACTTCGACGGATGCTGCGTGCATGGCGCGAAGCCTAACAGAATCCACCCGGCTGTCATGTCGAGCGCCCCGGCCCGCCCTCGGCGGGCTCAGCGGTGGGTAAGAAGCCACGTCACGATCACCAGGACGACCAAGGTGACGAGGATCAGGGTGACGTGTGACCGCGGCATTCGACCTACCCGGGCGTCTCGTCCGAATGGCGGGCGCGACGTATCAATTCGATTCCTCTTCCAAGCAACGTGTCCTGTATGACCGCTAAAGCGAAGGCCAGGGCCAGCACGACGGGCATCACCGCCAACGCCTGCAGCACGAACGGCAGGCCGGACAGCCACAGCTCCACGCCGTCCCACCAGTTCAGGAACCCGGTCACCCAACTCACACTATTAGGCCGCGGCAGAGGCGTACCAGCTGGAGCATCGGCCCGCCTCCGCGCAGTGCGCCTAGCAAGCAGGTTGCCCCTGGGTAACGGGTAAAACTCGAGAGTGGACGCCGAGCAGGTCGACAGTCGATGATGTGCGCATGGTCGCGCACGCCGAACACACAAACGAAGCGTCGGAAGCTCTCCCCAATGGTGACGGTGCGATGCCCGGCTTGGACCTGAAAGAGGCATCCGCCGAGCTCACGACGCCAACGACGTACACGCCCAGCCAGCCGCGGCGTAATCCGTTCCCGCCGATTGCCGATTACGCGTTCCTGTCCGACTGGGAGACGACCTGCCTGATCTCGCCGGCGGGTTCAGTGGAGTGGATGTGCGTGCCCCGGCCGGACTCGCCGAGCGTGTTCGGCGCGATCCTGGACCGCAGCGCCGGCCACTTCCGGTTGGGCCCCTACGGCGTGTCGGTGCCTTCGGCGCGGCGTTACCTACCGGGCAGCCTGATCATGGAAACCACCTGGCAAACACACACCGGGTGGCTGATCGTGCGCGACGCTCTCGTCATGGGCAGGTGGCACGACATCGAGCGGAGATCGCGCACCCACCGTCGCACCCCGATGGACTGGGACGCCGAGCACATCCTGCTACGCACCGTGCGATGTGTGAGCGGCACGGTCGAGCTGATGATGAGCTGCGAACCCGCCTTCGACTACCACCGCACCGGCGCGACCTGGGAGTACTCGGCCCAGGCATACGGCGAGGCCATCGCACGCGCCACCAAGAACCCCGACGCCCACCCGACCCTGCGGCTGACCACCAACCTCAACATCGGGTTGGAGGGCCGGGAAGCGCGCGCCCGCACCCGGATGAAAGAGGGCGACGACATTTTCGTCGCGCTGAGCTGGACCAAGCACCCGGCGCCGCAGACCTACGAAGAAGCCGCCGACAAGATGTGGCAGACCACCGAGTGCTGGCGACAGTGGATCAACATCGGTAACTTCCCGGACCACCCGTGGCGGGCGTACCTGCAGCGCAGCGCGCTCACCCTGAAAGGGTTGACGTACTCACCCACCGGCGCGCTGTTGGCGGCGAGCACCACGTCCCTTCCGGAGACCCCGCACGGCGAACGCAACTGGGACTACCGCTACTCGTGGATCCGTGACTCCACGTTCGCGTTGTGGGGCCTTTACACCCTGGGATTGGACCGCGAGGCGGACGACTTCTTCGCGTTCATCGCCGACGTGTCGGGCGCCAACAGCGACGAGCGTCATCCGTTGCAGGTGATGTACGGAGTCGGCGGCGAGCGCAGCCTCGTGGAAGAGGAGCTGCTACATCTGTCCGGCTACGACCACGCCCGCCCCGTGCGGATCGGCAACGGCGCGTACGACCAGAGACAGCACGACATCTGGGGCTCGGTTTTGGACTCGTTCTACCTGCACGCCAGGTCGCGCGAGCAGGTGCCCGAGACGCTGTGGCCGGTGCTGAAGAAGCAGGTGGAAGAGGCGATCAAGCACTGGCGCGAGCCGGACCGGGGAATCTGGGAGGTGCGCGGCGAACCGCAACACTTCACCTCGTCGAAGATCATGTGCTGGGTGGCACTGGACCGCGGCGCCAAATTGGCCGAGCGGCAGGGCGAGTTCAGCTACGCCCAGCAGTGGCGCAAGATCGCCGAGGAGATCAAGGCCGACATCCTCGAGCACGGGGTCGACAAGCGCGGCGTGCTCACACAGCGTTACGGCGACGACGCGCTGGATGCCTCGCTGCTGCTGGCGGTGCTGACCCGGTTCCTGCCCCCAGACGACTACCGGGTGCGCAACACCGTGCTGGCCATCGCGGACGAACTCACCGAGGAAGGCCTGGTGCTGCGCTACCGGGTCGAGGAAACCGACGACGGACTGTCCGGCGAGGAAGGCACGTTCACCATCTGCTCGTTCTGGCTGGTGTCGTGCCTGGTCGAGATCGGCGAAGTGGCCAGGGCGAAGCGGTTGTGCGAACGGCTGCTGTCATTCGCCAGCCCGCTCCATCTCTACGCCGAAGAGATCGAGCCACGCACCGGCCGGCACCTGGGCAACTTCCCGCAGGCGTTCACCCACCTGGCTCTGATCAACGCGGTGGTACACGTGATCAGGGCGGAGGAGGAAGCCGACGGCTCCGGGATGTTCCAACCCGCCAACGCTCCGGTTTAGGGCCTTGTCCTAAAGCGTGTCGAACAAACTCGGTTGAGTATTCGCACCGCCCTTCTCGGGCGTCCGTCGCGGACCGGATTTGAGCAATACCTTCAATACGTCGAAAGAATACGAGAACGCCGCGCGGCGAACGCTTTTCCTGAATGCGTCTCGCCGGCTATCGGTGCGCCTGCAACTGAGATCGATGCAGCCGCGAACGCCGAGCAATCGCGCCGGGACCGCGCCAGCCGCAACGGACAAGCGGGACGCGATTATTGAAGGCACGCACAGCCCACGGTGACGACGACCGATGATTCGAACGCCGACACGCTGACCACGACCGGCCGACAACCAACGCGAAGACTCCGGCCCGGTGGTTAGAACAATGGCGGGCCACAGTGCCGCAAAACAAATGTAGCGACGCCGAAACGCTGCCAAAAGACGAAATACGCGAGTAACGTACGCCGCATTGCGAGAGGTCAGCCTCGTAACTCCCGCGATGGGTCTTGGGCCCACCCACGTTGGGAGGTTGCGCCTGGGATCGTCTTCGCTGTCGTCGCCCACCGCTGGGCCCTGCGGGCCGTTTTCTCTAATGCCCGTTCCCGCCCCGCATCGCCCGACATTTGCCTATTAGCGATGGGAGTTGCAGATGTCGTTGTTTGTGTTTGCTTCACCTGAGGTGTTGGTGGCGTCGGCACAGGATCTGGCGGGTGTCGGGTCGTCGTTGCGGGCGGCCAATGCCGCGGCAGCGGTTTCGACGACGTCGCTGTCGGCGGCGGCATCTGATGAGGTGTCGGCGGCGGTCGCGGCGCTTTTTGGTGGGCTTGGGCGTGAGTATCAGGCGCTCGGCGCGCAGGTGGCGGCCCTTCACGAGCGGTTCGTGGCGAGCGTGGCCGCCGCCGGGGTGGCCTATGCGGCCGCCGAGGCCGCCAGCGCCGATCCCCTGCAGGCCGTTGGTGAGGCGATCTTGGGGGTGATCAACACCCCCACCCAGGTGGTGTGGGGGCGTGCGCTGATTGGTAATGGCACCGATGGCGCGCCGGGTACGGGGGCTGCGGGTGGGGCGGGTGGGATTTTGATCGGCAATGGCGGTAATGGTGGTTCGGGTGCGCTCGGGCAGCGCGGCGGGGCCGGTGGGGATGCCGGGTTGTTCGGTAATGGCGGCGCGGGTGGGGCCGGTGGGACCGGGTACCCGGGCTTCCCCGGGGGGCCTGGTGGGCGTGGGGGCGCCGGTGGGCTGCTGGGTGGGTTCGGCGGGCACGGCGGGGCCGGTGGGGTCGGCGGGGTGAGTACGGCCACCTTGGCGGGCGGGACCGGCGGGGCTGGTGGCGCTGGTGGTGTCAGCCGGGCGCTGCTGTTTTATAGCGGCGGTGACGGCGGGGCGGCAGGGCGGCGGTTTAGGATGCCAGGGCCGCGGCGGCTTTGGGCGGTAACGGTGGTTCGGGGGGCACCGGCGGTGACGGCGGGGCCGGCGGCGCCGGCGGCAGCGGTACCGGGTTGTTCAGTGGTGGCGGCGCCGGCGGAGCCGGGGGCAGCGGCAGGGCTGGCGGCCTGGGTGCTGATGGTGGTGCGGGGCCCGATGCGCTCACCCCGGGCGGCAACGGCGGGCACGGCGGCAACGGCGGTAACGCCGGGCTGGGCGGTGCGGGCGGCAGTGGGGGATTGTTCGGGTTTAACGGGGCGGACGCGGTGGCCGGCAACGGCGGCGCCGGGGGCGCTGGTGGGGCCGGTGGGGCGGGCTTTGTCGGCAGCACGCCCGGTGCTGACGGGGGTGCGGGTGGTAACGGCGGCAACGGCGGGCAAGGTGGTAGTTCCCCTGGCGGGGGCAGCGCCGGTGGTGGTGGCAATGCCGGGGCCGGTGGTGTGGGCGGGGACGGCAAAGACGGCGCGGCGGGCACCAGCGCGCAGCCCGATGGCGGCTCGGGTGGTCATGGCGGGGCCGGTGGTATGGCGGGCATCGCCGGCGCGGCCGGCAGCGCCGGTGTCCCCGCGGCCGCGGGTGCGGTCGCCGATGGTGGGCGAGGCGGTGCCGGCGGGGCCGGCGGGGCGGGCTATGACGCGGCCGGTGATGGGAGCGCGGCGCCGGGTAGTGCCGGCGGGAACGGCGGCAACGGGGGGAACGGCGGGGCCGGCGGTTCGGCCGGGGCCGGCGGCGGCGCCAACGGGACCGGCGGGCACGCCGGTGCCGGTGGCAACGGTGGCAATGGCAAGGACGGTGACAGTCTCAACGTGGTGGGCGGGGCCGGCGGCCACGGCGGCTCGGGCGGCAACGGCGGTAACGCCGGCGGGGACGGCACCGGTGTGGCCGCCGGCAACGGCGGCGCCGCAGGCACCGGCGGCGCTGGCGGTAACGGCGCCCAAAGCAGCAACCCGCTGCTGGGCGGTTCCGGCGGCGCGGGCGGTAACGGCGGTCACGGCGGGTCGGCCGGTGTCGCCGGTAACGGGGCCGCGGGCACCGATGCCGCCGGCGGTGATGCCGGCAGCGGCGGTGATGGTGCCGCGGGCATCGCCGGCACTGCCGGTTCACCCGATGGTGGGGCCGGTGGTTCGGGTGGTCACGGCGGCACCGGCGGCAACGCCGGCGGCGCGACGGTGGCCGCCGGCAACGGTGGCCAAGGCGGTACCGGCGCCAACGGCGGCGCCGGGTATGACGCCGCCACCGACCCGGGAGCGGTGGCCGCGGCGGCCGGCGGTAACGGCGGTGCCGGCGGTTCGGGCGGCAACGGCGGGACGGGTGGCACCGGCGGCAACAGCGGTGGGGCCAACGGTTCGGGCGGTAACGCCGGTGCCGGCGGCAATGGTGGCAACGGCAACGACGGTGACAGCGGCACCCTCAACGGCGGAGCCGGCGGCCACGGCGGCTCGGGCGGCAACGGCGGTAACGCCGGCGGGGACGGCACCGGTGTGGCCGCCGGCAACGGCGGCGCCGCAGGCACCGGCGGCGCTGGCGGTAACGGCGCCCAAAGCAGCAACCCGCTGCTGGGCGGTTCCGGCGGGGCAGGCGGTAACGGCGGTCACGGCGGGTCGGCCGGTGCCGCCGGTAACGGGGCCGCGGGCACCGATGCCGCCGGCGGTGACGCCGGCAACGGCGGTGATGGTGCCGCGGGCATCGTCGGCACTGCCGGTTCACCCGATGGTGGGGCCGGTGGTTCGGGTGGTCACGGCGGCACCGGCGGCAACGCCGGCGGCGCGACGGTGGCCGCCGGCAACGGTGGCCAAGGCGGTACCGGCGCCAACGGCGGCGCCGGGTATGACGCCGCCACCGACCCGGGAGCGGTGGCCGCGGCGGCCGGCGGTAACGGCGGTGCCGGCGGTTCGGGCGGCAACGGCGGGACGGGTGGCACCGGCGGCAACAGCGGTGGGGCCAACGGTTCGGGCGGTAACGCCGGTGCCGGCGGCAATGGTGGCAACGGCAACGACGGTGACAGCGGCACCCTCAACGGCGGAGCCGGCGGCCACGGCGGCTCGGGCGGCAACGGCGGTAACGCCGGTGGGGACGGCACCGGTGTGGCCGCCGGCAACGGCGGCGCCGCTGGCGGTAACGGCGCCCAAAGCAGCAACCCGCTGCTGGGCGGTTCCGGCGGCGCGGGCGGTAACGGCGGTCACGGCGGGTCGGCCGGTGCCGCCGGTAACGGGGCGGCGGGCACCGCCGGGGCCGGCGGTGATGCCGGTGATGGCGGTGATGGTGCCGCGGGCATCGCCGGCACTGCCGGTTCACCCGATGGCGGGGCCGGTGGTTCGGGTGGTCACGGCGGCACCGGCGGCAACGCCGGCGGCGCCACGGTGGCCGCCGGCAACGGTGGCCAAGGCGGCAGCGGCGCCAACGGCGGCGCCGGGTATGACGCCGCCACCGACCCGGGAGCGGTGGCCGGGGCGGCCGGCGGTAACGGCGGTGCCGGCGGTTCGGGCGGCAACGGCGGGACGGGCGGCACCGGCGGCAACAGCGGTGGGGCCAACGGTTCGGGCGGTAACGCCGGTGCCGGCGGCAATGGTGGCAACGGCAACGACGGTGACAGCGGCACCCTCAACGGCGGAGCCGGCGGCCACGGCGGCACGGGCGGCAACGGCGGTAACGCCGGCGGGGACGGCACCGGTGTGGCCGCCGGCAACGGCGGCGCCGGAGGCACCGGTGGTGAGGGTGGTGAAAGCGGTGCAAGCAGCAACCCGCTGCTGGGCGGTTCCGGCGGCGACGGCGGTAACGGCGGTCACGGCGGTCGGCCGGTGCCGCCGGCAACGGGGCGGCGGGCACCGCCGGGGCCGGCGGTGATGCCGGTGATGGCGGTGATGGTGCCGCGGGTCTGGCCGGCACTGCCGGTTCGCCCGATGGCGGGGCTGGCGGTTCGGGTGGCCACGGCGGCACCGGCGGCAACGCCGGCGGCGCCACGGTCGCCGCCGGCAACGGCGGCCAAGGCGGCACCGGCGCCAACGGCGGCACCGGTTATGACGCCGCCACCGATATCAGCGCAGTAGGCGGGGCGGCCGGCGGTAACGGCGGCAACGGCGGTTCGGGCGGCAACGGCGGGGCCGGCGGCAACGGCGGCAACAGCGGCGGGGCCAACGGTTCGGGCGGTAACGCCGGTGCCGGCGGCAATGGTGGCAGCGGCAAGGACGGCGACAGCGGCTCCCCCAACGGCGGGGCCGGCGGTAACGGCGGCGCGGGCGGGGCGGGCGGCACCGGCGGCGGTTTGGCCGCCGCGAGCGGCAACGGCGGCGCCGGCGGCAACGGGGGCAACGGCTATGACGCGCTCGCGGGCGGGGCGCCAGCGGGTACGGACGGCGGTAACGGCGGTGCGGCCGGCAACGGCGGCAACGGCGGCGACGCCGGCGGTGCCGGCACCACCGCCGGTAACGGCGGTGCGGGTGGTGTCGGCGGCAACGGCGGCGACGGCCAAATCGGCGACGGCACCGAAAATAGCATCGGCGGTCACGGCGGTGAAGGCGGCCGAGGCGGCAACGGCGGCGACGGCGGCGGCACCCCGCTGGGCGGGACCAACGGTGACGGCGGCGACGGCGGCGCGGGCGGCGACGCCGGCGACGGCGGCAAAAACTTAGGAATCCAACTCGTGGGTGGTGGTGGCGGTGGCGGCGGCGGGGCCGGCGGTCACGGCGGCAACGCCGGCACCGGCCAGGATGACGGCGGCGCCGGCGGCAAGGGCGGCGACGGCGGCGACGGCGGCCAAGGCGGCCTCGCCAACTGGTTTTCGGGGTTCCGGGCACTCGCCGGCAACGGCGGCGGCGGCGGGGACGGCGGCGGCCAGACTGCCGGTATCGGCGGCAGCGGCGGCGGAGGCGCCGGCGGCGGCGCCGGCGGTTACTTCTACAGCACCTCTAAGGCCGCTGGCGGCGGCGGCGGCGGCGGCGGCGGCGCCGGCTCCGCCAGCGGTACCGGCGGCGCTGGCGGCGCCGGTGGCAACGCTGAGCTTGACTGGTACGGCTTTGGCGGCCCCGGCGGTGCAGGCGGCACCACGACCGGCACCGGTGGTGGCGGCGGCGGTGGTGGCTACGAATCCTTCTCAGGTACGGACGGCCACCCCGGCGTTGATGGCGACCTCGGTGGGGACGGCGGAAAAGGCGCTGTGGGCACTCTGGGCGCTGTGGACGGCGGCGATGGCGGTGCCGCCACCGAGGGTGGTTATGGCGGCAAATCCCTCTTCCCGGGCGGTGATGGCAGCAACGGACAGAGCGCGCTCTAACACCGACTGAGCCCGGTGGCGGGTGCGGGTGTCTCGCGAGGCGGAGCAGGCGGGCTGCAACCATCCGCACCCGCGTCTACCCCAGCCACATCGCCCCACTCCGAAGACAACTCGGCCGCAGCCAGTTGTTCGACACCCTTTAACGACTCCCCGCGCTGAGTCAGGTCCGGGCGGTGATCTTGTCCATCATCGCGCGCGCGATCTCGATCGCGCTGGTGTTCGGATCGCCGGTCCCGGTGTCCGACTCCTGCGGGGAGAAGAAGCTGACCTGCACCTCAACCAGACAGTTCACCCGCACCCCGATGGCGCGTGCGACCGCCCTGGATGT
The DNA here is from genome assembly GCF_010723575.1 of Mycobacterium bourgelatii. Classification (NCBI taxonomy): domain Bacteria; kingdom Bacillati; phylum Actinomycetota; class Actinomycetes; order Mycobacteriales; family Mycobacteriaceae; genus Mycobacterium; species Mycobacterium bourgelatii. Next base: position 4,306,796 of record NZ_BLKZ01000001.1, read on the forward strand.
CGAGGTGGATGAGCTCGATTCGGAAAGTGTCGCCGCGAGAACGGAATTGGCGACGCGCACGTCACTGATTTCGTCGGTGAAACTAAGGTCGTCGCCCTCCAGCGTCACCGATTTACCGTTGCAGGCCTTCCACTGATCGGTGAACTTGCCGAAGAGCGCCGAAGCGTCCTTCACCGACGGCAGTGCGATCACACTCTCGGCGACGCTGATGACCTTCACCGTGTAGCTGGTGTGCCACCACGTCTCGTGGGCGACGTTGACAACGGGGGCGGAGTCGTAGGTCCTGCGATTCGTCAGGGTCACGACGCCGACGCACTCGTCGGGCGTTACCTCCCCGTAGGGCGACAACAACTTCTCGCCGCCGCCGAACCGCGGCGGCAAATCCGGATCACTTTCGAACGCCTGGCCCAGCATGTCCGATAGCGCGGAATCGTCGAGGAGGACCGGCTTGAGCGCGTCGCCGAGAAGCGGGTGTGGTTTGGTATCCGGCCCGGGGCGCGCTAGGCCGTTGACGACGTCGGTGCAGCCAGCGGTCAGCAGGGCGACGAGCGCAACAACGACGACGCTGCATCGGAATCTCATCCGGTTGTGGCCCTTCCTAGTTCGGTGGCGTCGTGCGGTTGCGCTGCTACTTCTTGCCTTTATCCCCGGCGGCGTCGGTGGACAACGCTGCGACGAAGGCTTCCTGCGGCACCTCGACCCGCCCGATGGTCTTCATCCGCTTCTTGCCTTCCTTCTGCTTTTCCAGAAGTTTGCGCTTACGGGTGATGTCGCCGCCGTAGCACTTGGACAGCACGTCCTTGCGGATCGCTCGAATATTCTCGCGCGCAATGATTTTCGACCCGATCGCGGCTTGCACCGGCACCTCGAACTGCTGGCGCGGGATCAACTCCTTGAGCTTGGTGGTCATCTTGTTGCCGTAAGCAAACGCCGAATCCTTGTGCACGATCGCGCTGAACGCGTCGACCGCCTCCCCCTGCAGCAGGATGTCGACCTTGACCAGATCGGCTTCCTGTTCGCCGGACTCCTCATAGTCCAGGCTGGCGTAACCCCGGGTACGGGACTTCAGGGAATCGAAGAAGTCAAAGATGATCTCCCCCAACGGCATTGTGTAGCGCAACTCCACCCGTTCGGGCGACAGATAGTCCATGCCACCCAACTCACCGCGCCGCGACTGGCACAGTTCCATGATGGTGCCGATGAATTCGCTCGGCGCGATGATGGTGGTCTTGACGACGGGCTCGTAGACCGTGCGGATCTTGCCCTCCGGCCAGTCCGACGGGTTCGTGACCTGAATCTCGGTGCCGTCCTCTTTGATGACCCGGTAAACGACGTTTGGCGACGTGGAGATCAGATCGAGGTCGAATTCGCGCTCGAGGCGCTCGCGGGTGATCTCCATGTGCAGCAGGCCCAGAAAGCCGCACCGGAACCCAAAGCCCAACGCCACCGATGTTTCGGGTTCGTACGTCAGAGCGGCGTCGTTGAGTTGCAGCTTGTCCAGGGCGTCGCGCAGATTCGGGTAGTCCGAGCCGTCGACGGGATACAGGCCGGAGTAGACCATCGGCTTCGGTTCCCGGTAACCGGTGAGCGCCTCCTTGGCCCCGTTGCGCGCGGTGGTCACGGTGTCGCCGACCTTGGACTGGCGGACGTCCTTCACGCCGGTGATCAGGTACCCCACTTCCCCGACGCCCAGGCCCTCACTGGCCTTGGGTTCCGGGGAGACGATGCCGACCTCGAGCAGTTCGTGGGTGGCGCCGGTAGACATCATTGCGATGCGCTCGCGCGGCGTGATCTTGCCGTCCACAACCCTGACGTAGGTCACCACACCGCGGTAGATGTCGTACACGGAGTCGAAGATCATCGCGCGGGTGGGCGCATCGGCGTCGCCTTGCGGGGGCGGCACCTCCTGCACCACGTGATCCAGCAGGTCGGCGACCCCTTCACCGGTCTTGCCCGACACTCGCAACACGTCTGACGGCTCGCAGCCGATGATGTGGGCAATCTCACCGGCGTACCGGTCCGGGTCCGCGGCCGGCAGATCGATCTTGTTGAGCACCGGGATGATGTGCAGGTCACGGTCCAGCGCCAGGTAGAGGTTGGCCAGCGTCTGCGCCTCGATGCCCTGCGCGGCGTCGACCAGCAACACCGCGCCTTCACAGGCCTCCAGCGCGCGCGACACCTCGTAGGTGAAGTCGACGTGGCCCGGCGTGTCGATGAGATGCAGGACGTACTCCTGGTCACCGACTCGCCAGGGCAACCGCACGTTCTGGGCCTTGATGGTGATGCCGCGTTCCCGCTCGATGTCCATCCGGTCCAGGTATTGCGCCCGCATTGAGCGCTCGTCGACCACCCCGGTCAGCTGCAGCATTCGGTCTGCCAGCGTCGACTTGCCATGGTCGATGTGAGCGATGATGCAGAAATTCCGAATCTGCGCCGGCGGGGTGAAGGTCTTGTCGGCAAAACTGCTGATGGGAATCTCCTGTAGCGCGGGTTAGCGGGTATCCAGACTATCCGTGCAAGGCAGCTGGGACATATTTGAGGCCCAACCGTGCTTACCGATCGCGTCGTATGCTGCGAACATGGCGTCCTCCCGGAAATCACAGTGGAAGACGTTTCAGCGCTTCGCGGAGAACCTCGTCTTCAACGAGGGCCCCAAGCTCGTGCGTCAGATCCAGAACACGCAAAGCACGCTGCGGACCATCCAGCAAGCCGTCAAGATCACCGCGAACATCATGACTTCACCGCCACCGCCGGCCGGGGAGATCGCCGCTGGCCGCCCGGTGACCCGCACCAGCTTCCCGACCGCTCAGCGGGCCCGCAAAGTGGTCTACGCGCCGGACCTGGACGGCCGGGCAGACCCGGGCGAAATCGTCTGGACGTGGGTGGTCTACGAAGACGACCCCACCCGCGGAAAAGATCGCCCGGTGCTCGTCGTAGGCCGCGACCGCGAAGTGTTGTTGGGGCTGATGTTGTCCAGCCAGGAGCACCACGCTGACGACCGGAACTGGCAAGGGATTGGCGCCGGCGACTGGGACTACGAGGGCAAGAAGAGTTGGGTTCGGTTGGATCGTGTGCTCGACGTGCCCGAGGAGGGCATTCGTCGCGAGGGAGCGATCCTGGACCGCGAAATTTTCGAGGTGGTCGCAAGCCGGTTGCGCGCGGAGTATTCCTGGCGCTGAAGCAGCGCCTACCGGCCCGGCGAACGAGTCCGGCGAACGATCCGAGTGGTCAGCCTTGCGTGATGTAGGACTGCAGCTGCTGCTGTTCGGCCTCGAGTTCGCCCATCCGCGACTTCACCACGTCACCGATGCTGACGATGCCGATGAGCTTCTTCCCGTCGAGCACCGGCACATGGCGGACCCGGTTTTCCGTCATCAACACGCTGATCTCGTCCACGCTGTCCGACTTTGCGCAGGTGGCGACGGCGCTCGTCATGATCTTGGAAACGGGGCGCGACAGCACGCTGGCACCGTGGATGTGCAGCTGACGCACCACGTCGCGTTCGGACACGATGCCGACCACACCTTCGTCGCCGACCACCACCATGGCGCCGATGTTCTGTTCGGCCAGACCGGCGAGCAATTCCCGAACCGTCGCCTCGGGGTTGATCGTCGTCACGGCCGCCCCCTTGTTCCGCAACACGTCCGCGATCCGCATCCAACCTCCTGCCATGGTGATCTGGTTCACACCAGGCTACGACTATCTTGCGTGGCGGGAAAGGCGCCACCCGAACCTGGCGGTAATAGCAACCAAACCGTCACCACGGCCGCATTCCCGCTCGTCCGGGCATCGATGGAATTGAGTTGTTTCCCAGTCGATTCCGCCAGTTGCTTGACGCTGCGCCAAGTCGACTTGCAAGGATGGGGCCATGATTGAGGTCACGCTGCTCGGAACCGGAAGCCCTATCCCAGACCCGAACCGCGCGGGTCCGTCCACGCTGGTGCGTGCCGGAGGGCAGGTGTTCCTGATCGACTGTGGACGCGGAGTGCTGCAGCGCGCAGCGGCCGTCGGTGTCAACGCTGGCGATCTGTCGGCGTTGTTGCTGACGCATCTGCACAGCGACCACATCGCCGAACTCGGCGACGTGCTCATCACGAACTGGGTCACCAATTTCAACCCCGAACCCCGGCCGCTGCACGTCATCGGACCGCCGGGCACCGCCGAGGTGGTCGAGGCGATGCTGAAGGCCTTCGGTCACGACATCAGTTACCGGATCGCCCACCACGCCGACCTGAACGCACCGCCGCCGGTGGAGGTGCACGAGCACACCGAGGGTCCGGTGTGGGACCGCGACGGCGTCACGATCCGGGTGGCCCCCACCGACCATCGGCCCGTGGCGCCGACCATCGGCTTCCGCATCGAGGCCGACGGCGCTTCGGTGGTCGTGGCCGGCGACACCGTCCCATGCGCCAGCCTGGACGAATTGGCAAGTGGCGCAGGCGGATTAGTGCACACCGTGATTCGCAAGGACATTCTCGTCCATGCCCCGCAGCAGCGCATCAAGGACGTCTGCGACTACCACTCCTCGGTGCAGGAGGCGGCCGCGACCGCGCAACGCGCCGGCGTCGGCACCCTGATCATGACGCACTACGTACCTCCGCTCGGGGCAGGCCAAGAAGACCAGTGGCGCGCATTGGCCGCCGCCGAGTTCAGCGGACAGATCGAGTTGGGCGACGACCTGCACCGGGTTGAAATACCCGCGCGCTAAAACAGCCCGCTAAATCCGGCTGGACCGACGCCGGCCGCGATACGATCCGCGAGATGTCGTTCGTCACTGCGGTGCCGGGAAGCATGGCTGCGGCCGCCACCCAGTTCGCCGGGATCGGGTCGACGATCGCGGAGGCCAACCGCGCCGCGGCGATCCAGACAACCGGCGTGCAGGCGGCCGCCGCCGACGAAGTATCCGTCGCCATCGCGGCATTTTTCGGCGCGCACGCCCAGAGCTACCAGACCCTCGGCGCCGAGATGGCGAGATTCCACGAGCAGCTGGTGCGGTGCCTCGCGGGCAACGCCGCCTCCTATGCCAGCGCCGAAGCCGGCAACGTGCAACAGGCTCTACTCGACGCGATCAATGCGCCCTTCCAGGCCCTGCTCGGGCGCCCGCTGATCGGCAACGGCGCCGACGGCGGAACCGTCGGAGGTATCGGCCAGCCCGGCGGAGCCGGCGGCCTGTTGTACGGCAACGGTGGCCGCGGCGGCGACAGCACACTCCCGGGCGTCTCCGGCGGCGGCGGAGGAGCTGCGGGGCTGATCGGCAATGGCGGACCGGGCGGCACGGGAGGGCCTGGCGGCAGCGGCGGGCTGGGCGGCAACGCCTGGCTGCTCGGTGCCGGTGGGGCCGGCGGAACCGGGGGCCTCGGCGTCGCCGCCGGCTTCGCAGGCACCGGCGGCAACGGCGGCCTGGGCGGCCTGTTCTACGGCAACGGCGGTCCCGGTGGCGCCGGGGGTGTCGGTGCGGCCGGAGCCGTCCAAGGCGGCATGGGCGGCATCGGCGGCGACGCCCAGCTGATCGGCACCGGCGGGGCGGGCGGCAACGGCGGCAACAACGCCGACGGCACCCAGGGCGGCCTCGGGGGTGACGCCGGCAACGGCGGCGCGTTGTTCGGTAGTGGCGGCTTCGGGGGCGCCGGCGGCCGGGGTGGCGCAACCGGCGGCGGAGGTGGGGCCGGTGGTGCGGCAGGTTTCGTGTTCGGTATCGGTGGCGACGGTGGAATCGGTGGCGACGGCGGCGACGCGGCCAGCGTCGGCATCGGCGGCACGGGCGGGGCGGGCGGCCGCGGCGCGGTGATCCTCGGCGCCGGCGGCAATGGTGGCGTCGGTGGAGCCGGCGGCGGCATGGCCGGCAGCTCGGGCGGCGGCGGCGGAGTCGGGGGCGGGGCCGTGTTGTTCGGCTCCGGCGGCGCCGGTGGGCACGGCGGGCTCGGCGGCGGCGTCGGCGGCCAGGGCGGGGCCGGGGGGTTCGTGATCGGCAGCGGCGGCGCCGGCGGGAGCGGCGGCGGCGGCAACACCGGTCACCTCGACGGCGGTCCGGGCGGTAACGGCGGAGACGCTCGATTCATCGGCAACGGCGGGAGCGGCGGCGCCGGCGGGCTCGGTGTCGGCGGCGGGACGAACGGCAGCGGCGGTTCGGGCGGGGCCGGTGGCCTCATCGGCCAGCCCGGCAGCCCCGGCATCACCCCATAGGGTGGGCCTTACTTCCCGCCGAGCAGACGCAGAAGTACCGGAAGTCGTTGAATTTCAGGAGTGTTGCGTCTGCTCGGTCAACTAGGCCAACCGGGTGATCTCCACAATTACTTCGAGGTCGGTCGCCCCACGCCCGGAATAAATGCCCTTCAGCGGTGCCACGTCTGCGTAGTCACGCCCGACGCCGACACTGACGTACTGCTCGCTGACCTCGGTGTCGTTGGTCGGGTCGTAGTTCCACCAGCCGCCGGTCCACGCCTGAATCCAGGCGTGGCTGCGTCCATCGACTGCCTTTCCGACCTCGGCATCACTCTTGGGATGCAGGTACCCGGATACGTAGCGTCCAGGAATTCCCATGCTGCGCAACAGAATCAACGTCAGATGGGCGAAGTCCTGGCACACGCCCTTGCCCTTTTCCAAGGCGTCCAGACCCGATGAATGCACACCCGTAGTGCCCGGCAGGTAATCCAGTTCGCTGCGCGCCCAACGGGCCGCTGCCACCACCGCATCCGCCGGGTCGTGGTTTTTCATGATCCGCTTGCCAACGGCGGCAACGCGTTTGCTCGTCGGGGTGTAGGCGGTGGGGCGCAGCACCTCGTCGAACCGGTCGATCACGGCCTCCGACTCCAGTTCTTGCCAGGTGACCTTGGCCACCGGCGGTTCGGGACGCTCGGTCTCGACGACTGACGACGACGTCACGGTCAGTTCGGTGTGCGGTGCGTGCAGGTCGAAGGCCGTCACCGCGGTGCCCCAGTAATCGATGTACCGGTAGGAACGGGTGGCGGGAATGGTTTCGATGCGGTTGAGGATGACGTTTTGCCGGGTATTGGACCGCGGAGTCAGGCGCGCCTCGTTGTACGAGGCAGTCGCCGGTGCCTGGTATTCGTATCCGGTGGTGTGCACCACCCGCGTTCGCCACATCAGGCTTCTCCCTGTTCGGTGACCAACTGTCGGGCGCCGGCATCCAGCCAGGCCACCCAGGGTGCGACGTGAAAGTACTGCAGCGCCAAAGCATCTCCAACATCGCGGCACGTTTGCTGCAAGCCACCCAGTCGGTCTTCCAGCGACTCGAGAAGGACGCCGGGCTGCACGAACTCCAGCTGGCTGCGCGCCTGGCCCAGTAACCGCTGCGCCTCGGTGGTGGCCCCGACGCGGCTCTGGGGTTTGTGCATGAGCTCGTCCAGATTGCGTTCGGCCAGCTTCAACGAGTAGTACACCGAACGCGGGAAGAGCCGGTCGAGCATCATGAACTCGACCACACGTTCTGCGTCCAATGCCCCGCGATAAGTGCGCAGGTACGTGTCGTGCGCGCCCGCCGAGCGCAGCAGCGTCACCCACGCGGGCGACGATGCGCTGTCCCCCACCCGGGAGAGCAGCAGCCGCACCGTCATGTCGACCCGCTCGATGGCGCGGCCGAGCATCATGAATCGGTAGCCGTCGTCGCGGGAGAGCGTGCTGTCGGCCAAGCCGGCGAACATCGCTGCGCGGCCTTCGATGAAGGACAGGAACTCATGCGGCCCAAGGCGTTTGGCGGCACGCTCCCGTTCCGGGAGGGCGTGGTAGGTGGTGTTGATGCACTCCCAGGTTTCACTGGACGTGACTTCCCTTGCCGACCTTGCGTTTTCGCGCGCCGCCGTGATCGCTTCCACGATCGAACAGCCACCCTCGCTGTTGGTGCTGAAAGCCACCAGGTCGGTCAGCGACCAAACATCCAGCTCGTGGTCCGGGGGTTCGATGCCCAGCACCTTGAGCAGCAACCGGGACGCCTGGTCGGGATCGACGCTGGAGTCCTCCAGCAGGTGGTGCACGGCGACGTCCAGAATGCGTGCGGTGTCGTCGGCCCGTTCGACATAGCGGCCGATCCAGTACAGCGCTTCGGCGTTGCGGGCCAGCATTAGCGACTCTCCTGCTGTTGCTGTTGCTGCTGTTGGGGTTGCTCGTCCTGCTGCGCCACGGGCAGCAGACCGTCCGACCTCTGCTCGGCTACAGGCTGCGGTAGCGAACGCACCACCTTGGCCCTGCCGAGTTCGCGTTCGGCCACCGAAGTGCGCGGCGCCAGCACCCACGTGTCCTTGGAGCCCCCACCCTGGCTGGAATTGACCACCCTGGACCCCTCCACCAGCGCCGTCCGGGTCAGCCCTCCCGGCAGCACCCACACGTCATTGCCGTCGTTGACCGCGAACGGGCGTAGGTCGACATAGCGCGGTGACAGGGAATCCCCGACCCGCGTCGGCACGGTCGACAGCTCCATCATCGGCTGGGCAATCCAGCTGCGGGGGTCCTCGCGAATCTTCTTGCTTATGGTGGCGAGTTCCTTCTCCGAGGCTTCCGGGCCGAAGACGATGCCGTAGCCGCCCGATCCCTCGACGGGCTTGATCACCAGCTCCCGGATCCGGTCCAGCACCTCTTCGCGCTCATCGTCCAGCCAGCAGCGGTAGGTGTCGACGTTGGCCAGCAGCGGCTTCTCCCGCAGGTAGTACTCGATGATGGTCGGCACGTAGGTGTAGACGAGTTTGTCGTCGCCGACCCCGTTGCCGATCGCGCTGGAAATGACGACGTTGCCGGCGCGCGCAGCGTTGACCAGCCCGGCCACACCGAGCACCGAGTCGGCCCGGAACTGCAGCGGGTCGAGGAAGTCGTCGTCGATGCGCCGATAGATGACGTCGACCTGCCGCTCCCCCTCGGTGGTGCGCATGTAGACCTGATTGTCACGGCAGAACAGGTCGCGGCCTTCGACCAACTCCACACCCATCTGCCTGGCCAGCAGGGAGTGCTCGAAGTACGCCGAGTTGTAGACACCCGGCGTCAGCACCACCACCGTCGGGTCGGCCTCGTTGGTGGCCGCCGAGTTGCGCAGCGCCCGCAGCAGGTGCGACGCGTAGTCGTCGACCGTGCGGACCCGGTGGGTGGCGAACAAGTTGGGAAAGACCCTCGCCATGGTGCGGCGGTTCTCCATGACGTAGGACACACCCGAAGGCGAGCGCAGGTTGTCCTCGAGAACCCGGAAGTCTCCCTTTTCGTCGCGAATCAAGTCGATGCCGGCCACGTGAATCCGCACCCCGTTGGGCGGGACGATGCCGACCGCCTGACGGTGAAAATGCTCACAGGAGGTAATCAGCCGGCGCGGGATGACCCCGTCGCGCAGGATCTCCTGATCCCCGTAGATGTCGTCGAGGTACATCTCTAGCGCCTTGACGCGCTGGGTGATGCCACGCTCCAGCCGCGACCATTCGGCCGCCGAAATAACCCTCGGCACCAGGTCCAACGGGAAGGGCCGCTCCTGGCCCGACAGCGAGAAGGTGATGCCCTGGTCGATGAACGCGCGGCCCAGCGCTTCGGCGCGAGCTTTGAGGTCCGAGGCATCGGAGGGGGCCAGTTCGGCGTAGATGCCCTTGTAAGGTCCGCGGACGTTGCCGTTGGCATCGAACATCTCGTCAAACGCCAGCGAATAGACCTCGTCCGCCGTGTTGTAACCGTCGAAAATGCGCTCAGTACGACGGCGCGGCCGCTGCATTGTGTCTGCGGTCCTCTTCGGGAGACTCACCTGTGTCATGCTGCCTCAATTCAAGGTTTCTGGCAGGGCGAGAGTTCCTCTTTTGGGCGAAAACGTAACCGACTGATAACCTGGGCAGTCGCTAACAGCCGTACGAATCGATCCAAGAGGGAATTATCGCGTGGCCAACATCAAGTCGCAGCAGAAGCGCAACCGCACGAACGAGCGCGCGCGCCTGCGCAACAAGTCGGTGAAATCCTCGCTTCGTACCGCTATCCGCGCATTTCGGGAAGCCGCCCACGCCGGCGAGAAGGACAAGGCCGCCGAGCTGCTGGTGTCGACCAACCGCAAACTCGACAAGGCCGCCAGCAAGGGCGTGATTCACAAGAACCAGGCCGCCAACAAGAAGTCGGCGCTGGCAAAGTCCTTCAACAAGCTCGGCTGACCACTCAGCTACGATCGGCCGCCAGTTCGGCCACCTTCCTGACGGCGGACTCCAGGGCGTAGTCGGCGTCCGCGACTGCCCCCTTGACGTTGGCGTTCAACTCGGCCACCACCCGCATGGCGGCCGCCACCGAATCGCGCGACCAGCGCCGAGCCTGCTTTTGCGCCTTCTGAATCCGCCACGGCTGCATCCCTAGTTTCCCGGCCAAGCGGTACGGGTCACCGGACAGCGGGCCCACCACTCCGATGGTGTGCACCGCTTCGGCCAGCGCGTCGGCCAGCACCACCAGCGGCTCGCCGCGCAGCATCGCCCAGCGCAGCGCCTCCGCCGCCCCTTCCACGTCGCCGGCCACCGCCTTGTCGGCGATGTCGAAGCCCTTCACCTCCGCTTTGCCGCTGTGGTAGCGGCGCACGGCGGCCGCATCGACCGAACCGCCGGTGTCGGCGGCCAGCTGCGAACAGGCCGACGCGAGTTCACGGATGTCGGAGCCGACGGCATCCAGCAGGGCGGTGACGGTCTCCTCATCGACCCTGATCCGCATCGCGCGAAATTCGTTGCGAACGAATGCGACGCGCTCGCTGGCCTTGGTGATCCGGGCGCAGGGGTGCACTTGGGCGCCGAGCGACTGCAGCTTGCCGGCGAGGGCTTTGGCTCGCCCGCCGCCAGAATGCACCACCACCAGCACGGTGCCCGCCGGGATGTCGGCGGCCGTGGTGGCGATCAATTCGGCCGCGTCCTTGCCCGCCTCGCCGGCGGCCTCCAGCACGACGATCCGTTCCTCGGCGAAGAGCGACGGGCTCAGCAGTTCGGCCAGTTCATAGGTGCTGACGTCGCCGGCGCGCATCCGGTTGACGGGCACGTCGACGGTACCGGCCCGCTGCCGCGCCGACCGCAACACGTCCGCGACCGCACGCTCGACCAACAGTTCTTCGTCGCCAAGGATGAGGTGTAACGGCGAATCTTCGGTCACGCCATGATGGTGTCATGCCGGGCTGACTAACCCGGCCAGCGACCACGCCAGCATGCACGCGACAGCGAGGACCGAGACCACCACCAGTCCCGTGCGGACCCACCGCCAACGCCAGCATGCGGCCACGACGACGGTGAGTCCGCCCACCAGGACGACGCCCGGCAGACCTTTGGGAACTGGCACGGTCGCCGCCGGCACGCTGGCAGCCCAACGGGCTATGCGGAGCACCCACCACACCTCGGGCCCGGTGAAACGGACCAGCAGCTGCGCTGCGGCCGGCCACGGGATAGCCAGCACTGCGGCCGCGCTGCCCAGAATGGTGATCGGCGCAATGACCGCCGTCACCGCAAGGTTGGCGACCGCACTGACCAGGCTGACCCGACCCGACATGGCGGCGATCAGCGGCGCGGTGACCACCTGCGCGGCCCCCGCCACCGCGACCGCATCGGCCAGCGGCTTGTGCCAGCCCCGCGCGGTGAGGCGACCCGACCACACCGGCGCGATCACCACCAATGCGGCCGTCGCCACCACGGACAGCGCGAACCCCATGTCGACGGCCAGATGCGGGGCGGTCGCCATCAACACCAAGACGGTCGCCGACAGCGCTGGGATCGCCTGACGCCGACGGGCGGAGAGGATGCCCGCCAGGGCGATGGCGCCCATCACGGCGGCCCGTAACACGCTCGCCGTCGGCTGCACCACGATGACGAACGCCACCAACGCCGCCGCCGCGAGCAGCACGGCCGCACGCGGCCCGAGCAACCGCGCCGAGAAGAGCACCGCCGCGCACACAATGGTGACGTTGGCCCCCGAGACGGCGGTCAGATGCGACATCCCCGCTGCACGGAAATCTCGGTTGGTCTGTGTGGTGACCATCGCCGTGTCACCGAGCACCAGCGCGGGCAGCATCGCCGCCTGGTCGGCGGGCAAGACCTGGCGCGCGATGCCGGCGAACCGGTCCCGCACGGCGTGGGCGGAGCGCTGCATCGCACTGGCGCTGCCCAGCGTCGGGTGGCCGACGGCGTTGAGCACGGCCACCGTCAGGTCGCGTCGAGTCGGGCGGGTGATGCGCGCGGTGAACCGAGCCGGCTGCCCCACCATCACGTCGGCAAACTCCGCAACGCGGGCGAAGACCACCACGCGGCCATTGACCTCGTCGTCGCGCAAGCGCTGCAGCGTCGCCCGGAACATCAACCGGTTGCGCCCTAACGAAAGTGCGCTTTCACTTGGTGTAACCGTCACCACCGCAGTCGTCCCGAATGCGGCGGTTATCGGGTGGCGGTCGAGCGCGTCGGCCCGCAGTGCAATGGCAAGCCCGTAGCCCGCGCCCACCACACCAACCGCCAGCAGTCCCACCCAGATCGCGCGCAGACTTGTCACCCGTACCCACCGGAATGCGATGCACCGCAGCGTGATTGACACAGCTATCAGCGCTGCGCCGCACGCGGCCAGGGCGTTGCCGACGGACCACACGGTGCCGGCGGCCGTCACCATCCAGCTGGTTACCGCGGCGGGGACCAGCCGCACGTCCAGCCGTTCGGCGGCGACTCCTGGGCGATTGCCCACCGGTCTCAGACACGGACCAGGGGCCGCAGCTTGCCCAGCCGAGCGTTGCCGATGCCATCGACGTCGGCGAGTTGGTCGACACTGGTGAACCTGCCGTGGGCCTGCCGCCACGCCACGATCGCCGCGGCGGTCACCGGCCCGACCCCCGGTAGGGCTTCCAACTGCTCCGCGGTCGCGGTGTTGAGGTCCAAGGGCTCGCCCGGTTTGGGGTTTGCCTTGGTGCCTGGTTTCGGACTGGCGGGGGTCGTCCCCGGTGCCGCGGTGCCCGCGATCACGGAGCTGCCGAGCGTGGTCGGCTGACCCGAGACAGGCGCGAGCCCGACCACGATCTGCTCGCCGTCGCCGAGCTGGCGCGCCAAGTTCAGTCCGATCGTGTCAGCACCGTCGACCACGCCACCCGCAGCCTGCAGCGCGTCCGCGATGCGGGCGCCCGGCGCGAGGGTGACCAGACCGGGCTTGCGTACCAGACCGACCACACTGACCACCACCGGCCGATCCGGATTGGCGCCTGGACTGGCCCCGGGAGCGGCCCCCGGAGCGGCCCCCGGAGCGGCCAAAGTACTGGGGCTGGCGGACGAAACATGCTCCACCGGAGGCAATTTGGCCGCCATCACCGGTGCGGGCCGGTCGCGCACCAGGGTGAATACGGTTATCAGCACGGCGAGGGCAGCGATCACCGCCAGCGCAATGGCACCGGCGCGGCCGGGATCGGCCCGCAGCCGCTCCAGCCAGCTTTGACCACCAGCAGCGTCGGGTAGCCAGCGAGGCAGCAGCGAGTTCGGGTCGTCCTGCGAGTCGTCAGCGGATGCATCGGGTTCGGGCTCATCCGTTTGCGAGTCGACCTCAGAATCGGGGCGCGGGTCCGCACCAAGGCGTCGGTGCAATCGTTCGGCGGGCAGTTCTGTTCGCATGAGCCGACCGTAGATTGGCCGGCCGTCACACCTGGCCCGCCGAACTGCGTCGAGATCGCGTCCTGTGGATCAACCCCGGACTGTGCATCCACGCAGCACAGGTTTGACGACCGATTCGCCGGGTAGCCGGACGCCATGGGGTTGGCCTTGATCACCGGGCAAGCGGCTGATCTCGGTTCCGGCCGGCGAGAGGACGGAGGCAAAGCAATGAGTCTGGATGCCACGCCGAACTCAGACGCCTCGATTGGCGATCTGGTGGCGCAGCTGTCGTCGCAGACGTCGCGGCTCGTCCGCGACGAAATGCGCTTGGCGCAGAAGGAGCTTCAGCAGTCGGTCAGACACGCCGGTATCGGTGCGGGGCTATTCGGCGCGGCGGGACTACTGGCGTTCTTTGGCTTCGCCAGCGTCATCACCGCCGCCATTGCCGCCTTGGCGCTCGCCTTGCCCATCTGGGCGGCCGCCTTGATCGTGGGCGGGGCGCTGTTCCTCGCAGCGGGCGTCGCGGCCTTGATGAGCCGCCGGCAAGCCAAGGAGGTCACGCCCGCCGCGCCGGAAACCGTGGCCAGCGTCAAGAAGGACATCGAGGAAGTGAAAGGGGCCCGCCGTGAGCGCAGCTGAGCCCACACCCGGTCTAACGCCCGAGCCCGGGCCGGACGCCGGCGTCGACGACATTCGGACAGACATCGAGCAGACCCGCGAGCAGCTCGGCGCCACCCTGGAAGCGCTCTCCGACAAGGTCAACGTGGTCGCAAGAACCCGGGATAAGGCCCGGGAAGTGGCACCAACACTGGCGATAGCGTCTTCGGCGCTGGGTGTCACCCTCATCGCCATCGTGTGGTGGCGCCGTCGTGCACGACCCGGTTAACGACCGCTGGTCATGGACGCATAACGTGCACATAGTGCAATTGAAAGACTGCCGGGTCCATGGCATGCGGATAGGCGCCGCACGAGGGGCGGCCCACCGGTAGTCACCCCGAAGGAGGAGGCTGCCGATGAAGCTAGCGCTCACGCCCGAAGAAGCCGCGTTCCGCGACGAACTTCGCACTTTCTACACCACCAAGATCCCCACCGAAATCCGCGACCTGGTTCGTGAGGGCGATTCCCTGACCCGCGACCAGATCGTCGAGAACCACAAGCTCCTGCACGAACATGGGCTTGCGGTCCCCAATTGGCCGACGGAATGGGGCGGCAAGGACTGGACGCCTACCCAGTTCCAGATCTGGGCCGACGAAATGCAACTGGCGAGTGTTCCCGAGCCGCTGAACTTCAACACCAAGATGGTGGGACCGGTCATTGCCGAATTCGGCTCCCAGGAGATCAAGCAGCGCTTCCTGCCGCCCACGGCCAGCCTCGACATCTGGTGGTGCCAGGGCTTTTCCGAACCCGAGGCCGGCTCCGACCTCGCCTCGCTGCGCACCACCGCCGTCCGCGACGGCGACAGCTATGTCGTCAACGGGCAGAAGACATGGACGACGTTGGGCCAGTACGCCGACTGGATCTTCTGCCTGGTACGCACCGACCCACAAGCGCCCAAGAAGCAGGCCGGCATCTCGTTCCTGTTGATCGACATGGACACCCCGGGCATCACCCTGCGGCCTATCAAGACGATCGACGGCGGCCGCGAAGTCAACGAAGTGTTCTTCTCCGACGTTCGGGTGCCCGCCGATCAGCTTGTCGGTCAAGAGAATCAGGGCTGGACGTACGCAAAGTTCCTGCTCGGCAACGAGCGCACCGGCATCGCGCAGGTAGGGCGGACCAAAGTTCGGTTGGCCGAAGCGAAGCGGCACGCGGCCGAGACCGGACTGCTCTCCGATCCGCTGTTCGCGGCGCGGCTGGCCGAGGCCGAAAACGAGGTGCTGGCTTTGGAACTCACCCAGGCGCGGGTGGTTTCCAGCTCGTCGGGCGGCAAACCCAACCCGGCGTCATCCGTGCTAAAACTTCGCGGCAGTCAATTGCAGCAGATCGCCACGGAATTGCTCGTGGAGGTGGCCGGGGCGGACGCACTGCCGTTCAATGCCGGCGACATCGCCTCGCCGGACTGGGCACAAAGCAGCGCCCCGCACTACCTGAACTACCGCAAGACTTCGATCTACGGCGGCAGCAACGAAGTGCAGCGCAACATCATCGCGTCGACGATTCTTGGATTGTGAGGCTGGCATGGACTTTCAATTGAGCGAAGAGCAGACCCTGCTGCGCGACACCACCCGTGAAGTACTGTCCCGCACCTACGACGCCGAGACCCGCAACAAGGTGATCGACACCGAACTCGGCTGGAGCCGCGATGTGTGGAGTCAGTTGGCGGACATCGGGATTCTTGGTCTCGGCTTCGACCCCGACGAGGCGGGCCAGATCGAAATCATGGTGGTGTCCACCGAAGTCGGTCGTCGGTTGGCGCCCGAACCCATCGTGCACGCCGCGCTTGGGCCGGGCGCTCTGATCGCCGAACACGGCTCGGACGCACAACGGGCGTTGCTCGACGAGGTCGCGGCCGGCGAACGACTACTGGCCTTCGCGCACCTCGAACCGGGACATCGTCAGCCGACCGCGGTAACCGCTACGGAGGCTGTGCAGCAAGGTGATTCGTGGGCGTTGAGCGGCCGCAAGAACCCGGTGCTCGCCGGTGACAGCGCCGACACGCTGGTGGTCAGCGCCGCGTTGCCGGACGGCGGCACCGGCCTGTTTCTGGTCGACGCCACGAACACCACCCGAACCGCCTACCGAACCTTCGACGGTCAACGCGGCGCCCAGATCGAACTCAATGAGACGCCGGCCGAACCGCTGGGAGACGTGGTCGATGCGTCGCCGGCGATCCGCAATGCCATCGTGCGCATTCAATCCGCCCTGTGCTCCGAGGCGCTGGGCGCGATGGAGGAGGCGTTGCGCCTGACCACGGACTACCTCAAAACACGCAAGCAGTTTGGGGTCACGCTCAACAAGTTTCAAGCCCTCACCCAGCGGGCCGCCGACATGTACGTCTCGCTGGAGCTGGCGCGCAGCATGAGCCTCTACGCGGCCATGTCGATCGCCGACGGCAACCTCGACCCGGTGATCGCAGCACGGGCCAAGCTACAGATAGGCCGTTCGGGTCGGCACATCGCCCAGGAAGCGATCCAGCTGCACGGTGGGATCGGGGTGACCGCGGAGTATCCGATCAGCCACTACGCGGCGCGACTCACCGCGATCGAGCACACCTTGGGTTCCACGCAGGACCACCTGCGGGTGCTCGCCGACAACGTCGGCAACTACGATCTCGCGCGGATCTAACCCGCTGCGGCCCTAGGCCGTATCGGCCGGGCCGGCTGGTTCCGCCTCCGCGTCCGCCGGGGCCACTTCCGCTTCCGCATCCGCCGACGCTGGGGCCGCTACCGGCGCTGCACCTGACGCCGCGTCCAGTTCAGGCAGCTGTTCGGCGAGGTATTCGGCCAACGACCTGATCGTCGGGTAGTCGAATACGGCGGTGGCGCTGATGGTGAATGCGCCGCCGAATTGGTTGTAGAGCCGGTTGCGAAGTTCGACGGCCATCAGCGAGTCGGTGCCCAGGTCCAGGAACCTACTGGTTGCGGCGGGCGGTTGGGCGAGTCGTAGGAACTGTTGCACCTCGCGTTGCAGGAATTCGGTGATGAAGTCGGCGCGTTGGGCTTCCGGTATCTCGTGCAGTTGGCGGAGCAGTTCGCTGTCGCCGGGTGTGGCAGTGGTGGCGCTGGGCAGCACGTGGTCCAGAATTGCTGGGCGCGAACCGCCGAGCATCTTGGCGGCACGCTGCCAATTGGCCTTCAGGACGGTCGCTTGTCCGGTTCCGTGACCGATGACCTCGCCGAGCGCATTGAGCGCGGCGCCGGGGTCCAGCGAAATCAACCCTTGGGCACCAAGATTGGCGCGCGCGGCGTGAGAGGCGGCCATGCCACCCTTGGCCCACGGACCAAAGTTGACCCCGGTCGCGGGCAGACCTTGGGCCCGGCGCCAGGCAACCAGCCCGTCCAGCAGCGCGTTGGCAGTGGCGTAGTTGGCCTGCCCGGGCGAACCCAGCACCGCCGAGACCGAGGAGTAGACGATGAAGAACTCCAGATCGTCATTCTCGGTCAGCCGGTGCAGATGGCAGGCCCCGAACGCTTTGGGCGCCAACGTGGTCCGGAACCGCTCCGGGGTCAGCTGCGGCAACAACCCGTCGTCGAGCACACCGGCCAGATGCGCCACGCCCGCCAATGGCGGCAACTCCGCGCGGATCCGCTCCAGCAGCTCGGCAACCTCGGATTCATCCCCCACGTCGGCGGTGAAGGTGTGGACGCGGCAGTGGAATCGCTCGGTGATCGCCGCGACCGCCCGTTGCGTCTCGGCATCGGGCGCCCGCCGACTGGTCAGCACGATGTCGCCGGCGCCGTGTTGGGCCAGATAGGCGGCAGTGTGCAGCCCGAGGGCTCCCAGCCCGCCGGTGATCAGGTAGGTGCGGTCGCCGCGCGGGGCCAACGGAGTGGGCATCTGCACCACGATCTTGCCGATATGGCGAGCCTGCTGCATGCGCCGAAACGCCGTCTTGGCCTCCGTAAGCGGATAGATCTCCGAGGGCACCGGCGAGATTTCACCGTTGGCCAATCCCTCGGACACCTCGGCCAGCAGACGCCGGATACGTTCCGGGTCGGCCACGATGGTTCCGTCCAGCGCCACGATCTCGTAGTCGATATCGGGACGGACCTCGGCCATCTGCTCCGGTGTCCAAATGTCGCGCTTCGCGATCTCGGCGAAGCGCCCACCCTGGGCAGTGGCGCGCACCGTCGCCGCGACGAAGCCCTCGTTGGTCAGGCTGTTGAGCACCACGTCCACGCCGGCGCCGTCGGTGTCGGCCAGGATCTGATCGGCGAAATCGGTACTGCGCGAGTCGTAGACGTACTTGACGCCCATCCGGCGCAGGGTGTCGCGTTTGTAGTGGCTGGCGGTGGCGAATACTTCCGCCCCGCGTTGGCGGGCCATTTCGACCGCGGCCAGACCCACACCACCGCTGGCGGCGTGCACCAACACCCGGTCACCGGGCGCCACCTTGGCCCAGTCGAACGCCAACCGGGCCGTCAGCGCCGCAGCGGGAATGCTGGCCGCGGCCACCGGGCCCAAACCTTTGGGGACCGGGGCCAGCAACTGCGCGGGCACATTGACCTTGCTGGCGAAGGCTCCGGGCATGAACCCGAAAACTCGTTGGCCGACTTCGTAGTCGGTGACGCCCTCGCCCAATTCGGCCACGATGCCGCACAGGTCGCCGCCGATCGGGCCCGGGTCGCCAGGGTAGAGGCCGAGCACGTTGAGGACATCCCGGAAATTCAGGCCGGCGGCCTCGACCCGCACCTGCACCTCGCCTGGGGCTGGTGCGGGCATGACCATTTCGGTCAGCCTCAGGTTGTCGATGGCACCGCGTTCGGTCGGGGCCAGGATGTAGTCGTCGGCGCGTGGGAGGGCCAAAAGCCCGCTGCGCGACCACGGCAACAGCCGCGACACCAGGAATTTCCCTTGCCGCAGCGCGAGTTCGGGTTCCTCGGTGGGTGCAGCGAGCAGTCGGGTCAGCGAGCCCACGACGTCGTCGGCGCCGTCGTGGTCGACCATCCGGCACCGCAGGGTCGGTTGTTCAGCGATGATGGTGCGGCCCAGTCCCCACAGCGCGGCGTGGACCGGATCGACCACCTCACCGGACTCCGTCGCCACCGCCCGTTCGGTGATAATCCACAGTCCCCCAGGCAGTTTCAGCGTCTCATCGCCCAGCAGCGTCTGCGCAGCACGCAGCAGGTTGTCGAGCTCATCTTCTAGCCGCGCGGCGAATTCGACACTGGGCTCGCCCACACCCGGCCGGGCGCGCCAGATGACCCCGGAGATCGGCCTGGCGTCCTGCTCGGCTTGGTCGAACAGCTCGCGCCACTCTTGGGTTGTCGCGGTGACCTCAACTCCTATCGAGTTGGGCAATGCGGCGGCCAGTTCGTCAAATCCGGCGATCAACCACGTGCCGCGGACGTTCTGCGCGTCATCCTCGGGTTGCGGTGGCGGGATTTCGTTCCAGCCGAGGGTGTAGAGCAGCCGGGTCGCATCCCCACCCAGGCCGCGCAGCAACGCCTCGCGCGGGGCGCGCTTGACGGTGAACTCGCTGATACCGCCCAGGTACTTGCCGTTGCGGTCGACGAAATCGAGATCGAAGACCTGGGTTTCGGCATCCAGAGTGCTGGGGTGCCATTTCGCGTGGCAGTAGAAGCGCCGCGGTATGTTGCCCCCCAGCGTCACCCGTCCATACCGCAGCGGCAAGAACAGATCGGACACGCCGTGCTCGGCGGCCAGCAGCGCGGGGAACGCCGGGAACGCCACCCCGGTGCACAGGTCCAGCAGTACCGGATGGATCGGCTCGCTGCCCAGATGCTCGGCCAGTTCGTCACCGACGACGACGTCGCCGAGGGCCTC
This sequence comes from Mycobacterium bourgelatii, assembly GCF_010723575.1. Classification (NCBI taxonomy): domain Bacteria; kingdom Bacillati; phylum Actinomycetota; class Actinomycetes; order Mycobacteriales; family Mycobacteriaceae; genus Mycobacterium; species Mycobacterium bourgelatii. The sequence continues at coordinate 4,326,790 of NZ_BLKZ01000001.1, forward strand.
GCCCTCACCGACCCACAGCGATTTCAGGCAGCCCGACCAGGTGGGACCCCAGGACAGTTCCATGTCGGAGAACGTGTCGAACAACTGCTGCGGGCGGGTGCGGTTCAACCGTTCGGTGACGGACTCCACCGAATCCACTGCCTGCGATGGTGTTTCGTCGGCGCCGGTGAGTACGGTGCCATCGGCATTCAGCGACCATTCGGCATCACGCACGCCGTAGGGGCGGCTGTGCACCTTGAAACTCGCCCCGCCACCGTCGTCGAGTGGATGCACCGTGAGCTGCACCTCGCGGGACGTCTTGTCTCCCAAGATGATCGGCTCGTAGAAAAAGACATCCTGCACCCGCGCGGGCGCGCCGACGGCGGCCAGCGCCATTGCCGCATATGTCGCGCCGGGAACCACGACGGTGCCGTAGATGACGTGATGGGCCAGCCACGGCTGGGTCTTGACCGAGATCCGACTCGTGTAGACCGCATCACCCGAGGCAAGGTCTTTGGCGCTGCCCAAGATCCCTGATACCGCGACACTTCCGGCTTCGACCCCGACGACGCCGGAGGTCTTGGGCCAGAAGTGGCGGCGCTGGAAGGGATAGGTCGGCAATTCCAGTCTGCGCCGCGCAGAGCGGTGCAATGCCGCGAACTTCGGCCGATGCCCGGACACGTATGCCGCGGAGAGCGCTTCGGCGATCTGCCGGCGGGCATCGGTGCCCTTACGCAGGGAAACGATCGCCTTGGGCGGGGTCGATGATTCCGGCCACACCTGCACTGCCGCCGCCGTCAACACCGGCTGCGGGCCGATCTCCATCAACACCGTGGCGCCCAGCTCCGCTACCGTGCGCACACTCTCGGCGAACTGCACCGGCTGACGCGAATGCCGTCGCCAATACTGCGCATCCAGCGGGGTCTCCCCCGTCAGCACCGCGCCGGTGCGGTTGCACACCAGCGGCAGCGTCGGGGCGGCGAAGTGCAATTGCGCTGCGTAAGACTCGAACTCACCGAGTACCGGCTCGAGCAACTCCGAATGGAACGCGTGGCTGGTTTCCAGCCAGGTGCAACGGATCCCTTCCTCGGTGAAGCGGGCCACGATCTGCTCCAGGTCCTCACCCGGACCCGAAAGCACCGTGTTCGGGCCGTTGTAGGCGCCCACCGATACCCGCGGAAACTCCCCTGCAACGCTCTCCACCTGCCCGGTGTCGGCGAACACCGCCACCATCCGGCCACCAGCGGGCAGGCTGCCGAACAACCGACCTCGTTCGGCGATCAGGCGTGCACCGTCTTCCAGGCTGAAGACCTCGGCCACACACGCCGCCGCGTACTGGCCCACGCTGTGACCCAACACCACATCGGGCTCAATGCCCCACGACTGCCACAACCGGGCCAGCCCCATCTCCACGGCGAACAGCGCCGGCTGAGCAAACGAGGTGTGCCGCAACGTATCTGCGCTCTCCCGATCGGTGGCCAAGAGCACATCGAGCAGCGGACGGGGCAGCATGCCGTCGATCGCCTCCGCGCACCGCCGCACGGTCTCGGCGAAAACCGGCTCGGCGTCGAACAATTCGCGCGCCATCCCCAGATATTGGCTGCCCTGGCCGGTGAACAACCATGCCGTCGTCGGCGGGTCACCGCACTCACCGCGCACCACACCCGGGCGGACCCGGTTCTCGGCCAACTCAACCAGCTCGTCGCGGGCGCTTCGCACCGAATCCACCACCACCGCGGCCCGGTGTTCGAAGTGCGAACGCCCCACCGCGGCGGTGAAGCACACGTCGGTGATATCCACCTCCGGGTGCGCGTCCAGCCAATCCGCATACCGCTGCGCCAAACCCATCAGTGCCTGAGGTGAACGCGCCGACAGCGGCAGCACATTGAACGACTCGTCCGCAGCATCGGACTGCGGCGCCGGGCCGGCGTCGTCGGCAGCATCAGCGCTGCCCGCCAGGGCGGGCGCCTCTTCGATCAGCACGTGTGCGTTGGTCCCGGTGAATCCGAACGAACTCACCCCGGCACGGCGCGGCCGGCCGTCGGCATGCCACGGAATCGGCTGATCCACCACCCGCACCGGCAGCGAGTCCCACGGAATATGCGGCGACGGGGTCTGGAAGTGCAGGTTCTGCGGCAACACCTCATGCTGCAGGGACAACACGACCTTGATCAGACCCGCCACGCCCGCGGCGGACTCGAGGTGGCCGATATTCGTCTTGACCGAGCCGAGCAGCAACGGCCGATCCTCGTCCCGGCCCGCGCCGTAAACCGCCGCGGCGGCCTGGACCTCGATCGGGTCGCCCAGCGCGGTGCCGGTCCCGTGCGCCTCGAGATAGTCCACCTCTGCGCCGCTGAGACCGGCTCGGTTCAACGCCGCGGAGATAAGCCGTTGCTGGGCACCGCCATTGGGCACCGTCAAACCACTTGAGGCGCCGTCCTGATTGACCGCCGTACCCCGAATGACCGCGCGGATCTGATCCCCATCGCGCACCGCGTCACTCAGCCGCTTGAGCACCAGAATCCCGCAGCCCTCGCTGCGCACGTAACCGTCGGCGGCGGCGTCGAAGGTCTTGCACCGCCCGTCCGGAGACAGCATCCGAGCCCGCGACGCCGCCACGATCGACGCCGGGCTCAACAACACATTGACCCCACCGGCCAGCGCCAAATCGCAGTCACCGGAATGCAATGCCTGACACGCCTGATGCACCGCCACCAGCGAGGAACTGCACGCGGTGTCCACCGCCACCGCCGGTCCCTCCAGCCCCAGCGCGAACGCCACCCGACCCGCGATGGCGTTGAGCGCGTTGCCGGTGATGAAGTGGGCCTCGATGCTGTCCACCGAGTCGGCCGACAGCAGGTGCGAATACTCATTTGCCGCCACACCGACGAAGATGCCGCTCTGACTACCCCGCAATGCCGCCGGCGAATACCCGGCCCGTTCCAGGCCCTCCCACACGATTTCGAGCATCAGCCGCTGCTGCGGGTCCATCCACACCGCCTCGCGCGGCGAGATGCCGAAAAACTCCGGATCGAACCCGTCGATGCCCTCCAGGTAGCCGCCGTTGCGGCTGTAAATCTTGCCCGGCGTCTCTGGATCCGGGTCGTAAAACTCATCGATGTCGAACCGGTCATCCGGGATCTCCCGGATCGCATCGACTGCCCCGGACAACAAGTCCCAGTACGCGTCAGGATCGGGCGAGCCCGGGAAGCGACACGCCACCGAGATGATGGCGATCGGCTCATCCGCCGGCGACCCCGAACTTGCCGCTGACGCCGCCCGCGCCGCCGCAGCCGGTGCGGGCGCACTCAGGCCCAGTACCTCATCAAGCAGGTAATCGGCCACGTCGACCAGGCGAGGATGGTCCATCGCCAGGGTGGCCGGAAGCTGCTTGCCCACCGCATGCTCGACCCGTCGGCGCATTTCCACCGCCATCAGCGAGTCCATACCAAGATCGAAGAATCCGGCCTCTTCCCGGATCTCGGCCGCATCGATCTTGGTCACCTCCGCCACGAGCTCGCGCAGGTGCTCGACGATCATCTTCTTGCGCCGCTGCACCGGGGCCGCGGTGAGCTGCTCGACCAACCGAGTCGGCCCTGACGACGTCCCCGTCGGCACCGAGTCGGGGACCTCGCGCTCCAACTCCGCCAAGAATGCCCGCCTACCCGTCTGCTGGTAGATGGGTAGGAAGCGCGCCCAGTCGATCCGCGCCACAACACCATTGGCGGAACCAGTGGCGGAAGCGGGACCATTGGCGGAAGCGGAACCGGTGGCGGAAACATTCGCCCCGGAGGCTGCGATGACATCGGCCATTCCCGCCAGCGCATCCGCGGGTGGCAACGTGCGAACCCCGCGCTTATCCAGTGCAGCACGGGCGTTTTCATCGGCCATGCCCGCCAGCCAGGGACCAAAGTTCACGCTGACCCCGGCAATACCCTGTTCACGCAGCCGCCACGCCAAACCGTCGAGGAAGGCGTTCGCCGCGGCATACGCGGTCTGGCCGAAGCTGCCCCACACCGAGGCGATCGACGAGGTCGACAGGAAGAAGTCCAACTTCAGATCGGCGGTGGCCTCGCTCAAATGCCAGGCGCCCCAGACCTTTCCATTGAAGACCCGCTCCAGTTCGGCGTCTTCCAAATCGTGCAGCGGGGTGGTGCCCATCTCGCCCGCGGCGTGCACAACCCCCGCCAGCGGCGGAAGCTCCGAATCCACGGTCGCCAACAGGCGCGCAACGTCGTGCGGATTGGCCACATCGGCGGTGACGACGCGGAATTCACAACCGCTGTCACCGCTTAACGCATCCAGGTGCCGTTGGACGGCGTCACTCGGTGAGCGCCGCGAGGTCAGCACCAGATGCCGAGCACCGTGCGCGGCCAGATACCCGGCGACCTCCAGCCCTACCGCCCCCAGGCCACCGGTCACCAGATACGTTGCGTCGTCCCGCAATTTCAGCGGTGTCGGGTTGGACTGCGCCGCGCGGCGGATCAACCGGGGAACGTAAACCTCATGGTCCCGCAGCGCGATCTGGTCTTCCTTGGCCAACGAACCTGGCGATGTCGCCACCAGGTGTTCGATCAGGCGGGACCACTCGTCGGCGTCGCCTTCGGACAGATCGACGAGCCCACCCCACAGTTGTGGATGCTCCAGCGCGGCGGCGCGACCGAACCCCCACAGGCAGGACTGCACCGGAGATACGGTGTCGACAGCGGTAACCCGTTGCCCGCCACGGGTTATCAACCACACGGGCAAGTGGGCCTGCGCGGCGACCGCGGCGCGGAAGAGGTGCCTGACGCCCCCGATGACGCGGTGTTGCATGCGCAACAGCGACCGCATCGACGGCGCAGGGTCATCCAGTGCTGCCAGGTACACGATTCGCGGCGTCGGTTCGGCTGCCGACGCGGCCCGCACCGCCGCTTCCAGCCGCTCTTCGTCCGCGTCGGAGACCGCAGGCGGGATGATCTCGTACCGGTGGCCGTGCGCGGTCAACGCCTCCTTCAACGGCGCGACGGCGTCGGTGTCATCACCGATCAACAGCCAGGCAGCTTCGTCGGTGGCCTGCGTACCCGCGCTGGCCGCCTTTTCCCACCTGATCTCGTAACGGGCGTCGGTGACAGACCGGGCATTGCGTTGCTGGTTGTGTTGCGCCGCAAGCTTGGTCAACACCTCGGTCGTCTGCTGATCGCCGCTGCCACCGTCGAGTAGCGCAGCGAGTTCGGCGATGCGCCCGTCCTCAAGCAGCCGGACGGTTTCGGTGCGTCCCGCAGTAGTGTTCTGCGGCTGCTTCCGCTTGTCGCGGAACCAGTAGTGGCGATGCTGGAACGGATACGTCGGCATGTCGAGCTTGCGTGCCGAACCGGCCTGCAGGGCCGCGAAGTTCGGCACGTGTCCCGCGACGTAAGCGCTGGCCATGGCTTCGCTGAGCTGCCGGTGCTCGCCGACTTGACGCCGCATCGTTGCGATGGCACGCGGGGCGGTCGCCGGGTCGGGCCATGCCCGCAGGGCCGCGGCGGACAGTATCGGTTGCGGGCCCACCTCCAGCAGAGCCGCGCAGCCCAGCTCGGCCAGCGTGGTCACGCTCTTGGCGAATTCGATCGGCTGGCGGGCATGCCGGCGCCAATAGGCCGCATCCAACTGCACGCTGCGGCGCAGCGCAGCGCCGGTCCTGTTGCACACCAAGATCCGCTGCGGCGGCTTGTATTCGAATTGGCTTGCGTAGGCCTCGAACTCATCAAGAGCCGGATCCAGCAACGCCGAATGGAAGGCGTGGCTGGTATCGAGCCAATCACATCGCACGCCATCAGCAACCAGCGTTGCCACCACCCGGTCCAGATCCTCGCCCGGACCCGACAACACGGTGTTGGCGCCGTTGTAGGCGGCCACCGACAAACTCGGATACTCGTCGATGAAAGCCTCGACGCGCTCAGCGGCGGCGAACACCGCCACCATCCGCCCACCCGCCGGCAGGGCGCCGAACAACCGGCCGCGTTGCGCGAGCAACAACGCCCCGTCCTCAAGGCTGAACACTCCCGCCACGCAGGCGGCCGAATACTGGCCCACGCTGTGGCCCAACACCACGTCCGGCTCAAAACCCCACGACTGCCACAACCGCGCCAAACCCATCTCCACCGCGAACAACGCGGGCTGGGCATAGCTGGTCTGGCGCAGGGTGTCCTCGCCGTCGACGTCGAAGATGACGTCCAGCAACGGCTTGTCCAGCACCTCGGCGACCACATCCGCGCAGCGGCGCATCGTCTCAGCGAAAACCGGCTCGGTGTCGAACAACTCGCGCGCCATCCCGGCGAATTGGCTGCCCTGACCCGGGAACAACCACGCTGTCTTCGGGGTGTCGGCGCACTCCCCCCGCACCAAACCCGGCGCCGGGCGGTCGTCGGCCAAGGCAGCAAGCAGCTCACCGGCCGACTCGAGCGAGTTCACGACCAATGCGGCCCGGTGCTCGAAGTGGGATCGTCCCGCCCCGGCGGTGAAGCACACATCCGACAAGGTGGCGTCCGGATGCGCACTCAACCACGTGCGGTACCTGTCGGCGAGCTGCACCAGTGCTGCCGGGCTGCGCGCCGACAAGGGCAGAACGTTGAACCGACCGCCGCGCTCAAGGACGACCGGAGCCGGGGCAACGGCCTGTTCGACCTGCGCGGGCGCTTCCTCGACGATGATGTGCGCATTGGTCCCGGAGAACCCGAACGAGCTGATCCCCGCGATGCGCGGCCGGCCATCCCGGGCCCAGGCGGTGGCCTCCTTGACCACCCGCACCGGCAGGCGGTCCCAGGGGATGTGCGGCGAGGGAGTCCGGAAGTTCAGATGCTTCGGCAACTCCTCGTGCTCCAAGGCCAGGATGACCTTGACCAGGCCCGCGACCCCGGCTGCGGCCTCCAAATGGCCGATGTTGGTCTTCACCGACCCGATCAACAACGGCTTGTCCGCCTCGCGCCCAGTGCCCAACACCGCACCGGCGGCCTGCACCTCGATCGGGTCACCCAACGATGTCCCCGTGCCATGCGCTTCCAGGTATCCGACCTCGCCGGGCTCGACTCCGGCACGCGCCAGCGCCTCGGCAATGACCCGCTGTTGGGCCACCCCGTTGGGCACCGTCAAACCACCCGACGCGCCGTCCTGATTGACCGCGCTGCCCCGGATGACCGCGCGAATCCGATCCCCGTCGCGGATCGCGTCCTCGAGCCGCTTCACCACCACGACGCCACAGCCCTCACCGCGCACATAACCGTCCGCGGCGGCATCGAAGGTCTTGCACCGACCATCCGGGGCCAACATGTGCGCATGCGAGAACGTGATCATCGTCGCCGGGCTGATCAACGCGTTCGCGCCCCCGGCGAGCGCCAAATCGCACTCCCCCAGCCGCAACGCCTGGCACGCCTGATGGATGGCCACCAACGACGAGCTGCACGCCGTGTCCACCGTGACCGCCGGACCCTGCAATCCCAACCGATAACTGATCCGCCCCGCCGCCGCGGCCGCCGCGGTCCCGATCGCCATGTAGGCCTCGATCTCGGGATAGGTCAGCTCATCCGAAGCCATGCCCAGGTAGTCATGCGTGGACAACCCCACAAACACACCCGTGTTGGAGTTGGCCAAACTCATCGGCGCCGTACCCGCATGCTCCAGCGCCTGCCACGCCGTCTCCAGCAACAACCGGTGCTGCGGATCCACAAAATTGACCTCGCGCGCCGACAACCCGAAGAACGGCGCGTCGAAACCCACTACATCGTCGAGGAAGCCCGCTCGGCGCGTGGCCATCTTTCCCGGCGCATCCGGATCCGGGTCGAAGAACTCCTCAACATCCCACCGATCCGAGGGCACCTCCGAGATGCCATCTCGCCCTGCCCGCAACATGTTCCAGAACTGCTCAGCATCGGCAGCACCCGGCATGCGGACTGCGTAGCCGACGATCGCATAACCCGATGCTCGCTCCATCGGATCTACGACGGATGCCATACGGTCGTCCTCTCTGCCCCCACCGGTATAGCTACTGTGGACCAAGCTGTCGGCCTTCGGGTGTGATCCCGCAAAACGAGGACCTTTGATGATGCCGCTCGGCCCGGCTGCGCAGCGGCGTCCACTCCTTGGGGCGATTATTACAAGTACGTGCAGCGGTTCGTGACGACACCGGGCAAACAGGGTGCCCGGCGCCAGCCGCAGGCAAGACGTCGCACGCTGGCTCCGTCTCTGTGCATGCCGACGGCCATGATTGCCGAACGGTTATGTTGTTTACACTACCGCGCGGTGCCGAACTCAGGACCGCCCGGCTGCTGGAGGAAATATTGCGTATCGGAAAAATCACCATTGGCTCCATTGATGATTGGACGGTGCGGCCAGGACGAGTGATCTCGTGGCACCCCACAAATGCGGCGCGAGAAGCCGCCCGTCGGGCACCGGTGAGCTCGGTACCGGTCAGCTACATGCAGGACCAGCATCTTCGCGGATATCACGGCCGGACCACCGCGGGGCTCGACTACTCGCGCCTCCTCATCGCCACTTGTGAAGCACCTGGACACTGCGAGATCAGCGTCATGAATGACGCTCTCAACAAATACTTGCGCCGCCACGACACATACCGAAGCTGGTTCGAGTTCACCGATGACGGTGAAATCATCCGACACACCATGGACGACCCGGCCGACATTGAATTCGTGCCAGTCGACCACGGCATTATGAGTGCGGAAGAAATACACAAGCATGCCGTTGCCACTCCGGATCCGCTGCAATGGGAATGTTTCAGCTTCGGCATTATTCAAAGCGACGACCACTTCACGTTTTACGCGAGCATTGACCACGTGCACGGGGACGCGACGCTCATCGGCATCACGATGTTGGAGGCGCACGCCATGTACACGTCGTTAACCGGCGACAGCGGTCCCCTGACGCTGCCCGAGACTGGCAGCTACGACGACTACTGCGTCCAGCAGCGTGAATTCACCAACTCCTTGACCCTGGACTCGCCCGAGGTGCGGGCCTGGATCGACTTTGCCGAGAGCAACAACGGGAGCCTTCCCGATTTCCCCCTTCCACTCGGCAACCCGATGGAACTGACGCCCAGTGACATGGTCCGGGAATTGTTGATGGATTCTGAGCAGACGGCGAGATTCGAGGCGGCGTGCAGTACGGCAGGAGCCCGCTTCATCGGCGGCTTATTCGCCTGCATGGCATTGGTAGAGCACGAATTCACCGGAGCTGTCACCTATTACGGGCTAACTCCCAGAGATACCCGCAGAACTTCGGAAAACTTCATGACACAAGGATGGTTCACCGGCCTGGTCCCGATTACCGTCCCAATAGCCGCAGCGTCCTTCCACGAGGCCGCCTGGTCAGCACAAGACTCATTCGATTCGAATTTGCACATGGCAAAGGTTCCATACTATAGAGTATTGGAATTGGCGCCGTGGTTGAGCAGACCCCGACCCAATTTCCCGGTGTCGAACTTCCTGCACGCCGGTGCCGCGCCGTTGAACGCCGTACTGGCCGCCGCGGAGTTGGGCGATGCCGACAGCTTCGGCATTTATTCCGATGGGCGATTCTCCTACCAGCTGACCATTTACATATTTCGGTACGGGGAGGGCACAGCAATGGCGGTGATGTTTCCCGACAATCCGGTAGCACAAAAATCCATTGCACGGTATATGGCGGCGATGAAATCCGTATGCAGTCGCGTCGCCGACACCGGGCATTGGGGACGAGTTGCATAGCAGGCTGGTTTCGGCAAGCGCCAGCTTTTTGGAACGTACAATTTCCGTGCAGGCGGGGGATGCGAATGCCCAGCGCGCACGGCTGGGGAACTGTGAGACACGGGCGGGGCAGACACTATGCGAGGACTAGCCGCCTTTGTGGCACGGCGGCCCTGGGTCGTCATCGGGCTGTGGATCGCGCTCGCGGTCGCGCTACCGCTGTCATTGCCGTCCCTCAACGCGATGGCGCAAAAGCATCCGCTCGCCATCCTGCCCAGTGACGCACCGTCCAGCGTCGCCGCCAAGAAGATGGCCGAGGCGTTCCACGAATCCGGCTCGGAAAACCTGCTGCTGGTGGTTCTGATCAACGAGAACGGGCTGGGACGGGACGACGAAGCCGCATACAAAAAGCTCGTGACCGCATTGCGTCAGGACACGCGAGACGTCGTGATGCTGCAGGATTTCGTCAGCACCCCGGAACTGCGGACGGTGCTGACCAGCGAGGACCATAAGTCCTGGGTGGTGCCGGTTGGCCTGGCGGGCGAGTTGGGCACGCCCCGATCGGACGCCGCCTACAACCGGGTTACCGACCTTGTGCAGCGCACGGTCGCGGGAGCACCGGTAACCGCCTATCTCACCGGACCCGCGGCCACGGTCGCCGACCTCACCGCCGCGGGACAACGAGATCGCCTTCCCATCGAGATTGCGATAGGCGTTCTGGTGCTCGTCGTGTTGCTGGTGGTTTACCGCAATCCGTTCGCCATGCTGTTGCCGTTGATCGCGATTGGCGTGTCCTTACTGATTGCCCAAGCGGTGGTAGCCGGATTCTCACAACTGACCGGTCTGGGTGTTTCCAACCAATCCATCATTTTCCTGAGCGCAATGATCGCGGGCGCCGGAACCGACTATGCGGTATTTCTCATCAGCCGCTATCACGACTATTTGCGCATCGATGGGGATTTGGATCGCGCGGTGCAGCGGGCAATGCTGTCGATCGGCAAAGTCATCGCCGCCTCCGCCGCCACCGTGGGAATTACCTTCCTGGGCATCAGTTTCGCCCGAATGGGCGTTTTCTCCTCGGTCGGCGTATCGGCTGCGATCGGAGTCGGGGTGGCGTTCCTGGCCGCGCTGACATTGCTGCCGGCCATTCTGGTGGTGGCCGGCCCGCGCGGCTGGATCGCGCCACGCCGCGAACTGACCGCCCGATTCTGGCGGCGATCGGGGATCCGCATCGTGCGCCGGCCGAAAAGCCACTTGGTAGCCAGCCTGCTGGTGCTGATCATCCTGGCCAGCTGTGCGAGCTTGGTGCGCTACAACTACGACGACCGCAAGGCAGTGCGCTCGTCGGCCCCCAGTTCGGTGGGATATGCCGCACTGGACCGCCATTTTTCGGTCAACCAATCCATTCCCGAGTACATCCTTGTCCAGTCACCGCACGACCTGCGGACGCCTCAGGCGCTGGCCGCCCTGGAACAGATGGCGGACCGCGTCAGCGAACTGCCAAACATCGAACGCGTCAGCGGCATCACTCGCCCGACGGGAGTGGTGCCGCAAGAGTTCCGGGCCACGTATCAGGCCGGAGTCGTGGGCGACCGGTTGGGCGGGGCGTCTGACCTGATCAGCGACCACAACGCCGACCTCAACCGGCTCGTCGGCGGCGCCAACACGCTGGCCGACAACCTCGGCGACGTGCGCGGCCAGGTCAACCAAATGGTGTCCAGCATGCAGAGTCTCATCGACGCCTTCGCCGCCATGAAGGGCCAATATGGCGGCGACAAGCTGGTCCGGGAAGTCGTCACCGCGGCCAAGCTGGTCAACAGCATCAACACGCTGGGCCGCAGCATGGGGTTGAATTTCGCGCTCGTAAAAGACATGTTCGCCTGGATCAACCCGGTGCTGGCCGCCTTGCAGAACAACGCGGTCTGTGATGCCGATTCCTCCTGCAGCGCTACCCGGGCGCGGTTCGAGCAGCTCGCTGCCGCACGCGGCGACGGGAGCCTCGACCAGATCAATGAGCTGGCCCAACAAATGCAGTCGTTCCAGGACAAGCAAACCCTCAACGCGACGGTCGACCAACTGCGCACGGCACTCAACGCCTTTTCCAAGGCACTGCACGCCCTGGGGCTCGATCAGCCCGGGGGCCTGGAGCGGAACCTCAGCAACCTCCAGCAAGGTGCGGACCGCTTTGCCGGGGGCAGCCGGCAACTGGCCGACGGGGTGGAGCAACTCGTCGCCCAGGTCAAGGAACTGGGTGCCGGGCTCAGCGAAGCGGCGGCGTTTTTGCTGACGATGAGGAACGAAGCAGCTGACCCCGCCATGGCCGGTTTCAATATTCCGCCACAGATTTTGCATCTGGACGAGTTCAAAAAAGCCGCCAAGATGTTCATCTCGCCGGACGGCCACACGGTCCGATATGTGGTCCAAACCAAACTCAACCCGTTCAGCTCGCAAGCGATGGATCAAGTCAATGCGATTTTGGACGCCGCGCGCAGCGCGCAACCGAACACCAGATTGTCTGACGCGACGATATCCATGACCGGATATCCCGTTACCCTGCGTGACACCCGGGACTATTACCAGCACGACATCCGCTTCATCATCGCGATAACCGTCATCGTGGTCCTGCTGACGCTGATGGCGCTGCTACGAGCGGTGGTGGCACCCCTGTACCTGGTTGCTTCGGTCGTGTTGTCGTATCTGTCGGCGGTCGGGATCGGCGTCCTCGTGTTCCAATTCGGGCTCGGTCAGCCATTGCATTGGACCGTGCCGCCATTGGCGTTCGTGGTGTTGGTGGCGGTGGGAGCGGATTACAACATGCTGCTCATCTCGCGAATGCGCGACGAATCGCACCGCAGCATTCGCTATGGCGTCATTCGAACCCTTGGTTCGACAGGGGGCGTGATTACCGCCGCGGGATTGATTTTCGCCGCCTCGGTGGGTGGCCTGCTGTTCGCCAGCATCAACACCGTTGTCCAGGGCGGCTTCGTAATCTCGGTGGGACTCCTGCTGGATACCTTCCTGGTTCGCACCATCACGGTGCCCGCCATGGCTACGCTGGTCGGCAGGGCTAACTGGTGGCCGTCACGACCGACAGCACGCCGAGCAGGACCGAAGGCGGAGCCACAAGCGGGGCAGGAGTCCGTATGAAACAACTTCACGAACAACTACTCGCGGGATTTGGCGCGCTGGTAACCGTCGGTGCCACAATATTTTCCGCCATCGGGATCGCGACGGCCGACGAAACCCCGGACGATCCGGCAGTCGATGGTCGGCCGACCACCGGCAACGCGTACGCGCTGGGAGGCGCACACGTTCTGGGCATTCCCTACGAGGAGTACATCCGCCGCGAAGGCGCCGAATGGTTCCCGAACCTGAGACGCCAGATCGTCGACTACCCGGCGGGACAGGTTCAGGGCCACGTGATGGGCCGTATCTTCCCAGAGGTACGCCAGCTCGACGAAGTCTTCCCGGGCCTGGGTATGGACGGACCGAGTGTGGGCGAGTCGGTCGACATCGGACAGGACAACCTGGAAGCGGCTATCCGCAGCGGCGGTCCTGGCACCGCGATCGGCCTGTCCGAGGGCGCCCTCGTGCTCGACGCGCTGCAGGCTCGGCTCGCTACCGACCCCACCGCCCCACCACCGGACCAGCTGACGTTCGCCACCTTCGGCGATCCCGTCGCCCGGCATGCCTTCGGTGAGAGCTTCCTGACCGCCGTGTTCCCGGTCGGCAGCATCGTCCCCGCACTCGACTACCGCGTCCCGCCGCCCGTCGAGAGCCAGTACGACACCCATATGTTCATCTCCGCATACGACTCGATCGCCGACTTCCCGGACCGGCCGGACAACTGGATGTCGCTGGCGAACACTCTCGCGGGGTTGGTCACCGGTCACACCGCGGTGGCGTTCACCAATCCGAGCATGGTGCCGCCGCAGAACATCAGGACGACGGTCAACTCCCGGGGCGCCAAGACGACGACCTATTTGATTCCCGAGCGGCATCTTCCGCTGGTGATGATCTTCCAGTACCTCGGGGTTCCGGAGGACACGCTGCTTCAGCTCGACGCGGAACTGACGCCGATGGTCAACGCGGGATATTCGCGAAACGACGATCCGCTGACCGCTCCGTTGCAGGTGGACCCGGTGAACGGCTACGACCCGGCGGCCGTCACCGCACCGGCCACCCAGGCGACCTTCGGCGGGGGCGCGGATCCCTTCTCGCAGATCCTCTCCGGCGTACTGTTCGCCTTGAACCAAGCGGGGCACGGAGGTCAGCCGAATCCCTGACGCCCGAGGGCCGAATGCGGCCTACCCCGCACCCGTGTGCCCCTGAAGATTGCCGCAATAATGGCTCCCTGGTCGGACGTTGGCGCCGACGGCAAAGGAGCACCCGATGAGCACACCGACCGCAGGCCGTCCGTTGCGGGTCATCCAGTGGACGACGGGGAACATCGGCCGTCGCTCGCTGCACGCCATCATCGGCAGGCCCGACATGGAACTCGTCGGTGTGTACGCGCACGGACCGGAGAAGGTCGGCGTCGACGCGGCGGACTTGGCCGGTTGGCCGACGCCCACCGGCGTGCTGGCGACCAACGACGTCGACGCGCTGCTCGCGCTGGGCGCCGACGCGTGCTGCTACAACCCGTTGTGGCCCAACATCGACGAGTTGGTACGGCTGCTCGAGTCGGGGGTCAACGTGTGCACCAGCGCAGCCTGGATCACCGGCGGAAAGCAGACGCCCCAGGACCGCGAACGCATTCAGGCGGCCTGCGAGCGGGGTAATTCGACGATCTTCGGCAGCGGCGCGCACCCGGGCATGTCGAACATGGTGGGCATAGTGCTCAGCGCCTGCTGCGAACGTGTCGACGAAATCCGGATCACCGAGTCGGTGGACTGTTCGACCTACGAATCGGCGGAGACCCAGTCTGCGATGGGATTCGGCAAGGACCCCGACACACCAGGCTTGGCGGAGAGCGTGCGGCGGGAAAGTGAGGTCTTCGCCGAGTCGGCGGCGATGATGGCCGACGCGATCGGCGCCCAGTTGGACCGGATGACCTTCGACGTCACCTTCACCGCGGCCACCGGTGACAGCGATCTGGGGTTCATGAAGATTCCCGCCGGGACCGTCGGCAGCGTCTACGGCTACCACCGAGGCTGGGTCGGCGACCGCAACGTGGTCAGCGTCGGCTTCAACTGGACGATGGGCAACCATGTGGTGCCACCGAAGCCGTTGGAGCACGGCCACGTAGTCCAGGTGTTCGGGCTGCCCAACATGCGTACGGTGCTGCACTGTCTGCCACCCAAGGATTGGACCGAGCCCGGCTTCATGGGCCTCGGCATGATCTACACGGCGATGCCGGTGACCAATGCGGTGCCGGCCGTCGTGGCGGCGCGGCCCGGCATCGTGACGCTGGCCGACCTGCCGCCGGTGACCGGACAGGTGGCGCTCTGAGGCTGTGTCGTTCGGCACATCCGCTCCCCCCAGAGGAACGCTTCCGTCCACTAATGCTTAAGATACTTAGCCGAGCAAATAGTATTACGGCATTCAATGCCCGAACCGAGGAAGCAACGTCTCCGAATCGGCGTTACACCCGTTCGACGCAGGGAAGGCGGTGACCATGGTTCGTATCACCCGGTTGGCCAGGCGGGCGTGGATTCCGCTGACGTTGGTGGTTGTCCTCGCGGTGTCGGCACTGGTGGTCTCGCGCCTGCACAAGATCTTCGGCTCCCAGGACCTCAATGCCAATGCCGGCGCCGGCATCGAGATCGTGCAGTTCAACCCCAAGGTGGTGAAGTACGAGGTCTTCGGATCGCCCGGCGACACCGCCAACATCAACTACTGGGACGCCGAGGCCAACACCCACCAGGTGGACGCCGCCGTCCTGCCCTGGACCGTCACGGTGTCCACCACGCTGCCGTCGGTGAGCGCCAACATCATGGCGCAGAGCGACGGTAGCCAGATCGGCTGCCGCATCACCGTCGACAATGTCGTGCGCGAGGAGAAGACATCCGCCGGCGTCAACCCCCAGACCTTCTGCCTGGTGAAGTCGGCATGAGCGATCTACAGCAGGGCACGCATACCGCAACCGACGACACCGCGCCGATCGCCGCACAGCCGGCCGGTGGCCCGAAGCGCACCCATCACCCGGTGATCCCACACACCATCCGCATTTTCGCGGTGCCGATCATCATCGCCTGGGTGGTGTTGACGGTGGTGGTGAACGTCGTTGTCCCGACACTGGAAGTGGTCAGTGAGCAGCACTCGGCCCCAATGACGCCGCTGGACGCGCCGTCGATGCAGGCGATGATGCGACTCGGCCACAACTTCAAGGAATTCGACTCCAACAGCACGGTGATGATCGTGCTGGAGAGCCCCAAGGCGCCTCTCGGCGACGACGCGCACCGCTACTACGACGGCCTGATCCGCGAACTGCGCAAGGATCACGAGCACATTCAGCACATCCAAGACTTCTGGGGTGACCGGCTGACCGCAGCGGGTGCCCAGAGTGCGGACGCCAAGAGCGCCTACGTGATGCTGAACCTCGCCGGCAACCAGGGGACGACGCTGGCCAACGAATCGGTCGAGGCCGTCCGCGAGGTGCTCGACCGCTCGACACCACCGCCCGGCGTGCAGTCCTTTGTGACCGGACCCGCCGCACTCAGCGACGACATGCACATCATCGGCAACGCGAGTCTGGCCAAGATCACTCTGTTCACCCTTGGTGCGATCGCGATCATGCTGCTGCTGGTCTATCGGTCGATCGTGACAACGCTGGTCCAGTTGTTCATGACGTTCGTCGCGCTGGCATCAGCGCGGGGAATCGTCGCCGTTTTGGGCTACAACAACGTGTTCGGCCTTACCACGTTCGCCGGCAACATCCTCACCATGCTGGCGATCGCCGCCGGAACCGACTACGGGATCTTCCTCGTCGGCCGCTACCAAGAGGCGCTGCGCGCCGGTGAGGATCGAGAAACGGCCTACTACACGACATTTCGCGGGGTGGCGCCGGTAGTCCTGGGCTCGGGTTTGACCATCGCCGGGGCGACGTACTGTCTGAGTTTCGCCCGGCTGCCGTGGTTCAACACCATGGGCGCACCGGTGGCCATCGGCATGCTCGTCGTCGTGCTGGCCGGCCTGACGCTGGGTCCCGCGGTGATCTTCGTGGGCAGCAAGCTGCACCTGTTCGAGTCCAAGCGCGCGGCCAAGCGGGGTCGGCTGTGGCGGCGGGTCGGCACGGCGGTAGTGCGTTGGCCCGCACCGGTTCTGGCGGTCAGCGCCGCCATCGTTCTGGTCGGCATGGTCGCGCTGCCGAGCTACAAGACGAGCTACAACGACCGCTTCTACCTGCCCTCTTGGGCGCCGTCGAACCTCGGCCAGCAGGCCGCGGACCGGCACTTCTCACCGGCGCGCATGGACCCCGACATGTTGATGGTCGAGGCCGACCACGACATGCGGAATACCGCCGACATGCTGGTGCTGGACCGGGTGGCCAAGAACGTGATGCGCACCGTCGGCATCGCGATGGTGCAGGACATCACCAGGCCGTTGGGAATCCCAATTCAGCACAGTTCCATACCTTTTCAGAACAGCATGCAGAGTCAGACGACCATGCAGAACATGGGCTTCCTCAAGGACCGCATGAAGGACATCACCAAGATGGCCGACGAGATGCAGTTCATGATCGAGACCATGGAGCGGATGTATCAGGTCACCCAGGACCTGTCCAACGCCGCCGACGACAGCGCCCGCACCACGGCGGAGACCGCCCAGATCACCAACCGGTTGCGCGACCACATCGCCGATTTCGACGATTTCTGGCGGCCGATCCGCAGCTACTTCTATTGGGAGCGGCACTGCTTCGACATTCCTATCTGCTGGTCGTTGCGGTCGCTTTTCGAGTCGTTGGACGGGTTCGACCAACTGGCCGGGCAATTCGACTTGCTGACCAAGGACATCCAGCGCACGGCCGCGGCCACGCACGAGATGCTGGTCCTGATCCCGCCAATGATCACCACGATGAAGACCACCAAAGCATTGACGCTGACGATGCAGGCGACGTTCTCGGCGATGCTCGACCAGATGGAATCGCTGAGCAACACCGCCGTGGTGATGGGTCAGAGCTTCGACCAGTCGAAGAACGACGACTTCTTCTACCTGCCGCCGGAAGCGTTCGACAACCCGGACTTCCAGACCGGGCTGCGGATGTTCCTGTCCCCCGACGGCCACTCAGCGCGCTTCTTCATCACCCACCAGGGCGATCCGATGACACCGGAAGGGATCTCGCGCGTCGACTCCGAACGGTTGGCCGCGCAGGAGGCGCTCAAGCAGTCGTCGCTGTCGGACGCCAAGGTCTATCTCGGCGGCACCGCTGCGACCTTCAAAGACATGCACGACGGCGCGAAATACGACCTGATGATCGCGGTGGTGTCGGCACTGACGCTGATCTTCATGATCATGTTGTTGCTCACCCGCAGTGTCGTTGCGGCGCTGGTGATCGTGGGCACCGCGGCCAGTTCCATCGCCGCGTCGTTCGGGTTGTCGGTACTCATCTGGCAGGACCTGTTCGGCATCAAGATCCACTGGATCGTCATGGCCCTGTCGGTCATCATCCTGTTGGCCGTCGGCTCCGACTACAACCTGCTGCTGGTCTCCCGGTTCAAAGAGGAGATCCATGCCGGCCTCAAGACCGGGATCATCCGATCCATGGCGGGTACCGGTGGGGTGGTGACGGCCGCGGGCCTGGTGTTCGCCTTCACCATGGCCGCCATGCTGGGCAGTGAATTGCGCGTGCTCGGCCAGTTCGGGTCCACGGTGTGTATCGGTCTGCTGCTGGACACGCTGATCGTGCGCACGCTGTTGATGCCGTCGATCGCGACGCTGCTCGGCCGCTGGTTCTGGTGGCCACAGGTCGTGCACCCACGCGGCGACAATGCGCGGATCCCGGCCAAACACGCTGCGCCGGCGGCGACCGCGTAATTCTGCCGGGTCGGTTAGTCGGCCAGTTGCAGGCACACCGCCAGCGCGCCCGCGCCGACATGCAGGGCAAGCACCGCGCCCAGGGGCGTGATGACCGCGGGCTCGCAGGACGGTAGCCGCTGGGCCAACTTGTCCGCGAGGTCCTCGGCGCCGTCGAGATTGGCGACGTGATGCACGGCCAGTGCGGCGCGGCCGTCGCCGATCACCGCACAGACCCGGTCGATCATCGCCTCGGTCGCGTGCCGGACGGTGCGAACGCGTTGCGCCAGAACGAGTTTGCCGTCATCGATCTTCAGCAGCGGCTTGAGCGAAAGCGCCGTACCCAGCCACGCCGAAGCGCCACCTATGCGTCCGCTGCGGCGCAGGTTGTCCAGCCGGTGGACCAACACGAACGCATGCGTGCGTTCCACCGCCGTGTTCGCTGCCCGCACAACGGAATCCAGGTCCTCCCCGGCGGCAGCGGCCTGCGCGGCGGCCAGCGCCGAAAACCCGGTGCCCATGGCCGCGGACTTCGAGTCGACGACGCGCACGGCCGGGTCGAGGTCGGCTGCGGTGCGTTCGGCGGTGCCGTAGGTGCCCGACAACGCCGACGAAATGTGTACGGCCACCACGCCATCGCCGCCGCTGTCCGCCAATGCCTGTTGATAGATGTGGGCAAGTTCGGCCGGCGTGGCCCCGGCCGTCGTGGCCTGCCGCTCATGGATGTCCTCGGGCACTTCGTCCACACCGTCACGCAGGTCGGCGTCCTCAAGCAGGATATGCAGCGGCACCTCGCGGATTGCCCACTTCTCCCGCAGTTCGACCGGCAGGCGAGCAGCGGAGTCGGTCACCACGACGACCGTCATGGACGCCATTTTTCGGTTGGCACCCCGGCTTCGGCCAGCGCTTTGAGCATCAGTTCGGCGACCCCTTGGTGCGCTTCGAAGTTCCAGTGAATGCCGTCGGGGTTGGCGCGGCCACTCATGACCTGTTCTGCGACAGCGGCTTTGAGATCCACCAGCGGAATGTCGTGCTGTTCGGCCCATTCCGTAATCGCCGCCACTGTCCCCGCGCGGCCATGGTGCGCCCTGCCGTAGGTATCGGCGATATGCACCGACGGCAGCGACGCCACGATCGGGATACCCGGCCGGTTGAATGCGATTGCACCACGGGTGGTTTCGAGATACTCCGCGGTCAGATGCGGCGGCAGCGCTGACCTGGCGATCGGTGAAAGCCGCGGTTGCAGCCAGCCATAGCCGTCGCGGACCCAGCGTCGCAGCCAGGGTGGACGCACATAGCGGATGAGCTCGCGCAAGGCCGTCGGCAACACCGACGGCAACGAATCCATCCCGCCGGTGGCGAACACCACCGCGCCGGCCCGCGGCAGCGCCGCCCAGGCACGCGGATCCTGGGTTGCCGCCCACCAGACATCCCGGCAGGTCCAACCGATGCGGCCGATCAACTCCAAATCCCAACCTAGTTGCGACGCAACGATGTTGGGCCAGATGCGAGGATCGTCCGCGGGCAGGCCGCCGGTTGGGCCGTAATAGGCCAGCGAGTCGGCGAACACCAGCAGAACCGGCTTGGCTTGAGGCTCAGAGGACATCGTTGGCAACCTGCGCCGAAGCGTTCCACACATCCAGTCGCCACCGGATGTCTTCGAACGGAGCCTCTGGCTCCGAGTGTCCGCTCAGCTGCACCCAGCTGGCGTTGCCCATGCCGCCCAGGGCTGGCCAGTTGGCTACCGGCAGCTTCAACAACGCCGCGGACAGCGCGGCGATCAACCCGCCGTGAGCGACCAACACGACGGGTGGATCTGGCGCACTGGCCCTCCCCCACTCCTGCTCATTGGCCACCAACTCGGCGACCAACGGCCGACTGCGGGCGGCAACGTCTACCCGACTCTCCCCGCCGTGGGGTGCCCAGGTGGCGTCCTCGCGCCAGGCCAGGCGGGCACCCGGCGACTCGTCGTCGATCTCGGCGTGGGTCAATCCCTGCCAATCACCGAGGTGGGTTTCCCTCAGCCTGCTGTCCACCCGGACCTCGAGGCCGGTCCGCTCCCCCAGCTTGATCGCGGTCTCATAGGCCCGGCGCAGATCCGACGACATGATCAGCAGCGGCTGCAGTTTGCCCAGCACCTCGGCGGCGGCGACCGCCTGCGCGCGGCCCAATTCGCTCAGGTCGGTGTCCAACTGGCCCTGCATCCGGCTGCCGAGGTTGTAGTCGGTTTGGCCGTGCCTGAGCATCACGAGCCTGCGCACCCTCATCGCGTGTGCCCTTCGGACGGCGTCTCAGGCGTCTCAGGCGACTCGGGGGGCTCGGCGGCGTCCAGATCCACCGGAACCACCGGGCAGTCGGCCCACAGCCGGTCCAGCGCATAGAAGTCGCGGTCGTCCTGGTGCTGGATGTGGACGACGATGTCCCGGTAGTCCAGCAGCGTCCACCGGCCTTCCCGGGCGCCCTCGCGGCGCGCCGGTTTGTAACCCGCCCGGCGCATCTGTTCCTCGACCTCGTCGACGATCGCGTTGACCTGCCGTTCGTTGGATGCCGAGGCGATGACGAAACAGTCGGTGATCACCAACTGATTGGAGACGTCGATGACGATGACGTCGTTGGCGAGCTTGGCGGCCGCCGCCCTGGCGGCCACCCTCGCCATGTCGATGGCTTCCTGGTTGGCGCTCATGAGGTGTTCCCCGCGGTCACAGTAGGGGCGATCTTGGGCTCCCGATAAAGCTGACGCTTCGATATGTACTGCACGACACCGTCAGGCATCAGGTACCACAGCGGCCGGCCTTCCTCGGCGCGCTGACGGCAGTCGGTTGAAGAGATCGCGAGCGCCGGAATTTCCAACAAGGTCACGGCATCCTCGGCCAGATTCGTCAGGACGGCGGTGATGTGGTCGTGGCTCAACTCGTAACCAGGTCGGTTGACCCCGACGAACCGCGCCAGCTCGAACAACCCCTCCCAACCCTGCCAGGACAATATCGACGCCAGCGCGTCGGCGCCGGTGATGAAGTACAGCTGTGCGTCCGGGTTGAGGGCGCGCAGGTCGCGCAGGGTGTCGATGGTGTAGGTGGGGCCGCCGCGGTCGATGTCGACCCTGCTCACCGAGAACTGTGGGTTGGAGGCGGTGGCAATCACCGTCATCAGGTAGCGGTCCTCGGCCGGTGAGACCCGTCGCTCCTTCTGCCATGGCTGCCCACTGGGCACGAACACGACCTCGTCGAGCTCGAACCGGTCGGCCACTTCGCTCGCGGCGACCAGGTGGCCGTGATGGATGGGATCGAATGTCCCGCCCATCACCCCCAACCGACGCAGCCGCTTTTGCATGGTTCGCCAGCTTACTTGAGCAGGTGAATCGCGCCGCGCGGCTCAAGGCAAACCGCCAGGACGCCGATGGATCGTGGGCCGCGGCAAATCAGTTTGGTCGGAGACGTACGCAATCGGCCCTACATCGTGTAAAAGGTGTCTGTGACCAATTTGCCGCTCGAATCAGAAGAGCCGACGCAGCAGACGATCAGAGACTCCATGACCCGCCGCTTCTTCACGCGGTCGGAGGTCCAAGGCAGCATCACGCTGCCCGCTGTTCCGAGCCTGATCGATGAGTACGTGAATATGTGCGAGACGATCTTCGCGTCCGTGGGTCGGAAGTTCAACGAAGAGGAACTCGCCCACCTGCGTAAGGTGCTCGAGGGCCAGCTGGCGGCGGCGTTTTCGGCCTCCCCGCGGTCGAGCATCGTCATCACGTACAACGCTCCGGTCGGTCCCACCCTGCACTACGAGGTCAATGCCCGCTGGTGGAGCCTGGCCGAGGCGTATGACAACTGGACCAAGACCCGGGAACCACCGCTGTTCGGAAAGGAACCCGACGCGCGCATCTGGGACCTCGCCAACGAGGCGCCGGATCCGGCCTCGTGCCGGGTGCTCGAGATCGGACCGGGTACCGGGCGCAATGCCCTTCCGCTGGCCCGGCGTGGGCATCCCGTCGACGTGGTGGAGTTGACCCCCAAGTTCGCCGAGCTGCTTCGCGACGCGGCCGAGAAGGAATCGCTCAACATCCGGGTCATCGTGCGTGACGTCTTCCAGACCACGCAGGACCTGCGCCAGGACTATCAGCTGATCGCACTGTCTGAGGTGGTCCCCGATTTCCGGAACACGCAACAATTGCGTGGCCTGTTCGAGCTCGCCGCCGAGTGCCTGGCCCCCGGTGGACGCATCGTCTTCAGCACCTTCCTGGCGGCCGGCGGCTACGTCCCTGACCAAGCCGCGCGTGAGTTCGGGCAGCAGGTGTACTCGGCCATCTTCACCCGGCACGAGATGGCGAGGGCGGCGGGCGGACTTCCGCTCGAACTGGTCGCCGACGACTCGGTCTACGACTACGAGAAAGAGAACCTGCCGCCCGGCGCCTGGCCGCCCACCGGTTGGTATGAGAACTGGATCAGTGGTCTGGACGTGTTCCCGGTCGCTCGGGAGTCGAGTCCGATCGAATTGCGCTGGTTGGTGTTTCAGAAGACACGCTGACGTTCGTCGAGCGTCACGCCAGCGTGGCGGTGGCAGGCGAGGGTCACCCTGGCGTGACGCTCGGCGGACGAAGGTCAGACCGGCAGCAGCTGGTCGATCACCGTCGCAAGCTGCTTGGCCGACCGGCATTCGTGCATGGTGATGACTTCCTCGTAGCGCGGCACCGCCGAGTCGCCGCTGCCCCAGAGGTGTCGAGGCTCAGGGTTGAGCCAGTGCGCGTGCCGGGCGGCGGTCACCATGTCGTCCAGCACGTCGACGGCCGGGTTGCGGTAATTGGTGCGTCCGTCGCCCAGTACCAGGAGCGAGCTGCGGGGTGAGAGCACATTCGGGAAGTTCTGCACGAACGAGACGAACGCGTTGCCGTAGTCGGAGTGCCCGTCGCGGCTGTAGACGCCGGCCTCCCGGGTGATCCGCTGAATCGCCACGGCCAGGTCGGCTTCCGGGCCGAACATGTGCGTCACCTCGTCGGTCGTGTCGATGAAGGCGAACACTCGAACCCGCGAAAACTGTTGGCGCAGCGCGTGTACCAGTAACAGGGTGAAGTGGCTGAAACCAGCGACCGAGCCCGACACATCGCACAGCACCACCAGCTCCGGACGCGCCGGACGTGGCTTTTTCAGCACGACGTCGATCGGCACACCACCGGTGGACATCGACTTGCGCAGGGTTTTACGCAGATCGATCGAACCCGCCCGGGCCCGACGACGTCGCGCGGCCAACCTGGTCGCCAACGTGCGCGCCAACGGCGCCACCACCCGTCGCATCTGGCGCAGCTGTTCACCGGACGCGCGCAAAAACTCGACGTTCTCCGACAGCTGGGGAATGCCGTACATCTGGACGTGCTCACGACCCAGCTGCTCGGCGGTGCGGCGCTTGGTTTCGGCGTCAACCATCTTGCGCAGTTGAGCAATCCGTTGCGCGGCAAGCGCTTTGGCGATCTGCTCCTGACTGGGTGACGGTTCGTCGCCGTACGGGGCGAGCAGACCGGCCAGCAGCTTGCCCTCCAACTCGTCCAACGCCATCGCCTTGAGCGCCTGATACGACGAGAAGGACGGACCGCGGCTGGAGTTGTATTTTCCGTAGGCCTCGACGATGCGGGCGATCATGGCGACCAGTCGCTCGTCCATGTCGGCCAGCTCGGGGTTGTCGGTGAGCAGATCCAGCAGCATCTGCCGCATCGCCTCGACGTCGTCGGGCGGCAGACCGTCGGAGTCGGAGTCGTCAGCGCCCCCTTCTAGAACCACCGCGCGGGCACCCAGTGCCGCGGGGAACCACAGATCGAACAGCGCGTCGTACGTCTCACGGTGGTCAGGCCGGCGTAGCACCGCGCACGCCAGACCCTCGCGCAGCACCTCGCGTTCGCCCAGGCCGAGCACGGCCATCACCCGCCCGGCGTCCACCGTCTCCGACGGACCCACCGAAATCCCGCTTGCCCGAAGGGCTTCCACAAAACCCACCAGGTGTCCCGGCAGTCCGTGCGGGGCCAGGGGGCGGCGCGGGCGGATCCGTCGCGATGCCATGGTTCAGCCCTTCCGTCAGTTGAGCCTGAGCTCCCCGGCCGCGCGCTGCTGGTCGGATTGGTGTTTGAGGACCACACCCAGGGTGGCCGCGACGACCGCGTCGTCGATGGTGTCCAGGCCGAGGGCGAGCAGGGTGCGTCCCCAGTCGATGGTCTCGGCGATCGACGGCACCTTCTTGAGCTGCATCCCGCGCAGCACGCCGATGATGCGGACCAGCTCCTCGGCCAGATGCTGCGGCAGTTCCGGAACGCGGGACAACAGGATGCGACGTTCCAGTTCGGGCGTCGGGAAAGCGATGTGCAGGAACAGGCAGCGGCGCTTGAGCGCCTCGGACAGCTCGCGGGTGGCGTTCGAGGTGAGCACGACCAGCGGCGTACGGGTCGCGGTGATGGTGCCGAGTTCCGGAACGGTCACCGCGAAGTCGGAGAGCACCTCCAGCAGCAGGCCCTCGATCTCGATGTCGGCCTTGTCGGTTTCGTCGATGAGCAGCACGGTCGGTTCGGTGCGCCGAATCGCGGTCAGCAGCGGGCGCTGCAGCAGGAACTCCTCGCTGAACACGTCGTCCTTGGTCGACTCCCAGTCACCCGATTCGGCCTGAATGCGCAGGATCTGCTTGGCGTGGTTCCACTCGTACAGCGCGCGGGCCTCGTCGACGCCCTCGTAGCACTGCAGCCGGACCAGACCGGAGCCGGTGGCTTGCGCGATGGCGCGGGCCAGTTCCGTCTTTCCGACGCCGGCGGGGCCTTCCACCAGCAGCGGCTTACCGAGCCGGTCGGCGAGAAAGACCGCCGTCGCCGTCGCTGTGTCGGGCAGGTATCCGGTCTCGGCCAGGCGGCGCGAGACGTCCGCGATGTCGGCGAACAGCGGCACGGAACGTGCGGGCACGCTCATGGTGGACTCTCCTAATGCAGGGGCGCGTCAGGCCGGACGGATGTGGCCTGTGGTGGGCGACCCCCACACGATCCACTTGGTCGAGGTCAGTTCCGGTAGCCCCATCGGGCCGCGAGCGTGCAGCTTCTGCGTGGAGATGCCGATCTCGGCGCCGAACCCGAACTGCTCGCCGTCGGTGAATGCCGTGGAGGCGTTGACCATCACCGCGGCGGCATCGATCTGTTCGGTAAACCGTTGAGCGGCAGCAAGATTCGTGGTCACGATGGCCTCGGTGTGGCCGGTGCCGTACTCGTTGATGTGGGCGACGGCCGCGTCCACGCCGTCCACCACCGCCACCGCGATGTCCATCGCCAGGTACTCGCGCCGCAGGTCGTCCTCAGCCGGATCCAGATGCACGGTGACACCGGCGTCCTGCAGCGCGTTCAGCAGCCGCGGCAGCGCGTGTTCGGCGATGGCCGCATCCACCAACAGAGTCTCGGCGGCATTGCAGACGCTGGGCCGGCGGGTCTTCGAGTTGAGCAGGATGCGCTCGGCCACGTCGAGGTCGGCGGCTTCGTGCACATACACGTGACAGTTGCCGACGCCGGTCTCGATGGTCGGTATCTGGGCATCGCGGACGACGGCGTCGATCAAACCCGCTCCCCCACGCGGAATCGCCACGTCGACCAGGCCGCGGGCCTGGATCAGATGGGTGACCGTGGACCGGTCGGCCGACGACAGCAACTGGACGGCGTCTGCGGGCAGGTCCTGGCCGACCAGCGCCGAGCGCAGCACTTTGACCAGGGCCGCGTTGGATTTGGCCGCCGAGGAGCTGCCGCGCAGCAGCGCGGCGTTGCCGGACTTGAGGGTCAGGCCGAACGCGTCGACGGTGACGTTGGGACGGCCCTCGTAGATCATTCCAACCACGCCGAGCGGAACTCGCTGCTGACGCAGCTGCAGGCCATTGGGCAGGGTCGAACCACGCAGCACCTCACCGACCGGGTCGGGCAGCCCGGCGACCTGGCGCAGGCCGGACGCGATCCCGTCGATGCGCTGAGGGTTGAGGGCCAGCCGGTCGAGCATCGCGGCCGGAGTGTCGGCAGCCCTGGCGGCGTCGAGGTCTTCGGTGTTCGCTGCCAGGATCTCGGTGGTGTGGGCCAAAATCTCGTCGGCGGCGGCGTGCAGCGCGCGGTCTTTGACGGCAGTCGGCAGCGTGGCCAATACGCGGGCGGCAACCCGGGCGCGGCGCGCAGCGTCGTGCACCTCTTGACGCAGATCGGGCAGCGCCGGAGCTTCCAGACTCATTAGCCCAGGATATCGGGCTTAGCGCTGCTCAGTCGGGTTGGGTCAGCTGGCGTTCGACTGCCAGCACGTGTCGAGGCGGGAGCGAGACCCTGACGCTCGGCCTGCTAGGCGACCCGTTCGCCGCGAATGGCTCGATGGGCCTTGCTGTGGCGCTCGTCGATGAGCCGACTCAACTCCTGCAGCAACGTCGGCTTGTTCATCACGACGTGCTCGAGGTGTTCCCGGTCGATCTCCAGCACGGTCACCTCCTCCAACGCCACCGCGCCGGTGGGGTTGGGTTGCCGGGTCAGCGCGGTTACGCCCAAGAAAGCGCCCTGGTAGAGGGTGGACAACGGCACCACCGAACCGTCTGCCGTTGTCGCGGTAAGCCGAAGGCTGCCGGCCACGATGAATGACATCCCTTTAGGGACAATGCCCGGATGTTGCACCACTTCGTCGGCGCCGTACCGGACGACCCGCGCGTAGGACGCCAGTGCCCGCTTCTCGACGAGAGACAGGCGCAACTCCGGGCCCACCACCGAGTCCAGGGCATCCCAAACCCGGTCGGGGGTCGAGAATTCGTCGTTGGCCCCGTCCAGGTGCAACCCGGCGCGGCGCGACGCGTACCAGACCCACGGCAGGAAGGTCGCCCGGACCGCGCCGTCGTCGGCCGGCGACTTGAGTCGCACCGTGGTCTCATACGCGCCGTCGCCCAACGCCACGGTGGTCGGTGGCAAGGCTCCGCGTCTCAGCTGGGGTAGCCCGCTGGCGACTCGCGTCAGCATCGCGCACACCTGGTTTGGTGGGTCGGTGGTGGCGAATTTCGTTGCAATGGTGCACTTGTGCGCGCCGGCGGGGCGGCTGAGGTTGGTGAACGATGTGGTGGCCAACATCGAGTTGGGCGTGATCCGCAGCCCCGTCGCGGTCTCGATGTGCACCGCGCGCCAGTTCACCTCGACAACGCGCCCCCGTGCGGTCGGTGTGTCCAGCCAGTCGTCGATGCGGAAGGGCTGCTCGAACAGCATGAACAATCCCGACACGATCTGGCCGACGGAATTCTGCAGCATCAGGCCGATGACCACCGACGTGACGCCCAGCGCGGTGAACACGCCGCCCACCCGAACACCCCAGATGTAGGACAGGATTACCGCCAACCCGGCGCCGATCAGCGCGAACCGGGCGACATCCAGGAAGATGGCGGGTAGGCGCTTACGCCAACTTTCTTGCGGCGCAGACTGAAACACCGTGGCATTGAGCCCGGACAACAGCAGCACCAGCACCAGGAAGCCGAAGATCGTGGTGAGGACACGCACGAACCCGTCGCCGGGCGGTACCTGTGAAGCCTTGACGAGGATGAGCAGCAGCGCGCCCAACGGCAGCAGGTAGTTGCGCATCAGGCTCACCTGTCGGGCCAGGTGACTGTTCCTGCGGACCAGGACTTGGTGCAACTCGGTGAGGATGATCAGACCGACGGGCAACCCGATCGCGATGCCGACGGCCCAGTAGAACCACGACGCATCAAAGATATTCATGACCGCTCCAACAACCGGTAGATTGGCTGTTCTTCTCCATCGACCGTGACCGTCCCTGCCTGGGTGAACTTGCGCACATCCCGCATCGCCTCGTACACCTGCGCGGTGACATAGATGCCGGGTTGCGGTGCGCCGGCGTGCATTTGGTAGGCCATGCTGACCGCCGCGCCCCACATGTCATAAACAACGCTGGACCGCCCGACCAGTCCGCTGACGACGTCGCCGGTGTTGATCCCGGCACGTAGGCGCAGGGCATGGCCGCTCGGACGGTTGAACCTTTCGATGATGCGCCGCATCTCGATGGCGAAGTCGACGGTCCGGGCGATGTTGTCCAGGCGCGGGGTGGTGACCCCGCAACTGGCCAGATAGCCGTTGTGCAGCGTCCGGATGCGTTCGACACCAAGCGATTCCGCCGCCGAGTCGAATTGCCTTACCAAATCGTCGAGTATACCGACCAACTCGTTGCCCGACATGTCGCTGGATATCTCGTCGACGCCCAGGATTTCGGCGAAAATCACGCTGACGTCCTGGTGTTCTTGTGCGATGGTCTCTTCACCCTCGCGGTAGCGCTGCACCACCGGCTCGGGCATCATCGACAGCAACAGCCGATCGTTTTCCCTACGCTGCTCGTTGAGCAGTTCTTCCTTGATCTCGAGATTTCGGCTCATCTCGTTGAATGCCGCAGTGAGATCGCCGATTTCGTCGCGCGAGGTGACCGGGATCTTGACTTCGTAATCGCCGGAGCTGATCTTCTGCGTGCCGGCCTCGAGCCGACGAATCGGCCGCACCATCGCCTGGGCAACCAGCATCGAGGCCACGCAGATCACGAAGATCATCACGACAGTGACCAACACCAGGGCCTTGCTGAAAGCCGACGCGGCCGCGAACGCCTCGGAGTGGTCTCGCGTCGCCAGGATTACCCAATGCAGATCCGAATTGGGAATTTCCAAGGGGGCGTAGGCTTCTAGCTCACGGTGGCCGGTGTAATCGGTGGCGGACACGATTCCGGTCTGTCCGCGCTGGGCGTTGCGCACTCCCTCGCTGCCAACAGCCTGCCACAGCGTCGTGCCGCCGATCTTGATGGCCTGGTCCACCACGTCAGCCGGGGTTCCCGCGGCCACTGCCTCGCGCTTGTACTCCTGAGGGTCATCGAGGAAGAGTCGCGAATCGGAGCGCATCAGACTGTCCGGGCCGGCGAGGAACGTCTCGGTCCCCTCGCCCATCCCGGCGGCCTTCCACTGCTTGTTCGCCGTCATGATCCGGTTGATCTTGGCGATGGGCAACGGTAGCGCCAAGACGCCTTCGGTCTTGCCGTTCGCCGTTACCGGCGCCACCAGCCATGCTGTGGGGACGTTGAGTTGCGGCTGGTACGGCTTGAAGTCGGTGATCCAGGTGAAGTCGACCGCGTTGGCGCTCAACGCCTTGAGGTACGCGTCGCGCAGATTCGACTCGCGGTACGGCCCCGTCAAGATGTTGGTGCCTAGATCGGGGTCCTTGCTGAGGCTGTAGACGATGTTGCCCCTGGTATCCAGCAATACGGCGTCGTCGTATTGGAACCGGGTGACGATTTCGCGGAAGTAGCCGTTGAATTGGGCATTGGCCGCCGACCACGCGCTGCCGTCGCCGGCATCATCTTGTCGCATCGAATCGGCGTCCGAAGTGAACGGCGCGGTGTAGTACGCCTGAAGGTATTGCTGCGCGGGCGACGTGGGCAGCAACGCCTTGATGTCGAGTTGTTCACCAGTCAGGCGCTGAACCGGTTTGATCAATTGGTTTTCGTAGTAGTTGACGATCGCCTGTTGTTGCGCGGGGTTGATTTTGGCCTCGGCCAACTTGTCGAAGCCGGCAGTGAATTGGGCGACCGCATCGATCGCCGTCAGGCCACGCGCGTAGATGGTCAACGAATTGGTCAGGTCCGCGAACAGGGTTTCCACCGCGCGCTTCTGCGCCTCGCGCAGTTCGGTCAGTCGCTCGTAGGCCGCGTGTTGGAGCGAGCCCCGACCGGATTGGAAACCGACGACGACCACCGCTGCGACCGAAAGGATGCTCGACAACAACAGCAGCAGCATGAGTTTGGACTGGATGCTCACCCGGATCCGGCGGCGCCGGACCCTGCCTCGGCTGAAACCGCGGGCCCGAGGTGGCTGGACTTCGGCGGCTTCATCCGCCGGTCCCGGGTCTGCCTTTTCACTCTCGCCCGACGTCAATAGCCTTCCCTCTCTGTTCCCCCGCAGCAGACTAGCGTGCCGAACAGCTAATATTCGGGATTCTCGGCGGCCTGCGACAGCCTTCTGTGACTACCTTGCGACTACGTTGTGGGCATGACGACGCGAGTCTGCGTGGTAGGCAGCGTGAACTTGGATTTGCGGTTCGAGGTCGCTGTGTTGCCGAGGCCGGGTGAGACGGTGCTGGCTTCATCGATGAGCCACGCACCCGGCGGCAAGGGAGCCAACCAGGCGGTAGCCGCCGCGCGCGCGGGCGCCCACGTGCAGTTCGTCGGCGCGTTCGGTGACGACGCGGCCGCTGATGAGTTGCGGGCTCACCTGCTCGCCAACGGCGTTGGCCTGGACGGCATCAGCACGGTGTCCGGGCCGAGTGGGAGGGCGATGATCGTGGTGGATGCCCACGGTGAGAACACGATCGTGGTGGCGGCGGGGGCCAACGCACAACTGGAGGTCGCGCCGGCGGCCGCCGCCGAATGCGACGTGCTGCTGACCCAGTTGGAGATTCCTTAAGTTCGTAGGTGCAGTTACTTCGTGTTGTTACGTTGTGCTGTGACCCGGGCGGGTCGGGTGAGGTTGTTGGTGTGTTGCCGGCTTGATGGTGCGGCTTGAGAGGACTGGCCGCCCGACCCGCTTGGACTTCTCTGGCCGCTGATTGAGATCTGCGATGTGATCGCTTGTTTAAGGAAATGCTGGCGGGGTGGTCCGTGGGGAACATGTTGGCAGACAAGCGAATAGAGGCGAGATGACTGCGGTCCAGTTGTGGGCTGGTGTGGACGTCGGCAAGGAGCATCACTGGGTGTGCGTGGTCGATGACCACGGTGCGGTGGTGCTTTCCCGAAAGTTCGTCAACGACGAGCAACAGATCCGTGGACTTGTTTCCGATGTGGACAAGCTCGGTGGGCAGGTGTCTTGGACAGTGGATCTGACCACCGTCTACGCCACCCTGTTGTTGACGGTGCTCGCCGATGCCGGCAAGTCGGTGCGCTATCTGGCGGGCCGCCAGGTGTGGCAGGCCTCGGCGACCTACCGCGGCGGGGAGGCCAAGACCGACGCCAAGGACGCGCGGGTGATCGCCGATCAATCCCGGATGCGCGGTGCCGATCTGCCGGTGCTGCACCCCGGCGATGACGTGATCACCGAACTGCGGATGCTGACCGCCCATCGGACTGATCTGGTGGCTGATCGCACCCGCACCATCAACCGGCTGCGTCAACAGCTGGTAGCGGTCTGCCCGGCCCTGGAGCGAGCAGCTCAGCTGACCCAGGATCGTGGTTGGGTGGTGCTGCTGGCGCGCTACCAGCGTCCGAAAGCCATTCGGCAGAGCGGCCTTTCGCGGCTGACGCGGGTGCTGGCCGATGCCGGGGTGTAACGCCGCTGCAATCGCAGCGGCGGCCGTGGCTGCGGCGAAGACCCAGACGGTGCGCCTGCCGGGCGAAGAAGTCGCCGCTGGGCTGGTCGCACAACTGGCCCAGGAGGTGATCTCCCTCGATGAACGCATCAAGACCACCGACGCCGACATCGAGGGCCGATTTCGCCGCCATCCACTTGCTGAAGTAATCACCAGCATGCCCGGCATGGGATTTCGGCTCGGCGCCGAATTCCTGGCCGCTGTTGGTGACCCCGCCCTGATCGAGTCGGCTGACCAACTCGCGGCGTGGGCCGGGCTGGCCCCGGTCTCGCGACTCGGGAAACGCACTGGACGCCTGCACACCCGAAGCGCTACAGCCGACGACTGCGCCGGGTCATGTACATGTCCGCGCTCACCGCCATCCGCTGCGACCCGCTTTCCAAGGCCTATTACCAGCGCAAACGGAACGAAGGAAAACGACCGATCGCGGCCACCATCTGCCTGGCGCGACGCCGCACCAACGTCCTCTACGCGCTCATCCGTGACAACCGCACCTGGCAACCCGACTCACCCCCAATCACACAGTCGGCGGCTTGACATCTTCATTGAGAGTCCTCTCGCGACCGCCGTCGCGGCGGCACGGGCGGCCCATGATGCCGGGGCCGTTGTCATGGTCAATGCGTCGCCGGCAAGCGCCGACCGCAACGCCCTGGCCGAGTTGGCGGCCAGCGCCCACGTCGTCATCGTCAACGAGGCCGAGGCCGACGACTGGCCGTGGCGGCCAGACCATTTCGTCGTCACGTTGGGTAAGAGCGGAGCGCGGTACATCGGTCGTGACGGCGAGTTCGAGGTCCCCGCCCCGCCAGTTGAGGCGGTCGACACCGCTGGGGCGGGTGACGTGTTCGCCGGTGTGCTGGCGGCGAATTGGCCACGCGACCCCGGCTCGGCCGTCCAACGGCGGCACGCGTTGCGACGTGCCTGTGCCGCAGGCGCTCTGGCCACTCTGGTACCCGGCGCAGGTGACTGCGCTCCGGACGCCGATGCTATCGACACCCTCTGTGACGGGTACTAGCCCACCCGCTCAAGGGATTTCGCGTTCGATCTCGTCGAGCCAGATACGCGCCGACATGTCCGACGGGGCGCGCCAGTCCCCGCGCGGCGACAGCGACCCACCGTGAGAAACCTTGGGACCGTTGGGCAGCGCCGATCGTTTGAATTGACTGAACGAGTAAAACCGCTGCGCGAACACACCCAGCCAATGCTTGATGGCCGCCAGGTCGTAGGCCGGACGGTTGCCCTCGGGAAAACCGGGCGGCCAATCGCCTCGCTCGGGATCGCTCCACGCGTGCCAGGCGAGGAAGGCGATCTTCGACGGCTGGAATCCGTAGCGCAGCACCTGGAACAAGGAAAAGTCCTGCAGCGCATAGGGCCCGACCTTCGCCTCACTGTCCTGCAGGTCTTCCTCCTCCCCCGACGGAACCAATTCGGGAGTGATCTTGGTGTCGACGACCGACTGCAGCACTTCGGACACCTCGTCTTCGAACTGATTCGACGAGATGACCCAGCGGATCAGATGCTGGATAAGTGTCTTCGGCACACCGCCGTTGACGTTGTAGTGCGACATCTGGTCGCCGACACCGTATGTCGACCAACCCAGCGCCAGCTCGGACAGATCACCCGTCCCCAGCACGATCCCGCCGCGCTGGTTGGCCAACCGGAAGAGGTAGTCGGTGCGCAGACCGGCCTGCACGTTTTCGAAGGTGATGTCATACACCTTCTCGCCGCGCGCGAACGGATGCCCCATCTCCTCGAACATCCGCTTTGCGGTCTCGCGGATGTCGATCTCTCCGAACGTGATGCCCAGGGCGCGCGCCAGCCTCGTGGCGTTGCCTTTGGTGTGCTCGCCGGTGGCGAATCCGGGCAGTGTGAATCCGAGGATGTCGCTGCGCGGCCGACCTTCGCGGTCCATGGCCTTGGCCGCGACGATCAGTGCGTGTGTCGAGTCCAGCCCACCGGACACGCCGATGACCACCTTCGGATAGTTCAATGCGCGCAACCGTTGCTCCAGCCCCGCCACCTGGATGTTGTAGGCCTCGTAGCAATCCTGTTCCAGCCGTTCGCGATTGGCCGGGACGAACGGGAACCGTTCGATGTGGCGCAGTAGGCCGATATCGCCGGTCGGGGGGTCGAGCCGAAACTCAAGGCGGCGGAACGAATCCGTCGTGCCGCGGTGGTGGCGCCTGTTGTCGTCGAAGGTCCCCATCCGCAGGCGCTCCGAGCGAAGCAACTGGAGGTCGACGTCGGCGACGGACCGGCGCTCGCCCTTGGGAAAGCGCTCGGAACCCGCGAGCTGGGTGCCGTTTTCCCAGATCATGGTCTGGCCGTCCCACGCCAGATCGGTGGTGGATTCGCCTTCGCCGGCGGCGGCATAGACGTAGGCGGCCAGACATCTCGCCGACGCCGAGCGCGCCAGTAGGGAGCGATCCTCGGACCGCCCAATGGTGATCGGACTCCCGGACAGATTGGCCAGCACCGTCGCACCCGCCAGCGCCGCCTCCGCGCTGGGCGGGACCGGGACGAACATGTCCTCGCAGATCTCGACGTGCAGCACAAAGCCAGGCAGGTCGGACGCGGCGAACAACAGGTCGGGACCGAACGGGACTTCCGTGCCGCCGAGTCGGATCGTGCCCCGCTCATCGTCACCGGGTGCGATCTGGCGGCTTTCGTAGAACTCCCGATACGTGGGCAGGTACGACTTGGGCACCACCCCGAGCACCGCACCGCGATGGATGACTACCGCGGTGTTGTAGATGCGGTGCAGGCGGCGCAACGGCGCGCCCACCACCAGGACGGGCAACAGGTCCGCGGAGGCCTCGACGATGTCGAGCAGCGCCCGCTCGACGGCTTCGAGCAGGGTGTCCTGCAGCAGGATGTCCTCTATGGAATAACCGGTCAGGGTCAGCTCGGGGAAAACCGCCAGCGCGACGCCCTCCTTGTGACACTCGCGCGCCAATCCCAGTACTGACTCGGCATTGGCGGCCGGGTCGCCGATGGTGGTGTGTTGCGTGCACGCGGCGACGCGCACGAACCCGTGCTGGTATGCGGAGTAGAAGTTCATCGCCTCTCATTCTTGCGTGGCGGGGTCCTGTCGCCGAATTACCCACACCTTCGGAACCGCAATCAGCCCGCCGCGGGCAACTACGCTCGGCGTTGTGGAATCTCCCGAGCTCGTCGCGCTCCTGGCCGGCCGCAAGGTCGCGGTGCTGACGGGTGCCGGGCTGTCCACCGACTCGGGCATACCCGACTACCGCGGCCCCGATTCACCGCCGAGCAACCCTATGACTATCCGCCAGTTCACCTCGGACCCGGCATTTCGGCAGCGCTACTGGGCTCGCAACCACGTGGGCTGGCGGCACATGGACGAGACGCAGCCCAACGCCGGGCACCGGGCGCTGGCGGAACTGGAACGGTGCGGCGTGGTGACCGGTGTGATCACCCAGAACGTCGACCTGCTGCACACGAAGGCGGGCAGCCGAAATGTGGTCAACCTGCACGGCACCTACGCGCGGGTGGCCTGCCTGGGTTGTGGTTACACGACGAGCCGCGCCGCCCTGGCCGAGCAGCTCGAAGCGCTGAACCCGGGGTTCATCGAGCGGGCCGAGGACGTGGGCGGGATAGCGGTGGCGCCGGACGCCGACGCGGCGGTTGCCGACACCGCGTCGTTCCGCTACGTCGACTGCCCCTCGTGCGGCGGCATGCTCAAGCCCGACATTGTCTACTTTGGCGAGAATGTCCCGAAACGCGTTGTGGCGCAGGCGTATGAGCTCGTCGATCAGGCTGAAGCGCTGTTGGTCGCGGGCTCGTCGCTGACCGTGTTCTCCGGTTACCGGTTCGTCCGTCACGCCGTCTCACTCGGCATCCCCGTCGCGATCGTCAACCGCGGCCCCACCCGGGGCGATGCGTTGGCCAACGTGAAAGTCGACGGTGGCTGTTCGGAACTGCTCACGCTGCTCGCCGGCGAGTTAGCGCGGTCGGCTCTCAGACGCTAACGCGTTAGAACGTGCAGGGCAGGCGGCGGACGCCGTGAATGAAGTTGCCCGCCAGGTATTCCGGCTCGCCCGCCTGAACATCGGGTACCTGTTGGAGTAACTCGCCGAACAGTGCGCGAAGTTGCGCTCGCGCGACATGAGCACCTAGGCAGAAGTGCACTCCACCGCCACCGAAGCCCACATGCGGGTTGGGGTTGCGGCTCAGGTCGAAACGCTCGGGATGGTCGAATGCCTCGGTGTCCCAGTTAGCGGACGCATAGAACATCACCACCTTCTCCCCCGCTCGGATGGTCTGGCCGCCTAGCTCGAAATCCGTTGCGGCCGTGCGCCGGAAGGTCATGACCGGGGTGGCCCACCGGATGAACTCCTCTACCGCCGTCCCGATCCGATCCTCGAAAGCCGCTGCCAGCCAGGCCCGCTGGTCGGGGAAGTCGGTGAGGGCTTTTATCGCGTGACTGGCGGTCTGGCGGGTGGTGTCGTTGCCGGCCACGGCGAGCAGCACGAAGAATGCCGCCACATCGGCATCCGACAGTCGCTCGCCGTCCACTTCGGCGTTGACCAGGCCACTGAACAGGTCTTCGCCGGGATTCTCGCGGCGCTCGGCGGCCAGTTGCAGGGCGACCTGATGCAGATAGATCTGGTTCTCGAACAGCACCTGCAGCGGTTCGCGTCCGTCGAGATACACCGGGTCCGCCCAGGACACCAACGCATCGGCGGCGTGGGCGACCTTGTGGCGTTCGGCCTCCGGGATGCCCACCATGTCGGACAAGGTGCGGATGGGCAGTTCCTTGGCGCAGTATTCGACGAAATCGGCGCCGGAACCGGCCGCCTTGAACTCCTCGACGATGGCCTTGGCGTTGGCCTTTATCGACTCCTCGATGCGACGGACCTGGCGCGGGGTGAACGCGGCGCTGACCAGCTTGCGCAGCTTGGTGTGCCGGGGCGGGTCCATGGCCAGGAAGGACTGCGACGCCTCGAGCAACTCCTCGGGGACGGTCTCGAACAGCACCCCCTTGCCGGACAGGAACACCTCGTTGTTGCGGCTGACGGTGACGATGTCGGCGCGCCGGGTGACGGCCCAGTAGCCAGGGTCGTTGGGATCGTGCATCAGCGCATCCTCGACCGGAGGGTGCCAGCTCACCGGGCGTTCGGACCGCAACACTGCGAACGAGCGTTCCCGCTCCGCCGCTGTGGTGGCCCAAAACTTGCGCGACGACAGATCGATTACGTCATAGGCACGGCCGTCCGCCTGCATCGCAGTCATCGGTCCTCATCCCTCCCTCTGACTGGCCAGGCTGTGATGCCAGTCTCAGCTTGACCATATGTGTAGACAGTATGTCTAGTCAAGATGTCGGAAGGAACATGCCAAAGGGATCAAGCGGCGAGGCGCGACCTTCTCAGCTCGGCGACGAAGCTACGGCCCTGGTTGTCGACGACCTGCCACGAGTAGGGGCCGATGCGCCGCGAATAGCCGAGCATCTGGACCGCCGACTGGCCGTCTTGCTCATTGATGTTGTCGACTCGTAAGCCATTGGATGTTGTCAGTGCCCACATGGTGTTCTCCTGTTCTGCGAGGTAACAACAGGTTTGCGGGCGCGGCTTGCGAAATTCTGATGGAAAGCTTGGAGAACCCGTTCTCCGCACTTACGTTGATGAAGCCGTCACGGTCGCGGCGTGCGTTACGCACGAAACTTTCAATGCTGCAACCGGTTTGGCGTTCGATCCGGTGACCGACCGGACATCGCCGCCGCCACGATGCCCGCGTCTGCACACCAGCCTCTAATGCGTCGCGTCGTCCACGTAGACCCAGCCGGACTGCTGCGGCATTGACAGTTCCAAAGTGTTCACTTAGTCTTCCCAAGTGTTCACTTAGTAAACGCGGGTCGAGGTCGGCGGGAGGTTGAGGTGGCTGGCAGCGCGGCTTGTTACCTCGTGGCGTACTCGCCGGACCTTGCCGCTGGTTGTTCACCGCACGTCGGTCCTGGGCCGCGGTCTCGAAAAACTGATGCTCGCCGGCAGGACCGGTGCGCTACGGCGCACTGAAGGCACCCGAGGCGAGTCTTGGCTGCGTGGCGGAGCAGTTCAGAAGGGTTGTGACAATGAACTTTTCGGCCTTACCGCCGGAGATCAACTCGCTCAGGATCTTCTCCGGCGCCGGGCCGGGCCCAATGTTGGCAGCGGCGGCGGCCTGGGACGGCTTGGCGGCGGAACTGGCTGCAGCCGCAAGCTCTTTCGGGGCAGTTACCTTGGGACTGGCCGAACAGTCGTGGCGAGGGCCGGCGGCTGCAGCGATGGCAGCCGCGGCGGCGCCGCACGCGGCGTGGCTAACCCAGATTTTTCGTGAAATGCCTCGAGAAACGGGGTGTAGATAAGCGAAAGTGCCTGTCCTGCAAGGGATAATTGGACTTGTCTACGGTTCAATCGGTCCCAAGGGAAGGCACTTCGCGAGTGAAGAATATCGCGCTAGCATCGCGGGTGAAAGTGTCTGCTGACGGGCATGGTGTCGTGTCGCACGCCGGGATGGGCATGCTGCGCGAGCTCGCGGACCGCACGGGGTTGTCGGCGCAGGTCACCGCCGCGTTGGCCGACACGTACCGGGGCCCGTGGGTGTATGCGCCCGGGGACGTGTTCGCCGATCTGGCGGCCGCGGTCGCCGACGGCGCGGACTGCATCGACGCAGTTGGTCAACTGTGCGGCGATCGTGAGCATGTGTTCGGCGCGAAGGCGTCGACGACCACTATGTGGCGGTTGATCGATCAGCGCATCGATGCCGCACACCTGCCGGGGGTGCGCACAGCGCGGGCTCGGGCGCGGGCGGCGGCCTGGGCGGCCGGAGCCGCCCCCACCCAGGGGTGGCTGCACATCGACATCGACGCCACCCTGGTGATCGATCACTCCGACAACAAGACCGGCGCTGCGGCGACCTGGAAGAAAACCTATGGTCATCACCCGCTGCTGGCGTTTCTGGACCGCCCGGACATCGCCGGCGGGGAGGCCCTGGCCGGGCTGCTGCGCAACGGTAACGCCGGCTCCAACACCGCCTCCGATCACGTCATCGTCCTCGAGCAGGCGCTGGCCGCCCTGCCGCGGCGATACCAGCCCGACCCGCCCATCCCGAGGATCCCGACAACCCGAAGCTGCTGGTGCGCTGCGACACCGCCGGGTCCACCCACCGCTTCGCCCAGGCGTGCCGCAGGCTGGGGGTGGGGTTCTCCTTCGGCTACCCCGTCGATTGGCGGGTCCAAGACGCCGTGGACACCCTGACCCTCGCCGATGTCTGGGACCCGGCCATCGACACCGACGGCGGTATCCGCGAGGGCGCCTGGGTCGCCGAGGCCACCGGTCTGGTCAACCTGTCCTCATGGCCGGCCGGAACCCGGCTGATCCTGCGCAAAGAACGCCCCCACCCCGGGGCCCAGCTGCGGTTCACCGACGCCGACGGCATGCGCGTGACCGCGTTCATCACCGACACCGCACCCGGGGTCATCCCTGGTCAAGTCGCCGGATTGGAGTTGCGGCACCGCCAGCACGCCCGCATCGAGGACCGCATCCGCGAACTAAAGGCCACCGGGCTGCGCAACTTTCCGTGCCACTCGTTTTGGTCCAACGCCGCCTGGCTGGAAATCATCCTGGCCGCCACCGATCTGGTCACCTGGGCCCGGCTGATCGGCTTTCACGACCACCCCGGCCTGGCCCGCATCGAGATCACCACATTCCGCTACCGGATCCTGCACATCGCCGCCCGCATCACCCACGGCGCACGCCAACAACGGCTACGCCTCGATGCCACCTGGCGATGGGCCGCAGCCATCGCGACCGCCTGGCAACACATCCGCACCGCCTTCGGATAACACCCCGGCGACCACCACCCAACCGACCACGAAAGACCACCGGCCCCAGGAAAGCCCGCCCCGCCCGGCGACACGGGACAACTCTCCACGCCACCACACCGAAAATGCCTACCCAACAACACCATTCAGCGCCAGAACGGCTCAATCATCAATTCGATGCAAAATCGAGGCTAAAGGCGGCGGCGAGCAATTCGGAGCGGGCGGCAGCGCAGGCGCGGACCGCGGTGAACGCGTTTGAGGCCGTGCGGGCGGCAGCGATACATCCGAAGATGGTCGCGGCAAACCGAAACCAATTTGTCTCGCTGGTGTTGTCGAACTTCTTCGGCCAGAACGCCCCGCTGATCGCGGCGACCGAAGCTGCCTATGAACAGATGTGGGCTCAGGATGTGGCGGCGATGGTTGGCTACCACGCCGGGGCTTCGGCCGTGGTCTCGGCGTTGGAGCCGTTCGTTCAGCCACTGCAAGGCCTGGCCGGCTTGCGGACTCAGATCGCAGCCGCGCCCGCGGCAGCGGCAGCATCGGCAGCGGCCCCCGCCCGGATGCTCGCCATTCAACTTGGCGTCGCCAACGTCGGCGTGGGCAACGTCGGGAACGGAAACGTCGGCTTGCTCAACTTCGGCAGCGGAAACCGGCTCTTCGCAGTTGAGGGTGTAGGACGGTCAACTGTTTTCGGCCGGTGATTGGGGTGTCTGGTTGACTGGGGGCGTGCCGGAGAAGAAGCGGAAGCTTAAGAGGAAGAGCGGGGTGCCGGGGGGCATTGTGGACCTGTCGATGCTGCAGAAGCTGATTGCCGGTGCTGGCCGGGATGTGTTCGCGGGAGTGTTCGATGAGCCAACGCCCGAGGTGCGGGCTGTGCCGGAGCGTGTGCGGGGTTTCCGGGTCCGGGTGGACCTGATGTACGCCAAGCCGCCGATTTGGCGTCGTCTGGTCCTGCCGGGCGATCTCATGCTCGATGAGCTGCATGTCGTGCTGCAGGCGGCGATGGGTTGGCAGGACGGTCATCTGCATAAGTTCGGTGTCGGGGGGGACCGGCGTAGGCGTGCCTACTTCGTCACTGGGTTTGATCTCAGCGAAGGCGACGACGGTGTCGTCGAGGACAGCGTGCGGCTCGATCAGGTGGTCTCCGATAAGGGTGAGCGGTTGTTCTATGACTACGACTTCGGCGATGGATGGGAGCACGTGCTGGTGGTCGAAGACGTTCTCGATGATCCACCTTCGGCTCCTGTGTGCCTGACGGGCAGGATGGCCTGCCCGCCGGAGGATTGTGGTGGGCTGGGCGGCTATGAGGAATTGGCTGCGTGGGTTCGTGGCGGGTACGACCCGCGGGCAACGCCGATGGGGCTGGGTGCGCAGGAGATGCGGGACTGGCTGCCCCGAGACTGGCACCCCGATCGTTTCTCGGTGGCCGAGACCAATGACGCTCTGGCCGTGTTGAATACGCGTTGAGGACTCTTCACTGCCGAGGTCCAAGGAGCTGGGGTCTGAATCCGCCGGTCTCGAGCAGGGATCGGGCGATGTAGTGGGACAGGTTGCGAAAGCCCAGGGCGGAGCCGCGCAGGTGTTCGAGGCGACCGTTGATGGCTTCGGTTGGGCCGTTGCTGGTGCCGGGCCGGTCGAAGTAGGCCAGCACGTCGGCGGCGCGCTTGGTCAGGGTGCGCCCGAGGGTGATCAGTTCCTGCAGAGGCCTGGGAACGCCGGTGCTCAGCGTGGTGATCAGCGCTGCCATCATGGTGCGGCCTTTCTTACGATCGGGCTCTCGGTAGGCGGCTACGGTGCGCTGATACATCTGCCAGGTGGCTTCGACCTCGGCGTGGGTGTCGACGGCGAACAACGCCGCCAGTCGGGCTTTCTGGCGGTCGGTGAGCAGATCGGCACCGGTGTGCAGGGTGCGTCGGCAGGCATACAGCGGGTCGGTCTTGCGGCCGCGGTGCCCACAGGTGTCCAACTGCACGCGACGCCGGCATTCGTCGAGGGCGTTACCGGCCAGGCGCACCACATGGAAGGGATCCATCACCGTGGCTGCCTCAGGTAGCTCTTCAGCGGTGGCGGTCTTGAACCC
This sequence comes from Mycobacterium bourgelatii, assembly GCF_010723575.1. NCBI lineage: Bacteria > Bacillati > Actinomycetota > Actinomycetes > Mycobacteriales > Mycobacteriaceae > Mycobacterium > Mycobacterium bourgelatii. Next base: position 4,368,681 of record NZ_BLKZ01000001.1, read on the forward strand.
GGAGAAGCCATCCATGGCAACGACGTCCACGCCATCACGCCAGTCCTGTGGCCGCTGGGCCAGCCAGTCGGCGAACGACTTCTTGGAGCGCCCCTCGATCATATCGAGCAGCCGGGCCGGACCAGTCCCATCCCGTACTGGGGTGAGGTCGATGATGACGGTGACGTACTTGTCGCCGCGGCGGGTGTGGCGCCAGACATGCTCATCGACGCCGATCACCGCCACGCCGTCGAAGCGGGTCGGGTCGGCGATCAGCACCCGCTGGCCTTCGGCGAGCACGGCGTTGTTGGCGGTGTTCCACGACACCGCCAGGGCTTCGGCGAGCCGGGCCACCGTCAGGTGCTGGCAGACAAGGGCTTCCAGTGCCCACCGCAGCGCTCGCCGGGACAGCTTGGCGCGTGGTTCGGCGGCCTTGCTGGTGTCTTGGCGCCACACATGAGCGCATCCGGCGCACCGGTAGCGGCGGACCGTCACCAGCAGCGTGGTCGGCCGCCACCCGAACGGCTCGTGGGCAAGCCGACGGGTGATGCTGTCACGCGGACTGCCTTCCTCGCCGCAGCGCCGGCACCACCGATCCTCTTCGACGAGCCTGCACGCCAGCACCGCGCGATCATCAGCGAGGTGCTGGCCGGTCACCTCCAACCCGAGCTCATCGAGGCGGCAGAAAGTCGTGAGGTCAGCGCAGGCGAAGCCCGCCCCACCGGTAGCGTTGGGCACGTCGAGGTCTTTCGGATGGGTGGCGTGAGAACCTCCATCTTCGAGAGACCTCGACCCCTATCCCGGCAACGACGCGCCGACAACCCCTACACCCTCATCTGCGAAGAGCCCGGAAACCTTGGCAGTTTCAATTTTCTTGGGTTCGGAAACTCGGGTAGCTACAACATCGGCCCAGGTAACGTCGGTGACGCCAACATCGGCTTCGGCAACGCGGGCAACGGAAATAAGGGCTTTGCGAATATCGGCACCGGAAACATCGGCTTTGCCAACATCGGGAATAATAACATCGGGATCGGGCTCACCGGAAATAATCAGATCGGCATCGGCGGCCTGAACGCCGGCGCCAACAATATTGGATTGTTCAACTCGGGCAACGGAAATATCGGCTTCTTCAATTCCGGCAATGGAAACTTTGGCATCGGAAACTCGGGCGACTACAACACGGGTCTGGGAAACGCGGGGCTGGCCAACACGGGATTCTTCAACACCGGTTCATTCAATTCCGGCAGCATCAACGTGGGCGACGCCAACACCGGAAGCGCGAACACCGGAAGCGCGAACACGGGGGGCGGCAACCCCGGGTCGTCCAACACGGGTAGCTACAACGTTGGCGACACGAACACCGGCTTTTTCAACTCGGGCAGCATTAACACCGGCGCCTTCAACCTGGGCAACATGAACAATGGCTTCCTGTGGACGGGCGATGGCCAGGGCGGCCTCACGATGGGTATCACTTCACCGGGTATTACCACACCCGCCATAGGCATACCCGCGCTCAATATCCCCGCCTTTGACACGCCCGAAATCACGATACCGTCGATATCTATTCCGGAGATGGTGTCGCCCGACATCACGGTGGGCGCGTTCAGCCTGCCGGAGATAAATGTACCTTTCTCGAGCACCCCATCAATTTTGGTACGGCCTATAACGGTAGTCGATTTTGAGCTCCCGGACATAACGATCCCGTCGATAACTGTTCCGCCAATGACGTTGCCCGCTATCACGGTGGGTGGGTTCAGCCTGCCCGAAATAACGGTACCCGTGCTCAGTACGCCCGGCATAGTCATCAGCCAATTTTCAACGCCCTCGATTACCATACCCCAGTTCGATTTTCCCGCGATGACCACGTCGACAATTTTCTTCCAAGGCGACGCTCTTGGCGGAGGACCAGTCACGATTGCTACTATGGCTGGCGCGAACGTCAATATCCTGCCTTTTTCTATGGGGCAATTCCTCATCGGAAATACAGGCCACTTCGCGGGCCAACTTAATGGCCGCTTCTTCGGCTTTACCTTCCCCAGCATCACATTGTCACAATTCGGGCTGCCGCAAATCCAGACAACCGAGCCGTTTACCATCCCCGGCATCGAAATCAGTGGCTTCACGTTGCCGCAAATCAACACGCCGCCCATTACTACCCCAGAGTTGAACATCGAGAACATCGAAATTGGCACCTTCAGTACGCCCGGTATGCTCATCCCCAGCATTGACATCAGACCATTCACCATCCCGTCCATCAGTGTCGACGGCTTCACGTTGCCGCAAATCAACATTCCTGCGACGGACACCCAGCCGTTTACCATCCCGTCCATCAGTATCGGCGGCTTCAGCACCCCTGGGCTCACCATTCCCAGCCTCACCATCGCCAGCACCGGCGCGAAGTTCGTCGTCCCACCGCCGCCGGGCTTCTTCAGCACGAGCGATGCCCCATCGTCGGGCTTCTTCAATACCGGCGCCGGCGGCAACTCGGGATTCGGCAACAACGGGTCCGGGATCTCGGGCCTGTTCAACATGAACCCGGCGGGACTCTCCTTCGCCTCGGGCTACAACAACTTTGGTTCGGCCATTTCGGGGCTCTTCAACCTCGGCAGCGGTGTTTCGGGTCTCAGCAACGTGGGCCTGCTCCCATTGACCGACGGCAGCCTGGTCTCCGGTCTTGGAAACATCGGTCACCGGCTCGCGGGACTGGTGTTACAGGGCACCACGCCATGACCGATCAGGACGTGCCTGGCGGGCCGGACTGTCTGGTTCTTTCTGGCAGTGACCGACGTCGGTTTGTCGCGTTGACGAAATACCTTGTGCTGTTTGCTCTTTGCCGGTTGATTTATCGATTTCTTGAGGAGTTGTCATGACGTTGGTCAGTGTGGCGCCGGAGTTGGTGGAAGCCCTAGCCGCGCAGGCGGCCGGTGTGGGTGCGGCGGTGGATGGGGCGACTGCGGACGTGGAAACGGCGACGACGGGGCTCTTGGCTGCCGGTGGCGATGAAGTGTCGGCGGCGATCGCGGCGTTGTTTTCTGGGCATGGGCGGGCTTATCAGGTGGTTAGCGGGCAGGCGGCGGCGTTTCATGCCCGGTTTGTGCAGGCATTAGTGGCCGGGGCGGAGTCGTATGCCGCGGCGGAGGCGGCCAACGTTTCCCCGTTGCAGGCGGCGGCGCAGGGTGTGCAGGCTGCGATCAATGGGCCGGTGCAGGCTTTGACGGGGCGACCGCTATTTGGCAATGGCGCGGACGGGGCGGCTGGGACCGGGCAAAACGGAGGCGCGGGTGGGTGGTTATTCGGTAACGGCGGGGCTGGCGGGTCGGGGCGGCGGGGCAAAACGGTGGGGCCGGTGGGGCGGCGGCGTTGTGGGGAGCCGGCGGGGCCGGGGGTGCTGGTGGGACCGGGGCGAGCGGCGGCGCCGGTGGTCGTGCGGGGTGGTTGTTCGGTACCGGTGGTACCGGTGGGGCCGGCGGAGCGGGTGCGACGGGCGGGACCGGCGGTAATGCGGGGTGGTTGTGGGGGGCTGGTGGTGCGGGTGGGGCCGGCGGAGTCGGTGGGGGCACCGGCGGTACGGGCGGCAGCGCCGGGTGGTTCGGGGCCGGCGGCGCCGGCGGTGTTGGCGGTGCCGGTGCGGCGGGGACCGAGGGCGCCCTGCCCGGCACTGATGGCACTCCCGGGAATCCAGGGCTGGCCGGTAGTGATGGGGGCGACGGATCGGCGGGCGGGCCAGGCGGGACCGGCGGCACGGGCGGGACTGGTGGTCGTGGGGGTCGACTGTTCGGGAACGGCGGGGCCGGCGGGGCCGGCGGTATCGGCGGGGTCGGCGGAGCCGGGGCGGCCGGCGGGGTCGGCGGGGACGGCGGTGCGGGCGTGTTCATCGGCAAGGTGGGCAGCGGGGACGGCGGAGCCGGCGGGCCCGGCGGGACCGGCGGAGACGGCGGTAACGGCGGGGACGGCGGAGCCGGAGGCGCCGGTGGGGCCGGTGGGCTGTTCGGACACGCCGGAGCCAGCGGTGGCCGGGGTGTAGGCGGGACCGGTGGGGCTGGTGGGGCCGCCGGGGTCGGCGGTCATGGTGGTGATGGTGCCGCGGGGACCTACTTCGGAGGCCGTAATGGGGTCGGCGGGGCCGGGGGGGGCCGGTGGCGACACCGGGTTAGGTGGTCATGGTGGTGCAGGTGGGGCCGGTGCGATCGCGGGTCGAGTCGGCGCGGACGGTGCCACCCCGACCGGTGGGCATGGCGGGGCCGGCGGTGCGGGCGCGAGTTCTTCCCATATCCACCCCGACGGTGGGGCCGGTGGGGCCGGCGGCGACGGCGGGCGCCTGGGCGACGGCGGTGCGGGCGGCGCCGGCGGGGACGGTCATGACGGCGCCGCGGGTGCTGTGGGCGCCAACGGCACCCACGGCGGGGCCGGCGGCGATGGCGGGGTTGGCGGCAAGGGCGGTATCGACGGCGGGGATGGCGGGGCAGGCGGGGCAGGCGGGGCCGGCGGGGCAGGCGGGGCCGGCGGGGCCGGGGTTGCCGGAGCCGATGGCACCGCGAACATTGACCTGGGTCGCGGTCACGACGGCGGCACCGGCGCTACCGGCGGCGCCGGCGGGGCTGGTGGTAAGGGTGGGGCCGGCGGCATCGCGCAGGCCGCATCCGGCCGCCACGGCGCCCAAGGCGCCGGCGGGGACGGCGGGGACGGCGGGGCCGCCGGGGTCGGTGGCGACGGCGGCGACGGCGCCACCGGTGACTGGGACTTCACCAACGGGATCGGCGGCGCCGGCGGCGCCGCCGGTGACCCCGGCCAAGCCGGTCAAGGCGGGCTAGGCGGCACCGGCTTGACCAACGGGGTCGACGGTGCTTCCGGGGCTACCCCCGCCACCGGAGGTACCGGCGGTACCGGCGGCACCGGCGCCCACGGAACCGCGGCCCACCCCGACGGCGGGGCCGGCGGGGCCGGTGGAAACGGCGGACGCGTCGGTAGCGGCGGGGCCGGAGGCCAAGGCGGGGACGGCATCAATGGTGTTGCCGGGAGCACCGTGGGCACCCCGGGCGCGACCGGCACCGATGGCACCCCCGGCGGTTTCGGTGGGGCCGGTGGGGTCGGCGGCAACGGCGGCACCGACGCCGGCAACGGCGGCAACGGCGGCAACGGCGGTAACGGCGGTAACGGCGGCAACGGCGGCACCGGCAGCGACGGCAAAATCGGCGGGTTCGGCGAGCACCTCATGGACGGCGGCAACGGGGGCAAAGGCGGCGCTGGTGGCGTCGGTGGTAACGGCGGCAATGGCGGGGCCGGCGGCACCGCGACCGCGGGCACTGCCGGCACCCAAGGCAAAGGCGGCGACGCCGGCCACGGCGGGGCCGGCGGCACCGCTGGTAGCGGCGGCGACGGCTTGCATGGAAACCTATTCATCAACAACGGTGCCGGCGGTAACGGCGGCGACGCCGGAACGAACGGCGTCGGCGGCAACGGCGGCACCGGCGGCACCGGTTCCACCAACGGCCATGACGGCAGCACTTCCATCGGGTCCGGCGCCGCTCACGGCGGCGACGGCGGCGACGGCGCCGATGGGACGGTGGCCGTCCTCGACGGCGGGGCCGGCGGCAACGGGGGCCACGCCACCGCCTTCGGTGACGGCGGCAGGGGCGGCACCGGCGGCAACGGCAGCAACGGACCCGCTAACCCCAGCGGCGACGGCGTACGCGGCGGCCACGGCGGGGCCGGCGGCACCGGCGGCAACGGCGGCAGCAACGGCGGTGACGCCGGCGACGGTGGGGCTGGCGGCACCGGCGGCAACGGTGGCGTTGGCAGCTTCGGCGGCGACGGCGCCGACGGCACCCTGCCTGGGGAGGATGGCTTCGCCGGCATCGATGGCAGCAAGGGCGGCACCGGCGGCAACGGCGGCACGGGCGGGGCCGGTGGCACCGCGGCCGCAGGCCAAGCCGGTACCCGGGGCGCCGGCGGCAACGCCGGCAACGGCGGCAACGGCGGCGACGGCGGCCACGGCGGCCGCGGTGCCATCGGCCTTGATACGGCCTTTGGCGTCCACGCCGGCAACGGCGGCTTCGGTGGCGCCGGCGGCGACGGCGGGACCGGCGGCAGCGGCGGCATCGGCGGCGACGGCTCCACCACCGGCAACAATGGCGCCAGCGGAACCGACGGCAACGGTGGCAACGGCGGCGATGGCGGCACCGGCGGCTCCCCCACCGCACTCGGCGGCGGTGCCGGCGGGGCCGGTGGTAAGGGCGGCGACGGCGGCACCGGCAGCAACGGCGGTGCCGGCGGCAACGGCGGCAACGGCGCCTCCTCTTTCAGCGGCCGCGGCGGTGCGGGTGGCTCCGGCGGCATCGGCGGCGACGCCACCACCGGCGCCGGCGGCACCGGCGGCAACGGCGGCAACGGCGGTACGGGCGATAACGAGGGCGGCGGCCTCGGCGGCAACGGCGGCAACGGCGGTGACGGCAGCACCGGTGGCAACGGCGGCAACGGCGGTATCGGCGCTGACGGCGATGCCAAGTCCCCGGGCACCGATGGTGGCTCCGGCGGCCAGGGCGGCAAAGGCACCGCCGGAGCCGGTGGCAAGGGCGGTAACGGCGGCAATGGCGGCGACGGCGGCGATACAACTCCTCCCTTCGGCTTCGGTGCCGGCGCCGGCGGTAATGGCGGTCAAGGCGGCAATGGCGGGGAGGGCACCGACGCATTCGGCAATCCCACGTTCGCCATACTCGGTGGCGCCGGCGACCAGGGCAGCCCCGGTGCCGGCACCATCGGGGGGACCGGCGGTGCGGGCGGTGTGGGCGGTGCGGGCGGGCACGGCTGAGTCGCAGGCAAGGTGCGAAACTGACCGGGTTCCCGATGGTCGTGATGACAGGTTTGGAGGAGGTTTGATGCCATATCTGGTTCCGGACATGTTGGCGACGGCAGCAGATTTGGCAGGCGTCGAATCGACGGTAGCGCGGCCAAATCGGCGGCGGTCCCGACCACCCCGCTACCCGCCCGGGCGCTGACAAGGCGTCGGCGGTCGTAGCGTTACTGTTCACCGGACACAGTTTCCGATCAGGCGGGGGCAACGGCGTAACGGCGGCGCCGCAGGAGTCGGTGGCGGCACTGACGGAGCCGTCAGCGGCGACCGCATGGGGGCGACAAAGCAAGTCCGCAACTCGGCTCACGTCCGGTCGCGGAATGCCGCTCGCTACCTGGCGTGTGAGATCACCGCGAAGCCATTCGAATCCCCGTGGAACAGGTGGAAGTAGCGTGCCGTGCCCAGCATCGCCGCGCTATGGGCGTCCCAGACACCACCCCAGCCCAGCCCTGGTGGCCACATCAAAGATGACCGGATTTACCACCATCACCTCAGCCCAGGTATCCAGCAAGCACCGACAACGCAGCGCCGCCGCCGTTGGTGACGTAGACGTTGCCGGCCGCGGCGCCTATGGGGCTGACCGCCACCCCGCTTGGGAGGACGCCGACACCAACGGTGCCGATAACCGTGTTGGTGACGGCGTCGATCACCGACACCGTATCGCTGCCGGTGTTGGCGACGAAGACATAGCCGGCCGTGCCGCCGGTGGGGCTGACGGCCAGCCCTCGTGGGCCGTCGCCGACACCAACGGTGCCGATAACCGTGTTGGTGACGGGATCGATCACCGACACCGTGTCGCTGCCGCTATTGGTGACGTAGACGTTGCCGGCCGCGGCGCCTATGGGGCTGACCGCCACCCCGACCGGGAGGTCGCCGACACCAACGGTGCCGATAACCGTGTTGGTGGCGGGGTCGATCACCGACACCGTATCGCCGCCGAAGTTGGTGACATAGACATTGCCGGCCGCGGCGCCGGTGGGACTGACCGCCACCCCGACCGGGAGGTCGCCGACACCAACGGTGCCGATAACCGTGTTGGTCACGGGGTCGATCACCGACACCGTACCGTCGAAGCGGTTGGCGACGTAGACGCTGCCCGCCACGGCACCGGTGGGACTGACCGCCACGCCTACCGGGCGGTCGCCGACACCGACAGTGCCGATAACCGTGTTGGTGACGGGATCGATCACCGACACCGTATCGCCGTCGAAGTTGGTGACGTAGACGTTGCCTGCCGCGGCGCCGGTGGGACTGACCGCCACCCCGACCGGGCGGTCGCCGACACCAACCGTGCCGATCACCGTGTTGGTTACGGGATCGATCACCGACACCGTATTGATGTAGCCGTTGGCGACGTAGACATTGCCGGCCCCGGCGCCGGTGGGGCTGACCGCTAAGCCGTCCGGGACTAAGCCGACGGTGACGGTGTCGACAACGCCGAAGCCACCGAGCCCACCCTGACCACCACCGCCCCCAACCGCCCCAGAGGGACCGGCCCCGGCGCCGCCCCCCACCCCCGCCGCGCCCGCCGATTCCACCCGCCCCCCGCCCCGCCGCCGCCAGCGCCACCCACGCCGCCAGCGCCGCCCCCAGCGCCCGCCACACTGCTGACACCACCCGCCCCACCCTGGCCGCCCCCCCGCCACCACCGACCCACCCCCGCCCACCCGCCCCGCCCCCGATCAACGGCGACCAACCACCCACGCCCCCGACACCCCACGCCGCCATCCCCGGAACCGAACAGCCACCCGCCCCGGCCACCGGACCCGCCGGCCCCACCAAGCCCGCCCGCACCACCGGACCCGCCGGCCCCAAACAAGAACGCCGACCCGCCCGCACCCCCAGCAACCCCAGGGCTGGTGCTGGCACCCCCGGCGCCACCGGCGCCGAACAACCACCCTCCGCCCCCGCCCGGCTGGCCCACCGGCCCGCTGGCCCCCGTCGCACCGTCACCGAACAGCGGACGCCCCGTCAACGAGGCAACCGGCCCGTTGACCGAGTCGGCCACCGCCCCTAGTGCCCCCGACAGCAACTGCGCACCGTTGACCGCCTCGGCGGCCGCATACGCATTCGCGCCGTCTGCCACGGCGCGGGTGAACCCTTCGTGAAACACCGCCACTCGCCCGGCCAACACCTGATACTCCCGCGCGTACGCCCTGAACAGCGCCGCGATGGCACCCGACACGTCATCGGCACCCGCTGCCAGCAGCCCCGTCGTCTGTGACACCGCAGCCGCGTTTGCCGCGCCCAGTGATGAGCCAAGATCCGTCAACTCTGAAGCCGCCGCCGCCAGAGCTTCCGGACTCACGATCAGAAACGACATTAAGCACCTCCAAAGTGCCGCGGCGCAGATGCCCCCGACAGCCGACACAGCTACAAAGTAATTACTTTGTAATATTAAGTTGTCACTTTGGCATTGGTCAACGCAAGCCGCAACGACGCGGGATACGACTGGTCACCAAGGCAACGCGACTCTTCGGCGAGTAGGTGTGTCGCGTATCGGCGTGGCCCAACTCGAGGTAGCTGCCGAACTAGCGTCAGGGCGGCGCCCGCTGTCACCACTTCAAATCGCAGCAGGGACGCTGCTCGACGCAAGCATCGGCTAGCGCGGTCTGGTGAGTCGGTAACGGCAACTTGTCGGATAGCCCGACATCGCGAAAAGGGCGTGGATCATCCCCCGGCAGGTGCGCTGCCGCGGATTAGGACTGGTAATGGGTATCCAACCCGTAGGGCAAGCCGCGTTTGCTCAGCCAAGCACGATGCTGCTGGCCTAGTGGGGTGATCGGCTCAGCGACCCCGTCCATGTCGTCGATGACCGAACGGGCGTAGCCAGTGGCTCCCAGTGCCGCGAGTATCGCGGTCACGCTCAGATGGATCCGGGAAGAGAAGACAAAATCGTCGGGAATCGACATGCGACGAAATGGGTGGTTGGGCGAGCGGACATCGATCAAGGCGCCAATGGCGCGTCGTGCGGCCGTGTGAGTGTAGGTGACTGGTTGCGGTGCAATGAACTCATAAACGAGCCCTGCCATCCACTCATATGCCTGCTCGGCGGTGACCGTGGAATCGCTGGCGATAAAGCCCATCTCCACCAGGAGGGCACGCACGTCGTGCTTACGTCCGTCAATCGCCGCGCGAACATTCGCGACACGTCCATAGCGCTGCGATTCGGATAGGACTGTGACACAACCGAAGTCGACGAATCCGACCGTGCCGTCCACACCGAAGCAGTAGTTCGCCGGATGAGGATCGGCATGGAACAAATTCGCGTGCCGAAAGGAACCCAAAACGAACCGGAAGATCACCTCTGCCCAGGTGTTCTTCAGATTCGGGTCGGCCTCTTGAGCCGTGGCCCAATCCAACCCCTCCAGGTATGTCATGGTCAGTACCCGATCACCGGATGCCTCACCGATCACCTCTGGCACCCGAATGAACGGATGGCCGCGATAAAGCTCGCTAAACGCGGTGATGTTGGCGGCCTCGTGACGGTAATCGGTCTCCTCGGCAATCCGCGCCGAAATCTCCCGCGTCGCGCGGCGTAGGTCAGGGTGCATTGCGGTACCCGCCGCGGCGGTCAAGAACCGAAAGAACGTCACCAAAAGTTCGGCGTTTGCCAGGTCATCGCGGATCGCCCGGGCCACGCCGGGATACTGGATTTTGACCGCGACCTAGCGCCCGTCGTGCAAAACCCCGCGATGAACCTGCCCGATGGACGCGGCCGCCACCGGATCGTCGACGAACTGTGCGAACACCTCCCCGACTGGCCGGCCAAGGTCGGCATGCACCACCGCTTTGGCCAGCTCTGCATCCATTGGCGGCGCATCGGTTTGCAGCCGCGCCAACGCTTTCTGGTATGGCGCAAACCCGCCAGTACCTATCGACGCGGCATCCACCATAGACAGCATCTGGCCGGCCTTCATGAAGACACCTTTGGAATGCCCCAACAGCTCCAGGTACCGCTCGGCAACCCGCTCATGGAAGCGCTCGACGGCGCCGGTATCGCCGGCCTTCTCCTGCACCCCGGCCACCAGCCGGCCCCCAGCCGTCCGCGCGGTGAACCCCACCCAGGGCAGGCCGCGCCGGATACGCCCGCAAGGGACCACAACGCGCCCGCCCGACACGACGACATCCTATCGTCAGCTTTCCGCACCCCGACAAAGCCGCTAAAGTAGAAACTTATAGATACTAAGTGAGCGCTTAGGAGTTGGCGTTGCAAGCAGTCCCGACGCGCGAGCGACTCGTCACCGAAGCGATGCGCCTCTTCGGCGAGCAGGGGTACCGCGCAACCAGCGTCGCCCAAATCGAGGCCGCTGCCGGCCTGGCATCAGGGTCAGGCGCCCTGTATCACCACTTCAAATCCAAAGAAGCGCTGCTTGACGCCGGGATCAACCGACAGTTGGACCGCCGCCGCGCCATGCAGGACATTCGCGCGCTGTTCGTGGGTCTCGGCGACCTTCACGCTGAACTCACCCTCCTAGCGCGCTACCTGCTCGCCGTGCTCGACGAAGAGTCGCAACTGCTCCAGATCGCATCCGCTCTCCCAACAGGCCGGCCACCTCGACTTGATGACGCCTACGCGGCATTGTTCGAAAGCCTCTACACCGAACTGGCGCAGTGGGCGAAGAGCTGGGTGCCGGAGATAACCGACCAGCAGAGCATGACCCTCGCAGTTGTCGCGGTCAATTCCTTATTCGGCAACCGCGCGACCACCACCCTGCTGCACACGCCGGTAACAGACATGCCCGATGAGCAATACATCGCCGAGTGGACGGCCATGCTCGCCAACCGCATTGAAGCGCTTCGCAAAAGCTGAATGAACGCGCACTGCGTTCCAAAACTCAATGACTGATACTCGCCGTGACCGCGACGAGATCGTCGGCGTGCACCGCGGGGCGGCGTAAGTCACCGGGCAACTCCGACGTGGACCGGCCGATCATGGTCACGAGTTCGGTTGCGTCATAAGCAACTACGCCACGCGCCACGACGGTGTCGTCGGCTCCGCGTAGCTCGACGACGTCGCCGGCGTAGAACCGCCCCGACACAGCGGTGATCCCAGCGGCCAGCAATGATCGCCGGTGCCCGAGTACTGCGCGCACCGCACCGTCGTCGAGAGTGAGTGAACCGGCGGCGTCGGCGGCATGCCGTAGCCAGAACCGACGCGCCGACATCCGTTCCGGCCGAGCGGCGAACACGGTGCCCACCGAGGCATCGCTCAACGCGGTCGCGGCGTCCGTGGCTGGGGCCAGCAGCACGGGTACCCCCGCATCGGCGGCCAGCAGCGCTGACGACACCTTCGACTGCATGCCCCCGGTACCAAGATGACTGCTCTGGCCGGCAACCACGCCCTGCAGGTCGCCGGGTCCCGAAACCTCCGAGATGAACCGGGCTCCTGGGTTTTTGCGCGGATCGGCCTCGTACAGCCCGTCGATGTCCGACAGCAGAATCAGGGCGTCAGCGCCGACCAGATGCGCCACAAGCGCCGAGAGTCGATCGTTGTCACCGAAGCGAATTTCGTTGGTAGCCACCGTGTCGTTCTCGTTCACGATCGCCACCGCATGCAGCGACCGCAACCGGTCCAGGGTGCGCTGGGCGTTGGTGTGCTGCACCCGCATCGAGATGTCGTGGGCGCTGAGCAGGACCTGCCCGACGGTGCGGTTGTACCGCGCGAACGCGGCGCTCCAGGAATTCACCAGTGCCACTTGCCCGACGCTGGCGGCGGCCTGTTTGGTAGCTAAATCCTTTGGGCGACGGGGCAATCCGAGCGGCTCGAGGCCCGCAGCAATGGCGCCCGAGGACACGATGACGACGTCGGAACCCGCCTTCATCCGGGCCTCGATCGCATCGGCGAGTTCGGCCAGGCGACTGGTATCGAACATCCCGGTAGGCGTGGTGAGCGCGGTCGTCCCGACCTTGACGACGAGACTGCGCGCGGTCCGGACGGCCTCGCGGTGCGGACTCGTCATGTGGTCGGGCCGTCTTCGGGAGCGGGTTCACGGCGCCGCCGCCGGGCGGCCTTACGCTCGTCCGCGCTGGGCCGATCGCTGCGCTCCAGCCGCACATCGGTGCCCCGGCCGGTCAGCGGAACCTGAACTCCCGCAGGAGTTTGCGGCTCCCAATCGAAGGTCATATCGCCGATGGTCACCGCGCAGCCGGGCTGCGCCCCGAGGCGCAGCAGTTCGTCCTCGACGCCCAGCCGCGCCAGCCGGTCCGCGAGATAGCCGACGGCCTCGTCGTTGTCGAAGTTGGTCTGGCCAACCCAGCGTTCGGGTCGCGCGCCGGTGACGACGAACCCTCCGGAGCCATCGGGTCGCACCGAGAACCCACTGTCGTCGACGGGCACCGGTCGGATCACCGGGCGCCGCGGGACCGAGGGCGGCCGCGCCGCGTTGTACTCCGAGACCATCTGCCAGAGCCCAAAGATCAACGGCTGCAAGCCTTCGTGCGTCACCGTCGACACCAAGTACACCGGCCAACCACGCTCGGCGATCTCGTCACGGACGAACTCGGCGAGCTCGCGGGCTTCGGGAACGTCAATCTTGTTGAGCACCACCGCCCGCGGCCGCTCGGTCAGGTCGCCCAGCACCGCGTCGCCCTGCAGCGTGGGCGTGTATGCCGCGAGTTCTTCCTCCAGCGCGTCGATGTCAGAGATGGGATCGCGACCGGGCTCGGCGGTCGCGCAGTCCACCACGTGCACCAGCACGGCGCAGCGTTCGATGTGGCGTAAGAAGTCCAGTCCCAGCCCGCGGCCCTGCGACGCGCCGGGAATCAGTCCGGGCACGTCGGCCACGGTGAAGGCGTGCTCTCCCGCGGACACCACACCCAGGTTGGGCACCAGGGTGGTGAACGGGTAGTCGGCGATCTTCGGTTTAGCCGCCGAGATCACCGACACCAGTGAGGATTTTCCAGCCGAGGGGAATCCGACCAGGCCCACGTCGGCGACGGTCTTGAGCTCCAGGGTGAGGTCATGCTCCTGGCCGGGTTCGCCGAGCAGCGCGAAGCCGGGTGCCTTGCGGGCACGGGAGGCCAGCGCGGCGTTTCCCAACCCGCCGCGGCCGCCGGCGGCGGCTTCGAAACGGGTTCCCGCGCCGACCAGGTCGGCCAGCAGCCGACCGTTCTCGTCCAGCACGACAGTGCCGTCGGGGACCTTCACTTCCAGGTCGGCACCGGCGGCGCCGTCGCGGTTGTTGCCCATCCCCTGTTTGCCCGACGGCGCGGTGATGTGGGGCCGGAAATGGAAGTCGAGCAGGGTGTGCACCTGCGGGTCGACGACGAAGATGATGCTGCCGCCACGTCCACCGTTGCCACCGTCGGGGCCGCCGAGCGGCTTGAACTTCTCCCGGTGCACCGAAGCGCAGCCGTTACCGCCAGAGCCCGCTCGAGTGTGGATGACGACCCGATCAACGAACCGAGGCATCGAGGTTCCTCTCAATCCCCGCGCGCAGCACGTGCGCGCCGGGGCCGCGGTCAGTCGGTGGTGGGCCCGACGATGCTCACGGTCTTGCGTCCGCCCTTGACGCCGAACTGGACCGCGCCCGCGGCCTTGGCGAACAGCGTGTCATCACCGCCGCGACCGACGTTGACGCCCGGGTGGAACTTGGTGCCACGCTGGCGGACCAGGATCTCGCCGGCCTTGACGACCTGACCGCCGAATCGCTTCACGCCCAGGCGCTGAGCGGCGGAATCACGACCGTTGCGCGAACTGGACGCGCCTTTCTTGTGTGCCATGTCTGTCGCCTCTACTACTTGATGCCGGTGACCTTGAGCACCGTCAGCTGCTGACGGTGGCCCTGCCGCTTGTGGTAGCCGGTCTTGTTCTTGAACTTGTGGATCCGAATCTTCGGGCCCTTGGTGTGCTCGAGCACCTCGCCGGTGACGGCGACCTTGGCCAACGCGTCGGCGTCGGTGGTGACCTTGGCGCCGTCGACCACCAGAGCGACCGGCAGCGACACATTGGCGCCGGGCTCGGATTCGAGCTTCTCGACCTTGACCACGTCTCCGACGGCGACTTTGTACTGCTTACCGCCGGTCTTGACGATTGCGTAGGTCGCCATCGTTGCTCCTGCCTTCGTAGTGCTCAGTCGATACTCGCCGCGCGGCGCGCGAGTCACCGACAATGCGCGTAGTGGGTCTTGGTGCGCGGGCCTCTGCCAGCCCGCTGTCGTCGGCTGGTCGCCTGACGACAACTGTCCAAGGGTACGTGACCAGCGGCTACAGGGTCAAACCGGCCCCGATCAGTCCACATGGATGGGAGGACCAGCTGGTCGGCCCGCGGCCCGACGCCGACGTGGCCGCGCGACGGCGGAAACCACCTCGACGGGCGGGGATGCGGCCACGGCGGCGTCCTCGTCCTCGTCATCGTCCTGGCCGTCCTGGACGTCCGAGTCATCCTCGCCGTCGGCGTCGGAATCCTCGGCCGAGTCATCGACGTCATCGAGGTCGTCGAGATCCTCGTCCTCGTCCTCGTCCTCGTCCTCGTCGTCGTCGTCGTCTTCGTCGTCGTCGTCGGCGACGTCGAGCTCATCGTCATCGACGAGGTCCTCGTCGTCGAGATCCTCGTCCTCGTCGTCCTCGTCGTCGTCGACGTCCTCATCGTCGTCGGCGTCCTCATCGTCGGCCTCGTCGAGTTCGTCGACATCGTCTTCGGAGTCTTCGGAGTCTTCGGAGTCTTCGTCGCCATCCTCGTCGACGTCCTCATCGAAGTCGGTGTCTTCGGTGTCGGTGTCGGCGAGCGCGGTGGAAATCTTGTCTTCGGTCTCGTCGACCGCCACCGCCAGCTCCTCGCCGCCATCGGCGTCGGCGGATTCACCGTCCCCGCGCCCGGAAGACGCGGCCGATCCGGCGGCCATGGCCTTGAACAACGGGTGGTCGCCCGGCGCGTGGGCGGGCACCTTGGCCACGACGCTCTTTTCGGTGGTCTCTTCGGAACGGCCCTTCTTCGACCGCCTGTTTCGCCGTCCACCCGACTCCGACTTGCGCCCGGTCGACGGCGCCGAATCGACGGGGTCGGCGTGCAGCACGATCCCACGCCCGGAACAGGCGGCACACGAGCTCGAGAACGCTTCGATGAGCCCGGTGCCCAACCGCTTGCGGGTCAGCTGCACCAGGCCGAGCGATGTCACCTCGGACACCTGATGGCGGGTGCGGTCGCGGGCCAACGCTTCGGTGAGCCGACGCAGCACCAGGTCGCGGTTGGACTCGAGCACCATGTCGATGAAGTCGATGACGACGATGCCGCCGACGTCGCGCAGCCGAAGCTGGCGCACGATCTCCTCGGCCGCCTCCAGGTTGTTCTTGGTGACCGTCTGCTCGAGGTTTCCGCCGGACCCGGTGAACTTGCCGGTGTTGACGTCGATGACGGTCATCGCTTCGGTGCGATCGATCACCAGGGTGCCGCCGGACGGCAGCCAGACCTTTCGGTCCATCGCCTTGGCCAGCTGCTCATCAATGCGGTGCACCGCGAACACGTCCGGGCCGTTGCCGGCCTCGTACTTGGTCATTTTTGCAACCAGGTCGGGCGCAACCGAACTCACGTAATCGTTGATGGTGTTCCACGCCTCGTCGCCGGAGACGATGAGCCCGGCGAAGTCCTCGTTGAACAAGTCGCGGATGACCTTGACCAGCACGTCCGGTTCTTCGTAGAGCGCTACCGCCGCACCGGCGGCCTTCTCCTTGGTTTCGGCGGCCTTGGCTTCGATCTGGTTCCAGCGCTCCTGCAGTCGGGTGACGTCGGCGCGGATGTCTTCCTCTTTCACGCCTTCGGAGGCGGTGCGGATGATGACGCCCGCGTCCGACGGGACCACCTCGCGCAGGATTTCCTTGAGCCGCTGACGCTCGGTGTCGGGCAACTTGCGACTGATGCCGGTCGACGACGCACCCGGAACATAAACCAGGAAACGGCCGGCCAGCGACACCTGCGTGGTCAGCCGCGCGCCTTTGTGGCCAACCGGGTCCTTGCTGACCTGGACCACGACGTAGTCGCCCGGCTTGAGGGCCTGTTCGATCTTGCGGTCGGTGCCACCGAGTCCGGCGGCCTCCCAGTTGACCTCTCCGGCGTAGAGCACTCCGTTGCGGCCCCGGCCGATGTCGACGAAGGCGGCCTCCATCGACGGCAGCACGTTCTGCACGATGCCCAGGTAGATGTTGCCCACCAGGGAGGCAGAGGCCGCGGACGTCACGAAGTGCTCGACGAGCATGCCGTCCTCGAGCACGGCGATCTGGGTGTAGCGCGCGCCCGGGTGCGGGGGCTCGGTGCGGACGCGGTCGCGGACGACCATGACCCGCTCTACGGCCTCGCGCCGCGCCAGGAATTCGGCCTCGGTCAGGACGGGCGGGCGACGCCGCCCCGCGTCGCGGCCGTCGCGGCGGCGCTGGCGCTTGGCCTCCAGGCGGGTCGAACCGTCGATGCCCTTGATTTCGTTGCCACCGGAGGCGTCGTCGCTCGCCTTGCTTCCGCTGCGAGGCGCGCGTTCGTGCACCACGGTGTTCGGCGGATCGTCGGGGGCCGGACCCTCGTCGCTGTCGTCGCCCGAACCCGCCTTGCGGCGCCGCCGCCTGCGGCGACGACGGCTGCCGGCTTCGGTCGAACCGTTCTCTTCGTCGCCGTTCTCGTTATCGTCAGAATCGTCGTTCTCTTGGTCGTCGGCGTCCTCGGGGCGCTGGTCGGAGGGGGTGTCGGTCTCATCGCTGCCTTGCCCACGCCCGTCCGGCGAGCCCTCGTTGCCGCCCTGTTCGCCGCGCCCGCGGCCGCGACCGCGACGACCGCGGCGGCGGCGCCGGTTCGCCGGGCGATCGACCTGCTCATCGCCGTCGTCGGCGCCGGGGCCGTCGGCGAAATCGGAGTCGTCGTCGATGTCGTCGTCGACATCGTCATCGACGTCCGCCGGTCGGGTATCGATGGGTTGCGGCGCCACGAACAGCGGCATGTAGTGCGGTCGGTCTTGGGCCGGCTCCGCTGCGGAGGGGTTCTCGAGTAGCAGCCGGGATTCGGGCTCGCCCGGGGATTCCTGCTCGCCGGGTTCAAGAGCGTCGTCGACGGTGTCGGCCGCTGAGGGCCCCTGCTCGGCGATCAGATCGCGGACCCGCACCGCGTCGTCCCGGTCCACGCTGGAGTGTGCGCTGCGGACCCGCCCATCGAGCGCTGCCAGCGCATCCAGGACCCGCCTGCTGCTGGTTCCCAGCGTTCGCGCCAGCGAATGGACCCTCAGGCGGTCCGGCAATTCCTCGTGCTGTGTCGGGTTGGTTCCTGCGTCTGAAGGTGAGCCACCGTCTACCACGTATTCTCCTCAAGCCCCCGGGCGCGTCTCGTTCGACGCGGCCACGCGAGGGCTTCGCTATGGGTCCGGGTCACTTCTCCCGGACTTGTAATGGTCTCGCTCCGAGCGACTCAAGGCGAACCCACTCGGCGCCGTGCTGAATGACGGCCTGACATGCCGCGTCGCACCGTGGGATGCCCGATGGTCGCGCTTGTCGAAGTCTTCATTCGGGTGTCTGACGCCGGTCCGACGACGTTCACCCGCAGCCAGTATCCCATATCACTGATCGGGCTCACTCGCACCTGGAACCGGGGCCCCGCCGGACGGGTCACCTCTCTACCGCGAGGCCCCATCGCGAGCAGACACAAACTCGCATTAAAACCGCCTGTTTTGTACAAGTTTGCGTCTGCTCAGCGGCGCTACTACCGACAAAAAAGCGCCCACAGACCTTGGTCTGCGGACGCTTTTTCCGTCTGCTGCGGCGTTAGATGCCGGGGAACCAGAGCTCGATCTCGCGCTGGGCGGATTCGGGCGAATCGGACCCGTGCACCAGGTTGAACTGGGTTTCCAGGCCGAAATCACCCCGGATGGTTCCCGGCGTGGCCTTCTCCACGGGGTCGGTGCCGCCGGCGAGCTGCCGAAACGCCGAAATCGCCCGGGGGCCGACAATCACGGCCGCCACCACCGGTCCCGACGTGATGAACTCCAGCAACGACCCGAAGAACGGCTTGCCGTCGTGTTCGGCGTAATGCTTCCTGGCCAGCTCATCACTGACGGTCCTGAGCTCCAGCGCCGCGATGGTGAGGCCTTTGCGTTCGATGCGGCTGAGCACTTCGCCGATCAACTTGCGTTCCACGCCATCCGGCTTGATCAATACGAGGGTCCGTTCGGTCACGGTGGACAAGAGTAGAGGTCCCCACGGCGCACCGTCGACGGCAGCCCAAGCTCAGGGCGGACCGAAACGAGCTCAGGGCTGCTGACGTCGGAGGACTTCGGAGCGGAAATAGGCGATCAGCGCCCATACCCCGGCGAAGAGCACGCCGATGAAGCCCACCCCCGGATACACGAGAAAGCCGGCGATAACGACCAGCTGAACGGCCAGGTCGACCCAGATGGCCCAGGGCCTGCCTTGCAGCCCGGCAAGCGCGACCAGCAATACCGCCAGACCGATCAAGTAGCCCAGCGACGTCGCGGTGAGCCCTCCCCCGACCGCGCCCACCACGGGAATCGCCAGTAGCACGACGATTGCCTCCAGGAGCAGCGTGGCGGCCAGCACCCCGCGGAAGCTCTTCCAGGGATCGGGAGAACCAGAGGGGTCAGACGGACCGTGCGCTTCCTGCTCGGTCATTCCGGATCACGACCAAACAGAGTCCGCGCGGCGCCGGCGGTGACCACCGAACCGGTGATGACGATCCCGGTGCCCGACGCCACGCCGGCGTCTTCGGCGGTGGCGTCGTCCACCAGGGCGGTGGCGGCATCGATGGCGTCACGCAGGTTGGCGGCGGTGATCACCCGGTCGGGCCCGAATCGCTCCTGCGCGACCAGCGCCAGGGTTTCGACGTCCAATGCCCGCGGTGACCCGTTGTGCGTGACGACGACGGAATCGAACACCGGCTCCAGCGCGGCCAGGATGCCGTTCACGTCCTTGTCGGCCAGCACGCTGACCACCCCAACCAGCATCCGGAAATCGAACTCGTCGGCCAAAGTCTGCGCCAGCGCGGCCGCCCCGGCCGGATTGTGCGCGGCGTCGATGAACACCGTCGGGGCGCTGCGCATGCGCTCCAATCGCCCGGGGCTGGTGACGGCGGCGAAACCAGCGCGCACCGCGTCGACGTCGAGTTGACGCTGGGCGCCGGCGCCGAAGAACGCCTCGACCGCGGCCAAGGCGAGCGCCGCGTTGTGTGCCTGGTGCTCGCCGTGCAGGGGGAGGTAGATGTCGGAGTACACGCCGCCGAGGCCCTGTAGTTCCAGCATCTGCCCGCCGATGGCGACTTGCCGGCTCAACACAGCGAACTCGGAATCCTCCCGCGCAACCGCCGCGTCCGCGCGCACCGAGGCAGCCAGCAGGGCCTCCATTGCGGCCGGCGTTTGCCGAGCGATGACAGCAACGGTGTCCGGCGAACCGTCCGGCGCCTGCTGGATGATGCCCGCCTTCTCGCGGGCGATGCCCTCGATTTCGCTACCGAGGTACTCGACGTGATCGACGCTGATCGGGGTGATGACCGTCACCGGGGCATTGATCACGTTGGTGGCGTCCCACCGACCGCCGAGGCCCACCTCGACCACGGCGACGTCGACGGGAGCATCGGCGAATGCCGCGAACGCCATCGCGGTGAGCACTTCGAACTTGCTCATCGCCGGCCCTCCGGCCGCCTGCGATTGCTGGTCGACCAGCTGCACAAAGGGTTCGATATCCCGATACGCCGCGACGTATTGCGCTGGGCTGACGGGTTTGCCGTCGATCGAGATCCGTTCCACGGCCGACTGCAGGTGCGGGCTGGTGGTCCGGCCGGTGCGTTGATGCAGCGCGGTGACCAACGCGTCCACCATCCGCGCCACCGACGTCTTGCCGTTGGTACCCGCGATGTGGATCGAGGGGTAGCTGAGTTGCGGTGACCCCAACAGGTCCAGCAGCGCGCTGATGCGGGTCAGGCTCGGTTCGATCTTGGTCTCGGGCCAGCGCTGGTCCAGCAGGTGTTCAACCTGCAACAGGGAAGCGATCTCGTCCGGCGTCGGAGCCACCGTGGTGGCCGGCCAGTCCTGCGAATCGGAACTCATTGCAGCGCAGCCAGCCTGGCGCTGATGCGTTCGGTTTCCTCCTGCGCCACCCGCTGGCGGTCGCGGATCTTTGCGACGACGGCCTCGGGAGCCTTGGCAAGGAAATCCGCGTTACCCAGCTTGGCGGTCGTCGATGCGAACTCCTTCTGCGCTGCGGCCAAGTCCTTTTCCAGACGGCGGCGCTCGGCCTCGACATCGATGGTTCCGGAGGTGTCCAGCTCGACGACGACGGTGCCGCGGCTCAGCCTGACCTCCAGCGACACCGAAGGTTGGAACCCCGGTTCCGGCGCGGTGAGCCACGCCAGCGCCGTCACGGCGGACACCTGACCACTCAAGTCGGCGGCCTCGATGCCACCCAAGCGTGCGGGCACCTTCTGCCGGTCCGCCAGACCCTGGTCGCTGCGGAATCGGCGCACCTCGGTGACCAGCTTCTGCATGTCTTCAATCCGTTGTGCGGCAACGGGGTCCAGTGTTATTCCGGACGACGTCGGCCAGTCGGCGATCACCAGCGACTCGTGCCCGGTTTCCCCGTGCGTCAAAGCCTGCCACAGCGCCTCGGTGATAAACGGGATCACCGGATGCAGTAGTCGCAGCAGGGTGTCCAGTCCCGCGGCCAGCACGGCGGTGGTGTGCGTCAGTCCCTCGGCGAGCTGGGTCTTGGCCAATTCGACGTACCAGTCGCAGAATTCGTCCCACGCGAAGTGATAGAGCGCTTCGCAGGCGTGGCCGAACTCGTAGGCGTCGAAGGCTGAATCAACTTCGACGCGAACCTCTTCCAGTCGGCCGAGAATCCACCGGTCGGCGTCGGTCAGCCGGTCCGTCGGGGGCAGTGGGGCCAGTGCCGCACCGTTGAGCAGCGCATAACGAGTGGCGTTGAACAGCTTGGTGCCGAAGTTTCGCGACGCCCGGACGGCGTCCTCGCCGACGGCCAGGTCACTGCCGGGGCTGGCGCCGCGGGCCAGCGTGAACCGCAGGGCGTCAGCGCCGAACTTGTCGATCCAGTCCAGCGGATCAATGACGTTGCCCTTGGACTTGCTCATCTTGCGGCCGAACTCGTCGCGGATCAGCCCGTGCAGGAACACGTCGGTGAACGGCACCTGCGGGCCCCTGCGGCCATCGAGCGTGATGGCGTCGTCGCCGCCGACGAAGGTGCCGAACATCATCATCCGCGCGACCCAGAAGAACAGGATGTCGTAGCCGGTGACCAAAACGCTTGTCGGATAGAACTTTTCCAGCTCCAGGGTCTTTTCCGGCCAGCCGAGCGTGGAGAACGGCCACAGGGCCGAGGAGAACCAGGTGTCGAGGACGTCGGGGTCCTGCTCCCAACCCTCGGGCGGGGTTTCGTCGGGCCCGAAACACACCTTTTCACCGTTGGGTCCGTACCAGATCGGAATCCGGTGGCCCCACCACAACTGCCGTGAAATGCACCAGTCGTGCATGTCGTCCACCCAGGCGAACCAACGTGGCTCCAGGCTGGCGGGATGAATCACGGTGTCGCCGTTGCGGACCGCGTCGCCCGCGGCCTTCGCCAGCGACTCCACTCGCACCCACCACTGCAGCGACAGGCGCGGCTCGATCGGCTCCCCGCTGCGTTCGGAGTGCCCGACACTGTGCAGGTACGGCCGCTTTTCCGCGACGATTCTGCCTTCTGCCGCCAGCGCCTCACGCACCTTGCCCCTGGCCTCGAAGCGGTCCATGCCGTCGAATTGCGTTCCGGTGTCGGCGATCCGGCCCTTGGTGTCCATGATCGACGGCATCGGCAGCCGGTGGCGCATCCCGATCTCGAAGTCGTTGGGGTCGTGAGCGGGTGTCACTTTGACTGCGCCCGTGCCGAATTCGGGATCCACGTGTTCGTCGGCGACGATGATCAGCGACCTGTCCACGAACGGGTGCGGCAGGCTGGTGCCGACGAGGTGGCGGTAGCGCTCGTCGGAGGGGTGGACCGCGATCGCGGTGTCGCCCAGCATGGTCTCCACCCGGGTGGTGGCGACGACGATGTGGGGCTCGGAGTCGTCCATCGAGCCGTAGCGGAACGACACCAGCTCGCCCTCGACGTCCTGATAGTTGACCTCGAGGTCGGAGATTGCCGTCTCCAGCACCGGCGACCAGTTGACCAGCCGCTCGGCTTGATAAATCAGCCCGGCATCGAACAGTCGCTTGAAGATCGTGCGCACTGCGCGCGACAGGCCCTCGTCCATGGTGAACCTGTCGCGGCTCCAATCGACGCCGTCGCCGAGCCGACGCATCTGGCCGCCGATCGCACCCCCGGACTCACGCTTCCAATCCCAGACCTTCTCCACGAACAGTTCGCGGCCGAAGTCCTCCTTGGTCTTCCCGTCCACCGCGATCTGTTTTTCCACCACGGTCTGGGTAGCGATGCCGGCATGGTCGGTACCGGGCTGCCACAGCACCTCGTAACCCTGCATCCGCTTGCGGCGGGTCAGGGCGTCCATCATGGTGTGTTCCAGCGCGTGGCCCATGTGCAGGCTGCCCGTCACATTGGGCGGCGGAAGCACGATCGAATATGCGGGTTTACTACTGGTCGGGTCCGCGCGGAAGTAGCCGGCATCCAGCCACTTCTGATAGATCGCGGCCTCCTGCGCTTCCGGATCCCACGACTTGGGCAGCTTGTCGGAGGCAGAGTGGGGGCTGGCGGTCACCGGTCAATTCTAGGAACCGCGGTCCCCGCCCACGTAATCGCCCGAAAACGGCTGGTCAAAGGCTTAGCTCAGGGAAGCTCAGGCAGCTCAGGGAATCGTGAGCACCTGACCCGGGTAGATCAGGTCAGGGTTCGGGATGCCGCTGGCGTCGGCGATCACCTGATACTTGCTGCCGTCGCCGTAGAAGCGCTCCGAGATCGCCCACAAGGTGTCGCCGGAAACCACGGTGTACGTCCGCGCGGCGGGTTGTACGGGCTCGGCGGGGGCCTCCGATACCTGCTCCGCAGCCGGCGTCTCCGCGGCGGCTTCGGAGGCCTGCTGCTTCGAGGCCGCCCAGCTGCCGACTCCCGCATCCGCCGGTTCCGAGGCCGACTTGTCGGCAAGCGACTCTTCGGCGGCGGGCTCGGGCGGCGGCGGGGCATCGGTTTCCGTCTTCGTAGACCACGCAGGTCCGCTGGAGGAGTACAGCACGAGGTTGCGGTCGTCCTGCAGGATCAGCGCGACGTTCTTCTTGCCTTTGGTGTCGCTGTGCCAAACCGGCTTGTCCGCTGTGTAGAGGACGAAGTTGCCATCGCGCTGCACTTCGGCGCGCACCACATCCTGCCCATTGGTCCCGGTGGCCCAGATCGGCTTGCCGCGCGAGGCCAATACCAGGTTGCCGTCGTCTTGCAGGGTTAGCGTGTAGGCCCCGTTGCTAGAGACCAGCGACTCCCCCCGCACCAGTTTTTGGCCCTCCAACAGCCTGTCTGCCATGACATTCCTCTCTCTTCTCATCCCGATACCGAATCGGGCTTACGGATGACCGCACGGCACCACTTGTGCTCGACGCAATTGTGTTGTCGCGCTGGCTATTTCCTGCCGCCGAGCAGCCCGCCGAGGATGTCCCCCAGCGGTCCCCCCTTGTTGCCCAAGACGCTGCCAAGGATGCCGCCCAGGGACTTGTCTTTACTGCCGAGAATGCTGCCCAGAACGTCGCCCAGGCCGCCCGGCCCCTTCGGTTCCGGCTTGGCCTCCGGCTCGCCACCGAGCCGCTTCCCGATGTAGGCCAACACGATCGGAAGCACGATAGGCAGCAATTGCTTGAGCAGATCACTGTTGCCGGCGCCGCCGCCGGACAACGCCGATGCGACCTGGTCGGTGTCCTTGCCGCCGAACAGCGTGGCCACCGCCTGATGGCCCTCGCTCTCGTCGACCTGATCGAGACCCCCACCGGCGTCGAGCAGACCACGCGCCGCGTGACTGCTGGCGGCGGATTCGATCTTGCCCGCGTGTTCGGGGTCTTGCGAGCTTTGTTCCAATCCGCTGAGCAGCACCGGGACCAAGGTATGAACCGCGCTGTGAACTTCGCTTTCGTCGGCACCGAGTTTCGCTGCGATTTCCGTCGTCGGAATCTGGGCGTAGAGATCGTCGAGACCAGCCATGGGCGTACGCACCTTCGTTGCTGGGATGCAATGTCGAGCTAGTTACGACACTAGCCGCATGCCATCGGGGTGGAAACCCTGCGCCAAGCGCGATTCAGTTCAGCCGCTGGGTCTGCAGCGTCACACCTGCCGCCGGCAGACGCTCCAGCAGAGCATCACCCAGCGCCGCCGCGGGGGTCAGCACACCACGCAGATCGGAAAGCTTGTCACGGTCGAACGCGAGGGCAAGACCGCATTCCCCCAACAACACCGACGTCGCTTTGTAACCGGGGTCGCCCCGCTGTTCCATGCGCGCCACGTAACGGGCGTTGGTGGTCGTGGTGGTGTAGGTCTCGATCTTGTAGAACCCGCGCTCCCGAGCCTTTTCGCTCGGTCCGGTGCCCGGCTTCGGGGCCAAGCGCTCCACCAGGCCGCGCGGCAACCGCCGGAAGAAACGGCTGCCCAGTGCAAACGTTGCATTGCTGACGCCGGTCACGACGCCCGCGGCCACCGGGGCTACCGGCGACGACCCGAGACCGACGCTCTCGCTGTACCGGAAGCCCCGACCGTAGGCCCAGTCCAGTAATGCGTTGCTGCGTCGCACGATTCGGGTGTTGTACGGGGCCATCACGAATCCGGCCGTCCACACCTTGTCCAATTCCGGCGCAATCTGACGGCCCCGGCGCAGCGGCAGGTCGGGCTGTGGGCCGAGGTCGGGTTCTGCGCCGCGATCGGGGGTCAGTGTGTAGGGGTCGGCGAGCTGGCGGCGCGCTTCGGGATCGCTGGAGGCGGTGTTCAACACTTCCATCATCGACGCGAGGGTGCCGCCGGAGAAGCCACCGCGGAAGGACCGCACGACCAAGTTGGTGTCGGTCAGTTCGCCCGCGCCGTCCTCGCGTGCCGCCTTGTAGAGGGCGTAAACGGTCAAATCCGAAGGGACCGAGTCGAATCCGCAGGCGTGCACGATGCGGGCGCCGGTGTCGGCGGCCTGCTTGTGGTACAGGTCGATGCTTTCGCGGACGAACATCGCCTCGCCGGTGAGGTCCGCATAGTCGGTGCCCGCCGCGGCGCACGCGGCCACCAGCGGCGGGCCGTAGCGCGTGTAAGGCCCGACCGTGGTGATGACCACGCGGGCGCGGGCCGCCATCTCGTCGAGCGTGGACTGCTTTGCCGCATCGGCACACACAATGGGCCAGGCCTGGGCGGATTGGCCCAGCGACCGGCGGACTGCTTGCAACCGCTCGGTCGACCTGCCGGCCAGCGCAATCCGTGCGTCTCCCCCGGCGCGGGCCAGGTATTCGGCGGTCAGCTTCCCCACGAAGCCGGTCGCGCCATACAAGACGATGTCGAATTCACGGTCGTTGCCACGCGCTGCGTCTGTCACCCGTTCGACGCTACTACTCCGGTCCCCTCGGACGGCTTCCGGCCGCGTCGACGCAGCGCTAGGTTACCGCGTATGGCGCAACGAATCGCCGTCATCGGTGCGGGTATCGCCGGCCTGGCCAGCGCCGCGGCGTTGCAGCAGCGGGGTTACGACGTCCGCGTCATCGAGGAGCGCACCGATACCTCGACGGGTGCCGCTATCAGCATCTGGCCGAACGCGTTGGCGGCACTGGACACCCTGGGCGTGGGCGACGCGGTGCGCGCGGCCGGAGGCCGGATCGCCGCGGGTGCGCTGCGCTGGCGGGACGGGTCCTGGTTGCGCCGCCCAACCGCGTCGGCGGTAATCACCGCACTGGGCGAGCCACTGGTGGTGATCCAGCGGTCGGCGCTGCGCGACATCCTCACCGGCGCGGTGCGCAGCGGCTCGATCGAATACGGACTTGCTGCCGAGCAGGTGCTGGCCCAGGGGAACGGCGTGCGGATCACGTTGTCGGACGGCACCATCCGCGCTGTGGATGCGGTGATCGGCGCCGACGGGACGGGTTCAATGGTGGCCCGCCAGCTGAACGGGCCATTGCCGCACCGATACGCCGGTTACACCGCATGGCGCGGGATCGCCGAATGCGAAATGGATCCCGAACTTTCCGGCGAGACGCTGGGGCCTGGCGCCGAAACCGGGCACGTGCCAATGGGTTCCGGCCGGACATACTGGTTCACCACCCAACGCGCTCCGCAAGGCCAGACGGCAACCGACGGCGAATTGACATGTTTGCAGGCCAGGTTGGGCGGATGGCCCGAGCCGATTCCGGAGCTGCTGGCAGCAACCCCGCCCGACGCGGTGCTACGCAACGACCTCTACGACCGCAAACCCGCCCGTGTGTGGGCGAGCGGACCCGTACTCCTGGTCGGCGACGCGGCCCATCCGATGCGCCCACATTTGGGCCAGGGCGGATGCCAAGGCATCGAAGACGCCGCGATTTTGGGCGCCTTCGTCGCTGAGTCTGCTGACCTGCCAACGGCTTTCGCCCGGTTTGTCACCTTCCGCCGGCCCCGGATCGCGGCACTGGTTCGGGAGTCGGCAATGATCGGGCGGGTGGTCAACCTGCGGCCGGACTTCCTCAGCGCGATCGCCACGCGCGCGACGGCGCTGGTGCCCGAGTATGCGTTCCTTCGGCATCTGACGTCGGTGGCGGGACGGTCGGCGTTCGCACTGCCCGGCTAATCGGGCCCCGCCTGCTCGCATCAGTATGTGTTGCGCAACAACGGCGCTCACCGTCGGCCCACGTCACCAGTGGTGCGCTCGTCGAAATCCGGGCCCCAGGTAGCCGGGGTCATGGGAACGCTGAGCCCGTTACCGAAGATGTCGCCCGCCAGCGTGGTCACACCGATAGCACCACTCACCTCGGATTTCGTTGCGGTGCCGGTGAATCCAAGCGGTCCAGCGCCCGCGGTCGATGCGATGACGTCCACGAGCTCTTCCGGCGGCACGTCGGGTGTGTCATCGAGCGTCATGTACTCATCGCGATGGCCGCGTTCCTGCAGACCGTCGCGGCGACGCCGACGGACTTTGGACTTGCCGCTGGCGGCGGCCGCCGCCGGTGTCGAGATGTCCGCCGCCGCTGCGCCGGCCGTTGCCTTGTCGCGTAGCTGGGGGCCGAGCACCGGGCCCGGCCCGAGGTCGGGTCCAGCCACCAGGTAGGCGAATCCCGGTGCGCCCGCGGCAGGAGTGGAGGCGATAGTGGACGTCGTCGCTGGTGCCTGCGGCGTCGGTGCGGGTGTCGCCAGGGCGCCACCCGCCGTCGTCAACGAGGGCGCGATACTCGCCGCCGTCACGACCTGCTGCTCGGCGGGAAGGGCGGGCACCTCGGCGACCAACTCGGCGGGAGCCACGGGCATCGCGCACAAAGCGAGAGACAGCACCAGCGGGATCGCCCCCTGGGGAGCCATCACCGCGGCGTACATGGGCGTCCCCATCACCGCGAAGGTGAACGCGTAGGCGAACACATAGAAAAGCGGCATCCAGGTGACCGCCGCGGTGGCGGGGCTGGTGGCGAAATCGGTGAGCAGCTGCACCACGGTGCCGGCCGGGTTGAGCAGCAGCCCCTTGAGCGCCGCCCACATGCTGCTGAAGTGCTCCGATCCGGCGAACAAGTCGGCGATGGGATCGTAGAACGACACACCCAAGACGGTGATGGTGTTAGGCCTGGGTTTGGCCGCCGCCGCGGGGCTGGGCTGGGCGATCTCCGGCGCCGGACGTACCGGCTGTACAGCGGACAGCGCGGCGGTGGACACCGTCTGATAGACACCCATGACCGTGGCGGCCTGAACCCACATCCGGGCGTAGTCAGCCTCGGTGACGGCGATCGGGATCGTGTTGATGCCGAAGAAGTTGGTCGCGACCAGCGTGCCGAGCAGGGCACGGTTGGCCGCCAGTACCGCGGGCGTCGGCATGGCGGCCAGCGCCGCCGAGTAAGCGGCGGCCGCCGTCTCGTGTTGCGTGGCAGCCTCGGCGCTTCGACCGCTCGCCTCGGTCAGCCAGGCCAGGAACGGGGTGTGCGCCGCCGCGTATTGCGCCACGCTGGGCCCCTCCCACGTCCCGCCCAGCACCTCGTTCAGCAGCCCGGACAACTCGGCAGCCGTCGCGGAGTAATCGTCGCTCAGTGCGGCCCATTGCGCCGCAGCGGCCAACAGCGACCCCGGTCCCGGCCCACTGTTCAACAGGGCTGAGTGCACCTCCGGAGGTTCCGCCATCCACACCGGGCTGATCATCGCGGGAGATCCCGCCCACCGTGAGCAGCGCCAACGATGCCCACCACTGAACTTTTACGCGTCATGGCCCGTTTGGGAGGCCGCTACAGCCCCCCGACTCCCTTCTGTTTGGCTAACCTAACTTTGGTTACCCTAACCTTAATTAGAAAGGGGTGCGCGGCGGGGGTGGACTCGCCGACCATGTTCTGTTTCGGCCGTTGATGGGCGGCCAGGGCAATCGAGTAGGGGGCCGGGTTGACCGGCCCCCTCTCACACCACCGGACGTGCGGGCCTCGCATCCGGCGGTTCGCTAGGTCGTGTGGAATCTGGCCCAGGCGTGGTGAAACGTGATGAGGCCCTGCCGGTCCCAGTATCGGTTGGGCAGTGCCCGCGTCAGGACGGGCGAGCCCGCGATTCGCCAGTAGCCGCGGCTGCTCATGCCCCATTGCCAGGCCAGGTCGGCCCGGATCCCGAGTGCACGCAGGTTCGCGACCTTGGTGCGGACGCGTTTCCATTCCTTCCAGCGGATTTGGCGCAGTCGACGGCGGAACCACTCATCCAGATCCCGGAACTTGCGGGTGTGTCCGCTAGGCGGAAGTACCCCATCCAGCCCCGGACGTATTGGTTCAGCCGCATGATGCGGTACTCCATGGCCACACTCCACCGCCGCGACGTCAACGACCGGATGCGGGCTTTGGCCCGCTGCCACGCCTTGGGCGCGACCCGGATCTTGACCCCGGAGGTAGTGAAGAAGAACCCGAACCCCAGCAACACAGCTGTCGTCGCCGGGGCGATCGAGGACTTGGCCTGGTTCACCCTCAACTTCAACCGCTGCTCCAGCAGCCGAGTGCCCTGTTCGAGCACCCGCTCGGCCGCCCGCTTCGATTTCACAAAGACCCGGATATCGTCGGCGTAGCGGACAAACCGGTGCCCACGCGCCCAGAACTCCTGATCGAAATCGTCGAGCATGATGTTCGACAACAGCGGCGATAACGGCGACCCCCTGTGGGGTCCCCTGGCTCACCGCCTGCCGCACCCCATCGGCCATGATCCCCGCCTCCAAATAGCGGCGGATCAGCTTCAGCAGCCGTTTGTCGTTCACTTTCCGCGCAACCCGGGCCATCAGCACGTCGTGGTTGACCCGATCGAAGAACGCATCCAGGTCCACCTCGACCACCCACCGATACCCCTGCTCGATCACCAACCTGGCGACCTTCACAGCGTCGTGGGCGCTTTTGCCCGGCCGGAACCCATACGAGACCGGCACAAACCCCGGATCAAAGACCGGGGTCAGCACTTGCGCGATCGCCTGCTGGATCAACCGATCCAGCACCGTCGGCACCCCCCCAACTTCCGTTGCCCGCCATCAGGTTTGGGAATCATCACCTGACGCACCGGCATCGGACGGTACGTGCCCGCATCCAACGCCTCCCGCACTCCGGCCCAGTTGTCCCGGCACCAGTTACGCAACTCCTGCGCGCTGACACCATCGACACCGGCCGCACCGCGATTGCGTTCGACACGTCCCAACGCGACAGCCAGATTCGCGGGCGCGAACACCTGCCCCCACAAATCCTGGCCACCCCCTGACACCCGCGGCAGCACCCGCCGAGACACCGCTACGCACAGACAAGGGCACTTCCGGATTCACCAGTCCCTCCACATCATCTGCCCCACCGCCGGTGGGTTGGCTGCGATCACCGCGACATCCACGAGAAGCACCACTTCGAAACATCAATTCCCAACGTTCAGCCCTTCCCGGCACATCTGATTCCCGCCGGTACTACGGCCTCTGCTGACTTCTGCCCCGTCAGCGCCGCCCTCACGAACGACGCCGCTCCGGCGCACAGCACCGACGCACCAGGACAGATCTCCCCAGATAAGAACATCCACTTTCACCCTGCCGCCGCCGCATTTACACACCGGCCGCTTCGGTGGAACGGGCTTCACCATCTGTTGCTGGCTCACCCCAACCGGCATGCCTTCTATACGGTTCGTGTCCCTCGGTGCAGGGCTTCGTCTCCGGCTTCCTTCCCACCCCACCTCACGGTGACGCAGTTGCCATCGACTCGGAGTTAAACCACCTTCTCCTCCAGAGGACTCACACCTCCTAGCGAATGCCCATGCTGGGCGTACATCGAGTAGGGGGCCGGGTTGACCGGCCCCCTCTCACACCACCGGACGTGCGGGCCTCGCATCCGGCGGTTCGCTAGGTCGTGTGGAATCTGGCCCAGGCGTGGTGAAACGTGATGAGGCCCTGCCGGTCCCAGTATCGGTTGGGCAGTGCCCGCGTCAGGACGGGCGAGCCCGCGATTCGCCAGTAGCCGCGGCTGCTCATGCCCCATTGCCAGGCCAGGTCGGCCCGGATCCCGAGTGCACGCAGGTTCGCGACCTTGGTGCGGACGCGTTTCCATTCCTTCCAGCGGATTTGGCGCAGTCGACGGCGGAACCACTCATCCAGATCCCGGAACTTGCGGGGTGTGTCCGCTAGGCGGAAGTACCCCATCCAGCCCCGGACGTATTGGTTCAGCCGCATGATGCGGTACTCCATGGCCACACTCCACCGCCGCGACGTCAACGACCGGATGCGGGCTTTGCCCGCTGCCACGCCTTGGGCGCGACCCGGATCTTGACCCCGGAGGTAGTGAAGAAGAACCCGAACCCCAGCAACACAGCTGTCGTCGCCGGGGCGATCGAGGACTTGGCCTGGTTCACCCTCAACTTCAACCGCTGCTCCAGCAGCCGAGTGCCCTGTTCGAGCACCCGCTCGGCCGCCCGCTTCGATTTCACAAAGACCCGGATATCGTCGGCGTAGCGGACAAACCGGTGCCCACGCGCCCAGAACTCCTGATCGAAATCGTCGAGCATGATGTTCGACAACAGCGGCGATAACGGCGACCCCTGTGGGGTCCCCTGGCTCACCGCCTGCCGCACCCCATCGGCCATGATCCCCGCCTCCAAATAGCGGCGGATCAGCTTCAGCAGCCGTTTGTCGTTCACTTTCCGCGCAACCCGGGCCATCAGCACGTCGTGGTTGACCCGATCGAAGAACGCATCCAGGTCCACCTCGACCACCCACCGATACCCCTGCTCGATCACCAACCTGGCGACCTTCACAGCGTCGTGGGCGCTTTTGCCCGGCCGGAACCCATACGAGACCGGCACAAACCCCGGATCAAAGACCGGGGTCAGCACTTGCGCGATCGCCTGCTGGATCAACCGATCCAGCACCGTCGGCACCCCCAACTTCCGTTGCCCGCCATCAGGTTTGGGAATCATCACCTGACGCACCGGCATCGGACGGTACGTGCCCGCATCCAACGCCTCCCGCACTCCGGCCCAGTTGTCCCGGCACCAGTTACGCAACTCCTGCGCGCTGACACCATCGACACCGGCCGCACCGCGATTGCGTTCGACACGTCCCAACGCGACAGCCAGATTCGCGGGCGCGAACACCTGCTCCCACAAATCCTGGCCACCCCTGACACCCTCGGCAGCACCCGCCGAGACACCGCTACGCACAGACAAGGGCACTTCCGGATTCACCAGTCCCTCCACATCATCTGCCCCACCGCCGGTGGGTTGGCTGCGATCACCGCGACATCCACGAGAAGCACCACTTCGAAACATCAATTCCCAACGTTCAGCCCTTCCCGGCACATCTGATTCCCGCCGGTACTACGGCCTCTGCTGACTTCTGCCCCGTCAGCGCCGCCCTCACGAACGACGCCGCTCCGGCGCACAGCACCGACGCACCAGGACAGATCTCCCCAGATAAGAACATCCACTTTCACCCTGCCGCCGCCGCATTTACACACCGGCCGCTTCGGTGGAACGGGCTTCACCATCTGTTGCTGGCTCACCCCAACCGGCATGCCTTCTATACGGTTCGTGTCCCTCGGTGCAGGGCTTCGTCTCCGGCTTCCTTCCCACCCCACCTCACGGTGACGCAGTTGCCATCGACTCGGAGTTAAACCACCTTCTCCTCCAGAGGACTCACACCTCCTAGCGAATGCCCATGCTGGGCGTACAACAAAAAGTGCCGGACCCGAAGGTCCGGCACTTTTCGTTCGATACGCCGTTAGATGGGCGTCCTAGCCACGCCGGCCGCAGACCGGCCAGGCACCGATGCCCTGCGAGTGCAGAACGTTCTCGGCAACCCGGATCTGCTCCTCACGGCTAGCGGTGTGCGCGGATCCCGAGCCACCGTTGGCGCGCCAGGTGCCAGGGGTGAACTGTAGGCCGCCGTAGTAACCGTTACCGGTGTTGATCCCCCAGTTGCCGCCCGATTCGCACTGAGCAATCGCGTCCCAGTTCACGCTGTAGACCTTGGGCGCCGGAGGCGGCGCGTCCGGAGCGGGCCCCTGGTTGGGGTCAAACTCGACCGGTTCGGGAGCCGGGTCCACTGCATCGGGCGCGGGCGGAGGCACGTTCGGGTCAAAACCCACGAATTCCGGAGCGGGAGGCGCGTCCGGAGCGGGTGCGTCCGGCGCGGGAGGCGCGTCCGGAGCTTGCACGTTCGGGTCGAAGCCCACCGTGTCGGAGCCAGGACCCGCGTTGGGGTCGGCCGGGTCTGCGTTCGCGATACCAGAGGGCACAGTCATGAGCGACCCCGTGATCGCGGCCACGATGAGCGTCTTGCGGACGTCCTTCAAAATTTGTTCCTTTCGCGGTGCGCGCGCGCCAAGACCAGCCCGCAATAGCGGGTCGGAGGTACTGCATTGGAATTGCTTGGGACGTGTCGTCAGGTTTCAACACGACAGCGGAGGGCGTAACTAGCCCGGCGCGACTTTCAGCCAGCGCCCGTCGAGAGGCCACCGTCGAACATCAGGCCATCCCGACTCCGCTCACACGCGGGTCCGTGGATTCACTTATTCGTTTATCACTGTGGCCCTTTTTGGGCTACCAGGAACCTACGATAACGATTTGGATTCGTCATCCCGAGACACGACACGGCGCAGACCTATTACGAGACAATCACGACGCGATCAATGCGTATCAAACCAGGTCATTGGCGCTTTAATACAGGGTGTCAAGTTCAGGTTGAGGCATCATAAACGTGATCCGAATCACGTCCTAATTGTGAACTGGCCCACCCGATTTCCGCCAGGATCACGCGGCAAATGACTGGTTCGATACGCGGTCTCGATGTGGCCAAAGTCATAAATACGGGGCCGGCGATTCCGATGGGACCATCCCCCATAAACGCCAACGGGTCCGGAATTTCCACGCGCGAAGCATTGCGTTCACAAATTTTAACTTTGTTGTCCGCAAAATGCGCGACACCAAATGCCGAGCGGAAAACCCGACGCATACACCACCGACGCGTCCCGCAAAAGGACACTCGCGCGCTACGCGCTAGCGTCCGACGGGCACCACGGCGCGCAGGTCCGCCTCGGAATTCACATTGGTCAGCGGCCGGGAATCCGACACCACGATCTGCTGCGCGTCCGACGCGTCGATCAGCGCGCTCATCCTGCGCGCCCCGGCGGCTACCAGCTTTTCCACCCGCTCGGCCAGATCGGTCCGATAGACCCCGGCCAGATAGTGTGTACGCCCGTCCCAGGGCAGCACCACTTCGGCGTTGGTCGCAACCGCCAGGCGAACCAGCTCGTCGATCAATTCGCCTGTGAGATAAGGCATGTCGACCGCACAGACGAATGCGTACCGGGCACCGGCTTCGGCCGCCGCGCGCAATCCCCGCCCGGTCGCCGGCAGCGGCCCCAAACCGCGCACCTCGTCGCGAACGATGGGAACCTGCAACGCGGGCAACGGTTGGCCTGGGGCGGCCATGACGAAGACGTGCTTGCAGCGTTCCGCGAGCACGCTGACCACGTGCTCGACGAGCGTGGTGTTGCCGTCGGGGTGCCGCAGGGTCGCTTTGTCGCGGCCCATCCGCCGCGATTCGCCTCCTGCCAGGACGACCCCGGCCAAAGACACTGAGTCGGTTGCGGTTTCGGTCATCTCAGTCAACGGTCCAAGTGTCGCGTCCACGCAGCAGTGATTGCAGCGCGGCGGTGTCGAACGGTTTCGCTTTCTGCGCGGCCTGGATCTGGGCTCGAGCGGCGTCGTCGTAGGTTGGCCGACTGACGTCGCGGAAGATGCCCATCACCATGTGGTCGAGGTTCTGGTCCGAAAGCCGCGAGAGCGCAAAGGCGTACGCCGACTCGTCGGCATGCGCGTCGTGAACCACGATTTCCTCGGCGGCCACGTCGGCCGTCTTGGCGATGTCCAGGCCGAAGCCCGACTTCACCACGCAATACTCACCGTTGGCGCCGAACACGATCGGTTGGCCGTGGTTCACCTTGATGACCCGCTCTTCGGCGCCCTCTTTGCGCAGCGCATCGAACGACCCGTCATTGAAGATCGGGCAGTCCTGCATGATCTCGACCAGGGCGGCGCCGCGGTGTTGCGCGGCGCCGCGCAACACCTCGGACAGTCCGGCCCGGTCCGAGTCCAACGCGCGGCCGACGAACGTCGCCTCGGCGCCCAACGCCAGCGACACGGGATTGAAGGGGTGGTCCAGCGAGCCCATCGGCGTGGACTTGGTGATCTTGCCGACCTCCGACGTGGGCGAGTACTGCCCTTTGGTCAGCCCGTAGATCCTGTTGTTGAACAACAGGATGGTGATGTTCACGTTGCGCCGCAGGGCGTGGATCAGGTGATTGCCACCGATGGACAACGCGTCGCCGTCACCGGTGACGACCCATACCGAAAGGTCCTCGCGGGCTAGGGCCAGACCGGTCGCGATCGCGGGAGCGCGACCGTGAATGGAGTGAAAACCGTAGGTCTCCAAGTAGTACGGGAACCGGCTGGAGCAGCCGATGCCGCTGATGAACACGATGTTCTCGCGGCGCAACCCGAGTTCGGGCAGGAAGTTGCGGATTGTGTTGAGGATGACGTAGTCACCGCAGCCCGGGCACCAACGCACCTCCTGGTCGCTGGTGAAGTCCTTGCCCTTCTGGGGCGGATCTTCAGGGGAAAGGGCCGGGACCCCATCGTTTTTGGTCAACCTCGGCGTGAGTCCGAGGTCGGCCCCAACCAGTTCGCTGGTCGCGTTAGTCATGTGCGCGACTCCTCCTCATCGCTGCGCTCTGCATCGTCGTCGCGTTAGTCATGTGCGCGACTCCTCCTCATCGCTACGCTCTGCATGGTCCTCGCGCAGCACGTCATTCGTGAGCTCCTGCCCCAACCGTGGCCGCTCCAAGTTTGGCGACCAGCGTCCTGTCCTGCTCGATCTCGGCCAGCGTCCCGCCCAGCGCGGCCCGGATGACGCGACCGATCTCGTCGGCCAGGAACGACAGCCCCTGGACCTTGGTGACCGACTGCACATCAACCAGGTATCTGCCCCGCAGCAGCAACGCCAGTTGACCCAGGTTCATCTCCGGGCACACCACCTGCGGGTAGCGCCGCAGCACGTTGCCCAGGTTCTTCGGGAAGGGGCTCAGGTGCCGCAGGTGAGCGTGCGCGACCTTGATGCCCTTCTGGCGGGCCCGCCGGCATGCCTCACCGATCGGACCGTAGGAGCTCCCCCAGCCGATGAGCAGCAGTTCGGCGTCTCCGGTCGGGTCGTCGACTTCGACATCCGGCACGGTGATGCCGTCGATCTTGGCTTGGCGAATCCGCACCATGAGGTCGTGGTTGACCGGCTCGTACGAGATCGCACCCGAGCCGTTGGCAGCCTCGAGTCCGCCGATCCGGTGTTCCAGGCCCGGCGTGCCCGGAATGGCGAACTGGCGGGCCAGGGTTTCCGGGTCGCGGTTGTAGGGCTGGAACGGCTCGTCCGGCTTGGCGAAGGTGTGCTGGATGGGCTCCAAAGCGGTGACGTCCGGGATCCGCCAGGGCTCCGAGCCGTTCGCGATGGCGCCGTCGGACAGCACGATCACCGGGGTGTGATAGCCGACCGCAATGCGCACCGCCTCGATGGCGATGTTGAAGCAGTCAGACGGCGACCGCGGCGCCAGCACGGCGACCGGTGACTCTCCGTTTCGCCCGTACAAGGCCTGCAGCAGGTCGGCCTGCTCGGTCTTGGTGGGCAGCCCGGTGGAGGGCCCGCCGCGCTGGACGTCGATGACGATCAGTGGCAGCTCGGTCATCACGGCGAGCCCCATCGCTTCGGACTTCAGCGAGATGCCGGGGCCGGAGGTGCTGGTCACGCCCAAGGCGCCGCCGTAGGAGGCGCCGATCGCCGCGCAGATGCCGCCGATTTCGTCTTCGGCCTGGAAGGTGGTGACGTTGAAGTTCTTGTGTTTCGACAGCTCGTGCAGGATGTCCGACGCCGGGGTGATCGGGTAGCTGCCCAGCACGACCGGCAGGTTGGCGAGCTGCCCGGCCGCGACGATGCCGTAGGCCAGCGCGGTGTTGCCCGATATCTGCCGGTACTCGCCGCTCGGCAACTTCGCCCGCGAGACTTCGTAGGTGGTACCGAACGCCTCGGTGGTCTCGCCGTAGTTCCAGCCCGCCTTGAGCGCAAGCACATTGGCCTCAGCGACATCTGGCTTGCGCGCGAACTTCTCCCTGATGAACTTCTCGCTCGCCTCGATCGGGCGCCCGTACATCCACGAGAGCAAACCCAGCGCGAACATGTTCTTGGCCCGCTGGCCGTCCTTCTTGGACGCGCCGATCGACTCGACCGCCCCCAACGTCAGGGACGTCATGGCGACCGAGTGGACGACGTACTCCTCGAGTTCGTCGGTCTCCAACGGATTGGTCACGTAGCCGACTTTGGTGAGATTGCGTTTGGTGAACTCGTCGGCATTGGCGATCACCATGCCGCCGCGCGGCAGGTCGCCGATATTGGCCTTGAGCGCCGCGGGGTTCATCGCGACCAACACGTCCGGCCGGTCACCCGCGGTCAGGATGTCGTAGTCCGCGATTTGAATCTGGAAGGACGAAACTCCGGGCAAGGTCCCTGCTGGGGCCCGAATCTCGGCGGGATAGTTCGGCTGGGTCGCGAGGTCGTTGCCGAACAGGGCAGCTTCCGACGTGAACCGGTCGCCTGTCAGCTGCATGCCGTCGCCGGAGTCTCCGGCGAATCGGATGACGACGTTTTCCAGGCGCTGCCGGGGCACACGAGCGCGGGAAATACCGTTTGTAGACTCCGCTTGAGACTCTCGCCCGGCCCCGTTGCCGTTCGACTCCACGTCTTCGCCTTCCATCAGTTTCCGGATAGGCACACCGTCGCAGCCTTAGGTTACGCGCGTTCGGGGTGGCTAACCTTCGTACTCACCATTTCTGTCACCAGTGGTATCAATTATGGCATTACTTTAAGGAACGGCTTGCACCGACCGGCCGCGTCAACAAGCCCGCGCGGACACTAAAAGTCGACGTCAAACGCGTGCGAGTGGTTATTTGCAGACCAAACTGTGGTTTTGGTCACTTCCGCGCGTGAGGGTTAGTCCGCTCTCAACCGGGCCCGACCAATCGAACTAGAACACGTTCTAGTTCTGGCCGCGAAACGCCCTCGGCGGCCGGATGGGAACGGCTCGGGTCTAGACGGCTCTAGGCCGTTTTGTCGCGGCGCTCCGCGCGGGAGGGCTTACGCGGCACAATCGTCGGCAGCACGTTGTCCTGGACGGTCTCCTTGGTGACGACCACCTTGGCGACGTCGTCGCGACTCGGGATGTCGTACATGACCGGCAGCAGGACTTCTTCCATGATCGCGCGCAGACCGCGGGCTCCGGTGCCGCGGTGGATCGCTTGGTCGGCGATCGCTTCCAGCGCGTCGTCGGTGAACTCCAGCTCGACGTTGTCCATTTCGAAGAGCCGCACGTACTGCTTCACCAAAGCGTTCTTGGGCTCGGACAGGATCTTGACCAGCGATTCCTTGTCCAGGTTCGTCACCGAGGCCACGACCGGGAGGCGGCCGATGAACTCAGGGATCAAGCCGAACTTGATCAGGTCTTCGGGCATGACGTCGGCGAAGTGGTCGGTGGTGTCGATCTCGGCCTTCGACCGCACCTCGGCGCCGAAGCCCAGGCCCCGCTTGCCGACCCGCTCGTAAATGATCTTCTCCAGCCCGGCGAAGGCGCCCGCAACGATGAAGAGCACGTTGGTCGTGTCGATCTGGATGAATTCCTGGTGCGGGTGCTTGCGACCACCCTGCGGGGGAACCGACGCCTGAGTACCTTCGAGGATCTTCAGCAGGGCCTGCTGGACACCCTCGCCGGAGACGTCGCGAGTGATCGACGGGTTCTCGCTCTTACGGGCGATCTTGTCGACCTCGTCGATGTAGATGATGCCGGTCTCGGCGCGCTTCACGTCGTAGTCGGCGGCCTGGATGAGCTTGAGCAGAATGTTCTCGACGTCTTCGCCGACGTATCCGGCCTCGGTCAACGCGGTGGCGTCGGCGATGGCGAACGGGACGTTGAGCATCTTGGCGA
The DNA here is from genome assembly GCF_010723575.1 of Mycobacterium bourgelatii. Taxonomy (NCBI): domain Bacteria; kingdom Bacillati; phylum Actinomycetota; class Actinomycetes; order Mycobacteriales; family Mycobacteriaceae; genus Mycobacterium; species Mycobacterium bourgelatii. The sequence continues at coordinate 4,408,113 of NZ_BLKZ01000001.1, forward strand.
GCGTCTGCGCGAGGTAGGTCTTGCCACAGCCCGTGGGGCCCAGCATCAAGATGTTGGACTTGGTCAGCTCGACCGGCTCGTGGCGGGAGTCGCGGCCCTTCTCGCCGGCCTGGATCCGCTTGTAGTGGTTGTAGACGGCGACCGCCAGTGTCCGCTTGGCGGTGTCCTGTCCGATCACGTAGCCCTCAAGGAATTCGCGAATCTCGGCGGGCTTGGGCAGCTCGTCGAGTTTCACGTCGTCGGCGTCGGCGAGTTCCTCTTCGATGATTTCGTTGCACAGGTCTATGCACTCATCGCAGATGTACACACCGGGACCTGCGATCAGCTTCTTGACCTGTTTTTGGCTCTTCCCGCAGAACGAGCACTTCAGCAGGTCACCGCCGTCTCCAATGCGCGCCATGATGCCTCAGGCCCTACTTCCTGTTCGCCGTTCGTACTGGTATGCCGCGTGTAATCCCCGACGCTACCCGTTTGCATTGGCCGTACGCGACCGTTAGCACCGAATAGCGTCAGTGATATTCAAAGCCTCTTCGTCTGAATGAACATATAGCTCGTTGACGTTCACTACTCGACGAGACGCGCTTTCCGTGTCTCTGGCGTGTCGCGGTCGTTACGCCCCCGAAGCTAGCGGGCTTGCCGTGCGGGCCAAGTCCCTAGCCGACCACCCTACAGCCAGCTTTAGAGTAGCGCCGTGGAATTAGCCGTCGGATCGGTGCTGACCAGCGACGGCGGCCTCGCGACCGAACTCGAGGCACGCGGCCATGACCTGTCCGACCCGCTGTGGTCCGCGCGGTTGTTGCTGGACGCTCCGCAAGAAATCAGGGCGGTGCACGCCGCGTTCTTTCGCGCTTGCGCGCAGATCGCCACGACCGCCAGCTACCAGGCATCATTCGACGGCTTCGCGTCGCGCGGACTCGATCGTGATGACGTGGCCCGTCTGTTGCGGCGCAGCGTCGAACTCGCGGTGGCGGCCCGAGACGAAGCCAACGCAGCCAACCAAGCCAACGAAGAAGCCCCAGCCGGCCGGTGGGTGGCGGCGTCGATCGGGCCGTACGGTGCGGCGCTGGCGGACGGATCCGAATACCGCGGCCGCTACGGGCTGAGCGTCGATGCGTTACGGCGCTGGCACCGGCCACGGCTGGAGGTGCTGGCCGGCGCCGGTGCGGACGTGTTGGCTTTGGAGACCATCCCGGACGCCGACGAGGCCGAAGCGCTCGTCGACCTGGTGAGGCAACTCGGCGTGCCGGCCTGGTTGAGCTACACGATCGACGGGACGCGCACGCGCGCGGGGCAGTCGGTTGCCGACGCGTTCGCGGTGGCCGCCGGAGTGCCCGAGATCGTCGCGGTCGGCGTCAACTGCTGCGCTCCTGCCGACGTGCTGCCGGCCATCGAGCTGGCGTCATCGACCGGCAAGCCGGTGATCGTCTATCCGAACAGCGGCGAACTATGGAACGGCCGCAACTGGGACGGCCCCCGCACGTACTCCACCGAACTCGCCGCGCAGTGGGCGGCGGCGGGTGCGCGCATCATCGGCGGGTGCTGCCGGGTCCGGCCCGACGACATCGCCGCCGTGTCACGTTCGGCGAGGCGTTCTTAGGCCTTCTGCGCGGACAGCTTCCGGTACTCGAGGACGGTGTCGATGATGCCGTAGTCCTTGGCGTCCTCAGCGGTCAGGATCTTGTCGCGGTCGGTGTCCTTGCGAATCACCGCGGCGTCCTTTCCGGTGTGGCGGGCCAGCGTCGTTTCCATCAGCGTGCGCATCCGCTCGATCTCGGCGGCCTGGATCTCCAGGTCGGAGAACTGGCCCTGAATCACGCCGGACAGCGACGGCTGGTGGATCAACACGCGGGCGTTGGGCAGCGCCATCCGCTTACCAGGGGTACCGGCGGCCAGCAGCACCGCGGCGGCCGACGCCGCCTGGCCCAGGCACACCGTCTGAATGTCGGCGCGCACGTACTGCATGGTGTCGTAGATGGCCATCAGCGAGGTGAAGCCACCACCCGGCGAGTTGATGTACATGGTGATGTCGCGGTCGGGATCCAGCGACTCGAGCACCAACAGCTGCGCCATGATGTCGTTGGCCGACGCGTCGTCAACCTGGACGCCGAGGAAGATGATCCGCTCCTCGAACAGCTTGTTGTACGGGTTGGACTCCTTGACGCCGAAGCTGGAGTGCTCGATGAACGACGGAAGGATGTAGCGCGCCTGAGGCTGGATCCTGGGGTCCTGAGGGTTCACTGGGCTTCTCCATTGCTGCTGATGTGGGCGGCACGGGTGATGATGTGGTCGACGAAGCCGTACTCCAAGGCTTCCTGTGCGGTGAACCAGCGGTCGCGGTCCGAGTCGGCCTCGATGCGCTCGATCGGCTGGCCGGTGAACTCGGCGTTGAGCCGGAACATCTCTTTCTTGATGACGGCGAACTGCTCGGCCTGGATGGCGATGTCCGCGGCGCTACCGGTCACGCCACCCAGCGGCTGGTGCATCAGGATCCGGGCGTGCGGCAGCGCGAACCGCTTGCCCTTGGTGCCCGCCGCCAACAGGAACTCGCCCATCGAGGCGGCCATGCCCATCGCGTAGGTGGCGACGTCGCACGGCGCGAGCACCATGGTGTCGTAGATCGCCATGCCGGCGCTGATCGAGCCGCCGGGCGAGTTGATGTACAGCGAGATGTCCTTGTCCGCATCCTCTGCCGCCAGCAGCAGAATCTGCGCGCACAACCGGTTGGCTACTTCGTCGTTCACCTCCGAACCCAGGAAGATGATGCGCTCGGACAGCAAGCGCTCATAGACGGAGTCCGTGAGGTTGAGACCCAACGAGTTCGAACGCATGTGAGTCACGACTGGGTTACCTGCTTTCTCGTGTTGCCTGTTGCACCGACCCTAACCAACCGCGCGCGCTGTTGGACGGTCACGCGGCCCATGAAATGGCCGCGTTCGCTCACAGCGTCAAATCGCGCGGGTCAGTCAGCGTCTTTGGCTGTGTCTTTGGAGTCGTCGTCTTCGTCGTCGTCGGCTTCGTCTTCGTCGTCGTCGTCGGCTTCGTCAACGTCGTCAACGTCACCGACGTCGTCAACGTCATCATCGTCGTCGTCGTCCGCGTCCGAGTCGGCGCCCAGCAGATCTGTCACGTCGTTCCCGGGCGGCGTCCCGAAGAACTCGGTGGCGTCGATCTGGTTGCCCTCGGTGTCGGTGACGGTCGCCGCCGCGGCGACGGCCTTGACGGCCAGCTCGCGCCGCACATCGGCGAACATCGAGGGCAGCTGGTTGTTCTCCTGCAAGTACGAGAACAGCTGCTGCGGCTCGATGCCGTACTGCTGCGACGTCGTCAGCAAGCGCTGCGTCAGGTCGTCCTGGCTGACCTGAACCTTCAAGTCGTCGGCGAGCGCGTCCAGCAACAGCTGGCGCTTGACGTCCTTCTCCGAGGCGCTGCGGGCCTCGGCGTCGAACTTCTCCCGCGACGAACCCTGCTCGGCGAGCAGTTCGTTGAACTTGGCCTCGTCGTGTTCGAGGCCGCTCAGCGCGCTGTGCAGCACGCCGTCGTACTGCGCCTGGACGTACGACTCCGGCAGCGGAACATCGACCTGCTCGAGCAGTGCTTCCAGGGTGGCGTTGCGAATCTCCTCCACCTGACGCGCGCGCTTGGCCTGCAGCACCTTTTCGCGCAGGTCGGCCTTCAGCTCGTCGATGGTGTCGAACTCACTGGCCAGCTGAGCGAACTCGTCGTCGGGCTCAGGCAGCTCGCGCTCCTTGATGGTCCGGACGGTGACCGTGACGTCCGCGTCCCGGCCGGCGAAGTCGCCGGCGGCCAACGTGGCGGTGAATACCCGCGACTCGTCGATCGACAGCCCGGTGACCGCGTCGTCCAGACCGGCGATCAGTCGGCCGGATCCGACCTCGTGGGAGAGCCCCTCGGCGGCCGCGTTCGGCACGTCCTCGCCGTCGACGGTGGCGGACAGGTCAATGGTGATCAGGTCACCGTCTTGCACCGGCCGTTCCACCGGAGTCAGCGTGCCGAAACGAACGCGCAGTGCCTCCAGTTCGGCGTCGACGTCCTCGTCGGTGACCTCGACCGGATCCACGGTGACCTTCAGCGTGCTCAGGTCCGGAAGGGTGATCTTCGGGCGAATGTCGACCTCGGCGGTGAACGCGATGTCCTTGCCGTATTCCTTCTTGGTCACCTCGATCTCCGGGCGACCGAGTGGCTGGATCGACGACTCGGCCAGGGCCTGGCCGTACCGGCTGGGCACCGCGTCGTTGACGATCTGGTCCAGCATCTGCTCACGACCGAACCGCGCCTCCAGCAATTTGATCGGCGCCTTTCCTGGCCGGAAGCCAGGCAGTCGCACCTGCTTCGCCAGCTCCTTGTAGGCCCGCTGGAAGTCTGGTTCCAGCTCGGCGAAAGGCACCTCCACATTGATGCGAACCCGGGTGGGGCTCAACTGCTCGACGGTGCTCTTCACGGGTGTGCTCCTTGTAATTAGTTCCGGCCGATTCCTGCTGGTCGGGGTGACAGGATTTGAACCTGCGGCCTTCCGCTCCCAAAGCGGATGCGCTACCAAGCTGCGCTACACCCCGGCGCTGACCACGCGATCCTACGGCCCAGCCGCGCTAAGTCCGCACCGCCCTCACGGAGATCTCCCTCAGACCTCACGACCCTCACAGACCTCACGACGCGGTCACACAACCGCGTCGATTAGATTTGATCTCCGCCACCACGTATCGTCTGGCTCGACTTAAACACGCGGGCGTAGCTCAATGGTAGAGCCCTAGTCTTCCAAACTAGCGACGCGGGTTCGATTCCCGTCGCCCGCTCCAGGTGGTGCTTAGGCACCGATTATTGGTACACAGAAAGGCGCCATGAGCGACCCCATGAGCGACCTTAGCCATCCTGAGGTTCAGGGCTCGTGCGCGCCGGAGTTCATCAAGGTCCGTGATGCGTTCGAGCGCAACTTTGCGCTGCTGAACGAGGTCGGTGCCGCGGTCGCGGTGTACGTCGACGACGAACTCGTCGTCAACCTGTGGGGCGGCTCGGCCGACGGTGCCGGAACGCGGCCCTGGCAACAAGACACCCTCACCACCGTGCTGTCGGGCACCAAGGGGCTGACGTCCACCTGTGTCCACCAACTGGCCGACCGCGGCGAGCTGGACCTGCAGGCGCCGGTGGCTCGCTACTGGCCCGAATTCGGCCAGGCGGGCAAGGAAGCCATCACGATCGCGATGGTGCTCAGTCACCGTTCCGGTGTCATCGGCCCGAACAAGCGGTTGCACTGGGACGAAGTGGCGGACTGGGACTTCGTCTGCGAGCAGCTGGCCATGGCCGAGCCGTGGTGGGAGCCGGGCACGGCGCAGGGCTACCACATGACGACGTTCGGGTTCATTCTCGGCGAGGTGTTCCGTCGGATCACCGGGCGCACGGTGGGCCAGTATCTGCGCACCGAGATTGCCGAACCGCTGGGTGCCGACGTGCACATCGGCCTGTCCCGGCAGGAGCAACAGCGTTGCGCGGAGCGGGTGAACAAGCCGCATGCCCGAGACCTGCTGGCCGATGTCCATGCGCCCGGCTATCCGACCAGCCTGGACGAACACCCCAAGGCGGGCCTGTCCATCGCGATGGGTTTCGCCCCTGACGACGAGCTCGGCTCGCACGACTTGGAGTTGTGGCGCGAGCTCGAGTTCCCCGGCACCAACGGCCAGGTGTCTGCGCTGGGATTGGCGACGTTCTACAACGCGCTGGCCCAGGAGAGGCTGCTCAGCCGCGAGCACATGGACCTGGTTCGCGTGAGCCAGGGCGGCTTCGAAACCGACTTGGTGCTCGGACCCCGAGTCGCCGATCACGGGTGGGGCCTGGGCTACATGCTCAACCAGCGCGGGATCAACGGGCCGAATCGGCGGATCTTCGGCCACGGCGGCCTGGGCGGTTCTTTCGGCTTCGTCGACCTGGAACACCGAATCGGCTACGGGTACGTGATGAACCGATTCGACGCGAGCAAGGCCAACGCGGACCCGCGCAGCGTCGCCCTCAGCAACGAGGTCTACCGGGCTCTCGGAGTGTTACCCGAATCCTGACGTCTTGGTGGTGCCAGCAGCTTCCGGCTGATCAGGTTTGACAGACCGGGCACCAGAAGACGTTGCGGCCCTCCAGCACGGCGGTGTGGATCGTTTCTCCGCACACCCGACACGGCTCGCCGGCGCGGCGGTACACGTACGTGCGGGGCCGCCCCGGCGCGTAGGACGGCGGACCGTGGTCGTGTTCGGGTCGGACGACGAAGATCTTGCCGCGACGCAAACCGACTTTCATCAATGCGACCAGGTCGGTCCACGCCTCGTCGAACTCCGCCTCGCTGATCTTCAGACCCGGCCGGTAGGGATCGATGTTGTGCCGGTAGAGCAATTCGCTGCGGTACACGTTGCCCACCCCGGCCATCACCGTCTGGTCCATCAGCAGCGCGCCAATGGGCCGGCGGGACTTGGCAATTCGGGTCCAAGCCCAGGACGGGTCGGCGTCGCTGCGCAACGGGTCGGGCCCGAGCCGGGCCAGCACGTCGGCCACCTGCCCCTCGTCGATCAGCTCGCACACCGTCGGGCCGCGGAGGTCGGTGCCGTATTCGGCGCCGACCATGCGCATCCGCACCTGGCCCACCGGCTCCGGCAGTGGTTCGCCGGGGGTCAGCTCCCATTCGGTGAAGGCGCCGTAGAGCCCGAGATGCACGTGCACCACCGGTCCGCCCGCGTAGTGGTGAAACAGGTGCTTGCCCCAGACGCTGGTGCGCCGTAGCACCCGGCCGTTGACCACCGCGGCCGCGTCGGCGAACCTGCCCTGCGGGCTGGACACGGCAACGGGCGCACGGGCGAAGCGGCGCTGATGCAGCCGGGCCAGTCGGTGCAGTGTGTGCCCTTCGGGCACGTCTAGACGTCTCCTACTTCGAAGCGCCGGGCACTGGCGGCGCTTCGTGGGTGCGTTCGTACTCGGCGAGGATGTCGATGCGACGTTGGTGGCGTTCGGCTTCCGACCACGGGGTGGTCAGGAACGCGTCGACGATCGCGAGGGCCTCGGGCACCGTGTGCATGCGGCCGCCGATCCCGATCAGCTGAGCGTTGTTGTGCTGACGCGCCAGCGACGCGGTCTCCACACTCCATGCCAGCGCGCAGCGGGCTCCGGGCACCTTGTTGGCAGCGATCTGTTCGCCGTTGCCCGAGCCGCCCAGCACGATGCCGAGGCTGCCCGGATCGGCCACCGTGCGCGCCGCCGCCTCGATGCAGAACGCCGGGTAGTCGTCTTCGGCGTCGTAGGTGTACGCGCCGCAGTCGATCGGTTCGTGGCCGTTTTGCTTCAGATGCTCGATGATCTGCTGCTTGAGCTCATATCCGGCGTGGTCAGCACCCAGGTAGACGCGCATGCCGGACATTCTGCACGACGCAGTCCAGCCGTCTCGCCGAGCGTGGCCTCCGCGGCCGTCTCGCCGAGTGCACTGGGCGCAGCGCCAACCGCGCCCGACCGTTCAGTCGAACGTGGGCGCCTCGGTGCGGGTCCGCTTCAGCTCGAAGAAGTGCGGGTACGACGCGAAGGTCACCGACGCGTCCCAGAGCTTTCCGGCCTCTTCGCCGCGCGGGATCTTGGACAGCACCGGGCCGAAGAACGCAACGCCGTTGACGTGGATGGTCGGGGTGCCGACGTCGGGCCCGACGGCGTCCATGCCTTCGTGGTGGCTCTTGCGCAGGGCCTCGTCGTAGTCGGTGCTCGTTGCGGCCTCGGCCAGTTCGGCGGGCAGACCCGCGTCGGCCAGCGCCAGCTTGATCACCTCGTCGAGGTCCTTGTTGCCCTCATTGTGAATTCGGGTGCCCATCGCGGTGTACAGCGGTTCGAGCACCTTGGAGCCGTGAGCCTGCTCGGCGGCGATAGCCACCCGCACCGGCCCCCACGCCCTCTTCATGTTTTCGCGATATTGCTCGGGTAGGTCTTCCCGGTTCTCGTTCAGTACCGCCAGGCTCATGACGTGCCAACTGACCTCGATGTCGCGGACCTTTTCCACCTCGAGAATCCAGCGTGAGGTGATCCAGCACCACGGACACAACGGGTCGAACCAGAAACCGGCTTCAGACTTCTCGGGCATTTATGGGTCCTCTCCTGGCGGTCGATTAGCCATTGAGCACAACCGTACTGGTCGCGCTCCTTGTTCCCACCCCGTCGGCACAGCCACGTAAGTTGGACGCGTGGCACTTCCAAATCTCACCCGCGACCAGGCTGTCGAACGCGCCTCGCTGGTTACCGTCGACAGCTATCAAATCGATCTCGATCTGACCGACGGCAACGGCGCGCCCGGCGAACGCACCTTCCGGTCCACCACGACGGTGGTGTTCGATGCGCTCGCCGGCTCCGACACCGTCCTCGACATCGCCGCCGACAAGATCCACAGCGCCACCCTCAACGGCAAGGAACTCGACGTCTCCGACTACGACGAATCGACCGGGATCCCGCTGCGTGGCCTGGACAAGCGCAACACCGTCGTCGTCGATGCGGACTGCCGCTACTCCAACACCGGCGAGGGCTTGCACCGCTTTGTCGATCCCGTCGACGGCGAGACCTACCTGTACTCGCAGTTCGAAACCGCCGACGCCAAGCGCATGTTCGCCTGCTTCGACCAACCCGACCTCAAGGCGACCTTTGACGTGCGGGTGAAAGCGCCCGAGCATTGGCAGGTGGTCTCCAACGGCGCCACCGTGAGCGTCACCGACGGCGTCCACGTCTTCGCCACCACGCCGCGGATGAGCACCTATCTGGTGGCGCTGATCGCCGGGCCGTACGCCCGCTGGACCGACACCTACAGCGACGAGCACGGCGACATCCCGTTGGGCATCTATTGCCGCGCCTCGCTGGCCGACTACATGGACGCCGAGCGGCTGTTCACCGAGACCAAACAGGGATTTGCCTTCTACCACAACAACTTCGGCATGCCCTACGCATTCGGCAAGTACGACCAGCTGTTCGTGCCCGAATTCAACGCCGGCGCAATGGAAAACGCCGGCGCGGTGACGTTCCTCGAGGACTATGTCTTCCGCAGCAAGGTCACTCGGGCCTCCTACGAACGACGCGCCGAGACCGTGCTGCACGAGATGGCCCACATGTGGTTCGGCGACCTGGTGACCATGACGTGGTGGGACGACCTGTGGCTCAACGAGTCCTTCGCCACCTTCGCCTCGGTGTTGTGCCAGGCCGAGGCCACCGAATACACCGAGGCCTGGACCACTTTCGCGACCGTCGAGAAATCGTGGGCGTACCGGCAGGACCAGTTGCCGTCCACGCACCCGATCGCCGCGGACATCCCGGACCTGCATGCGGTCGAGGTGAACTTCGACGGGATCACCTATGCCAAGGGCGCTTCCGTGCTCAAGCAGCTGGTCGCCTACGTCGGCCTGGAGCAGTTCCTGGCCGGCCTGCGCGACTACTTCAAGACGCACGCCTTCGGCAACGCCACCTTCAGCGACCTTGTCACCGCGTTGGAGAAGTCGTCGGGGCGCGACCTGTCCGACTGGGGAAAGCAGTGGTTGCGGACCACGGGCCTGAACACGCTGCGGGCCGATTTCGACGTCGACGCCGACGGAAAGTTCACCCGGTTCGCGGTGACGCAGAGCGGCGCGGCGCCCGGCGCGGGTGAGACGCGTGTGCACCGACTGGCCATCGGGATCTACGACGACGAGGATTCCGGCGGGTCCGGAAAGTTGGTGCGGGTCCATCGCGAGGAGATCGACATCGATGGTCCGTCGACGGATGTCCCTGCGCTGGTTGGGGTTTCGCGCGGCAAGCTGGTGCTGATCAATGACGACGACCTGACCTATTGCGCGCTGCGGTTGGACCCGGAGTCGCTGCAGACGGCACTCGAGCGCATCGCCGACATTGCCGAACCGCTGCCCCGCTCGTTGGTGTGGTCGGCGGCCTGGGAGATGACGCGGGAGGCGGAGTTGCGCGCCCGCGAATTCGTGGCGTTGGTGTTGGGCGGGGTGCATGCCGAAACCGAGGTCACGGTGTTACAGCGGCTGTTGCTGCAGGCGCAGACGGCCGTGGGTTCCTACGCCGAGCCCGGCTGGGCCCGTGAGCACGGCTGGCCGCAACTGGCCGACCGGCTGCTCGAGTTGGCCCGCGACGCCGAACCCGGTTCGGATCACCAACTCGCCTTTGTCAACGCGCTGTGCACGTCGGTGTTGTCACCGCGGCACGTGGAGGTGCTGCAGGGCCTGCTGGACGGAAGCCCAGCCGAGCAAGGCCTGGCCGGCCTGGATGTCGACACCGACCTGCGCTGGCGCATCGTGATCGCGCTGGCCACCGCGGGGGCCATCGATGCAGACGGGCCGGACACGCCGACCATCGACGCCGAAGTGCAACGCGACCCGACCGCTGCAGGCAGGCGGCACGGCGCCCAGGCAGCCGCGGCGCGCCCGCAACTACAGGTCAAGGAAGAGGCATTCACCAAGGTGGTCGAGGACGACACCCTGGCCAACGCCACGAGCCGGGCGATCATCGCGGGCATTGGCGCACCTGGGCAAGGGGAACTGCTCAAGCCGTTCGCCGCGCGCTACTTCGAGGCGATACCGGGTGTGTGGGCGCGGCGATCCAGCGAGGTCGCGCAGTCGGTGGTGATCGGCCTCTACCCGCACTGGGACATCAGCGACGAGGGCGTCGCCGCCGCGGACAAGTTCCTGAGCGCGCCGGAGTCCGAGGTGCCGCCGGCGCTGCGCCGACTGGTGCTGGAGGGCCAGGCCGCCGTCAAGCGGTCGCTACGAGCGCGACGGTTCGACGCCGGGGTCTAGTTGTCGTGACCTGACAGGTTGTTGTCAGACGGCGAGCCGGCTGATGGGTGGTTTTCCGCCGAGAGCGGAGTGGCCTCGTCGAGTGTTGTAGCGGCGTGGGAATTTGATCAATGCCTCGTGTGCAGGCTGTTGGATGACCAGGCGCTGGCCTAGGCCGCTCTACTTTGCCGTTGGTCCAACGACATCTAGTCGTCGCAGGGGCGGCCGGGGGTTGAGGGTCCGGAATTTGCGGGCGCTGACCAATTGCATTTTGCGTACGAGTTCGACGCGGGCGAGCGGCCAGGATCGCACTGGCCAGAGCGTTACCGCAGCGGCTCATCGCGACCGGTTGGACGGCCGCCGGCCGCATTGCGCGTCGTTGTTTTTTGCTGAAAAGCCGGTGCTCGCTACCGCCACGGTCGTAGCATCCGTGACTACACAGCTCCGGTTGGGCGCTAGTCGCGCCCGGAGCGGCTGGGGAGGCTATGGGAGGCCATCATGAGTTTCGCGGTACTACCACCCGAGATCAACTCATTGCGGATGTTCATCGGGGCGGGGTCGACGCCCATGTTGCAGGCCGCGGCGGCCTGGAACGGGCTGGCCGGGGAATTGGCCACCGCGGCCAGTTCGTTCAGCTCGGTGACCGCTGGGCTAGCCAGCCAGGCCTGGCAGGGCCCCGCCTCGGCGGCGATGCAAGCCGCCGCCGCCCCCTACGTGAGCTTTCTAAACGCGGCCTCGGCCCAAGCCGGGGGCGCGGCCGGCTCGGCCGAAGCGGTGGCGAGCGCCTTCGAGGCCGCCAAGGCCGCCAAGGCCGCCACGGTGCATCCGCTGGTGGTCGCGGCCAACCGCAACGCCTTCCTGCAGCTGGTGCAATCCAACTGGTTCGGCCTTAACGCCCCGGCCATCGCGGCCGCCGAAAGCATCTACGAAGAATTCTGGGCCGCCGACGTGGCGGCCTTGGTCGGCTATCATGGCGGGGCCTCGGCCGCCGCCGCCCAGCTCAGCTCCTGGCAGGCCACGCTGCAGGGTCTGCCCGGTATCGGTCAGATCTTGGGGGGCGCGGCAACCGCAGCGAGCACCTTGCCCGACCTCGGCCTCGGCAACAAGGGCGGCGGCAACATCGGCAACGGCAACAACAACCCGACCACCGCCGCGGGCAACATCGGTAACGGCAACACCGGCAGCGGTAATGTCGGCTTCGGAAACACCGGGATCAACAACACTGGCCTTGGAAATTTGGGCTCCGGTGCAGAGAACCCCGGCGGCAACGTGGGCGCAGGCAATATCGGAAGCCGCAACCTAGGCATGGGTAATTCCGGCGCCTACAACACCGGCATGGGGAATGTCGGCAACGGAAACATCGGCTTCGGCAACACAAATATCATCAACGGGGCCGCCGGCGCCGCCGGAAACATCGGGGCTGGCAACACCGGCTCGGGCAACATCGGGTTCGGGCTCACCGGCAACAATTTGATCGGCATTGGAAATGCCTACTTCGACGGCAATACCGGTCAATTCGTTTTCAACGGCCTGAACTCAGGCAGCGGCAACATCGGCTTCGGCAACTCGGGTGTCAACAACATCGGCTTCTTCAACTCGGGCGACGGAAACGTCGGCTTCTTCAACTCGGGCGCCAATACCGACCCAACTCAACTGGGCCACCTCCAGGGCGCCGGCTTCGGGAACTCCGGCTACGGCAGTTTCGGCTTCGGAAACACCGGCCAAGGAAACTTCGGCTTCGGGAACTCGGGCATCTTGAACACCGGGTGGGGGAACTCGGGCGACTTGAACACGGGCGCTGGCAATTCGGGCGGCAGCGTCACGAACACGATAGCCAGCCTCCTCGGAGGGAGCCCTCAACCGCAGCCAGGAAACACGGGCTTCGGGAATTCCGGCTTCGGCAACACGGGCAATGGGAATGCGGGCAACCTGAACACCGGCTTCTGGAATAGCGGCAACGTGAACACCGGCGGCTTCAATTCGGGCGGCTACAACACGGGCTTCGGGATTGCCACCGACTCCGGGCTTGACCACTCGGGCTTTAACAACGTTGGCAAAGACGTCTCCGGCTTCAACAACAGGGCCAGCGGAGCCGCCGCCAGCGGCGGGTTGTCAAACGTCGCTTACAACGGCTCGATGTCGGGCTTCAACAATACGGCGAACGGCGCTCACGTGACCGGCGGCCTCATCCACATAGCGGTCGCCGGGGGCATGTCGGGCTTCGGCAACACCGCCAGCGGCGCTCTGGGCGCCGACGTTGGTGGTGGCGTTGCTCGGCTTTCACTTAACGGCCTGACCACAGGCTTCTTCAACACCGGCGTCACTGCCCCACTTTCGGCGCTCGGACTCAGCCTGCCGATTAACGCCCTCAGCGGCCTCCTCTCGGGCGTCGGGAACTCATTTACCGGGATCCCGGGCTTCTTCAACCTGCTGAAGGTGTTGCAAGGCAAGTAGCCGGCGCTCTTGACGCCGCAGCCCCCGCGAGCGCGCCCGCTTGTACGGCGACACGCCGTGTTGGCCGTGCATTTGAGCGCCCTCGCGGCGGCCGACCAACTCGGCGCCCTCGCGGCCGGCGATTACTCCGGTGAGATCCCCGAGGACAGCACATTGATGGCGCTGACCAGACCGTCGATCAGGTTGCCCTGCTCGAACGCCGAGGAAGCGGCGGCAACTCCGAGCGGGGCGGCCGACTCGGCACCGCGGCCACGCAATGCAGAGCCGTAAACCACCTCGATGGCGGACTGATTGGGCGAGACCGCAAGCAGCACCGCGTGGTTGGGCGTCGGCACTTTGGCCAGAATCTCGCGTGCCCGCGCGGCGGTGTCACTACCCAGGTCCCCGAGGTAGATCGCGAACCGGGCGTTGGACGCCCGAGAGGCGTACTTCAACGCGTCGTCCACGGCTACCAGGTCCTTGATCGGGAACGGATAGGTGACCGACAGCTCGCCGGGTTCGGTGACCCCGGACAACCGTCCGCTGCTTGTCAGCGCCCAGCCTCTGGGCAGCTCGGTCGGTTCGACCGTCGCGACTTCACCATGTGCCACTGGCGCCACCTCCGACTGTGAATTCCGATGCACCGTGGCCGCCGTGGCCACCGTGCGCGTTGCGAATAGCCTCGTCAGTAGCTGCCCACAGGATCGGCGGATGCGTCCACTTCTCCGACAACTTGTACGTCTCGGGGTGGGGCCCCTTGCGAGTCAAGTAGATCAAGCTCAGCGCCACAAACAGAGCCAGCGGTATTCCGGTGAATAAAAGGTGAATCTCCATAGCGCTCACGACGGACACCGTATCCCAACGGGGGGCCCGCCGCCTATGGCACCTACGCCACGCCTATGCCGCGCCCTCGCCGAGATATCGCGCCCACGCCGGGTCCAGATCCTTAAGGGTCGACAACAGCCGCCAGTGCTGTCCGGTCGGCGGCACCGGTGCCCGCCGCAGCACCCAGCCGAGCTCGCTGAGCAGCTTGTCGCCCTTGCGGTGGTTGCACGTCGAGCAGCACGCGACGCAGTTCTCCCAGGAGTGGTCTCCCCCGCGACTGCGCGGCACCACGTGATCCACCGTGTCGGCCTTCGCCCCGCAGTAGGCGCAGCAGAAGCGGTCCCGGTGCATCAGCGCCGCGCGCGTCATCGGCACCCGCGCCCGATAGGGAACCCGGACGTAGGTCCGCAACTGGATCACCGACGGCACCACGATCGACCTGGTCGCGGAGTGGATGACCGGTCCCGCCGGGTCGTCATGCACCACGTCCGCCTTACCGCAGATCAGCATCACGATCGCGCGGCGCAGCGGCAGCGCGGTAAGCGGCTCGTAGGTGGAGTTGAGCAGCAGCACCCGTCGGCGGTTCCAGATCGACGCGGTCTCGTGCCGGTTGGGCGGATGGGTTTCGACGCTGTGCAGGCATGGCGCGTTCGCAGGCCCAGTTCCCACTGCCGCGGTGCCAGTGCGGTGGCCGCGGCGTGTCTTGCCTTGCGCCATAGATCCTCCGCGGAACAGTCCACCATGATTCGCTGCCAACTGCACGCCATTTGCGCTGAGCACGCCGTGTCGGTTCGGTGAACAGCCGGGGTGAGCGGGCCGATCCGGCAGATGGCCCACAATGGAGGGGATGAATCCGAACCCCGAGTCTTTCTACGACGCCGTCGGCGGCGCCGAGACCTTTCATGCCATCGTGGCGAGGTTTTACGAGCAGGTCGCCGAGGACGAGATACTGCGTCCCCTGTACCCGGAAGAGGACCTTTCGGGCGCCGAAGAGCGCTTACGCATGTTTCTCGAGCAGTACTGGGGCGGCCCGCGGACCTACTCGGAGCGACGCGGTCATCCCCGCCTGCGGATGCGACACATGCCGTTCCGCATCACTCCGATCGAGCGGGACGCCTGGTTGCGGTGCATGCATACCGCGGTGGCCTCCATCGACTCGCAAACACTCGACGACGAACGGCGTCGCGAGCTGCTTCAATACCTGGAGATGGCCGCCCACTCCCTCGTCAACTCCGCATTCTGATGACCGACCCGGCACCCATGTGGTGGCAGTCTGCCGTCTTCTACCAGGTCTACCCCCGCTCGTTCGCCGACAGCGACGGCGACGGCGTCGGTGACCTGGACGGGCTGACCGACCACCTCGATCACCTGGTCGACCTCGGTGTCGACGCGATCTGGATCAACCCGGTCACCGTCTCCCCGATGGCCGACCACGGCTACGACGTCGCAGATCCCCGCGACATCGACCCGCTGTTCGGCGGAATGGCCGCGTTCGAACGGCTGATCGCGGCGGCGCATGAGCGCGGCATCAGGGTCACCATGGACGTCGTGCCCAACCACACCAGTTCGGCACATCCCTGGTTTCAGGCCGCGTTGGCTGCGGGTCCGGGCACCGAAGCCAGAGACCGTTACTTCTTTCGAGACGGCCGCGGCCCAGACGGACTGCTACCACCGAACAACTGGGAATCGGTGTTCGGCGGGCCGGCCTGGACACGCGTTGTCGAGCCGGACGGCCACCCGGGTCAGTGGTATCTGCACCTGTTCGACACCGAGCAGCCCGATCTGAATTGGGACAACCCCGAAGTCTTCGACGACTTCGAGAAGACCCTGCGGTTCTGGTTGGAACGCGGCGTGGACGGCTTCCGCATTGATGTGGCCCACGGGATGGCCAAGCCGGAGGGTCTGCCCGACGCCGCGGACGAGGCCGAGATTCTGCGGCACACCGACGACGACCCGCGCTTCAATCGCCCGCACGTCCACGCCATTCACCGCGATATCCGCGCGGTCATGGACGACTACCCCGACGCGGTCACCATCGGCGAAGTCTGGGTCCAGGACAACGCCCAGTGGGCCGAGTACGTGCGGCCGGACGAACTGCACCTCGGCTTCAACTTCCGGCTCACCCGAACCGAGTTCGACGCCACCGAAATTCACAACGCGGTACAGAACTCGTTGGATGCCGCGGCGCTGGAAAACGCCACCCCGACCTGGACGCTGGCCAATCACGACGTGGGGCGGGAGGTCTCCCGCTACGGCGACGGCGAGATCGGGCTACGCCGGGCACGGGCCATGGCGTTGTTGATGCTGGCCCTCCCGGGCACCGTGTTCATCTACAACGGCCAGGAGCTGGGGCTTCCAGACGTGGATCTGCCGGACGAGGTGTTGCAGGACCCGACTTGGGAGCGCTCGGGGCGGACCGAACGCGGACGCGATCGGTGCCGGGTCCCGATGCCGTGGTCAGGTGATGCTCCCCCGTTCGGGTTCTCGACGTCCGCCGATACCTGGCTGCCCATGCCGGACGACTTTGCCGCGTTGACCGTCGAGAGGCAGCGCAACGACCCCGAGTCGATGTTGTCGTTCTTCCGGCGTGCCATCGAAATTCGTAAGGGGCGCGCGGAATTCCAAGGCGGGGACGTCGATTGGCTGTCCGCACCGAAGGGTGCGTTGATATTCCGGCGGCCCAACCTGCCCGGCGAGAGCGAGCTGGTGTGCGCACTGAACGCGGGTCGGCGGCCGATCGCGCTCCCGCGCGGCGAGGTGCTGTTGGCCAGCGCACCGCTGATCGACGGCCAACTGCCGCCCGACAGCGCCGTCTGGCTGACGCGAGTCGGCTAGCACTTCTGGGCTCGGTCCTCTATACGTGATGCATGTCGTCCTACGAGTGGGCAGTGATCGGAGCCGGGCCAGCCGGAATTGCGGCGGTGGGGAGGTTGCTCGATCACGGGATAGCCCCCGAGCGGATCGCGTGGATCGACCCTTCCTTTGCGGCCGGAGACCTCGGCAAGAAGTGGCGGTCGGTGTCGAGCAACACCATCGCCAAGACCTTCCTGGAATACCTGAACGCTTCCAAGGCCTTTCGGTTCTCCGAGGCTCCCCAGTTGCCACTGCTGGAGGTCGACCCGGACGACACGTGCGCGCTGGAACTCGTCGCGGATCCGCTGCTGTGGGTGACCGATCAGCTGCGCCAGCGCGTCGAGGTGTTTCAGACGAAGGCAACCGCGCTGTACCTCGAGAACCGCCACTGGCAAATTAAGACCACAGCACAGGAGATCGCGTCGAAGAATGTGGTTCTTGCCGTCGGTGCGATTCCCAAGAAGCTGGATTATCCGCAACTAAAAGAAATCCCAGTGGAGGTTGCGCTCGACCCGGATCAACTCGCCCAACTTCCCTTGGAAGGCGCAACGGTAGCGGTCTTCGGCTCATCCCACTCGTCCATGATCGCGTTGCCCAATCTGTTGCGTCATCCAGTGCGCAAAGTGATCAATTTTTTCCGTCATCCGCTCAAATATGCTGTTTATCTGGATGATTGGATCCTCTTCGACGACACCGGCCTCAAAGGGCGGGCGGCGGAGTGGGCCCGGGAAAACATCGATGGGGTGCTCCCGGATCGGCTGGAAAGGTACTCGGTCACCAGTCCGAATTTCGAAGAGAAACTCGGCGAATGCGATCTCGTCGTCTATACCGTCGGATTCGAGCGCAGGAAGCTGCCGGCCACACCCCAATGGGGGCAACTGGACTACAACCCGCAGAACGGAATTCTTGCGCCTGGCCTGTTCGGGCTCGGCATTGCATTCCCGGAATACTCCGTAGACCCGTACGGGTACGGGCAATACCGCGTGGGTCTCAAGAAGTTCATGGACTACCTTGACTCGATTCTCCCGCTGTGGTTGGTCTACGGGACCTGACGAAAACCAGCGCCAAAAAATCGGTGTGATTTTTCCTCAGCGCAGGACCAAAGCCGGACCGCCGCGGCGCCGGTACACCGAGCCGAAGCGGGCGTCGATGCGCAACCAGGTCGGCGAGAACCGGACCCGGATCATCTCGTCGGCGTTGATCGACTCCGCCGATTGCGGCAGGAAACCCATTGCGGTCAAGGCGAATACGCAGCGCATCGGCAGGCCGACGACGGTGTCCCCGGAGCTGACCTGGATGACTTCCTGATCGAGCAACGAGGCGGGTGGCCCGTGCGCGCTGCTGTGCTGCTTGGCCAGCTCCGCACCGCTCTGCGCCAGATCCAGCATCACGCGGGCCGGCACGTCGTCGAGGTGGGTGAAGCCGGAGTCAGGAGGCAACGCCCCCCGCCACGCCGAGTCCATCGCAAAGCCGGGGTCGACGTAGCCCGACGGACCGACGTCGGCCAGACCGCGAGCCAGTTGGTCGGCACCGACCGACAAGTCGTCCGGGCGCACCGTACCCGCCACCACCCTGCCGGCCAGTACGTCGAAACCCGTTGCCACCCATGCCGTCAGCAATCCCAGCGAGCGGGTCCGAAGTCGGATGACCGCGGCGTCGTCGAGGCGCATCGCGCGGCGCACGAACGCCGCCAGGTCCGCGCGGTGGGCCGCATCTGGCAACCACAGCCCGCGTTCGGTTGTGCCGCCGGCTATTCCCTCAGCCACCGCTGCAGGTATTCCCGGTGGTGCGGCGCCAACCGCACCAACCGTTGCTCTTTGATGTGCACCGCGGCCAACTGTGATTCGGCGATGACGGCGGGTTTGGACTCCGGATCGGCGTTCACCGAACGGACTTCGTAGCCGAGCGTGAAGTCAACCGCGCGCAGGCGCTTCGTCCAGATGGTGACCTGCAGGGGCGAGTCGACCAGGCGCAACTGGTCCTTGTAGGTGACCCGCACGTCGGCGATCAACAACCCGATCTCGGTGATCTCGGCCTGGAACGGTTCCTTGAGAAAGGGCACGCGCGCCTCTTCGAGGATCGTGACCATGGTGGCGTGGTTGACATGCTGGTACATGTCGATGTCAGACCAGCGCACCGGCACCGGTGCGACAAACCCGTTCTTTTTATCGTTGCTCAACCTGAAGATCCCCGTCCGCTGGTGCGGGTCATGCGGCGGATCTGACGCGCCGCCACCGATAGCGTGGCGAGATCCATTGCGCCGCTTTCGCGAATCTCGTTGAGCGTCCGGCGGGCCCGCTCCACCCGCGAGGCGCTGATGTGCTCCCACTCGGCGATCTTCTCCTCACCGCTTTCGTCGGGCTCCCCCACGGCCAGCACGTCGAAACACAATGCACGCAGCGATGCGTAGATGTCGTCGCGAATCGCCAACCGCGCCAACGCATGCCACCGGTCGGTTCGGGGCAGCTCGGAAACCGCGGTCAACAACCCGTCGGTGCCTAGCCGATCCATCAAGGCGAAATAGGTGTCGGCAACGTCGGCGGTGTCGATCTCGGTGATGTCGGCGATGTCGATGATGTCGAGCAGGCTGTAGCGATACAGCCCGACGGCGACGCGGTACGCCAAGTCGGGCGGAGCACCCTGGGCCGTGAATTCCGCGGCTTCCTTCTCGACAATGGCCTTGTCGTCCCCGCGCAACCACTCCGACATGCGCGGCGTCAGCGCCTTGACCTTGGCGGCGAACCGGTTGATCTCGGCACCGACGGCAAGCGGCTGCGGACGGTAGTTGAGCAGCCAGCGTCCGGCACGGTCGACCAATCGCCGGGTGTCCAGTGTCATCCGGTCCGACAATGCGACCGGCAGATTCGCCGCGCGGATGCGCCGCCAGATGTGTTCGATACCGAATATCGCATCGGTTGCCGCGTAGGTGCGGACCGCGTCGATGAGCGTGACGCCGACGTCCTCGGTGATCCGGAACGCGTAGGTGATCCCGGCCGTATCCACCAGGTCGTTGATCAGCATCGTGGTGATGATCTCCCGACGCAGCTGGTGCTGGCGGATCTCCGGGGTGAACCGATCACGCAGCGGCTTGGGGAAGTAACGGGGCAGCCGGGACGCGAACACGTCCAGATCCGGCAGCTCGGTCTTCAACACCTCGTCTTTGAGCTCGAGCTTGACGTGCGCCATCAGCGTTGCGATCTCGGGAGAGGTGAGTCCCAGGCCGAGCTCGGCGCGCCTGGCGATTTCTTTCTCGGACGGCAACGCCTCCAGCTCGCGATTGAGGCCGCGCTCGACCAGGTGGCGGATCTGATCGGCATGCACCGGCAACAGGCTGGGCGCGTTGGTGCGGCTGGTGCCCATCAGGTCGTTCTGGTCCTCGTTGTCGGTGAGGACCAGCTGGCCAACCTCGTCGGTCATCGACTCCAGCAGTTGGCTGCGTTCTTCGGCCTTCACCTTGCCGGCGGTGACCAGCGAGTCGATCAGAATCTTGATGTTGACCTCGTGGTCGGAGCAATCCACGCCGGCGGAGTTGTCCATCGCGTCGGTGTTGATCCGCCCACCGGACAGATCGAACTCGACGCGGCCCAACGCCGTAACCCCAAGGTTGCCGCCCTCACCAATGACCTTCGCCCGCACCTGATTTGCGTTGACCCGCACCGGATCGTTGGCGCGGTCGCCGACGTCGGCGTCGGACTCACTTTCCGCCTTGATGTAGGTGCCGATGCCGCCGTTGAACAGCAGATCCACCGGCGCCTGCAGGATCGCGCGGATCAGGTTGGGCGGGGCCATTTCCTTGACGTCGGCTTCGATGCCGAGAGCGGCACGGACCTGCGGACTGACCGGGATGGTCTTCTGGTCGCGGCTGTACACGCCGCCGCCCTCGCTGATCAGCGACTTGTTGTAGTCGTCCCAGCTGGACCGGGGCAGTTCGAACATGCGCCGGCGTTCCTCCCAGGAGGACGCGGCGTCGGGGTCGGGATCGAGGAAGACGTGCCGGTGGTCGAAGGCGGCGACGAGCCTGATGTGCTTGCTCAGCAGCATGCCGTTGCCGAACACGTCGCCGCTCATGTCGCCGATGCCGACAACCGTGAAGTCCTGGGTCTGGGTGTCGACTCCCATTTCCCGGAAGTGTCGCTTGACCGCCTCCCACGCGCCTTTGGCGGTGATGCCCATGGCCTTGTGGTCGTAGCCCACCGACCCACCGGACGCGAAGGCGTCGCCCAGCCAGAATCCGTACGACTCGGCGACCTCGTTGGCGATGTCGGAGAAGGTGGCGGTTCCCTTGTCCGCGGCCACCACCAGGTAGGCGTCGTCACCGTCGCGACGCACCACCCCGGGCGGTGGGTTGACCTTTCCGGTGGCCTTGTCGACGTTGTCGGTCACGTCGAGCAAGCCGGAGATGAACAGTTGGTAGCAGGCGACGCCTTCGGCGCGGGTGGCTTCGCGGTCGGCCGCCGCGTCGCCGGTGGCCAGGGGCGCCCGCTTGACGACGAATCCGCCCTTGGCGCCGACCGGCACGATGACGGCGTTCTTGACGGCCTGCGCCTTGACCAAGCCGAGGATCTCGGTGCGGAAGTCGTCGCGACGGTCCGACCAGCGCAGCCCGCCACGGGCGACCGGCCCGAAGCGCAGGTGCACACCTTCGACGCGAGGCGAGTAGACAAAGATCTCGAACTTCGGCCGTGGTAGCGGCAGTTCGTCGATCAACTGGGCATCAAGCTTGAGCGCCAAGACGTTTCGGCTGCGCGCGGAACCGTCGCGCGTCACAAAGTAGTTGGTCCGCAGGGTGGCTTGGACCAGCGAGGCGAACCCGCGCAGGATGCGGTCGGTGTCCAGACTCACCAGCGCGTCGATGTCGGCGGCGACGGCCGCGGCGGCCGCTTGTGCGTCGCGGCGATCCGAAGGCTCGGGATCGAACAGCGCCTCAAACAATTCCACCAGCGATCGCGCGGTCGATGGATGGTCGTTGACCACCGTCTCGATGTAGGACTGGCTGTACGGAAAACCAGCCTGCCGTAGATATTTCGCGTAGGCGCGCAGGATCACGGCCTGCTGCCAGGTCAGCCCGGCACGCATCACCAATTCGTTGAACCGGTCGACCTCCGCCCGGCCTTGCCAGATCGCGGTGACGGCGTCGGCGAATCGCTGGGCACCCGCCTCGCGCTCTTCGGCCGTGTCGGCCAGCGGGATGGTGGGATGCGGGGAAATCCGGAACTGATAGATCCAGACCGGCAGCCCGTCGGGCCGGTCGACGGTGAACGGCCGTTCTTCCAGCACGACGACGCCCATGCTTTGCAGCATCGGCAACAGCTGACTCAGCGAAGCGGTGCGTCCACCGAAAAACCAGGTCAGCCGGGCGATTCCATGCTCGTCGCGTTCGGAGAAGACCAGCTTGACCGAGTCATCGGTGAGTTCGTTGATGAAGGCGATGTTTTCGATGGCTTCGGCCGGTGTGACCGCCTGCTTGTATGCCTCGGAAAACGCCTTCGCGTAGTGCTCGGCGTCGGCGTAACTGATCGAGCCCGACGCCGCGAGGCCGATAAGCCGATCCGACCAGGTGCGCGCGGCCTCACTGAGCAGGCCCTGGATTCGGATCCGGTTGCTTTCCGAGACGTCGACGGACCCGGGTGCCGAATCCTCGGGCAACCGGACCATGAAATGCATCAACGCCCAAGGCGATTCACTGACCCGAGCGGTGAATTCCAGGCTGGTACCGGCGAATTCGCGGACCAGGATGTCTTCGATCTTCAACCGCACGGCGGTGGTGTAGCGGTCACGCGGCATATAGACCAGGCAGGACACGAAGAACTGCAGCCGATCGGCGCGCAGGAACAGCAAAGCGCGTCGTTGTGATCCCAGATCCACCACGGCTTTGGCCATGGACAGCAGCCGGTCAGCGCTGAGGCTGAAAAGCTCTGGGCGCGGCACGGTTTGGATCACATCGAGCAGCAGCTGACCAGGGTGACTGGGGTCGCTGCCGGCCAATGTGAGTGCTTCGCGGACCCGCCGCGAGATGAACGGGATGTCCAGGACGTCGGCGTTCATGGCGGCCACGGTGAAGAGTCCGACGAAGCGGTGTTCGAAGACGTCGTCACCGACGTTCTCGCGAACGGCGATGGCGTACGGGTAGGCCCCGTACCGCAGGTAGCTGCCGACCGCGGCTTGCGCCAATACCAGCAGTTTCGACTCGTCGGTCAGCCGCGGCCGGGTTCCCGACCGCGCGCGCAGCACCCCGAAACCGGTGGATGCGTCCCCGTAGACGTATCCGTTGTCGACCCGGCACCGTTGGTAGCCCAGCAGCAAGAAGTTGCCGTCGCCCAGCCAGTGCAGCAGCTCCGCCACTTCGTGGCGATCCGGCGCGGAGTAGTGACCCTGCGGGTCGCTGTCGACCTCTTCGGCGAGGTCGGCCATGGTGCGGATCATCGCGGACGCGTCGGCGGCGACCCGCTCGACGTCGGCCAGAACTCGGGGCAGCAGCCGTTCGACTTCGACCAGGGTCTTGCTGTCCACCAATGGCGACAACTGAACGTGGATCCAGGCCTCACCGTGATCCCGCGCGGCGCTGTCGGACTTGGGTTGGATGTCCAGCAGTTCCCCCGTCGGGCCACGCCGCACGTCGAACACGGGAACCATGACCGCGGTGTAGCCAACCCCCAACCGGTGCAGCAGCACCGTGACGGAGTCCATCAGCATGCCGCCGTGCTCGGTGACGACCTGAAGTGCGGGCCCGAATCCAGCCGGGTCGTCAGCGGGGTAGACGGCGACCCGGCTTTCGCCCGCAGCACGGGCCTGCGCCAGCCGGTAGTGGGCGGCCACCAGTGAGGGGGTGACGAGCGAGTCCGGGGTTTGCGGCGAACCGTCTTCGGCGGATCCTCGATAGCTGTCTAGGTAAGCCTTCAGGATCCAGTCATCGACCGGGGTGCCCTGGTCAATGGTGGTGCGCGGATGATCCCGCGTGGTCCCGGGGTCGATCGTCATGCAACGTGCTCCCAACTCCCGACGGATACCAGCGTGCTGTGGCAGGGATCACATTAGTCCCGTGTCAACCTCCGATGGGTCACCCTGTGCGGACGCGCGGCTTCGGCGCCAAGCCGTTCGACTTTGTTCTCTTCGTAGGCGCCGAAGTTGCCTTCAAACCAGAACCATTTGGCCTCGTTGTCCTCGTCGCCCTCCCACGCCAGGATGTGCGTGCACGTCCGGTCGAGGAACCAGCGGTCGTGGGAAATCACCACCGCGCAGCCGGGGAAGTTCACCAGGGCGTTCTCCAGCGAACTCAGCGTTTCGACGTCCAGGTCGTTGGTCGGTTCGTCGAGCAGGATCAGGTTGCCGCCCTGCTTGAGCGTCAGCGCGAGGTTCAACCTGTTGCGTTCGCCACCCGACAGGACGCCGGCCGGCTTCTGCTGGTCGGGACCCTTGAATCCGAACGCCGACACGTACGCCCGCGACGGCACCTCGGATTGACCGACCTCGATGTAGTCGAGTCCGTCGGAGACGACCTCCCACACCGTCTTCTTGGGATCGATGCCCGAGCGGGTCTGGTCGACGTAGCTCAGCTTCACGGTCTCGCCGATCTTGACCGTGCCGCTGTCCGGTTGCTCGAGGCCGACGATGGTCTTGAACAGCGTGGTCTTGCCGACCCCGTTGGGCCCGATGACGCCGACGATGCCGTTGCGCGGCAGCGTGAAGGAGAGATCCTTGATCAGGGTGCGCCCCTCGTAGCCCTTGTCGAGGTGGCTGACTTCGACCACCAGCGACCCCAGGCGTGGCCCCACCGGGATCTGGATCTCCTCGAAGTCAAGCTTGCGGGTCTTCTCCGCCTCCGCGGCCATCTCTTCATAGCGCTGCAGACGGGCCTTGCTCTTGGCCTGACGCGCTTTGGCGCCGGACCGGACCCAGGCCAGTTCCTCCTGCAACCGCTTCTGCAGTTTGGCGTCCTTGCGGCCCTGAACCGCGATCCGCTCGGCCTTCTTCTCGAGGTAGGTCGAGTAGTTGCCCTCGTAGGGGTATGCCCGGCCCCGGTCGAGCTCGAGGATCCACTGGGCGACGTTGTCCAGGAAGTAGCGGTCGTGGGTGACGGCCAGGATCGCGCCAGGGTAGTTGGCCAGGTGTTGCTCGAGCCACTGGACACTTTCGGCGTCCAGGTGGTTGGTCGGCTCGTCGAGCAACAACAGGTCGGGTTTGGACAGCAGCAGTTTGCACAACGCGACGCGCCTACGTTCGCCACCGGACAGGTTGGTCACCGGCTCGTCGGGCGGCGCGCAGCGCAGCGCATCCATGGCCTGCTCGAGCTGCGAGTCGAGGTCCCACGCGTCGGCGTGGTCGAGCTCCTCCTGCAGCCGGCCCATCTCCTCCATCAACTCGTCGGAGTAGTCGGTGGCCATCAACTCCGCGACCTCGTTGAAGCGGTCGAGCTTGACCTTGATGTCGCCCAGGCCCTCTTCCACGTTGCCGCGGACCGTCTTTTCCTCGTTGAGCGGTGGCTCCTGCTGCAAAATGCCGACAGTCGCACCGGTTGCCAGGAAGGCGTCGCCGTTGTTCGGCTTGTCCAGCCCGGCCATGATCCGCAAGACGCTCGACTTACCGGCTCCGTTGGGGCCGACAACGCCGATCTTGGCGCCGGGGTAAAAACTCAACGTCACGTCGTCGAGAATCACTTTGTCGCCGTGCGCCTTGCGGACCTTCTTCATCGTGTAGATGAACTCAGCCATGCCGCGGGGTCGCCTTTCTGATCTTCCGAAACAATCTCGCCGACCATCCTAGGCACGGCACCGAGCACCTAAGCCGACAGAGGCAGCGCAGCATCGCCCGTCGCGGCGGGTTCGGCGGTTCCGTCCCTGGTCTGTTCCACCTGGGCCACGGAGTCGCTTTCGCTTTCGGCTACCGCCGTTGCCGGACTGTCCTGCGGGTTCGGCCCCGTGTAGCCGAACTTTTCGATGCGCACGAGCGCGCGGGAGAGATCCGGCCCGACGGCCGTCGCCCGCATCTCGGTTGACGAACGCTTGTTGCCGTCCCGGTCTTCATATTCGCTGGTGAAGACGTGGCCTACCACGATCACCGGTGCGCCTTTGGCCAGTGCAGCGCCGACTCCGGTGACCAACCGGCCCCAGCAGTTGACGGTGATGAACAGCGAATTGCCCGGCTCCCAGGTGCCGTCCCCGGTCCGACGACGCGAATTGCTGGCCACCCGAAACCTGATCACTTCCTGATCGCCGACTCGGTGGCGCTGGGGGTTGTTGACGATGTGCCCGACGACGGTCAGGTGCGTTTCAAACATTGCCTCGTTCCTCTCGTAGCTGAATCAGGTGGCTCGTGCCGGTGTTGATTCAGCCCCGCGGCACCGACAACGCGTCGGTAAAACGCCTCGGTGAGCGCCGCGTCGACCTACTGCTGTGGAGAAAATCGCGACTGGGGATAACGGCAGCGAGATAGCGGCTATGAAGCGACGCTGTCGGACTTGGTTCCGCTGCGCCTCGAAGCCGCGCGGGCTTGCTCGCGAGCGATGAACTGATTCCGCGCGATCCGTTCGACGTAGGCGAAATCTCGCAGGATGCTGCGTAGCTCTCGGCGAAACGCGTTGCGCCGTTCGGCGAGGTCGGGTGCCGGGGCGATGAGATCCTGATCGGCGACGACCTGGTTTGCCGTCGCGAAGAGCAGGGTCGACACCGATTCACTGCTGCGGACCCGGGTTTGCGCCACATACTGCCGGCCAACTCCGAGCGCCAACTCGGTGAGCTCTTTCTGCCCGATGTTCGCCGGCGCATCGCGCAGCACGTCAGCCACAATCTCGTACGCCTCGAAGAAGACCCGTAACAATGCGTCGGACATCAACGGACGCTTGGCATACAGCATCGCGTCGATCTGCTCGCCACCTGCTGCAAGGTGAGCTTCCCAATCTTGGTGCCACGCCAACTCTTCGGCGAGGTTGTCGCGGAACGCCGTGGAATCGGCGAAGTAGAAATCAAACTTCAGCAGATCCCGTAGCCGCATCGCCTGGTCCCAGAAGGCCGAGACCCGGTCGCCGTCAACATGTCTGGCGTGTGCCAGCGCAAGCTCGACGATCGAGGTTTCCAGGAAGGCATGGATCACCGAGTTGCGGTAGAACGCGGCGGCATGCTCATGCTGAGGAGCGATGTACCACACCGGTTCCCGGCCGCTGTCGACACACGTGACCGGGTGCCCGTTGGACAGCGCGTCGACCGCCGCGCGCACGCCCTCGCGGGTACGTAGCCGCAGTGCACTCGTCGACACCGGTGTCTGCTTGCGCTCCAGGTAGTCCAGTGAGTCCTGCAGGGTGTGATGCAGCTGGTCCAGGGTCAACGCCGCCCCGCGGGTGGTGAGCAGCAGTGCGGAGACCAAACCCGTCGCGGTCACCGGCGTCGCCTGCAGAATCCGCCACGCGACCTCGAATGACATCTTCTGCAGCGCAAGCCTTTTGGCGGCCGTGTCGGTGGCGATCGGGCCGTTGGGTTCGCCCAGATACTGCCGCATCGACACGGCTTCGGGGAAGCGGACGTAGATCTTGCCGTAGTTGCGCTCGCCCTGGGCCTTGATGAAGTTGTACAGCCAGCTGAAGCCCTCGGGCGTCTTCTCCGCGCCGCGCGCATAGGCGGCGTACTCGGCGATCTCGTGCAGTTGGTCGAAGCAGATCGACACACCCTGCAGCAGGATGTCGTCGCTACGGCCGTCCAGGTAGGCGTCGGCTACGTAACTCATCAGGCCGAGCTTGGGCGGCAACATCTTTCCGGTGCGAGAACGGGTGCCTTCGATGGACCAGCTCAGGTTGAACCGCTTCTCGACGATGTAGCCCACGTACTCCTTGAGCACGTACTTGTACAGCGGATCGTCGCCGATGTTGCGCCGGATGAAGATGGTTCCCGCCCGCCGCATCAGCGGTCCCATGATGCCGAACGCCAAGTTGATGCCACCGAACACGTGTACCGGTGGTAATCGGTTGTCCTGCATGGCCACCGGTACCACCGCGCCGTCGATGTAAGACCGGTGCGAGAACAGCAGGACCGCGGGGTGCGTCTCCAGCGCCGCGCGGACGGCCGCGACTTGATACTCGTCGTAGTCAAACTCCGGGTCGAAGCCGCGGCTGAGCATTTTCCCGAGGACCCCAACCAGGTCTACCGATACCTGGCTCCACCCGGTGGCCAGTTCGTCGAGCATCTTCCCGGCCTCCTCGACCGTGGCTCCGGGAATCTGCTCGAGGCCGGCGCGGAATCGCGTGGAAGCCAACATCTCCGGCTTCACCAGGCGGGGAGACTTGTATTGCGGTCCAAGGATGCGATATTCGGCTCGCGCCAGAGCCAAAATGGCCCGCCGGGTGACGAATTCGGCGAAATCGGTCGGTGTCCCGCCGACGGTGGTCTCGCGCCACTGCTGGCGCAGCTCGGAAATTTTGGCAGCCTCACCCGCCAGCACGCGCGCCCGCCGGGGATCGCTGCGTAGGATGCGGCGCTGCTGACCGCGGCTGGGATTATAGGGATCCCGGCCGGGAAGAAGTCCCGCTATCTTGGCCGCTCTGCTGCGATTCGGCGGTGGCTGCCAGAACACGCGGACCGGCACGACGGAACGCTCGTCGTTCCGGTCCGGATCGAGTTGCTCGACAATTGCGGTCAGCGCCGCCGGCGGCGCGTTGCGCGGCGGCAGTTTCAAGACGTCGAACTTGGTCTGCGGACTGCGGGCACGCTGCTGCGCGAGCCAGTCCATTACCAACTCGATCTCGACCGGCGAATCCATCGAGGCCAACACCAGCGTGTCTTCGGCGTTGAGGACTGCGCTGACGTCTGCCAACGGATTGGTCACGGTTGTCCTTCGGGCGCAGCGGGTTCCTGCGCCTGACCATCTTTCAGTTCGACTACGGACGCGTGCGGGGTGGCCGGCGAGGGTTTCTTGGCGGGGGCCTTCTTGGTCGCCTTCTTCGCCGGGGTCTTCTTTGCCGCGCTCTGCGCCGCCTTTTTCACGGGGGTCTTGCTGGCGGCCTTCTTGGCCGGGCTCTTCTTCGCGGTTGCCTTGGCTGCCTTCACCTTTGCCGGGCCGGCCTTTGCCTCGCCGGCCTTTGCCTCGCCGGCCGGCTTCTTCCTGGCGTAGAGATCGAGCTCGGGCAACTTGTCATCCATCGGCCAGTTCGCCAGCACGTCCAAGTAGAGCTGACGAATCTCGTCGATGCGGTCCGGCAAGTCCTCCAACGTCCAGTCGTCCACCGGGATCGGCGGGAACACCGCAACGTCGACCGTGCCCGGATTCAGCGTCGTGGAGTTGCGCGAGGCGATGATCTCCGCGTTGCGAATCACGATGGGCACGATGGGAATTCCCGCTGCCATCGCGATGCGGAACGGCCCCTTCTTGAACGGCCCGACTTCGGTCGTGTCCAACCGGGTGCCCTCTGGGGCTATCACGATGGACAGCCCGTTCTTCGCGCGCTCCTCAACTTCGTGCAGCGTCTCCACCGCGGAAGCGGAATCGTCGCGGTCGATGAACACCCCGTCGAGCAACTTGCCCATGGTGCCCATGATCGGATCCCGCTCGAGTTCCTTCTTGCCGACGGCGATCCAGTTGTCCTTCACCAAGGCGCCGGTGATGACCGGGTCAACTTGGTTGCGGTGGTTGAAGATGAACACCGCGGGACGCTGCGCGGTCAGGTTCTCTTTCCCGATGACATTCAGGTGCACACCACAGGTGGCCAGCAGTATCTGGGAGAAGTTGGAGGTGAAGAAGTTCACCCCGCGGCGTCGATTGCGGGTCAGGGCACCCCACCCCACCGCGCCCGCGGCGATGGGGAACATCGTGCTGAATCCGGCCAGGGTGCGCAGTTGTCGTTGCAAGCCGACGCCGCCGCGACTTTCGAACTTCAAGATCGGCCAGCCACGACGCCTGGCGACGGCGGCCATCTTGCCCTCGGGATTGGTCGGGCGCGGGTTGCCGACCAGGTACATCAGGGCGACGTCCTCGTCACCGTCAGCGTAGAAGTAGCTGTCTTTGAGGTCGATGTTGTGTTCGGCCGCAAAGGCTTGCACCGCAGCGGCTTTCCCCGGCCCCCACAGGATCGGCTTCAGCACCCGACCGGTGAGAATGCCGTCCTCGTTCGTCTCGAACTTGTTGGTGAGCGTGTTGTTGATGCCGAGGAAGCGGGCCACCGGATTGACCTGGATGGTCAGTGCCGAGGAGCTGAGCACCACGGTGTGGCCGCGGGCGACGTGGGCCCGCACCAATTCGCGCATTTCCGGGTAAATCCGGGATTCGATCCGCTGGGCGAACAGGCGCTCGCCGATCTCCTCCAGATCGGTCAGCAGGCGTCCGGCCAGCGCCATGGCCGCCTTGCTGATCAGATCCTCGAACTCGATGCGACCAAGGCGGTGGTTCAGCGCGCCCTGGACCATGCTGAGCAGCTCTCCCACACCCATGTCGCGGCGCCGCAGCCGCTCCTGGGTGAGGATCACGGCGGTGAAGCCCGCGACCAACGTCCCATCCAGATCGAAGAAGGCGCCGATGTGGGGGCCTTCGGGACTGGCCATGATTTCGGCCACCGAGCCGGGCAGCCGCAGGTCGCGGCTGTTTTTGATCTCCTGCTCGTCTGGGGTGCTCATGAACCCGACACCTTTTCGGTCGTCGAACCGCTCGCCTCGACCGTGAACGACGCCGGCACTGCCCGCGGCGCCGGATCTCCCGCTAGCGCAAGGATTTCGTCGAACCCTTCGAGCAGGCACTGTGCGAACAGCTCGTCTTTGCGTACCGATGCGCGGTCGTAACGCACGGTGATGGTGCACCACCCGCCGCGGGAAATCAGCACCACCATCATCGCGACTCCCGGCAGCGGGCCGATTCCGTACTGCCGCAAGACTTTCGCGCCGGCGATGTAGGTGTCGCCCGGATAGACGGGAACGTTGCTGGCCTGCACATCCGAACCGATCACCGAACCGGTGATCCCTTCCAGCACGGCCGTCGGCAACACACTGAGCACCGGTGCGATGGATCCGACGATGTTCATCGCCGGCTCCTCGCGCCGCTGTGTCATCTGCGCACGGATCTTCTTCATCCGCGCCACCGGATCGACGGTGCCCACCGGTGCGGCCAGATTGACCCCGGTGAATTGATTGCCGCCGACGGCGTCATCTTGCGCCCGCAGGTTCACCGGAACGGCCATCGGCAGCGTGCTGATCGGCACTCCGAGCGCCTCGTGGTAGCGCCGCAACGCGCCGCACAAGCCGGCCAGGTAGGCGTCGTTGATCGAGCCGCCGCCAGCCTTGGCGGCCCGGTGCAGATCGGCGAGCGGGATGTCGATCGCTTCGGTGCGGCTGGCCAGGCTGCGCCGGCGCAGCAGCGGCGACGGTTCGGCGGCCCGGTTCATCACCCGCAGTCCCGACAGCGCGTAGCCCACGATGCCCGAAATCGTCGACGTGGGTTCCAGCACCGCCCGCCCGGCCGCCGTCACCGCACCGGAAACCGCATCCACGACGCCGCCGACGATGGCGATGGGCAGGTGGTTGATGCCCTGCCGCATCAGCTCGTTGGGAGACAGATCCTGCGGAATCGGTTGCGGGGGCACCGGCCGTGGTGGCGGATCCCGCTCCAGGTCGTAGATCTCGGCGAACATCTCGACACTGCCGACACCGTCAGTGACCGCATGGCTCAGATGCAGCAGGGTGGCGGCCCTGCCATCGGGCAATCCCTCGACCAGGGTCGCCGTCCACAGCGGTCGCGTTATGTCCAGAGGCGACTGCAGGATCACCTCGGCCAGGTCGAACACCTCTCGCAGCGTGCCGGGCTCGGCGACACGGACCCGTCGCACATGGAAGTCCAGATTGAAATCCGGGTCGACCACCCACCGGGGTGCTGCCGTCGGCAGCGTCGGCACCACAACTTTCTGCCGCAACCGCAGCACCCGCCGGGAGGCGTGTTCGAAGCGAGTGCGGAACCGGTCCCAGTCCGGAGTGGTGTCGAGGAGTTCGACCGCCATGATTCCCGAGCGAGTTCGCGGATTCGCCTCGCCCCGGTGCATCAAATAATCGACCGGACCAAGCTCGTCGGAATATTTCACGGCCTCAACGGACTCAGCCACCGCCGATCAAGCCCTCCTGCGTCAGACGTGCAACCCCCAAATGCCAACACAACGCTAGTCCGGTTGGCGCGCGCGTGAAAGTGACTTGCAGCGCAGTCGAGGTTCAGCTGGCCGGTTACGCTTCCATCGCCAAAGACCCGAGCGAGAAGTCGCGCTGGCCGTAGGTGATGCCCAGGAAGTCGGAGACGGCCCTGGCTGCTAGCCGTGATCGCACCGTCGGCATGATGTCGAACCCGTGGTGCGCGTAGGCCAGCTCGGCGTGGGCGACGGTGGAAGCTCCGGCTCCCCGTAGCGCGGCGCAGAACGACCGCGCCTGGCCGCTTGGTACGAGCTGGTCTCGATCGCCGTGCAGCACGAAGAACGGAGGGGCGTCGGGGTGGACGTAGGAAATCGGTGATGCTGCGATAAACCGTTCGGGGTCGTCGGCGTACCGGCTCTTCATCACGAATTGCTCGAGGAACGGCAGCATCATCTCGTGCATGTTGTCGAAGTCGGTGAAGTCGTAGACCCCGTAGTACGGCACCGCCGCCTGGACCGTGGTGTCGGCATTTTCGAAGCCGGGCTGGAACTTCGGGTCGTTGGGGGTGAGCGCGGCCAGCGAGGCGAGGTGACCGCCGGCCGACCCACCGGTGATCGCGATGAAATCGGAGTCGCCGCCGAAGTCGCCGATGTTCTCCCGAACCCATGCGATAGCCCGCTTGACGTCGATGATGTGCTGCGGAAACACGCAGCGCGGACTCTTGCTGTAGTTGATCGAGACGCAGATCCAGCCGAGTTCGACCATGCGGCTCATCAGCGTGTACGCCTGGGGACGCTTGCCGTTGACCGACCATGCCCCACCGGGGACCTGTAACAGCACCGGTGCGCGGTGCCCTGGCGCCAGGTCGGACCGCCGCCAGACGTCGAGCAGATGATCACGGCCGTTCGGACCGTAAGAAATGTTGGACGTGTGCGCCGCGTACCGGCGGTGAGGTCCGGACGGCAAGCGGGTACCCCGACGCGTCCTCGCGGTCTGATGGGTGGCCGGATGAACCACCTGCTCACGGAAGTCTGGACCGAATGACTCCTCCAGCGCGGCGGTCAGGAATTGATCTGCCCGCTGGGCCGCCCATGTAGTACCGACCCGCTTGACCGCCGGCGGGGCTACGCGGGACAACGCGTGCCCGGTCAGGACGTGCGGGGGAAATTCAGTGGCCACCCAGTTGGCGACCCAGCCCACGGCGAATGGGAACCCACGCATCAGGACCGATCCGTAGCTGCCTTTGGCGTCGGACGCGGGCTGCGCGCCCTGCCGCAATGCCTCGGCTCCTGCCCGCGAAAAAGGCGCAGTCAGTCTGGCCATGCACATAACTAAGTCCACTCCTCGACGTCAGGCACACGCGTCGTTGCGGTTAACGGCTGATTGCCAGCCGATGTCGGTGTGTCGAGGCTCACACCATAACTGATAAGTGGCCCAGCGGAACACTTTTGGTGCCTGATGTCTCGCTCAAAAAGATCTTGCGCCGCCGTTCGATAGACTGACCTGCGCATTGCCTCCGTAGCTCAGGTGGATAGAGCAAGGGCCTTCTAATCCCTAGGTCGCACGTTCGAGTCGTGCCGGGGGCACTGGTGAGAGCGGTTTGCTGATGGCCGCAGGTTTATGCCCGCCCATGCCTTAGACGCGCTTCGCGCGTTGCCCGGCCTCTGGCAACCTCGGAGTGTTTCCCTCCCCTGGGGACGCCTGGGAGGTTGCAAGGCCGAAGTGGCCGAGGAATAGGGGAACTGGCTATTGCCCTCAAACCTCTTGCCACCCGCCACAGCCTCTGCGTTAGAGCCCGCGCCGTAGGCGCCGGGTGTCTATTCGCACCCAATCCCGTTGCCGTCGCGATCCAGGCCGTAGATGTCCCTGCCGATGACCCTTACCGGGCCCTGGACGTACGCGGGGCCATTGCCGTTACCGCCAGCGCAGTCGACATCACTCGCGATCGGAACACAGGCACCCGAATAATTTGGGTCGCATTGCGCGGGTTCCAGCGGTAGGGGCCAGACGACCGGCCCCACGGTTTGATTCGATGACAGCCTGCTCGGATCGGCGTTTGCCATAGGGGTGATGACAGCAAACGCAATGGCAAAGCCAACTGTGAACGGTAATGACTTTTTCACGCGTGCAGATCGTAGGCTCGCCCCGGTAGCCTGCCAACCTGCTCGAACTCAACCTCCGCCATAGCTGCTTCAAGCGGGCGTCCTGCTCGCGTAGTTAGCCCCGAATCTCACCCGCTCCGGCTTTGGCGAGATCGCTACACCCCGTGTCCGGTGCGGCTTGCCGGGGTTGCACAGCCCGTCAAGACGGCGCTCCCCACCGACCCCGAATATGTGTGACGATTGAAGACGTGAACACGCGCCAGTTTGGGCGTTCGCTAGGTGCCGCGGTGCTGACAATCTTCGCAACGCTGCTGTACGCACCGGTCCTTAGTTCCGTCGCATCGGCCGCTCCCTGCCCCGACATCGACGTGACATTCGCCCGCGGCACCAACGAACCACCCGGTGTCGGCGGGGTCGGACAGGCCTTCATCGATTCACTGCGCTCGCAGATCGGCGGGCGATCCCTCGGGGTGTACGCGGTCAACTACCCCGCGACCGAAGACGATCTTCCCGGGTCTGTATCCGCCGGTGCCGCGGACGCCAACGCTCACGTCGTTTCCATGGTCTCGAACTGTCCCGAGACCAGGCTGGTGCTCGGCGGATATTTCCAAGGCGCCGGGGTGATCGACCTGATCACCATCGCCCGAGCGTCGATCGCAGGCTTCAACGCCGCGACGCTCACGGCGGACCAGGCTGAACACGTCGCTGCGGTCGCCGTCTTCGGAAACCCGACGACGCGATACCTCGAGGGACCGATCAGCGAGATCAGCCCGTGGTACGGCGCAAAAGCAATCGACCTATGTGCGCCCGGCGATCCGGTTTGCACTCCAGGGCCCCTGGCGCTGCCCTCACATGAGGAGCTGTTCTCGGCGGAACACCTGTCCTACCAACATTCCGAAATGCCCGCTCAGGCGGCGGCTTTCGTAGCACGCCATCTCTGACGCGCGTACCGCGTTGACGCGACGGTGGATGCGCGGGCAGACCTGCCGCCTCTACCCGTTGAGCCCGTCCAAACCGGACAACAGCCCTCCGGCGCCGCCGACCCCGCCGCTGTTCGGGGTGTTTCCGATGCCGCCGTTGCCGCCGTTGCCGCCGACACCGAGCGGCGAATTGCCGCCGGTCCCGCCTGCCCCGGCTTTTGCGAGATCGCTGTATCCCCCGGCCCCGCCAGCGCCGCCATTACCCGACAGCGGGCCTCCCTGGCCGCCCGTCCCACCGGTGCCCCCAACGCCGGCTACACCGAGTCCACCGGCACCGCCGATGCCGCCGTAACCCATCAGCAGGGCATTGCCACCGGACCCACCGGCTCCTCCGGTGGTTCTGCTGAACCCGCCCATGCCGCCGCCCCCGCCGTTGGAGGAAAACAGGCCGGAGTTGCCACCACCGCCGCCGGCGCCGCCGGTAAATCCGACGCCGGCGAAACCACCGTCTCCGCCTTGGCCGCCAGCACCGAACAAGGTGCCGGCATTGCCGCCGTGCCCACCGGCCCCGCCGTTGCCGACCAAGGCCAAGCCGCCCGCGCCACCGTCGCCAGCGCCGCCACCGAACATGCCGCCGTTGCCGCCTACCCCGCCGGCACCGCCGAGGCCGCGGCCGGTGCCGCCGTCGCCACCGTTGCCGCCGACGGCACCGACCAGCCCACTCAACGCACCGCCGGCCCCACCGGCCCCGCCGGCCCCGCTCACCGCGTTCAGAGTGATTCCAGCCCCGCCGGTGCCGCCATTGCCCCCACCGCCGAACAGTCCACCGGCCCCGCCTGCCCCGCCGACACCCCCGGTCCCGACTGTTGCGATCCCACCGCGGCCGCCAACGCCGCCGTTGCCCGACAACAGCCCGCCGGCGCCGCCGGCACCACCCGCGCCACCGTTGGCCAGGGCGCTGCTGCCTCCGGCGCCGCCGGCACCGCCCGTCCCGAAGAGCCCGGGGGCGCCGCCGGCACCACCCGGCCCGCCATCGCCACCGATGTTGTTGGGCGCCCCGGAGCCGCCCGCCCCGCCATCGCCCAGCAGGATCCCGCCGGGGCTCCCGTTCTGGCCGGTACCCGCAGCGCCGGGTACACCGTTTCCGATCAGCGGGCGTCCCAGCAGCGCCTGGGTGGGTGCGTTGATCGCGCCCATTACCTGCTGCTGGACGGCATGCAGTGGCCCTAGGGGATGCGCGCTGGCCGCAGCGTTGAACCCGTCCGCACCCAACAGCAGCCCGCTGAAACCGCCGGCACCGGTACCGCCCGTCGTGGTTCCGGTACCGCCTATGCCGCCGTTCCCGCCGTTGCCGATCACCGTGGCGTTGCCTCCGGCGCCACCGGCACCGCCAGCCCCAGCGGCGCTAGACCCACCCTCGCCGCCGGCCCCGCCGACGCCGAGTAGCAGGCCGGCCTTGCCGCCGGTCCCGCCATTGCCGCCCACCTGGGCTGAGCTGGCGCCGCCGATCCCGCCGGGCCCGCCGTAACCGAGGAGACCGGCGTCGCCACCGCTGCCGCCCACTCCGCCACTTAGGCCGCCATACCCGCCCGCACCGCCAGTCCCGG
The DNA here is from genome assembly GCF_010723575.1 of Mycobacterium bourgelatii. Classification (NCBI taxonomy): domain Bacteria; kingdom Bacillati; phylum Actinomycetota; class Actinomycetes; order Mycobacteriales; family Mycobacteriaceae; genus Mycobacterium; species Mycobacterium bourgelatii. The sequence goes on from NZ_BLKZ01000001.1 coordinate 4,444,714, forward strand.
CGCTGGAGAACAGCAGGCCGGCGTTGCCACCGTGCCCACCGGCACCACCGGTGTTGGCGCTGCTGTATCCACCGTCGCCACCGGCGCCGCCGCTGCCGAACAGCAGGCCCGCATTGCCACCGTGCCCACCGGCCCCACCACTACCCGATCCGGCGTTCGGCGCCGCCCCCCCAACTCCTCCGGTACCGCCGGCGCCAGCGAGTAGTCCTCCAGCGCCGCCGGCACCTCCGGCTCCACCGACGCCGCCGCCACCGAGGCCAGTACCGCCAGCTCCGCCGTGCCCCCCACCTGCGCCTACCAAGCCGCTGAGCAGGCCGGCGTTTCCGCCCGCGCCGCCGGCCCCGCCGGTACCGCTGACCATTCCGACCCCGCCCGCGCCGCCGGCCCCGCCAGCGCCGAACAGACCGCCAGCCCCGCCGGCGCCGCCCGCTCCACCGACGGCGTTTCCAGCGCCACCGGCCCCGCCGACTCCACCGTTACCGAACAGGAGTCCACCGGCGCCACCGTTCCCGCCCGCCCCTCCAGGAGGGCCGGCGAGCAGGAAGTTGCCGCCCGCCCCACCGGCCCCACCGGTGCCGAAGAGCCCCGCAGCCCCGCCGTTGCCACCCTTTTGCCCGATCGGGCCCGAGCCGCCGGCACCGCCGTTACCGAGCAACCAACCGCCGGGCGCACCATCTTGTCCCGTACCAGGGGCCCCGTTGGCCCCGTTGCCAATCAACGGACGGCCGGTCAACTGCAGGGTCGGCCCATTGATTACGTCAAGCACCCCCTGCAGCGGCGAGGCCGCCGCGGTCTCGGCACTCCCGTAGGCTCGCGCGCCTGCGGTCAACGCCTGCACGAACTGCTCGTGAAACGTCGCCGCCTGCGCGCTGAGTGCCTGGTATTGCTGCCCGTAGGCGGAAAACAGGCGGGCGATCGCTGCCGACACCTCATCGCCGCCCGCGGCCAGCATCGCCGTCGTTCCGGCGCTCGCGGTTGCGTTGGCCGCGTTCAGGGCCGATCCCACGCTGGTCAAATCTGCTGCGGCAGTGGTGATCATGTCGGTCGCGGCGATTACATATGACATGTCGTGTACCCCTTGCTCGTCGAGGCGGACTGGACGAGACCCCGTGTCTGGTGTGGCGTCGCGAACACAGACTCACCCCAAATGAGAGGGGCCGGTTAGAGTAGTTGACTACTTAATTTCGGCGGGGCATGCCGAAAATCGGCTCAGTTGTCGCTGGAAGCCGGGCACGAAGACAGCCCACTCCTGGCCGTGGCCAAGCGATGTACCCGGCCAGACGGCTCAAGCACTGGTCAGTGCGGCCCCGGCAGCGACGCCGCATCATCGCGACGGATGAGCGTCTGCACGTCGGTGACCTCCTCGATCGAGGCCCATCCGTTGATACGGCCGATCCCGCTCTGCTTGACCCCACCGAAGGGCGTGGTGTGATCGGACGCCCCGGCGCGATGCACGTTGACGCACACGGTGCCCGCCTCGATCTGGCGGGCCACCTCGAAGGCGTGGTCATCGTCTTGAGTCCAAACCGATGCTGCCAGGCCGAACTCGGAGTCATTGGCCATCCGAATCGCCTCATCTTCGGAATCGAAGGGCAGGATCGGCAGCGCTGGGCCGAACTGTTCGGCGGCCACCAACTCAGCCTCCTGTGCGATGTCACTCACTATGTGCGGCAACAGGAAATGACCTTCGTCCCAGGTCGCCGGGTCGACCTTGCGGCCGAGCTGTCGGACGGCGGCGCCCGAGTCGGCCGCGTCATCGATGAGCCGCTGCACCCGTTGCCGGGCGGACTGCGTGATCAGCGGCCCGATCGTGCTCTCCGGGTTCAACCCGTCACCGACGGCGATCTCGTTCACCGCTTCTTCCAGTGCGCCCACAAGCTCTCGGTAGTGGCTGCGGTGGACGTAAATCCGTTTGATGGCAAAGCAAATCTGTCCAGAACAGGTGAAGGCGGAGTGGCGCAGCGCCTTTACCAGTTCGTCGTCGACCACCGCCGACGAGAGGACAAGCGCGGGATCGTTACCGCCCAGCTCGAGGCCGACGCCGGTGATGTTCTGTGCCGCCGACCGCATCACTTCGCGCCCACTGACCACACCGCCGGTGAACAGGACGCGACGGACCAGCGGATGGCCGGCCAACGCGTCGCCCGTCTCGGCGCCGTCGCCGGGCACGACGTTCAGCACTCCCGGTGGCAGCGCGGCGGCGACGGCAGTAACCGTCTTGGTGAGCGCCATCGGCGCCAACTCAGGCGGCTTCACCACCACCGTGTTTCCCGCGGCCAACGCGGCGGCGATCCCGTTAAAAGCAAGCAGCACAGGATAATTCCACGGAACGATCACGCCGACAACGCCCACCGGCCGTCGTCGAACAATGAAGCGGCCGCGTTCGTTCTCGGTGACGTCCTCGGCGACCACACGCTCGATCAGTTTCGAGCATTCGTGCAGAAGATAGGGCGCGCCAGCGAGATCGAGGGCAGATTCCCACAACACCTTGCCCTGCTCACGGGTGAGCAGGGCGGTGAGCGCATCGAAGTCCGCCATCGCGGCGACGGCGGCCTCCCTCATCAGCCGCTTGCGATCTCGGGGCAGGACGGCGGCCCATTCTGCGGCTGCGGCGCGCGCGGCGCGCACGGCTTGGTCGACGACCCCGGGACCGCAATGCGCTGCCATACCGACGATTTCGTGGGCATGGGCCGGGTTGTAGACCGGACGCGAATCCGTCTGTACCGCAGTCCCACCCAGGTAGGCAGGCGCGACTTCCGCCATGTCCGGAGCATACCAAGAGGTAGGGTGTGGCCATGGTCAGCGGCTTGGTCGACGTGCATCACCATGTGGTTCCAGACGTTTACCGGGCGGCCATCAAGGCTGCTACCGACGGCACGATTGGAGGCATCCCGCAACCGGCTTGGTCCGAACAGGCGATGCTGGACCGCATCGAAAGCCTGGGAGTCGAACGGGCCGTCGTGTCGATTTCCGCGCCGGCGCTCGAGCCCGTCGACGACGGCGAACGCCCCGCCCTGGCCCGCGCCTGCAACGACGCCATCGCCGATCTGGCAAAGCGGAATCCCGGTACCATCGGCGGCTTTGCTGTCCTTCCCATGCCCGATGTCGCGGCTTCGGTGGCCGAGGTGCGGCGTGCCCTGGGCGAACTGAAGCTCGATGGCGTTGCCGTGTTGACGAACTATGGTGGCCGCTACCTGGGCGACCCCTTGTTCGCTCCGTTGCTGGAAGAACTCGACCGCCACGGCGCGGTTGTGCATGTCCACCCGAATCTTCCGCCGCCACTGGCGGGAGCGCAGTTGGCGCTGCCGGCACCGGTTTTGGAATTCACGTTCGACACCACCCGGATGGTCGCCGAGATGATCCTCGCCGAGACCTTGCAGCGCTACCCGGGTCTGACACTGGTGCTGTCCCATTTGGGCGGCACGCTGCCCTGGGTTGCGTGGCGGCTGTCAATGCTGGACGACTTTCCGTCGGCGAAGGGTGGGCCCCGGGAGCCCGTTCGAGACCAACTGCGACGCTGCTACTACGACGTGGCGTTGTCCGCCGACCCGGCGGCACTGCGGCTCGCCGCTGAGCTTGTTGGCACCGACCGACTTCTCTACGGAAGCGATTTCCCTTTTGCTCCTACGGGTTTCATCGACCGCAATCGAACGAACGTGCACGAGCCGCTGGCGTCGGCAACCAGCGACAATGCGGAGCGGCTGTTCGGCGCCTTTAGCATGTAGAGATGCCGAAGGAGCCGAAGCGCAGTGGAAGCACCAGCACCAAGGAAGCCTGGCTACAGACCGGTTACGCGATCCTGGCTGACGAAGGGTTCAAAGCCCTCAAGATCGACAATCTGACGTCGCGACTCGGGGTAACCAAAGGCAGCTTCTACTGGCATTTCACCGACATGGCCGCCTACAAGGAGGCCCTCGTGGCCAATTGGGCTCAATGGCGAGATGAGGACCACAAGCAATTCAATGAGCTGGCCGAATTGGAGCCCAGGGAACGGCTGATCGAGATGATGGCGACGCTGGTGAGTCCGCGCTATTGGATGCTCGAGCGCGCGATGCGGGAGTGGGCCCGGTCAGATCCCCAAGCTGCTGCCAGCGTCGGACAGGCGGATCGTCGCACCCGGCTCGCGGTGCGACAGGCCTTCCTCGACCACGGATTCGACCCGAAGACCGCCGAACAGCGGGCCACCTGGACATTCGCGCTGGGAATCGGCGCGTTGCACCTGTCGAAGTCCAAGCGCGCCCATGTGCCAGCGACCGAGCGCGAAGATCTCGTCGATTTCATGTTGCGCCCCTGACCTGGGCAGGAGCCGCGCAGACTCCGGCGCGTTGTCGGCGCCATACTAAAAAGTATAGAGTGGTGCGTCATGCAGTCGAACATTTCACCCTCGACGCTGGTTCCCGATGACTTCATCACGCGGCTGGCCGAACGGGCCCCGGAGGCCGAACGGTTACGCAGGCTGCCCGATGACACCGTGGCGGAGGTCCGCGCTGGCGACCTGCTCAAGTTGTTGCTGCCCAAGCGCTTTGGCGGTCTAGAAGCGAGCTTTCCCGACGTTTTAATGCCGATTCAACGGATGGCCTACGGTTGCGCTTCAAGCTCATGGACCATCGGATTCTTCGTGCTGCACAACTGGTTCCTGTCTCTGTTCGAGGAGGAGGCACAGACAGAGGTTTTCGCATCCGGCCCCGTTCTCGCGCCCGCACCTCTCGCCCCGACAGGCGCCGGCGAGCGGGTACCTGGTGGGTACAACGTGACTGGTCGGTGGGCTTGGGCAACCGGAGTGATGCACGCCGACTGGATCATGGTGTGCGCGCTCTGCGGCTCGGGCGCCGACATGTTCCCGGGCCTGATGGTGCTACCCGCCGGCGTGGCCACCGTCGAGGACACCTGGCATACCGCGGGAATGCGTGGGACAGGTTCCAACGACGTGATCCTTAACAACGTTTTCGTACCTGAGCACCGGATCGTCAAGCTGACCGACATCTCCGCCGGGACGGCGCCCGGCGCCAAGGTCCACGATGCGGCGCTGTACCGGTGGCCCGTGATTACCGCGCTCGCCTTCACCGCCGCGATGCCTATTCTCGGCAGCGCGTCATTGGTTGCCAACGCATTCGCCGAACGGCTGCAGACCCGCGTTCTTGCCTATAGCGGAACGCGGCAGAAGGAGCAGCCGGCAACCCAGATCCGCCTGGCCGACGCACGGGTGCGGCTCAACGCGCTGCAAAGCCTGCTCGCCGACACGGTGGGCACCATCGACTCGACCGTTGCCAGCGGTGACTGCGTCGATCGCAAGACGCGTGCCATAGCCCGGGCCACCGCGGCCCACATCGTGCACGAGTCGCAATCGGTCATCAATAACCTGATGCAAGCAGCGGGCGCATCGGCGAACTTCTTGTCCAATCCGCTGCAGCGGGCCCGGCGCGATGTCGAGATGGGCTCCGGACACGTCATTTTCGACCCCGACACTGCTCGCGAGTTGGCCGGCGCACTGGAGGTAGGTATGGAGATATCGCCGATCGCGATGATCTAGAACGCGAGTTCTCGGAATCTCATGCGGTTACGCAATCGTTCCCATACGCTGCCCGTTGGGGCCGGGCACCCCTCAAGAACACATCATCTAATGGGGTGCGACATGCGAATACGGCGATTGTTTGCCATGGCAGCGATAGCGGGAGGGGCCTTAGGAGTAGCCCCGGCCGCGCTCTTCTTAACCGACTCGGCGATTGTTTCCGCGAGCTGCAGCGGGGGCTACTACGAGAATTCGAGTGGACAGTGCATCCCCCGTCCGTCGCAGGGCGGTGCCGGCACACCTGACGCAGGGTCGGGCATTGTGGGCGGCGGCGCTCCCTCAGGTGCTACGGCAATCTGTCGAGACGGTGACTACTCATTCAGCACGCACCACTCGGGTACCTGCTCGGGTCACGGTGGTGTCCGGCAGTGGCTCACCAATTAGGGCGCAGGACGGCCTGATACGGACTCGACTTGAAGGAGGAAGGCGCGTCTCACTGGTTTGGGTCCGTCTCGGTGAGATGATTGTTCGGTGGCGGCAGGCGAACAATCCACAACGACCGAGGAATCGTACGCAAACGCCGACGGTACGCCGGGACCGAAAGCGGCTGTAACTCCACCGGTCGACGTGACGCCCGAAGCGGGACAGCAGCCAGTCGATCCGGCAGTTCCGGAGCCCGGGCCCGTCGCCGACCAAAGCTCAGGCCCGCAGCCTGCAGCACCGCAACAAGTGTGGCAATGGCTTCCCACGGCACCGGCCGCACCACCACCGCCCGCGTCGAAATTCAAGGCCCCGACGATCGATTGGCACGCACACGCGGTTGACTGGCGAAGACGCTTGCACAGTGGGTTCACCCACCTGGGTGGGTGGCTGGTCCAGCTCGGTAAGGGACTAGGCCGCCTTGCTAGCTGGCTCGGCGGGCGGCTGGTGCGGTTGCGCGAACTCCGGCCCACTCCCCTAGAGACGATCGCCGTGCTCGCCGGACTTGGCGCACTGAGCCTGGTCGGAGCATTTACGTTTGCGGGCACCGCGATCGGTCAAGCGTGCGTCATCGCCTTCACTCCGGGACTCTGCATCGCCATCGGCATCCTCGGAAACCGTTGGTACAGCAGGCATGCACCCGACCAACAGTTGGCAAGAGCCACGCATGGCGCGATTTTCGCAACCCTGCACTTGAAGAGGTCCGTTCGCTATGTCGACGAGCGGCTCTCGGCAGCCCAGCGTCACTTCGAGAATGGCCGACACGACAGTGGACTCACTGAGGTTGTGCGAGCCAAAACCGCGACGGAGCTGGCCTTGGGCACTACCGAACAGCCCCCGAGTCAACGGAAGTCCGCCCAGGCTGCCGACACCGAAACCCGTGGACTCATTCACGGCAGCGTCGCCCGCATCGAAGATGAATACACACTGATCGTCAACCGCGGTTCCGAGCACGGCGTGCAATCCGACATGATCTTTGCGGTGATGGCCCACGATGGCGACGAGATCATCGACCCGGAGACGGGGGCGGTGATCGGCGAACTGCCCACCGAGAAGCTGCGCGTCAAGGTGCTCGATGTGCACCCCAAATACTCACGTGCCGTGACGTTTCGGACGATCGCACCCGCGAATGCCGACCATCCGGCGCTGCTGGAGTTGTCCCAGTTGGCCGCTGGGCACGACGTACCGGGTGGCCGAGGCTTCGGCACGTTCGAATCGATCGACGAGTCAATCGCCAGGATGCTGGAAACCGAACTTGCAGAGTCGTTTCCCGCCCGCGAGAAGATCGCCAACGCGAAGTCCATCAGACCAGAGCCGACCCAGCGTGAAGTCAGGATCGACATCGGCGACCGGGTTCGCCAAGTCAGCTAGCTCCCGACAGCCCCGCGAGCAGACGCAAACTTGTATGAAAACCACACGGACAGTACAACTTTGCGTCTGCTCGCGGACTAGGGCGCGTCAGCGGCGTCGGCGGCGTCTAACGCAAGCGGTGGCGTCGTCACCGCGACGGGGTAAACCTCGTGCATGCCGCTGAGCCCTTTGAGTTCGACCTCGCGTGGTGTACCGAGTGCAATCTCACCCGCGTCCGCGATCGCTGCGCGAATCGCCTCGCTGACAAGGATTTCGCCGCCTTTGGCCTGCCCGGCAACCCGCGCGGCCATCGCCACGTTGCGCCCAAAGAGATCGTCCCCGCGGCGCACCGAGCTTCCCACGTGCAGGCCCATGCGCACTCGGATGCTTTCCCAACGTTCAGGGTCGGCCTGCAATGCGCGCTGTATGGCAATACTGCAGAGCACGGCCTGGGCGGGATCCGGAAAGGCCATCATGAAGCCGTCGCCCTGGGTCTTGATCACGTGACCGCCGTGCGCCTCGACCTGCTTGTTGATCAGCTTGTTGTGCCGCTCAAGCAGCTTCACCCACCCTAGGTCGCCCAACTTCTCGTTGAGCTCGGTGGAACGTTCGATGTCGGAAAAGGCGATCACCACATCGCCGTCGGCCACCATCCGAGCGAGGTCGGGGCGTTCGACCCGCACCCAGCCCGCGAGATCCTCGAACGAGTTGCGGACAGTGGCGCCAATTCCCTTGTTGATCAGCGAATCCGCAGTCTCCCAGACGGTCTTTATCGCCAGTGGAGCGACTACGGGCCGTCGGGGTCGGGGGCGGGGACGACGGGGGCGAGGCTTTTTCTCCTGCTTAGCACGCTCCAGGGCGAGTCGTGTCGACGACAGCTGGCGGCGCGACACGATGAGCACCGTCCCCACGGCGATGAGGCCGCCGAACTCCACGACGGCGATGATTGCCCACCAGACCGCAGCGCTCACTCACCGGCCCGTCGCAGCGCCGCCTCCGCATGCCGGAGAACCGGCGAGTCCACCATCTGCCCTTCGAACGCGAACACGCCGCGCTCGTTCTTGGCCGCTTCCAGGACGCGGCGCGCCCATGCCAGCTTCTCGTCGCTGGGCCGATAGGCCTCGCGTACCACGGGAATCTGGCTGGGATGGATGCAGACGGTCGCGTCGAAGCCCACCGCGACAGCATCGATCGCCTCTTCCCGCAAGCCCTCGAGGTCCCGGATGTCCAGGTGCACGGCATCAAGCGCCAACCGACCGAACGTGGACGCCGCCAGCAGGGCCGTCGACCTGGCGTGGCGGGCCACATCCCGGTAGGTGCCGTCCGCCCGCCGGCTGGAGCTGCCGCCCAGGGTGGCAACCAAATCCTCGGCACCCCACATCAATCCGACGGTGCGTTCCGCCGCGGCTATCTCGGCGGCGAACACTACGCCTCGGGGAGTCTCCGCCAACGCGATGACATCCCGCGGCGCCAGCGCCAACACCTGCTCGGCCGACTCCGTCTTGGCCAGCATCACCGTCGTGTACGGGGTATCGGCGAGGGCCTCCAAGTCGCGGGGCTGGTCTTCGGTGCCCGCGGCATTGATCCGGACGACGGTGCGCTCGGGGTCCAATGGGGTGTCACGCAAAGCCTGCCGTGCCGCTGGCCTATCCGCTGCTGCCACACCGTCTTCGAGGTCGAGGATCACCACGTCGGCCGCCGCAGCGGCCTTGGCGAAGCGCTCCGGGCGATCGGCCGGGCAGAACAGCCACGCCGGACCGGCGTCGCGCAGACTCATCAGGACTCCCCTTCGGTGGGCCGCTTCTGCACCAGCGTCGTGCGGACCGCACGGGCCACGACGTCGCCATGCTGATTGCGTCCGGTGTGCTCCAAGGTGACGATGCCCTCGCGTGGACGGCTCTTGGACTCCCGCTTGGCGGTGCAGACCGTTTCCGCATACAGCGTGTCGCCGTGGAAAACCGGTTTCGGAAAAGACACTTCGGAGAAGCCGAGGTTGGCGACGATGGTGCCCAGTGTCAGCTGGGCCACGGACAGCCCGACGAGGGTCGACAGCGTGAACATCGAATTCACCAGGCGCTCACCGCCAAATCCCGGTTGTTCGGCGGCCCACGCCGCGTCGAGGTGCAGCGACTGGGTGTTCATGGTCAGCGTGGTGAACAAGACGTTGTCGGCTTCGGTGACCGTGCGACCGGGCCGGTGCAGGTACGTCGTGCCGATCTCGAATTCCTCAAACCACAGTCCGCGCTGGACAATTGACTTACCCGTCATGACAGTCCCAGCGATCGCGCGATGAGCATCAACTGCACCTCAGTGGTACCCTCTCCGATCTCGAGAATCTTACTGTCGCGGTAGTGGCGTGCCACCGGGTACTCGTTCATGAACCCGTAGCCGCCGTGGATCTGAGTGGCGTCGCGGGCGTTATCCATCGCGGCCTCCGAGGAGACCATCTTCGCGATCGCCGCTTCCTTCTTGAACGGTTTGCCCGCCAACATCTTTGCCGCGGCCTCGTAATACGCCGTCCGGGCGACGTGGGCTCGTGCTTCCATCCGGGCGATCTTAAAGCTGATCGCCTGATAGGAACCGATCGGCTGGCCGAACGCCTGACGCTCCTTGGCGTACTTGACGCTTTCATCCACACAACCCTGCGCCACGCCGGTCGCCAGCGCGGCGATGGCGATGCGGCCTTCGTCCAGGATGGACAGGAAGTTCTTGTACCCGCTGCCGCGGGCGCCGAGCAGATTTTCCTGCGGCACGCGGGCGTCATCGAACGTCAGCCCATGGGTGTCCGACGCGTTCCAGCCCACCTTGTTGTACGGCGGCTCGACGATGAATCCCGGTGTGCCACTGGGCACGATGATGGTCGAAATCTCCTTCTTGCCATCGGCGAGATTGCCGGTGACCGCGGTCACGGTGACCAGCGAGGTGATGTCGGTGCCCGAGTTGGTGATGAACTGCTTGTTGCCGTTGATGATCCACTCGTCACCCTCGAGGCGCGCGGTGGTCCGGGTACCACCGGCATCCGAACCCGCACCCGGCTCCGTCAGACCGAAGCCGGCCAGCGCACGCCCAGCGACCAGATCCGGCAGCCACTTCTGCTTCTGCTCCTCGGTGCCGAATCGGTAGATGGGCATCGCGCCAAGCCCTACCCCGGCCTCCAGGGTGATCGCCACGGACTGGTCGACCTTGCCCAACTCTTCGAGCACAAGGGCGAGCGCGAAGTAGTCGCCACCCATGCCGCCGTACTCCTCCGGGAAGGGCAGGCCGAACAGTCCCATCTCGCCCATCTTGGCGATGACTTCGTACGGGAAGCTGTGTTCCTCATCGTGTTTGGCCGAGACGGGAGCGACGACGGAGCGGGCGAAGTCGGCCACCGTATCGCGTAGATCCTCGTATTCCTTGGGCAGTGTTCCCGCGGGAATGGTTGTGGTCATGATCCTTATTCCTTGCTTTCGGTAGCTTCTTCGGGGACCAGCCTCGCGAGCACCTGGTCCACCGTCACCTGGTCGCCGACAGATACGAGCACCTCGACTCGACCCGAAACCGGCGCAGCCAGTGAATGTTCCATCTTCATCGCCTCGACGACCACCACCACGTCGCCTTCGGAGACTTCGGCTCCGGAGTCGACCTGGACGGCGATCACGCTGCCCGGCATCGGGCTGACGACCTCGGCCTGCTGTTCGCCGACTGCACGGTGAATCTTGTGTTCCTCGGCCTCAAACAGGTGCCACGTTCCCCGCTCGTCGGCGATCCACAAGTGCCGATCGGCTTCGGCCCAGCGGTAGTCGCGACGCAATCCGTCGAGGGCCACGCTCATCGAGCCGCGCCTGACATCAGCACTGGCGGGATGGATTTCGCCGTCGCCGACCTGAACCCTGGCGTCGGTGGCCAGCCCCCACACCGACACCATCTCGCTGCGCAGCGGGGTGCGCATGTCCGTGCGGACCGGAGCCGTCACGCCGCCGACCCGCCAGCCCGTCGGCGCGTCCCAGGGATTGCCCTGCGCGGAACGGCCCCGGAGAGACAAAGCCCACTGCCGGAAGAGCCCACCCGCGGCCAGCACGTCATCTGGCGCGGGCAGCGGGCTGAAGTCACCCGATCGTTGGTCCAGCAGCGAGGTGTCCAAGTCACCGGCTCGGACGCGGTCGTCGGCAAGGAGGAAGCGCAGGAACTCGACATTGGTCTGCACGCCCAGAACAGCGGTGTGCGCCAGCGCGCGGTCGAGACGTTCCAGGGCCTGCGCGCGGTCGGTCCCGTGCGCGATCACCTTGCTCAGCATCGGGTCGTAATCGCTGCCGACCACCGTGCCGGCCAACAGCGACGAGTCCACTCGCACCCCGTCGCCGGACGGTTCGATCACCTCCAGAACCCGGCCGCCCGTGGGCAGGAATCCCCGGGCGGGATCTTCGGCGTAGATCCGAGCCTCTATCGCGTGGCCGCTCAATTCGATGTCGTCCTGGGCGAATCCAAGCTTTTCGCCCGCTGCCACGCGTAGCTGCCACTCGACGAGGTCCAAACCGGTGACCGCCTCGGTCACCGGATGTTCCACCTGCAGACGGGTGTTCATCTCCATGAAGAAGAACTCGTCGGGCTGGTCCGCGGAGACGATGAACTCCACCGTGCCCGCGCCGACGTAGTCGACGCTGCGCGCGGTGTTGCACGCCGCGGCGCCGATCCGCGCCCGGGTTTGCGGGTCGAGCAGCGGCGACGGCGCCTCTTCGATGACCTTCTGGTGGCGCCGCTGCAGGCTGCACTCGCGCTCGCCGAGGTGGACCACATTGCCGTGCGTGTCCGCGAGCACTTGGACCTCGATGTGCCTGGGCCGCAGCACGAACCGCTCTAGGAACAGCGTGTCGTCGCCGAACGCGGATGCGGCCTCGCGTCGGGCACTGACCAGCGCTTCACGTAATCCCTTCGGGTCCTCGACCAACCGCATGCCCTTGCCGCCACCGCCTGCCGACGGCTTGATCAGCACCGGATAGCCGACGTCATCGGCGGCCGCGACGAGTTCGTCGTCCGTCAGGCCCGGCTTGGCGATGCCCGGGACCACCGGAACATCAAAGGCCGCAACGGCGTTCTTGGCGGCGATCTTGTCGCCCATCACCTCGATCGCACGGGAGGGTGGGCCCAGGAATACCACCCCGGCACGTTCGCAGGCCGCGGCGAAATCCGAGTTCTCGGAGAGGAACCCGTATCCGGGATGGATCGCCTGCGACCCGGTGCGCACGGCCGCGTCGACCACCTTGTCGATGGCAAGGTAACTCTCGCGGGCCGCGGCCGGTCCGAGCCGCACCGCCTCGTCGGCCTCGAGTACGTGCCGCGCCCCGGCGTCGGCGTCGCTGTAGACAGCGACCGAACGAATTCCCAACCGGCGCAGGGTGCGGATCACGCGCACCGCGATCTCGCCGCGGTTGGCCACCAATACCGTGTCAAACATCTCGACTCACATCCGGAAGACGCCGTAGGAGACCGCTTCCAGCGGGGCATGTGCGCAAGCCGAAAGCGCCAGCCCAACTACGGTTCTCGTGTCAGCGGGGTCGATGATGCCGTCATCCCACAGCCGGGCGGTCGAGTAATACGGGTTGCCCTGATCCTCGTACTGCTCGCGAATGGGCGCCTTGAACGCCTCTTCTTCTTCGGGCGACCACGGTTTGCCGGATGCGCTGAGCTGTTCACCGCGCACGGTGGCCAACACCGATGCGGCCTGCTCGCCGCCCATCACCGAAATCCGCGCGTTCGGCCACATCCACAGGAACCGGGGCGAATACGCCCGCCCACACATCGAATAGTTGCCCGCGCCATACGATCCCCCGATCACCACGGTCAGCTTGGGAACCCGGGCGCACGCCACCGCCGTGACCATCTTGGCGCCGTGCTTGGCAATGCCCGCGGCCTCGTAGTCGCGCCCGACCATGAAGCCGGCGATGTTCTGCAGGAACAGCAGCGGGATTTGGCGCTTGTCACACAGCTCGATGAAATGCGCTCCCTTGAGCGCGGATTCGCCGAACAGGACGCCGTTGTTGGCAATGATCCCGACCGGGTGGCCATGGATGCGCGCGAACGCGGTCACCAGCGTCTTGCCGTAAAGCGCCTTGAATTCGCTGAATTGGCTGCCGTCGACCAACCGGGCGATGACCTCGTGTACGTCGTAGGGCACGCGCGGGTCGGGCGGCACGATGTCGTACAGGTCGGTCTGCGGATGCTTGGGTTCGACCGTCGGGATCACGTCCCACTGGGCGGGCTCCCGCGGAGCGAAGGTCGCCGCGATCGCGCGGACGATGCGCAGCGCATCCTCGTCGTCGTCGGCGAGGTGGTCGGTGACGCCGGATACCCGCGAATGCAGGTCGCCACCACCGAGCTCTTCGGCGGTGACGATCTCGCCGGTCGCGGCTTTCACCAAGGGCGGACCGCCGAGGAAGATCGTGCCCTGCTCGCGGACGATGACGGCTTCGTCGCTCATCGCCGGCACGTAGGCACCGCCCGCGGTGCAGGAGCCCAGCACCGCCGCCACCTGCGGGATGCCCTTGGCGCTCATCGTCGCCTGGTTGTAAAAGATCCGCCCGAAGTGTTCGCGGTCGGGAAACACCTCGTCCTGGCGCGGCAGGAAGGCGCCGCCGGAGTCGACCAGGTAGATGCACGGCAGCCGGTTCTGCAGCGCCACCTCCTGGGCGCGCAGGTGCTTCTTGACGGTCATCGGGTAGTAGGTGCCGCCCTTGACCGTCGCGTCGTTGGCGACGATCACGCACTCCCGTCCGGAGACCCGGCCTAAGCCGGTGATGATCCCCGCACCGGGTGACTCGTCGCCGTACATGCCATTGGCGGCCAGCGGAGCCAGTTCGAGGAACGGGCTTCCGGGATCCAGCAGCCGGTCCACGCGTTCGCGGGGTAGCAGCTTGCCGCGGCTGACGTGCCGTTCGCGGGCACGTTCGTTGCCGCCGAGCGCTGCGGCGGCGAGCTTTTCGTTCAGTTCCGCCACCAGCGCGCGGTGCTGATCGGCGAACGACGGCGCGGCGACAGCGGTCACCGGGACGCCAAATCCGAAATCACAAGCGGAGGTTGCGTTTTCGCGACTACCTCATCTACCGACACGTCCGGTGCGGTTTCCACCAGGTGCAAGCCATCGTCGCAGACGTCGATGACCGCCAGCTCCGTGACGATCCGGTTGACGCACCCCACGCCGGTCAACGGCAGTGTGCAGCGTTCGAGGATTTTGGGGCTGCCGTCCTTGGCGGCATGATCCATCACCACGATGACCTTGCGGGCCCCGTGTACCAGGTCCATCGCTCCGCCCATGCCCTTGACCATCTTGCCGGGGATCACCCAGTTGGCCAGGTCGCCGGTAACCGAAACCTGCATGGCGCCAAGCACTGCCACATCCAGGTGCCCACCGCGGATGATCCCGAAGGAAGCCGACGAGCTGAAGAACGCGGCGCCCGGCTGCACGGTGACGGTTTCCTTGCCCGCGTTGATCAGGTCCGCGTCGACGTCTTCGCGCCGCGGATAGGGCCCGACACCCAGGATGCCGTTCTCCGAATGCAGCACCACGTGCACGCCTTCGGGGATGTGATTGGGAATCAGGGTCGGGATACCGATGCCCAGGTTGACGTATTGCCCGTCCTCGAAGTCCGCAGCCACCCGTGCGGCCATCTGGTCTCTGGTCCAAGCCATTAGGCGCCCCTCCCGGTTGCTGCGCTGTCGAGCGTCACGCCAGGGTGACGCGCGGCGGCCGGCGTCACTCTGGCGTGACGCTCGGCGGATAGATCAATCATGAGCGCACGGTTTCCTTCTCGATGTGCTTGGTGGGATTTGGCACATGGACGACCCGTTGCACGAAGATGCCGGGCGTGTGCACCGTCGCGGGGTCGATCTCCCCGGGCTCGACGAGATGTTCGACCTCGGCGATGGTGATTCGCCCCGCGGCGGCACACTCCGCGTTGAAGTTGCCGGCGGCGTAGCGGTACACCAGGTTGCCATGCCGGTCGCCCTTCCAGGCGTGCACGAGCGCGAAGTCGGTACGGATCGCTCGCTCCAGAACATAGGTGACGCCGTCGAACTCGCGCGTCTCCTTAGGCGGCGATACCACCGCAACTTCTCCCGAGGCGTCATAGCGCCACGGCAGTCCGCCATCGGCGATCTGAGTCCCCACTCCGGCCGGGGTGTAGAACGCGGGTATGCCCATGCCACCGGCGCGAAGGCGCTCTGCCAGCGTGCCCTGCGGCGTCAGCTCCACCTCGAGCTCGCCCGACAGGAACTGCCGCGCGAACTCCTTGTTCTCCCCCACGTAGGAGGACACCGTCCGGCGAATGCGCTTGTGCAGCAACAACACTCCCAGACCGATGTCGTCGACACCGCAGTTGTTCGACACCGTCTCCAGGTCGGTGACCCCAAGGTCGGCCACCGCAGCGATCAACGCTTCAGGAATGCCGCACAGCCCGAATCCCCCCACCGCCAGGGACGACCCGTCGGTGATGTCGGCAACCGCCTCCGCCGCAGTAGCCACTACCTTGTCCATGACCGCAGCGTCTCCTCGTCGTCCCGGGGGCGAATCTCAGTTAATAACCATTAACTGGCTGGCGCCGAGAATACCATTACCCTTGCGAACCGTCCAGGGACGCTCTGGTCACTCTCGACCGCGCAGGTACTCGATCGCACCCTGCCGCAGTTCCACCTTGCGCACCTTTCCGGTGACCGTCATTGGAAACTCGTCCACGATCCACACGTAACGCGGGATCTTGAACCTGGCGATGCGGCCCATGCAGAACTCGCGCAGGCGCTCCGCGGTCAGTTCCTGCGCACCCTCCCGCAACTTGACCACCGCCATCAGTTCCTCGCCGTACTTCTCGTCGGGAACCCCGATGACCTGACCGTCGACGATGTCGGGGTGGGTGTACAGGAACTCCTCGATCTCGCGCGGGGAGATGTTCTCGCCGCCGCGCATGACGATGTCTTTGATGCGCCCGGTGATCTTGACGTACCCGGCCGCGTCCATCTCCGCCAGGTCACCGGTGTGCATCCAGCCGTCGGCGTCGACCACCTCGGCGGTCTTCTCCGGGTCGTTCCAGTAGCCACGCATCACCGAATAGCCCCGGGTGCAGAATTCGCCGGCGACGCCGGGGGGCACGGTCTGGCCCGTCATCGGGTCCGCCACCTTGATCTCGAGATGCGGTCCCACCCGGCCAACGGTGCTGACGCGCCGCTCCAGCGAATCGTCGCTGCGCGTCTGGGTGCTGACGGGGGATGTCTCGGTCATGCCGTAGCAAATTGAGATGCCCGGCATGTGCATGCGGTCGATGACCTTGCGCATCACCTCGACCGGACAGGGCGCGCCCGCCATGATCCCGGTGCGCAGACTGCTGAGGTCGTATTCGTCGAAATCGGGCAGACCGAGTTCGGCGATGAACATCGTCGGCACGCCGTACAGGCTGGTGCAGCGCTCGGCCTGCACCGCCTGCAAGGTGGCGGCGGGTTCGAAACCGGGCCCGGGAATCACCATGCAGGCGCCGTGACTGGTGGCCGCAAGATTGCCCATGACCATCCCGAAGCAGTGATAAAACGGCACCGGAATGCAGATCCGATCATCGGCGGTATAGCCGAGCAGTTCTCCCACCAGATAGCCATTGTTCAGGATGTTGCGGTGGCTCAGCGTGACGCCCTTCGGGAATCCCGTTGTGCCGGAAGTGTATTGGATGTTCACCGGGCCGGCGTTGTCCAGCGTCGCCGAAATTTTCCTCAGCATCTCCGGGTCGGGATCCGCGCCGGCCAGCTCGTCCCAGCGGTCGCTCTCCAGCAGCACAACGTCGCGCAGATCGGGGCACGTGGGCGCCACCTCGGCCAGCATCGCCGAGTAGTCCGCATCCCGGAAACCCGGGGCGGCTATCACCATCGCCACCCCAGATTGCGTTAGTGCATAGGACAATTCGCGGGCACGGTAGGCGGGATTGATGGTCACCAGGATGGCGCCGATCTCTGCCGTCGCAAACTGAACGAGCACCCACTCCCACCTGTTCGGCGCCCAGATGCCAACCCGGTCGCCCTCCCCGATGCCGGCGCGCGTCAACCCCGTCGCCAACCGGCGCACGTCGGTCAGGAATTCCGCGTAGGTCCACCGGCGCCCCGCACGGACATCGACCAGCGCGTCATGCTGCGGCCACTTGTCAACTGTCGCTGCGAGATTGACGCCAATGGTCGTCTCGAGCAAGGGGGGCGTGCTCTCGCCGCGGTCATAGGACAGCGGATCGCGGCCTGCGGCCTCGGTGGCTGCCACGGCTCCTCCGCCAGACGAAAAATTCGAGTTAATACCGAATAACTCATGATACGTTAGTGACGATTAACCGAAGTGTCCAGAACTAGTTGCGTACGGAGGCCGGCATGGCAGCGTCCTCCCTACCGGACGAACCGCCGGGGCAGCCCGAGGCGCCAAATCGTCGCAGCCAGTTAAAGTCCGATCGGCGCTTGCAACTGCTGTCGGCTGCCGAGCGGTTGTTCGCCGAGCGCGGCTTCTTGGCGGTACGCCTGGAGGACATCGGTGCGGCCGCCGGAGTCAGCGGCCCGGCCATCTACCGGCACTTCCCCAACAAGGAGTCGCTGCTGGTCGAATTGCTGGTCGGGATCAGCGCCCGCCTGCTCGCCGGAGCCCGCAACGTCAAGAGCCGCAGTTCCGACGCCGCCGCGGCGCTGGACGGGTTGATTGAGTTTCATCTCGACTTTGCGTTGGGCGAGCCGGACCTCATTCGGATCCAGGATCGAGATCTTGCTCACTTGCCCGCACAAGCGGAGCGACAGGTCCGCAAGGCGCAGCGCCAGTACGTGGAGGTGTGGGTCAGCGTGCTCCGCGAGGTGCATCCCGATCTGGCCGAGGCCGATGCCCGGTTGATGGCACACGCGGTGTTTGGCCTCCTGAACTCCACCCCGCACAGCATGAAATCGGCGGAATCCAAGCCGGCTCGCGCCGTCCGTTCCCGAGCCGTCATGAAGGCGATGACCGTCGCCGCGCTTGCGGTCAGCCCACCGTAGGTTCGCTGCTCAAGACCTGTGGGATGCACGCATTCGACCGGTCGAGCGGTCACGGCAGGTAACCTGCAACCCATGAGGTGGACATGAACGATCCACGTCGGCCGCCCCGGTACGTTCCTCCTCCATCGGGGTCCGGTCCGACCGGTTCGCAGGGTCCGCGTTATTCGCCGCCCATCGATCCCGCGTACGCCGATCAAGCCGCGGCGTACGGACCCACCTACGGCAGTTACGTTCCGACCTGGACGCCGGCGGGCAGCGAACAGAATCAGACCAGGCAGTTGCCGCCGTACTGGCAGCAGGATTACGCCGGGCAGGACGAGTTCGCCGGCGGCGGATCGAACCCGCCGCCCGAGCCGCCGACGACGCCACGCTGGTTGTGGGTGGTAGCCAGCGCAGCCGTACTGCTCGTGGTCGCGCTGGTCATCGCGCTCGTCGTCGCCAACGACTCCGCCAAGGAACAGACCGCGGTCGAGCCCCTACCCCCAGTGACCGCGCCCAGTTCGACATATGCGCCGCCGCCGACGATTACTCGGACGCCGTCGCGGACGCCGCGGACGACGACGCGCAGCCCGGATACGACCACCGCAGTGCCGGTCCCGGGCGCCATGCAGACGGTTGTCTATAGCGTGACGGGCGAGGGCCGCGCCATCAGCGTTTCCTACCTCGACACCGGCGAACTCATCCAGACCGAGTTCAATGTGGCGTTGCCGTGGCACAAAGAGGTCAGCCTGCCGCAGTCGTCGGAGCGCATCCCGAGCGTCACCATCATCAACATCGGCCACAACGTCACCTGCTCGGTCAGCGTGGCCGGCGTTCAGGTGCGCCAGCGCACCGGCGTGGGCCTGACCATCTGCGACGCGCCGACCTGACCGAAGCCGGGGCTTACTGAACGATCAGGCGCTGCACGGGAGGCACCCGCACGGTCAGCATTATCAGCAGTCCCGCAAGCAGTACCAGGATGATGCCGCCCAAACCGGCACGATCGGCTTTGAACAGGTCGACGAAAACCGAGAACAGCCACGGTGCCAGGAACGACACCGCCTTGCCCGTCATCGTGTACAGGCCGAACGCCACCCCCTCCTTGCCGTGCTGGGCCATGCGCAGCAACAGGGCACGCGACGCGGACTGCGACGGTCCGATGAACAGGCACAGCGATAGTCCGCACACCCAGAAGGTCAGTGGGCCCGACAGGGCCAGCATGGCCAGTCCGGCAGCGAGAATGGCGGTCAAGGAAAAGACGATGACCGGTTTGGATCCCACGCGGTGATCGGCAAGGCCACCGACCACCGCGCCCAGTGCGGCCACCACCAGAGCGGCTACCCCGAAGATCAGCACGTCGGCTTGGGCGACGCCGTACACCTTTACGCCCAGCACCATCCCGAGGCCGAAGATTGCGGCCAGCCCGTCCCGGAACAGCGCGCTCGCCAGCAGGAAATACACCAGGTTGCGGTCGCGGTGCCACTCGGCGGTGATGTCGGCCCACAGCTTGCGATACGCGCTGAACACGTTGGTCGGCGGCGGAACCTTCACCTCGGCGCCGGGCAGTCGGTGCGCAACCAACAGCAACGGCAGCGCCATCACTGCCAGCCAGCAGGCCGCCATCAGCACCGCGCCACGTACGTTCCATCCGTCGTTGGCGGGCAGATGCAACAGCCCGCGGGTGTCACCGGATCCCTTCATGAACCCGAAGTAGACCCAGATGAGCATCAGGGCGCTGCCCGAATAGCCCGCGGCCCAGCCCAAGCCGGATACTCTGCCGGTGGTCTCCGGCGTCGACAACTGACGCAGCATCGCGTTGTAGGGCACGCTGGCCAGGTCGCCGCTCGCCGAAGTCGCAGCCAACAGCACCAGCCCGACGAAAAAGTAACCGGGTGCGTCACGGATCAGTGCCATCGAGCAGGTCAGCACCACCGACGTGGTGGTCAGTAGTGCCAAAGCCACCCGGCGCCGGTGCGGTGACTCGACCAACACGCCGAGTAGCGGTGCCAGGAGCGCGATCGTGATGCCCGCGGCCGCTGCGCTGCGCGCCAGCCAGCTCACCGGTGTCGCGCCAAGAGGGGTGCCCTCTCCGACACTGGTGGTCAGGTACACGGAGAAGACGAAGGTTGCCGTGATCGCGCTCAGACCGGTCTGACCGGCATCCCACATGGCCCACGCCGCTACCCGGGAGCGCGGTGGTTTGGCTGGTTGGCTGGCGGCCGCCTTCGCGCCGTGGGTTGCCTCGCTTCGCTGACCCTGTAATTTGGCAGGTCCGTACTCGGACTTTTGCTGCGGATTTGCAGTCTCGGCGTATTGCGGGTCCCCGCCATCCCTATTCACGCCATCGTGGTGGTGTTCTTCGGACCCCGAACCCGGCCCCGACCCCCGATGACTCATGCCCAGAGCCTATTGGCTCTGACGGCGACCCGCTGCGCCCTGGTTACGATCGTCGTCATGCCGATACCCGCGCCCAGCCCCGACGCACGTGCCGTTGTCACCGGAGCCTCGCAGAACATCGGCGAAGCGCTGGCGACCGAACTCGCCGCGCGGGGGCACAGCCTGATCATCACCGCTCGACGCGAAGACCTGCTCACCAAGCTCGCGGCCCGTCTGGTCGACAAGTATCGGGTCGCCGTCGACGTGCGCCCGGCTGACCTGGCCGACCCCACCGAGCGCGGCAAACTCGCCGATGAACTCGCCAGCCGGCCGATTTCGATTCTGTGCGCCAACGCGGGTACGGCGACGTTCGGCGCGGTCGCCGACCTCGACCCGGCCGGCGAAAAGGCCCAAGTCCAATTGAATGTCCTTGGCGTGCATGACCTTACGTTGGCGGTGCTGCCGGGAATGGTGAGAAGGAAAGCCGGCGGGATCCTGATTTCCGGTTCCGCAGCGGGCAATTCGCCCATCCCCTACAACGCCACCTACGCCGCCAGCAAGGCTTTCGCCAACACCTTCAGCGAATCGCTGCGCGGCGAGCTGCGCAAGCACGGAGTGCACGTCACGCTGCTGGCGCCGGGGCCGGTGCGCACCGATCTACCCGAGGGCGACGAAAGGTCGCTGGTCGAGAAACTGGTGCCCGATTTCCTGTGGATTTCGACCGAGCACACCGCCCAGGTGTCGCTGGATGCCTTGGAGCGCAACAAGATGCGGGTGGTCCCGGGATTGACGTCGAAGGCGATGTCGGTGGCGAGCGGCTACGCTCCCCGCGCCATCGTGGCGCCGATCGTGGGAGCGTTCTACAAGAAGCTGGGCGGCAGCTGAGCCTTCGTCACTTCCGACGACGGCGTGAGCGTGAGCCCCCGCGGCCCATCAGGTTGCGGACGACCTCGCGCAGCACGGTGTTGATGCCGCCCTTCACCGCTGGGTGGTCCAGTACTTCCTCCCACACGGCGGGCTCCTTCTGCCGCGACGACGACGGCTCGAAAGGCGCAGGCATGGGCGGTATGTCGGTGTTCGCCGGCAGCGGCGGATACCCGCCACCAGGGGGCGCGGGAGCGCGATCGACCACTTCGGTCGGCTCAGGCTGCTGCTCCACCGTCCGTCCGTACTTGGCCTGCAACGAACTTTGCTTGGCCGCCTCAGCAACCGCGTCGGTTCCGATGGCCGCCATCAGCGACCGGGGCACCCGCATGCGCGTCCAGGCGACCGGCGTGGGCGCACCCCTTTCGGAGAGCACGGTGACCACCGCCTCACCGATACCCAGCGACGTCAGCGCGGATTCCAGGTCGTAGACATCGGTTTTCGGGTAGGTGCGAACGGTCTTACTCAGCGCCGCCTGGTCGTCGGGGGTGAACGCCCGCAGCGCGTGCTGGATGCGCGCGCCCAGCTGGGACAGCACGTCGTTCGGTAGGTCCGTCGGCAACTGCGTGCAGAAGAACACGCCGACGCCTTTGGATCGGATCAGCTTGACGGTCTGCTCGACCTGTTCCAGAAACGCCTTCGACGCGTCGGCGAACAACAGGTGCGCCTCGTCGAAGAAGAACACCAGCTTGGGCTTGTCCACATCGCCGACCTCGGGCAACTCCTTGAAAAGCTCGGCGAGCAACCACATGAGGAAGGTCGAGAAGATGACCGGGCGCAGCGACTGACCGCTGAACTCGAGGAGTGAGATGATGCCGCGCCCCTGACCGTCTTGGCGCAGCAGGTCGTTCGAGTCCAGTTTCGGCTCGCCGAAAAACGTGTCGCCGCCCTCGCCCTCGAGGTTCACCAGCGCCCGCAGGATGACGCCCGCCGTCGTGGACGACACTCCACCAAGGGATTTCAGGTCGGCCTTGCCCTCGTCGCTGGTCAGGTGGCCGATGACGGTCCGCAGGTCGTTCAGGGTCACCAGCCGACGATTCCTGGCTTCCGCCCAATGGAAGATCAGGCCCAATGTCGATTCTTGAGTGGCGTTGAGCCCTAACACCTTTGACAGCAACACCGGGCCAAAGCCGGCGACGGTCGCACGCACCGGTACGCCGATTCCCTTGGTGCCCAGCGACAGGAACTCGACGGGGAATCCGGTCGGCTGCCAGTTGTCCCCGGTGTCATTGACGCGCGCGGCCGTCTTGTCGTTGCCCTCCCCGGGACGGGACAGGCCGGACAGGTCACCTTTCACGTCGGCCATGAAGACCGGGACCCCCGCCGCGCTCAGTTGCTCGGCGATCAACTGCAGCGTCTTAGTCTTACCGGTCCCGGTGGCTCCGGCCACCAGCCCGTGCCGGTTGACGGTGGCCAGCGGAATGCGGATCTGGGCGGTCGGGTCGACCTGGCCGTCGACCACGACGGTGCCCAGTTCGAGGGCTTGACCTTCGACGGCGTAGCCGGCCGAAATCCGCTTTGCGGGGGTCAACTCAGATTCATCGGTCATCGTCCCGCATTCCTTTTCCCAGTGGCCACCCGTGCGGTACGGCAAGGCTCACACTACTTGCCGAATGCGGAGGCGGTGGTGGTCACCATCAGCGGTGTCATTCGTCACGCCTTACTGTGGGGTCTGTGCGTGACGAACTGGTGTGGATCGACTGCGAGATGACGGGGCTCGACCTGGGTTCGGACAAACTGATCGAGATCGCCGCCCTGGTCACCGACGCCGACCTCAACATTCTTGGCGACGGGGTGGACGTGGTGATTCACGCCGAGGACGCCGACCTGGATTCGATGATCGACGTCGTCGCCCAGATGCACACCCGGTCTGGGTTGATCGACGAGGTGAAGGCCTCGACCGTCGACATGGCCACCGCCGAGGCGATGGTGCTCGACTACATCAACGAGCACGTCAAACAGCCAAAGACGGCCCCGCTGGCGGGGAACTCGATCGCCACCGACCGCTCTTTCATCGCCCGCGACATGCCCAACCTGGATGCGTTTCTGCACTACCGGATGATCGACGTCAGCTCGATCAAGGAGCTTTGTCGCCGCTGGTACCCGCGGATCTACTTCGGACAGCCGGCTAAGGGGCTGGCGCACCGGGCGCTGGCCGACATCCACGAATCCATCCGCGAGTTGAAGTACTACCGGCGCACCGTTTTCGTGCCGCCCCCTGGGCCGTCTACCAGCGAGATTGCAGCGGTTGCCGAGGAACTTCAGGGCGGCACGGCTGACTCGGACGGTATTGATTCGGCCGCCGAGCATCCGAACAGCTAGTATCGACGTCGCCGCGCATGCGGCAATGGTGGCTGTAGTTCAGCTGGTAGAGCACCAGGTTGTGATCCTGGGTGTCGCGGGTTCGAGTCCCGTCAGCCACCCCAACTGCTCAGAGGGCGTTTTAGCCCTCTGACCTCTGTTTGTCAGCCTTCGCCTGCGCCTCTCGAGCCAGTTTGCGTCGGCCTTCCCAGGTGTACTGCGGGTATTCGTGCTGCACGTGGGTGTCGCGGTGGTTCCCCGGACACAGCCATTGCCGGTCCATCCGTTCGCCGTCGCCGGTCATGTCGATGACTTGATAGCGAGCGTCGGCGCGACAGCTGATGCAATAGCTTGCGCCTTCTTCAAGGACGTCTCCGGCCGGCATATGGCCAACGGTACTGCCCCCACGCCACTAGAGCAGGCCTACTGGGAATCCGCGCCTGTGTCGCGTTCGCCCGGACGGGGCTAGCGTGGAATCCAGGGTCGGCACTGTCAATCGAAGGGGCTGGCGATGGCTGCCAAGTTTGAGATCTTCAACGACGCACGCGGCGAATTCCGGTTTCGACTGAAGGCAGCCAACGGCGAAGTCATTGCCAGCAGCGAGGGATACAAGTCGAAGGCCGCGGCTCAGAACGGCATCGAGTCCGTTCGGAACAACGCGCCCGCCGCGACGCTGGTTGATCAGACAAAAGGCTGACGCCAGAGACGACCGCTGCGGGTGACTGTCAGCCGAATCCAGCCAGAGTAATCCGCAGCGCCCTTTCCAACTGGACGTCCATCGGCTCGTCCTGCATGGCCTCGTCGGTCAACCAGCGGCCGACGACGAACTTGACCGTGGCCAAGCTGATGTAAACCAGCAGCGAGGGACGTATGTCGACGGCCGCGTCGACGCCCATCCGCGCGGCGACGAGTTCGACGAACCTGCGCTGATCTTCATCGCGAACCAACGACGAATTGCTCAACAGGTGTGGCGCCGTCACGATGGCACGCTGCCAGTCGTCGAGCTCGTAGAGGACACCGGCATCTTTGGCGTGGGTGACGAAGAGTTGGATCAACACCTCGACCGCCGATTCGTCCGCCGGTGTGGCGCTGAAGGAGTCGAGCATGTTGGTGACGGCCTGCCGGACGGGGTCGACCAGGAGACCTTCTTTCGTCGGCGCGTGCCGGAAATAGGTGCTAATCGAGATGCCCGCGGCCGTAGCGATATCTTCGGTAGTCACGGCGTCGAATCCGCGCTCGGCGAATAACTTGTACGCGGTGTGCTGAATCTGCGAAAGCAACTCCGCACGCCGCCGGTCCCGTAGCGATTCGATGTTTGCTGGGGACATGCCAATCACTTTCGCGAGTCCGGCATCCCAACACCATAGCGTGGCCGTTGACGGCCGTAAAGTGAGGGGCACTCCACTATTGAAAGTGGCTATCAAGTAGGCTAGCGTGATACGGCGAACCAGATTGAGCTGCAGAATTACGGGATAGCGGGCGCCTCTAACAGGCGAAAACCCCTCGACCGCGCCCCGATTTCCTCTGCTCGTCACACATAAGTCACTTGGTGGGAGAGCGCGCGAATGAAGTCGGCTGCGGCAACGCGATGACGTCAATCAAAATTTGCTCGCTCGTCCTCCGGTGACGCTGCAGTGACCGCTCAGCAGGAAGCAAACCCGCCCACCCCAAGCCGAGATGACGGCGCGGGTGACGGTCTCGCGGCTATTCAGGATTGGTCAGCCGGATATGTCCGACGGCATCCACTGGCCTCACTGACTACGGTGGGCGAACAGTTCGTCCTCGGCGTGCGCACCATCCAATACTTCTTTTTCGATCTCTTCACCGGCCGATTCCAGTGGTACGAGTTCATTCGCCAAGGCGCCTTCATGGCCGGGACGGCGGTGTTGCCGACAATCCTGGTCTCGTTGCCCATCGGTGTCACCCTGTCGATCCAGTTCGCGTTGCTCGCCGGTCAGGTCGGCGCCACCTCACTGGCCGGCGCGGCCAGTGGACTCGCCGTCATTCGCCAGGGCGCTTCGCTGGTAGCCGCCATCCTGATGGCGTCGGCCGTCGGTTCTGCCATCACCGCCGACCTGGGTTCGCGAACCATGCGCGAGGAAACCGACGCGATGGAAGTGATGGGCGTATCGGTGATCCGCCGCCTGGTGGTACCGCGTTTCGCCGCAGCGATCATGATCGGCGTCGCGCTCACCGGCGTGGTGTGCTTCGTCGGCTTTTTCGCCAGCTACATGTTCAACGTGTACTTCCAAGACGGCGCGCCCGGCAGCTTCGTCTCGACGTTCGCGTCGTTCGCGACGACCGGCGACATGATTCTGGCGCTGTTGAAGGCGGTCATATTCGGCGCGATCGTGGCCGTGGTGTCGGCCCAGAAGGGCCTGTCCACCAAGGGCGGGCCCACGGGTGTCGCGAATTCGGTGAACGCCGCCGTCGTTGAATCGATCCTGGTGCTGATGATCGTCAACGTGGCCATCAGCCAGCTCTACGTCATGCTCTCGCCCAGAACGGGGCTCTAGCGTGGCGGTATCTGCTTACCGACCGCTGGCGCAGGTCACCGACCCGCTGGTCCGGCTCGCGCACCGGAGCGCGGTACCACTGCGCCGGCTCGGGCACATGCTCGTCTTCTTCCTTCGCGCGCTGGCCGGCGTGCCGCTGGCACTGCGCCAATACCGCGGCGAATTCCTGCGACTCCTGTCGAACATCACCTGGGGCAACGGTTCGATCGTGGTGGGCGGCGGCACGGCCGGCGTGGCCGTCGTGCTCGGGATGACGGTCGGCGCGCTCGTCGGCATCGAAGGCTACAACTTCCTTGATCTGCTCGGCCTCGGACCGGCCACCGGGTTCGTCTCCTCGCTCGTCAACACCCGCGAGTTGGCGCCGCTCATGGCCTCGTTGGCGTTTTCCATGCAGGCCGGCTGCCGGTTCACCGCGCAACTGGGCTCGATGCGGATCGCCGAAGAGATCGATGCCATGGAATCCATTGCCATTCGCCCCATTCCGTACCTCGTGACGACTCGGCTGATCGCCTCGGTGGCCGCGATCGTCCCGCTGTACACCGCATGCCTGGCGATTGGTTATCTGACAACCCAACTGGTGGTGCAATTCAGCAGCGGCGGCTCCACCGGCTCCTACCTGCACTACTTCTCGCTGATGCTGGCCGGTAAGGACATCGTCTATTCGATGATCAAAGCCGTTGTGTTCGTGTGGATCGCCTCGACGATCCAGTGCTACTACGGCTACTACGCGAGCGGCGGACCGGAGGGCGTGGGTGTCGCCGCGGGACATGGCATGAGGGCCAGCATCACCGTGGTGATCATGGTCAATATGCTGCTCACCATGGCGCTGTGGGGAGTCGACGCCGGCGCAAGGTTCGGTGGGTAGTTTGGGCCGCAACGCGAACTCCTTTGACACCGACGGGCGTGGACCGTCGGACCGCCAACTGCTCGCCTACGGGGCGGCAGTCGTGGTCGTCGCATTGGTGCTGAGCATGGGATTGTTGCTCAAATCGACCGGGCGGCTGGACAACTACATCCGCGTGGTCGCCGACCTGGTCAACGTGGGCGACGGCCTACCGCAGAAGTCCGACGTCAAGTATCACGGCGTGCTGGTCGGAATGGTCGACGACGTCATCCCATCGACGAATGGAAAGCCCAACTACGTCCAGATCAACCTCAAACCGGAGTATGCGAAGTCGATTCCGGCGGCGGTGACCGCGCGCGTGGTGCCCAGTAACGTCTTCGCGGTGTCGTCGGTTCAGTTGGTGGGTAGCGGTGCCGGTTCGCCCATCAGTGCGGGAGCCCACATTCCCGAAGACACCCAGTTGCCGACGGTGCTGTTCCAGACCACCGTCAGTAAACTGCGCGACCTGCTCGCTGCGGCCGGGCGTGGGCGCGAGGACCGATCGGTCGGGATTCTGGCCGCGCTGGGCGCCGCGACCGACCACCGGCGCAACGACTTGCTGCGCAGCGGCGCACAACTGAATCGTCTTCTGGACCAACTCAATTCGATTGTCAGCACCGACGACGGCCCCTCCACCGTGTCGGCCCTCATCGATGCCGCACGCGGACTGGAAGAAACCGCGCCGGACCTGTTCGACGCGCTTCATCAGGCCGTCGAGCCGATGCGGACCTTCGCCGAGACGCGGGGACAGTTGACCTCGCTGTTGTCAGCGGCCGCGAATACGACAGGCACCGCGTACGACTCGCTGAACAACCACATCGACCAGCTGATCAGGATCTCCACCGAACTCACCCCGGTCGTCGGCGTGCTGGCCCTCAAGTCGCACCACCTCCTCCCCGCGGTCACGAAACTTGACAACCTGGCGAACAAGTTCCTGAATGAGGTCTGGATGCCCGAGCTGGCCGCCGGCAACATGCGTGCCAGGGTCTCGTTCACCCAGACGTTCGCCTACACCCGAGCCGACTGCCCGCGTTACGGCGAGCTGAAGGGGCCGAGCTGCTACACGGCGCCGCTTGTTCCGAACAAACCCGATCTGCCGGACGTGCTGCTGCCGCAGAACTATCAACCGCCCAAGGATCTGGCACCGCCACCGGGAACGGTGATCGGCCCCGACGGCAACCTGGTCGCCGTCGGCCCCCCGTTGATCAATCCCAACCCCAGCCTGGTCGATCCCAATCCCCCGCTGCCGCCGTTTATTTCGCCGTCGCCACCGATTCGGACCGGCGCCAACCCCGACGATCCGGACCCGTCCCCACCAGCACACGGCCCGACACCACCCGCGCCGTTGCTGGGACCGCCGGCAGCAGGCTCGGTGCCGTCGGCATATTGGGGGCCGTCGTCCTTCGGCGGCAATGTCGGACCGGTGGGCAGCGACTACGAACGCACCATGTTGGGCGTGATCACCGGTCGGCCCGCCACTGCGGCCACCGAGATTCTGCTGGGCCCGGTCGCCCGCGGTACCACGGTTTCGCTCGTACCCGCATCGTCAACCGAGGAGCACGGGTGACATGCAACTAAGGTTTCGGGCACCGCTGATCGGGCTGACCCTGTTCATGGTCGTCGCGATGACGCTGACGTGGCTGGTCTATGTGAGCCTGCGGCGTGACGTTGCCGGGACGACGGCGTCGTACTCGGCGATGTTCACCGACGTCTACGGTCTGCGTGACGGCGATGACGTCCGAATGGCCGGGGTTCGGGTGGGCCGGGTCGAAAAGGTCGCGCTGGAAGGCAAACTCGCAAGAGTTTCGTTCGTCGTGCAAACCGACCAACACCTGTACGGCAACACCGTCGCTTCAGTGACGTACCAGAACATCGTCGGACAGCGGTACCTCGGACTGTCTTTGGGCAAAGAAGGTGACCACAAACAGTTGGCGCCGGGCAGCGTCATCCCACTGGAACGCACCGAACCGTCGTTCGATGTCACCGCGCTGCTCAACGGCTACGAACCGCTGTTCAGCCTGTTGAATCCGCGCGACGCCGACAACCTGACCAAGGGTGTGCTCGCCTCGCTGCAGGGCGACACCTCGTCACTTGCCACCCTGATCAGCCAAACCTCGACGCTCACCGAGACTTTCGCCGGCAGGGATCAAGCCCTCGGCGATGTGATCACCAACCTCAACAGAGTGGTCGTCAACCTCGCGGCGCAGAACGCCAATCTGGACGGCGTCCTCACCCAGACCCGAGACGTGGTCGCCGCCCTGGACCAGCGGCGTCCCGAGCTGGTGTCCTCGATGGGTGCCATGTCGCGGCTGCTGACCCACCTATCGAAGGCCGCCCGGGACGACTACCCGGCGCTGCGCGCATTCATCGATCGCCGTCCGGGGGCCACCCGGCACCTGCTCGACATCGAACCTCAGGTGGCCTTCCTCGGCGACAACCTTCCGCTGCTGCTGAAAGGTTTGGTCCGCATCGCCAACCAGGGCGCCTTCGGCAACGCCTACGCATGCGACGTCAACATCTTTGGGTTCTTCCCTGGCCTCAACGACGTAACCCCGATCATCATCAACGCCGCCACACCCGGAAATAAGGCGAAGCACACCCCGAAATGCCGAAACGTGGGGGGTGGCTGATGGCGAGTGGAACGCTTGCACGGCTGAAGAAGCGGCCGCTGGAGAGCTACAACAAGACGTGGCTCGGGTTTATCGCGTGCGCGGTAGTGGCAGTGCTCATCGGAGCCATGCTCGTCGTGCACATGATCGGCGCGGGGTACCGGCACTACACCGCGGAGTTCGTGCAGGCCGCTGCGCTGCAGCCGGGAAACCCAATCACGGTCGCCGGCATCCCCGTTGGCGAGGTCACCAGCATCAAGCTGGACGGCGACCACGTCGAAGCCGGTTTGAAAATCCGCGATGACATCAAGCTGGGCAAGGATTCCACGGCGTCGATCAAGGTCACGACAATTCTGGGTGCACGCTATCTGGCCTTGGAGCCCGACGGCCCAGGATCGCTGGCCAACAACACATTCGACTTGGCACACACCCAGGTTCCCTACGACCTGCAGGCCGCGCTGAAGGACGCCACGACCACTTTCGAACAGGTGGACTCGGACAGGTTCGCCCAGTCGCTGTCCATACTCGGCAAGCAACTCGAGAAGCTGCCCGAGGTCGTGCCACAGGCCATGGCAAACATCGACTCGTTGTCATCGATCATCGCGCAACGTCGCGATCAACTCGGTGAGCTGCTGCGCAGCACCGAGCAGGTCACCAACACGCTGCGTCGCCAGCAGGCCAATCTGGGCAACCTGGTCAATCAGTCGCAAGACCTGCTCGGCCAGTTCGTCGCGCGGCGTGCCGTCTTCCACGCGATGATGCAATCCCTGACCAGCTTCGTGGACACGATGAACCAACTCGTCGTCAACGACCGCTCCGGCATCGAGACGCTGCTCAAAGATCTGCGCGAATTCACCGACATGATTGCTCAGCACGACGATCTGCTGCGCAACACGCTGCAGATCGCCCCGGTCTTTGCACGCGAGGCTGCCAACCTGACCGGTGACGCCAACGCCGTCAGCTTCAATCTTCCCAGTGGGCTGCTCATCGACTCGTGGATGTGCGCAATCAGCTTGCGCGCCCAGCAATTCGGAATGATCCCGTACTTCAAGGACTGCGCATGAGGTGGCGGCTCATCGCGGTCGTGGCGATCGTCGCGTCGGTCGTCACCGCGGTCGGCATCGGTTGGTGGTCCCTGGCCGGCAAGCAGGAACCGATCACGGTGACGGCCCAATTCGACAGCGCCTCGGGGCTTTACGAAGGCAATGTGGTCGCGGTGCTGGGCATGAAAGTGGGCACGGTCACCAAGGTCGTGGCCAAAGGTAGTTACGTCGAAGTGCAGTTCACCGTCGACCGGCACGTCGACGTCCCGGCGGATGTGCAAGCCGTCACCGTGTCCACGTCGATCCTCACCGCTCGGCAGATCGAGCTCACGCCGCCGTACCGCGGGGGCCCCAAGCTGGCGAACCACGACACCATCGGATTGACGCGCACCAAGACACCGGTCGAATTCAGCCGTGTGCTCGCCGTTCTCGACCGGGTGACCAGATCCTTGGAAGGTGACGGTCACGGTGGCGGCCCAGTTGCCGACGTGCTCAACGGCGGCACCGAGGTGGTCAGGGGCAACGGCGCAAATATCAAGAAGGCGCTCGACGAACTCTCCAAGGCGCTGCGGTTGAGCAGCGATGGCGGCGCCCAGACGCGCGCCCAGATCACCTCGATCATCAAGAACATCAGTTCGCTGTTCGAGGCCGCCGCCAACAACGACGGCAAGCTGCGGGAATTCGCGTCAACCATCCACCAAGGCAGCCAGATCTTGGCCGACGAGGACATCGGCCGCGGCACCACCGGCAAGAAACTCGATCAGTTGGTGCAGCGGGCAGGCGATCTCTTTGACGCCAATCGTGAACTCATCAGGCAGGCTTTGCTGAACGGCAACGCCGTGGCGAAGACGCTCGCCGACAACCGGCGCGAGCTCGCCGAAATCCTTGATTTAGGTCCGATGTTGGCCGACAACGCCTACAACATGGTGGACCGTGAGAACGGCGCGGTGCGAGCACACTTCCTCACCGACCGGATGATCTTCGACAGTCAGCTCACCAAAGAGGTCTGCAACTTGATGGGCTTGCGCCAACTCGGCTGCAGCACCGGGACACTCCAGGATTTCGGGCCCGACTTCGGGTTGACCTACGTCCTGGACGGTTTGGCAGCGATGGGTCAGAAATGAACGCCATGGGAACGCGAGCGCGCATCAAGGCCGCAGTCGCGATCATGGCCGCGGCGGTCTTCAGCGCGGGATGCGCCACTGACGGCCTTGCCAGCCTTCCCCTTCCGGCCCCGGGCCTGGGTTCCGGCGGCTACATGCTGACCGCGGTGTTCTCCAACGCGCTCAACCTGCCGATGAATGCCAAGGTCAAGCTTGGCGGTGCGGACGTCGGGCAGGTCGAATCGATGGTCGCACGCAACTACACCGCCGTCACCACGCTGCGCATCCGCGATGGTGTCCTGCTGCCGCGGGGCAGCAAAGCCGAACTGCGCACGGCCACACCGCTCGGCGACGTTTTCGTCGCGCTGAAGCCACCCGTGGGCGGCGATCCGAACGCGCCGTTGTTGAAATCCGGCGACACCATCGATCTGGAGTTCACCACCGCCGCCTCCACCGTCGAGTCGGTGCTGAGTTCGGCCGCGATCCTGGTGAACGGTGGCGCGGTGCGTAACTTCACCAACATCATCAACGGCTTCGGCAAAGCCACCGGCGACCAGGGACAGGCATTCGGGGAACTGATTCGCAAGTCCAATCAGCTGCTGAGCACGATGGACTCGCGGTCCGGCCAGATCTCGGACGCAATGACCGAATTGTCGCGCCTCAGTGCACAACTCGACGCCAAGAACCAAACCCTCAGCGAGCTGATGGCGGCCGCCGATCCGGCCATGAACGCCCTGTCCGCCAACACCACCGACCTGACCAACCTATTGGTGCAAGTCGGTGACACCAGCCGGTTGCTGGCCCGGTTCCCGTCGCTCGGCGGAACCGACACCAGCGGCCGAAGCGTGGTCCAAGACCTCAACACGCTCGCCGAAGCGGCCAACGATATCGCGGTGAGCCCCGACACCAGCTTGCTGACCCTGAACCGAATGTTCGCCCCTATGATCAAACTTACTGCGGGATCGGGGATCTCAGTCCACGCCAGTCTCGATCAACTGGTCTTGGGGTCGATACCCGACATCGGCTTCCCCGGCGATCGGGGACTGCATGGGCCGAACAGGTTTACCTGGAACCAGTTCGTCGGCTCCCTGAAGTACATGCTGTGGCGGCTTCAGGAACGGGTGGTCGGTCGCGGCCCGAACTCGCCTCAGGTACCGGTGATACCTGATCCGAATGTCCCGGGCGGTGTCATGGTCGCCCCCTCGGAAACCCCGCAGCCGCAGTTGCCCGGTCCCCTCACGCCAGGACCGCCCGGATGATCACGTCGGCCGCCAACGTCCTCGTCCGGGCGGTACGGGCCGCGCACCGACGCCAGGTCTGGCTGTCGGTGGCCGGACTGGCACTCACGTTGATTGTTGCCACTGCCTACCTGCTGATCGGCGCACTGCGGGTGACACCCTTTGCGTCGACGTATCAGGTCACGGTGCAGCTCACGGAATCCGGCGGGCTGCTGCCCAATCAGGATGTCGCGCTGCGTGGGGTGCGCATTGGGCGCGTCGAATCGCTGCGGATCACCGACCAAGGGGTCGACGCCGTCGCAAGGATCACGTCCAAGGTGAAGATCCCAGCGAACGCGGTTGCCCACGTGTCCGCGCTGTCGCCCGCCGGCGAGCAGTACATCAACTTCGAAGCCGACTCCGACACCGGACCATATCTGCACGACGGCAGCCTGATCGCCCTGAATCGGACCAGTGTCCCGGTGAGTTTGGCGCAGCTGCTCGGCGATGCCGATGGACTGTTGGCGCAGGTCGATCCGCACAAGGTCGAGTTGATCAAGAAGGAACTCAGCCTTAGCCGAGAGGGTCCGAGCAAGCTGGCCGCGATCGTCGACGGCGGCATGATGTTGCTGTCCACGCTCGACTCGGTGCTGCCCGAAACCACCAGCATCATCAGGACCAGCCGGGTGGTGCTGAACTTGGCGGCCGACAAGAACGCCGGACTCGCCGCCGCCACCGTCGACTTCAATCGGACCCTGGCCGGCGTAGCCAGAATGCAGGATGGTTATCGGCGCTTGACGGGAACTGCGCCGCAGCAGCTTTCGGCCGTCGACAGGTTGTTCGACGACAACTCGGAGACGATGGTGCAGTTGCTCGGCAGCCTCGCGACCGCCTCACAGCTGCTGTATGTGCGCGTGCCGGCACTCAACGCACTGTTCCCGGACTACCGCGGGTCGGCGCTCGACGCGTTGGCCAGCGCCTTCCACGACCATGCTGTTTGGGCGACGGCCGAACTGTATCCGCGGTACGCGTGCGACTACGGAACGCCCGCGCACCCACCGTCTGGGGCGGACTACTACGAGCCGTTCATTTACACGTATTGCCGCGACGACGACCCCGGGTACGGTATCCGAGGAGCCAAGAACGCCCCGCGGCCGGCCGGCGATGACACCGCCGGTCCCCCACCCGGTGCTGACCTGGGCAGGAGAAGCGACCCGACGCCGAAGGGCCGCTACACGATTCCGACGCCGTACGGCGGTCCGTCCCTGCCCATCGAGCCACCGCACTGAGACCGACAGTCCGCCCACCTGAGGAGATTGATGTGACTGTGACAACTGGGATTACCAGCGATACCGAGGACGAGAAGGCGGAAGTCGCAGGCGAGGACGTCGACATCGAAGAGACCGAGGCCGCGGACGACACCGAGGCCGAGACCGAGACCGAGACCGAAAACGATGCCGAGGCGGACGAAGAATCCGAGGCCGAGGACGCCGAAGACTCGGACGACAAAGACACCGAAGTCATCGCCGAGACCGACGACGACGACGACATCCCGTTCGGGCGCAAGCGCAAGACCAAAGGCGACAAGTCCGGGCTGGCCAACCGATCCTGGCGACAGTACCTGCGCCGCGGCGCGCTGCCGCTGCTACTCCTCATCTCCCTCGGCATCAACGGTTTCTTCGGGTGGCAGCAGTGGCAACAGCGACAGTTGGACCAGGCGGGACAAGAGGCTCAACAAGCCGCCGTCAACTACGCGCAGGTACTGACCAGCATCGACTCCAACAACGTCGACGAGAACTTCCGGCAGGTCCTCGACGGAGCGACCGGTGAGTTCAAGGACATGTACACCCAGTCGAGCGTGCAACTTCGGCAACTGCTGATCGACAACAAGGCCACCGCCCACGGGGTGGTGATCGACTCGGCGATCCAGTCGAAGTCCACCGACAAGGTCATCGTGCTGGTGTTCATCGACCAGACCGTCACCAACACGGCGGCACCCGATCCGCGGATCGACCGCAGCCGAATCAAGATGACCATGGAGAAGGTCGACGGCCGCTGGAAGGCAGCGAAAGTCCAGCTGCTTTAAGCCAATTGGAGCCATCGTGATCAGACGAATTGTCGCGACATCGATACTGGTAGTGGCCGCGGGACTACCGGGACTTCCCGGCATGGCCATCGCACGGGCGTCGGCCCCGTCCTTCTGCGGCGAGCTCGGCGGCGATTGGGACGGCCAGTACTGCCGCACCTCGGTCGTGTCCGAACGAAATGCGGTGCGCGACATCAAGGTCGCGCTCCCGTCCGACCTCATCGACAACCCCGTCACGAGTTCG
The DNA here is from genome assembly GCF_010723575.1 of Mycobacterium bourgelatii. Taxonomy (NCBI): domain Bacteria; kingdom Bacillati; phylum Actinomycetota; class Actinomycetes; order Mycobacteriales; family Mycobacteriaceae; genus Mycobacterium; species Mycobacterium bourgelatii. Next base: position 4,480,344 of record NZ_BLKZ01000001.1, read on the forward strand.
GTGGTCCGCGATTATCTGCGCACCTTGGTCAACAACTGGAAGAGCGTCGGCGCGCACATGGTGGCGGACAGCTTCGGCGAGGAGAACTACCAGGTCTTCCGGCACGGCAACTACCTCAGCGCGGTATTCCACGAGGACTATCACGCCGACGGACCCAAGCCCAACAACGCCTACCGCACCTTCACTTTCGACACGGCAAGCGGCCGGCGAGTGCAGTTGGCCGACCTGGTCACCGTCAGCGCCATCCCGCAGCTAGGGCAGCCATTCATCGAGACCGTGCTGAATCAGGCCGCTCCCCCACACGATCCGGGGACTTACCCCTTCATCGCCGACCGCTGGACTCCGGACAAGGTCTACTCCGGGGGATACCGCGCATGGGCTTTGACGCCCGACGAGTTGATCCTCTACATGCCCGACTACCCCGTCGGACACGACGAGCCGATCAACTTCGACCCCGGTGCGCTGCAATGGTTCATGGACGGCGGCACCGTCGAAGCGCATATACCGCTGTCGGCCTTGGCTTCAGTGCTGCGAGTCTAGGAATAGCGGCAGATCAGTTGGTGTTGGCGTTACCGGCGCGCCACTGTTCCCACGGGATGTTCCAGTCACCCAGGCCCTCGGTGCCGGGGAGGGTGCCTCCCACGGTGTTCATCACCTGGACGATGTCACCGCGCTTGATGTGTTCGTAGAACCACTGCGCGTTGCTTGGGCTGACATTGAGACAACCGTGGCTGGTGTTGGTGTGGCCCTGAGCACCCACCGACCAGGGCGCAGAGTGCACGAACACGCCGCTGTAGGAGATCTGCGTCGCCCAGTCGACATCGGTGCGATATCCGTTGGGCGAGTTGACCGGCACGCCGTAGGTCGAGGAGTCCATGATGATGTGCTTGTACCGCTGGCCCACGATGTAGATCCCGTTCGCCGTCGGCGTGCTGTTCTTGCCCATCGACGTCGGCATGGTCTTGACCACTTCGCCGTTGACCCGCACCGTCACCATCTTGGTTTCGTCGTCAGCGACCGCGATCACCTCGTCGCCGATGGTGAAATGCGTCTTCACGTTGTCTTCGCCGAACATGCCGTCACCCAGGTCGACCCCGTAGGTGTTGACCGAGACGTCGACGGTGGTCCCTGGCTTCCAGAAATGCTCGGGCCGCCAACGGACTTCGCGGCTGTTCAGCCAGTAGAAGGCGCCTTCGACGGGCGGGTTGGTGGTGATGACGATGGCCTTCTGGGCGGCGAGCCGGTTGGTGATGTTCTCGTCGAATTGGATCGCTACCGGCGACCCGACACCCACGACCTCGCCGTCGTTCGGCAAGACGTAGGGCATCGTCAGGTGCGCGGGCGAACTGGTCTGGAAGGTCATCTGGCGGCTCGCCACACCACCCAGTCCGAGCGCCTTCACATTCAGCGTGTAGCGCCGGTTGTAGCCGAGTTGCTCGGTGGTGGCCCAGTGCAGGCCGTCGGGACTGAGCTGGCCGTCGATGGTCTTGCCATTCTCGTTGACCATGGTCACCGACTGCAGCACGCCGTCAGAAACGCCCACCGTGACCGGCGCATCGACCGTGACACCGACGGCTCCATCGGTGACCGAAGCGGTGAGCTTGGGAACCATGAGGTCGGCGAACGGCGTCCCCTTGTTCTCGATGACGTTCGCCGGTGACGGTGCGGCGGTGCTGTGGCCGCCGCACGCACCCACAAACACAGCAACCGGGACCATGGCCATAGCCAGCCACGATCGACGTCTCCGCAAAGGCGTCATCAAGTGACCTTCCAAGTTTTCCTGCCCAATCTGGCCACCGCTGACCCTGGATTGTTACCGGTATTGTAGTGCGTCGCGGCGACGCACTACCCGATTGTGCCCGCTTTACGCCTCGAGTGCGCAAGCTCACGCTACTTGCTGGCCGTAGCAGGCGACGGCGTTTTAAGTCGGCCTTGAACCGACCTTAAGTCGGTTGACTGATGGCATCTCTGCGTTCGGCCGCTAATCCATCGCGGGTCGCGACGGCCTCGAACCCCGCCAGCTTGACGATGGCCGCCACCATCACCAGGCTCGCTACCCCCAGCGCGATCAACCCCACACGACCCGTGTTCAGCTTCTCGTCGAGGACCAACAGACCCAGCGCGGCCGCCACCACGGGCTGGGCCACCTGCAAAGTGGGCATCGACGCGGTCAACGGCCCGGCCCGAAACGCCGACTGGCTCCAAAGGATGCCCCCCATCGCGACCAAGATGCAGGCATACAGCTCAGGAGTCCGGACCAGCGCCCCGCCGCCATCGCCGAGCCGGGCGACGACCTCCTTGGTCAGTACGGCAAAGACACCCCACAGCGAACCGGACACCAAGGCGAACAACATCGCCCCCCGAGGCCCTCCTCGGATTTGGGCAGTGACGACGCACAGCGCCAACACCGGTCCCAGCACCACCGCGACCACGGCCCAGGTCCGCAGCGGTGCACCCGAATGACCCGCCTCCGGATGACCGACAACGACGACCACCGTCACCGCAGCTGTCAGCAAGCCGGCCCAGATCCATTGGGATGCAGTCACTTTCCGCTTCGACAGGACGGCACTCATGGGAAGTGCGAACAGCAGCGAAAGCATGAGCAGCGCCTGCACCAAGAGCACCGAACCCTGGCCCAGCGCGGCCGCCTGCAAACCGATGCTCGCCGCAAGCAGCACGGTCCCCCACCGCCAGCGTCGGTTGCGGACCAGCTTGGCCAGCAGCTTGACCTGGCCGACCGACTTGTCCGTGATCCGGTGCGCCACTTGCTGCTGGAGCACGTCGCCGGTCGCGATGCACAGCGCCGAACTCAATGCCAGCACGACGGCGAGATCGGTTCTGGCCATTAGCGCGCTACCCGACGTCCTTCGGAGATGCGGCAGCCAACTCCTGCCCCGAACCCCCGTCAGAGGGCTCATCGGACCCCGGCGAAGCGTCTTCTGTTTCATCGGTGTCGGTGGCCCAGCGCCGCCGGCCAACCGCCGCGGCGTCGGCCTCACCCAACGCGAGCCGCTCATGCAGCCGGACCAACGGCCTCGGCGCCCACCAAGTCCAGCGGCCAAGCAGGTGAATGAACGCCGGAACCAGGACCATTCGCACCAGTGTGGCGTCGACCAGCACGGCAAGCGTCAGCCCGACACCGAGCATCCGCATGAACGACACCTGCGCGGGGATCAACGCAGCGAACGAGATCGACATCACCAGCGCGGCGCTGGTAACCACCCGGCCGATGCCGGCGAGGCCCAGTGCCGTGCTCTCGTCGTTGTCGGCGCGGGCTTCGGCCGCACTCGGTGGGTGCCTTCGCGACGCTTGAGCGGCCAGCCAGTACTCGTGGATCCGCGAGACCAGAAACACCTCGTAATCCATGGCCAACCCGACGGCGATGCAGAACAACAACACCGGGATGTTGGCGTTCAGCGTCCCGTTAGGAGTGGTCCCCAGGGCGCCGAGATGGCCGTCCTGAAAGATCCACACCAGCGCGCCGAAGGCGGCGGTCAGTGACAAGACATTGCACACCAGCGCCTGTAGCGGGAGTAGCACGCTGCCGGTGAGCGAGAAGATGAGCACGAAGGAAATGACGGCGATCAGGCCTAATACGGCCGGTAATCGCTCGGTGATCGCGTTCACGCTGTCGCGGTTGATCTGCGCCAGCCCGCCCATCTCGACCGATCGCCCCGCCGGCCCGGCGACCTCGTGTAATCGATCGAGCTGAACGTCGGAAGCTGTTGAGTACAACGGCGCGGTGGTGGCCACGGTGAGAAATGCGCTCTCGCCGGTCATGCCGGTGGCCGCGACCGGCGGGCCCGCCAGAGATCCCGCCACAAACGTCCCCGTCGGCGCGGTCACCGCGGCCACGTCGGGCACGCGTGACAATTCCGCGGCGTAACGCTCCAGGTCGGCAGGCGTGACGCCGCGGGCGTCGGGCACGACAACGGTCACCTCCGTGCCGAACCCGCCGGGAAAATCCGTGTCCAGCATGTCGGCGACTTGGCGCGCCGAGGCGGATTCGGGCAACACCCGCTCATCCGGGAAGCCCCACTTCACACCCAGGAACGGAAGTCCCAGCAGCAACAGAAGCACGACGACGCTCAGCCCGACCGGCAGGGCGTGGCGCAACACAAATTTGGTCGATCGATACCAAAACGCCGCGCTGGTCCGGCTGTGGTCCCGTAACCAGGTCGCCTTCGGCCACATTCGGCGTGCCAGTCCGCGAACATCCAGCGCGTCGAGACGTGGGCCCAACAGAGCGATCGCGGCGGGCGTTACCACGACGGCCCCGATCGCAACGATGATCGCGGTCGCCACGATCGTGTACGCCGACGACTTCAAGAAGTACATGGGGAACAGCGCCATCACGGCCATCGACAGCCCGACGGTGGCGGCGGAGAACACCACGGTTCGGCCGGCGGTGGTCATGGTCCGTAACAGCGCCTGGTCCCGGTCGCCTTCTCGGGTCAGCTCTTCGCGGTAGCGACTGACGATCAACAGGTTGTAGTCGATCGCCAGCGCGAAACCCATCGCGATGCTGAGGTCCAGGGCGTAGATGGACACGTCGGTTGCGAAGCTGATCAGCCGCAGCACCGACATGGTGCCCACGATGGCGAGAGCGCCCAGGGCAATCGGCAGCAGGGCCGCCACCACGCCGCGCAGCGCCCACACCAGCACGGCGAAGCTCAGCGGAATCGCGATGGACTCCATCAACAGCAGGTCACGCTCGTTCTGATGGTTGATCTGTGCATAGGCGACGGCCATGCCGCCGTCGCGCACTGTGACACCGTCGCGGTCGTGGACCAGTTCCTCCGAAAGGGTGCTGGCGTATTGCTGCGCGTCGTTCTCGCCGCCTTTCAGGCCCGCCACGATCATCCCGGACTTGCCGTCCTTGCTGATCAGCTGGTCGGCGGCCTGCGGTGGCTGACCAGGAGGCGTCTGATCGGGCGAGAGGGTCCACGGCGAAGCCACATCCAAGACCCACGGTGATCGATTCAGACGCTCGACGATGTCGGCGCCGACCCGCCGCGCCTGCTCGCTGCGAGCGCCGTCGGGCGCGGTCACCACGATCAGCATTTTCTGATCGGTCTTGCCGAATTTCTCCCTGAGAAGATCGGTCGCCCGCGCGGATTCCGAAGTCGGATCTTGAAACCCGCCGCCGGACAGGCTGTTGATCACCGGGATGCCGAAAATGGCGGCTGCGACAAAGACCAGCGCCGCGATTGCAAGTATGCGGCGCGGCGCGGCGATGGCAAGACGAGTGATTGCTTGCAGCATCTCGGTCCTTTCGGTGCATTACCGCCCGGCGTTCGCTATACCCCCAAATTGCCACGTAAATGCCTCCCGACGCCGCTTCGCTCGGCGAAGTTAGTTTGACCATCAGCCACTCGGGTATCGAAAACAGCGATATCTTCCAAAGGTGCGCCCAGTGGAGTAGGCGCCGGTTCGGTCGGACGAGTGCAGACGGGATCAACGATGAACACGATGGATGACGCCATCACTATCCGACATCCCACCGAAAACGACTGGCAGGCGCTCTACGAGAACCAGGCTCGCACTTTCGGGGACCCAGCCGACCCTCAGACGATCGAAGCGTGGAAACGCCGCGTCAAACTCGAGGACATTCTGATCGCCGAGGATGTCTCCGATCCGCAGCAGCCATTTGTGGTGGGGACGTCCATCATTTACCGCGCCCAGCTCACCGTGCCGGGTGGTGCCAGCATGCGAGCCGCTTGGCTGACGATGATCACCGTCGCGTCAACACACCAGGGACGCGGTGTTTGGGGACAGCTCAGCGCTCAGGGACTCGGGAAATTGTTGGAGCGCGGCTATCCGATCATCTGCGGTGTTCCCACCCAAACCGGGATGTACGACCGGTTGGGCGGGGGCGTGGCGAGCTACTTCCACAGCTATTGCATTTACCGTCGCTGGGCAAAGCTGCGAGACGTGCCGCGCAGAAATCGGGCGCGCGAGGTCAACGCGGACGAAGCGAAAAAGCGGTTGCCGGAAATCTACGAACGATGGCGTACCACAACGAATGGCGCGATAACCCGGGACACCGCGTGGTGGGCCGATTACCTCGAGGACAGGCCGACCCAACGGGGAAATGGATCCGAGCTTTACTACCGAATTCATCCCGACGGCTTCCTGACGTATCGGATCTTCGACCAGAAAGCGCGTGCATTTCTGCCGCCTTTTGGCACCGTGGTCGTCCAGGATTTTTGCGCCATCACCGACGAAGCTCACAGCGAGTTGCTGCAGACACTGTTGGTTTTGGAGATGTTCGACAAGGTGGAGATCCAGGTCGCGGTCGACGATCCGCTCCCGCTCAAACTGCGTGACCCGCGTGCCGCCCAAACCAAGGGCACGAGCGACTTCCTCTGGATACGCATCAACGATGTGCCCGATGCGCTGGGCATGCGCACGTACAGCGCCGACGCAGACCTGGTGCTGGAGGTCGCAGACCCGCTGAATCTTGCCGGTGGACGGTACCGCCTGCAGATCCGCGACGGTGTCGGGAAGTGCACGCCGGCCGAAGGGCAGCCGGACGTCGAAATCGGGCTTTCCGAACTGGCAACGATCTACATGGGCGCCCATCGGCCTTTCGAACTGCACCGCGCGGACCGCATCATCGAAGTGCGCCCGGGCGCGCTCAAGGAGCTGGACGACGCCTTCCGCACGGAAAGCGCACCCTACTGCGGGACGCTCTTCTGACGTCCTTCCCGCGTCGAGTTGCCATGCAGGACAGACTTTTCCGCTTCGGCGGCGACGCCTCGGCGAGCACCCAGGCTCGGGCTCTGCCAGTGCCTTGGCGACGGGAATGACCACCGTCGGGCGTAATAGGCGCGAACGCCTTCAGCCCAGCAGCTATGCTTGACGAGGTCCAGGATTTCGCACCACGGCAAGACGCCTGTTATTGTCGCAACGCGGTTCCGGCCGACACCAAGGCGCCGTTAGCTCAGTTGGTAGAGCAGCTGACTCTTAATCAGCGGGTCCGGGGTTCGAAACCCTGACGGCGCACTTCTGGCCCAAACATCCACGTTTGGGCGGGTTTTCACCCCGTGCACGCACGTATTGCTACGTCTTTGGCGCCGCGATGCGGCGTGCAGCTTCCACCGCAGCCGCACGGCGAGCCGCGATGACCTCCGGATCGTCGGTGACGCTGTCGGGATGCGGCGACTGCGCCCAGGCCAGCGCGACGCCGAACAGGAGAACGAGCAGGTCAAACGGCCGCCACGCCGCATCGACATACCCCGCGGCCTGGGCTTCCTCGATGATCGCGATATCACGTGCCTGCAAAGACTCGAGATCCTCGTTCGGAGACGGCTCGAGCTCCAAGCCCTCCAGATTCGCCCAGGTCATCATCCGTACATGTTCGGGACGTCGGGCCGCCAGGTCGTAGATATCCCCGGCGAACTCGGGCACCGCGTCCGGGCGCAGGGTGACGGCGGCAAAGAACTCGGCGCGGTCGGCGGCGACCACACTGCGGAACAGCGTCTCCTTGTCCTTGAAGTGCGCGTACAACCGCTCCTTGCTGGCCTCGGCAGTGCGGGCGATGCGGTCGATACGCGCGCCGGCCAACCCATATTGCGCGAACTCGGAGCGGGCCGCGTTCAGGATGGTGTCGCGAAGTTCTGTGGTGGATCGCACAGCAAGATCATACCCATACGAACTAGTTTGTTCGGTATCGTACGTGTCATGGCATTCCCGATCCCCTCACCCAGGAGCAAAAACCTCACGAACGAACCCATCGATATCGACGCGGTGATGAACCATCCACGCCGCGTGCAGGTCCTGCGCGGAGTCTTGGAAAAGGTTCACGACGGCATCGCACCACTGATCGATGCCTCGCGGCCCTACGTGCGCGGACTGGAAAACCTGCCCTCCGACGGCCGATTCCTGTTGGTGGGCAACCACACTCAATTCGTCAGCAGTGAAGTTCTGCTCATCCCGCACTACGTGCGTCGCGCGATCGGCACCAGGGTTCGCCCTTTGGCCGACCGCAGGTTCGGCCAGCAGCCGGGCTTTGCACTGGACCTGATGGCCGCCTACGGCGCCGTCATCGGCTCCCCGGAGACGGCCCGAGAATTGATGCGGCACAACGAGACGATCTTGGTGTTCCCCGGCGGCGGCCGCGAGATCCCGAAGTTCAAGGGCGAGGAATACCAGCTGAACTGGCGTGGCCGTTCCGGATTCGCCCGCATCGCCGTGGAGAACGACTACCCGATCGTCCCGGTCGGCCTGGTCGGCGGCGACGACATCTACAAGAGCCTGGTCACCCGGGACAGCACGGTGGGCCGCCTGCTGCAGGAGATCAGCACCAAGCTGACCGGGGAAACCGACATGGCGATGCCGTTGATGCGCGGCGTCGGACCCACGCTGATCCCCCGTCCGCAACGGATGTACCTGCAATTCGGCGAGCCGATCGTCACCACCAAACCCAAGGGAACCAAAGCCGAGAAGTGGGTCGAGACCGTCCGCAACGACACCCAGCAGGCGTTGGAGACGATCCTTGCTGACCTGCTGGCAATCCGCGCCGACGACCCGTTCCGCGAGCTGAACCCGTTGGCGCGAAACAGCGCGGTCGCTTAGCGCTAGCCCTCGCCGGCCCGCCGGGAGCCGGACAGCGCCCGGCGGGCGAAGAGGTCCAGCAGGTACCCGATGACACCGATGACGACGATCACCGCCACCACCTGGCCGTACGCCAGCTGATCACGGGCGTTGAGTATCTGGTAACCCAAACCCGATCGCACACCGAGCATTTCGGCAGGCACCAGCACCACCCAGGCGATGCCCAGCGCGACACGCAGCCCGGTCTGCAGCTGCCCCCGAATCGCGGGCAGCACCACGACGGTCAGCAGTTCCACCCGGCTGGCACCGAACGACCGAGCCACCTGCAGGTAACCGGGATCGATCGCGTGCACACCGGCCGCCGTGTTGATCAACATCGGCCACACCGCGGCCGCGGCGATCAGGAAGATGACCGGCTCGTTGCCGATGCCAAAGAGCGCCACCGATATTGGCGCCCAAGACAGCGGCGAGATCATACGCAGAAACTGCACAACCGGCCGGGTGGCGCGATCGGCGGTGTCGTTGAGCCCGATAAGCAACCCAGCGGGAATCCCGATCACGGCGGCAACCAGCAATCCCACCAGCAACCGCCACAGGCTGACCCCGGTGTCGGGCAGCAGCACACCACGGTTGAAAAGGTCGCCGAACGCCCTGATCACCTTGGGCGGCGTGGTTTCCCGCAACAACGAATGGGTGGGCGCCAAGACACCGGTGGCCAGCCACCACAGCGCGACCGCAACCCCGACCGCGAGTAGCGGCGGCCACCAACGCTGCACGAGCGACCACGGCGCGGCCGTCTTGGGTGCCGACACCGTGGCCGAGGTCGGAGTGCTCTGGTCAAGAGTCATCGCGGTTGCACCTGTTCGATTCGGGTGAGATTCGAAGGCAGACCGAAGGTTTCCGGCCCACCGTGTGCCGTCAGCGCCGCCCGCACAAAGCTGTCGTCGACCAACTCGGCGTGCACGGCCGCCGGATCGAGACGATCCAGGAACCGCCGGTCGCCGTCGACGACGGTGTCATGCATCGCCTCGACCAGACGGCGCGTGAAGCTGGGGAACGGGAAGGGCTGATAGCCCAGCCGCTGCGGTTGCCATTGCGGGTGCAGGAAGCGGTAATCCTGCTGACGGTAGGTCAGTGCGGTCTTGATCGCCGGCAGCGGCTGGGGCAGGTAGGCGCCGGTTGACAGGGCGGCCGCGGCCGCCGCCCGGTCGGCGTTGATCCGTTGCTGCGCAGCCACAATCGAGCCGACGAGCGAACCGGCCGCCTCGGGCCGATTTTCGATGAGGTCATCGTGGGCGAGCACCACGCAGCAGGCGTGATCACGCCACACATCACCGAGAAAGGTATGGATGCGCCCGATTTTGCGCACCTGAGCCATCGCGTTGAACGGGTCGGCCACGACGTAGCCGCTGATCGATCGGTTGGCCAGCGCGGGCACCATGTCCGACGGGCTCATCACGATGAGTTCCACAGTGCGCGCGCTGCGCGAGGCACTCGTGCGCACCACCGGCACCAGGTCATGCGCGCGCAGCAGTTGCTGGAGGATGATGTTGTGGATCGACCACCAAAACGGTATGGCCACTTGCGTTCCGGCGAGCTGTCCCAGATCGGTGATGTGCGGCGCGACGGTCAACGCCGACCCGTTGGTGTGATTCCAGCTCAGCAGCCGAACCGGGCTGCGCAGCAAAAAGCGCAGCTGGATGGCCGTGGGCATCAGCATGTGGACCGCGTCGACCTGGCGGGTCACGAAGGCTTCGGCCAGTGATGCCCAGCTGCGGAACAGCACCGGCTTGGCCGCACTCACCACGCCCTTTTCGTAGAGGCCGCTCGCGTGAGCGATCAGCAATGGGGCCGCATCGGTGATCGGCAAGTACCCGATGCGCAGCTGCCCACTGGTGTTGGTTCGGTCGATGCTCGCCGCGCGGGCCAGATCGGCGATACCCGCCAGCCCGCCGGCCGCAGCCAATGCGGCCCCGCCGACCAACAGGGACCGTCGTGGCAAACCTGTCACTGCTCGACCAGGCGATAGTGGTCCAGAATCTCCTGCCTGAGCTCCTGGTTGCCGGGGCGCCATTCGCGTCGGATTCTGCCGTCGGGGCCGAGCAAGACCACGCGACTGGCCAGCAGCAAGGCTTCATCGACGTCGTGGGTGACCAAAACCACCGTGATGCCCAACTCGGCGGCTAGGTTGGCCAGCCACGCCTGCAAGTCGGCACGGATCGCCGGATCCAGGGCGCTGAACGGTTCGTCGAGCAGCAACAGCCGAGGCCGGGTTGCCACCGCACGAATAATTGCGACCCGTTGCGCCTGGCCGCCCGACAGTTGGTCGGGGTAGCGGTCGGCGACCCGTTGCAGGTCGAAACGTTGCAGCAGCTCTTCGGCGTACTCGCGGCGGAATGATTCGCGTTGCGCGGCAAACCGTCCTGCGAGCAAGACGTTGTCACCGGCGGTCAACCACGGGTACAGCAGCGCCTGCTGGAACACGACTCCGGTGTGTGGCCGCGCCGCGCCGTTGTCGCCGGCCCATTCGGCCCACTCAATGGTTCCCGACGTGAGTTTCTCCAGGCCCGCGATCACCCGCAGCAGCGTGGACTTGCCACTGCCGCTGCGCCCTAGGATCGCCAGAAATTCGCCGTCCTCGATGGTTAGGTCGATATCGCTCAATGCCTGGCTGTCGGCGTCAAAGCGCTTGTGGCCAGCGACTATTCGGACAGTGCCGGTTCCCAACTTCGAAAGTTCCTCTCCCGGGTATGCGCCGCGGTCCCCCACCGGCATGACACGGCTGCGACGCTGCCATCGCGACGCCGCATCTGTCCACGAGCACCCGTCCCCGTCGCCCGCACGTCCTTTTGCTCGCGGCAGCGTCCGCTAATGACGGCCGGGCGACTCGGACGTATCCCCGGCCGGGCGGCCGAGTGCCGCATGTTCGGTGAGATTCCAGACGTCGCAAGTCAATTCCTGGCTGCACCGGCTCCACCACCGACGCGGAAGCAAGCGTGGGTGCGCCTGCCGCTGCCAGGTCCGGCCCGGCCGGTGGGTCGCCTAGAGAAATTCGATCCCGTTGATCGGAATCGACCATTGTGCTCGTCTTGAACCACTCGTTACGAGTAGTTTTTCTTGACACACATCCCTGTCCGAAGGAGCAGCAGTGGGGTTCCTCAAGCCAAACCTGCCCATCGTCGACGTCGAATGGACCAAGCTCCCGCGCGCCGAGCGGATCGTGCCGATGGCCCGCCACATTGCCGAAAGCGGTTTCGGTACGCCCCTGGTCATGCACGTGATGTACGGCGTCAAGATCGTGCTCTATGTCCTCGGCGGCATGGCCTTCGCCCTGGCCACCAAAGGCATCGACGGGTTTACCAGGGTCGGCGAATGGTGGAGCGAGCCGATCGTCTTCCAGAAGGCCGTGCTCTTCACCATGCTGTTCGAAGTCGTCGGCCTGGGTTGCTGCTTCGGGCCGTTGGCCGGCCGCTATTTCCCGCCGATGGGATCGATCCTGTACTGGCTGCGGCCCGGCACCATCAGGCTGCCGCCCTGGCCCAACCGGGTGCCGTTGACCAGGGGACACAACCGGACCCCGTTTGACGCGCTGCTGTACGGGGCCTTGCTGGCGCTGCTCGTCGTCGCACTGGTTTCCGACGGAAGTGGGCCAATTCCCGTCTTGGGCACGACAATTGGTGTCCTGCCGCGCTGGCATACCGTCGCGATCCTGGCGGTCCTGGCGGCGCTGAGTTTGCGCGACAAGGTGATCTTCCTGGCCGCCCGCGGCGAGGTGTACGCGCCGTTGGCGCTGGTGTTCCTGTTCTCCGGGGCGGACATCATCCTCGGCGCCAAAGTGGTCTTCCTGGTCATCTGGCTGGGCGCCGCCGTATCGAAGCTCAACAAGCACTTCCCGTTCGTGATCTCGACGATGCTGGCGAACAACCCGTTCATCCCGTCGGGCATCCTCAAGCGGTCGATGTTCGTGCGCTATCCCGATGACCTACGGCCCAGCGCACTCGCGGGTTTCATCGCCCACTTCTCGACGGCGGTGGAGGGCCTGGTCCCGTTGGTGCTGTTCTTCTCGCATGGCGGTTGGCCGACGGCGATCGCCGCGTTCGTCATGGTCGTCTTCCACTTGAACATCCTGCTGGCCTTCCCGATGGGTGTGCCGCTCGAGTGGAACGTCTTCATGATCTTCGGGGTCCTCTGGCTCTTCGCGGGGCACGCGGCAATCGGCCTCTCGGACGTCACCAACCCGGCACCGGTGGCCGTCCTGTTCCTGGTTCTCGCGGGCATCGTGGTGATCGGAAACCTTTACCCGCATAAGGTTTCCTTCCTGCCCGGCATGCGCTACTACGCCGGGAACTGGGACACCACAATCTGGTGCGTCAAACCGTCGTGTGACGACACGTTCCGAACCGGTTCGCGCGCACTGGGCCCGATGCAACACCTGCAGCTCGAGCGCCTTTACGGCTCCAAAGAGGAAACCCTGGTTCCGCTGCACTTGGCGATGGCGTTCCGCGCGATGAACACCCATGGGCGCGCGCTGTTCACGCTGGTGCATCGCGCGTTGGCGGGGTACGACGAGGGCGACTACAACCTGTGCGAGGGCGAGGTGCTGTGTTCGATGGTGCTCGGCTGGAACTTCGGCGACGGGCACATGCACAACGAATGCCTCATCGAGGCGCTTCAGGAACGATGCCATTTCCAGCCCGGCGACGTGCGGGTGATCATTCTCGACGCGCAGCCCATCCATAAACAGACCCAGCAGTACCGCCTCGTGGACGCCGCGACCGGTGAGTTCGAACGCGGCTATGTCGACGTCGCGGCCATGGCGACCGCCCAGCCGTGGGCCGACGACATTCCGATCCACGTCACCAGCACCACCCCCGTCGATCGGGTCTGACCCATGGCCACCGCTCTCATCACCGGCGCGTCGACCGGGCTCGGACGCGAACTGGCGAGTCTTTTCGCCGCCGACGGGATCGACCTGGTTGTGGTTTCCAGCGAACGCAGCACCGCACAGCTGACCGCAGTGGCTGACGAACTGCGCTCGCGCCACGGCATTCGCGTCGACACCGTCAGCATGGACCTGTCCCAGCCGGGCGCCGGCCCCGAGCTGGTCCGCCGCGTCGACGAACTCGGTGTCGACGTCGAATACCTGGTCAACAACGCCGGCGTGGGGATCCTCGGCCTGAAGATTCACGAGTGCGACCCCGTTGCCGTATCAAAGATGGTCCAGCTCAACGTCGTCACACTGACCGACCTGACGACGCTGTATGCCGCCCGGATGGTGAAGGCGGGTCGCGGAGCCATCCTCAACGTCAGCTCGGTCGCCGCCTACGTCATCCCCCATGGGCTGGAAGCGGGCTACGCCGCGAGCAAGGCCTACGTCCGCAGCTTCTCCGAGGCAGTGGCCGACGACCTGCGCGGCACGGGCGTCACCTGCACGCATCTCGCCGCGGGGCCGACGCGCACCGAGTTCGCCCAAACCGCCGGTGTCGGGGACTGGTCACGATTGGACCGGTTCATGTTGGACGCCGCGCCGGTGGCGCAGGCCGGTTACGAGGCGATGCGGGCGGGTCGGGTCATGGCAATGCCCGGGCTAGGCACCAAAGCCATGCGCTCGCTCTCGGCGTTGTCGCCGTCTAGGAGACTGAAGGCCGCCATCTCGGGCTACTTCGTGACACGCCACTGAACGACGCGGCGGCGCCGGAACAGCGGGCGAGGTGGTGCGTCAGCGGTTCCTGATTTTGTGGATGACGACGATCACCGCCACGCTTCCGACGCCGACCAGGGACACCGTCACGATCGGCTTGTTGAGAAAGGCAATCACCTTGGCCTTGACGTCGTCGGCGAGGCGCTGCGGGTTGGCGCGCTCGGCAAGGGCGTCGACGGTCGCGGCCAGCTGGTCGCGGGCTTGGTCGATCTCCCGCTTGATGGTCTCGGGATCGCGGTCCGCCACGTGTCTGTCCTCCCAGTGCCCCACTATCAGCTGATGATCGTGCCCGCACTACCCTAGTTCAGCCGGTGCAGGTCCTGACGCTCCGGTGAACAGAAGGGGGCCAACTTGACCGAGACCACTCGCCTCGCACCCGGCGACAAAGCGCCTGCGTTCACCCTGCCCGACGCCGACGGCAACAAGGTGTCGCTCTCCGACTACAAGGGACGCCGCGTCGTCGTGTACTTCTACCCCGCCGCGTCGACACCCGGATGCACCAAGCAAGCCTGCGATTTCCGGGACAACCTTGCCGAACTCAACGAGGCGGGCCTCGACGTCATCGGCATCTCCCCGGACAAGCCGGAGAAGCTGGCCAAGTTCCGCGACGCCCAGGGCTTGAACTTCCCGCTGCTGTCCGACCCCGAACGCAAGGTGCTGACGGCCTACGGCGCCTACGGCGAGAAGCTGATGTACGGCAAAAAGGTCACCGGCGTGATTCGGTCCACCTTCGTCGTCGACGAGAAGGGCAAGATCGCCGTGGCGCAGTACAACGTCAAGGCTACGGGGCACGTCGCGAAATTGCGCCGCGATTTGTCGGTCTAGTTGGCAGCTTGCGGGCTGCGGGCTATCGGCCTAGACCTGTGACCATCCGCCCGCATCGGAAACAGCCATGTGTCGACATATGGGCTGGCTGCGGGGTTGAATCGTACGACCGCAGCTGGAGGTTGATGCCATGGCTGACACGTACCGAGTGGCGCATGTAGGCACGGGTTACACCGGAACGATCGCACTCCGCCATGTGTTGCGGTCGCCGACCCTAAATTTGGTGGGGCATTTGGTCAACACGCCAGGCAAAGCCGGCCGCGACTCCGGAGCTCTCGTGGACTGTCCAACCACCGGCATCGTGGCTACCGAGAATTTCGACGAATTCTTGGCCCTGGATGCGGACTGCGTCACCTACTTCGCCGCAGTTTCGGGACGTGAACCAGGCGAGATCGTCGACCAACTCTGCGCGATCGCGGCTAGTGGCAAGAATGTGGTCACTCCGTCCTACCATCCACTGTTCCACCCGCCGTCGCTTGACGCTGGCTCGCGGGAAAAGCTTTCTGCCGCATGCGAACGCGGACAATCCTCAATCTTCGCGACCGGAATCGCGCTCGGATTCGCCACCGACTTGCTCGGAGTGCATGCCGCTAGCACGAGCGGATTTCCCTCGAAAGTTACTGTCGCAGAGCGTATTCCATGTGGGGCTTATAGCGTACCGGGGTTCTTCGCGATGCTGGGTTTCGGCCGAACGCCCGAGGAAGATGCCGCAACATACCCTCGCGGGTCGATGGCCACCGTATTCGCTACGCCGCTAAGACTCCTCGCCGAAGGCATGGGTCAGCGCATTGACGAAGTCGAGGAACACCGAGACATCGCGACGGCTGCCCGCGACTACCAATTCGATGCGGGAGTAATCCGCGCGGGCACCATCGCCAGTGTGCGAATGACTTTCACCGGAATCGTCAACGGGCGTCCGAGGTTGCAATTCTCCTCTATCTGGTCGATGCCCGACGATCCCGTCGAAGATTGGCCACCCACAATCCCGGAGGGCAGCAGCGTCCGACGCCTTACTCGAATCTCGATCGAGGGCGACCCTCGGGTCGAAGTCGACTTCGCCCTTTACGGCGACAAGCTGCCCGGTTCCGCTGCGACCGCGGCCAGGGTGGTCAATGCGATACCGGCCGTGTGTGCGGCCCGTCCCGGCCTACTCAGCGGCCTTGAGTTGGTCGTCGCCGGTCAAGCGGCGACCGCTTAACCGACATTCCGTCGGGATCGGCACGCCGGCAAGGCAACCCGGAATGGTGTTCAATCTCGGCAGGTGTCCCGGTCCGTACTGGTGTAAGACATTAACCAACGGTCGAGTCGTCCAACCTTCCGGCGTCCACAGACCGTCGAAGGAGTGCTGATGTCGGACACGATCGAGCGGCTCATGGAAGGCAACCTCCTGCGTGTCTTCAACGAGCCCGACTTCGACAAGCGCGCGGTTGCGATTCGCGACACCTACGCGCCTGACGTCCGGTGGACCGATGACGAAGGTGTCTCCATCGGCCACGAGGCCCTCAATGCGAAGGCGCAGGCACTGCAAGACGGGCAGATGGCCGGGCTGTCCGTCGTCAAAGCCGGACCCGTTTATCAAACAACCGGATTCGGCCACCTCGCCTGGCAGGTCTTCGCCCCCGGTACCGACACGGTGATCGTGGCCGGCTTCGACGTCGCCCTTATCAACGACGATCTCATCACCCATCTGTACACCGTCATCACCGCAGCCCCGCAGTAACTGGCGCTGGCGATACGGCGCACGGTCGCTTTTGGTCCCGTGGAAGTAGCGCAAGAATCTCGCAAGCCCGCCGCGTCACACTGACGACGCACTCTCAACATGGGAGTCGCGAAAGGGACCTGAGCGATGAAACCCAAATACCCTGAGCAGCGCATTCGCCACCTAGAACACGGCGGCCACCGGCCGCGACGGACTGAGCCACAGCGGCACCACGGCCTTAGACAGCTTGCGTACACGTCTTCCGGCCGGCTGTTCTTGGCGTTGACGACAGTCGGGTTGGCGATCGCGATGTCCTTGTGGCAGCACGCCGACACAACCAAGGTCGACGGACACCTCATCATGATCAACAGCGGTGCACGGAACACCATCGACTGCAACGACGGATACCTGAAACTGGACGGAGACAAGAACACCTACGCCGTCACCGGCCACTGCCGCAGGCTGGAGGTCTTCGGCAGCGAGAATCGTGTCGTCGTCGAAAGCGCCGAAGCCATAAGCGTTTTCGGAGATAGCAATGTGGTGGGGTACTACTCGGGATCGCCCACGATCATGAAGACCGGACCCAACAACACCGTTTCGCAGCGACCGCGGGGCCACTAGACAAGCGTGCTTTAATCGGCCCGTGGGCGAAGTGTTCAATTATCAGACGGACCAGCCGGAGCCGTGGCTGACGACCATCGGCGACATCTCCGTGTCGCAGCATTGGGTTATGACGCCATCCGGTCCCCACCCAATCCGCGGCTCGGTATGGACCGTGACGGACATGTCGCGCTACGAGGAAAGCATCTCCACCGCCGGCATCGTCCTGGCCATCATCTTCGTTTGGTTTTGCCTGCTGGGCTTGCTGTTTCTGCTGATGAAGGACCGCAAGTTGGTGGGCTACACACAGGTCACCGTTCAAGGCAACGGTTTTTACCACTCGACCCTGATCCCGGCGACCAGTCCGCAGTCATTGATGCATGTCCACCAAGCCGTGAACTACGCGCGCTCACTGGCCGCGGCCGCCTGAGTCGAAATTTTCGCGAGCTTGGCCAACAGCAACGCCTCCGTGGTGGCAGCACGTTCCAACACACCGAGGTGCAGGCTCTCGTTGATGCTGTGCGCCTGAGTTCCCGGGTCCTCCACGCCGGTGACGAGGATCTTCGCTTGCGGGAACGCGGCGGCGAACTCGGCGATGAACGGAATCGACCCGCCCATCCCCATGTCGATCGGTTGGACACCCCAAGCCTGCCGAAACGCCTCGCGGGCGGCGTCATAGACCGGACCGGTCGCGTCGATCACGTACGGCTGCCCGATGTCCCCGCGGGTAACGGTGACCTGCGCTCCCCACGGCGCATGCTGGCGCAGATGAGCTTCCAACGCGTCCAGATGCGCGACCGCGTCACCGCCGGGTGCCACCCGCAGGCTGACCTTCGCACGTGCCCGCGGAACCAGCGTATTCGACGCTGCCGCAACGGGTGTGGTGTCGATTCCGATCACCGTAACGGCGGGCTTCGCCCACATCCGTTGCGGCACCGAACCGGAACCGATCTCCGCCACGCCATCCAGCAGACCCGACTCCGCGCGCACCCGGTCCGGCGGGTAATCGACCGGGGCCGCGGTGCTTTCGTGCAAGCCTGCCACGGCGACATTGCCGTCGTCGTCGTGCAGGCTGGCCAGCAGCCGCACCAGCACGCTCAGCGCGTCCGGAACCACCCCACCCCACAAACCGGAGTGCAGCCCGTGGTCGAGCGTGGCGACCTCCACCACGCAATCGGCCAATCCGCGCAACGACACCGTCAGTGCCGGGACCTCGGTGCTCCAATTGTCCGAGTCGGCAATCACGATCACGTCGGCGGCCAGCGCGTCTCGATGCGTGTCGAGCAGCCGTCCCAATGTTGGTGAGCCCGATTCCTCTTCACCCTCGACAAATACCGTCACACCGACCGGCGGTCGGCTTCCGTGTGCCCGGAAGGCCGCCAAATGCGTTGCGATGCCCGCCTTGTCATCGGCGGTGCCCCGCCCGTAAAGGCGCCCATCCCGTTCCGTCGGCTCGAATGGCGGCGACGACCACTGCCCACGGTCACCCTCGGGTTGCACGTCATGGTGGGCGTATAACAGCACCGTCGGCGCACCGGGCGGCGCCGGATAGTGCGCGATAACCGCCGGCGCCCCTCCCTCGCTGACCAGCCGCACCTGGTCAAACCCGGCCTGCGACAACAGCTCAGCCACCGCCTGTGCGCTGCGGTGCACCTGATCCCGCCGGCCGGGATCTGCCCACACCGACTCGATCCGCACCAAGTCCTCAAGATCGCGCCGCACCGACGGCAGCACCTCGCGTACCCGCTCAACCAGATCAGTCATAGTGCCGAGGCTAGCTAAGCTGAGCCGATGGCGACCCGCGGTCCCGACCCGACCGCGCCGCTCTGGCGGGCGGCGCAGCTGTTTCGGCTGCTGAGCTGCCTATACGCGGCGGGCTTCCAGATTGCGATCAACTCGGACCTGAACCGTCCGGCGCTGGGCTGGCTGCTGTTCGCGGTGCTGATCGGCTGGAGCGGCGCGTGCGCGGTCGCCTACCTGCGGGGGTTTGGCCGCAGACCGGCATGGGTGATCGCCGAGCTCGTGGTCGTCGTCCTGCTCATGCTCTCCACCGAGGTGGTCGCCGCCGACCAGTGGTCGGTGAACAACCAGACCTGGCCGACCACATTGTGGGCCACCAACGCCACGATTTCGGCGGCCCTTCAGTTCGGCCCGGCCGGCGGCATGCTGACCGGTCTGGCGGTGACGGCAACCCACGAGGCCGTCAAGGGCTATGTCAGCGTCAACCTGGGCCGCAACGCCACGGTCATCGTGGAACTCGCGGTGGGTCTGGCGGTCGGCATGGCCGCCCGAACCGCGGTGCACGCTCACGAGGAGTTGCAGCGTGCGGCTCAGCTGTCGGCCGCGCTGGAAGAGCGGGAGCGGCTGTCCCGGCAGGTCCACGACGGCGTCATGCAGGTGCTGGCGCTGGTCGCCCGACGCGGCAGCGAAATCGGGGGCGATACAGCCGAACTGGCGAAGCTCGCCCGCGAACAGGAACGAACCCTGCGAAGCTGGTTGACCTCCACCGAAATTGACCAGGACGGGGACCGGACGACGGTCGACATTCGCGAACTGCTGCGCCGCCGCGAATCAGAGCGGGTGACCATGAGCCTGCCCGGAACCACGGTGCCGCTGCCCCACGCGGTGGCGGTCGAACTCGACGCTGCGGTGGGCAACGCCCTGGACAATGTGCGAGCCCACGCGGGCCCCGACGCCCATGCGTTCGTGTTCCTGGAGGATCTGGGCGACTCGGTGGCGGTGAGCGTTCGCGACGACGGAGTCGGAATCCCCGCCGGCCGGCTAGAGGAGGCGGCCAGTCAGGGACGTCTGGGCATCTCGAAGTCGATCGTCGGACGGCTGCAATCGTTGGGCGGCACCGCCGAACTGCAGACCGAAGTAGGTGAAGGCACCGAGTGGGAGCTGCGCGTGCCCCGCGCCGACGTCCGAAAGGGGGCATCGCAGTGACCGAGACCGACTTCACCGTGATGGTGGTCGATGACCATCCGATCTGGCGCGACGCGGTGGCCCGCGACCTCGCCGACGAGGGATTCAATGTGGTCGCGACCGCCGACGGTGTGGCCGCCGCCCGGCGTCGCGCGGCGGTGGTGAAACCCGACGTGGTGTTGATGGACATGCGGCTTCCCGACGGTGACGGCGTCCGGGCGACGACCGAGCTGCTCGAGGTCTCACCGTCGTCTCGGGTGCTGGTGCTGTCGGCGTCGGACGAACGCGAGGACGTCCTGGAAGCAGTCAAGGCCGGCGCGACGGGGTACCTGGTCAAGAGCGCGTCGAAGGCCGAACTGGCCGACGCGGTGCGTGCGACAGCCGCGGGGCGGGCCGTGTTCACCCCCTCCCTGGCCGGGCTGGTGTTGGGCGAGTATCGGCGCATCGCGCAAAACCCCGATTCGGGGCCCAGCCGGCCCACGCTGACCGAACGCGAAACCGAGGTGCTGCGCTACGTCGCAAAAGGATTGTCCGCCAAGCAGATCGGCGCGAAACTATCGCTGAGTCACCGAACCGTCGAAAACCACATCCAAGCCACGTTCCGCAAGCTGCACGTCGCCAACCGGGTGGAGTTGACCCGTTACGCGATCGAGCACGGACTCGACGAAGATCCGGAATCCGGGTAGTCCTACTCATCCCTTCCGGCACGCCCGGCGGCAGGGTTGAACACCATGACCGAATCGCACCATGCTGTCATCAGTCGGCTGTCCGCGGAATTCGAGGCCTTGTCCCGACAGATGTCGCGAGTCTCGGGTGAACTCAAAGAACTCGACCGGGTGATGTCCGGTGCCGCTGGGGCCCCTCAGCAGGCGCCCCAGCCCCCGCCGGCGCCGCCTCCGGTGGCCCCACCTGCTCCGGTGGCCCCACCGATGGCCCCGTACTGGCAGCGGTATCAGCACTATTGGACACCCGCTCCGGCGGCACCACCGGGACCAGGCGCGCCCCCGCCCGCAATGTCCCCACCTCGGTTCGTCCCGCCGCCGTCGCCACCCACTCCCCCGGCTCGTAAACCGGCCGACAGTGAATCCAGCTGGATCGGCAAGTTGTTGGCGGTCGCCGGGGTCGCTGTGACGTTGGTCGGCGTGGTGTTGCTGCTCGTCCTGGCCGCCGAGGCCGGGCTGCTTCGTCCTGAGCTCCGCGTGGCCGGCGGCATCGCACTGGCTGGCGCCCTGGTGGGTGTTGCCACGCGCCTTCGCCGCCGGCCGGGTGGCCGGATCGGGGCGATCGCATTGGCCTCTACCGGCATCGCCGCGGCCTATCTCGACGTCATCGCGATCACCACCATCTACAAGTGGGCGCCGGCGCCGGTCGGACTCCTACTCGCGGCCGTGGTGGGCGGCGCTGGCCTGGCCCTGGCCCGTCGTTGGGACTCCGAGCATCTGGGGCTGCTGGTGCTTCTACCGCTGATCGTCTTGGCGCCCGTCATCACCCGCGGGGTGGACCTGCTCCTCGTCGGTTTCATGCTGGCGCTGTCCGCCGCCGCTCTGCCGGTGCAACTGGGCAAGGACTGGAGCTGGATGCACGCGGCACGCGTCGCGGCGACCACCGTTCCGCTGCTCGCTGCACTGGTTGCCATGAGTCGGCATGACCATCCGTGGCTGATCGGCGCAGCCTGCGGGGTGGCCGCCATCCTCGCCATCGCGAGCGGCTTGATCCTGTTGCCCGCCAGCAAGAACGCGGGCGCGCTGGCGGTGCTGACGGCGATCGGGACCATGCCGGTGCTGGCGGCGGGAATCGCGGTTGATCGAATGCAGGCCGCGCTGTTGGCCGCCGTCCTGTCCGCCGTCATGTTGGCGATCGTCCTGGTGGGTCACCGGCCTCGGATCGTCACCCAGATCTGGTCGGCGTGGGCGGCCATCGCCGCCCTGGTGGCCGTCACGGCCGCGTTCGCCGGCTACCTCGAGGGTCCGGTGTTGCTGGCGATGGCCATCATCGTGGCGATCGCGGGCCGCCACGATGCCGTAGCACGCTGGATAGCAGCGGGATTCGGCATCATCGGCGCCGCCATGTTCTACAGCTATGCACCCCTTTTCGTGCTGATTCGGGCCACCGCGCGGCCGACTTCGATCGCGGTGTCCACGCTGGCCGCCAGCGTGCTCGTCGTGGCGTTTGTGGTCGTGCTGGCACGCGCGTGGCTGGGTGTCGACCGCACACAACGCAATTCCGATCTCGCGTGGATTTTGGGCGTGGCCGGGGGAAGTCTCGTCATCTACGCCGTCACCGCGTTCACCGTCACCGCCGGTGTTCTGACCGGCGGAGCCAACGGTGGCTTCCTGGCCGGCCACATGGCCGCCACCATCTGCTGGATCGGGATGGCAGCCGGGTTGTTCGTCTACGCGCTGCGACTGGCCGCCGGGGAGCGCCGCACGGCGCCGATCACCGCCGGGTTGGTGCTCACCGGGGCAGCTACCGCCAAGCTGTTCCTGTTCGATCTGGCCACGTTGGACGGCATCTTCCGGGTGGCGGCGTTCATCGTCGTGGGTCTGGTGTTGCTGAGCATGGGCGCCGGCTACGCCCGCAGCCTCGCGAGCTCTTCACCTCGCGAGCAGACGTAAACTCTTACCAAATAAGGCATTTGGATACGAGTTTGCGTCTGCTCGCGGGCCTGCGCGGCTAGCGCAGCGCGGTGAGGCTGCGGCGCTCGGCGGCATGCCTGGCCTCGGTCAGCGTGGCGTCCTCGTGGGCCGGATCAGCGTGGAGCAGGCCCGAACCGGGCTTCCCGCCAATGCCGAGCTTGTTCATGCGCTTGGGCACCGGCGCCCCTTGGTACTCGAGCGGGATCGGGCGTCCCCGTTCGTCCACCCCACCTAGGGGCTGGTGCATCTCGAGGTAGGCCCCCTGCGGGAGGCGCTTGATGATGCCGGTCTCCACCCCATGCTCGAGCACCGCTCGGTCGCTGCGCTGCAGGGCGATGCACCACCGATATGTGATCCAGTAGACCAGCGGCGGCAACACCACCATGCCGATGCGGCCGATCCACGTCGTCGCGTTCAGCGAGACTTGGAACTGCAGCGCGATGACGTCGTTCATCGCCGCCAGTGTTAGCACCAGGTAGAACGAAATCGCCATGGCCCCAATGGAAGTGCGCACCGGCACGTCCCGCGGTCGCTGCAGCAGATTGTGGTGGGCCCGGTCACCGGTGAACCGTCTCTCCAAGAACGGATAGATCGTCAGCAGGACGAAGACCAGTCCCATGATCAAGGCGACCGCAACCACCGCCGGGACCGTGTGATGTCCGATGTAGAGCTCCCAAGCCGGCCATAGCCGCATCAACCCTTCCGGCCACATCATGTAAAAGTCCGGCTGGGTGCCCGCGGCCACGTGTGACGGCCGGTAGGGTCCCAGATTCCAAATCGGATTGATCTGCAGCAGCCCGCCCATCAGGCCCAAGATGCCGACGATGCCGGCGAAGAAGGCGCCGGACTTGATCGCGAACACCGGCATGACCCGCACACCGACGACGTTGTGCTCGGTTCGGCCGGGTCCGGGAAAGTGGGTGTGCTTCTGGAACCACACCAAAGCCAGGTGCAACCCGATGAGCACCAGCATGATCCCGGGCAGCAGCAGGACATGCAGCGCGTAAAGCCGCGGGATCAACGCCGTGCCCGGGAAGTCGCCACCGAACAGCGCCCAGTGCAACCAAGTTCCAATTACCGGAAATCCCAAAGTGATTGACGACAACGCCGCCCGCAGACCGATACCCGACAGCAGGTCATCGGGCAACGAGTAACCGAAGTAACCCTCGAACATGGCCAGAATCAACAGCAGTGAACCGATGACCCAGTTGGCTTCACGCGGACGACGAAACGCACCGGTGAAAAAGACGCGCGCCAGGTGCACCATGATCGCCGCGGCGAACATCAGCGCCGCCCAGTGGTGAATTTGGCGTACCAACAAGCCACCTCGCACCTCGAACGAAATGTCGAGTGCCGACTCGTATGCGCGCGACATCTCAACCCCGCGCAGCGGTTGGTAGACGCCGTTGTAGGTGACCTCGGCCAT
Source organism: Mycobacterium bourgelatii (assembly GCF_010723575.1). Classification (NCBI taxonomy): domain Bacteria; kingdom Bacillati; phylum Actinomycetota; class Actinomycetes; order Mycobacteriales; family Mycobacteriaceae; genus Mycobacterium; species Mycobacterium bourgelatii. The sequence goes on from NZ_BLKZ01000001.1 coordinate 4,504,715, forward strand.
CGACGGATCGAAGAACAGCGTCAGGTAGACACCGGTGATCAGCAGGACGATGAAGCTGTACAGCGCGATCTCGCCGAGCAGAAACGACCAGTGCGTCGGAAACACCTTGTTCAGCTGACGCCGAAGCGCGGCCGACGGGTGATAGCGCGTGTCGATTTCGCGGGCCTGTCGAGCGGCGGTATCCACCAAGTTGAGGCTCACGGCGATCATCCCCTCACAACCGAACCCGCGCCGTTGCGAGCCGGCCATCGCACGTATTACTACGTTAAGTAGTACTCCCCAAGGTAGTAGCGCCTGCGAGCAGACGCAAACTTCTACAAACCAGACCGGTTCGATGCAAGTTTGCGTCTGCTCGCGAAGGGACTAGGGCGCCTCGAGGATGGCGACCGCGGCGGCGGTGTCGGCCTCGTGGGTCAGCGACACGTGGATGGTCACGTCGGCCAGATGCTTGGCGATCTCACCGCTCAGGCGGACCCGCGGGCGGCCCCACATGTCGGTGACCACCTCGATATCGCGGTGGATGTCTTCGGGCAACACGGGCCGCTGGGCGAACCGCGACCCCGACCAGGCCTTGATCACAGCCTCCTTGGCCGCCCACCGAGCGGCCAAGTGCCGCGCGGCCGACGAACTCTTGTCCGAAGCGTCGCGCCGCTCGCCGGGAGTGAAGGTCTCCGAGAACACCGTTCCCGGCTGGTCGACCTGCTCGGCGAAATCAGGAATGGAGACGAGGTCTATCCCGACACCGACGATGCCCATGGGTGGTGAGGTTAACGGATACGTCCGGTCAGCCCGCAGTGGCCTGGTAGACGTCGCCGTCACCGATGCGAGCAGCCGGATTCAGCAGCATCGCGGCCTCTTGCGGCTTCTCCGGACCGTTGTGGTCGAAGCGACGGTCCGGCGGCCGCTGGTACATCGGCTCACCGCCGGCGATCGCCGAGGCCAGTCGGCGCTGCCCGGCCAGCAGGCGGGCGTTGGCCCGTCGCTGGTAGTCCTCGCGCTGTTCGGGGCTCAGCGACGCGATGAACGCCTGCGGGTGAACCAACGCGACCAGACCGGAGACGTGACCGAACCCGAGGCTGGTCAACAGCCCGGCCTTGAGCGGGAACTTCCCGCCGAGCCGCAGGGTATCGCGCACCCACACGAAGTGCGCGGAGCCGGCGAGTTCGTCGTCCACGCAATCCAGGCTGCGGTTGGGCGGGATGACGCCGTCCCGCAACATCTGGCACAGGCCCATCATCTGGAACACCGCCGCGCCGCCCTTGGCGTGACCGGTCAGGCTCTTCTGCGACACCACGAACAACGGTGCGCCCTCCGAACGGCCCATCGAGTCGGCCAGCCGCTCATGCAGTTCCGTCTCGTTGGGGTCGTTGGCCAGCGTTGACGTGTCGTGCTTGGAGACCACCGCCACGTCGTCAGCGCCCACACCCAGCTTGGCCAGCGCGCGCGCCAGCGGCGAGTTCTTGCCACCCAGGCCCGCGCCCAACGCGCCCAAGCCGGGCGCCGGGATCGAGGTGTGCACGCCGTCGCCGAAGGACTGCGCGTACCCCACCACCGCGAGCACGGGCAGCCCCATCTTGAGCGCGAGGTCACCGCGCGCCAGCAGGATGGTGCCGCCGCCCTGGGCTTCGACGAAGCCGAGGCGCCGACGGTCGTTGGGCCGGGAGAACTTCGAGTCGTGAATGCCCCGTCCGCGCATCATGGCGGTGTCAGCGGTGGCCGCCATGTCGCCGAAGCCGATGATGCCTTCCAGCGTCAGGTCGTCGATCCCGCCGGCAACCACCATTTCGGCCTTGCCCAACCGGATCTTGTCGACGCCCTCCTCAACCGACACCGCGGCCGTCGCGCATGCGGCAACCGGGTGGATCATCGCGCCGTAGCTGCCGATGTACGACTGAACCACGTGTGCGGCAACGATATTCGGCAGCACTTCCTGGAAGATGTCGTTCGGCTTGCTGCGGCCCAGCAGGTTCCCGTGGTACATCGTCTGCATCGACGTGCCGCCGCCCATGCCGGTGCCCATGGTGTTGGCTACCAGGCTCGGGTGGACGTAGCGCATCACCTCGGCCGGGGTGAAGCCGGCGGTCAGGAATGCGTCGACGGTCGCGACGATGTTCCAAACCGCAAGCCGGTCAATGGAACCGGCCATGTCGGCGCTGATGCCCCACACCGTGGGGTCGAACCCGGTCGGGATCTGGGCCCCCACCAGCCGCGACAGCTTGTTGCGCCGGGGCACTCGAATCTCGGTGCCGGCCTTACGGATCACCTGCCAGTCGCTCGAGTCGGGCACCGGTCGGATGACCGTGTGCTCGGGGTCGAATTCGGCGAACGCGCGGGCGTCGGCCTCCGACGAGACGACGAAGCTGAAGTCCTTGTCCAGGAAGACCGACACCAGCAACGGGCTGCCCTCTTGCGGATCGATCGAACCGTCATCAACGAATTCGCGAACTCCCACTCTCTCGATGACGGCGTCGTGGTAGCGCTCGACCAGTTCGGATTCGTCGACCAGCTCACCGGATTGGCTGTCGTACCAACCCGGTTGAGGGTCGTCTTCCCAACGGATCATGCCGGTGGTCCAGGCGAGTTCGAGGACACCGGCCGCCGACAGCTCGTTGTCGACCTCCATCTCGTACCGGGTGCGCGACGAACCGAAGGGTCCCAGTTCGGCGCCGCCGACGATCACCACCAGGTCGGCCGGGTCAAGGTCCAGGTCGGCCCAATCCGGCGGCGGTGCCGGGTTGAACCCGCGCGGCGGGGACGGCAGGGCCGGAATGAGGCCCTCCGTGTCGGCCTGCTGCTCGGCGGCGGCTTCGGCGGACATTTCCTCGCGCGCCTTGGCAGCCAGTTCGGCCATGTCCAGATCGGCCCCGGCCAGTCCGCCGGTGAAGTCCGCCTTGATCGGCGAATGAGCCGCGGCCACTTTGGATTCCACGTCGCACAGGCCCAGCAGCAGGCCCGCCATCTCGTCGGTCGAGTAGGTGGTGACGCCGGCCGCTTCGACGGCGCTGACGATGGCGTCGTTGTGACCCATCAGGCCGGTGCCGCGGGTCCACCCGATCAGGGCGTGCGCCAGGCTGACGCGTTCCGCCCACGACGACTCGGCGTGCCAACGGCTCACCACGGCGTCCAGAGCGGACTTCGCCTCGCCGTACGCACCGTCACCGCCGAACATTCCGCGGTTGGGCGAACCGGGCAGCACCACGTGCAAACGTGCCGCGATGTCACGCTCGGCGCCGATCTTCGACAGTCCGGCGATCAGTCGCTGCGCCGCCCACAGCAAGACCTTCATCTCCAGTTCGGCACGCGAGCCAGCCTCCGACAAGTCGCCGACGACCCGCGGAGCGGCGAACGGGAACAGCAGCGTGGGCGTCTGCGCATCCTTGATGTGAATCGATTTCGGCCCAAGGCTTTCCACCTGCTCCGTGCCGACCCATTCGACCAGAGCGTCGATGTCGGAGTAGGACGCCATGTTGGCCGCGACCACCCACAGCACGGCGCCGTACCGGGCGTGATCGCGGTACAGGTTGCGGTAGAAGGCCAGTCGTTCCTCGTCGAGCTTCGAGGTGGTCGCGATGACGGTGGCGCCGCCGTCGAGCAGCCGCGCCACCACGGATGCGGCGATCGAGCCTTTGGAAGCCCCTGTCACGACGGCGACTTCGCTGCTGTAGTGGCCCGGGTCCGGGTTCTCCGCCCCGGCGGCGATCCGCCCGTACAGCGACGCGTGGATCTGACGGCCCGAGGCCAACGACTTGCCCTGCCACCAAGTGGCCTGGGTAGCCACGACGTGACCGGCCCCCTCGAACCTCTCCGACCAGTGCGACCACTGGGCGTCGATGTCACCTTCGTCCATCAGCCACAGCTTGACCAGGTCCTCGCGGGCACTGGCCCAGCGGTCGTCGAAGACGACGGCCTTCTTGGCGTCGAACACCGGCGCCACCAAACGTGGCCAGTCCGAACCTAATTCGGCGGTGACCAGGTCGATGAGCTCGGCATCGGTCGCGGTCGGGGCCGCGCTGACCGCGTCGTCCAGGCCCAACTGGCCCAGGACCAGACGTGCCGCCGATGCGAGCACGCCGTCGCGGCCGGTGATCTGGTCGGTGAACTCGCTCAGCGCGGCCAGATCAACGGTACCGCCGCCGCCACCGCTCGCAGCGGGCAACGCCACGCTGATGCCGTGGCGCGCGGCGACCGACGTGACGGCGGCGTCGATGACCTTGTCGACGGTGGCCGCATCGGCAAGGGCACCTTCGTGCAGGTGGCCGAGCGCACCACCGCGAACGCTGGTGCCCTCCCGGGTACCCAGCGCGACCTCGACGGTGACGTGTTTGACCCAACCCTCGCCGAGCTCCCAGGTCTTCGTCACCCGTTCGGCGATCGCCCCGGGCCGCTTGCCCGACGGCCCGAAGACCGTCCGCAGCTGGTCGTTGATGGCGTCGGAAAGCACTGGGCCATATGGCTTGTAGGTGCGGGCCAGCTTGGTCACCTGAGCGCGCAGTCCGGCCAGGTCGGCCTCCGCCGCACCATCGATGGCACCCAGGTTCAACTCGGAGCCCAAGTCCACCAGCAGTTGGTTGCGCCGCGAAGACGCGCCGTCGGTGATGGACTCGATTGAGTCCAGCGCCTCGATCTGGTCGATGCGCATCTTGGCCGAAATCGCGATCAGGGCCAAGGTGGCATCGGCAGCGCCGAACGCGAGGTCGTCGGGACGTGGCGCACCCGAAGGCGCCGCCGCAGGCGCCGGGGCCGCGGCGGGAACCGCGGCGACTTCGGGCGCCGCCGCCTCCTCGGCCGGGGCCGGCTCGTCCTCAACGTCCGGCTCGGGGTCGGTGTCGGTGGCGAACAGCACCGCGGCATCGCGCTCGGCGTTGAGCACTTCCACTGTGCTGTGGGCATATTCGGGCAGCTTCAGGGTGTTGGTGGCCAGCCCCGCCACCGTCGGCGACGACTTCACGCCGATCTCGACCAACCGCTCGACACCCAGGCCACCCGCGGCTTCCTCGATGAAAAGCAGGTCCTGGGTCTCGATCCAGCGGACCGGGCTGGCGAACTGCCAGGCCAGCAACTCAATCAACACGATGCGCGCCAACTCGGTACGGCGCTCCCGGATCCACGTGTCGTAGTCGGCGAGAATCGGGTCGAGCGGTTCGGCGGGCACCAGGTCGCGAATCTCCTGAATGAAGTCGCGATCCAGGGTGAACGGCCGCGGCACCAGGTTGGGGATGTAGCGCCCGATGATGACGTCGGGGTCCTTGTCGCGCGGCATCACCCGGTCCAGCGAGCGCCGGAACTCGGCCACACCGACCCGCAACACCCGCGAGTGGAACGGCACGTCGATGCCGGGCACCAGGATGAACGAGCGTCGGCCGCCGGTGATCTGGCGACGCCGTTCCACCTCGGCTTCCAGCGCCTCCAGCCCGCGGACGGTGCCGGCAATGGCGTACTGCGAGCCACGCAGGTTGTAGTTGACGATCTCCAGGAATTCACCGGTCTGCTCGGCGATCCCGGCGACGAAGTCTTGGACCTCGTCGTCGGGCAGGTCGATCTGCGAGGGCCGGATCGCCGCCAAGCGGTAGTTGGAGCGCCCCAACTCATCACGCGGCACGATGTCGTGCATCTTCGAGCCGCGGTGGAACACCGTCTCCAGCAAGGCTTCTAGCTCGTAGATGCCCGTCACACAGGCCAGTGCGGTGTACTCGCCGACCGAGTGGCCACACGCGATGGCGTCCTCGACGAAGGCACCCTGCTCGCGCATTTCGGCCACCTGCGCGGCCGCCACCGTCGCCATCGCCACCTGGGTGAACTGCGTCAGGTACAGCACGCCGTCGGGGTGGTGGTAGTGCACGCCGCTGGCGATGATGCTGGTGGGGTTGTCGCGGACCACGTGCAGGACCGAGAAGCCCAGGGTCTCGCGGGTGAACTTGTCCGCGGAGTCCCACACCTTGCGGGCCGCCTTGGAACGGGCGCGGACATCCATGCCCATGCCCTTGTGCTGAATTCCCTGGCCGGGGAACGCATATACCGTCTTCGGGGCGGCCAGGCGGGCGGTGGCCGACATCACCAGATCCGAACCGACGCGGGCGGCAACTTCCAAAACCTCTGCGCCCTGGTCGATTCCGACACGTTCGACGCGGAAGTCGACCTCGTCACCGGGGCGCACCATGCCCAGGAAGCGTGCGGTCCAACCGACCAGCCGCGCCGGTGGGCGGGCCTGGCCATCGGTGGCGGTCACCGCATGCTGCGCCGCGGCCGACAACCACATGCCGTGCACGATCGGTGATTCCAACCCCGCGAGCAGGGCGGCGGCCCGGTCGGTGTGGATGGGGTTGTGGTCGCCGGAGACCACCGCGAACGGACGCATGTCGACCGGAGCGCCCAGCTTGACGTCGCGGCGGCGGCGGCGCGGGGTGTCGGTGGCGTTTTCCGATACCGCCCCGCCGGCACGGACCGGGTCGGTGAGTTCGGCCGATCCGGTGCGGCCCAGGATCGCGAATCGCTCATGGAGAGTGGCGATTACAGCACCGTCGTCACCGGCCGCGCCGCGCACGGTCACCGATACCGGCACCACGCGACCCATGTCGGTGTCGGTCGCCTTCGAAGCCGTTGCCGTAATGGTCAATTGGGCGGGCACCTTCGGCAGCTGGCCGACCACCCGCGCGGCGTGATCCAGGTGGACCAGGCTCAGCAGTCCCTCGATCACCGGCTCGCCGGTGTCGGTCACCGCTGCGCCGATCGCTGCGAAAACTGCCGGCCAGCAGAGGCCGACGAGGGCGTCGGGCACGGTGGTGAGGCTTGGCGCCAACGGCTCACCGAAGGTGGCGGTGACGCCGGTGTGGTCGGCGACCCGCTCGGGGTCCCAGTCCACCGTGACGGTCGCCGTCCCGTCGATCACCTGCGGCAGCGACTCCGGGTTGTCGACACCCGCGGCGATGGCCAGCACGGCACGCATGGCGTTGGCGGCGTCCTCCAACGAGATCACCGGGGTACCGCCGTCAACGGTGTTGGGGGGCAAGGTGAATCGGATGTCGATCCACGTGCCCGAGATCGGGACGCTCAAGACGACGTCAGAACCGTCGGTTTGGAGCCGCGCACCGGTCGACGAGTGGGTGGCCCGGGCGCCTTCGGACCCGTCGTGTACCAGCCACTCGCTGGGCTCGGCGATCCGGTGCACCGGGTTGGTGGCGGTGCGTCCGGCCCACAGCACGTCGGGTGCGTCGAGCACGACCGCCAACGGTCCGGTCACGTCGGCGCGACCAATGCGGCGGGAGGTGACGTCCTTCGGTTCGGCACCGGAGCCGAGCACCTCGTCGATCGCGGCCTGCTCGAAGCGGTCCAGCAATTCGCCGACGGGCTCGTCCATCCGGGTGATCCCGGCGACCGCTGCGGTGCCGGGGATGATGCACACCTGGTCGGCGTCGTAGCGGGCGTCGTGCGCCTGCCACAGGGAGTCGCTACGCCACCAACGCCGGACGTCCTTGTCGATGACAGGCACGAAGTTGACCGGCTTGCCCAGCGTCTTGCACAGCGTGACAAAGAAGGGCACGTCGGCGGGATGCAGCTGGACGGTTTCGGCGTCGGGGTAGTGCGAAAGCAGCCTGGCGATGCACTGTTCGGGGTTCTCGAGCAGTTCGGGCTCGTTGAAGACGGTTTCGATCAGGCCGGAATCCGTTGGGTGCAAACGGGCTTCGGCGCGCTTGAGCATCTGCTCGAAACGGTCACGCCAGGTGTCGGCCAGCCAAGGGCTGCCCGGCGAGGCGGTGTCGGCGGTCGAATTGCCCTCCCCGATGGTGAGTTCGACGTAACGCTGCAGCCACTGCAGGTAGGTCATCTCGCCGACGTCGCCGAAGTACGGCTTGGCGGTCTTGGCCATCGCGGCGATGATTTCGTCGCGGCGCTCGGCAACCGCCTCGGCGTCGCCGGCGACCTCGTCAAGCAGACGGCCGCAGCGGGAAGCGCTGTTGTCGATTTCGTGGATGTCGGCACCGAGCTGGCTGCGGCTGGATGCCATGCCACCCTGGGCTTTTCCGGCGCTGATCCACTGGTCGGTGCCTTGCGTCTCGACCAGCATCCGCTTGACGGACGGGGACGTGGTGGACTCCAGAGTGGCCATCGCCGCGGTGCCGACCAGAATGCCGTCGATCGGCATCAACGGGAAGCCGTAGGCCTGCGCCCAGCGGCCGGACAGGTACTCGGCCGCCCGTTCCGGCGTGCCGATGCCGCCGCCGACGCAGACGGTGATGTTGGCGCGCGAGCGCAGCTCCGAGTAGGTCGCCAGCAGCAGGTCGTCGAGGTCCTCCCAGGAGTGGTGACCACCGGCGCGGCCGCCCTCAACGTGCATGATCACCGGTTTGGTGGACACCTCGGTCGCAATGCGGATCACCGAACGGATCTGCTCGATGGTTCCGGGCTTGAAGACGACGTGACTGATGCCGATCTCGTTCAGCTCGTCGATCAGCTCGACGGCTTCCTCGAGCTCGGGGATGCCCGCACTGACCACCACGCCGTCGATCGCGGCACCGGACTGCCGGGCCTTCTGCACCAACCGCTTGCCGCCGACCTGCAGCTTCCACAGGTACGGGTCGAGGAAGAGCGCGTTGAACTGGTAGGTGCGGCCCGGCTCGAGCAACTCGGACAGCTCTTGGATGCGGCGGGCGAAGATCTCCTCGGTGACCTGCCCGCCACCGGCGAGTTCGGCCCAGTGTCCGGCGTTGGCGGCCGCGGCCACGATCTTGGCGTCGACCGTCGTGGGGGTCATGCCAGCCAGCAGGATGGGTGAGCGGCCGGTAAGTCGGGTGAACTTCGTCGAGAGCTTCACCCTGCCGTCGGGCAGGCGCACCACGCTGGGTGCGTAGGTCGACCAAGCCCGCGCCACCTCTGGCGTGGCCCCGACGGTGAACAGGTTGCGCTGGCCGCCGCGGGTCGCCGCGGGCACGATTCCGATGCCGAGGCCGCGGATCACCGGCGCGGTCAACCGGGTCAGGATGTCGCCCGGGCCCAGGTCGAGAATCCAGCGCGCTCCGGCCGAGTGCACACGAGTGATTTCCTCGACCCAGTCAACCTTGTCCACCAGGATGGACTCGGCGAGCTGCCGGGCCAGCGCGACGTTCAGGCCGACCGTCTCGGCCCAGCGTCCGACGATGTCGATGCCGTCCGCCAGCCTCGGGGTGTGGAAACCGACTTCCACCTGCACCGGCTCGAACACCGGCGAGAAGACGTCGCCGCCGCGGATCTTGTTCTTGCGCTCGGCCTCTTCTTTCTCCGAGATCTGCCGGCAGTAGAGCTCGAAGCGGGAGAGTTCGTCCGGCGTGCCGGTGATGACGACCGAACGCCGGCCGTTGCGGATGGACAGGACGGGCGGCAGCACGGTCCGGACATCCTGGGAAAATTCCTCCAGCAAGTGCTGGATGCGCTGCGGGTCGGCGTTGGTGACCGAGACCATCGGGGGGCGGTCACCAAGGATCGAAATCCCCCGGCGGCGCGCCACCAGTGTGCCGGCGGCACCGATGAGCTGGGCCATTGCAAAGAGCTCGACGTCGCGCACCCCGCCGGACTTGAGCGCCTCGACCGCCAGCACGCCTTGGGAATGCCCCGCCACCGCCACGGGCCGGTGGGCATTGAGGTCCATACCCTGGCGGGCCAGGGCGCGAATGGCCGCGATCTGGGTGAGCAGCACACCCGGCACCGACACCGCGGCCGACGTCAGGTGCTTGGCCGAGGGGACGGTGTCTTCGGCGGCCAGCGCGCGTACCCACTGCAACGGCTCGAAGCCGATCGGACGGACGACAACTAACTCTTTGGCGACCGGCTCCAGGACCAGCTCGACCTCACCGACCAGGGTCGCCAGCTCGGCCTCGATCCCGGCCCCTGACACCAGCTCTTCGAGGGTCTCCAACCAGGCGCTGCCCTGCCCACCGAAGGCGACCGCGTACGGCTCGCCGGCGGTCAGTCGGTCGACGAGAGCATGGGAGCTATGGGGGCTGGGTTCTCCGCGGTCAGCCGATACCCGATCGTGCTCGTGGATCGTCACGTCTCCATCTCCCTGTTACGTCTCGCAGCGTCTTAAGCGTCTCTCGTAGTTTTCGGCCGTTCCGGACGTCCGACCGCGGGACGCACCCGCTCCTGGTTCTCCCGTGCCGATTCCGCGTTGAATCGCCAGCCGAAAATCGTCTGACCGGTGTGTTTCGGATCCGGCTCGTAGATTCAAGCGGCGCCCAAAAGTTGGCATCGACCCACATCGGTCCTAATAAGAGTCTCATAAGGAATCGTCTAGATTGTTTACGTCGATTGGTTACTGGCGAGTTCTACGCGCGGGTAACCGTGTCGCGGGTAACACCATGTTTCATCGGCGGCACGGAAGTGGCGGACAAACGTCCTGCATGCAGGTGGTTACGGTCGAGTAGCTATAACTGCGCTGATCAAGGCAGTATTGTTACCAAATCGTTATACGAAAAATTTGGCGCTTCGGCGAGGGTGTCCCATACCACAGGCCGCACGGTCGTGGATACAGCTATGTAGCCGATACAGAAAAGTGAGCGAACGAGTGTTTGCTGGGAGGCGGCGCCACTGAGGCGATCGAATGGAGCCCTAGATCCACTGCCCAAATTGCGGCTTCAAGATTTCGTTGACGTCCACGCCGATGCCACCGACCTTGCGCTTGTCGATCTCGACCTGGTGCAGGTGGGCGGCCGGGTGGGTGTAGCCCTTGGGCGAGCCCCAGTTGTGCTGCCAGAAGTAGGAGCCCACGCCGTCGTTCAAGGCCCAGTCGATGGTCTTGGAGTTGGCGTAGACGCCAGTCCGCTGGTGCCCGATCACTGATTCCCAGGCCCGCAAATACGGCAGGACCTGGTTCTTGTATTGCTCGACCGACGGGTTGTCGTCGATTGACACGTAAATCGGGGCGCCGGCGGGTCCACCGGCGGCGGCGTGGAGTTCCGCACCCCGTTTGGCGTGCTGAATCCCGGCGGCGGCGCCGCCCAGCCAGTCCGACGTGCTCCCTTTTCCGAACTGGTAGTTGGAGACGATCTTGAGTCCGTTGCCGGCCAGGTCCTGCGCTTCGGCGAATTGGATCGGCTTGCCGAGCATCCAGTCGCCCCCCGGCCTCCGGTCCGACACGTATCGGATCGCGCCTGACGCGCCGGCTGCCCTGATTTCACTTGCGGGGATGACCCCGGCCGCGTAGTCCAACAAGGTGCCGAGGGCCGCCGACGCCGGTGCGGGGTACACCGAGGCCGCGGCGACACCCAGGCCCAGCAGGCCCGGCGTCGCCGCGGCGAACTTCAACACGTCACGTCGGGACACCGGCACATGCCACAGGGTACGACAGAATTCACACCAGACCCGTCCATCTCGGGTGTCGCATCTGTATCAAGTCGGGATGCGGTGCCGTCCCCGGCACCCCGTCCTCTGCTCCGACGAAAAGTTATAAAGTTAGTAAAGTTAGAGCGGAGCGCGACTGTAACGGGAGTTCAGGATGGATCGCGACCAACTCATCGACCTCACCCGGCGGGCCCTGAAGCTGGCTCGCGACAACACCACCGACCTCGCCGAAAAACAACACACGGTCGACGCGCGCGAGTACACGTCGCGGGAAAGACACGAACGCGATCGGGCGATGTTGATGTCCAGCCCGCAACTGGTCGGCTACGCGTCGGAACTACCGGGACCCGGGAGCTACTGCACCAAGACGGTCATGGGCCGTTCCATCCTGCTCACCCGCACGACCGACGGAACGGTGAAGGCTTTCGACAACGTCTGCCTGCACCGGCAATCGCAAGTCGTGACGGGGTGCGGCACCGCGAAGCGATTCACCTGCCCCTACCACTCGTGGACCTACGACAACACCGGGCGATTGGTGGGAGTTCCGGGGCGGGAGGGATTTCCCGACGTCACGCTGAAGTCCGACGGATTGACCGAACTCCCGGCCACGGAGTTCGCCGGATTCCTTTGGATAGCACTGAATCCGGGCACCCATCTCGACGTCGCGGCACACTTGGGCGACCTCGCCGACGAGCTCGACTCGTGGGGCATCGGCCGCTGGTCTCCGCTCGGCGAGAAGGTCCTCGACTCCCCCATCAACTGGAAGCTGGCCGTCGACACGTTCGCCGAGAACTATCACTTCGCCACCGTGCACCGGCAGACCTTCGCCACCATCGCGCGGAGCAACTGCACGGTCTTCGACTCGTACGGCCCGCACCACCGCTTGATCTTCCCGCTCAACGCCATCCTCGGCCTCGAGGACGTGCCCGAGGACAAGTGGGACCCGTTCCAGAACATGGTGGTGATCTACGCCCTGTTCCCCAACATCGTCATATCGGTGACGATCGCCAACGGCGAACTGTTCCGGGTTTATCCCGGAACCGAACCCGGCAGATCCATTACCGTGCACCAGAACTCGACGCCGTTGGACCTGTCGGACGAGTCGGTGGCCGCCGGCGCCCAAGCCGTATTCGAATACGCCCACGCCACCGTTCGCGATGAGGACTATCGGCTCGTCGAAGCCCTGCAGGCAAACCTCGAATCCGGTGCGCGCGAAAAGCTGGTTTTCGGCCGCAACGAACCGGGGTTGCAGCATCGACACATGGCTTGGGAGGAAGCGCTGTCAAGACTCTGACAGCGCGGTCACCAGGTCGTCGATGATGGTCGCCGCCAGGGCTTGTTGGCCGGGGCGTAGTTTCGTCAACAACTCCGCAGCCTCGGCTCGCCGGCCGGACGACACCAGTGGCCTGAGTTCGTCGGCAACGTCGGGCAACTCCGTCGCGAGCACATCGACCAGTTCCCAATCCCGGTACAGCGCCAGCGAACGCTCGTTGAAGGCGAACGCCGACACCGGCTGCCCAGCCAAGGAACCCCGGTATCGATACGGGCCTTCCATGTATTCGATGGGCAGCCCGTGTGCGGGCGCCGGTACCAAAGGTTCACCGACGATGTCCAACCCCAGTGCAGCACAGGTGATCCGGTGCCCATCCGGCAGATACCTCGCCGACGTCGGCGGGCGGATCAGCGGGCGGATCGAATCCGGCCAGCGGACATAGCTGTCGACCGTGACCTCGAAGTCCTCGGCACACTCCGGCGGTTTGGCCGAGTTGGGGTGACTCGTCGTTATTCCGGTAAACCGTTGCAGCGCATTGCCGTCTGCGCGATGAAATTGGCGCCAGATACTCATGTCGACGCCGTTGTCGAAATTGATCGTGCGCCATTCGTGCGACCTGGTCCGGGGAGGTTCGCCCGTCCCGCCACCGGCATACTTCGGAAACCATTGCCGGTCAACGTGTCCGGCGGTACCGCGGACCCGTTCCGATCGGGCGCCCCAGCGCAGCCTTCCAGTCATCACCATGCCGGTCTGGAAGTAGGAATAGGTGTCGTCTTGGCCGAAACAGGCGATCTTGCCGTTGTAGGTGGACGCGCCCAATGGCGTCGGCGCCCGCGTCGGGGTAACCGAAAGGTCCAACTCCATTGATTGCCCGGCCTGGTCCGTCCCGACCAGGCTGACGCGGTAGGTGTAGGGCAGCAGTTCCCCAGCCTCGTCGCGGCAGGTGGTCCACGACACGGCTCCGGCGTCACTTCGGTAGACGAGATCGAGGTAACCCGTCGCGGCGGCCAACTTCGGCTCTGCACCCGGCTGGATGCTGGCCGGCGGCATGTCGTAATCGGTGTAGGTCCCGTATTCGCCGGTGTCCAAATCGAATAACGCCATGGTGTAGAAGTCGGCCACCACCGAACCCCCGGGCCGGTTCTTGTTGAAGATCGTCAGGAAGGCGAAGGACCGACCGGTATCGGGGGCGTCAAGCTGGCCCGCGATGAACCAGGTATCGGACTCCTGGTCCGGGTGTTCGCCCTCGGCAGCGGGAAACTGCAGCGACTCATCGCCAGGAACCAGATGAAAAGGGTAACTGCGCCAATCGTCAGTCAATGCCCCGCCTCGCACAGCGAAATATGGCTTTTTTGCTATGTTAGCATCAATAGCGAAATGCCGTTTCCTGCCCAAAGGTAGCGCTCCCATGGCGGAGAATCCCCACCGTTCGTACGACGAACTGTTCATCGGTGGACGTTGGCGCAAACCCAGCACGACAGAACGACTTGCCGTCATCTCCCCACATTCCGAAGAGCCGATCGGCCATGTCCCGGCTGCGGGGCCAGCGGATATCGAGGCCGCCATCACCGCTGCCCGCACCGCGTTCGATCACGGGCCCTGGCCGCGGATGGAACCGCAACAGCGCATGCGCAAGATCGAGGGGCTAGCCGCGATTTACGGACGCCAGCTCGACGCCATGGCCGACCTGATCACCGCCGAAATGGGCTCACCACGCAGTTTCAGCAGGTTGGGCCAAGCGGCCGGGGCGGCTTCGATGATCCATCTGGCCTTGGCAGTGGCCCGCGACTTTCCCTGGGCAGAACGACGTCAGGGCGTGCTTGGTGAGGCGCACCTCCGCCGGGCGCCCGTGGGCGTGGTGGGTGCGATCGTGCCGTGGAACGTGCCGCAATGCCTGATCATGCCCAAACTCATTCCCGCGCTCATCGCCGGCTGCTCGGTGGTGCTCAAACCAGCGCCCGAAACGCCTTTGGACGCTTTGTGGTTGGCCGAGATGATCGAACAGGCCGACCTGCCCGAAGGTGTGGTTTCGGTGGTCACCGGCGGTCCGGACGTTGGCGAAGCACTGGTGCGCCACCCGGCGGTGGACAAGATCGCGTTCACCGGCTCCAGTGCGACCGGGCGGCGCATCGCCGCAATCTGCGGAGAGCAGCTGAAGCGGGTGAGCCTGGAATTGGGCGGCAAATCGGCAGCGATCATCCTCGACGACGCGGACCTCGACAAGACCGTCGCCGGTCTCAAGACCGCGGGGCTGATGAACAACGGCCAGGCCTGTGTTGCGCAGACCCGCATCCTGGTCAGCGAACGCCGCCACGACGAGGTCGTCGACGCGCTGGCCGACATGATGTCGGCACTGCACGTCGGTGATCCATCCGAGGAGAAGACCGACATCGGACCCCTTGTCGCACAACGGCAACAACGTCGGGTGCAGGACTACATCCGCTCCGGCCAGCAGGAGGGCGCACGCCTCGTCGTCGGCGGTGACGACCGCCCGGTGGAACGCGGCTGGTATGTGCGCCCAACCCTTTTCACCGACGCCACCAACGACATGCGGATCGCGCGGGAGGAGATTTTCGGCCCGGTCCTGACGGTGCTTACCTACCAGGACGAAGACGACGCCGTCCGGATCGCCAACGACAGCGACTACGGCTTGGCCGGTTCGGTCTGGACCGCCGATACCGCCCACGGCTTGGATATCGCAAGCCGGGTGCGGACCGGCACCTACGGCATCAACATGTACATGCTCGACATCAGCACGCCATTCGGCGGATTCAAGCATTCGGGCATCGGACGCGAATTCGGACCGGAGGGCCTCGACGAGTACGTTGAACTGCAGGCCGTGATCTGCAACGGAAAAATGCCGCCGCTCAACGGGGTTCGGGCAGCTGCAGAGTGATCTCGACCGGGCAGCACAAAGCGCCGTGCTGGTTGGTCACTTCGATCTGGAGATCGACCAGGTAGCGCGGCGGATCGACGGTGGTGTCGCATCGCTTGGCCACCGCCCTACCCCGGCCAACCATGGTGTCGCCCGCATAGATGGAGCCTGTCAACCGCATGGACCGACGCACCACGCGACTGCCCGGGCCCGCCCAGTCGGTCGCGATGCGGTCGGCGAACCCCGCCAGGTGCATGGTGTTGACGTAAATAGTTGGGTTGCCTTGACTTTGGGCATAGGCGGGATCGAAATGGCCGGGAAAGTAGTCCCAAGTCGCTCCGGCGTTTTCCACCACGCGTTGATAAGTGATTTCGTCGGTGACCTCGGGCAGGTCAACAGGTACGCTCAGAGCATTCCAATCGAGATCCACCGACGTCATGACGACGCCTCAGGAGTGAAGCGGAACAACGTGTTTCGAGACCTGGCCACCACCGCGCCATCCTGGCGGCGATATGTCTCCAACGTCTCGACGAAGTGTCCGACACCGAGACGGGTCCGCTTCTCCGGCGACACCGAGACCAACTCCTCGACCGCCGTGAGCAGATCCCCCTCGATGATGGGCTGCAGCAACTCGACATCGTTGGCCGCGTTGATGAACGTCGTACCCGGCAACGGCACCCGTAGCGCGAGCGATGCCGCCGGCGGACGCCCACCCGGCTGCCAAGGCGGAGGAACCAGCCATCCCATCAACAAGGCCGGCGGTGCCAGCAAACCGCCCCACTGTTGCCGCGCATACTCGGCGTCCCAGTACGAACGATTCCCGTCACGTACCAACGAGGCGAACAGCTGGATGCGCGCGCCGCTGACCGCCGTCGCCGCGGTGCGCGGTTCGCCCGCGGTGCCGACCATCCGCAACGCATCCTCGTAGCTACCGAACGCCAGTTGGTAACTCAGGCCGCGGTCCACGTGCATGTTCCGTTCACATCACCGGATGGGCGCTCGGCACCGAATCCCATTGGAGTTCACGGGATGTGAAGTACCAACCGCCGCGCTCATAGATCAGCCGATCGGAGGACGTCCCGGTGGCTCGCAGCGTCGTTTCGTCATACACCTTGGCGTACAGCACGACAACGCACCGTTGCGTCGCATTGACCCCGTCGACGTGGATCTCGTGGTCGACACTGACCAGGCGCTGCCCATTGCCGCCGTCGAAAGCCGCACGCAAATCGGTGAATGTCTCGCCATCTCGGATGAAAGTGGCGCCGGAGTGACGGAAGGTGGCGATCCACGCGTCGCGGTCGCCAGCGGAGTAGGCCCTGTTGTGTCGGGCGGTCAGGTCCAAGATGGCGGCGCGCCCCGTGGCGGCATGCAGCATCTGGTGTTCCTGGTAGGTCATGGTCATTTCTGTTCTCCAATTTCCCTGGGACCTGACGAAACCCTACTCACCGACTGACGACGTATCCGTGATCTTCACGATCCCACGCGGCGGGGCTGAGACCTCGGGCACGCAGCAGGTCTTTGCGTATCCGTCCGATGCCGTTTCTGGGAAGTTCGTCGACGATGTCGACGTAGCGCGGGACGCAGAAGTACGGCATGCGGGCGGCACAGAAGTCCAGCAAGTCCGCGGAATCCAGTGTGGCGCCGGGGCGCAATGTCAGGACTATCAAGATGTCGTCCTCACCCACATCGCTGGCGACGGCGACGGCGGCGGCTTCGGCCACGGCAGGGTGGTCCATGACGACCTTCTCGACTTCTACCGAGGAGACGTTCTCACCGCGCCGGCGCAGCGAATCCTTGACGCGGTCCACGTAGGTCAGGTTCGCATCCGCATCGACTCGGCCCAGGTCCCCGGTGCGAAACCACTCATCGTGGCGGTGCACCTGTAACCGGTCACCGACGTAGCCTTCACTCATTACGTGTGGATACCTCGGCCGACAGGCGATTTCGCCGACAGCCCCGGCCGGGACCGGGGACCCGTCCTCGTCGACGATCCGCACGTCGAAGTTCGGGTTGAGACGTCCAGATGTTCCGGGCACGCCGTCTTCGGCAACACCCTTGACGGCGATGGGAAAGGCTTCGGTCATCCCGTACATCGTCACAATGCGGCAGCCATAACGCTTTTCGATCTCGCGGTAGGCCTTGGCGTCGATCGGTGCCGCGGAGATGAACCGCAGCGGCAGGTCCGCGTCCCGCTGATCCGGTGGCAGGCTTTGCAGCATCGACACCATGGCACCGGCGCCGAAGAAGCCGACGGCACCGCGAACACGCACGTCATCCCACACCTCGGTCGGATGGAAAGCATCCGCTAGCACCGTTGTTCCGCCGATCAGCATCGGCGCCAGCACGCTGGGTGCGGCGCTCAAATGGAACAGGGGCATCGCCGTCCACAGTGTCTCACCAGGGGCGAATTCCCAGGCCGAGGCAGCGGTTGCGGCCACTGTGAACAGGTAATGCCATGACGTGGCAACCGCTTTCGACGGTCCGGTGGTGCCGGAGGTGAAGAACAGCGCGCCGACGGCTTCAGGCTCGGCGGCCTGGACTACCTCAGCGCCAGGGATGTCTGGCCAATCCTCCGGCGTCACAACGGTTGCCACGGTGTCGAGCCTGTCAAGAACTTCGTCGAGGCGTGGGCGCCGCTGTGCGTCGGTGAAGATCACCTTGGCTTGCGACAGCCGAAGGTTGTGCAGCAGGAAGTCACCCTTGTTGGCGGCGTTGACCGCCGCGCTCAACGCGCCGATCCGCGCCGCACCCAGCCAAAGGTAGACCCATTCCGGACAGGTGCCGGAGAACAGCGCCACGCAGTCGCCGCGACCGATACCCCACTCGCCCAACAGTTTTACCGCCACGAGAGACCGCTGCCGCATCTGCTCGAAGGTGATATCGGTGCCGGCGATCGACATCATCACCCGGTCGGGATGCTGCTCGGCTCTGCGATCAAGCACCGCCGGTACGGTGAATCGCTCGACGCCGAAGTCGGCGGGACCCAAGGGTCCGCTCATTAGGCGTGCGCGGCAGCGGGGTCGGGCTGGCCTTCGGGGGTATAACCAAAGTCGTCGGGCGATGGCTCTTTACCAGGATAGAAGCGATGCGCCCAACGGCGCAGAGCCGCATAGTCGTGCGCCTCCTCGGGCGCCAGATTGGGCTTCTCCAGGTATTTCATGTTCTCCCAGGTGAAGAAGTCCTGTTTGATGACCTCTTGTTGCAGTGCAAGGAACCTGGCGGCACGTCCGGTGGGCACATCGCCGGTGTCGCCGGGCTCGCGGATGGAGGCCTGGGTGTAGAAGTAGTCGGTGTAGTCCTCGTCGACCGGTGTCTGCCCGGTGACCTGGACGGTGGCCACCAGCTCGCTGGGAAAGCGCACGATGCCCAGTCCCAGTGAGTAGTTGTCGTAGATGATCTTGGCGTCGACCGGTCCGTTGGGCGTCAACCAAGTCTTCGCCCGGCCGCCTCCGAAATTGGCGTTGACGGTCGCGTGCAGGTGATAGCCGGAGACTTCGAACGAGGCGGTGTTGGCGGGGTTGGCGGCCTTGTGCACGTACTGGACGTGGTACGGGTCGGCGGCGTTCTCGATGATCATCTGCGCATGCACCTTGACCCGGTTGACCATCCGGGTGTGCGGGTGCAGCGGGTAGTACTCGTCGGTCTCGAGTTCGGGCAGCACAGGCGGCTGCCAGTACGGCGGGCGGCCGTGGCGCTCGTGCCAAACCAGGATGAAGCCGTACCACTCCGTCACGGGATAGGTCCGGATGCGGACGTTGTTCTTGCAGCCGATCTTGCTGTACGGGATCAGGGCGTTGGTGCCGTCGCCACGCCACTGCCATCCGTGCCACGGGCAAACGATGTGCTCGCCCTCCACCGTCCCGCCCACGCCCATGTTGGCACCGAGATGTTGGCAGTAGGCGTCCAGCGCGTGCACCTGGCCGGATGCGGTGCGAAACAGCACCAATTCCTCGCCGAAGTAGTGCACGCGCTTGACTTCTCCGGCGCCCAGATCGGAGGCGAAGGCGACGATGAACCACCCCGTCGGAAAGCGGTACTTCGACAGCGCGATGCCCGCCGGCCCGAACTCACGTTCCGACGGGTCTATGGAATCAGAAACGGTGTCCGTCACGAGCTCTCCGGTTCGACGTCTTGGCTCTATTTTTACTATTTTAAGCATTCAACGTCAACGCGGCGGGCATGCCAAGCATCGCCCGTTGCAGCGCAATGCTTTTCGGCGTTGACCGCGACGGCAGGTCGCTACTCGACGATCCGCAGGGCCGCTCTGGGGCACTGGTCCACCGCGGCGCGGACGTCGATCTCCCTATCCGGCGGCACCGGACCGTCGGCGATCTGCACTACGTCCTCGTCACCCAATACGAAAATGTCCGGGGCGATCGATTCGCAGAAACCGTTGGCCTCGCACATGTCCGCGTCGACAATTACCCGCATCGAACGCTCCTAATCGTTTAGTAGGGGTTGGTTACTGGTCGTGTAGGCCAGGGCGATTCCTGTGTGGTCTGCCGTTGGGTGATGCCTGGGAGCTCCCGGCGTATGACGCCTTATGAGAGAGCGGCGCGCCTGACGGCAGATCATGGCTTTCGGTGGTGGGATGCCGTTGCTCGAGCCCGCCACAGGGTCGACCTCCCGGCTAACGATCCCGAGCTTCGAGCTCTTCGAAAGAACGAGGCCCTGTGGTGTGCTGGAGTCACGGACGGCTAGTGAGATGACGGACCTTCGAGTCCTGCGATTAGGGCGCCGCGTGACCCCATCAAGGCTCGTGACCGGTTGAGTGATCGAAGGAGCGGTAATTTGGAACTTTTTTGCGGAATCGACTGGGCCACATCGCATCACGATGTCGCCGTGGTAGACGCCGACGGTCGCGTGGTGGCCCGCGGGAGGGTCGATAACGACGCGGCCGGCTTTGCACAGTTGTTGACCCTGTTGGCCGAGGTCGGCGACAGCGCCGAGCATCCGATCCCGGTGGGGATCGAAACCGACCGCGGGCTGTGGGTAGGCGCGTTGCGCGAAACCGGCCGGGCGATATATCCGATCAATCCGTTGGCGGCCTCGCGGTATCGGGCGCGGTATGCACTCTCGGGCGCCAAATCCGATGCCACCGACGCAGTGCTGTTGGCCAACATCATCCGCACCGACCCCGACGCCCACCGCCGGCTGCCCTCGACACCGAGCTGACCCAGGCTATCCGGGTACTGGCGCGCGCCCAGCAGGACGCCGTGTGGGCACGTCAGCAGATCGGCAACCAGATCCGCGATCTGCTCAAAGACTTCTACCCGGCCGCGCTGGCGGCCTTCGCAGACCTGCCCAGCGGAGGGCTGGCCCGCGCCGACGCGCGCACCATCCTGGCGGCCGCGCCAGCCCCACGCAGGCTGCAAAACTGACCCCGGCGCGGCTGCGCCGGTTGCTGGTCAAAGCCGGCCGCCGCCGTGACCTCGACCGTGACGTCGAGCGGCTGCGCAGCGTGTTCACCGACACCTACCTGCACCAACCACCCATGGTGGAAAACGCGATGGGCATCCAGCTGGCCGCGCTGCTGCGCCAGTTCGAGGCCGCGAGCGCGGCCGGCGATGACCTGGCCGAGGCGGCGATCGCCCATTTTGAACAGCACCCGGACGCCGCGATCATCACCAGCTTCCCTGGCCTGGGGAATCTGACTGGCGCCCGGGTGCTCGCCGAGATCGGCGACGACCGCGCCCGCTTCGCTGATGCCCGCGGGTTGAAAGCCTTCGCTGGATCGGCCCCTATCACCCGCGCCAGCGGAAAGAAAACCGTTGTGACACATCGGCATATCAAAAACCGGCGCCTGGCCGCGGTCGGCTCGATCTGGGCGTTGGCATCGTTGCGCGGTTCCCCGGGTGCCCGTCGCCACTTCGATGCCCGCCGCGCCGCAGGAGACTGGAACCGCCAAGCCCAACGACACCTGTTCAACAAGTTCCTCGGCCAACTCCACCACTGCCTGCAAACTGGCCAACGGTACAACGAACATCAGGCGTTTCCACCCCCTCTCACACTCGCGGCTTGACTTCTAACTTCGTGAGATGTCTTTCTCTACAGTCCGACCGGCCGAGTCCCGATGACCGCGCTGGCGGCGAGGGGCTCGAGATCTTGGTCGGTCAGCCCGCACTGATCGCGCAGTACCTCTTCATTGTGCTCGCCCAGGGTGGGCGGTGGGCGTAGCAGCCATTCCCGCTGGTCGGTGAGCAGGGCGAACGGCGGCGTCGGATACAGCGCCTGCCCAATCCGCGAATGCGTCAACGACTCGAAAAAGCCCCGGTCACGCAGTTGCGGGTTGTCGGTCACCAACGAGGGCGACACCACCGGGGCGGCCGGAACCCCAACGCTGGCCAGCAGCTCTACCGTCGGGTCGCGTTCTCGGTCAGCGAACCACGCCGCGAGGTGACTGTCGATCTCGTCGCCTCGCTCTCGTCGTCCGGGCAGAGTGGCCAATGAGTCGTCGCACCACGCGGGCCGCCCCATGAGGTCGACCAGCGCCCGCCAATCCCGATCGTCACGCACGCTGACGGCGATCCAATCGTCGTCGCCGGCGCACCGGTAGATGTTCTGCACTGCTCCGCACCGGCCGCGATTTCCGCGACGGCTGAGGGTTTGACCAAAGACCTCGTTCTCGATGGGTTGGATCGCGGTGACATTGAGAACCGCCTCGACCATCGGCAGCTCGACCTGCTGACCCAATCCGGTGCGTTCAGCGAATTGCAGCGCGGCCAGCACCGCGAACGCCGCATGGACGCCGGCCAGCGGGTCGCAGGCGCCGCGCGGGGTCACCGGGGACGTCTCCGGCAAGCCGGTCACCCAGGTCAGGCCGCCGATCTGCTCCATGGTCGGTGCAAACCCGACCCGGTCCCGCCACGGACCCTCCAGTCCGAATGCCGGCATCCGCGCGACGACGACTTTTGGGTTCACCTGCAGCAGGACGTCCGCGGTCAGCTCGAAGTTGTCCATCACCCGCGGCGAGAAATTCTCGATCACCACGTCGGCCCCGGCGACGAGCTTGAGGAACAGTTCGCGACCTTCCTGCGAGCCCAAATCCAATGTGACGGAACGCTTGTTGGTGTTCATCGCGTGGAACACCCAACCGTATTCCCACCAGTCGTCCACGTCGGTGCGCATGCCGCCCGAGTTCCTGATGCCGTCGGGGCGCTGAATCGACTCCACCTTGATGACGTCGGCACCGAAGGCGGCCAACAGATGGGTCGCGGCCGGGCCTGCCCAGAAGGCGGTCAAGTCGATCACGCGAACACCCTGCAGCGGCAAACCTTGTGGCACTGGTTCGCCGTCTAATTTGTTTGTGCGTGACGGGATTCCATCGTTGTCCGCGCCGAGGGCGGGGGTCGTGCCCACCGGCGCCGGCGCACACCGCGACATCAGCCACGGGGGGCGCGGCTGGTGAAAACCGGCGGGATTGCGGACGAAGGCCCCGCGCTGGGTCACGTAGTCCGTCTCGCGGATGGTGGCCCCGTTGCCCAACGCCGCGATGGGCAACCGGAACAGCTGCCCCAGCTCGACGATTTCCTCGACGGTCCGCTCGGCCATCCACGGCCCTATCGATTCGAAGATGTAGTCGCGGAATTCCCAACGGCCGATTTGGAATCGAAGCTGCGGAATCTCCTCGAACTGCGGGCATTCCACCATTGCGGCGAAGTCCAGCCACTGCTGCCCGGTAACCATCGTGATGCCGACATAGCCGTCCTTGGCCGGCACGATGGAAGGCACTTCCAGGGTGCGACGGACCGGGCCAACCTGCAGCAGCTGCGAATGTAGCCATTCGCTGCTCTGCATCGCCGTCAACGCTTCGAGCATGGACAGGTCGAGATGCTCACCCGGACCGCCGCGCCGAACACGCCGGTGGACCGCCAGGGCGCCGAAAGCGGCGTACACCCCGCCCATGAACTCCCCCAGGTCACCGCCGATCGATATCGGCGGTCCGGCGGGGTCACCCCGAAAGCCGGGGGAGCCGGACCAGGCTTGCAGCGTGAACTCGTTGGCCGCGCGGTCGGCCCACGGCCCTTTCCAGCCGAAGTCGGAGATCGTGATGATGACGGCCCGGGGCTGATCGGCCAGCAGCCGTTGCGGCTCGATACCCAGAGCGGGGGCCTGCGCGCGGCCGACGGTGGCGATGACGACGTCCGCGGCCCCGAGTTCGGCGCGGTAGTGATCGGAATTCGGAGCGATGCACAAACTCCGCTTGCCGGCGTTCAGGTAGCTGAAGAACGGCGAGTCGGCGTCGTCCGGGATCGGCGAGCAGGTTGCGGAATACCGTCGCAACGGATCCCCTTGCGGCGGTTCGATTTTGTAAACCTGCGCCCCCGCGTCGACCAGCAGCTTGCCGCAGTAGCTGCCCGCTATGCGGTCACTGACCTCAACGACACGCAACTCGTCGAGCGGTGTGGGCCGATTATCGGCCTCGCGACTCACGCGGCTATTTATACCATTACTGCTAAAATAGCTAAGCCAGCGACTGTGCGAACTGCGAGGATCGGATGACTGCCTTGGGAATTGGACCCGACGCCCGTCGCCGATTATCGGCGCCGAGAATCGCCGAAATCGTAGCCGACGAGTTGCGCCGCCAGATCATCGACGGCGAACTCGCCGACGGCGATCTGCTGCCGCGCCAAGAGGTACTGGTCGAGCAGTTCAATGTCAGCCTGGTCTCGCTGCGAGAAGCGCTGCGAATCTTGGAGACCGAGGGTTTGGTGTCAGTGCGGCGGGGCAACCGCGGCGGCGCGGTCGTGCACGCGCCGGCCAAGACCAACGCCGCCTACATGCTCGGTCTGCTGTTGCAGAGCGAGTCCGTCGCGGTGGCCGACCTCGGCATGGCGTTGCAGGAACTCGAACCCGCGTGCGCCGCACTGGCGGCCCAGCGACCCGACCGCGCCGACACGCTGGTGCCGGAACTCAAGCAGGTCAACGACGCCATGGCCGAAAACCTCGACGACGGGCGGGCTTTCACCGAAATCGGGCGCCAGTTCCACAATCTCATCGTCAAGGGCTGCGGAAACCACACCATCATCGCGGTCGTCGGCAGCCTGGAAACCCTGTGGACCAGCCACGAGCAACAGTGGGCCGATGAGACCTCCGCCCGGGGCACCTACCCGTCCCTGGCCAAGCGCCGCGCGGCGCTCAACACTCACATCAAGCTGACCGAGACGATCGCCGAAGGTGACGTGGACCGGGCGCGACGCATCGCGGGTCGCCACCTGGCCGACACGCAGACCTACGTGTTGTCCGGGCGGCCCGACCAACGGATCTATGCGCTGTCCCCGCAGGCGTTGTCGCGCACGCGGGATATCCGGCGAACGTAAGGGAAACATTGCGAACCGCGTTGGTCACCGGCGGCAGCGGCGGGATCGGAAAAGGATGCGCCGCCAAACTATGTGAACGCGGCTACGACGTGGTGCTGGTGGCGCGCCGGGAGGCCCCGCTGCGCGCCGCGGCCGCCGAGATCGGCGCCCGTCATATCGTGGCCGATGCCTCCGATCCGACCGGGTTCGCCGAGGCGATAAGCGAACTCGAACGGATTGACCTGGTCGTCCATGCGGCCGGCACGCTGGGCGGAACCTACGCGCGCAAGCAGACTTTCGACCAGTGGCAGAGCATCATTTCGGCCAACCTCGATTCCTGCTTCGTGGTGACCTCGGCTGTTCTGCCGCGAATGCGCGCGGGCTCGCGACTGGTGTTCATCTCCTCGTCGGCCGCGCACGAGCCGATGCCCGCCCGCACCGCCTACTCGGCGTCGAAGGCCGGCATGAACGCGTTCGCCCGCGCGTTGGCACTCGAAGTCGACCGCGACGGGATCAGCGTTCACATCGTGACACCGGGGCCGGTGGAAACTGAGATGCTGCAAGACGTTCCCTTCGAGATGTATGCGATCCAGGTCTCCGACGTCGCCGAAACGGTCGCGTGGCTGGACACCGTCGATTCGTCCGTCGACCTACCGGAGATCAGGCTGAGCGCCGTGCAACGTGGCCCCTTCGCTCGTCCACCCGTGGTGCCGACCGAGGCCCGCCGCCGCGCCAAGGGTAATTCCCATTGACACGCCACCCGCACATTGACTCTGCAGTCTTGGCGGCGTCTACTCGCACTTCTCCGCCCTAGGCGCAGAGTCAACACTGCAACACGCCACCCTCCCAATGACTCTGCAGTCTTGGCGGCGTCTACTCGCACTTCTCCGCCCTACGCGCAGAGTCAACACTGCAACGCGCCACCCTCCCAATGACTCTGCAGTCTTGGCGGCGTCTACTCGCACTTCTCCGCCCTAGGCGCAGAGTCAACGCCCAAGAGTCAAGCCCTTGATTACGGATTCGCCGAATTCGGTGAGTGATTCGGGCGCGGCGAAGTCAGCGAACCACACGTAGAACCGCTCCACTCGTTGCGCGGCCAAGCCTGCGAAATACTCGACGAGTTCGCCGGCATCACCGCAGACCAGCCCCGGGCCTAGATGGCCGAACCGCCGGTTGCTCACCTCGCGCACAGCGGCGGGATCGTCCCCGGTACGCACGAAGCCCACCATCTGCTGAACCGAGATCCGTGCCGACCCCGCGGCGGCGGCCAGCTGCGGCAGCCTGTCAATATGGGTGCACTGCAGATTCCACCAATCAGCGTATGTACGAACAAGTTCCATCATCCGTGGCCCACGACCACCTAGGACCAGCGGGATCGGATGTTCCGGCCGGGGCACCTGACCCCGCTCTCCCTCGCTCCAGTACTCCTTGATGAGGGCCAGGTGTCGACCCAATTGATCCACCCGCGCCACCGGATCTTGCTGGCCTACATCGAATCTGGCCATCTCCGCGGGCCAGGACCCGGAACCCAAACCGAGCTCGAACCTGCCGCCGGACGCGGCCGACAGCGTGACAGCCTGCTTGGCCAGCACCGCCGGATGGCGGAACGCGTCACAAAGCACCAGGTGGCCCACCTTGAGGCGCTGTGTACTCGCCGCGATCCAAGTGGCAATGCCCATTGCCTCCCAAATGCTTTCGCTTGGCCGACCCGGCGCTTCCAGATGGTCGATGAAGGCGATGCCGTCGAATCCGCTAGCCTCCGCGCAGCGAGCGCGTTCGACGATGTCGGCCACTGCCAACCGCACCTGCGGCAGGAACAGATACCACTCGACCATGCGCCCTCCGATTGCAAGCGAACCGCTAGTTTACTATTTTTATTATGTTAGGGGTCTTATGGATGTTGGTGGTCTGACTTCGGAGCAGTTGTCGTTGCGCGACACCGTGCGCGACGTCCTGCGCACCGAGTGTCCCCCCGATGTCGCGCACCAGGCCATCGCGGATCCGGAACGCTGGCGACCGCTGTGGAAGACGGTAGTGGACCTGGGCTGGACGGAGCTGGCCGCGCCGGACTCCGCGGACTTCGGACCGTTGGAACGGGTCGTGGTGCTCGAGGAATGCGGTGCGGCACTGGCGCCCGTCCCATTGTTGAGCAGCGTTGGTCTGGCCGCCGGGGTGCTGCGGGCCTGCGGCGGCCAGTTCGACGGCGTCCTCGGCGACATTGCCGGCGGTGCCGTCGCCACGCTGGCCGTGCACTCCCCCGGCCAGCGGCTGGGCGGAGCGCCCATGTCGCTGCGGCAGGGACGGCTGCGCGGACGTGCGGTCGCGGTCCCGAACCTGCCGCGCGCGGAACTCCTCGTCACACTGGCCACCACCGACGACGGCGTGGTGGTCGCGGTCGTACGGGTAGGCGATGGCGTGGCAATCGAGTCGGGTGAGTCCCACGACCCCGCGCAACCCGTAGCCGACGTCGAGATTGACACCGAACCCCTGGCGACCGCGCCTATCAGCAGCATCGAATCCGTGCTAACCGCGCCGCTGGTGGCCGCGGCAGCCGACCTCGTCGGGGTCGCCGCCGCTGCCCTGCACCTATCCGTCGAACACGCCAAGACCAGGCGCCAGTTCGGCACGCCGATAGGCGCGTTCCAGGGCGTCAAACATGCGCTGGCCGACAACTACGTCAGCGTCGAGCGTGCCCGCAGCCTGACCTACGCCGCGGCCGCCAACGGCGACTGGACCACCGCGGCGATGGCCAAGGCGGCTGCCGGGGACGCGGCGGCCAACTGTGCGCGCACCGCAGTGCAGGTACACGGGGCGCTCGGGCAGACCTGGGAGCACGACGCCCACCTCTACGTCCGGCATGCGTGGCAGGCGGCGGCAATGCTCGGTGACAGCCGGGCACTGTACGCCGAGTTAGGCCGCCGCTACTGCAGCGAAGGCGGAGCCACGCTATGACCGCGATCATCGACGAATTCAGCGCCTGGCTGACCGAGTTTCTGCCCGCCGACTACTACGAGCGTTATTCCGAGTACCGCTGGGACATGACGCTGCGGCGCGGGTACCAGCGCGCGGCGTTCGAAGCGGGCTGGCTGCAACCCACCTGGCCGCGCGAACACGGTGGCCGCTCGCTGGGCTTGCGCGACGCGATGGAGATCCGGGTCGAGGCGGCGCTGCGGTCTGCACCCAAGATGCCCAACATCGCCGGCCCGAATGTCGCGGCCCCGGGCATCCGTCAGTTCGGCACGCCAGAGCAAATAAACCGCCTGCTGGTACCTCTGCTGCGCGGCGACGAGTGGTGGGCCCTGGGCATGTCCGAGCCAGAGGCGGGGTCGGACTTCGCCGGGTTGCGCACCCGCGCCGAGCGGGACGGTGACGTCTTCCGCGTGAACGGACACAAGATCTGGACCACGCAGGCACACCTGTCGCGGTGGTGCACCCTGTACGCCCGCACCGACCCTGACGCGCCGAAACACCGTGGCATCTCTTGCCTCATCCTCGACCTGCAATCGCCAGGTGTGCGAATCGAACCCATCCGGATGGCGTCGATCTCGGACGAGACGTTCTGCGAGGTGTTCCTCGACGACGTCGAGGTGCCCGTCGAGAACCTCCTGGGTCCGCTCAACGGTGGTTGGAACGTCGCGCTGGCTTCGCTGCAACATGAGCGCCAGATGATCTGGATCATGAACTGGGTCGAGATCAAGCGCGGCCTCGACTCCATAAAGGGCGCTGACGACGAGACGATCTATGCGGAACTGGGTTCGCTGCTCGCCGACGCCGAAGCGCTACGCGCCACCGGCTACCGCGCGCTGAGCAACGAACTCGCCGGCCGGCTTAGCCCGGAAGCCGACACCATGAAACTTCTCGGATCCGTTACTTTGCAACGTGTTTGGGAATTGAGCGCAGCAGTCGCCGGCCCGAGCGCGACGCGTGACCGCGACCTGCTGTTCGAACGGCAGGACGCGTTGGCCGCGACCATCTACGGCGGGACGTCCGAAGTCCAACGAAACATCATTGCCGAGCGGCTGCTCGGGCTGCCGAAGGGATGACGACGATGGATTACGAACTCGGCGATGACGCGGCCGAACTGCGGACGCACCTGCGGCAGTTGATATCCGACAACCTGCCGGCCGACTTCCTCGGGGCCTGCACCGACGATCCCAAAGACTTGGCCGCCACCGAGTCGTTCTGCAAGTTGCTGGCCGCTGAGGGCCTGTTGGCGCTGGCGTGGCCGAAAGAGCATGGTGGCGGCGGTGGTTCGATCTGGCAGCAGACGGTACTGCGCGAAGAGATGTGGGCCAACTACGAACCCCGGGGTCCGCAGTACATGGGTATCAACTGGGTGGGCCCGGCGATCATGCGGCACGGCACAGCCGAGCAGAAGGCCAAGCACCTGTCCGCCATCGCGTCCGGTGAAGTGATCTGGTGCCAAGGGTTTTCCGAGCCGGAGGCCGGAACCGATCTCGCCTCGTTGCGCACCCGCGCCGTTCGGGACGGCGCGGACCCCACGGGCACGGGATGGCGCATCACCGGCCAGAAGGTGTGGACCTCGTATGCCCGGATGGCGTCGTGGTGTGTGTTGGCGGCCTGCACTCATCCGGACGCGCCGAAGCCGAAGCGGCTCAGCCTGTTTCTCATTCCCATGGACCGGCCCGGATTCACCGTCCGGGGGATCCCATCGATGCTCGGGCCGCATCACCTCAACGAGGTGTTCCTCGACGACCTACCGGCAACCGACGACGACATCTTGGGCGAACCCGGCGACGGCTGGCGGGTGATGCGCGAAGCGCTGGCGTTCGAACGCGTGGGCATCGCCCGTTATGCACGCTGCGAATCGCTGCTGCACCGGATGCAAGCCGAACTCGGCGACGACTGGGACCAGCTGCCCGAATCGATTCGCGCCCGCTGGGTTCGGGCCCTGGTCGATCTGCGGGTGGCCCGGCTCATGGCGTATCGCGCCGTCTCGCTGCAGGACGACCCGTCCGCGGGTGCGGCCGCAAGTGCGGCGCGCATCGCCACCACCACCTGCGATCAAGTGGTCGCGGAGCTGCTGTTCGACGTGCTGGGGCCCACCGCGTTGGACAGTGGTCCTTCGGCCGCGCTGCACGGGGCGATCGACGACCATTGGCGCTACGCCCAGGCCGCCACCGTGGCATCCGGCACCATCGAAGTCCAGCGGATGATGGTGGCACGCGACGTATTGGGAGAACACCGGTGAATACCGAACTACCACAAGATATTTCCGACTTCGCCGCCGTCGCCGGCAAGCGACTCGCCCGGGTAGGAGGGCCGCAGGCCGCGCTGCACGCCGAGACCGACGACGCCATTCGCGACTCCGCTCGCGCCGCCCTGGACGAGGTCGGCGCGTTCGAACTCGACGTCCGGTCCGGATCCGACGACCTCCTCGCGGCCGCGGTGCTCTGCCAGGCCGCCGGGGCCACCGCGTTGCCCTACCCGGTGGTCGAGGAACTCCTCGCGATCGACGGCGCCCGACTGGCGTTGGTCAACCCGGAAGCCCCCCGCATCGACCACGGTGACTTGGCGGGCGCGTGGGTCGCCGCCGACCTCGACGGCCACCTCTACCGCCCGCAGCCGGGGGCGCGGTCCAACGCCAAGCTGGGACCGTTCCTGGTACCGGCCACCTTGGATGGACCCGTCGGACCCGAAGGAACCGTGCCGGCCGCCGACGTTAACCTTCATCTCGTGCTGGGATCGTGGCGGATTCTGGGAACTGTGCAGCGGTCGTTGGACATCGCGACCGAGCACGTGCAGGCGCGAATCCAGTTCGGCAAACCGCTGGCGGATTTCCAAGCCGTCCGGTTCGCCGTCGCGGATGCCTCCGTCGCGGTGCGCGGACTTCACGAGCTCGCCAAATACACGCTCAGCCGGACGAAATCGGTTCCGGCACCGGTCTCCTCGGCGGACGCCCTGGTGCTACGGCTTAAAGCCGCGGACACCGCCCGGCAGGTGCTGCGCACAGCCCACCAGTTACTCGGCGCGCTGGGATTTTGCGACGAGTCGGACATCAGCGTGTTGGACCGGCATGTCCAGCCGCTGATTCGGCTGCCGCTGAGCGCCGAGGCGCTCAGCCTCCGCCTGCTGCCCGGTGTGCGCGACGGATCGCTGGAAACCCTGTTCAGCGAGCCGGTTTCGGTATGAGCACGCAACCCGCCACGGCCACGGAGCCGGTCAACCCGTTCGCCGACGGCATCCCGTTCGGGACCAAGTTGCAGGGCCTCGCCGAAGAACGACCCGATAAACCGGCGGTGACCATCGTCGCGCTCGACGGCAGCACCCAGGCGCTGACCTTCGGTGAACTCGACGTCCGCGCAAACCAGTGGGGCCGGGCGCTGGCCGCCAGCGGCGCTACGACGGGTTCTCTTGTTGCGCTCGCCATCCCGAACTCACAGCATCTCGTTCTGGCCACGCTGGGCTGCTGGAAGATCGGGGCGGTCCCGGTTCCCATGCACTGGGATCTGCCCGAATGGGAGCGCAACCGCGTGCGCGAGGTGATCAACCCCGCCGTCGTCGTCGACGAGCAGACCCGGTGGGAGTTGGACGCCCGTGCGGCTAACGAGTCAGGAAGTCCGCTGCCCGAAGCCGTTTCGCCAACCGCCAACGGCATCTGCAGCAGCGGGTCGACGGGCGTGCCCAAGGTGATCCTCACCCTGGCACCGTCATTGTGGATCCCCCAGCAAAGCGAGCCCTTCCTGGCGAACTGGACGCCCGTCGCCAAGCCGCAGACCATCATGGTGCCCGCGCCGATGTACCACACCAACGGCTTCGCCACCTTCCTCATGCTGCTCGACGGCGACCATCTGGTGGTACTCGAAAAGTTCGACGCTGCACTGGTTGTGGACGTGATCGAACAATTCCGGATCACCAACTTCACGGCCACTCCGACGATGTTGGCGCGTATCGCCGCGCTCCCAGACATCCGGCAGCGGGACCTGTCCAGCATTGTGTTCATCCTGCAGGGCGCCGCGGTGATGCCGCCGTCGTTGCTGCGAACCTGGTTCGATCTGCTCAGTCCGGAGCAGATCGTGACCGCCTACGGCATGACGGAGAATCTCGGGCTCACCGCACTGCGTGGCGACGAATGGCTGACTCATCCGGGCAGCGTCGGCCGGGGCTTCCGGGACACCGAGATTCGAATTCTGGACGCGGACAAGAACCCGCTGGGCCCGGGCGAAGACGGTGACGTGTACCTGCGCGCGCCCATGAGTGCCGGCTACCGCTACCTCGGGGGCGCCCCACCGCTGCCCTCGACGGAGGACGGGTTTCGGTCCGCCGGCGACATCGGCCACCTGGACGAGGACGGTTATCTCTATATCGTCGACCGCCGAGCCGACATGATCATCACCGGCGGCGCCAATGTCTTTCCGGCCGAGGTCGAATCCGCGCTGTCCGGGCATCCCGACATCGCCGACGTCGTGGTGATCGGCTTGTCCGACGCACAATGGGGACGGCGGGTGCACGCGGTGGTCCAGCCGTCACCACTAGCGAAGGCGCCGCTGACCGAGCAGCAGGTGATCGAGTACGCCAAGAGCCGATTGGCCCCATACAAGGCGCCCAAGACGGTGGAGTTCGTCGACACCATTCCGCGAACCGCAGCGACCAAGGTCAACCGTTCGGCGATGATCGCGGCGCGGGGCGGCTGACACCGCGGCTGACACCGCGGCTGACAGTGTGGCCGACGCCGGGACCGGCCGCGGGCCGACTACCTAGGACTAGGTCTCGACCCGCTACACCGTTCCGGCAAGGGTTTTCAGCATGGCTGATCGGTCAGGCCGTCACGCCTTTTCGCTCCACCACTTGAACAGGCTGTCGATGGTCTCGCCTTTGCCCTCGAGAACGCCGACCCTGAGCTTCGAGGTGTCACTCCAGATGACAGTGGGATACCCCTCGCTGGAAACTGCGCACTCGACCTGACCCGCCGTCTGACTGCTGCCCTCACTCCATTCCGCTGGCGAACCTTTGCCGCCTGGGCAGGTGGACGACACCTTGTACCCGCCCGACGCCGGGCCAGTCTTGAATTCTGAAGCCAAGTCACTTGAATTCGCATAGAGCAGGAACAGCGCATACGAGGGTCCGCCCGTGTCGCTGTTCTGGTCACAAGTCACTCTTTCAACCGCGGGCCCCGAAGCCTGTTTTTCGACGCAATTCGCCGAGGAAAAGCCTGGGGGCAGCATTTCCATGAGTTTGCCCGAAGGCGCCGCAGCGGAATTCGCTGTCGAACTGAGGACTACGGCACCGCCGCAGGCGGCGATCGCGACCAACCGGGCAGCGACAGTACAAAGAGACATCACAACGAACTCCTATGCTTGCGGGACATGAGTCGTATGCCAGCAACAGGTCCGACCGCATACCGCTTGCATCGCCGCCTCACCAGCAAACGATATCCTCGCAGACGTCAATTGCAAGGGGAAGTTTCGCCGGCGCTCGCCCCGGCCTGTCTGGAATCCTGTTACGCGCGCGGTAACCTCATTCTCAGGTGCCGGGGACCGCGCCCCGGGACCGGGACAGTGCCCCCAGACGAGGAGAAACCACTCATGGCCGGCGCCAGCGATGAAGCCGAAGTGACACGCAGCGAGCGCTTCATCAAAACGGCGGTCGAGATCCTCGGTGAAACCGGACGTACCGATTTCACCGTGCAAGAAGTCGTCGCGCGTTCCAAGACATCACTGCGCGCCTTTTATCAACACTTCAGCAGTAAAGACGAACTGCTGCTAGCACTTTTCGATCGAACCATGGTGCAGGCCGCGGAGACGTGGCGCGCGGAAACGCAGGGACTCGACAGCACGGCGGCTCTCAAGCTCGTCCTCGACCGTGTCAGCGCCCAGCCCGAGTCGAGCACCCAGGACAGCCTGAACCGGGCGCTGAGCCTGTACAACCAGCACCTGGCCGAAACACGCCCCCGCGAGTACGCCCGGGTCCTTTCTCCCCTGCATCGACTGATCCGCGACATCATCGGGCAGGGCATCACCGAGGGCGTCTTCAATCCCGGACTCGACGTGGGAGCGGTCGCCGCAATCGTCATGCAGACAATGCTCGGCGCGCTCCGGTTGCGTTGGCTGGGAACCGAATTGAACGGGACACCGGTCGACGCCGGCCAACTGTATGACTTCTGCACCCGCGCGCTCGGAATCCGCGACACCGACGACCCTTCGGGCGAACCCACGCTGGCCGAACTGTTCGCCCAGATTGGCTTGCGACCCGCCACGACGGCCAACGACGGCGAGTTTGCCGTGACGATGCCCGTCAGCCCCCAGGTGGTGAACACCTCCGGCGCACTCCAAGGCGGACTCATCGCCACGCTCGCCGACGTGGCGGGCGGGCAACTCGGGCTCCAATACCTCGAACCCGGCACGGCGATGACGACCTCGGATTTGGTCATTCGATACCTGCGCCCGATCCGGCAGGGATCGGCACGGGCGGTGCCCAAGGTGTTGCGGGCCGGTCGCCGATCCCTAGTCATGCAGATCGACATTTTCGGGGACAACGACAACGAACTCGCCGCGACCGCAACGGTGAATTTCGCCATCATCAAACACCAAGGCACGGCCGCTAGCGAATAAGCGCGACGCCGATACGGCGATGCAGGACCCAAACTTCGGCCCGTAGATGGCCCGTAGATAGTGCCTGGGTGGCGAGTGGATCACCCGTTGATTGCGCGGGGATTGCACGTGGCTCGAATGCCTGCCACAAGAAGTTGTTCTGTGTAACGTATTGCCGAGCGAACCGGGGCCCAATCGTTTAGATTCTCTATAGACGGGCCCCGGTCCGGATTGTCAGATGTAGAGCACGGTTAGTCCGGGGGGCCGGCGTAGCCGAACGGGGGGTACACCATGAAAGTCGCTCGAGCGGAGTCGTACACCACTCAGGTCATGCTCAGCACGCGGCTGGCGGCCGAGTTGGGCGAACCGCACAGCACACTTCGCGCCGTCACGCGGCGCAACAACTCCGCAGTGGTCATCTGCGCGGGCGGTGAGATCGACGCCGCCAACGAGCACACGTGGCGCCGTCTGGTGCGGGAGGCAGCCGCTATCGCCACTGCTCCGGGACCGTTTGTCGTCGACATCAATGACGTCGCCTTCATGGGGTGCTGCGCATTCGCGGCCCTGGCCGACGAAGCGCAACGGTGCCGTCGGCGCGGCGTCGAACTGCGTGTGGTGAGTCTGGACCCAGGGGTCCAACGGGTCGTCGACGCCTGCGGCTTGTCTGGCGTGCTGCCGCTCCATCCGACCGTGGAGAGCGCTCTTACCGCGTCATAGCTTGAGCTCATGCCGGGCTGCGGGGGCAACGGACCCCCAAAATTGGTGCGGCTGGTCAGTTCCGGGCGTTGCTAACCTTAGTGGTGCTGGCGAATTCCGTCAGCGCAGCTGACTAGTTTGCTCACCGGTCCGTAGGAGGGACGGCAAGATGTCGGCCCAGATGGACTGGGACAAAACGGTCGGCACGTCTGACGACGTGCGACGCGTATTTGAGAATATCCCCGCAATGATCGTCGGGTTAGAGGGCCCCGACCATCGCTTCGTCGCGGTGAATGCGGCCTTCCGCGCCTTCAATCCGGTAAAGGAAACTGTCGGGAAGACCGCGAAAGAGGTGTACCCGGAGCTCGAGAGCCAACAGATCTACGAGATGTTCGACCGGGTGTACAAAACCGGCGAGCCACAAACCGGATCGGAGTGGCGGCTGCAGGCCGACTACGACGGTTCGGGTATCGAAGAACGGTACTTCGACTTCGTCGTTACTCCACGTCACGGCGCCGACGGGTCGATCGAGGGCGTGCAAGTCATGTTCGACGACGTCACCACGCGCGTGCAGGCGAGGCTGGCCTCCGACGCGCGGGTGGCGGAGCTGTCCAAGCGGTACCGCAACGTCCGCGATTCCGCCGCGCTCATGCAGCAGGCCTTGCTCGCCCCGTCGGTGCCGGTCGTGCCGGGCGCGGATGTGGCCGCGGAGTATCTGGTCGCCGCAGAGGACACCGCCGCCGGGGGCGACTGGTTCGATGTGCTGGCCTTGGGTGACCGACTCGTGCTCATCGTCGGTGACGTCGTCGGTCATGGCGTTGAGGCTGCCGCAGTCATGTCGCAGTTGCGCACCGCCTTGCGCATGCAGATCTGTGCGGGACGCACGATCACCGAAGCGCTGCAAGCCGTCGACGACTTTCATCACCAGGTGCCCGGGTCGCGGTCGGCCACCATGTGTGTCGGCTCGCTGAACTTCGCCACCGGTGAATTCCAGTACTGCACCGCTGGGCACCCGCCGCCCCTGCTGGTGACGGCCGAGGCCAGCTCGAAGTATCTGGAACCGTCCGGCGGCGGCCCACTGGGCAGCGGCGTCGGTTTCGCTATCCGCACCGAGGTGCTCGATATCGGCGACTCGGTGTTGCTGTACACCGACGGCCTGATCGAGCGCCCAGGTCGGCCGCTGACTGCCAGCACCGCCGAATTCGCCGAATTGGCCGCCAGCATCGCCGCGGGTGTCGGCGGGTTTGTCCTCGACGCGGGCGGCCGCCCGGTGGACCGCCTCTGCTCGGAGACACTCGAATTGCTGCTCCGTTCCAGCGGCTACAACGACGACGTCACCTTGCTTGCGGTGCAACGCCGAACGCCGACACCACCGCTGAAGCTGACGGTCGACTCGTCGATCCACGCCGCGCGGACCATCAGGTCCCGCCTTCGACAGTGGCTGATGGAGATCGGCGCCGCTGACGCCGACATTTCCGATGTGGTGCACGCGGTCTCAGAGTTCGCCGAAAACGCCGTCGAACATGGGTACGGCAAAGAAGTTCCGGACGGAATCACCCTCGAGGCATCGCTGTCCGGCGACGGCAAGTTGCAAGCCGCGGTCATCGACCGCGGCCGGTGGAAGGACCATCGGGTGGGCGAGCAAGGCCGCGGGCGCGGGCTGGCGATGGCCGAGGCGCTGGTGTCGGAGGCGCACGTCACCCGCACCCCCAACGGAACGACCGCGACATTGACGCACCGCCTCTCCCGACCGGCGCAGTTCGTCACCGATGCGGTGGTCAGCCGGTCGACCTACCAACGGCCGATCGACAGT
Source organism: Mycobacterium bourgelatii (assembly GCF_010723575.1). Lineage (NCBI taxonomy): Bacteria > Bacillati > Actinomycetota > Actinomycetes > Mycobacteriales > Mycobacteriaceae > Mycobacterium > Mycobacterium bourgelatii. Next base: position 4,541,532 of record NZ_BLKZ01000001.1, read on the forward strand.
GAGTTCGTCTCGACCGTCGCCGAGACTGGCCACATCGTCGTCCGGGGGGACGTCGATTCGCATACCGCGCCGACCCTGGATCGGCAGATCGCCGTCGAAAGCCGCTCCGGAATCGCCCCCCTGACGATCGACCTCAGCGCCGTCACCCATCTCGGCTCGGCCGGCATCAGCGCCTTGGCCGCGGCGCGCGACCGGGCAACCAAGCACGGCGGCGAGTGTGTGCTGGTGGCCCCGCCGGGCAGCCCGGCGCACCACGTCTTGTCGCTGGTCCAGTTACCGGTCAGTGCCGGCGACAGCCACAACGTCTACGCCGACGACCGATAACGGCCCTGGTCCGACGAGCGGCTAACGGGTTTGGCCGTGGCGCACCTGGTTGAAGGGAATGCCGCGGTCGGCGGCATATTCCCGAGGGAAGTTCAGCACCCGTTCCCCGATGACGTTGCGGGCCACCTCGGTGGTGCCGCCGCCGATGGCAACCCCCTGCCGGGCCAGGTAGCGCAGCCCGGTTTGCAGGCCGTCCCCGAGCTGCCCGACGACGCCGGCCGGTCCGGCGATGGCCAACGAGGTGTCCATCTCGCAGTGGACCGTCTCGGCGTAAAAGAGTCTGATCAGGGTTCCGCCGGCGGGCGGCAGCCGGCCGTCCCGGACGCTGCGGTAGACGTGCTCGGTCAGCTGTTCGGCCACCGCACGGTGCACCAGTGCGCGCCCGGCCAACTCGTGCACCCTTTCGCTGTCGGCCTGGCCGGTCTTCTCGGCCAGGGCGGCATAGTCGACCGGCGTCTGGTGTCCTCCTTCGCTGCCGCCACCGCTGGCGAACTCCGAACCCTGACCAACCGCACGTCGCTCGTGGTACAGCTGCCGTGACGCCACGGCCCAGCCGCCGTTCACCTCACCGACCACGGCGTCGTCGCCAACGTCGACGTCGTCGAGGAACTCCTCGCAGAACTCGCGCGAGCCGTTCAGCTGGGTGATGCGCCGCAAGGTGATACCGGGGTGGGAGATGGGCACCAAGAACATCGTCAGGCCTTCGTGCTTGGGCACCTCCCAATTGGTGCGGGCCAGGCACAGTCCATAGTCCGCGGCGAAGGCGCTGGTGCTCCAGGTCTTGGCACCGTTGATCACCCAGCGGTCACCCCGGCGGTCGGCTCGGGTGATGACACCCGCCAGATCCGATCCGCCGCTGGGTTCGGACAACAACTGCACCAGGACTTCCTCGCCCCGCAGGGCGGCCGCGATGTGTTGCCTCTTCTGCTCCTCGGTGCCGGTGTCGAGCAAGGTCGCGCAGCAGATGGTGAAGGTCGGCGTGTTGAGGATCAGCGGCATTTCATAACGCAGGGATTCCTCGTCGAACGCGCGTTGGTACTCGTAATCCAGCCCTAACCCGCCATATTCGCGCGGGAAGCAGATGCCGGCGAATCCGCCTTCGTAGAGCCGCTGTTGGAGTTCTCGCGCGCGTTGCCACGAGGCCTCGTCGTCGCGCGGCGCGGCCGGTCGCGCCAACGGGTCGATGGGCGGCATATGGTCGGCCAGCCACGCCCTGGCCCGCGCGGCGAACTCGGCAACGGACTCTTGGGTTGTCATTCAGCCGATTTCGCTTTGGCATGCCAGGCGTACACCCTGCAGTTGTGTTCCTCGGGTGTGCCGAACATGGCTCGGTACAACGTAACTCGCCTCAGGTACAGGTGTAGGTCGTGCTCCCAGGTGACACCGATGCCGCCGTGCATTTGCACGCATCGCTGCACGATCTGGCCCGCCACCTCACCGACGTAGGACTTGGCGATGCTGGCCGACAGCCCAGCCGTCGTTGACCGCGCGGCGACTTCGGCGACCGCGGCGGCGGTGGTCGCGCGGCACGCTTCCAGCCACATCTTCATATCGGCGAACCCGTGTTTGAGCGCTTGATAGGAGGCCAGCGGGCGACCGAACGTGTGCCGGTCCAGCGCCCACTGGACCGTGAAGTCGAACACCGTCTGCAGGATGCCCACCACCTCGGCGCACTGCAGCACTTGGGCGATCTGGCTCTGCCGTTCGATCACCCCGGCGGTCTCAGCGGCAGCACCGACGACCGATGAGGCTGGCGCTGCGACGTCGTCGAAGTGCACGCGTGCGTACTGCTTGACCAGGTCGACTGACTGTAGGGGCGTGACGGTCACCCCGGGCGCGTCCGTCGGGACCAGAAATTGACGAACCTCGGAACTGTCCGGGCCGCAGCGTGCCACCACCAGCAACACATCGCTCTGCGCGCCGGCTTCGACCAGGTCCTTGGTTCCGCTGATGCGGTAGCCGGCGTCGGTCGGCGTAGCCGTCACCGCCGGGTCGAGCGGCGCCCAAGGGCGACCGGGTTCCAAGACCGCCCACGACGCCACCGTTTCGCCGGATACCAACGACTCGATCAGCTCAGCATGGGCCTCTGGCCCGCGGTTCTCGACCAGGCCCGCCAGCACGGTGCTCACCGGGTACAGGGGCCCCGGCGCCACGGTCTTGCCCAGGTCTTCGGCAACGGCCGCCAAGTCCGAGACGCCGTCACCCGAGACGCTGCCACCACCCAATTCCTCGGGCACCAGTAGCCCCGTCCACCCCAGCTGGGCGGCCCGACGCCACCAGTCGCGGTCAAAAGATTTCCCCTCCGCATGCAGCTGGCGAACATGCCCCAGCGACGCTTCTTTCTGGAGAAATGCTTGGGTGGTGGAGGTAAAGAGTATCTTTTCGGGAGAGTCGACAGCGGTCATGATCTGCGAAGCAAGCAAGGGGGAAAGCTTAGTTGGCTGATCATTGCCTGATCGGTCCTTCTGGGCCGGCGGGGTACAAGTTCGCTGCGATTCTGATGGTAGCAACGAGCGATACAGTAAGAGATACGGGAGTTCCGTCGATAATGATGCTGACGAGCCGCGACCATGGCTGACACCGACGAATCGCCGACGGAATCGGCGGCGTTGAACGTCGACGCGTTGACGCTCGCCGAGCAGGCTGAAGCGGAGGCCGCCGAAGCCGAGGCGCTGGCAGCCGCGGCACGAGCCCGGGCGCGCGCGGCCCGGTTGCGCCGTGAGGCCGCCTTGGGCTTGACGGAAGGTGCGGACGACGCCGCTTACACCGAAATCGACGACGAAGATGCCCTCGCCGACGAGACGCTCATCGACGAGGACGAAGACTACGAAGACGACGAGTATTACGACGAGGACGAGGGTTACGACGAAACCGAGGGTTACGAAGAAGAAGCCGAAGAAGCGGAGCCCGTCGCGAAGTCCTGGCGAGACCGGCTCCGCGTGCCGCGGCCGTCGACGATTGCCAAAGCGGTCACGATCCTTGTCATCCTGGGCTTCGTCGGGATCAGCACTTACATCATGTGGCAGCACCGCGAAGCCAACCAGCGGGAGCAGCGCGTTGCGGCCTTCGTGGCCGGAGCCAAACAGGGCGTCGTGAATATGACTTCCCTCGACTTCAACAAGGCCAAAGAAGATGTGCAGCGGGTGATCGACAGCTCGACGGGTGATTTCAAGAACGAATTCCAGGCCCGCGCAGCAGATTTCACCAAGGTCGTCGAGCAGTCCAAGGTGGTCACCGAGGGAACGGTGAACGCGGCCGCGGTCGAATCCATGGACGGGCACACGGCCGTGGTGCTGGTTTCGGCGACCTCTCGGGTCACGAATTCCGCTGGGGCCAAAGATGAACCGCGCGCGTGGCGGCTCCGAGTCACAGTGACCGAAGAGGACGGGCAATACAAGATGTCGAAAGTTGAGTTTGTGCCGTGAGCGATGACGTGCGCGACGCCGACGAGACTGAAGCCATTCAGGCAACCGAGCCGGATCCGGAAACAACCGTCCTAGAGACGGTGGCCGCCGAACACGAGGCCCCCAGGGCGTTCAGCGAGGTCGAAGACCACGACGAGCCTGACCTCCCCCACCTGTCCGACGAGTCCGACTTGGCCGACGCGACCGATGAGTCCGACGTGACCGATGCGGCCGTCGTGTCCGACGATCAGGTGGGCGGCAAAGAGCCCGGCGCTCGCCCGAGTCGGTGGCGCCGTGACATCTGGCGTGTTCAGGTCACCCTCAGACCAGTCCCGGTGATCCTGTTCGTGCTCCTGGTGATCTCGGCCAGCGCGACGGCTTGGCTGTACGTCAAGCAGTACAAGCCCGATCAGATGACCAATGCCAAGGTCGCACGCGAAGTGATCAACGCGGCGTCGGAAGGCACCGTCGCGTTGCTGTCGTACTCACCCGACACGCTCGACAAGGACTTCGCCACCGCCAAGTCGCATCTGGGCGGGGACTTCCTGTCCTACTACGACCAATTCACCCAGCAGATCGTGGCGCCGGCGGCCAAGCAGAAGTCGCTGAGGACCACCGCTCACGTGATGCGTGCGGCGGTTTCCGAGTTGAATCCGGACGCGGCAGTGGTGTTGGTGTTCGTCGATCAGAGCACCACCAGCAAGGAGCATCCCGATCCGACGATGGCGGCAAGCAGCGTGTTGGTGACGATGGCTCGCGTCGACGGTAAGTGGCTGATCACCAAGTTCACGCCGGTCTAGCGGCGAACGCGCGGCGCAGTGAGCGGGCATGCAACGCCCAGTTCTCTTGCGATACAACCCAACTCGGCACCACCGAGTCGAAACCATTGAAGGTGGCCGCGAACACGTGTAGCTCGGTGTGCACGTAGGCGTGCAACAGCCGGTTGGCGTAGCTGATGGCTTCGTCGCGGCACGGGTCGATCGCCGAGCAACTGATGAATGTCGGCGGCAAGCCCTCCAGGTTGGCTCGGTGCCCGGGAACGTGTTGACCCGACGGGGTGGCGTGCCCCAGGTAATGGCTCCACGCGCGGCTCACCGCCTGGCCGTTGAGGCCGGGCGTGCGCTGGAACTCACGCCGTGACGGCGTCGCATCGGAGTCCAGCATCGGCTGATGCAGGATCTGCAGCAGAATGTTCGGCCCCTCGTCGTCGAACATGCGCTGGGCAAGGCTGGCGACGAGCGCCCCACCGGCATCACGTCCCATCACCGCGACCCGCCCGGCGTCGACATCAAGTTCGGCGCTGTGCTCGACGACGTGGCGCAGGGCCGCCTCAAGGTCGTCGATGGCCGCCGGACACGGGTGCTCCGGCGCCAGCCGGTAGTCGACCGATACCACCAGGCAACCGGCCGCGCGGGCCAGCTCGACGCACTGCGGGTGGTCGCTGTCCAGATTCCCCGTCACAAAAGCCCCACCGTGTGCATAGATCACCACGGGCAGCCCGGACCTGGCATCTCCCCGGTAGAGGCGAAGATTCACCTGCTGACCGTCGGTACCGGTGATGGAGCGGTCGTCGATGGTGACGCCGGTCGTGTCCACTCCTGCGGCCCGGTCGGCGGCGACCCGGTTGGCGTGTTCCCGCTCGGCGGGCAGAGTTTCCAAGCTGAATTCGACGATGCCCAGCTCGGCGGCGGCGTCCCTCAGCGCCGGATCGATGCGGCTAAGGCTTTGTGGCCGGGTGACATTCGTCTGCGTCATGCAAATCCTTCTTTGAGGTAGACCTGCGACTCCCTGTGATGACAGATGCGGTACTTGGCACCGCGAGCGGTCAGCAATCAGGTGATCCAGCTGGTTCCGGTGTGCACGACGTCGGATTCTATTGCCGTGAAACTCCACCGACTCAGCAGGATGCAGGGGGCCAGTCCCCCGGTCAGCGCTTCGGCCGACCTCAGTTGCGAGGACACTGACGCGCGTTATCCGGCTGGCCACCCGGGCCCAGTGCCGGTGGAGTCACCACCTTGGAGGCTTCGTTGCTATTTATATTATGATAGCGATATTCATGCCCAGGGAGGAGCGCTGATGTCGCTCAGCACCGATCGCTTCGATTCCGAGGGTCAGGCCCTCACCCTCGACTTCACCGGTGAAACCAGCCCGTACCCGTTCTTCGAACAAATGCGGCGTACCGATCCGGTGTGGCATGGCAGCCTGTCGGACACCTCGCAGATGCCGGAAGAACTGCGCCCCAAGGACGAGTGGGTCCTGTTCAACTACGACGACGTCTTCCACGCCTTCCGCGACGACCGCATCTTCACCTCGGCCGAATACGACAAAACCATTGGTTTGGTGATGGGCCACACCATCCTGGCGATGGGCGGCAAGGAGCACCACGACCATCGAAACCTGGTGGCCAAGGCGTTCCGGGCCACAGCGCTGGAGCGCTGGGAGCCGTCGGTCATCGGTCCCGTGTGCGACGCGCTGGTCGACGAGATCAAAGACCGCGGCGAAGCGGATCTGGTCAAGGCGGTGACGTTCGAGTTCCCGACGAGGATCATCTCGGTCCTGCTCGGACTTCCCCCCGAGGATCTCGACCTGTTCCGCCGGCTTTCGCTCGACCTCATCTCCATCCCTACCGACATCATGGCGGGATTGACGGCCGCGGCCGAACTGCATGGCTACTTCCTCGAGCAGGTCGAACAGCGGCGCCGCAAACCCACCGACGACATCATCGGAGATCTGGTCGCCGCCGAGATCGACGGCCAGAAACTCTCCGACGAGGCCATCATCGCGTTCCTGCGCCTGTTACTCCCGGCGGGGCTGGAGACCACGTACCGCTCGTCGGGGAATCTGCTGTACCTGCTGCTGACCCACCCGGAACAACTGGAGATGGTTTACCGGGACCGGTCGCTGATACCGATGGCGATCGAGGAAGGGCTGCGGTTCGAGACACCGCTGACCATGGTGACGCGGACCACCACCGAGGACGTCGAGATCGGCGGCAAGACAATCCCCGAGGGGGCGCAGGTCGACATGTGCATGGGCTCGGCCAACCGCGACGAGACGCGCTGGACCGACCCGAATACGTTCGACATCCGCCGCCCACGGCAGGCCCACATCGCCTTCGCCGGCGGCATCCACATGTGCCTGGGCATGCACCTGGCCCGCATGGAGACGCGGGTGATGCTGAACAGCCTGTTCGACCGGGTGAAGGATCTGACGTTCGTCCCCGACGACGGAACCGGCGTGGAGTCAAAGATCGTCGGACTCACCTTCCGGTCGCCGAACAAACTTCCGGTCACCTTCGCCCCCACCGCATGAAAAGCCGGGCAGCGATCCTGCACGACGTCGGCGGGCCGTGGTCCGTCGAGGAATTCGAACTCGACGCTCCGCGGGCCGGCGAGGTTCTGGTTCAACTGGCGGCCGCCGGCTTGTGCCACTCCGACGACCACATCCTCAAGGGCGACATGTCGGCACCCAATGAGGTGCTGCGATCGCTGGGTTTGCCCACCATGTTCCCGACGATCGGTGGACACGAGGGTTCCGGCATCATCCGCGAAATCGGTCCCGGTGTCACCGATTTCGCCGTCGGCGACCACGTGGTGATGTCATTCGTCGCCGTCTGCGGTCAATGCCGTTGGTGCGCTTCGGGTATGGAGTACATCTGCGACGCGGGCATCGGCACCATGACCCCTGGCATGCCCACCGACGGTACCTTCCGCCATCACACCTCCGACGGCCGGCCGTTGGGCCACATCTCGAAGGTCGGCGCCTTCGCCGAACACACGGTGGTGTCGACGAATTCGCTCGTGAAAATCGAACCCGATCTTCCGCTGGTACCGAGCGCCCTACTGTCCTGTGCGATTCCGACTGGTTACGGCTCGGTCGCGAATCGTTCCGGCATGCGGGCCGGCGATACCGTCGTCGTTGTTGGAGCCGGCGGAATCGGTACCGGGGCCATCCAGGGTGCGCGGATCAACGGGGCCGCGCAGATCGTCGCCGTCGACCCGGTGGACTTCAAACGGAAATCGGCTCAGCTCTTCGGCGCTACGCACACCGCCGCTTCGGTGGCCGAAGCGCTGGATCTGGTGCGGGGCCTGACCTACGGCGTGATGGCCGACGCGGTGGTGGTTTCGCCGTCGCTGATCACCCCCGCCGACGTCCGCGACGCGCTTCAACTCACTCGCAAGGGTGGTACCTGCGTGCTGACGGGCATGACTTCGCAACTGACACGGTCGGTCAAAATCGATCTGCAGGACTTCATCCTGATGAATAAGACCTTGGCTGGCACCATATTTGGCTCGTGCAACGGCAAGGTCGACATCCCCCGTCTGGCCAAGCTCTACCAAAGCGGCCAATTGCAGCTCGATGAGATGATCACCAGGCGCTATCGGCTCGATGACATCAATGACGCCTACCAAGACCTACTCAACGGTGAAATCGTCCGAGGGGTCATCGATTTCGGCATCGACTAGCAAGTTGGCGGCGGCGGAGCCGTGTCGAGAAGCGGTGTGCCTTCGGGAATGACGTAGAGCACCTCGAGCACGACGGGGGTCTTCCCGAAGTTTCTGCCGTCATGGACATGCTCGGGTCCGCTGGGCTCGATGAACGAGTCACCCGCCTTGTAGACCGCGTCGACGGTGCAGTCACTGCCGAAATGCCACAGGGTCCCCTCCTTGACGACGGCGATGACGTGGCCGCGATGCCAGTGCCAGCCAATGCTGCCGCCTGGTTCGATCGTGGTGTCGCGGACGATGAATTTTCTTCCCTGGTCCGAACTTTGCGCGACGACGTTGTAGTCCACGCTGGGAGTTGACGACGGTCCGATGAGCTGGCGACCGAGCCAGCCTCCTAGAGCAAGCAGAACCACGATGAAGACGACGTTCTTCAGCACGACTTGCGTAGTGCTTGCTGTCCTTTCGCGCATTGCTACCCCGTATCACTGAAACACATTTATCCGGCGACCCAAGCGGGACCGCGTGGGTCCGTGGCGCGAGATCACCGGCCGGGTGCGCACGTCTTCGCGACAATGTCCGCACTCGATTCCGTCAGCCGGACAGCTGCTACCGGCCCCCGCCGCGCCGGTGATCTATGCACTGCCGCCGAGTAAAGCCGCAACCGACAGCAATCACCTTCCCATTCCCGCCTGTGAAGTTGCTGTGAGATCGACTTTACGGGGGTGTGACCTGCGGCGCTACTAATCCTTCTTGGCCTTGTCGCGCTGTTCCGCGATGGCTCGCAGGCGCTTGAGCCTCATCAGCTTTTCCACTTGCCCGTACGCATCGATGGGGCTGTGCAGCGCCAGCCCACCGTCGGCGTGTAGCACTTGCCCGGTCACCCAGGGCATTTCAAGGATGCCGACGATCGCGCCGGCCACATCTTCCGGCTCGCCTAGGCGACGCAACGCTGTTTTCTTGGACACGCCGTCGATCCACGCCGGCCAGGTCTCGGCGTTGGGCAGCATCGGGGTCCGGGTCACGCCGGGTCCGACGGCATTGACCCGGATGCCGTGGACACCCCACTCCACCGCCGCGACCTTCACCAGCATGTCCACACCGGCTTTGGAGACGCAGTAGGCACCCATGTCGCGGTCGGCGACGGTGCCGCTGATGCTCGAGACCGCAACGATCGAACCCTCCACCTCGGCATCGATCATGGCCTGGGCGGCCGCGCGAATGGTGTACCAGGTGCCGGTGAGGTTGACCGACAGCACCCGCTCCCATTCCGCGGGTGGCACCTTCAACAGCAGGCCGGACGACCCGATGCCGGCGGAAGTCACGACTCGGGTAGGCACTCCGTGCTCCCGGACGGTTTGCTCCATCGCCGCCGTCACGGCGTCGGCATCGCTGACGTCGCAGTCGATGTCTCCCCCCGACACGTCCCACACCACCACGTCGTGGCCGGCCTCGCGCAGCATCTCGGCGACCCCTCGACCGATCCCCGAGCCGCCACCGGTTACCAACGCAGTGTGGGTGCTCACGCCGCCAACCTCGCGAGGCGCTCGAAACGGAGCGGGAAATTGCCGGTACAGATCGAGTGATGGGCAGCTAACACGCCTCCAGTTTCCGCCCTGGCGTCACAGCGCCGAGAGCCGGGTCGTCGAGTGTGAACCGCGCGACGCGACTCGCCGAGAATCCGTCGTGGCATTCACACTCGCGGACTGGGGAGCTCGCGACTCAGGCTCAGTCGGCGACCTTGGCCAGCGTGCGGTCCCACAGCTGGCTCGCGAGGTGGGGGTCGTATGCCGATCTGTGGGCTTTTGCGACCTTGCGCTTCCAGTAGTACTCACCCGGCCGCCAATCAACTCCCGGCGTGCTCGAAGCGAGCCAGACCAACTGGTCGGCTCCCTCGTCGGCCGATAGCGTGAATCGCTCGAGGGGTGAGTAACGCTTCATGAAGTTTAAAAATCTCGAGCCCGATGCGTCACCGAAGTTGGAGTTGACGTAGCCGGGATGAAAGGTCGCGGCCGCGACTCCCTGCGAGTGGTACCGGCGATGTAATTCCCTGGTGAACAGGATGATTGCGAGTTTGGTGCGCGCGTAAGCAATGCTGGGCCGGCTCTGGGCGGTGTTCTCCAACTGGTCGACCGTGACGCGGGGAAGCAGCTTCTGCGAGTTGCTGGTGGTGTTGAGGACCGTAGCGCGGGATTCGACCAGCACGTCCATCAACTGCGTGGTGAGCAGAAACGGTGCCAGGTAGTTCACCTGATACGTCCGCTCGTATCCGTCACCGGTCATGACGACGGCCGTGCTCATGCCGCCGGCGTTGTTGGCCAGTACGTCGATGCGCGGGTATTCCGAACGGAGCTTGTCCGCCAGTGCCCTCACCTGGGACAGGTCGGAGAAGTCGGTGACGAAATAGTCCGCGCCCAACTCCGTCGCCACCGCTTTGGTCTTGGTTTCCGAACGGCCGACAACGACAACCTTTCCCCCGTTCTGGGTCAGTCGTCGGGCCGCCGCGGCACCGATCCCGTCGCTGGCACCGGTGATGACAATCGTCTTCTGCGTCATATCAGACCAGAGTGTAGCGAACCGGCAGGTGCTTGAGCCCGCCCACGAACGTCGTCGCCATGAACTGGGGATCTCCCGCCAGCTCAATAGATTTCAGGCGCGGCAGCAACTCGGTGAAGAAGCTGCTGACCTCCATGCGGGCCAGTGCGGCGCCCATGCAGAAGTGCACACCGTAGCCGAAGGCCACGTGCTTGTTGGGTTCGCGCCCGATGTCGAAGCGGAACGGGTCGTTGAAGACGTCCTCGTCGCGGTTGGCCGAAACATAGGAGAGCAGAACCGATTCGCCCGCAGCGATCGGTGTTCCACGCACCTCGGTGTCCGCGGCTGCGGTGCGCATGAAGTGCTTGACCGGGGTAACCCAACGGATCATCTCCTCGGTGGCGTTGGGCATGAGTGCGAGGTTGTCGCGCAGGCGCTGCAGCTGATCCGGGTGCTCGACGAGGGCATGCAGGCCGCCCGAGATGGTGGCGCTGGTGGTGTCGTGGCCGGCGGTGGCGACGATCAAGTAGTAGGACACGGTCTCGATGTCCGACAGCGGCTCGCCGTTCACGCGAGCATTGGCGATGGCGGATGCGAGGTCCTCGGTGGGCTGCTCGCGGCGCGAAGCCGTCACCCCGTTGAAGTACTGGAACATGTCCAGCAGCGCCGGCAGTTGGTCTTCAGCCGAAGTGCCGCGTTTGAATTCGCTGTCGTCGCTGCCGAACAGCTCCTGGGTCAGCTTGAGCATGCGGGGGAAGTCGGCTTCCGGGATGCCGAGCAGCGACATGATGACGTAGAGCGGGAAATTGACCGCCACCTCCTGCACGAAGTCGCATTCGGGCCCGCACTCCATCATTTTGTCGACGTAGATCTTGGCCAGCTGGTCCACGCGAACCTTCAACGCCCGCATCGCCTTTGGCCGAAACCAGTCCGAGCCGATCGCGCGGACCACCCGGTGTTGCGGGTCGTCGAGGTGGATCAGCGTGCGGACACCAACCGCCGCCTGCATCTCGTCGCCCTCCACCGTGGCCAGAACCGGTCGCGGCCAGTTGGTGAACAGCATGTTCTCGCGCTCAATGTGCATGACATCGGCATATTTGGTGATCGCCCAGAACGGCTTGTAGTTTGGCACCTCCACCCATGACAGCGGGGCGTTGGCGCGCAGGTGGGTCAGCGCCGCGTGCAGCCGCGGCTCGTCGGTGTACGCCTGCGGGTCCGCAAAAACCTTTGCGGCGTCATCCCGGGCCTTGGTTGGAGCGCTCATTGGTGAAACTCCTTGAGTGCGGCGCTAATACATTTCTGCGATGCGGCAAAGAAAATCGGCAGCACACGGTCGACGACGCCCGCACAGCGCTCGCGCAAGGCCGCGCCGATCTCCTCGACCGGGCCGACTACGGCGAATGTCCGCAACATCTCATCGTCGAGGAGCGAGCCCATGGTGTCCCACTCGCCCTGCTTGGAGAGGCGGTGCAGCTCGGGCTGCAGGTCGCCCCAGCCGTGTACCTCAAGCACCTTCCGATACGCCGGCGTGGATCCGTAAAAAGCGATCTGCTTACGCGCGGCGGTCATGGCTTTGGCGAGTTCCTCATCGTTCTCGCCGGTGGCGACCATCACCTCGGCCGACACCTCGAACTCGCTGCGGTCGCGACCCGAGCGTTCCAAGCCGCGCGCCAGCACCGGCAGGGTCACCTCGGTAAGAAAGCGCTTGGAGACCATCGGGTGGCCGAGATGGCCGTCGGCGACCTCACCGCACAGCTCGGTCATCGCCTCACCGACGGCGGCCAGGAAGATCTTCGGCGGCGGGTACGGCTGCGGTTCGGGCGTGAACATCGGCGTCATGATCTTGTGGGTGTAGAACTCGCCCTCGAACTGCAGTTTTCCACCATCCCGCCACGCAGACCAGATGGCGTGCAGCGCAGCGACGAATTCCCGCATGCGACGCGCCGGATGACTCCACGGCATGCTGAACCGCTTCTCGATATGGGGCTGAATCTGGGTTCCCAGCCCTAGGATGAAGCGGCCTTCGGAGTACGCCTGTAAATCCCAACCCAGGTTGGCGACGATCATCGGGTTGCGTGCGAAAGCGACCGCAATGTTGGTGCCGAGCTCGATACGCGACGTGTGCTCGGCGGCCAGTAGTAGAGGAAGGAAAGGGTCATGACTGGTTTCGGCCGTCCAGCCGCCGTCATACCCACGCTGTTCCAGGTTGCGCGCCGCGTCGGCGGCTTTGGCGAGCTGATTCGGAATTCCACCGTCGACCTTGAGGCGGGCGGCGCTACCCATGCGGGCAACTTTACAGTAAGCGATCCAGTATGTAGGACAGACTCATGACGAAAGCGGAGGAATGGGAGGCGACGCTCGAGGACCTCGACCGTCGCCGTCAACATGCGCGCGGCATGGGCGGGCCGGAACGGCTCGACAAGCACCGCGGCATGGGCAAGCTCGATGCCCGGGCGCGCATCGAGCGCCTGCTCGACCCCGGCACCTTCCGCGAACTCGGCACGCTGGTCGGCGGTGACGTTCCGGCCGACGCCATCGTGATCGGCTCTGGCTACATCAACGGGGTGCCGGCGATGGTCGGCGCCGAGGATTTCACGACACTGGCCGGAAGCATCGGACCCGGCGGCAATTCCAAGCGTTACCGGATCGCCGAACTCGCACTGCGCGACCGGGTCCCGCTGGTGATGCTGCTCGACGGCGCCGGGTTCCGGCCCACCGGCGGGCACTATGGGCGCTCGCCCACCGACCTGCTGGCCCAGACGCAATGCTCGGGTCGGGTGCCGACGGTGGCCGCGGTGCTGGGGCCGTCGGCGGGGCACGGCGCCCTGGTAGCGCCGGTGTGTGACTTCCGGATCATGAGTAGGCAGGGCACCATCTTCACCGCCGGGCCACCGGTGGTCAAAGAGTCTACGGGCGAAGAGATTTCGAAAGAGGACCTCGGCGGGCCGGACGTGGCGCTGCCCAGCGGGGTGATCCACAACGTCGCCGAGGACGACGAGGTTGTGATCGACGAGATCCGCCGCTACCTGTCGTACTTTCCGCCGAGCGCCTGGTCGTACCCGCCCTCGTTATCCGAAAACGAGCGGGACGAGTCAGCGGGGCCGCGACCGACACCCGAATTGCTCGACATCGTTTCCCGCGACAACCGTCGCGTCTACGACATGCGTGCGGTGCTCGACGTGGTCTTCGACCGGCCGGACTGGTTCGAGGTGCAGCCCGCGTTCGGAAAGGCGATCATCTGCGCGCTGGCGCATCTGGGTGGTCATCCCGTCGCCGTCGTCGCCAACCAGCCGCACGTGCTGGCCGGGTCCATCGACGCCGACGCGGCCGACAAGGCAGCACATTTCATCATGGTGGCCGACTCCTTCCACCTGCCGATCATCTTCCTGGCCGACAACCCCGGCATGCTGCCCGGCAGCCGCTCGGAGCGCCAGGGCGTGCTGCGCAGCGGCGCAAGGATGTTCGCCGCCCAGACCGCCGCGACGACGATCAAGCTGCACGTGACACTGCGTAAGGCCTACGGCTTCGGGTCGATGGTCATGTCGCTGCTCGGGTTCGACCATCAGGCGGCCACTTTCGCCTATCCGGGCGCCACCATGGGAGCCATGAGCGCCGCGGCATTAAGTCGTGCCTCGAATGCCGGCGAGGATCTTTCGGCAAAGCTACGCAACGCCGAACTGCAGGCCTCGTATCGGTCGGCCGCGAACATGGGCTTCGACGAACTCATCGATCCCCGCGAGACGCGCGACGCGCTGCTGGCCAGCCTGCAGCGCGCCATCTACAGCCGCCAAGCCGCGCCAGAACCGGTGACCCGCACCGTGATCCTGCCGTAGGCACCGACCGCGAGCGACCCCATATGTACGCTCTAGGGCCACATTTCTTGGCATTTTGCGGTCGCTCGCGGTGGGACCTTCAGGGCAACAGGCCGGCTTTTCTGGCCAATGTCTTGGGGGCGACGAGGCTGTAGGACGTATGCACCCATTCCTCGATTTCGCGCCAACGTTCGGCACTGGCGCGGGCGGCGATGCGGATCGAAACCCACCCGTGTCGACCCAACCCGTAACCCGTCGGTTCGGCGTCGGGATCGGAGGCAACCACCGCAGCCGCTTCGGCCTGGGAGAGCTTTACCGAAATGCTCGACCCGTCATTGGCCGCGAAGACGAAGTTGCGGCCGCGCACCCGAAACGTGGGCTGGCCTCCCCACGCCTCGATATCGACCCGGGTCGCCTCGGGCAGCGGGGTGATGATTTTCTCCAGCCGTTGCAACCTGGATAGCGCCATGGAACTAGTCCCGCCGCGCCCGGTAGGCCTCGACGACGGGCTCTAGTTCGTCAGGGGTGGCGCCGTGCATGATCAGCGCGTCGGCGCCGTAGTCGAATTCGCGCCGAATCCGGTCGACACACTGCTGAGGCGAACCGGTGGCCGACGGTTCCAGCCATTCGTCGGGAATCAGCGTCGCGATGTGTTCGATCTTCTCGGGTGTGGCCTTGTGGTCGATTCCCCCCGCGATCGACGTCACCACCGAATCCGCCCGGAACCGTTGCAGCACAGCGGGATCCCAGCCATTGGTCTGCACCAGCAGATCGCCGTAGCCCTGTAGGTAGGTGGCCAGCCGGGCCACGGTCTTCTTCAACCGCAACTGCTCGGGCAAGTGGTCGCCAACGGTGGCGAAGCATGACCACACCCGCACGCTGTCCGGGTCGCGGCCGGCCTGCTCGGCGGCGTTCTTGACGGTGGCGACGCAGCGCTGGAGCGTTTCGGGGGTGAAGTAGGTGTGCAGGATGACGTCGTCGAAGGCGCGTCCGCCGAGTTTCAGCGTGTTGGGCCCAAAGGCCACCAGGGCCAAGCGAATATCCTCGTTGAAATCGGGGTCGAGAAACAGGATGGGGTACTTGCCCATCGGGCCATCGTGGTTGAAGATCACCTCGCCGCGCCACAGTCGGCGCATCACCTGTGCCCAATCCTCCATCTGCGCCGTCGTCACGGCGGGTATGCCAAACGCCGCGTAGATGGCCGCGATACCGCGGCCGATGCCCAGCGTGAAGCGTCCTCCCGACAACCTGTGCATGGTGGTCGCCCACGATGCCGTGATCAGTGGGTGCCTGGTGTTGTGATTCGTTGCGGCGGTGGCGATCTGCATCCGGCTGGTCACCGCACAGGCCGCGCCGACGAGCGATGACGCCTCCTTCACGTTCCACCGCTCGGAGATGAATGCGGTGCCGAAGCCCAACTCTTCACCGCGACGCGCCTCATCCATGAGCGTCGCCGGGCCCTCTCCCCCGGCTCCCGCCAAGAGGTAATAACCCAACTCATTAAGCGGGCTAGCGCCCGATTCCAAGCTCACTTCCAAACCCCCTGCTGGTAGCCGCAGTTCCACACCTCGGTGATCTTGCCGTCGACGACGTGGAACACCTCGATGCTGCCAATGTTGGTTTCGTTGCCGTCCTTCAGGGTCATCGCGGAGTCGTAGACGATAGCGACGTGCTCCCCGTCGTCACCGGCGACCACGACATTCAGGTCGAAGCGAAGCTTGTCGAACAGTGCCCACATGTCCTCGACCCGTTTGACCGCCTGCTCGCGGGTGAGCGTGTGTGCCCCGCCGACCTCGTGGCGGATCACCGTGTCGGCGAACAATTCCTCCGCGAGTGCGAGGTTGCGCTCATTCCACACCACCAGGTTGTACAACTCCACCACTTCGCGCGCCGTCCGCGCGGGAGCGGTCACGCACGCCCCGCATCTTGGGCGACCCCGCGCAGGAATCGCTCCGACACCCGCTGTACGCGCCGCGAGAACACATGTCCGACATGGCTGCCGTCATACCAGTACAACTCGCCGCCCCAACGTTCCTGCAACGCGAGCGCGGGTTCGCGCATCGCCATCCGGTCGTGCCAGGCGCCGACGATCAGTCGGCGATGCCGCGGCGGAGTTGGCACCACGGCCAACGGGTCGATCACCGAGGTCAGCGCCGACACCTCCGGTGATCCCAGCAGCTTGCGGATCTCAGTCCGAGACGGCCCCCACCGGCCGAGGTGGCGCGCGATCATCGAGTTGAGGCCGAGGATCGGCGTGTACACCGCGACCCCATCAAGATCGTCTTCCAGATGAGAGACCAGCGCGGCAACCGGGCTGCCCATCGAAATCCCAGCTATCACAACGGCGGTGGCTTGTCGGCGCAGCCACCGCACCACCGCGCGCACCTCCGACACCACCCGTATCATGCCCGCAACATTGCCCAGCGGATCCATGTCCGGATACTGCGGCCACTCGCGACGCCGACTGCCGTGACCCGGTTGAATGGTCATCGCGACATTGAAGCCCAGTTTGCGATGCACGCGATCGATCCGCGACAGCAACAGGTCTTCCGCACGCCCCTGACCCGCGCCGTGCACCCACACCAGCCAAGGGCGCGGGCCGTCGGTGTGCCGACACAGGTGCACCACCGCCGTTGCGGGGCCGCCAAAGCCCTCTGCCAGCAACGTGTTTGGCAACTCCGGCTCGTGCCGGAATGTCATTCGTTCGTAGGCCAGACTGCCCACGCGGCGTCGCTTGATCGTGCGGATCAGCAGCGGTTCCGGGTCGGCGTGCGCACCGTCGATGCCCAGCGCGGACAGTTCCTCGGCCGCTGCGGTGCAGCCGTCCAGCGGCCGGATATCGCTAGGCAGATTCGCACCCAGTAGCGAAAAGCCGCTCAGCACAAGCTCGTCCAGAAACACTTCGCCGAACTGCCGCACGCCGCGCGGCGAGGTCGGCACCCATCCGGTCGACTCGTTCAGGCCCGATACCGTTCTCGGCACCACTAGGGCCATTTCGCGGGCCATTTCGCGGGCGCGCGTTGCCGTCGACATACCTACTCCCTACGTGAGTTTGAATCCGGAGTAGCCGCCGGCCGCGATCTCGTCACAGCGGCGGCGGTATTCCGGGATCCCCCCCGTATATCCCAGATACATTCGCTTCTTGCCCGGCACATTGCCCCCGTTGTACCAGGAGCGACAGCTTGGATGCACTAGCACCGTCGGTGCGACCAGCGCCGCCGCGTGCTCCATCCACTCCTGCTGCGCGCTGGGCAACGCCTCGACGATGCGGATCCCATTGGCGCGCAGGTGCGCGATGCAATCGCCGATCCATTCGACATGTTGCTCGAGTGCGGCCACGAAATTGGTTGCCGCGCTCGGACTGCCGGGACCTTGAATGGTGAACAGGTTGGGGAATCCGGCGACCGCCAAGCCCAGGTAGGACAACGCACCCTCGCTGCGCCAGAACTCCCCTAGCGACAACCCCTCTCGGCCGCGGATGTCGATGCGGCTCAAGGCACCTGTCATCGCGTCGAACCCGGTGGCGTAGATGATCACGTCGAGGTCGTACTGGCCGGCCGCGGTGCGGATACCGTTGGGCGTCACCTCGCGAATCGGCTGCTTGCGCAGGTCGACCAGGGTGACGTTGTCCCGGTTGAACGTCTCGTAGTAGCCCTGGTCGATGATGGGCCGCTTGCAGGCGAACGGGTGCTGCGGCACCAGCGCGGCGGCAGTTTCCGGATCGGTGACGATCCTGGCCACCGCTTCCCCGTAGAGACTGGCCGCCGTGCGGTTCGCTTCGATGTCGAAGAACACGTCGCTCCAGTTCAGCGCGCCGAGCACGCCGTGTTCCTCGATGGCGCGTAGCTGTTCCTCTCGACTCGTCGATTTCAGCGGCGGACTGCCCAGCATCTCGAGCAATACCGAGAACGCGCTGAGCCTGGCCGCCCCGATCGGATGGTCGCGTTGGGCCGCCCGAATTTCGCCGTAACGGGCCTTCATCTCATCGAGTTCACCCGGCTCGAACCGGCGCACCTGCCACGGCAGGGTGTAGGGTGCGGACCGCTGAAATACGAAGAGCTGAGCGGCTTCCCGGGCCACAACGGGGATGAGCTGCACCCCGGTCGAGCCGGTGCCGAGGACACCGACCCGCTTGCCGGTGAGGTCGAAGCCCTCGCGCGGACACCGGCTGGTGTACAGCGAGGCGCCGGTGAAGGTCGACATCCCGGGGATATCGGGCTCCAGCGGCACCGACAGGATGCCCGTGGCGGCGACGACGAACGGAGCGGTGACCGTTTCACCGGAATCGGTCCGCACCACCCAGGCGGCGGCGTCCTCGTCGAAGACCATGGCGACGACCCGGGTGTTGAACTGTATGTCGCGGCGAAGATCCAGCCGGTCCGCGACGAAGTTGAGGTATGCCTCGACCTCGGGCTGGGCCGGCATCGTTTCCGTCCACTCCCACTCCTGCTCGATCTCCGGCGAGAAGCTG
Source organism: Mycobacterium bourgelatii (assembly GCF_010723575.1). Classification (NCBI taxonomy): domain Bacteria; kingdom Bacillati; phylum Actinomycetota; class Actinomycetes; order Mycobacteriales; family Mycobacteriaceae; genus Mycobacterium; species Mycobacterium bourgelatii. Next base: position 4,560,523 of record NZ_BLKZ01000001.1, read on the forward strand.
TAGGAGTATTCGATGCTCTCGATGTCGCAGCGAGCACCCGGGTAGCGGTTGAACAGCCAGGTCCCGCCGACGCCGTCGGCCGCCTCCAGGATCCGGGCCCGAATGCCGAGCTGTCGTAGCCGGTGCAGCATGTAGAGCCCGGAAAACCCGGCACCGATGACCAGAACGTCGACCATTGCGTCCGGTCACCTCCTCGCGCGTGGTGCTGACCTGCTGAAAGCTATACTGTAACGGACTTAGTATCAGCCCAGCGGAGGAGCCACCGTGAAAGTTCCGTTCACGTGGAAGGTCACCGGATGGTTCATGATCGGATGGTCGCCCGAGTTCCCGGTCGGCGAGGTTCGGCCGCTGCGTTACTTCGGCGAGGACCTGGTCGCCTACCGTGACGAGGGCGGCGAATTGCACGTACTCGAGGCGCACTGCAAACACCTCGGGGCGCACATCGGCCACGGCGGCAAGGTCGTCGGCGATTGCGTGCAGTGCCCGTTTCACGGCTGGCGCTGGGGACCGGACGGCACCAACCGCTACATCCCGTACCAGCCGGACCGCCCCAACCGCGCACTGACGCTACGGGTGTACCCGGTCATGGAGCAGTACGGCTGCGCGTTCGTTTGGCATCATCCCGACGGCAAGGAGCCGCAGTGGGAGATGCCGGACATCTTCCGTAAGTTTCCGCAGTTCGAGACCGACCCGGCGGCCTACTACCGTGCCTATCCGGAGTTCTCCCGGCGCGCCGAGCGCGAACCGGTACATCCGCAGATCGTGGCGGAGAACGCCCCCGACAGCGCGCATTTCGAGTACGTGCACCACGCCACGGTGACGCCTCGTGTGCTGGACTGGCGGATCGTCGACCACGAATGGCAGTTCACCGCGGGCTGGCCGGATGCCCGCAGCGACAACCCCGACGATTTCGCGCTGAAGTTCCACAGCCACTTGTTCGGTCTCGGCGGCGCAATCAGCGTTTTCGAAGGCGCACAGAATCATCGGCTGATATTCACCTGCACACCGGTCGACGACGAGTGCTCGGACCTGTTCTACTCCATCTGGTGGCCGCGAAACCCTGGCGACGACGCACCGGTGCCTGAGGGGAAGCTCCGCGAACTTATCGAGAAGCAATTCCTGTCAACCGTCTTCGACGATCTGCAGATTTGGCGCTATCAGGTATACGTGGAGCACCCGCCGTTGTCCAAGGTCGACGCGAAAGGGTATATGGCGCTTCGTAAATGGGCTACGCAATTCTATGACGTACCGCCACGCGAACCCGTGAGCGCGCCGGCATGACCGACACCGCTTCCGGCACGCAGGGCGGATTTCCCGACATCAAACCCGTTGACGCACCGCAGCCCGAATTGGGAGAGTTCGTGGCCGCGTTGCGTCGGCTGCAGGATCTCACCGTGTCGACCAATCCCGATCCGGCACTGTGGGCCAGCGCGGCCCGCCTTGTCGAGGACGCCTGTGCGCTAATCGAATGCCATCCGGCACCGGAGACCGAGGCGCCCGGCGGCCGAGTCTTAGAACTACCCGGGCTGGGCCATCCCTTGCTGCCGCCCTGGACCGTCAAGGAATCCGGACCCGACGGCGTCACCATGGAGGGGCACTTCACCAGGTCGCACGTGGGCGGAAACAACGCCGTGCATGGCGGGATGATCCCGTTGTTCTACGACTGGCTCTTCGGCATGGTGGTCTCCACCGCCGACATTCCCCCCACCCGGACGGGCTATCTGCATGTCGATTACCGGGCCATCACCCCGATCGACCAGCCGCTCGTCGCACATGGGCGCATCAGCCACGAGGAGGGCCGTAAGGTCTTCATCGCGGCGACCATGACCAGCGCCGACGACACCCTGCTCAGCGAAGCCAGCGGCCTGATGGTTCGCCTACTCCCCCACCAACCCTGACCGCGCGAGCAGACACAAAATTGTGCTGTGCGAGCCTCATGAGTACGAGTTTGTGTCTGCTCGCGGAGAGGATTGACCTTGGTCACCACGGAATTCACGGTTCCTGAAGTAGCGGCGGCGGTGGCGGCCGCCATACCCGACCGAGAACTGGTCGTTCAGGGCGACCGGCGCTACACCTACGCGCAGATCGTCGAGCGATCACGACAGCTCGCCGCGTACCTGCGCTCGCAGGGACTGGGCTGTCACACCGAGCGGTCCGAACTCGCCGGCCACGAGGTGGGACAGGACCTGCTTGGCCTGTACGCCTACAACGGAAACGAGTTCGTCGAGGCGTTGCTGGGCAGCTTCACCGCCCGGGTCGCTCCGTTCAACGTCAACTTCCGCTACGTGAAGAACGAGCTGCAATACCTGCTGTCCGATGCGGGTGCGAGCGCGCTGCTGTACCACTCCGCATTCGCACCGCGCGTGGCCGAGGTCCTCCCCGATCTCCCGAACCTGCGCGTGCTGATCCAGATCGCCGACGACTCGGGCAACGAATTGCTCGACGGCGCAGTGGATTACGAGGAAGCCCTGACTTTGGGCGCGCAACTTGTCGCAGAGCAACCCCCGGTGCGGCACTCGCCCGACGACCTATACGTCCTCTACACCGGCGGCACGACGGGTATGCCGAAGGGTGTGTTGTGGCGCCAACACGACATCTTCATGACGTCCTTCGGTGGCCGCGACCTGGTCAGCGGCCAGTTCGTGACCTCGGTCGACGAGATCGTCACGCGGGTGGGCGCGAACCCGGGCACCAAGCTGATGATCCTGCCGCCGCTGATCCACGGCGCCGCGCAGTGGAGCGTGATGACGGCGATGAACACCGGCCAGACCATCGTATTCCCCTCCGTGGTAGACCATTTGGACGCCGAGGAGGTCGTTCGCACCATCGAGCGGGAGCGGGTGATGGTGGTGACGGTGGTGGGCGACGCGATAGCCAGGCCGTTGGTAGCCGCGATCGAGAAGGGCATAGCCGACGTGTCGTCGTTGGCGGTCATTGCCAACGGCGGCGCGCTGTTGACCCCGTATGTCAAGCAGCGCCTGATCGAGGTCCTGCCCAACGCCATGGTCATCGACGGCGTCGGCTCGTCGGAAACCGGCGCCCAGATGCACCACCTGTCCACATCGGGGGCGGTGTCGACGGGCACGTTCAACGCGGGCCCGGACACCTTCGTTGCCGCCGAGGACCTGGAAACCATCCTGGCGCCCGGTCACGACGGGAACGGCTGGCTGGCCCAGCGTGGCTACGTTCCACTCGGCTACAAGGGCGACGCCGCCAAGACCGCCGCGACGTTCCCCGTCATCGACGGGGTTCGGTACGCGGTGCCCGGCGACCGGGCCCGCCACTTCACTGACGGCCGCATCGAACTGCTCGGCCGCGACTCGGTGACGATCAACTCCGGCGGCGAAAAGATCTTCGCCGAGGAGGTCGAAACGGCGATCGCATCGCATCCCGCGGTGGCCGACGTGGTGGTGTCCGGACGCCCGAGCGAACGGTGGGGCCAGGAAGTCGTCGCGATCGTCGCGCTCGCGGAGGGAGCCACCGCCGAAGCCGACGAGTTGGTCACGCACGCCGGAAAGTCGTTGGCGCGCTACAAACTTCCCAAAGCCATCGTGTTCCGCCCCGTCCTGCAGCGCAGCCCCTCGGGCAAGGCCGACTACCGGTGGGCGCGGGAGCAGGCGCTCCAAGGCTGACTGTTTAACGGGCGGGCAGCACGATCCCGGTTGCCGGACCCAGGGCGATGTGCTGGCCAGCGGAGCCGTAGACGCCGTATATCGGGTTGGTCGGTCCTCCCCCGGCGTAGAAGTCGTTGATCCAACCCGTAGCCAGGCTATATATGGCTGCGGTGGCGCCGGGCGGCGAGAACCCAGTAATGAGCTGACCGACGAAGTCGATGACGGGCTTGGCGCCCAGCATCGGATCGATATGCGAGCCGCCGACGATCTCCACTCCCACGAACTGGCCCGGGTACATGCTGACCAAGTAATTCGTGGGGATGCCGAAACCATTGAAAAGCTGGGGCGGCGCGGTCACCGTATACAGCGGGATGCCCGCCGCCTGCAGGTTGGTTATCGAAGCCGCGAAGTGCAAGAAATTGATGTCGGCCCCGTCGAACAGCACCACCCCGAGCAGGTTGTTTGCCGCGGCGTTTGAGCCGATCGCCGCGACGTAATCGCCCGCCGCGGTTACTGCGACGCCGCCGCCGGCCGAGTGTCCGGTCAAGATGAATTGCTCGGGCAGCGTGCCCTGATAACCGGCCGCCTGCGCGCTGATGTTCAGTGCCGTTTGATCGCCTAGGAACATCGAGGCCACGCCTTGGTGCAACTCCCCGCTGAAGATCCCGGGACCGAACGGCAACGGAAACGGCGGCACCGTGGGAGTGACGACGACGCTGTTGGTCTGCCCCGCCAACTCGATGGCCAGTGGCTGGTAGAACCAGCCGATCGCCCCGAGGCCGTGCTGCAGATAAACGGTGCCGTTGGCGCTGACCGCTCCGTCCGCCTGCGTCGGGAAGTACCAGAAAGCGGGAGCGGGCCACTCGTACCCATACGGAATGCCGAGAACCGAACCGCCAATGGGGATGCGCAGGAACGAGAACCCGATCTCGACGCCGGTCACTCCGTCGATGCCCGCGACGGCCACGGTAGACGGGAAATGCAGCACCCCACCCAGACCTGCGGCGTTGGTGGCCGAGTTGAGCACCGCTCCGAGGGTTGCGCGGCCAAGCGAAAGCGACTGCAGCGGAACCACATTCGCGGCCTCAGCGGCAGCATATGCCGCACCCGCGGAGGTCAACGCGCGCTCAAACTCGGCTTGCAACAACATCGTTCGCGTGGTCAGCGCTTGAAAATCCTGGGCATGGCCGCCGAACAGCTGCGCAACAGCCAGCGACACCTCATCCGCGGCGGCCGTGACAATCCCCGCCGTCGAGGGCGCTGCGGCGGCGACCGCCTCCTCGATGGCCTCGCCGATTTGGGTCAGGTCCGCCGCTGCCGCGGCGAGGGCTTCCGGAGCCGCAACCAGAAACGACACGACTAGCCTCCCAGCACGATTCCGGTAGCCGGCCCCAGGATGATCTGCTGGCCGCCGGGCGGCACGTACGGGGTGCCGGGTCCGCCGGGTCCGTAGATGCCGTATATCGGGGCGGCGGGCGTTCCCCCGTGATAGAGGTCGTTGATCCAGCCAGTGGACAGGGTATAGACGGCCGCGGTGGCGCCCGGCGGCGAGAACCCGGTCACCAATTGGGCGGCGAGGGCGACGAGGGGATGCCCACCGATCATCGAGTCGACATGCGAACCGCCGACGATCTCGACCCCGTAGAACTGTCCCGCATACAAAGTGGCCAGCCGTGCCGCGGTCGTGCCGTTAGCGTTCCACGGCTGAGGCGGCGCGATCACGGAATACACCGGGATACTCGCTGCCTGCAAATTGGCGATCGCATCCCCGAACGCCGTCGCATTGCCGGCCACCCCGTCAAACATCACCACCCCTTTAAGCAGGCTGGCGTCGCCCCCGAGGTTCAGGTAATTGCTGGCTGCCATCGTGGCGAGGTTACCGCCGGCGGAGTGACCGGTCAGGATGAAATCCGAGGGCAGAATGCCGTGGTAACCGGCTTGTTGTGCGCCGATGTTCAGCGCTGTCTGGTTGCCCAGGAACAATGAGCCCACGCCCTGCTGCATCTCCGGACTGCTCATCCAGAGGCCGAGGGGGAAGGGAAGAAACGGAATGGTGGGCGTGACCACCACACTGTTCGTCTGGTGCGCCAACTCGATGGCCAGCGGCTGGTAGAACCAGCCGATCGCCGCGAAGCCGTGGGACAAATAGGTGGTTCCGACGGCGGACACCGCACCGTCTGCCTGCGTCGGGAAGTACCAGAAAGCGGGGGCGGGGTACTCATACCCGTACGGAATGCCGAGGAATGAACCGGCCACCGGAATCTTGATGAACGAGAAACCGAGCTTGACTCCGGTCACCCCGTCGATTCCCGGAGCGGCCACTGTGGAGGGAAAGTTCAGCACCCCGCCCAGGCCGACCGCGTCCGTGGCCCAGTTGAGCACCGCTCCCACCGTTGCGACGTCGGGGCCCACCGTCCCGCCGAACAGCGGTTGCAGCAGCGACTGCAGCGGGGAAAGGCTCGCCGCCTCGGCGGCGGCGTATGCGGCACCCGCCACGCTCAACGCGCGCTCGAATTCAGCGTGGAACACCATCGTCCGCGCGGTCAACGATTGAAACTCTTGCGCATAACCGCCGAGCAAGCTCGCGATAGCCGTCGACACCTCGTCGGCGGCCGCCGCAGCAATCCCCGTCGTCGACGACGCCGCGGCTGCGGCGGCCCCCTTGATCGTTTCGCCCAGCGCGGCCAGCTCCCCCGCCGCCGCGGCCAGTGCCTCGGGCGCGGTAATCACATACGACATGGGCGCTCCCTCCTAGCAGATACTAGGCAGGTCAGACCCGGCTTGGCTGGGCTTTTGCACATTGACTCTGCGCTGACGGCGCGGTCTACCCGGACTTTGCCGCCCTAGGCGCAGAGTCAACGACTGGGTAATCGTGCTCTCGCGACGTAGTTTTCGGCGGCGCGTCGGATGAAGTCTTCGGTGGGCCTCGGATGCCAGCCCAGCTCGCGGGTGGCCTTGGCGTGGCTGGCCGGCGACGTCATCTCCACCAACTTCGCACTTTGCCTGCTCATCGGAAGGGTACGGCCGGTCAACGCGCTGACCGCATCGGCGATGCGACCGGATATGTGCATCGCTGCCATGGGCAGGCCGATGCGCGGTGGTCGGGCACCGCCACCCTGTGCGGCAATGGTGGCCATTTCCCGGTGCGTCATGTACCGCTCGGAAATGATGTAGCGCTGGCCTACCCGTCCACGTTCCGCCGCCAATACCAGCGCCTCGGCGACGTCGTCGATGCCGACGACCTCCGACCCCGCGCCGCGGATGTAGAACGGCAACTTGCCCAGCGCGGCGTATTGAACGATCATCCCCTGCCGGGGCTGCCAATCCGGTGGGCCATAAGGGTTCGACACGTTCGCCACCACGGCGGGCAGTCCGCGCTCGGCAGCGTAGGACAGCACCAGTTGCTCAGCCTGGCGCCGCGATTCGATGTAGCTGCCGCACTGGTCCGCCCAGTTGAAAGGTGTGTCCTCGTCGACGGTTTCGCCGTTCACACCGACGGCGATCGTGCCGATCGTGCTCATGAACACGAAACGCCGCAGGTTGGCGTTCACGGCCACGTCGAGCACATTGCGGAGGCCCTCGACGTTCGTCTTGAACAGCGGAGCGGGATCACGCAATTCCGCCCTGGGGTCCACCACGCAGTAGTAGACGACGTCCCGGTCCGACATTGCCGCGGTGACGCTTTCGGTGTCGAAGATGTCCCCATAAACCCGCTCGACGTCGAATCCGTCAATTCCCAGTGTGGAACTGGACTTTCGCAACATCACCCGGACATCGGCGCCGGCGCGCGCGAGGTGACGAACGACCGACGATCCCACATTGCCGCTCGCACCCATGACCAGCGCGCGCTGGCCGGCGCCAGGCACGCGAGCCTCGTCTGCGCCCGTCATTGACGCTCCGCGACGCCGAGTGCGGCTTGAGCGCGTTCTTCGTAGAACCGCCGTGCCGTGTGGTCGATGTCATCGAGAAACAGCTTGTCCGCACCGATTCTCTTGTTGAACCAACGCCTACCGCGCGCCCCCAGCATCGACACCAGCGGCCCGACGAGACGGGTTGGCTGCGGCAACGCCACGTAGGTGCGCGGCTTGTCCAGAGCGCCGACGACCGCCGCGGCTACCACCTCGGGCCCGACCGGTTTGCCCACTCCGGAGGACTTCGTCCCCGCGATCAGATCGGTCTGGGTGAAGGGCGGCAGCACCACGCTCACTTCGACTCCCCGCGAAGCGAATTCGTCGGCCATCGCCACGCTGAGCCCGACGACGCCGTACTTGGTTGCGGCGTAGACGACCTGTCCCGGAATCGCCATCACACCCGCCATCGAGGCGATGTTGACGATGTGGCCGCTACGCCGATCCACCATCTCGGGCAGTACCAGCTGACAGCCGTTGAGCACGCCATAAAGGTTCACCTCGAGAGCGGAGCGAATCGCCTGCTGCGACTGGTCGGTGAACGAGCCCACGGGCATCACGCCCGCGTTGTTGATCAGCACGTCGATGCGCCCCCTGCCGTCGGCCCGGGCGTTGTCCAGGAAGTCGGCGAACGACCGACGGTCGGAGACGTCGACCAAATGACCGTAAACCGAACCGACGGTGGCCAATTCGGCCACGGCGGCATCCAGCGCGGCCTGGTCGCGGTCTCCGATGACGACGCGCGCACCCCGGGCCAGCAGGGCGGCCGCCGTCGCGAAGCCGATACCTCGGGCCGCACCGGTGACGACGACTGTCCTGCCGATGACCTTATCCATTTGGGCCATGTGGAACCTTTCTACCGCGCAACTCGTCGAGGATGCTCGCCACCGTCGACGCGGGCAAATCTCCTGGAAGGGCTGGCAACACGCGGTCGACCGCGCCGTCGCACCTGGTGCGCAGCGAGTCGGCGATCTGGTCAAGGGGAGCAACAACGGCGAAGGTCGCCAACACCTCGTCATCGATCAACGCGCCCATGGCATCCCACTCCCCTTGCCGGGACAACCGATGCAACTCCGTGTGCAGGTCGGCCCAGCCGTGCAGGTCCAGCACGTTGCGATAGGCGGGTGTCGACGCGTAGAAGGCGATCTGCTTCTTCGTGGCCGCGGCGGCGGCGGCCAACTCCGCGTCCGTGCGGCCGGTCACCACAAACACCGCGCACGTCACCGCGACGTCAGCACGCTCGCGACCGGCGTGCCGTACCCCGTCCAGCAATGCCGGCAGGGTCACCTCGTCCAGGTAGCGCCGAGTGGTGAACGCGTGCGCGATGACCCCGTCGGCTACCTCGCCGCACATCCGCGTCATCGCCGCACCGACGGCTGCCACGAAAACCTTTGGCAGCGGACCGGATAGCGGCTCGGGCGTGAACATCGGCGTCATGAGCTTGTGCGTGTAGAAATCACCCTCGAAGCTCAGCCGGCCTCCGTTCTGCCAGCAGTCCCAAATTGCGCGCAGCGCCAGGACGTATTCGCGCATCCGTGCCACCGGCCGGCTCCAGGGCATGCTGAACCGCTTCTCGACGTGCGCGCGCACCTGTGTGCCCAGCCCAAGGATGAAACGGCCGCCGGAATAGGACTGCAGATCCCACGCGAGGTTGGCGACGGTCATCGGACTGCGCGCGAAAGCCACCGCAATGCTGGTACCCAACTCGATCTTCGACGTGTGCTCGGCGGCCAACAGCATTGGCAGAAACGGATCGTGGTTGATCTCGCCGGTCCAGCAGCCGTCGTAGCCGCGCCGTTCGACTTCGGCGGCGACCGTCGGTACCCGTCGGAGGTCCAGGGGAATGCCCCCGTCGACCTTGATTCCGGCATTGGGCGGGGCAATCATCAGCAGAGCGGCACAGTTGTTCGCCGGTGACGCCGGTCACACCTGCCGCCCATGAACATGGAGGCTACTGTAACCAATTCGGTAGGGTCAACCGGGCCAGGTTGACCTAGGCGAGCGGTAGCAGCGAACGGAGTGAGTGATGAGCGATCTGCGTCAGGCCCTGCTGGGCGGTTGGTGGCTGGAGTCGTTCGTCACCCGGAATGAGGACACCGGTGAACAGCGGAACACGTTCGGCGAGCACCCGAGCGGCCTGATCCTCTACACCGCTGACGGTCACATGTCCGCGCAATTGACGCCGGGCCCGGGCGCCGAATACATCTCCTACGGCGGCCGCTTCGATGTCGACGATGCGGCCGGGACGGTGCGCCACGATGTTTCTATAGCGACAATGCCGGAGTTGTTGCAGCAGCCACTGTTTCGTCACGCTCGGGTCGACGGCGACCGGCTGACACTCTCGGCGAGCACGACCTCCGCGTCGGGCACGCGGCTGCACAGCACGCTGGTCTGGCGCCGCCGGGCCGACGGCTAGGGCAGTACCCGGACCGGCACGTTGCTCCAACCCGCTACGTTCTGCATGTTGACTCGTCTGCAGCCGGCCCAATCGACCTCGTAGCGGGGCATGAAATCGAGCATCCTGTCCAGTGCGATGGAGCTCTCCAGGCGCGCCAGCGCCGCTCCCAAACAACTGTGGATGCCGTAGCCAAGACCGAGATTCTGCGCTTGGGTGCGGTCGCGTTCGATGTCGAACACGTCCGGGTCGGTCCACGCCCGTTCATCCCGGTTGGCCGAACCCCCAACCAAGAACACGGGTTTGCCCGCCGGGATCGTCACACCGTGCAGCGTGACTTCACGGGTCGAGCGCCGCACGTTGTACTGCGCGGGCGCCTCGTAACGTAACAGTTCCTCCACGGCCAGCGGGATCTTGGCGCGGTCGTCCAGCAGCTTCTGCCACTGGTCGGGGTTCCTGGCGAACACCACTGCGGCGTTTCCGAGCAGCTTGGTGACGGTCTCTGCACCCGCGCCGCCCAACAACGTTGCGAACTCGGTAATTTCGATGTTGCTGAGCGGTGTCATCTCGCCGTCGTCGCGCTCGATCTCGGCCTGGATGAGCCTGCTCAACAAGTCGTCACCCAAGTTCTCGCGGCGCCGCTTGGTGAGGCGGTAATAGTAGATGGCCATGTCGACGGCGGACTTCAGGCCGGCCTCGCTCATCTCGACCTCGCCGGCGTCGCGGTGCAGTAGGTCGTCGATCCACAACCGGATCTGCTGGCGGTCCTGCTCCGGCACCCCCTGCAGGGTGGTCATCACATCGACGGGGAAAAGCGCCGAGAAGTCCTGGACGAAGTCGAAGCCGTCCGGATCGACAGCAGCGAGGAACTTGTCGACTGATTCCGTCACCAGCGGACGCAACGCCTGGATGGCGCGCGGGGTGAACACCTTGTTCAACAATCCGCGCATGCGACGATGTGCGGGCGGATCCATGGCGATGATCGACCCGTGCTCGGTGACATGGCCTTTGCGCACCTGAGCGAGATCCACCCCATAGGCCGACGAGTAAGTCTCGTGTTCCTTGAACGCCGCAGCCACATCCTCGTGGCGGGTCAATGCGTAGAAGTCGTACTCCTGGCTGTAATAGACGGGAGCTTCCGTCCGCATGCGCCGGTAAGTCTCGTACGGATTGTTGAAGAACTCGTCGGAGAAGGGGTCGAAAATCACTGTGGCAGTGGTCATGACGCCGCCCCTCTGGTGCTGATGTCGCCGACCGGCACGTCGAACGTCGTCATCTCATAGCCTTTCCCGGCCACACGACACCCATTCGGCACGATCAACGGTAATGGTTACAGTATTATAGACATTTATCTTTGCGGGCATAGCGGGAGGCGCAGTGTGAATGAAGTAGCCGTCATTGGCGTAGGCCTCCACCCCTTCGGGCGATTCGAGGGGAAGACCGCCATGCAAATGGGCGTCGAGGCGATCTTCGCCGCGGTGGCCGACGCCGGCGTGCGATGGTCCGATATTCAGGCGGCCACCGGCGGCAGCTGGACCGTCGCCAACCCGGACGCCATCGTCGCGATGGTGGGGCTGACCGGCATACCCTTCACCAACGTCTTCAATGCCTGCGCCACGGCGGCCAGCGCCGTCAAGGCGTGTGCCGACGGAATTCGACTGGGCGACTACGACATCGGCATCGCCGTCGGCTTGGACAAGCATCCACGGGGTGCTTTCACCGAAGATCCCGCACTGGTCGGGATGCCGCGCTGGTACGCCGAGAACGGCCAGTACCTCACCACTCAGTTCTTCGGCATGAAGGCCAATCGCTACCTGCACGACCACGGCATCTCCCAACGGACGCTGGCCAAGGTGGCGGCGAAGAACTTCCGCAACGGTGCGTTGAATCCGAATGCGTTCCGGCGCAAGCCAATACCCGAAGACGACATCCTCAACTCAGCGATGCTGAACTATCCGCTCACCCAGTACATGTTCTGCGCTCCGGATGAGGGTGCCGCGGCTGCGGTGCTGTGCCGGGCCGACATCGCCCATCGCTACTCCGACAAGCCGGTGTACTTGAAGGCGATCGAACTGCGCACCCGCAAGTACGGCGCGTACGAGGTGAACACCACCTTCGCCCCGGTCGACGAGGACGTCTCCCCCACCGTCTACGCCGCCCGGGCCGCATTCGAAAAGGCCGGTGTCAGCCCGGATGACGTCGACGTGATCCAACTGCAGGACACCGATGCCGGCGCCGAAATAATCCACATGGCCGAGTGCGGCTTCTGCACCGACGGAGACCAGGAGAAGCTGTTGGCCGACGGCGCCACCGAAATCGGGGGTGCGATGCCGATCAACACCGACGGCGGACTGATCGCCAATGGCGAGCCCATCGGCGCGTCGGGTCTGCGCCAGATTCACGAGATCGTCAGGCAATTGCGTGGCCAAGCCGGCGATCGCCAGGTTCCGGGCGAACCCAAGGTGGGCTTCACCCAGCTTTACGGGGCGCCCGGTACGTCGGCCGCAACGATTCTCACCACCTGACAGATCTCAACCGCCGAGCAGACATCAGCGCTCCCAAAAGTTACTGTTTAACCGGGGATTTTGCGTCTGCTCGCGAGGGAATGGGCGGCGCCGGTCTACGATTTTTCTGCCGGGGTACCTGGACGCAGGAGAACAGCGATGAGCGACGGCACGGCACCAACGATCGGCAGCCGCTTTGGGCCCTATGTGCTCAAGCGGATTCTCGGTAGCGGCGGTATGGGCACGGTCTACGAAGCCGAAGACACCGTCATGGACCGGACAGTCGCGCTGAAGCTCATCTCGGGTGACTACGCCCAGAACGAGGACTACCGGCGGCGACTGCAGCGCGAAGCGCGCATCGCGGGACGACTGCAGGATCCACATGTTGTACCGATTCACGCCACCGGCGAGATCGACGGACACCTCTACGTCGATATGCGGCTGATCAATGGCATCGACTTGGACACGATGTTGCAGAACGGGCCGCTGCCGCCGGCGAAGGCGGTGTCCGTCGTGCGGCAGATCGCCTCGGCGCTGGATGCCGCACACGCCGCAGGAGTGCTGCATCGCGACGTCAAGCCCGCGAACATCTTGATCACGGCGGATGACTTCGCCTATCTGGTGGATTTCGGAATCGCCAACGCCGCCACCGAGCAGCGGGTGACGCAGCTGGGTGACGTGCTGGGCACCTGGGCGTACATGGCTCCGGAACGGTTCAGGGGCGACGCGGCCCAGGTCACCCCCAGGGCCGACACCTACGCCCTGGCGTGCGTGCTGTTCGAAGCCATCTCCGGGGCTCCACCGTTCTCCGGCGACACCGCGAGTCTGGTCGGTGCCCACCTGTCCGAGCCGGTGCCTCGGGTCAGTGCGCGATTGGGGCTGCCGCCGGCGTTGGACGACGTGATCGCCCGCGGCATGGCAAAACGACCGGAAGATCGATACGCGACCAGCGGTGACTTCGCCCGGGCGGCGGAGGAGGCGCTGGCCTCCCTGGGCGGCAGAACGGATACGTTCACCGTCCCGGCCGCGACGGTTCCCAGCGCGACTCCGACCGCCGCGGCGCCGGGCCCACCGGGTTCACCCGGACAGCAGACGCCCCCGCCGTTCCAGGCGGGCCGGCCGGCTCAGCCGGGCCGGCCTTCCCAGCCACCGATTGCACCCGGCCCGCAGTGGGTCCCGCCTCCAGGTCAGTACGGCCACCCGTCCGGGCCGCTGTCCGGTCCCGCGCCCATCCCCGTCTCCGGTCCTTGGGCGCAGCACCCGCCGCCCCCGGCCCCGAAGCGAACTCGCTGGATCCTCGTTGCCGCAGCGATTTTCCTGGTCATGGCCGTGGCGGCCGGATTCGGCATCTGGGCATTGACCGGTGGCGACGAATCCACCACTAAGACCGCCGTCGACCTCAGCAGACTCGACGTCGGCAGCTACAACACCAAGCCACGGCCCCTGCCGGGCCCCACCACAACCGAGCAGGGCAAGTTTCTCGAGGCCTATCGCCTAGCCGAAGGCGTGGTTAATCCATACGACGTCGACCCCGTGCTGGATCACGTCTACGGCAGCGCAACCCCCGACCCGGCGGCAGCGGCCACCACCATCTCCGGCACCGGCACTCCGCTGACTCAACCTGTGCTCGAGAAATACGGCATGATCACCGCGTACATCGTCCAGGGCGTCTCGAAGCGGATCCAGGATTTTGCCCGAGAGAAGTTCGGCGACGTCCTGTTGGTCATGGTGACGAGCTTCCCCAATGACGACGCCGCCGCCAAGGCCGCCGCCGAGATGGATGCCGTCGACTTCGCCGTCAACAGCGAAAACCGGCCCGCCCAAATCCCCGGCCATGCAAAGGCCAAGGCACACTATCGGCCTGGTTCCCCGTCGATCGGTGCGACCATGCCTTCGGGACGGCTGGTTGTCTCTGTGATCGTTCGCAGCGACGAAAACGACAATGTGGCGTTCTTGACCCAGCGGGTGAAGCGGACCTTGGACCTGCAGACACCGTTGATGGACAAGGTCATCCCGTCTGTGGCCATCGGAGTCACTTCGCTGCCGCTAGACCCCGATCGAATGCTCAGTCGGCTATTCGTCCCGGCCGAGCAACCACAGGTATCGAGCACCTTCGGCAGCATGGGTCCCCACGCGGCCAACTTCTGCGCCGACAGCCCAGTCCGCAAAGACGGGCTGTTCGAGCAGGCCGACGTCGACCGCTGCGCATTCAGCACCGAGGGCCAACTGCTGCGGGCTCGTGACGAGGCATCCGCAAAAGCATTGCTGCCCAAAATCATTGACGCGGTCCGCGCCGAATACATCGACCATGACGTGGCTTCGCCCAAGGCACTGAGCGACGCCCGCTGCGTCGAGCAGAAGGCGGAAATCGTGGCCGACAACGCCAATGGGCGCTTCGTATGTTTCGTATCGTTCGGCCGCTACATCGGCTCGGTGTGGAGTAACGAAGAGAAGGACGCCCAGCAGCGGGCCGCTGCTCAGTACGCGATCTTGGTCAACAGCGCCTAAGCGGCTGCCGCTAACGGGAGATCTTCTTGACCGGCGGCGAGTAGTTCGGCTTGCCCAGCCCGAGCACATGCTGGGCGATCATGTTGCGGAACACTTCGAGGGTGCCGCCGTAGATGCCCGCGAGCGGAGCAAACCGGTAGAGGTACTCCGACGCGCCATTGTCGGCGGCGCCCTCGGTCTCGATGGGCAACACCGATGCGGGGCCGGCAAGGTCCATCAGCTCGGGACCGATGTCGCGCATGGTCTGCGCCTGGGCGACCCTGCCGAAGATGCTCGGTGTGGACAGCGCCGCCTCCAGGCGCGCGGCGCTGCGGCCCAGCCGGTATGCGACGGACCCGTCGTCGATCCGACGCTCCCCGTCCGGGCCCGGTCGGCCCACCAAAGCCGCCACGGCGTCGACTGCGGCGGACATGAAACCCGCCTGGTGCTGCATGATTGCGACGTCTTGCAACCCGTCCGGAGCTGCGGAGACGGCACCGTGCTCGGCGTCCAACGGGCCGCGCAACACCCTCCAGCCGCCGTTGACCTCCCCGAGTAGATATTTGTCGTCGACCCGCACGTCGCTGTAGTACACGATGTTGGTCCGGTCGCCGTCGACGGTGCGAATGCCTTGGATCTCGATGCCGGGCAGATCGAGCGGGACCAGAAACATGGTCAGGCTCTTGTGTTTTGGCGCATCCGGGTCGGTGTTGGTGATGAGGAACACGTACTGGCAGTTGTGCGCGCCGGTGGTGAACATCTTCGAGCCATTGATGATCCAGCTCGACCCATCCGCCTCCCGCACCGCCCTCGTCTTGCAGGTGGCGATGTCGGACCCGCCCTCGGGTTCGGTGTATCCCAAGCACATTCGGACATGTCCGCTGAAAACCTTGGGCAGCACCTCTTCGACGAGTTCGGGCTTGCCGAACTCGGCCACCGCCCGAGCCACCATGGCCGTCGTGCCCCAGGTCACCCACGGCGTATGCACACGACGCTTTTCCAACTCCCAGATCCGGCGGCGGACCCGGCTGAATCCCCCCTCGGAAGAGGGCTTCCACTCCTTTTCCAGGAACCCCTTCGCGCCGATCGCCAGGTGCACGCCCTCGTCGAAATTGTCGCCGGTCTCCCGGTCCCGCCGACGAACCTCGTCGGTGACGTGTTCGGCGAGGAAGGCGCGCACCTCGGCGAGAAACGCCTGGTCGTCGTCGTCGAGTTCAACCCGCGAGAAATCCATCAGGCCGCACCACTTTCCCGCTCGGCGACGATCCGACCTACCTGTTTGGCCGTCAGCCCGGGATCGCCGCCGGCCAGCACCCAGCCGCGGGCGCGCACCAGAAACGCCGTCGCGGCGGCTTCGACGGACACTCCCAGTCCGCCCTGGATGTGTACCGCCATGGTGGCCGCCTTGGCCGCCTCCTCGGCCATGAACACGAACGCGCAACCAGGCAACTCGGGCCGTTCGTCGGGTTCGTTGTCCAGGAACCACGCGGCGCGCCGGGCCAGGTTGCGACCGCCCTGCACGACGATCGCCATGTTGGCCAACGGATGTGATATCGCCTGCAACGTCGAGATCGGAACACCAAGCGTGTAGCGCGTTTTGGCGAACTCTGCCGCGATGGTCATCGTCTGCTCGACCAGGCCGGCCAGCGCAGCCGCGGTCAGCAGCCGCCATTCGTCGAGTGCGCGCCGGTAGGCCGCCGCCGCTTCGGGGCCCGAGCCAAGGACGGTCCGCGAATCGGCAGCCCCGGGGTCCACCCACGCCAGCGGCAGTTGCCCCAGATTGGGCACCCGGGCGGGCCGAGTGGCGAAGGTCAACAGGACGACGTCGTCGCCGTCACGCACGACGAGGCCGTCGGCGATGGACGCGGACGGGATGAGCCGTGATCCGCTCACCGGTTCGGGTGCGGGATCGAGTCCCAGAATCCGGGTGCCTTCGACCACGTCTGGTTCGATGCCGCCGAGTGCTTCGGCCAGTCGCGCGGCACAGATGTGGTCGATCCATGGCACCGGCGCCAGCGCACGACCGAGTTCTTCAGCGACGAGCGTGAGATCCACCAGGGTGGCTCCGTCTCCGCCCGCGCCTTCGCTGATCGCCATCGAGGAGGCACCCATTGCGCACAACCGCTCCCACAGGCTCTTGTCGAAGCCGGTTTCCTGTGCGGCCCAGACCGTCTCGATAGGACAGTGAGTCTCCAGCAGTTGTCGGTACGCGGCCTGCAAAGCCTTGTGATCCTCGGTGAGGCTGTAGTCCTGTCGGCGCAGCTCGTAGCGATCCATCAGTCACCGTTCCCTGGTTGGAAGAAGAAGTCGTTGGCGTTGTTGTAGAGGTAGTTGTCGAGGACGTCGGGGGGCAGGTCGAGGGCGTTGGCCTCCGGGACCACCCGGTGCTGGCGCAGCACCGGCCAGTCCGAGGCGAAGATTACTTTGGTAGCGCCCCGGGTGCGCATGTAGTGGATGAGGCTGTCCGGCAACCGCTTCGGCGACCACGCCGACGTCATCAGGCGTAGGTTGCGGTATTTGATCAGCATCCGAATCGCGATGTCCCACCACGGATCTGCACCGTGAATCATGCACAGCTTTAGCTCCGGGAAGCGCACGCACACCCGGTCCAGGTGAATCGGGTTCTGGACCTCGCCCGGTATCGGCGGGCCGGGAATGCCGGTGTTGACGCAGAGCGGGAGCTCAAGCTCCGCGCACTTGGCGTACAGCGGGTAGTACACCGCGTCACTGGGCGGGTACATGCCGTCGGCCCAGAAGCTAGGGCCCACAACGGCATACGCCACCGGCAGATCGGCCACCGCGGCGGTGAGCTCGCGTAATGGCCCTACCGGGCGGAGCAGGTTGATGCCGCCGAGGGCCAAGGCGAATCGGTCCGGGCGAGCATCGGCGAACTTGCGGGCGGTCACCGACGGCTTGGCCAGATTGTCCATCAGGATGGCCTTTTCGACACCGTGCTCATCCATCTCGTCGAGCAACTCGGACAGGTCGACCGGGTCGAACATCGACTTGGGTCCCTTGAAGTAGTCGTCGCGGACCCTTGTCATGAATTCCGGTTGCTTTTCCGTTTCCCCGAAGTGCACATTGACCAGGCAGTCGATGACTTTCCGAGGAGCCGGCGTGCGGGCGGGCTGAGTCATGGCTGAGTCCTTGCGGTTTGTGCGGCCTCTAGTTTGGCCCATCGGTAGTCGGCCTTGCCGTTGCCCAGGCGACGGACCTTGTCGACCACGATAAAGGCCTTGGGCACCTTGAACCTTGCCAATTCGGCCGCGCAGTGCGCGCGCAAGGCGTCGGTATCCACTTGAAGGGCCGCCACGGCCGGGTCATGCAGTTCGATAAGCGCGACGATTTCCTGCCCCCAACGTTCGCTGTCCCGGCCTACCACCAGGGCGTCGGCGACGATGGGATGGGCGCGAAGCACCTCTTCGACCTCTTCGACGAACACCTTTTCGCCGCCGGTGTTGACCACCAGCGAATCCCGGCCCAGCAGGCGCAGGGTGCCATCGGCTTCCAGCGACGCCCGGTCCCCGGAGATGACGACGCGCAGACCGTCCACCACCGGGAACGTCTTGGCCGTCGCGGCCTCGTCGTCGAAGTAGCCCAACGGTATTCGGCCGGTGCGGGCAACCCAACCGACGTGCGGTTCGCCCGGGTCGAGGAATCGGCTGTAGTCGTCGGATAACACCAAGCCGCCGGCCCGGAACGTGAAGGTGTCGGTCTGGACATCCCGCCGGCTGTGGCCGAATCCCATGTTGCCCGTTTCCGAGGAGCCATAGCCGTTGATCACCGTGATGTGCGGCAGGTGGTCGAGCAACGCCCGCTGATGTTTGACGTTGGTGGCCGCGCCACCGGTGCCGATCGCGAACAGACTGGACAGGTCGTAGCGGCGCCGGCCGAGTTCTTCGACCAGCGGTCCGGCGTATGCGTCGCCCACCATCGTCATCAGGCCGACCTTTTCGCGCTCGGCGATTTCCAGCACCGCTGCGGGATCGAACTTCCGGGCGGTGTCGTAGAGGACGGCGGTCTGGCCGGCAAGGATGGCGGAGAAGGCGGTCCACATGCCGGCGGCGTGCATCAACGGCGACACCGCGTACCAGGGCGGGCCGACCTTCTGCACTCGTTGATGGATCTCGTCGACCGCGGCGTGGTCGGCGCCGTTCATCGACGCGACGTACATGTCGGCCTGTCGCCACAGCACGCCCTTGGGCCGGCCGGTCGTGCCGCCGGTGCAGATCATGATCAGGTCGTCGGGCGACGGAGTGATGTCGCAATCAGAATCCCCTTGTGCCAGCGCATCTTCGAGCGTGACGGCACGGGGCAGTTCGGGATAGTCGCTGCCGTCGTCAACCGAGATCAGCAAGTCGGCGCCCACCGACGGGAGTACGTCGGCGAACTTTGCCCCCAGCGAGCGGTGGTAGATGACCCCGCGTGGCCTGACGTAGGCCAGCAGGTCGGCGACTTCGCGCGGCGTGTAGTAGTGGTTGATGTTGACCGGTACCACGCGGGCCTTCAGACACGCGATCACCATGTCGGGGTACAGGTCGTTGTGCATGATGAGCGCCACGCGATCCTGACCGCACTCCCAGTTGCTCAGCGCGTCACGTTCGGCGTGGACGCCAAAACCGTTGCCGGCCAGAAAGTTAGCCAGCCGACGAGTCCGGTCGGCACAGTCGGCGAAGGTGTTGCGGCGAGTTCCGCACACCGTCATCACCCGGCCGGGCACGGCCTCGGCGGCCGCGTCCAGCACCGCGCCGATCGTCCATTCACTCATCGCAGTGACCCGAGAGACGGTCTACACCGACGCGGGGACATTCACACCGAGCAGGTCAAGTGCGTTGTCTCGCATTACCTTCCGGGTGTCCTCGGTACTGAACTCGGGGAACTGCGGGATGTCGGCGGTGAACGCCATCGGGTCGGCGAGCCCTTCGCCGTGCGGCCAGTCCGAGCCGAACAAGATCCTGTCCACGCCGATCGTCTCGGCGAGCAGCTTGACGTCGTCTTCGTAGTAGGGCGCGATCCAGACGTTGTTCTTCAGCTGCGCCACCGGATCCTCTTTGTAGTGACGTGGATTGTTGTTAGCGGACTTCTTGAGGCGCTTGATCAAGCGGTAGACGAAGTACGAGCCGTTCTCGATGCTGACGGCCTTCAACTTGGGATGCCGGGTGAAGACCTGGTGCACGATCATCGACGCCATCGTGTCGTGGATCGCCCGGTCGTCCAGCAGCACCTGATCGAGCGGATCCTTCTTGCCGAATCCTTCGAAGGTGGCCTTGCCGCCCCACAACGCGTTGATCGCCAGATAGCCACTGTCGCTGAGGTGGAAGCCCACCGGGACGCCGGCCTCGGCCAACCGTGCCCAGACCGGGTCATGCAGGGGATCTCCCAGCGAGCGCGGCTTGGCGCTACCGGGTACCGGAGCCGGGCGGACCAGGACCAGCTTGGCGCCGCGGCCAAGTACGAACTCGACCTCCTCGACGGCCTTTTCGGGGTCGGCGAGCGAGATGATCGGTGCCGAGATGATCCGGTTGTCCGGCCGATTGAAGCCCCAGTCCTCATCGAGCCAGAGGTTGAATGCGTGCACCGAGGCCATCGTCGCGTCGATGTCGTGCTTGAGCGCCTCTTCGACCCCGCAGGCGAACGTGGGCAGCATGAACACCGTCTCGAGGTTCTGGGTGTCCATCACCTTCACTCGGGCGTCCCGGTTCTGGTACTCGGGGTGATTCGCGAGCCGGTCAACTTTCATCAGCGACGCCGGGTCCACACCCTCGGGAATCTCGCCGCGGAACAACAGGTCCAGGCACCCCGGCTCGATGATCGGGTCGAACGTCGGGTTCGGGATGAACTGGTTGATCTGCCCGCCGATTACCGCCCAGGTGCGCTTGTCGTCGCGCAGCATCTGCACACCGCGCCGTTTGAACTCCTTCGGCAGGTACCGGGTGAAGGCGTCGATCGGCTCGTAGTAGTGGTTGTCGACGTCAATCGCCCGGTAGTCCAGCGTGTTCATGGGGGACGTCCTCTCAATCGTGAGCCGTCTGAGCTGTCTCGGCTGTCAGGGGCGGGAAGTTCGGCGGGCGCTTTTCAAAAAAGGCCGTGATGCCCTCGATGAAATCGGGGCGCGTCATCGATTCGTGCATCAGCTGCTCGGCCTTGTTGCTGGTCTCGACAATCGGGAGGCCGGCGTCAGCGTAGAGCTGCCGCTTCATCACAGCCAGCGAGCTGGGGGCACAGTTTCGGGCGATGTCGTCAGCGTAGGCCAGCGCGCGATCCAACAGCTGCTCGCGCGCCACCACCTCCTTGACCAAACCGAGTTCGGCGGCTTCCTCAGCCAGAAACGTGCGGCCGGACAGCAGCAGGTCGGTCGCCGCGCCCCAGCCGATGAGTCGCGGCAGGATCCAGGAGATGCCGTACTCGGCGACCAGTCCGCGCCGAGCGAACGCGGTGGTGAATTTCGCACCCGCAGCGGCGAAACGGACATCGGCCATCAACGCCAACGAAAGCCCGATGCCGGCAACCGACCCGTTGATTGCCACGATGACCGGCTTGAGCAGTTGAGTCAGGAAATAGGGATGCTTTTCGGCGACCAGTGCACCGACATCGGTCTTGCTGGCCGACTCCACCGTCGTCGACGAGATCGAATTCAGACCGCCCATGTCCGCGCCCGCACAGAATGCCCGCCCGTTGCCGGTCAGCACGATGACGCGAACGGCGGGGTCGGCTTCCGCAGCTTCGAAGTAGCGGTAGAACGCCGACATCATCGGCTGACCCCACGCGTTCATCCGCTCCGGCTGGTTGAGGGTGACCACCGCCACGCCCGACTCGGTGATCTCGTAGAGCACCGGCTCTCGATCGCGCTCGCGCGATGCGGTCGAGCGCTCGGCGACCGCGCTGCCGTCGGTGCTCATCGGACCCGTCCTTCCTGGGCTGACCACGCAAGCGTGGCCGTAGTTAGTTCATACTGTATACCTATCGGTACTGCTTTCTGCAAAGAGGGCCAGGTTGCTTGCCTCGGTGGGAAGCCCCTGATGAGACCGGCTGTTAGGCACCATTTCCCGCCCTGGCGCGGGTAACGTTCGACGTGACACGACGGGAGGCAGTAATGGTTCAGGTGATGGCGGGCTTCCGGGTCCTCGAGGTTGCACAGTTCACCTTCGTCCCGGCCGCCGGAGCGATCCTGGCAGACTGGGGCGCCGACGTCATCAAGGTCGAGCACCCGTTGCGCGGCGACACCCAGCGCGGGTTCCTCAACATGGGAGGGATCCAGGTCGACCCCGACCGGCATCCGTTGATGGAGCACCCCAACCGCGGCAAACGCAGCGTCGGAATCGACGTCTCTACCCCCGGTGGTCAGGAGGTGCTCTACGAACTGGCCAAGTCCTCCGACGTTTTCCTTACCAATTACCTGCCGTCCCAACGACAGAAGAACAAGTTCGATGTCGAGCACATCCGCGCGGCGAACCCGAACATCGTCTACGCCCGCGGGTCGGCGTACGGCGACAAAGGCCCGGAACGCAACACGGGCGGCTACGACGGGACGGCCTTCTGGACCCGCAGCGGCATCGGATATGCGCTGACTCCGGAGGAACTGGGCGGCGCACTGGGACAAGGCATTCCCGCCTTCGGCGACTCCATCGGCGGCATGTTCATCGCCGGCGGAATCTCGGCGGCGCTGCTGCATCGCGAGCGCACCGGTGAAGCCGTCGAGCTTGACGTGTCGCTGCTGAGCACCGCCTGGTGGGCGGCGGGGGCGAGCGTCACCCAGGGCATGGAGACCGGCGAGGTGATGCGCACACACATGCCGGGCTCGCTGGCTCCATCGGTTAATCCCTTCATGGGCAACTACGAAACGTCCGACGGCGGCACGATCAACCTGTGCATCATCAGCCCCACCGGACTGATCCGCGATACGTTCGAGCACCTCGGCATCCCCGAGGCGGCCGACGATCCTCGGTTCTCCGATGTGCTGCCGCTGATTCAGAACGCGGACGCGGCCAGTGAACTGATTAGGAAGGCGTTCGCTGCCAAGCCATTTGAGTACTGGCGCCAGCATCTGAAAACCCTTAAAGGGCAATGGGCTCCGTTCCAGAGCCTCATCGACTTGGCCAGCGACGAACAGGCGCTCGCCAACGACATGATCGCCGAAGTCGAGGTGGCCAGCGGCGGCCCACCGTTCAAGGTCGTGCGCGGACCCGTCCAGTTCAACCACGAACCGCTGCAGACGACCAGGGCTCCGCAAGCCTCAGAGCACACCGAGATTGTGCTGATGGAGCTTGGGATGGATTGGGACCGCATCGCCGAACTCAAGGATTCCGGCGCCATTGCGTAGCTGGAGTCGTTGAAAGACGCACTGCCACAGCGCCAGTCGGGTGCGGATCGTGTCCATCATCTTGTCGTACCCCCCTGGCATGATCAAACCATGTCCGACTCCCAGTTGTCGATGTTCGACGATCCGCGGCCGGCGACGTTGACCGAGCGGGTGGTGCCGCAAGAGGCGTTGGCGTGGCTGGATGAGAGTTTGGTGCGTCGGGAGGCGTTGCTGTCCACGACCGCGGAGACCACGAAGTGGCTGGATCGGGTGCGCGCGGCCGCGCGGGTGGAGAATCAGGCCGCGGCCGCGCAGTTGGTGGCGATTGGGGAGTTGTTCGCTCAACGGTTCGCTGATTGTGGGTGTGATGAGGACTGGGCCATTGATGCGATGGCCGCGGTCGCTGCGGAGGTGGGGGCGGGGCTGCGGATCAGTCGGGGGCTGGCTTTGAGCCGGCTGCACTATGCGCGGGTGATGCGTGAGCGCCTGCCCAAGACCGGGGAGGTGTTTGGTGCCGGGGACATCGACTTCCGCGCGTTCATCACGATCGCCTATCACACTGATGCGATCGAGGACCCGGAGATCCTGGCCCGCGTCGATGAGTTGATCGCCGCCAATATCAGCCGCTGGCCGTCACTGACCAGGGGTCGGTTGGCCGCGCAGGTGGACAAGATCGTGGCCGGCCAGGACCGCGATGCGCTGCGCCGGCGCGACCAGCAGCACACGGATCGGCAGGTGTGGATCGGCGGGGACCAGGACGGCATCTCGCGCATCGAGGGGTTCTTCCTGACCCCCGACGCCCACGCCCTGGACAAGCGGCTGTCGGCGTTGGCGGGCACGGTGTGTGCGCATGATCCGCGTAGTCGGGAGCAGCGCCGCGCCGATGCGTTGGGGGCATTGGCGGCCGGGGCGGACCGGCTGGTGTGTCACTGCCAACGCGCCGATTGCACCGCTGGTGGGAGGAAGCCGGCCTCGCCGGTGGTCATCCACGTCATCGCCGAACAAGCCACCCTGCAGGGCGCCGGCACCACCCCGGCCTGCGAGGTCCGCGCCGACGGGCTGATCACCCCTGAACTGGTGGCTGAGTTGGCTCACACCGCGACCGTGGTGCCGTTGGCTCATCCCGGCGACACCGCGCCGGAACCGCATTATCGGCCGTCGGCGGGGTTGGCGGATTTCCTCAAGTGCCGGGATCTGACGTGTCGGTGGCCGGGGTGTGAGGTGTCGGCCTGGGACTGCCAGCTCGATCACACCATCCCGTACGCGCAGGGTGGTCCCACGCATGCGGGGAACATGAAGTGTTACTGCACTTTTCATCATTTGGTGAAGACGTTTGTCGGGTGGACCGAACAACAGCTGGCTGACGGCACCCTGATCCTGACCTCCCCGAACGGGGACACCCACGTCACCACCCCGGGCAGCGCGTTGCTGTTCCCCAGCCTGTGCCGCGCGGTCGGGGGTATGCCTCGTCTCAAGGTCAAGGGCACCGAGGACTACTGCGGGCAGCGCGCCGCGATGATGCCCCGCCGGCGCCGCACCCGCGCCCAAGACCGCGCAGCACGGATCAAGGCCGAACGTAAACGCAACCGCGAAGCCCGCGCCAAGATCCGCATCTTCAGCATGACCGGCGAACTCGAACAAGGCCCACCGCTGGACCCCGACGACGAACCACCACCGTTCTAGCGGCGGCGTCGTAAGACTTTCATCTGCAGGCGCTGCACCACGGCCATCGCCTGCTCACCGCGGCTACCCGGAGCGGGAAGCATGCCGAGTTGACGCATGACATCGGCCATGTCGACCACTAGCCGTATCCGGCTGACCAGGCCGTCACGCAATTCCACGATCTCTCGTACGTCAAATTCGACGTATTTGCCCGTCGGTGCCAAGCCCGGCGGATCCAGCGGTCCCTATGGGTGCCTCTCCCAAGCCAATTGACGGTTTGCGCAAAGTCGCGATTGGCTCT
The DNA here is from genome assembly GCF_010723575.1 of Mycobacterium bourgelatii. Classification (NCBI taxonomy): domain Bacteria; kingdom Bacillati; phylum Actinomycetota; class Actinomycetes; order Mycobacteriales; family Mycobacteriaceae; genus Mycobacterium; species Mycobacterium bourgelatii. The sequence goes on from NZ_BLKZ01000001.1 coordinate 4,585,693, forward strand.
AGGTCGCGGATGGCGGAAGCGGCGGGAACTGCGGGCGACGCTTCTCTAAGAAGCTCACGATTCCTTCGACGACGTCGGGCCGCGGCAGGGCCTCCCACATCAGCGCCGCGGCATCCGCGGTGGCCGTCTTCATATCACGACTGGTGTCGGCGTATGCCTGTCGTTTGATCACTGAAAGCGCTACGGGAGAACAATTCTGGGCGATGTCCTCGGCGTACTCCAGGACCCGCGCCATCAAGTTCTCCGGCGCCACGACCTCCTTGACCAAACCTAGCTCGGCGGCCTCCTCGGCAAGAAATGTGCGGCCGCTGATCAAGAGGTCCATGGCCACGCCCCAGCCGGTCAGGCGCGGCAGTATCCAGGAGACACCAAATTCGGCGATCAATCCGCGGCGCGAAAACACCGCGCCAAACTTCGCCCCCGCCGCGGCAAACCGAATGTCGCACAACAACGCCTGGGTCAGACCGATGCCCACACAGGCACCGTTGATCGCGGCAATCACAGGCTTTCGCAACTGTGTCAAGAAGTGCGGAGGACGCTCGCCGACGAGTTCCGCCAGGGGCTTTCCACCGGCCTGCTCGACATTTTCCCCGACAGCCGGGGACGAACCGGACGCGCCGAGGTAGGCACCCGCGCAGAATCCGCGACCCCGGCCCGTGAGCACGATCACGCGAATAGCCGGGTCTTCCTCGGCGCGATCGATCGCGGCGTAGAACGCCAGCGCCATGTCGGGTCCCCAGGCATTGAGTCGCTCCGGGCGATTGAGGGTGACAATGGCGATGCCGCTGGCGGTGGCCTCATAGAGGACCGCGTCGTCAGAGTCGGCAGCGCTCATCAGGACAGGACCCTATCGGCGAGCGCGTCCGCGCGTCGTCAGCTTGACTAGGCCCAACAGAATTATCGATCCCAACAGGCAGGTCAGGAACGAGAACAGCAACCCGCCGTCGGCCACATCTATGCCGAAGCTGTGCAGCAGGAACCCACCGACAAACCCGCCGACGATACCGACGACGATACTGAGAACGAGACCCATTCGCGCTTCGGCGCCCATGATCTTGCTGCCGACCCAGCCGGCCAGGCCGCCGATGACGATCCAGCCGAGGACACCCAGCGGGAGCATTTGCCATCCTTCCTAAGAATCAACAAGTCCCATCCGACGATAGGCGTTCCTGATCTGAGTCTTGGCTTCATCAGGCAGTTCCACCTGCGGGGGACGCGAATGGGGGTACGAACCTATCGGTAGACCGAGCACCGACGCCGCGTACTTGAAAGCACCACCCCAATGGGTGAAGTAGTCCGGCCGTCCGGGATAACACGTGAACCATGGTCCGAGGTCCGATTCGAGTTGGTCCAAACCCGAATCGCGCCCGAAGTCCATCGCTTCGATCAGCTTGTCGGCCAGGATCAGATCCCAGTACTCGGACAGCAGCGGGCGCTGCGGAGTCTCGAACAAATAGCCCGAGGTGCCCAATTGCGCTGGGCAGACGATGCCCTCGCGCAGCCATCCAGCACGGTAGACCGTCTTGTCGCACTCCCATATCACCAAGCCGGGCGCGAGTTGATGCAGCATGCGACTGCTCTGCGGCCGGAACGCACCCTCCTTGGTGGCGCACACCGCGGGCACTTCGGCGTAGATGCGGGCACCGTCAGCGGCGGTCAACACGTAGCCCGATGACGGCGAATTGAACATGCCCAATGCGATATCCGTGCGTGCGGCAATGTACTTGAAGAATCGCAGCACGCCTTCGCCGCCGTGCGCCTCCATCATCGGGGATTGGATGTAGGCGATGTCCGCACCCGATTCCTGTGCGTGCAGCGTCAACTCCAAGCAGTCCTTCGCGGTCATCGCCGCGGTGCAGGCTTGGATTATCACGTTCGGGTTCGCGGCACGCCCTACTTCAATCGCGACTTCCAGCAGGCGCTTTCGCTCATCGATGGTTAGCGCCCAGAACTCCGCGAGGCCACTGGTGCACCACAGCATCGGGTGCTTGAGTTCGGCGACGCAGTAGTGCACCAACGTCCGGTAAGCCTCCCAGTCGATATCATCGCCGTCGGTGCCACAGAATGGCGTGTAGAGCGAGTCACCGATGCCTCGTAGCGCACCGCGCGCCCATACCCGGGCCTCAGCCGCAGTCGCCATGACAATCTCCTCTGGGACGGCTAGCCGGATTTATCAAAAAGCCTACGATAGGTATTACAGTAGCAGGACGACGAAACACACAAAATGGCTTTAGCGGCCCCAGCCGCATGGCGCGTATGCGCAGGTTGGAACCTATGGAGGTGCCCGTAGTGGCGAAGCAGGCAACCGCCGAGAAGCGTCAGCGACGCGAGCGCGGGTCCATCAATCCCGACGACATCATCACGGGCGCCTTCGAACTTGCCGAGGAAGTATCGATCGACAACCTGAGCATGCCGCTGCTGGGCAAGCATCTCGGGGTCGGAGTCACAAGCATCTACTGGTACTTCCGCAAAAAGGACGACCTGCTCAACGCGATGACCGACCGCGCCCTGAGCAAGTACGTGTTCGCCACGCCGTACGTTGAAGCCAGCGACTGGCGCGAAACCCTACGGAACCATGCCTATTCGATGCGTGACACGTTCATGGGCAACCCAATTCTGTGCGACTTGATCCTTATTCGTTCGGCGTTGAGCCCGAAGGCGGCGCGGTTGGGCGCGCAAGAGATGGAGCGCGCGATCGCGAATCTGGTGGAGGCGGGATTGTCCCCCGAGGACGCCTTCGACACCTACTCGGCGGTGTCCGTACACGTGCGCGGTTCGGTGGTTCTGCACCGCCTCAGCGAGAAGAACAAGTCGGCCGACAGTGGTCCGCGCGACATCGAAGATGCCATGGCGATCGATCCGCAGACCACTCCGCTCATCGCGCAGGTGAGCAGGAGGGGCCACCGCATCGCAACTCCGGATGACAGCAACTTCGAGTACGGGCTCAATTGCATCCTGGACCACGCGAGCAGATTGATCGAAGAGAATTCGAAAGCCAAGTCGACGTCCTCCCGGCGGAAGGCGACCAAAGCGACCAAGGCGACCAAGTCGACTGCTGCCCGGCCCAAAGCCTAGTCACGTTAAGGGGCTTCGGGCTCCGGAACGTGAAAGTACTCGTCGCGCAACCGGAATGCCTCCTTGGTGCCATGCTGTGCCCGCGTCTTGACGAAGTTGAATTCGCCGGGCGCGAACTGCAGATTGGTGCCGTAGGCGTGGAATAGGTAGCTTGCGACTTCCTCGCCTTGGTAGGCCTGGCTCTGCTCGACGAGGCGGAACGCTTCCTTGGCGATGACGACACCGTCGGCCGGCATCTTGGCGGCTTTCTCGGCCCAGTATCTCGCGCGCGCTGCCACCGATCCGGGATCGCAAGTGTCCGTGAACATTCCGAGATGTTCCACGTCGCCGGCTTCGATGATGTCACCGGTGAGAAGCAGCCGCCGGGCCAGGACCGGGCCCAGGCGATGGAAAAACATGTGCAGGCTGCCCAGCGCAGGTCCAAGGAAACGCGTTGCGGGCATGCCGATCTTGGTGTCGCGCGCGATGACCGAGATGTCGGTCATCAGCGCCATCTCAAAGCCGCCGCCGAGCGCGTAGCCCGCTATCTCCCCCACCGTCACCTTCGGGAAACCCATGAGATTGTGGTAGAAGCTGAATGACTTGCGGTCCACGGCAAGTCGCCGGCGCTGACTGGGGCGGCGCTTTTCGGCCGGTGCATCTTTGTCGCCGTACCAGCCGTAGGCGTTGTTCATGTCGGCACCGGTGCTGAAAACCCCGTCGACGCCACGCAGTAGCACCACGGTGAGGTCGTCGTCGTCGGCCACCCGATCAAGGCAGCGCGCGATGGCCCCACGCATGGCGGCGTCGTAGGAATTGCGCTGCTTGGGGTTGTTGAAGGTGACGGTGGCGATGCGCCGCTCACGGTCGACGTCGAACAGCACCCGTTCGTCTGAAGTCTCTGTGTTCTCTGAAGTGTTCCGGGCGGTCATGTGTCAGACTCCTCACGCCGACTGGCGAATTGGGAAGTGATGAGCTTGTCGGGCCGCGACGCCAGGGTGTTGACCTCACCAATGCAGAGCACTTCGTCGTCGCGGAGCAGGCGGGCAGTGGACGTGATCCCCCGTTCGGCCTGCGCCCGCACGATGTCGAAGCGCAACTCCGTCAGCAGCGGCGTCGGCCGCCGGAATGTCAAGTTGAGTGAGCGGGTCTTTCCGGCCAGTCCGACGACGCAACTCTGGTGCTGGATGACGCAGTCGAAGAAAACCCCGATGAAGCCACCGTGCACCAATCCCGGCGGACCTTCGTACACCAACGGGAATGTCACGCGACCGGAGGCGTTCTCCGCGTCGATGTGGTCGAACCGGTACTCCGGAAAACAGGGATTGTAGGCGCCGATGTCGGTCGCATGGTCGAGATAGATGCGCCGGGTATCACCGGACTCCGGGCCGATTCGCGGTGCGAGATCCGGAGGTGCGGCCGCGGCGAGTTCACGCTCCCAACCGGCGAACTGGGCCAGCATGGTGTCCACCAGTGGGTGCGGGTGTTCCAGTGCGAGCAGCAGCGAGCTCAGCCGGCGGATGGCACCGGCGGCGGCGACGGTCTGGGCCAGCGGCGCTTCCCCGAACTTTGGCGCCATACGGCCCTTCTCCTTCGGTTTCACCCGCTTGTTCCGTCGGTCACGTTTCCTTGCTAACTTATACAGGGTAGCAATCGTATTGCCTACTGTATGGGTAACCATAACGGCGGAGAAAGGCCGATTTCGATAGTGAGTCACGAGGCCGACTCGGCCGACGCCGAAGGTTCGGTGACAACGCAGCGAGACGACGCGATATTGCGAGTCACTCTCGATCGACCCGCTCGGCGTAATTCGTTGAACAAGACAATGATTGAGACCTTCGTCGATCTGCTGGTCCGGGCCGGCAGCGACGATTCGTTGCGGGCGATTCACATCCGCGGAGCTGGAGACGACTTCTGCGCGGGGTCCGACTGGGTCGCCGCCAACAGCCCGGGCGGACAACGCCCCCGTACGGGCGACCTGGTGCGCAGGGTTCCCCACGCCGCCCACCGCGTGATCGAGCTCGTGCACAGCATCCAACTGCCCGTGGTGTGTAGCGTCCAGGGCTGGGCCGTGGGACTGGGTTGCAATCTGGCCTTGGCCGCAGATTTCACCATCGCCGCCACGGACGCGGTGTTCTGGGAACCGTTCATCGCCCGCGGCTTCAGCCCCGACTCGGGCTCCACCTGGCTACTCCCCCGGCTCGTCGGTGTGGCACGCGCCAAGCGCATGCTGTTGCTCGGTGAAAAGGTCAGTGCCACCGACGCCGCCGACTGGGGGTTGATCCACCAGGCCGTGGACGCCGGCGAGCTGGAGCAGTCAACGGAGGAATTGCTGACGAGGTTGGCGTCCGGACCCACGGTAGCGATCGGATTGGCCAAGCAAGCCTTGGAATTCGGCCAGCAGGCGACGCTGAGCCAGGCCATGACACAGGAGCTGTTCAACTTGGAGCTATCTTGCCGGACAAAGGATTTCAAGGAAGGCCTGGAAGCCTTTCGACAACGACGCCCACCCAAGTTCGAAGGCCGATGAGCATGACTTCTCAGACCAGCTTCGACACCATCACCTACGACGTTGATGGCCACACCGCCACCATCACGCTCAACCGTCCGGAAGCCCTCAACGCGCTCAGCCCGCACATGATCGCCGAGCTGCGCGCCGCCTACCACGAGGCCGAGAACGACGACCAGGTGTGGCTCACCATCGTGACCGGCACCGGACGCGCGTTCTGCACCGGCGCCGACGTGAAGGAAATTCCCGAAGACGGCAAGGTGATTTACGAACGGCCCTACCTGTCGACGTACGACCAGTGGGAGGCACCGCAGGAGGGCACGCCGCCGTTTCGCACCATGGCCAAGCCGGTGATCACCGCTGTCAACGGATTGTGTTGCGGCGCGGGCATGGACTGGGTCACCACGTCGGACATCGTCATCGCATCGGAGCAGGCGACCTTCTTCGATCCGCATGTGAGCATCGGACTGGTTGCCGGACGCGAGTTGGTGCGGGTGTCCAGGGTGTTACCGCGCTCGATCGCGCTGCGAATGGCGTTGATGGGCAAGCACGAGCGGATGAGCGCCCAGCGCGCTTATGATCTCGGACTGATCAGCGAGATCGTCGAGCACGATCGTCTGCTGGATCGGGCTCGTGAGATCGCCGATATCGTCAATTCCAATGCGCCGCTGGCCGTCCGGGGCACCAGGCTGGCAATTATCAAGGGCCTGAACGTACCGCTGCACGAAGCCGAGATAATGGCCGAGACGTTCCGCGAGCGGGTGCTGCGCACCGAGGACGCGCAAGAAGGTCCGAAGGCGTTCGTGGAGAAGCGGAAACCGAATTGGCAGTGCCGGTGATGTTCGAAACCATCCTGCTCGACATCGATGCCGCCACCCATGTCGCCACGATCACGCTGAATCGCCCCGAGCAGCTCAACGCGTTCAACCGCACCATGTGCGAGGAGATGGCCGAGGCATGGCGCATGGTCAAGCTCGACGATGACGTGCACGCGGTGGTGCTCCGATCCGCCGGGGACCGCGCCTTCAGCGCTGGGCTTGACATCAAGACCTCTTACGGCCAGCCCGAAAACATCTGGAATCACGAGGATCCCGGCGAGTTGTTGAGCCCCAAGTGGCAGAAGATGTGGAAGCCGGTGGTGTGCGCGGTCCAGGGCATGTGCACGGCCGGCGCGTTCTACTTCATCAACGAGTCCGATGTGGTCATCTGCTCAACGGACGCCACGTTTTTCGACTCGCACGTCTCGGCGGGTCTGGTCTGCGCGCTCGAGCCGATCGGGCTGATGCGCCGGGTCGGGTTAGGCGACACACTGCGCATGGCACTGATGGGCAACGACGAGCGGGTCGGTGCCGAGACCGCCCTCCGGATCGGGTTGGTTACCGAAGTCGTTGAACGGGAGCAGTTGTGGGCACGCGCCCACGAAATCGCGTCGACCATAGCGGCCAAGCCGCCGTCAGCGACGCAAGGCAGCGTCAAGGCGATCTGGGAGTCACTGGACAAGCCCTACCGCGCGGCCCTGGAGCAGGGCCTGATCTACACCCGACTGGGCAACCCGCGCGGCACTGCGGAACTGGCCGCGCAACGCGAATCCGGCGGTGGCGAGCGTCCCGCAGGCGAACCGAAGATCCGGTGATGCACCCACTGAGCCGGCGCATTGCCGATGTACTGGATCTGGAGCCCGACGCACCCGCAATCGAGTACGACGGACATTGGCTGTCGTGGCACCAAATCAGCGTGGCAGCCCGGTGCATCAGCTCGCTGGCCGGCCAAGCGCACGTCGGCATGCTGCTGCGCAATCGGCCTGGCCACGTGGCGGCGTTTTTCGGCGTGCTGCTGGGCGCCGGCACAGTGGTCACCATCAACCCATCACGAGGCGACGACCGGACCAGGGCCGATATCGCCGAGCTGCAACTGCCGTTCATCCTCGGCGATACCGACGATCTGAGCACACTGGTCGATGAGGCGGCCAGCACTGTCGCGGTGTCGATTTCGGACATCTTCGACTGGGCCGACGATCCGCCGATACGGGACCCGGGCGTCGCGGGCGTCGCGGTGCGGATGCTGACCAGCGGGACCACCGGGCCACCCAAGCGGGTCGACCTGAGTTACGACATGCTCGCGCGCAGCGTAATGGGGCCCGAACCCGACCGCGCACCCACCCCCACGCAATTGCGGCGCGGCGTCGCGATCGTCAACTCACCGTTGGTGCACATCGGCGGTGTCTTCCGGGTACTGCAGTGCGTCGCCGAGGCGAGATCCTTTGTGCTGCTGGATCGTTTCGAGCTCACCGCCTGGACCGATGCGGTGCGCAAGCACCGCCCACGCACCGTGTCACTGGTGCCCGCGGCATTGCGCACGGTGCTGCACGCCGATCTGCCGCGCGCCGACCTGGACAGCATCGTTGCCGTCACCTGCGGTACCGCGCCCCTGTCGGCCGACGACGCCGACGCATTTTTCGAGAAGTACGGCATCCCGGTCCTGACGTCCTACGCGGCAACCGAATTCGGTGGTGGTGTGGCCAGCTGGACACTGGCCGACCACGAGCAGTTCTGGCGGGACAAGCGTGGCAGCGTCGGCCGGGCCAACCCCGGTTCGGAGCTCCGGGTGGTGGACGACGACGGCGATCCGCTCGGGCCGGACCAGGTCGGCCTGCTGGAGGTCAAGCCCGGGCAGCTGGGACCGGCGGCTCAGTGGATGCAGACCACCGACATGGCCCGCATTGACGCGGACGGCTTTGTCTGGATCGTCGGCCGCGCCGACCAGGCGATCATCCGCGGCGGGTTCAAGGTGATGCCCGACGACGTTCGCGTCGCACTCGAGGGCCACCCGGCGGTGGCCGGGGCCGCCGTGGTGGGTCGGTCTGACGAACGGCTCGGCGAAACCCCGGTCGCGATGGTGGAGCTACGTGCGGCCACTTCCACCGACGCCAACACCGACGCCGACACCGACGCCGCCGCCCTGGTCGAATACCTTCGAACCCGCCTGGCCGGCTACGAGATTCCCACCGAGATCGCGATTGTCGATGCCATCCCCCGAACCCCGTCCGGTAAACCGGATTTGAGCGCCATCCGGAGCTATTTCAGTGCTTCCCCGGACCATGCCGAGTGAACTCTGCACCGTCGGCGAAGTCCTGCGACACCAGGCCGTCGCGCGAGCGCAGCACCCCTTGCTGGTGTGCGACGACGACCGGCTCACCTACGCCGAGGCCGAGCGTCGCTCCGCAGAGCTTGCCCATGGGCTGATCTGGCTCGGAGCAGGCAAGGGAACCCATGTCGGGGTGCTCTACCCGAACGGCAGCGACTTCGTCATCGCAATGCTGGCGGCGGCGCGGATAGGCGCGGTGGTCGTCCCATTCTCTACCTTCGCCACTTCCCGCGAACTGGGCGAACAGCTGCTCGACAGCGATGTGACGATCCTGTTGACCGCCACCGCGTTTAGATCCCACGACTACCGACAGCGCCTGGCCGAGGTGCTAGGGCCCTTCGACGACGATGAACGGTTGCTCCGTACCGCCGCCCCGCAATTACGCCACGTAGTCACCAGTGCGGCGGCGCTTTCTCACGTCGCAGAAACCGTGGAGCCCAGCCTGTTGCGGGCGATGGAGGACGATGTCGACGGCGCCGACATAGTCGCCATCGTCTACACCTCGGGGTCCACCAGCGCACCCAAGGGCGTGGTGCACACGCACGGCGCGTTGTTGCGGCACCAACGAAACCTCAACGAGATTCGCGGTTTGTCGGCCACCGATCGCCTCTTCTGCAATTCGCCGTTCTTTTGGATCGGCGGATTTGCCTTCGGCCTGCTCGCCACGCTGGTCGCCGGTTCCACCCTGGTTTGCTCCAACAGCACCGACCCGGGCAAGACGCTCGACCTACTCGAGGCCGAAAAGCCCACCGTCACCAACGGTTTCGCGGCGGGAATCGCACACTTGGCTGAGCACCCCAGCTTCGCCACACGCGACCTGTCGTCGATGCGTCGGGGCAACCTCTATCCGATCATGGCGCCGGACGCACGGCCCGCGGATCCGGAGCTGCGACACAGCATGCTGGGACTGACCGAGGCGGGCAGCGTCGTGCTCATCAGCGAGGACGAGTCTGACCAACCCGGATCGCGGCGCGGCTCGTTCGGTAAACCGGCGCCGGGGTTCGAGACGATGATCGTCGATGGCGAGCTCTGTATCCGCGGTCCGTTCGTCATGCAGCGGTACTACAAGCGCAGTCGCGAAGAATGTTTCGACGCCGACGGCTGGTTCCATACCGGTGATCTGGTGCGAGCCGACGCCGACGGATTCATGTATTTCCTGGGCCGCCGCGCGGGAATGATCAAGACGGCGGGTGCCAACGTGTCAGCGGCCGAGGTCGAGCGAGCCATCGCAAAACTGGGGATGACCGCACACGTCGTCGGCATCCCGGACGCCCAACGGGGTCAGCTGGTGGCCGCGGTCATCGCCTTACCGGATGGTGCCACCGACGTTGACGAAACCGCGTTGCGCGAGGGGCTGAAAGCAGAGCTGTCGGCCTACAAGATCCCGAAGCGATTCATCGCCGTGCCGCGCGCCGAGATACCGCTGTTGTCCAGCGGCAAGGTTGACCTCCAACGACTGAAGAAGTTGTTCGATGTGTGACACCATTGACCGCCTGGTCCGGTGCCAGGCCGAACGCCATGCTTCGAAGCCGATGGTGATCGATGCTGAATCGCGGATCGGCTACGACGAACTCCTTTCCAGTACAACGGATTTAGGCGCGACATTCATAGAGGCCGGCGTGGGCAAGGGCACCCGGGTGGGGCTGATCATGCCCAACTGCGTGCAATGGGTACAGGTCGCCATAGCACTGACACGCATCGGGGCGGTGCTCGTCCCGTTGAGCACGCTGCTGCGCCCCGGCGAGCTGGCGGCGCAACTCCGAACGGCCGCCGTGCAGTTCCTGGTGAGCGTCGAGGAGTTTCGCGGGCACCGCTACCTCGACGATCTCCGGTCGGTGTCGCCACTGGAACTGCCTGCGCTACACGAAATTTGGCCTGTGGAGCGACTCTTTCAAGAGTCTGCCGGCACTCAGGCTCGCCGAATGGTCGACGCCATGTCCGCGACGGTCACCGCGTCGGACACGCTGACCATCGTCTTCACCTCGGGCAGCAGCGGGACGCCCAAGGGAGTGATCCACTCGCACGGCAGCGCTTTGGGTGCGGCGCAATCAAGCCTGGACGCGCGCCGCATTGACGCCGAGACCCGGTTGTATCTGACCATGCCGTTCTTCTGGGTCGGCGGCTTGGGCAGCGGCATCGTGTCCACGCTGCTGGCCGGGGCCACCCTGATCACTGAGCAGCTGCCGCGCCCCGAAACCACCCTGCGCCTGTTGGAAAGGGAGCAGGTCACCATGTTCCGCGGCTGGCCGGATCAGGCCGAAGCACTGGCGCGTCACCCCGATATCGGCGCCGTCGACCTCTCCGCACTGCGGCCGGGCAGCCTGGAAGCGCTGCTGCCTCCCGAGCTGCGGGCCGAGCCCGGCGCCCGCGCCAACCTGTTCGGCATGACCGAAACTTTCGGGCCCTACTGCGGCTACGCCGCCGACACGGACATGCCGGCATCAGCCTGGGGAAGCTGCGGAAAGCCGTTCCCCGGCATGGAAGTTCGGATTGTCCATACCGACACCGGTGAACCGGTTCCGGCCGGAACGGTCGGCATGATTCAGCTGCGCGGCCCGCACACCCTGCGCGGCATCTGCCGACGCAGCCGCGAAGATGTCTTCACACCCGACGGCTTCTACCCCACCGGCGACCTCGGTCGGCTCGACGAGGACGGCTTTCTGTTCTATCACGGCCGCTGCGACGACATGTTCAAAGTCAGCGGCGCCACCGTCTATCCCAGCGAGGTCGAGCGGGCGCTGCGCACCATCGACGGCGTCGAAAAGGCCTTTGCCACCAACGTTCCCGGCACTGGCGGCGGCTGGCGAGTGGGTGCGGCGGTCGTGGGCCGCGGGCTCACCGCCGATCAGTTGCGCGCAGCGGCGCGCGAGCTGTTGAGCGCGTTCAAGGTGCCAACGGTGTGGCTGCTCTTCGAGTCCGACGACGAGGTCCCCCGCGGCGCCACCGGCAAGGTGGACATCCGGCGACTGCGGGAAATGTTGATCGAAGCGAACCAGCCTTAGGGAACCCGTTCCCAGGGTTCGCAATTCACTGACTCGAACGCCTTCACCGACGTGTTGATGTTCGCGAACATGGGACCGATGGACATGTTCGTCTGCAGCACGTGCTCCTTGTTGGCATCGGGCGTGCTGTAGGTGAACCACGCGCACATCGAATCCTGGGTCGGCACATTGTTGATCCAGACTCCGATGACCGATGCCGACCCTGCCGTGCGGTAGAGGCCCGGTGCAATGTCAGTGCCGACGACAAAGACACCGTTTCCCGGGATCGGGTCCAGTAGCTCGGCAACCGCGGGCGGGGCCAGCGCGACGGCCGACACACACGCCACCAGTGCGGCGGTACCACGAGAAACCCGCTTCATGCGCATATCGGCAGCGTATGCCCAAACGCGCCCCAGCAACAACAAATGCCCCTGCCGACGGCTAGGTCAGGAATGGGCTGCGTATCGGCGGGATGATCTGGTTGCCGGTGACGCGGCCGGTGCGTCACTTGATGCGCGGCAGTGGGACGCGGTCGTTGACCTCGCCATTCTCGTCCCGAAGTGAAGGGCTGGCTATTCCTTCGCGCAGCAACCAGCGGGCCAGTTCCAGCGTTTCGGCGATCTCCGACTCGGACAGTCGCAACCCCTCGGGTTGCAAGCGAAGTGCGATCACGCCGTTCCATGCACCCCAGAGGAATCGAGTCAGGCGCATCGAATCGACGGGTCGCGCCTCCCCCGCCGCAATCGCTTCGTCGATCTGGGCTGCGAACCGACGCAGCAGTTCGCCGACCTTGTCACGGATCGCGGCCTCGGGTCCGTCCTCACCGGAAAACGGTGTCGTGCCGGGATTTCGGTAGGCCAGGAAGTGGAACGCCCCCGGGTGGTCCAGGTGGAACCGCAGGTAGGCATCACCGCCGGCCAGCACCCGCTGCAACGGCGTCAACGTCGGATCTTCGCTGCGCGTCATGTATTCGGCGAAGAACTTCAGCGATCGATCGACCAGATGCAGGTAGACACCGCGTTTTCCGTCAAAGTGGGTGTAGATCGACCCGACGGAGACGTCGGCGGTCTCGGCGATCTCCTCGATCCGCGCGCCGTCATAACCTTCGCGGCTGAACACCACTTCGGCGGCATCCAGGATCAACGCGCGCGTCCGGGCACGCCTGCGCTCGCCGCGGGCCGCCGCGCCGCTGGTGCTCGCGGGTGTACTGCTACCGGACACCCAGTCAGGATAGGCCGGGGAGCATATTAGAAGTCAATTCATAAATTGAACGCTATTGCAAAACACTCGCTGGTTTGGCATCCTCACCCCTATGCACGAGCGCACCGACGTCGTGATTGTCGGAAGCCGCTGCGCGGGCGCGGCCGCTGCCATCGCCTTCGCGCGTCGCGGTCGCAAGGTCATCGCCCTCGACGGCGCGTCGTTTCCGTCGGACACCCTGTCGACCCATCTGTTCTTCCCAAACCACTGGGAAGAACTTGGGCTACTAGGCGCCCGCGACCGGGTGCTGGAACTCGGCGCACCGCTGCACACCCGCGCCGGCCTCGCATCCCCCGGGGTAGAGGTCGTCGGAAACTTCAGTGACGCCAACGGGTTTGCCGCGGGCAGCTGCGTTCGCCGACCGGGACTCGATCTCGCGCTCGTACAGACCGCCCGCGCGGCGGGCGCCGAGGTTCGCGAACGCACGCGGGTCACGGATCTGGTCGTCGAACCGGACGGCCGGGTTACCGGGGTCCGTTACCGTCAGCGCGACGGCGGCGAGGGCACCATCACCGCGAAACTGGTGGTAGGCGCCGACGGTAGGCGCTCCACCGTCGCCCGGTTGGTGGGCACCACCGAGCACCACCGCTGGGACAACCAGCGCATGATGGCCTACGCGTACTACGAAGACGCCCACGAGGACCTACGAAACCTGGCCATGCAATGGCGCTACGACGATGACCTTGTCACCGTATTCCCCTGCGATGGCGGCCAATTGGTGGCGCTGCTGATGCCGCCGGTCGGCCGTGCCGAGGAGTTCCGACGCGACGCCGAGGCCGCCTTTCTCGACACGGTTCGTCGAATCCCGCCGTTCTCCTCCCGGCTACGCGACTGCAGCCGCGTCAGCAAAATCCTGATTTCGTACAGCCACCCGTCGTACTTCCGGCACTCGCACGGTCCAGGGTGGGCGTTGGCCGGGGATGCCGGCCACTTCAAGGATCCGGTGACCGCCCAAGGGATTCGGGACGCACTGAGGTTCGGTCGGCTCCTGGGTGAGACGGTCGCGGCCCACCTCGATGAGCCCGAAGCGCTGGATGCGGCCGTGGCAAGGTGGGAACTTGACCGCGACGAACAATGCCTGCCCATGTACCAGTGGGCAAACCAGCTCGGCCGCGCCGACACCGTCTCGCCGATCGAAGATGCCGCCTACCGCTGGTTCGCCAGCCAACCCGACGGGCCGACACAGATTTTGGACGTCTTCTCCCGAAACCGGTTGGCCACCGAGGTTTTCACTCCGAGCCGATTGGTCCGCTGGGTCTGGACGGCCGCGCGCGACCCAGGGGTCGACCGCAGACTTCTGCTACGCACGCTCGGCCGAGATGTGCGACGCGAAGTGGACCGGATGATCGAGCAGCGCATGTTCAACCGGCGTCGCGCCGCATCGGCGAAGAGGTTCGCCGCAGAACGCCGGGTCTTCACGCCTGACGTTCAGCGAGTGTGAAAAATCCCGCGCGGGGTGCTTTGGCGGCCAGCCGAGGCTACGAATGCCCTCCCTGCGGCACCGATGGGAGTTCGCCATCGCCGATCACCCCACGTTCGACGAGGTGGTCGATCAACGGAATCGCGCTGACCGCAAAGTGTTCCGACATGGCCGCGCGGGCCAGCTTCTCGTCGCGCTTCTTCAGCGCGGCCAACACTCGTCGATGATCTCTGACCGCTTGGGCGGGCCAATGCTCGACGCTGGGAAACACCGATTCGGGCGCGTACCGGGTGATCTGCGCCATCAGCTGAGCCAGCTTGGGCGAGTTCGCGGCGATGTTGATGGCCCGGTGAAACTCGTGGTTGAGCCGAACCGCCTGCTCGTCATCGTCGTTGGCATAGGCCTTTTCCAGCTGCGCCTGAATCTTTTCCAGCTCGGCGAGTTGGCCGTCGGTGATACAGGTCGCGGCGCGGGCGGCAAGTTCCCCGCCCACGTGTGCCTGCACATTGGCGACGTCGGCAAGGTCACGCTGCGTCAGCGGCAGCACGACGAAGCCGCGGCGCGGCTGCTGGGCAACCAATCCTTCGGCGCGCAGGGCAAACAACGCCTCACGCACGGGGGTCACACTGATGCCCAATTCTGCGGCCAGCTGATCAAGTCGCACGTACTGACCCGCGGCGTAGGTACCGTCGAAGATTCTCTTGCGGACAAATTTCGCGACGTCCTCGGAAAGCTGCGGCCGCGCCCCGAAATCCGGAATTGTCATCGGCTTACACCCGGTACTCGTCCAGCAGGCGCTTGCTGATGATCTGCTTCTGAATCTCGCTGGTCCCTTCACCTATCAGCAGGAAGGGCGCATCGCGCATCAGGCGCTCGATCTCGTATTCCTTGGAGTAGCCGTAACCGCCGTGGATCCGGAAGCTCTGCTGGGTTACCTCCGAGCAGAACTCGCTGGCAAGGTATTTCGCCATGCCGGCGGCCACATCGTTGCGTTCGCCGGAGTCCTTGAGCCGGGCGGCGTTCACCATCATCAGGTGTGCGGCTTCGACTTTGGTGGCCATCTCGGCCAACTGGAACGCGATCGCCTGGTGCTCGGCGATCGGCTTGCCGAATGTTTGCCGCTGCTGGGCGTACTTGACTGCCAGTTCGAAGGCGCGGATGCCGATGCCGCAGGCCCGTGCGGACACGTTGACCCGGCCGACCTCGATACCGTCCATCATCTGGAAGAACCCCTGGCCGGGTTTGCCGCCGAGGATGTCGTCGGCGCTGGCCCCGTAGCCGTCGAAGATGAGTTCGGTGGTGTCGATGCCCTTGTAACCCAGCTTGTCGATTTTCCCGGGGATGATCAGGCCCGGCACCACTTCGCCGAAGCCGGTGGGCTTTTCGACCAGGAATGCGGTGAGATTGCGGTGTGGCTTGTCCGCCCCCTCGTCGGTTCGCACCAAAACCGCCACCAATGTCGAACTGCCGCCGTTGGTGAGCCACATCTTCTGGCCGTCGATGGTGTAGGTGCCGTCGGGGTTGCGGGTGGCTCTGGTGCGGATCGCGGCAACGTCGGAGCCCAGTTCGGGTTCGGACATCGAGAATGCGCCGCGGGTCTCGCCGGTGGCCATTCGCGGCAGGAAGCGTCGCTTCTGCTCGTCCGTGCCGTGCTGACGCAGCATGTAAGCCACGATGAAATGGGTGTTGAGCACACCCGACACGCTCATCCACCCGCGCGCCAATTCCTCGACGCACAGTGCGTAGGTGAGCAGCGACTCGCCTAGCCCGCCGTATTCCTCGGGGATCATCAGGCCGAACAGTCCCATGTCCCGCAGCCCATCGACGATCGCCTGCGGATAGGTGTCGGTGCGCTCCAATTCCGGCGCGTTGGGAATGATTTCCTTGTCGACGAATTGCCGTACCGTCGAGACGATTTCGGCCTGGACATCGGTGAGGCCGAGCGTCTGGGCGAGTCTGGTCATGGGGTGCCTCCCCCTATCGTCTTCGCGCTGGTCAGGCGCTCGATATCGGCGGTCGTCAGGTTCAGGTTCTCGGTGAGCACGGCGGCGGTGTCCGCCCCGAGCGCCGGCGCGGCCGTACTGCCGTAGCGCACGCCGTCGAACGTCGCCGGCAGGGCGGGGGCCAGGTAGTCACCGACACCCGGCTGGTGCAGTTGGGAAAATAGCGGATTGTCAATGACTTTCGGGCCTTCGGCCACCTCGGCGAAGGTTCGGTACCGCTCCCACAACACCGTGCTGCCCGACAGGCTCGCGGCGATCTCGTCGGCGGTGTGGTCGGCGAACCAGGTGCCGAACAGACCCGACAGGACGTCGCGGTAGCGGTAACGGTCACCCTCCGAAGTGAAGTCGGCGCCCAGCGCCTCGGCCAGTGCCGTCACGGCCGGACCAGTGCCCGTTACGTCGACCAGATCGCGCAGGTGGCGCTTGGTCAACAGGACGACCATGAACCGCGCCCCGTCCTTGCTGACGAAGTCCTGGCCGTACTGGCCGTAGATGGCGTTGCCCAGACGCTCGCGTTGCGTCCCGGTCACCTGGGGTTCTGTCAACAGGCCCAGGTTGCCCGCGGTCGCCAATGCGACGTCCTCCAGTGCGATGCTGACCTGCGCTCCGACACCGGACTTGTCCCGGCGGTGGACCGCGGCGAGGACGGCGAGTGCCGCATAGAGACCGCAGCTGACGTCCCAGGCGGGCAAGACGTGGTTGATCGGACCGGCATGGTCCGCCGGCCCGGTGACGAGCGGATAGCCGAGCCCCGCGTTCACGGTGTAGTCCACCCCGGTGGACCCGTCACCCTTGCCCAGCAACTGGACGTGAATGACGTCGGGCCGCTTGACAGCCAGGAGTTCGTGACTCAGCCACGGCAGCACCGCATTGGTGACGACGATGCCGTCGCCCTCCACCACCAGCCGCTGGATCAGCTCCTGGCCTTCGGTCGAGCGCAGATCGATTGTCGCCGAGCGCTTTCCCTTGTTCAGGCCGGTCCAATAGATCGAAGTGCCGTCATCAGACAGCGGCCACCGCTGCGTGTCCGCCGCGCCGCCGATCGGGTCGACCCGAATCACCTGCGCTCCCAATTGATTCAGCGTCATGCCGCACAGCGGGGCGGCGACGAAGCTGGACAGCTCGACGACCGTGATTCCGCTCAGCGGCAGCGCGGAACCCGTCACGCCGACCCGACCCGCTCGAACACTGCTGCCAAACCTTGCCCGCCGCCGATGCACATGGTCTCCAGCCCGTAGCGTGCCTGGCGGCGGTTCAGTTCACGCGCCAGCGTGGCCAGCATCCTGCCCCCGGTCGCTCCCACCGGGTGGCCCAGCGAGATTCCCGAGCCGAGCACGTTGGTTCGATCATGATCGGCGGCACCGAAATTCCACTCCCGCATCACGGCCAAGGCTTGCGCGGCGAAGGCTTCGTTGAGCTCGATGAGGTCGATGTCGCTGAGTTGCAGACCGGCCTTGGCCAACGCAACCTCGGTCGCCGGCACCGGCCCGATTCCCATGATGTTGGGAGCGACGCCGGCCTGGCCCCACGACACCAGCCGGACCAACGGCGTCAGACCGTACTCGGCGGCCTTCTCCGGGGTGGTCACCACGCACATGGATGCCGCGTCGTTCTGTCCGCTCGCGTTGCCGGCGGTGACGGTGGCCTCGGGATCTTGCTTCACCAGAACGGGTTTGAGCTTGCGCAGCGATTCGAGCGTGGTGTCGGCGCGTGGGTGTTCGTCGGTGTCGATGAGTTCTTCGCCGTGGCGGGTGCGCACCGTCACCGGGATGATCTCGTCGGCTAAGAGGCCGTCTTTTTGCGCCGCCACCGCGCGCTGGTGGGAGCGCACCGCGAGCTCGTCCTGCTCCTGACGGGAAATGCCGTACTGACGGCGTAGGTTTTCGGCGGTTTCCAGCATGCCGCCGGGTACCGGGTAGTGGCGACCCCCGGCGGTGGTGCGACCGCGCGCCAGGCCGTCGTGCACCTGCACACCCGAACGTGCTCCACCCCAACGCATGTCGGTGGAGTAAAAGGCGACGTTGCTCATGCTTTCGCAGCCGCCGGCGATCACGAGATCGTTGTCGCCGGATGCGACCTGCAGGGACGCCTGAATGACAGCCTGCAGGCCAGAGCCGCAGCGCCGGTCGACCTGCATGCCGGGGACGGTCACCGGCAGACCGGCATCCAACGCAACCACCCGGCCGATCGCCGGCGCATCGCTGTTCGGATAGCAGTGACCCAGGATCACATCCTGCACCGCGTCCGGCGCCAGCCCGGTGCGCTCCAGCAGTCCCTTGAGTGCAGTGACGCCGAGGTCGACGGCACTGAGCGACTTGAACATTCCGCCGTAGCGGCCAATCGGCGTCCGCACCGGCTCGCAGATGACAGCTTCCCGCCGGGCAGACGTACGAGCGCTGCTGGTCATAGGTGTCGTCCGCCGGTGATTTCCAGGACGGTGCCGGTCATGTACGAGGACATGTCCGAGGCCAGGAACAGCGCGACGCTTGCCACCTCGCTGGGTTCACCGGCGCGGCCCATCGGAACCTCGGCCACCTTGGAATCCCAGATGCGTTGCGGCATGGCTTCGGTCATGGCGGAGCGGATCAATCCGGGAGCAATCGCATTCACTCGGACACCCAGGTACGCAAGCTCTTTGGCGGCGGCCTTGGTCATTCCGACGATGCCGGCCTTGGCTGCCGAGTAGTTGGTCTGTCCGATCATGCCGACCTTGCCCGAGATGGACGACATGTTGATGATTACGCCGCGCTTTTGCTCGCGCATGACCGCGGCGGCCAACCTCGTGCCGTTCCACGTGCCCTTGAGGTGCACGTTGATGACCTGGTCGAACTGCTCTTCGGTCATCTTGCGCATGGTCGCATCGCGGGTGATGCCCGCGTTGTTGACCATGATGTCCAGGGCACCGAACCGATCGATTGCGGTCTGAATGAGGGTCTGAACGTCGTCGGCCTGCGTCACATCGCAGCGCACCGCCAACGCGACGTCGTCGCCGCCGAGTTGCTTTGCCGCCACCTGGGTCGCTTCGAGGTTCACGTCGCCGAGCACCACCCGTGCCCCCTCGGCAATGAACCGCTCCGCGATGGCGAATCCCAGACCTTGCGCGCCTCCGGTAATGACCGCGCTCTGACCGCTTAACAACGACACCTGAATACGCCTCCCGTTCATGGCCCGAGCGGGCCCCGTCGGGCCAATATCATATTTCATATAGGATCTGCCCCGGACGGCGGTGCCCAGCCGCACGCCAGAAGGAGCATCGGCAAATGACCGCCCCTGACGTCTCTGACGAGGACTTTCAGGAAATCCTGAGGCAAACTCGCCACTTCGTCCGTACCGCGGTGATCCCGCGCGAGCAGGAGATCCTGGACGACGACCGGGTCCCCGACGATTTGCGCGACCACGCCAAAAAGATGGGCCTATTCGGGTACGCGATCCCGCAGGAATGGGGTGGCCTGGGCCTGAATTTGGAGCAGGACGTCGAACTCGCCATGGAGTTGGGCTATACCTCGCTGGCCGTGCGGTCGATGTTCGGCACGAATAACGGCATCGCCGGACAGGTCCTGGTGGGCTTCGGCACCGACGAGCAGAAGGCCCGCTGGCTGGAACCGATCGCCTCGGGTGACGTCGTCGCCTCCTTCGCTCTGACCGAACCCGGCGCCGGGTCGAATCCGGCCGGCCTGAAGACGAAAGCCGTTCGGGATGGCGGGGATTGGGTGATCAACGGCCAGAAGCGGTTCATCACCAACGCACCGGTGGCCAATCTGTTTGTAGTCTTCGCGCGCACCCGTCCCGCCGACGAGCGGGGCCCCGGCATCGCGGTCTTCCTGGTTCCCGGCGACGCGCCCGGTGTCGAGGTGGGTGCAAAGGACGCGAAGATGGGCCAGGAAGGCGCCTGGACCGCCGACGTCAACTTCACCGACGTCCGGGTCGACGATTCGGCGTTGGTCGGCGGGAGCGAGGACATCGGGTACCGCGCGGCGATGACCTCGTTGGCGCGCGGCCGGGTCCACATCGCCGCCATCGCGGTGGGCGCCGCCCAGCGCGCCCTGGACGAATCCGTGGC
Organism: Mycobacterium bourgelatii; assembly: GCF_010723575.1. Lineage (NCBI taxonomy): Bacteria > Bacillati > Actinomycetota > Actinomycetes > Mycobacteriales > Mycobacteriaceae > Mycobacterium > Mycobacterium bourgelatii. The sequence continues at coordinate 4,606,124 of NZ_BLKZ01000001.1, forward strand.
GTATGCCGCCACGGCGACGCAGGGCGGAACGCCGATCGGCAACTTCCAGTTGGTGCAAGCAATGCTGGCCGATCAACAAACCGCCGTGCTCGCCGGCCGCGCACTGGTCCGCGACGCCGCCCGACTGTGGGTAACGAACCAGGACCGACGCATCGCACCCTCAGCGGCGAAGCTCTTCTGCACCGAAATGGCCGGCAAGGTAGCCGATCTCGCGGTTCAGATCCACGGCGGCAGCGGCTATATGCGCGGTGTTCCGGTCGAACGCATCTACCGCGACGTACGGCTGCTGCGGCTTTACGAGGGCACCAGTGAGATTCAGCAGCTGATCATCGGATCCAACTTGGTCAAGGCGGCGCAGCGCCAGTGATCAGCCGATGAGTTCGAGCGTCCCCAAGTCGCGGATGGCCTGACAACCGCGCCGCAGCATGGTCAGCACCATGTCGTCGCCGCGTTCGGTGGCGGTGGCGAACGCGAAGCCAAGTGCCGAGATCAACACGGTGTGTGGCATTCCGAGTCGGTAGTCACGCCAGCAGGTTTCGCGGTCGTAGTCGCTGACGCCGTAACCCTGTAAGGCTTGGTGGTATTCGCCGACGAGGTCCTCTTCGATGGCGGCGCGCAACTCGGAGTTGAGGCTGGTGGCGGTGAAGTAGGCCAGATCCCGCGCCGGAAGGCCGACGCTGACCGTTTGCCAATCGACCACGCTGACTCGGCGGTATTCGGGATCGAACAACAAGTTGTCGAGCCGGTAGTCCCCGTGCAGCAGGGCGAATCTGTCGCGTTCGGCGAGTAACCACGGTGCTACCAGATCCATTGTTGCCCTGAATGTCTCACGATCCTCAGCAGTCATCCGGTCACCGATTTTGTCCAAGGTGATGCCGGCGCTCATCTTCGCGACCTCGCCGAGTCCTGCCGCGGAGGCCTCGTCAGGGCGCTGAAACGCGATTTCGGGGAGGTCCAACCAGAAGGTGTCACACCAGCCGGGCCCGTGCAGCCCGGCTAACGCCGTGACCGCTAGCCGTGCCGCCTGTTCGCCGCACCCCGCGATCTGGTCGCCTTGCACGGCGGGCGCTTGGTCGGCCAGCAGTAGCGCGAAATCCGTTGCATCCTCCGTGATTCCGACGTGGAAACACTGGGGTGTCGGCACGTCGACACGGTCAACCATGTACGTGTAGAACGCGCATTCGCTGCGATAGCCGATTGCGACCCGGTCGCGAACGGTGTCGTCCTGGGCCGGCATCTTGATGACGAAGGTCGGCGGCAACTCTCCGGGGTCACTTCCGTAGGTCACCGCCACCCGGTACGTGGCCCCGGTCTGTCCGGTGCCGATGGGGACAACGTCAACGGCGGAGACCTCAACCGGCGTGCCGCGCGCGCTGAGCACCGTCGCCAGCCACTCGGGCGTGACGTCGCCGGGGTGCCGGGGAATCGCAACAGAGGCAGTCACACGAGCAACTGTAAGCGATACGGCATGAGCTTCGGTGGGCCGGACCTAATCGGCGCCTAATCGGTGTGAATCCGCCATTCCGCGGCCTCGTGCTGCTGACTCCAGAACTCGCTGAATCGCCCACCCGCGGCTAGCAATTCGTCAATCGTTCCGTCTTCCACCACCTGGCCGTTGTCGACGAACAGAACGCGGTCGGCGTGCCTGATGCTCGCCAGGCGATGCGCGACGATCACCCGGGTGCGCGATTGGGGATCCGCGGTCAGCGCGTCGACCACCGCTACCTCGTTCTCGGTGTCCAGCGCGCTGGTGGCCTCGTCGACCAGCAGGACCGGCGCGGGCTTCAGCAGAGCGCGTGCGATGCTCACCCGTTGCCGTTCGCCACCGGAGAGCGTCGAACCTGCCTCGCCGACAACGGTGTCGTCGCCGTCGGGCAAGCGCCCGATCAGTTCGTCGACCCGGGCGAGGCGGACCGCCTGCGCGTATTGATCCTCGCCGGCATTGGGGTTACCGGCGAACACGTTCTCGCGGATCGTGCCATGGAACAGGTAAGGGTGTTGGAACACAACGCTGCTGACGTCGCGTTGGGCTTCGGCGTTCAGCGTCGCCGCATCGGTGCCGTCGATGAGGACCCGACCGCCGGTGGGATGGTGCAGGCCCGCGATCAACGCCAGGATGGTGCTCTTTCCAGAGCCCGACGGGCCGACGATCGCGGTCGTGGTGCCTGGCTGCAGGGAGAAGCTGACCCCGTCCAGAACCGGCCCGCCGGCGCTGTCGTAGCTGAAGGCAACGTCGGCGAATTCGATCCGCGGGGCTCCGGCGCCGTCGCGCAAGGTCCCCGCACCGGCGACCATGACCGGCGCGGTCAGCACCGATCGGATGCGTTCGAGGACGCCGCGGACGCTTTCCAACGCGGGTCCGAGTTCACTCACCGTGGTGAACGGCTCGAGGTAGCGGGCCAGCACGACGATCAGGGCGATCGCCTCCGGCACCGACAGTGTGCCCCCCACCGTCAATGCCGTCGTGACACCGGCGAACATGATGAGCGCCAGTTGGCTGGCGACGCTGAACAACAACTGGCCCGGAATCTGCATGCCCAGCAACCGCATGGTGGCGCCGTGCTGAGCGGCCAGCGCGGAGCCGACCAGACTGCGTGCCGGCTCCACCCGCCGCGCGGCGCGCAATGCCTGTTGGGTTCGGGCGAATTCGATGATCCGCTCGGTCAGCCTGATATTGGCTTCGCCGGCCACCTTGTCGGCGCGGCGGCTGAAGCGCGCCGATGCCCACAACGCTCCCAACAACATCGGGACACCGGCCAGCGCGGCCAACCCGAGTGGCCACGAGATGGGCAGCAGCGCCAGTGCGATGACGGCGGGCAGCAGAATCGCTGAAAACAACGGCGTCCCAAGGTTTACCACCAGACCGACCAATTCCGGCCCGGTTGCGGCAATCGCTTGTCGCGACGTCGCAGTGTTGTCGGCGGTAAACCAATCCAGCCGCACACTGGGAAGCCGGTCGGCCACATCGTGCTGGGAGCCGTCGAGCACGGCGAAGCCCAGGTCGAAACCGATGCGCGCGGTGATGGTGTCGATCACCCAGCCGGCCACCGTCGCGGCCGTGAGCCAACCCAGCCACACCAACGCACGCTGCGGTGTGTCGCTGAACAGCGCCCCGATCAGCGGGACGAGCAACACGGTGGCCGCTGCACGCGCGACCACCGAGATGAAACCGAGCACGGCATAGGCAACGATCTTGCCGCGCCGATCAGCCGGAACCAGGCTTATCCAGGTACGGATCATCGTGCCACCTCCTGTGCTGCTGAGACGGCCACCGCGGTGCCCTGGCCGGTCTCCCAGAGGCGGCGATAACGCCCGTCGGCGGCCAGCAATTGCTCGTGGGTGCCGCGTTCGACGATCCGGCCGTGATCGAGCACGACGATCTGGTCGGCCCGGGTGATGGTGTGTAGCCGGTGGGCGATCACCAGCACCGTGCGGTCGCGGGTCAGTCGGTTGAGAGCCTGCTGCACAAGGTATTCCGACTCCGGGTCAGCGAACGCGGTCGCCTCGTCGAGAATCAGGACGGGTGTGTCGGCCAGGATGGCGCGGGCGATGGTGAGGCGTTGCCGCTCACCGCCGGACAGCGCGGCGCTGGCGCCCAGCACGGTGTCGTACCCGTCGGGAAGGCGCAGTATTCGCTCGTGAATCTGCGCCTGGCGGGCGGCGTCTTGGATTTGCTCGGCCGTCGCATCGGGAACGGCAAGGGCGATGTTCTCGGCGACGGTGCCGTGCACCAGTTGGGTTTCTTGCAGGACGAACCCGACCCGCGTGTACAGCTCGTCCGCGGTCAGTGCTCGAATGTCCCGTCCACCAACACTTATGGAACCCTGCTCGACATCGTGGAAACGCGCCAGCAGGGCGGCCAGCGTCGACTTCCCGGACCCGGAGGGGCCGACAAGCGCGGTGACCGTGCCCGGTCGCAGCCGCAGCGACACGTCCTGGATGACCGGCACGCCCGGCCGATAGCTGAAAGTGACTTGGTCGAATACCACCGTTGCCGTCGAATCGTTGGCCGACGCTTGCTGCGGTCGCTCCTGCACGTCGAGATCGGGTTCGTCGAGCGTGGTTTGCAGTCGCCGCGCGGCCAGCATGCCCGCACGGATGCCGCCGAGCCCGTAGGCGATGCCGAGCAGGCGGGCCCCGAATGTCGTGCCCAGCAACAGGAACGGCAGCAGATTGACCGGATCCATCCGGTGCGTGACGACGAGCAGGGTACCGATGCTCGTGATCAGCCACAGGAAGGTCGAGGGGCGGGTCACCAGATCCATCGCGGTCTTCTTGCCGGCCAGGGGGCGTTGCCAGTCGACAAGAAAGCCGATGTATTCGTCCAAGCGACGCCGGAAGGTGGAGGCCGCCGCGCCGCCGAAAACGCGGATCACCGGCTGCCCTTCGAGATAGGCGCCGGCCTCGCCGTTCATTTTTTCGGCCCAACGCTGCGATTGAACGATGCGTGGGGCAGACTGCACCGCCAACGTGGACATCATCACCACGTAGACCAACACCGGCGCGAACATCACCAGCGCCACCCGCCAGTCGATGATGAACAGATAGATCAACACCGACACCGGGGTGATCACGGCGCTCACTGCATCCGAAATAGCGTGTGTGACAAGGTAATGCAGCGACAGCGTGTCGTCCTGCACCAGTTGCTTGACCGAGCCCGACCCGCGGGCGGTGAACCAGCCCAGTGGCAACCGAGCCAACTTGGCGAGCAGCCTTGCGCGCAAACCGCGTTCGAATCGCGCGTCCACGACGTGCAGCCAAAGGGTGAGGGCCGCGCCGAGAAGCGTGCCCAGACCCAGCAACACCACCGCCGCGATGCCGATGTTCCAGAGTCGGGACTCGTCGGCTCCCGCTAGCAGCAGTCGGGCCAACTCCACCAGCAGCACGAACGGCGCCAACTGCACCACCGTGACCACCGCCTGCAAGATCCCGGAAAGGATCAGCGATTTACGCAGCGGTGCAAGCAACTTGCCGGCCGCCTGAGCACTCCAGCTGCCGCGTGCAGGTGAGGATGCCGCCAGTGGCGAAGCGGGTTCGCAGGGCTGCGGCTGCGCCGCCACTTCCGGTTGGTCCGCGGGCGGTGCGCACGCGGCTGGCTCATCGGCGGCTGGGGCGCACGGGGCTTCCGACTGACCGCCGCGGCTGGTGCCCATCTCCTTGCCGGCGCTCCAATATGCCTGCGCGTGGATCTCGGACTTGGGGAAGCCGAACGTTTCGCGCAGCCGCTTCCGGACGTTCTTGAGGGTGGTCGCCTCGGGAGTGGCCCAGGCATACCAGTTGGACCAGTCCCGGCTCTCGATCGCATTCGCCAGGGTGCACTCGTCACATCTGCTCACCCAATGCACACGCAGCCTGGGATGTTGCGCGATGGGAATCAGCGTGTCGTTGGGGTCGTGCTGCTCGAGATACATCTCGATCGGGACATCGTCTGGGATAGTGCCGATGATTCCGTTCATCCCGGGGATGGACGCCGAATCGCCGATGAGTAGATATCCCGCCGGCTGCTCTTCGGGCGCAACGAATCGGGACTTACCCATGAGCGCCATGACATCGATGGTCGCGCCGGGCTGGACCGTTCGCGCCCACGTCGACGCCGGGCCCGCGGGATCATGCAGCACGATGTCGACCGCGAAGTGGCCGGTCTCCGGGTCGGCCTCGGAAAGCGTGTAGGCACGCTGAAACTCGGTGTCGGAACCCTTCGGGTCGGGGAACCAAAACCGCAGCCAGGCGGCGGGCTCGGTCTCGGCGTCTTCTAACAGTGTCGGCGACACCATCCGTATCCGGACGAAATGCGGTGCGATGTAGACTCTTTCGAGCACCGTCGCCGTGTGATCCCGCCCGCCGAAGCCGCGCAATATCGCAGCCTGTATCCCCCGTGCCATCAAACGTCCTCTCCCGCGGCATGCCGCGCCACGACTTCGTTTATCGGGCGGCCCGGCGGGATCTCCCCGACCAGCCCGCGGATCGACGCGGCCAACAACAGCCGCACATACTGCGCACTCGACAACTTCGGCAGGGCGACGTGGGCAGCGCCCAGGCGTTCATTGGAGGTGAGCTGATCCACGACCGCCTCGCGCTCCCGCGCGAACCCATTGGCCTGGTCGCCGCCGGTGATGCTGGCGTTGCTCTCCTCACGTGCCGCGAGACTGATCGCCAGCGTGGCCACCGCGCTGCTCACCACCATCGCCGCATCCACGGAGTATCCGCGCCGGCTCAGCGCTTCCACCTCGGTGACCAGCAATCGCGTGCCCGCGTCGCCGCGCGGGAACAAGACCTGGAGGTACGCCGCCAGCCCAGGGTGGTCGACCACGAAGTCCCACATCTGCAGCGCGAACGAAAGGAGGTGGTTCTGCAGGTCTTCGTCGGGGTCCTCACGGAGCTCAAGTTCGGCGAGCAGACTTTCCCCGACCAAACGCTCCAATTCCCAACGGTTTTCGACGTGCCGGTAGAGGGCGGTCGCAGACACCCCGAGTTTGGCGGCGACGGCGTTGATGCTCAGTCGACGCATTCCCAGTTCGCGGCCCACTCGAACGATGTCGTCCACCGCGATGAGCGGCGGACGTCCACCACCCGGACGAGACACGACGGTTTTCATCGACAGCACACCTGGCCCTAGTAAGTTACCCCCACAAACTAAGGGTCACCTTACCCGACGGTCAAACCCCGGCTTGCGCGGCGGCTTGGCAATCCAGCGCTTTCGAGGAGATCACGGGTCACCGACCGCAGACCGTGCGAGAGTACGTCGAGCGACACCGCGATTTGCTCAGTTGACTACAGCAAACTTGCCCGGGCGGAGCGTACCGCGTTACGACCATGCGAGCGGGGGTTGCTGAATAACCAACAGTGGTGGGGGTTCGTGAGTAGCATTCCACCCGGGGACTGGGCTGGAGGCCGCCGAATGGATGAGGTCGAGTTCGGACGGTATCGACTGTTGTCGCTGCTTGGCGAGGGTGGCATGGGCGAGGTCTGGCGCGCCCACGACACCGTCACCGACCGGGTCGTGGCGATCAAAGTCTTATCGGCCCGTCTGTCGAAGGACGCTGAGTTTCAGCGGCGTTTTCGCCGAGAAGCCCACGCCGCAGCGCGATTGGAAACCCCGCATGTAGTCCCGATCTACGACTACGGCGAAATCGATGGTCGTCTGTTTGTGTGTATGCGATTGGTCAACGGCCGCGACCTCGCCGCGGTGCTTGCCGACGGACCGCTGGAAGTTCCGCGCGCAGTGCGCATCATCGGACAGGTCGCCGAGGCGTTACACGCTGCCCACGAGATCGGACTGATCCACCGCGACATCAAACCCTCCAACATCCTTCTCGATGATCGCGATTTCGCGTACCTAATCGATTTTGGGATCGCCCGTGTTGCCGACGACACCCGAATGACCAAGACAGGCAACACAATCGGGACATTCGCCTACATCGCCCCCGAGCGGCTGGACGGGCCGGGCGACGAGGATGCGCGCGTCGACATCTATTCGCTGGCATGTGTGCTGTACGAATGCCTGACCGGCGAGCCACCGTTTACCGCTGAAACGATGCCGCGTCTCATGATGGCCCACCTACATACGCCGCCGCCTCGGCCATCGGCCACTCGAGCGGGTGTGCCGCCGACCTTGGATGCGGTGATCGCCAAGGGCATGGCAAAGGAACCTGATCGGCGTTACCAAACCGCCCCCGAACTGGCCGCCGCCGCACAGCTGGCCCCGACCGTTCCTACGGCCGAGCCTACGGTCGGCCCCCGCTACGCGATCGAACCAACAGTGCCAGCGCGGTCCAGGCCGCTTGCACAGTCGGTGGCTCATAAAGCGCCACTGGGGCATCCGGGCTATCCCATCGAGCAGCCGCCCGCTTTCCGGAAAAACCGGTTGGCGCCGGCCTCCCTGATCGCCTCGTTGGTGAGCGCTGCTCTCCCAATCTTCGTGGTTCTTTTCCGGCTGCCGACGCCGTTATTCCTGGCTTCGCTCGTGGGTGCGCTCGCCGGCGTCGTGCTCGGCGCTATCGCGCTAAGACAGATCGGACGGACGTCACAAAGCCGTCGCGGTATGGCGATCGCTGGCGTCACAACCGGTGCCATCACCCTTCTCGGCTATGTGATCGCGGTGGTGTTGGCGGGCGGTGGCGCCATCGGCTAGGTGAATGTCCCTTGCGCCTGCAGGGCCGGGGAAACCGTTGTGCGGGCGGAGGGACTCGAACCCACACGCTCTTTCGAGCACCGGCACCTAAAGCCGGCATGTCTGCCAATTTCATCACGCCCGCGCGTTGCCGATCGTACCGCTCTGTTTACCAAGGTAACTGTCGGCGGCCCCTCCTAAGTTGGTGTCGGCACCAACGTGAGAGGGGCGCACGTGCGATCAGCGGAGGAGTTCGAGACCGTCCAAGGTTTGATTGCATCCGGCATGAACGACCGAGAAATCGCGAGGCAGACAGGCATACCCCGCAGAACGATTTGGGATTGGCGCTATTGCGGCTTGCAGGTGCGGGCGCGAGTGCTGGCGGGATCGGCACCCTGCCGAATGGAACATGACTTCGCGAGGCTCCCGCCTGGGCCATATTGCTACCTACTGGGCCTTTATCTGGGCGACGGTTGCCTCTCGCGGAGTCGGCGGGTGTGGCACCTCAGAATCACCCTCGACAAGAAGTACCCCGAAATAATCGATCGCTGTCGCGTAGCCATTGACGCCCTGTTCGCCGGACAGCGAGCATCGACTTCTCCGCGCACCTATGGATGCGTCGACGTTTCGCACTACTCAAGACATTGGCCGTGCCTCTTGCCTCAACACGGGCCCGGCAAGAAGCATCTACGTCCCATCCGTCTTGAGCCTTGGCAGCAGGTGCTAGTCGAACAGGCAAGGCAAGAATTTGTTCGCGGCCTGATCGACAGCGATGGCTGCCGCGTCATCGCCAACGACCGCGGTGTCCGCAGGGGGTGTCAGATCGTCTGTGTAAGTCCTGACGGAAGGATCTCAGGACATGGCGACGGGCAAGGACGAAGATTTGGCGCTAGGTGAGGTGGAGTCCACGGTGGAGATGGCCGAGGCGCTTCGGGCGTCGGGCGTGGTGGACGATTTGCTGGCTCAGGTCGATTCCGGCGAGGTTGCGTTGACCGGTGAGGGTGGTTTGTTGCCAGGGTTGATCAAGCTCGCCTTGGAGCGTGGGCTGGCTGCTGAGCTGACTGATCATCTGGGTTATGAGAAGGGCGACCCGGCGGGGCGTGCGCTGCCCAATGCCCGCAATGGCACCTTTCCGAAGACGGTGCAGACCGAGGCCGGCCCCGTCCCGTTGGAGGTGCCGCGCGATCGCGACGGCTCGTTCACTCCACGGCTGGTGCCCAAGGGCGCCCGTCGTCTCGGCGGGCTCGATGACATGATCATCTCGCTGTACGCCGGTGGAATGACGTTGCGCGACATTCAATTTCATCTTGCCTCGACGATCGGAACCGATGTTTCGCACGAGACGATCTCCAAGATCGTCGATGAGATCTCCGAGGAGGTCCTGGCCTGGCAGCGTCGGCCGCTGGACCCGATTTACCCGGTGGTCTACCTCGACGCGATCGTGGTCAAGGTCAAAGACGGCGGCCACACCCGCAACAAGGCCGCTCATATCGCCGTAGGCGTCGATATGGCCGGGATCAAGCACGTGCTGGGCATCTGGGTCCAGCAGAACGAAGGAGCGGCGTTTTGGGCCTCAGTGTGTGCCGATCTGGCCAATCGCGGCGTTCGCGACGTGCTGATCGTGTGCTGCGACGGGCTGACCGGCTTTCCCGAGGCGATCGCGGCCACCTGGTCGCAGGCCGCCGTGCAGACCTGTGTGGTGCATCTGCTGCGCAACGCGCTGCGGTTCGTGTCCTACAGCGACCGCAAAGCCGTGGCCGCAGCCCTCAAACCGGTCTACACCGCGGCGGATGCTGAGGCTGCCCGTGCCGAACTCGATGCGTTCACCACGTCGGAGTTAGGCAAGAAAAATCCGACGGTGACCAGGGTTTTCGATCGTTCGTGGGAGCAGTTCACCCCCTTCCTGGCGTTTGCGCCCGAGTTGCGCCGGGTCATTTACACGACGAACGCGATCGAATCGCTGAACTACCAGTTGCGCAAGGTCATCAAGACCCGAGGCCAGTTCCCCAACGATGCCGCCGTGGTCAAACTCCTCTGGCTGGCCATCTGCAACATCGAGGACAAACGCGCCGCCGAACGGGCCAAAAAATACGCCCAGAAACGTTGCCGAACAGCGCCCGGACGTCTCGTGGAAGGACAGGTGGTCACCAACTGGAAGAAGGCACTCGAACAACTCTCGCTGGTCTACCCAGACCGCATCGAGCGGTACCTATAACTCGACGACTAACAAGAAAACCAAACAGGCGACTTACACAGAAAACTTGACACGCTCTGTCCGCAGCGTGCGCTATCACTTCTCGAACCGATCCGAAGACATCCTGGGGCTATTCTGCAAAGCGCTTGACGCGCTTGAAATCCCGTGGACTCGGTCAAGTCGCTATGTCATCGCCATATACCGAAAAGCGGCAGTGGCACGGCTCGATGAATTCGTCGGCCCCAAGTCCTGAATCCACGCGCGGTACCGTCAAGGGGTGTCCACTACACGTCGTCGCAGGCCCGCGCTGATCGCATTGGTGATCATCGCGGCAGGCGGCTGCCTGGCTTTGGCCTGGTGGCAGTGGACGAGGTACCAATCGGTGTCCGGCTCCTTCCAGAACCTCGGCTATGCGCTGCAGTGGCCGCTGTTCGCCGGGTTCTGCATCTACGCCTATCGCACCTTCGTTCGGTACGAGGAGGCACCGCCGGAGCCGAAGGAGACCGCTCCCACCGAGATACCCGAGGGCCTACTACCCGAACGTCCGCGGCCGGCACCGCCACCCCCGGACGACCCCGCCCTGCGCGAATACAACGCCTACCTGGCCGAACTGGCCAAGAACGACGCTGAAAAGCAGAATAGGACAACCGCATGACCGCCCCCGAGACACCGCAGCAGACCGCGTCCGGGTTTCCCGTCGAAAAGATCCGCACCGCACTGGCCGCGTACCGATTCATGGCGTGGGCGACCGGTCTCTGGCTGATCGCGCTGTGTTACGAGATCGTGGTCCGCTACGTCGTCAAGGTGGACAACCCGCCGACGTGGATCGGCGTGGTACACGGCTGGGTGTATTTCCTCTATTTGTTGGCGACCCTGAACTTGTCGGTCAAGGTGCGTTGGCCGATCGTCAAGACATTCGGCATTTTGGTGTCCGGCACGGTGCCGCTGCTCGGGATCATCATCGAGCACTTCCAGACCAGGGACATCAAGGCACGCTTCGGCATTTAGCGTCACGCCCGACGGCGCACTGGCGTGACGGTCGATGTCGAGCGTCACGCCAGCTTCACGCTCGGCCGGCCGCCAACGCGCGTAAGGCAGGCACCAACAACGCCAGCGCCCGGCCGCGATGCGACACCGCGTCCTTTTCGGCCGGGCTCAGTTGTGCCGCAGACCGTTCGGACTCCTCCGGAATGAAGATGGGGTCGTAGCCGAACCCGCCGTCACCGCGTGGCTCGTGGGCGATCCTGCCGGGCCATTCACCGCGCACGACGACCTCGCCGGTCTCCGACACCAAGGCGCAGGCGGAGACGAATGCGGCGCCGCGGCGCTCGTCGGGAACATCGCGCAATTGCGCTAACAGCAAGGCGTTATTGGCGGCATCGTCGCCGTGCCTGCCGGACCACCGCGCCGACAGCACGCCGGGCATGCCGTTGAGCGCGGAGACCTCCAACCCGGAGTCGTCGGCGACGCTGGCCAGGCCGGTCGCGGCAAAGGCGTCGCGCGCCTTGGCCAGTGCGTTTTCTTCGAACGTCGCGCCCGTTTCCGGGGCCTCGTCAAAAGCCGCCACATCGTCAAGCGACACCAACGTCAACTCCGACAATCCGGCGGCATCCAGCACACGGCGAAGTTCGGCCAGCTTCTTGCGGTTCCGGCTGGCCACCAGAACCCGGGTCACCATTTATTCCAAAACACACTCAGAATCGATCACCGTCGTTGCTAACGGGCCGAAGCCCTTCCGATGCCATGGGAGCGATTATCGCAATGGGCATCTACGTTCGCCTACGGGGCCGATTGTCAGCGTTGAGTTGTAAGTTGCTGAGTGTGTCACAAGAGGAGCTGAAATGACCGCACCGCAACCCGCGCCCGGCTGGTACCCCGACCCCTCGGACCCAAAGAAGCGCATTTATTGGGACGGCAATGCGTGGAGCGGACCCGCTCAAGCAGACAACCCCGACAACCGCAAGAAAACTGCGGTTGCGATTGGTGTTTGCGTGCTCGTCGTTGTGGGTCTCGTCATGTCGATGCAATCCGTCAGCCTCATGACCGGTTCGGGTCCTGTGTGGACGGGAGTCGCCGTCGTAGCAGCAGGCACGGCCGTTGCATTCTTCTTGCGGGCCGCGACCTGGGTCCGCGTCCTAGCTGCACTGGTCTTGGTGCTTGCTCTTGCAAACGGCTTTTACATCGAAGATCAGATGAACAAGAAACGCGAAGAGTTGACACACATTTTCGATCGCTAGAACCCCGTCGGCATCGGCTGTACCAATCCGCTGCAGGTACCCTACTGCGTTCATCGCAGGCGTAACTCGTTGTTGGTTTCCGACGAATTGACTTAATACCCGCGTGTTCTCGCCCAAAACCGTTGGGGTAGCACGCCTATCAAAACGACCGAAGTTTTGCGGGAGAAGGGAAGCCACCGCCGCAGGATCGTCGGTCTTGCAGACTCCGCCGCGTATGTGAGTCGCTTTTGTGCCTCCCGGGTGAGTTGGCTGCATGGCGTGTCCTTCTCGCTGCGGGACATCGCTGTAGCTACTTGTCGTCTTCATCCGGTTCGGGGAGCTGTAGCGACCGCAGGGATGCCTTGTCGGCCTGTGACTTTCGGATCTCGTCGATCAGTGGGTGGATGACTAGCTGGCGAGCTGAGCCGGCCAAGTCAGCGGTTGGCCGGCGTCACAGCGAGTGAGCTGCCCACTGCGATACGCCGCGGGTGCGCTGCGACCCTGTGACGAGGCGGGTGCCCTGTTGTGCTGCCCTGCCACCCGAAAGCCCTGTGTGTTGCGGGCTGCGCAGTGCCCTGCAGCGCACCTCGAATACTTCTCGGTACCACTCTGGCCGGGCTATGCAGGTGCTGCTCGCCCGACTGCGAGACCCAGCAGCTAATCTGACGCGATCGCTTAGAAAGCTTCCTAAATGCATTTACGCTTTGCGACCGTTTGCGATAGCAAATACGCCGTTGTGACTGTCGGGCTGACCTGTGATGATGAGCCTGTGACTCAGCCCACTGACCCCTATGACTGTCCTAAGCCGTGTGGCATTCCTCGGGAGATGATGTTGGAGATCATGCGTGAGCGAGAGTTGCAGGAACTGCGTGAAGAGCAGGAGTACTGGGAGCGTTCCGACGACCCTCGGGCAGCTGAGAATCTCCGAGCGATCACCGATCGGCTAAGGAAGTTGGGTTAGTCCCTGCCGCCCGGACGTCAGGGACAGCATCAGTGTTTGGGAAGGCTGGCCACCAGAACCCGGGTCAGCTTCCGAACGCTTTCGGCCGGGGTGGGCCCTCGGGCAGCTCGCCTGGGTACGGCAACGCCAAGGCATCCCGCTGCGCGGCGAACAACTTGTCACAGGCGCTCAGGGCCATATCGAGCAGCTTGTCCAACGTAGAACGAGGGAAGGTCGCGCCCTCGCCGGTGCCCTGCACCTCGACCAGGGTGCCGGTGTCGGTGGCCACCACATTCATGTCGACCTCGGCGCGCGAGTCTTCTTCATACGGCAGGTCTGCGCGAACCCTGCCGTCAACGACACCCACGCTGATCGCGGCGATGGCACAGGACAACGGCCTGGGGTCCGACAGCTTCCCCGCCGCGGACAAATAGGTCACCGCGTCGGCCAGCGCGACGTAGGCGCCGGTGATCGCCGCGGTACGTGTGCCACCGTCGGCCTGCAGCACGTCGCAGTCGACCGCGATGGTGTTCTCGCCCAGCGCCGCGAGGTCGATGCAGGCCCGCAGTGACCGGCCGATCAACCGACTGATTTCGTGGGTGCGCCCACCGACGCGGCCTCGCACCGATTCTCGGTCGGAGCGAGTGTGTGTGGCCGAGGGCAACATTGCGTATTCGGCGGTGAGCCAGCCCAGCCCGGTACCCTTCCGCCACCGCGGCACCCCCTCGGTGACGCTGGCGGTACACAGGACTTTTGTCTGACCGAATTCGATCAGCACCGAACCCGCGGGATTTTGGGTGAAGCCGCGGGTGATGACTACCGGACGAATCTCATCGTCGAGGCGGCCGTCTTCTCGTTTGGACACGACGCCCACCCTAGTTGGAGAGCCAACCCCGATTAGCCGGCCCGCCGTACTTCGAACGTTTCGCCGGGTACTACGGCGTGCACGGGACCGTCGAACTCGGCCTTGGCCTCGCTGATCACGTCCTCCCGCGAGGTCCACGGCGGGATATGCGTCAACAACAATTCGCGCACTCCGGCCCGGGCCGCGGCCTGACCGGCCTCGGTGCCGGACAGATGAAGATCGGGCGGGCGGTCCGGCGAGTGTGTCCAGGAGGCCTCGCACAGGAAGACGTCGGCGCCCTCGGCCAGTTCAACGAGTTGGTCGCAGGCACCGGTGTCACCGCTGAACACCAGCGTCGCTCCGCTGGGATCGGTGAAGCGCAAGCCGTACGACTCGGTCGGGTGGGCGACGACTCGCGGCACCACCGTGAGCGCGCCCACTTGCACCGGCTGGCCGTCGACCCAGTGGCGGACATCGAAGATGTCCGAACAGTCGTCGATTTCTCCGCCATAGGGAGACGACGCCGCGCCCAACCGCGACCACGTGTCGCTCGGTCCGTACAGCAACGCCTTGCCGGTGGGCTTGGACGGGTGGTACCGACGCCAGACGAACAGGCCCGGCAGATCCAGACAGTGATCGGCGTGCAGATGCGACAGAAATACGTGCACCGCACCGGGATCCATATGCCGTTGCAGCGCGCCCAGCACACCGCCGCCGAAGTCGATGACGATTGGGGGCGTGTCGGGGGCCCGCAACAGATAGCCCGACGCGGGGGAATCGGGACCCACGACGCTGCCCGAACACCCGAGCACGGTTATGCGCACGGACACTACTGTGCCATGCCTGCTACCACGATGGAGAAAACATCGCCGCATTGGGGGGAGGATTCATAGGCATACCTACTAAACGGTCGTGTGACGGATAGGTTCAACGCCAGTTACGGCGGGTCCGAGGAATCGCGTGGCAAGTTTCGTGAACGCCTCGGGGTCGCCCGTGGCCTCGAAGAGTCGGGTCGCGGGCGGAGCATCGTGCGGACGCAACAGATCCATTTCGGTGAGCACCCGGAGCACTTGTTTGGCCGTCTCCTCCGCGCTGGACACCAGCGTGACGTCCTCCCCCATCACGAGTTGGATCAAGCCGGACAACAGCGGGTAGTGGGTGCAGCCGAGTACCAGCGTGTCGACCGCCGCCAGCTGCAGCGGCTCCAAGTAGCCCTCGGCCAGCCCGAGCACCTGACGGCCACTGGTGACTCCGCGCTCGACGAAGTCGACGAAACGCGGGCAAGCGACAGCGGTGATTTCGGTGTCGCGGGCGGCGGCGAACGCGTCTTGGTAGGCGTGTGAAGTGATGGTCGCCCGAGTCCCGATGACGCCGATGCGGCCGTTGCGCGTCGCGGCCACCGCACGGCGCACGGCCGGCAGGATCACCTCGACGACGGGAACGTCGTAGCGCTCACGCGCGTCGCGCAGGCATGCGGCCGACGCCGAGTTGCACGCGATCACCAGTGCCTTCACGCCGCGGCTCACCAGGTCGTCGCCGATGGCCAACGCGTGCGCGCGGATCTCCGGAATGGGCAGCGGACCGTACGGGCCGTTGCCCGTGTCCCCGACGTAAATGATGTCCTCGTCCGGCAATTGGTCGATGATCGCCCGCGCGACCGTTAATCCGCCGACGCCGGAGTCGAAAACCCCGATGGGCGCCATGGATCCGGGATAGGCCGAATTCATGAATGTAAGTGCGGTGAACGGAGGGCTTTCTTTCGTTCACGGGCTTTGCGCTCAGGCGCAGCCAACACGTACGCGGCCAGGACGCCGGCGATCGCCCCGCAGAGATGGCCCTGCCACGAGACCCCTGGTGTACCGGGCAGCACTCCGAGCAGGACGCCACCGTAGATGAACAACACGACGACGCCGACGACGATCTCCCATATTTTGCGGGTGAAGAACCCGAACACGATGAGGAACGCCAGCCAGCCGAAGATGAGGCCCGACGCGCCGATGTGGTTGAAATGGCAGTGCACGTTGGGGCCGGTGACTGGGCAGTGCATGCCGATTGTGCCGATCAACCAGGTGCCGAAGCCCCCGAGAATCCAGATGATGACCGTGGCTAGGACGAACCGCGACATGCCTGCGAGCGTCATCAGGAAGCCGAGCACGAGCGCCGGAACGGTGTTGGCGATCAGGTGGTCCCAGTTCGAGTGGAGTAGCGGCGCGAAGAGGATGCCCCACAGCCCGTCGGTCTCCAGCGGTCGGATGCCGTTGTTGTCGAGGCGGTGATTGGTCAGGCTGTCCCACAGCTCGATGAGCCAGAGCAGCGCGACAAAGGTGAGGATCGTGACCCCACCGACGACCCACTGCGGCCGTTTCTTCGACTGGGTCGCGGGCGCATTTCGGCTCATGCGTATGACTGCCCTTCTAAAACGCGTTTCAGCAACCTCAAGGCTACCGGCGCGAGCGCCGTGAACAGATACTTGCACCGCGCGTCTACTAAGTCAGGCGCCTTGTCCGCTCGCGTTCGCGAATGCGCCCGGCAACACTTCTCGGTAGGTCGGTATCCCGGCTACCGATTCCGCGGCAATCACCCCCGCCAGCACCGCGCGGGCCAGGCAGTCGGCCGCGGCCGCACCCACCTCGGTGACCAGCAGCGTGTCCGGCGACAACCCGGCCGGCATGTCAGGGCTGGGCGGAACTTCCACCGCTCCGGTCGCCAAGGCGAATACGGTGTCGCCGTCCAGCGGGGTGTGCGCGGGACGGATGGCGCGAGCCAACCCGTCGTGGGCCGCGATCGCTAGGCGCCGGCACGCGGCGGGCCCTAGGGCCGCGTCGGTAGCAACCACGGCGATGGTGGTGTTCAGCGCGCTCAGCGGCGACGGAAGTTCGGCAAATGCCGCGACTTGCTCCGGGGGTGGTGGTTGCAGGCCGAATTCTTCGACCAGGTCGGCCATCCACGGCAGGCCGGTGGCCGGATCGATGACGCTGCCGGCGGCATTGACCACCACCAGCGCACCGACGGTGACGCCGGACCTCAGCACGACGGACGACGTCCCGACACCGCCCTTGAGCGATCCGGCGCGGGCGCCGACGCCGCCGCCGACCGTTCCGACCGCTACCTCCGTTCCGGCAGCCTCGCAGGCGGCGCGGCCGAATTCGGCCGTCGGCCGGCAACCCCAGCCGCCAACGGGGAGATCGAAGACCACCGCGCCCGGCACGATCGGTACTACGCCGTCGCCCATCGCCACACCACGCTGCTGCTCTTCCAGCCACAACATCACGCCATCGGCGGCGGCGAGGCCGTAGGCGCTACCGCCGCCAAGCAGCACTGCGTCCACGAAGCGCACGCTGTTGGCCGGGTCGAGGAGATCGGTCTCCCGGGTTCCGGGCGCACCACCGCGGCAGTCGACCGCGCCGACGGTCCCCGGCGGCGGCAGCACCACGGTGGTGCCGCACGCCCAGCCCTCCCCCAGCGACGCGTCGGAATCTATTCGGTGGTAGTGGCCAACGCGGATGCCCCCGACATCGGTGATGGACTTCATCCGGTCGGCTTGCCCATCAAGACCAGCACCAAATACTCCTGCAGCACGGTCAGCCACTGGTACACGTCGAAGTGGGCGGCAAGCGGATGATCCGTCGGCAGACGTTCCGGTCCTTCCGGGCCGATCTCCAGCATGACGCCCAATGTCAGCCGAAGGTCGTTGACCGCCGCGATCCATGCGTTGGCGGCTTCTTCGGTCAGCTCGAAGCGGCCACCGTTCGCAGGAACCGTATCCAGGAGTTTTTGTGCCGCACTGCGTTTGGCATCGATGATCTCCGGTTCGTGCAGACTGCGCAGGGCGGCATTCAGGCTCTCGGCAGCTTCGAGGGACACCTCGTCCTCTTCGTCGCGCTTGTAGAAGTCCGGGAGCAGCCTGCCCAGCGTCGGGTCGCCCGGGCGTTGCGAATGCCCGGTCTCGATGCCGGTGATCTCCTCGAGTTCGTCTGACGGCGCGGTCTTCGCGCGCTCGTCGAGCAGACCGATCATCGCACCAACGAGGTTTTGCAGCAGAGCCGCTTCATGCGGGGCCAACGACGACCGAAAACGGGGACCGTTGCGAGTCTCGACGCGCTTCCATTTGCGCACAGCGAATCCGGTTGCCCTCGAAGCTCACCGGTCCTGCTGCATCGTCGCCCACAAACCTGCGGCGTGCAGCTTGGACACGTCGGTTTCCATGGCCTCCCGACTGCCGGACGACACCACTGCCTTGCCTTCGTTGTGCACCTGCAGCATCAGCTTGGTGGCATGCGGCTCGCTGTACCCAAACAGCTTCTGGAACACATAGGTGACGTAGGTCATCAAGTTAACCGGGTCGTCCCACACGATGGTGACCCACGGCGTCGCCGTGGTGTCGACGGGCGAGGACTCGCGTTGCCCAGTGGAGCCCGGTTTGGCGGGCGCTGACGCAACAACCATGGTTCCTAGGATAGCGAGCCACCGCTGTGGATACCGAGCGGACAATTCGAACCGATACCGTTGCCGTGTGAACGAGCCCAGCAAGCGAGTCATCGCTGCGCTGCTTACCGACAAGTACGAGTTGACCATGCTTGCGGCGGCTCTCCGCGACGGCACCGCCCACCGCCGGACCACCTTCGAACTCTTCGCGCGCCGGCTTCCCGCCGGTCGTCGCTATGGTGTGGTGGCCGGCACGGGCCGGCTGCTCGAGACCTTGCCTCAGTTCACCTTCGACGCCGAAGCGTGCGAGTTGCTCGCGCGTTTCCTCGACGCCGACGCGGTGCGCTACCTGCGGGACTTCCGGTTCACCGGTGACATCGACGGATATGCGGAAGGCGAGTTGTACTTCCCGAATTCCCCGGTGCTGTCGGTGCACGGCAGCTTCGCCGAATGCGTGGTGCTCGAAACGCTGGTGTTGTCGATTCTCAATCACGACAGCGCAATCGCGTCGGCCGCGGCACGGATGGTGAGCGCCGCCGCGGGACGACCGCTGATCGAGATGGGCTCACGCAGAACCCATGAACAGGCCGCGGTCGCGGCGGCCCGGGCCGCATACATCGCGGGTTTCGCCGCTTCATCAAACCTGGAAGCACAGCGCCGGTACGGCGTCCCCGCGGAAGGCACCGCGGCGCACGCGTTCACCATGCTCTACACCGACCACGAAGGCCCGGACGAGCTGGCCGCATTCCGAGCCCAGGTCGAGGCGCTGGGCACCGGCACCACGCTGCTGGTGGACACCTATGACGTCAAGACGGGCGTGGCCAACGCGGTGGCCGCCGGGGGTGCCACACTCGGCGCGGTCCGCATCGATTCTGGTGAACTCGGCGTGTTGGCCCGCCAGGTGCGCGAGCAACTCGACCAACTGGGCGCCACCAAGACACGCATCGTCGTCTCGGGTGACCTCGACGAGTTCTCCATCGCGGCCCTGCGGTCGGACCCGGTGGACATATACGGTGTCGGCACCTCGGTGGTCACCGGCTCCGGCGCACCGACCGCGAGCATGGTGTACAAGCTCGTCGAGGTTGACGGTGTCCCGGTGCAGAAACGCAGCGACCGCAAGGCATCTCGCGGCGGACGCAAAGGGGCGCTGAGGTTGTCGCGCCCCACGGGCACCATCACCGACGAAGTCGTCTACCCGGCGGGCCGACCACCATCATTCGCTGAGCCGCACCGAGTCCTGACCATCCCGCTCGTCCGCGAGGGCCAGCCGGTGGCCGATGCCACGGACCTGGCCGCAGCACGAGAGCGGGTGGCCGCCGGACTGATCAGCTTGCCATGGGAGGGAACGAAATTGGCTGCCGGGGACCCGGTAATCCCGACGCAGATCATCAACGGCTGAACGCAATCGAGCAATCCCCGTGTCCGAGTCCGTGTCCGAACTGCTCGCCATCGCCGTGGCGGCCCTCGGCGGCAGTGAACGCAGCGGTCAGGTGGAGATGGCCAATGCGGTCGCCCATGCCTTCGAAACCGGCGAACATCTCGTGGTGCAGGCTGGCACCGGAACCGGCAAGTCGCTGGCGTACCTGGTCCCCGCGATCGTCCGCGCGGTCACCGACAACGCTCCGGTTGTCGTGTCGACGGCGACGATCGCGCTGCAGCGTCAACTCGTCGATCGAGACCTGCCTCGACTGGCCGATGCACTGGCCGACGCGCTGCCCCGCCGGCCGGAGTTCGCGTTGCTCAAGGGCCGTCGAAATTATCTGTGCTTGAACAAAATTAATGGCGGCGGTTCCGGCGAGGAAGCAGAACCGCCGCAGGAGGAACTGTTCAATCCGATGGCGGTCAGCGCCCTGGGCCGCGACGTGCAACGGCTCACCGAATGGGCGTCGACGACCGACACCGGCGACCGGGACGACCTGAAACCGGGCGTGCCGGACCGGTCCTGGTCGCAGGTCAGCGTGTCGGCCCGCGAATGCATCGGGGTGGCGCGTTGCCCGTACGGCGCGGAGTGCTTCTCCGAACGCGCGCGCAACGCCGCGGGCCACGCCGACGTCGTCGTCACCAATCACGCGTTGCTGGCCATCGACGCCGTCTCAGAAAGCGCTGTGCTACCGGAACATTCACTGCTGATCGTCGACGAGGCCCACGAACTGACCGACCGGGTGACCTCGGTGGCCACCGCCGAACTGACGTCGGCCGCGCTCAGTGTCGCCACGCGACGGATCACCCGGCTGGTGAGCTCGGAACTGACCGAGCGACTGGAGGCGGCGTCGACCACCTTCGCCTCGGCGATCCACGATGCGACACCGGGCCGTATCGACTATCTGGATCAGGAATTGGCGACGTACCTGGCCGCGCTGCGGGACGCCGCCAGCGCGGCCCGCTCGGCGATCGACAGCACCAGCGACGCCAAGGCGGCCGCGGCGCGCGCGGAAGCCGCGGCAGCACTGACCGAGATCTCCGACACCGCGTCACGCATTCTCACGTCATTCACACCCGCCATTCCGGACCGCACCGACATCGTCTGGCTCGACCACGAGGACAACCGCGGCTCCCCGCGCGCCGTGCTGCGGGTGGCGCCGTTGTCGGTGGCCGGATTGCTTGCCACACAGGTCTTTACCCGTTCCACGACGGTGTTGACCTCTGCGACGCTGACCGTGGGCGGCTCGTTCGATGCGATGGCCGCGGCGTGGGGCCTGACGGGGCGGGAGGACGAGGCCCCGCCCTGGCGGGGGCTGGACGTGGGATCGCCCTTCCAGCACGCCAAGTCGGGAATTCTCTATGTGGCCGCGCACCTGCCACCACCGGGCCGCGACGGAACCGGGTCGGCGGAGCAGCTGACCGAAATCGCCGAACTCGTTGCGGCCGCCGGAGGGCGCACGCTGGGGCTGTTCTCGTCGATGCGAGCCGCGCGGGCGGCCGCCGAAGCCATGCGCGAACGGCTGGACACGCCGGTATTGTGTCAGGGCGACGACAGTACCTCCGCGCTCGTCGAGCAGTTCGCCGCCGACCCGGAAACCTCGCTGTTCGGCACGCTGTCGCTGTGGCAGGGCGTCGATGTACCGGGGCCGTCGCTGTCGCTTGTCCTGATCGATCGCATCCCTTTCCCGCGACCCGACGACCCGCTGCTGAGTGCCCGTCAACGCGCGGTGGCCGCCCGCGGCGGCAACGGCTTCATGGACGTCGCCGCGAGCCACGCCGCGCTGCTGCTGGCACAAGGGGCGGGACGGCTGCTGCGTCGGGTCACCGACCGCGGCGTGGTGGCGGTGCTGGATTCGCGGATGGCCACCGCCCGCTACGGCGGCTACCTGCGGGCCTCGTTGCCCCCGTTCTGGCCGACCACCGATCCCAAGCAGGTCCGCGCGGCGCTCACCCGGTTGGCGCGAGCGGACGCGGCTATCAAGCCAGGGTGACCAAGCCGAACTCGGCGGCACTTGCCAGCATCGGGTGCCGCGGAAGCACCCGCACCGTATAGCCGATGGAGCCGGCCAACGGCAGTGGCGTCGTCGTCGAGAAGACCTGACTGCCGCCCTCGGCGCTGCCGGTGTAGGTCATCTCGATGGTGACCGGCTCCTGCAGCACATCGTTGGAATCCACCCGGCCCAGCACCGCCTGCACCGTCACCTCATCGGCCGCCAAGCCGGCCAGTTGAACGGTCGCGGTCAGGGTCAGCTTCGAGCCGAGCAGTGGAGTATCCGGCAGACCGGTGCTGTCGACGTCGGTGATCTTGACCTTGGGCCAGGCCTCTTCGATTCGGCGTCGGTAGGCGGCGAGCTCACGGGCAGCGTCGAATTCGTTGCCGCCCTCAGGGGCCGCGATGGTCCGGCGTCCTGACTGCGCCGCGGGCGCGTAGTAGTTATCGACGTAGTCGCGCACCATGCGGGATGCCAGCACCTTGGGGCCGAGCGTCTGCAGGGTGTGCCGCACCATCTCCAACCACCTTGGCGGCAAACCGCGTTCGTCACGCTCATAGAATTTCGGCGCTACCGCTTCTTCGAGCAGGCTGTACAACGCATTGGATTCCAAGTCATCGCGCCGGCTCTCGTCGGCCACACCGTCGGCAGACGGTATCTCCCAACCGTTTTCCCCGTCGTACCACTCGTCCCACCAGCCGTCGCGGACCGACAGGTTCAACCCGCCGTTGAGCGCGCTCTTCATTCCTGAAGTGCCGCAAGCCTCTAACGGCCGCAACGGGTTGTTCAGCCAGACGTCACAGCCCCAGTACAGCATCCGGGCCATCGACATGTCGTAGTTGGGCAGAAAGGCAATTCGATGCCGCACCTCTGGCCGG
Organism: Mycobacterium bourgelatii; assembly: GCF_010723575.1. Lineage (NCBI taxonomy): Bacteria > Bacillati > Actinomycetota > Actinomycetes > Mycobacteriales > Mycobacteriaceae > Mycobacterium > Mycobacterium bourgelatii. Next base: position 4,629,144 of record NZ_BLKZ01000001.1, read on the forward strand.
TCGGCGAAGCGAACCACCTGCTGAATAAGCGCCTTGCCCCCGTCGTCTGCGGGGTGCGACTTCCCGGCGACGATCAGTTGAATGGGCCGTTCCGGGTCGAGCAGCCGTCGCTCGAGCCGAGCCGGATCGCGCAGCATGAGTGTCAACCGCTTGTAAGTCGGAACCCGGCGGGCGAAACCGACCGTCAACACGTCAGGGTCGAAAGCCGAAGAGATCCAACCTAGTTCGGCTTCGGATGCCCCGCGCTCCAGCCAGGACTGGCGCAGCCGCCGCCGGACTTCCTCGACTAGCAGTGCACGCAGTTGCGACCGTATCGACCAGAGGTGCCCGGGATCGACTTGTTGCAGTCGCAGCCATAAGGCGGGTTCGCTGAACGAGTCGGACCCGGCCAGTTCGCGGCCCAGCTGCAGCCACTGCGGCGCGGCCCAGCTGCGGGCGTGCACGCCGTTGGTGATCGACCCGATCGGTACTTCGCCGCCGTCGAAACCCGGCCACAGCTCGTTGAACATGGCTCGGCTCACCCGGCCGTGCAGCAGCGAGACGCCATTGGACCGTTGCGCCAGGCGCAGACCCATGTGAGCCATGTTGAACTTGGTCGGGTCGGTCTCGGCCCCGAGTGCAAGGACCCGCTCGGTGGGCACGCCCGGTAGCAGCGAAGGCGCGGCATCGGCGAAGTAACGTTCGACCATCTCCACCGGGAACCGGTCTATGCCGGCGGGAACTGGGGTGTGGGTGGTGAACACCGTGCTGGACCGCACGACGGTCAGCGCGGTATCGAAGTCGAGCCCCGAGTCGGTCATCAGCTCTCGAATGCGTTCGATGCCGAGGAATCCCGCGTGCCCCTCGTTCATGTGATAGACCTCGGGCGCGGGCAGCCCTTCGATCGAGGTGTAGGCGCGGATCGCGCGAACCCCGCCGATTCCGGCCAAGATTTCCTGCTTGATGCGATGCTCTTGGTCGCCGCCATACAGGCGGTCGGTGACACTGCGCAGATCGTGTTCGTTTTCTGGAACGTCGGAGTCGAGCAACAGCAGCGGCACGCGGCCCACCTGCGCCACCCAGATACGCGCCCTCAGCTGTGCGGAGTCCGGCAACGCCAACTCGACCAACGCGGGGTTTCCGTCGGCATCGGTGAGCAGCCGCAGCGGCAGACCCTGCGGGTCCAGGGACGGGTAGTTCTCCAGCTGCCACCCCTCGGCGGAAAGGGACTGCCGGAAGTAGCCGGAGCGGTAGTAGAGACCAACGGCGATCAGCGGCAGGCCCAGGTCAGACGCCGCCTTGAGGTGGTCCCCGGCGAGGATGCCCAGGCCGCCGGAGTAATTCGGCAGCACCTCGGCGACGCCGAACTCCATGGAGAAGTAGGCGATCCCGGTGGGCAGTGCGGCACCGGATTCCGCCTGCTGCTGATACCACAACGGACGGGTCAGGTAGTCGTTCAAGTCGGCAGCCAGTTCGTCGAGGCGCCGCAGAAATTCCTCATCCAGGGCCAACTCGTCCAGGCGCGCGGGCGTCACCGCGCCCAGCAGCGCTACCGGATCGTTGCCGCACCGTCCCCACAGCGCCGGGTCGATGCTCGCGAACAGGTCTTGGGTCGGTTTCTCCCACGACCACCGCAGGTTGGTCGACAACTGATCCAGGGCGGCGAGACGGTCGGGTAGGTGGGCACGGACGGTAAACCGACGAAGGGCCTTCACGCGTCTTTACCTTACTGAGGCAGCCGACACGCGCACCCTTTGCGCCCGAACTGTGAGGCACAGCTTGGGGCCTCGCGGGTGTGGTCGGACACTAGGGTGGGTATGGGCGCAATAGGGGCGCGTAAGACGCAAAGAGGCAGCCGTCCGGCCTAACGAACTACAGGCAATCCTCCGGCGACGATGCAACCCGCGTTGCGGGCCAAGGAGGAGCAGGAGAATCAAAGGAGTGATTGGGTGCCCGGTCGTGTCGAGATCGATGACGTCCAACCCGTCGTCTCGTGCGGCGCATACCCGGCCAAAGCGGTCGTCGGCGAGGTAATTCCGGTCCGGGCCGCGGTATGGCGGGAAGGGCACGAGGCAGTCGCGGCGACGCTGGTGGTGCGTTACCTGGGCCCTCGCTACCCACACGTCACCGACGTGCGACACGCCAAGGCGGTCCAGGCGCCTGAAACGAGGCATGAGACCGGCCCGGTCGAGGCACGGGTCAAACCGCAGCTGTTGCCGATGACGATGGGCCTGGAGCCATTCGTTTTCCACGGCCAGTTCACCCCCGACAAGGTCGGTTTATGGACCTTTCGGGTGGACGGCTGGGGGGACCCGATTCACACGTGGCGACACGGTCTGGTGGCCAAACTCGACGCCGGTCAGGGCGAGAAGGAACTCTCCAACGATTTGCTGGTTGGCGCTGCGCTGTTGGAAAGGGCCGCGACGGGAGTGCCGCGGGCGCAGCGCTGGCCGCTGATGGAGGCTGCCGCGGCATTACGGACGCCCGGCGACCCGGTGACGCGCTCCGCGCGGGCGCTCGCGCCCGACATCGAGGAAATCCTGGCCCAGTATCCGCTGCGGGATCTGGTGACCCGAGGCCAACAGTTCGGCGTCTGGGTAGATCGGCCGCTGGCCCGCTTCGGTTCGTGGTACGAGATGTTTCCGCGCTCCACCGGGGGCTGGGACAGCGACGGAAACCCGGTGCACGGCACCTTCGCGACGGCCAAAGAGCAGCTGCCCCGCATCGCCAACATGGGATTCGACGTGGTCTACCTGCCCCCGATTCACCCGATCGGCAAGGTGCATCGCAAGGGCCGCAACAACAACCCCACCGCCGCCCCGGGAGACGTCGGATCGCCGTGGGCGATCGGCAGCGACGAAGGTGGGCACGACGCCATTCACCCGCAACTGGGCACCATCGACGACTTCGACGACTTCGTCGCCGCGACCCGTGAGCTCGGCATGGAGGTGGCCCTGGACCTGGCGCTGCAATGCGCGCCGGACCATCCGTGGGCCCGCGAGCACCGGGAGTGGTTCACCGAATTGCCCGACGGCACAATCGCCTACGCGGAAAACCCACCGAAGAAGTATCAAGACATCTACCCGCTCAACTTCGACAATGATCCGGCCGGCCTCTATGACGAAGTGCTGCGCGTGGTGCTGCACTGGGTTGACCACGGCGTCAAGTTCTTTCGGGTCGACAACCCGCACACCAAACCGCCGAACTTCTGGGCCTGGCTGATCGATCAGGTGAAGTCCGTCGACCCCGACGTGCTGTTCCTGTCCGAGGCGTTCACTCCGCCCGCCCGACAGTATGGCCTTGCCAAGCTCGGTTTCACCCAGTCCTACAGCTACTTCACCTGGCGCACCGCCAAATGGGAGCTCACCGAATTCGGTAATGACATAGCGGCACTGGCCGACTTCCGCACGCCTAACTTGTTCGTCAACACCCCGGACATCCTGCACGCGATACTGCAGCACAACGGACCGGGCATGTTCGCGATCCGGGCGGTGCTGGCCGCCACGATGAGTCCGGCATGGGGGATGTACTCCGGTTACGAGCTGTTCGAGCACCGTGCGGTGCGGGAAGGCAGCGAAGAGTACTTGGATTCCGAGAAGTACGAATTGCGGCCACGCGACTTCGCCGGTGCCCTCGCCGAAGGTAGGTCCCTGGAGCCTTTCATCACCCGGCTCAACGAAATTCGGCGTCTGCACCCGGCGCTGCAACAGATACGCAACATCCATTTCCACCACCTGGAGAACGACGCCTTGATGGCCTACAGCAAGTTCGACCCGACCACTGGCGACTGCGTGCTGGTGGTGGTGACGCTCAACGCTTTCGGGCCTGAGGAGTCGACGCTGTGGTTAGACATGGCGGCATTGGGTATGGAGACATACGACCGGTTTTGGGTGCGAGATGAGATATCCGGCGAGGAATACCAATGGGGGCAGGCCAACTACATCCGCCTCGACCCGGGTAAGGCGGTCGCCCACATCATCAACATGCCGCTCATCCCACCCGAAGCTCGAAGCACGCTATTGCGCAGGAGGTGAGTGGCCCCATGAGCCGCGCCGACCAACTCGCCGGGACACACCTGGCACCTGATCCGGCCGAGGTGGCTCGCCTCGTGGCCGGCGCACACCACAATCCGCACAGCATCTTGGGCGCGCACGAATACGGCGACCATACGGTGATTCGGGCACTGCGTCCGCACGCGGCCAGCGTCGTCGCCCTCGTCGGTGGCGACCAATTCCCGCTCAAACACCTCGATTCCGGGTTGTGGGCGGTAGCTGTACCGTTCACCGATCTCATCGACTACCGGCTGCAAATCAGCTATGAAGGTGCCGAGCCGTACACCATCGCCGACGCTTACCGATTCCTGCCCACGCTCGGCGAGGTCGACCTCCACCTGTTCGCCGAAGGCCGCCACGAACGGCTGTGGGAGGTGCTCGGCGCGCATCCACGTGCGTTCACCACAGCCGACGGCACGGTGACCGGGGTGTCCTTTGCCGTCTGGGCACCCAATGCCAAGGGCGTCAGCCTGATTGGCGAGTTCAACGGCTGGAGCGGCAACGAGGCGCCCATGCGGGTGCTGGGTTCCTCCGGAGTGTGGGAACTGTTCTGGCCGGGCTTCCCCACCGACGGCCTGTACAAGTTCCGGGTCCACGGCGCCGATGACGTGGTCACCGAGCGGGCCGACCCGTTCGCGTTCGCCACCGAGGTGCCACCGCAGACGGCGTCGCGGGTGACGGTGAGCAACTACACCTGGGCGGACGACGACTGGATGACGCAACGTGCCCAGCGCAATCCGGTGTTCGAGCCGATGAGCACCCTCGAGGTCCATCTCGGTTCGTGGCGACCCGGCCTGAGTTACCGCCAGCTGGCCAAGGAGTTGACGGAATACGTTGCCGAACACGGCTTTACCCACGTCGAGCTGCTTCCCGTCGCCGAGCACCCGTTCGCCGGGTCCTGGGGATATCAGGTCACTTCCTACTACGCCCCCACCTCACGATTCGGCACACCCGACGATTTTCGTGCGCTCGTTGACGCGCTCCACGCGGCGGGCATCGGCGTCATCGTGGACTGGGTACCGGCACACTTTCCGAAAGACGCGTGGGCGCTGGGCCGGTTCGACGGAACACCGTTGTATGAGCACTCAGACCCCAAGCGCGGTGAGCAACTGGATTGGGGCACATACGTATTCGACTTCGGACGTCCAGAGGTGCGTAATTTTCTGGTCGCCAACGCCTTGTATTGGTTGGAGGAATACCACATCGACGGCCTACGGGTGGACGCGGTGGCCTCGATGCTCTACCTGGACTACTCGCGTCCAGAGGGCGGCTGGACCCCGAACATCTATGGCGGGCGCGAGAACCTGGAAGCTGTGCAGTTCCTGCAGGAAATGAACGCCACCGCGCACAAGAAGGCGCCGGGCATCGTCACCATCGCCGAGGAATCCACCTCGTGGCCGGGCGTGACGAGGCCGACAAGCCTTGGCGGACTTGGCTTTTCCATGAAGTGGAATATGGGCTGGATGCATGACACGCTCGGCTATCTGCAGCACGATCCGGTACACCGCAGCTACCACCACCACGAGATCACGTTCTCGATGCTGTATGCGTTCAGCGAGAACTACGTGCTGCCGCTCAGCCATGACGAGGTGGTGCACGGCAAGGGCACACTCTGGAGTCGGATGCCCGGCTCAAATCACAACAAAGCCGCTGGGCTGCGCAGCCTGCTCGCATATCAATGGGCTCACCCTGGAAAGCAGCTGTTGTTCATGGGCCAGGAATTCGGCCAGCGCGCCGAATGGTCCGAACAAAATGGGCTGGATTGGTTCCAGCTGGACGAGCAAGGCTTTTCGAACGGAATCCTGCGCCTCGTCGGGGACATCAACCGCATTTACACCAGCCACCCAGCGTTATGGAGTCAAGACAGCACGCCCGATGGCTACTCCTGGATCGACGCAAACGACTCCGGCAACAACGTCCTGAGCTTCCTGCGGTACGGAAGCGATGGGTCCGTGATGGCCTGCGTATTCAACTTCTCGGGCGCCGAACACAGCGGATACCGAGTTGGGCTGCCGGCCACCGGTCGCTGGCGTGAGGTCCTCAACACCGACGCCACCGTCTACAACGGTGCCGGTGCGGGCAACCTCGGCGGTGTCGAAGCCACCGACGACCCATGGCACGGCCGTCCCGCGTCGGCGGTGCTGGTGCTGCCGCCGCTGTCGGCGATCTGGCTGGAGCCGACGCCGGCGCAACACTGATTTCTGCCTTTTCGGATGAATTAGCCAATTTGTGTTCAAAAAACCGCCGATTTTCGTTTACGTGGTGGTTAAATACGGTCCCGGCTGGCTAACCTGGGAGGTACCGTCCATGTCGTTCTTGATCACCGCGCCCGAAGCCGTCGCCGCGGCGGCAACCAATTTGTCCGGAATCGGAACGGCCATCGGCCAGGCAAACTCTCTAGCCGCCGCCTCGACGACCGAACTACTAGCCGCTGGGGCCGACGAGATATCGCTGGCAGTAGCTGCACTTTTCGGGCAACACGGCCAGGCCTATCAGGCAATCAGCGCCCAGGCCGCAGGCTTTCACAGCCAGTTCGTGCAGGCTTTGAGCGCCGGGGCCAGTTCTTACGCCACCGCGGAGGCCGCCGCCGCCCAAGCCGCCGCCGCTGGGCCGTTGGACGGCTTTCTGAATCTGATCAATACCCCCACCCAGCTGTTGCTGGGGCGCCCGCTGATCGGTAACGGGGCCAACGGCGCGCCCAGCACCGGACAAAACGGCGGCGCCGGCGGGATCTTGTACGGCAATGGCGGCAATGGCGGGTCTGGCGCGCCCGGCCTGCCCGGTGGGGCCGGCGGAGCGGCCGGGTTGTTCGGCAACGGTGGAGCAGGCGGGATCGGCGGCGACAGCACGACGGGCAACGGTGGCGCGGGCGGTGCGGGCGGGGCCGGCGGAATTCTGTTCGGAGTGGGTGGCGCTGGCGGCGCCGGGGGCGTTGGCATCGGCGGTCTGGGCGGGGCCGGAGGCGCCGGCGGCGCTGGCATCCTGTTCGGCTCCGGCGGTACGGGCGGTGCCGGAGGGGTTGGGCTGGACGGAGGCGGCGTCGGCGGGGCAGGCGGCCGCAGTGGATTCTTTGAGTTGTTCGGCACTGGCGGCGCGGGCGGCCAGGGCGGGTTCACAACCGATTCCGGAACCGGCGGCACCGGTGGGGCCGGCGGGGCTGGTGGCCTGTTCAACAATGGCGGCGCGGGCGGCGCCGGCGGGTGGGGAGCTGACGAGGGTGCCGGCGGGGCCGGTGGGACCGGCGGCGCCGGCGGAATCTTGTTCGGTCACGGCGGCGCGGGCGGCGCCGGTGGCATCGGCGCTAGCGGCCCGAATGGCACCGCCGGCGGCGCAGGCGGCGCGGGCGGCAACGGCGGATTGTTCGGCTCGGGTGGTGCCGGTGGCGCCGGCGGAGACGGCGGGGTCAGCTTCGATGACAATGGGATCGCCGGGGCCGGCGGGGCCGGCGGTGTTGGCGGTGCCGGTGGACTATTCGGTTCCGGAGGCCCAGGCGGCATCGGCGGCAGCGGGGGCACCGCCGCCGGAAAGGACTCCTTCGCCGGCAACGGCGGCAGTGGCGGCAATGGCGGCACGGGGGGCCTATTCGGCCCCGGCGGCAGCGGCGGCGACGGCGGTGGCGGCGGCAACCGGGCCGATAGTTCCACAACAGCCGGGAAGGGCGGCGCGGGCGGCGCCGGCGGTAACGGCGGGGGTGTTCAGCTCCGGCGGCTCGGGCGGTGCTGGCGGTTATAGCCGTCTAGTGGCCGGAGCGGGAGGTGCCGGCGGCAATGGCGGATGGTTCGGCTCCGGCGGCTCGGGAGGCACCGGGGGCTCCGGTCTGGATGGCGGCTCGGTTGGCGGGGCCGGCGGGGCCGGAGGCAACGCGGGCCAGCTTGTCGGCTGGGGTGGAGCCGGCGGAGCCGGCGGACTGGGTGCCACAGCCGGCGCCGGCGGTAACGGTGGCAATGCGGGCCTGATTTACGGCGACGGCGGCGCTGGTGGCGTCGGCGGATTGGCCATCAACAGCAATGGCGGGACGGGTGGCCGCGGCGGCAACGCCGGATTCATCGGCAACGGCGGTAACGGCGGCGCAGGCGGGAACGCAGTAGACGGGACGAAGTCCGGCGGGGCCGGCGGCGCGGGCGGTAACGCTCAGACGATTGGCAACGGCGGCAATGGCGGCAATGGCGGCAGCGGCGCAACACCCGGTGCGGGCGGTCCTGGCGGCGCGGCCGGCAACGGCGGCATCTTCGGCCTGCCCGGGATCGACGGCCTCACCGGGCCATAGGAACCGCGTGGCGGGACGCGAGCAGACGCCAAAGGGCCTTTTTTTCCAGCCTGTTCGCTCAGTACAGCGCGTTGGCGAGGTTACGCCTGCCCGCGACGACCTCAGGGTCGGTGGGATCGAACAGTTCGAAGAGCTCGATCAGCCGAGTGCGCACCTTATTGCGGTCGTCACCAGATGTGCGCCGTACCAAGGCGATAAGACGATCGAACGCCGCAGTGACGTCCTGGTTGAGGATCTGCACGTCGGCCGCGGCGAAGGCGGCATCGATGTCGTCTGGTGCCGCGTCGGCCACGGCTACGGCGTCCGGTCGCTGAGAAGTAGCGCGGGTAAGGAACTCGATCTGCCGAAGGGCGCCTTTCGCTTCGGCGTTGTTCGGATCTGCGTCCAGAATCGCCTGATATGACCGTTGGGCCGCGTCGAAGTCCCCATCGTCGAGTTCTTGACGCGCCTGTGCCACGGCCGGGTCGACCTCGGCCTGCTGAGAAGTCCGCGGGCCCTTGAGTTTCCCGGCTGTGGCGGAAACCAAGGAGTCCACCCACCGCCGCAGTTGGTCGGGCGGCTGGCTCCCCTCGAAGCTCGAGATCGGCTGTCTCGCAGCCAAAGCCACCACGGTCGGCACCGCTTGGATGCCGAACGCCCTGGCGACCGCGGGCGCGGCGTCGACGTTGACCGTCGCCAACGACCACGTTCCCTGGTCTTCAACCGCCAAACCGGACAGCGTTTCGAGCAGGTCGACGCACACGTCGCTGCGCGGTGACCACAACAACACCACCACGGGGACTTCGTCGGACCGCAGGATCGCGTCGTCTTCGAAATTGGCTTCGGTGATCTGCGTGATCGTCGAGGTGCCGGGGTCGCCTGGACCGCTCGAGCCACCATCTGCCGATGACGCAGGGCCTGCCGCGCTCGCCGCGGCCTTCTGTTGAGCTCGTTGCTTGAGACCGGACAAGTCGACCGCACCAGCCAGGGCGGGTCCGATTGGGGGTCGCGGACGTGTCACATCATCAAGTCTGACACGCACCGCGTATCAGTTATCCACCCGGGGCAGGGCCTGTTTTTCCACCGTATGACCAATATCACAACGGCCATCGCGGACACCGTGTCCGCGGATTGTTAGCAAAGCTACTGACGAGTTAACCAGCGCGCAGGATCAGTGCGTCGCCCTGGCCGCCGCCGCCGCACAACGCGGCCACTCCGTAGCCCGATCCACGGCGTGCCAACTCGAGCGCCACATGCAGCGTGATTCGCGCCCCAGACATGCCGATCGGATGCCCCACCGCGATTGCGCCACCATTGATGTTGACGATCTCGGGGTTCACGCCAAGTTCCTTCGTTGAGGCCAAAGCCACTGCGGCGAATGCCTCGTTGATCTCCACGACATCGAGTTGGTCCACCGAGATGCCTTCGCGGCCAAGGGCTTTCCTGATCGCGTTGGCCGGCTGCGATTGCAGCGTCGAATCCGGTCCGGCGACCACACCGTGCGCACCGATCTCGGCCAGCCAACTCAACCCCAGCTCCTGGGCCTTTTCTTTGTTCATCACGACAACCGCGGCCGCTCCGTCGGAAATCTGCGAGGCGGACCCGGCGGTGATGGTGCCGTCCTTGCGAAACGCCGGCTTGAGACCGGCAAGGGACTCAGCGGTGGTGTTCGCGCGAATGCCTTCGTCCTCGCTGAACTGCAAGGGATCACCTTTGCGCTGCGGAATGCTCACCGGGACAACCTCGTCGGCGAAAACGCCGTCTTTCCAAGCGGCAGCGGCCTTTTGGTGCGACGAGGCAGCGTACTCGTCCTGCTCCTGACGGGTGAACTGGTCGATGTCGTTGCGCTGCTCGGTGAGCGCACCCATTGGCTGGTTGGTGAACGCGTCGTGCAGCCCGTCATAAGCCATGTGGTCCAAAACCTTGACGTCGCCGTACTTGTAGCCCGCCCTGCTGTCGATCAGCAGGTGGGGGGCCTTTGTCATGGATTCCTGTCCCCCGGCGATCACCACGTCGAACTCACCGGCGCGAATTAGCTGATCAGCCAGTGCGATCGCGTCAATGCCGGACAAACACATCTTGTTGATGGTCAGCGCCGGCACATCCCAGGAGATGCCTGCGGCAACGGCAGACTGGCGAGCGGGCATCTGACCGGCCCCCGCGGTCAGCACCTGGCCCATGATCACGTACTCGACCAACGAAGCGGGCACATTGGCCTTTTCCAGGGCGGCTTTGATGGCGATGCCACCCAGGTCGCTGGCACTGAAATCCTTCAGCGAACCCATCAATTTCCCGATAGGCGTCCGTGCTCCAGCAACTATCACCGACGTCGTCACAACTTCCTCCTAAGCGCACGGGAACAGCCTGTCCGGAGAACCCGGTAGAGACAGATTCTTTATAACGAGGTTACCGTTAAGGGGTGACGACCGATCAAGTTGACGCCCGTCAGGTTCTGGGTACCTCGCTGGTTACCGGGCTCGATCACGTCGGCATCGCGGTCCCAGACCTCGACGCCGCAATCGAGTGGTACAACGACCACCTTGGCATGATCCTGGTGCACGAGGAGGTCAACGAGGACCAGGGCATCCGCGAGGCAATGCTGACCGTGCCGGGTTCCACAGCACAGATCCAGCTGATGGCCCCGCTAGACGAGTCATCGGTCATCGCGAAGTTCTTGGACAAGCGCGGCCCGGGCATCCAACAGCTGGCCTGCCGTGTTCGCGATCTCGACGCGATCTGTGAACGGCTGCGCAGCCAGGGCGTCCGCCTCGTGTACGAGCGGGCCCGCCGCGGCACGGCAAACTCCCGGATCAACTTCATCCACCCCAAGGACGCCGGCGGCGTTTTGATCGAGCTGGTCGAGCCCGCTTCCTAGTTCCGCCTGAATCCGGCTACTCAAGACCACTTTCGAGTCGGGCCGCGGGTAGCGCGATTTGTCCAGCACGGGGTGTGCCAGTGCCGCCGTTCCTCGACCGCTTGCGGTAGATCATTCGGCCAAACGACCACATGCGGTGTGCCAGGCTGGATATGGTGGTCACATCCGGGGCACCGATAAACCTTGACCGCGCGGGCCGCAGCGACCGGACGCACTTCGTATTCGTAACCATCGGGCCCGATTTCGACGCGCCCCACCAGCGGCACGAACTTCCCCGGCTCGCGGCGCCGTAGCGGCTTACCCCGCCCGCGCCGAGACATCAGAAGAGCCGGTACTCGTCGCTGTCCATCCCCCGCATCTGATCGTAATCCAATGTCAGACAACGGATTCCGCGATCAATGGCCAGAGTCCGGGCCTGGGGCTTGATCTGTTGGGCGGCGAACACCCCCTTGACCGGCGCGAGAACGCTGTCACGGTTGAGCAATTCGAGATAGCGGGTGAGTTGCTCGACGCCGTCGATTTCGCCGCGGCGCTTGACTTCCACCGCAACTGCACCGCCCCGCTCATCGCGACACAGCAGGTCGACGGGCCCGATTGCCGTCATGTACTCGCGACGAACCAGCGTGTACCCCTCACCGAGCAACTGGACGTGCTCGGCGAGCAACGCCTGCAGATGCGCTTCGACGCCGTCCTTGACCAAACCCGGGTCGACGCCCAAGTCGTGGCTGGAGTCGTGCTCGATCTCCTCTACCGTGATCCGCAGTTGTTCGCCGGCCTTGTTCTCGACCACCCAGACGGGCGATTCCCCGTCGACCTCTTCGGTCAACCAGCACGGCGGACTCATCCAGTTCAACGGCTTGTAGGCCCGGTCGTCGGCGTGAACGCTGACTGACCCGTCGGCCTTGAACAGCAGCAGCCTGCGGGCGGAGGGCAGATGTGCGGTGAGCCGACCGATGTAGTTGACGGTGCATTGAGCGATGACGAGACGCACCCGAATCACCTTAGAGCCTGTTTGACGAATTAGGCTGACGCCACCATGCCGACTAAAGGGTCGCCCGGGAAGACCAGCCGGACCACAGCGCAACGCGTGGGCCGGGTGCTCGAGAGGGTCACCCACCAGAGCGGGCGGCCGGATACGCCCGCGTACGGGTCGTGGTTGCTGGGGCGGGTCAACGAGAGCCAACACCGTCGACGGGTACGCATCCAGGTCATCCTGACCACGCTGATCGTGGTGGCGAACCTGATCGGGATCGGGGTGGCGATCCTGCTGGTCACCGTGGCCATTCCGGAGCCAAGCGTGTTCGAGGACGCCCCGTTATGGATCTCGACCGTAGCCGTGCCGATCTACATCGTTCTTGCGGTGGCGTTCGGCGCCTACTGGATCACCCGGCAGACGGTGCTGTCGCTGCGCTGGGCAATCGAGGAACGCAAGCCGGACCGCAACGACTCACGGAACACGTTCCTGGCTCCGTGGCGCGTCGCGGTAGTCGACCTGATTTTGTGGGGGGTCGGCGCCGTGCTGACGACGACCCTGTTCGGGATGGTCAATCACCTGTTCATCCCCCGATTCCTGCTGTCCGTGAGCTTCTGCGGCCTGTTGGTCGCCACCGGCAGTTATCTGCTGGCCGAGTTCGCGCTGCGTCCGGTCGCGGCGCAGGCGCTCGAAGCAGGGCCACCGCCGAGACGGTTGGCACCCGGAATCATGGGGCGAACCATGATGGTGTGGCTGATGGGCTCGGGTGTTCCGGTGGTGGGCATCGCGCTGCTGGCCTTCTTCGAGATCGTGCTGCGCAATCTGACCCAGACCCAGTTCGCGGTCGGGGTGCTCATCATCTCAACGGTTACCTTGATCTTCGGTTTCATCCTGATGCTGATCCTGGCGTGGCTGACGGCGACGCCGGTGCGGGTGGTGCGTGCGGCGCTGAAACGCGTCGAGCAGGGCGACCTGCGCGGCGACCTGGTGGCGTTCGACGGAACCGAACTCGGCGAGCTGCAACGCGGGTTCAACGCGATGGTTGACGGCCTACGCGAACGGGAGCGGCTGCGCGACCTTTTCGGCCGTCATGTCGGCCGTGAAGTCGCGCTGGCGGCCGAAAAGGAGAAGCCCAAACTGGGCGGCGAAGAACGCCACGTCGCTGTGGTTTTCATCGACATCGAAGGTTCGACGAAAATGGTGACCAAGCGCCCCCCGGCCGAGGTCGTCGAGGTGCTGAACCGATTCTTCGCGGTCGTCGTCGAGGAGGTGGACCGCCAGCGCGGACTCGTCAACAAATTCGAGGGTGACGCGTCGCTCGCCATTTTCGGGGCCCCTAATAGCCTCGAGAACCCCGAAGACCACGCCCTGGCAGCTGCGCGCGCCATCGCCAAACGACTGGTGGAGGAGGTCCCGGAATGCCCGGCCGGTATCGGCGTTGCCGCGGGCGAGGTGGTCGCCGGCAACGTGGGCTCCAAAGAACGCTTTGAGTACACCGTCATAGGCGAGCCGGTGAACGAGGCGGCGCGACTGTGCGAGCTCGCAAAGTCCAAGCCCGGCAAGCTGTTGGCTTCGGAGCAAGTTGTGGAGGGCGCGAGCGAAAGTGAGCGCGCCCATTGGTCTTTGGGGCGCTACGTGAAGCTGCGCGGTTACGACCAGCGCATTCGGACGGCATCGCCGGTCGAGCCGGCGAAACCCGCTAAGTAGATGACCGCCGCGGGCGCGCACAGGCGTGCGGCACGTCTCCATCGAAGCGCGGACAACCGCCGGCAATCCTTGCTTGCCCCGACCTGCGATCCACATTGATGTCGCTTTTCCGCCAGTCTTGTCGGCCGGTGGGTGTAATTGTCGAAGGGTGCATGAAGATTTCGACCGCTGCTACCGAGCCGTCCAATCCAAGGACGCCCGGTTCGACGGCTGGTTCGTCATCGCGGTCCTGACCACCCGGATCTACTGCCGCCCCAGTTGCCCTGTGCGTCCACCGTTCGCCGGTAACGTGCGTTTCCTGCCGACTGCCGCGGCCGCGCAGCGGGAGGGCTTCCGGGCCTGCAAGAGGTGCCGTCCTGACGCGTCGCCGGGGTCTCCGGAGTGGAATGTGCGCGGTGACGTCGTCGCCCGGGCCATGCGGTTGATCGCCGACGGCGCGGTGGATCGAGACGGCGTCACCGGCCTCGCCGCACACCTGGGTTACACCACTCGTCAACTGGAACGACTGCTGCAGGCCGAAGTCGGGGCGGGGCCACTCGCGCTGGCCCGCGCGCAGCGCATGCAGACCGCCCGGATCCTGATCGAGACCACGGATCTGCCCTTCGGCGACGTCGCTTTCGCCGCAGGCTTTTCCAGCATCCGCCAATTCAACGAGACCGTGCGGTTGGTGTGCGACAGCACACCGACACAGCTGCGCAAGCGCGCGGCCGCCCGATTCGGGTCCAACACGGCATCGGCGGGCGCGGTATCGCTGCGCCTGCCGGTCCGAACACCGTTCGCCTACGAGGGGGTCTTCGGTCATCTGGCCGCCAGCGCGGTGCCGGGTTGCGAGGAGGTTCGCGACGGTGCGTACCGGCGGACGCTGCGGCTGGCGTGGGGCAATGGCCTGGTGTCGCTGACCCCCGCACCCGACCACGTGCGGTGCGTGCTGGTCCTCGACGACTTCCGCGATCTCGCGGCCGCCACCGCCCGGTGCCGACGGCTGCTGGATCTGGACGCCGATCCGGAGGCCGTGGTGGAAGCGCTCAGCGGTGACCACCAGTTGCGCGCGGTAGTGAACAAAGCTCCCGGACAACGGATTCCGCGAACAGTGGACGAAGCCGAGCTAGCCGTGCGGGCCGTGCTAGGCCAGCAGGTGTCCACGAAGGCGGCACGCACCCACGCCGGCAGACTGGTCGCCGCGTACGGGCAGACAGTGACCGACCCGCACGGCCGACTGACGCACACCTTCCCGTCCACCGAGCTACTGGCTGAGATCGACCCTGCGCATCTGTCCGTTCCCAAGGCACGCCAGCGGACCGTGACCGCGCTGATCGCCGGGCTTGCCGACGGTAGCGTGACCCTGGACGCCGGATGCGACTGGGAGCGCGCGCGTCGACAGTTGCTGGAACTGCCCGGCATCGGGCCCTGGACCGCGGAAGTGATCGCCATGCGCGGACTTGGAGACCCTGACGCCTTTCCGGTCAGCGATCTGGGATTGAAGCTGGCCGCCAAGCAACTTGGCCTACCCGTCCAGGAGCGGGGACTGCTGGAGCACAGCGCCCGTTGGCGGCCGTGGCGCTCCTATGCCACCCAGCATCTGTGGACCACCCTGGAACATCCGGTAAACCAATGGCCCGTACGGGAGATCGCATGATTCACTACCGCACCATCGACAGTCCGATAGGGCCGCTGACGCTGGCCGGCCGCGGTTCGGCGCTGACGAATTTGCGCATGGTCGACCAGACCTACGAACCGAGCCGTACCGGCTGGACGGAAGACGACGGGGCGTTCGGCGACGCCGTCGCCCAATTAGAGGCGTATTTCGCCGGCGAGCTCACCGACTTCGATCTCGAACTCGACCTGCGTGGCACTGAATTCCAGCTGCGAGTCTGGAAGGCGCTGTTGACAATTCCGTATGGGGAGACGCGGTCTTATGGCGAGATCGCCGAGCAGATCGGGGCCCCCGGCGCGGCCCGCGCCGTCGGATTGGCCAACGGCCACAATCCGATTGCGATCATCGTTCCGTGCCACCGCGTGATCGGTGCCAGCGGAAAACTGACGGGCTACGGTGGCGGCCTGGACCGCAAGCAGACCCTGCTCGGATTGGAGAAGCGCCGGACACCGGCGGAATTGACCCTGTTCGACTGAACCCGTGGTCGAGGGTTTCCCGCAGACCGCCCTGCCGATCATGGGCGTGCGATGGCGCCAAACTCCAGGGAAAACCCTCTATCGAAGCAGGAAAGCGACTTATATCGTTGGCCAGCAAAATCACGGGTCCGAGGCCGCAGCCCAGAAGTCCTTTGGAGTCGGTCTCGCAACGGAGTCTGGAGGCTACCGATGTCGTCGTTTACGTTCGTCAGCCCCGAGGCAGTCACCGCTGCGGCCGCGGAGCTGGCCGAGATCGGATCGACCGTCAACTCGGCCAACGCCGCGGCAGCCGTCCCCACGACGCAGGTCATCGCGGCCGCCAGCGATGAAGTGTCCACGGCGATCGCGGCGCTGTTCAGTACAAGCGGCCAGCAGTTCCAAGCTCTTTCCGCCCAAGCGGCGACCATTCACGGCGAGTTCGTGAAGCTGTTGAGCGGTGGCGCCGCCCAGTATGTGAGCACTGAGCTCGCAAATGCCCAGCAAACGCTGGCGAACGCGATCGGAGCTGGCCAGAGCGCCGTGTCTGCGGCCGAAACGCAGACCGTCCTACCCCCTCTCAGTTTTCCCACGCCGTTCGGCGAATTCGCGTTGAACTACAGCGAGGTTTACCCGGACGGCTTGAACGGGCCTCTCTCGTCGAGTCTGAGAGTAACCACTCCGCTCGGCTCACTCGTTTGGGAGACGAATGGGATCATGTCGGAGACCGGAAAGGTGATCACAACAACCGGGGGGACATTGATCACGCCACCGGCGGTCCCATTCCTCGCCGCGTTAGCCGGCCCTTACATCACAGGTGGGGCATCGCTGAGCAACAGCACCAACGCGTTCTTCAATGCCGTACAGACCGGGAACCCGTTGGGGGCCGCGGTCGCATGGTTGGGGGCCCCGTTCAATTTCACCGGCGCCGTGCTCTTCGGGCATGAAACGATCTCGATCCCGCTTGGGGAGGAAATCGGCGCGTACCCGCGGACGTTCCACATTCCCTTTGGCGGACTTTTCGCGCCCGCCCAACCCATCCGGGTCACATCGCCCACCTACACGATTGACAATCCCATATGGAACCCCCCGGGGGTGGAGGCCGTAAGCCTGGCACATGACATCGCCTACAGCGGAACGCAGTTCGGCGGATTCTTCCCGGTCCTGCTGAACACGATCGTAAGCACTTTTCTGCGCTGACTTCGGACACCCGTTGGGTGAGTTCTGCATTTCCAGTTCGCTGACCTGCGCTTTCGCTCGGCTTAGCGGCTCGTCTGGGGCACCAAGCCGGTAGCTTCGGGCCGTGGCGTACATGCGGAAGGTGCGCACGCGCCCTGGGGCCCGGTGACTGTGCAGGTGGTCCGCAAACATCGAGGGGCAGCGCACGATCCTGACGCACGTGGCGTCGGCGCACACCGATGCCCA
Organism: Mycobacterium bourgelatii; assembly: GCF_010723575.1. NCBI lineage: Bacteria > Bacillati > Actinomycetota > Actinomycetes > Mycobacteriales > Mycobacteriaceae > Mycobacterium > Mycobacterium bourgelatii. The sequence goes on from NZ_BLKZ01000001.1 coordinate 4,646,507, forward strand.
GCCCGGGATTCTGGCGGGGCAGGCCCGTCGAATCGCCGCGCAGGACCACGGCGTTTTGGATATCGAGGTGCCCGCGCGGACCCAGTAGTCCATCGACGGCATTGCCGACTGGCGAACCGGCACCTTGCCGTTGTCGCGGTTGGCCTGCCCCGTCGCGGGGATGTCGGCCTCGCCGAACGTGAGGGGAGCACCCGGCCCTAGGTCGGTTTCGGGCCACAGTCCACACTCTCGGCGCGAACGACGCGGCCAACTCCAGGGAAATCCCTCTATCGACGCGGCCACACCGACAATACGGTCTTGGATGCCGCGAGGACATCTCGACGAGGCGGTTGCTGGCGCGAAAGCCACTAAGCGCACTCCTGAAAGACCAGTCCCGAAGGCGAACCGTCGTTGCCAGTATCCAAGTTGGAGGTTTCTTGATGCCATCGACATTCATCGCGCCGGAGATCGTGGCTGGGGCCGCTTCGGAGTTGGCCGAGATAGGAGCGGCGATCGGCTCGGCAAATGCGTCGGCCGCAGCACCTACGACGCAGGTACTGGCTGCTGCCGCCGATGAGGTGTCCACGGCGATCGCGGCATTGTTCAGTACCAACGCCCAGCAATTCCAATCCCTCGCCAACCAGGCCTTGAATTTTCACGACGGATTCGTGAAATTGTTGAATAACAGCGCGGCCCAGTACCTCAGCACGGAGCTGACCAATGCTCAACAAACCCTGGCCAACACGCTGAATGCGCCCATTCAGAACCTTTTGGGCCAACTCGCGATCGGAAGCGCCTCAACCCTGCCAAACCCCGCCGCCTCAGGGACATCCGGCCCAGTCTTGTGGGAGACACCATTCGGCCCGATAAAAGCATGGACGACCGTGGACTACGCCGACGTACTCCCTGGAGCAATGACGATGACGCTAACCCTTGAGACTGCAGTTGGGACCGTGGTGTGGTCCAACAGCGGTTTGTTGTCCCCCCCCTCCTCCCAAATGACCGGGGGAACAATAACCCTGCCCCCGGCGCTTCCGCTGCTAGCGGCCATGGCCGGCCCCTATGTCACCGGGCAAGCCTCGCTCGCGAACAGCAACAACGCATTCTTCGCTGCCATTGCTAATGGTGACTTCGTGGGCGCTACCAGTGCATTCGTATCCGCGCCTTTCGAATTCACCAATTCCATACTGTTTGGCCATCACACGGTCGAGATTGGGTCATCCCAGTTGCCAGCAATTCTGAACACTGGTGGCGTTGGCGGGCAGGATGCCTTCACGCTCAAGATTCCCTTTGGCGGGCTCATGGCTGGTGCTCAGCCCATTTCGGTAACCTATTATGACCAGCCGGGGACGTTTGTGGGTTCAACCTATTCGTATCAGGGCACCCAATTGGGCGGCCTAGGTTATGAAATCGCCCGGGCGACCGGCGGGCTCGCACTCCTCCAGGCAATCGGCGCCATTTAGCGAGAGCCCCGCCACTCCTCACCAGCAGACCACCGTACTCGGCGACATTGGCCGTCGGCGTCGCGGAATCCGAATGCAAGGTCTTGGTTGGCATCGGCCGCCGGCAGCTTAGCGAGCAACGTGGCTCATTGCTGGGCAGTGAGGCGCTCAGCGCCGCGCAGCAGCCGGTCTCGGCGGGCCGGCGCATGCAAAAACACCCCCATTGCTGGGGGTGTTTTTGTGTGTTCGGCGGTGTCCTACTTTTCCACGCGAAAAGCGCAGTATCATCGGCGCTGACAGGCTTAGCTTCCGGGTTCGGAATGGGACCGGGCGTTTCCCTGTCGCTGTGGCCGCCGTAACTCTATTTATTTTATACATTCAAGTTTGTTTGGTGGCGGGGTGCAGTGTCTAACGGCATAAATGCCGGAGACGGATAGTGGTTGCGATTGGTTTGTGTTGGTAAGTTTTCGGCCGGTTAGTGCCAGTCCCCTTCACCCATTACTGAGCTTCCAGGTCTGGCCTATCGAACCCGTGTTCTGCGGGGGGCCTTATCCCTCCTAGAGGGTGAGAAACCTGATCTTGGAGAAGGTTTCCCGCTTAGATGCTTTCAGCGGTTATCCTGTCCGAACGTAGCTATCCAGCGGTGCCCCTGGTGGGACAACTGGTGCACTAGAGGTTCGTCCGTCCCGGTCCTCTCGTACTAGGGACAGGTTTCCTCAAGTTTCTGACGCGCGCGGCGGATAGAGACCGAACTGTCTCACGACGTTCTAAACCCAGCTCGCGTGCCGCTTTAATGGGCGAACAGCCCAACCCTTGGGACCTGCTCCAGCCCCAGGATGCGACGAGCCGACATCGAGGTGCCAAACCATCCCGTCGATATGGACTCTTGGGGAAGATCAGCCTGTTATCCCCGGGGTACCTTTTATCCGTTGAGCGACACCCCTTCCACTCGGGGGTGCCGGATCACTAATCCCGACTTTCGTCCCTGCTTGACTTGTAGGTCTCGCAGTCAAGCTCCCTTGTGCATTTACACTCAACACCTGATTGCCGTCCAGGTTGAGGGAACCTTTGGGCGCCTCCGTTACATTTTAGGAGGCAACCGCCCCAGTTAAACTACCCACCAGGCACTGTCCGTGAACCGGATATACGGTTCGACGTTAGGTGTCCAATACGATCAGAGTGGTATTTCAACAACGACTCCACCTCAACTGGCGTCGAGGCTTCACAGTCTCCCACCTATCCTACACAAACCGTACCGAACACCAATACCAAGCTATAGTGAAGGTCCCGGGGTCTTTTCGTCCTGCCGCGCGTAACGAGCATCTTTACTCGTAGTGCAATTTCGCCGAGTCTATGGTTGAGACAGTTGAGAAGTCGTTACGCCATTCGTGCAGGTCGGAACTTACCCGACAAGGAATTTCGCTACCTTAGGATGGTTATAGTTACCACCGCCGTTTACTGGGGCTTAAATTCTCCGCTTCACCCTTACGAGTTAACGGGTCCTCTTAACCTTCCAGCACCGGGCAGGCGTCAGTCCGTATACATCGTCTTGCGACTTCGCACGGACCTGTGTTTTTAGTAAACAGTCGCTTCTCACTGGTTTCTGCGACCGGTTTCCGCTCCCACCGCAAGGGTGTTCACGGCATGCCGGTCCCCCTTCTCCCGAAGTTACGGGGGCATTTTGCCGAGTTCCTTAACCATAGTTATCTCGTACGCCTTGGTATTCTCTACCTGACCACCTGTGTTGGTTTGGGGTACGGGCCGTGTGTGAACTCGCTAGAGGCTTTTCTTGGCAGCAGAGGATCACCGAATTCGCCTCAATCGGCTATGCATCACCTCTCAGGATTAATGAGCGACGGATTTGCCTATCGCTCTCCCTACGGGCTTGCCCCAGTATTACCACTGACTGGTACGGCTACCTTCCTGCGTCACCCCTTCGCTTGACTACTACCAACTGGGGTCCCACGCAGCCGGTCACCGTCGCACCCCGAAGGGATTGATCAGCGACCATTTGGGTGGTTAGCACAATTGATTCATCACGGGCGCGCACACACGGGTACGGGAATATCAACCCGTTGTCCATCGACTACGCCTGTCGGCCTCGCCTTAGGTCCCGACTCACCCTGGGCGGACTGGCCTGGCCCAGGAACCCTTGGTCTTTCGGCGGGCAAGGTTCTCACTTGCCTATTCGCTACTCATGCCTGCATTCTCACTCCCCCACCCTCCACCGTCGGTCACCCGACGGCTTCGCTGAATGAGGGACGCTCCCCTACCCACACCTACATACGTAGATGTGCCGCGGCTTCGGCGGTGTGCTTGAGCCCCGCTACATTATCGGCGCACAATCACTTGACCAGTGAGCTATTACGCACTCTTTCAAGGGTGGCTGCTTCTAAGCCAACCTCCTGGTTGTCTTTGCGACTGCACATCCTTTTCCACTTAGCACACGCTTGGGGGCCTTAGCCGGCGATCTGGGCTGTTTCCCTTTCGACGTACGGAGCTTATCCCCCGCCGTCTCACTGCCACGCTTGACACCACGGCATTCGGAGTTTGGCTGACGTCAGTAACCTGATAGGGCCCATTGGCCATCCAGTAGCTCTACCTCCGTGGTGAACCACGCAACGCTGCACCTAAATGCATTTCGGGGAGAACCAGCTATCACGGAGTTTGATTGGCCTTTCACCCCTACCCACAGCTCATCCCCTCAGTCTTCAACCTAAGTGGGTTCGGGCCTCCACGCGGTCTTACCCGCGCTTCACCCTGGCCATGGGTAGATCACTCCGCTTCGGGTCCAGAACATGCCACTACACCCCTTACGGGGATACGCCCTATTCAGACTCGCTTTCGCTGCGGCTACCCCACACGGGTTAACCTCGCGACATGTCCCTGACTCGCAGGCTCATTCTTCAAAAGGCACGCCATCACCCCACGAGGAGGCTCTGACGGATTGTAGGCGCACGGTTTCAGGTACTCTTTCACTCCCCTCCCGGGGTACTTTTCACCATTCCCTCACGGTACTAATCCGCTATCGGTCATCGAGAAGTATTTAGGCTTACCGGGTGGTCCCGGCAGATTCACAGCAAATTCCACGGGCTCGCTGCTACTCGGGAGCTAAAACAAGGCAGGTGTCGGGTTTTAACGTACCGGGCTCTCACCGTCTACGGCGGACCATCCCAGGCCACTTCCGCTAACCACAACACTTTTTGACTGCCCCTCAGCCAGGTAGAGCTGAGAAGTAATAGTCCCACAACCCCGCACACACAACCCCTACCCGGTATCGCATGCGTGCGGTTTAGCCATTTTCCGCGTTCGCTCGCCACTACTAGCGGAATCACAATTGTTTTCTCTTCCTACGGGTACTGAGATGTTTCACTTCCCCGCGTTCCCTCCCGCACCCTATATATTCAGGTACGGGTAACACGACATGACTCGTGCTGGGTTTCCCCATTCGGACATCCTCGGATCCACGCTCGGTTGGCAGCTCCCCGAGGCATATCGCAGCCTCCCACGTCCTTCATCGGCTCTCGATGCCAAGGCATCCACCATGCGCCCTTAGACACTTACAAACACTACAAAAACCAAAGAATAAAATTGCACAAAACAACACGTCACCGCGAACGGCAACGCATACATTTTGATGCTCGCAACCACTATCCAATTCTCAAACACCACACCCCACCACCAAGATGGTGGGACAACCCTCGAAACAGCGTCCGAGTGTTGCCTCAGGACCCAATAGTGTGTCTGGCTTTTGCTTGTTGCTTGCACCCGGCCCTCGTCCACTACAGACGAGAACCCCTCACGGCTCGCACCCCACTTGTTGGGGTGCCTTTCGTGGTGCTCCTTAGAAAGGAGGTGATCCAGCCGCACCTTCCGGTACGGCTACCTTGTTACGACTTCGTCCCAATCGCCGATCCCACCTTCGACAGCTCCCTCCCAAAGGGTTAGGCCACTGGCTTCGGGTGTTACCGACTTTCATGACGTGACGGGCGGTGTGTACAAGGCCCGGGAACGTATTCACCGCAGCGTTGCTGATCTGCGATTACTAGCGACTCCGACTTCACGGGGTCGAGTTGCAGACCCCGATCCGAACTGAGACCGGCTTTAAAAGGATTCGCTTAACCTCGCGGCATCGCAGCCCTTTGTACCGGCCATTGTAGCATGTGTGAAGCCCTGGACATAAGGGGCATGATGACTTGACGTCATCCCCACCTTCCTCCGAGTTGACCCCGGCAGTCTCTCACGAGTCCCCGGCATTACCCGCTGGCAACATGAGACAAGGGTTGCGCTCGTTGCGGGACTTAACCCAACATCTCACGACACGAGCTGACGACAGCCATGCACCACCTGCACACAGGCCACAAGGGAACGCCTATCTCTAGACGCGTCCTGTGCATGTCAAACCCAGGTAAGGTTCTTCGCGTTGCATCGAATTAATCCACATGCTCCGCCGCTTGTGCGGGCCCCCGTCAATTCCTTTGAGTTTTAGCCTTGCGGCCGTACTCCCCAGGCGGGGTACTTAATGCGTTAGCTACGGCACGGATCCCAAGGAAGGAAACCCACACCTAGTACCCACCGTTTACGGCGTGGACTACCAGGGTATCTAATCCTGTTCGCTCCCCACGCTTTCGCTCCTCAGCGTCAGTTACTGCCCAGAGACCCGCCTTCGCCACCGGTGTTCCTCCTGATATCTGCGCATTCCACCGCTACACCAGGAATTCCAGTCTCCCCTGCAGTACTCTAGTCTGCCCGTATCGCCCGCACGCTCACAGTTAAGCCGTGAGATTTCACGAACAACGCGACAAACCACCTACGAGCTCTTTACGCCCAGTAATTCCGGACAACGCTCGCACCCTACGTATTACCGCGGCTGCTGGCACGTAGTTGGCCGGTGCTTCTTCTCCACCTACCGTCAGCCTGAGGAACCCCAGACCTTCGTCGATGGTGAAAGAGGTTTACAACCCGAAGGCCGTCATCCCCCACGCGGCGTCGCTGCATCAGGCTTGCGCCCATTGTGCAATATTCCCCACTGCTGCCTCCCGTAGGAGTCTGGGCCGTATCTCAGTCCCAGTGTGGCCGGACACCCTCTCAGGCCGGCTACCCGTCGTCGCCTTGGTAGGCCGTCACCCCACCAACAAGCTGATAGGCCGCGGGCCCATCCCACACCGCAAAAGCTTTCCACCTCTTAGGCATGCGCCGAGAGGTCCTATCCGGTATTAGACCCAGTTTCCCAGGCTTATCCCAGTGTGCAGGGCAGATTACCCACGTGTTACTCACCCGTTCGCCACTCGAGTACCCCCGAAGGGGCCTTTCCGTTCGACTTGCATGTGTTAAGCACGCCGCCAGCGTTCGTCCTGAGCCAGGATCAAACTCTCCAAACAAAATCGCCTCGGTATCGAGGAGAATTCACAATCAGAGAAATCTGACCTAACAAAAAGACACCAATACTGGCATCTGAAAAAACGACTACACCCACACACGGGGAGTGCTAGGTGCAGTCAAAAAACAACAAACAAAAACACCAAACACACTATTGAGTTCTCAAACAACACTTGTTCCGCCCGCTTTGGGGCAACCCTGCCAGCTTAATACAGATCCGGCAGGAAAGTCAACTCCCGGTTTCGGTCCTCTTTGTCTTGAGGTCCGCGCCTGATTGGCGTTGACGTTGCTTAGTGTACCCGCTCGATCTCCGCTCCCAAAATCCGCAGGTTCTCGACGAATAATGGGTAGCCGCGGTCGATGTGGAAGACGTCGTGGACCTCCGTATCGCCGTCTGCCACAAGGCCGGCCAGCACCAGGCCGGCGCCGGCTCGGATGTCCGAACACCACACCGGAGCGCTCGACAGTTGAGGCAGTCCGCGCACCACCGCGTGGTGTCCGTCGGTGCGGGCATCGGCACCCAGTCGGATCATCTCCTCGACGAACCGGAACCGGGCTTCGAACACGTTCTCGGTGATCATCGAAGTGCCGTCGGCAATTGATGCCAGCGCGATCGCCATGGGTTGCAAATCCGTCGGGAATCCGGGGAAAGGCAGCGTCGCGACGTTGACCGCCTTGGGCCGCTCGTATTGGGCGACGCGGAAACTGTCGTCGGTTTGGGTGACGGTGGCACCCGCGTCGTGCAGCTTGTGCAGCACCAACTGCAGATGCGACGGATCTATTCCCGTCACTGTGATGTCGCCGCGCGTCATGGCGGCCGCGATACCCCACGTCGCAGCGACGATGCGGTCCCCGATCACTCGGTGCTCGGTCGGGTACAGCCGCGGGACGCCGGTGATCGTCATCGTCGGCGAGCCGGCACCCTCGACCTGCGCGCCCATCTGGTTCAACATCGTGCACAGGTCCACGACATCGGGCTCGCGCGCCGCGTTGTGGATGGTCGTGACGCCCTCGGCGAGGACCGCGGCCATCAGGATGTTCTCCGTAGCTCCCACCGAGGGGAACTCCAATTGAATCTCGGCACCCCGCAACGTATCGGCATAAGCAACTACACAGCCGTGCTCGATGTTGCACGTCGCACCGAGCTGCCGCAGGCCCGCTTGGTGCATGTCTAGCGGGCGCGACCCGATCGCATCGCCGCCGGGCAGTGCGACCCTGGCCTTCTTGCAGCGCCCGACCAGCGGGCCCAGGACACACACCGACGCGCGGAACTGCCGCACCGCCGCGAAGTCGGCGTCGTACTTGGGTTCGTCGGGTGAGGTGATGCGGGCCACATCACCGTCGAGCTCCACCGTCGCGCCCAGGCCACGCAGCACCTCGGCCATCAACGGCACGTCGAGGATGTCGGGGCAGTTGGTGATAGTGCTGGTGCCCTCGGCCAGCAATGTCGCCGCCATCAGCTTGAGGACGCTGTTCTTGGCACCTCCGACGGCGACTTCGCCTGACAACCGGTTGCCACCAGTTACCACGAATCGCTCCGCCACCCGGGTCAGTCTAGTGAAGGGCTATCGGCTTGTCAGTCAGCTGACTCGGTTCCGCCGGGTACGGTTTTGGGCATGGCTGTCCACCTGACCCGCATATATACCCGGACCGGCGACGACGGGACCACCGGATTGAGTGATTTCTCGCGGGTGTCCAAGACTGACGAGCGGTTGGTGGCGTACGCGGACTGCGACGAGGCCAACTCCGCGATCGGCGTCGCCCTTGCCCTGGGCGGGCCGGACGAGCAGATCGCGGCTGTGCTCCGGCAGATCCAAAATGATCTGTTCGACGCGGGCGCGGACTTGTCCACCCCGGTGGTGGAGAACCCCGAGCATCCCCCGCTTCGTATCACGCAGGCCTATATCGATCGCCTCGAAAAATGGTGTGACAGCTACAACGAGCCGCTGCCGGCACTGAATTCTTTTGTGTTGCCGGGTGGTTCACCGCTGTCGGCGCTGTTGCACGTCGCGCGTACCGTGGTGCGCCGAGCCGAGCGCTCGGCGTGGGCCGCCGTGGACGCCCATCGCGAGGGCGTCAGCGTGCTGCCCGCGAAATACCTCAACCGACTGTCGGACCTGCTGTTCATCCTCGCGCGCGTGGCCAACCCCGATGGTGACGTGAAGTGGAAGCCGGGCGGCGGTCGCGGCGCAAGCTAGGCGCACTACCGCCGTCAGACCCGGCGCCGGCGCGAACGTGGCGACGGACGGGACTCCAGCCAGGACTGAAACGCGGTCAACGCCCCTCTGTCCAAGGCGATTTCGTACCCCGTGCGGCGGTCCTGCGTGGTGTCGCGCAGCTCCAGAACGACGATCTCGTCGGTCATGATGTCGTATTCGTCGCCGCGTGGCCCGCGCCTGCCCACGACCTCCAACCCACGCCTGCTGAGCCGGCGATCCGGCCACAAGCGCAAGCTGGACAACCGGTAGAAAGCCGCTTCGCCGCCGCGGTAACGGATTACACCGTGACGCCAGCCATGACCGCCGACGGCGGGGATGTCGCGCATGATGCCCGCCGTTCCGCCCTGGCGCAGCTTCCACAACCGATAGCTGAGCGCCAGTACCGCAAGGCCCAGCACCATGACGAGCACGGCCATAGCGATAATGGGCGCGCTCATCGGACTGTTAGTCGATCACGCCGAGAGCGCGCAATCTCGCGCGCCCCCGAGCGGCCGTCTTCGGGTCGTCGGACTCGGCATCCTGCCTGGCTGCGCTCTCGTCGATGTCCTTCTCGAACTCGGCTGACTCAGCAAGCACGCTGATGCCGTCTTCGGTGACCGTCAAGAAGCCACCATCGACCGCGATGCGCAGGTCCTCTCCGTCTTCCCGTTCGACGCGCACCATGGCGTCGTCGACCAACTGCGCCACCAACGGAATGTGGTTGGGGAGGATGCCGATCTCACCAACGGTGGTGCGAGTGAACAGGAACGTCGCCTCGCCCGACCAAATCTGGCGGTCGACCGCGACGATCTGAACGTTCAATACGGCCATGTCACAACACCTCCGCTGCGCGCCGGGTCAGGTAGCCGTGCCCGATCACAGCTTGACGTCGTAGGTCTCGGCCTTCTTAGCCAGGTCCTCAAGGCCGCCGATCAGGAAGAAGGCCTGCTCGGGTACGTGGTCGAAGTCGCCCTTGGTCAGCTTGTCGAACGCTTCGATGGTCTCCTTCACCGGCACCGTGGAACCTGGCTGGCCGGTGAACTGCTCGGCGGCCATCATGTTCTGCGACAAGAATCGCTCGATGCGCCGCGCCCGGTTGACCAACTGCTTGTCTTCTTCGGACAGCTCGTCGATACCCAGAATGGCGATGATGTCCTGGAGGTCCTTGTAGCGCTGCAGGATTCGGATGACTTCCTGCGCAACCCGGTAGTGCTCTTCGCCGACGACGCCGGGGTCCAGGATCGTTGAGCTGGATGCGAGCGGGTCCACCGCGGGGAAGATGCCCTTGGAGAACACCGAACGCGACAGCTCGGTGGTGGCGTCCAGGTGGGCGAAGGTGGTTGCCGGCGCCGGGTCGGTGTAGTCGTCGGCGGGCACATACACGGCCTGCATGGACGTAATCGACTTGCCTCGGGTCGAGGTGATGCGCTCCTGCAGCTCGCCCATCTCGTCCGCCAGCGTCGGCTGGTAACCCACCGCGGACGGCATACGACCGAGCAGCGTCGACACCTCCGAGCCGGCCTGGGTGAACCGGAAGATGTTGTCGATGAACAGCAGCACGTCCTGGCCGGCTTCGTCACGGAACCATTCCGCCATGGTCAGCGCGGACAGGGCCACCCGCATACGGGTGCCGGGCGGCTCGTCCATCTGACCGAACACCAGCGCGGTGTCCTTGAGGACGTCGGCTTCCTTCAGCTCGACCCAGAGGTCGTTGCCCTCACGGGTCCGCTCCCCCACGCCGGCGAAAACCGAAGTGCCACCGAAGTTACGGGCAATACGGTTGATCATCTCCTGAATCAGCACCGTCTTACCCACGCCGGCACCGCCGAACAGCGCGATCTTGCCGCCACGCACGTACGGGGTCAGCAGGTCGACGACCTTCAGGCCCGTCTCGAGCATCTCGGTGCGGGGCTCCAGGTCCTCGAAGGCCGGCGGCTTGCGGTGGATCGACCAGTGGTCGAAGTCCTCGCCGTACCCCTCCTCGTCCAGGCAGCGGCCCAACGCGTTGAAGACGTGGCCCTTGACCTTTTCGCCCACCGGCACCGAGATCGAACGACCCGTGTCGGTGACCTCGACGCCGCGCACCAAGCCGTCGGTGGGCTGCATCGAGATGGTGCGCACCAAGTTGTCGCCCAGGTGCTGCGCCACCTCCAGCGTGAGCGTCTTCTTCAGCGACTCGAAAGGGATGTCGGCATGCAACGCGTTGAACAGTCCCGGTACGGAGCCGCGCGGAAATTCAACGTCGACAACGGGACCCGTGATCCGAACCACGCGACCGTTGGTGTCGGAGCCGCCCGACTTCTTGTCAGTCGTTTCTGAAGTGGCAGTCATAGTTCTTTCGCTTCCTCGTCGGGCCTATTTGGAGGCGTCGGCGAGCGCGTTTGCGCCACCGACGATTTCGCTGATCTCTTGGGTGATCTGGGCCTGCCGCTCGCGGTTCGCTTGCAGCGTCAGGTCCTTGATCAAATCGTCGGCGTTATCGGTCGCCGACTTCATGGCGCGTTGGCGCGAGGCCAGTTCTGATGCCGCAGATTCCAGCAGTGCGGCGTACACCCGCGTCGTCAGGTAGCGCGGCAACAAGGCCTCGAACAACGTCGTCGCGTCCGGCTCAAAGGAGTACAGGGTATGCGGACCGGTTTCTTCTTCCTCGACGTACTCCACGACCAACGGCGCGATCCGGTGCGCCACGGCTTGCTGCGACATCATCGACTTGAATTCCGAGTAGACAATGTGCAATTCGTCGACGCCCTCTACCCCGTCGGCGTTGTCGTCGTCGTCATCTCGGCCCGCCATGAAGGTGGTGACCAGAGTGTCGGCGATTTCCGACGCGTTCTCGGGCTGGGGTTGCTCGGAGAAACCCGTCCAAGCCTGCTTGATGTCCCAGTGCCGGAATGAGAAGTAGTTCTGGGCCTTGCGGCCGACCGTGTACAGAACCGGCTCCTTGCCTTCCTCCCGCAGCAGGGAGAACAACTCCTCCGACCGGCGGAAGATGCTGGAGTTGTAGGCGCCGCACAGACCGCGGTCCGAGGACACCACCAGAACGCCCGCCCGCGTCGGGTTTTCGCGTTCGACGAGCAATGGATGGTCCAGCGCCGCCTCTGCGGACAGGGTCAGCAACGTCGAGGTGAGCAGGAAGTTGTAGGGCCGTGCGGCTTCCAGCCGAGCCTGAGCTTTGCCGATGCGCGAGGTCGCGATCAGTTCCTGGGCCTTGGTGATCTTCTTGATCGAGCCCGCCGACCGAATCCGGCCACGAAGTTCACGAAGTGTGGCAGCCATTTTTAGCTACTTCTTGCCCTTCTTGTCCTTGGGCTTCGGCTTTTCCTTCTTGACCTTCACGGACTCCTTCTCGAGCTCCTCTTCGTCGAGAGCTTCGACGTGCTCGTCACGCACCACCGACTCGCCGCTGCTGGTCGAGAAGCCCTTCTTGAAGTGGTTGATGATGTCAACGAGCTTGTTTTCGGCTTCCTCGCCGAGCTTTTCGGTCTTGCGAATCTCTTCGAGGAACCCTTCCTCGGAGGCCCGTATGTGGTCCAGCAGCTCGGCTTCGAAGCGCTTGACGTCCTCGACAGGCACCGAGTCCAGGTGGCCGCCGGTACCCAGGAAGATCGAAACGACCTGCTCCTCAACGGCCATCGGCTGGAACTGCGGTTGCTTGAGCAGCTCGACCAGACGCTCGCCGCGTGCCAGCTGCTTCTTCGACGTTTCGTCGAGGTCCGAAGCGAACGCTGCGAAGGATTCCAGTTCGCGGTACTGAGACAGGTCCAGACGCAGCGAACCGGCCACTTCCTTCATCGCCTTGATCTGCGCGGCGCCACCGACGCGGGAAACCGACACACCGACATTGATGGCCGGCCGGACGCCCTGGTTGAACAGGTCGCTCTCCAGGAAGCACTGCCCGTCGGTGATCGAGATGACGTTGGTCGGAATGTAGGCCGAGATGTCGTTGGCCTTCGTCTCGATGATCGGCAGCCCGGTCAACGAACCGCCACCGAGCTCGTCGGACAGCTTGGCGCAGCGCTCCAACAACCGGGAATGCAGGTAGAAGACGTCGCCCGGGTAAGCCTCGCGACCCGGCGGGCGGCGCAGCAGCAGCGAGATCGCACGGTAGGCCTCGGCCTGCTTGGTCAGGTCGTCAAAAACGATCAGCACATGCTTGCCGTCGTACATCCAGTGCTGCGCGATCGCCGAACCTGTGTACGGCGCAAGCCATTTGAAGCCGGCCGAGTCGGAAGCCGGGGCCGCGACGATGGTGGTGTAGTCCATCGCGCCGCCCTCCTCCAGGGCCTGGCGCACGGCGGCGATCGTGGTGCCCTTCTGACCGATGGCCACGTAGACGCAGCGCACCTGCTTCTTCTCGTCGCCGGTCTCCCAGTTCTTGCGCTGGTTGAGGATCGTGTCCACGCAGACCGCAGTCTTGCCGGTCTTGCGGTCACCGATGATCAGCTGACGCTGCCCGCGGCCGATCGGCGTCATGGCGTCGATCGCCTTGATGCCGGTCTGCAGCGGCTCCTTAACGCCCTGGCGCTGCACCACCGACGGCGCCTGCAACTCGAGCGCGCGCCGGATGTCGGTGTCGATATCACCGCCCCCATCGATCGGCTGGCCCAGCGGGTTGACCACGCGGCCCAGGAACGCGTCACCGACCGGCACGGACAGCACGTCGCCGGTGCGCTTGACCTGCTGGCCCTGTTGGATTTTGTCGAAGTCACCGAGGATGACCGCGCCGATGTTGTGCTCGTCCAGGTTGAGGGCGACACCGAGGACTCCGCCCTCGAACTCGAGCAGCTCCTGCGTCATCACAGAGGGCAAACCCTCGACGTGAGCGATACCGTCCCCCGCGTCGACGACGGTGCCCACCTCTTCGCGGGAGGTGTCGGAGGTGAACGAACTTACGTACTCTTCAATCGCGCTCTGAATGTCATCAGCGGAGATTGTCAAGTCGGCCATGGCTTTTCGTCTTCCTATTTCGGAGTTTGTGGTGACTAGTTGGTATTGGGGTTAGTCGGGCAACTGGGCTTCGGCGGCGGCCAAGCGTGACTTCAACGTGCCGTCGATCACCTCGTCGCCCACCGAAATCAGAAGGCCGCCAAGCACATCGGCATCCACCTGAAGCTGCACCGCCACCGGATGCCCGTAGATGCGGCTCAGCACCTCGCCAAGACGGGTGCGTTGCGCATCGCTGAGTTCGGCGGCCGCGCTGACCTGGGCGACGATCTCGCCGCGGCGCGCTACGGCGACTTCTGCCAGGAACAAGATGGCTTCATTCGCCGGCTGGTGACCCCTCAACAGCTCGACCGTGTGGGACAGCAATGCCGCGGCGATCTTGTTAACGTCGCCGCTGGCGCTGTCGAGCACGTTGCGTAGCAATTCGACGCGGCGCTCGGCCGGGGTGGTCTGGTCGCCCAGCAGGATGGCCAGGCGCGGCTGCGTGTCGACGATGCGCGAGAAACGGAACAGCTGGTCCTCGACCTCGTCGACCCGATCCTGGCGTTGGGCGACCTCTAGCAGCGCTTGTCGCGAGACGTGCTCGAGGGCATCGATCAGATCGCCGTTAGCCGACCAACGCTCGGAAACCGCTGTCTTGAGGATGTCGAGCGTGGAATCGGCAACCTTGCCCGATACCAGGCGCTCGATGAGTTTGACTCGCGGCGAGGCCTCTTCGGCAGGCGTGGTGAGGTACCGCGTCACGACAACTTCGCGGTTCAGCATCGCCGCGACCGAAACCAGCTCGTCGGCCAGCTTTTCCAGCGCAGACTCGTCGAGATCTTTGGCGATGGTGTCGAACCGGTCGACGAGGTTACCCAGAGCGCGCCGACTCGCAGAGCGCATTCTTGCCAGCACGGGTGACTCGACGTCGGACGGCTCGGGCGCCATGTCGTCCAGCTCATCGAGGAACCGGTCCACGGTGGCCGAACGCCGTTCCTCGTCGGCCACGTAGTCGCGCACCAATTCCTTTGCCTGGCGCACGGATTCGTGGCCCAGCTCCAGCCGGAGCTGACGAGTCATCTGGATCCGGAGCAGTTCCACCTGGCGCACGCCCTGTGCCTTGATGCGTTCCGCGTCAGACTCAGCCTGCGCCTGTAGCTGCTCGGAAATCCGCTCGGAGTCGGCCTTGGCCTCTTCGACGAGGCGCTCCGCCTCTTCCTTTGCCCGTTGGACGGCTTGGCTGTGCGCTGTGGTCGACTCGGTCAGCCGCTTGGTGGCCTTCAGCGAATCTTCCAACTGCCGACGCACCATCTCCTGCCGGTCAGACATCAAGCGACGCACCGGCGGAACGACATACCGCACAACCAGCAGCACGATGAGCGCAAATCCGATTAGTTGGCCAATAAAAGTAGGCCCGATAATATTAGGCATCGTGCTACCTAGTCGTACCTGACGGGGCGACGTCGACTCCGAGGATTCGACTGGCCAGCGTGGCCGACATGGTTCCGACGTTGGCACGCAAGTCCATTTCGACGGAGTCCCTTTCCCGCTTCAATTGCTCGTTGGCCGTTGCCAATGTCGATGCCACTTCCTGCTCCGCCCGGGAGCGCGCCTGCTCGATCACCTTGCGACCCTCGGTCCGGGCGTTGTCGCGGAACGTACCCGCCTGAGCTCGGGCTTCCTTCATGGCTGCTTCGTAGTCGGACTCCGCGGCGGCGAACTGATCGGACGCCTTCTTGCTGTCCGAGACCGTCTTGGCAACCATGGCATCGCGTTCCCGCAGCACCCGCAGGATCGGTGGCACCACCCAGGTGCTGATGACGCCGAGCACGACCAGGAAGATCGCCAGCACAAAGAAGAACGTGGCGTCGGGAATGAGGAAGTTCTTCTGGCCTTCCGCTAGGACGTCAACAGCCGAAGCAAGACCGCGCACTTCGCCTTCAGGACCCATCACTACGAATTACTGGGCGCCCGGAGTGGCAAAGACAAACAACGCCATGAACGCCAAATTGATGAAGTAGGCTGCCTCAACCAGACCAACGGTGATGAAGAACGGCGTAAACAACCGTCCCTGCGCCTCGGGCTGGCGGGCAACCCCGGAAATCAGCGCGTTACCGGCGATACCGTCACCGATACCGGCACCAATGGCGCCGCCACCCATGATGATCCCACCGCCGATGAGGGCGCCGGAAAGGATTTGGGGATCCACAGCCATTCTTATCCTCCTTGATAACTCTGGTAGCGGTCTACCAGGATTTTTAGTGATGGTCTTCTTCGAGCTCCATGGCCTGGCTGAAGTACAGGATCGTCAGCAGCGCGAAAATGAACGCCTGGATGGCACCGACGAACAGGTCGAACGATTTCCAGATCGCATTTGGCAGCCACATGATGTACCACGGGAACATTGCGATCAGAGCAACCAGAATCCCGCCGGCGAAGATGTTGCCAAAAAGACGGAGCGACAACGAGATCGGCTTCGCAAGCTCTTCGACGATGTTGATCGGCGCAAGCAGCGTGACGTGTCCCTTCACGACCTTCACGGGGTGTCCGATAATTCCCCGGCGCCAAATGCCCGCCGCGTGATAGCAGATGAAGACGAACAGGGCCAGCGCCAGCACGTAGTTGATGTCCGCTGCCGCCGATGACAGCAATTCGGTCGACTTGCCGTCTTCCTCGTACTGCACCGGGAGAACAGCAAGCCAGTTCGAGATCAGGATGAACACGAAAATGGTGACCGCGAGCGGGAGGACAAACGGTGCGATCCGCATGCCGATGGCACTTTCGACCTGGCCACGAAGCTGAATGGTGATTGCCTCGAAGAACAGCTGCACTCCACTCGGCACGTCCGTCGAGGTGACCTTGGACCGCAAATAAAAGGCCAGTGCGATCACGATCGCCGCGGCGATGGCTGTCGACAGGATCGTGTCAATGTTGACGGTGAACCCAAGCAATTCGGCCGTGCGGTGGTGACCAACCTCGATTTCAGCGGCCACGATCGATTCAGTCATCGCTGCTGCGTCCCTCCGTCCCTACCGCTTCCGCTGCCGGTCGCCCCGTTCGCAGTTTCTTCCAGACCGGCAATGCGGTCGCTGCCACTAGTAACACCTGGAAGAGTGCCAGTCCAAACATCACGCCCAATCCGGAAGGCCGGAAGATGTAGGCGATGACCAACGCGATGACGGTGATAATCGCGAGCCGCGACGCCGAGTTCAGAGCCATCGTGCTTTTCAACGGATGGTCTTTCGCGGTAATCGAGGTTACCGACCGCCGCACCAGGAGCGCGTTGAGCAAACCCAGCAGCATCCCGAGGCCGAAGAACGCACCGATCTTCACTTGACCATTCAGTCCGGTGAGGAGCAGCGCCACCGCCGTCACGCCAGCGCTGATGACCAGCAGAAGAACTGGACGAAAAGCAACGGACGGAAACACCAACGGCGCGTCCTGCGCTGGTGTCGTCACTGCGGTACCTCAATCCGGGGTTGATGTCGTGGGAAACACTCGACTGACTGTTTTGTAGCCCGCCGAGCGTATCGCAAGGCTCATGGCGGAATCACCCAAGGGGTCACTCCCTGTGTCGGTCTTTTATCGGCACGCTCGAATGTGCATCCGACGGGCCGGGGGGCCGGCAACCCGCGAAGTTTATTTCGGGGTTCTACCAGCACCGTACCACACGAAATGTGCTACTACTACTGGCTGTCGTAGGCTCCGCCGGACGGGTTCCGATCAGCCCTCGGCTAGTCCCCTCGGCTAGTCGTAGTCGAGGTACTCGTCGTCCTCTTCATCGCGGCGCAAGAGAGGTATCACCGTCGCGACCCCGGCCACGAAAATCGCGCCGAGCATCACCGCCCCCGTATGTCGGGGGTCGAAAAAGATCGTGCTGGCGGCACCGAAGGCCACGATGCCCACCCAGAGATAAATCAGCAGCACCACCCGACGATGCGAATGCCCGATCTGCAGCAATCGGTGGTGCAGATGCATTTTGTCCGGGGTGAAGGCGCTACGGCCGGCCCGGGTGCGACGAACGATGGCCAGCAGCAGGTCGAGCATCGGCACGAACATGACCGCTATCACCAGTAGGAACGGCGACAGCAGAGCAAACACGTCGCGAGCGCCGTAGGCGTTCTGCGAGACGGGACCGGCGGCGGTGGTCGACGCCGCAGCGAGCATCAGGCCGATGAGCATCGATCCGGAGTCACCCATGAAGATCTTGGCCCGGTGGAAGTTGTGCGGCAAAAAGCCGAGGCAGGCGCCCGCGAGCACCACCGAAATCACTGCGGGCGGATAAAACAGCACGTCACCGCCATGATCGCGGAGCAGACCGACCGAGAACATGCAGATGGCCAGTGCCGTGATGAGGCCAAGTCCGGCGGCAAGGCCGTCGAGTCCGTCGACGAAGTTCATTGCGTTGACGATCGAAACCGTCAGCGCCAAGGTGAGCAGGATCGACGAGGCCTGGTCCAACACGATGGTTCCGACGCCGCCGAAGGGGATGTAGAGCACGCTCCAGGCAACGCCCATGGTGACCAGCACGCTGGCCGCCGTAATCTGGCCAGCAAACTTTGTCAGGGCGTCTAGCCCCCACCGGTCATCGATCAGCCCGATGCCCATGATGACCGCTCCGGCCACCAGCACGGCGGGCATGCCGGTTGAGTAGACGAAGCCGCGCGTGAGCGCCGGAAGCTGCGATGCGAGAAACACCGCCGAGACGACGCCGAGGAACATGGCCAGCCCACCCATCCGCGGGGTCGGCGTGACGTGCACATCCCGTTCTCGTGGGTAGGCCACCGCACCCAGTCGGGTGGCAAGGACGCGCACCGGTCCGGTGGCGAAATACGTGATGATGGCGGCGGTCAGGCCGACGAGGGCCAGTTCGCGCAGTGGGACACCGGCGCTGCGATCGTTGAGTGCTAGCAAGCCACCGGCAAGGCTGGCCACGTCGCTGGACACCTCGAGACCCTACTTCACCAACCTGAGAGGTCTGCCTGCGGATGGGCACCGAGCGGCGCGTGCCGCGCCGGCTTCGAGCCTTTCACAGGAGCCACACCTGTCCCGTGAGCCGGGCAGCAAGTGACTTCGAAATACGCTATCGCCGGCGATAGCACCGGCGTAACTGCGCCTAGGCGATCAAACTCTCGGCATCCACGCCGAGGACCGACGCGATCTGCTCGGCGCTCACCGGTCCCGGCCGCAGGATGCGCGGGGTGGCGCCGGTCAAGTCGACGATCGTCGACGCTGCCTGCTGCGCGGAAGGGCCGGCGTCGAGGTAGACGTCGACACGCTCGCCGAGTTGACGATGCGCCTCGGCGATATCGACCGCGGGCGGTTGACCGGACACGTTGGCGCTGGAGACCGCCATCGGCCCGACCTGTCGCAGCAACTCAATGGCGACGGGGTGCAACGGCATTCGCAGCATGACAGTGCCGCGTGCATCGCCGAGGTCCCATTGCAACGACGGCGCTTGCACCACCACCAGACTGAGCGCGCCGGGCCAGAAGGCTCGGATCAGTTCCCGGGCCCCGTTGGGCATCGAGTAGACCAGGCCCTCGATGGTGTGCCAGGAACCGACCAGCACGCCGACGGGCATGTCGCGGCCCCGCCCTTTGGCCGCCAGCAGGGCATTCACGCCAACGCTGTCAAAGGCGTCCGCACCGAGTCCGTAGACGGTGTCCGTGGGCATGACGACCAGACGTCCGGCCTTGAGCTGCGCCGCGGCGGTCTCGAGGCCGCGCGCACGCTGGTCGGGGTCCGCGCAGTCGAAGATCTCACTCACTTGCGCCGCGCCCCCTCCTGGCCGTTACGAATCGCGGTCGTCCGGCGAGATCGCTGCGCGGCACGATGTCCTCGAAAACCGCTGCGCCCTCGAAGCATTCGACGGTCGACCGGGAGGTGGTGTCATCGTGCTCGATGGCGACCAGGCCACCGGGACGCAGCCAGCGGGCGGCGAGGCGGACGACGGCCGGGATCACCGCCATGCCGTCCGCTCCGCCGAAGACGGCGTGGTGCGGATCATGCTGCGCCACTTCGGGTTCGACAAAGGTCCCGTCGGGAACGTAGGGCGGGTTGGCCACGACGAGGTCGACCCCGCCGTCTAGATCGGGAAGCAGGTCGGGTTCAGTGACGTCGCCTCGTACTAGCTGCACGCTGCCGCCCGCGGCGTTGCGGCGGGCGTACTCGAGGGCGGTGTCGGAATCGTCGATTCCGTAGATTCGAGCCGTCGGCAAATACCTGGCGAGGGCGACCGCCAACGCGCCAGATCCGGTGCATATGTCGACGATTACCGGTCGCGCTGGAAGTTGCTGGGCGACAGCCCACTCCAGGATCGCCTCGGTTTCCGGACGGGGGGTGAACACACCGGGGCCGACGTGTAGCACGACCGGTCCGAACGAGACCGTTCCGATGAGATGCTGCAACGGAATCCGACGAGCCCGTTGGGCCACCACGTCGCGGTAATGTCCGAAGAAATCCTCGCCGGGCGCGTCCAGCAAGGTCAACCGACCGCGCTCGGTGCCGGCCAGGTGGGCGGCCAACTGCTCGGCATCGTTGCGCGCAGAGTCGATTCCCGCTTCGGCGAGCAACGTCGCAGCGGAGTCGATCGCGTGCCGCAGCGAGGTCATGTCTGTTGCAGGCGAGATTGTTTGTCGGCGGCGGCCAGTGCGTCGAAAAGCGCATCGAGGTCGCCGTCCAGCACCTGGTCGAGGTTGTGCGCCTTGAAACCGATTCGGTGATCGGTGATGCGGTTTTCCGGGAAGTTGTAGGTGCGAATACGTTCGCTGCGGTCCACCGTGCGGATCTGGCTCGCCCGGTCCGCCGAGGCGTCGGCCAGCGCCTGCTCTTCGGCCAGGGCCTGCAGACGGGCCGCCAACACCTGCAACGCGCGCGTCTTGTTCTGCAGTTGCGACCGCTCGTTCTGGCAGGTGACGACGATTCCGGTGGGCAAGTGGGTGATTCGCACCGCGGAGTCGGTGGTGTTGACACCTTGGCCGCCTTTGCCCGACGAACGGTAAACGTCGATGCGCAGATCCGACTCGTCGATGTGGACCTCGCCGACTTCTTCGGGTTCCGGGTAGACCAGCACGCCCGCGGCCGAAGTATGCACGCGGCCTTGAGATTCCGTGACCGGCACGCGCTGCACCCGGTGCACGCCGCCCTCGAACTTCATCCTCGACCAGACACCGTCGGCCGTATCGCCCTTACTGGCGATCGACAGCGTCGCGTCCTTGTAGCCGCCGAGATCGGAGGTGGTCTCATCCAGCACCGTCACGGTCCAGCCATGGCGCTCGGCGTACCGGATGTACATTCTGGCCAGGTCGGCGGCGAACAGCGCCGACTCTTCCCCTCCCTCACCGGATTTGACCTCGAGCACGATGTCGTCGGCGTCGTGCGGATCGCGCGGGGCCAGCATGTCTGTGAGTTGGGTGTCCAGTTCGGCGACCCGCTCCTCCAGTTCGGCTACCTCGTCGACGAACGACGGGTCGTCGGCGGCAAGCTCACGCGCGGTCTCGAGATCCTCGCGCGCGGCCACCAGCTTGCGGTGGGTCGCGACGATGGGGGCCAACCGGGCAAACCGGCGCCCGGCTTTGCGCGCTTCGTCGGGCTTGCTGTGCAGTTCGGGATCGGCCAGGGCGCGCTCGAGCTCGGCGTGTTCGGCGAGCAAGACGTCAATCGTCTGTACCGGTTGCGTCATGTCACACCTCCTGCCGCCTGCTTACCCGTAAACGCGAACCGACGCCCGGCCTGTGCAGCGTTGTGCACAGTTCGGGCGTCGGTATGCCAGCTACTTGTCGGTTTCGGCCTTGTCAGCTGCGGCCTTGCGCTTGCCGTACCGCCGCTCGAAGCGGGCGACCCGGCCGCCGCTGTCGAGGATCTTCTGCTTGCCGGTGTAGAAGGGGTGGCACTGTGAGCAAACCTCGACCACGATGCGACCGCCCGGCTTGGTGCTGCGCGTCTGGAAGCTGTTCCCGCAACCGCAGACCACCGTGGTCTCCTCGTAGGCGGGATGAATGTCGGTCTTCATGCTGTCCTCTTCGATCTTTCGCTCGTGGGCCCCCGGCTCGTGACGCGGCTGTCCGGCTTGTAGTCGAGGGTCGATTATGCCAGGTCAACCGCCATGAGCCCAAAACACCTATTAAGGCTCAAACATTCCCGGCGCGAGTTCGTGTCAGTCGTTGTCCATGTTGCCAGGTGTCGTCTTGGAGACCTGGACCAGGAACTCGTAGTTGGTCTTCGTCTTGCGCAGCTGCGAAATGAGCAGGTCGATGGCTTGGTGGGAATCCAAGCCCGACAGCACCCGGCGCAGCTTGTGCACGATGGCGAACTCGTCGGGCGAGAGCAGGAGCTCGTCCTTGCGGGTACCCGACGGGTTCACGTCAACCGCGGGGAACACCCGGCGCTCAGAGATCTTGCGGTCCAACTTGAGCTCGGCGTTACCGGTGCCCTTGAACTCCTCGAAGATGACGGTGTCACCGGTAGAGCCCGTCTCCACCATCGCCGTCGCGATTATGGTCAGCGACCCGCCTTCTTCGATGTTGCGGGCGGCGCCCAGGAAGCGCTTGGGCGGGTACAGCGCGGTGGAGTCGACACCACCGGACAGGATCCGGCCCGACGCCGGCGACGCGTTGTTGTACGCGCGGCCCAGCCGGGTAATCGAGTCGAGCAGCACGACAACGTCCTTGCCCTGCTCCACCAGCCGCTTGGCCCGCTCGATCGCCAACTCGGCGACCGTGGTGTGGTCTGACGGAGGCCGGTCGAACGTCGAGGCGATGACCTCTCCCTTGACCGAGCGCGTCATGTCGGTGACCTCTTCAGGCCGCTCGTCGACGAGCACGACCATGAGGTGGCATTCGGGGTTGTTCCTGGTGATCGCGTTGGCGATGTCCTGCAGAATGGTCGTCTTACCCGCCTTGGGCGGCGACACGATCAACGCGCGCTGGCCCTTGCCGATCGGCATGATCAGGTCGATGACGCGCGTCGTCAGGCGATCGGGGGTCGTCTCCAGGCGAAGCCGCTGGTTCGGATACAACGGCGTCAGCTTGCCGAAATCGGGCCGCTTCTTGGCGTCCTCGACCGGTCCGCCATTGACGCTGTCCAAGCGCACCAGAGGGTTGAATTTCTGCCGCTGGTTGGGCTGTTCACCGTCTTTGGGCACCCGCACGGCGCCGGTCACGGCGTCGCCGCGACGTAGGCCGTACTTGCGCACCATGTTCATCGACACGTAGACGTCGTGCGGACCGGGCAAGTAACCGGACGTGCGGACGAACGCGTAGTTGTCGAGCACATCGAGGATCCCGGCTACCGGCTGGACGACGTCGTCCTCGCGCAGTTCGGCTTCGGTACCACCGTCGCCGGTTCGCTCGCCGCGGCGGCGTCGGTCGCGGAATCGGCGGCCACGACGGCCCTGACGTCCTTCGCCGTCGTCGTCGCCACCACGGGCCTGCTGACCACCCGAGCCTTGCTGGTCACCGCTTTGGTCCTGGTCGGAGTCATTGCGTTCGGCGGTCTTGGTGTCCTGCCCGGAGTCCTGGCGGTTCTCGGCCTTTGCGGACTTTTCGCCCTTTTCGCTTTTGTCGGACTTATCGCTTTTGTCGGGCTTTTCGCCTTTGTCAGCTTGGTCGGCTTTGTCGTCGGCGGCGCCGTCCGCGCGGGGGGATGACCCGCCTTCTCGCGATGCGCCGCGACGCTCCCGACGTCGCGGTTCGGAGGGCTGATCGCTCTGCTCGTCCTTGGCAGGTGCCTCGGTCGCGGTCGGCGCCTCGGTCTTGGAGGCGTCTGCGGTGGTTTCTGCGGCCTCTGCTGCGGGCGCTTTGGCGGCCGACACACCGTTGGACTGGCTTCTGATTTCCTGGATCGCGGCGATCAGTTCGCTCTTGCGCATGCCCGAGGTGCCCTTGACGCCAACCTGGTTGGCCAGTGCACGCAACTCGGGCAGCACCATGGTGGATAGGGAGCCCGAGCCGGCCGATGCAGTGGTCTTTACATCCGAAGTGGCTGGGGTGTCCTTGGTTTCTTGAGTCGCTCGACTTTCGCGGGACTCGGTGGCGGCGGAAACCGACGTGACGTCGGTGCTGTCGCTAGCCGTGATGAGGTCCGTATCAGACACGGATTTCCTTTCTTTCCCCTGCTGATCAGGTCATGCGGGGGGTTCGTGCAATCAGCTAGATGGCCGAATGCCCAATAGTCGACTCTGCAACGGTGATCGCCAATGAGGGCGGAGTAAGCGGCGAACCTCGTACGAGAAGAATTGGTGGTTTGTCCTAGCGGCAATGCAGTGTATGCAGATGCAGGTGCTGCGATTGCTGGACGGCTCCGAGGATAGCCCGCTTCCTGGCGGGAAGCAAGCAACCCCCCGGCAACGTTGCGGATCAATCCCGAACTGTGAGTCCCGGACTCCAGCGAACTCCTTCGCCGGCGGTCATCGCAGCGATCTTGAATCCATTTGCCGCCCCGTACCCCATGGCTTCCGGCGGCAATTCCGGCTCCGTTGTGAGTGCGATTAATGCGGGCCCAGCCCCGGATAGGGCTGTCGCAACATTAAGACGCCGCAGCAAGCGCAAATATTCCGCCGATGCCGGCATTGCCGGGGCGCGTTGCGGCTGATGCAATACGTCTTCCGTGGCGGCCAGCAGCAAATCAGGGCGCTGGGTGAGCGCGACGACCAGCAACGCAGCGCGACTGATGTTGAATCGCGCGTCCTCGTGGGTGACCTGCACGGGCAGCAGTACCCGAGTTTCCGCGGTCGACGACCGCACGTCCGGAATCAACGAGAACAGGTGAATATCCGGGTGGAGCTGCAGTGGGGCCGCCAGATATCTAGGCCGATCCCGGGTCGCATCGGTCCAGGACACCACCGCGCCGCCTAGAACTGCGGCGGCGGCGTTGTCCGGATGGCCCTCGAACTCCGAGGACAGCTGGATTAGCTGCGCCTCGCTCAGTGGTTCCGAATCCGTCTGTGCGACAAGACCGTTGACTGCGGCGAGCCCGCCGACAACGGCTGCCGCAGAGGAGCCGAGCCCACGCGAATGCGGAATGTAGTTGCGACAGCGCACCACCAGGCCCGAGGCGCTGACTCCTGCGGCCTCCAGGCCGCGATGAACGGCACGCACCACCAGGTGGTCAGCGTTCAACGGCACCTGGCCGGCGCCCTCGCCTTCGACCTCCACCCTTAGGCCGGATTCCGTTGTCTCGACCACGATCTCGTCGACAAGACTCAACGCCAGGCCGAGGCTGTCGAAGCCGGGGCCGAGATTGGCGCTCGACGCCGAGACCACGGCGCTTCCGACCAGCCCTACGGGCAGCGGCCGGGCCAATGCGGCGCCCGCGGCGCTCGACTCCGCCGCATTCGCGAACACCAGGTCGGATGAGTGGCGTCCCGCTTCGTCCGACTCCGCCGCGCTCGCGAACGCCACTAGGCCAGCCCCAGGTTTTCCACCACCAATACCGGATCCACCGGCAGCGGAGACACAATTGGCATGTCTTTGAGCGCAGTATCGGGGTCTTTGAGACCGTTACCCGTCACCGTGCAGACCACGGTCGACCCGCGCGCCACCCAGCCGTCGTCAATAGCCTTGAGCAGGCCCGCGATGCTGGCCGCCGACGCGGGCTCGACGAACACACCCTCGGTGCTGGCCACCAGGTGGTAAGCCGCCAGAATCTCCTCGTCGGTCGCGGCCAGAAAGCGCCCTTTGGACTGTTGTTGTGCCTCAACGGCTGACGTCCACGATGCGGGTGAACCGATGCGGATGGCGGTGGCGATGGTCTCGGGGTGGCTGACGGGTTCGCCGAGCACCAATGGCGCCGCGCCGGCCGCCTGGGTGCCGAGCATGCGGGGCAGCTTGTCGATCAGCCCGTCTCGGTGATACTCGGTGTAACCCTTCCAGTACGCGGTGATGTTGCCGGCGTTGCCCACCGGAAGGGCATGGATGTCCGGCGCGTAACCCAACGCGTCGACAATCTCGAATGCCGCGGTCTTCTGCCCCTCGATGCGCACCGGGTTGACCGAGTTCACCAGCGAGATCGTCGGGAAATCTGCCGCCATCTTGCGGGCCAGTTCCAGGCAGTCGTCGAAGTTGCCGTCGATCTGAATGATCTTGGCGCCGTGGATAACCGCCTGCGCCAGCTTGCCCATTGCGATCTTGCCCTGCGGAATGAGCACCGCGCAGGTGATGCCGGCCCGGGCGGCGTAGGCGGCCGCCGACGCCGACGTGTTGCCGGTCGAAGCGCACAGCACTGCCTGTTGCCCACGAGCCACCGCGTCGGTGACCGCCATGGTCATCCCGCGGTCCTTGAACGAACCGGTGGGGTTGAGACCTTCCACCTTGAGGTGGATGGTGCAACCGGTCTTCTTCGAGAGCTTGGTCGCCGCGATCAGCGGGGTGCCACCCTCGAGCAGGGTGACCGGAGTCCAGTCGTCGCCCACTGGCAGCCGGTCGCGGTATGCCGCAATAAGACCGGGCCAGGGCTGGTGGACCGTGGTCCTCGGGGTACTCATATGCTGGTTCCTTCCAATCGCAGCACGCTTGCCACCCCCGAGACAACGTCCAAGTCGGCCAGTGCATCAACGGTTTCCGAGAGCGCGGCATCGGTCGCTTGGTGGGTGACCACAACGATGCGTGCGCCCACCCATCGGCCGCCCTCGTCCACCACGCCTTCCTGGCGAACTTCGGCGATGCTCACCTCACGTTTGGCGAATTCGGCTGCGACGGCGGACAGTACGCCGGGTTTATCGGCGACGTTCATGCTGACGTAGTAGCGGGTGGGGATGAAGCCCATTGGAGCCACCGGCAATTGGGCGTACTGGGACTCGCGTGGGCCGCGGCTGCCCAGGACCCTGTTACGCGCCGCCATCACCAGATCACCGGTGACCGCCGAGGCGGTGGGTGCGCCGCCGGCACCCTGGCCGTAGAACATCAGGCGCCCGGCCGCCTCGGCCTCGACCACGACGGCGTTGAACGCCCCGTTGACCGAGGCGAGCGGATGCGACAAGGGCACCAGAGCGGGATAGACCCGGGCCGAAACCCGTTGCTGTCCTTCGTCGGTGGTGATGCGCTCGCAAATCGAGAGCAGTTTGATGGTGCAGCCCAGCGACCGTGCGGACGCGAAATCCGCCGGGGTGATCTTGGTGATGCCTTCGCGGTACACGTCATCCGCGGTCACCCGGGTGTGAAAGGCGATGGACGCCAGAATGGCGGCTTTGGCCGCCGCGTCGTAACCTTCCACGTCCGCGGTGGGGTCGGCCTCGGCGTACCCCAGCGCGCTCGCGTCGGCCAGGGCGCTTTCGTAGTCGGCACCGGTGCTGTCCATGGCGGACAGGATGTAGTTGGTGGTGCCGTTGACGATGCCGGCCACGCGTAGGACCGTGTCGCCGGCAAGCGACTGGGTCAGCGGGCGGATCACCGGGATCGCGCCGGCGACCGCCGCCTCGAAATACAGGTCGACGAACGCGCTTTCGGCGGCCTTGGCCAACTCGCCGGTGGAGGTCGACAGTAGCGCCTTGTTGGCTGTCACAACGGACTTGCCGTGCTTGATCGCGGAGAGGATCGCCTTGCGGGCCGGTTCGACCGGGCCCATCACTTCGACGACGATGTCGACGTCATCGCGTGACACCAGCTCGTCAATGTCGTCGGTCAGCAGTTCGATCGGTACGCCTCGGTCGGCGGAGACGCGGCGCACTCCCACGCCGCGCAGCACCAATGGGGCCCCGATGCGGCCGGCAAGATCGTCGGCGCTCTCGTTGATGATGCGCACGACTTCACTGCCGACGACACCCAACCCCAGTACCGCTACGCCGACCGGCTTTTCGTCATCCGGCACAGGTCACCTCACTTCCAAACTCAGCAGATCGTCGACCGTCTCCCGGCGCAGAATCAGGCGAGACTTGCCTGCGTTGACGGCTACCACCGCAGGGCGGCCAAGCAGGTTGTAACGGCTCGACAATGAATAGCAGTACGCTCCGGTCGCTGCGACGGCGATCAGGTCGCCGGGCCGCAGGTCGTCGGGCACCCAGGTGTCGCGAACGATGATATCGCCGGTCTCACAATGCTTTCCGACAACCCGGGCCGACACCGCGGGCGCATCGCTGAGCCGGGATACCAGTCTGACGTCGTATTGCGCGTCATAGAGAGCGGGCCGGATGTTGTCACTCATGCCGCCGTCGACGCTGACATAGCGCCGGTTCGCGGTGGAGCTGACGTCGACATCCTTGACGGTGCCGACCTCATAGAGCGTGACGGTCCCGGGTCCGGCGATGGCGCGTCCAGGCTCAACGACCAGCTTGGGCGTGGGCAGGCCGGCGGCCGCCGATTCGTTGCTGACGATGGTGCTCAGCTTGGCGGCCAGGTCGGCTATCGGGGGCGGATCGTCGGACGGTAGGTACGAGATACCCAATCCCCCACCGAGGTCGATCGTGGCAAGCTGCGCGGTCTTTTCCGCGCCGAACTCGCGGACGACCTCGCGCAACAGGCCGATGACGCGGTGCGCGGCGATCTCGAAGCCCGCGACATCGAAGATCTGCGAACCGATGTGGCTGTGCAAGCCAACCAGACGCAGGTGATCGGTGGCGAAAACCCGGCGGATCGCGGCCATGGCCGCACCGCTGGCAATGGACAACCCGAACTTCTGGTCCTCGTGGGCGGTGGAGATGAACTCGTGGGTGTGCGCCTCGACTCCGACAGTGAGCCGCACGA
Organism: Mycobacterium bourgelatii; assembly: GCF_010723575.1. NCBI lineage: Bacteria > Bacillati > Actinomycetota > Actinomycetes > Mycobacteriales > Mycobacteriaceae > Mycobacterium > Mycobacterium bourgelatii. Next base: position 4,675,109 of record NZ_BLKZ01000001.1, read on the forward strand.
GAACGTCCTGGACGACTCCCGCCTCCCCCGCGATCGCGTCCAGACGCTCGATTTCCTGCATCGAGTCCACGACGACATGGCCCACACCGGCTTTGACGGCCGCGGTCAATTCGGCGACCGATTTATTGTTGCCGTGCAGGGCAATTCGGCCCGGGGGGAAGTTCGCATGCAGCGCCACCGCGAGCTCACCGCCGGTGCACACGTCCAGCGACAGGCCCTCTTGCTCGATCCATCTCGCTATTTCGGTACACAGGAACGCCTTTGCCGCATAGTGCACATGCTCGCCACCGCCGAATGCCGAGGCGGTCTCGCGGCAGCGGGAGCGGAAGTCGTCTTCGTCGATGACGAACAGCGGCGTGCCGTACTCGTGCGCGAGGTCGGTCAGCTTGAGGCCACCGATGCTGACAACACCGGATTCGTCACGAGTGGTGTTGCGCGGCCATACATTTGGCGCCAGCCGTAGTAGCTCGTCCGTGGACTGCGGACGCGGGGGGCTGGGCGCGGGTCGGGTCTCTTCGGCGTGGCGAGGACCGGCGGGATGAACGTTCACATGCGCTCCGGGGCACTCACTCCGAGGATTGCCAGCCCGTTGGCGATGACCTGACGGGTCGCCTGGCACAGCGCGAGACGTGCGGCATTGAGGTCGGTGGGTTCCTCGTCACCCTGCGGCAGCACCCGGCACGAGTCGTAGAACCGGTGGTAGTCGCCGGCCAGGTCTTCCAGGTAGCGGGTGATCCGGTGTGGTTCGCGCAGCGACGCGGCCGTCTTGAGCACCCGCGGAAACTCCCCGATGGTGCGCAGCAACGTGCCCTCTTTGTCGTGGCTGAGCAGATCGAGGTGTTCGGTGTCCGGGGCGAGGCCGAGTTCGGCGGCGTTGCGCGCCAAGGCCGAGAGCCGGGCGTGCGCGTATTGCACGTAATACACCGGGTTTTCGTTCGAGGCGGAGGACCACAGTTCCAGATCGATGTCGATCGCGGTGTCCACCGACGAACGGATCAGGCTGTAGCGCGCGGCGTCGACGCCCAGCGCCTCGACCAGGTCGTCGAGGGTGATCACGGTGCCCGCGCGCTTGCTCATCCGGACCGGTTGACCGTCACGGACCAGGTTGACCATCTGCCCGATGAGCACCTCGACCGTGGCCGGGTCCTCCCCGAACGCGGCCGCCGCCGCCTTGAGCCGCGAGATGTATCCGTGGTGGTCGGCACCGAGCATGTAGATGCACAGGTCGAAGCCGCGTTCGCGCTTGTCCAGGTAGTATGCGAGGTCGCCGGCGATATACGCCGGCTTGCCGTCGCTCTTGATCACGACGCGGTCCTTGTCGTCACCAAAAGCGCTGCTGCGCAACCAGGTTGCGCCGTCCTTTTCGTAGATGTTGCCCGTTTCGCGCAATCGGGCGATGGCCTGGTCGACCCGGCCGCTGGTGTGCATCGAGTCTTCATGGGTGTAGACGTCGAAGTCGGTGCCGAATTCGTGCAACGACTCCTTGATGTGGCTGAACATCAGGTCGACACCGATTTCACGGAAGGTCTCGTGCATCTCGTCGTCGGGCAGGCTCAGCGCGTCCGGCGCCTTCTGCAGGACCTGGGCGGCGATGTCGTTGATGTAGGTGCCCGCGTAGCCGTCTTCGGGCGTCGGTTCGCCCTTGGCCGCCGCGATCAAGGAGTTGGCGAACCGGTCGATCTGGGCGCCGTGGTCGTTGAAGTAGTACTCGCGGACCACGTCCGCGCCCTGGCTGGTCAACAGCCGACCCAGGGCGTCACCGACCGCGGCCCAGCGGGTGCCGCCGATGTGGATCGGCCCGGTGGGGTTGGCCGAGACGAATTCCAGATTGATCTTGTGCCCGGCCAGCAGGTCAGAGGTGCCGAAGGCGTCACCGGCCTCGATGACACTCTTGACGATCTGCGCCTGCGCCGAGGTCTCCAGGCGCATGTTGATGAAACCCGGTCCGGCCACCTCTGCGGAGGCGATACCGTCGGCGCCTGCCAGGGCCTCGGCGAGCCATCCGGCCAGCTCACGGGGGTTGGCGCCGACCTTCTTGCCCAGCTGCAGGGCCAGGTTGCTGGCGTAATCACCGTGCTCAGGGTTGCGCGGCCGCTCCACCGTGACCGTTGCCGGCAATGCGGACACGTCGAGGCCGTGCTCGGCCAGCACCGCAGTAGCGGTGGCTTTGAGCAGCTCAGCGAGGTCAGCGGGGGTCACGATCGTCCATCCTATTGGCTGGGGTGCTTGCCCCCCGAATCCATTGCGGTGGTCAGGCCTCCATTGTGATGCGTTACTCTGGGCGAGCCCCATCGGTGCATCTGGTTTGTGCGCCCCCGTAGCTCAGGGGATAGAGCGTCTGCCTCCGGAGCAGAAGGCCGCAGGTTCGAATCCTGCCGGGGGCACAAGCTTTTTTTGCAGCTCAGACTCGATTTTTGGGTGATAGCTCAACGGCCTGCGTGCGATCAGCGCGATTGTCGCGGCGCGGCGGCGGCGGACAGCAAACCCCTGGTCAGCCACCGCCCTCCTTGCGGGCCGCCTCGACCAGGTTGGCCGCCGACGTGGGGTCCATCTGGTAGAACATCGCGCCAGTGGGATCTGCCCACACGGTGACACTCAGGTATTTCTGGGTGCCCTTGCGCGTGTGAACGGTGGCAAGCCCGTCGTATTTGTTGAGGCCGGTGTTGATCAGCGTCAAGTCGTCCGCAACCGTGATTCCGTAATCCTTGAACGCATCGAGAGTGTTCATCTGATTCTGCAGCAATTCGACGACCTGCTGCTTCACCAACGGAACGTTGACCGACGGCGGCGGCAGGGGCGGCGGCGGCGGCGGTGGCGGGGTGGTCCACCAGTGTCCGGCCACCACGACCGATATGGCGAAGGCCGCAACGGTGGCGGCAAGCACCGTCTGCACCACGCGGATCTTGTTGGCCGTGCTCATGCCCCCGTATTGGCCAACGTCTTCATCGTCTAGGTCTTTCGCTTCCTCCACCACGGTGGCCCATCATTCCGCGTTGCCGCGCCGCTTCACTGGATGCCACGCCGGTCCAGCGCTCCCGTTGTTCGCGAGCCTGTGTCGGTCTCGCAAAGGTGTAGGCAGGGCTATTGCTTGCACGGCGAGGTTCATTCGTCGTAGAGCGTCGCGGTCCATACCATTTCGGTCCGCTTGAGTCGACCACCCACGTGGCCGGGGTGCCCTGTAGGAGGTAGACCTCGTCGATATCCCGCAGCGATCATCGGATCTCGTCGAGGGTGCGCGTGAACTGCGAGAGCTCGGCTCGATCCCGTCCCTGGTGTAGGCGCACTTCCAGACGGCTCCCTGCCATAGGGCCACCGTAGCGGCGGAGGGTGACTAGCTGAAGCGCAGTTTCGTATCGAGCCAGCTACCTGAAGCGCGCTACAGCTCCTGCTCGGCCGCCCACTCGCCGTTGTCCTCAACAGAACACCACGGCACCGTCCGCGCTCACCCGCCGCCCAGTGCCACCAGCGCACCCCGCCCTCGGAGCGGGCCAAGGGCGGCAGCGCGGACACCGGAATGCCCATCGCGACCATTCTCGACATGACGAAGATCAGGGTCGCGATCGGAACGGCTTTCTGCAGTGCGCCCGTCGGCGATTACTTCATTGTGGCGAGGTTGTGCCAGAGGTTTTTGAGACTGTCTGTGCCTCCGAAGAGGGTGGTGAAGTTCGTTGAGTCGATCAGGACGATGTCACCGGCCCGTTGCCCGCTGGGCGGCATCCAGATCAGCGCGTTGAACTCGGTGTTGCCGTCGGCGGTGAAGGGATGAGGCCGGTTGGGGTCAACGCGTTGACGGCCCAGTACGCGCAAGGAGTCGCTTTCTGGTGCGGTCAGTTCGTAGTGCGGCAGGTGGGGATGGAAATTGAGGGTGGTGACGTTGTCGAGCAGCCGCGGAGTGTCCAAGTCGCGACACGCGCTGAGCGGAGCGATTTCATCGGTGCCGTCCACGACGGCAGGGCGAAGTCCCCATTTGTTGTAGACGGGAACGTCGAGCGCCTTCATCAGTGAGCGGGTGTAGGCGGTGAAGCGTTGCTGGCGTGGCACCAACGGGTCGCCATGGTGTAGGTACTCGACCTGCCGCTGCTGCATGTCGTCGGTGAAACCGACGTCATGATGCGGAGCCAGCAGCAGGCAGGTGCCTTCCCGCTTCAGCCATTCTTGAATGGCTGAAATTTCCTCCGGTGCCGCTTCCTCCTGCCCAACCAGATGATCCAGCCCGAACACCATCATGGTGTCGGTGTCAGCGAGGATCCGCTCGTCGATCAGCTGCTTGTAGCCCGCCTGATCAATGCGCTGAAACACCGCCACCGGATGGCCCGTCGCTTCACCGGCCAACTCTTGAAACGCCAGCGTCGAGCGGTGAAACAGCTCCAGAGTGCCTGCGACGCCTTGCAGGAAGTTGGCTTCGTCCCAATCCTCGCCTTCGTAGTTCGGCCATGCCGCCCTGCGCACCTCGGTCATGGTGGAGAACCTGTTGTCCAGTTCTTCAATATCGCGTTGCGACTCCCAGGGATAGCTCCACGTCCAGTAGATGCTGATGCGCCGCCCACCCGAATGTGTTCGTGGAACGTGCAGTTGGTTGTAGGTGCGAGCTCCGCGTCGTGTAGCGGTCATGAGTTTTCCTGCTGTTCAACTGAGTTGGGCGAGATAACGCATTGCCTTGATGCCGGGCAAGAAGAAGTACGCCCCGCCGGTCAGGGTCGTAAATGCTGGAAGTCCTTTGAGGACCTTTCGTATCGGACGCTTGGGGATCTTGAATTCGAGCGTGCCGTCCTGCGTGCCGCAGATCGGATCGTGTTCGTTGCCCAACTCGTGAAAGGTCCGGTCGTTGATCCAGACGTTCTGGGCGAACTCGAACTGCCGCATCAGGTTTGCGCAGATGATGAACGCGGCGATGCCGCGGTCGGCGCCGTCGTCGGCAGCTCCGTCTGGAAGCGCAGGACCGTAGGTAGCCCCGCGGCGGATCATCCGCCGTCGGTTCATGTTGTGCGCGGTGTCCCTAGGGTTGAGCCGCCTCGCGTGAGCGCCGAGCGGGCATGCGTACCCATGCGGGTCCATCTCTTTGTAGTTGAAGTCGTTGTTGCGCATGGGATCGGCACCCAACTCGGGGTCATCCTTATCGGGCGCCAGCACAAGCGGGGCGCCGCTGCGCCAGCGACCCATGAACTTCGCCGCAAGCAACTCCTGTTCCTCGGGGGTCTCGGCGTTGTCGCTCAAGTACTCTCGGAAGAGGCCGACATGTTCCTGCAGCCGTCGGTACGCGGCGTATGTGCCGTTCCGGGACAGCACGTCCGGTTGCGGCAGATTAACTACCGGACCCAATTCGTCGGGATAGCCGAGGATGAACTCGCCCGCCTTCAGCGGGTCGCCGGAGCCCGGAGTGGGCTCCTCGCCGGTCCCCTCGATCACCGGTTGAGACAGGCGATCCCGGAAGCCGAAGTGGTCGTGGGCATAGTTGAACGGCGGTGTGGCATTCAGGTCCAGATACGATAGCCGCCGCACACCACCGATACGCGCGAGAAGGTCGTCGTGGACGCCGGTGGCCCTGGCCTGCTCGGCGTCATCACGGGCGAACAGGATCGCAATCGCGTGCAGATCCTCGCCGGCCAAACCGCCGACCCAGTTGTCGGGGTGGTTGGGGCCGGTATCACCCAAGATGTCAGCGCGTGCAGCCATCCCTTGGCGAAAGGCCTCGGGGAAGGTGTCCAGTGACTCCTCGGGCACTCCCAACGCTCGAAGACCCGTCCACGTGAACCCCAGCGTGACCCACCGCTTGGTGTCGTCCATCGTGCTCGGCACCGATGCCGCCGACTCCACGACTTCCACCATTTCGGACAGCCACGCCCGGCCGCCGACGGCCGTGTCGAAGGACAGGAACTCGTAGCGACCGGTCATCGCCGGCGTGCGGGTCAGCAGAATGTGCTGGATGTCATCGAGTTCAAGCATGTTTGCCACAGACTGCGGCGTTCACTGCATCTGATCGAGCATCGTGGAGAATGCCGCCTTGAGCCGCAGAGCTTTCTTGACCTCGTCCGCTGTGACGTACGGGTATTCACCGTATTCCAAGAAGCTCGGGAAGTGGTGGTCGCGCACGAACTGCACAAATGCTTCCGGATTCTCCTTCCAGTCCTCGGGGAAGCCCTCCAAGTTCACGAAAGCCGTCGTGATTCCGGTCTGGCTGAACAACTGCACCGCGTCTTCGGTGTACTTGTCGAAGTCGGTGTCGAAGATGCCTTGGTATTGGAAGTACAAGCCGAACCCCACATCGAAAAGCACCCAGCGCAGGTAGTGCAGGCGCAAGACGGCTAGCGCGTCCGGACTGGCTTTGATCGTCTCCTCGATCTGCTTGCCGTAGGCACGAAGCGCCTCCTCACGGCCCTCCTTGACCTTTGCGATGATGGAAAATCCGTAGCAAGCCGGAGTTCGCGGATAAACCGGGCCGTAACGGCCGCGTTGCGGTTCGAAGTAGCCCTCCTTGGGGATGGCCATCGCCGCCGGCTTACTCCAATCCTGATCGAACGCAGCCATCTTCATCCCTTCCATCACCTTCTGATGGGCCGGACGCTAGCACTCGATCTTGTCCACGTCTGCATAATCGGCGCGACACCGAACTCTGTTCACATTCAAGCTATGCCCAGTGCCGTTTTCGCTGGTCGGCTGTACTGGCCGGGTGATCGTTGGGTCGGCGGTGTTCCCCCCAGGCGGCGAGGTCACCGCCCGGTAAAGCTCGTTGCGTGAGTGTGGGATTCAGCCCGACGCCGGCGCGCGCCCGGCACCGGAGCGGCGAGCATGTCGGCCCGTCCGGCGGCGACGTGCACGCTGTCGCCGAGGCTTTTACCGCATTACTGGTGCGTGGCGGACTGACATTCGGCGACGGACCCGACGACGCGCCCGCTTCGGCGCGCATGTTGTGCTGGATGGTCGAGCGCAGTTTCTACCAGGCATCGAGGATTTCCGAACCGGAACTCGAGCACGAAGCCGCGGGTCCCAGTGCAGATGCGCCCAGTCATGGCACGGCTTGCCGCGAGTCGAACACCAGTCCGCCACCGTGCTAGACGTGAATTCCGCAGACGCCGCAAATGCGGCAGTCTTGTCCCCATGCCGACGGGTTGTTCGCGGTCCTGACGGATACCCTTCGATCCAATTCCAATGAGGTGGTCAACGTGACAAGGACGCAACGCCACGATGCCGGCAACCGGTCGCTGATCGAGGACGCTCTCGGTCATGTTCGCGAGGCGGCACCAGTCGGTTGGCAGCGCGTGCGTGTGGAATTCATCTCGGCCGCCGATCCGCCTTTCGCCCGGGGATGGGCGGTGGTCGGCTCGGACACCCTGCCGGTGCCCGTGCTGCCTGAAGCCATCGAGCTGCTGATGGAATTTCAACGCCGTGCTATCGAGGGCGATGGCGCCGGATTCCGCAAGGTGATCGCCGAATGCGACTGCGCGGAGGACCTCAAGGTGCACACCGTGCCCGCGCAGGCTTCCGGTCGGACTCCAGGTTCGGGCGGGGAGCGCGGAGGCAAGCTCCGCAGGATCTGGTCACGTCGATAGCGGCGTTGGCCGCCGAGCCCGGCGCGAGCGCGCGCATTTGTACGTAATCTGCGGCGTGTCGCCGTACAAACGCGGTCGCTCGCGAACTTCGCGCAGGAACCGCGTGGCGATCTTCTGGTTAACCCTCGAGGACTGCAGTACCAAGCCGGTGGCAGACGAGCAATGCCAGCTCGACGTCGAGCCTGTCGTCCTCGATCGGGCATCCCCGGCGACTGATCGCCCGCTGCACGCGATATTTCACCGAGTTGAAATGCAGGTTGAGCTCCTCGGCCGCCGCCTTGTAGCTGCCGCCCTCCCGAAGAAACACCCGCAGCGTTTCGCGCAGGAGTCGATCGTTTTTGGAATCGTTCGCCAGCGGGCCGAGAGTCTCACGCACCCACGCGCGCGTTTCGCCGATATCGCCGCTCAACAGTGCCGCCGGGGTCAATCCCGGCTCGCTTGCGGCGACAATGCGGGGCGACGCGGATCCGGCGGCGATTGCCACGCGGCGGGCATTCTGCGCCTGGCCGTGCGAGCGCCGGAACCCGTCGACGCCGGGCAGCGCCGTCCCGAGCGCGACACGCGGTCCGTCGGACTTATCGGCTAGCAGTGCGCGGATGCGCCCGATCGGGTTGGCACCGGCGTCGGCCCCGAGTGCGATCCAGCCCCATCCGGTGAGCCGATCGGCCGCGATGAACAACGCATTGCTGGCCTGCGCGGTGTCGGCGATTTCGTTGAGATAGCGTTCCAGCCTTGTCGGGCAGCCAGAGGATGAGCGCCAAATGCGTTCGCCGCAGCGGGTAGCCGATGGCCGTCGTCATCGCGTCCACGTCGACGTCGCCGCCGGTGAGGATCTCGGCAACGCGGACGGCACGCACGCGGCTGCGGTTCTCCAGCCAAAGGTCCCGCTCGGCCTCGTATACCTCAACGACTTGTTGGGAAATCCAGTCGATATACCGGAAGGTCACCTCGGTCATCCACTCGAAGACGTCGCGGCCAAGCGCCGGATCGAGGTTGAGCGTGCGGACCTCGTCGGCAATCATCCCCACCATCGCCTGATGCCCCAACCGATATGCACGCACCATTGCATGCATCGGCACGCCGCGCTGCGCCAGCCGCCTGGCGTATTCGAGCGCCGCAGTAGGGGGCTCGACTCGATCGATCGGAATGTCGTGCTGGAAGGCGCGAAAGACCGTATCCACGTTTCCTGCGGTACTGGCGGCGAGCAGGCCCATCAGTTGGGCGTCGCCAGGGAGCTCCGAGATACCCCTCGTCAAGGTGTCCACCACGGCCCGCGTCAGGCTGGGTAGCCGGGCGGCGAGCCGATCGACCACCGCGGCGGCTGTCTCGGTGACGGCCGCCTCGTCGCACCGGTTCGGATCCGGCATGAACAAACTGTAGAACGTCTCGGGACCCGACTGTGGGAAATACTGTCTTCCGGCGACAAAAGCGGGAATGAAGTTCATGGCGTCGCGACGGTGTTTTGAGCGCCGCCGATTCGTACGTTCATCACATGAACTTGCCTACCCTCCCCGACCTTCGCGCACAGCAGGACCCCGGCGCGCCGGCCATCGCCGACGACCGGTTTGACCTCAACAACGCACAGTTCCTCGACGCGGTCACCGGCGCCGCCGCGACCCTGCAGGCGCACGGCGTTCGCGCCGGCGATGTCGTTGCCGTCATGCTGCCCAACACCGCCAGCCTTGTCGTATCCCTTTTCGCAGCATGGCGTCTGGGCGCGGCGGTGACCCCGATCAATCCCGCGCTCGCGCCGGCGGAGGCGGTCTATCAGGTGGCCGACGCCGCGGCGAAGGTCGTGATTGTTGACTATCCCATCGATTTCGAGGTTTCTGCGGAGGTGCTCCTGACCGATGAGCTGACCTCCGCCGGGTCCGCGGCTGCCACCCCGGTCGTCGGTGATGCGCTCGCACTGCTGATCTACACCAGCGGAACGACGGGGCGCCCCAAAGGAGTCATGCTCGACCACGCCAACCTGGATGCGATGTGCGCCATGGCGATCGATGCGTTCAAACTCACCGAAGCCGACCACAGCCTGCTGATCCTGCCCCTGTTCCACGCCAACGGCATTGTGGCGGGCACGCTTTCACCGCTGCTCGCAGGCGGTCGCACGACCATCGCCGGCCGGTTCAGCCCGAAGACATTCTGGAATCGGATCGAGCGGAGCCGCGCCACGTACTTCTCGGCCGTCCCAACCATCTACGCGATGCTGGCCGACCTGCCCGCCGAGATCCGCCCGGATGCATCCTCGGTACGGTTCGCCGTCTGCGGTGCCGCCCCAGCCAGCGTCCAGCTGCTGAACAAGTTTGAAAACCGTTATGGCATACCACTTATCGAAGGGTACGGACTGTCCGAAGGGTCCTGTGCGAGCACTATCAACCCGCTCCACGGTACGCGCAAGGCGGGCACGGTCGGACTGCCGCTGCCCGGGCAGACGATCCGCATCGCCGACGCAAGCGGTCAACCCGTCCCCGACGGTCAGGCCGGCGAAGTCCTAATACAAGGACCAAATGTCATGCGCGGGTATCTAAATCGGCCGGAGGAGACCGCCAAGGCGCTGGTCGGCGGCTGGCTGCATACCGGCGACATCGGCCGGTTCGACGAGGACGGCTACCTCGTTCTCGTCGACCGGGCCAAGGACATGATCATCCGTGGCGGCGAGAACATCTATCCGAAGGAAATCGAGACCGTCGTCTACCAGTTGCCGGAAATCGCCGAGGCGGCCGTAGTCGGCCGCGCCCATCCGGTCTACGGCGAAGAGCCCGTCCTGTTCGTCGGGACGACCCCGGGTATGACAATCGAGCCCGATCAGATTCGCGAGTACCTCTCCGGTGCCATAGCGAAATACAAGCTGCCCGTTGAGATCACGATTCTTGACGAACTTCCGAAGAACCCCGTCGGCAAAATCGACAAGCCGTCGCTCCGGAAGAACTTGCAGACCGTTCCGCACACCGCGTAACACCCAACCTCCAACACCCATCCAACGAACCAGGATTCACTCAAATGGGATTTACTACACCGGTGTTCCCGGACGTCGATCCGGACACGTTTCTGCAGAAGACATTTACGGAGCGGATGCGCCTGCTCACGACCAACTGGGTTGACAACGGGTTCGGCTCGCCGACGATGGTCCACGCGATCTACATCGTCAAACTGATCTTCTGCTACGCGCTGGGCGGTGTCCTCGTCGCCACGTTGACGTCGGATCTGCCGGCGTTCTGGCACATCTCCGAATGGTGGAACCAGCCGATCGTGTATCAAAAGTTCGTGCTCTGGACCGTGCTGCTCGAGTGCTTGAACGTCGCGGGCGCATGGGGACCGTTGTGCGGCAAGGTCAAACCGATGACTGGTGGAGCCCGTTTCTGGGCACGACCGGGCACCATCCGGTTACGTCCCTTCAGGTGGGTGCCATTCACCGGCGGAGACCGCCGTACCTGGTTCGACGTGGTGCTCTATGTCGCGCTGCTCATCGCCGTTGCCGTTCCGCTGCTTTCACCCGGCGTGCACAGCGACTCACTGTCTGCGGTCATGCCCCACAACGTCTCGGGTCTGGTGAGTCCGGTTCTACTCGTCGCACCGATGGTGCTGCTGGTAGTGCTCGGTCTGCGGGACAAAATCATCTTCCTGGCTGCACGCAGCGAGCAGTACCTGCCCGCGATCCTTTTCTTCACGGTCCTGCCGTTCATCGACATGATCATCGCGCTCAAGCTGCTGATCGTCGCGGTGTGGGTCGGTGCGGGAGTGTCGAAGTTCGGCAAGCACTTTTCCAACGTCATCCCGCCGATGGTGAGTAACAGCCCGTTGGTCCGGTTCAAGTGGCTGAAGCGGGCGCACTACCGCGATTTCCCCCGCGACCTGCGCCCGTCACGGCTCGCCGATGGGATGGCCCACGTGTTGGGCACCACCGTCGAAATCATCGCCCCGCTGATCCTGCTGTTCTCCACCAACAAATGGCTGACGGTCGCCGCTGTGGTCCTGATGGTTGGGTTCCACCTGTTCATCATCTCGACGTTCCCCCTGGCGGTACCGCTGGAGTGGAACGTGATGTTCGCCTACACAACCATTTTCCTGTTCCTCGGCTTCCCGAACTGGAACGGATACGCGACCACGGACATGTCGTCGCCGTGGTTGTTGGCAGGGATCGTCGTTGGTCTGCTGTTCTTCCCGATCCTCGGCAGCTTCCGACCCGACAAGGTGTCGTTTCTGCCGTCGCTGCGGCAGTACTCCGGCAACTGGGCCTCGGCCGTCTGGGCGTTCGCGCCAGGTGGGGAGAAGAAGCTCGACAAGGTCACGCGCTCGACGAAGAACCTGGTCGACCAGTTTGTCGACTTCGGGTACGAACCGCGGTGGGCCGAAATCACGATGCACCAACCCGTTGCGTTTCGGACCATGCACAGCCAGGGCCGCGGCCTGTTGTCGGTGCTACTGAACAACTTGCCCGACATCGACACCCGCACCGTGCGTGAGGCTGAGTTCGTCTGCAATTCGTTGATCGGGTTCAACTTCGGTGACGGTCACCTGCATAACGAGGACCTGATCGCCGCTGTGCAGCGGGAAGCGGCCTTCGAGCCGGGCGAACTGGTGGTCGCGTGGGTCGAGTCGCAGGCCTGGGGCAGCAAGGTACAGCACTACAAGGTCATCGACGCCGCCCTGGGCGTGATCGAGCGTGGCACTTGGAAGGTCGCCGACGCAGTTGCCGAGCAGCCGTGGCTGCCCAACGGCCCTATCCCGACCGAGGTGAGCTGGACTAGGCAGAACCACCGCGTTGAGGCCCTGCCATGAGCACCGCGATCGTCGTCGGAGCCGGGCCCAACGGGCTCGCCGCCGCGATCACACTCGCTCAAGCGGGAGTCCAGGTGACCGTGCTGGAGGCCGCCGACGAGATCGGCGGCGGTACCAGGAGCAGCGAGGCGATCATTCCGGGACTGTTGCATGATCACTGCTCCGCCATACACCCGATGGCCGTGGGATCGCCGTTTCTTAGTGGGCTGCCATTGGAGCGCTACGGATTGTCCTGGCGGTGGTCCGAGGTCGACTGTGCCCATCCGCTCGACGACGGCAGCGCCGGCGTGCTCTACCGCTCGGTGGATCAGACGGCGGACGGTCTGGGTGGTGATGGATCGCGCTGGCGCGCACTGTTCAGTGGTCCATCCTCGAAATACGATGCGCTGTCCGACGACATCATGGGTCCGCTGCTGCGGATTCCCTCACATCCCTTGACACTGGCCCGCTTTGGCGTTCCGACCGTGCTGCCCGCGTCAACGCTGGCCCGCTGCTTTCGTACCCCCGAAGCCCGCGCCCTGTTCGGAGGTGTTGCCGCCCACACATTCCGGCCTTTGCACCATCCCATGACGTCGGCGATCGGACTCGGGATACTCACCGCCGGCCATCGCCACGGCTGGCCGGTCGCTGCCGGCGGCTCGCAATCCATTGCCAACGCGATGGCATCGCTGTTGGTCGACCTCGGTGGCAAGATCGAGACCGGCGTGCGTATCGAAACGGCGTCGCAGCTCCCGCCCAACGACGTCACGATGTTCGATCTGGCCCCGGAGGCGATAGCGGGAATCCTCGGAGATCGGTTGCCGCGCAGGGTTTCCCGGGCCTATCGGCGATTCCGGCGCGGACCGGGTGCATTCAAGGTCGACTTCGCCGTCGAGGACAGCGTCCCATGGACCAATCCTGCCGCGCGCCACGCTGGGACGGTCCACGTGGTCGGCGAATTCCCCGAGCTGGCCGCCGCCGAACGGGACGTTCACGCCGGCCGGATGCCCGAGCGTCCTTTCGTGCTGGTCGGGCAGCAGTATCTCGCCGACCCGCAGCGCTCCGTCGGCAACGTCCATCCGCTATGGACCTATGCCCACGTCCCGAGCGGCTACACCGGTGATGCGACGGAGGCGATCGTCTGCCAGATCGAGCGATTCGCACCGGGTTTCCGGGAACGGATCGTCGGATACACGGTCCGATCGACCACGCAGATGGCGTCCTACAACCTCAACTACGTCGGCGGAGACATCATGACTGGCTCGAAGGACGTCCGCCGGCTCGTCTTCGGTCCGCGCACCACACTCTCGCCCTACCGCGTAGGGATACCCGGAATGTTCATCTGCTCGGCGGCCACACCGCCGGGCCCGGGTGCACACGGCATGTGCGGGGCCAATGCCGCGCAGCTCGCGCTTGACGAACTGCGTTGAACGACAAATCAAATGACAACTCGAGGAAACGGAAATGAATGATCTCTCAGGGCGACGCGCACTCGTCACCGGCGCTGCACGCGGCATCGGCCTGGCCATCGCGCGCCGCCTGGTCCAGGGCGGTGCCCGCGTGGCACTGGCCGATCTCAACGCCGATGGGGCCGTCGCCGCCGCCAACGAACTCGGCAACGGATGCATCGGCCTGGGCTGCGATGTGCGCTCCACCGACGATGTGCAGGCCGCCGTCGAAGCCACCGTGAAAGCATTCGGCGGCCTCGACCTGCTGGTCAACAACGCCGGCATCGAAATCGCCAAGCCCATCACGGAACTCACCGACGAGGAATTCCGCCACATATTGGACATCAACGTCGTCGGCACGTTCCGCTGCACCAAGGCGGTGGTCCCCGTGATGGCCGCGTCCGGAGGGGGCGCGATCGTCAACCTGGCCTCCGCCGCCGGCACCGCGGGTGGGCCACTGCTCAGTGCGTACTGCGCATCAAAGGGAGCGGTCGTGCGCTTCACGGAGTCGGCCGCCATCGAGCTTCGCCAGGTCGGCATCCGCGTCAACGCGGTCTGTCCCGGAATCATCCAAACCGACATGGGCGACCGACTGGGCACAGCCGTCGAGGCGATCGCACCGATCCCCTTCGACGACCTGGTCAACCTCAAGCAGGGCCGCTACGGCACCCCCGCCGAGGTCGCCGAAACCGTCGCCTTCCTTGCCTCTGACGAAGCCCGCTTCGTCAATGGATCTCACTACCTGCTCGACGGTGGACTCACCGCAAACCTTTTCTAGGAGAACACAAATGACAATCACAACTTCACCTGAACGCTCCACAATCAGCACGTCCGGCTCCCTGGCCGGCAAGGTGGCCGTCATCACCGGCGCCGCCCGCGGCATCGGCTACGAAGTCGCCAAGAAATACGCAGCTCACGGTGCGGTGGTCGTCGTGTCCGACATCAACGAGGATGCGGCCGCCTCGGCCGCACAGACGTTGCCCAACGCCACCGCCGTGAGGTGCGACGTCCGCGACGAAGTCACCACCGCAGCCCTGTTCGATCACGTGCTCACCGAGCACGGCAAGATCGACATCGTTGTGGCGAACGCCGGAATCGCTACTCTTGCACCGCTGCTCGACATGCCGTTTGACATGTGGCGGCAGATGATGTCGATCAACCTCGATGGCGTCTTCCTCACCGTGCAACATGGCGCCCGCGCGATGATCGCCTCGCAGGTGGCGGGATCCATCATCACGATGGCGTCGGTGACCGCCCTGGCCGCAGTGCCGCTGGCTGGGCACTACGCCGCGGCGAAGGCCGGCGTGGTCAACCTGACCAAAACAGCAGCGCTCGAGCTGCGGCCCGCCGGGATCCGGGTCAACGCGATACTGCCGGGCTTCGTGGAGACGGAGCTGGTGACCGGGAACCGCGAACTGTACAACCAGGCCCTGGGCATCGATTTCGACGACCTGCTGGCCCAGACACAGGGCGGTTACGTCACAGTCGACGACGTCGCGGATCTGGCCGTCTTCCTGGCTGGTGATCGCGCACAATTCAGCACCGGCGGTGCGTTTGTGGTCGACGGGGGGCTCTCGGCAAGTCTTTTCTGAGCGACACGGGTGGACGACATCTACGGACCGCGTCGACCGGGGACGCCGCCAGCATCGGAACGCCAGTACCGGAAGAGGACGCGACCCAACACGATCGCTTCACCGTATTTCCGCGAGTCGTCCGTGACGAGCGGATTGTCGCCCTCGATCCACCAGCCGTCCCCATGTGGCCGTATCGCCCGTTTGACGACGAGCAGGTCCGGTCGGCTGCGGAATCGCGCGATCACCACGTCGCCCGGCCGCACTCGGCGCACCGGGTAAGCCACCAGCGCGTCACCGTCACGCAGCGTCGGCACCATCGAGGGCCCGGACACTCCGACTCGCAACGCCCGCGACACCAGCCACCCGACCGCCGCGCCCGCGGCGGCAAGTACTACCACGACCGTCCTGCGCCGCACCGGGGTCACAGCCGAACCGTACCGTCCGCTTACGAGACCACCAGGCCGCGATGTCAGCCGCCGCCCGAAATTCCGTCCAGGTTCTGCATCGGTTTATCTGGTGTTTTAGCGGTAGGGTCGCCAGTAAGGAGACCGAACACCGCTCTCCGTGCGCGAACAGACATTCGCGCAGCCACACCGAAGTTTGCGTTGTTGGAGGATCGAATGCGACTGCCGAGCTTTCTCGCCCCTAACCTCATCGCTCGTGCGCACTGCGACCTGCCTTGCGGTGTGTACGACCCGGCCCAGGCGCGAATCGAGGCCGAGTCGATCAAGGCCATCGCCGAGAAGTACCAGGCGAACGAGGACCCCGAGTTCCGCACCCGGGCGCTGATCATCAAGGAGCAGCGTTCCGAACTCGTCAAGCACCACCTGTGGGTGCTGTGGACCGACTACTTCAAGCCGCCTCACTTCGAGAAGTACCCCCAGCTTCACCAGTTGGTGAACGAAGCGACCAAGCTCGCCGGCGCCGGCGGTACCAAGGGCTCCATCGACCCGCAGGTTGCGCAGCAACTCCTCGACAAGATCGACGAGATCGCCAAGATCTTCTGGGAGACCAAGCAAGCCTGATCGGCACCTGTTGTCTTGTTGCGGCGCGGTCGGCCGGGTCAGTCAGAACCGGTCACGAGTTCCCAGTCGGCGGGCAACCCTTGCGTCTTGACCTGCTGTCCCTCGGCCTCGATGTGCACCGTCAGGTTGCCGAGTCGCAGATCGGTGAGTACGACGCGTCCCCAGGCGGCAGGCAATTGGGCCGCCACGGACAAACGTCGGTGTGGCACGTCGGGGTCCAGACCCAAAAACGATCGCAGCAACAGCAGCGGCGCGGCGCTCGCCCAGGCTTGCGGGGAACACGACGTGGGATAGGGCACCGGGGTGCGGAACTGGGAGCGGGGGAAGCCGCAGAACAACTCGGGTAATCGCCCGCCGAACGCCTCCGCCGCGTCGAGCAGGCCGGTGGTCAGCCGTTCGGCGAGTGCGACGGCGCCGGGCAAATGGCGGTACCGCAGCAGTCCGGCCACCGCGATTGCGGTGTCGTGCGGCCACACCGAGCCGTTGTGGTAACTCATCGGGTTGTAGGCGCCCATCGTCGTCGCCAACGTGCGCAAACCGAACCCGGAGTCCATCTCGAGGCCCGAGAGCCGTTCGATGAGCACCGCGGCATGCTCGTCCGACGCAATCCCCGTCCACAGGCAATGGCCGACATTGCTGGTCAGTGCATCAACCGGGCGTTTTCGGCCGTCCAGGGCGAACGCGTACCAGCCCTGTTCGGGCAGCCAGAAGGCGTTGTGAAACTCCCTGCGCAAGGTTTGCGCGCGCTCGCGCAACAGCGCCGCCGCGGCCGCGTCGCCGAACGCGTCGGCGAGCTCGGCCCGCCCGAGCAACGCGGCATAGAGGTAGCCCTGGGCTTCACACAGCGCGATCGGCGGGTCGGCCGCACGCCCGGCGGCGTCCGCGAGGGCGTTGAAGCTGTCCTTCCACCCCTGGTTGATCAGGCCACGGTCGGTGGCGCGCTGATATTCGATGAAGCCGTCGCCGTCACGGTCGCCGTAGCGTTCCGCCCAGGCCAGTGCCGCGTCGGCCGCGGGCAACAGCGATCGCACGGCTGATTCGTCGGCGCCCCATCGCCAGCTTTCCGCCAGCAGCATCACGAACAAGGGCGTGACGTCGATCGACCCGTAATAAATGCTGCCGCCCAGGACATCGTCACTGGCAGGGCCGCGGCGGATCTCGTGCATGATCCGGCCCGGTTCTTCCTCGGTGATCGGGTCGACGCGCCGGCCCTGCAAGTCGGCGAGTCGCTGCAGCGTGCCTATCGATAACCCGACCTCCAAGGGCAGGGCCATCCATGCGGTCAGAATGCTGTCGCGGCCGAACAGCGTCATGAACCACGGGGCCCCCGCGGCGACGAACGAGCGGCCACGGCCGGTTTCGTCGTGCATGAGCAACGCGCCCAGGTCGCTTTCGGTCTGGCGCAAAACCTGCGTCAGCAGCGGGTAGTCGGTGACGACGGTGGTCGCCGTGCTCCGCCACGCCTTGATCTTGCGGGCCGGAGCACTGGAATGCACGTCCTCGCCGCGCGTGAACCGCGTAGTGATCTTCTGGTTGGCCCACGTCGGCTGCACCACAATCTCGGTCTGCCAGCGCCCCCGCGGCGGCACCACCACCCGCCAGTTCAGCGAACCGGGCAGCACGATGGGGTCACCGGTCGCCGCGACCGTCAGGCCTCGCACCTGATCACCCGGCTCACGCAAGACGAGCTCGCCGTCGACGACGGCCATGTCGGCACCGGGCACCGCGACACGCCCCGCCTTGACCTCGAATAGATCGGCGAAGTCGGCGTCGGCATGCAGCTCCAGCGACACCACAGTGCTCTCGTCGTCGAGGTTGTGCAGCGAAATGGTTTCGCGGAGCCCGTCGGCGATCAACCGCTCGCGAACCACGAGCAACGTGCTGTCGGCTCGTCCGGCGCGCGGTGCCCGACGCAGAATGAATTGGGCCGCAAAGGCTTCCGTCGGCTCCACGGACAACGACTCGGGGGCCTGGCCGTCGACCCGCAGTTCCCAACGTGACAGCACCCGCGCGTCACGGAAGAACAGTCCGTGTGACGTGCCGAGCAGCACGTCGCCACGCCGGTCGGAGAGGCAGAATGTCGCCCCTTCGACCAGTGTCACGTTCTCGGCGCCCGAGCCGATCTGGGCGGGGGCACCGGTGTTGAACCCGCCCGAAGCAGTCATGCAGTGGCCTTGTCACTCAGTTCCCGGACCAGCGAGCGCTGCGCCGTCGGTTCCACCATTCCTGATGTTCCGGACTGAATCACGTGCTGCCGCTTGACCTTTCGATAGATCCGCTCGTAGCCGCTACCCAGTCGCACGACGTCGAAGTTGGTTGCGACATGGTGGCGGCAGGCCTGCGGATCGATGGTGGACGCCTGTTCGATCGCGGCCGGCAGGTCGGCGGGATCGTCGCGGACGAAGCCCGTCACACCGTCGACAACCACCTCTGGCACCGCGCCACCGCGCAGCGCGACAACCGGGGTACCGCACGCCATCGCTTCGATCATCACGATCCCGAACGGTTCCTCCCACTGCACCGGGAACAGCAGGCACCGCGCTTCGGCCAACAGCTTGCGCTTGCTGACCGCGTCGGCCTCGCCGAACAGATGGTCGGTGTCAGTGAGCAGCGGTCGCACACATTCCTCGAAGTACTCCTTCTCCGCGGGCTCGCTGCACTTGCCGGCGAGGACGAGCGGAATACCCGCCTCGTGCGCGGCCTGCACGGCCAGATGCGCGCCCTTGTACGGCGCGAACCGCCCCAGGAACAAGGCGTAGTCACCCTTGTCCGGCTGATACGGCCAATCGTTGATCCGCAACGCATTGTGTACGCGCCCAACCCAATTCAGGTCGGGTGCCAGTTCGCGCTGACGATCACTGATGGCCACCAGACCCACGTCCGGGCCGAGTTCGCGGTAGTACGGGTACAGGTCGTCATCGACGGGCCCGTGCACGGTCGCCACCACCGGCAGCCCCATGGCCTGATAGGCCGGTGCGTTCAACGGGCCGGCAAAGGTGTGGTCGTGCACGACATCGACACCTTGGTCCGCCGCGATTCGGGCGATCGCGCTGCGCACCTTCAACGCGTGCATCACCTCGGGGTAGGGCTCCCCCAACCGCTCCGGCATCGTGCGGCTCCACAACGGCACGAACTGCGCCGCGGTCCGCCCCTTTCCGGCACCGATCACGGTGACGTGGTGGCCGCGCGCGACGAGGGTGTCGGCGAGGTCGGCGACGACGGCCTCGACACCGCCGTAGCCGGTCGGCGGGATGTCGAAATACGGCGGTGCGACCATCACGATCCGCAGTGGACGAGCGGACTCCGCACCATCAGACCAAAACACGAAATCAGCACCGCGCATGGACATTTCCCTCCCTCCGCTTCACCACACGCGTTAGCACTCTCCCTCTATGAGTGCCAATTATGGTCAGAAGGGCGCAGTTCGCAAGTCCCCACCGGTGGGGCCGCCCTCCCCATACAGGGACCTCTCCGTCTTCGGCGGCTGATGAACGAGTGGGGCCTCCACCCGACGCCGAATGTGTGGCGCGTGCACTCGGAATCGCCTTCGGCGGGCAACCTGCCCCACCTTCGGCGAACTCGGTGCGAGCGCCCTTCGATGCAGGTCACCCGATAGGGATTATTGAAAACATCTGCGGTGCAATTTATTTGAGTGTTCGGCGACGACTTGGAGCAAAATTGCTGGATACGGCTAGCCCACGCGATACTCTTGCCACTTTGGCGGCCCGATGATGAGCGGGGGCAGACATGTCGAATGTGATTGCAATACCTGGTCTGATGGCCACGGCGGCAGCGGATTTGGCAAATATCGGTTCGACCCTGAGTGCAGCGCATGCGGCCGCCGCCCCCTCGACGAGCACACTGCCACCCGCGGCCGCTGATGAGATCTCGGCAAACATCGCTCAACTGTTCTCGGCGCACGCCCAGGACTACCAGGACCTGGCCGGGCGAGCGGCCACATTTCACCAGCAGTTTGTCGATAGATTGACCGCCGGCGCGGCCGCGTATGGCAGCGCCGAGTCGGCTAACACCGCCGCGTTGCAACCCGCTCTTGAGATTGCCAGCACGATTCCCACCGCCGCCGCCATCCAGATCCCAGCGCTGAACAGCTTCGTTGCCGCGCTGAATCTACTGCTCACCATCCTGCAGAATCCGTTCGGCTTTTTTATTGGGCCGATCATCGCTGCAGCGGTCGAAATCGTCATTTCGCTCGTTCTCCGGACCCTCATTGCCGCGATCGGCGGGATCACCTTCACCGTGCCGACTGCTTGAGCAGACATAGGTGGCGGCGATAAGCCGCTACCCCGAATCGGTCGTTGACGGCCGCTGACACTTATCCAATTCACAGCTTCCGCGACGCGCGCCGCAGATACTATTTGCGCAGCGTGAGCGTAATTTGCTGATCAACCACTCCACATGGTTTCGATCCATAGGAGTCGTCCATGAGCGTGCTTGGACATGCGGAGTTGTCCGCCGCCCCGCTGATCCTCTATACATAAGTTGCGCATGCGCAATTAACTTGGCGAAAGGCTGGTAGATGAGGTTCAACAGGCTCGCCGCGACCGCTGCACTACTATCCAGCCTTTTGCTCAGCGCGAGCGCCGGGGCACAACCATCAGCCAGAGCCGAGGTCCCGGTCATGGAAGGTGTCTATACCTACCTGGACGAGGACGGGGACACCTCGACATGGACCATCCGGACGGTGTGCTCCCCTCAGTGCGTCGCCCATGTGACAACGACGCCGGGCCATGGTTTCGCCGCTCCCCTGGTCAACGGTCGGCACACCGTGACAAGGACGGTCCCGGACGGCATCACATGTCCCGCCTACATGCTTGGCGACAACGGTTCGTTGTGGGATGGCGGCGTGTATCCGGTCACCGTCCACCAGTGGTGGGATCCGGCCTCGCTTCGCGGCGAAGCCGACTTTTTGAGCAGCTCAGCGTGGTGCGGCATTCCCGACCCGCATGACACATTCACCCTCACGCGCATCGGCTGACGACTGAGGTGCCGGCGCGGCGCCGCCGCGGACCGAGGGCCTCAAGATCTCTACAAGGATTCCGCAAGCGCTGCCGTGGAAGCTTCTCTCTAACAGGCCGGCATGTCGGCCTTCCCGGGGGAAGAAAGGGACCGACCACCATGGGCACCACGACACGCCGCCACCTGCGGCCAGTACGCGACATCAGCGCACCCACACTGCACCACATCACCATCCACGGCCACCGCCGCGCCTTCCGCATCGCCGGATCCGGCCCGGTGATCGTGCTACTGCACGGCGTCGGCGACAACTCCACCACCTGGCAACCCATCCACACCAAACTCGCCCAACGCTTCACCGTCATCGCCCCTGACCTGCTCGGCCACGGCGAATCCGACAAGCCCCGCGCCGACTACTCCCTGGCCGCCTTCGCCAACGGACTACGCGACCTACTCACCGCCCTCGAGATCGCCCGCGTCACCCTGATCGGGCACTCCCTGGGCGGTGGCATCGCCGCACAGTTCACCTACCAATACCCCGAAATGGTCGAACGCGTCGTGCTCGTCAGCGCCGGCGGCGTCAGCACCGACGTCAGCACCGCGCTACGCCTGGCCGCCCTGCCCGGCCCCGCCGAAGCCCTCACCGCCCTGCAACTGCCCGGCGCCCTGCCCGCCGTCGAACTGATCGGCCGCACCGTCGGAAAACTCTTGGGCGCCAACAAATTCACCCGCGACCTACCCAGCCTGCCCCGCCTGGCCCGCGGCCTGGCCAAACCCGGCGCCGTCGACGCCTTCGCCCGCACCCTGCGCTCGGTGGTCGACACCCGCGGCCAATACATCACCATGCTCGACCGCACCTACCTCACCCAAGACCTGCCCATCCAGATCATCTGGGGCAACGACGACATGATCATTCCCGTCAAGCACGCCCACCTCGCCCACCAGCACATCCCGGGCTCCCGGCTGGAAATCTTCGAAGACTCCGGACACATGCCCCACGCCGACCACCCCGACCGTTTCGTGCGCATCGTCGAACAATTCATCGACAGCACCGAACCCTTCACCTACGACCCCGACCTCCACCGCCTCGCGCTGCAAACCGGCGTCCGCCAGGTCCCGGACTACGAGCGGGATGGCAACGAGTCCGACCTCGCTTAGTAACGTTTATGTAATAGAAGTCCGTAAACGGGGCATTATGGCTTAATGGCCGTGCCCCAACGCACCGACTTGGCGCCGCATACCCCGAAGCGGTGGTCGCTGTCGCTCACCCTGCGATGGGTCGCCACTGTCGGCGCCGCGGTGGGCGCGGTGCTGTACTCCAACTGGTTGCTCGAATGTGTTTTCACCCGCACGTTGCTGCCCGATCCGGACTTGTACATCAGTGAATTCGCCGCCGCCGACCAGCCGTACGGGGAGTGGTTTCGGGCCTGCGATCTGGGCGCGGCGATCGTCCTGCTCATCGCGACGACGGCGGCCCTCATCGGCGTCGGAGGCACGCCGTGGACCAGACGGGGATGGATGGCGCTCGGCGCTTTCGCCGTGGCCACAGCCCTGGACAGCACCGTGTGGAGGCTGGTGTGCGCGCCAAGTTCGGATGCCGCGTGCGCAGCCCGCGAAGCCTCGAACACAGTGCCGATAGGCCATCAACTGCACTGGCTCAGCAGTGGGGTCGTGCTGGTCGGCGCCATCGCATCGTTGCTGGCCTTCGCCGTGGCCGACCGCCGCGAATTCGCGCCGGCAGGGGTGCGCAAACTCGGTCTGTCCATGTTGGGAGCCCTGGTGGGCACTGCGATAGCGACCGGCATCGCGATCCTCATCGAAAACGCTCACGTGATTGGGATGGTGGGGGTCGCGCAGCGCGCCGAGTTGGCCGCGTTCGCCGGCTGGCTGATCTACGTCGCGATCCGCACGGCTCGGATAAGGATCGACTCCGGCCCATGATCGAACGCGTCGATGTCGAAGTCGACGGCTACCGCGAGCAGATCCGCATCGACGGGAACAGCGGCCCGGTCGTGCTGTTGTGCAGCGGCCTCGGCGGTCGCGCGCTGCACTGGAGCGACACGGTCGCACACCTTGCGGATGACCACAGGGTCGTGCGATTCGACCGCCCGGGCACTCCCGTGACGCCAGCGCCGGCCAGAAATCGCCGCTGCACGGTCCGAGGCGAGGCAGACCGCATTGCCGCCGTTCTGGACGCGGTGCCGCGGTCGGAAGGTGCAGTGCTGGTGGGACATTCCGTCGGCGGCTTCTTCGCCGAGGCGTTCGCCCGTTTGTACCCCGGGCGAACCGGCGCGCTGTTACTCCTGGATTCCAGCGTCGCCAACCCCCGGCGGCTCACGTTGCCGAGCCCGGTGAAGCTGGCCGCCGCCGACGGCACCGCGACGTTGCTGAGCAAACTGCGCCTGGACCGCCCCCTGGCGCACGCCGGCCTCACCCTGGTGCAACGGCGGCGTCCCGGCGGTCTCGATGCCCGGATGAGGTCGGAAATACGAAACGCGGCAACCGAACCCGGATTCCTACTGGCATTGCTCACCGAGGAAGTCGCCTATCCCGACCTGGCCGCCGAGCTGTGCGGGCTGCGAGCCCGCCACCCGCTGCCCCCGATACGACGCATGGTGGCGACGGCCCACACCGGCTTGCGCACCCACTTCTGGCGCAATCAGCAGATTCGACTGGCTAAAACCCTTGAAGCAGAACACGTTACGATTTCTCCCGCCGGACATCTGGTGATGATCGAACACCCCCGGCGCACGGCCGACCTCATCCGCGTTCTAACCCAGGATTGAAAGCCAGTTGTCCATTCGTTCGGCGACTTGCCGCCATCCGGGTTCCAACATCATGTCGTGGCCCATGCCTGGAAAGATCGTCATCTCCGCGCCGTAAGTCGATGCAGTGCGCTGGATTTGGCTTTGCGCAACGATCTTGTCGTGCTCGGCGCCCAGCACCAGCGTCGGGATCTGGTGGACCCGGTGCGTCTTGACCAGATCGAGGACGAGCATGTCGAGAAAGCCCAGATAACCCTCGTCCTGCAATCGTTGCTGATAAGAGTTGACCTGCGCATCCGGCACCGCATCGGAAAACAGTAGGGCTCGAGCAATTTTCGGGTTCGCAACCAGCGGAGCCAGTCTCAGCCTGGCGTTCACCTGCGCGAACTCAACCGGATGGTGGGTTGCTATGTAACTGGTAACCCGAAGTACGCCGTTGGGCGGAATGGGCGCGAGAAGGATGGCGCCGGGGGCGCCGTCGCGTTCCAGATAGTGCTGAACGACGAAGCCCCCCATCGAATGTCCCACCAGGATCGGCTTTTTCGGGAGTTGCGCAGCCACCTCGGCGACGTCGTCGACGTAGTCGCCAATGCGGTTCCAGCGCAGACGTTCACGACCAGAGCTTCCCCCGTGGCCGCGCAGACTCAGGGCCACCGCGCGGTATCCGCGGGCCGCGAAGAAGTCGAGAAAGTGCTCATCCCAGCACCAAGCGGCGTGCCAGGCCCCATGAACAAACAGCAATGGCAGCGGGTGCTCATCGGTGCTCCGGCCTTTGTCAATCACTTCGAGCATGTGGTCAAACCCTCGATTCACTACGGCATTGGCCGCCGCCATCCTCTCAGTTGACCAGCGGTTATGACGGCGGGAGCGCCATCACAGCGGCATATCAATTCCGACAAGGATCCATTGAGAATCCCTCAAGAGCCGGGGCCGATTCTTTGGACAACGCAATCCCGCGTCAACCACCACCACATCAGTACACGGAGACCAAAATGTTCAACCGCCGTTTCGCTGCTTCCCTGGCAGGCACCACCTTGACCGCCGCCACGCTCGGCTTGGCCGCACTCGGCTTCGCCGGAAGTGCCGGCGCAACTACCACCACGGATGACGCCTTCCTCGCCGAGATCCAGGCGGACGGAATCACGCCGCCGAGCGCGGCGCGCGCCATCAGCGAAGCCCACGCCGTCTGCAAGGCCCTCGACGCGGGCCAGTCCCCCTCGGAGGTTTACGCCGGAGTCGCCGAGCGGACCGGCTTGAGCGCCAAGGGATCCAAGACATTCGCCGTCGACGCCGCCAAGGCTTACTGCCCGCAGTACGTCACCTCCACCTAGGACCAACCACCCACGATGCGGGACCCGAAATGGGTCCCGCATTTGCTTGTGCGGGGTCGACGCGCGCGGGCCTAGGCGACGCAAGAAATACGCAAGGATCCGCCAAGGATCCATCAAGGGCCGTGCGTGATCGTGAATTCAGCAAACATGGATTAGGAAGGCAAGTACCGTGAGGCTGTTTTGCTTTCACCACGCCGGCGGCGGCGGGTTGGTGTTCAAGTCTTGGAGCAAGGTGCTGGCGCCGGACGTCGAGGTCGTTCCGGTTGAAATCGCCAACCGGGAGCGGTTTGCCACGCTGCGGGAGCTGGTTGCCGAGGTGAACGAACAACTTGGCCCGCTGCTCGACGAGCCGCACATGTTCTTCGGTCACAGCTTCGGCGCCCTGTTGGCGTACCGCCTGGCGTGCGCGCGGGCCGAAGCCGGCGCCGTCCTGCCCCGCGCGGTGTTCCTGTCCGCCTACTCGCCACCGCACCTGCCGCCTCCGCTGCACATGGTGGACGAACTCGACGACAGCCAGCTCGCGACCTTCCTGTCCCACATCGGCGGGATGCCTTCGGGTTTGACGCGTTGGCCGACCCTGCAGGAACGGGCTCTGATGACCGCTCGCCACGACTTCCGGCTTTGCATGACCGACGAGGAAGAGTTCGCCCCCGAACTGCCGTGCCCTATTCATGTCTTCGGCGGTGATGAGGACCCGCTCGTCAGCGAGGCCGACTTGCGCGAATGGCGTGGGCGGACCTCTGCGGACTTCTCGGTGCAGATCCTCCGCGGCGGCCACTTTTACCTGCGGGACCGCCAGCCGTTGCTGCAGACCCTGCAGCCATTGCTGTCGACGGTCGCGGCCGCCTGAAGCGGTTCGGCAATCGGACAAGTATCCAATTGCTGAAGAAAAATTAACGAAACCGTTCACCGGATGTTTAATGCGGTCAACTCGGGCCGACCTCCCCTTCTACGGATGTCGAATAGTCCGAGGGGAGTTGACCGATGTCATTTGTCATCACTGCACCGGAATGGATCCGGTCTGCGGCTCAGGATCTGGCAAGCATTCGCTCGGCCTTGACCGAGGCATCCGCTGCCGCCGCATATTCGACCGCAACGATCACGCCGGCCGCGGCCGACGAAGTGTCGTCGGCGATCGCCGCGCTGTTCGGCAACTTCGGCCGCGAGTATCAACGCGTGAACACCCTGGCCCAGGCGTTTCACGGGGAGTTCGTCAACGTGCTGAAGTCAAGTGCGGGAGCCTATCTCGGCACTGAACTCGCCAACGCGCGCGCCGCCGTCGCGCTTCCCGCGAACCCGATATCCGGATTGCCGGAGTTCCCGGGGTTTCCGGGCCTCCCGACGGTGCCGGGGTTCGGCTTCAGCTCGAGCGGTACCGGGTGGAGTGCCTTTACCGGTCCCTATGAACAACTCGTCATCAACACCACCGCGAACCTCCAAAGCCTCGGCAACGGCTGGACGTCAAACCCTGTGCCGTTCCTGCGCCAGGTCATCGCCAACCACACGGGCTACGGTGAGATCGTCTCCACCGCATTCGGTAATGCGATGCAGGAGATGGGCACTGGGGGCGCCGGGCCGCAAGCCGCCTTGACCCATCTGCTTCCTATCGGCACCATCCCGGGTTACCTGGGGCAAAACGCTGCGAACCTGGTCAAGACAATCTTCGACTTCTCCTACTCGGTCGGCGTCGACACTGCGACACCCGCCGTCGGACCGGCATTCTTCGGGTTCCCCGTGGCGCTGGGGCTCAGCCTCATCGGGTCGCCGGTCACCACAATCAGCGCAATTGGTGCCAGCGCAGCGGCATTCTCGGCGGCGGTGCAAACGGGCGACTTCATTGGGGCCGCGGCGGCACTCTTCACAGCGCCGGCCGTTGTCGCCAACGGATTCTTGAACGGCCAGGTGATGCTGGGCATGAGCCTGCCACCGCTGTCCTTGCCTCTTGGTCAGGCACCGATGGCACTCGCCATTCCGCTCGGCGGACTCCTCACGCCGATGTCGACGACGAGCGTCATTATCGGGCCGGCCGACGGCCTCCTAGTCGAGCCTCAGCTGACGATTCCGCTCGGCGGGACGGGCATTGGCGGAATCCTCCCCGCGCTGCTGAATTGGGCTCCGCAACAACTCGCTCAGGCGATCGGCGCGCCGATACCTCCGCAACCGCCGGTAGCCATTCCGACCGTTCAAATGTGACCAGTCGGGGGCGCCGGGCCCGGCGTCAGGACGGCATGGCCGCGACCGGCATCTCGACGCTGCCACGGCACGGCCCACTGGCAATGTCGGTGTGCCAGATCCCGCGCAACGTCCCGTCGGATTGCGGTGTGTAGAAAGCCCATGACCGTGCGGGCGCCCAGACTTTCGGGACGCCCTCCCCCATGTAGCAATCCCATTGGAAGTCGAAGCGCTCGACCCACCTGGTCCCATCCCAGGTGTAATGCGACGGTTGGGGCAGCGTCGGATTCTTGGGTTTCGGTCCGTTGGTGGCCGTCGCAACACACGCCGAGGCCGAACACGTCGTCTGAAAAACGTAGTCGGCGCTGAAGCTCGGTTCCGCCTGACTGGCGGCAACGCTGGTGCCGGTCTTTTCGACGGCGTAGCGCACCAGCGAGTACTTGACATTCCACACCGGTGCCGTTGCATGCGCCGGCGCGGCAGCGGCGAGCATCACGACCACCAAGGTGCCGAGCAGCGCAGCTACACAAGAGGATCGCACCAACTACATCTTGCTGAGCGCATGACGCAACCGGGTATCAGTCCAGTTGAAATTTGGCGGCACCCAGCGGTTCGGATGTCCCGAATGCGAATACGGTCGACACCGTCAGGCGGTAGAGGTACCACGGCGGTGGGCCCGCCGACGGGGCGCTGTAGCCCGCCGTCAGCGCATGGCCCTCGACCCGAGCGGGCCAGCCGTCAGCAGCGAGAGCTTCAGCTGCAGTGCGCAATTCATCGGAGTCGGTAACGCGATCGGCTTGACCTTCGAGAACGAGGTCGAAAGGCTCGGTCGCGACACTGATCACGCAACGGGCATCGCGAGTCAGGTTGCGGGACTTCCGCGTTGCCGGGCCCGATGTGAAGTACCAACGACTTCCGGACACGATCACCCCGACGGGCACCACATGAGGGCGGCCGTCTGGGTTGATCGTGCTCAGCCACATGGTGTGACGCTGCGGTCCCCCAGTTCCCGGCGCTTGCGGCAGCTGACTCGCCAGCACCGATTCGACACGGGTCCATTCAATGGTCGGCGCCCCGTACCCGTCGAGATTGCACTCTGTGATGGTCATACACCTACAGACCGAGGGCGGCGTCAGATTTCATCGGCCGCGCAGCAGAAACAGGCCGTAGGCCGCGATGGACTGCGAATCGACGATCACCCCCGAGCGCATCATCTGCTCGACCTCGTCGCGGGCAAACCACTCGCTGCGCATGTCCTGTTCTTCATGCTCGCGTGCGGCCTCGCCCTCCGAGATCCCGGTAGCCAGGAACACCCACCCGCGCTGGCTGGTCATCCCGGGTGCAATGTCCACCTGACCCAATGCCTCCATGGACGCCGCGAGCAACCCCGTTTCCTCGCGCAGCTCACGCCGGGCCAGTTCGGCCGGTTCGAGCTCGGCCAGGCCGGGTGCGGTCCCCTGTGGGAACTCCCAGCGCCGCGCGCCCACGGGATACCGGAACTGTTCCACCAGCCGGAAGCGTCGCCCGTCATACGGGATCACCAGGGCATAGGTGGGCTTGTCCACCACGGCGTAGATGCCACTACTGCCGTCGGGTCGGCGGATGTCGTCCTCGCGGAGCACCATCCACGGATTTCGGTAGATCTCGCGGGACGCTACGGGTTCGATGAAGGGCACCCTCCTAGTGTGGGCTTAGCGTGAGCCGGGCATCACGGCTGCCCGCGCCAGCGCAGCACATCCAACGCGGCGGCGACCATGACGCTGCATTCCGACAGCGGCCTGGGCAGCAGCTCGTCGGCGCGGGCCAGCCGCCGGAACAGGGTATTGCGGTGGGTGAACAGACGCGCCGCCGCGCGGGAAGCGTTGCACTGCTCGTTGACGAAAACCCTTACTGTGTCCTGCAATTCGCTGTCGGCAGATTCGAGGTCACCCAAAGCGTAATGGACGAACTCGGCGGCCCGGTTGGTGTCGGCGGTGATGAGCGCGGTCAGATAAACCTCGCCGAACAGCGCAATGCGCTGCGGTGACTGCAAGCGCGCCATCATCTGCTGGGTGGTGACGGCGTCGAAATGGCTGCGTCGAAATCCGTCGATACCGGCGGCGGTCGGTCCGACGGCCACCCGGACGTCGGGCAGCGCCTCGACCGCCTGCCTCAGCGGACCGATATCTGGCTGGTCACCGGCCTTGTTGCCGGGCACCCAGACCCAACGGGTAGCCGTGCTGGCCAGCACGATCAGCGGCCGCGCGCGGGTGGCATGACCGAACGCCTCGGCGACCTTGTCCAGCCGAGAAAGATCACCGGCCGGGGTGTCGCTCCAGATGACGGCGGCGGTGTGGGTGCCCGTCAGGGCATAGCCGAGGCGGTCCTCGGCCCGCCGCCGGGGTATGGGCGCGCCATCGAGGATGAGTGCGACGGTCTCGCGACGATCGGCGTGGCTGCCACGGGTGAGTTCGTCCCGCTCCGACTCGATCTGGGCGGCGATGGCGGCCAGCGTCGTGTCGACGAACGCACTGATCGAGCGCGAGCACACATCGAGCGCCTCGTGGAGTTCGTTGGGATCGGAGGTCAGCTCGAACGCGATCTCCATCAGTCGCCGCCAGGCCACCCCTTCGCCCACTCGGTAGGCGTCGAGCGTGTAAGCCGTGAGCCCCCTGCGGACGAGCTCGCGTGCGACGTTCATGACTTCGGGCCCGGTGTTCGCCGGCACCGGCGCACCGGGGTCGCGCACGTTGGCCGTTCCCCAGCAGTAGAGGTTGTCCCGGTTGCTTCGGCTCACGGCAGCCGCCAGCTCCGGGTCGGCCGCGATCATCGGGCTGGCCGCAAGCACCGCACGGTCGAACTGCTCGAGCCACTCCCGCTGCGGGCTGACGACGATCTGCGCGATCTGCCGGATCAGCTCTTTACACCGAGGTGATGGCGGTTTCCACGGCATCGGCTCAGGATAGCCCCGGTGGTGCATTATGCACCATTACAGCGTGATTTTGAGTCATTTTGCGCTATCGCGACGGGGCCTGGAAACGGGACCATTTGAGTATCGAATCCAGCATCACCCCAAGGAGCCACCAATGGACCGCACCGCAGGCAATGTCGCCAGTCAGGTCGAGCACGTCGACGTGTTGATCGTCGGCGCCGGGATCTCCGGCATCGGCGCCGCCTACTACCTGCAGAAAGACCACCCGGGTCGGACCTACGCGATCCTCGAGGCGCGCGGCGCCACCGGTGGCACCTGGGACCTGTTCCGCTACCCGGGCATCCGGTCGGACTCCGACCTGCACACCTTCGGCTACGAGTTCAAGCCGTGGCAGGACGACGACGCCATCGCGAGCGCCGACAAGATTCTTGCCTACCTGCGTCAGACCGCTGCCGAGAACGGGATCGACGAGAAGATCCGCTTCCACCACAAGGTGCTGGGTGCGCAGTGGTCCAGCGCCGACGCGCGCTGGACCGTCGACGCAGAGAACGTGCAGACCGGCCATCTCGTGCAGTTCAGCGCCAACTGGATCTTCATGGCCGGCGGCTACTACCGGTACGACCAGGGCTACTCCCCGGAGTTCAAGGGCCGTGACCGCTTCGTCGCCGGCGGAGGGCAGATCGTGCACCCGCAGCACTGGCCCGAGGACCTGGACTACACCGGCAAAAAGGTGGTCATCATCGGCAGCGGGGCGACCGCGGTCACCCTGGTGCCAGCGATGGCCGGCACGGCCGGACACGTGACCATGCTGCAGCGCTCACCGACCTACATCATGCCGGTGCCGGCGAAGGACACATTCGCCAACACCGCCAAGAAGTTGCTCGGCGACAAGCGCGGGTACGCGCTCTCGCGACGGAAGAACATCCTGCGGCAGCGTGTGGTGTACCAGTTCTGCCAGACGTTCCCCGGCGCGGCCAGGAAGGCGATCCGCTACCTCAACGCCAAGCAATTGCCCGCGGGCTATCCGATCGACGAGCACTTCAACCCGACCTACAACCCGTGGGACCAGCGACTGTGCGCCGTTCCCGACGGTGACATGTTCAAAGCCATCCGCGACGGCAGCGCCTCGGTGGTGACCGATCGCATCGCGACGTTCACCGAAACTGGCATCGAGCTGGAGTCGGGCAAACACCTGGATGCCGACATCATTGTCACCGCAACGGGTTTGAACCTGCAGTTGCTCGGAGGGATGTCGTTGAGTATCGATGGCGAGCCGGTGGACCTCACCAAGTCGTTCGCCTACAAGGGCATGATGCTCTCCGGTGTACCGAACTTCGCGTTCGCCGTCGGGTACACGAACTCGTCGTGGACGCTCAAGGTCGGGCTGCTGTGCGAACACTTCTGCCGACTGCTGGCCCACATGGACGCCCACGGTTACGACACCGCCCGTCCCGAGGTCGACGATCCGGACATGGAAGCACGTCCGCTGCTGGACTTTTCCGCCGGATACGTTCAGCGCGCGGTACACCTGATGCCCAAGCAGGGCAATGACGCACCGTGGCTGATGTCCTCGAGCTACTACGACGACGTCAAGTTGCTGCGTGGCGCCCCGGTAGTGGATCGCAACCTGCGCTTCAGCACTGCCCGCGCCTCCCGCACGGCCCCGGTGGCGGTGCCGGCATGACCGATCGATTCTGCCCGGTCGGCGCCGGCAGGGAGGTGTGCTACCGGACGGACGGCGATCCGTCCGGTACACCCCTGCTCCTGATCGCCGGCCTGACGCTGGACCTGACCTCGTGGCCTCGGGAGATGATCGACGGCCTTGTCGCCCAAGGGTTTTACCTGATCCGCTTCGACAACCGCGACGTCGGCCGCACCACCCCGGCCACCACCCCGCCACCGAGCCTGTGGCGCCGGGCGCTACAGCGTCCCCGCCAAGACGGTTACGACCTGGCCGACATGGCCGGCGACGGCGTCGCCGTGCTTAACCACCTCGGAGTCCAGCGGACCCACGTGGCCGGAATGTCGATGGGAGGCATGATCGCCCAGACGCTCGCGGCCCGATACCCGACCCGGACCTTGTCACTGACGTCGATCTTCTCCACCACCGGAAGCCGACGGGTCGGGCAGGCAGCGTTGTCGACGCAACTGCAACTGGCCAATCCGGGCGCACGTACCCGGGCGGAATTCATCCGCAAGCACCTGAGGCTGGTGGAACACCTGGCGGGCAACGGGTTTGCACCCGACAGGGCCGCTGCGGCCGAGTACGCGGCAAGGGCCTGGGATCGCGGTCTGCGTCAGGCGGCCGGAGACGGCGTCGCTCGGCAGATCAACGCCATCTACAAGTCGGGCGACCGCACCGCGGAACTACGCCGAATCACCGCCCCCACGTTAGTGATTCACGGCGATCGCGATCCCATCGTGCATCCCAACGGGGGGCGGGCCACCGCGGCGGCCATCAGCGGCGCCCGACATGTCACCATCGCCGGCATGGGTCACGACTTGGCACCGGGGGTCATCGACCGCGTCGTGAGGTTGATTGCGGAAGTCTCGCGGTGCAGCTCAGAGCCGTGCAGCAACGTCAGCCGCGCGGTGTAGTTGCTCGAGGTCGGAACTGGTTGGGATGAGCTGGATTTCGTCGGTACCGATCGCCTCGAACTTCCGAAATACCTGCAGCAGCTCGTCTTCGCTGCCGGCCCAGCCGGTCATCGGCGCCATGGCGTCGACGTACTCCGCGGGTATCCAGTTCATGTAGCGGCGCAGGTGCCGATGCACCTGCGCGCGCGCATCGTCGGGCGATCCGAACGCGAACCAGAAGGATGTCGTCAACTGGGGTTTGGGCTTGCCCGCCTCGGCCCAGGCCGCGCGCGCCACGTCGAACAGCTCGTTTTGCTTGGCGACGTCGAGATCCAGGGTGGTACCCGCCATGCCGTCGGCCCACGCGGCGGCGCTGCGGACGGTCTTGGGTCCGATGGTGCCCACGAACAGTGGCGGGCCGCCGGCCTGGACCGGCAACGGTCCCACCGGCAGCGTCGAGTCGGTCACCTTTTCTCCGGCCCAGACCCGCTTCAGCACCGCCACCCGTTCGGCCATGCCGCGGATCGTCTGCGTCTTGGGATCGGCGCCGACGGCGTGATAGTCCTCATGTCTGCCTCCGACGCCGACACCGACGGTCAGCCGCCCGCCGCTGAGCATGTCTCCCGTAGCCAGGGCCTTGGCCAGCATGACCGGATCGTGCAGCTGGGGCACGATCACCGTCGTCACCAAACGCACCCGCTGCGTCCAGGCGGCCAACGCCCCGAGCAGCGTCAGGCTGTCGGGGTTTTCGAAGGCGATGCGTTCGCCCCAGCACAGCGAAGAGAACGGGCCCTCATCGATCGCACGGGCCCAGCTGTGCAACACCGTGGCGTCGAGGGCGGGCTCCATCACCGGCATGGTCATACCTATCTGCACAAAGCGATTCTGGCAGCATGGGGTGATGGGTGTAGCGAGCACGTCGATTGCGCATGTCAGGCTCACGGTCACCGACATCGAGCGATCGCGACGGTTCTACGAGAGCGTGTTTGATTGGCCGGTGCTGATCGAGTTTCCCGAGGGCGCCGACGAGGCGACGCGGGAGCAGCTCGGCTTCCTGTTCGGCGGCGTCATTTACGACCTGGGCGGCGCGCTGCTGGGACTTCGGCCGGTGGGCACCGAGCCCTTTGACGAGAACCGCACCGGGCTCGACCACATCGCGTTTCGGCTAGGCAGTAAGGCCGAATTGGACGCTGCCGCTGCGCATCTCGACGCTCTGGGCATTTCGCATGAGCCGGTCAAAGACATTGGGCCGCTGTACATCTTGGAGTTCCGCGACCCCGACAACATCGCGCTGGAGCTGACGGCGTCCAAGTAGAGCGCGCGTAGGGCTCGCCGCGAGCGTGCGCAGAATGACGGCGGATACGGCGTGTCGCTGTACCAACACGCACGCTCGCCGAGTCTACTTCCCCGATCCCGCCGGACATTCGATGGAGATCCTCACCCGCCCCTACGGCTCGGGCGGCTAACCCGTAGTTCCCCCTGGTTTGGTGATGAGTGTGCCGTGACCTGGGGTTTTGTGTTGTCTGCATGACTACTTGTAGCCCAGGCGGTGGGTGAGGCCGAGTAGTTCGAAGGCGTGGTGTTGTAGTGCGGTGGGGGTGGTGAATTTGGTGAACGTGGGCATGTCGTCGGCGGGCTGGATGTGGCTGGCGCAGATGGTGGCTAGGTCGGCGAGCAGGCTGGTGAAGCTGTGCACCGGGGTGTCGTCGGTGGTGCGTTTGCGGGAGGCTTTGGCTAGGGCGGCATCGGAACGTTGAGCGGGGGCAACGGGGTTGGTGCGTTTGGCGGCGGCTGCGGGTTTGTCGTGGTCGCGAAACAGCAGGGGCCAGGGCTTGTTTCATGTGCCAGCTGATGTAGTAGGACAGCATGCGTAGGAACATGTGGGCGCGGACCCGGTCGGCGAGGTGGTGGCGGATGGGTCGCACGTCAAGTTCACTGTTGAGGGTCCGGAAGAAGCGTTCGACGTCTTCGAGTCCCTTGTAGCGCAACACCACATCGTCACGGCCCAGGGCGGATTTGGGCAGGTTGGTACGCAGCACGTAGATGCCGTCGAGGGCGGCTTCGGCGGCGATGGCGTCTTCGTTGCGGGTGAAGGTGAATGAGTTGTCGGTGATGGTGATGTGGAAGTGTTTGGCCATCTTGTAGTGGTTGATCACCTTGCCTACCCGTAGCGCGATATCGTCTTTGCCGCGCAAGGGTCGGCGGGTTCGGGTGGTGGCGTCGGTAATGGCGGTGAGTTGTTTTTCGGTGGCGGCCAACAGGTCTTGGCGTTTTTGGGTGCGCTTTTGAGCTAGAGCGGGGTTGTGGCAGCAGACCAGGCGTTCGCCGGGATAGTCCGGGGAGTTGATCTCAGCGAGGTCGTGTTCGTCGAACAAGCTCAGCTGCAGGGCGTCGGCTTGCACAAGGGCCTTGATCTGCGGGGCGCGCAGCGCGGTGATCCAGTCCAGACCGGCAGGGCGTAGTTCCTCGGTGATGCGCGCGCTGGTGATCATGCCGCGATCGCCGACAAGGGCCACCCGCGACAGTCCGAACCGGTTTTTCAGCTTATTGATTTGGGCGGTCAACGTTTTCGGGTCAGCGGTGTTGCCGTCGAACACGGGGGTGTCAGATCGTCTGTGTAAGTCCTGACGGAAGGATCTCAGGACATGGCGACGGGCAAGGACGAAGATTTGGCGCTAGGTGAGGTGGAGTCCACGGTGGAGATGGCCGAGGCGCTTCGGGCGTCGGGCGTGGTGGACGATTTGCTGGCTCAGGTCGATTCCGGCGAGGTTGCGTTGACCGGTGAGGGTGGTTTGTTGCCAGGGTTGATCAAGCTCGCCTTGGAGCGTGGGCTGGCTGCTGAGCTGACTGATCATCTGGGTTATGAGAAGGGCGACCCGGCGGGGCGTGCGCTGCCCAATGCCCGCAATGGCACCTCACCGAAGACGGTGCAGACCGAGGCCGGCCCGTCCCGTTGGAGGTGCCGCGCGATCGCGACGGCTCGTTCACTCCACGGCTGGTGCCCAAGGGCGCCCGCCGTCTCGGCGGGCTCGATGACATGATCATCTCGCTGTACGCCGGTGGAATGACGTTGCGCGACATTCAATTTCATCTTGCCTCGACGATCGGAACCGATGTTTCGCACGAGACGATCTCCAAGATCGTCGATGAGATCTCCGAGGAGGTCCTGGCCTGGCAGCGTCGGCCGCTGGACCCGATTTACCCGGTGGTCTACCTCGACGCGATCGTGGTCAAGGTCAAAGACGGCGGCCACACCCGCAACAAGGCCGCTCATATCGCCGTAGGCGTCGATATGGCCGGGATCAAGCACGTGCTGGGCATCTGGGTCCAGCAGAACGAAGGAGCGGCGTTTTGGGCCTCAGTGTGTGCCGATCTGGCCAATCGCGGCGTTCGCGACGTGCTGATCGTGTGCTGCGACGGGCTGACCGGCTTTCCCGAGGCGATCGCGGCCACCTGGTCGCAGGCCGCCGTGCAGACCTGTGTGGTGCATCTGCTGCGCAACGCGCTGCGGTTCGTGTCCTACAGCGACCGCAAAGCCGTGGCCGCAGCCCTCAAACCGGTCTACACCGCGGCGGATGCTGAGGCTGCCCGTGCCGAACTCGATGCGTTCACCACGTCGGAGTTAGGCAAGAAAAATCCGACGGTGACCAGGGTTTTCGATCGTTCGTGGGAGCAGTTCACCCCCTTCCTGGCGTTTGCGCCCGAGTTGCGCCGGGTCATTTACACGACGAACGCGATCGAATCGCTGAACTACCAGTTGCGCAAGGTCATCAAGACCCGAGGCCAGTTCCCCAACGATGCCGCCGTGGTCAAACTCCTCTGGCTGGCCATCTGCAACATCGAGGACAAACGCGCCGCCGAACGGGCCAAAAAATACGCCCAGAAACGTTGCCGAACAGCGCCCGGACGTCTCGTGGAAGGACAGGTGGTCACCAACTGGAAGAAGGCACTCGAACAACTCTCGCTGGTCTACCCAGACCGCATCGAGCGGTACCTATAACTCGACGACTAACAAGAAAACCAAACAGGCGACTTACACAGAAAACTTGACACGCTCTCGAACACTTCGATGGCAACCGGTATCCCGGCGGTGGTGGCCAGCAGCCCGTAGACGATCTGCAAACGTCCTTTGACCCCGTCACGGGCGTGTCCGATCTTGCCCAGGGGGCAGGTGCGGCCCTCAAAGGCCGCCGAGGACACGTCGTAGAGCACTAGGGTGCCATCGTTCAGATGCCGGGCGGCCAGCGCGGTTTCGATGGCATCTTTGCGGGCCAGCGCCCAGTCCATCGCCGCGTACAGGTCGTCCTCATCGGCCCCACTGACCCCCAGCACCTCGCCCAGTGAGCTGGTGGCGGTCTGGGTGCGCAAACCGCGTGCGGTGGCCAGCTTGGATTCCGGGGCGATGACCTGGGCTACCAGCATCGCGGTGACCAGGTCGCGCCGCCGCGATGGTGTCGCGTCGATGAGATCTTCGACGCCCAGGGTCCGGCGGTGCCCAGCACTGCGGCCACGTGCCCATGGGGCAGGCTGCGGGAGACCTCAAACGACTCGGCCAGATCCCGCGTGGCCGGCAGGCCTTTGAGGGCACGCTGTAGCTTTTCCACCTTGCGCTCGGGCCAGTGTGACAAGTTGGCCAGGGTGCGTGTTTTGACTTTGCCGTTGTCGCGGTAGGACTCCCGCAACAGCACCGCTGGCGGTGACCCACGGTTGGGAACCCGAGTCACGTACATGATTACTTTATATCAACTTATCCGCGCTATATCTACGATATGCCAAGTTAACACGCCGAGCAATGCCATGATAATACATGACTACATTAGTACGCCCGCATGAACGCCAAACACCTGCTCACGAACAACATCGGGGATTCAGAACCCACTCAGCGGGGGGAACTACGGGCTAACCGCCCGTACTGCGGTGCCGCTTGCTCTCCTGATCGCGATAGTCGTCGGCCATTTTCGCCACATGCGCCGGCAACGCATCGGCGGCGACGTCGGCCAGCGTGGTTTCCTCCAGCACCGAGCGCATGCTGGCCCGCAACGCCCGCCAGACGTCGGTCAACGCCACGGTGGGGCCGGAATAAGGCAGGTCACCGAGTCCGATGTCGCGGACGCTGGCCAGCGGTCCGTCGATGCAGCGCAGCACGTCAGCGATGCTGATTTCGTTTGCTGGACGGGCTAATTCGTAGCCGCCCTCGCGGCCGCGGTGACTGCGCACCAAACGGTCCGTGCGCAAGTTGGTGAGGATGTCGACGAGGAATTGCGGCGGTATTCCTTGCGCCTGCGCAATATCGTCGGTCTTTACCAGCGTGCCGGGCTCGGCGGTGGCGAGCTGAACCATCGCCCGCACTGCATACTCCGCCTTGGCCGACATCCGCATGCCAAGAATTCTGCCAGCTAGCCGGTCACACTCAGCACCGCGTCGGCGTACTCTGGCCGGCACACCACCAGATCGGGCAACAGCGGATCGGGCCGGTTGTATTGCAGCGGAGACCCGTCTAGCCGCGACGTGTGCAGACCGGCAGCGCGCGCCACCGCCACCGGTGCGGCGGAATCCCATTCATATTGACCGCCGGCGTGTACGTAGATGTCGGCCAGTCCTTGGATGACCGCCGACACCTTGGCCCCGGCCGATCCCATCTCGACCAGCGTTCCGCCGAGGCTGTCGCGAACCTGCAGAGCGATTGCCGGCGGCCGAGTACGCGACACCACGATCCGCGGCGGGGCGGGATTCGGGGCCGGTGGGTCGACGTCGGGGGTCGACAACGTAACACCTTGCGCCGGAAGCGCGACGGCGCCCGCGACGAGCTCACCGGATTCCCACAGCGCCACGTGCACGGCCCAGTCCTGCCGCCCGAGTTCGGAGAATTCCCGGGTGCCGTCCAGTGGGTCGACGATCCACACGCGCTCGGACCGCAGGCGCACGGGGTCGTCGGCGCCCTCTTCGGACAGCACGGCATCGTCGGGGCGACGCTTTGCCAGCGCGGCCATCAGGAAGTCATGCGACCGCTTGTCCCCCGCGGCCTTTCGCTCGGCTTCGGTCGCGTCGGCCAACTCGGTGCGCACACCGAGCAACAGCTCCCCGGCCTGCGTCGCCAATTCGGCGGCCAGCTGGTGATCGCTCATGAAAACGATTCAATCAGGTCGAGCACGGCCTGCGCTTGTTCCTCGAGCGTGTGGTCCACAGTGAGCCGCAGGTCGGGGTTCTTCGGGCGCTGATAGGGGCTGTCGATCCCGGTGAAATGGGTGATCTCGCCAGCCCGCGCTTTGGCGTACAGCCCCTTGGGGTCCCGGCGCTCACATTCCTCGATCGGCGTGTCGCAGAACACTTCGAAGAACGGAAATCCCGCGTCCACGTGGACTTTACGGGCCATCTCGCGGTGCTCGGCCAGCGGGCTGATCGCGGGCACCAGCACGATTTGTCCGGAGTCGGCGAGCAGCGTGGCGACATGCGCCAGCCGGCGCAGGTTCTCCGCGCGGTCGGCCATGCTGAAACCGAGATCGGCATTCAAGCCGTGCCGCAAGTTATCACCATCGAGAACATAAGCGGGAATACCCCTTTCGAGCAGCTTCTGCTCGACCAGCATGGCCACCGACGACTTGCCGGCACCCGACAGCCCGGTGAGCCACAGAGTCTTGCCCTTGGTGGCCCGGTCTTCGGCCGTCACCAACGACTTGTGCCGCACCGTGTTGGGGCTGGCGGTGTGTGTCGAGACGTCGCGCAGGATCATGCCCGCGGCCACCGTGCCGTTGGTGTCGGGGTCGATGAGGATGAACGAGCCGGTGGTGGCATTACGGGTGTACTCGTCGAGGAGCAAGGGCGACTGGGTGCGCAGCGAAACCCGGCCCAGCTCATTGAGTTTCAGCGCCGCCGCCGTCTTGTCCCGGTGCAGGGTGTTGACATCGAGGCGATAGTCCAGCGCGGTGATCCGCGCCCGCGTGGTTCGGGTGGTGTGCTTGATGATGTAGTCGCGGCCGGGTTCGAGCGCGGAGTCGTCCGCCATCCAACAGACGGTGGCGTCGAAAGACTGCGCGATTCTGGGCTGATTGTTGGCACGCGCGATCATGTCGCCGCGCGAGATGTCGATGTCGTCGGCCAGGCTGATCGACACGGCCATCGGCGGAAACGCTTCCGCCACAGGACCGGTCGGACCGTCGATGGCCGTGATCCGGGTGGTCTTGCCGACCGGCAGTACCACCACCTCGTCGCCCGGCCGCATCACTCCGCTGGCCACCGTGCCTGCGTAGCTGCGGTGGTCCTGATGATCAAGTGTGTGCGGGCGGATGACGTACTGCACCGGGAACCGCACGTCCACCAGGTTGCGGTCACCGCCGATGTAGACCTCTTCGAGGTGCGACAGCAGCGAAGGCCCTTCGTACCACGGCGTCTGGTCCGATTTGGTGACCACGTTGTCGCCGTGCAGCGCCGAAAGCGGGATGGACGTCACGTCCTGCACGTCGAGGCGCGCCGCAAACGCGTGGAACTCGTCGCGGATCGCCTCGAATTTCTCTTTGTCCCAGTCGATCAGGTCCATCTTGTTGACCGCCAGCACCAGGTGGCGGATGCCCAGGAGAGAGGCCAGGAACGCGTGCCGGCGGGACTGCTCCAGCAAGCCGTGCCGCGCGTCGACCAGGACGATCACCAGCTGAGCGGTCGACGCGCCGGTGACCATGTTGCGCGTGTACTGGATGTGGCCCGGGGTGTCGGCGATGATGAATTTCCGCTTGGGCGTGGCGAAATAGCGGTAGGCGACGTCGATGGTGATGCCTTGTTCCCGCTCGGCCCGCAGCCCGTCGGTGACCAACGCCAGATCGGTGTAGTCGTGACCTCGTTCCTTGGACGTTTTCTCCACGGCGGCCCACTGGTCTTCCATGACCGCTTTGGAGTCATAGAGCAGGCGCCCGATCAACGTGGACTTACCGTCGTCGACGGAGCCGGCGGTGGCCAGACGCAGCAGTGTGGTGGGAGCAGCCATCAGAAATACCCCTGCCGTTTACGGTCTTCCATGCCTGCCTCCGAGATCCGGTCGTCGGCCCTGGTGGCGCCACGCTCGGTCAAGCGGGACACCGCGGTTTCGGCAATGACCTCCGAGACGGTGGCGGCCTCTGACTCCACGCACCCGGTGCAGGTGACGTCACCGACGGTGCGGAACCGCACGGTCGCCTCGAATATTTTTTCGTCGGGTCGAGGCTGCAGGTAGCGGTGTACCGCCAGCAGCATCCCGTCACGCTGAAAGACCTTGCGCCGGTGGGCGAAATAGATCGAGGGCAACTTGACGTTTTCGGCGCCGATGTAGGACCAGATGTCGAATTCGGTCCAATTGGACAGGGGAAAGACGCGGATGTGCTCACCCTTGTGGTGGCGCCCGTTGTACAGACTCCACAGCTCGGGCCGTTGGTTCTTCGGGTCCCACTGGCCGAACTCGTCGCGGAAGCTGAACACCCGTTCCTTCGCGCGCGCCTTTTCCTCGTCGCGGCGGGCTCCCCCGAAGGCGGCGTCGAACTTGTTCTCCCGGATCGCCCGCAGCAGCGTCACGGTCTGCAGCGGATTGCGCGACGGGATGGTCTCGACCACGCGGCCGGCGTCGATGTCGTCCTGCACGGACGCCACCACCAGGCGCACCCCGGATTCGGCAACCAGCTCGTCGCGGGTGGCCAGGACCTCGTCGAAGTTGTGGCCGGTGTCGACATGCATCACCGGGAAGGGCAGCCGCCCCGGACGGAATGCCTTGAGCGCCAAGTGCAGCATGACGATGGAGTCCTTGCCGCCGGAGAACAGCAGGACTGGCCGCTCAAACTCCGCCGCCACCTCCCGGATGATGTGGATGGCCTCCGCCTCCAGTGAGCGCAAATGGCTCAATTCGTACTGGCCGGCCGCGGGGCCGGCGTTCACCGCGCTGGTCATATGGGCCTATCGATTTGTTCGCAAAGTTGGTAGATTTGACCATATTTATGATCATTACCAGTTATAGAACCAGTCCTGGGCCGGTCATGTCAACGAAAGGGTTTTGCCGCTACATGGCGTGCGACAGCATGGACGAATGGCTGAC
Source organism: Mycobacterium bourgelatii (assembly GCF_010723575.1). Classification (NCBI taxonomy): domain Bacteria; kingdom Bacillati; phylum Actinomycetota; class Actinomycetes; order Mycobacteriales; family Mycobacteriaceae; genus Mycobacterium; species Mycobacterium bourgelatii. The sequence goes on from NZ_BLKZ01000001.1 coordinate 4,717,240, forward strand.
CCCGAACCCGGCGCGCCCCCGAGCGGTCGCGACGTCATTGCTCAGTTTCTGCCGGCATCACCGTTCGTCGCGAAGTTAGGAATCGTCGCCGAACGACTCGAGCCCGACGGCGTCAGGTTGCGACTGCCGTGGGACCCGTCCAACGTGACGATCGGCGACATGGTGCACGGCGGGGCTATCGCAACCCTCGCCGACGTGACCGTGATGGCGGCGGCGTGGTGCGGCGCGCAGGCACCACCCGACCTGCGCGGGGTCACCGTCTCGATGACCCTGGACTTCATGGCACCCGCGCGCGCCACCGACGTGTTCGGCGTCGGCCGCGCCCTACGGCGCGGCCGATCGCTGGTGAACTGCGAGGCCGACATCGTCGACCCCGATGGAAAACTGCTCGCGAAAGCCCTCGCCCTTTACAAAGTGGGCTGAGTCAAGCTCGGCTGACTGGGCTGACGCAAGGTGCGTTGACGAGTTACGACTCGTCGAGGGTGATCTCCTCGAGCTTGCCGGTGGCCACGTCGAAGATGAAGCCGCGCAGCGACACGTGCTTGGTCACGAACGGGCTGTTCTGGATGCGACGCAACGACTGCCGGACGTCCTCAGCGATGTCCGGGAAGGCCTCGGCCGCCCACGGCGGCTTGACCCCGATCTCGTCCTGGATGCCGCGCTTGAAGTCGTCGTCGGTGAAGGTGAGCATCCCGCAGTCGGTGTGGTGAATGAGGATGATCTCTTGCGTCCCCAGCAACCGCTGGCTGATGGCGAGCGAACGGATCGCGTCGTCCGTGACGACTCCCCCAGCGTTGCGGATAACGTGTGACTCGCCCTCCTTGATGCCGAGCACACGGTAGACGTCGAGTCGCGCGTCCATGCACGCCACGACCGCGATGTGCTTGCTCGGCGGCAGCGGCAGCGGCCCCTTGAAGGTGCTCGCGTACTCGGCGTTGTTGGCCAAGTATTCGTCGGTAACCGTCACGCAAGTCTCCTTAGTTATTGGGAAATTAGGCTTCTTAACCAGAGTCGAACCGCGCTGGATTTTAACAATGGCCCGGCGACATGACACGAATCAAGATCAGCGGGATTGAAACGGTCGCGTGTGCGGTGGTTGCCGTGGACGAGTGCTCGCTACCCTGTCCCAATGCGGCACGGTGGTAGGGCATGACACGCTTTCTGGCGCGTCGGCTGCTCAACTACATCATTCTGTTGGCGCTGGCGTCGTTCCTGACGTACTGCCTGACCTCGGTGGCGTTCCGGCCGTTGGAAAGCCTGATGCAGCGCAGTCCGCGCCCGCCGCAATCGGTGATCGACAAGAGGGCCCACGACCTCGGCTTGGACAAGCCCATCCCCATCCGCTACGCCAATTGGGCTTCACACGCTGTGCGCGGCGATTTCGGCAAGACCATTACCGGGCAACCCGTCGGGGAGGAACTCAGGCGTCGCATCGGAGTCAGCGTTCGGTTGCTGGTGGTGGGGTCCGTCGTCGGCACGGTGCTGGGTGTCGTGCTCGGCGCGTGGGGGGCGATCCGGCAATATCGGCTCAGCGACCGCGTCGTCACCACGGTGGCATTGCTGATCATCAGCACCCCGACCTTTGTCATAGCCAACTTGCTGATCATGGGTGCATTGCGGGTCAACTGGGCGCTGGGGATGCAACTCTTCGACTACACCGGAGAAACCTCCCCGGGTGTGACCGGCGGATTCTGGGACAACATCGGCGACCGGGTGCAGCACCTGATCCTGCCGTCACTCACGCTGGCGCTGGGCGGCGCCGCCGGGTACAGCCGATATCAACGCAACGCCATGCTCGACGTACTCGGACAGGACTTCATCCGCACCGCGCGCGCCAAGGGCCTGACCCGCCGACGCGCACTGGTCAAACATGGGCTACGAACCGCATTGATACCGATGGCGACGCTGTTTGCCTATAGCGTCGCCGGCCTGGTCGCCGGGGCCGTGTTCGTCGAGAAGATCTTCGGCTGGCATGGCATGGGCGAATGGGCCATCCGGGGTGTGTCAACCCAGGACGCCAACATCGTCGCCGCTATCACCTTGTTCTCCGGCGCCGTCGTGCTGCTGGCCGGCCTGCTTTCCGACATCATCTACGCGGCTCTCGACCCCCGGGTGCGGGTGTCATGAGCGTGTCCATCGAAGAAATCGACCCGGTCGAGGCGATCGAGTTCAGTTCACGCAGAACACTGGTGCTGCGCCGCTTCCTGCGCAACCGCGCCGCGGTGGTCTCGCTGGTGATACTCGTGCTGCTGTTCGTCGGCTGCTACACGTTGCCTCCGCTGCTGCCGTATTCGTATCTGGACCTGGATTTCGACGCGTTGCTGCAACCGCCCGACGGCCGCCACTGGCTGGGCACCAACGCACTGGGTCAGGACCTGCTCGCGCAGATACTGCGCGGCATGCAGAAGTCGATGCTGATCGGCGTCTGTGTGGCGGTGCTCTCCACCGGCATCGCAGCCACGGTCGGAGCGATCGCAGGGTATTTCGGGGGCTGGCGAGACAGGGCCCTGATGTGGCTGGTCGACCTGATGTTGGTGGTGCCCAGCTTCATCCTGATCTTGATCGTGTCGCAGCGGACCAAGAGCGCGGCCAACGTCATGCTGCTGGTCCTGTTGCTCGCCGGCTTCGGCTGGATGGTCAGTTCCCGCATCGTGCGCGGCATGACCATGAGCCTGCGTGAACGCGAATTCATCCGGGCCGCAAGGTACATGGGCGTCTCCAGCCGCCGCATCATCACCGGTCATGTGATACCCAACGTGGCATCCATCCTCATCATCGATGCCACCCTCAACATTGCCTTCGCCATCCTGGCTGAAACCGGCTTGAGCTTCCTGGGATTCGGTATCCAGCCGCCAGATGCCTCGCTGGGCACCCTGATTGCCGACGGCACCCAGTCCGCAACGACGTTCCCCTGGGTGTTCCTGTTCCCCGCCGGGGTCTTGGTGTTGATTCTGTTGTGCACCAACCTGACCGGCGACGGTCTGCGCGACGCGTTGGATCCCGGGAGCAGAACCCTGCGACGTGGTGGCGCATGAGCTCGCTGCTGGAAGTGAACGACCTGGCGGTCACCTTTCCCACCGATGGCGCTGCGGTGACCGCGGTGCGCGGCATCAGCTACCGCATCGACCCCGGTGAGGTGGTGGCCATGGTCGGTGAGTCCGGATCGGGGAAATCCGCCGCCGCCATGGCGGTGGTGGGTCTGTTGCCCGAGTACGCGAAGGTAAGTGGCTCGGTGCGACTGCAGGGCACCGAACTCTTGGGACTTGCCGACCACGAGATGTCGCGGTTTCGCGGCAAGGCGATCGGCACGGTGTTTCAGGATCCGATGTCGGCGCTCACCCCCGTCTATACCGTGGGTGACCAGATCGCCGAGGCGATCGAAGTGCATCAGCCACGCATCGGCAAGAAGGCCGCCCGCGCACGCGCCGTGGAATTGCTTGAGCTGGTGGGTATCTCACAGCCCGAGCGGCGCGCCCGCGCGTTTCCGCACGAGCTTTCCGGGGGCGAGCGGCAACGCGTGGTGATCGCGATCGCGATTGCCAACGACCCCGACCTGTTGATCTGTGACGAGCCGACGACGGCACTGGACGTTACGGTGCAGGCGCAGATTCTCGAAGTACTCAGGACTGCCCGTGACGTCACCGGCGCGGGGGTCCTGATCATCACGCACGACCTCGGGGTCGTCGCCGAGTTCGCCGACCGTGCGCTGGTGATGTACGCCGGGCGGGTCATCGAGTCGGCACCCGTGACGGATCTCTACCGAGACCGCAAGATGCCCTACACCGTGGGACTGTTGGGCTCGGTCCCCCGGTTGGATGCGGTACAAGGCGCCCGACTGGTGCCCATTCCCGGCGCGCCACCCTCGCTCGCGGGACTCGATCCGGGATGCCCGTTCGCGCCGCGCTGTCCGCTGGCTATCGACGAATGCCTTGCTGAAGAGCCGGAATTGATCGAGGTCGGTATGAACCACCGAGCCGCCTGCATTCGGACCGATCAGGTCGACGGGCGCAGCGCGGCGGACATCTACGGGGTCAGCACGGAGCGCGCCGCCGTGGAGCCGGCCGACTCGTCCGTCATCGTCGCGGTGCGGGATCTGGTCAAGACCTATCCGCTGACCAAGGGCGTGTTGCTGCGCCGCGCCATCGGCGAGGTCCGCGCCGTCGACGGGGTCAGTTTCGAGCTGCAGCAAGGCCGCACGGTGGGCATCGTCGGGGAATCCGGCTCGGGCAAATCGACCACCTTGCATCAGATCCTGGAACTGGCTGCGCCGGAATCGGGTTCGATTGAAGTGCTCGGTGTCGACGTGGCCACCCTGAGTCCGGCGAATCGGCGCGCGCTGCGCCGTGACATTCAGGTCGTCTTCCAGGACCCGGTCGCATCGTTGGACCCGCGGCTACCCGTCTTCAATCTGCTGGCGGAACCGTTGCAAGCCAACGGATTCAACAAGAGCGACACGCACGCCCGGGTTGCCGAGTTGCTGGAGATCGTGGGATTGCGCCGCGCCGACGCCAGCCGCTATCCAGCCGAATTCTCCGGTGGCCAGAAGCAGCGCATCGGCATTGCCCGCGCCTTGGCACTGCAGCCCAAGATCCTGGCCCTCGACGAGCCGGTATCCGCGCTGGACGTCTCGATCCAGGCCGGCATCATCAACCTGTTGCTCGATCTACAGGACCAGTTTGGCTTGTCGTACTTGTTTGTCTCACACGACCTTTCGGTGGTCAAGCACCTGGCCCACCGGGTGGTTGTGCTGTACAAAGGGGCCGTGGTCGAGCAGGGCGACAGCGAAGACGTCTTCAACAATCCGCAGCATGAGTACACCCAGCGGCTGCTAGGCGCGGTGCCGCAGCCGGACCCGGGGGGCCGTCGTGGCCGTGGCTAAGCGTTCTTGGCGTCGAGGTTGGGGTCGGGTTTCCGGTCGGGTTGCCGGTCGGGTTGCAGTCGTGCTGATCAGCGGCACTGTGCTGGTGTCGGGCTGCTCGGCGGCCCCGCCGCTACCGCCACCGGCGCCTGGCAACGCCGCGGTCGGCACGACCAGCGACATCAACCCGCAGGATCCCGCCACCCTGCGAGACGGCGGAAACCTGCGACTAGCGCTCAGTGACTTCCCGCCCAATTTCAACATCCTGCACATCGACGGCAACCTGGCCGAGACGGCGTCGATGTTGAAAGCGACGCTGCCGAGCGCGTTCATCATCGGGCCGGACGGGTCGACGAGAGTCAACACCGACTACTTCACCAGCATCGAACTCACCAATGAAAATCCGCAGGTCGTCACCTACACGATCAACCCCAAGGCAGTCTGGTCCGACGGCACCCCCATCACGTGGCGCGACATCGCGAGCCAGATCCATGCCACCAGCGGTAAGGACGAGGCATTCGAGATCGCCTCGTCGAGCGGTTCCGACCGAGTCGCGTCGGTGACCCGCGGGGTGGACGACCGGCAGGCCGTGATGACCTTCGCCCAGCCCTACGCCGAGTGGCGGGGCATGTTCGCCGGCAACGGCATGCTGCTGCCGGCCAGCCTGACCTCCACGCCCGAGGCATTCAACACGGGGTGGCTGAATGCTCCTGGCGCAACGGCCGGGCCGTTCATCGTGACCAACCTGGACCGGGCCGCCCAACGAATCACCCTGTCCCGCAACCCGAAATGGTGGGGAAGGCAACCACGGTTGGACACCATCACCTACCTGGTGCTCGACCCGACGGCAGCCATACCGGCACTGCAAAACAACACGATCGACGCGACGGGAATCGGCTCGCTCGACGACCTGACGATCGCACAGCGCACCAAGGGCATCTCCATCCGACGCGCGCCAGGGCCTACCTGGACGCATTTCACGTTCAACGGCGCCACGGGGTCGATTCTCGAGGACAAGGATTTGCGGTTGGCCGTGTCGCGGGGAATCGACCGAAGCACTATCGCCCAGGTCGCCTTGTACGGCCTCTCCAATGATCCGAAGCCGTTGAACAACCACATCTACGTGGCCGGCCAGGAAGGCTATCAGGACAACAGCGGCGTCGTTGCCTACGACCCGGAACGGGCGAAACGGGACCTCGACGCCTTGGGCTGGAAGCAGAACGGTCAGTTCCGGGAGAAGAATGGTCGCCAGCTCGTCGTACGCCTGCTGTTCTACGACGCGCAGCGCAGCCGACAATTTGCCCAGGTCGCGCAACACAGTCTTGCCGAGATCGGCGTGAAGCTCGAACTCCAAGCCCGGTCCGGCAGCGACTTCTTCAGCAACTACGTCAATGTCGGAGCGTTCGATATCGCGTTGTTCGGCTGGGTGGGCGACGCGTTTCCGCTCTCCGGACTCACCCAGATCTATGCCATGCACGGCGAGAGCAACGTCGGCAAGATCGGTAGCCCGGAGATCGACGAGGCCATTGAGCGCACACTCGCCGAACTTGACCCGGTCAAAGCACGCGCGCTGGCCAACGAGGTGGACAAACTCATTTGGGCGGAAGGGTTCAGCCTGCCGCTGATCCAGTCGGCGGGCACCGTCGCGGTGCGCAGCACGCTGGCCAATTTCGGCGCGCGCGGCCTAGCCGACTACGATTACACCGCAATCGGGTTCATGCGGAATTGACGCCGGGGCGCTGCGGTCGCAGTTGCTGAGGCAGCTGGTTTAGTAGCTGGTGTGTCAGCTCGGTGATTCGCGGTAATTGGGGTAGCCGGGGTGTCGCCAACTCCGCCCTCGCGGCCAGGTCGACCGCCTCCCACAGCAGCCGCAACGCGAGTGGCGGTTGGATCGCGTCCAGATCCGGTGCGCGGTGGGCAAGCTCGTCCATTTCGCCGTCGCAGACCGACTTGGCAATGGCCAGCGCCGCGGGCTCCCGGAAATCGAGCGCGGCGTGCGCCATGGTCGGCATATTCACCAAGACTGGGTGCGGCAACAGCGTCGCAATGCGTTCGGCGACGGCGGGCGGCGTCACCAGATCGCGGCCACCGGCGATCACCACCGTTGGCCAGTCGAACTTCGGCATCTCAGCGACCAAGTCGTACGGCTCCGCGACGAAAGTTTCTGTTGTATCGAATGTTTCGCGGTAGGCAACCGCCGGGTCCAGCGGTAGGCCGTCGGGCTCGGCGCCGTAGTCCAGTTCACGGAAGGCGATGCGCCCCACCAGATCGACCTCGTAGCTGTACGGAACCTTCCGGGTGACGATCTTGCCGACCCGAGAAAGGGTCCGCCACAGCATCTTTCGCCCGGTAAGCAGCAGGTCCAGCTGGCGCTCGAGTAGTTCGGCGCCGCCGTAGCCGTACACCGTCGCCGCAAGCTGTCCGGCCGCCGGAGTCATGATCCCGCGATCGACCAGGCGACGCATTTTCGGTGCCAAGGTGACGGTGTCGGCGCGGTCGCCCTTGAGCAGCACGTGGCGAAGGGTGTCGCGCACGATCTCGACGTCATGACGGGACAGCAGCGGCGAGTCGAGGATCATTGCCTGCACCCGATGCGGATGACGGACGCCGACGCCGGCGGCGATGTAAGTGCCGTAGGAACTGCCGAAAATGGTGGCCGATTCGACGCGGGCATCGTCGAGCACCGCGGCGATGTCGTCGACGACCTGCTCGACCGTGAGTGCCTCCGGCGGCAGGTTCTCTCCGGCGTCATTGAGGCGCGAAAGGCCGATGCCTCGGTGTTCGACCATGATGACGTCCAAGCCGGCATCGACCGCGCGCTGCCGGAAGCCTCGGTAGGCGAGCACCGATGCCATGCCTGGGCCGCCGGGGATGATCACCACCGGGTGCGCCGACTTGCGGCCGTCGCGCACGTAATAAAGGTCGAATTGTTCGTCGGATCCCGGCGACACCGGTCTACGCACGGTTTGTAGCCCAGGCAACCGCGTCAGCCTGCGATGCATCCGGCGCCGTGTCGCGTTTATCGCCATCGTTGTCTTCCCGCCACTCGGCCCCCCGCTATTCAACTTCGGTGTTGCCGAGGCGGGGTGCGGTCAAACTTTGTGTGATGAAGTCGGCAGGTTGCTGCGTTGCCGTGTTGCCGTGTTGCGTCACGCCCGCAGCAGGTCGGCGGCGCGCTCGCCGATCAACACCGATGGAGCATGGGTATGCCCGCGAATCGTGCTGGGGAACACCGAGGCGTCGGCGACTCGCAGCCGGTCGACGCCCCGCACCCGGAGCCGCGGGTCAACCACACTGGCTTCGTCACTACCCATGCGGCAGGTGCAGATGGGGTGATACAAGGTGTGTGAGCAGGTTTCCAGGGCCAGCTCGAGGGTTTCCTCGTTCAACTCGGTGCAGTTGCGCGGGCGCGCGATGGGACCGAGGAGGCCGCTGATCGCGGGAGCTTGGGCTATCTGTGCGCAAACCCGCAGGCCGGCCATCATGGCGGCACGGTCCAACCCCTCGGGGTCGGTGAGGTAGCGCGGTTCGATGATCGGCTTGTCGTTCGGGTCGGCCGACCGGAGCGTGATCTGCCCCGTGCTTTCCGGTGCCACCAGGACGGGCCCGAAGACCACGCCGTGGACGGGCGACTCATTCAGCAAGCCCTCGTCGTAAAACGGAGCGGGCGCGAAGATCAACTCGATGTCGGGTAGCTCGAGGTCCGGGCGGCTGCGCAGGAAACCATAAGCCTCGCCGACGTTGGAAGTGAGCATGCCGCGACGGCGCGCCAGATAGTTGATCAACTGTTTGGGTTTCTCCGCGCCCGCAAGGCTGTCGCCGTCGACGGACCAGCCGATCGGCGTGACGAGGTGGTCGATGAGGTTCTTACCCACTTCGGGTGAGTGGTGGACGATGTCGATGCCGTGCTCGGCGAGATGGTCGCGATCGCCGATTCCGGACAGCATCAACAGCTGCGGGGTGTTGACCGCCCCTCCGCAGAGCACCACTTCGCGACGGGCGTAGGCAACATGAGTTTGGCCAGCTTGCTGGTATTCCACGCCCACCGCTTGGTTGCCTTCGATGATCACCCGCGTCGCCGTCGCCTCGGTGATCACGTTGAGGTTCTTCCGCTCTTTGGCCGGCTTGAGGTAGGCGTCAGCGGTACTGAACCGCGCCCCCTTGCGCTGGGTGACGACCGTCTCGCAAAATCCTTCGGGCGCAGCCGCATTCGGCTGGGTTGCGGGGAATCCACATTCACGAGTCGCGGCCAGCCAGGCGGCGGTGAACCGGGATGGGCTGCGCTGCCGGGAAATCTGCATCGGGCCGCTAACGCCGCTGGCGTCGCCGTCGACGAAGTGCCAGGCGTCGGCTACATTCTCGATCCGCCGGAAGTATCCGAGCATCTCGGCATACGACCACTCGGGGCCTGCCCGCTTCGCCCACTCGTCGTAGTCGGCGCCAAATCCGCGCACCCACATCATCGCGTTTATCGACGACGAGCCACCGAGCACTTTTCCTCTCGGCCAATAGATTTCGCGGCCGCTTAGCGCTGGCTGTGGTTCGGTCAGGTAGTCCCAGTCGATTTCGCTTCGGAACAATTTGGAGAAGGCGACCGGGACTCCGATGAATCTGTTCTTGTTGCGCGGCCCCGCCTCTAGGGCCAACACTTCAGTGCCTTGATCGGCGCTGAGTCGGCTGGCTACGACGGCACCGGCCGAGCCAGTACCGACGACAACATAGTCGTGTTGAGAATCCACCGCGTTACCCCGTTTCGGGCCCAGTCTAGACGCCGAGTTCGATGCGATGCGCGCCCTTGACGCCCTCATACCGGTCAGGACTACACGTCAGGACGATGACTTGGCCGTGGGCACCGACCGCGTCGAACACCTCCCCCATCTTGGCCAACCGGTCGGGATCGGTGAATCCCAGCGCGTCGTCAACCACCACCGGGACGGTGTCTTCCTTGGCAACCAGCGCCGCTCCGGCCAGGCGCGCCAGAATCCCGAGTTGCTCCTTGGCGCCACCCGACAGGGATTCGTACGGGACGGTGACGTTGTCCAGGGTTCGGCCGCGGATGCACAAGTTGCTGTCGACGTCGACCTCGAATGTGGGACCGAAGACTGGACGACCAAGCTTGTGTAGCTCGGCGCGGTACGGCTCGACATAGCGCTGCCGGGTGGTCTCCCGATGACGCGTCATCACCTCTCGGAGCAACTTTGCCGCGCGGGCCCTACGCCCGATCCGGGCGTACTGGCCGGCGGCATGCTCACGTTCGGTCTCGGCGGCGTCCAACTTGCCCCTTCGGCCTTCGCTGCCGATCCATGAAAGTTCGATGCTGACCTCGCGCAGTGCATTGGTGGCAGTTTCGTGGTTTTGGCGCAGGTTGTCTACCGTTTCGGCGGCTTCCTTCAATTCTGCGGCCACTGCGTCGGGCGCCGTGGCGGCGAGCGCTTCGGCCAGTTCGGCAACCTTTGCTTCGGCGGCCTGCAGCGCCGCTTGGTCAGCTTGGACCTTGGCGGCGAGGTCACTGTCGCTGGCCTTGGCGCGCTCGTCGGTCAATCGGGCGGTCGCTGCCTCAAGCTCGGCCCGTTCGGCGGCCAGCTTGTTCTGTAAAACCGCTGCCTTGGTAGATATTTCGCTGAGCTCACGGTTGGCATCGGCTGCGGCCTGCCGCTGCCTTTCGCACTCCGCCTGGGCATCGGCACGGGCCGCCACGGCAGCGACAAGTTCGGTGCGCGCGGTGGCGCCATCGAGGTTTGTTCCGGTGAACAGATCCGGTTCTGCCGGGAGATCGGCGCGCAATTGCGCCAGCCGCTCCCGGAGTTGGTCCACCTGTTCGTCACCGCACAGGCCGGTGAGGGTGGCAGTCAGCTGGTCGCGAGTGTTCTGCAGTTCGCGACGCCGCTGATCGGTAGAACGCGCCGCCGCTACATCGCCCACCTTGCCTTCTTGCAGTAACGCGTCGAGTTGATTCTGTGCCGCAACATATTTCGCCTGCATGTCGAGCGCGGTGGCGCCCGGTGTGATCCGCGCCGTCACGATGCCGGGGATCTCCACTTCCGCAGCAGATGTAGCCGTGAGCGACCAGCTCTGGCCCGCCGTCAACGACACGCGTTGATCCGCTACGACCAACTCGATGTCCGTTGCCGCAGTAAATTCCACCCCGGCCGAGATCAGGGCCAACTGCCCGTCGACGCGGTCGACCGCGGCCGCGGCGTCTTCGATGCGGCGCATGATCTCGTCGGTGATGGCAATGGTCGACAGCTCCACGCCAATTTGCTCGCGGCGACGTTGGATGTCATCGATCTTAGCCAGGCGTGCGCTCAACCGGTCGGCTTCTTCGCGGTCGTTCACCTGCTCAAGGGCCCCGCGGGCGGCGTCGACTCTGCATTGTGCAGCGGTAACAGCTTGGGCAGCCTGCGCGGCGGCGGCATCGCAGGCTTTCGCGGCAGTTTGCGCGGCCTCCTGCTGGGCGGCTGCTTGCTGCGTTTCCGCTTCGAGCGCAGTGACCGTTGTTGTGCGAGTGCCGATTTCGTTCAGCAGGGCTTGGCGTGCCGCATGCGCGGCCGTCGAGCCCGCCGCTGTTGCCGCCGCGGCTGCGACGACCAGTTTTGCTTCGCGTTCCTGATCGGCGAGAGCCGTGATGGCCTTGGCCTTTGCCTTAGCCTCTTCTAGGCGAGGTCCGGCGGCATCCAGTTGCTGCGACAACTCGGCCACCTGCAGCGTGAGTTCCTCGTGGCGCCGCACGCGATCATCGACCTCTGCCACGGCCGCCGCGCATTGGGCTACTCGGGCTTCGGCTTCGGCCAACCGGGAGATGGCCGCGGCCCATTCGCCGGTGGGCCGGCCGGTTGGGGTGAAGTAGCGCCCGTACTCGTTATCAATGCGCTCGATGAGCAATGGTTCGGTACCGGACAGTGTGGCTTCGTCACCCGCCGCGATGTCCAGTGCCCGGGACAACGCATTACAGCCCGACAGGTCGACTGCGCCGGTCGACTCGGCCTGCAACACGCGTTGCGCACGCCACAACTGGGTATCGACCGTCTCGTCGAGGATGGCCTGGACCCGCTCATGCGCCTCGTCACCCGTCAACTGCTCGCGCCGGGGAGCCAGCACCGTCAACTCCGTCTCACACATCTTGTTGAAGCGCTTGCGGTAGACGAAACGATAAGGGCCGCTGCTGATCTCAGCCATGACCTCAGAGCCGACATCGGCGTTGGTTGGCTTGACCCGCTTGATCTCTTTCTTGGTCGAGCGGTCTTTGCATTCCAGCAGCAGATCCAACGCCTCAATCATGGACGACTTGCCGGTTTCATTGGCCCCGCTGACGACCACGACGCCGTGTTCGGGGAACTCGATATCGCGATGCGCGATACCGCGGTAATTGCTTAGGACCAGCCGGTGCAGTTTCACGCCGCACCCCGATCGGTGAGCCGGAGCAGGAGCGCGAGGGCCGCCTGGGCATCCTCGGCGGATTCGTTGTCGCCGGCGCGTGCGGTTTCGACGAGTTCGTCGACGGCCGACGCCGCGAAGCCCCCGATGCCAAGGTCTTTAAATTCGCCGTCGGCAGGGATCACCGCCAAGTCGGAATGACTTTCCCAAATGCAAAGCCAGGCAAATAATCGCGCGTACTTGTCCAGCAAGGCGTCGAGCGCGGCGCGGTCGGTAACGCTCAACGAACCGGTCAATGCCAGCCGGACTACCGTGCGTTCCTTGTCGCTCATCTGATCCAAATTTACGTCCAGATCCGCGATTTCGCGGTTGTTGTCGACCTCACGAGTCAACGTGACGAAACGCCAACGACCGATGCGTTTGGGTTCCACGGCGACCGGGCGTTGCGGGTCGCTTTCGTCGATGTCTACCACCAGAACGTGCCCCGGGTTGGCCTCGACGTCGTCATAGTTGGTGACCTCTGGCGAACCCGAATACCACACTCGACCACTATCACCGACCTGCGTGAGCGAGTGCTTATCCCCCAGTGCCACATAGTGAATCGCGCGGTCAGCCAGCGCCCTGTCGAGGTTGGCAAGTCGGATGAGCGAAGGTTTGCCCTTGTCCGGATCGAGCACGTCGACACCGCCGTGGGCGACCAATATTCGGGTGACGTCTCGGGTGGCGTCCGTCGCGGGCAAGCCGTTCAGCGCCTCGGCGACCAAGTCTGTAGTCGGCGATTTGGAGCGCCAAGGTGCCGCGACGATCTCGATCCCGGGTCGAACTTCGTGGACCCCAGGGCGATCTAGGACGATGACATTCTTGGGACATTCGGCGCGGAACAGGGCGCTGGTGTAGACGGACGATGCGTCTAGTGGGTCATGGTTCCCCGGCAGGAGGTACACGGGAATCCCAATGGCGCGCATGGCTTCTAGAGACTGGCTGATTACCTGCGGCGCGAGTTGATTGTCTTCGAACACGTCGCCGGCCACGACGACGAATTCGACACCGGTTTCGGCGGCGAGCGCTCCCAAACCGGCGACCGCATCGCGGCGGGCCGCCGAATAGCGGGGCTGGGCGTCACCGGCGAGGAAGTGCCGCGTCATACCCAGTTGCCAGTCGGCGGTATGCAGGAATCGCATCCTGGCCCCTCCTCCCGAAGTCCGTGTCCATCAAGGCAACGCGAGTGTATGACTCGGTGCCGACAAGTCTTGGGACGTTGATCGGACGGGTCATCTTGTCGGTGGGGTGGCGTAGTCTTTCGAACATGAGTTCGAGTAGCCAAGGGGCGTTCGCCGCGGCGTATGACGCGCTGCATGAGGCGGTGTCGGCCGTGCTCGAACTGTGCCCGGAGATGTTGAGTGGGCGGGAAAGCTTGCAGTACTTAGAGGCGTTGATCACCGAGGTGCGCCGGTTGCCGGTGGCCCGGCACGCGTTGATCCATCACCTGCAAACCCAATCCAGTGAAGAAGAGTTGGGCGGCAAGCTGGCGCGGGTGCTGGCCAACCGGGTGCGCATCACCCGCGGGGAAGCCAACCGCTGGATCGGCGAAGCCGCCGACCTCGGCCCCCGCCGGGCCATCAACGGCGAACCCCTGGAACCGTTGTTGCCGGCCACCGCCGAAGCCCAACGCCACGGCCGCCTGGATGAATCCCACGTCCGCATCATCCGCAAGTTCTTCGCCCACCTGCCCACCGGGGTCGATCTGGACACCTGCGCCAAAGCCGACCGCGACCTGTCGAAGCTCGGTGGTGACTACCGGCCCGATCAACTGGAAAAACTCGCGGCAAAAACCCTGGACACCATCAACCCCGACGGCAACTACACCGAAGAACAAGACCGCGCCCGCAAACGCTGCCTCATCATCGGCAAACAAGGCCCCGACAAAATGTCACCGATCAGCGGCTACCTGAGCCCCGAAGCGCGCGCCACCTTCGAAACCGTGCTGGCCAAACTTGCCGCCCCCGGCATGTGCAACGCCGCCGAGAAGACACCCTGCGTTGACGGCACCCCCACCCAAGAGGCCATCACCGCCGACACCCGCAGCCCCGGGCAACGCAACCACGACGGGCTGCTGGCCGGTTTGCGCGCCCTGCTGGCCAGCGGCGACCTCGGCCAGCACAACGGGCTGCCGGCCACCATCATCGTCACCACCACCCTGCAGGAACTCGAAGCCGCCGCCGGCACCGGCCTCACCGGCGGCGGCACCCTGCTACCCATGTCCGATGTGATCCGCCTCGCCCGCCACTCCCACCACTACCTGGCGGTCTTCGACAACGGCAAAGCCATCGCCCTGCACCACAGCAAACGCCTGGCCTCCCCCGGACAACGCATCGTGCTCTACGCCAAAGAACACGGCTGCTCCGCACCCGGCTGCGAGGTCTCCGGCTACTACTGCGAAGTCCACCACGTCACCGCCTGGGCCCAATGCCACACCACCGAGGTCAACAACCTGACCTTCGCCTGCGGCCCCGACCACCGCCTGCTCGACAAAGGCTGGACCACCCGCAAAAACACCACCAACGACACCGAATGGATCCCCCCACCCCACCTCGACCACGGCCAACCCCGAACCAACACCTTCCACCACCCACAAAAACTCCTACGCAACGGCGACGACGATGACGAGGCGGCTTGACCGACATAACTGCACGTTCCGGCGTGGCACGAGCGGAATTTCCTATCGGTAACGTGAGTCCGGTGACAGAACCGGACCGCAACCTCGTGCTGATGCGACACGGCAAGTCCGCGTACCCGGATGGCATCGCTGACCATGACCGACCGCTGGCGCCACGCGGTGTCCGCGAGGCCGCGCTGGCCGGGGACTGGCTGCGCGCCAACCTGCCGGCCGTCGACGCCGTGCTGTGCTCGACGGCCGCCCGCACCCGAGAAACCCTCGCCTGCAGCGGGATTGACGCGCCGGTGCAGTATGTCGCCCGGCTCTATGGCGGCACCCCAGGCACCGTCATCGAGGAGATCAACCGCGTGGCCGACGACGTCACGACGCTGCTGGTGGTCGGACATGAGCCGACGACGTCCTCGGTGGCGATACTGCTGGCCGGGGCCGACGGCACCAACTACGCAGCGGTCGACCGCATCGAAGAAAAGTTCCCGACGTCGGCGATGGCGGTGCTACGCGTCCCAGGACGATGGGCGGATCTGGAAGTCGGCAGCGCCGCGCTTATCGAGTTCCACGTACCGCGCAAGGACTAGGCGTGGTGGGCTGGCGCTGGTGGCAGTAGGCAGGCGTTGGTCGCCAATAGCCAGGCGCTGGTGGCCGGCTAGGCGTTTGTCGCCAGCGTCAACTCCATCAGTTTGATCGCCTGCGCGCACGCGTCGATGCCGGGCGCCTGGGGGTTTACCCACCAACCGACCACGCCCGCCGCGTCGCTGGCGACACCGCAGGAACCATTGGGGTCGCCCGTTCGCATCACGATGGAGTCGATGCCCTGGATCGACCGGGTCTCGATCTGATACTTCAGGCCCTCGGCAACCTTGCGCTCGTTGCTCAGACTGCCCTGCTCGAACCAGAAGCGGGTGATGTCGATCAGACCGGCCGGGTTGGCCGCCTGCCAACGGCAGATCGCGCCGACGAAGGTGCTCTGAATGTCCAGCGGATCGGCACCCACCGTCTTCGCCAGCACGTCGGTGGTCAGGACCTCGCATTCCTTGAGCAGGTTTGGATACTGCTTCTCGGAATTGTCATTGCGCGGCACGCCGGCCCCACCCGCCTTGACGGCAGTACCCGAGACGGACTTCGAACAGCCGGTCAACAGCACCGCCACCACGGAGAGCACGGCAGCCAGGCACCTCATCCACCGGGTCATTTCGAATTCGCAATCGACTGGCGGGTCAGTTCCTTGGCGATGTCGCATGGCGGCGGAAACGGCTTCTGACTGAAGCTGATCGACCATTCGATGAAGTCGTCTCCGAATTGGATCCCGACCTCACACAGCGAGTCACCCAAGCTCGACTCGTTACCAATAGCGATGAAACCACTGTGTCCGTTGATATTGATGTCCTCAACGCTTGCGCGCGACAACTCTTCTGTCTTGCGCTCCCGACCGATCGGACTCCCGCGATACCACGAGAAGGAGAAATGCGGCCCCATGATGCCGCCGCCGGCCAGCCATTGGCAGCCGACCGAGTTCTTGGCGGTATTGATCAGGTTCGGAATCCTCGTCTGCTCGGCCACCGTCTGGTCGCTCACGCCACCGCACTGCGGGAAGAAGGGGCCGTGCTTGCCATCTTTGCCGGTCGCGGTCGACGAATCAGTCGCACCAGGCGCGCTGTCGTCAGAACCCGAGCACCCGGCGATAACCAGGCTCAAAGCCATCAAGGCCACCAACACCCGAGTCGCGGGTCCAAGCCTCGTCAAATTACGGCGCACCACTACCTCTTCTGTACCTCTTCGGATGCCGGTTACTGCCATGCAGTGTAGGGGCACCCTGGCGAACAGGCTGCGACACGCCACTTGATCAGGCGTTTCGCGCTCGCCGGGTAATCCGCGCGCGGACCAACCCACTGTGCGACAGTTACCCAATGCTCCTGGCCCTGCTGCGCCAGTTCATCCGGCCGTACCGGCGGCTGGTCATGGTGCTGATGGGGCTGCAGCTGATCAGCACGCTGGCCTCGCTCTATCTTCCGACGGTCAACGCCGCGATCATCGACAACGGCATCGCCAAGGGCGACACCGCGACGATCATCCGGCTGGGCATCGTGATGCTCGTCGTCACCGGCCTGCAGGTGCTGTGCGCTGTGGGAGCGGTGTACTTCGGTTCGCGGACCGGCACGGGGTTCGGCCGGGACCTGCGCGCGGCGATGTTCGAGCACGTCATCACCTTCTCGGAACGGGAGACGGCGCGTTTCGGCGCGGCTACGTTGTTGACGCGCAGCACCAACGACGTACGGCAAATCGTGTTCCTCGTCCAAACGACGGCCACGGTGCTGGTCACCGCGCCGATCATGTGCATCGGCGGCGTCATTATGGCCATTCACCAGGAGGCGGCGCTGACGTGGCTGCTGCTGGTCAGCGTCCCTGTCCTGACCGGGGCCAACTACCTGATCATGACGCGCATGCTGCCGCTGTTCCGCCGGATGCAGAGCCTGATCGACGGGATCAACCGCGTGCTGCGCGACCAGTTGTCCGGCGTGCGCGTGGTCCGCGCATTCACCCGCGAGAACTTCGAGCGGGAAAGGTTCGCCCGGGCCAACAGCGAACTCTCGAACACCGCATTGGCATCGGGCAACTGGCAGGCGCTGATGCTGCCGGTGACGACCCTGACCATCAACCTGTCCAGTGTGGCGTTGATCTGGTTCGGCGGGCTGCGCATCGACAAAGGACAAATGCAGGTCGGCTCCCTGAGCGCGTTTCTGGCGTACTTCGCGCAGATCCTGATGGCGGTGCTGATGGCGACGATGACCCTGGTGGTGCTGCCGAGGGCATCGGTGTGCGCCGACCGCATCACCGAAGTACTGGGCACCTCCGCGGCCGTCCACAACCCCGCAAACCCGCACTACCCGCCGGGCGGGGTGACCGGGCTGGTCCGGTTGGACCAGGTCACATTCACCTACCCCGGAGCCGAATGCCCGGTGCTGCAAGATATCTCGTTCACCGCGCGACCGGGAACCACCACGGCGATCGTGGGCAGCACCGGCTCGGGCAAGTCGACGCTGGTGTCGATGATCTGCCGCCTGTACGACGCCACCGACGGCACCGTCTTCATCGATGACGTCGACGTCCGCGACTACGACACCGAGCTGTTGTGGGCCGCGATCGGACTCGTTCCGCAGCGCGGGTTCCTCTTCTCGGGCACGGTCGCGGACAATCTCAAGTACGGCAAGCCGGACGCCACCGACGAGGAAATGTGGGAGGCGCTGCGAATCGCCGCGGCGGACGATTTCGTACGCACGCACGGCCTGCACATGCCCGTCGCCCAAGGCGGCATCAACTTCTCGGGAGGCCAGCGTCAACGGCTGGCGATCGCCAGGGCGGTGATCCGCCGTCCCGCGATCTATCTGTTCGACGACGCATTCTCCGCACTGGACGTGCACACCGACGCCACAGTGCGCACCGCCCTGCGCGAACACGCCAGCGATGCCACGATAATCGTTGTCACACAACGGATTAGGACCGCCGCCCAGGCCGACCAGGTGATCGTCGTCGACAACGGGAGCATCGTCGGCGTCGGCACCCACGAGTCGCTGCTGACGGACTGCACCACCTATGCGGAATTCGCCGCCTCGCAGGCGATAACCGCGGACGTCGGGGGCATACGATGAGCGCCCCGATGAATGCCCGCCCGCGCGGCGCGGCCCCGGCGCCGACGAGATCGCGGGACTTCTGGGGCACGGCCGCGCGACTGGTGAAACGACTTGCCCCGCAGCGGGGACTGAGCCTCGCGGTGATCACGCTGGGCATCACCGGCACCGCGATCGGGGTCGTCGTGCCGCGGATCCTCGGCCACGCCACCGATCTGTTGTTCAACGGCGTCATCGGGCGACAACTGCCCGCCGGTCTCAGCAAGGCACAGGCAATTGCCGCGGCCCGGGCGCGGGGCGACAACACCTTTGCCGACCTGCTGTCCGGGATGAATGTGGTGCCCGGCCAAGGTGTCGACTTCGGCGCCGTCGCGCGCACCCTGACACTCGCACTTACCCTGTATGTCCTTGCTGCCCTGTTAATTTGGACCCAAGCCCGGTTGCTGAACGTCACCGTGCAGCGGACCATTACCGCGTTGCGTGCTGATGTCGAGGACAAGCTGCACCGGCTCCCACTGTCCTTCTTCGACGGGCGGCAACGCGGTGAGTTGCTCAGCCGCGTCACCAACGACATCGACAACATGCAGTCATCGCTGACGATGACGATCAGCCAGTTGGTGACCGCGATTCTGACGGTGGTGGCGGTGCTGGCGATGATGATTTCCATCTCGCCCCTGCTGGCGCTGATCACGCTGCTGACGGTGCCACTGTCGCTGCTGGCGACGCGCGCCATTACCCGGCGCTCGCAACGCCTGTTCGTGGCGCACTGGACCAGCACCGGCCGCCTCAACGCCCACATCGAAGAGACCTACAGCGGCTTCACGGTCGTCAAGACGTTCAATCACCAGGCCGCGGCGCGCACTCGGTTCCACCAGCTCAACGACGATGTCTACCAAGCCAGTTTTGGCGCGCAGTTCTTCTCCGGCCTGGTCCAGCCGACGACCGGCTTCGTCGGCAATCTGGGCTACGTCGCGGTGGCCGTGGTCGGCGGCCTGCAGGTCGCCACCGGACAGATCACGCTCGGCAGCATCCAGGCCTTCATTCAGTACGTCCGGCAGTTCAACACCCCCATCGGCCAGGTCGCGGGGATGTACAACATGCTGCAGTCCGGTGTGGCCAGCGCCGAGCGGGTGTTCGACCTGCTCGACGAACCCGAGGAAGCGCCGCTACCCCAACCCGCGCTCCCGGCCGGGCCGGCCAGGAAGGCCCCAGAAGCCGGGGTAGCCCCGAACGGCCCCGGTCGCGTCGAGTTCCAGCATGTGAGCTTCGCCTACCACCCCGGTCACCCAGTGATCCATGACCTGTCGCTGGTGGCCGAACCGGGCAGCACGGTGGCCATCGTCGGACCCACGGGAGCGGGAAAGACGACGCTGGTGAACCTGCTGATGCGCTTCTATGACGTCGATTCGGGCCGAATCTTGATCGACGGTGTCGACATCACCTCGGTGAGCAGGCAATCGGTGCGCTCCCGGATCGGCATGGTGCTGCAAGACACCTGGCTGTTCGACGGGACGATCGCGGAGAACATCGCCTACGGACGGCCGGACGCCAGTCAGGAAGAGATCGTGGAAGCCGCCAAGGCGGCGTTCGTCGACCGCTTCGTCCACACGCTGCCGGCCGGTTATCAGACCCGGATCAGCGGCGACGGCAGCAACGTCAGTGCGGGCGAGAAGCAGCTCATCACCATCGCCCGCGCCTTCCTTGCCCGCCCCCAGCTGCTGATACTGGACGAGGCGACCAGCTCGGTCGACACCCGCACCGAGGTGCTGATAGCGCGGGCAACCAGCGAACTTCGGCGCGACCGAACCAGTTTCATCATCGCGCACCGTCTCTCCACGATCCGCGACGCGGATCAGATCCTGGTTGTCAAAGCGGGCCGTATAGTTGAGCAGGGCAACCACGCAGAACTATTGGCTCGGCGCGGCGCGTACTACGAGATGACACTCGTTTGACGACTTCGGGCGGCTCCAACAAGTTGCCAAGAATCCTTTGAGAATTCTCCTAGGGCAAGAGCTGAGGCTGCCGTCAAGGCTGCCACTACCGAAGGGCCACAACATGCTTTCTGCCCGCATCGCCGCTGCCGTCATCGTTGGCGCCACCGCCATCGGGTTGGCTGTCGCCGCCGCAGGCACCGCAGGGGCGAACACCCCCGCCGACGAAACCTTTATCTCGCAGATGCAGGACGTCGGCGTCACGTTCTCGTCACCTCAATCGGCGATCCAGCAGGGACATCAGGTTTGCCAAGAGCTGGCCGAAGGCAGGTCGAGATATCAAATCGCCGAGGAGATCCTCAGCCAGACCGACCTGACCACCATCCAGGCAACCTCCTTCGTCGACAACGCGACCGACTCGTACTGCCCGGAATTCGCGGCCTTGACGGTCTGAGCTCACCCGTCCCGAACACGGCTCATAAGCTCAGTGTTCGGCTGCTGACCCTCGAGGCCCGGGATGCACGGGATGCAATCAGCGGCTGACCGCCCGCTGAAGGAGATGTCGATGAAGCCGCAGCCCCGTACCGTGTTCGCCGTCTTCGCTCTCGTAGTCGGCCTCGTCATGGCCGGCTGTGGCGGCAACGGGGAAACCGGCACCAACTCTCCCACCTCGAGTAGCAGCGCCGAGGCGACATCGCTGGTCAACCACGCCACCGAGGCCATGCGCAGGGTGACCGGTATGCACTTGGACCTGGCCGTGCAGGGAAACGTGCCGAATTTCCGGGTGACCAAGGTCGAGGGCGACATCTCCAACACCCCGCAGACCGTCGCCACCGGAGTCGCGACCGTGGTCCTGGGCGACAAGAGCGAAGTCGCGAAGTTCGTCTTCGTCGACGGCCACCTCTACTCCGACCTCGGGCAGCCGGGGTCCTATACCGATTTTGGCGGCGGCTCCTCCATCTACAACGTGTCGGTACTGCTTGACCCGGACAAGGGGTTGGCCAACCTGTTGGCGCACCTGAAGAACGCGTCGGTGGACGGCACCGAACAGGTGAACGGCGTCGCCACCACCAAGATCGCCGGGAAATCGTCCGCCGACGACGTCGCGACGCTCGCCGGAACGCGGTTGACCGACGAGGACATCACCACGGTGCCGACGACCGTCTGGATTGCCACGGACGGGTCGTCTCACCTCGTCCAACTCCAGATCGACCCGATACCCAACAGTTCGGTGACACTCACGATGTCCGAGTGGGGCAAGCAAGTCACCGCAACCAAGCCGGTCTAGCCGATGATCAACCATTCCGGGGTGCCACAGCGCTCATCGAAAGGACTATCCCCAATGACGACGATGATCATCCGTCGGGCACGGCGGGCGTCCACTCGCCTGGTTCAGTCAGCCCGCCTGGCCTTCATCACTGCCGTCGCTGCCGTCACCGCAACTACCGTCACACCGGCGCCGGCCGCCCAAGCGGCCGATTCACATGGCGCAATCGCCTATTCCGGCGACGGTTCCTGGGGTCGATCCAAGGGCTACCCCACCAAGGCTGCCGCTGAGGCCACCGCCGTGAAGTCCTGCGGCCACTCGGACTGCAAAGTGGTGGTCAGTTTCACCGCGTGCGGCGCGGTCGCCAAGAACGATCGGGAGACCAAGGGTGCCGAGGGACCCGACCTGAGCTCGGCCATGAAGGCCGCGTTGTCCAAGGTCCCCGGCGGTTACATCGACGTCTGGGAATGCAACTAGCCGCAGCCACCCCGGCTCGATCTACGTCAGGCCCGCCGGCAAGTGGCTACCTAGCTCGGGTTTGGGCACCGCCACCGATGACGAGCTAACCCTGTTGGCGCACTAGGGATTTGACGCTGCGAACAAGGACGACGCCGCCACCGGCCTGGACCTAACGCCAACCGCACGCCGGCGGGCAGCCGCCTGCGCTTCACGTGCCCGTCAGATCACTCCAAGAATTCATCCAGATAACAAAAAGACCTCCATCGGAACCTTTTCTCAACGCCCCGGAGGCCCACCGCCCCAAGCAGAACCAGAAAAGGACCACCCCGATGAAACTCAACTTCCTCGCCGTCGCCAAGACCGCAGTCTTCGCCACCGTCGCCGGCGCGCTGACCCTCGGCCTCGCCGGACCGGCCGCAGCATCGTCGGGCACCATGTACGGCGACCCGACGGCGCTCGCGAAATACTGGGCGCACCAGAAATACGACGACTGCGCGCTCATGTCGAGCGCCGACGTCGTCGGTCAGATCACCGGCAAGATGCCGTCCGAGCGAGCCATCATCAAGGTCGCGCAGAACACCCCCAGCACCAGCCACCCCGGCTCCGTCTACGTCAAGCCCGCCAACAAGAGCAACCCGAACTCGGGCATGGGAACCGACCCCGACGACCTGCCAACCTTGCTGGCGCACTACGGAATTCACGCCGTGAACACCGACACCGACCACGAAGGACAGAGCGGCGTCACGACCGGCCTAGAGGCACTCGAGCGGTACCTGGGCGCCGGCCGCGGAGTGATCGTCGCCGTCAATGCCGAGATGATCTGGGGTCAGCCCATCGAGAACAAGGGCAACGACGGAACGGTGTACGCCGACCACGCCGTCGTCGTCACCGGTGTCGACACCGCCAACAACATCGTGCACCTCAACGACAGCGGCACGCCCAAGGGCAAAGACGAGCAGATTCCGCTGGACCTGTTCGTCCAGGCGTGGGCCACCAGCCACAACTTCATGACCGTCACGAAGGAATCGCGCAAGGCGTGAGGCACGCCAATCCGATGGGCGCCCATGGGCGTCCATCGGCGGGCAGCCACCTGGTGAATACACCGGGCCGGCTGCCCGCCTTCTGTTGGTCGGCCCGGGGGGCGCGCCTGATCACTCCAAGAATTCGTAGAGATAACGAAAAGGCAGCCGCCGCAACCTTTCCTCATGAGATTCATCATCGCCCGGGCCGCCAAGGCGGCGATCATGGCCATCGTCGCCGGTGCCATCGCGCTCGGCCTTGCCAGCCCGGCCGAAGCGTCGTCGGCGCGCACCATGCACGGCGATCCGGCCGCCGCCGCCAAGTACTGGCGGCTGCAGGCGTTCGATGACTGCGCGATCATGGCCGCTGCTGACGTCGTCGGCCAGATCACGGGCACGGAGCCTTCGGAGCGGGCCATCATCAAGGTGGCGCAGAACACCCCCAGCACCCGTCACCCCGGCTCGATCTACGTCATCCCGACCGACCCCACGGACGGGAACGGAACCAACCGGCTGGACCTGCCGACGCTGTTGGCGCACTACGGCGTCGATGCCAAGCTGACCGACGCGGACGCGGCGGCGGAAACCGGCATCGCTACGGGCATGGATGCGCTCGAGCAATATCTCGACGGCGGCCATGCGGTGATCATCAGCCTCAACGCCGAGATGATCTGGGGCCAGCCCGTCGAGGCCAAGGACCGTGACGGCAACCCTGTGTCGGACCACGCTGTGGTGGTAACCGGCGTCGACACGATCAGAAACATCGTGCACCTCAACGACAGCGGCACTCCCCAGGGCAAGGACGAGCAAATTCCGTTGCAGCTGTTCATGCAGGCGTGGGCGACCAGCGACTACTTTCTGCTCGTCACGACCGGAACCACCGCCGGCCACTGACGATGGATCGCCTATGTTTCTCAGTGCCAATGCAATTCGCTCGAGAGCCCGATGATCCCTTTGGCGAGGCGAATATTTCGGCCGGTTGCTGCAGCTAATGGCCCAGGCGGCGAAGTGTGGCGAGTATCAACACGTCGACGTGCCAGGGGCTTCGGTTGTTACCGGATGCGCAAAGTTAGTACCACAATGGCAGGGATTGATATTGATATAAGCACCGTGGCAGACGAGACCACGGCGGACCGGAATGGCTGGTAGCGCGATGGAGGACAAGCGTCTCGAATTCGGTCTACTCGGACCGTTGGAGATGAGGATCGACGGCAACCTCGTGCCGTTGGGCACCCCCAAACAGCGGGCGGTGTTGGCCATGCTGGTCATCAACCGCAACCGACCGGTCGGAGTCGAAGGCCTGATCACGGCCCTGTGGGAAGAGTGGCCCCCGTCGGGAGCCCGGGCGAGCATTCACTCGTACGTGTCCAACCTGCGCAAGCTGCTCAGCGGGGCGGGAATCGACCCGCGCGTGGTCCTGGCCGCGGCACCGCCGGGGTATCGGCTGAGCATTCCCGACGACACGTGCGACCTCGGCCGGTTCATCGCCGAGAAGAACGCCGGTGTCCACGCGGCGGCGGCGGGCCGGTTCGAACAGGCCAGCAAGCACCTTTCGGCCGCATTGAAGGAATGGCGCGGGCCGGTGCTCGACGACCTGCGCGACTTTCAGTTCGTCGAATCCTTTGCCACGGCCCTTGTCGAGGACAAGATTCTGGCGCACACCGCAAAGGCGGAAGCCGAAATCGCTTGCGGGCGGGCTTCCTCGGTGATCACCGAACTCGAGGCGTTGACCATCGAGCACCCCTACCGGGAACCGTTGTGGGCGCAGCTGATCACCGCGTACTACCTCACCGACCGCCAGTCGGACGCATTGAACGCCTACCGGCGGGTCAAGACCACCCTCGCCGACGACCTGGGCATCGATCCCGGCCCCACCTTGCGCGCCCTCAACGAGCGCATCCTGCGCCAGGAACCGCTGGACGCCAAGAAATCCGCCAAGACCACCGCCGCCGGCACCGTCACCGTGCTCGATCAGCGGACCATGGCCTCGAGTCAAAAGGTCGCCGCCTACCTGCACGACGTAGCAACCGGTCAGGACTATCCGCTGCTGTCCGCGGCGACCCGAATCGGGCGCCTCAGCGACAACGACATCGTCCTGGAAAGCGCGAACGTCAGCCGCCACCACGCGGTGATCGTCGACACCGGGACCAACTACATCATCAATGACCTCCGGTCATCGAACGGTGTGCATGTGCAGCACCAACGGATCCGCTCTGCGGCGACGTTGGTCGATGGCGACCATATCCGCATCTGCGACCACGAATTCATTTTTCAGATCAACGCGGATGCGCACCGTTAGCCATTTGCCGCAAGGGAATTCGACCCACCCGCCCGACGACGTAGGGCACCCCGACCGACATGCCTCCCTAACGCTGCCAGAAGTGGCAATTTTCGAGCACCCGGGTTGTGCGCCGGGCTAGCGGGGGTCCCTTGTCGCGATTACCGTCATGGTTGCTGGGGTCGGTGATTGCGCTCGATGCGATCCCCGGGGGCTGTTGATAGTGTCTGCGGAATCCGGGTTGGTGGAGGAGGATCAGCGATGAGCGAGGAAGGCTCGCGGGTCGGAACGGACTTCGGCCCGTACCGCCTCAAACGGTTGTTGGGCCGCGGCGGCATGGGCGAAGTCTACGAAGCTGACCACACGATCAAAGAATGGACGGTCGCGGTCAAGGTGATGACCGCGGAGTTCAGCAAAGACCCGGTGTTCCGCGAGCGGATGAAGCGCGAAGCCCGTATCGCGGGCAAACTCCAAGAGCCCCATGTGGTGCCGATCCACGACTACGGCGAGATCGACGGCCAGATGTATCTGGAGATGCGCCTGGTCGAAGGCACCGACCTGGACAGCCTGCTCAAGCGCTACGGCCCGCTGACCCCGCCGCGCGCGGTGGCCATCATCAGCCAGATCGCCTCGGCCCTCGATGCCGCCCACGCCGCCGGGGTGATGCACCGCGACGTCAAGCCCCCCAACATCCTGGTCACCCGCGACGACTTCGCCTACCTGGTCGACTTCGGCATCGCCAGCGCCACCACCGACGAGAAGCTGACCCAGCTGGGCACCGCGGTGGGCACCTGGAAATACATGGCGCCCGAACGGTTTTCGAACGACGAGGTCACCTACCGCGCCGACATCTACTCGCTGGCCTGCGTGCTGTACGAGGCGCTGACCGGAAGCCCGCCGTATCGCACGGACAGCGCGAGCATGGTGGTGACCGCGCATTTGATGGACCCGATCCCCCAGCCCAGCCTCGCTCGCGCGGGCATTCCCAAAGCCTTCGACGCGGTGGTCGCGCGCGGCATGGCGAAGAAACCCGAGGACCGCTACGCCAGCTGCGGAGATCTCGCGCGGGCCGCGCGCGAAGCGCTCAGCACTCCCGACAGAGATCACGCTGAAGATATTCTGCGGCGCAGTTTTGAGA
Source organism: Mycobacterium bourgelatii (assembly GCF_010723575.1). NCBI lineage: Bacteria > Bacillati > Actinomycetota > Actinomycetes > Mycobacteriales > Mycobacteriaceae > Mycobacterium > Mycobacterium bourgelatii. The sequence continues at coordinate 4,743,864 of NZ_BLKZ01000001.1, forward strand.
CGACGCTGCCCGGAACCGCCGTCACGGCCCAAGCGGGCGGCCGCCCCACCTTTACCCCCGCGCCGGGGGCCCCGCCGAGTCAGCAAGCGCCCCAGTATGCCGACGCGCACTCCTCCGGCCCGATACCGCCGCCGGCGCCAGCCGGCCAGCCCACGTGGGGAGCCGGCAGCGGCCCCATCCCGTCCCAGAACCAACCCGGCCAGGCTCCGCCGTACTACCAGGGCGGCGCTTGGGGTGCCACGCCACCGGGCGGCCCCACACCGCCCCAACAACCGGGTGGACCGCCGGCCTGGAATCAGCCCGTGCCGTCAGGTGGCCGCAGCCCCTGGCCGATCATCGCCGGCGCGGCGGCGCTGGTGTTCATTCTCATCCTGGCCGGCATTGGCATCTGGGTCTTCACCAGGGACGACGGCAGCAAGGAAGCGCACGGCAACGACGTCACGTCGACCGCGCCGACGACCGGTGGCGTGACAAGTACCCGCACCGCCCCGAGTTCGCCAACCACGACCGCCGGCGGCGACGCGCAGAGCAGGTTGCAGAGCGCGCTACCGACCGGCTACTCCACCGGCGCATGCAAGCCGTACACACCGGATCCGGACACCATTTGGGCTAGCGCGGTGACCATGGTCCAGTGCGACCAGAACACCAAGCCCGGCGGCCCGAGCCGTGCGCTGTACGGGCTTTTCGCGGATCTCGCTGCGCTGAAGGAGGCCTTCGACTCCGACATCAGCGCGGTGGACTTGCTGAACTGCCCCGGGGAAGGCCCCTCGCCGTTGACGTGGCACTACGAGAAGACGCCGAACGTGACCGCCGGCCAGATCGCGTGTGGCACGTATAAAAACCACCCGAATGTCATCTGGAGTAACGAGGCAAAACTGGTGCTCAGTGACGTGTTCGGGGACCCGGCCACGCTCGAAGACCTGCACACCTGGTGGGCCCAGTACGGCTGACCGGCGGCCGTCACCCTTCAAAAGCCAGGTTGCGCAACCACTTTGGTGTCAGGCGTAGCCTTCGCGCGCGGCGGGAGACGGGAACTCGTTCTGCGCCAGTGCAATAGCTGACGGTCGCGTCACACACAGCACTCCGGCGCTCTGCCGAAACCACGGATGCCTAAGCGATACAACGGCATTGGCTGTAGGACGGGCGACAACCGCAGTGCGGCGCCGACCGACCGCTTGCCGCGCCGCCCGCTGGGACCGCGCGGCGGCCGGTGGGACGCCAGATTGTTGATAGTCTCGGCGACATCTGGGTCGGCTTTTGGAGGGTCAGCGATGGGCGAGGCGCCGGGGGTGCGCAGCGGGTCGATGTTCGGCCCGTACCGCCTCAAGCGGCGACTGGGCCATGGCGGCATGGGCGAGGTTTACGAGGCCGAGCACACCGTCAAGGAGTGGACGGTCGCGGTCAAGCTGATGTCCGAAGCCTTCAGCCAGGATCCGGTGTTCCGCGAGCGGATGAAACGCGAAGCACGCATCGCCGGCCGGCTGCAGGAACCTCACGTGGTGCCCATCCACGACTACGGCGAGATCGACGGGCAGATGTTCCTGGAGATGCGGCTGATCCTGGGAACGGACCTCGACAAGCTGCTCAAACGCAGCGGCCCGATGCCGCCGCCCCGCGCGGTCGCCATCCTCACCCAAATCGCCTCGGCGCTCGACGCCGCCCACGCCGCCGGGGTCATGCATCGTGACGTCAAACCGCCCAACATCCTGGTCACCCGAGACGACTTCGCCTATCTCGTCGACTTCGGCATCGCCAGCGCCACCACCGACGAGAAGATCACGCAACTGGGCACCGCGGTGGGGACCTGGAAATACATGGCCCCGGAACGGTTTACCAAAGACGAGGTCACCTATACCGCCGACGTCTACTCCCTGGCCTGCGTGCTGTACGAGTGCGTGACCGGGGGTCCGCCGTACCAATCGGACAACCATGCCGTTTTGGTCAGCTCGCACATGATCGACCCGATTCCGCGGCCCAGCGCGAAGAACCGGGCCGTCCCCAGAGCGCTAGACGACGTCGTCGCCCGTGGCATGGCGAAGAAACCCGAAGACCGCTACCCGACCGCCGGCGACCTGATGCGAGCCGCACACGACGCGCTCAGCGCACCGGATCAAAACCAAGCGGCAACCATCCTGCGCCGCAGCCAGGAAGCCGCGCTACCCAAGGGGTTGGCCGACCCGCCGACCGTCCAACAACGTCGCGGTCCTAGTTCCGGTCCGCCAGGCGCCGGGGCGACCACCCCGGTATCACCCCCCACGAAGCCGGTCGCTCCGCCCACTGCTTCGGCGTGGGAACCCGGCACCCGTCCCGTGCCTACCGAGCGACAACCTGCCACGCCCCCGAATACACCCCCGCCGAGTCACTCGACACCCCCGCGGCCAACGCCGTATCCGAATCCGCCGCAGCGCCCGAGCCCGCCGCCGCCCCCCAGCCCGATGCCCCCGCCCGTCTGGGACAGCGGGCGCGTGCCGATGAGTCCCCCGCCGCAACCTTTTGCCAACGTTCCGGCCGGGGGCCCAGCCTGGACCAACCCGAACCCGCCCGCCCCGGTCGCCCCCGAGAAGACCCGCAACCCCTGGGCAATTGTCGCCGGCGCGGCCGCCGCCGTCCTCGTGCTCATCATTGCCGCCATCGGCATCTGGGCGGTCAGCCAAGGCGAGGACGAACCGAGCCCGACCAATGCAAACGGGCCCAGCTCTACTACCACTACGACCACAACGACGACGACGACGAGGACGACGACCACGACGACCTCGTCCTTGTCCGCTGCTGAGGCTCGACTGATGAGGCTGCTGCCCGCGGGCTACCCGTCCAGCGCATGCACACCGGATGAATCACCGATGCCGGGGGCGATCGCGTCGGTGAAATGCACCCGAAACACCGATGCCAATGGCCCGACGGTCTCCGCCTACGGCTTGTACTCCGATGCGGCCGGAGTCAAGAAAGCGTTTGCGAATTTCACCACCACCTTCAATATCCAGGAATGTCCCGGCGGGAAGGCATCACCGGGCAACTGGTGGCACACCGCGGACCCGAACACCATCCTGGGCCAGATCGCCTGCGGTATGTACAAGGGCAGCGAGCCCCAGGTGATGTGGAGCAACGAGCAAACCTTCGTCTTTGGCCTGATCGCCGGCGAGCCGCAGGGGGGACCTGACCTCGACGGGCTCTACCAGTGGTGGGCCAAGCACTCGTGACCACTCGACGGCTCGCTTGCTGAGAAATTGGTTCGAGCAAAACTAAGCTGTCGCACCGGAGGCTGAGCATGGCAGACGAAACCGAAACGGTCACGACGGGTCCGCCCCGGCTGGAGGTGCGCGCGGCCGGCCGCACCTGGCACGCCACGGCGAACCGGGTCTGGACCCTCGGTCGCGCCGGCGAGGCCGACATTCGCCTGGACAACCCTCGGGTGTCGCGAGACCACGCGGTGTTGGAGGCGACGCCCGCAGGCTGGGTGCTGACCAACCGCAGCAGCAACGGGATGTACGTCAACGGACAGCGAACCGAGCGCCTGACCGTGAGCCGACCCGTCACCGTGCTGCTCGGCTCGGCATCCTCGGGCCAACCGGTGGAGTTGCATCCGGCCGGCAGCGGTCCCGCGCGGGCCACTACCGGCGACGTGACCGCGTCCGGAAACCCACAGGCACCGCCCGCCGAGACCACCGGCATCCGTTCTCCCACAGCGGTCCACGCCATCGACCAGGTGACCGTCACCATCGGTCGCGCACCGGACAACGCGATCGTGCTCAACGACTTGCTGGTTTCGCGATACCACGCCGCATTGCGCCGCACCGGCGACCGCTGGGAGCTGATCGACAAGAACAGTTCCAACGGCACCTACGTCAATGGCAACCGGATCACCCGCGCCTTCATCGGGCCCGACGACATGGTTGGGATCGGCCACCAGTTGCTGCGTCTGTCCGGCGACAGACTGGTGGAATACGTCGACACCGGTGACGTGTCCTACGAGGCGACCGATCTACACGTGGAAACCGACAAGGGCCGCGTCCTGCTGGCCGACATCGATTTCGCTCTGCCGCAACGCAGTCTGCTCGCGGTGGTGGGTCCGAGCGGGTCCGGCAAATCGACGCTGCTCGGCGCTCTGACCGGTTTCAAACCCGCAACGAGCGGCACCGTCCGCTACGACGGCCGCGACCTCTACGACAACTACGACGAGCTGCGGCACCGCATCGGCTTCGTGCCGCAGGATGACATCCTGCATACCCAGCTGACGGTGCGAACGGCACTGAATTACGCTGCACAACTTCGTTTTCCGCAAGATGTCTCGGCCGCCGAACGTACCCAGCGCATCGAGGAAGTGCTGACCGAACTCGGGCTGGCCACTCAGGCCGATCAGCGTATCGACAGCCTGTCGGGGGGCCAACGCAAGCGCACCAGCGTCGCGCTGGAATTGCTGACCAAGCCCTCACTGCTGTTTCTCGACGAACCAACCTCCGGCCTCGATCCGGGCTATGAGAAGTCGGTCATGCAGACGCTGCGCTCGCTGGCCGACGACGGACGTTCGGTGGTGGTGGTGACCCACAACATCGCCCATCTGAACATGTGCGACCGGCTGCTGATCCTGGCCCCGGGCGGTCGGATGGCCTATTTCGGGCCGCCGCAACAAGCCTTGAGCTACTTCGGTTGCAGCGACTTCGCCGACCTTTTCATCCTGCTCGAACAGGACCGCGAAACCGACTGGAGCGGCCGGTTCAACACCTCGCCGTTGCGCGCGGCCTTCATTCCGGAACCGGGAGGCAAGAAGCTGCCCGGCGCGTTGCCCGCGAGTAAGGCCACGGGACAGCAGAGCGCGTTCGCCCAATTCGCGATCCTGTGCCGACGCTACTGGGCGGTCATCGCAGCGGACCGGCAATATGGGGTGTTCCTGTTGGCCCTGCCGCTCCTGCTGAGCCTGTTCGCTTATGCCGTCCCGGGAAGCGCCGGGCTGTCGCTGGCCAAGGCGATCTCGGAGAGGTCGACGCAGCCTTCCCAGTTGCTGGTGCTGTTGATCATCGGCGGCGCACTTATGGGCTGCGCCAGCTCAATTCGCGAAATCGTCAAGGAACGGGCGATCTATCAACGCGAACATGGCATCGGGTTGTCCGGCACGGCCTACCTGGGGTCGAAGTTGGTCGTCCTCGGCGTGCTGACCAGTCTGCAGGCGCTGATCCTCGGCGTCCTCGGCACGCTGTTCGTCCCGCCACCGGACTCTTCGGCATTGTGGCCTTCGTCCGGCGAGGAAATAGAGACGGTGCAGCAACGTCTGGGCTCTGCCGAGGTCGTGGTTGCCGTTATCGCTGTCACCGTGGTCTCGATGATCATCGGCCTGTTGATTTCGGCGATGATCGCCAACGCCGACCGCGGCATGCCGCTACTGGTCCTGGTGGTCTTCGCCGAATTGGTGCTGTGCGGCGGCATGTTCGCGGTACACGGCCGGTTCCCGTTGGAGCAACTGGCATGGCTGTCGCCGTCACGGTGGGCCTACGCCATGGGCGCCTCGACCGTCGGTGTGAATTTCCTCCACCCGGGCTCCGAAGACCCGTTGTGGGAGCACGGTCGCACCCATTGGTTGACGGCGTTCGGCATGTGCGTGGTGCAAGCGGTCGTGCTGGTTGCGCTGCTGGCCATCCGACTCAAACGCGTCGATGCCCAGCGCCGCGCCCGCAAGTAGTTTCGCAATTTAGTGTGATCCGCAGATGTTTGGAAATCCTGGACCAGCAGCGTCGTAGCAAATCTTGTAGACCTTATCCGGATGCTGTCGCGCTAGTCAGCCTTGGCATATCGTGTGCGTCACGTGTGCACTCTTCTAACTGCTGGTAGGAGGTTTGGTGAAGGGCGGGCCGTTCGGGCGGTACCGGTTGCAGGAATTGTTGGGCCACGGCGGGATGGGCGAAGTGTGGCGTGCCTATGACACGGCGACAAAGCGGGTCGTGGCTATCAAGGTATTGCCAGAGCATCTGGCGCGTGATGGCGAGTTCCAACGGCGGTTTCGTCGCGAAGCAGAAGCGGCCGCTCGGATAAGCAATCCGCATATTATTCCGATCCACGATTACGGCGAGATCAATGGTCGGCTCTACGTCAATATGCGGCTCATTGAAGGCCGCGATTTGGCGGAAGTGCTTCGCCGTGGCCCGCTGGAACCAGGGCGGGCAGTGCGGATTATCGAGCAGGTGGCAAGCGCGCTGCATGCCGCGCACAGGACCGGCCTGGTGCACCGTGATGTCAAGCCCTCAAACGTCTTAATCGACGAGGACGACTTCGCCTATCTGATCGACTTCGGGATTGCCCGTGCGCTCGATGAGACGCGGCTCACCAGCACGGGCGGCTTGGTTGGAACCATGCTTTACATGGCGCCCGAACGATTAGGCAAAGACCCTGCGGAGGACGCCCGAGCAGACATCTATGCATTGGCCTGTGTTTTGTATGAATGTCTCACTGGGGAACCGCCCTTTGACGCAGCCAATATGGCGGGGCTGGTACTTGCCCACGTCAATACTCCCCCACCTAGACCGTCCGTCGGCAGACCCGCGGTGCCTGCCGAGTTTGACCAGATCATTCGCAAAGGTATGGCCAAAGACCCGAACCAGCGCTACGTCACCACGATTGAATTGGCGCGCGCAGCCCACGACGCCGTGATTACGTTTGTCTCAGATCCCATGTCGGCGACAGAGATTGCGCCGCAGCGCAGCGCTGCCGGCGACTCGACATCACCCCCTGATCAAACACTCCCGGCCGAGAAGCCCCTGCCGCCGAGGGGAATCATGCCGACATCGGCACCCACGCTGCCCGCAACACCGTCGGTCCCACTTCCAAGCAACTCGTCCGTTCATGGGCCGACCCGACGTGACCCCAACGCCCTAACGCTGCCCGACTCCACGCGGCGCCCAGAAGCAGATGCCAGTTCACCGTTTACACGGTCGAGCACCCGCCGAAGAGCCGCCATTTTCACCGTCCTTACCTTTCTCGGAGTCGTCGCGGTGATATTCGTGAGTTCGGCTGTTGTAGGAAATCAGCGCGCGCCGGGACCCTCCCCCGGTGCAGACTTCGACGCCCCGGCGACGGTCAAGCAAGCCGCCGACGTGATGAGCAAAGTCACCGGCATGCACGTAAGCCTCACCGTCGAAGGAGCGGTGCCCAATCTGGCTGTGACCAAGCTCGACGGCGACGTGTCCAGCACCCCGCAAACGACCGCCACCGGCACCGCGACGCTGACCGTGGGTAGAAGCAACGTTGATTCGAAGTTCGTCTACGTGGACAACCACCTGTATTCGGACGTCGCCGATCCTGGCAAGCATTTCACCGATTACGGCATCGGTGCGTCGATCTGCGACGTTTCGACGCTCCTCGACCCGAATCGCGGCTTGGCGAATATCCTTGAGCACCTTCAGAATCCGGCGGTAGCCGGCAGTGAGGACATCAACGGAGTCGCGACCAACAAGATCACCGGCAAATCGAACAACGACGACGTCGCGACGCTGGCCGGATCGCGGCTCAACGCCGCGGATGCCCCTCCGACACCCACCAACGTCTGGATCGCGTCGGACGGGTCATACCAGCTGGTCAAAATCGAATTCACCCCCGTCCAAGACGGAACGATGACAATGACGATGTCCGAGTGGGGCAAAGAAGTCACCGCAAACAGACCGCCGTTTTGACCCGCAGTAGCCATGCCGTCTCTAGCTGGTAAACCTCAATTCATTGGGCTCGCTGGACCACTCGATGGGAAACGACAATGAGGCATGTGACCGCTTTTCAACCACTTGCCGCAGCCGTCGTGGCCAGCGTTGCAATGGTGGCGGCGATGATCCTCGCCCCGGTAGCAAGCGCCGACGAAGACTATTGGGGCGCCATCACTTACTCCCCTTCGAGCGATCAGTTCGGCCGGGTAAAGCACCTCTCCTCGAAAGCCGCCGCCGAGAGCGCGGCGCAGGCGGCGTGCGCCCAAAAGGACTGCAAGACGCTCGTCATCTTCAGGCAGTGCGGTGCGGTCGCCGAGAACAGCGCCGGCGACCTGGCCGGCGGCTACGGGGCCACCCTGGCCGCCGCACAGGCCGACGCACTGAAAACCCTTGGTACGTCTGGCTCTATTGCGACGTGGTTCTGCAACTGAGGTGGTTCAGACATGCTTTATCACGAAGGGCACTCCGCTGACGGCTAGGGAACCGCAGGACAGCTGGACCGAAAGCAGCCGGTACCCGACGTAGTACACCGCAAATGACCACCAACGCCGGGCGATTGCCTGCCACCGACCTGGCAGCACTCCTGCAAGGCCGAGCGCCGTCGCCAACAGGATCAGGACCTGGACGATGTGGCGAGTCCTGCGGTCGCCGCCGGCCGTGGTGAGCATCTCGTTCCTTTCCCTTTCCCGTCCCTTTCCCGCTTCGACTCTTGGGATTTGTCCCGTGTCTAAAGAAAGATTCCGCCGGCGCGCTTGCCGCATCCTGGATGGATCCTTGGCGACGGACACAGCCGGGGCCGGGACGGCTTTTTCGGATTCAAATGTGTGCTTCTCATGCGCTTGTCGGGGTTGCGGCATACCGTCGTGAATGCCAGAAAGTGCGCTTGTAGCTGGCGCCCAGACCGGGAGGTTGTTGATAGTGTCAGCGGTTGATTGGGAGGATCAGCTATGAGCGACGGTTCAGACTCGCGGGTTGGATCGATGTTCGGCCCGTACCGCCTCAAACGGCTGTTGGGCCGCGGCGGCATGGGCGAAGTCTACGAAGCTGACCACACGGTCAAGGAATGGACGGTCGCGGTCAAGGTGATGACCGCGGAGTTCAGCAAAGACGCGGTGTTCCGCGAGCGGATGAAGCGCGAAGCCCGTATCGCGGGCAAACTCCAAGAGCCCCATGTGGTGCCCATCCACGACTACGGCGAGATCGACGGCCAGATGTATCTGGAGATGCGCCTGGTCGAAGGCACCGACCTGGACAGCCTGCTCAAGCGCTACGGCCCGCTGACCCCGCCGCGCGCGGTGGCCATCATCAGCCAGATCGCCTCGGCGCTCGATGCCGCCCACGCCGCCGGGGTGATGCACCGCGACGTCAAGCCCCCCAACATCCTGGTCACCCGCGACGACTTCGCCTACCTGGTCGACTTCGGCATCGCCAGCGCCACCACCGACGAGAAGCTGACCCAGCTGGGCACCGCGGTGGGCACCTGGAAATACATGGCGCCCGAACGGTTTTCGAACGACGAGGTCACCTACCGCGCCGACATCTACTCGCTGGCCTGCGTGCTGCACGAATGCCTGACCGGGTCGCCACCGTACCGTTCCGACAGCGCCGGCACGCTGGTCACCGCCCACCTGATGGATCCGATCCCGCGGCCCAGCGCATCACGAGCAGGCATTCCCAAAGCGTTCGATGCGGTGGTCGCGCGCGGCATGGCCAAGAGGCCCGAGGACCGCTACGCCAGCTGCGGAGATCTCGCGTTGGCAGCCCACGAAGCGCTCAGCACCCCCGACAGGGATCACGCGGAAGACATCCTGCGCCGCAGTCAGGAGACCACCCTGCCCGGTTCCTCGGGTCCGGTTGCAGGACAAACCTTGCCTGCGACGCCGACTCCGCCGCCGCGGCCGACCCCGTCGACTCCGCCGCCCGCTTCGCGGCCTCAGCATTCACCGGCCGCTTATGCCCCGTCATCCCACTCGGGTCAATCGGGGCCGATCGGGCAATCAGGGCCGATCGGACAATCAGGGCCGATCGGGCAATCGGGGCCGATGGGGCCGTCCGGGCCGATCCCCTACGCATCGGGTCCGATAGCCCAGCCGCGTCCGGGGCAGCCCGGTCCGCCAAACCCGCCGTCGTGGAACCCGCCGAGCGGTCCAGTGGCCGCGCCCCCCAATCAGCCCGCCCCGTTCTATCAAGGGGGCGGATGGGGCGGCGGGTCAGCCACGCCTCCGCCGCACGGGCAACCCCCCGCCCCCACCCCTTGGAACCAGGGCGCGCCGCCACCCCGCAAGCGCAATCCGTGGCCCATCGTGGCCGCGGTCGCGGTCGTGATCGTGCTCATCGTCGGCGGCGTGGCAATCTTCAAGTTCCTTCCAGACGACAAACCGAAGCCGCCGCCGAAACCGATAGGCGAGGATCGGCTGAGCTCGTTGCTACTCAGCACGTTGGAAGTGAACAGCGTGATGGGGTCGTCGAGCATGACACCCGGGAAAACGCTTAGCTCGATGGACAATTCATCGCTGCAGTTCTCCCAGGCTGACTGCCAGGGCGCGCTTTACAACCGACAGGCGGCGGTCTATGCCGGCACCGGCTTTACCGCGGTGAACGCGTTGGTGTCGTCGGAGCCGGGCGACAACTACGACCACTTCGTCAATCAGGCGGTGGTGGCGTTCCCGACCGCCAATAAAGCCCGCTCATTCCTGGACACATTGGCGCCCAAATGGAAGAACTGCGAAGGAAAAACCATCTCCGTCACGAACACGAGTAAGAACAAGACGTACCGGTGGACGTTCGGTCAGGTCGAGGGCGCTCCACCCAAGATGGACATCCTGGAAACGCAAGAGGGCGCTGACGGCTGGGAGTGCCAGCACTCGATGCGGGCAGAGAACAACATCGTTGTCGACGTCAATGCGTGTGGCTACCGGATCACCAATCATGGGGCCCAGATCGCGGACAAGATTACCGAAAAGGTCGAAAAAGAACAGGAATGAGGCGCCTCAGCCCTTGAGGTCCGGGCCCTGCGCCCGCAGGTCGTCAACGGCGGACATCGCGCTGCGCAATTTGTTCAGCCATTCTTCGGTGTGCTCACCGACCAGCTTGACCGACCAGGCCAGCGCGTCGGCCCGCGACCGCGCCACGCCCGCGTCGACCAACGTGTCGAGCACTTGGCGTTCCGGTTGCTTGAGCCGGGTCATGACGGGAACCGCGATGTGCGTGAACAGGATTCGTTTGGTGCCGGTGGCTGAGCTCACGTCGACACCCCACGAAACCTTGCGCCCGTAACGCGCCTCCGCTTCGTCGGCGATTCTCATTCGCTCGGACCGGGTTTCCTCGCGGAACCGCGAAACCCGCCCTGCGGCACGGGATTCCGTTTCCTCCGCCTCGGATGCCTCGGGGTTCTCGGGGTTCTCGGGGTTCTCTGGGTTCTTGGATGGCAGCTTGCCGATGACCGTTATCTCCTCGCGATCGACGATCACGGTCGGATCGCCGTCGAACCAGTGTTCCGGCAGTCGCCCGGCGAACCATTCGGCCGCGTCAGTGGCATCGGGTTGGTCGGCTTGCTGCCAACCGCCGGGCCGCCCGTATCGACGCCCGCGCATGTCGTGATGATGTTTCATGATTACATGATTACACCGTTATACATGTAATGGGAACCGCGTTCGCGGGCGGCGAACGACGACCGAACCGGGGCTCGTCAGGTAGCCCTCGGCCAGCGGTCCGACCATTGCTTATGCGCATACAGAGTTGTACGTTTAGAAGCGAAGCAGGCCCGGAAGAGACCGATTCAAGCGCCGGAATGAGGGGTGACAGCCGGCCGCGTCCGATCCGCATAAGACGGAGTCCGACGCCCCCAGAGTCCGTCCGGGCCTGCCCTATGCGTTCAGGGACTTATCCGCTGAGGGGCCGCACGGCCGTTCGCTAGGAGCCGCCCCGCCGCGCCCGATATAACTTCGTCTCACCCTTGATGCCCTTGAGTCGGCGCGCGACGGCGAACTTCAAGTCGAACACCGCCTCATCCCCCAGGGCGTCGACGAATGAGTCCGCGACCAGCACCGTGCCCGGCCGCGCCACACCGGTGATCCGGCTGGCCGCATTCACCGGGCTGCCGAACCAATCACCGGCACGACTCACCGCCATTCCTGCGGCGACTCCGGCTCTGAGCCGAGGGAAAGCGTCGTCGGAGTCGACCACCTCGACCAGCTTGAGCACCGTGTCCAACAGGGGCGCCGGCTCGGGGCAGACGAGCATCACGGCGTCGCCGATCGTCTTGATCAACCGGACCGGTGGGGCGATCATGTCGCGGGCGAGGTCGGCCAATCGATTGGCAAGCTGCCCGAGTTCCTCGGCCGACATCACCTCGCCAAGCTTGGTGAAGCCGACCAGGTCGGCGAACGCGACCGCGATCTGGCGAGCACCCGGCAGGGGTTGACCGGCGGCCCGCTCGCCGGCATTGACCGCTTCGGTCTCCACCATGTGGCGAAGCTGCATGAACAGCATTTCTTGGGCTATCGGCCCGAGCAGTGGCGCGATCTGGCTGACCAGGGTTTTCGATGCCTTGGCGATCTCCAGCTCGGTGATGCCCGGGCGGATGATCGCCGACAGCGCCGCGTACCGCATGACTTCGGCGACGCGCGAGAGGCCGTCGGCAAGAATCCGCACCACGAGGACGACTTGGTCGGGATCCAGGCCTAGGTCGACGAACCGTTGCGCCAAGGCGGCCGCTTCGCCGTCGGCGCGCATGTGGATGACCGCGTCGGGATCGTCCACCCTGGCCAGGCCGATCGCCCGCTGGATCCGCTGCAGCAGCCCGAGGTCGATGCCATAACGTTCGCTGATCTCGCGGGTCGACACATAGGTGCCGTCGTCTCCGATGAGGTGCCGGGTGGCCAGCAGCAGCGGCGGATTGGTCGCCCTGATCTCGTCGGCAGTGATGCCCTGTTCGAACAACCACTTCACCAGCTCGGCGCGCTCGGCTCGCGCGGTGCCCTGCAGCCCATCGAGCAGATCTTCGACGACAGCATCCTCGGGAGTTCCGTCCACCCGCCCAACGTTAATGGCCGACCGCGATCATGGGAGGTGATGACCACACCGCTGCTCAATGGACTGCCGCCGGTAGTCGACAACCGTGCCCGAGTGCTGATCCTCGGTTCCTTTCCCAGCGTGCAATCGCTGGCGGCGGGCCAGTACTACGCCAATCCGCAGAACGCGTTCTGGCCGATCGCCAGCGAGCTTTTCGGCTTCGCCGTCGCCGCGCCGTACGAACACCGGCTGGCGGCAATGCAATTGCACGGCGTCGCACTCTGGGACGTGTTGCACCACTGCCGGCGCAATGGCAGCGCGGACTCCGCGTTCGATCGAAACAGCTTGGTGGTCAATGATTTTGCACGCCTGTTCGCCGAGTTCCCGGCGCTGCGACGGGTGTACTTCAACGGCGCGAAGGCGGCCGAACTGTATCGCAGGCTGGTCCCGCCGACGGACGGGGTGCACTACCAGCGGCTACCGTCCACCAGCTCGGCCCATGCCATACCGCGCGCCGAGAAATTAGCGGCCTGGCAGGTGATCTCGCGACATCCCTCATGACAGGGGGGGCCGGCGGTGCGCCCACGGCCTGGCGACTTCGATCTGCGCGGCCAACGACAACAGCGTCGCCTCGTCGTAGGGCCGGCCGACGAGCTGCACCGACATGGGCAGCCCGTCGCCGTCGAAGTCCCACGGCACGACGGCGGCGGGCTGACCGGTGAGGTTCCAGACCTGTTGGTACGGGACCCGTTGCGCCACCAACAGCAAGGTGGCGATTCCACCGCGGCGGTGATAGGCGCCGATGCGGGAGGGGCCTGTCGCGGTGCCCGGCGTGACGACGACATCGACGTCGTCGAATATCGACTGGATCCGCGTGCTCGCCGCGCTCTCGGCGGCCAGCACCGCCGCCATGCGACGGTCGGAGAAAAACGACCCCATCTTCGCGATGTTGCGGGTACGCGGTTCCAGATACTGCGGGTGCGCCTGACCGTCGGCGTCGTCGCTGATTCCGCGCAGGAAGCGGGGCAGGAAGTTGGAATAGATTGCCCACGGCGGATATTCGGGATCGCGGATGACGACATCGTGTCCGAGATCGCGCAGCAATGCCCCCGCCTGCTCGAGCGCGGTCAATTGCGGCTTCCCGCACCGGACGGGCAGCGGAGTTGGCGTCTTGGTGCTCAACGCAATTCGCAGTCGACCGGGCGCACGCGCGGCCGCCGCAGCGAACTCGCCCTCGGGTCCGGGGATCGCCGTCGTCGCGTCGAGGAACAGCGCGGCGTCCATCACCGACCGGGCGATGGGCCCATACACGCTCAGCCCGTACCACCCGTCGTCGTGCGGTTCCTGCGATATCCGGTGACGTTGCGTCTTCAGTCCGAATACGCCGCACCAGGTGGACGGGATGCGAATCGAGCCGCCGCCGTCGGATCCCAGTGCCAGCGGAGCTAACCCAGCTGCCACCGCCGCGGCGCTGCCGCCACTGCTCCCGCCCGGTGTGCGAGAAAGGTTCCACGGGTTGCGTGTTGCCCCGTATGACAGCGACTCGGTGAACGGCATGATCATCAGCTCGGGCACGTTCGTCTTGCCGATGATGACGGCACCCGCGGCCCGCAATCGGCGCACCACCTCGGAGTCCGAGTTCACGGCCGGGCCGTGCGCGCCGGTTCCGTAGCTGGTCACCTCGCCGGCGACGTCAGCATCGTCCTTGATCGCGACCGGCACGCCAAGCAGCGGCCGCCGCTCACCGGCGTCGAGGCGCTGCTGGGCGGCCTCGGCCTCCTCGCGAGCGCCGTCGTAACGCACCACGCGGTAGGCGCGCAGATCGGAGTCCAGCCGTTCGATCCGTTCCAGGTAGACCTCGAGCAGCATCGGCGCGGTGATTTCCCCGTCGGCCAACATCCGCGCCTGTTCGGCGGCACCGGCAAAGGCGAGATCGCTAGGGTCCACTGCCGCAGCGTATCCCGCTCACCTGTGGTGTTCCTGACTGGTCCGCGCGGCCCCGCGGCGGAGCCGACCAGTACCGTGGCGACATGACCTGCGTGTTCTGTGCGATCGTCGCCGGTGAAGCTCCGGCCATCCGAATCTATGAAGACGACGACTATCTGGCCATCCTGGACATCCGCCCCTTCACGCGCGGTCACACCCTGGTCATTCCCAAGGAACACACCCAGGACCTCACCGACACCCCGCCGGAGACCCTGGCCGACATGATCCAGATCGGCCAGCGGATCGCCCTGGCCGCCCGCGCGACTGAGTTGGCCGATGCAACGAACATCGGTATCAACGACGGCCGACCCGCTTTTCAGACGGTGATGCACATTCACCTGCACGTGCTGCCGCGGCGCGACGGCGACAAGCTGTCGGTGGCCAAAGGCTTGCTGCTGCGTCGGGATCCCGACCGGGAGGAAACGGGCCGGCTGCTGCGGGATGCGCTGGCGCGCATCGACGCGAGCCAGTCGGAGGAGAATTCCTGACGACGACCAGCGGCTAGAAGCCTCGACAGCCCCGCGCAGCGGTCTATTCTGCTAAAGCGCGGTGTAGCTCTCCAGTGTTCACCGCAGGCCGGGGCTGGAGTGGCTATGGGACGCTCGACACGGAATCCGTGGCGGCGCTTCGGGCTGTCCGCACGCGTCGGCTGGCTGATCGTGGCGGGCTACGGGCTGGGCATAGCGCTGGTCGTCGCCTCGACCTGGTTGGGCTGGCGGGGCGGTTATGCGACGGAACCGATCAACGAATTTGTGACGGTGCTCTGCCTCGTGGTCGGCGCGGCATGCGCCGGATTGGCGGCCCGGCGCCGGGCGGGGCGGCACCGGCTCGGCTGGCTGGCCCTAATGACGGCCCTGTTGGGTTGGGCGGTCGGCGAAGTCATCTGGGCGGTCGTGGAGGTCCGGTCGGAGTTCGAGCACGCCGCTCATCCGGCCGCGGCGGAGGTTGTCCAGATGCTCTATCCGCTGGGCGCCATCGCGACGCTGGTGCTGCTGTCCCGTCCGGTTCGCCGCATTCCCTGGCACCTGGTCCTGGACGGCGTCATCGTTGCCACCTCGCTGTTCGTGGTCTCGTGGGTGTCTGTCCTGCGAAAGCTGGTCATGGAGGGCAGTGGCCCAAAGGCGGCGACGCTCACCCATGTCGCCGCCGATGTGGTTGTCATGACGACCGCGATCATCGCGTTTTCGCGAGCTCGTGCCGAAAACCGACTGAGCCTGAGCGTGGTGGCCGGGGGGGTTATAACGATCGGTGTTGCCGACCTCCTGGTCGTGTTCCACAGCGGGATGGGCAGCTACCACAGCGGCGATCTCGTCGACATCACTCGGATAGTCGGGATGTGCATGATCGCGCTGGCGGCCCTCGCGAGCATCAACGAGCCGCCCGTGCTGGCTTATCCGGACGAAACGCGGGCGGTGATCAGGTCCCGCGCGCGACTGTGGTTGCCGTACCTGCCGCTATTACTGGCCGCGGTCGTCTGCATGAGTGAAGCGGTAGGGCAGATGATGGTGCACCGGCCGATATTGACCGTAGAGCTGGGAATCTTGGTGACCGCCGTGCTGGCCCGCCAGTTCGTCGTCCTTCTGGAAAACCAGGGCCTGCTGAAAGAAGTGTCGCAAGAAGCATTTCGAGACAGCCTGACCGGGCTGGCCAATCGCGCCCACTTCTTGCGGCGCCTTGAGCAATCCGTCGGCAACCAACGGCAGACCGGCGCAACGGTTGCGGTGTTGTGTCTGGACCTGGACAACTTCAAATCGGTCAATGACGCGTTGGGCCACCCGGCCGGCGACGAACTCTTGACCCGGGTCGCGGACCGGCTTACCACCGCGGTGCAGGAGTCCGGTCTTGTTGCCCGCCTCGGCGGTGACGAGTTCGCGGTGCTGATCGAAAGGTCGGTAGAGGAGTCGTGGGCGACGGCACAACGCGTCCTGGAATGCTTCAGCGCGGCAATTGTCATCGACGGCGTCCCGTTGGCCATCCGACCAAGCATCGGCTTCACCGTGGCCACCGCGTCGTCGAACTGCACCGTCGACGAACTCCTGCGGCACGCCGACCTTGCCATGTATGCCGCGAAACGTGATGGCGGCCAATGCATTCGTAGTTTTGTCCCGATCTCGGATACGGCGATATCGGGGGTCGACGAATCCCCGGGTCCGCCCCACCGCCGCGACGCCGGGGTGGTCGCGGACGTAACCGACACGCCCGCGAAGGTGCGGATCATGCGGCGAGGCACTGACGCAGCTGCGGCGTCCGTCGATGCACCCGTTCGCGTACTCGATCAGCTGACTGAGGCCCCCCACGGCATCCGGTGGCCTCCCACGCTCATTCGAATCACTCTGGCGCTGTTGGGTATTGGCGTGGTGGCATTCGCGGTGGCCAGTGTGATCTTCCAAAAGACCGACGACAGCGTATTTCTCGCGAAATTCGTATATCCGGCGCTGAACCTGTTGCCAGCGATCGTGGTCGCCGTACGCGCGTGGCGGGTGACCGTGGACCGATACGGGTGGATTCTGATCGCGGCTGCGGCCACGTCGTCCGCGCTGGGCGACATCATCTACGCCGCGTGGGTGCCAGACGGACAATCGCCGTCGGCGGCGGATCCGGCGTACTTGGCGTTCTACCCACTGGCGTTTGCCGGCATCCTGCTGCTCATGCGGGCGCGGCTGAAGCGCGTGCCGATACCGGTGCGACTAGATTCAGTGGTGTGCGGATTGGCCATGGCCGCGGTGGCCGCGGCGCTCACGGCCGGGCCCATCGATGCCGCCGCTACCCGCGCGCCGGCCACGGTCCTGGTGGGGTTGCTTTATCCCTGGGGCGATCTGATGCTGCTGGCGTTGGCAGCCAGCATGTTGCCAATCCTGGGCTGGCGCAACGAACGTCGTTGGATTCTGCTGGTGCTGGGATTCGTACTGTTTGCCGCCGCGGACACCGCCTATCTGTTCGAGACGTCCGCCGGTGCCTACCGCGCCGGCACCGTGCTGGATGCCTGCTGGCCGGCCTCGGCCTATTTCATCGCGTTGGCGAGTTGGGCGCCGTCTTCGCCCGCGCCGGCCCAACCCAGACGTGGGCTGGACTCTTACCTGGTACCCGTGGCGTGCACCGTCGTGGCGCTTGCGGTCACCATCCTCGGGCACAATTCGCTATCGGCCACGACACTGGCCGCGTTGACCCTTGTCGCGGTCGCTGCCCGATACTCGGTGACCTTCCGGGATGTCAGTTTCTTGGCCGAAAGCCACAAGCAGGCCATGACCGACGACTTGACGGCCTTGCCCAATCGACGCGCGATGGTCACAGCGCTCATCACAGCACCCGTACACCCGCCCTCGTTGGCGGCCAGGATGCCGTCCCGCCGGGCATTGTTGCTGTTGGAACTCTATGAGTTCCAAGAGATCAACGACTCGATCGGGCGGCACTTCGGCGATGACCTGTTGTGCCACATCGCGAATCGACTCTCGGCCAACGTTCGTCGCGGCGATCTGCTTGCACGGGTAAGCGATAACCAATTCGCGGTGCTGCTGTCCGAGGGCGCAGACCTCATCGCCGCGCGTGCGCAGGCCGGCCGATTGCTCGAGGTCTTGTGCGAACCGTTCGCATTGGACCCGATCACCGTGCAAGTCGATGCCCGCGTTGCCATCGTGTTGTATCCCGACCACTGTGAGCACCCGCAGGAATTGCTGACGCACGCCGAAACCGCAATCCCGCACGCCAAGTCGGCCAAAGGCAAGATCGCGGTGTACGACCCTGCGTTCGAGCTTTATCGTGACAACGATCCGCACGTCATCGAGGACCTGCGCGCCGCGTTGTCGGATGCCGACGAACTGACCTGTCATTACCAGCCCAAGATCAACGCGCGCGACGGCAGCATCCACAGCCTGGAAGCACTGCTGCGCTGGCATCATCCCAGCCGCGGCCTGTTGCTACCAGAAGAGTTCCTGCCCGCCGCCGAACGCGCCGGCCTGATGCGCCAGGTGGCCCACCGCACGGTGAACATGGCCCTCGAACAGATCCGATCCTGGCGGGATCAGGGCGTATCGCTGACGGTGGCGGTGAACCTCTCGACAGCGAATCTTCTCGACCTGGACTTGGTGGGCACCATCGAGCGACTACTGCAGGCCCACGATCTCCCCCCCGAAGCACTGATCATCGAGATCACCGAGAGCACCCTCGTCGACTCGGCACGATCTCGCAATACCGTGGCTTCGCTGCGACGCCTGGGCGTTCGGATCTCGCTGGACGACTACGGCACCGGGTGGTCGTCGCTGGCCCGCCTCCAGGATGTGTCGGTGGACGAGCTCAAACTCGATCGCCGATTTGTGGCGCGGCTGGCCCAGGATCCGCGCTCGGTGGCCATCGTGCGGTCCACAGTCGCCTTGGCGCAAAGCCTGGGGGCCGATCTAGTGGCCGAGGGAGTCGAGGACGAGGTGACTCTGAGCGCGGTGCGGCGCTATGGCTGCACGATCACCCAGGGGTTCGTGCACAGTCCGCCGCTGCCGGCGGGACCGATGCTGAAGTGGATCACCACGCACACCCCCGAGGCGTCGAAGCAGGCGCGAGCGATCGACTAGAACAGCTCCTTGGCGAGCAGCTCCAGTGTCGCTACCCGGGCGGGGCTGGTCGCGGGATCGGTGCCGCGGTGCGCTGAGGCCACCGGGTGCACCATCACCTCGTCGACACCGAACCGTTCGGCGAGCGCGCGCAGCTGTTCGGCGGCCTCCGCGGGTGCGCCGACGACGGCCCGCTCCAAGCCGGAGTCCACGATGTGCTGCTGCGCCGGACTGAGTTGCGCTACCGCCGCCTCTTCGACCAGCGGCACGGGACCGAGCGGCTGCCCGGTCCGCAGCCGCGCCATCATCTGCAGGTTCGGCAGCATCAACGCCACCGCCTCGTCGTGCGTGTCGGCCACCGCGGCATTGACCGTCAGGAATGTCACCGGCTCGGCGGCGAAGGTGCTGGGCTTGAAGCGGGTGCGATAGACCTCGAGCGCTTCCTCGGTGCCCTTGCCGGAGAAGTGATGCGCGAAGACATACGGCAGGCCCTTGGCGGCGGCCAGGTGCGCGGAATACATCGAGGACCCCAGCAGCCACAGCCGCGGTTCGCTTGTCGCGGCCGGGGTCGCCTTGAGCCGGTAATCCCCCGACCGCAGCGGCACCACCACCCCGCGGGCGCTCATCAGCGCCGCCACGTCGTCGAGGTACTCGGGGAAGTTCTCGATGTCGCGGTCGTCACGGCCCCCGCGCAGGGCGTAGGACGTGACCGGGTCGGACCCGGGCGCGCGGCCGATACCCAGGTCGATGCGTCCGGGCGCCGCCGCTTCCAGCAGCGCGAACTGCTCGGCCACCGCCAGGGGCGCGTGGTTGGGCAGCATCACCCCACCGGAGCCCAGTCGCACTTGCGAGGTCTGCGCGGCCAGGTAGGCGATCAACACCGGAGGGCTGGTAGCGCCCACGGACGGCATGTTGTGGTGTTCGGCCACCCAGTAGCGGGTGAAACCCAGCCGGTCCGCGGTCTGCGCCAACGACACGGTCGCCGCCAGCGCGTCGCCGGTGGACTGGTCGGTGCGGACCGGAACGAGATCAAGGACGGAAAGACGCACGATCGCCACAACGCCTTTTACTGCGGGAACGTTCCCCGGCTCTAGTGCCGGGTCAGTAGTCCGGCAGCTCGATCGAATTGATGATGTATTCGAACTGTTCCTGGGAGATCGGCGCGCCGCCGGGGATGTTGTCGGTGGCCAGGAATTGGTTGCCCTCGGTGTAGGCCTTGAACCGCTGGAAGTAGTTGGTGAACGCCTCACCGTGGTCGACGAAGGTGTTGCGGGTGGACTTCTTGAGCTCGCCGGCAAGTATGTAGGCGCCCAGCAAGGCCACGCTGGTTCCCTGACCCGACAGCGGCGAGCAGCAATATGCGGCGTCACCCACCAGCACCACCCGGCCGATCGACCAGTGATCCATCAGGATCTGCGCCATCTCGTCGAAGTAGAAGTCGGGTGCCGAACGCATGTAGCTCAGTAGCTGCGGACGTATCCAGCCGTCGTCGGCCATCCGCCGTTCCAGCTCCGCGAACTGCTCTTCGGTCTCGCGGTAATCGATGTGCAGATCGGGATCCAAGAAGCCCAACATGGCACGCGCCTCGGTGTTGTCGCGGGCGCTGTAGACGCCGGCCATGCTGTTGTCGCCGTAATGCCATGTTTGCCAGTAGTCGAGGTTCAAGAAGTTGGGGATGGTGAAGATCGCCGCGTGCGTGCCCAGCCTCTTGATGAATCTCTCCTCGGGGCCGAACACCAACTCCCGAACATTGGAGTGCAAGCCGTCGGCACCGATCACCAGGTCGAAATTGCGGGGCTCCCCATACCTGAACGTCACCTCGACCGTCTCGCCGAAACTGCGGATCGAGACGATGCTGTCGTCGAAGACGTACTCGGTGTCGGGTTGGGTTGCCTGATAGAGCAATTGGACGAGGTCGTCACGCAACAACTCGATGTCGGGATTGTCGATCGGCCCGCCGGTCAGTGTCGATTCGGTGTCGCGGGACAGCTCGTTGCCGTCACGATCGACGACGGACGCGCCGCGGATTCGGGTCTTCTTTTCCTCCGCGGCGGCCAACAGCCCCATGCGGTCCAGCACAGTCAGTGCAGGACCGCGCACGTCGATCGCTTGCCCGCCTGGTCGCAGCCCCGGATAACGCTCCACCACCGTCACGGAAAAGCCCTGCTGCTGAAGCCAGTACGCCGCGGTCGTACCCGCGACGCTGGCACCCGATATAAGAACCGTTCTCGTCACTTAACCCCTGCCTGCTTCTTCGCTTCGACGAAAATCTCGTCCAGCATCGCCGGAGTCAACTTACCTGTGAACATGTTTTGCTGGCTCGGGTGGTAACAGCCGAGCAACCGCACACCTGATGGCAGCTCCGCGACTGCGCCATGACCGAATTTTGGCTTGCGCATGCCGGCCGCCGCCGGCAGTCCCAGCGCTACCTGCCAGCCGAACCCGCCCAAGGCCACGATCACCCGAACGTGATCGGAGATCAGGTGCCACTCGGCCTCCAGCCACGGATAGCACGTGATGCGTTCGGCCGGGGTCGGGGCGTTGGCCGGCGGCGCGCAGCGCACCGGCGCCGTGATCCGGATGCCGTTTGCCTGCAACCCGTCCGCCGCGTCGACGCTGGTCGGCTGATTTACCAGGCCGGCACGGTGCAGCGCGGCGTAGAGCTGGTCACCCGAGCGGTCCCCGGTGAACATGCGCCCGGTGCGATTGGCGCCGTTTGCCGCGGGAGCCAGGCCGACGATCAGCAACCAGGGCCGTTCCGATCCCCAGCCCGGTACCGGTCGTCCCCAATACGGCTGGTTGGCGAAGGCTCGGCGCTTGGTGACGGCGACCTCCTCACGCCAACTGACCAGCCGGGGGCACGCTCGGCACACACTGACCACGGCGTCGAGCTCCGCGATCGAGCCTGCTTTCTTCGCCAGGGCGACGACCTGCGCCGCGTCGCGCGCCACCGGCGTCTGCGGGGTCGCCGGATCGCCCGGCCAACCGGTGCCCGGGCTTACCGGAGAACCGAACGCCTGGCCGGTATTCGGGTGGATGAGCACAGCACCATCCTGCACTGCGGCAAAAAAATCGGTGGCTCCGTTCGGGCCGCGGGGCTACATTCAGCCGCGATCGCCATGAACACCACCAGCCGCGGCCCGGCCTACCTGATTCTCCTCGCCACGCTGATGTCGTGTGCCGGCAACGGCATCTCGATAATCGCGTTCCCGTGGCTGGTGTTGCAGCGCCAGGGCAGCGCCGGGCAGGCCTCGATCGTGGCCGGCGCGACGACGCTGCCGCTGCTGTTCTCCACGCTGATTGCGGGCACCGCGGTCGACTACTTCGGCCGCCGCTGCGTCTCGATTGTTTCCGACGTGCTGTCTGCGGCGTCGGTGGCCGCCGTCCCCGTGGTGGCGTGGGCGTTCGGCGTCGACGCGGTGAACGTGGCGGTGCTGGCCATCCTGGGTGCCTGCGGAGCGCTGTTCGACCCGGCCGGGATTACCGCCCGCCAATCGATGCTGCCCGAGGCGGCCGCCCGGGCTCGTTGGTCGCTGGACCGGACCAACAGCATCTATGAGGCAGTGCTCAACGTGGCGTTTGTGGTGGGCCCGGGCATCGGCGGCCTGATGATCGCCACCATCGGCGGCATCACCACGATGTGGGTCACCGCCGGGGCATTCGGATTGTCCATCCTGGCGATGGCCGTCTTGCAGCTCGAGGGAGCGGGCAAGCCGCACCACTCCACCCGGCCGGAGGGCCTGGTGTCCGGCGTCGTGGAGGGCCTGCGTTTCGTGTGGAGTCTGCGAGTGCTGCGCGCGCTGGCGCTGATCGACCTGACGGTGACGGCGCTGTACCTGCCGATGGAGAGCGTGCTGTTCCCGAAGTACTTCAGCGACCGCCAGCAACCCGGGCAGCTGGGCTCGGCGCTGGTGGCGCTGTCGATCGGCAGCCTGTTGGGCGCGCTGGGTTACGCGGTAGTGGCGTCATACATGTCGCGGCGGTTGATCATGCTGACGGCGGTGTCGAGTTTTGGTGCGGCGACACTCGTGATCGCGGTGCTGCCGCCGTTGCCGGTGATCCTGGTGATGTGTGCGGTGATCGGGTTGGTCTACGGACCCATCCAGCCGATCTACAACTACGTGATGCAGACGCGGGCACCGCACTATCTGCGCGGGCGGGTCGTCGGTGTGATGACGTCGATGGCCTACGCCGCGGGTCCGCTGGGCTTGCTGCTGGCGGGCCCACTGACCGACGCGGCAGGGCTGAAGGTGACGTTCTTCGCGCTGGCGGTGCCGATCCTGGTGACCGGACTGATCTGCATCCGGCTACCGTCGCTGCGCGAACTGGACCGGGAGCCGGAGTTCGCCGTTGAATCGGCCGCTGAGGTAAGGGCCTAAGATCGGCCCGGTGAGCGCCGATCTGCTGGCAGGGCTGATTGCCGACCTGCCCGAGGGAATGGTGGTCACCGACCCTGCGGTGACCGAGGGTTACCGGCAAGACCGCGCCTTTGACCCGTCGGCGGGTAAGCCGCTGGCGGTGGTCCGGCCGCGCCGTACCGAAGAGGTGCAAACCGTGCTGCGGTGGGCGTCGGCCCATTCGGTGCCGGTCGTGACGCGTGGGGCAGGTTCCGGGTTGTCGGGCGGGGCGACCGCGGTGGACAACGGGATCGTGCTGTCGACGGAAAAGATGCGCGACATCACCGTCGACCCGGTCACCCGCACCGCGGTGTGTCAGCCGGGCCTGTTCAACGCCGAGGTCAAGAAGGCCGTCGCCGAGCACGGGCTGTGGTATCCGCCCGATCCCTCGTCGTACGAGATCTGCAGCATCGGCGGCAACATCGCCACCAATGCGGGCGGGCTGTGCTGCGTAAAGTACGGCGTCACCACCGACTATGTGCTGGGCATGCAGGTGGTGCTTGCCGATGGGACCGCCGTGCGACTGGGCGGGCCGCGGCTGAAGGACGTGGCCGGGCTTTCGTTGACGAAGCTATTCGTCGGGAGCGAAGGGACGCTCGGTGTCATCACCGAGGTGACGCTGCGACTACTGCCCGCCCAGAACGCGTTGAGCGTGGTGGTGGCGAGCTTTGCTTCGGTGGAACAGGCGATCGACGCGGTCTTGGGAGTCACGGCCCGGCTCCGCCCCGCCATGCTGGAGTTCATGGACTCGGTAGCAATCAATGCCGTCGAGGACACGCTGCGGATGGACCTGGACCGCGACGCCGCGGCGATGCTGGTGGCCGGCTCCGACGAACGCGGCCGGGCCGGCAGCCAGGATGCCAAAGTAATAGCCGAGGTGTTCGCGGAAAACGGTGCAAAGGAAGTGTTTTCGACCGACGACCCGGACGAGGGCGAGGCTTTCGTCGCCGCCCGGCGGTTCTGCATCCCGGCCGTCGAAGCCAAGGGATCGTTGTTGCTCGAAGACGTCGGGGTGCCGCTGCCCGCGCTGGGCCACTTGGTCACCGGGATCGCACGCATCGCCGAGGAGCGAGAGCTGATGATCTCGGTGATCGCGCACGCCGGTGACGGCAACACCCACCCGCTGTTGGTGTTTGATCCTAACGACGCGGCGATGGCCGAGCGCGCACAGCTCGCGTACGGCGAAATCATGGATCTGGCAATTGATTTGGGCGGCACGATCACCGGCGAGCACGGTGTCGGCCGGTTGAAGCTGCCGTGGCTGGAAGACTACCTCGGACCCGACGTGATGGATCTGAATCGCCGCATCAAGCAGGCGTTGGACCCGGGCGGGATTTTGAATCCCGGCTCGGGTATCTAGCCGTAACCGGCGGGCGTGCAGCTTTGCGACGCGTCTCAGCGGCGCGTCGGGGCGTTGCGTAATCGCCGGCTCGCCGGCTCCGCATCGACGCGGCCTGCTCACCGCCTCGCCTCCTCGCGCCTCGCCGCCGAGCCTGAAATCCTGCAGAAAAAGTTCGAGTAAAGACCTGCAGAAATACAGGGTCACCGCTCGACGCGGCCCTCATCCCGACGCACCAAGCCCGCCTCGCCGCGCACATCGCCGAGCCTGAAATCCTGCAGGAGAAGGTTGAGTGGGGACCTGCAGGA
Source organism: Mycobacterium bourgelatii (assembly GCF_010723575.1). Lineage (NCBI taxonomy): Bacteria > Bacillati > Actinomycetota > Actinomycetes > Mycobacteriales > Mycobacteriaceae > Mycobacterium > Mycobacterium bourgelatii. Next base: position 4,769,127 of record NZ_BLKZ01000001.1, read on the forward strand.
TTACAGGCTCACCACCGATAGCGGCCGTCGCCACCTAACTGCAGGGCACCCCGTTGATCCGGCAATTCACCGGTGGCGAGTAAGTACCGGTCAGCACTCCCCTCATGCCGCCGGTGGCCGAACCACCGGGTGCGATGGTGCGATTCCAGTTCGCCGGGGTGATCACGAAGTGCGTGCCGTATTGCGTGAAGCTGCTGTTCCAGGTGTGCGACAGGGACTGCCCCACCGGCATGTCGAATTCGAGCCGCCAGTCCGACACCTGCGCCATGCTCAAATTAGTGACGACGTAGCGGGCGATGAACCCGTCCTGCCACGTATGTTGCACCTGCAACGTCGCCGTGACGGCGGCCGCCTGAGCGACCGGGCTGGTGGCGAGCGCCAGGACAGCCGCAACGCATGCCGATAGAGTTACGTGAAGCGCTGTGCGCCAACGGTTCTCGCGACGGCTTCGACCGGCCATAAGAGCCAACGTTATAGCAGAAGGCGGGATGCGACTCCGCGCATCGCGGGCAAGCTGCCGGAAGTTTGCTCAAAAGAGATCGTCGTGAGATGCCGGCACCGTCAATCGGTTGACATTCAGCCCGACCTGTCGTACCAATAAGACATGTCGACAGCTTTGTCTCATCCGTCTCAGGAAGTGCCGGTCAAGTTCCGGCTGGCCACCGCCGAGACCTGGTCTAACCCCTGGCCGATGTACCGGGCGCTACGGGACCACGACCCGGTGCACCGCGTCGTCCCCCCGGCGAATCCCGAGCATGACTACTACGTGCTGTCGCGTCACGCCGATGTCTGGGCGGCGGCACGGAACCACCAGACATTCTCGTCGGCACAGGGCTTGACGGTGAACTACGGCGACCTGGAAATGCTCGGACTGCAAGACAACTTGCCCATGGTGATGCAGGATCCGCCGGTTCACACCCAATTTCGCAAGTTGGTGTCGCGCGGATTCACCCCGCGTCAGGTCGAGGCAGTCGAGCCCAAGGTGCGCGAGTTCGTCGTCGAGCGGATCGAGAGGCTGCGCGCGAACGGCCGCGGCGACATCGTCACGGAACTGTTCAAGCCGCTCCCGTCCATGGTCGTCGCACATTATCTTGGTGTGCCCGAGGAAGATTGGGTGCAGTTCGACGGCTGGACCCAGGCCATCGTCGCCGCCAACACCGCAGACGGCGGCATCGCAAGTGCGTTGGGACCGGCCGGGAACGCGGTCGGGGAGATCATGGCCTACTTCACCACACTGATCGAACGACGGCGGACCGATCCCGGCGACGACACGATCTCGCACCTGGTTTCTGCCGGAGTGGGCGCCGATGGTGATATCGCCGGCGTGCTGTCGATTTTGGGCTTTACGTTTACGATGGTCACCGGTGGTAACGACACCGTGACCGGCATGCTCGGAGGTTCTATGCAACTGCTGCACGAACGGCCCGACCAGCGCCAGATGTTGATCGACGAGCCCGGACTCATCCCGGACGCCGTCGATGAATTGCTGCGGTTGACCTCTCCGGTGCAGAACCTGGCCCGCACGGCCACCCGTGACGTCACCATCCATGACACCACCATTCCCGCCGGTCGCCGCGTCTTGCTGCTATACGGTTCGGCCAACCGCGACGAGCGCCAATACGGTCCGGACGCAGGCGAACTCGACGTCAGGCGGTGCCCGCGCAACATCATGACCTTCAGCCAGGGCGCCCACCATTGCCTAGGGGCCGCTGCCGCTCGAATGCAATCACGGGTTGCCCTAAGCGAATTACTCTCCCGCTGTCCAGATTTCGAGGTCGACGAGTCGTGCATCGTATGGTCTGGGGGCGGCTATGTTCGACGACCATTGTCGGTGCCGATCCGGATGCGCTGATGGCGGGCTCCAGCAAGGATTGGCTTGCCGACCGACGCACCGAGGCGGCAGCCGACCGGATACTGGATGCCGCCGAGCGACTGTTTACCGAGCGCGATCCGGAATCGGTCGGCATGAACGAAATCGCGGCAGCCGCAGGATGTTCCCGCGCCACCCTCTACCGATACTTCGAGAGCCGCGAGGCGCTGCGCATCGCGTATGTGCACCGCGAGACGCATCGACTGGGCCGACAGGTTCTGAGTGGGGCTGACGACGATGAGGACCCGCGGGAACGGCTGGTCTCTAGCATCCTCGCCACCTTGCGCATGGTGCGCGAGAGTCCACCGTTGGCCGCGTGGTTCCTCGCCACACGCGCCCCCATCGGCGCCCGGATGGCAGACCAGTCCGAGGTGATCACGGCTCTGGCCGCCTCGTTCCTGCACTCCCTCGGACTCGTGTCGCAGACCGACGGGGCGCCGTCCATCGTCGAACGACGCGCCCGTTGGGCGGTGCGGATCATCGTCTCGCTGTTGATGTTTCCGGGCCGCGACGAGGCCGACGAACGGGCGATGATCGAGGAGTTCCTCGCCCCGGTCATGGTGTCGGCCCGTGAGGCTATCCAGTAGTCAGGCAGTAGTCAGGCCATCCAATAGGCTTGTGCCTTAATCCATTTGCGCGGAATGCCGAACTCCTCGCGAAACACCTTGGCGACCGATCGGGTGGTGCGGGTGTCGCAGGCCACCCAGCCGAAGTGATCGGCGGCGTCGAACGCCGCCGAGCGCACCGTCGCGAGCAGTTCGCCGCCGCCGTTGATCCGGTCCACCCAGGTGACGTTCTCGGTGCGCGCCAGCGGCAGGCATTTGTCGTCATCGCAACAAGCCTCGAGAAACACCTGTGCGGGGGTGTCCCCAATCGCAGCGAGCAAGGAATTGATCGCCGGCAATGACGCCGTGTCGCCGACAATCACGTAACCCGAGGGTGCCGGCTCGGGAATTGCGAATTTGCTGCCCAACACCGTCGCCTCGATGGTGTCGCCCGGCTGCGCGGCCCGCGCCCAGTCCGACGCTCGGCCGCAGTGCAGGGCGAACTCGATGTCAAAGGTGCCGGCCGCCGGGTCCGGGTCGACCAGCGTGTAACCGCGTTGGTGCCCGTCAGCGAACCACAGGCGAATCCACATGGTGGGGTGTACCGGGTGGTTGTCGAGCATCCCGCCGGCATCGAAGCTCAGGCGCAGGTAGCGGGGGCTGATTTCGCGGCGACCAGTGACGGTGAGGCGGTAGTCGCCGGCGCCCATCAGCTTCATCACCGCACCCTGCCAACCGTGCGATGTCCTCAGTTCGGCCATGCGAGTAAGGTTACCCTAACCTTTGTCGAGCGGGTGGGCTGCCCGGTGACAGCGGCGACGATCTAGCCGGCCTTGACGCGGGTGAAGCGGTGCAGCACCCACGCCAGCGGGACGGTCACCACCACGGTGGCAACGAAGAGGTACAGCATCGAACCGGTGTACACGTGGGCACGCACGATGTAGACCATGGCGAACTCCATGGTGATCAGGTGGATCAGGAAGATCTCGTAGGAAATCTCACCGAGCCACACCACGGGACGACTCGCGAGCAGCTTCCAGTACCAACCCTGGTCACCCAACGCCAACGGCGCGACCGCCAGCGTGGCGATCACGGCATAGAAGCAGGTCTTGACCAGCGCCTCGCTGAGCGAGGCCGGCGACGTTGTGGGTGCGCCCGCGATGGGCGTGGAAACGATGAAATAGGCGACGACGGCCAGTGGTATCGCCGCGAAGGCGTAACAGCGCACGCCCATCGCCTGCAGCACGGCCAGCAGCATGCCGCCGAGAAACCACGCCAGATACGTCGGTAGCCACAGGCGGGCGCCGTCCGGGAACAGGTGATCGGTGTGCACCAGCACCAACCAACCTGGGCTGATCAGCGTCAGCGCGATCAGTGCGGCCAGCACCACCTTGGGCTGCCATCGTCGCCGCGAGACGACCACGAACAGGAAGTACGCCAGGAACGGCAACGTCACATAGAACGCGGCCTCGACGGCCAGACTCCACATCTGCGTCAGTCCCTGGTGCAGGTACTTCCCCAGATAGCCGTCGGTGTAGATGTGCGTCAGGGTCAGGTTGCGGATCAACCCCAACCAGCTGTGCCCAGGGTTCGGCCCAGCCTCGCGGAAGTGGTAGAGCGCGTAGGCAAACAACACGGTGATGACGTAGGCGGGCATGATGCGCCGAACCCGGTGTCGCGCGTAGCGACTCACCGATGGTGGCGGGCCGCCTTTTGCAGCCGCGTGCACCCATGGGCGGAACAGCAGGAAACCCGACAGCACGAAGAAGATCGGGACGCCGATCTCCAGCCGAGCACCCACCAGGCCCCAGTAGCCGTGCGTGTACTTGCCGGTGGTGTACGCGGCGTGTGTGCCGACCACCAGCAGGGCCGCCAGCGCGCGAATCCCGGTGAGCGACGCGACCCGGTCTACGTGTGCGACCTGCTCGAGTCCCCCCTGAGCGTCTTGTTCCTCGGACAGGGTCATTCGGTGTGTTTCCTGCGGGGCGGCTTGCCCGGTCGGTTCGAGCGGCCCTGCCGAGAGGGCCGGTCTGCCCGGTCAGGCCGTTCTGGCCGCAGATCGATCAGCACGCCCGAGATCCGAGTGTTCTCAAGCTTCTTCAGCACGGCCTTGGGCAGCTTCGCCGGCAGCTCCACCAATGAGGTGTCCAGCCCGATGCTGATGTGGCCGAAATCGCTGCGGTGCAGGCCGCCCTCGTTGGCGATGGCCCCGACGATCGCGCCGGGCCCGATCTTGTGCCGCTTCCCGACCGAGACGCGGTAAGTCGCGAAGTCGATATTGCGCCTCGGTTTCTCGGGGCGCTCCGAGCGCTTATCCCGCTTCTCCCGGGGCCTTTCGGGCGGGTCGGGAGGTAGCAGGAATACCTCGCTGTCGCGCGACTGCAAGGCCAGGGCTGCCGCGATGTCAGCCATCGGGACGTTGTGTTCGCGTTCGTAATCTTCGACCAGTCGGCGAAACAACTCGATCCCCGGAGCGCCGAGAGCGGCGGTAATCGAATCTGCGAACTTGGCTACCCGTTGGGCGTTGACGTCCTCGACGGTGGGCAGCTCGGTTTCGGTAAGCGTTTGGCGCGTGGCTTTTTCGATCGCCTTGAGCAGGTGGCGCTCGCGAGGCGAGACGAAGAGCAGCGCGTTGCCCGAACGGCCCGCCCGGCCGGTGCGCCCGATGCGATGCACATAGGACTCGGTGTCGTGCGGGATGTCGTAGTTGACGACGTGCGAAATGCGCTCGACGTCGAGCCCCCTTGCCGCGACGTCGGTGGCGACGAGGATGTCGATGCCCTTCGCGCCGCCGTCCCGCAGCGCGGCGACGGTGCGCTCACGCTGCCCCTGTGGGATGTCTCCGTTGATCGCGGCTGCGGAAAACCCTCGGGCACGCAGCTTTTCGGCGACTTCTTCGGTCGCCTGCTTGGTACGGACGAAGACGATCATCGCCTCGAACGGCTCCACTTCGAGGACTCGGGTCAGCGCGTCCATCTTCCGCGGGCCCGCGACCTGGATGTAGCGCTGCGAAATGTTCTCGGCGGTGGCGGTTTTCGCTTTGGACGTGACTTCCAGCGGATCGTGCAGGTACTTGGTGGTGAGCTTGCGGATGGCCGGCGGCATGGTGGCCGAGAACAGGGCGACCTGCTTGTATTCCGGAGTGTCGGCCAGGATGCGGTCGACTTCTTCCGCGAAGCCCATGGTGAGCATTTCGTCGGCTTCGTCGAGCACCAGGTAGTCCACCCGCGACAGGTCCAGCGTCCCGCGTTCCAGATGGTCGATGACCCGGCCTGGGGTTCCGACGACGACGTGTGCGCCGCGCTTCAGCCCGGCGAGTTGGACGCTGTACGACGAGCCGCCGTAGATGGGCAACACGTTGAGTTGCGGCAGACGAGCGCCGTAGCGGCTGAATGCCTCGGCCACCTGCAGGGCGAGCTCGCGGGTGGGCGCCAGCACCAGCGCCTGTGTCGTCTTGCTGGCGATATCGATCTTGGACAGGATCGGGATGGCGAAAGCGGCGGTCTTGCCGGTGCCCGTCTGCGCCAGCCCCACCACGTCGGAACCGGCCATCAGGGCCGGAATCGTCTCGGCCTGGATGGCCGTCGGCGTTTCGTACCCGACGTCGCCGACGGCCTGCAGGACCGCGGGGTGAATCTGCAGGTCAGCGAAAGTCACGGGCGTCGAATGCTCATTCTCCGGAGAGGTCATTATGAACATGCAGCTTAATGGTGATCGTTTAGGCTGGGGTTGGTGCACGCCTGCCACACCGTCGGTTCCCGATTACGGCACGGTCCCGGGATGTGTCGTGGCTACTGAACCCGCCCCGCCGCCTCTCGCTCGACGAGTGCTCGGGTGGCCGCTTAGCAGAACAGCGGAACGATTGCAGAGGTCTTTAGGTCTGGGCTCCATTACATAGCGACTGAAGAACGCAGCCGCCGCCGATACGTGGGTTGCGCCAGCGAGTTAATTTGCTTACCACCACAAGCTAATGGCGGCGGCAACTGGATGCTGACCACAGCACGGCACGGTGGTTTCTAGTCGGAGTCGAAGCTCCCCCCTAGGTTCGCGAGGTTGTTGTCAACGTCCCGTCGTGGAAGAAGGGTCCCGAACGGCGTCCACAGTCGGCCAAAGGTCAGCGGCTTGTGGAGTTGTGGACTCGGGGCCGGTCAGCGCGGCAGCCGACCGTGAAGTTGGGGTTGCGCGGACCTCAGCAAATAATTGGGCGGCGATGTTAGACCTACCGGCGTGGCGAAGCTGCCGACTTCCTGCCAGCATTGGATCGTTTGGCCGTGCGCCAAATTCGTGATCGCTACCTGTCGGAGAACGAGTGGCTCGCCATTGCCGATCTGCGCCGCGCTGGCATGAGCATGCGGCGATTGCCTTTTCGCCAGGGCCTCGTCGAGGATATCCAGAGAATTGCGCCGCAACAGTCGCCACGATGGCGAGTATCCGCCGTGACGGAGCCCACCGCTCGGCGCTCCAAAGTGGAGCCCGCCGTCACCAACGGCGAGTCGACAAGAACCACGGCTTATGCAAGCTGCTCGCGGACCTGCTAGCGCAACGGTGGAGCCCGCAAAAATCGCTCGGCACCTGCGACGTCAACGTGGCACCGCGACAGTAACGGAAAGGCCAATGGGCTACTACGCAAATACTTCCCCCGAGGGCGCCGGCCTGAGCACCTGCTCACCCGACCACCTACGCGCGGTCGAATACGCGATTCACAACCGACCCGGCCTCCTCCTCCAAGACCGCAAACCGGCCGAACTTTTCAGAGCACCGCCAACCTCGCCCGACTATCAACTGTTGTGACGTTGACTGCAAGCCACCTTGCCGATAACTAGTCAATTTTCGGTTGCCGATGACAGCTATTGACGGATACGATTTAGAACCGTGTCAGGACCGAAGACCGCGACAATCCGTCTGAACGCGATACGAAAAGACGCATTCACCATCCATAAGAGCCTGGAACGGTCGGTTCCAAGTGCAGGCAGTTGGGTTTCTTTGTGAGTGCCGAGAATTGTATCTGATGGTCTGGCGTCTCTTGGAGAGGTAATACATTGCCATTACCCGCGATCGATCAATTCCAATGAAAGCCGTATTACTGGCTGGAGGCCTCGGTACGCGCCTCAGAGAAGAAACCGTCATCCGCCCCAAACCGATGGTGGAGATCGGCGGTCGGCCGCTCCTGTGGCATATCATGAAGCTCTACTCCCACCACGGAATTCATGAATTCATCGTCTGCTGTGGTTATAAGGGTTACGTCATAAAGGAATACTTCGCCAACTATTTCTTACACATGTCGGACGTGACTTTTGATATGTCCACCAACAGCATGCAGGTCCATGAGCACCACGCAGAACCCTGGCGTGTCACGTTGGTGGATACGGGCGACGACACCATGACAGGCGGCCGCCTTAAGCGCGTGGCGACCTACATCCATAATGATGAGGCTTTTTGCTTCACTTACGGTGATGGTCTCAGCGACGTCAATATCGGCGCCAGCATTGATTTCCACCGTCGCCATGGGCGTCTCGCGACAGTCACGACGGTATTTCCGCCAGGACGCTATGGGGCCATTGAGCGCGAAGGTGACCGAGTGACGCGCTTCGTCGAGAAACCGCCGGGCGACGGCGGCCTCATCAACGGCGGATTTTTCGTCCTGTCACCCGCAGTACTCGATTACATTGAAGGCGATCAAACCCCGTTTGAAAGCGACCCCTTGGCTAAGCTGGCTTCGGACGGCCAACTGATGGCTTTCGTCCATTCCGGCTTCTGGCAACCCATGGATACGCTTCGGGACAAGAATCGGCTTGAAGACCTGTGGGATACCGGAAGGGCTCCTTGGAAATGCTGGTGATGAGCGCCTTCGTCGAGGGCGTCAATGTCAACGTGTCCCGCGGTGCAGTCAACCTCGGATTGGGTGGGGTGAAGGCATGAATATCCTCGACACCGCAATCGCCGATCTCATGGTTGTGCAGTCACTACCTATCAGCGATGCGCGCGGCACGTTCATCCGCCTCTTCTGCGCTCAGGAACTTCAGGGCCTGCTCGGCCAGCGTCAGATCAAGCAGATCAACCAGTCGAGAACCAGTCGCGCCGGCGTAGTGCGTGGCCTGCACTTTCAACACCCGCCGCATGCGGAATTGAAAATGGTCCGCTGCTTGCGCGGCCGGGTCTGGGATGTCGCAGTGGATCTGCGAGCGGGCTCGCCAACGTTCCTGCACTGGCACGCAGAGGAATTGGTTCAGAACGATGCACGGATGGTTGTTATCCCAGAAGGTTTTGCGCACGGCTTTCAGGCGTTGGAGCCCGACAGCGAATTGCTGTATCTGACCACGGCCTTCTACCAACCCGCCTTCGAGGGCGGCGTTCGATACGACGACCCAGCGCTCGCCATCGCCTGGCCATTACCACCGCAGGGCCTTTCGCCCCGTGATATGGCGCAGCCGCCCTTGGGAGCAGATTTCACCGGAATCACATTATGACCTGCCGACACCGCGAGGCCGCATTCACGCGCAGCTTATTTGACCTGTGCTTTACGCACCCATCCAACACCTACCCGCGTGGCGAGGACCTGTGTGAGCCGGAACTACACTACCCGCTAGGGGTGAAGGTCTGTCAGCGGTGCTACTTGGTGCAGATTGAGGATTACGCTCGCCCTGACGAACTGTTCAGCGCAGCGTCCGGGCATGAAAAGTTTTTGCCAGGAAGCCATATCTCAATCCGTTCGCCTCCGGCATTGTGGGAAAACCAGCCAGACGACGTGATGACTTGCCGTGGAACATCGTCGATGAGGTGCAGGCCCAATTGGCTGATCTCGTCCTCGAGGCGGTGCGTCTTGTGACGACAACTCCTAGATTGAGCTACCTATGAAGTCTTAGAACCGTCGCCGACGCGAGCAAGCTGGGTTCGACCTGCTGGAGTTGAAATTCTTATGACCGTTACCTTGACGGGAGCGACCGGATTTGTCGGAAGGCAGATTCTGCGCAACCTTCTCGAAAGAGGCTGTTCTGTGCGGGTGATCGTTCGCGATCCGTCTCGCCTACCTGATGGTTGGGAACGTGACGCATTACAGATTGTGCGGACTCCTGACTTGTTCGCAGAGGTCGGCGAGCGGTTAAAAGAGTTGCTCGAGGGATCCGAAACCCTTGTGCATGCGGCCTGGTATACGGAGCCAGGCGAATACCTGACGTCTCCATGGAACCTGGCGTGTCTTACCGGCACACTCAACCTGGCGGACGCATTCGCGTCAATCGGGGGCAAGCGATTCGTCGGATTGGGAACGTGTTTCGAGTACGACTCTTCCGCCGGCCAGATGACCACCAATACACCGTTGGCTCCGAATAGTTTGTACGCCGCGTGCAAAGCATCGGCCTTTCAGGTGCTTCGATTTCTTCTGGATGCGCAAGCTCTGAGCTTTGCGTGGTGCCGAGTCTTCTATTTGTATGGGGAAGGCGAAAGTGAGCGGCGTCTAGTGCCATACATTCGCAGGCAATTGGAGGCTGGGCAAGAAGTCCTGCTCAGTCGCGGTGATCAGGTACGTGATTTTCTCGATGTGAAAGACGCCGCTCGGATGATCGTCGATGTCGCACTGGGGCAGCAGCAAGGCGCGGTGAACATCTGCTCAGGTGAAGCGGTGACCGTTCGACAGCTCGCTGAACGCATTGCAGACGAGTACGGTCGGCGTGCACTGCTGCGATTCGGGGCAAGACCAGAAAACGTCTTTGACCCTCCGCGGGTCGTCGGCGTGCGGGAGGACGCGATATGAGTGGAGCAACAACGCTTTACGAGCAGTCGGCGTTTCCGATTTTCCAGAACCGGATGTATGACTCCCAGGAAGAGGCGCGCGCATGTCCCCGCGGCGATATTCGGTTGGTGCAAGACCATACCAGCGGCCTCGTTTATAACGCGGCCTTCCGGCCGGAGCTGATGAACTATGACGCTGCATACCAGAACGAGCAGGCGCATAGCCCTTTGTTCAAAAGTCATCTGGAACACGTCGCAAACATCATTGTGCGCAACTTCGGCACTGACGGGTTGGTCGAAGTCGGTTGCGGTAAAGCGTATTTCCTTGAGCTGCTCCAGTCGCGCGGCTGCTCCATCGCGGGCTTCGATCCAACCTACGAGGGTGAGAATCCCGCCGTCCAGCGTCGCTTCTTCGGCGATGGCGTGACGGTGTCGGCCAGGGGGCTCGTGCTGCGTCATGTACTGGAACACGTAGAAAACCCTGTCGGTTTCCTCGATAGCTTGCGCGCCGCCAACGGCGGTGGACTGATCTATATCGAGGTCCCGTGCTTCGAGTGGATCCTGCGCGCGAGAGCCTGGTTCGACATCTTCTACGAGCACGTCAACTACTTCAGGCTCGCCGACTTTTCGAAGATGTTTGGCCACGTCGTCGATTCCGGGTATCTGTTTGGTGGGCAGTACCTCTATGTCGTCGCGGACCTAGACACCTTGCGGCCACCCGTATTCAGCCATGCGGACTGTATCGACTTCCCGAAAGATTTTCTTGCGAGGGTGTCCGACATTTCTTCCGACCGGGCGGGAGCGACGAGTGCTGTATGGGGTGCAGCGTCGAAAGGTGTCATCTACTCGCTCTTGCGGGAACGCTGCGGCAAACCGGTGGATGTCCTTATCGATATTAACCCGGCCAAGTGTGGCAAGTATGTTCCGGCCACCGGCCTGCGCGTCATGTCTCCGGAAGACGGAATGGCCACGCTTGCAACAGGTTCCGACATCTGCGTGATGAACTCTAACTACCTCGAGGAAATTCGCGAGATAACAGGGGATCGATTCAACTTGATTGGAGTTGAGCGTGACTGATTTCAACAGGAGGTGCTAGTTGGATCGATGCGATGTCGCGCAACGAGCGTCTCCGCGCGGACGCCACCGAATTCATGCACCTCATTGTTTGCCCAATATTCGTACAACTTTGCCTGGAATGTCGCGGCCGATCATCCCAGTACCCCCGAGACATAGTCCCTAAGCAAGAGTGAATCTGGCGCGCCGGCCCGACCTGATAACCGCGACTGGCATCGCCCACGGCGGTGAGCCCTACCGGCTACGCGACCACCAAGGCGCCGCCGAAACCCTCCGCAGAGCCGCCACCGGGAACCCACCAACTACACTGAGCGCTGCTCACAGGTGAGGACTTTCGGCGAGCACGCCTGGGGATTTTCGATGAGCGCGATCACGGGATGGAGACTTTCATCTGGCCACCAGCGGATACTTCAACTTGGCCATTGCCACTTCGAGCCGACCAAGGCATTGAAGAAAGGACTTATGCCGGTGCCTGCACGAGTATCGGCGACCGATCGTGTTCGCGCCAAGATCGACGAATTGTTCGCCTCGGATCGTGAGCTGTCCGAGATTCTCAAAGAGTGGCGAGATTGGGTGCGCGGTCGCTGATGAAGGGGCCAGGCATTGCCTTCAGGCGTGATGCGGGGTCAGGTTGCTCTAATACAGAGCACTTCGTCGAGGCTGGCGGTCTGTAGTCCGGCACCGAGCGCCCGTTGCCCGAGCTCAGCGATGGGGTCGGCGTCGCTGCTATCCAGACCGCCGGCTTGATCCAGTCGTGCGGTGTCAAACATCGCCGGGCCGCTAGCCACCACCTCGGCCAGAACGTAGCGGCCGGCATCGGGTGACCGACGCACCTCCGACTCGGCCGCGCAAGTACCGGTGAGCTTGACGGCATCGCCATAGTTGATCCCGACTTGAAACACCTGCGGTTCGGCATCGAGCACAGCACTCAGCCGGGTGATGTAGTTCTCGGGGCCAAAAAACCGCCAACCCTGCCCCAGATGCAGCCAAAACCGTCCACCGATCTGAGCACGCAGCCGCGCAAGCTGAGCTCCGGTGCCGTCGCCGGATCTGCGACGGGCGAACTCAACAAACCCGTAGCGCTTCCGTAGCGCCGCGCGGTCCTGGGCGGACAGACCCGCATCGACCACCAGGAAACGCCCGACCCGTGACAGATCGGTGCAGCAGTGCAGAAACGAGTTCAGTGTCTGCTCGGTGGCTTCTCGATCCGGGCCGGCCACCAGAGTGACAGTGACCTCGGCGTTGCGTGAACCCGCGACCAGGTTGCCCACCAACACATCGGGTATGCCGACGCCGCCTCGACCATCGCCGGCACCGAAAAGTCGCGGTTGTACGCAATCCCCTGTCGACGATCATCGGGGACCTCTGGGCAGGCCAGAAGCCGCCGACACAACGCAAACGCCTCGGCATGCTTGCCCAGCCAACCCGCACACACCGCCTGCTCATCAACGGCACGCCAGGCATAAACGTCTGCGAAGACAAACAAGCTGTCCTCTTCGGGAAGCGGGATCGCAGCGGCGCGCCGGGCGAACAGGTACCCAAGCTGATATTGCCCCTCACCCCGGTAGTGAGCGGCGATCTGATGAAGCGCCTCAGCACGAGTCGGTCGAAACGCCCACGCCCGCAGGTAGGCATCTTGAATATCCGGCCACGGCTCCCCGAGATTCGCCATCGCCTGCGCCAGGCGGAACAGCGAGTAATAGACCTCCTCGGCCGAGCCACCCATCTCAGCCCGCCGCGCATACCACTTACGCGCGTTGGCGAAATTCCCTGAATCGAAAAAGCTCTGCGCCAGGCAGAACACCGACCGCTCATCCGCGGCGGCGATCTCGGGCAGCAATGGATCGCCGTCATGCGCAGCGCCCGGAAATTTTGACAAGAGCTCGGCCTCAGAAATAACGAACGCCGCAGTATCGGCAGGAACTCGCCCGCGGCTTGCAAGCAAAATCACGTTTTCGGGCAATGGCTGCGACCTGTCCTCCAAGGCCACCAGCCCCGCGGCGGCAAAGCCGCGTGCTCGTGCCAGTATCAGAGGAGCGTCGTCCTGATAGTAGGCAACCACGGCGCGTTCAGGGTGAAACGGTTGCAGCGCAAGCAGATACTCAAGCGCCGCGTTGATGCGATAGGTCTCATACGGAGCTGGCAGCAGTGAATCCTCGCCCGCGCAGCGGAGGCGGGTGGCGATGTAGTAGTTGTCGATCCAGTCCTTGCCCTCATGGGTGCGTATCCGCAAACCCCAACCCATCCGGATACGCGCAAAGCGATCGATTGCGCGATGGCACCCGTCGAGATCCTCGGCCGACAGGGAGGATGCGAACTGGGCGAGGATGTACTCCAACCCACCGCGGTAACGGTCCCAGCCAGTTTTGACCTCTTCGTGGCCGAGGCGGCCACGCGGGTCATCCTCGAAGTACCGGTTGATTTGACGGTAAAACGGTTCCGGGCTGAATGTCACTGCAGCCCGATCCAGCATTGCCGCGATCCTGACAAAGAAAATATATGCGAACGGGTTGGCAGCACCCACCACCTCTCGGGCAAGAGAAGTTCTGGCTACGTAGTGCTCAGGAAAGATGTGACCATTTACCAACAGGGCGAACAGAGCAGCGTAGTTTCTCGCCTCGATACAGGTCTCCTGCTCGACGGCATACATCTGGCCAAGATGTTTTCCCGCGACCCGGTCGTAAAACAACCATGGCGCGAACACCGCACCAACGTCAGGGTGTGCCTCTAGATAAGTTAGGTAGCGCCCAAGCACACCCAGAATGAGCAGATCGTCGTCGGCAAGGTAGACGACATATCGCCCCTGAGCATCGTCGAACAGTTGCGATATGTTCTGGTATGGACCTACATTCTCGGGCCGCCGGAGGTAGCGGATAGCCAGCTTCTCCTCATACCTGAGCACCACGTCCGCGGTGTCGTCCTCCGAGGCGTTGTCGCCGATCAGCAGTTCGTAGGAAAAGCCGAGTTCACCGATGTGGGTAACAAGGTTCTGCAGCAGACAGTCGAGGTAGCGCGCGCGGTTAAAGGTGGGCACGCAAATGCTCAGGACGGGGTGATCAGTTGCTGGAGGCACGACCCTCCATATTCTCACAGAGACGCCAGTCGAGGTACATCGACTTTGCAGCCAAAGCCAGCGCGGGGCATACGAGTTAGAGCACCTGCGACGCGCACGAAATGCCAAGGCGGCAGGTCTGACGACGTCCTGGGCGCTTTTTGGGACACCTGCACGGACCTGTGCCACCTTCGGACCGGGTGGGCGAATGCGTCACCACGTACAACGAATTGAGATCGACACCAGCATCCAGTACAAAGCCGACTATCACCCGCAGCGCCGGATGGATGTCCGGGGATAGTGTCTGAGATCCCGAATCGGCCCAGGCATTGCCTTCAGGCGTGATGCGGGGTCAGGTTGCTCTAATACAGAGCACTTCGTCGAGGCTGGCGGTCTGTAGTCCGGCACCGAGCGCCCGTTGCCCGAGCTCAGCGATGGGGTCGGCGTCGCTGCTATCCAGACCGCCGGCTTGATCCAGTCGTGCGGTGTCAAACATCGCCGGGCCGCTAGCCACCACCTCGGCCAGAACGTAGCGGCCGGCATCGGGTGACCGACGCACCTCCGACTCGGCCGCGCAAGTACCGGTGAGCTTGACGGCATCGCCATAGTTGATCCCGACTTGAAACACCTGCGGTTCGGCATCGAGCACAGCACTCAGCCGGGTGATGTAGTTCTCGGGGCCAAAAAACCGCCAACCCTGCCCCAGATGCAGCCAAAACCGTCCACCGATCTGAGCACGCAGCCGCGCAAGCTGAGCTCCGGTGCCGTCGCCGGATCTGCGACGGGCGAACTCAACAAACCCGTAGCGCTTCCGTAGCGCCGCGCGGTCCTGGGCGGACAGACCCGCATCGACCACCAGGAAACGCCCGACCCGTGACAGATCGGTGCAGCAGTGCAGAAACGAGTTCAGTGTCTGCTCGGTGGCTTCTCGATCCGGGCCGGCCACCAGAGTGACAGTGACCTCGGCGTTGCGTGAACCCGCGACCAGGTTGCCCACCAACACATCGGGGTATGCCGACGCCGCCTCGACCATCGCCGGCACCGAAAAGTCGCGGTTGTACGCAATCCCCTGTCGACGATCATCGGGGACCTCTGGGCAGGCCAGAAGCCGCCGACACAACGCAAACGCCTCGGCATGCTTGCCCAGCCAACCCGCACACACCGCCTGCTCATCAACGGCACGCCAGGCATAAACGTCTGCGAAGACAAACAAGCTGTCCTCTTCGGGAAGCGGGATCGCAGCGGCGCGCCGGGCGAACAGGTACCCAAGCTGATATTGCCCCTCACCCCGGTAGTGAGCGGCGATCTGATGAAGCGCCTCGGCACGAGTCGGTCGAAACGCCCACGCCCGCAGGTAGGCATCTTGAATATCCGGCCACGGCTCCCCGAGATTCGCCATCGCCTGCGCCAGGCGGAACAGCGAGTAATAGACCTCCTCGGCCGAGCCACCCATCTCAGCCCGCCGCGCATACCACTTACGCGCGTTGGCGAAATCGCCGGAATCAAAGTAGCTCTGGCCCAAGTCGAACACCGACTTGACATCCGAGGGATTGCGCGCCACCTCAGCCAACAAAAAATCGCGATCACGGTGCAAGTCAAGCGGCACCGTCACGTACGTAGATTCACCGCCATTTCCGAAATGGATCCAAGACACCACCACGATCTTCGAACCAGACTCCGGCGGCCGAGCGATATGGTGATAGAGGTAATTCGACGGAAAGAAAAGAACGGTTCCCTTCTCGCAACGCTGTGAGAAGTCGAAGCCTGTAAACACCGTTTCGCCGCCCTCTGCAACATCGTTCAAATAGGCGACCACACTTACTTGTCGCGTCGCGGATGCGATACTCCAGGCATCGGCATGCTCGTGGAACCACTCCGGTCGATCGGGCGTCGACGGTTCGTACCGCACGACATTCGGTGCCTCGAGGCGTGTGCAGAAGTTCAGCGTTCTCGACGTCCCGCAGTAGTCCGCGAAGCATTCGCGCACAACACTGCAGAAGCGTAGTAACACGTCACCAACGACGGGTGTAAGGGAACAGCGCCGGTAGTCCAGGTCAAGCTCTTGGGCACCCGGTAGCGCGATCAGGTCAGCAGCCAGCGCGTCATCAATAGCACCTGGGTAAGTGCGCACGAACCGCGCAAGGTCCGACGAATGAGACGCAGCACAAAGTTCCATATCGCTGGAAAATATCACCGGCACAGTGTCGCGGTACAGAGGTCACGAAGTTGCCCGGGTATCATTTGACATGGCGGTCGCCCAGCCAGAGATCGTGAAAGTAAACGTTTTTCTTTGAGGTCGAGCAGCCCGCAAGACCGTGATCCGACTCATCGCCAAACACAAGCACCATCAGCTAGCCAGCTCTACGGTGGGGCCGGGCTGCGCTGGGGTGTCGAACCCATGTGTGCAGTGTTGCCTGAACATGGCGTCCGATCAGCACGTCGACCTACTACGAATTGATCACCAAGACCCGAAAAGACTGCAGCTCCGTCTTACCGAACCCGGTCGAGTTCATCGCGGCGGCACGTGCAGACAAGAACGAGGGGAGGTTGCGCGCCAGACGCTCGGGTCACGCAAGTTGTGATCTGACTGCGCACCCGGGTGGGCCGAGCAGCACGACGTTGCGGGACTTGGCCAGAAACGCGCCTGTACCCAGGTGGGCGATCATGTCCCGGGTGCCCGGTTGGTGATCGAAGTTGAAGTCCTCCAAAGATTTACGGGTGGGGAATCCAGCGGAGCGGATGCGGGTCGCTGCACCGGAGGCTTCCCGGGCGGCGACCTCCCGCGAGAGCACCGCTGCCAGATACTCCTCATGGGTCCAGTTGGCATCGCGGGCTTGCTCGGCCAGGCGGGCGGCTGAGTCCCGGATGCGCGGCGCCTTGAGTGCTTGGGCGTAGTGCAGGACAGCCTTGATCGGGTCCTCGGTCATGATCAGGCCACCTCTCCGTCGGAAGTGACGGTGCTGCTGGTGAATTCGACACCGAACGCGCGGTCATAGTCGGCCAGATCGCGCACCAGGTGATCTTCTTGCGCCGGTGGCGGATCGGTTTGGAACCGTCGCCGCAATGCCGCGGCAGTCGCGACATGGGCCGGGTCAGTGAGGGTTTGTCGGGCCGCCCAGCACCGGTCGTGAGCAGCTAACAGATGCCCAGCCCGGCTCACCGTCACCCGACTCAGCGTGGTGCTCACCTCGACGAGTTGGCCGATCGCGCTTGGGTCCACGGAGTAGTCGTTGCCGGCCACCCGCACGTAGTAGTCGCGGCCGAGCCGCACCGACATCACCGCCTGGACGGTGGGCGCCACAGGTGGCAGAGCCAGCATCTGGGCTCGATCGGCATCCAGAAAGTCGACCGGACGACCATCGAGGACCCGCACCCGACGGGCGTTTGCGGTCGCAAGCCACTGGCCCAGTTGATCGTTGAAGTCCTGCGGTGAGGTGAAGCTGCGCCCCGGCAGGAACGAAATCTCCAGATATCGGTTGGCTCGCTCCACCATCCCTTTGGATTCGGGGTCATAGGGTTTGAGTTGGACCAGCCGCGACCCAAGTGAGCCCATCAAAGCGGTGACCGGATCGGTCAACCGGCCGCGGCGCCCGATCCCTGCCTCGTTGTCCCACCACAACTCATGGGGTGCTGCGGCGAAACTGCCCGCGAGCAGCTGCCACATCCCAGCCACCAAGTCCATGGTCTGGCGCGACGGCAACATCACCGCGGCGATGAACCGGGAGAACGCCGCCACCATCACCAGCACCGGCAGCTTCGCCTCCTGACCGAACCCGACCGCGATCTTCGGTGCCGGGAACCACAGATCGCACTGGACCACCCGCCCGGGCAGGTACTCGAGCCGGTCAACCGGATCGGCGGGCAGGTATTCCGGCCGGATCGCTCGGACCCACTCCCGAAACCAAGAAATAGAACCGCTCCACCCGACCCGCTCGGCGAGCACCGTCGCCGGCATCTGCGGGTAGGCCGTCAACAGCGCCCGCATCCGCGGTTCCATCTCACTGATCGCCGAAGACGCCGCGGCCCGCTCATACTTCGGCGGTTTATCACTGGCCAGCGCCCCAGCCACCGTGTCACGCGCGATGCCGAGCTGACGTGCAATGGCCCGCTGCGACAAACCTTCGCTGCGGTGAAGATGCCGGATCAACGCCCAGTCTTCCAAGGAGATCACCCATCCAATCTGATTGGGTGGCCTACTTTTCAACCGTCGCGAGTGGCCGGACTTTCAGCCGTCGCCAACACTGGTGAACCGCCGCTTCTACGCCACTGCGTCAAATCGGTTGTGAATGGCCGCCGCTACGTTTGCGTCGACCTGGATGGGATTCGCCTACGTCATCGACGCCTACAGTTTTCGGATCCTGGGCCGCCAGATCCATAACCACCGTTCTGGTCCCCGACACTTATCGAGCATGCATTCTTCACTCTCGTCTAGGAGGCAACACCAACCTGCACGACAAGATCACGAAAGGATTGCGTACCGCGCGGGCAGTCAATACACTTCGGGCGGCCTGCACCCGTCGGCCCGTCGATGAAAATGTGGATCTCTCGTCGGCTCGGTAGGCGATGCGCTGGACAATTCGCGGGTCGAGACCATCGGATCGTTCAAAACGAACTCATCCGCCGGCAAGGCCCGTGGCGCGACGTCAACCAGGCCGAGTTTGGCGACGGCTGAATGGATGGTCTGGTTCAACACCGGACGTCTTCATGAGTACCTCGATGACTTCATTCCCGAGGCTGTCGAGACGCGCTAATACGCATACAGACGCACCCCACGCAAGGCGAGGTAATTCACCAAATGCAGTTTCCGGACTTACCGGGACGGGTCAGTCAGAACACACCACCGCAACAAGGGGACCGACCCCTAACAAGAGTAGTTAGAACCCGTCCGTGTAGGGGGTACGAGCGGGTTAGAGTGCAGCGATGCAGAGCACTTCGTCGAGGCTGGCGGTCTGTAGTCCGGCAGCGAGCGCCCGTTGCCCGAGCTCAGCGATGGGGTCGGCGTCGCTGCTATCCAGACCGCCGGCTTGATCCAGTCGTGCGGTGTCAAACATCGCCGGGCCGCTAGCCACCACCTCGGCCAGAACGTAGCGGCCGGCATCGGGTGACCGACGCACCTCCGACTCGGCCGCGCAAGTACCGGTGAGCTTGACGGCATCGCCATAGTTGATCCCGACTTGAAACACCTGCGGTTCGGCATCGAGCACAGCACTCAGCCGGGTGATGTAGTTCTCGGGGCCAAAAAACCGCCAACCCTGCCCCAGATGCAGCCAAAACCGTCCACCGATCTGAGCACGCAGCCGCGCAAGCTGAGCTCCGGTGCCGTCGCCGGATCTGCGACGGGCGAACTCAACAAACCCGTAGCGCTTCCGTAGCGCCGCGCGGTCCTGGGCGGACAGACCCGCATCGACCACCAGGAAACGCCCGACCCGTGACAGATCGGTGCAGCAGTGCAGAAACGAGTTCAGTGTCTGCTCGGTGGCTTCTCGATCCGGGCCGGCCACCAGAGTGACAGTGACCTCGGCGTTGCGTGAACCCGCGACCAGGTTGCCCACCAACACATCGGGGTATGCCGACGCCGCCTCGACCATCGCCGGCACCGAAAAGTCGCGGTTGTGCGCAATCCCCTGTCGACGATCATCGGGGACCTCTGGGCAGGCCAGAAGCCGCCGACACAACGCAAACGCCTCGGCATGCTTGCCGATCCAGAACGCGCACACCGCCTGCTCATCAACGGCACGCCAGGCATAAACGTCTGCGAAGACAAACAAAATGTCCTCTTCGGGAAGCGGGATCGCAGCGGCACACTCGGCGAACAGGTACCCAAGCTGATATTGCCCCTCCCCCCGGTAGTGAGCGGCGATCTGATGAAGCGCCTCAGCACGAGTCGGTCGAAACGCCCACGCCCGCAGGTAGGCATCTTGAATATCCGGCCACGGCTCCCCGAGATTCGCCATCGCCCGCGCCAGGCGGAACAGCGAGTAATAGACCTCCTCGGCCCAGCCACCCATCTCAGCCCGCCGCGCATACCACTTGCGCGCGTTGGCGAAATCGCCAAGATCAAAGTAGCTCTGGGCCAGGTAGAACACCGACCGGTGGTCCTCGGGGTCACGTTCGACCTCGGCCAGCAGCAAATCGCGATCCCGCGCATACTTCTGCGGGTCTTGGCTGCGGGCACCAATGCGACGAGATTCGATGTGATACCCGCCCTCGAGGCGTGCCGACGAGGCGCGGGGGTCGTCGCACACAACATACTCGTGAACGACGCCCACGTAACGCATGGGCAGTCCGTCGCGGAACACAAGCGAGCGCCAGTAGGTGCAGGCCCCTTGTTTGACGCGCAGGCTGTAAACGTCGGCACTGAGTCGGGTGAAGTCCGGCGTACCGCAAAGTACGTCGTCGGCGTCCATGACCCAGATATAGTCGGCGTGGCCCTGGGCAAGAGTCAGCGCCTCGGTGCGATTATGGCCGAAGTTGCACCATGGGCGTTCGTAAAGCTTTCCCGGGATGCCAAGATGGGCCATGCGGCTTTTAATGACATCCTGGGTCCCGTCGTCGGAACCGGTGTCCACGACCACCCATGAATTGATATAAGGCGCCACCGAGTCGAGCACCTCGTGGATGATGTGTGCCTCATTACGCACGATCATGTTCAGGCAGATCTCGGGGCGCGCGGTCACCGACTCGGACACGACGTCAGATGGTACCCGGCAATCGGGGGGTCGCGGAGGGGATCGGCCAGCGCCGCGTCTGATCTAGCCGAGGCTTTTGTGTCCAATGGTTTTGCTATTCGGCGAGCATCGCACCAATCCAGGTGAGTCAGAGATCAGCCATCGACAACGGCTTCGTCAGGCGGGTCGACGTGACAGGGACTTGCCGAAGGCTCCCTCGAGGAAGATGTCGTCGAGGTGGGCAAGGATGCGGCGTGGGACGCCGTAAGCTGGCCAAGAACAACCGGCGGACATCGTTGGACCGCACAGGTCATGTTTCAGCTCTAGAATTCGGACACCTCGCCCGATTCGCCGACCTTGCCTACCGCTTGACGATCATCCAAATGCGTCGCGAGCTACGGACAATGTTGCTGCGACTACGCGGCGACCGTGGTGGGGCGCCTAAGCTGAAGTTGGCCCCTATCTGCGCTGCTCAACATCCAGATGAAAACCCGACGCGCTGGTGCGGGACCCATCAACGAGCACTCAACGAACTTATCGCCGAAGAGTGCCACCCCAACGCCCAACTCTGGCGGGCAGCCACGCCAGTTGTTCCCGGGCCTCATCTTCTAGTCAATATATACAAGACGGTTCTTCTCCAGCCAGAAAAAGATAGATTGTATTTGTGCTTCCGCCCTGACTTGTGATAAGTGAAATTTTGCCATCGTGTCGTTCACAATTTCATTTACTGCGCAATTGCTCTGAAGTTTTTCCAGAACCAGAATCCACACGGGATTAAGCGGAACGCTTCGACTAGGACCCAACTCAAGAATTCCGGCGGACTCGAGGTGCAAATGCTTCGCAAGTCGAATTGCTGTGGGCATCGTACTGAGCCGACGATTCTTGTCAAACTTCCATTCTGCGTAAGGACCGTCTTGGTCAACATAATGCAAGAATAATTGCACAGCAAACTCGCCGTCGAACGGGTCGCGCCAGTGCGGGCACTCCAAACCCCGGTAGACCACCGCATCCCCGGGTTCCAGGGCAACACTCCTTGGACCTAAGGGGCCTTCGACCCAAAGCGGCCAGGGAGTGGGGGCGTTATATCCCAAATTAACGCTCACACTGAACTCACAGGATGGCCGGTCGACGTGTCTTGCAAGGCCATCGCCGGTCGTGTAAATACGAAAGAAAGAATAGGTGGGAAAAAGAACGTGTTGAGCGACTTGTCCGATCGTCGGAGTAAGGCTCTCGAGAAGGTATTCCATGTGGAAGTCACCACACCTCTCAAATGAGCCGGGCCCCGGACCGGGCGCCGCGTTCTCAACTAGTTCAAGCGCTCGCTGGCAAATCCTAGTCCGTTCTTTCGATGGAACTAGTTGTTCGATTAACGTATAGCTGTGGGTGGCAAATTCATTGATGTTTTGGTCGGTGATGGTTGCCGCAGAAAACGTTTCGTATTCGACATACGTCGCGTTCTCTTCGGCAGCCATACACACATGGTATCAGCGGGTGCGACGCGCCACAGCAACACAAAACACTAGACGATCAGCTGCATCTCTCGGTTTCATTATTCCTGCATATCACTGATCGAATCGGGGTTGCAGAACTAAGAATTCGCCTCCACAGATCCGACTGCGGCCTTCTTCGCGACGCGCGTCGGGGCGGAGGGATGCTGCATAGGGCGCATTGCAGCGATGCAGAGCACTCGTCGAGCCCGGCGGTTATAGTTCGACACCGATCGCCCGCCGTCGAGTCCGACGATGGGGTCGGGTCACGGCCCTCCACACCGCCGGCTTGATGATCCAGGCGTGTGGTGTCGAACATCGCCGGGGCGCTCGCGACCACTCGGCCAGGACGTAACGGCCGGCACGTGCCCGACGCACCTCCGACTCGGCCGGACAGGTACCGGTGAGCGTGCATGCGTCGGCAAAGTTTATTCCTACCTGAACACTTCATAGCTCAGATTCGATCAGCCGGGTTTAAAGCGTCACCGTATCCCGAAGCATTGGTGCGGGGTTTGGTTCCCCGGTCCAGGCGAGGCCAAGGTGGTGGTTAGCGGACCGCGAGACCACTGAGCAGGCCATTAACTCGTTCCTGAACTGCTGCCTCGATGTGTCACTTTCGGCTCGGGCATTTCCGGTGGTCGATGCTAATCTGTCCGCCCAGGACCGCGCGCTGCTGCGTGAGCGCTACGGGTTTCTCGATTTTGTCGATGGCAGACAGGCGCCGGACTCGCCACACAGCTTGCGCTGGTCCGAGCTCAGATGCCTGGACGGTTTTGGCTGCATTTGGGGCCAGGGCTGGCGGTTTTCTGCCCCCGAGGACTCCACAATCACCTACGAGTTGATGTGGGGCGTGACGGAATCTAGCATCTCCGCGATGACGTATGCCTCGCTTTCACGATCATGTTCAGGCAGGTCGGGTAGCGCGCATTCACTGGTTTTGGCACCGCTAAGTCGTTATCCAGCAACGCGTGTCGCGAATCGTTCCACGCGAGTAGAGGCCGGCTGTGGACTCACCAATCGTGCTGTTCGGCGAAAACCCCGCCGCGGTGGGGTTCACGTTCGCTGAGCTTGGCACCACGGTGCACCCCCTCACCACGTGTGAAAAGATAACCCCTCGGGCTGACGACTGGCACTAGCAATTGCGTGGGCGGCGGCGATCGATGAATCACCGCACTGCATCGTCCGCACTAGCCACGCGCAGCATCGTCGCTTCTCCTTGCCCCGAGTACCACGACGACACGCCAATCCGCGTCGAAATGCGCAGATTGTTCACCGCTTTCACCATCGAACGCCCTAGGCCCCCTAAGGATTCAGCTCACCCAGCCACGTCCACCACAGATTGTAGATAGGCGATCCCTAGTACCGGTCTATGGAGGGGGTAGCCACCCGCTACCCCCTCCTCCGGCCTACGGGCCGGTCGGACCGGTGTCCCCGGTTGGCCCGGTCGGGCCGGTGTCGCCGGTCGGCCCGGTCGGGCCGGTGTCACCCGTCGGACCGGTCGGGCCGGTTGCTCCGGTGTCGCCGGTCGGCCCGGTCGGGCCGGTGTCACCCGTCGGACCGGTCGGGCCGGTTGCTCCGGTGTCGCCGGTCGGGCCGGTCGCTCCGGTGTCACCCGTCGCCCCGGTGTCACCGGTCGGGCCGGTCGCTCCGGTGTCACCCGTCGCCCCGGTGTCACCGGTCGGGCCGGTCGCTCCGGTGTCGCCGGTCGGGCCGGTCGCTCCGGTGTCACCCGTCGCCCCGGTGTCACCGGTCGGGCCGGTCGCCCCGGTGTCACCCGTCGGGCCGGTCGCCCCGGTGTCACCCGTCGCCCCCGTGTCACCGGTCGGGCCGGTCGCCCCGGTGTCACCCGTCGGGCCGGTCGCCCCGGTGTCACCCGTCGCCCCGTGTCACCGGTCGGGCCGGTCGCCCCGGTGTCACCCGTCGGGCCGGTCGCCCCGGTGTCACCCGTCGCCCCGTGTCACCGGTCGGGCCGGTCGCCCCGGTGTCACCCGTCGGGCCGGTCGCCCCGGTGTCACCCGTCGCCCCCGTGTCACCGGTCGGGCCGGTCGCTCCGGTGTCACCCGTCGGGCCGGTCGCCCCGGTGTCACCCGTCGCCCCGGTGTCACCGGTCGGGCCAGTGGCTCCGGTGTCACCCGTCGGGCCGGTCGCCCCGGTGTCACCCGTCGCCCCGGTGTCACCGGTCGGGCCAGTGCCTCCGGTGTCACCCGTCGGGCCGGTCGCCCCGGTGTCACCCGTCGCCCCCGTGTCACCGGTCGGGCCAGTGGCTCCGGTGTCACCCGTCGCCCCGGTGTCACCGGTCGGGCCAGTGGCTCCGGTGTCGCCGGTCGGGCCGGTCGCTCCGGTGTCACCCGTCGCCCCGGTGTCACCGGTCGGGCCAGTGGCTCCGGTGTCGCCGGTCGGGCCAGTGGCTCCGGTGTCACCCGTCGGGCCGGTCGCCCCGGTGTCACCGGTCGGGCCGGTCGCTCCGGTGTCACCCGTCGCCCCGGTGTCACCGGTCGGGCCAGTGGCTCCGGTGTCACCCGTCGCCCCGGTGTCACCGGTCGGGCCAGTGGCTCCGGTGTCGCCGGTCGGGCCGGTCGCTCCGGTGTCGCCGGTCGGGCCGGTCGCTCCGGTGTCACCGGTCGGGCCAGTGGCTCCGGTGTCACCCGTCGCTCCGGTGTCACCGGTCGGGCCAGTGGCTCCGGTGTCGCCGGTCGGGCCGGTCGCTCCGGTGTCGCCGGTCGGGCCGGTCGCCCCGGTGTCACCCGTCGCCCCGGTGTCACCGGTCGGGCCGGTCGCCCCGGTGTCACCCGTCGCCCCGGTGTCACCGGTCGGGCCAGTGGCTCCGGTGTCACCCGTCGCCCCGGTGTCACCGGTCGGGCCAGTGGCTCCGGTGTCGCCGGTCGGGCCGGTCGCTCCGGTGTCACCCGTCGGGCCGGTCGCTCCGGTGTCACCGGTCGGGCCAGTGGCTCCGGTGTCACCCGTCGCTCCGGTGTCACCGGTCGGGCCAGTGGCTCCGGTGTCACCCGTCGCCCCGGTGTCACCCGTCGGGCCAGTGGCTCCGGTGTCACCCGTCGGGCCGGTCGCCCCGGTGTCACCCGTCGCCCCCGTGTCACCCGTCGGGCCGGTCGCTCCGGTGTCACCCGTCGCCCCCGTGTCACCCGTCGGGCCAGTGGCTCCGGTGTCACCCGTCGGGCCGGTGTCACCGGTCGGGCCGGTCGCTCCGGTGTCACCCGTCGGGCCGGTGTCACCGGTCGGGCCGGTCGCTCCGGTGTCACCCGTCGGGCCGGTCGCTCCGGTGTCACCCGTCGCCCCCGTGTCACCCGTCGGGCCAGTGGCTCCGGTGTCACCCGTCGCCCCGGTGTCACCGGTCGGGCCGGTCGCTCCGGTGTCACCCGTCGGGCCGGTCGCTCCGGTGTCACCCGTCGGGCCGGTCGCCCCGGTGTCACCCGTCGCCCCGGTGTCACCGGTCGGGCCAGTGGCTCCGGTGTCACCCGTCGCCCCCGTGTCACCCGTCGGGCCAGTGGCTCCGGTGTCGCCGGTCGGGCCGGTCGCTCCGGTGTCACCCGTCGGGCCGGTCGCACCGGTGTCACCCGTCGGACCGGTCGCCCCAGTGTCACCAGTCGGGCCGGCCGGGCCCGTCGCACCAGTGTCACCGGTCGGGCCGGCCGGGCCCGTCGCACCAGTGTCACCGGTCGGGCCAGCCGGGCCCGTCGCACCAGTGTCACCGGTCGGGCCAGCCGGGCCCGTCGCACCAGTGTCACCGGTCGGGCCAACCGGACCAGTCGCCCCGGTGTCACCGGCCGGGCCGGTCGGGCCAACCGGACCAGTCGCCCCGGTGTCACCGGCCGGGCCGGTCGGGCCAATCGGCCCAGTCGGGCCAGCCGGGCCGGTCGGGCCAACCGGGCCGGTCGGGCCAGCCGGGCCGGTCGGGCCGATCGGGCCGGTCGCCCCGGTGGCACCGCCGCCACCTCCGCCACCACCAGACTGACCGTTTTGACCGTCGTGTCCGTCCTGGCCGAAGAACGCGCCGCCTTCACCTCCGCGGCCGCCTAGGCCGCCTACGCCGCCGGGACCGCCGTTACCACCACCGGCGCCCTCACCCCCGACACCCGCCTGCCCGCCGGCACCACCGTCACCGCCATGGCCCAAAAGGAAGCCACCCGCACCACCCGCACCACCAGCCCCACCGTTGCCACCGGCGCCACCATTACCTACTCCAACCGCCGCAGCACCCGGGGCACCGGCCCCGCCGGCGCCACCGGCACCGCCGTGGCCCATGAAGAACCCTCCGGCACCACCGGCACCACCGGCACCACCGTTAGCACCGGGGGCAATGCCCGCTCCGCCGGAACCACCAGCACCGCCCTGGCCCATGAAGAACCCGCCAGCACCACCGACACCACCGGCACCACCATTGGCGGCTACTCCCGTTCCGCCAGCACCGCCGGCACCACCAGCACCGCCCTGGCCGAAGAAGAATCCGCCGGCACCCCCGGCGCCACCGGCTCCACCGGGACCCACGATGGCCGTTCCGCCAGCACCGCCGGCGCCACCATGGCCAAACAGCCACCCACCAGCACCGCCGGCGCCGCCGGCAGCACCGGGACCGCCGATGCCTCCGGCGCCGCCCCTACCGATCAACCCCGACGACCCGCCGGCACCGCCGACAGCGCCCGGCGCCGTGCTGTCGCCACCGGCACCACCGCTGCCGTACAACCATCCGCCGGCACCGCCAGCCGTCCCCTGCGGACCCGAAGTCCCGGCCGCACCGTCTCCGATCAACGGACGCCCCGTAAGTTGCTCGATCAGCCCATTGACCGGATCACTCGCCGCCCCCAACGCCTGCGCCGCCGCATTGGCAACCTCGGTGCTCTGATACGAGGCAGCGCTGGCCGCCAAAGTTCGCGTGAACTGATCATGGAACGCCGCTGCCTGCCCAGCCAGCGCCTGAAACTCCTCCGCAGAATGCGAGAACATTAGAGCTATCGCCGTCGACACCTCGTCGGCTGCCGCAGCCGCTATCGCCGTGGTCGGACCTGCAGCCGCCGCCGTCGCACTGGCCAATCTCTCGGCGATGCCGTCGAGATTCGCAGCCAACCACTGGACCACAGCCGGTGAGATGTACAAAGGCGAAGTCATGACATTGCACCTCATCTTCAATCGCCAGCCCTGCATAGGGCCATGGCATGGGGCGGCGGTCCCACCCACGGATTGGAAGAATACACGCGATGGCGCGCTTTGCAGCCATTAAGTTGCCATTGCTTTTGTCGATTTTCTGTGAACCCAGATAGCTCTGGAAAACAATATTTATGGAAACACATATGCGCATCAATATGCACTTATATATTGACAAAAATACTGATGAATACGTCGATATATTGATGGTGCCAGCGGCGGCGTTCTGTCTGCATCTTTGATTTTGCTGATAGTCTGCCCTGGCGCGCTGCATGCCTCTGAACAGGTACTTTGCAGCAAACTAGAAAATTTAGCATTTGCCATTCTGCGCCTGCTCGGTACCAGATATCATGCGAGGAAGATTTGCGGTCTAAGTACATCCGTCTCTTCGCACAGAACAAAAGAAATACATTCATCAGGGTGGACCCTGGCTCGCTTGCCATGAGCGTGAGACCCAGTTGACCCGATTTTTGCCAGGCTAAACGGACCACCTGTATTGCCGTTATGGGACCACCGGCGCGTAGCGCCCGATGTCCCTCAGTTTTTGTTCGTTCGATCGGGTGACGCGCATGTTAGGGAGGTCGGCGGGCATCGCTTAGTGCGTTGAGATCAGGGAAGTAGAGGGGGTGTTGGGAGGTAGCGGGGTTAGCCGACTCCCGTGGTACGGCACGATCGCTGCGCATTGCGGCCTGGACCCCTAGAACGGTGGCGCCTGAGAGGCCGCTCATGCGGTCGGTGTATGCCGCGACGACGATGTAAGCGCGATCAACGACAAGTCGATTGGCATGGCATGGTGTGACTAAAGCATCGTTGAACAGCCCATTAGAGCTTGATGTACCTTAGCCTCGATTTTTCGTCGAGGGTGATTTCGGTCGGACTTGGCGATGGGGTGCGTGGTGTCTGGGGTTTGTGTGGTTTAGGGCGTGTTGGGGTTGTCCCGTGTCGCCGGGTTGGCGGGCTTTCCCAGGGCCGGTGGTCTTTCGTGCTCGGTTGGTCAGCTGGGTTGTCGGTCAACCGAAGGCGGTGCGGATGTGTTGCCATGCGGTGGCGATGGCTGCGGCCCATCGCCAGGTGGCGTCGATGCGTAGTCGGGTTCGGCGGGCGCCGCGGGTGATGCGGGCTGCGACGTGCAGGACTCGGTAGCGGAAGGTAGCGATCTCGGCACGGGTCAGGCCGGGGTGGCCGGTGAATCCGATGAGCTGGCACCAGGTGACCAGATCGGCTGCGGCCAAGACGATTTCCAGCCAGGCGGCGTTGGCGTCGAATGCCTGACACGGCAGGTTGCGCAGGCCGGTGGCTTTGAGTTCGCGGATGCGGTCTTCGACGCGGGCGTGTTGGCGGTGGCGTAGTTCCAGACCTGCCACCTGGCCGGCGATCACACCGGGCGGTGTGTCGGTGATGAACGCGGTGACCCGCATCCCGTCGGCGTCGGTGAACCGCAACTGCGCACCCGGATGGGGCCTTTCCTTGCGCAGGATCAGCCGGGTCCCCGCCGCCACGATGACAGGTTGACCAGGTTGGTGGCCTCGGCGACCCAGGCGCCCTCGCGGATACCACCGTCGGTGTCGATCGCCGGATACCAGCACTGCCCGATGTTGAGAGTGTCCACAGCGTCCTGCACCCGCCAATCCACGGGGTAGCCGAAGGAGAACCCCACGCCCGCGGCAGGCGTCGGCGAAGTCGTGGGTGGCCCCGGCGGTGTCGCAGCGCACCAGCACCGCCGGCTTGTCGGGGTCGTCGCGATGATCGGGGTCCGGCCGCCATCGCGCCGGCAGGCCGGCCAGTGCCTGCGCTAGGACACTGACGTGGTCAGCTGCGGTGTTGGAGCCCGCGCCACCGGGGCGCAGTAGGCCGGCCAGCGCTTCCCCGCCGGCGATCTCGGGGCGGTCCACGAAGGCCAGCAGCGGGTGGTGACCGTAGGTCTTTTTCCAGGTCGCCCCTGCCTTCTCCTTGTTATCGGAATGATCGAGGACCAGGGTGGCGTCGATGTCGATGTGCAACCAGCCACCCGGTGCGGGGCGGCGCGGCGGCCCAGGCTGCGCGGGCCGCAGCCCGGGCGGCACGCACCCGCGGTAGGTGCGAAGCATCGATGCGCTCATCGATTAGCCGCCACATCGTGGTCGTGGAGGCTTTGGCACCCAGGACATGCTCACGGTCGCCGCACAGTTGTCCGACCGCGTCGATGCAGTCCGCCCCATCGGCGACCGCGGCAGCCAGATCAGCGAACACCTCCCGGGCGCATACACCCACGGGCCCCGGTAGGTATCTGCCAACGCGGCGGTGACCTGCGCCGATAACCCGCTGCGGTCCGCGAGCTCACGCACCATGGCCATCCCGGCATGCGACACGACACCATAACCGTCGGCGGAAACTTTCACCCGCGACCCGACCGCGATATTCTTCACCTGCGAGGTGCCTTCCCGCTGGAACGACTGAACCCGTAGAGAAGTCCAATTATTCCTTGCAGGACAGGCACTTTCGCATATCTACACCCCGAAACTCACAACGTTTCACGAAAAATCCGGGTTAGGCGGGGTGATTACCGGGGCCTTCCTTGCCGAAGCGGCTTCGGTCGTAGATAACAAACTCAACGTCTCGGGCGGCGTGCTGTCGCGATACTTCGTCGGGCCTGACCGACAAGCCGTCTTCGTGCTCGTGGTGCTGACCCAGGCCGAGACGGATAGTCCCTTTCAGGGCGTTGAGGTAGAGATCAAGCCCCCGACCGATGACGACTCACTGGTCGTCGAGTACGAGCTGCCAGAAGCCGCAGCCAAGGGCGAAATGGGATTCGCTTTCTTCAACGTCGAGGTAACGCTGCCGGTGAATGGCCGTTGGGTGTTTGTGGTTACTAGCGGGGCTGGAATCCTCTCACTTCCGCTGGAGGTGCACGGCTGACGACGCTGCGCGCTGCGGAACGCAGTACACCGACGGCAGTGCGTAGGCACACGACCTAATCGACGTGAGACAACAAATTGTGCGAGGCTGGCTCAAGCTGGATCGGTAGGACTGGACGCAAAAGGCGTCGGTTGTTTGCTACCAGTCGCGGCCACACGCCCAACTAACCATCGATGGCGTGAGGCGGATGTAATGACCTCAGATGCTCCGGCGTTTACTGACCCATCAAATAAGGTCAGCGTAGGCCTGAACTACAGCCGCGACGACTAGCGCTTGCAGGCTCGTCTCCTCATCCGCGGCTACCCGCTTAAGCGTCCGGTGCACAGGCCGTGGCAAGTCGAGGGTGGTCCGAACACCACCGCCAGCGCCACGGTGCGCCATCGACGCGCGAGCCAGCGCCGCGGGGTCCTGCAACCCCGAGTTGATAGCGGCGCGGATCAGGTCGCCCATAGTAGTTTCCAGGTCCAGTGCCCGCCGTTTAAGGGCGGTACGCATGGCCGGGGAGAGGTGCAGCGTCGTGCGCATTGCCTCGTACACCACCGGTGTCGGGGAGGGAGGGGGAGTGGCCCGAGGGGCGACGCCGGCTTGCAATCCACTCGCAGCCCGCGCTATCGCCGCGGCTCCAGTCGGCCGGCGGATCACCGCGTCCCGCACTGCGTCGGCCGTCGAAAGCTTTTCCGTCATAACGTCACAGCCTCCCGCACGATCCGCACCGCTGCCATCAGTTCATCAAATACGCCTGCGTAGTCTCCCAGATGCTGTGGAAAACCGCGACCGAACGCCCGCTCGATCGCGCCTCGATCCCGCACGACGCTCCGCAGCACAGGAGCATTCGCCTCCGCCAAGACGCGCGGCATCTCCACGGCCTCCACCTTCCGCATGTCCACCAGCGTGAGCAGAATCGTCGTGGGACGGTGCTGCGTAATATCTAGCGTCGGCCAAACCCGGTCGATATCCGCGGCGCAAGGCCTAGTCGGAATGATCACCAGATCGGCTGCATCAACCGCCGCATCGATCACCGTGGCCGTTCCGGGGGGGGTATCTATCAGGAGCAATTCGTCGGGTTCATGCGACAGCACACGCACGTCAGCCGGCGTCGCCGGGACGACATCGAAGGGCAACGGCGTTCCCAAATGTGCCGCACGATCAGCCCACGACTCCGCGGATCCTTGCGGATCCGCATCAACGACACGCACCGGAACTCCACGCCGCATCGCAGCCGCGGCCAAAAACATCGCCGTCGTCGTCTTCCCGACGCCGCCCTTGGTATGCACAAGTGACCAGATCACAGTTCTCCAAACAACCCCGAATAGATGTCGTACATCTCGCGCGCGAAACAAAGCCGCTGCTCAAATCTTCTGGACGCTGCGACCTACCAAGTGGTCGCGGCGTCTACCACGGACGACGTAGGAAGCCTCCTTGCTCAAGATGCACCACCACACGGACCCTCGAGGTCCTCAGTCGGTTCGCACATAGTACATATGACTAGACGACAATGTCATTGCATTGGCGGGGGGTTGTTTCTTCGCCAGTTCTGAGCAGATTACGGGCATTCCACAAAAAGCAGGAATCAAATGGCTCTGACCTCGCATCTGACGACACCTTCCGTAGCTTGATCGGGCCGTATCGTGACTCAAAGGCATCAAAAACTGATCAAAACGTACCTAAAAGTATGTATTGGCCCCTGCATCCAAACCTCTTCAATCCCAAGCGATCAGTGCAACAACTGCGTCTGACGGCTTGGGCGATGAGCGCGGCGACGCGTCGTGCGAGGGTGTCGAGTTTGAGGGTGGGCCTAGGTCGCCGGTTGAGAGTGTCGTGGAGGCGTTTAAGGAAGGCGGGTGCAGCCGATCGGGTTAGCCATAGTGGATCAGTAATAGCTTTGCGGGGCGCCTTCTTCGTCGATGATGGCGTGATCTGCAGCGAAGGCGCGATCAGCGCGTACAGGACCAGCTTGTGTTATTTGCGCGGGCAAATTCACGGACCCCTTATTTTCGTGCATATGACGCTACAAGATTGTTGAAGAATATTTCCGGAAGGAGCCTACGTGCGGAAAATCAACGCGAGGGGAAAACGCCTAAACAAAGGGCTCGCGCCCGTGACCTCGCCGGTGTGGCTAGCACCCTGATCTAGAAGCTTCGTGCTCGAGGTGTAATCCCCCACCCGGATGCGGCGGCATGACATCTCAACAGGGCGGCTGGCCCCGGCGCGGCGACGCGGAGCCAGATCGCCCCGCCGGAAGGAATCCGCTTCGAAGTCGGTGCCCGTTGTGCCCGGTGCATGCGACGACAAGCAGCCCGTACCCCGATTGCCATGGCTTTTCTGTTGATGCATCAGCACACTGAACGTTTCAGTCTCAATCTGATTCTCACACCACGAGCACATACTGCGCTGACTGTTGGTCGGCGGATCACGGCGTCGCGTACCGCATCCGCCGTCCAAAGCTTTTCGAGTCACAGTGCCGCGACCTCCCCATCGATCGCCGCTGCAATGAGTTCGTCGAACACTGCCGCATAGTCCCCCAACCCCTGCGAGACATCACGGCCAAATGCCCGCTCAATCGCCATCTTTGACCGCACAGTGCATCGCAATAACGGAGCACCCGCAGCTACTAAGCCTGGATCCACTGACGAATGAGCTGTCTGTCGGGGTGTCGGTATAAGGAAGTGCCCTCTGAGCTGGGATGATTGGTGTTCTTCAGGCAACAATCGGTCCAGTTCGAGAAAGGCACTTCCAGTGCGAGTGTCCCACACCTTCACCCCGCAGTCCGCCGTATTCGATGAGGACAATCTCGTGTCGTGCGCGGGCCTGGTGCCGGTGATGGTCTTGGCTGAGCAGGCTGGCCTGTCGGAGTTGTTGGCCAACAAGATTCACATCACGGCACCTCGGATCAAGTCCGGGTCGGCCAACCCCGCCCCGAAACTGGCCACCCTGATCGCGAGCATGTGCGCGGGCGCGGACTACATCGACGATGTCGACCTGGTCCGCGCCGGCGGGATGAAGACCCTTTTTCACCGGGTGTATGCGCCCTCAACGGTGGGAACTCTGTTGCGGGAGTTCACCTTCGGCCATGCCCGCCAGTTGGATTCGGTGCTGGCCGAGCATCTGGCCGGTCTATGCAAACGGACCGATCTGCTGCCCGGCGCGCAGGTGCGTGCCTTCATCGATATCGATTCGTTGGTGCGCCCAGTCTATGGACACGCCAAGCAGGGCGCCTCTTACGGGCACACCAAGATCGCCGGCAAGCAGGTCCTGCGCAAAGGCCTCTCGCCTCTGGTCACCACCGTCAGTACCGACACCGCGCCCCAGTGGTGACCGGGATCCGGCTCCGCGCCGGCAAAGCCAACTCCGGCAAAGGTGCGGCCCGTATGGTCGCCCAGGCGATCACCACTGCCCGCGCAGCCGGGGTGAGCGGGCTGATCACCGTGCGCGGTGACAGTGCCTACGGCAACCGTGCGGTGATCCGGACCTGCCGCCGCTACGGTGCGGTGTTCTCGCTGGTGCTGACCCGCAACACCGCAGTGCAACGCGCCATCGACGCGATTCCCGAGGGCGCGTGGACCCCGGTGAAATACCCCGGCGCCGTACTCGATCCCGATACCGGAGCATGGATCTCTGACGCCGAAGTCGCCGAGACCACCTACACCATGGCCGAATCCGATACCGAGGCGATCACCGCCCGCCTGATCGTGCGCCGTGTCAAAGACGCCACCCAACCCGACGGACTGTTCCCGATCTGGCGGTATCACCCGTTCTTCACCAACTCCACCGAGCCCGCCACCGACGCTGACATCACTCACCGCCGCCACGCCATCATCGAAACCACCTTCGCAGATCTCATCGACGGACCCTGGCTCACATACCTTCTGGACGCTTCGGCGCCAATTGCGCATGGGCGATCTGCGCGGCCATCGCACATAACCTGTTGCGTGCGGCCGCGACCCTGGCCGGCACCCGCCACCGCAACACCCGCGGCACCACCCTGCGCCGACACCTGGTCAACATCCCCGCACGCCTGGCCCGACCCCAGCGCAAACCGATCCTGCACCTACCCACCCACTGGCCCTGGGAACCCGCCTGGATCACCCTGTGGCACAACATCATCGGCCACCCACAACGAACCTGAACATCATCACACGACCCGACAACCAGGACCCCACAGGAAAAGCTGGGCAGACCAGCAGCTACCCCGCGTCCACCGTCACCAGAATCAAGATCAAAGGCTCAACCAATCACCACGACGGCCCATCGGTGGTTTGAGGCTAAGGCATGGGGCATCGCTACCGCCTCTGCCTTCCGCATGTCGAGCATGGTCAACAGAATCGTCGTGGGACGGTGTGCAGTGATGTCCAACGTTGGCCAAATCCGATCGATGTCCGCGGCACGAGTTCCCGTCGGAATGATCACTAGATCGGCTGCATCAACCGCCGCGTCAATCGCCGCCGCCACGCCAGGCGGGCTATCTACCAACAGCAGCTCTCCGGGTCCGCTGGACAGCGCCCGCACAACCGACCCCGTCCCCGGAATGACCTCAAAGGGCAACGGAGTACCCCGATGCGCCGCCCGGTCGGCCCACGAAGATGCCGATGCCTGCGGATCGGCATCTATCACCCGCACCGGGAGCCCTCGGCGCACCGCGGCCGACGCCAAGAACATTGCGGTCGTCGTCTTTCCGACGCCGCCCTTCGTGTGCACCAGCGACCAGATCACAGCTCTGCGAGTCCCTTCAAACGCGCGCGGGGAAGCAGACACCGCTTCCCTGGGTCGACGCTGCCAGCTAGGTGGTGGACCCCACCTGCTAGTAACCGGCTCCCAAGTTGATCCGTGCGCAAAAACGCCAAACTGGCGAACCCACAGAACAGGCGAAAAAGCGGCTCCCCGCTGCACGCAACCCGCCTACCGCGAAGAACCTCCTGCCGAACGCAAATGAGATTAGGCCTTTCATGTGAGTTCCGGAACGATTTTCACAAATTGCCTTGGATGAACCCGCGGGTTTCGCGGCGGAAGCAGTGGCAACCGTCCGGCGCATGCCTGCAACGGCGCGCATCGCGAGTCGCCGCGCGCCAACATCACGGTGTCACCCGACGGCGCTTTGCGGCCACGCCTGCCACACCCACGGGGCCCACAGCGGTACCGTGCGCGATGTGTGGTCGCTATCCTCTCGCGCCACGCCGCTGGCAGGCGTGGCTGTCCTCGCCCTAGCCGCAGCGACGTTGGTGGGCTGCGGATCGGGGGACTCCACCGTCGCAAAAACACCAACCGCCAAACCCAGCACCGCGACGACGCCCGCCGGCAGCGCCGAAAGGACAGCAGACCCCACGCCCGCCACTGCTGCCCCGCCCACCAGCGAAGCACCGAAGGACCCGTGTGAGGTCAATCTCGCCTCGCCCACCATCGCGAAAGTCGTCTCGGAATTGCCCCGCGAGCCGCGCACCGCGCAGCCTTGGAATCCTGAACCGCTGGCCGGCAACTACAACGAGTGCGCGCAGCTGTCGGCCGTGATCATCAAGGCCAACACGAACGCGGGCAACCCGCCAACCCGAGCGGTGCTGTTCCACCTCGGCAAGTTCATCCCGCAGGGTGTGCCAGACACATACGGATTCAACGGCATTGACCCTTCTCAGACGACCGGCGACACGGTGGCGATGACGTACACCAACGGTGTCGGGTTGGCCAGCGTGGTGAAGTTTCACTGGAACGGCAGCTCCGTCGAGGTCATCGGGAATACGCGAGGTTGAGCAAGCCGGTTGAGCCAGCCGGTTG
Source organism: Mycobacterium bourgelatii (assembly GCF_010723575.1). Classification (NCBI taxonomy): domain Bacteria; kingdom Bacillati; phylum Actinomycetota; class Actinomycetes; order Mycobacteriales; family Mycobacteriaceae; genus Mycobacterium; species Mycobacterium bourgelatii. The sequence continues at coordinate 4,805,366 of NZ_BLKZ01000001.1, forward strand.
AGCCTGCCGCCGCCAAGCGGCGCCGCCTAGTTGTCAGACCATTCCCCTACAGTGGCAACCGTGTTCATCGCGGACGGCAGCATCGTCTACAGCGCTTCGGATCTGGCATCCGCAGCGCGCTGCGAGTACGCGCTGTTACGGGATTTCGACGCCCGATTGGGCCGGGGTCCCGCCGTCACCGTCGAGGACGAACTGCTGGCACGGACCGCTGCCCTTGGCGACGAGCATGAGCGGCGTCGGCTCGACCAATTGCGCGAAGAATTCGGAGACGGAGTCGCCGTCATCGGTCGTCCGGCGTACACGGTGGCGGGGTTTACGGCGGCAGCCAAGGCGACCCAGCGCGCGATCGCCAATGGCGCGCCGGTGGTGTATCAGGCCGCGATGTTCGACGGCCGTTTCGTCGGGTTCGCCGATTTTCTGATCCGCGACGGCGAGCTGTACCGGGTCGTGGACACCAAGCTGGCCCGGTCCCCCAAGGTCACCGCGCTGTTGCAGCTGGCCGCCTACGCGGACGGGCTGACTGCTTCGGGCGTGCCAGTGGCTCCCAAGGCCGAACTGGAACTCGGCGACGGGACCGTGGTCCCATACCGCGTCGAGGACCTGATCCCGGTCTACCGCACCCAGCGCGCGAGCTTGCAGCGTCTGCTCGACGACCACTACGCGTCCGGGGCGGCAGTGCGCTGGGATGACGAAGAGGTGAAAGCGTGTTTCCGCTGCCCGCTGTGCGTCGAGCAGTTGCGCGCGACCGACGACCTGCTGCTGGTCGCCGGCATGCGAGTAAACCACCGGGAGAAGCTGATCGACGCAGGCATCACCACCATCACCGAACTCGCCGAGCATTCCGGCCCGGTACCCAATCTGGCCGCGAGCGCCCTGACCAAGCTCACCGCCCAGGCGCGAATACAGGTCCGCCAACGCGATACCGGCACACCGCAATTCGAGATCGCCGACCCCCAGCCGCTGTCGCTGTTGCCCGAGCCGAACCCGGGTGATCTGTTTTTCGACTTCGAAGGCGACCCGCTGTGGACGGCGGACGGCACCGAGTGGGGGCTGGAGTACCTGTTCGGCGTGCTGGAGGGCGGGCGGAGGGGCGCCTTCCGTCCATTGTGGGCGCACAACCGGGTGGACGAGCGCAATGCGTTGAAAGAGTTTCTGGCGATGGTGGCCAAGCGCCGCAAGCGCTATCCAAACATGCACATCTACCACTACGCGCCGTACGAGAAGACTGCGTTGCTGCGGCTCGCCGGTCGCTATGGCGTCGGCGAGGACGACGTCGACGACTTGTTGCGCAATGGCGTCCTGGTAGACCTTTATCCGTTGGTGCGCAAGAGCATTCGCGTTGGTGCGGAGTCCTTCAGCTTGAAGGCGCTGGAACCGCTCTATATGGGAGACCAGCTGCGCTCGGGGGACGTCACCACCGCCACCGACTCGATCACCTCCTACGCACGCTACTGCGAACTGCGCGACGCGGGTCGCGCAGAGGAGGCCGCGACTGTTCTGAAAGAGATCGAAGATTACAACCACTACGACTGCCTGTCGACCCGCAAACTGCGTGACTGGCTGCTCATGCGCGCCTGGGAGGCCGGTGTCACCCCGGTTGGGGTGCAACCGATTCCGGATGGCGCCGCCATCGAAGACCACGACCAACTGGCCGCGAGGTTGTCGGAGTTCAGCGGGGACACCGCGGCGGCGGACCGCACGCCAGAGCAGATCGCGGTTGCCCTGGTGGCCGCCGCCCGCGGCTATCACCGCCGCGAGGACAAGCCATTTTGGTGGGCGCACTTCGACCGGCTGAACTATCCCGCGGAAGAATGGTCGGACAACACGGACGTTTTTCTCGTCAGCGATTTCGCCGTCGTCGCCGACTGGCACACGCCTCCCCGTGCGCGCAAGCAACAGCGCCGCCTGCGGCTGACCGGTGAGCTGGCGCGCGGTGACCTCAAGACGGAGGTCTACGCCCTGTACGAACCTCCGGCTCCGCCCGGCATGACGGACGACCCCGACCGCCGGGCGGCGGCAAAGGCCGTCGTCGTTGAAGTCGACGACCCCGTCGTGCCCACCGAGGTCGTCATCCTCGAGCGAACGGGCGCTGACGGCAACATATTTCACCAGACTCCGATCGCTCTAACGCCCGGGCCTCCGGTGCCGACGGGGGCGTTGCGCGCATCCATCGAGTCGACGGCCGCGGGCGTCGCCGAAGGTTTGCCGCAGCTACCCGAGACCGCGCTGATGGACGTGTTGTTGCGCCGCGCGCCGCGCACTCGCAGCGGCGCGGCACTGCCGCGCGGCGGGGACATCGTCGCCAACATTACCGAGGCGGTGCTCGATCTCGACTCGTCTTACGTGGCGGTGCACGGCCCGCCCGGAACGGGCAAGACCTACACCGCCGCTCGGGCGATCACGCACCTGGTCACCGCCCACGACTGGCGCATCGGTGTGGTCGCACAGTCGCACGCCACGGTCGAGAATCTGCTGGGCTGCGTGATCGACGCCGCCCTGGACCCACAGCAAGTGGCCAAGAAGCGCTCCGGCTGCGAAAACCCACGCTGGCAGGAGATCAGCGAGAACGCCTACCCGGCATTCATCGCTGAGACGGCGGGTTGCGTGATTGGCGGCACGGCATGGGATTTCGCTAACAGCAACCGAGTGCCCCCGGGCAGTCTGGATCTGCTCGTCATCGACGAGGCCGGCCAATTCTGCCTGGCCAACACGATTGCCGTGGCCCCGGCGGCAGCAAACCTGTTGTTGCTCGGCGACCCTCAACAACTGCCGCAGGTCAGCCAGGGCACTCACCCCGAACCGGTCGACAGGTCCGCGCTGGACTGGCTGGTCGACGGCCAGCCGACCCTGCCCGACGAGCGTGGTTACTTCCTGGACCGCTCCTACCGCATGCACCCTGCGGTTTGCGCTGCGGTGTCGGCGTTGTCGTATGGGGGCAGGCTGCACTCCCATGACGACTGCACCGCTGCGCGTCGCCTTGCCGGATGCGAGCCCGGTCTGCGGGTGCTTTCCGTTCGCCACCAAGGCAATTCGGTGGAAAGCTCCGAAGAGGCCGACGCGATCGTCGCCGAGATTCGGCGCCTGAAGGGCAGCTTGTGGACCGATGAGCACGGCACCCGCCGGTTGGCGCCCGCCGACGTGCTGGTGCTGGCGCCGTACAACGCACAGGTAGCGCTGTTGCGCCACCGATTGGCCGAGGCCGGCCTGGCCAAGGTGCGGGTCGGCACCGTCGACAAGTTCCAGGGCGGGCAGGCACCGATAGTCTTCATCTCGATGACGGCCTCATCTATCGATGACGTGCCGCGCGGAATTGCGTTCCTGCTCAACAGGAACCGGCTTAACGTCGCCATCAGCAGGGCACAGTTCGCGGCCGTGATCGTGCGCTCGGAACTGCTGACCCAATACCTGCCGGCCACGCCCGCCGGACTGGTGGACCTGGGCGCCTTCCTCGCGTTGACCGGCGAGTGACCGACGGCGCTACGCAGGACTCACGGGAAGTTCGTCCCGGGTAAGCCGTTCGTGCCGGGAACGCCGGTTACGGGGTTGCCGTTGCCACCGTCCTGGCCGTCGCCGGCGGTGCCGCCGGTGCCGTTGCCGCCGGTGCCGCCTTGGCCGTTGTTCACGGCGTTGACGAAGATGGGGCGTCTCCACCATCCCCATGCCGGTGGGCATCACCACCATCACCGCTCTGGCCGATAGCGCTAGCTTGAGCCCCTCGGAGAAGGCGCCTATCTGGCCACTGCTACCGGTGCCGCCGACACCTCCCCCAAGGGCCGGTCACCGCCACCGCCGCCAAGACCGGTGCCGTCCGCGACGGCGCAAGTGCCACAGGCGACGACACCGCCGATACCACCGCTGCTGCCTTCGCCACCATCGACGCCGGCATCACCGGCGGAGGTGCCATAGGTAATCACACCGCCAAGGCGGTCGTCACCCAGACCACTACCACCAGCGCCGCCAGTACCGTCGGCTGCGCTGCTCGTTCCGCCCGCCTCACCGACTGCGGTCGCGGTGGCAGGGTGCCACACCGTCGACGGCGAGTGTGGCGTCGCCACCCTTACCGTCGGTCCCACCGGCACTTGAATGCCCCGTCCGTCCAGGCCACTCGGCACCGCCTTGTGCGGTTGTGCCCGAGACCGTGCCGCTGTTGGCTTCCAAGACGTGGCGCCGCCACCGCGTAGCCGGCCTGAGCGGCGGTGCCTGCGGTGCCCCGTACCACCGGTCGCTGCATCACGAGCTCCGCCCCTCAGCGCGGCCGGAGCCGCCGTCGCCATCCGCATCGAACAGACCGCCGTTTGTGCAGACACCCATGCCACCAGCTCCACCAGTGGACCACCGTTCTGCGCGGAGTTGCCGATGGTGCGACGTCGACGACGTCGGTGGCGCCTGTTCCGCCCCGACCACCGGCACCGCCCCCGATGCCCGCCGATGCCGGCACTAACGGCGCCGCCCGGGCTTATGGGCTGTCGCGACCGAACGAAAAAACATACTTTTGGTACAGAATCACCCTGTTCCTTTGTGGTCGCCTGCGACATCGAACTTTCTCGGGCGAAGTCCCGGCAAAATCCAGCAAATGGATGACCAAAGCGCTGCGGGTCCAAATGATGCCGTTGCAGATGCCCGGTACGCGGCGGTTTGGGTCGGCTCCGGTGCAGCGCGCCACGGTTGAATTGATCCGAAAGCAGAAGACGCTACGTGCCCGGTGGCCGTGCGTTGTGGCGATACCTGGTGGCGATGAGTGCCCGGCCGTCTACACGGTGAGCGGAGATCCCCCCACCTAAGCTCAGCCGTCCCAGCGACTCAGCGAGCGGCGAGCGTGGGCCGTCTGAAAGCCGTCCCTCCCGGAGCCGATCGGCGCTTCAGAACGGACGTACGGGGTTGCGGCACGCGGTCGCCGCCCCGGGGGCACCAACGGTTGCGGGTCGACGCCGTCGACAGCGGCTTCCGAGGACACCCGCTGCGGGACTCGCGGTGCCGGCTGGTCATCCGGTTCGCGACGAAGGATGTACTCGACGTATTCGTCGTCGTCGAAGTCGTCGTCGTATTGGTAGTCGTCATGCGGGTCTTCGTCGTAAGGCGGCTCGTCGGAGTGCATCGAGCCGGCGATGCCGATCAGGAACAGCGCGGCGACGATCCCGAACAGGGCGATGAACGCAGGCAGCAGCATGGACTGCGACATCGCGGCCGCAAAGGGCTCGCGGGCGAAGTCGGGTAACTGCAGGCCGACGCCCTCGTCCTCAAGCACGCCGGCGTCGACGGAGCCGGACCCCGTTAATCCCGCCAAGAACGAGGCCGGCATCTCGGCACCAATCCGCGACGTCATGAACGCGGCCATGCCCGCACTACCCAGCACCGCACCCAGCTGCCGGGTCGTGTTGTAGACACCCGAACTGGCACCGGCAAGGTCGGTCGGCAGCTTGCGGGTCGCGGTGGCGGCGAGCGGCGACCACACGAACGCCATCCCGGCGCCCATGACGCACAGCGGTAGCACCAGGCGCCAGATCGGCGTGCTCGGGTCCATCTCGATCGAAAGCCAGGTCAAGGAGATCGCCAGTACCGAAAAGCCGAAGCCGAGCACGGGCAGCGGATGGGCCCTGTCGATGATCCTGCCGGCGAACGGGGACAGTACACCGCTGACGATCGCCAACGGCGCGAGCAGCACCGCCGATCGGGTGGGCGACAGGCCACACACCGCCTGCGCATAGAACATCAGCGGCAGCATCATCGCCGTCGACGCGAACGCGGTGACGGCCACCCCGACGTTGCAGAGGCTGAAGTCGCGGTCGCGGAAGATACGTAGCGGGATCAGCGCGCCGCGGCGGTTGATGGACTGCCAATAGATAAACGCCCACATGAACCCCGCGCCGGCGACGAGCACCGCCCAGATCCAGGGTTGCCAGTGCGCGGATTGACCTTCCTGCAGCCCGAAGACCAAGAGAAACAAGCCCACCCCGGACAACCCCACGCCGATGAAGTCGAAGCGTTGCGCGTCCACCGGCAACTCCGGGATGAACAACGCCGCCAACGCCAGCGCGATGATGCCGAGGGGAACGTTGACGAAAAAGATCCACTCCCAGCCCAGAGAGTCCACCAGAACGCCGCCGGCCAGCGGGCCCATCAGGCTGGCGACGCCAGCGGTCGCTCCCCAAGCACTCATCGCGGTGCCGCGGCGCTGCACGGGGAAGATCCGGGTGATCGCCGACAGCGTCTGCGGGGTGAGTAGTCCGGCACCCACACCTTGCACGGTGCGCGCGGCGATGAGCATGGCGGCGCTGTTGGCCAAACCGCACCCCGCTGAGGCGACCATGAACACCAACAGGCCAAGCAGATACAGGTTCTTGGGGCCGAATCGGTCGCCGAGACGGCCGGCCACCAGCAGCACCACCGCGTAGCCCAGCAGGTAGGCGCTGGTCACCCAGATCACCGTGTCGTAACCGATATTCAGCTGCACCATGATGGTCGGGTTTGCGATGGAGACGACCGTCGCGTCCAGCATGATCATGAAGAAGCCGAGCATCATCGCCCACAGCGCGTGCCACGGATTACCGGAGTAGCTGCCCCCGGGGGTCCGGCTCGTCGCCGTGGTCATGTCCACACCTCGATTCGGCTCCCGGGGAACGGGTATTGGGAACGGGTATTGGGAGGGAGTCAGGCCCAGCCTTGCATTATCCCGGCCGGCCGAGTGAGTCGCTCGTTGACCTAGCGGGTAAACGCCAACGAGCCCGTAATCCGGGCAGCGGACGCTAGCCTGGTAGGACGTCGTTCTGAAGAGAGGCAACATGATCGGTCGAACCAAGAAGCCTGAGCTCGACTCTCAGCAGAATGGCCTCACGGGCAAGCCCAAAGCGTCTACCCGCGCACTGGCGCAAATCATCGAACGCAGCTCGCACGTCCAAGGCCCGGCGGCGGAGGCCTACGTGGCCCGTCTGCGGCGCGCCCACCCGGGTGCCAGCCCGGCCGAGATCGTGACCAAACTCGAGAAGCGGTTCTTGTCCGTCGTGACGGCCAGCGGTGCCGCCGTCGGCGCTGCGGCAACCTTCCCCGGCATCGGCACCATCGCCGCCCTCTCTGCGGCCGCTGGCGAGACTGCGGTGTTCCTCGAGGCCACCGCGCTGTTGGTGTTGGCCCTCGCGTCGGTTTATGACATTCCCCTCGATCACCGCGACCGCCGGCGCGCCCTGATCCTGGCCGTCCTGGTCGGCGATGACAGCAAGACCGCCGTGTCAGAACTGATCGGTCCCGGGCGTACCGCCGGCGGCTGGGTATCGGAAAGCATGGCCTCGCTGCCACTGCCGGCGATCTCGAAGTTGAACACGCGGATGTTCAAGTACTTCGTCAAGCGGTTCGCGCTCAAGCGCGGGGCGCTCATGTTCGGCAAGCTGATGCCGGTCGGCATCGGCGCGATCATCGGCGCCATCGGCAACCGGATGATCGGCAAGAGGCTGGTGCGCAACGCGCGGTCGGCCTTCGGTGACCCACCGGCGCGCTGGCCGGTGACGCTGCACCTGCTGCCACCCGTGCGGGATGCAGGCTAGCCGCACCCGGCCGTAAAACGGGCGGCTTCTGCCGGACTCACTGGCGGATGGCCAGCAAAGGGTTAGCCTTTATGGGGCGGTAATCTGCACCGGTTGGCGAGGTGCGAGGTCGACCGCCAACCGGACGGCAAAAAGTTGCAGGTGTCGGGCAAGGGTGCCGGCAAAGAGCTTGCAAGACAAAGGAATCGAGGCGAACAGCGGCCGTGGCCAACATAAGTTCACCATTCGGACAAAACGAATGGCTGGTCGAGGAGATGTACCGCAAGTTCCGCGACGACCCCTCTTCGGTGGATCCCAGCTGGCACGAGTTCTTGGTTGACTACAACCCCGAGGCACTGCATGACGCGGGCCAGGACGCCCCGGCCAAGCCCGCCGCGCCGGCGGCGCAGCCCAAGGCGCCAGAGCCCACGCCCGCGCCCGCGCCGACCAAGCCGGCCGCCACCCCCGCGGCGGGTAACGGCTCACCCGCGCCCGCGGCGGCCCCGGCCAAGCCCGCCGGCCCCCAACCCGGCGAGGGCGACCAGGTGCAGGTGCTGCGCGGCGCCGCGGCGGCCGTCGTCAAGAACATGTCCGCGTCGCTGGACGTGCCCACGGCCACCAGCGTTCGGGCCATTCCGGCCAAACTGCTGATCGACAACCGCATCGTCATCAACAACCAGCTCAAGCGGACCCGCGGCGGCAAGATCTCGTTCACGCACCTGCTGGGGTATGCGCTGGTGCAGGCAGTCAAGCAGTTCCCGAACATGAACCGGCACTACGCCGAGGTCGACGGCAAGCCGACCGCGGTCACCCCGGCGCACACCAACCTGGGCCTGGCCATCGACCTGCCCGGCAAAGACGGCAAACGTTCGTTGGTGGTGGCCGGCATCAAGGGCTGCGAAGAACTGCGCTTCGCCGAATTCGTCTCGGCGTACGAGGACATCGTGCGACGGGCGCGGGACGGCAAACTGACCGCCGAGGACTTCAGCGGCGTGACGATTTCGCTGACCAACCCCGGCACCATCGGCACCGTGCACTCGGTGCCCCGGCTGATGGCCGGCCAGGGCGCCATCATCGGCGTCGGCGCCATGGAATACCCGGCGGAGTTTCAGGGCGCCAGTGAGGAGCGCATCGCCGAACTGGGCATCGGCAAGCTGATCACCCTGACCTCGACCTACGACCACCGCATCATCCAGGGCGCGGAATCGGGCGACTTCCTGCGCGCGATCCACGAGATGCTGCTCTCGGACGACTTCTGGGACGAGATCTTCCGCGAGTTGAGCATCCCCTACATGCCGGTGCGGTGGAGTACGGACAACCCCGACTCGATCGTCGACAAGAACGCCCGCGTCATGGAGTTGATCGCGGCGTACCGCAGTCGCGGACACCTGATGGCCGACACGGATCCGCTGCGACTGGACAAGACCCGTTTCCGCAGCCACCCCGACCTCGAGGTGCTGACCCACGGCCTGACGCTGTGGGACCTCGACCGCGTGTTCAAGGTCAACGGGTTCGCCGGTGCGCAGTACAAGAAGCTGCGCGACGTGCTGGGCCTGCTGCGCGACGCGTACTGCCGCCACATCGGCGTGGAGTACACCCACATCCTCGACCCGGAACAAACGCGCTGGCTGGAAGAACGAGTCGAGCAAAAGCACGTCAAACCGACTGTGGCGCAACAGAAGTACATTCTGAGCCGGCTCAACGCCGCCGAGGCGTTCGAGACCTTCCTGCAAACCAAATACGTCGGGCAGAAGCGGTTCTCGTTGGAGGGCGCCGAGAGCGTCATCCCGATGATGGATGCCGCGATCGACCAGTGTGCCGAACACGGCCTCGACGAGGTGGTCATCGCCATGCCGCACCGCGGCCGCCTCAACGTGCTGGCCAACATCGTCGGCAAGCCCTACTCGCAGATCTTCAGCGAGTTCGAGGGCAATCTGAACCCGTCGCAGGCCCACGGTTCCGGTGACGTCAAGTACCACCTCGGTGCCACGGGCACGTACCTACAGATGTTCGGCGACAACGAGATTCAGGTGTCGCTGACCGCCAACCCGTCGCACCTGGAGGCCGTCGACCCAGTCCTCGAGGGTCTGGTCCGGGCCAAGCAGGATCTGCTCAACCACGGCGACACCGACACCGACGACCAGAAGGCCTTCTCGGTGGTGCCGCTGATGCTGCACGGTGACGCGGCCTTCGCCGGCCAGGGCGTCGTCGCCGAGACGCTGAACCTGACGAACCTGCCGGGTTACCGCGTGGGCGGCACCATCCACATCATCGTCAACAACCAGATCGGCTTCACGACGGCGCCGGAGTTCTCGCGCTCCACCGAGTACTGCACCGACGTCGCCAAGACGATCGGCGCGCCCATCTTCCACGTCAACGGCGACGACCCCGAGGCGTGCGTGTGGGTGGCGCAGCTGGCCGTGGACTTCCGCCAGCGGTTCAAGAAGGACGTCGTCATCGACATGCTGTGCTACCGCCGCCGCGGGCACAACGAGGGCGACGACCCGTCGATGACGAACCCGTACATGTACGACGTCGTCGACCTCAAGCGCGGCGTCCGCAAGAGCTACACCGAAGCGCTGATCGGCCGTGGCGACATCTCGATCAAGGAAGCCGAAGACGCGCTGCGTGACTACCAGGGTCAGCTGGAACGGGTCTTCAACGAAGTCCGTGACCTGGAAAAACACGGCGTGCAGCCGAGCGCGTCGGTGGAGGCCGACCAGATGATCCCGGCCGGGCTGGACACGTCGGTGGACAAGTCGCTGTTGGCCCGCATCGGCGACGCGTTCATGGCGTTGCCGGAGGGATTCACCCCGCACTCGCGGGTGCTGCCGGTGCTGGAAAGGCGCCGGGAAATGGCCTACGAGGGCAAGATCGACTGGGCGTTCGGCGAGCTCCTGGCACTGGGTTCGCTGGTGGCCGAAGGCAAGTTGGTGCGGCTGTCCGGGCAAGACAGTCGCCGCGGCACGTTCTCGCAGCGGCACTCGGTGATCATCGACCGCAACACCGGCGAGGAGTTCACCCCGCTGCAACTGCTGGCGACCAACAAAGACGGCACCCCCACCGGGGGCAAGTTCCTGGTCTACGACTCGCCGTTGTCCGAGTTCGCGGTCCTCGGCTTCGAGTACGGCTACACCGTCGGCAACCCGGACGCCGTGGTGTTGTGGGAGGCGCAGTTCGGCGACTTCGTCAACGGCGCACAGTCGATCATCGACGAGTTCATCAGCTCCGGTGAGGCCAAGTGGGGCCAGCTGTCCACGGTGGTGTTGCTGCTGCCGCACGGCCACGAAGGGCAGGGCCCCGACCACACCTCTGGCCGGATCGAACGCTTCCTGCAGCTGTGGGCCGAGGGTTCGATGACGATCGCGGTGCCGTCGACGCCGGCGAACTACTTCCACCTGCTGCGTCGGCACGCCATGGACGGGGTCATGCGCCCGTTGGTCGTGTTCACGCCGAAGTCGATGCTGCGCAACAAGGCCGCGGTCAGCGACATCCGGGAATTCACCGAGATGAAGTTCCGCTCGGTGTTGGAGGAGCCGACCTACGAAGAAGGCGTGGGCGACCGCAGCAAGGTCACCCGCATCCTGCTCACCTGCGGCAAGATCTACTACGAGCTGGCGGCGCGCAAGGCCAAGGAGAAGCGCGACGACATCGCGATCGTGCGGCTCGAGCAGCTCGCGCCGCTGCCCAGGCGGCGGCTCGAGGCGACGCTGGACCGCTACGAGAACGCCGAGGAGTACTTCTGGGTGCAGGAGGAGCCGGCCAACCAGGGCGCTTGGCCGTCACTGGGCCTGACGCTGCCCGAGGTGCTGCCCGAGAAGCTCACCGGGATCAAGCGGATCTCGCGCCGGGCGATGTCGGCGCCGTCCTCGGGCTCCTCCAAGGTGCACGCCGTCGAGCAACAGGAAATCCTGGACAAAGCCTTCGGCTGACGCTCCCCCTCCGTGGGGCCGCGAGCGACCGTGTTTGCACACGGACACGCGGCGTTGGCTGGCAGTTTGCGGACGCTCGCGAGCTCGCGAGCCGGTTGCGTTAGGGGCTTTTCGTAGCGCCGTTATTGCCCGTCGCGCCGGTGACTGAACCTGAGCCGCCCGTGCCGCCGCCGCCATTGCCCTGGCGGTGCCGCCAGAACCCGCCTGACCCAGGAAGCCTCCCTGTCCCGCCGCCCCGGCCGAACCGCCGGCACCGCCTTGCCCGCCCTTACCGCCGACGCCGCCATTGCCGCCGAGCCCGCCCTTGCCGCCGATCCCGAACTCGTTGCCGGTGCTGATTGCGTCGGCGTTGCCGCCATTGCCGCCGAGCCCGCCCTTGCCGCCCATACCACCGGCGCGCCTCCTAGGCCCCACGAGGCACCGCAACCCGCGCCCTCTGCAGTCGCACAGACGTCGGCAACAATCCCCATAGCTCTTTGCGGGGGCGTTGTTACCGCCACGGGTACAGGCTAATGGTCGCTCGCCCGAGCGACGGGTCATTCCAACAAAATTTACGCGCTCGTCAGTCAGGACTACTGCAATCGCACACGTAGAGCCATCCGGGCCAGAGCCGCGCCCGTGATCCGACTAGCCTCGATTCCGAGCCGAAACAAGGGAGAGTGCTGCATGGAGGGTTTCGCCGGGAAGGTCGCGGTGGTCACCGGCGCCGGGTCGGGTATCGGACGGGCGCTGGCCATCGAACTGGGGCGCTCCGGCGCCAAGCTCGCCATCAGCGACATCGACACCGAAGGACTGGCGGAGACCGAGGAGAAGCTCAAGGCCATCGGTGTGCAAGTCAAAGCAGACCGGCTCAACGTCGCCGAGCGCGAGTCCTTCGTCGCCTACGCCGACGCCGTGAACCAGCACTTCGGCAAGGTGAACCAGATCTACAACAACGCAGGCATCGCACACAGCGGCGACATCGAGATCTGCCACTTCAAAGACATCGATCGGGTGATGGACGTCGACTGGGGCGGCGTGTTGAACGGCACCAAGGCATTCCTGCCCTACCTGATCGAGTCCGGGGACGGACACGTCGTCAACATCTCGAGCGTCTTCGGCTTGTTCTCGGTGCCGGGGCAGGCTGCATACAACGCGGCCAAGTTCGCCGTGCGCGGCTTCACCGAGGCGCTCCGGCAGGAAATGATCGCTGCCGGCCATCCGGTTGGCGTCACGTGCGTGCACCCGGGCGGCATCAAGACCGCGATCGCGCGCAATGCCACCGCCGCCGAAGGCCTCAACGCCGAGGAGATGGCCAAGGCGTTCGACACGCGGATGGCCCGCACCAGCCCGGAACGAGCCGCCCGAATCATTCTGGACGCGGTGCGTAAGAACAAGGCTCGGGTTCTGGTCGGAGCAGACGCCAAGGTCTTGGACGCCATCATTCGGTTGACGGGTTCGGGATACCAGCGGCTGTTTCTATCGGTGCTCAGCCGCGTGGCCCCGCCGTCACATCCTTAGGCCCGCGTACCCGAGACCGCCGGTACCGGCTAACCTCGACGCTGAGCCGTAACGAGGGAGGGGCGCTCATGGAGGGTTTCGCCGGCAAGGTAGCCGTGGTGACGGGTGCCGGATCGGGCATTGGACGGGCATTGGCCCTCGAGCTGGGTCGCTCGGGCGCCAAGCTGGCCATCTGCGACGTCGATACCGAAGGCTTGAAGGAGACCGAGGAGAAGCTGAAGGCCATCGGCGCGCCGGTCAAGGCCGACCGCATCGACGTCACCGAACGCGAGCGCTTCCTGCTGTACGCCGACGAGGTCAACGAGCACTTCGGCCAGGTGAACCAGATCTACAACAACGCCGGCATCGGTCACACCGGTGACGTCGAGGTCGAGCAGTTCAAGGACATCGAGCGGGTCATGGACGTCGACTTCTGGGGCGTGGTGAACGGCACCAAAGCGTTTCTGCCGTACCTGATCGCCTCCGGCGACGGCCACGTCACCAACATCTCCAGCATCTTCGGGCTGTTCTCGGTGCCCGGCTACTCCGCCTACAACTCGGCCAAGTTCGCCGTGCGTGGCTACACCGAGGCGTTGCGTCAGGAGATGAGGCTGCACGGCCACCCAGTCGGGGTCACCGCCGTGCACCCGGGCGGCATCAAGACCGCGATCGCCCGCAACGCCACCGTGGCCGAGGGACTCGACCGCGACGCACTCGCCGAACTGTTCGACAAGCGACTGGCCAACACCAGCCCGACGCGGGCCGCCCGGATCATCCTGGGCGCGGTGCGCAAGAACAAGGCGCGCGTGCTCGTCGGTCCAGATGCCAAGGTCCTGGACTTGATGGTGCGCGTCACCGGCTCGGGCTACCAGCGGATCACCGAGTTGTTCGTCAGTCGAGTCGTCCCGACCAAGCGATAAGCTCAGCCCTGAGCGGCCCTGAGCGCAAACCGCAATCAGCGTCCCAGCGGATGCTCCCCGAGCCACCCGTCGGCCACCGCCTGCGGGTCCGCACCCCCGGCCACCTTGCGCCACAGGTCGGTCAAGGCCTCGGTGTCCAGCACACCGGCCACTTCGTTGATCGCCAGCAACTGCCGCGTGGTCAAGGCGTTTCGGCGATACAGCGGCACCACGTTCTCGGCGCGGATCAGGGCGTTCTTGCTGGCGTCGGCGAGCACCACCAAGTCCCCGGGAATGCCCGGGTTGGCGGTGGTGGTCCACGCCGCGGTCAGCTCGTTGGACCGTAGTGCGGCGAAAAGCGCTGTGTCATTGGGGAATTCGCGCGGACGGGGCATCTTACAACTGCCCACCGCCGCGGGCGCGTGCCCGCCCTTGACGATGCCGACGGTGAGCCCGTCACAGTGCCGCTGCACCAGGGTGAGGTCTGCGCTGAGATCCTGGCCGCCCCACGCCTGGCCGGTGGCGGGCGTCACCACCAAGGCGGGCTTGTCCTCGGCCGCCGTGGTGTAGTCCCCCGACGCGATCCCCTCGGGCAGGGCCGCATTCATCGCCTTGTAGACCTGCTTGTCCGACAGTGCGGAGTCGTCCGGTTGCAGGGAATGCAATACCTGCCCGGTGAAGGCCGGCACGACCGTGAACTCGCCGGAGTCCAGCTTGGCCATCGGGTCGTCGGCGGTTTCCGCGCGAGCCGGGAAACCGTACGAGCGCAGCGCCGACACATACAAACTGGCCAGCAGCCTCGACTCGGGGTCTGCTTTGGACCCGACCACCAACTCCGGTCCGGGCGGTGCGGCATGATCGCCGTGCTGCCCAGAACATCCGGTCACGACCAGCAGCAGCGCCAACAGCGGCGCAGCCAGCCTGGCGATGCTCACACTTAGTCGTCTGAGGATGCGGCCACGGCGACCGCCATGGCCACCGCCTCACAGACGCGCAGGTCCAACGGGCTCGGGACGATCCGGTCGGGCGCGAGGTCCTCACGCACCACGGAGAAGATCGCCTCGGCCGCCGCGACCATCATCTTTTCGGTGATCTGGCGCGCCCCGACGTCCAGCGCTCCGCGGAAGATGCCGGGGAAGGCGAGCACGTTGTTGATCTGATTGGGAAAGTCGCTGCGACCCGTCGCCACCACGGCCGCGTACTTGGCCGCTACCTGGGGATGAATCTCCGGGTCGGGGTTGGACAGGGCGAACACGATCCCGCCGGGTGCCATCGTGGCAATGAACTCTTCGGGGACGACGCCACCCGACACCCCGAGGAAGACGTCCGCGCCGGCCAGCGCCTCGGCCGCGCTGCCGACCACACCGCGAGGGTTGGTGCGTCTGGCCAGGTCGGCCTTGACGGCGTTCATGTCCGTGCGCCCGGTGTGCAAAATCCCGCGGGAATCGAGCACGGTGATGTCCGAGACACCCGAGGCCAGCAGCAGGTTCGTGCACGCCACGCCAGCTGCGCCGGCACCCGACACCACCACCCGCACCGACGACATGTCGCGGCCGAGCGCGGCGGTGGCACCCATCAACGCCGCCAACACCACGACCGCGGTGCCGTGCTGGTCGTCGTGCATGACCGGGCAGTCGAGCGCCTCGATCACCCGGCGCTCAATCTCGAAGCAGCGCGGGGCGGCGATGTCTTCGAGGTTGACGGCGCCGAACGTCGGGCGCAGCCGTACCAGCGTTTCGACGATCTCGTCAGGGTCCTTGGTGTCCAGCACGATCGGGATCGCGTTCAGCCCGCCGAACTCCTTGAACAGCGCGCACTTGCCCTCCATGACAGGCAGTGACGCGGCCGGCCCGATGTCACCAAGGCCCAGTACCGCGCTGCCGTCGCTGACGACCGCCACCAGCCGGTTCGCCCAGGTGTAGCGGGCCGCCAGATTGTGGTCCGTTGCGATCGCCCGGCTGACCTGGGCTACGCCCGGGGTGTAGGCGATCGATAGCGCGCGCTGGGTATCAACCGGCGCGGTCAGGCCTACGCAAAGCTTGCCGCCTTCGTGCGCCTCAAAGATCTCTTCATCGGTAACAACAACCTGGGATCGCTCGAGCGTTTCCGACACGGCCCCTAGGGTACTGACTACCGATTAGTCGACCTAATTCAGATCAGCTTAAGCTCGGTGACCGCGTTGCGCTCGTCGACCAATTCGGCGGTGCTGTTGTCGATGCGGCCGCGGGAGAACTCGTCGATCTCCAGGCCCTGCACGATCGACCAGTTGCCGTCCTTGGTGGTCACCGGGAAGGACGACACGATTCCCTCGGGCACGCCGTAAGACCCGTCGGAGTAGACGGCCATCGACACCCAGTCACCCTCGGGGCTGCCCAGCAGCCAGTCGCGGGCGGCGTCGACGGTGGCCGAAGCGGCCGAGGCGGCCGACGAAGCACCACGCGCCTCGATGATGGCGGCGCCGCGTTTGGCGACCGTCGGGATGAAGTCGTTTTCGATCCAGTCCTGGTCGTTGACGACCTCGGCCGCGTTCTTGCCGCCGATCTCGGCGTGGAAGATGTCGGGGTACTGGGTGGCCGAGTGGTTGCCCCAGATGGTCACCTTCTTGATGTCGGTGACGGCGGCGCCGGTCTTCTTGGCCAGCTGCGAGATCGCCCGGTTGTGGTCGAGGCGGGTCAGCGCGGAGAACCGCTCCTTGGGGATGTCGGGGGCGTTGCTCAGCGCGATCAGCGCGTTGGTGTTGGCCGGGTTGCCCGTGACGCCGATGCGGACGTCGTCGGCGGCGACGGAGTTCAGCGCCTTGCCCTGGGCGGTGAAGATCGCCCCGTTGGCCTCGAGCAGGTCGCCGCGCTCCATCCCCTTGGAGCGAGGGCGGGCACCGACCAGCAGGGCCAGGTTGACGCCGTCGAAGATCTTGTTGGCGTCGGCGCCGATCTCAACGTTGGAAAGCAGCGGGAAGGCGCAGTCGTCGAGTTCCATCACGACACCTTCGAGCGCCTTCAGCGCCGGCTCGATCTCAAGGAGTCGCAGCTCGATCGGGCGGTCCGGACCCAGCAGCGAACCGCTGGCGAGACGGAACAGCAGGCTGTAGCCGATCTGGCCGGCGGCACCGGTGACAGCGACCTTGAGTGGACTTGCGCTCACGTCGGTTTGCTCCTCTTGGAAAGTCATTTGAAACAACTGGCTCGGGTCGAAACTAGCGCACGCTCGCCGAACCGAGTCCTCCGGTCCAAAACTAATCAGCCGCTGGCAGCACCTGCACGCGTAGCATGGAGCACCGCCCGGCCAACCTGAGCTGTGTTAGGAGGTCGATGTGTTCCCAGGGTTCGATGCCTTACCCGAAGCACTCCGACCGGTAGCACGGACGCGCCCGGCGCAGGGACTGCCGGCTTCCGCGCCGCAGGCCAAGACGCTGGTCGATTGTGGTGTCTATGCCGACGGCAAGCGCATGCCAGGCGAGTACACGCCTGAAGAGGCACTGGCCAAGGTCCGCGAGCTCACTCCGGCCCACCCGGACGCGTTCGTCTGGGTCGGGCTGCACGAGCCCGACGATGCCCAGATGCAGGAAGTGGCCGACGTCTACGGACTGCACCCGCTTGCCGTCGAAGACGCCGTGCATGCTCATCAGCGGCCCAAACTCGAGCGCTACGACGAGACCCTGGTCCTGGTACTGAAGACGGTCAACTACGTCCCGCACGAATCGGTGGTGCTGGCCCGCGAGATCGTCGAGACCGGCGAAATCATGATCTTCGTCGGGAAGGGTTTCGTGGTCACCGTCCGCCACGGTGAACACGGCGGCCTGCACGAGGTGCGCAAACGCATGGACGCCAACCCGGAGCACCTGCGGCTGGGGCCGTTTGCGGTGATGCACGCGATCGCCGACTACGTGGTGGACCACTACCTCGAGGTGACCAGCCTGATGGAGGACGACATCGACAGCATCGAGGTGGTGGCGTTCGCGCCCGGCCGCAACGTGGATGTCGAGCCGATCTACATGCTCAAGCGCGAAGTTGTCGAGTTGCGCCGCTGTGTCGCCCCGCTGTCGAACGCCTTCCAGCGCATGCAGCTGGAGAACAAGGATCTGATTTCGAAAGAAGTGCGGCGCTACCTGCGCGACGTCGCCGACCATCAGACGCAGGCCACGGATCAGATAGTCGCTTACGACGAAATGCTCAACTCGCTGGTGCAGGCCGCGCTGGCTCGCGTCGGCGCGCAACAGAACATGGATATGCGCAAGATATCGGCCTGGGCCGGCATCATCGCCGTACCCACGATGGTGGCGGGGATCTACGGCATGAACTTCCGCTTCATGCCGGAGCTGGACTCCCGGTGGGGTTACCCGGCGGTGGTCAGCTTGATGGTCGTGATCTGCCTGGTCCTCTACGCCAGCTTCCGCCGACGCGGCTGGCTCTGATTTGTTGACCGCCAGCCGACCGGCCAACTGCCCTATGCGTGTCCCGACGTGAGCCAGGGATGCACGTCGCTGCTGATCCGGTCGACGGGCCAACCGGTGTGCTGACAGGCGTGAATCACCGCGGCAGCGCTCGAGGCAGCAAACACCGCGAACAAAGTGTGGTCGTTGGGGACCGCCACCACCATCATCAACGTGACCTGCGCCAAATGTTCCGTGGAGACAGCCGCTGCGCGACGAAGACGTTCGGCAACAGCGTTGGCGGACAGCGCTATCGGCTCTCCCTGGTACCACTCCACCAGAAAGCACGAGGCCGCAACGTCATCAATCATCGAATCGACCGTAGCGTCACAGCCGCCAAGGTGAATCAGGGATTTCCCTGGAGTTTGGCCTCAACCAACGCTGCCGACAATCCGGCGCGTGACCGGATGCCCAGTTTGCGGTACACCCTGCTGAGGTTCATCTCGACGGTCTTGGCCGAAATGAACAGCTCGGCCGCGATCTCCTTGTTCGACAAGCCGCCCGCCGCCAGCTCGGCCACTCGCTGCTCAGACACAGTCAATCCCGCGCCGCTACCGCGAGAGTGTTCGAGGCGATCAAGTTCCGCTTGCGCTCGTGCGGCCCACAGTGGCGTGCCGAGTTGCTCGAAGGCCTCTAGGGCTGCGCGCAAATTCGTTGCGGCCGATCGGATTCGACGCCTACGCCGTTGCAAGCCGCCCAGCAGTAGCTGGGTCCAGGCTCGTTCGAACGGCATCGGAAGTCGATCATGGTGCGCCATTGCTTGTTCGGCAGCCACTTCAGCGGCGTCGAGGTCGCCCCGCGCGGCGAAGACCTGCGCGCGCCCACGCGCGGCGGTGGTTAACATCCATGGCCGGTCGAGTCGGCCACCGTTTTCTTCTAGCGTTGCGAGGAGCGGTTCGGCTTCCTCATGACGGCCAAGTGCCGTCAGCGCCTCCACCGCGTACGGAATGAAAGCCGCAGTCACAAATTCTGTTCCGGGCAGTTCGTTCCACCCCTCCAGACGAGGTTGCATGATGGCCAATGCCTCTGCGTGGCGGCCAGCGGAAATTTCCAGGAACGCCAAAGTTTCGATAGGGCGCTGGACTTCCACAGCGGACTTGCTTTTCTGCGCAAGTGCGATGGCAACTGCGGCGTCCGCGCGGGCGTCTTCTTCCCTTCCTGCGTAGGCGGCTACTGCAGTACGAAGGGTGAACGCCACGGCCATCACGGGGTCGCCGCCGAGTTGCTGAGCGCGTTGCACCGCTTCGTCGGCCGCATTTGCCGCCTCGGCGAAATGCCCGCGCCAGATGGCAATCAATGTGCTGTTTATTTCCACCCACAGCATCTCCGTGTCAGCACCCCGCTCAGTGCAACGTGTGCGGACTTGCTGCATCAGCGCATGCGCCTCGTCGAGTTGGCCGGACCAAGCCCGGATCATGGCGCTGATTGCGTCGGCGCTCAGCGGAACCACCATGTCCGCGGCATGGTCCTGAAGCTCTAGGCTGCGTCGCAGGCTGTGTTCGTCCACGCCGTGGCCACAGTGGAAGCGGGCGTTGGTTCGCGCCGCGAGGGCTTGACTGACATACCCCGGATGTCCCCATTCCTCGGCCTGCGTCACGGCTTGCTCTGCACTGTCCAGGGCCGCGTGGTACTGCCCGGCGTTCAGCTGGGCGTGCGACAGGAACACCAGGATCGCCGCCAGCATCGCCGGTATACCTTTGGCGTCCTTGGCCGCCTGCGCAAGCAGATCGGCTGCTTCCAGGTGGCTACTGGTGTAAATGCGGATGCCGGCACGCACGATCAGCGCTTGGGTGCGGGCGAAGCCTTCGAGCTGGCGAAACGTCGCATCGTCGAGGGCAGCGTCGGCGCGAACGGTGTTGCCCGAACGGAAGTGGTGCTCGGCGGTGCGTAATCGGCGCGCCGGCTCGTCGCCACCCAACTTCATCGCCAACTCCAAAAGCTCTGCGGCCGCGACCGGCGCTCCTTGGGCGGCGGTAACTTCCGCCGCGGCGTCCAGCGCGGCGACGGTGGCGGGGTCAGCGGAGGTGGCGGCCAGCGCCAAGTGTCGCGCCTTGAGTTCAGGTTGTTCGATGATCGTGGCAAGAGTTCGGTGCATGGCTCGCCGACGGGCGGGTGTCGCGCCTGTGTACACGCCCGTGGCGTACAGCGGATGGGTGAAGCGCACCCTGTCAGCGCTGATTTCGATGACGCCCAGATCTTCCATGGGTTCGAGCATTTCGACGATTCGAGTCACGATCATGCCGGTGGCGGCGGCGAGCAACTCCACGGTCGGTGCCGCCGAGCAGGCCGCAGCCAGCAATATCGCGTTCGTGGCGGGGTCGGCCTGTCCGATGCGGCGGTGCACCAAGGAAGCCAGGGTGTCCGGCAGTACGACCGTGGCCGCGGAAGCGTCCTCGGCTGTGGCGACAGCGAGTTCCATCGCGAAAAGCGGGTTGCCGCCCGAGATTTCGTGGATACGGACAATGTTGGGCCGGGGCAATGTTCGGCCCAGTCGCCTCGCGACCAGCGTATGTACGCCGCCCAGGGTGAGTGGCCGCAACCGTACTCGCAGCACAGCATCCGGTCGCCGGAACTGCAGCCATTGCATGTCGGACGAGTCGGGGTCGCCCGCGCGGATCGTAATGAACATCCCGACACGCCCACTCAGTCGACGGACCGTGAAACCGATAACAGCTCTGCTAGAGGGGTCCAGCCACTGCGCGTCGTCAATCACGAGCAATACCGGTTCCGTGCCACTGAGGTGTTCAATCAACGCAGAAAAAGCGGCAGCAACAAGTCGTTCGTCGGTGCCTGGACCGCTTGAGACTTCACCTGACCGCGCCCGCGTCAGCGCCATGCACTGGATCTTCGGCAGTCCCGCCAGAACGTCATCGCCAATTCCACTCAACAAGTCAGCAACCGCGGCGTACGCGTAGCTCACCTCGGCTGGTGATCCTCGCGTCAACAACACCCGAAAACCACGAGCCGCCGCTTGGCTGACGGCCTCAAGCGCCAGCACGGTCTTGCCGATACCTGCCTCGCCCTCCACGACGAGACCGGCCGGGTCGGTCTGAGCCTGTGAGAGAAATTCCGAAATTGTGCGGCTTCCGCCTCTCGCTCCACCAGACCCTCGGACATGGCCAACATCTTTGCAATGAGCAAACGGGTGACGCAATAAGAAATCGCCGGGTTGTCGCGAACGAACACGCCATAGGCACCGCGTTTTCGATCTCAATCAGGCGGCTTTGCTGCGTTCGGCCTGTCAGGTGGTTGCGTGCTCGCGGGTATCGGGCGACCGCCTCAACGCGGTTGTGCGGCACGGCGATTGGGGTCGCGCACGTCCACACCGTCGTCTTGCCAGGCCTGGCGCATCGCCTCGGCCCCCTTGAGTCGCACCCAGGCCGCCTCGGTCGCGGTGATGGGCGTTGCCGACAGGAATTGCACCGGGTCGCGCGGCGGTTGCAGCGGCAAATCCGCGATGTCGCTGCGGCCCAACAACACCGCCGTGAACGGGGCCTGCACCCACAGCGGCGAGCCGAGGTCGATCAGCGCGTCGGCGACCAGCACCACGCCGTCGACCACCGGCGTCGCAGCCAATACCGCGAGGCTGCGCGCCAGCCCCTTGACGGGCCGAGCCGGCTGCGGGTCACGCAGCGACAACACCACTTCGGCGCGTGGACCCTGCACCTGGTCGGCGAGCAGCGCAGTCGGGTCGACCATCGGATGGCGCGAGCAGCCCAGGGATACGTAATGCACCAAACCTGCTGCCGCGGAACGGAATCGGAGCACCTCGATGGGTTCGGCACCCAGAAATGTCACGCTGGCCGAGGCGGGCTCGGTAGCGAAGTGGGATTGCAAGTGGGAGCGCACCTGCTGCAGGACCTGCGTCACGGCGCCGGAATCGTCAGGTTGACCCCGGAATCGGCGTCGAACACGGTGAGCTTGGTGGTGTCGAAAGCAAGCTCGATCGACTTCCCGATCGCCGCCTTGGACTCCGCGGGAACCCGCGCCACGAACTCGTGTTCGCTGGCCTCCGACTCGGCGGCCAACTCGTCCAACTGCGCCGCGTGTGCGTCATAGCTCGCATTGCTGAAGTACACGTACTTGTCCGAGCCCAGCGATTCGACCATATCCACGGTGACCTCAAAGGACAGCGACCGGATGCGTTGGTACCCGTCGACCAGCGCGGCATCGCCGATGTGCTCGGGTCGCACGCCGACGATGACGTTCGCCGGCTTCGGGTGCGCCGCGATCACCTCCAGGACCTGCGGGGCCAACGTCACCTCACCGAACGGCAGTGTCAGCCCGGGCGACGTCAACGTCGCGGGAAAGAAGTTCATTGCCGGCGATCCGATGAAGCCCGCCACGAACAGGTTCGCCGGGCGTTCGTAAAGCTCTGTGGGGGTGCCGATCTGCTGGGCAACGCCACCGTGCATCACCACCACGCGGTCGCCCAGCGTCATGGCCTCGGTCTGGTCGTGCGTCACGTACACGGTGGTGGTGCCCAGCCTGCGTTGCAGACGGGCGATCTCACCGCGCATCTGCACCCGCAGCTTGGCGTCCAAGTTGGACAGCGGCTCGTCCATCAGAAAAGCCTTGGGATGGCGCACGATCGCACGGCCCATCGCGACGCGCTGCCGTTGTCCGCCGGACAACTGCGCGGGCCGGCGGTCCAGCAGACCCGTCAGGTCAAGGATCTTGGCGGTCTCTTCCACCTTGCGCGCGATGTCCGCCTTCTTCATCTTCGCCAGGGTCAGCGGGAACGCGATGTTCTGTCGCACCGTCATGTGCGGGTACAGGGCGTAGGACTGGAAGACCATCGCGATGTCGCGGTCTTTGGGCGCCTTCTCGTTCACCCGTTCGCCGCCGATCCGCAATTCGCCCGACGAGATATCTTCAAGCCCGGCAATCATATTCAGCGTCGTGGTCTTGCCGCAGCCGGAGGGCCCCACCAGGATCATGAACTCGCCGTCGTTGATGGTGACGTTGAGGTCACGCACCGCGATGTGACCGTCGGGGTAACTCTTGGTCACATGCTCCAACACAATTTCGGCCATCGCGCTATCCCTTCACAGCGCCAGAGGTCAGCCCGGCGACTATGCGTCGTTGAAAAATCAGGACAAAGACAATGATCGGGACCGTGATCACGATCGCACCGGCCGCGATCGATCCCGTCGGCTCCTCGAATTGCGAACTGCCGGTGAAGTTGACGATCGCCACCGGCGCCGTGATCGCCGCCTTGGTGGCGGTCAGCGACAGCGCGAGCAGCAGGTCATTCCACGCGAAGATGAACACCAGGATCGCTGAGGTGACCAGCCCGGGAGCCGCCAGCGGGGCGATCACCTTGCGGAAGGCCTGACCGGGCGTCGCGCCGTCCATCTTGGCCGCTTTCTCCAAATCCCAAGGGATTTCCCGAAAGAACGCCGACAACGTGTAGATGGCCAGGGGCAACGCGAAGGTGATGTACGGCAGGATTAACCCCGGCCAGGTGTCGAACAGGCCGACCGCACGTTCGATGTTGAACAACGGCGTCACCAACGAGATCGCGGGGAACATCGTGATCAGCAAAGTCACACCGATGAGCAGCCGCTTACCCGGAAAGTCCAGCCGGGCAATCGCATAGGCGGCCATGGCGCCGAGCAGCACCGCGATCACGGTGGTGGTCAACCCGATTCCGATGGAATTGATCAGCGCCGAGCTGAAGATGTCGCCCCGGAAGATGCCGCGGTAGTTGTCCAGGGTCACCGAAGACGGAATCAGCTTGCCGTCCTTGACCGTTGAGGTCGGTTTCAACGAGAGGCTGAGTATCCACAGCACCGGCAGTAACGCGTACACCACCACCAAGGTATCGACGACGACCCAGAACGTCCGGCGCCGCACATCAACCGTTTCAGCGCGCATCGATGTCACTCCCCGGGCTCCCCGCTGGTCGATAAGCGCCGAACAACATGATGTAGACGATCGCAATCAGTGCCACGCAGACGAAGATCAGCACGCTGATCGCCGATCCCAAACCGACATTGAAACCCTTGAACAGGTTGTCGTAGCCCAGGATCGACACCGATCCGGTGTCGTTCTCCCCCGCGGTCAGCACGTAGATGTTGTCGAAGATGCGGAATGCGTCCAGGGTGCGGAACAGTAACGCCACCACCACGGCCGGCTTGATGATCGGCAGGATGATCCTCGTCAGCCGCCGCCAGGGACCCGCGCCGTCCACCTGCGCAGCGTTCAGCAAATCCTGCGGGACCAGCGCCAGGCCGGCCAACAGCAGCAACGCCATGAACGGCGTCGTCTTCCAGACCTCGGCGAGCACCACGATCCCCAGCGATGGGATCTGCTGGGTCAGTGGCGCACTCCCCTGCGGCAGCAAGTTGGCCAGGTACCCGGTCCCCGGCGTCCAGGCGTAGTACCAGCTGTATGACGCGACGACCGTGACGATGCCGTACGGGATCAGCACCGCCGTGCGCACCAACCCCTTGCCCACCAGCGTCCGGTGCATCACCAACGCCAGCGATAGCCCCAGCACAAACTCGATGGACACCGAGGCAACCGTGATCGCCAGGGTCACCGCCAGTGCCGTCCACCAATAGCGGTCGGTCAGGACGGTGTGGTAGTTGGCCAGGCCGACGAAGGTGGTGTCGTTCGGGCTGGCAAAGTTGTTGCGCTGCAGGCTCAGCCACACTGCATAGCCAATCGGATAGGCCGTCACCGCAAGCATCAATGTCGCGGCCGGTGCCACCAGGGCGAAGGCCAATCGCCGTTCGCCGCGGCGGTTCCCGGTGTGAGCCATGGAAGTGATCACGGCAACAGGCCCTTACCGTCGATGGCTTTCTGCACCTGGGCGCTGAGTTCGTCGGCGGTGCGCTCCGGGTCAATCTTTGTGACGGGGCTCAGCGCCCTGGACAGCCGCAGCGACACGGCCTGGTAGGCCGGCGTGACCGGGCGCACCGCCGCGTCGGTCAGTTGCCGACGAATGATGTCGTACATCGGGTACTTGGCCTGGAATTGCGGGTCGGAGTACAGCGACGCCCGAACCGCGGGCAGGCCGCCCTCGATGGAGAGGTACTTCTGGTTTCGCGGGTCGCGCAGGCACCGGATGGCCTCGAACGCCTCGGCCTGGTGCCGGGTGGTCTTGGCCACCGCCAGGTTCAGCCCGCCCAGCGTCACCCTGGCCGGGTGGCCGGCCAACACCCCGGGATAGGGCGCGAATCCGAACATCTTCTGGCTGGCTTCGTACGCGATGCGGAACTGTTCGTCCGTGGGCGCGAAGGTGCCGACGTTGTTGACGCTGCCGGCAAGCTCGGGAATCCGGTTGAGCGGCAAGTACGGCACCCCGCCTTTGACCGCGTTCTCCAACATGGAGGCGAACACATACGGCCAGTTGACCTCCATGGCAGCCCGGCCTTGTTCGAACGCCAGCCGGGTGGTTCCCTCCTCCGCGCGGCTGATGGACGGGTCGGCTCCGGGCGCGGTGGCAACCGCTCGCAGCACCCGCAGCGCGGCGACGGTCGCCGCCCGGTGCGCGGGGGTGTCGGTCAAGGTGACCCGCTTGCCGTCGTCGGAAAGCACCTGACCGCCGACGCTGTTCAGTACG
Organism: Mycobacterium bourgelatii; assembly: GCF_010723575.1. Classification (NCBI taxonomy): domain Bacteria; kingdom Bacillati; phylum Actinomycetota; class Actinomycetes; order Mycobacteriales; family Mycobacteriaceae; genus Mycobacterium; species Mycobacterium bourgelatii. Next base: position 4,831,192 of record NZ_BLKZ01000001.1, read on the forward strand.
GTGTTGAACCAGACGACCAGGCCCTCGCCCGGGTTGGCCTGCGCGGCGATCCCGCCCGGCTGGCCGGCGGCATGCAATCTGGCCGCCTCGGCGACCATGGTGGCCCAGTTGTCCGGCGGCTGGGGAATCAAATCCCGCCGGTACCAGAGCAATTGGGTGTTGGTGATGACGGGAGCGGCATACAGCTTCCCCTTCCACGTCGCCGTCTTGAGCGGGCCGGGCAGGGTGTCGACGGTAGCGTCGGCGACGGCCAGTCCGGCCGGGTCGTCCGACAGCGGCAACACCCAGCCCGCCTCGGCGAATTCGGCCGTCCAGACCACGTCGAGGCCCATCACGTCCAGGGTGTCGTCGTTGCCGGTCAGCCGGCGAGCCAGTTGCAACCGCTGCACGTCGGGCGACCGGGGCAGGCTGATCTGCCGGATGGCGTAGCGGCCGTTGGCCCGTTCGGTGCAACGCTGGGCGATCGCGGTGAATGTCGAGCCGTCCGTGGCCGGGGTATAGACGCTGATCACCATCCCGCGGTGGCCGGCTCCGCAGCCCGCCCCCAGGACGGCCGACGCAAGCATCAGCGCGGCCGCGCCCAACCTGCGCACACGACCCAGCAACGCAGCGGCTCCCGTGAGCTTTCCCGCGTCAGATCGCCAGGCGCGCCAGCAGATCCCGCGCCTTCTCCGCGTTCTGGGGATCGCAGAGAACGTCATAGCGGCCGGCGACCAGTTGCATCGTCGAGCTGAAATCCCGGGTGCCCCGCGCCATGGCATAGGGAACCGCGGAGGTGATGAGTCCGAAGAACACCCCGGCAACCAGACCGGTAATCAGGGCACCCCACGGGTTGGTACTGAAGAAGCCGAGCAACAAACCGATGAACAGGCCCAGCCACGCTCCGCTGAGCACCCCGCCGCCGAGCACCTTCCCCCAGGTCAGCCGGCCTGTGACGCGTTCGACCTGCATGAGGTCGACGCCGACGATGGTCACCTGCTGGACCGGGAACTCCTGGTCGGACAGATAGTCGACGGCGCGCTGAGCCTCCGCATAAGTGGGGTAGGACCCCACCGGCCAACCCTTGGGTGGGGTAGGCAAACCGGGCACGGCGCGGCGACCCGCCGCGCGACCTGCGGACGACGCACCGGAACCCTGCCCGGGTTGGAATGGGCTACTCATCGATCCTCATTCTCCTCTGCCTGGAACATAGTTTCACGTCCAGTCAAGGCCCAGCACACGTTCGCTCGCTGCGAATCGTCCTCAGCGATCCCGCTACGGCGTATTGCTGCTGGCTAAGGCCGCTCAGGTGGGGCGCGGGCAATCAAATCAAGCAGCACTGAGCGGCCGTTCATGAGCTAGGTTGAGATCATGACGGCTCCCCGCGATGACGGCTCGTCCTGGCCACCTCCGTCCGGGGGGGAGCAGGATCCGAACGCCACCTGGCTGGCGCCGACCCCACAGCCACCGCAGCCACCGAGCTACCAGTCGGGGCCTACGCCATATCCGCCCAACCCGCCGGGCGGCGGCTACCCACCTCCACCTAGTTATGGGCAACCCAGCTACGGCCAACCTGGTCAGCAGCCGTACGGCGCACCCACGCCTGACTACCCCGCGGCCCCGTATCCGGCGGCCCCGCCTCCGCCGCCCTTATATCCGGGCGCCGGCTACCCGCAGTACCCGGGAGGACCTGCGGGCAATCCGTACTACTCCGGGCAGTCGGGCAACAACGGCATGGCCGTCGCGTCGCTGGTCACCGCCATCGCCGGCGTGGTGATCGGGCTTCCGCTCGGCTTCTTCTGCTACATCGGGTTCGTGATCCCCGTCGTCGCGCTGATTCTCGGCGTCATCGCGCTGAATCAGATCAAGCAGTCCCAACAGCCGGGTCGCGGCATGGCCCTGGCGGGCATCTGGACGAGCGCCGTGACGTTGGGGTTGCTCGCGATCTTTTTCATCATCGGCGTGGCCGCGATCGCGGCGAACAGTCGCTGACGAACGGTTCCTCTGGGCGGCGGTTAGGACGGGCTTGGCAAGCTAAGTCCGGGCGGCGCTCCTACGCTGAATAACCATGGCATCGGTTAACAGGGTGTACGTCGCGCGGCTCTCGCGAATGATGGTGCTGGGCCCCTATGGCGAATCCTTCGGCCGCGTCCGCGATGTCGTGATCAGTATCAGCATTGTTCGACAGCAGCCGCGCGTGTTGGGGTTGGTGGTCGATCTTGCGACCCGTCGCAGCATCTTCATCCCGATCCTGCGGGTCACGGCCATCGAGCCCCAGGCGGTGACCCTCAACACCGGCAAGGTCTCACTGCGCCACTTCGAGCAGCGCCCGGGCGAGGTGCTGGCGCTGGGCCAAGTGCTCGATACCCCGGTGCGGGTCACCGACCCCGAACTCCCGGAACTGGCGAACGTCGACCTGGTCATCACCGACCTGGGCATCGAGCAGACCCGAACCCGCGATTGGGTGGTGACCCGCGTCGCCGTGCGCAGCCAGCGCCGCCTGGGGCGGCGCGGCCCGGTGCATGTCGTCGACTGGCATCACGTGCAGGGGTTGACCCCGTCGGCCTTGGCGATGCCGGGTCAAGACGTGGCGCAGCTGCTGCATCAGTTCGAGGGGCGGCGTGCGGTCGACGTCGCCGACGTCATCCGCGGGCTGCCGTCGAAACGCCGCTACGAGGTCTTCCAGGCGCTCGACGACGAACGCCTCGCCGACATCCTGCAGGAGCTTCCCGAGAAGGACCAGGCGGAGGCGCTGTCGCAACTGGGCACCGAACGGGCCGCCGACGTGCTGGAAGAGATGGATCCCGACGACGCCGCCGACCTGTTGGGGGCGATGAGTCCCACCGACGCCGAAATGCTGCTGACCGAAATGGATCCGGACGAATCCGACCCGGTGCGACGGCTGCTGAAACACTCCCCCGACACCGCGGGTGGGTTGATGACGTCCGAGCCGGTGGTCATGACGCCGGACACGTCCGTCGCCGAAGCGCTGGCCCGGATGCGCGATCCCGATCTGACCCCAGCGCTGTCGTCGATGGCTTTCGTGGCGCGTCCGCCGACGGACACGCCGACCGGACGCTACCTGGGTTGCGTACCGCTGCAGCGACTCCTGCGCGAGCCCCCCGGCGAACTGGTCGGCGCCTTGGTCGATACCGATCTGTTCAGCTTGGACCCGGAGACTCCGCTGCAGGCCGTCACCCGCTACTTCGCCGCATACAACCTGGTGTGCGGGCCGGTCGTGGACGCCGAACAACACCTCGTGGGCGCGGTCACGGTGGACGACCTGCTCGATCACCTGTTGCCCCATGATTGGCGAGTGGACGTACAGCAACTCGACCCCGCGGGCAGGCCCGCGAGATCCGGAGGTTCGCTGTGACCAAGGCGCCGCAGCGGGGCCTCTACACCCCGCGCACCTCGCGCAAGTTCACCCCGCACTTCGACGCCGATGCGGTGGGTCGGACGACCGAGGCCATCGCGCGGTTCTTCGGCACCGGCCGATACCTGCTGGTGCAGACAATCTTTGTGACGGTGTGGATCTTGCTGAACGTGTTCGCGGCCAGCCTGCGCTGGGACCCGTATCCGTTCATTCTGCTCAATCTGGCTTTTTCCACGCAGGCCTCCTACGCCGCGCCGCTGATTCTGCTGGCACAGAACCGTCAGGAAAACCGCGACCGCGTTGCGCTGGAAGATGATCGGCAACGGGCCGCACAGACCAAGGCCGATACCGAGTATCTGGCGCGTGAGCTGGCGGCGCTGCGCCTGGCCATCGGCGAGGTGACCACCCGTGACTACCTGCGGCACGAGCTGGACAGCCTGCGGGCCTTGCTGGCAGAGCTGCAGCCCGCCGAATCTGACGATGCGCCAACGCGGGTGGCCGACGAGATCACACGGCGTGCTAAGAAATCGGGCTGAGAAAGAGTCTGACCATTGCGCAACTCCCGTTACGAGAGTTATGTATGGTGATCTAGTTCACGAAGCTAAGAAGCGTTGTAGTTCCGACCAAACAACCGACGAAGCAACTAGGACGGCCAGGTGCGCATAGGGGGTCGCTGGGGTGCCCGCCCGGCCGCTGCGGCGGTACGGCAAGGCACAACCCGCGTTACGCGATCGCCTGCATTCGGCGTTGCGGTCATTACTCCGTTGGTCTTCGCTGGTGCCGTTGCCGGTGCCGCACCCAGTTTGCACCCGAGGCTTCCGGCAGCGGCGAAGACGGCGATCTCCAACGCGGCTGCCGTTGCCACGGGAAGTGTTCCGGCCCCGCGCATCGACATGAGCGGACCGACCGTCGTCTCGATCGCGCGTCCGCCCACCAGCTTCCATGTCGCGGTCGCCGCAAGTTCTGCACCACCCCCGCCAAGGATCGTGAATTCGCCTGGTGCGCTGGGTATTCCGATCATGGCCCTGTCCGCGTATCGCAATGCCGAGCAGAAGATGGCCGGTGCGGCGCCAGAGTGCGGTGTCAGCTGGAACCTGCTCGCCGGCATCGGGCGCATCGAGTCGATGCACGCCAATGGCGGCGCCACCGACTCCCGCGGCACCGCCATCAACCCGATCTACGGTCCTGCGCTGGACGGCTCGCTGCCCGGCAACGAGGTCATCGTGCAAAGCAACGTCGGCAACACGGTCACCTACGCCCGTGCGCTGGGGCCGATGCAGTTCCTGCCCGGCACCTGGGCGCGGTACGCCGCCGACGGCGACGGCGACGGGGTGCCCGACCCGCAGAACTTGTTCGACTCCACGTTGGCCGCCGCCCAGTATCTGTGCAGCGGCGGACTGAACCTGCGGGATCCGAGCCAGGTCATGGCCGCGATCCTGCGTTACAACAACTCGATGTCGTACGCCCAGAACGTGCTGGGCTGGGCCGCGGCGTACGCGACGGGCGTGGTGCCGGTGGACTTGCCGCCGATCACCGGGCCGCCACCGCCGATCGGCGACGCACACCTCGAACATGGCGAGGGAGAGGGGCTGGGCCCGAATCTGCCGTTCGCCGTCAAAGGCCCCGGCGCCAACTACGATCCGTTCGCCGAACGCATGCCGTTGATCGAGTTCGGGCCGCCCGACACGGCGAATATGGCGCAGTGGCCGTGGATGCAGCAGGCGCCGCCATGGATGCAGCAGGTGCCGCCGTGGATGCAGCAACCCCCGTGGATGCAGCAGACGCCGACTCCGCAGCCCGTGACGCCGCAGCCCGGTTGCACATTGATCTGCATCCGCTCGCAGACTCCTGCGGAGGCGCCGGCGGCGGGGCCGGGCGCCCCGCCGGTACCCAACGGCGGCATCGTGATCGCGCCGCCGCCTCCGAACGTTGCGCCGCCGCTCCCGGACCCGTTCGCGCCGCCCCCGTTGGCCCCGGCTCCTCCCGCGCCGCCACCTGCGGCCAACCCGCTGGCGCCACCGCCTGCACCGCCGGCCCCAGCGGCACCGCCGAACCCGGCGAACCCGGCCCCGCGGGCGCCGGCGCCGGTCCCGCCCGCGCCGGGCGAGCCGGCACTTGCTCCGGTGAGCTGACCAACCGGACGCCTGCTCTCCGAGCCGAGCCGCCTACACTCGGCGGTGATGTCTGGAACCCACAGTGACGCCGCAGCTGACCTTCCCAACGCCATTCGCAGCGCGTTGGCCAAGGTGATTGACCCCGAACTACGGCGTCCGATCACCGAACTCGGGATGGTCAAGAGCATTGACGTCGCGCCCGGCGGGGACGTGCACGTCGAGATCTACCTGACCACCGCCGCCTGTCCGAAGAAGGCTGAGATCAGCGAGCGTGTCACCCAGGCGGTCGCCGATGTGCCCGGTACCGGCGCGGTAAGAGTCAGCCTCGACGTGATGAGCGACGAGCAGCGCACGGAGCTGCGCAAGCAGCTCCGCGGAGATGCCGCCGAACCCGTGATCCCGTTTGCCCAGCCCAATTCGCTGACCCGGGTGTATGCGGTCGCTTCCGGCAAAGGCGGGGTGGGCAAGTCGACGGTCACGGTCAACCTGGCCGCGGCGATGGCCGCCCGCGGCTTGGCCGTCGGCGTGCTGGACGCCGACATCCACGGCCACTCGATCCCGCGGATGATGGGCACCACCGACCGACCGACCCAGGTCGAGTCGATGATCCTGCCACCCGTCGCCCATGACGTGAAGGTCATCTCGATCGCGCAGTTCACCGAGGGCAACGCGCCGGTGGTCTGGCGCGGGCCGATGCTGCACCGCGCCCTGCAACAGTTCCTGGCCGACGTCTACTGGGGAGACCTGGACGTCTTGTTGCTCGACCTGCCACCGGGCACCGGCGACGTCGCCATTTCGCTGGCCCAGCTACTGCCCAACGCCGAGATCCTGGTGGTGACCACCCCGCAGGCGGCCGCCGCCGAGGTGGCCGAGCGAGCCGGCAGCATCGCGATCCAGACCCGCCAGCGCATCGCCGGCGTCGTGGAGAACATGTCCGGCCTCACGCTGCCCGATGGCACCACGCTGCAGGTCTTCGGCGAGGGCGGCGGCAAGCAGGTCGCCGAGCGGCTAACCCGCGCGGTGGGCGCCGAGGTGCCGTTGTTGGGTCAGATACCGCTGGATCCCGCCCTGGTGGCCGCGGGTGACGCGGGGGTACCGCAGGTGTTGAGCGCGCCGGACTCGCCGGTGGGCAAAGAACTGCGCCGCATCGCCGACGCGTTGTCGTCGCGGCGCCGGGGCTTGGCGGGCATGTCGCTGGGGCTGGACCCGACGCGGCACTGATCCGCCCGTGACGTGACCGGGGGTTGCGTCAGGTCGCGTCGGTGTCGAACGGAACGCGCGGCGCCTGGTCAGCGTCGGTGGCATCGTCGGCGTCGGCTCGGGCCGCTCGGCTGGTCGGCCCGGTAGGTCCGGACGGGTCCGCAGGCTCCCTGAGGCTTCCGGCCGGCGATGTTGTGGGGGTTGACGGGGGCGTCGGCCGGTCGAAGTTGCCGGTGAAGATCGAGTCGTCACCGTCGAGCAGGTGCTTGGTCAGCGCGGCGCGCGGTGTCATGCCGCGCAGCTTCTGCAGCTCACTGAGCTGGCCCCGCAGATCGTCGAATTCGGGGCCGATGTCCTCACGCAGCTGGCTGGTCATGCCGCTGAGGTAGTCGCGTGCCTGCCGTAGCGCACCCGCCGTCCAACGGATGGCACCTGGAAGCCGCTCCGGGCCAAGCACGACCAGCCCGACCACCACCAGGACGAGCATTTCTCCCCAGCCGATATTGGCGAACACTAGGTCAGCATCACTAGCTGGTATCCGGTTCGGGCTTGACGGTCAGGGTGACGTGACGACCGTCGCGGACGACCTCGATCTGCGCGTCCTGCCCGATGGTCAATTGTCGGACGGCGACGACGGCTTCGTCGGAGTCGGCCACGGTACGGTCGCCGATCTTGACGATCACGTCGTTCTCCAGGATTCCGCCCTTCTGCGCGGGACCACCCGCCTTAACGTTGGCCACCTGCGCACCCGACGCGATCGCATTGCTCACCGAGCGGGTGCTGATGCCCAACGTCGGGTGCATGATCTTGCCGTCCTTGATGAGGGTTTGCGCGACCACCTTCATCTCGTTGACCGGGATCGCGAAGCCCAATCCGCTGGCGCTGTCGGACAGCGACTTGCCGGCGGTGTTGATGCCGATGACCTGGGAGTCCATGTCGATGAGCGGACCACCGGAGTTGCCGTGGTTGATCGACGCGTCGGTCTGCAGGGCGTCGATGACGGTGTCGGTGTCCGAACCCTCCCCCGACAGTGGCACGGGCCGGTGCAGCGCGCTGATGATGCCGTGCGTCACCGTGCTGCGCAAACCAAGCGGGGCTCCGGCGGCGATCACCTCGTCGCCCACCCGCACCTTGTCGGAATCACCCAGCCGGGCCACGCTCAGGTTGTTGACGTTGTCGACCTTGAGCACCGCCAGGTCGGTCTTGGGGTCGCGGCCTACCAGGCTGGCCGGCACTTCCTTCCCGTCGTTGAACACGACCGAGATCTTGAACTGGCTGGGATTGTTCGCCGCCTCGGAGATCACGTGGTTGTTGGTGACGATGTAGCCGCGGCCGTCGATGACGACACCGGAACCCTGCATGCCCTCCTGGTCGCTTTTCGCTTCGATCGTCACCACGGAGTCGGCGATAGCCGCCGCCACCTTGGTGAATCTGCCTGCCGGCCCCTCGGGATTGTCGGAGGTGGACAGGGTCACCTTCGAGGTGGTGAAAGCCTCGACAACCTCTGCGGTCTTGCGGCCGATGACCCCACCGATGGCGCCGATCACCAATGCGATCAACAGCAGGACGGCCAGGGCGAGGTAGGAGACTTTGCCGCCGAACAACACGTCGCGCACGCCCAGCTTGCCGGTGTAGCCCGGAGCCGGACGCGGTGGTGGTGGCGTTACCGCCGGGCTCCCCAACGCGGCCGCGGCCCCAGGATCGCGCCAGGGGTCGTCGGGCTCGTCCTGCTGACCGCCGTCCTTCTCGGCCGCCAACGCGCTCGCGTCGATGGGATGGCGCTGCAGCGATTCCGCACTGTCGAAGGGGCGGCCGAACGCCTCTTCCAGCACCGGGTCGGCCGGCTTTTCCTGCGGCCTGAATTCGCTTTGGTGCTGGAACTTCGAGGGACGCACCCGATCGGCGACGAAGGAGCCCTGAAACCCGGGTGGACGCCCGAACACCTGGCGGGATGCTGGGTCGACGGGTGGCCGGAAGATCGGACGCGGCGCCAGGCGAGGGGTGCCGTCTTGGCCGATGTTGTTGCCTTGGTCGGACGTCACGTGATCCTCTTCTGAGCAATTTGGGATTCGGCCGAGTACGCGGCGCTGAACAGCACGCCACAACCCGTGTCCACCCTAGTATCCACGTATTCGGCGCTGTTCCTGGTTGCTAGCGACGTTTCCGCTCGTCACGAGCGTCGCGCTCGGTGAACTGGCCGGCGATCGGTGGCGCTTCATCGATCGGTGAGTGCGGAATCTCTGACAGAAGACCGAGCAGCGTGCTCGGAATACGAATCGGGTGCGAGTCGCGCAGCGCGTCGCGTGCGCGCGTGTGATCCTCGACCTCGGCCGCGCACTGCGGACACAGCGAGAGGTGATGGGCGGCGCGCAGGTGTGCATTCATCCGCAACTCGCCGTCGACAAAGGCGGCGATGGCCTCGATGGACAGGTGCTCGGTCGAGCGGAATTTGCGGGGCGCCCCTACCGGCGCATCGCTCTGGGAGGCGAACTGGGAAGGAAGCCACGAGAACGCGCGCCGAAACACATGTCCCCGTTCGACCATCACCCGCTCCTTCCCCATCTGCAGGGGCCTTACCAAACCCTCAGATTTCGAATGTAGCGCGGAGCGGTGCCTGATAACCATGTTCAGCAACTAAAACCCTAGGATTTGGGACCTCTTGGCAACCTTGCGGTGGCCAAACCGATGGCTCGGGCCCGTTTGCGGTCTTAACCGACCTTTACCGTCGGCCGGGCGAACTCGCTGTGCTCGGGGTGAGCGGCGAGGTAGTCGCGCAGAGCCTGGCGGCCACGGTGGATACGGCTGCGCACGGTGCCAAGCTTGACGCCCAAGGTGGCCCCGATCTCTTCGTAGGACAGACCTTCGATGTCACACAACACGACCGCGGCACGAAACTCCGGCGGCAGTGAATCCAACGCCGCCTGCAAGTCCGGACCGAGGCGCGAGTCGTGGTAGATCTGCTCGGGGTCCGGGTCATCGGCGGGCACCCGGTCGTAGTCCTCGGGCAGCGCTTCCATCCGGATACGCGCGCGCCGGCGCACCATGTCGAGGAACAGGTTGGTGGTGATCCGGTGCAGCCAGCCTTCGAACGTTCCGGGCTGGTAATTCTGGACGGACCGGAACACCCGGATGAAGGTCTCTTGGGTCAGGTCCTCAGCGTCCTGCTGGTTGCCGGACAGCCGGTACGCCAGCCGGTACACCCGGTCCGCGTGCTGCCGTACTAGTTCATCCCACGACGGCATCGTCGACTTGTCCCCGGTCGCGTCGAAAATCGCGGTGCCCTGCAGTCCGTCAGCGGGCTCCACCCACTCGTCGTCCCGAAACTCTTGTGGGTGAGACATAGTGGTCGGGCTCAAGGTGGTGATGATGAATTCCTCCGGCTTCGCCTTGTGGTCAAGGGTTGGCATTTCGTCAATTTCGGCAACGCGACACTGCCAATCCGTATTCCCGGCCCAGCGTCCTCCGCGATCCATACGCATTACCGTCACTTACCCGAGTGAGCGCGACGTATGAGCAAACTGAGGTTTAGCTGAGAAACCATACTGTTACGTACCCTGCCCAGGGTTTTTTCATGCTTAGCTAGCCCCGATGTGACCTTTGTCGCGTCGCCGGCGCCGGGCGTGTCGGCGGGCGCGTTGTGCCTGACTGCGCCGCGACTTGGCATACGCTGCGGACATGGCCAGCAGCGACGACAACCAGGGCGACGACACTCAGGGCCAGGAAACGCCCACCCGGTCCCCTAGTCGAGCCGAGGCGATCTCCGCGCACGCCGAAGGGTCGATTTCTGAGGACGCGGTCCTGGCGAGCGCCCGCGAACGCGCCGTCGACATCGGGGCCGGGGCGGTGACGCCCGCGGTGGGCGCCCTGCTCAGCCTGCTGGCCAAGCTCAGCGGCGGCAAGGCCGTCGCCGAGGTGGGCACCGGCGCGGGCGTCAGCGGACTGTGGTTGCTCTCCGGCATGCGCGAAGACGGCGTCTTGACCACCATCGATATCGAGCCCGAGTACATCCGGCTGGCCAAGCAGGCGTTCCTCGAGGCGGGCGTAGGCCCGTCGCGCACACGCTTGATCAGCGGCCGCGCCCAGGAGGTGCTGACCAGGCTGGCCGACGAGTCATACGACCTGGTGTTCATCGACGGCGATCCCATCGATCAGCCGGAGTACGTCGTGCAGGCCGTTCGCCTGTTGCGCTCGGGCGGAGTCGTCGTGGTGCACCGGGCCGCCCTGGGTGGGCGGGCCGGCGACCCGTCGGCTCGCGACGCTGACGTTCTTGCCGTCCGCGAAGCGGCGCGGCTCATCGCGGAGGACGAGCGGCTGACCCCGGCGTTGGTGCCGTTGGGTGACGGCGTGCTGGCCGCGGTCCGCGACTAGTAGCTGAGCTACCCGCTCGCTTCTCCCGGCGAGCGTGCGTGTCGGCACGCCGCCACGCCAATACTCCCGTCAATCTGCGCACATTCATGGCGCCGTTGAACTACGCCAATGAGGGCCCTTGACGGCCTCCACGCCGGTTCCTTGACGCGCACTGAACGAATGTTTAGCATACTGAACATGCGTTCAGTCGACTTGACCGCTACCGCCCGAATCCGTGATGCGGCCATCGACCAATTCGGCCAGCACGGCTTTGGCGTCGGACTGCGCACCATCGCCGAGGCGGCCGGAGTGAGCCCCGCGCTGGTTATCCATCACTTCGGCTCCAAGGACGGCTTACGCAAAGCGTGCGACGATTACATCGCCGAAGAGATCCGCAGCGAGAAGTCCGCCACGATTCAGTCCAACGACCCCGCAACCTGGTTGGCCGCACTGGCGGAGATCGAGTCCTACGCGCCAATGATGGCCTACCTGGTGCGCAGCATGCAGTCCGGCGGCGAACTGGCAACCATGTTCTGGCAGCGCATGATTGACAACACACATCAATACATGCAGGAGGGCGTGGCGGCCGGCACCATCAAGCCCAGCCGTGACCCTCAGGCCAGGGCCAGGTTTCTGGCCCTGGCCAATGGCGGAAGCTTTCTGCTGTATCTGCAGATGCATGAAACGCCAACGGATTTGCGTGCGGTGCTGCGCGACTACGCACGCGACATGGTGTTGCCGGCCCTCGAGCTCTACACCGACGGGCTGATGGTTGATCGCACGATGTATGAGGCCTTTTTGCAACAGGACGATCCCTTAGCAGGGACAGGAGAATCGCATGTCAGGTAACCATTCCCCAGCAGCCATCGATGTTCGCGGTCTTACCAAGAACTTCGGTGCCGTTCGGGCGCTTGACGGCCTCGACTTGACCGTGCGGGAAGGCGAAGTGCACGGCTTTCTCGGCCCCAACGGCTCCGGCAAGTCGACCACCATTCGCGTCCTGTTGGGCGTTGTGAAGGCCGACGGCGGAACCGCGCGCCTGCTCGGCGGCGACCCGTGGACCGATGCGGTGCGACTACATCGTGAAATCGCCTATGTGCCAGGTGATGTCACGTTATGGCCGAATTTCACCGGCGGCGAGACCATCGATCTGCTGGCCCGCATGCGCGGCGGCATCGACGAGGCGCGCCGCGCGGAGTTGGTCGAGCGCTTCAAGTTCGACCCGCACAAGAAGGTACGGGCCTACTCCAAAGGCAACCGCCAGAAGGTGTCCCTCATCTCGGCCTTCTCGTCGCGGGCCCGGCTGCTGTTGCTGGACGAGCCCACCAGCGGCTTGGACCCATTGATGGAGAAAGTATTTCAGCAATGTGTGCGTGAAGCACGCGACCGCGGAGTCACCGTTCTGCTGTCCAGCCACATCCTGGCCGAAACCGAGGCGCTGTGCGAACGGGTCACCATCATCCAAGCCGGCAAGACCGTGGAGAGCGGTTCGCTGGAATCGATGCGCCACCTCAGCCGCACCTCGATAACGGCCGAAGTGATCAATGTGCCAACCGATCTCAGCCGCATCAAGGGCGTCGAGGACGTCAGCGTGGAGGGCACCACGGTGCGGGCACAGGTTGACAGCGAAAGCCTCGGCGAGCTCATCCGGGTGCTCGGTGACGCGGGTGTGCGCAGCCTGGTCAGTCAGCCGCCCACCCTCGAGGAGCTCTTCCTTCGCCACTACAACGTCAACGGCGAGCGCGCGGAGGTGCCGTCCCGATGAGTACCGCACTGCTAGATCGTCCGCCTGAATTTCATGTGTCGAAATGGAATTCGGATTTCGTCGGCACGCTGCGGTTGCTCCGCCTATATCTGCGCCGCGACCGGGTGGTGCTGCCGCTCTGGGTATTGCTGCTGTCGGCGCCGCTGGCCACCGTCTACGTCGGCAGCGTCGAGAGTGTCTACCCCACCCACGCCGATCGGGCCAGTTTGGTGGCCTCGATCATGGCAAGTCCCGCCCAGCGCGCGCTGTACGGCCAGATCTACAACGACACCCTGGGCTCGGTCAGCCTGTGGAAAGCGAGCATGTTTCACGCGCTCATCGCGGTGGCCGTGATCCTCACCGTGATTCGCCACACCCGCGCCGACGAAGAGAGCGGACGGGCCGAGCTGATCGACTCGACCGCGGTCGGCAGGTACGCCAGCCTCACCGCGGCGTTACTGCTGTGCTTCGGCGCCTCGATGGCCACCGGCGCGATCGGCGCGGCCGGGCTGCTCACCACGGCCGTTCCGGCGAGCGGATCGTTGGCCTTCGGCGCGGCGCTGGCCGGCTCCGGGTTGGTCTTCACCGCTGTGGCCGCCGTCGCCGCCCAGCTGTCCCCCAGCGCCCGCGTAGCCCGCGGCTTCGCGTTCGCGGCGCTGGGCACGGCGTTCACGTTGCGCGCGATTGGTGACGCCGGCTCCGGTGGGCTCTCGTGGTTTTCGCCGTTGGGCTGGTCGCTACTGGTCAAGCCCTACGCGGGTGACCACTGGTGGGTGCTGACGCTGCATTTGGCCACCACGGCCGTACTCACCGCGACGGCCTATTGGTTGCTGGCGGGCCGCGATGTCGGCGCCGGACTGATCGCCGAGCGCGCCGGCCCCGGCTCGGCCGGACCGGCCCTGAGCAACGTCTTCGGGCTGGCGTGGCGGCTGGACCGCGGCGCGCTCTTGGTGTGGACGGTGGGACTCGCCCTGTACGGCCTGTTGATCGGCAGCGTGGTGCACGGCATCGGTGACGCGCTGGGTAACAGTACGGCCGCGCGCGACATCGTCGCGCGGATGGGCGGAACCGGCGCGATGGAGGAAGCCTTCATCACGGTTGGGTTCGGGATGTTGGGCATGATCGCGGCAGCGTTCGCCATCTCGCTGACACTGCGCCTGCACCAGGACGAGACCGCGCTACGCGGCGAAACCGTGCTCGCCGGTGCGGTGTCCCGGACACGATGGCTGGCAAGCCATTTGGCGATTGCACTCGGGGGATCGGCGGCCGCGATCCTGATTTCCGGTTTGGCCGCCGGCCTGGCCTACGGAACGGCCGCCGGTGACGTCGGCGGGAAACTGCCCGGCGTGCTGGGCACTGCGGCGGTCCAACTGCCCGCCGTCTGGCTGCTCGCCGCGGTGACCATCGCGCTGTTTGGAATTGCGCCGCGGTTTACGCCGGTGGCGTGGGGCGTGTTGGTCGGCTTCGTCGCGCTGTATCTGCTCGGTTCCTTGGCGGGATCACCGCAATGGCTGCTGAATCTGGAACCGTTCGCGCACACCCCCCGTGTCGGCAGCGACTTCACCGCCGTACCGCTGCTGTGGCTGCTGGGCATCGATGCGGTGCTGATCACGCTGGGGGCCACGGCTTTTCGCCGCCGCGACCTGCGCTGCTAGACGGGGCACCAGCAGCGTCGAGGCGGGTGCTCGCGCACTGGCCCATGGCGCGTCTAAGGTATCGGCGTGGCCCGAGATCCGGCACCCGCACTGGACCGACCGTGGCGGCGCCCCGGCGCCTTCCGGTATGCGCTCGAACGGATCCGCGGGATTGCCAAACCACCCGTCACGGTGACCGACCCCCCAACCGACATCGTCGTCGAACGCGACGTCGAGGTGCCCACCCGCGACGGAACACTATTGCGAATCAACGTCTTTCGGAAGCCTGAACTCGGTCCGCGGCCGGTCATCGTGAGCATCCACCCGTACGGAAAGGACAACCTGCCCACCCGCAGGCGCAAGCGGTGGACGTACTCGCCGCAGTACCGGATGCTGCGCCAGCCCAAGCCCCTGACCTTCTCGGCCCTCACCGGATGGGAGGCCCCCGATCCGGCCTGGTGGCTCCCGCACGGATTCGTCGTCGTCAACGCCGACTTACGCGGTTGCGGCCGTTCGGACGGCACCGGCGATCTGATGTCACGCCAGGAAGCCGAGGACACCTACGACCTGGTGCAGTGGGCGGCCGAGCAATCGTGGAGCGACGGCTGGGTCGTCATGCTCGGGGTGTCGTACCTGGCCATCAGCCAGTACGCGGTGGCCGCGCTGCAACCGCCGGCGTTGCGGGCGATCTGCCCGTGGGAGGGGTTCACCGACGCCTATCGCGACCTGCTGTTTCCCGGTGGCGTTCGGGAGTTCGGCTTCACCCGGATGTGGGCACGCAACGTGCGTCGCGCCACCCGGCAAAGCCACGACTTAGCGCAAATGCAGGAGGAACATCCGCTGCGGGACGAGTACTGGCAGTCGGTGGTACCGGACCTTTCCGCCATCGAAGTGCCGATGCTGGTCTGCGGCAGCTTCTCGGACAACAACCTGCACAGTCGGGGTTCGATGCGGGCATTCACCCGGTCCGGCTCCAAGCACGCCCGGCTCTACACCCATCGCGGCGGGAAATGGGAGTCGTTCTATTCCGACGACGCGCGGGCCGAGCAGCTGCGGTTCTTTCGAAATGTGTTGGACGGCACCGGTGTATCGGACGACGGCGGGCCCGCTTCGGACAGCGCTTCCCGCAGTGTGCGCCTTGAGGTGCGGGAAAACCGCGGCACCATTGCCGAGGTGCGCGAGGAGACCGAATGGCCGCTGGCGCGCACCCGTTGGTGTCCCCTGTATTTAGCCGGCGCCGGCCTGTTAACGCCCGAGCGGCCGACCATATCCGGCAGCATCACGTTCGAAACCCACTCTCGGGCGGCGGCTTTCAACTGGACGGTGCCCGACGACATTGAATTGACCGGGCCGATGGCGGCACGTCTTTGGGTGCAGCTGGACGGCTGCGACGATGCGCACCTGTTCGTGGGTGTGGAGAAGTGGCGCGCTGGGGAGTTCGTCGGGTTCGAAGGGTCCTACGGTTACGGCCGCGACCGGGTCACCACGGGATGGCAGCGAGTGGTGTTGCGCGAACTCGACCCCGAGCTGTCGCGTCCGTGGGAGCCGGTGCCGGCCTGCACCAGGATTGCGCCGGTCAAGTCCGGCGAAGTCGTCGCGGTAGATGTGGCGCTTGGGCCGTCGGCGACGCTGTTTCGCGCCGGTGAGCAGCTTCGGCTCGTCGTCGCCGGACGCTGGTTGTCGCCGCGCAACCCGTTGACCGGTCAGTTCCCGGCGGCCTACCCCGACCCGCCGCGCGGCCTGGTGACGCTGCGCTGGGGGCCGCGCTACGACGCACACCTGCTGACCCCACAGATCCCTCGGTGAGCCGGCGCGTGGCGGTTCGGCGCTAGATCCAGACGCCCTTGCCGACGGCGACGACGCCGCCCGCGCTGATCGCGAACCGCTCCCGGTCCTTTTCCAGATCCACCCCGACCATCTCACCGGGCCCGACGACTACGTTCTTGTCCAGGATCGCGTGGCGCACCACCGCGCCGCGGCCCACCCGCACGCCCGGCATGAGCACGCTGCCCTCGACAATCGCGCCGTCGTTGACCACGACGTTCGATGACAGCACCGAATTGCGCACCGAGGCCGCCGAAATGATGCTCCCGGCCCCGACGACCGACTCCTGAGCAGAGCCGCCGTTGACGAACTTGGCTGGTGCGAGGTTCTCCGACTCGCCGCGGATCGGCCAGCGCTTGTTGTACAGGTTGAACACCGGGTGCACCGACACCAGGTCCATGTGGGCGTCGTAGAAAGCATCGAGGGTCCCGACGTCGCGCCAGTAGCCCCGGTCCCGATCGGTGGCGCCGGGCACTTCGTTGTCGCTGAAGTCGTAGACCGCGGCCTGGCCGTCCTCCACCAACCTGGGGATGATGTCGCCGCCCATGTCGTGATCGGAATGGTCGTCGTCGGCGTCGGCGCGGATCGCATCGATGAGCACCTTGGTGGTGAAGATGTAATTGCCCATCGAGACGAAGGTGCTGTCCGGGTCGTCGGGCGTTCCGGGCGGGTCCAGCGGCTTCTCGATGAAGTTGCGGATGCGGCCGGACTCATCGGCGTCGATGCAACCGAATGCGCTCGCGTTAGCGCGCGGAACCCGGATGCCGGCCACGGTGGCACCGGCCCCGCTGTCGATATGGAACCGGACCATCTGCTCGGGATCCATGCGGTACACGTGGTCGGCGCCGAAAACCACGATGTAATCCGGGTCTTCGTCGTAGATCAGGTTGAGCGATTGGTAAATCGCATCGGCGGAGCCGGTGTACCAGCGCGGACCGAGACGCTGCTGGGCAGGCACCGGGGTGATGTACTCACCGGCCAAGCCCGACAGCCGCCAATTCTGCGAGATGTGGCGGTCGAGCGAGTGCGACTTGTATTGGGTCAGAACACAGATCCTGAGGTACCGGGCGTTGACGAGGTTGGAGAGCACGAAGTCGATCAGCCGATATGCGCCACCAAAGGGGACGGCGGGCTTGGCCCGGTCCGCCGTCAACGGGTAGAGCCGCTTGCCCTCACCGCCGGCCAGGACGATACCCAGCACGTGTGGCACTTCCCTCATGGGTCAAACCTATCGGCACCTGCGGACCCCTGCCAGGGGAACAGCGCGATACCGGCCGTTCTGACGGGCTGTCCGTCAAGGTATTTGGTCTTTCTGGACCAAGATGAAGCGCTTACAGGTGGCGTTCGGGTGGCGCTCGGGTGGCGCTCGGCGGGATCGGATTGTTCGGCTTGCCTTGGCGCGCTGCGAGGTCTGCACCTTCGCGGTTAGGGTGCCTTTGTGCGCGTCGCGATGATGACTCGGGAGTACCCACCCGAGGTGTATGGGGGAGCCGGGGTGCATGTCACCGAATTGGTTTCGCAGCTGCGCAGGCTGTGTGCGGTAGACGTGCACTGCATGGGCGCGCCCAGGCCCGGCGCCTTCGCCTACCAGCCCGACCCACGGCTGCGCAATGCGAACGCGGCGCTGTCCACCCTGTCGTCGGACCTGGTCATGGCCAACGCCGCCAGCGCCGCCACCGTCGTGCATTCCCACACCTGGTACACCGGGATGGCGGGTCATCTGGCCAAGTTGCTGCACGGCATCCCGCATGTTCTGACCGCGCACTCGCTGGAACCGAAGCGACCGTGGAAGGCCGAGCAGCTCGGCGGCGGCTACCGGATCTCGACGTGGGTCGAAAGCACCGCCGTGCTGGCGGCCGACGCAATAATCGCCGTCAGCTCCGGCATGCGTGAGGACATGTTGCGGGTCTACCTCGCCCTGGATCCGGCCGCGGTCCACGTGATCCGCAACGGCATCGACACCGACGTGTGGTACCCCGGTGGACCCGTGCGCACCGGGTCGGTGCTGACCGAGCTAGGAGTGGACCCGCACCGGCCGATCGTCGCGTTCGTCGGGCGCATCACCCGGCAAAAGGGCGTCTCCCACTTGGTGGCGGCCGCCCACGATTTCGACCCCGACATTCAGTTGCTGCTGTGCGCCGGCGCGCCCGACACCCCCGAGATCGCCGAGCAGGTCGACTCGGCGGTCTCCGAACTCGCGCGTAGCCGCACCGGGGTTTTCTGGGTAAGGGACATGCTGCCGATCGGCAAGTTGCGGGAAATTCTGTCGGCGGCAACGGTTTTCGTGTGCCCGTCGATCTACGAACCGTTGGGGATCGTGAACCTCGAGGCGATGGCATGCGGAACCGCGGTGGTGGCCTCGGACGTGGGCGGCATACCCGAGGTCGTTTCCGACGGCATCACCGGGACGCTGGTGCATTACGACCCCGACGACCCGCACAAATATGAGGCCGGACTCGCCGAGGCCGTCAACGCGCTGGTCGCCGACCCGGCCAGAGCGGGGAGATACGGCCAGGCGGGGCGTCAGCGCTGTATCGAGGAATTCTCCTGGGGCCAGATCGCCGAGCAGACGCTAGAGATCTACCGGAAGGTATGCGCGTAACCCAAGCCACGCGGCATACGTCCGGTCTGGCGCGGGTCTAGCTGGTGACGCCTTTTAGCTCATCACCGAGTGCGGCGGCCTCGTCAGGAGTCAACTCGACAACCAGACGTCCACCACCTTCGAGTGGTACCCGCATCACGATGCCGCGCCCCTCCTTGGTTGCTTCCAGAGGACCGTCGCCGGTCCGGGGCTTCATCGCCGCCATCGAGTGCTCCCTCCGAATTCGAGCTGGCCCGTCGCTGCGGACCTGGCCGGCGCCGAGCATGCCCCGCCGTTGGATTTCCAGCCATGCCCGGCACTGAACTGCCAAATCACGCCTCTATTGTTCCTTATCCGCGTGACGGGGTGTACGAGACCCGGTTTTCAGTCCACATTGAGCGCCTCCCTGGCAACTTATGACCTCCCACGTCAGTGTGTAGATGGCACCCAGCAAGCCAGCACATGGTCATCAACCATGCCGGTAGCCTGCATCAACGCGTAGGCGGTGGTGGGTCCGACGAACCGGAAACCGCGACGCTTCAGCTCCTTGGCCATGGCCTTGGACTCGGGGCTGGTAGCGGGGATCTCCGAGAACTCGGCAAACCTGGGCCGCGGCGGCGGCGCGAAGGACCACAGCAGCTCCGACAGGTCCTCCGGTGAGCCCAGCTCCACGGCCGCTCGCGCGTTGGCGATCGTGGCCTCGATCTTTGCCCGGTTGCGCACGATTCCCGCGTCGCCAAGCAAGCGCTCGACGTCGCCGTCGCCGAAACGCGCGACCTGCTCGATGTCGAACCCAGCGAAGGCGCGTCGGAAGTTCTCCCGCTTGCGCAGGATGATCAACCAGGACAGGCCGCTCTGAAACGCTTCCAGGCACATCCGTTCGAAAAGCGCAGTGCCGTCCCGCAGCGGTCGACCCCACTCCTCGTCGTGGTATTTGCGGTACAACTCGGCGTCAGGGCCCTCACGCAACGACTCCGCCCAGGAGCACCGCACCAGGTCCAGCTCGGAAGCGGCGCTCATGTGGGGCCCGACCTTTCTTGCACGACTGCTTCGCCCTCCGCGAGCTCCGGCTCCTCGGATTCGTCCTCGGATTTGTCCTCGGATTTGTCCTCGACCGGCGGACTGGGAGATGCGCGAGTTGCCGCCAGTTGGCCGCGCAGCACCTCGATTTCTCGGCCGAGGCGGTCCAACACCCAGTCGACCTCGCTCGTCTTGTAGCCGCGCAGCACCTGGGTGAATTTGACCGCGTCGACGTCGGCGCCGGTGACCCCGTACGCGGGCAGGACCGTCGCCGTCGTCGCCCGCGGCAGGGGCGGCAACTGCTCACCACGACCGAACAGCAGCACGGCCGCGCCGAACAACACGAGTGCCACCAGGACCAGTACCACCAGGTACACCAAGACCAACGCCACGAAAACGATATTGCCTTATGGCACCGACAAGATCTGGCTAGCGGGGTCTGAGCACTTTCATCGGCGGGCGGTCGGCCAGCGAGACCGGCAATGTGTGCGGGCTGAAGCCATCTCCCACCGGGACGAACTGCGTCAGGCCGATCCCCGAGTCGGGGACTCCGCACCGCGAGAGCAATGTCGCGATCACCTGACGGCTCATTGCGCCGAGTTCCGACAAGGGCCGGTTGCGGTGCGCTCGCACGCCGAGATTGACCTGCGCGATCGCCTCCAGGCCCAACCGGTCGAAGGTGTCGACCAACAATCCGATCTCCACGCCGTATCCCGGGGCGAACGGGAGCGACGTCAGCAACTCCCGGCTGGCCGCGTACTCGCCGCCCAACGGCTGCAGCACGCAGCCCAGCTCCGGCCGCAGTGCCGCCAACAGTGGGCGTGCCACCAGTTCGGTAACCCGTCCCCCGCCGGTGTCACCCGCGGTGCCGTCGGCGTCGCCGACGTTGAGCGGACGCCGGTAGAAGCTCTTGACCAGGTGAATGCCCTCGCCGGTCAGGAGCGGGCCGACCAGCCACGGCACGAACATCGGGTGTGGGTCGATCAGATCGGAGTCGACGAACACGATGATGTCGCCGCTGGTGGCCGCCAATGAGCGCCACAGCGCCTCGCCTTTGCCCGGCCGGGTCGGCACCTCGGGCAATGCTTGTTCGCGGCTGACCACGCGGGCGCCCGCGGCGATGGCGCGAATTTCGGTGTCGTCGGTGGAGCCGGAGTCCAGCACGATGAGTTCGTCAACCAGGTTGTCGAGCAGCGGTGAGATGCTCTCCACCACCGACTCGATGGTTTCTTCCTCGTTGAGGGCCGGCAGGACGACCGAGATCGTTCGGCCCGACTTTTCCTTGGCCGCTACGAGCTCGCTGACCGTCCAGGTGGGACGGCCGTATACGTGGACTCCGTCGCTGGTGAGATCACCTGCGACGAGTTCCGAAGCTGTCATGCCAGTCCCCTCACCGTGCGCGTCGGCGGGCGCGTCCCCTGGATCGAGGCCACCATTTCCAGCACTCGCCTCGTGGCGACAACCTCGTGCACCCGAAACATGCGGACACCGGCTGCCGCAGCCAGCGCCGTGGCTGCCAGCGTCCCTTCCAGGCGCTCGGTCAACTCCACTCCCAAAGTCTCCCCGACGAAGTCCTTATTGCTCAAAGCCATGAGCACTGGCCACCCGGTCTTAACAAGATCGCCCACGTGGCGCAATAGGACCAGTCCGTGGAAGGTGTTCTTGCCGAAATCGTGCGTCGGGTCGATCAGCACCCTGTCGCGGGCTACGCCGGCCGCGACGGCCCGTTCGGCGGCGGTGACGACCTGGCGAAGTACATCGTCCACCACTCCCCGGGTAGTCGTACCGTAATTCACGCGGAACGGACGCGTGCGGGGTTGCGCCCCGCCGGTGTGCGAGCACACCAGTCCGGCGCCGAATTCGGCGGCCACTTCGGGCAGGGCTGGGTCCACACCGGCCCAGGTGTCGTTGATCAGGTCAGCGCCCGCCGCGCAGGCCAGCCTGGCCACCTCAGAACGCCACGTGTCGGCGCTGATCAGCTGGTCAGGGTAGGTTACGCGGATCCACTCGATGAATGGCACCAACCGCGCGACCTCGGTTTCTGCGTCGACCGTTTCACCTGGTCCGGCCTTGACGCCGCCGACATCGATCACGTCGGCGCCTTCGGCGATGGCGCGGTGCACGGCGTCGCGGGCGGCGTCGTCACTGAAGGTCGCACCCCGGTCGTAGAACGAATCCGGGGTGCGGTTGACGATCGCCATGATCAGTGAGCGATCCCCGGCGACCGGTCGGCCGCAGAGCGTCGTTTGCACGCCCTCCATAGTGCCTGGTGGGGTCGAGAGTCTGGGTGGGGGCAGCGGCGCGGGTGGCGTGGGGCGTGGCGCTGGGGGTGGCACTGACACTGCGAATTTGGCGCCATCTTCTCGCACATTCCCGCCCAGGACGCAGAGTCATCGCGGCGGCCTGGGGAGATCGCGCTGACGCTGCAGATTTGGCGGCATCTTCTCGCACATTCCCGCCCAGGACGCAGAGTCAACGCGGGGCCCCGGGGAGATCGCGCTGACACTGCGAATTTGGCGGCATTTTCTCGTTCTTTCCCGCCCAGGACGCAGAGTCAATTGCGGTGGCCTGGGGAGATCGCGTTCACACTGCAGATTTGGCGGCATCTTCTCGCACAATCCCGCCCAGGACGCAGAGTCAATTGCGGTGTCGGTGTGCCCGACCATTATGGCTGGGCATGGGGCCTGGGCAGCAACCATTCATCGGCAGTGAGGCACTAGCCGAGGGGAGGTTGACGCGGCATGAGTTGCGCATGTACTACCGCCCCATCTTCCCGGGCGTTTACCTGGACAAGCGGGTCCAGCCGGCGCTGCAACATCGCACGGTCGGTGCCTGGCTGTGGTCGCGCCGAGAGGCTGTGGTGGCGGGCGCCGCGGCGTCGGCGCTGCACGGCGCCAAATGGGTCGACGACGCGACGCCGATCGAATTGATCTGGGGTAACGCCAGAGCGCCGCAGGGCATCATTACGCGTAACGACCGCCTGCTGGAAGGCGAAATTCAGCAACTGCGCGGGATTCCGGTCACAACGCCGGAGCGCACGGCATTCGACATCGGACGGCGTGGCTCCATAGGCCGCGCCGTGGCAAGACTCGATGCGCTTGCCGCAGCCGTCGACTTCAAGGTGCGCGATGTCGAGGAGTTGGCTGGCAACCATCGTCACACGCGAGGCCTGCGTCAATTGGAGAAGACGCTGGACCTCGTCGACGGCGGTGCGCAATCGCCGAAAGAAACCTGGCTGCGACTGCTGTTGATCGAAGCGGGTTTCCCGAAGCCTCGGACGCAGATTCCGGTGCTCGGCCCAGACGGTTGTCCCAAGTACTTCCTCGACATGGGCTGGGAAGACATGATGGTGGCCGCCGAATATGACGGTGAGCAACATTGGACCGACCCGGCTCAACACGCGCGGGACGTAGACCGCCAGGAGTACATCACCCACGTCGGCTGGACCAATATCAGGGTGGTCGGCCGCCACCGGCGGGACGACGTGATCCGTCGCGTAAGAAAAGCCTGGAGTGCTGCGAAGGGGCGTTGACTCTGCGTCCTGGGCGGGAAAACGCGAGAAGGCGCCGCCAAAAGCGCAGTGTCAACGCCACCAGCCCCTGCCGTCGCATTGACTCTGCGTCCTGGGCGGGAAAACGCGAGAAGGCGCCGCCAAAAGCGCAGTGTCAACGCCACCAGCTCCTCCCGTCGCGTTGACTCTGCGTCCTGGGCGGGAAAACGCGAGAAGGCGCCGCCAAAAGCGCAGTGTCAACGCGAAGAGGAACGAGCTAGCGCGGGCGCTTACCGGCGGCCACCTCGGCGGGGTACTCGTCGTAGTAAGGCACGTAGCCCTCCTCGCGCCCAGCCAGCACATACAGCGGGTCTTCGATGTCGGGGCCGTACGCCTCTTTACGAAGGTCCACCTTGCGACTCTTGAACGTGGTGGTGTGCTCCAGCGATTCGACCACCCGCACAAAGAGTGGCAGCGCGTAGACGGGCAACTCCCCGTACACGGTGCTGGCCAGCCTTTTGCCGTCGAACTCCGCACCCTCACGCAGCTTTATCGCCGCCATCCCGGCGCGCCCGCCGGTATTCGGCACCTCGACGCCGTAAACCGTGCATTCCTCGACGTTCTTGTCCGAGGACAGCGCGGCTTCGACCTGGGTGGTCGCGACGTTCTCACCCTTCCACCGGAAGGTGTCACCCAAGCGGTCGACGAACGCGGCGTGGCCAAGACCTTGCGGGCTCATCACGTCACCGGTGTTGAACCAGCAGTCGCCCTCCTTGAAGGCGTTGCGCACCAACTTCTTTTCGCTCGCTGACTTGTCGGTGTAGCCGTCGAACGGCTGCAACCTGTTGACCGGGCTGAGCAACAAGCCGGGCTCGCCAGAGGGCACCCGTCGCACCCGTCCGTTTTGGTCACGCAGCGGCTCTCCGGTGTCCGGGTCGTACTCCACGTAAGCCAGCGGTATCGGCGATATACCGGTGGTCCCGGGCACGTTGAAGATGTTGATGAACGCCGAAGTCCCCTCGCTGGCAGCGTAGAACTCGCAGACCCGTGGGATGTTGAAGCGCGAGGTGAACTCTTCCCAAATCTCCGGCCGCAGCCCGTTCCCCGCGATCACGCGCACCTTGTGGGCCCGGTCGGTGGGCTTGGCCGGTTGGTTGAGCAGGTACCGGCAGACCTCCCCGATGTAAACGAACGCGGTGGCGTCGTAGGCGATCACCTCATCCCAAAACCGCGACGCGGAGAACGACTTGCCCAGGGCCAACGTTGCACCCGAATTGATCGTCGAGGACACCGCGACCGTCAACGCGTTGTTGTGATACAGCGGCAGGCAACAGTAGAGCGTGTCAGATGGCTTGAGCCGCAACCCCAATCCGCCGAAGATCGCCAGGGCACGGAGCCACCGCTGATGGCTCATCACGCTGGCCTTGGGGAACCCGGTGGTGCCCGAAGTGAAGATGTAGAACGCGGTGTCTTTCGTCCGCACCGACGACACGGATGCCGGGTTGGTGGCCGGCGCCGTCGCGGCGAACCGTTCCAGGTCCTCGACGGTCAGCACCTCGCCGGCGTCGTCACCGGCCATACCGCCGCTTTCGCTGATCGCGCTGACCAGGTCGGACTCGGCAATCAGCACCTTCGACTTGAGCAGGCCCAGGCTGTGCGCCAGCACCTCGCCGCGCTGGTGGTAGTTGAGCATCCCGGCGACGGCTCCGCATTTGACCGCCGCCAGCATCGCCAACACCGCGTTAGGCGAGTTGCGCAGCATGATGCCGACGACGTCGTGGGGGCCGACTCCGCGGGCGGCGAGCACAGCCGCATACCGGTTGGCGGCCGCGTTGGCGTCGCGGTAGGTCAGCTGCTGGTCGCCGAACCTCAAGAAGACCCGGTCACCGTAGCGAGCGGCGCGGTCCTGGAAGACGCTGCCGATCGATACCTTGGACGTGGGCAGCGCGAGCAGTCCGGTGCGCACCCCGCGCAAAATGGACGGCGTGTCGGCCAGCAGGCTGGGCAGTTCGGATGCGATGTGCCTGAACTTGACGCTTGCCTTCGCGCTGTCGTCGTGATTAGCCAATGAATCCTCGCTTCGCGGTGAGATTGAGTTTTCCGCTCAAGCCGGCGAGCACGCCTCCAGCGCCGCGCTCACCTTATCGACCAGTGTGAGCCGTTCCATCGCTGCCTCGGTGATGTAACCCCTGTCGACCAACCCGTTCAGCCACACAATCAGGCCGTCGTAGTGGCCCCACGGGTCAAGCAAAACGATCGGCTTTTCGTGCGCCGCGAGATAGCCGCCGGTCCACGCGTCGAACATCTCGTCAAGCGTGCCGACACCGCCCGGCAGCACGATGAACGCGTCGGCACGGTCCTCCATGACCTGCTTGCGCTGCCGCATCGTGGCGGTGACGATCAGCTCGTGGGCGTTGGTGTCGGCCACCTCGCGTCGCATCAACTCCTCCGGGATGACGCCGACGGTGTAGCCACGGCGTGCTCGCGCCGCAGTCGCCACGGCACCCATGGCCGAGACATGCCCCCCGCCCCACACCAGAGTCCAGCCCCGCTCAGCGATCGCCTCGCCGAGTTCTGCGGCCAGCCCGAGCAGTTCCGGGTGGGTGGGACCGGCGGCGCAATACACGCATATCGCCCACTCGGTGGACGCGGCGTCACGGGACATATACCGAAACGTAGACCAAGTCGCCGACATACTCATGACGCAAGGGATAATTCGGCAGTGTCGATTCGATGGGACGTCCCGCAGCACGCGGAGGCGTTGGAGCGGCTAAACGCCGCACTGGAAGACGAAGCACATCGAGGCGCGGTTGTCCTTGGACCCGACGGGGTCGGCAAATCCACGTTGGCGCGCCAGGCCGCCGAACAACTCTGCGAGCGCCATCCGGCAACGCTGACACGGTGGGTCGTGGGCACCCCGACCGAGCGAATGGTTCCGTTCGGCGCCTTCGGCCACCTGGTTGACATCTCCGAAATCGGAAAGCCGGCAAGGCTTTTGCGGGCTGCCCGCGCCTCGCTGGTCCGCGCCGGCCAGGAGAGCGATCTGCTGCTCATCGTCGATGAAGCGCACGACCTGGACGTCCTGTCAGCCACCCTGGTGTATCAACTGGCTCTTGCCGGGGCGGCGCGCATGATCGTCACCGCCCGTGCCGACGTCGCACCTGAGCCGATCGCGGCGTTGTGGACCGATGGTTTGTTGGAGCGGATAGACCTTGAGCCGCCACCGGGGGCGGCGAGGCAATCGACCCCGGCGGAGGTAGACGCGTTCCTGGCCGGGCTGCCCGCACCCGCTCGGCTGGTACTGGACTATCTGGCCATCGCCGAGCCGCTGACGGTCGCCGACCTCACCGTCCTGGCCGGTGACGGAGCGGTGCGTCAAGCGGAGGACTTGGGCGCGGCCGAGACCCGCGTACGCAACCATGACGACGACGAACCCGTGGTGTACACGGCGCATCCGCTGTTCGGCGCGCGCGCACGCTTGTTGTTGGGCACCGAAGGAACACGCCAGCGTCGCACCGAGGTGGTCAGGCTGCTGTCGGGCCATCCTTGCGAACACCTCAGCGACCGATTGCGGTTGGCGTCCCTGGCGGTGGACAGCGACGCGCCGCAGCCGGTGGCTGACGTTGTCGACGCCGCGCAGCAGGCACTGCGCCTTGGTGATCTCAAGCTCGCCGAACGGTTGGCGCGGGCGGCGCTGGATCGTTCCGAGGGGCTCGAGGCGCGCCTGGTGCTAGGCCAGGCACTGGCGTGGCAGGGTCGGGGCCGCGAGGCGGGCGTGGTGTTGGCCGCCGTGAATCCCGCGGATTTGTCGGAGACCGAGTTGATCGCCTGGGCGGTGCCCAGGGCGGCGAATCAGTTCTGGATGCTCGGCGAACCCGAAAAGGCCACGGCGTTTCTGCAGACGACCCGCAACCGGGTCACCGAGCCTGCCGCACGTACCACGCTGGATGGCCTGACGGCCACGTTCGCAATGAACGCCGGGAATCTGACGCGCGCAATATCTTTGGCTAATCAGGTGTTGTCCGTTCCGGACGCCGGCGACCAGGCCGTGGCCTGGGCGGCAAGCGCGGGGGTGTTGTCGTCAGCACGAATGGGCCGACTGGCCGATGTCGATCGGTTAGCGGAGAGGGCGGCGGAAGTCGAGCATCCCGGGTTGCTGCGATTCACTGTTGGCCTGGGCCAGATCATTTCGTTGGTGATGGCCGGGCAGATCGAGGAAGCTCAGGCACTTGCTCAACGCTTCACCGATTTTGCCGAACTGCAGCAGCCGGGCCGGTCCGTTGGTGAGGTGTTGTTGGCGTATGTGTTGCTCATCAAGGGTGAGTTCGCGGCCGCCGCCTCACTTTTGGGTCCGGCTAGTGCAGTGTTGGAGCGGTCCGGCTATTCGTGGGGTCCACTGTCGTTGACGTTGTCGGCGACGGCTATTGCGCAGCAGGGGGACATACCGGGATCTGCAAAAGCGTTCCGGCGCGCGGAAATTCGGCACGGGACGAAGTCCGCGCTGTTTGCACCCGAGCTTGGGGTGGCACGGGCCTGGACCAGGGCGACGGCGCGGGACAAGACCGGTGCGCTGACGGCGGTGCGGGAGGCGGCCCGGACCGCCGAGCGGGCGGGGCAATCGGCGGTGGCGCTGCTGGTTTGGCATGACGCCATTCGTCTCGGAGATATCCGTGCGCTGGAGCCGGTGACTCGGTTGGTGGGCGAAATCGATTGCGCTATAGGGCAAATCATCGTGCGTCATGCCCGGGCGCTGGTCAATAGTGACGGAGGGGCTTTGGCCGCGGTGTCCGACGAACTCGCCGCAGTCGGAATGGTTGCGGCAGCCACCGATGCCACCCTGCAGGCTCAGGGCTGCGGCGGTTCGTAGCGTCTATCGCCGCCGCCAAATCGGGCGCTGCACCGCAGATGAAAGACCTAAGACGACCGCAGGCGTATCAGACCCCGGCCGGGCCGCCGCGGCGGCATTCTGGACGCGCTCGCGCTGGCGCCGCGCCCCGACGGCGCTCAAATGTACGGCAACACGGGACAGTCGCACATCGATTAAGCGGATAAGCGCCGCGCCCTAGAGTGGCACTCCGTCCTTGCCGAATGAACCGGGTGAACCGCCAGGCCCGCCGCTACCGCCCTTCCCGCCGATACCCACGACGAAGTTGGTTCCGTAGGTGTCGCCGCCGTCGCCGCCGTCGCCACCGTCGACACCAGCGCCCGAGCTGCTACCGCCGTCGCCGCCGCGGCCACCACGCGCAACACCGGTAGATCCGTCGACCACTGTGGCAACGCCACCCCTCCCGCCTTTGCCGCCGGAGCCGGCGAAGCCCTGGCCACCCATTCCGCCCGCTCCGCCGTTGGCATCGCCAGTACCGTCGTTAGTAGCGGCACCGCCGTTGCCTCCGGTCCCGCCGGTCCCGCCGCTCCCGCCGTCGCCGCCCCGACCACCGCTAGCGGCACCTGTAGCGGAGTTGTTCATGACGGCAGCGGCGCCACCGCTGCCGCCGGCGCCTCCGGTGCCGCTACCGATACCGAAGCCGCCGTCCCCACCCGTACCTCCTATTGCGCCTCCGGTTCCCCAGTTCGTGGCAGCACCACCGGCTCCGCCCAACCCGCCGGACCCCCCGCCAGCCCCGCCTTTCCCGCCGCCACCAGCGATCGCGGTATCCGTAGCTGCGCTGTTCGTAACGGTCGCATTGCCGCCCTTCCCGCCGTTCCCGCCATTTCCGGTGCCGACGCCGTTGCCGCCAGCACCGCCGTTGCCACCGAATACGGCGCCGTTACCGCCGTGACCGCCGTTGCCGCCAGTCGCGTTACCTGTTCCGCCGTCGCCTCCGTCGCCCCCGTTACCGCCGTTGCCGACCACACCGCCATGACCGCCATTACCGCCGTGGCCACCATTGCCGGCACCAAAGAACCCATGTCCACCGTCACCACCGTGGCCACCACTGACGAGCGGGTTGCCGTCGGCGCCCTGGGCTCCAGCGGTTCCCCCGCTACCTCCCGTGCCCGCCGGACCCCCGAGCCCACCCACACCCACAGCACCGGGGTTACCGCCGTCACCACCATCCCCACCATTGGGCGTGCCGGCATCACCGTCACCACCCCGACCGCCATTACCGGGCATCCCCGCGGCACCACCGATCCCGCCCGCGCCACCGTCACCATTCACACCCCCAGCAACGGCGTTGCCACCGGCGCCACCGGCACCGCCACTACCCCCCTTGCCACCGTTGCCACCCTTGCCGCCGAAATCTCCGGCCGAGGACGCACTCGCACCGTCGGCACCGTTGCCACCGGCACCACCGGACCCGCCGATACCACCGTGGCCGCCGTTGACCCCATCGCCGCCTCTACCGCCGTTACCCCCAGGCCCGCCGAGACCGCCGAAGGAGCCGGTATTCGGGGCGCCGCTGGCGCCGACCCCACCGTTGCCGCCGTGGCCGCCGTCACCGCCGTTACCGACCGCTCCACCATTACCCCCATTACCGCCGTGACCACCACTAATGACCGGAAAATCACCCGCAAATCCATGCCCACCGTCACCACCATGGCCACCACTGATGACGGCGAGACCATCAGCACCTTTAGCCCCAGCGACTCCGCTGGGGCCTCCCGCTGCACCACCGTCACCCCCCACACCCACAGCACCCGGGTTACCGCCGTCACCACCATGCCCACCGTTGCGAGTGCCGGCATCGCCGTCACCACCCCTGCCGCCATCACCGGGCATCCCCGCGGCCCCACCGAACCCGCCCGCGCCACCGTCACCGTCCACACCCCCAGCGGCACTGCCACCGGCGCCGCCGAAACCACCGGCACCCCCGTCACCACCGTTGCCACCATCGTTGCCGTGACCACCGGCGGACACCGCATCCGCGCCACCCACACCATTGCCGCCGAAGCCACCGAACCCGCCGGCGCCACCGTGACCTCCGTTGACCCCATTGCCACCGAAACCACCGTTACCACCGGCCCCGCCGGCCCCGCCGCTGTCACCAGGATTGACACCGCTAGCGCCGTACGCACCGTTGCCCCCGTGGCCGCCGTTACCGCCGTTACCGACCGCTCCACCGTGACCCCCATTACCGCCGTGGCCGCCGTTGGCGCCCGGCAGCACCCCATAGAAGCCATTTCCACCGTCACCACCGTGGCCCCCACTGATGACCGGGTTACCGTCGGTGCCCTGGACCCCAGCGGTCCCGCCAGCACCTCCTATGCCCGCCGCACCCCCGAGGCCGCCCACGCCCACAGCACCGGGGTTACCGCCGTTGCCGCCATGTCCACCATGGGGGTTGTCGGCATCACCGTCAGCGCCCCAACCACCATTACCTGGCATCCCCGCGGCACCACCAAACCCGCCCGCGCCACCGTTGCCGTTCACACCCCCTGCAGTGGAATTACCACCGTCGCCGCCGAAACCGCCGGCACCCCCGTCACCACCGTTGCCAGCATCACCTCCGTAACCGCCTGGCGAGGACGCATTCGCACCGTCGGCGCCGTCGCCACCGGCGCCACCGGCCCCGCCGATACCACCGTGGCCGCCGTTGACCCCATCACCGCCTCTACCGCCGTTACCCCCAGCACCGCCAGCACCGCCGAAAGCGCCGGTACCCGGCGCGCCGCTAGCACCGGCCGCACCATTGCCCCCATAGCCGCCGTTACCGCCGTTACCGACTGCTCCACCCCTACCCCCATTACCGCCGTGGCCACCACTACCGCCCGGCACCACCCCATAGAACCCATGCCCACCGTCACCACCATCGCCACCACTGACGACGGCGGCACCATCAGGACCCTTAGCCCCAGCGATTGCGCCGGGGCCCCCCGCGGCGCCACCATCGCCACCCTTACCCGCAACACCCGGGTCACCACCCATGCCACCATCACCACCATGGGGATTGGCAGCATCACCGTCACCACCCCTGCCACCGTTACCGGGGGTACCGGCCGCACCCCCAATCCCGCCAGCACCCCCGTTCCCGCTCTTGCCCGCGATACCGCCGG
The DNA here is from genome assembly GCF_010723575.1 of Mycobacterium bourgelatii. Taxonomy (NCBI): domain Bacteria; kingdom Bacillati; phylum Actinomycetota; class Actinomycetes; order Mycobacteriales; family Mycobacteriaceae; genus Mycobacterium; species Mycobacterium bourgelatii. Next base: position 4,862,496 of record NZ_BLKZ01000001.1, read on the forward strand.
GCGCCAATCCACCAGCACCGCCATTACCACCGGCACCGCCGGCGCCGCCGGCACCGCCGCTACCACCGTGACCACCACTGCCGCCGGCAGAGACCCCGTCCGCACCGTTGGCCCCAGTACCACCGGTCCCCCCGGTCCCGCCGGTGCCCCCGTGCCCGCCATGACCGCCGTTACCGGACTGTGAGCCACCCGACCCGCCGTTGCCGCCGTTACCGCCAGCCCCGCCGGCACCGCCAGCGGTGCCGTTGCCGTCGGCGCCGGTGATGCCATCGACCCCCGCTCCGCCCTTGCCGCCGTTACCACCGTTACCGCCGCTTCCGGTCAGCCACGCATTGCCCCCGTTACCGCCATGCCCACCCCGGGCACCCGGGGTGGTGGCATCACCGCCATGCCCGCCGTCGCCGCCATTCCCGTCCGGGGTCGTGGCGTTAAAACCATCACCCCCATCAGCGCCGTTGCCCACCCCGTAGGCCTCGGCACCAGCGGCACCCGAGGCCCCACTGGCACCGCTGCCTTCCAAACCCCCCGTGCCGGGCGCACCACCCTGCCCGCCACCGCCAACGGGACCGGCTTTACCCCCCGAGCCACCAGGCCCACCGGTGGGAGTGGTCGCATCACCGGCACCACCCTTACCCCCATCGCCAGGCGCCCCCGCGTCCCCGCCGGCACCACCGGCGCCGCCGTCGCCGTTGGGCCCGGCCACACCGTTAGGCGCTGCGCCGCCAGCACCCCCAATCCCGCCGGCCCCGCCGACCCCGCCGGCACCCCCGTCGCCGCCGACACCACCAGCGCCACCGGCGACGGTGGCATCCGCACCGTTGGCACCGGTCCCGCCGGTCCCGCCGACCCCGCCAGCCCCGCCGTTCCCGCCGGCACCGCCATCACCACCCAACAGCCCCGCTGACCCGCCCGCGCCGCCGCTACCACCCACCCCACCGGCACCGCCCTCGGTGCCGTTGCCGTCAGCGCCGGTAGTACCGGGGGCACCCGGGCCCCCCGTCCCACCGTTGCCGCCCGCCCCACCATTACCGGTCAAGCCACCAGCCCCACCAGCACCGCCATCACCGCCGGCCGCCCCTAGTGCCAGGGCCTGACCGCCATCGCCACCATGACCGCCGGCACCGGCATCGGCACCGTTGCCGCCCGCACCACCGGTACCGCCGCTACCGGCGAGCACACCACCCGTACCCCCCGCACCACCGGTACCGCCGACTCCCTCAGCCGGCGCGTCGAGGCTGAACAGACTAAAACCGCCCCCGGCAGGGACACCACCGGCGAAACCACCGCCGGCCGGAACGGCATGGCCACCGCGACCACCCTCGCCGCCGTTGCCGTACTTACCCCCGGCGCCACCGGCCCCGCCATTGCCAGCGATCTGGCCCGGCGCCACCGCGTCATACCCCGCACCACCGGCACCGCCGTTCCCGCCACTGAGCACCGGCATCCCCGATGCACCCTGGGCACCCTGCACCGCCCCGGCGCCACCCCCACCCCCCACACCCGCATTGCCTGGATTACCGCCGGCACCACCGGCGGCGCCATCGGGACTATCGACCGTCCCCGCCGCGCCCACACCACCATCAGCCGGCGCTCCGGCGTTACCGCCAGTACCCCCATCGCCACCATTGCCCATAGCACCGGCCTGACCGAACAACGCCGAACCCCGACCACCAGCGCCGCCAGCACCACCCTGACCACCCGTGCCGCCATCACCGCCATCACCACCGGTCCCACCCACACCGGTCGCACTCATGGGCCCCAAACCACCGGCCCCGCCAGCACCGCCCACACCACCGGCTCCACCTTGCCCACCAGCCCCACCGGAACCACTGAACAACCCCGCATTACCACCGGCCCCACCCATGCCGCCCGCGCCCCCAACACCACCCACACCGCCGTGGATCGATGCCACCGTGCCAGCAGTCCCGATCACGCCGGCCGCGCCGGCCCCACCCGCACCGCCAGCGCCACCATTCCCCGCGAACAACCCGCCATTGCCCCCCGCACCGCCATTACCCCCCGCGCCGCCGTTACCGATGCCAACCCCACCCGCGCCGCCGGCACCGCCATTACCGAACAACCCCGCATCCCCACCCCTACCACCGGCCTGTCCGGGCGCACCCGATCCACCCCGACCGCCACTGCCCCACAAAATCCCCCCTGCCCCACCGTTTGCCCCAGTTCCCGCCGCGCCATCGACACCATCACCGATCAACGGACGCCCCAACAACAAATTGGTCGGAGCATTGATCACACCCAGCAACTGCTGCTCGAGCATCTGCAACGGCGATGCGTTAGCCGCCTCGGCAACCGCAAATGCATTACCTGCAGCACTCAACGCCTGCACAAACTGACTCTGAAACACCGCCGCTTCAGCGCTTAGCGCCTGATACACCTGGCCATAGTTGGAAAACAACGTCGCGATCGCCGCCGACACCTCATCGCCGGCTGCGGCCGCTAACCCGGTGATCGGCACCGCCGCCGCATTGGCTGCGCTCAACGACGAGCCAATACCCGCCACCTGTGTCGCCGCCGCCGTCACCAACTCCGGCACCGCCACCAGATAGGACATCACCGGCCCCCTTCCCCAGGCAGACCCGTCGAACGACGAGACTGAAAGCACCTCGGCCACAGTGGGCGCAACCGTCCCGTGGTCGACGAACTGGTCGAACAGTAAGGCGCACAACCCCGCACCGATACAGGGATTTCCCTGGAGTTGAGACCCGATCAAGACGCGGGAACCACCCGGCGCACGACCGAGTGAGATTTCACGTCCCCTCCCGCTCCCATGCCCCCGGGTGCCAGGATCGCGATCGTCTGCGCCCGCACACCGCGTTCGCGTCCCGCACCCTTGGGCCCCCTCGCGGATGTCACTCATGCACCCCAACAGGGTTCTATGAAAATGCTATGAATATGGTGCGGTAGGCCACCATGAACTGCGAAAATCCCGCGCGTGGGCAACCTTTCGACGATTCGGGAGGCTGAGTCTCGCGAGTCATCGAAGTTCTTGGCCCGCATCGAAGGCGGCCCGGCTGGACTGGTGTTCGAGGGTGCAGCGGGGATCGGCAAGACCACGGTGTGGTTGGAGACCATCCGCCGTGCTACCGAGTCGAGCTTTTGCGTGCTCACCGCTAGGGCATCGGCCGCCGAAGCCAAGCTGTCGTACGCGGCCCTGGCCGACCTGCTCGCCACCCTCGAGCCCGCTCTGTTCGACCAGCTCCCCCCGGTGCAGCGTGTTGCCCTCGACCGGGTGCTGCTGCGCGGCCACGACGGCCCGGACACCGACGAACACGCGGCCGCCGCGGCATTCCTGTCGGTCCTGCGCCTGTTGGCTCAACAATCACCGGTGCTGGTAGCCATCGACGATCTGCAATGGCTGGACTCCCCCAGCCGCGCCGTCGTCGCCTTCGCCGCACGCCGACTCACCGGTCGTGTCGGGATCACAGCCACGATCCGCACCGACAACAAGAACCCAGTCCCCTCCTGGTTGCACCTGCCTCACCCCGACCAGCTGACCCGCATGACCTTGGGTCCGCTAAGCCTGGGCGGGCTGCACGGGGTGATCAAAGCCCGACTCGGCCGCACTCTCTCCCGCCCGGTAATCACCCGAATACACCAGGTCTCCGGAGGTAACCCGTTCTACGCCCTGGAACTGGCCCGCGCCCTCGACGACTCCACGCCCCTGGGCCGACTACAGCTACCCGCGTCGCTCAACGAAGTTGTCCGCCAGCACATAGGCACTGTGGACGAAAAGACTTCTCAGCTGCTGCTGGCTGCCTCCTGCGCAGCCAACCCCACAGTGGTCCAGCTAGCCCAAGTAACACGCACCACCGTGGATGACACGATCCACCTGCTCGAACACGCCGAAACTCAGGGCATCATCACGCTGGACGGAAACCGGCTGCAGTTCACCCACCCACTGCTGGCCCACGGCATCTACACAGCGGCCCGCGCCGCGCAACGCCGCGCCATGCACCGCAAGCTGGCTGAACTGACCGAAGTGCCCGAACTGCGCGCCGGTCACCTAGCCCAGGCAGCTGTCACCGCCGACGAAACGACCCTGCAAGCCATCGATGCCGCCGTCGACGCCGTTGCCGCCCGCGGCGCCCCGAGCGCAGCGGCCGAACTGCTCGACCTCGCAATCAGCCTCGGTGGCGACAATCCAGTGCGGCGCCTACGCGCCGCCGAACAACACTTCCGGGCCGGATCCTTCGCCAAAGCCGACGACCGGTTGCAATCGATCATGGGCGTTCTGGAACCCGGAACGCTGCGGACGCTCGCGCTAATGCTGCGCGGAGCGATTGACGGCTACCGAGATCGACTACCCCAGGCCGTCGAGGCACTGTCCCAAGTCGTCGCCGAAGCCCGCGACATTCCCCCCTTGCGCCTGCAGGGCCTGATGTTGTTATCCCTGGCCGTCGGCCTCACCGGCGATCTGGCGGCATCGGTGGCATATGCGCGCCGCGCGGTCGCCGATGCACAACAACTCGGCGCCCCCGGTCCGCGCAGCCAAGCACTCGCGCTGTGGGTCCACATCGGTTTCATGCACGGCCTGGGCACCGACGAAAAGGCGCTCGCGACCGCGCTGGAGCTAGAGGACCATGACAGCACCGGACCCGCCACCCTGCGCGCCACCACCGTCGCGGCGATCAACTGCGCGTGGACCGGCAAGCTGCACGAAGCCCGCGTCAAACTGGCCGAGGTTGAACAGATATGTGTGGACCGCGGCAACGAACTCGACATCGTCTCGATAGCCGAGTTCACCACACTGGTGGACCTCTGGCTGGGCCACGTCGACGACGCGGCGCGCCGCGCCGACGAAGCCGTGCAGCGTGCTGAACAGCTCGACAGCTACACCCTTCTTGCTACGGTGCTGAACTGTCAGGCCGCGGTCGCCGCGCAGCGCGGTCGCGAGGACGAGGCCCGCCGCGCGGCACTCAAGGCCATCGAGATAGCCCGCGACTATGGCATCCACTTCAAGACCATCGCCGCGACGGCTGCCCTGGCGTTCTTGGAGGTTTCGCTCGCTAACTACGAGGCCGCCGCGACCATCCTCAAGCCGCTACTAGCCAACTTTGACCCCGCCCACGACACCGAAATTGTGGTGGGCGGGTATCTGCCTGACGCGATCAAGGCGCTGGTCGCGCTCGACCGCCTCGACGAGGCCAGACCCTTGGTTACTGCACTGGAAACGAACGGCACGCGACTGGACCGGCCCTGGATGCTGGCCATGGGCGCCCGCGGCCGAGCTCTCCTGCTGGCCGCCGACGGCGACCTCGACGCCGCCGCAGCCGCCGCACAGGAAGCATTGCAGCATCACGACCGGCTACCCATGCCCTTCGAGCGCGCCCGCACCCAACTCGTCGTCGGCCAACTCCAGCGCCGCCGCCGCCGCAAGCAGGCCGCCGCCCAGATCCTTCAAGAGGCGCTACACACCTTCGAGAGCGTCGGCGCCCCGCTCTGGGCCGCACGCGCCCGTGCCGAACTGGCCCGCGTCAACGTCTCCCCCAGCGACGGAACCGAAATGACCCCTACGGAGCGCAACGTGGCCGAACGAGCGGCCGCAGGCATGTCCAACCGCGACATCGCCGCCGAACTCTTCTTATCTCCGAAGACGGTCGAGATGAACCTGTCGCGCGTGTACCGGAAACTCGGGATCCGCTCCCGATCGCAGCTGCACGCCCGGCTACGACCCCCAAACTCACCGCCAAACTCCAGGGAAAACCCTGGTTCCCCGGAGGATGCCGATGACTACCGTTGAGCCCGTGGACCCAACTTCACGGCCAACTGAGCTCTACCTGGTCGAGTGGTATGACGCGATATTGACCGGCGCGCCGCTGGCGCGGACCACCGCAGCCTTGGAGGCCAGCGCTGCGACGATCAGCGCTGGCGGGGCGGAGGTTCGTTTGGAGTTGACCTTGGTCGCTCCAAGTGACGATGTGCTCTACGGCGTGTTCAAGTCCGACAATCCCGAACTGGTGGTGCGCGCTTGTCAACACGCGGGCTGGACGCCCGACCGAGTCACTGCCAATATCAGCGCTAACCTGACTACCGCCGCGAGACTGGACAGTTTTTCGTCAGCTGAGGCAGATACCCCTGCCCCGAGCGAGTCCTGCCAGGCCGGCGAAGTCGTCGCCGTTACGGGTGTTGAAGACGAGCCGATTTCGGTTGCGCTGTAGCAGGGGCCAGCACGCTACGCGCTTAAGTAACGGCGCAGCATGGCCACCGCAGCGGTGATCTCCTCGACGTCGACCCGCTCATCGCGCTTGTGCGCCAGGTTCGGGTCACCGGGGCCGTAGTTGAGCGCCGGAATGCCAAGGGCCGCAAAGCGAGACACGTCCGTCCAGCCGTACTTCGCCCGCACCTGGCCACCCGCGGCGTCGACCAAGGCCTTGGCGGCGGGCTGCGCCAACCCCGGCAAGGCACCCGCGGCGGTATCGGTCACTTCGATCCGCACATCGAGACCGTCGAATACGTCGCGGACGTGCTGCAGCGCGGCCTCCACCGATCGGTCCGGAGCAAAGCGAAAATTGACCGTGACCGAAGCCGCGTCCGGAATCACGTTGCCTGCCACGCCGCCGTCGACGCGCACGGCCGACAAACCCTCACGGTAGACGCATCCGTCGATGTCGACGCTGCGTGCCTGATACGAGGCCAGCCGGTCCAGCACGGCACCCAACTTGTGAATTGCGTTGTCGCCCAACCACGATCGAGCCGAGTGGGCGCGAGTCCCGCTGGCACTTATGACGACCCGCAGGGTGCCCTGGCAGCCGGCTTCGATCCAACCCGCGGTGGGCTCACCCAGGATGGCCACATCGGCGACCAGCCACTCGGGCAGCTCGCGCTGGATGCGCCCCAACCCGTTTGCCGCCGAATCGATTTCCTCGCAGTCGTAAAAGACCAGCGTGAGGTCGTGCGCGGGTTCGGCCACGGTCGCGGCCAGATGGAGGAAGACCGCGTCACCGGACTTCATGTCTGCCGTCCCGCAGCCGTGCAGCACGCCGCCGGCGCGGCGGCTGGGCAGGTTGTCCGCGACGGGGACCGTGTCCAAGTGGCCCGCCAGCATGACCCGCGACGGCCGGCCCCATGCCGTGCGCGCCAGCACTGCGTTGCCGTTGCGAATGATCTCGAACCCGGAGGTCTGCGCACGCAGCGCCGCTTCCACCTCGTCGGCGATGCGCCCCTCGTCCCGCGACTCGCTGGGAATGTCCACGAGCGCTGCGGTCAGGTCTACGGGGTCCCCGCGCAAGTCCAGCACGTGGCCAGCTTAGTTTGCGGAAGCCGTAGCTTTTGTGTCTGCTCGACGGGGGAAGTAGCCTGTTCGTCCGTGACTGGAGCTGCAGGTATTGGGGTCGCGACCCTCGCTTCCGACGGTTCGGTCCTCGATGTCTGGTTCCCCGCGCCGGAACTGACGGGGCCGGGGACCAGTGCCACCACGCGATTGGCCTTGTCCGACGTTCCCGCCGAGCTGGCCGCGCTGGTCGGCCGCGACGACGACCGCAGCACCGAAACCGTCGCCGTTCGCACGGTGATCGGCTCGCTGGACGATGCGGCCGCCGACGCCTACGACGCCTACCTGCGACTGCACCTGCTGTCGCACCGGTTGGTGGCGCCGCACGGACTGAACGCCGGCGGCTTCTTCGGTGTATTGACCAATGTGGTGTGGACCAACCGGGGTCCCTGCGCTGTCGAGGGGTTTGAAGCGGTGCGGGCCCGACTACGCCGCACCGGTCCGGTGACGGTGTACGGGGTCGACAAGTTCCCCCGGATGGTCGACTACGTGGTGCCTTCCGGTGTGCGCATCGCCGACGCCGACCGGGTACGCCTGGGCGCCCACCTGGCCCCCGGCACCACCGTGATGCACGAGGGGTTCGTCAACTTCAACGCCGGCACTCTGGGCGCATCCATGGTGGAGGGCCGAATCTCGGCGGGTGTGGTGGTTGGCGACGGATCCGATGTCGGCGGCGGCGCCTCGATCATGGGCACGCTGTCCGGTGGCGGCGAAGAGGTCATCTCTATTGGCAAGCGGTGTCTGCTCGGCGCCAACGCCGGAGTGGGTATTTCACTCGGCGACGACTGTGTGGTGGAGGCCGGGTTGTATGTGACCGCCGGAACCAAGGTCACCCTGCCCGACGGCACGTCGGTCAAGGCGCGGGAACTGTCCGGCAGCAGCAATCTGTTGTTCCGCCGCAATTCGCTGACGGGCACGGTCGAGGTGGTCTCCCGAGACACCCATGGCATTGCACTCAACGAGGATCTGCACGCCAACTAGACGGCGGCGAGCTCCGCTCCGGCGGTTTCCGGAAGCCGGTAGGTACAGAGCAGGCTGACCAGCGCCAAGGCGGTCATCATCACGCCCAGCGCCCAGCTGCCGTAGGCCGTCATTAGGGTGCTGGCGATCAGCGGCGGTATCGCGCCGCCGGCGATGCCCGCCAGATTGCCCGCCAGCGCGGTGCCCGTATACCGATAGCGAGTGGCGAACAGTTCGGGGATGAACGACGCCGTGGGTCCGGCGCCGAAAGCCGCGACCGCATACATGCCGATAAGGGCAAGTGCGTACAGCTCGGGACGGCCGGAGTCGATCAGTGGCATGACCACCAGCGCCACGGGCAGCGCCAGCGTCCGCCCCAGCAGCATGATGCGGCGGCGCCCCAATTGATCCGACAGCGCGGCCCCGAACGCGGCAAACACGATGCACGTCAACCCGCCCACCACGCCGTCGAACAATATGAGCCCGCGTGAATACCCCAGCTGGGTGCGGGCGTACGTGGCGAAGTAGGTGCTGGCCAGGTACACGAAGGCGAAGCCGCTCATGCCGGCGCCGGCGGCCAGGACAATCTCTCGGCGCTGCCGACGCAATACCTCGGCGACCGGCGCCTCCGATCCCCCGCTGCGAGCCTTCTCGCGCGCGAACACCGGTGTTTCGTCGATGTTGAGCCGGACATACAACGCGATCGCGATCAGCACCACGCTGACCAAAAACGGTATGCGCCAACCCCATTGCATGAACGCCGGGCTGCGCTCCCCGATCGTGTAGTTCACGCCCAGAAAGGTCAGGCTGGTCACCACCAGCGCCGCTCCGCCGCCGATGATGGTGAACATGCCGTAAAGGCCGCGCTTGTCCGGGGGCGCGTACTCGGCGCTCAACAGCGCTGAGCCGGCGAATTCGCCCCCGACCGCAAACCCCTGCAGCAGGCGCAGGCCGGTCAGAATCAACGGAGCCGTTTGGCCGATGGCCGCCGCGCTCGGGACCAGGCCGACGCCCACCGTCGACACCGCCATGATCAGCAACGTGGCGACCAGGGTCTTCTTGCGGCCCAGCCGGTCCCCGTAGTGCCCGAAGACGGCCGCGCCGATCGGCCGGGTGACAAACGCCGCGGCGAAGGTGCCCATCGAGGCGACGGTGGCCACGGCCGGACTGAGATGCGGGAAGAAGACCGTCGGAAACACCAGCGCCGCGGCAGTCCCGTAGATCAGGAAGTCGTAGTACTCGATCGTCGAGCCGACGAGACAGGCGGTCGCCACACGCTTCATCGATGTGAGGGGTGGGCTGTACACGGCACGACGGTATGTGATGACGCTTGGTCTTGCCCCGATTTCCGCCCGTGAAAATCCTGTCAACATCCTGGGACGCTCCGTCGACCGATGAAGCCGCAGTAAACGTTTACCCACCGCGCTTTTGAAACAATTAGTTAAGTTTGCTGACACAATGGGTCAAATTGACTGTTGTAAGCGGGAGTCATCGAGGCTACGCAAGCCCAAACGGATGGCTGACGCTCCGGAGTGCCTCGAGTTCCTTCTCAGTGTCCTCGACTAAATCCATTCTACTGGACGGTATTAACGCGAATCGCGCTAAGCTTTCCTCGCAACGAGCACCATTGATCAAGGCGCCAAAATGCGCAGCATGACAGGTGCTCGGGCACATGTCTGGAGGCTCTGATGTCGTTTGTTGTTGTGGTGCAAGATTCGCTGGCTGTAGCTGCTGCCGATTTATCTCGTATTTGCTCCACATTAAATTCGGCCAATGCCGCGGCGGCCACCCAGACGACATCGGTAGTCGCAGCGGCCAGCGACGAAGTGTCGACGGCGATCGCGGCGTTGTTTTCCGGACACGCTCAGAGCTTCCAGCAGCTCAGTGCGCAGGCGGCGGCGTTTCATACGCAGTTCGTACAGGCACTGACTTTGGGCGCGGGGTCCTATGCCAACGCCGAAACGGCCGCCGCCGCGGCACTGGCCAATCCGGCGGAGACGGTGCAGCAGGGCTTGCTCAACGCGATCAACGGGCCGGTCCTGGCCGCCACCGGACGACCCCTCATCGGCAACGGGGCCAACGGCGCTCCGGGCACTGGTCAAAACGGTGCGCCGGGTGGATGGTTGTTCGGCAACGGCGGGGCCGGGGGTTCGGGTGTGCAGGGCCCCGATGGCGGGCCAGGCGGCGCCGGTGGGGCAGCCGGTCTGTGGGGCACAGGCGGGGCCGGCGGCGCCGGCGGGTTCGCGACAGCCTCCGGCGGGCGAGGCGGAGCGGGCGGGGCTGGCGGGGCCGGCGGCGAGTTCTGGGGCACCGGCGGGGCGGGCGGGCCCGGCGGTGCAGCCGCTCTGGGAATTGGCGGGTTCGGCGGAGCGGGCGGTATCGGCGGGTTATTTGGTGCTGGGGGCGCAGGCGGTGCCGGCGCACCGGGCGTCATCGGCGGGGACGGCGGCAACGGCGGCGCAGCGGGTTGGTTTGCCGGGCTGCTCAGCGGTAGCGGCGGCCACGGCGGGGCGGGCGGTTTCGGGGGCTTCGAGGGAGGTGCGGGCGGCCACGGCGGAGACGGTGGGCTGCTCGGGGGTAACGGCGGCGCCGGTGGCCCCGGCGGGGCCGCCGGGCGGGCTGGCAGCTTCGGCAATGGAGGAATCGGTGGCAATGGCGGCAACGGGGGTCTGTTGTGGGGCAACGGCGGTGCCGGCGGGCCTGGCGGATCGACCGCTAGCGACGTGGGCGGTGGAGCGGGCGCAGCCGGCGGGGCGGGTGGTCATGCCGGCCTGTTCGGACACGGCGGTGTGGGTGGGGCCGGCGGCGCCAGTCCCGAGGGCCCCGGCGGGGGCGGCGGAATCGGCGGGCGGTCCGGCCTACTGTGGGGCAACGGCGGCGCGGGCGGCGCGGGCGGATCCAGCCTGACCGGCGCGGGTGCAGGCGGCGGGGCCGGCGGGGCCAGCGTGCTGATCGGCAACGGCGGCAACGCCGGTGTGGGCGGCACCGGCGCGACTCACGGAGGCACCGGCGTCGGTGGTACCAGCGGGCTGCTGTTGGGTGCGGACGGGTTCAATGCCGCCGTCAGCACTAATCCCCTGCACATCCTGCAACAGCAGGCTCTCGTGGCCGTGAATGCGCCCATCCAGGCCCTGACTGGGCGCCCGCTGATCGGCAACGGCACACCCGCACCCGCGGGCAGCGGACTGCCAGGCTCCCCCGGCGGATGGTTGCTCGGCGACGGCGGGGCCGGTGGTTCAGGCGGGCCGGGCGCGCGAGGTGGTGACGGCGGGGTTGCCGGCCTGTGGGGTACCGGCGGCACCGGTGGGGCGGGTGGAAGCTCGTCAACCGGTGACGGTGGGGCCGGCGGTAACGGTGGGGCGGGCGGGCTGCTGTTCGGTTCCGGCGGGATTGGCGGCAACGGCGGGTTAACCACCTTCGCAGGCGCGGTTGGGGGTGGGGCGGTAACGGTGGGGCCGGAGCGCTGATGGGCGCCGGCGGACACGGCGGTACCGGCGGGACAGGGGCTGGCTTCGCGGGCACAGGCGGGGCCGGTGGCGCCGGTGGGACCGGCGGGCTGGCCGGCGCGGGCGGTGGCAACGGCGGGAGCGGCGGATTCGGAGATGGCGCATCGGGCGCCGGCGGAGCTGGCGGCAACGCAGGCATGTTGACCGGGGCCGGTGGCGCCGGCGGCGATGCGGGCACGTCCCCCGGGAACGCCGTTGGCGCGACGGGTGGAGCAGGCGGCAACGCCGGACTGCTGTTCGGCAACGGCGGCGCCGGCGGGCAAGGCGGAACGGTCTTGTCTCTCGCCGGTGCGACCGGTGGTGCCGGCGGCCACGGTGGCAACGGCGGGATGCTGATGTCCACGGGCGGCAACGGCGGCAACGGAGGACTCGGCAGCGGTGGTGGGGGCGTCGGCGGCAACGGCGGCAACGCGTTGCTGATCGGCAACGGCGGGACCGGCGGGATCGGCGGAGCCGCCCCGTTCCTCGGGGTAGCCGGGGCCGGTGGCAACGGTGGTCAGGGCGGTCAGCTGGTGGGCAACGGAGGCGCGGGCGGCGCCGGTGGGTCCGGCAAATTCCCCGTCTTGCCAGACCCCGGCACTACTGGCGGTAACGGCGGGGTCGGCGGTGGCGGAGGGCTCGTCGGCAACGGTGGCAACGGCGGCAACGGCGGCGACGGCGAGATTCCCGGCAGCCCCGGAGCCGGCGGTGCGGCCGGACCGATCTTGGGCTCCGACGGCGTCAACGGGCTGCCATAACGTCGCCCGCCGGCTTCTCGAGCATCGGCGAGCGTCCCCATATGTACGCCAAAACCCCGCAACAGACGTACATATGGGCGCCCTCGCGCCCAGAAAAGCTCAGCCCTCCGCGAGCAATACCTTCTTGAGCACCTTGCCCAGCGCGTTACGCGGCAACGACTCCACGATGCGCACCTCGCGCGGCCGCTTGTGCATTGAAAGCTGTTCGGCCACAAACTGAATGAGGTCATCAGGGCCAGCCGAGCCGACGACGTAGGCCACGATCCGCTGGCCCAGATCCTCGTCCGGGACGCCCACCACCGCGGCTTCCTCCACGCCCGGATGACCAAGCAGCACCGTCTCGATTTCGCCCGCGCCGATGCGGTATCCGCCCGACTTGATCAGGTCGACGGATTCTCGCCCGACGATTCGGTGCATGCCGCCGTCGTCGATGACGGCGACATCGCCCGTGCGATACCAGCCGTCGTCGTCAAACGCCTCGGCGGTGGCTTCCGGCCTGTTCAGATACCCGTCGAACAAGGTCGGTCCCCGAACCTGAAGCTTGCCAACGGTTTCACCGTCGTGCGGCACCTCGTTGCCGGCGTCGTCCAGCAGTCGCGTCTGCACACCCGCCAGCGGGAATCCCACCCAACCGGGGCGGCGTTCGCCGTCGGCGCGGGTCGACACGGTGATCAACGATTCCGATGCGCCGTAGCGTTCGATGGGTCGATGTCCGGTGAGCCGCTCCAGCCCTTCGAACACCGGCACCGGCAGCGCCGCGCTCCCGGATACCAACAGCCGTGCCGGGCGCAGGGCCTCGGCCGCAGCTTGGTCACGGACCACCCGCGACCACACCGTCGGGACGCCGAAATACAACGTCCCGCCAGCCGCCGCGTATCCGGCCGGTGTCGGTTTTCCCGTGTGCACGAAGCGATTTCCGACGCGCAGCGATCCAAGCAGACCCAGCACCAAGCCGTGCACGTGATACAGCGGCAGGCCGTGTACCAACACGTCGTCGGCCGTCCATTGCCACGCCTCGGCCAACGCATCCAGGTCGGCGGCGATGGCCCGTCGGCTCACCTGAACACCCTTGGGCGCGCCGGTGGTGCCCGAGGTGTAGATCACCATCGCGACGGCATCGGGCGACGGTTCGGGGTAGCGATGCCAGGAGCGTGCGTGCAAGCGCACCGGGATGTGCGGCAACCCTTCCAGCTCGTCGGGCACCGGCCCCAGCCAGGCCTGCGCGTCGGAGTCGGAAAGCATGTGCCGACGTTCGGCCACGCCGACGTCGGAAGGCACTGGGACGATGGGCACTCCGGCGATCAGGCAGCCGACGATGGCGAGCACGGTCGACGCCGTCGGCGTCGCAAGCACGGCGACGCGATGTGCGCCGGCGACGCGCTCGGCGACCGAGGTTGCCGCCCCCACCAGGTCACTGCGACTGAGGGTTACCCCGTCGATGCTGACCGCGTCGGCAATATCGGTGGCGTTGACGAGCGAAGGATTCAGTGAAGCCAGCAGCACGTGTGCAGGTTACGCCGGACGCATCTCCGGATCGGCGGACGCATGCCGCTCGGGCGCCTCATCAACCTTCGGGAAGAACGGTCGCAGCACGGGCGGCGGCCGGAACGGCGCCCAGGAATCTGGGGACTGCGCCAACCGGTCGGCGATCGCCCAGATCACCGGCGGGTTGTGGCCGTAACCGATGTGACTGCTGCGCACGGCGATGTTCTCGGCACGTTCCGACGGCGGGTTCATGCACGTCCGCCAGGCCACCATGCCGTCCAACCGCGAGTAGATCGCGCTGGTGGGCACCGGCATGGGCTCGCGTTCCATCTGCAGCGGCAAATCGTGCTTCTCGGCGTGCAGGTGGGACAAGCGGTTGAAGCTCCAGGTGGAACGGGACTCGCTGGCGTGCCGCATCCCAAACGGGCTACCCAAGGTGATCACCTGCCGCACGGCAGACGGGTTCTTGCGGGCCAGATTCCGCGCGAAGATGCCGCCCAGACTCCACCCGATCACGCTGACCGGGGCCTGGTGTTGGGCCTGGAGCTTGTCGAGCAGTTCGCTCATCCCGTTGACGACCTTGGCCGTCGGACCGATGTTGCGCCCGAGTCCCCAGCCGTACGCCGGATACCCGAGCCGGTTCAGGATGCGCCGCAGGATCCAGGTGGACCCATCACCCGCCATCAGGCCGGGTAGCACCAGCACCGGGTGGCCGTCGCCGGCAGGCAGCACCCGCTGCAGCGGTAGGACGGTGAGCAGTTGCCCGTACTCGATGCCGGCGCGCGGTATGTCGGTCAGGTAGAGGAACAGCGCGGGGGCGTCGGCCGGACGGTTGTCGAAAGGCTGGGACACGGCAATAGTTTGTCACATACAACCGCGTTGGCGATACACATTTGTATCGGATGGCTCACATGCGAACTATTTCTGCAGTTCAGCGTCCCAAATCTCGATCAACGTGGCCAAGATCTCCTCGCCACGCCCCAAGCCGGCCAGGTGACTTTCGTCGGGCAGATGGAACAATCTGGCGTCGGGCAGCCGGGAGACAACGTGTTCGCCGTGCGAAAACGGGATGATGTGGTCGTGGTCACCGTGCCACCACCGGACCGGGACCTTCACCTCCTCGAGTCGAAATCCCCAGTCCCGGGCAAAGGCGATGATGTCGGCGAAGGGCGCGGCGAGCTGCTTGCGACTGCCGTTGAGCAGATCGTCGAGGAACATCGCCTTCAACTCGGGCCGGGTCAGCAGATGGCGATCGGCCTCGGGCGACAACAAAGCGTAGATGTCCAGCGCGGGCGACGCGACCGGCCGGACGGCCCGGATCAACAGGGTCGCGCCGATCCGTAACGGGGCGCCGCCCAGCTTCAGCAACGGCGCCACCGCGTAGCCAAGGTCCATCAGCCCGCCTCGGATGGCATCCGGGCCTCGGGTCGGCGCAACACCGCCGAGCACCCCGGCTGTCACCACGCGGTCGGGCAGGCCGGCCGCGGCCGCCAACGCGTACGGACCCCCGCCGGATAGGCCCACGACGGCCATCTTGTCGATGCCCAGCGTGTCGGCGATGGTCCGCAGGTCGTCGGCGAAAGCCAAGATGCATTCGTACTGATAGGGCGTCGAGGAGCCGATTCCCGGCCGGTCGACGCCGATCAGACGGATGTCGTTTTCCTCGGCGTAGACGCGGGCTTCGGTGGGGATTTGCCGACGCGCGCCGGGAGTTCCGTGCAGCCAGAAGACCGCGCGTCCTTGTGGGGCGCCGAACTCGGCGAATCCGATCTGCCGGTCCTCACCGACAGCGATATTCCCCTCGAGCTTGGGGCGGGCAATCGGTACGACCATGCCCGAAGCTTTTCACGAGCGTGTGTCCGCTACGCAGGAACCCCGATCGCCTTGAGCTCCATGTATTGGTGCAGGCCGGCGATGCCGCCACCCTCCCGGCCCAACCCGCTGAGTTTGAAGCCGCCGAACGGAGCGGCGCCCGGGCCGACGCCGTTCACGGCGATCTGGCCGGTGCGGATGCGGCGGGCCACGCCGAGGGCACGGTCGACGTCGGTGCCCCAGACCGCGCCCGACAGCCCGTATTGGGAGTTGTTGGCTATCGCGACCGCATCGTCGTCGTCGCGGTAGCGCAGCACGCTGAGCACCGGCCCGAACACTTCTTCCTGAGCAACCGTCGAATTCGGATCGACGTCCGTGAGGATCGTCGGTTCGACGTAAAAGCCCACGTCCAGCCCGGCTGGGCGGCCGCCACCGGTCACCACTTTGGCTCCCTCGTTCACCGCGCCGGCGACGTGGGCCTCCACGCGCTCGCGCTGTGCCGCACTGATCAGCGGACCCATCTGCACGTCGGGATCGGTGGGGTCACCGACTTTGACCTCGCGGGCTAGCGCGACGAGTCGGTCGACGACGTCGTCGTGCAACGAGTCGGGCAGCAGCAGGCGGCTGTGCAGGATGCAGGCCTGCCCGGCGTGCAGCGAGCAACAGTCGAACAGCATCTGCTCCAGCATGGCGTCGGTGACCTCGGTGTCGTCCAGCACGATGCTGGCCGATTTGCCCCCCAGCTCCAACAGAATTCGCTTCAGGGTGTCGCCCGCGGCAGACATGACTTGGCGTCCGACCACCGAGCTACCGGTGAAGCTGATCATGTCGATGCGCGGGTCGGTGGTGAGCAGCTTGGCGGCATCGATGCCGGACGGGGTGACGACGTTGACCACACCCGGCGGAATGTCGGTGTGCTCGTCGATGATCCGCGCCAGGGCGAGCCCGGCCAGCGGGGTCAGCGGCGACGGCTTGAGGACGACGGTGTTGCCCGCCGCCAGCGCGTTGTTCAGCTTCATCACATTGAGGCAATGCGGGAAGTTCCACGGCGTCAGAATCGACACCACGCCCAACGGCTCGTGACGCAGCAGCGTGGTGCCGGCGCCGATCCCGGTGACGGGTTCGTCCGCCAACTCCGCTGCGAGCTGCGCCGCGTACATGGACATGAAAGCCGCGCCGTCGACTTGCATTACGCGCTCGTTCGCGATGCATCCCCACTCCAGCTGGGACAGCGCGAAGAACTCGTCGGCGTTCTTCATCAGAGCCTCGCCCAGCTGATTGAGGCACGCCGCGCGGTCCTGGTTGGTCATCGTGCCCCATGGGCCTTCGTCGAACGCGCGACGCGCGGCGGCGATCGCCTCGCTGACCTGGCCGACGCTGGCGTCGGGTGCGGTTGCGATGACCGCCTCGGTGGCCGGGGAGATGTCGTCGTAGCGACCGCTTTCCGGCTCGACCCATCGCCCGTCGATGTACAGCTGGTAGGTGTCAACTAACTGAGGTAATTCCGCCATGCGCTTTTCCTCACCAGGCGTCGGTCATCTAAACACCCGGTGTACACCCGGCCGGACTCGCCAGTCAATGATCACCGGTCGAATTGCAAGTCGAATTCCACGGACATTCCACGGTGTTGACGCTGTGTTGACAGCGGTCAAGGACGCAGAGTAGACACATTTCGCAGGACAGATTGGCTAAATCTGTCGGATCGAGGGTCTCGGGAGGTGTACCGTGCACGCCGATTCTGCGCCGCCCTCGTCACTGACTTTCGGGCGCCGGTCAAGCACGAGGACATCCGGCAAGGAGGACTGCCTAAGTGACCGATTCTGACGTTCAGGCCAAAGTGCGGGCTCTCGTCGGCCAGCCCACCGGCGGCACCGGAAAGCCATCGGTGGCGCCGGACCCGGTGAACCAGCCCATGATTCGCCACTGGGCGTATGCACTCAACGACATGAACCCGGTCTATCTCGACCCGGAATTCGCGGCCAGATCGCGTTTCGGCGGCATCGTGTCACCTCCGGTAATGCTGCAGACGTGGACCATGCCGTCGCCGAAACTGGAGGGGATCGGCGAACGTGGCGGCGCTCCAATGGAAATCAAGAACAATCCGACCGCCTTCCTGGATGAGGCCGGGTACACGAGCACGGTGGCGACGAACTCGGAATTCGAAATCGAGCGCTACCCACGACTGGGCGACCACATCAGCGCGACGACGGTCTACGAATCGGTTTCCGACGAGAAGAAGACCGCGCTGGGTACCGGCTTCTTCCTGACGTGGTTGACGACCTATACCAACAAAGATGGAGAAGTACTGGGCCGACAGCGGTTCCGGGTCCTGCGATTCAAGCCGGCACGCTGATGAGCACCCGACTGGCCCCGACCATCAGCCGGGACACCGAGTTCTATTGGAACGGGCTGCGCGAGCACAAGCTGCTCATTCAGCGCTGCAGCGGGTGCGGGAAGCTGCGGCATCCCCCACGCCCGATGTGCCCGCAGTGCCGGTCGCTGTCCTGGGAGGCGATTGAATCCTCCGGCGAGGGAACGGTTTACAGCTACGTGATGCCGCATCAACCTCGATTCCCGTTCTTCGACTATCCGTACATCGTGGTGCTGGTCGAACTGTCCGAGGGGGTGCGTGTGCTGTCCAATCTCCGCGACATCGACCCGGACGATGTCACGGTGGGCATGCCGGTCGAGGTCTTCTATGAGACGTTCGAAGGCGCCTCCGGCGATCTTGTGCTGCACCAGTTTCGGCCGAAAGGACTTCAATGACCGCCGCCACCCGTGCCTCAAAGTTCGAGACGCTGCGCTGGCAGGACATCTCTGTCGGTGACGAGGTTACCCCGCTCGAAATACCCATCACCACAACGATGATCGTCGCGGGGGCGATCGCATCGCGTGACTTCATGCCGGTGCATCACGACCACGAGTACGCCAAGAAACAGGGCTCGCCCAACTTGTTCATGAACATCCTGACCACCAACGGATATTGCGTGCGGTTTCTCACCGACTGGGCAGGACCCGAGGCGAAGGTCAAGAAGTTGTCGATTCGGCTGGGAGTGCCCAGTTTTCCGGACGACCCGTTGCGCTTCACCGGCAGCGTGACCGGCAAGTCCGAAGGCGGCGCGGACGACCTGCCGGGCGAGAACTTCGTCGAGGTGACCTTCCAGGGCGCCAACAGCCTTGGCAACCACGTGTCGGGCACGGCCATCATCAGCTTGTTGGACGGCCCCGCCGCATGAGCAGCATATTGCCGGGCGCGGCGGCCATCGTCGGCATAGGCCAGACCGAGTTCTCCAAGGACTCCGGGCGCAGCGAGCTGCAATTGGCCTGTGAGGCAGTCAGTGCCGCAATCGACGATGCCGGGTTGGCGCCCAGCGATGTCGACGGCATGGTGACGTTCACCATGGATGCCAGCGACGAGATCGACATCGCGCGCAATGTGGGGATCGGCGACCTGAGCTTCTTCAGCCGCGTTCACCATGGCGGCGGTGCGGCGGCGGGCACCGTCGTGCACGCGGCGATGGCCGTAGCGACCGGCGTCGCCGACGTGGTGGTGTGCTGGCGGGCTTTCAACGAGCGGTCCGGTTTCCGCTTCGGCGGCAGCGGACGTACCAGCGCCGAAACTCCGCTCTTCATGGCGCATTACGCGCCATTCGGGCTGATAACACCGGCGGGCTGGGTCGCCATGCATGCCCAGCGCTACATGTCGACCTACGGGGTCACCAACGAAGACTTCGGCCGCATCGCGGTAGTCGATCGCAAGCACGCCGCCCGAAACCCCGACGCATGGTTCTATGAGCGGCCAATCACCTTGGAAGACCACCAGAATTCGCGCTGGATCGTCGAACCCGTGCTGCGCCTCCTCGACTGCTGCCAGGAAAGCGACGGCGGTGTCGCGCTGGTGGTGACCAGCGCCGAACGCGCCCGCGACCTGCGCCAGCCCCCGGCGATCATCACTGCTGCCGCACAGGGCGCGGCGGCCGACGGTGAGATGATGACCAGCTACTACCGCGAGGACATCACCGGGCTGCCCGAAATGGGCGTGGTCGCGGAAAGGTTGTGGCGGGACTCGGGCCTCAAGCCCCAGGACATCCAAACCGCTTTCATCTACGACCATTTCACGCCGTTCGTCTTTACCCAACTCGAGGAGCTCGGGTTCTGCGGTCGCGGCGAGGCCAAGGACTTCGCCACCGTCGAGCGGCTGTCACTGGGTGGCGAGTTTCCGATCAACACCAACGGCGGCCTGCTGGGCGAGGCGTACATCCACGGCATGAACGGCATCACCGAGGCCGTGCGCCAAGTGCGCGGCACGTCGTACAACCAGGTCGACAACGTCGAACACGTCCTGGTCACGTCCGGCACCGGGGTACCCACCAGCGGTCTCATTCTCGAGCCGGCGAGATAGCCCATGGGCCCGGTTTCTGCGGCGAACCAAGCAACGGACACGCGCACACTCATCATCGAATCCGCCTACGCGTGCTTTCGGAAGCAAGGGCTGCAGAAGACGACGATCGTCGATATCGCCAAGGCGGCCAACGTATCCCGGAGCACGGTCTACGAGTACTTCACCGACAAGGCCGCCATCCTGGAGGCCAGCGCGGAACATGCTTCCGAGCAGTTCTACCGGGAGATGTCCAAGGCCATGAGTCAGGGCGAGACCTTGGAGGAGAAGCTCAGCCAGGCGGCGGTTTTCGTGAGCCAGGCCCGACGGGCGATCGCCGCCGAAAAGTACTTCGACGAAGACGCGGTCAGCCTGCTGCTGACCAAGGACGCCGGAGTGCTGCTGCGTGAATGCGTCGACTTCCTCGCCCCGCACCTGTCCGCCGCCAAGATCACCGGAGAGGTCCGCAAGGACCTCGACGTGGCGGCGGCCGGCGAGTGGTTCGCCCGAATCTTGTTCTCGCTCTTCAGTACTCCGTCATCGTCGCTGAACTTGGACGACCCCGAGGTGGTGGCGGAGTTCGTGCGCGCGCATGTGGTGCGCGGGTTTGCCAGTGAGCGTCCACGGCCCAGGCGCGGGGGTTAGCCCCCGGGCCGCCGCCTCAGCCAGGCAAGCCGTCGGCGCCAGAGATTCGCCCGCCCGATCCACCGGCACCACCGTGCTGGCCCCCACTGCCAGCCCCGCCAGTGCCGCCATTGCCGATCAGTATTGCGTTCCCGCCGTTGCCGCCGTTGGCGCCGCTCGTACCGGTGCCACCCGCGCTGCCGCCGTTGCCGCCATTGCCGTAGAACATCCCGCCGTCGCCGCCGTTGCCGCCGCGGCCGTCCACGATATTGCCGGCGCCGCCGTTACCACCGACACCGCCCATGCCGATCAAGCCGGCGATGCCTCCGTTGCCACCGGCGCCGCCACCGAAGTTGCCGGCTCCGCCGAACCCGCCGGATCCGCCGTCGCCAAACCAGCCGCCTTTGCCGCCGGAGCCACCGTGGCCCCCCACGCCGCTGGGGGCGGCCCCGCCAGAGCCGCCAGCTCCCCCGCGACCGATCATCCCCGCCGCGCCACCTTGACCGCCGGCGCCACCCGCGTCCGCGGCACCAACTCCGCCCACGCCGCCGTTGCCGCCGCCGCCGTAGAGCAGCCCGCCGGTGCCGCCGTTGCCGCCTGCTCCGCCGACCCCGGTGGCCGCCGAGGTGCCGCCGCCGCCGTCGCCACCGACGCCGCCCTGACCGATCCATCGGCTCGAGCCGCCGTCGCCGCCCGACCCGCCCAGCCGTAGCCCATCGCCGCCAGCGCCTCCGGCACCGCCGTCCCCGACCAGCCCGCCGGTGCCACCGGATCCGCCCGCGCCGCCATTTGAATTGCCGACGCCACCATGGCCGCCGGCTCCGCCTTGACCGAACAGCCCCGCGGCGCCACCCGCACCGCCCGTGCCGCCGTCGGCGACCAGTCCTTCACCCCCCGCGCCGCCGTTGCCGCCGTTGCCCCAGAAGAACCCGCCGAGTCCTCCGGAGCCGCCGGTCGAACCGGACCTACCCGCCCCGCCGGCGCCACCGGCGCCGCCATGGCCGAACAACAGTGCGTCGCCTCCCGAACCTGCGGCACCGCCGGCGAAGAGGGGATTCAGAGTCGCTCCGCCGTTCCCGCCCGCTCCGCCGTGACCAAACAGGATCCCGCCCGTGCCACCGTGACCGCCCGCCGCGCCGGCGCCGCCGCTTCCCCCGTTGCCGCCATTGCCGATCAGGCCGGCACTTCCGCCGTTGGTTCCCGGCACACCTGAAGTCGTGCTGGTGAAGCCGGCTCCGCCGTTGCCGTACAAGATTCCGCCGGCGCCACCGGCCTGGCCGGCCACGGTCGCATCGGCGCCATTGCCAATCAACGGACGTCCGAGCAACACCATCGTCGGGGTGTTGATGGCGTTCAGTACCGCCTCTTCGAAGGCCTGCAGCGGATTCACGCTGGCGGCTTCGGCGGTGAGATACGCGCTGGCGCTGGTGCTCAGCGCTTGCACGAACCGTTGATGAAACGCGGCCGCTTCGGCGCTCAGCGCCTGATACGACTGCGCCTGCGCACCAAACAGCCTCGCGGCGGCCACCGAAACCTCGTCGGCGGCGGCGGCCAACAGTCTGGTCGTAGGGCCTTCGGCGGCCGCGTTGGCACTGCGGATCGCGGCGGCGATGCCGGACAAGTCTGCGGCTGCTGCGTCCAGAATCTCCGGTTGGGCGAGTAGAAACGACATCTTGCACCTCCCCCGACACTGGCTACAGCTCGCGTGCCAGTGCGCGTTCAGCGATCATATCGCCGATCCGCGTTGGCGATCCGCTGTTTGTGCCCGACTCTGCGCCGGGCTTACCGTCCACGGTGCGCCAATGCTCGCGCAAAGAACCCGAGGTTGGCGGGACGTTCGGCCAACCGTCGCATGAAGTACCCGTACCACTGGGTTCCGAACGGAACATAGACCCGTACCTGGTTGCCCGCGGCAACCAGCCGCCGCTGTTCGTCGTCGCGAATGCCGTACAGCATTTGGTACTCGAAATCACCTGCACCACGGTCTGATTCGCGGGCCATCTCCGCCGCGGCCTGGATGAGCACCGGGTCGTGCGAGGCCACCATGGGATACCCCGATCCCGCCATCAGCACCCGTAGACACCGCAGGTACGAATCGGTCACGTCCGCACCGTCCCGATAGGCCACCGACGCGGGTTCGTCGTAGGCACCCTTGCACAACCGCACCCGCGCGCCCACGGCGGCCAACTCTTCGCAGTCACCTACGGTGCGTTGCAGATATGCCTGCAAAACCGTGCCCACCCAAGGAAAGTCGACTCGCAGATCCCCTGCGATCGACAGGGTCGAGTCGGTGGTGGTGTGGTCTTCCGCATCTACGGTCACCCAGACACCGACCTGCTCGGCCCGCTCACAGATGATGCGCGCGTTGTCGAGGGCGATTTTCTTGCCGTCTCGCTCGAGGGCCTGCCCGAGCGCGGACAGCTTGAGCGAGACCTCAAGCGGGCGCACCCCTTCCGCCACGGCGTCGGCGCGGCGACCCAGTCGGTCCAGCAGCCCTTGGTAGGCCTGCACCGTGGCGGTCGCATCGTCGGCATCCGTAACGTTCTCGCCGAGATAGTCGATGCTGACGAATCTTCCCGAATCACGAAGCACAACAACGGTATCCATCACGTCATCCAGGGTGTCCCCGGGCACGAACCGGCGCACCACCTGGCGGCTGACCGGTGACCGCTCCACCACGCGGCGTAGCCCGGTGGACCGACTGGCGCCCAACAGAGCCGGTCGTACGGTGTGAGCGAAGATTCCGGCCATCAGTCGACCGCCATGTGCGGGTACTGGTAGTCGGTGGCGGGGACGAACGTCTCCTTGATGGTGCGGGCCGACGTCCAACGCAACAGGTTCAACGGCGACCCGGCCTTGTCGTTGGTTCCCGATCCGCGCGATCCGCCGAAGGGCTGGCGTCCGACCACGGCGCCGGTCGGCTTGTCGTTGACATAGAAGTTGCCCGCCGCGAACCGCAACCGGTGCTGCGCGGTCAGCACCGCCTGGCGATCGTCGGCGATGATCGCCCCGGTGAGCGCGTAGCGGGTGCCGGAGTCGACAAGCTCGAGGATCCGCTCATACTGGTCGTCGGGGTAGACGTGGACCGACAAGAGCGGGCCGAAGTACTCGGTGCTGAACGCTTCGTCGGTCGGGTCGTCGGACAGCAGCACCGTCGGGCGCACGAAATACCCTTCGCTGTCGTCGTATTCGCCACCGACGGCGATGGTCATCCCGGCGGCGCCCTTGGCCCGTTCGATGGCGTCGACGTTCTTGACGAAGGCACGCTCGTCGATCAACGCACCGCCGAAGTTCGACAGGTCGGTGACATCGCCATAGCGCAATTCAGAAGCGGCACCCAAGAAGTCATCGCCCATCCGCTGCCACACCGAGTGCGCGATGAAGGCCCGCGATGCCGCCGAGCACTTCTGGCCCTGGTAGTCGAACGCGCCGCGGATCAGCGCGGTGCTCAGCACATCCGGGCGCGCCGAGGCGTGCGCGACCACGAAGTCCTTCCCCCCGGTCTCGCCGACCAGCCGCGGGTAGCTCTGGTAGGTACCGATGTTGGCGCCCACCTCCCGCCAGAGGTGTTGGAAGGTGGCCGTCGACCCGGTGAAGTGAATGCCGGCTAGCCGCGAATCGGCCAGTGCCACATCCGAAACCGCGAATCCGTCGCCGGTGACCAGATTGATCACGCCAGGTGGCAGCCCAGCGGCCTCCAGCAGTTGCATCAGCACGTAGGCCGAGAATGTCTGAGTGATCGACGGTTTCCACACCACGGTGTTACCCATCAATGCCGGGGCGGTCGGCAAGTTACCCGCGATGGAGGTGAAGTTGAACGGCGTGATCGCATACACGAACCCGTCTAACGGGCGGTAGTCGATGCGGTTCCACTCCCCCGGGCCGCTGATCGGCTGCTCCGCCAGGATTTGCCGCGCGAACGCGACGTTGAACCGCCAAAAGTCGATCAATTCGCAGGGCGCGTCAATCTCAGCCTGATACACCGACTTTGACTGACCCAGCATGGTCGCGGCAGCAACCTTCTCTCGCCACTGCCCGGCCAGCAGGTCGGCGGCGCGCAGGAAGACCGCAGCCCGTTCGTCGAAGGGTAATGCCGCCCAGTCGCCTTTTGCGGCCATGGCGGCATCGATGGCGGCCGTGGCGTCGGCGTGGGTGGCGTTGGTCAAGGTGCCGAGCTTGGCCGAGTGCCGGTGCGGTTGGACGACGTCGATGCGCTCGCCGTCGCCCATTCGGTGCCGGCCACCGATGACGTGCGGCAGATCGATCGGATGGTCAGCGAGCGCGGTGAGCGCGGCACGCAGCCGGACGCGCTCGGGGGAATTGGGTGCGTAGTCATGAACCGGCTCGTTGGCCGGTACGGGAACCTCGGTGATGGCGTCCATGTTTGCCAGGATCCCCCCGGAACCGCTCGAGATGGTTGTCGTGTCGGACAAGACATATGACTCTTACTAGTAGAATCGGACAATATGCGCACGACCGGTGTGGGACTGGGTCAACTGCTGCTGGCGCTGGACGCGACCATGGTCAATTTGGTCAGCGCCCCGCGCGGCCTGGACCTTCCGGTCGCATCGGCCGCGCTGATCGATTCCGACGACGTGCGCCTGGGCCTGGCGCCCGCGTCCAGCTCGGCGGACGTGTTTTTCCTGTTGGGCGTGACAGCCGACGAAGCGCTGCACTGGATCAAGGGGCATATCCAGGGGCGCACGAACGCGCCGGTGGCGATCTTCGTCAAGCAACCCTCGGAAGCACTCGTGACGACGGCGGTCCGCGCCGGATCGGCCGTCGTGGCCGTCGAGCCACAGGCCCGCTGGGAACGCCTCTACCGGCTGGTCAATCACGTCTTGGAGCACCACGGCGACCCAACGACCGACGACTCGGGTACTGACTTGTTTGGACTTGCGCAGTCCCTGGCCGACCGCATCCACGGCATGGTCAGCATCGAAGATGCGCAGTCACACGTGCTGGCTTATTCGGCCTCCAACGACGAGGCCGACGAATTGCGCCGGCTGTCCATCCTGGGACGCGCCGGCCCGCCAGAGCACCTCAAGTGGATCGGCCAGTGGGGCATCTTCGACGCGCTGCGGGCCGGTGACCAGGTGGTGCGCGTGGCCGAACGTCCGGAACTGGGGCTGCGTCCGCGTCTGGCAATAGGCATCCATCAACCGCAAGCCGGACGGCCGCCGGTGTTCGCCGGTGCGATCTGGGTTCAGCAGGGCACGCGGCCGCTGGCCGATGACGCCGAGGAGATGATGCGGGGCGCGGCGGTATTGGCTGCGCGGATCATGAAGCGCCTGGCGAGCCAACCGTCCGCGCACGCCCGACGGGTGCAGCAGCTGTTGGGCTTGGACCCCGGCGGCCCCGGAGAACAGGGCGACGCCGGCGACGTGGAAATGATCGCCCGCGAGCTCGGCCTGGCCACCGGGAGCAACGCCGGCAACGCCGCGCTGATCGGCTTCGACACCACCGATGCCGTCAATGATGCCGCCGATGCCAACGGAACGAATGCCCGCCATGCTCGGCTGACCGACGTTTTGGCTCTGAGCGCCAGCGCATTTCGTCCTGATGCCCAGGTAGCTTCGAACGGCTCACGCGTTTACGTGCTGCTACCGCAGATCACCGCCAGTCGCTCGATTGCTTCCTGGGTGCGCGGCACGATCGGCGCGTTGCGCAGTCAGTTGGGCGTGGAACTGCGGGCGGCGATCGCTGCGCCCATCGCCGGGCTGAGCGCAATCGCGACGGCACGCAGCGAAGTGGACCGGGTGCTCGATAGCGCTGAGCGGCACCCGATCTCGATCAAGCCGGTCACATCCCTGGAGGAGGCGCGCACCACCGTTCTGCTCGATGAGATCGTCACCATGGTCTCCGCCGACCCGCGGCTCATCGATGAACGGATACGTGAACTGCAGCAACAAGATCCGGTGCTGGCGCAAACATTGCGTTCGTACTTGGACAGTTTCGGCGACGTCGCAGTCGCGGCAAACACGCTGCAGGTGCATCCCAACACGGTGCGTTACCGGGTGCGACGGATCGAGAAACTGTTGTCGACCTCACTGGCCGATCCGGATGCCCGACTGGTCTTTTCGCTGGCACTGCGGGCACTCGAGAGACCGCGGTAGCCGGGTAATACTTGGTTAGCGCCCCAGTACGGGCTCGCCGTCGCGTCCCCATCCGCGCCTGCGTCAAGTTGGCAATCATCGCTTTTGTTCCAGCTCAATCGGACCGGTTAACCCGAAGCGCGGCGTGGCTATTGGCACCGTGATCACTATCGGTTGGGTAATTGCGATTTTGGCTGGGGCTAATTTGGCGCCCGAGACGCAAACAAACCGGTACGACACTTCCGCCCCCATGACGGTGCTGAGCGAAGTTGCAGCACCGTCGCTCGACGCCGATATTGCCGATTTCGCTGGGCGAACCCGTTGGCGAACTCTATGGTTAGCGAATAGCAGTTAACGGGGAGGCCACTTGGACGGGACGCCGTTCGGCCGCTACCGCCTGATCGAGGTGCTGGGTCGTGGCGGCATGGGCGAGGTGTGGCGAACATTCGACACCGTCACCGAGCGGGTGGTCGCGCTCAAAGTCCTGCCCCACGAACTCGCCGACGACGAGACCTTCCAGCAACGATTCCGTCGCGAAGCCCGCTCCGCGGCGGGACTCGACGAGCCGCACGTGGTGCCCATCTACGACTTCGGTGAGATCGACGGACGCCTGTTCGTCACGATGCGTCTGATTCAGGGCTGCGACCTGCAGACCCTGGTGGCACGCGCACCGCTCCCGCCCGAGCGCGCGGTCTACATCATCGACCAGGTGGCCGCGGCGCTGCACGCCGCTCACCGCATCGGCCTGGTCCACCGCGACGTCAAGCCCTCCAACATCCTGGTCACCGATGACGACTTCACCTACCTGATCGACTTCGGCATCGCCCGCACGACCGGGGAGACCTCCCTGACCAACACCGGAAGCGTCATCGGAAGTTGGGCCTATCTGGCACCCGAACGTTTGACCAGTGACCGCAGTGACCATCGCGCCGACATCTATGCGCTGGCCTGCGTCTTGCACGAATGCCTCACCGGCAGCCAGCCCTTCCCGGGCGACAGTCTCGAACAGCAATTGGGTGCCCACCTCACCGCACCGCCCCCACGCCCATCCAAGATGCGCCCCAACCTGCCCCCCGACATCGATGACGTGATCGCGAGGGGCATGGCCAAGAAGCCGGCGGAGCGATTCAGCAGCACCAGAGAACTGGCCGTCGCGGCTCGCAACGCCATAACGGCCCCCGTCAAACAGCGCCGGCCCCCGCCGCCACCCGAGTCACCCCCGCAGCCGAAGCCGAAGCCGAAGCCCAAACCGCAGCCCGCGCCGCAACAGAAGGCCCCGCCCAAGGCCCAACCTTGGTACGCACCGCCCGCCCGGCCGCCGGCCTACCAGTCCGGACCCCGATCCGGACCGCAACCCGTTGCCCCGTCTGACCCCATCCCCGCGCCGGCCCGCCCCAGCTACGCGCAGCCCCAGCCACGGTCTGTCCCCACCAGCGGCCCCACCAGCGAGCCCACCGAGCGGCGCGGTCCCGTTTCTTTCCTGCCCGCGCAGCCACCGGCACCGTCGCCGGAGCCCGCCCCGCCCGCCGGTGACCAACCACGCCGCAAGCACCGGGGCGCCTGGGCGGCCGCGGCTGTCGTTGTCATCGCGGCCGTCGTCGCCGGCCTGGTGATTGCGTTCCGCGGTAACGACGAGCCGGCACCCATACCGCCGACCACGCGCTTGGCCTCCTTTCCGGCCGGTCTGTACCGCGCGGACTTCGGCCCGTCGGCCACCAACGGCAAAGCCGACGAAGGCGGGACGGCGTCAACCGGACAGTGGTCCGTCCGCTCCGAATGTGGATCCAACGGTTGCGTGGCCACCGCCTCGGCGAACGGCGGTCCCACCCTGTTGTCGGACTTCGTTTTCGACGAAGTCGACGGCAAGTGGCAATCCGTCAGCACCTCCTGGCCCACCACCGCGCCCGACGGCGTCACCGGCTTCAAGGGCTGCAAGTTCCCCGGTGAGTACTGGACCGTCATCACCCTGCAGCCTCAGTCGGACGGAACCATGACGGGCGATTACCGCGCAGAGAGCAGCATCACCGAAACCTCATGCAGCACCGAGCGAACCGTCACCTTCACCCGGGTCGGCGACGCCACGGAAAACGAAGCCAGCAATCCGGTCAACCTGCCGGCGTGGACGGCTTCTGCCGCCCAAGGGTTCTACGGCCAGTACCGCGGAACGGAAACCCCTGACAACGGTTGGCCGCCGTGGTCATGGGAAGCGTCCGTTGAGACGCACTGCCTACGCACCGGCGAGCGCTGCATCAGTTTGTTGACCGGCTCTGAAGACTGGTTTGCACGATACCTGTTTGCACACGATAAATGGACGCACGATACGGACACCGATAGTAAGTGCAATGCCGATAATGGCACGGCGCACTCGGAAATTCATTTGGAATACCCCCTGCCGGAACCGCACGAAGAACCGATCAGCACGCTTACCGGTAACGGACATCGCAACGTCACGGGCCAAACTCGTTGCACCGCTTCATATAATGAAACGGTCGAATTGGTGCGCACCGGTGAGTGAACGACGCTAATGCCGAAGCCCTGTCGAAATGGAATTCGACAGTGCATACGCGATCGAACTAATCGCATTTCAGTGCAAGAGTTAAGTTCAGCATGAAGGTAAATCCCTGTGTTGCACCGGATTTGCGTGCGGTTAGGCTTTGCGGATGGCAGATCCCCCGAAGTCCTACCTGGTGCTGGCCTCGCAACGCAGTGGCAGCACGTTGCTGGTCGAATCGCTGCGCGCTACCGGCGTGGCCGGCGAGCCTCAGGAGTTCTTTCAGTACCTGCCGACCACCAGCCAATCTCCCCAGCCGCGGGAGTGGTTCGCAGACGTCGACGACGAGTCGATTCTGAGCCTGCTCGATCCGTTGGACGAAGGAAAACCCGACCTCGCGCCGCCGGAGATCTGGCGCGACTACATCCGCACGGTCGGCCGAACCCCGAATGGCGTGTGGGGCGGCAAGCTGATGTGGAACCAGACGCCGCTACTGTTGGAACGCGCGGCCGGACTACCCGATCGATCGGGCGAGGGTCTGCTGTCGGCGATTCGCGACGTCGTCGGCGAGGATCCGCTGCTCATTCACATCCACCGGCCCGATGTGGTCTCGCAGGCGGTGTCTTTCTGGCGAGCCGTCCAGACCCGGGTGTGGCGAGGCCGGCCGGACCCGGTCCGGGATGCGCGCGCCACCTACCACGCGGGGGCGATCGCTTACGTCGTCAAGATGCTGCGCGCCCAGGAAGAAGGCTGGCGGAACTGGTTTGTCGAGGAGAATGTCAAACCGATCGAGATTTCGTATCCGGTGTTGTGGCGCAACCTGACTCAGGTGGTGGGCGACATCCTTGAGCGCCTCGGTCTCGACCCGCGGCTGGCACCGGAACCGGTGCTGCAGCGCCAGGCCGATCAACGCTCGGACGAATGGGTAGACCGATACCGAGCGGATGCCGAAAGAGAGGGACTACCGACATGACCGCAACCGCGGAGACTCTGCACGTCGACGAACTGCGGCTATTGGAGGCCGAGGCGGTACACATCATCCGCGAAGTCGTCGCCGAACTGGAAAAGCCGGTCCTGCTGTTCTCGGCGGGCAAGGACTCCATCGTGCTTCTTCGCTTGGCGGAGAAGGCTTTCCGCCCGTCTGCACTGCCGTTTCCGGTGATGCACGTCGACACCGGGCACAACTTCCCGGAGGTCATCGAATTTCGGGACCGTAGGGTCACCGGCCAGGGCCACCGGCTCATCGTGGCCTCGGTGCAGGAATCGATCGACAAGGGCCGTGTTCCCGACCCCGGTCCGACCGCGTCGCGCAACCGGGCGCAGACCCGCACGCTGTTGGACGCGCTGGAAGAAAACGGATTCGACGCGGCGTTCGGCGGTGCCCGCCGTGACGAGGAACGCGCCCGCGCCAAGGAACGCATTCTGAGCTTTCGCGACGAGTTCGGCCAATGGGACCCTCGTGCCCAGCGCCCCGAGCCATGGACGCTCTACAACGGGCGGATCAAGAAGGGCGAACAGGTACGCGTGTTCCCGCTGAGCAACTGGACCGAGCTGGACGTGTGGCGCTACATCGAGCTGGAGCAGCTTGAAATCCCGTCCATCTACTACGCGCACGAACGCGAGGTGTTCGAGCGGGACGGCATCCTGCTGGCGGTCTCGGAATACGCCAGCCCCCAGGACGGCGAGCAGGCGTCCAAGGAATGGGTGCGGTACCGCACCGTCGGGGACCTGACCATCACCGGCGCCGTGCGTTCCAAGGCCACCGACATCGCCGGGGTCATCAAGGAGATATCGGCGGCGACGGTGTCCGAACGAGGCGAGACCCGCGCCGATGACCGCACTTCGGCCGCCGCGATGGAAGACCGTAAGCGAGAGGGCTACTTCTGATGACCACCACCGAGAAGTCTGAGCCGGCCGAAAGCTACCAGCCGGCCAAGGGCATAACGCGACAGCTGCTGCGGATCGCCACCGCGGGTTCGGTGGACGACGGCAAGAGCACGCTGATCGGACGGCTGCTGCACGACACCGACAGCTTGCCGCTGGACCATCTGGCCGCCGTCACCGACGAAGAAGGAATCGCGGATCTGGCCGCGCTGTCGGACGGTCTGCGCGCAGAACGCGAGCAGGGCATCACGATCGACGTGGCCTACCGGTTCTTCTCCACCGCCACCCGCAGCTACATCCTGGCCGACACACCAGGCCACGAGCGCTACACCCGCAACATGTTCACCGGCGCCTCCAACGCGCACGTGGCGATCCTGCTGGTCGATGCCCGCGCCGGTGTGCTGCGCCAGACGCGCCGGCACGCGCGTATCGCAAAGCTGTTGGGTATCAAGCACTTTGTCGCAACGGTGAACAAGATCGACCTGGTCAACTTCAACGAGGATGCGTTTCGCAGGGTCGAGGAAGAACTGAACCAGACGGCCGAACGCCTCGGCGACGTCGACATCCAGACGATCCCGATCGCGGCCAAGCTCGGCGACAACGTCGTACACCGCTCCACGAGAACGCCGTGGTATGACGGTCCGACGCTGCTGGACTACCTGGAAAACGTCGAATTGGCCGCCCCCCAGCCCGAGCCGTCCCGGCTTCGCCTGCCAGTGCAGTGGGTTTCGCGTCCGACGGACGACCAACGTCGTCGCTACACCGGGCGGCTCGCGGCGGGAACTCTCAGCGTTGGCGACGAGGTGGTGTCGCTGCCCGCCGGAACGCGTTCGAGGGTGACCGCGCTGGACACTCTGGACGATGACCGTACGACAGCCGTTGCGCCGCTGTCGGTGTCGATCGAGCTGGAAGACGACATCGACGTGGGTCGCGGCGACGTGTTCATCAGCGGCGCCGAGGATGCCGTTCCACCCGTGCTGGCCCGTGAGATCGACGCACACGTCTGCTGGTTCGTCGACTCGCCGTTGCGGGCCGGTGACCGGCTGGCGCTCAAGCAGACCACCAAGACGGTGCGGACCACCGTCCAGGAGCTGCACTCGCGCTTGGACCCCGAGACGCTTGACGAGTTGGATCAGCCGGTTGAGTTGACCCTCAACGACATTGGCACGGTGACGCTGCGGACCAGCTCGGTCATCGTCGCCGACCCCTATGACAACAATCGGGACAGCGGCGCTTTCATCCTCATCGACGAGACCACCAACGACACCGTCGGCGCCGGCACCATCATCGAAGCCCGGGAGGTCAAGCCGGGTACCCACGCCCGCACCGACATTCGTTGGCATCCGTCGGCACTGGACCGCAAGCACCGCTGGAAAGCGACCGGCCAGTCCGGCGCGACCATCTGGTTCACCGGCCTGCCCGCCTCGGGCAAGTCGACGGTCGCGGTCGCCGTGGAACGCGCACTGGTCGAGTCGGGACGGATCGCGTACCTGCTGGACGGCGACAACTTGCGCCACGGCCTGTCCGACGATCTGGGCTTCTCACCCGGTGACCGGACCGAAAACATCCGGCGGGTGGGGCATTTGACGCGATTGCTGGCGGACGCCGGCGTGGTGGCGCTGGCATCGTTGGTGTCGCCGCTGAAGTCGGACCGTGAGACGGCCCGCGCGCTCAATGACGCCGCCAAACTTCCGTTCATCGAGGTTCACGTCAGCACCTCCCTTGAGGAATGCGAAAAGCGCGACCCCAAGGGGCTGTATGCGCGAGCACGCAAGGGCGAACTGAAGGGCTTGACCGGTGTGGACGCGCCCTATGAGCCGCCGGAGGATCCGGATCTGGTGCTGGACACCACCGGCGCCGACATCGACGAACTCGTTGCGCAGGTCATCGCGCTGCTCAACGAACGCAGCCCGCGCTAGCTGGTGTTGATCTAGATTCACCGCGAGCCAATCACTTGGTGGAGCAGGGCCGCTGGGAAACCATGGCGGCGTGAGTGACAACGGGTGGGGACGGCTCCACGCGGTATCGGTGGATTGGTGGGCGACGCTGCTGGCGGGCGTGATCGTCGCATTGGCGGTGGCCGACGTGCTGCCCCGGATCCCCTGGTGACCCTGCAGTGAACATCGTGAGCACGGCGACCACCGAGCCGGTGGAGTCGGAAGAGGCGGGCTTTCCCAGCACGCGACCGCTGGATTACCTGCCCGGCATTCTGCTGTTGGTCACGGTGGGCTTGCTGGGTAAGTACGCCCAGGTCTGGTGGAACTCCCTTGCCCGGCACCAACATTGGATGGCGCCAGATATCGAGTACGTGTTGTGGGCGATCGTGATCGGACTGCTGATCACCAATACGGTTGGGCTGCACAGGGTGTTCCGCCCCGGCGTGCTGACCTACGAATCCTGGCTCAAGGTCGGGATCGTCTTGCTCGGCTCCCGGTTTCTGCTCGGCGACATCGCCAAGCTCGGTGGCGCCAGCCTGGTCCAGATCCTGGTCGACATGACGATCGCGGGCACGATCATCCTGCTCGCCGCCCGGGCCTTCGGGTTATCGGGCAAGCTGGGTTCGTTGCTGGCGATTGGCACCTCGATATGCGGTGTGTCGGCCATCATCGCCGCGAAAGGCGCGATTCGGGCCCGCAATTCCGACGTCAGCTACGCCATCGCGGCGATCCTGGCGCTCGGCGCGGTGGGGTTGTTCACGTTGCCGTGGTTGGGGCATGTGATCGGGCTCAGCGATTACGAATTCGGCCTATGGGCGGGTCTGTCGGTGGACAACACCGCGGAGACGACCGCTACCGGCTATCTGTTCTCCGATCACGCCGGCAAGATCGCCGTGCTGGTGAAGTCCGTCCGGAATGCGTTAATCGGTTTCGTGGTACTGGGTTTCGCGCTGTTCTGGGCCGCGCGCGGGCAGGCGGACGAGGTCGCGCCCGGCGTGCGCGCCAAGGCCGGGTTCATCTGGCGCAAGTTCCCGAAGTTCGTGCTCGGCTTCTTGGCGGTCTCAGCCGTCACGACGCTGCATTGGTTGAGCAAGGGCCAGACCGCGAACTTGGCCAACGTGTCGAAGTGGGCGTTCCTGCTGACCTTCGCCGGTGTCGGCCTCAACACCGACATCCGCCAGATCGCCCGCACCGGTTGGCGCCCGCTGGTAGTAGCCGTCATCGGGTTGACGGTCGTCGCAGTGGTCTCGTTGGGCATTGTGTTGCTGACGTCGCGGGTCTTCCATTGGGGCGTCAGCGTCTGATTGCTCGTCGCCGCTACAGGTCCAACACGATTCGCAGTGCGGCGTCGACGCGGCGCAGATCCCCCGCGCTGAGCGCGCAGCGGGAAGACCTCACCACGCCCGCAGCGTCTCCATATCGCGAAGCACCTGCGTGGCCTCGACGCGGTCGGATTCGTCAGCAGCCAGTGCCTCCGCCTCAGCACGGATGGTCGCGGCGGCCTTGCGGCGTGCGGCCTCGATGAGGGCTGCACGCAGGGTAAGGCAACTCGTAGCACGACACCCCCGCGCGTAGGGTTCCTATATGAACAGAACTTTCGTCGTCACGTTGGCGCTCGGGGTGATCGTCGCACTGTTCGGTCTGATCTGGGCGCTGCAAGGATTCGGCGTGCTGCAGGGCAGCCCGATGAGCAACACGACGACCTGGTCGATCATCGGTCCGATCACCTCGCTGATCGGCATTGCGCTCGCGGTCTTCAGCTGGCGCAAAATCTCGGCGAAGTAGCGCCCTACGCCTCTGCCACGGTGAAGTTCACCGTGTGCCAGCCAGTCGCGCCGTCGGGGGTGGGTGGAGCCTGGTCTGACGTTTGTACGGCTCCGCTGTTGTCGATGGCACGCACGGTAATGCTCTGACTCCCAGGGGTTTTCGCCTCCCAGGGCAAGCTCCACAACCGCCAGGTGTCGTTGGAATAGCTCGCGCCCAACTGGGCCGGCTGCCACTCGCCATCGCCGATGCGAACCTCCACGGCCCGCACGCCGCGGTTCTGCGCCCAGGCGACACCGCCGAACACCACCGGGCCCGACGGCACCCGTTGACCCCGTTTGGGCACGTCGATGCGCGACTCGGTCTTGATGGGTGCCTGTGCCGCCCAGCCATAACGCGTCCAGTACGCCTTGGCCCTGTCGAAGCGGGTCAGCTCCAGATCGACGACCCACTTGGTGGCCGACACGTAGCCGTAGAGGCCGGGCACCACCAGCCGGGCCGGGTAACCATGTTCGACGGGCAGCGGCTGGCCGTTGAGGCCGATCGCCAAGAGCGCCGCACGGCCGTCGGTGAGTGTCTCGACGGGCGTGCCGGCGGTGAACCCGTCGATCGACTTCGACAGGACCATGTCGGCGTCGTGGTGCACGCCAGCCACCGCCAGCAGGTCCGCTAGCCGGTAGCCGGTCCAGATCCCTGTCGAAATAAGGTTGCCCCCAATGGGATTCGACACACAGGTCAGCGTCGTCACCGATTCGACCACCTCGAAGCGCTCCAAATCGGCGAAACTGTGAGTTGTTTCGCGGTCCACCAGGCCGTGGATGCGCAGCCGCCAGTCACCGCGGCTGAGTTGGGGAGTCGCCAGCGCGGTGTCCACCCGGTAGAAGTCCGCCGCGGGAGTGATAAAGCTCGGCAGTTCAACGCCCTTCGGCTGGACCTCGGGAGGTATCGGTGGCGCGGGCGTTCGCGGTGGGGGAAGCGCGAAATTGGTGCGGTCACCGGCCACCGAATGCACCATGCGGGTGATGACCGCGCCCGCTACCCCACTGACGACCCCGATCCCCAGCAACCCCAACGTCAGCAACGAACGCCTGCGCGCATCACGGTCGTCGTCGGCGCCGTCTTCTGAGTCCTCCGAGCCGTCCGAGTCTTCCGAGCCGAGCGAGGCAGGCTCGAGCCGGCGGATGAGCCAGCGCAAAGCGGCCACGCCGCACGCGGCGCCCACGATGGTGGGGATGGTGTCCACCGCCGTCGCCCCTTGCCTCGACAGCACCGCCGCGCAGCCGAGCGCGCCCGCAGCGGCGATCGCGACGCTGCCGACCGGACGGCGCCGAGTCTCGAAACTTCCGGCAACGGCGGCAATGGCGGCGATGACGATCAGCATGGCGACGGCCAGGAACAGCTTGTCCATGGTGCCCAGAGTCTGGATCGCCCATTCCTTGACGGGCCCTGGCGTCAGGTCGACGACCACCGAGCCGACCGCGGCCCGCGCGTCGGCTCGCGCACCGAACGGGATACCCACCAACTGCGCCACCCCGAGCGCGACGGCCGCGGCGGCCACTCCCGCGATCATCCGCTGATTCGTCGAGCCCTGAGTCGATGAGACTTGATTCGACGAGGCCACGGAGTCACTCTACGCGCGTTGGTACGCGGGCAGCGAAGTCGTTGCGCCGCAGTCGAAACGGAGACTTACACCGCGGACGCGGTGCGGCTCTCGGCGTGGCTGGCCGCGTAGACCTCGGCCAGGAACTGCTCGACCGCTACTGCGGTGTGCGCCGCGCGCACCGACCCGAAGATGTCGAAAGCGTGCTGCGCCCACGGCAATTCGGCATATACGACCGGCTGACGGCTGACCTCGCGCAGCCGCTTGACGAAGCTGCGGGCCTGCTCGACCGGGACCAGCGTGTCGTTTTCGCCGTGCAAGACGAAGAAGGGGGGCGCATCTTCGGAGATGTGCGAGATCGGCGACGCGAGACGGAGCGGTTCTTCGAGTTCCGTGCGACTCAGCTTGAACACCCGCTTGCCCACCATCGGGAGCAGCAGCGGATTCGAGGCTTCGGGGCGGGTGAAGTCGTAGACGCCGTAGAAGGGCACCGCCGCCTGCACCCGCGTGTCGGCGTCCTCAAAGCCGGGCTGGAACCGCGGATCGTTAGGCGTAACGGCAGCAAGGGAAGACAGATGCCCGCCGGCAGAACCGCCGGTGATCGCGATCCAGTCCGGGTCGCCACCGTATTCGGCGATGTGCTCCTTGACCCAAGCGATGGCGCGCTTGACGTCGACGATGTGGTCGGGCCAGGTCCCGCGCGGGCTCAGCCGGTAGTTGACCGACACGCAAATCCAGCCGAGTTCGGCCAGGTGACTCATCAACGGATGCGCCTGTCCCCGTTTGTCACCCACCATCCAGGCGCCACCGTGGACCTGCAATAGCACCGGAGCCTTGCCGTTGCGGTCCAGGTCAGGCCGGCGCCAGATGTCCAGGCGGTTGCGCGACCCGAACTCTCCGTAGCTGATGTTTCCGTCGTGGGTGTAGTCGCGATAGATCCGCATCATGCGAAGGACGCCGGGCTTCTTCGCCGTGGCACCGCCCGGTGCCGGCCGCTTCCACATGTCGCCCGCCTCTTTGCGCCGGTCGGGGCCGAGCCCTTCGTCCAACGCCGCGGTCAACGTCTCGTCAGCGGAGTGCCCCAGGTGATGCAGACCCAGCAGGCCCACCCACGACAGCACCGATGTCAGCCAAGTGAACCGACGGAGGCGCGGCGGCAGGTGCGGCGTGGCGGCGGCCAGCGCAACCGCGTGAGCGCCCAGTGACGGCTTGGGCAGTTCCGAGGCCAACAGACCGTAGGCAAAGGCAGAGAGCGATCCGTACCCGCGCTTGGCCAGCGGCCGGTAGCCGTTGGCCGTGTACGCCAACCCCAGCAGTGACGCGAGCGTGCCCAGCGCGGCCAACAATCGCTTCATAGTTGTCCCTCCGTCGTCCAACCGCGACACAATATTAACTACCCGCGAGCAGACGCTAACTCGTACGAATCGGGCCACTTTGGTACAAGTTTATGTCTGCTCGCGAGCACAAAAGTTAGGTGAGGCGCGCGGCGGCGGCGGCGATGCGTTCGTCGCTGGCGGTCAGCGCCGCGCGCACATGCCGGGCGCCGCCGGGGCCGTAGAAGTGGCCGGGCGCCACCAGGATTCCGCGCTCGGCCAGCCAGGCCACACTGTCGGCGCACGCCTCGCCGCGGGTGGCCCACAAGTACAAACCCGCTTCGGAGTGCTCGACGGTAAAACCGGCCCCCCGCAGCGCCGGCAGCAGAATTTCGCGCCGACGCGCGTAGCGCTCCCGTTGCACCTTCTCGTGATCGTCGTCATCCAGCGCGGCAACCATCGCGGCCTGCACGGGCGTCGGCACCATCATTCCGGCGTGTTTGCGCACGGCTAGCAGCTCGGCGACCAGCTCCGGATCACCCGCGACGAAGCCGGCCCGGTAGCCGGCCAGCGACGAAGTCTTGGACAGGGAGTGGATGGCCAGCAGCCCGCTGTGGTCGCCGTCGCAGACCGACGGATGCAGTACCGACAGCGGTTCGGCGTCCCAGCTCAAACCCAGATAGCACTCGTCGGAAGCGACAAGAACCCCGCGGTCGCGGGCCCACCCGACCACCTTGCGCAGGTGGTCCACGCCCAGCACCCGTCCGGTCGGGTTGCTCGGCGAGTTCAGGTAGACCAGAGCTGGGTTCTGCGGACCCAACTGGGTCAACGAGTCGGCGCGCACCACCTGGGCACCGGCCAGTCGGGCACCTACATCATACGTCGGATACGCCAATTCGGGCACCACGACGAGGTCGCCCGCGCCCAGACCCAGCAGCGTGGGCAGCCACGCGATGAGTTCCTTGGAGCCGATCACCGGCAGCACCGACGACTCGGCCACGCCGGTGATGCCGTACCGGCGGGCCAGCGCCGCTACGGCGGCCTCACGCAGCGCCTTGGTGCCGGCGGTTGTCGGGTATCCCGGCGAGGAACTGGCCGCCGAGAGCGCGTCCTGGATCAGCGGCGCCACCGGGTCGACCGGTGTTCCGACGGACAGGTCGACGATGCCGTCGGGATGGGCCCCGGCCAACGCCTTCGCGTCAGTCAGGGTGTCCCAGGGAAACTCGGGCAGGTCCGCCGAGACCACCCGGCGGTGCCTGGGAAGCCGCGGCTTGTCGAACCCGCTCAGTCTTCGCCCTGCGGCGGCAGATCCTTGACGACCTGCGGGTCGTTCTCGGTCAATCCGACCTTGGCGGCGCCGCCCGGCGAGCCCAACTCCTCAAAGAAGTCGGCGTTGATCTGCGTGTACTGACTCCACTGCTCAGGCACGTCGTCTTCGTAGTAGATCGCTTCGACCGGACAGACCGGTTCGCAGGCGCCGCAGTCAACGCACTCGTCAGGGTGGATGTACAGCATCCGGGCACCCTCGTAGATGCAGTCGACCGGGCACTCTTCAATGCAGGCCTTGTCCTTGATGTCGACGCAAGGTTGGGCGATCGTGTACGTCACGGACGTCTCCTCAACGTTCCTCTAGTGCTGCTCAGTGTGGGCTGCTGGGTCACGCACGCCGCCAGGGCTGCTTCCCGGCGACAAGTTTGGTTACTGATACTAGACGTTGCACATACACCCTCAACATTTGGCACACCCGTCGTTTCGAGCACCATATGCACTTGGTTGCTTGGCAACGTCAGCCGCCTCTATGGTGCCCGAGTGGCGCTGCCCGCTCGACTGGCCCGGCAGCGCGCGGTCGAGTGCTTCGACGAGGTCGCTTGGGCACTTCAGGAGAGGCCATGCTGAGCCCGTACCCCAACCTGCTGTCGCCGCTGGATCTCGGCTTCACGACGTTGCGCAACCGGGTGGTCATGGGTTCCATGCACACCGGGCTGGAAGACCGGGCCGGTCACATCGATCGGCTCGCCGAGTACTTCGCCGAACGCGCCCGCGGGGGCGTGGGACTGATCGTCACGGGCGGCTACGCACCCAACCGCACCGGTTGGCTGCTGCCCTTCGCCGCGGAGTTGACCACCTCGGCGCAGGCCCGCCGGCATCGCCGAGTCACTGGCGCGGTGCATGATGCGGGCGGCAAGATCCTGTTGCAGATCCTGCACGCCGGCCGTTATGCCTTCCACCCACTTTCGGTAAGCGCGTCGTCGATCAAGGCTCCGATAAACCCTTTTCGCCCCAGAGCCCTGTCGAACCGCGGCGTCGAGGGCACCATCGATGATTTCGTCCGGTGCGCGCGACTGGCGCGCGAGGCCGGTTACGACGGCGTCGAAATCATGGGCAGCGAAGGCTATCTGGTCAACCAGTTCCTGGCGCCGCGCACCAACAAGCGCACCGACCGCTGGGGCGGTACACCAGCCCACCGCCGCCGCTTCCCGGTCGAAATCGTGCGCCGTACCCGCGCCGCAGTGGGACCAGACTTCATCATCAGCTATCGGATGTCGATGGCCGATTACGTCGAGGACGGTCAAAGCTGGGACGAAACCGTCGCGCTGGCAACCGAAGTGGAGGCCGCGGGCGTGACCATCATCAACTCTGGTTTCGGCTGGCACGAGGCACGAGTGCCCACCATCGTCACCTCCGTACCCAACAGCGCGTTCGTCGACATCAGCGACACGGTCGCGCAACACGTCGGCATTCCGGTGGTCGCGTCGAACCGGATCAACATGCCCGAGGCCGCCGAACAGATCCTGGCCGACACTCGGGTGCAACTGATTTCGATGGCCCGGCCCCTACTCAGCGATCCGGAGTGGGTGCGCAAGGCGCAGTCCGACCGCGCCCACGAGATCAACACTTGCATCGCGTGCAACCAGGCCTGCCTGGATCATGTCTTCGTCAAGAAGACGGCGACGTGTCTGCTCAACCCGCGGGCTGCGCGCGAGACCCAGTTGGTGTTGTCGCCGACGCGTCACGCTCGCTCGGTGGCGGTCGTCGGGGCGGGTCCCGCTGGATTGGCCGCGGCCGTCAGCGCCGCACAGCGGGGCCATCGGGTCACCCTTTTTGAGGCCAACGACTTCATCGGCGGCCAGTTCGACATGGCCCGGCGCATTCCGGGCAAGGAAGAGTTCAGCGAAACCATCCGATACTTCGCCGCCATGCTGGCCAAGCACGGCGTCGAGGTGCGGTTGGGCACCCGGGCGACGGCGGACGAGCTGACGGGGCACGACCCCGGGTATGACGCCGTGATTCTGGCCACCGGCGTGGCGCCGCGCATGCCGTCCATCCCGGGCATCGACCACCCCAAAGTGCTGACCTACGCCGAGGCCATCACCGGCGCCAAACCGGTCGGCAAGAAGGTGGCCGTCATCGGCGCGGGGGGCATCGGTTTCGACGTCGGTGAATTGTTGGCGACCGAACATTCACCGACCCTCGATCTCAAGGACTGGAAGACCGAGTGGGGTGTCGCCGACCCGCAAGAGGCGCGCGGTGCCCTGACCACTCCCCGGCCGGCACCACCGGCCCGCGAAATTTATCTGCTGCAACGCAGCAAGGGCCCGCAAGGCAAGCGGTTGGGCAAGACCACCGGCTGGGTACACCGGGCGTCCTTGCGGGCCAAGGGTGTACACCAGTTGTCCGGGGTGAATTACGAGCGGATCGACGACGAGGGTCTGCACATCAGTTTTGGTTCGAAACGGGAGCGACGCCAGATGCTGCCCGTCGACACCGTGGTGGTCTGCGCCGGGCAGGAGCCGGTGCGCGATCTGGAGGACGAACTGCGGCGCCGCGGCGTCGACCCGCACATCATCGGGGGTGCGGCGTTAGCGGCCGAATTGGATGCCAAGCGGGCGATCAGGGAGGGCACCGAGTTGGCGGCCCGGCTCTAGGTCTGGGTGCCGTCGGGCACCGTCTGGCAATGGTCGGGTGGCGACCTTGGTTAAGAATCCCGTTAGTTTTCGGGCGCCGTCAGCCCCCGGCGAAACCCCGTCAAAATGCCCCCTGACCAGCTAAGAGTTACGTATGAAAGGCGCCTTGCGATAACAAAAGCGATAGAGCAAGCCCGGGGGGCCTGGTAGCCTCGCCTAATGACGGCAACCCGCTGGGCATATGTCGTCGCCGCCGAAATTGACGGTGCAATAGTTGGGGAAGGTGTCCACAAAATGAGGTTGTCCAAAACGTTAGCGGCCGGTGTAGGCGGGTTGGCATTGTCGCTGACCGTGGGAGCCGGCATCGCCTCGGCAGATCCGATCGAGGATGCAATCAACACGACGTGCAACTACGGCCAGGTGATCGCCGCGCTTAACGCCACCGACCCGGCGGCCGCCGCGCAGTTGCAGGCCAGCCCGATCGCACGGGCGAAGGTCAGCGAGTTCCTGAGCTCCGGTCCGGCCGGCCGTCGAGCGATCCTGACGCAGCTGTCCGCCTACCCGGGCGCCCAGCAGTACGTGAACGACCTCGGCATCGTCGCGGGGTCCTGCAACAACTACTGAGTTCGGTCCGCGGGCGCAACGCCGCGGCGAGGCTCTCAAGAGCCGAGCTGGCGTTGCGCTCGCGGCTTTATGCCGCCAGTAACGAGTAGGTCGTCGTGCGCTGACGCGCGGGACGCCCGATCCCCTCGGCAATCGCCACCAATTCAGCAACGCTCTTAGCGGACCCGTGTTCGGAGCCGGCCATCCGCGAGATCGT
The DNA here is from genome assembly GCF_010723575.1 of Mycobacterium bourgelatii. Lineage (NCBI taxonomy): Bacteria > Bacillati > Actinomycetota > Actinomycetes > Mycobacteriales > Mycobacteriaceae > Mycobacterium > Mycobacterium bourgelatii. The sequence continues at coordinate 4,905,098 of NZ_BLKZ01000001.1, forward strand.
TTCCTCCATCAGCGTGCCGCCCAAGTCGTTGGCGCCGCCGTTGAGCATGACCTGCGTGCGTTCGACGCCCAGTTTCACCCAGCTGGTCTGGATGTGAGAGATACGCCCGTGCAGCATGATTCGGGCCAACGCATGGACCGCCCGGTTGTCCCGGTGAGTCGGCCCCGGGCGTGCCGCGCCCGCCAGATACAGCGGCGAATTCTGGTGCACGAACGGCAGCGGCACGAATTCGGTGAAACCGCCGGTCTGGTCCTGGATATTGCGCAGCACATTGAGGTGGGCCACCCAGTGCCGCGGACTGTCGACGTGGCCGTACATCATCGTTGACGATGACCGCAGACCCACCTCGTGCGCGGTCGTCACGATCTCGATCCACAGCGACGTCGGTAACTTGCCCTTGGTGAGCACCCACCGCACCTCGTCGTCGAGAATCTCGGCGGCGGTGCCGGGGATGGTGTCCAGGCCGGCCTCGCGTAGGGCGATCAGCCATTCGCGAATGCTCAAGCCGCTCTTGGTGACACCGTTGGCGATCTCCATCGGCGAGAACGCATGCACGTGCATCGACGGCACCCGGGCCTTGACCGCGCGCACCAGGTCGGCGTAGCCGGTGACCGGCAGTTCGGGGTCGATCCCACCCTGCATGCACACCTCGGTCGCACCGGCGACGTGGGCCTCCCACGCGCGGTCGCCCACCTCCTCGGCCGAAAGGGAATACGCGTCGGCGTCACCTTTGCGCTGAGCGAAAGCGCAGAACCGGCAGCCGGTGTAGCAGATGTTGGTGAAGTTGATGTTGCGGTTGACCACGAACGTCACATCGTCGCCGACGGCATCGCGACGAAGGGAATCCGCGAGGGCCACAACAGCTTCCAGGGCGGGTCCGTCAGCGGTGGCCAACGCCAGGTATTCGTCGTCGGTGCAACCGCCCGGTGAGCGCTCGGCGGACCGCAATGCGGCGAGCACATCGGTGTCTAGGCGCTCGGGCGCTTTGGCGCCTTGTGCCGCCAGGTCGTGGACGTGGGCTCGGATCGATTCCCAGTCACCGAACGCACTTTGCAGGTCGCTGCGGGCTTCGGTGTTGCGCCCCTCGGTGTCGATGGCCGCGTTGAGGTCAACCCGGCCGGACGACGCCACGTCGTCCGGTTCCTGCCACGGCATGCCGACCGGGTTGACGTCACGGGCGAACCCGGTTTCCGGATCGGCCAGCGCCACAACGTGTCCGCGCACCCGCGGGTCGATCCACGCCGCACCGGCTTGCACGTATTTCGGCTGTGCGGTCAGCCGTTGCACCAAGTCGTATCCGGCCTCCGCGGTCACGGCGGCCAGGTCATCCAAAGCGGGCCATGGACGTTCGGGGTTGACGTGGTCGGGCGTCAACGGGGACACGCCGCCCCAGTCGTCGACGCCGGCGGCGATCAGCGCCAAGCACTCCTCCCGCGACACCAGGTTGGGGGGCGCTTGAATGCGCATGCCCGGCCCCAGCACCAGGCGGGCAACCGCAACCGTCGCCAGATAGTCCTCGATGCCGGCGTCGGGTACGGCGGCCATCGCGGTGTGCGCCTTGGCCCGGAAGTTCTGCACGATCATTTCTTGGATGTGCCCGAACTCCTTGTGCAGCTTGCGAATTGCGTGCAACGTGTCGGCCCGTTCGACCAGGGTCTCACCGATGCCGACCAGCAGACCGGTGGTGAACGGGATGGAGAGCCGCCCGGCGTCGGTCAGCGCGCGCAGCCGCACGGCCGGGTCTTTGTCCGGACTGCCGTAGTGCGCAAGCCCTTTCGTCTCGAACAGCCGCCGCGACGTCGTCTCCAGCATCATGCCCATCGACGGCGCCACCGGCTTGAGCCGCGACATCTCCGACCAGCTCATCACCCCGGGGTTCAGGTGCGGCAGCAGCCCGGTTTCCTCCAACACCCGAATCGCCATGGCCCGTACGTAGGACAGGGTGGAGTCGTACCCTCGCTCCTCAAGCCATTGGCGCGCCTCGGGCCAGCGTGCCTCGGGCCGATCGCCGAGGGTGAACAACGCCTCCTTGCATCCCAGGTCGGCGCCGCGGCGGGCGACATCGAGGATCTCGTCGGGCTCCATGTACATGCCCGCGCCCTGGGCCCGCAGCTTGCCCGGCACGGTGACGAACGTGCAGTAGTGGCAGTTGTCGCGACACAGATGGGTGACCGGGATGAACACCTTGCGCGAATAGCTGATCGGCAGCCGGCCATTCGGTCCCCGTCGGCCGGCGGACTCCAGCCCCGCGTCGCGCACCCGCGCCGCGCTGGCGCACAGGTCGGCCAGATCGTCGCCGCGCGCGGTCATCGCGACGGCCGCCTCGTCGACGTTGAGCGCGACCCCGTCTCGCGCCCGCCGCAGCACGCGCCGCATTGCCGACGCGCTCACTGTGGGCCCTGTAAGCCCAGTGGGCAGGGCCTCAGGGGTGGGCAGCATCGTAAGCCCCGCATTGTCCGGCACCGTGTGGTCGGGCGCCTCCGGCGGTTCCGGCGTTAAAGGCACTTTGGTGTAACTTCCCCGCGATCGAATTTCATCCGCGCGTCTCGACAATCCAAATCCTGGCGCCTGCCATGTGGCAACAGTAGCGACCGGCCAACTCTCGTCGGCGACTGACCAGCACCGTAATTGGTCAGTTCGACTCCGTACACAGCCGATCGCGATACCATACGCTCAGGTCAAACAAGGGGTGGTTAAGGGATGTCGTTTTTCCTCGAGGGGCCGCAGGCCCTGACGGCGGCAGCTTCTAATGTCGCCGGCATCGGGTCGGACATCACGGCGGCGAACGCCGCCGCGGCGGCTGGGACGACATCTATCGAGGCCGCGGCCGCGGATGCGGTTTCGGCCCAGGTGGCCGCCTTGTTCTCCAAATATGGCCAGGGGTATCAGCAGATCAGCGCACAGTTGTCGGCGTTCCACGAACACATCGCCCAGACGCTGACCGCCAGCGCGAACGCATATGCCTCCACCGAGGCCGCCGCGGCGCAAAGCCTGTCGAGCTCGGTGAATGCGCCGGCTGCAGCGTTGTTGGGTCAGCCGTTGGTAGGCCCGGGCAGCGTCGCGAGCGGCCTGGGCAGCGGTTTTGCCTCTAGCGTCTCCGGCGCCGTGAGCCAGGTAGAAAGCGCCGTCTCGAACGCAACCGGCGCAATCAACGCGCTGGCGGCGGCACCCACCGGCGGGATCCGGGCGCTGACGTCGGCGGGCGCGCTGCTGGGCCCGGCGGCAGCCGAGATAGCGCCGGCGGCCGTGATACCGGTGAGCTGGGCCACCGCCATCGAGAACGCCTACCTCGTCTTCGAGCCGTATGTGCAGTACGGCTTCGAACTCGCCGCCTATTTGGCGGGGTGGGTGCCTTATGTCGGGATTCTGGCGCCCCAAATCAACTTCTTCTACAACCTCTTCGAGCCGATGGTGCAGGCCGGCCTGTTCAACACCCTGGACTGGCTGGACGGATCGATCGCCTTCGCGACGGGCTGGGAGAACTTCTGGTCCACCACGGCGGCCTCGGTCAACTTCTTCATTGAGACCGAGATCTGGTGGATCCGCAGCTTCTTCCCGCCGCTGCCGCCCTGGCCGCCGGTTGTCTGACCGGCACCGGATCACCTCAGCGGCGCCACAACACCCACGCCGGCGGCACGACCCCCAGCACGATCAGCAGCAACGCGCCCCAGGCCATAAAACCCTGGCCGCCCAGGATGACATCGCCGCCCGGGCCACCCAGACTCATCGCGGCCACCGTCAACAGCCAGGTCCACAGCGGCAACGCGGCAACGCGCGGCGACCGGGCCCATTTTCCTGCCGCCCACACCAGGGCGGCGTTGACCAGCCCACTGATCAAGGGGCTGATCGGGAACGGGACGGAGCCGATGTACAACGGCAGCAGCAGGGCTCCGATCAGAGCGGAGATAACACCGTCGACAGCGAGCAGCGCTAAGACGACGAATCGAATTGCGGGATCGGTCGCGCCCCCTTCTTCAACCATTGAGGCGGCGCGCGTTTCGGTTTCGGTCAGGTCGGGATGCTATCGAGCTGGGAGACTATCGAACCGAAGATCCATTGAAAGCTGTCCAGCCGGTCTTGCCAGTGCTGCATGTTGGGGTCCAGGTCGGGGTCCATACGAATTCCTTCCGTGACTACCGGCATACCGCTCAGTGACAGCCTATGCGCCGAGGTTCGGGAAGCCCAGACCGGCGAGGAGATCCGTTTCCCAGCCGCGCCCGTCGCGGTCGCCCGCGGACCCGCCGGCCAGCACGTAATGCTCGGCATGGGAGATCGGCAGCGCCCAGTTGTTGGACAGCGCGCAGGCCCGCCCGGTCGGGCCGACGAGAACCTGGGTGGCATGCGCGGCCAGCGCCGCCACCTTGGCGGCGCGCGCAGCGGCGTCCGCCTCCACCACGGCGTCGATGCTGTCGTCGGAATACCCGAACGGAATCTCTTCCGGCGCGGGCACCGTCCATTGCGGAAGCAGGTCATCGGCGGTAAGGGCCTGCGCTCCGGCGAGCATCGCGCTGCGGCAAAAGACCGTCCAGTAGAACTTCGGCACGGCCCACGGCTCACCGGGATAGTCCTCGGCGGCGGAACCGGACGCCGCCACGGCCGCGGTGGTGACTTCGTGGGTGCGTATGTGGTCGGGATGGCCGTAGCCGCCGGCCGGGTCGTAGGTCACCACCACGTGCGGTCGCAACTCCCGGATGATCGCCACCAGTTCCCCGACGGCTTCGTTCTCGTCGGCGTCGACAAACCTGCGCTGACTTCGCGGCTGGGTGCCGGCCATTCCCGAATCGCGCCACCGCCCAGCGCCGCCCAGGTAGTGGGGTCCGCTGACCCCCAACGCACGCAAGGCCGCCGTCAGTTCACCGATGCGGTAGCCGCCCAGTTGGTCCGCGTGATCGGCGGCGAGTTGGGCCCACTTGTCGCCGATGACCTCGCCCTCTTCACCCAGCGTGCATGTCACCACCCGAACCGTCGCGCCGAGCGCGGCGTAATGGGCTATGGTTGCCCCAGTACTGAGGCTCTCGTCGTCGGGGTGTGCGTGCACGAATAGCAGTCGCGGGGTCTCGGACATGGAACCGGACCCTACTCGCCGTCCAAAATGGTTCCGACGACTTCCAACAGGATCGCGCGAAAAGGAACGCTACCGGCTACTATCGAGGGATGCCGCAGCTAACCGCACCGAAACCGCGAGCCGGCCGCAGCAGACGGCGCGGCGAGGTTCTCGAACGCGCGCTCTACACAGCGACCCTAGCCGAACTCGCGGACGTGGGTTACGGCCGACTCACGATGGAGGGCATCGCCGCCCGCGCCCAAACCGGCAAAGCCGCGTTGTACCGACGCTGGGCCAACAAGCGCGATTTGGTGCGATCGGCATTGCTGTTCGCCGTGCCGCCCCTGCCAGAGCCGCGGCCTGGGCGTTCGGCGCGGGAGAACCTGCTGACGGTCTTTACCGCGCACCGGGATGTGTTGGCGGGCAAGACCGAATTCCCAGGCCTGGTCATCGTCGGCCAGCTGGTGCACGAGCCCGAGTTGCGTGCCATCTTCGCCGACGCGGTCGTGTTCCCCCGCCTGAAAATCGTCGAGTCGATCCTGCAGGCGGCGGTCCGCGACGGTGACCTTGACCCCGCTCACCTGACTCCGCTGAGCGCACGTGTCGGGCCGGCGTTGATCAACCAGCACTTCATGCTGTTGGGCACGCCACCCACCCGGCGCCAACTGTTGCAGATCGTCGACACCGTCATCCCGCCGCGCGCCGGGGAGACCGGGACAGCGGGAGCGGTAGAGAAAGCGAGCGCTAACGGCCAGTTATGAGGCCGAGGAAGTTGACGCCGGCCATCATGCTCTGGTCGAACACGCCTAGCAGCCCACCGATCTCGCCGCCGTTGAACGGCTGAGCCCCGCTGCCGATCAACAGGCTGGAGTTGAAGTCGGCCGGCACTTGCGCACCCACCACGGTGTTGATCAGTTGCTGGCCGGTGCCCAACAGCAGATTGCCCGCGTTGAAGCCCCGGTTGATCACCCCGTTCAGGGCGCTGTCGGTGCCGAAAATCGTCCGCTCCCAAGCCACCTCATTGAGCACCAGGGACTTGTTGAAGGCAAGTTCGGAGTTGACCAGGTTGGTGTTGAACGCGATCTGTGATTGCTCAAGCTGCTGCAAGAAAGCGCCTGGACTTGCCAACGCCGACTGAACGGGTGCGGGGGCGAGGCTCAGCAGCGCCTGGCCCGGCGGACTGCCTACGACAAGACCGGCCACGTTGACCGCCCCGGCCAGACTCTGGTCGAAAGCCCCGACGAGGCCGCCGATTTGGCCGCCGTTGAAGACCTGAGCGGAGCTGCCGATCAGCAGGCTGGACGTGAAGTTGGCCGGAACCGGCGCGCCCACCACGGTGTTGATCAGTTGCTGGCCGGTGCCCCACAACAGATTGCCCGCGTTGAAGCCCCGGTTGATCACCCCGTTCAGGGCGCTGTCGGTGCCGAAAACTGCCCGCTCCAAAGCGACCTCGTTGAGCACCAGGGACTTGTTGAAGGCAAGTTCGGAGTTGACCAGGTTGGTGTTGAAGGCGATCTGCGCCTGTTCCACTCCCTGGATGAATTCGGCCGGCGTGGCTTGGGCGGCCGCCCCCACCTGACTCGCCAACAGTTGCACGGTATTGGCCTCCGCCGCGGCGTATTGCCCGGCGCCCGCGGTCAGGGTTTGCACGAACATTTCGTGGAACTTTGCCGCCTGGGCGCTGAGCGACTGGTAGGTCGCGCCGTGCGCATCGAAAACCGCCGCGATGGCGGCCGAGACCTCGTCCGCGCCCGCCGGTAGTAATCCTCTGATTGCTGTCGCGGCGGCGCTGTTGGCCTCGCTGATCGTCGAATTGATGCCGGCCAGATCCGTCGCGGCGGCCTGCAACAGCTGGGGTGCCGTAACTACAAAAGACACCGAACGCCTCCCTCCCTGAGTGCAGGGACCAGTGACGCAGGGCCCCCTTGATCGGAGGCTATCGAGGGAGCGTTCCCGTCGCGGTGCTTTTTTCCAAGTTGCGGTGGAAATATTCGCTGGGTGGCCCGGCGTTTCGCTTCGGGCCACCCAGCGCGGTCGATGACGGCTTGTTCTAGAGTTCGATCTCCCCGCCGACTTCACCGCCGACTTCACCACCGACAGAGACATTCCCGGTCAACACCGCGTTCAGGTTGGCCAGGACCTCCGGCAAGCTGCCGTTGAGGGTCACCTGGATCGGGTACGCCAGGTTGCTGAGGAACGCGAGATCCATCAGCCACTTGTTCTCGAAGGCACCCAACAGGCCGCCGGTTGCGACGCCACCGAACATGTCCGCGGAGCCGTTGGCAATCAAGCTGGCGCCGAAGCCCGGGGGCATCGGGAACCCGAGCAGGGTGTTGAAGACCTGCTGGCCGGAGACGACCACGCCGCCCACCATGTTGAAGGCGTTGTTGATGACGCCGTTGAACGCGCTCGAGGTGCCGAACAGGGATTCCTGCAATCCGATCACATTGGCAACCGCTGCGGCGTTGAACGCCAGTTGGTCGCTGACGATGTTGGCACCGGTTAGCTGGAGCTGCCCCAGGAACGAGCCGTCGATCGCCGGTCCGCCCAAGGCCGCATTGAGGGCCAACCCCTGCTCCAGGACACCGATCAGACCACCGGTGGGGATGCCCCCTTCGATGTCGGCACCGATCACCAGGCTGCTGGTGAAGTCGGCCGGAATCGGGGCGCCCAGCAGGGCATTGATGGTTTGCTCGCCGGTGCCGACCAGCAGGTTGAAGGCGTTGAAGCCCGCGGTGACGGCCGGGTTCAGGGCTTCGCCGAAGATGGCCTGTTGCAGTGCGATCTCGTTGGCGACCAAGGCCTGGTTGAAATCGATTTGGCCGGCGACGATGTCGGCCAACAGGTTGGCTTGGGTCACTCCCGCCACGTCGACCGTCAGCGTCGGCAGTGCGGCCGTGGCGTCGACCAGCGCCGAGAACTCGGTCATGTCACCGCTCAACGCGCCGGTGACAGCGGCATCGAGCCGGCCCCCCAGCCCCGACAGGTCAGCACCGAGAGCGGCCGTCAGCGCCGGCACATTCACGTTGAGGTTGCCCGCCAGGCCGGATAGGCCGGCGAGGCCGCCGTTCAGATTCGCAGCGAGATTGGCCGCCAGCGACTCACCGGTCTGCACCAACCCGGCAAACCCCGGCAGCCCACCACTGAAGTTGCCCGACAGGGCGGCGTTGAGTTGGGCACCAAGGTTGGCGCCCAGGTTGGAAAGTTGGCCACCAAAGCTGCCGGCCAACCCCGGAATGTTTGCGCCGAACCCGCCCGTCAAGGCCGCACCCAGCGCCTGCAGGCCGCCGCTGAAGTCACCGGCGATCGCCGGCAGACCGGCGCTGAACTGACCCGCGATCGCCGGCAGACCGGCGCCGAAGCTGCCGAGACCCGAAAGCCCTGCCGACACTGCGGAATTCAAATTTGCCGCCAGCGACTGTCCGGTCTGCACGAACCCGGAAATCCCGGGCAGCCCGCCACTGAAATTCCCATTGAATGCGCCACCCAGCTGAGCGGCGAGACCCGGCAGCCCCCCGCTGAAACTGCCCGACAAGGCGGTACTGATTTGGGCGCCCAAGCCCGACAGGCCCGCACTCAATTCCGCGGCGAGGCCGGAGAAGTTACCCGAAAGGGCCAGTTGCAGAGCCGTTTCCACACTTGCGGCACTCCCGATGACCTGCGCCGCGGCGCTCTCGGCCGCGACATACGCATTCGAGCCGGCAGTCAGCGCCCTGATGAATTGCTCGTAATACGCCGCCGCTTGTGCGCTGACTTCTTGGTATCCCGCAGCACTTTGCGAGAAAAGCGCGGCGATTTGCACGGAAACCTCATCGGCTGCCGCTGCGGTCACGCCACTAATCTGGGCCGCTGCGGCGGCATTGGCAGCGCTCAGCGCCTGACCAATTCCCGCCAAGTCAGCAGCGAACGATGCCATCAATTGCGGTTCAACAAAAACAAAGGACATATCAGCCACTCCCCCGACCGGTCCTGTCATGAATGTGGCAGCCCCTCCCCGACGAAGGCCACCACGCAGCGGGTGTTTTCCCCCGGCGCACGGCTATTCAAACCTGGATTTGATAACGATTTGGCGACGGCGAAAATAGGCCCCGAAAATCCCGCCTGACCAGCGGCTACCGGCCTAGGACCCGGTCTTGACCCAGTCGCCGGCGTCGCCGACGATGCCCACCGGCACCGCGCCCGACAGGCTGACGTTCTGCACGCTGGGGCCGGCCGCGACGATCGTGGTGTCCTGCAGGATCGGCAAAACCGTCGCCATGTTCCACAGCCGCGGTTCGACCGCGGTGATCACGTCATTGATGTTCTTGGTACCGCTAAGCGCGGCATCGATGTTCGATTGGATGCTGCGATCGCAGGTTCCGGTGAGGTTTGACGGCGCTTTGACCAACGCTCCAGGATCGGGCGGACGAGTCGTCGTCGGCGGCGCGGGTGTCCCCGATTCGGGGGTTGCCGACGGCGCCGCTCCGGTGGAGCCGGCCGTTGTCGTCGCGTTCGGCGGCGGCACCTCGGTGGCTTGCAGTGCCGCACAACCGAATCGGGACGCCAGCGACGTCGCCAAATTTCCGCCGGCTTGGCGCCAACCCACTATCGCGTCGACCCGGTTGTCCTTCAACGCTTCTCGGTAGAGCACCACCGGATCCAGTGCGAGCACGGATGCCGCGATACCGACGTTGCGCAGCTGGTCGGCGGCCGTGTTGGCGACGGCCACGGAGGTCGGGTCGTTGGCGGCCACCCCGATGACCAGCGACAGCTGCTTGCCGTCCTTGCTGATCCGGCCGTGAATGGTCTCCGGCGTGTCCTCGACGGTCGGCGTGGTGGTCGTGCCGGGCGGCGGCGGGGCGGACGAGGCCGAATTGTTGCTCTCGACCTGGAATCCCGCTTCCGAGAACAGTGCCAGCGCCGCGGCCGTCGTCATCGCGGGCGGCGCGGTGGGCACATAACCGGGGTCACTGGGTGAGCGGATCTGCGCCTGATCCAAGGTGACGGTGTTGTCGCTGCCGGCGCCGACGGCGGCCAGCAGGTCGACGTCGAGCAGGCCCAAGATCCCCTTGCGCACCTGGACATCGGAAAGCTTGGGCACGCTGGCACGCAACACCAGTTGCATGATCCGCGGCGTGACGATGCGAGCCGTCCGCACGTCCGGGATGGCAGACAGCTGCGCGAAGGCCGCCGAGCCGCCGTGCACCTGAGCCACTTGGGTGTCGCCGTTGCGCACCGAGTCGGCGAGCGCGGCGGGCGCACCTGCCCGTCGGAATTGGATCAGGCCGGGTTTGGCGGGAGGTCCCCAATAGCGGTCATTGCGGGCGATCAAGATCTCGTCACGCTGCGGGTCGATGGTTTCCACCCGGAACTGGCCGCCGGTCACCGGCAACGCCCTGGCCAGGCCCGCCGCGAAACCACCCGGTGCGTCCTTGACGATGTGAGCCGGAAGGATGTTGTTGAAGAGCTCCCGCCACGCCGGGTACGGCTGCGAGAAGGTGACGACCGCCTGCTTGCCACCCTCGAGCGACTGAACCCCGGTGATCAGCTGGTACCCGGCGGGGTCGACCACACCCGGCTGGCTGACCATCTGCCGCCACAGATACCAGAAGTCGTCGGCAGCGATCGGTGCATTGTCGGTCCATTGCGCTTCGGGGCGGATCTTGTAGGTGACGGTGAACGGCTTCTCGTTGGTCACCTCGGCGGACACCAACAGCGTCGGGTCCATTTCCCACCGCGAGCCGGTCGGCGTCGTGGGATCGGGTACCGGCCGGAACGCGCTAGGGAGCACCAGCGCGCTGATCGCGGCGTTCACCGGCGACAGGTCGGACAGTAGATGCGGGTTGAACCCGGCGCCGATCGAGTCGATTCCCATGATGATCTGGGTGGGTCGCTGCGGAGGCGGCGGCGTGCTGTGCGGTGTGTCGGTACTTTGCGGAGCCGGTGGCGGGCTGACCGTACAGGCCGCAAGCAAACCCAACAGGGAAACCAGCGCGCCGACCGTCACAAGCACGGGACGGGCGCGAAGCAGCACGAGCATCAGGGTAGCCAGCGGCCTCGAAACGGGCACCGCGCCACCCTGTCAGCCCCGAGCCTTTGCCCGCGAACGGCTGCGGGCCCGTGCGGTGGCGTCCAGTTCGACCTTGCGCACCCGGATGATCTCCGGGGTCACCTCGACGCACTCGTCGGGCGCGCAGAACTCCATGGCGCGTTCCAGGTCGAGTTCGAGCGGCTTGGCCAGCGTCTCGATGACGTCGGCAGTGGAAGACCGCATGTTGGTCAGCTTCTTTTCCCGGGTGACGTTGATGTCGAGATCCTCCGGGCGGGGGTTGATTCCCACGACCATGCCCTCGTAGGTGTCCTGCCCCGGTTCGACGAAGAACTGCCCCCGGTCGGCGAGCTGAAGCAGCGCGAACGGAGTGATGGTGCCGGTGCGGTCAGACACCAGCGAGCCGGAGTGACGGGCGCGGATCTCGCCCGCCCACGGCCGGTAACCGTCGAACACGGCGTTGGCGATGCCGGTGCCGCGGGTCAGCGTGAGGAAGTCGGTGCGGAAGCCGATCAGTCCGCGGCTGGGCACGATGAAGTCCATCCGGACCCACCCGGCGGCGTGATTGGTCATCTCCTCCATACGGCCTTTGCGGCCGGCCATCAATTGCGTTATGGCGCCGACGAATTCCTCGGGGCAGTCGATGGTCATCGCCTCGAACGGCTCGTGCAGCTGGCCGTCGATCGTCTTGGTGACCACCTGCGGCTTGCCGACCGTGAGCTCGAAGCCCTCCCGGCGCATGGTCTCGACCAGCACGGCCAGCGCCAGCTCGCCGCGGCCTTGCACCTCCCACGCGTCGGGACGGCCGATGTCGACGACCCGGATCGAGACGTTGCCGACCAGCTCCTGGTCGAGGCGGTTGCGGACCATGCGCGCGGTCAGCTTGTGCCCCGACACCTTGCCCGCCAGCGGCGAGGTGTTGGTACCGATCGTCACCGAAATAGCCGGCTCGTCGACGGTGATGCGGGGCAGGGCGTGGGCATGGTCGGGATCGGCCAGGGTGTCGCCGATCATGATGTCGGGCAGTCCCGCGACGGCAACAATGTCTCCTGCTGTCGCCTCCTCTGTCGCGCTGCGCTCGACGCCCTCGGTCGCCAGCAGTTCGGTGATCTTGGCGCTGGTGATGACCGGCACCCCGTCCACCTCGCGCATCCACGCCACCTGTTGGCCCTTGCGCAGCTTGCCGTTGTAGATGCGGACGAGCGCGAGCCGGCCGAGGAAGGCCGACGCGTCGAGGTTGGTGACCAGGGCCTGCAGCGGCGCTTCGGGGTCGCCCTTCGGCGGTGGGACGTGGTTCAGGAGGACCTCGAACAGCGGATCGAGGTTCGTCCCGTCGGGAACCTCGCCATCAGCGGGTTGAGTGGTGCTGGCGATACCGGCACGCCCGGATGCGTACAGAGTCGGTAGGCCCAACGCGTGTTCGGCGGCCTTGGCTGCTTCGTCGTCGAGGTCGGACGCAACGTCGAGTAACAAGTCGTGGCTGGCTTCCACCACCTCGGCGATGCGGGCGTCGGGCCGGTCGGTCTTGTTGACGACGAGGATCACCGGCAGGTGGGCGGTGAGGGCTTTCCTTAATACAAAGCGCGTCTGCGGCAGCGGTCCTTCGGAGGCGTCTACGAGCAGCAGCACCCCGTCCACCATCGACAGTCCACGCTCGACTTCACCGCCGAAATCGGCGTGTCCGGGAGTGTCGATGACATTGATCACTGTCACCGTCCCGTCCGGGTGGTGCCGGTGGACGGAGGTGTTCTTGGCCAGGATCGTGATGCCCTTCTCCCGCTCCAGGTCACCGCTGTCCATGACGCGTTCCTGCACTTCACCGCGCTCATGCAGCGCTCCGGACTGCCGCAACATCGCGTCGACCAGCGTGGTTTTGCCGTGGTCGACGTGCGCGACGATGGCGACATTGCGGAATGACACGTCGGTGATTGTGGCAGTGACGGTCCCGGATAGCGAACTGGCTGCTGGGCGTTGGCGTTGAGACTGCAGTTTTGGCGGCGTCTTCTCGCCTTTTGTCGCCCTACGCGCAGTGTCAGTGATGACGGGTTTGGCCGCCTCCGTTGAGACTGCGAATTTGGCGGGGTCTTCTCGGACTTCTTCGCCATACACGCAGAGTGAATGGGGTCGAAATAGGGTCTGAGCGGGGCTTTCGTGGGTAGCATCCACCGCTATGGGTCGGCGTTATGGATGAGGTGGCGTTCGGGCGCTACCAATTGCACGAATTGATCGGTGAAGGTGGCATGGGTCACGTCTACAAGGCCCATGACACCGCGATCGGCCGCGACGTCGCTATCAAGGTGCTGCCACCCGAAATGGCCACCCTGGACGGCTATCGGGAGAGATTCCGCCGCGAGGCCCAGATCGCCGCCCGCCTGACCGAGCCGCACATCATTCCCATCCACGACACCGGCGAGATCGACGGACGCCTCTACCTGGTGATGCCGATCGTCGAGGGCGTCGACGTGCAGACCTTGCTGCGGCGGGACGGACCGATGAGCCCGCCACAGGCGGTGCGGGTGATTGAACAGTTGGCCGCGGCGCTGAATGCGGCGCACCGAAACGGCCTGGTGCACCGCGACGTCAAACCGTCCAACGCACTGATGACGTCCGACGGGCACGTCTACCTCATCGACTTCGGCATCGCCCACGACGCCGAGGCGACCCGCCTGACCCAGACCGGGGCGATGATCGGCACCTGCTCCTACATGGCGCCGGAACGCTTTCTCGAAGGCGGGTCTATTGACGCCCGCGCCGACGTCTACGCGCTGACCTGCGTGCTGCACGAATGCCTGACCGGCACGACGCCGTTCCGCGGCACCAGCATGGAACAGCAGATCGCCGCACACCTGAGCAAGGAGCCGCCCAAGCCCAACGCGTCGAATCCCGATATCCCAGCGGGATTCGATGAAGTCATCGCCCGCGGGATGGCCAAGGAACCCAATGAGCGGTATCAATCGGCCGCCGAACTGGCGGAGGCCGCGCAGCAAGCGCTGGGTCAGCCGGCCCCGCAGCCGCAATCCGCCGTGCCGCCAGAGCCGTCCAGGCCGGCGGAGCCGGCAGCATCAGCAGCGCCCGAAACCCAGCCTCTCGAACCCGCCATCAGCCTCGGGACATTCGCGTATGCGCTGTTCGGCGTGGTGGTGTTGTGGTCGGTGACGGCGGGTCTGCTGGCCCCATGGCGGGATGCCAGCTGGGATCCGAAGGACGGCGCTATCCCAAGCCTTTTCATGTGGGCATGCATCCTTACCGTGATCCCGGGGCTGGTGTTGTTGGCGCTGGGCCGCGAGCGAACACACGTCGTTCGGACCATGGCGGGTCGGGCACTTGTCACGCTGGGCTTGGGCACCTTGCTTTTTCGACTGCTGGGTTGGGAACTAACCCCCTTCCTCGGGATCGCCGGCGTTCTTTCTGCGGCCGTTCCGCTCTACCCCCGAGTCCCCGCCCTGGCGCGCGGATACCTGATCTGCGGCCTCGGTGTCTTGGCGCTGGCCTTGCTCGACACACTTGCGCGCCCACTGGATGTGCGCATTGGGTCGCTACAACTGGTGCTCGGAGCCTCCATCGGCCTGCTCTGGGTGGTGGCCGCGCTGATCACGGCCCGCTCAGCCGATCAGTCACCAACCCCGCCGGCGCGGCGCTGAACCCACTAACTGATTGTTGTCGGCCACGTCTCGGCTGCGATAGACGATGTAGGGCCGGAACAGATACATGACCGGAGCGCTAAACGCGTGCACCAAGCGGGTGTACGGCCACAGCGCGAACAACATCATCGCCAGCAGCACGTGCAACTGGTAGTAGAACGCGGCCTGGGACATCAGGTCACCGCGCGGATCGAGGATCCAAATCGACCGGAACCAGACCGACACCCGCTGCCGGTAGTCGTGCAGCTCGCCGAAATGTGTGGCGCCGATCAGGGTGCAGGACATGCCGGCCACCAGGGCGCACACCAGCACCACGTACATCACCTTGTCGTTGCGGGAGGTGGCCAGGCGAACTCGGGTGTTCACCCGTCGCCGGTAGATCAACAACCCGATGCCGACCAACGTTGCCGTGCCCGCGGGAACGCCGAGCAGCAGCGCCTGCAAGTGATACAGGTGATCGGTCATCCCCATGTCCCGCGTCCAGGATTCCGGAATGAACAGCCCCGCAACGTGTCCCATGATCACCATGAGACTGCCGAAATGGAACAACGGACTGCCGATGGACAGCAACCGTGACTCGAAGAGCTGCGACGAACGGGTGGTCCAGCCGAACTTGTCATACCGATACCGCCACCAGGCGCCGATCACCACGATCGCCAACACGACGTACGGCACGTCGTCCCAAAAGATTTCGATCAACTTCACTGTCATCCACCCCGCCTCGGCGGGACCGTCAGCGTAAATGGCTGCAGTCCAACGGCTTCCGCCGGGGGTCCGGCCTGGGCCAGGTGTTGCGCACGGCGTACATCCTGATCGGAAGCGACGGGCAGGGTGGCGCATACCGCCGCGATCGTGTGCTCGTAGGGCGATCCGGCCTCGGCCAGGGCGCCACGCAGCACATCGATCGGCACCCGATGCTGGGTGAGCAACCGCCGGCCGGAGACCGGTGCGACGGTCGCGGCGAACTCCAGCACCAGCGGCAGATAATCCGGTGCCTCGCCGTGTGGCGGCTCCACCCCGGCATCCCGGTAGACATCGGCGAAGGCCAGCATCTCGCGGCCTCGGTTGCGGGTGTCGCCGGCCGTCCAATACGTCAGGTACATCGTGGCGCGCCGACGCATGTCGAAAGTCGCCACATATTCTGTCGCCGCGGCCATCGGCTCGCGGGCACGTAGCGCCGCGAGCGTCTCCCCAAGCAGCGCCGTGGTCGTCCGACCGATGTGACCAAGCAGTTCTTCGGCAGTATCCAGTCGGTCACCGAACTTTTCGTCGGGATAGCCCAGCAACAGCGAGGCGCATTGCCACACCAGCCGGTCTTGCAGCCCGCTACCGCCGCCCCTGGTTTTGGTTAACGACTTCATCACTGGACCCGTTGCGGGAACAGACTGGCCGGCTGGCCCCTGCCGTCCCAGTTCAGCAAGTTGGTCCGCGGCTCACGCACGGCATGGAAGCTCTCGACGGCCACCGGCACCGGAGCGTCTTCGTACATTCCTGGCCCGCCCTCGAACGACAACGAGCAGCCCATTTCGTCAGACATTCCGTCGTCGGGCAGCTCCCCCACGTACGCGGTCGGAATAACATACCGATCTTCGTATTTCGCGATGGCCAGCAGCCGGTACATGTTGTAAATCTGCTCTTCGGTCATTCCGACGGCGTGCGGGATGTGCGGCTGAGTTTCGCGGCCCAGATTGATATCCCGCATGTAGGACCGCATCGCCGCCAACCGCCGCAACACCCCGGCGACCACCTCGGTGTCACCCGCGGTGAACAGCTCGGCCAGATACTGGATGGGGATGCGCAGCGCGTCCAGCGCACCGAAAAGATTGCCCAGATCCTCGCCGTCGTGCCCGCTCTGGCTGACCGCGTCGACCACCGGCGACAGCGGCGGGATGTACCAAACCATGGGCATGGTGCGGTATTCCGGATGCAGGGGCAGTGCCACCCGGTAGGTGCTGATCAGCGCATACACCGGCGAGCGCTGTGCGGCGTCGATCCATTCCTCGGAGATGCCCTGCGCACGCGCACCCGCGATCACCTCGGGATCATTGGGATCCAACAGGATTCGGCACTGCGCACCATACAAATCGGTGTCGTGTTCCACCGACGCCGCCTCGGCCACCCGGTCGACGTCGTAAAACACCAACCCGAGGTAGCGCAGCCGTCCGACACAGGTTTCCGAGCAGACCGTCGGCAACCCGACCTCGATGCGCGGATAGCACATGGTGCACTTCTCGGCCTTGCCGGTCTTGTGGTTGAAATACACCTTCTTGTAAGGGCATCCCGACACACACATCCGCCAGCCGCGGCACCTGTCCTGATCGACGAGCACGATGCCGTCCTCGGCGCGCTTGTACATTGCGCCCGACGGGCACGAGGCCACACACGACGGGTTGAGGCAGTGTTCGCAGATCCGTGGCAGGTAGAACATGAAGGTCTCTTCGAGCCTGAGTTTCACCTCGGCGCTGATCTTCTGCAGGATCGGGTCATTGGGCAGGCTTTCCGTTGAGCCGGCCAGGTTGTCGTCCCAGTTCGGACCCGCCGACACCTTCATCGGTTCACCGGTGATCTGGCTGTGCGGCGCGGCGGTCGGGAATGTGTCCCCAGCCGGCGCCCGGGTCAGGTTCTCGTAGTCGTAGGTCCACGGCTCGTAGTAGTCGTCGAGGGTCGGGAGCCTGGGGTTGGCGAAAATCCGTAACAGCTTTTCGATTCGGCCGCCGTCGCGCAGGCGCAACCGCCCCCGCTTGTCGCGCACCCAGCCACCGCGCCACCGGTCCTGATCCTCGTACGCGCGTGGATAGCCGACGCCGGGACGGGTTTCGACGTTGTTGAACCACACATACTCGGTCCCGGGCCGGTTGGTCCAAGTCTGCTTGCAGGTCACCGAACAGGTGTGGCAGCCAATGCATTTGTCGAGGTTCATCACCATCGCCATCTGCGCCATGACTTTCATCTAGTAAGTCACCTCCTGGCTGCGACGGCGCACGATGGTCACCTCGTCGCGCTGGTTTCCGGTGGGGCCTAGGTAGTTGAAGGCAAACGCGTGCTGGCCATAGCCGCCGGCGAGATGGCTGGGCTTGATCCGCACCCGGGTCAGCGCGTTGTGGTTGCCGCCGCGCTTGTTGCTGGTCTCGGTGCGTGGCGTGTCCACGGTGCGCTCTTGCACGTGATAGACGAACACGACCCCGTCGGGCATGCGGTGCGAGACGATCGCGCGGCAGACAAAGATGCCGTTGACGTTGACCGCCTCCACCCAATCGTTGTCGCGCACTCTGATTTTGGCGGCGTCGCCGGGGCTCATCCACATCGTCGGCCCTCCGCGCGACAGCGACAGCATGTACAGGTTGTCCTGGTAGGTCGAGTGAAACGACCACTTCGAATGCGGTGTCAAATACCTTACGGTGAGGGCGATTCCGTCCACGCAGTGTCCGAGCTGCGGCTGGTCGAACAGCCGCGCCATGTCCAGGGGTGGCCGGTATACCGGCAGCTGTTCGCCGAGCTCCTCGATCCAGTCATGGGCCAGGTAGAAATGCATCCGGCCGGTCAGGGTGTGAAACGGTTTGAGGTGTTCGATGTTGATGGTGAACGGGGCATAGCGGCGCCCGCCGGTCTCACTGCCCGACCATTCCGGGCTGGTGATCACCGGGACGGGACGCGCCTGGGTGTCGGCGTAGGTGATGCGGCGCTCCTCGCTGCCTTCGGCCAACTGTGACAGCCGCTGCCCGGTGCGCTTCTCCAACTCCAGAAACCCTTCGACGGCGAGGCGGCCGTTGCACGTCCCGGACAGCGCCAGAATGGTGTCGGCCATCCGCTGGGCGGTGGTGATCGCCGGGCGGCCCACTGCAACACCGGAATTCATCACCCCGAACTTGGCCGCCAGTTCGCTGACCTCGCGGAAGGGATGTACGGTATAGCCTTTGACGGTAATCCCGAACCGCTCGACGAGCGGGCCCAGGGAGAGCAACTTGTCGTAGATTGCTGCGTAGTCGCGTTCCACCACGGTGAGGTTGCCCATGGTCTTGCCGGGCACCGGTGTCTCGCCGGTCTCCAACCAGTTCCGTTGAGTGCCATCGGGATAGGCCATGGCGTCGGGGGTGTCGTGCTGCAGCGCGGTCAGCACCACGTCGGTCCGGGTGCCGAGATGGCGCCTGGCCAGCCCGCTGAACGCGCGAGCGATGGCGGCGAATGCATCGAAATCCGAACGCGTTTCCCACGGCGGATCGACCGCCGGGCTGAACGCATGCACATACGGGTGCATGTCGGTGCTGGACAGGTCGGCCTTTTCGTACCAGGTGGCGGCGGGCAGCACCACGTCCGACATCAACGTCGTCGACGTCATGCGGAAGTCGATCGACATCATCAGGTCGAGCTTGCCCTCCGGTATGTCGGGGTCCGGATGTTGCGCCTGCACGTTGGAATCGGTACCCAGCAGGTGCCGCAGAAAGTACTCGCCACCCTTGCCGGAAGAGCCAATCAGGTTGGCCCGCCACATGGTCAACACCCGCGGCCAGTTGACCGGGTTGTCCGGATCGGTGACGGCCAGCTTCAAATTGCGTTGCGCCAGTTGGTCGGTGACGTATGCCGAGACGTCTTGTCCCGCGGCGTGCGCCTCGTCGGCCACGTCCAGACTGGACCGGTCGAACTGCGGGTAGAACGGGCTCCACCCCATCGCCGCCGCCGACGCCAGCAGGTCCATGGTCTGTTTGTGGGCGAACCGGCCACGGCCCAGCGGACTGCTCAGCTTGTCGGCGGCGTGGCTGTCGTAGCGCCACTGGTCGGTGTGCGCATACCAGTACGACGCACCCGGGACCTGCCGCGGGGGCCGGACCCAGTCGGTCGCGTTGGCCATCGTCTGCCACCCGCTCAGCGGGCGGACCTTCTCCTGGCCCACGTAGTGCGCCCATCCCCCGCCGTTGCGCCCCATCGACCCGGTCAGCATCAGCAGCGCCAGCACGGATCGGTACATGACGTCGCTGTGGAACCAGTGACAGATGCCCCCGCCCATGATGACCATCGATCGGCCGCCGGATTCCTCTGCGTTGCGGGCGAATTCCTTGGCGATACGGATGGCCTGCGCGGCCGGCACACCGGTAATCGTCTCCTGCCACGCCGGGGTGTTCTGCTGGGTGGCGTCGTCGTAGCCAGCGGGCCAGTGCCCGGGCAGACCCTCGCGCGCCACGCCGTAGTGCGCCAGCATCAGATCGAACACCGTGCACACAAGATGCTCGCCGACCCGACGCACCGGAACGCCGCGCGACACCGTTTCGCCGTGGCCGTCGACGGTGTCGAAGCGCGGCAACTCGACGAGTTCGGCATCGCCGGAGCCGGAGACGCTCAGCGCGGGGATCACCGACCCAAGGTCCAGGTTCCACTTTCCGACGCCGTCCTCGCCGTAGCGGAATCCGAGCGAACCGTGCGGCACGACGACCGAGTCAGTGACCTGGTCGAGCAACGCCGGTTTGAACGCCGCATTGTCGAGTTCCTGGCCAATGTCGGCCGCGGTCAGGAACTTTCCTGGCACCAGTCCCTGGGCCCGGCGTTCCAGCTTGATCAGGAACGGCAGATCGGTGTAGCGACGCACATAGTCTACGAAGAACGGAACCTGTTTGCGCACATAGCATTCGGTGAGAATTACGTGGCCCATCGCCATGGCCAGCGCGGCGTCCGTGCCCGCGGCGCAACGCATCCACTCGTCGGCAAATTTGGTGTTGTCCGCATAGTCTGGGCTGACCACCACCACCTTGGTCCCGCGGTAGCGGACCTCGGCCATCCAGTGCGCGTCGGGGGTTCGGGTGATCGGCACGTTGGAACCCCACATGACCAAATACGAAGCGTCCCACCAGTCCCCGGACTCGGGCACGTCGGTCTGGTCACCGAAGACCTGCGGCGAGGCCACCGGCAGGTCGGCGTACCAGTCGTAGAACGACGTCATCACGCCGCCGATGAGTTCAATGAAACGCGAACCTGCCGCGTGGCTGACCATCGACATCGCCGGGATCGGCGTGAAGCCCGCAACCCGGTCCGGACCGTACGTCTTGATGGTGTGCACGTGGGCCGCCGCGATCATCTCGGTCGCTTCGGGCCAGCTCACCCGGACCAGTCCGCCCTTGCCGCGAGCCTGCTGATAGCGGCGACGGCGCTGGGGATCTGACTGGATGTCGGCCCACGCCAACACCGGGTCCCCCAGGCGGGCTTTGGCCTCGCGATACATCTCGACCAGCACCCCCCGGGCATACGGATAGCGCACCCGGGTCGGCGAATAGCTGTACCAGGAGAACGACGCGCCGCGGGGGCAGCCGCGCGGCTCGTATTCGGGGCGGTCGGGCCCCACCGACGGATAGTCCGTTTGTTGGGTTTCCCAGGTGATGATTCCGTTCTTGACGTAGATCTTCCACGAGCACGAGCCCGTGCAGTTGACGCCGTGAGTGGACCGAACCACCTTGTCGTGACTCCACCGGTCCCGGTAGAAAACGTCACCCTCGCGGCCGCCGCGGCGGGTCACCGTGCGCAGGTCAGGCGATATCTCACCGGGGGTGAAGAAGCGCCCGCTACGCTGTAACAACTCCTCGAGCGGTCCGCCGACACGAGGTATGACCGTCACCGGATGACCTCATTTGTCCCGGATTGTTTAGTTGCCATCAAATACAGTTGACTACGGATATCTTCAACAAAGCTGAATTATTGCTGTTAAGCAACTGTGTGCTTTGCTCATGGCAAAAGGATGTTTCAGCCCGACGCTTCTAACGCCTCGGACAGGTCGGATAACCAGGCACGGTCGGCCGGCACCCAGTCCACGTCGCCCAATTCGGCCGCGGTGACCCAGCGCAATGCCCGGTGGTCGTGGGGGTGCGGTTCTCCGCGAAGCAGGTCTACGCGGTAGGCGCGCAGTGTCATCTTGTCGTTCAGCGCGACGTCGCCGCCCAGGCGAGCACCCACCGTCATCTGGTCGACCTGCAGACCGAGTTCCTCGGCCAGCTCACGGGCGAGTGCGGCCTGCTCGGTTTCCCCCTCGGCCACCTTGCCGCCGGGCAGCTCCCAACGACCGGCCAATTCCGGCGGCCGAACCCGTTGCGCCACCAGCACGGTCGAACCACAGATGATGGCTCCGGCGACGACGATCTGGGTCGGCATGGGCAGGACGGTATACCGTCGGACATATGGCTGTGTTAACGGATGACCAGGTAGACGCCGCACTGCCCGAACTCGATGGATGGGAGCGTGCCGACGGCGCCCTGCGCCGCTCCATCAAATTCCCGGCGTTTCTGGACGGCATCGACGCCGTGCGCCGGGTCGCCGAGCACGCCGAGCGCAAGGACCATCACCCCGATATCGATATCCGTTGGCGGACAGTCACTTTCAAGTTGGTGACGCATTCCGCGGGTGGGATCACGCAAAACGACATCGACATGGCGCGCGACATCAACGGGATCCTCGGAAGCTAGACCGCGGCGACGGTACCTCCGCCTAGCCTTGTGACTGGCCTCCGTACTACTGGACGGACTGACCGGGACGGCCATTGCTGACGCCGCCCACGTTGCTGAGGCCGGCGCCGCCTCCTTCGCCCAATGCGGCGCCGCCGCTACCGCCGCCGTTGCCGAAGGCGCCGGTGCCACCTGCGCCACCGTCTGCGCCCGAGTCGCCGCCGTTACCGATGCCGGATTGCGGCGTGTTGAAGCCGGCGCCGCTACCGCCACCACCGCCGGTGCCGGTGGGGTTGGTGCCGCCGATCCCGCCGGCACCGCCGGCAAACGTGTTGGCGTTGCCGCCGGCACCGCCATCGCCTGCGGCCTTGTCCGCCGACCCGGCCGCACCGCCACCGCCACCACCGCCGCCGACAGCGCCCGGGCCAAACGCATAGCCACCTGCCCCGCCGCCACCGCCCCCGCCACCTAACCCGCCGGCACCGCCCGAGGCGGCGCCGCCGGCGCCACCGGCCCCACCTCCACCGCCTGTGCTAACTCCCCCGCCGCCCAAGTCGGTGGAGGACGCACCGCCGCCGACACCGCCGCTTCCACCGGCGCCGCCGTCACCGCCAATGCCGCCCACACCACCTGTGCCTGCGTTGCCGCCTGAGCCTCCGGCGCCACCACCTCCGCCTCCAGCGCCGGCGGTCGCGCCTAGGATCGCAGGCTTGGTGCTCGGCCCCCCGTTGCCGGCAGTGCCGCCGTTGCCCCCGGCCCCGCCGCTGCCGTTGATTCCTGTGCCGCTGGAGTCGCCGCCGGTGCCCCCACCGCCGCCTCGGCCACCATTGCCGCCTTGGCCGGCAAGACCGCCTTGTGCGGTGGCGCCTTGACCACCGCCGCCACCGTTGCCGCCGATGCCGCCTAGACCCCCGTTGGCGCCGGCAAAGCCGGTGCCACCGAACCCGCCCGCCCCGCCGTTGCCGCCATCTCCGCCTACACCGCCGTCGACGCCGAGGCCGCTGCCGCCGGTAGAGCCGAACCGCCGTTGCCGCCGTTGCCACCGCGGCCGGCTGTGGCGCCGGTTCCATTGGTCGCCCCGCCGGTGCCGCCGGCACCACCATTACCGCCGGATCCCCCCGCTGCGCCGGCCACGATGGCCGCCGAGCCGTTACCCCCGGCTCCGCCCTGACCGCCTGCACCACCATCACCCCAACCGCCCGCGTTGCCGCCGCTGCCGGGCGCCCCGCCAACACCTCCGGTACCACCGGGCCCGCCGTTACCGCCGTTAGAAACCAACCCGGCGCCGTCGGCGCCATTGCCGCCGGGACCGCCAGCGCCGCCCTTGCCGCCGCTGCCGGCCGTGCCACCGGCCCCAGAATTGCCGCCCTGACCGCCGTTACCGCCCTGACCGCCCACCTCACCGGATGCCCCCGGTATCAGGCCGGTAGCCGCGTTGTAGCCCGCGCCGCCCGTTCCACCGGCACCCCCGTTGCCACCGTTACCGAAGAGGCCCCGATCGCCCTCGAACCCGAAGAATCCGCCGATCCCACCGACACCGCCGGGACCACCGTTGCCACCGATGCCGCCGTTACCACCCGCGCCAGCCCCTACGGCAGGCAACGCGGCTGAAGCACCGTCGGCGCCGACGCCACCGATCCCGCCTGCACCACCGGTCCCGCCGGGCCCGCCGGTCCCGAACAGCCCCAGAGTCTGGCCGCCGGCACCGCCTGCCCCACCTTCACCTCCAGGCGCGCCGGAAGCCCCCTGCACCGGGGGAACGTTTTGACTGCCCGGGCCACCCGTACCGCCGGCACCGCCTGGGCCGCCGGCCCCGCCCATGTTCAACAGCAGCGCCCTGGTGAGGCCGCCGGCACCACCCACCCCGCCGGCGCCCCCGGCCTGGTTGAGACCGCCGTCCCCGCCCGTCCCGCCGGGCCCGCCGGGTCCGCCAAACCCGCCCAGGAACCCACCGGCCCCGCCGCGCCCACCGGCCGCGCCCACCGCGCCCGTAGCGCCGGGCCCGCCGCCCCACCGGCCCCGCCATTGCCGAACAACAGACCGGAGTCACCACCGGGCCCACCGGCCTGTCCGATCCCACCTGAACCACCGTTGCCGCCATTGCCGATGAGAAAGCCGGCCGGCCCGCCGGCCTGGCCGGTTCCGGGCGCGCCGTCGGTTCCGTTGCCGATCAACGGACGCCCGAA
The DNA here is from genome assembly GCF_010723575.1 of Mycobacterium bourgelatii. Taxonomy (NCBI): domain Bacteria; kingdom Bacillati; phylum Actinomycetota; class Actinomycetes; order Mycobacteriales; family Mycobacteriaceae; genus Mycobacterium; species Mycobacterium bourgelatii. Next base: position 4,929,415 of record NZ_BLKZ01000001.1, read on the forward strand.
CAATACGTTGGTAGGCAAATTAATCAGGTCGAGTATCGGCTGGAGAACTCCCGCGTTGGTGGCCTCGGCGGTCGAATACATCAACCCGCCCGAGGCCACCGCCCGCACGAACTGCTCATGGAACTGCGCCACCTGCCCGCTGACAGCCTGATATTCAAGCGCATAGCTGCCGAACAGGGCCGAAATCGCCGCCGAGACCTCGTCGCCCGCCGCGACCGCCAACGACGTCGTCGAGTTCGCCGCCGTCGCGTTCGCCGCCGTCACCGCCGACCCGATACCGGTCAAATCCTCTGCGGCCGCGGCCAATACCTGGGGCAAAGCGATCACATATGACGACATGGCTGCTCCCTGAGTCACTAGTGCGGCCACCGTATTGTCATCCAGCAACGCGCCGGAAAGTGGCGTGTTGGACAAACTGCAGCCTCGGCGCCCGGTCGGCTCGTCACGCTGGCGTGACGCTCGGCGTCGACGGCCACACCAACGTGACGCTCGGCGCGTCGTCGCAAACTGCACCCGCCCAACACCATCGGCCCGTCACGCTGGCGTGACGCTCGGCGTCGACGGCCACACCAACGTGACGCTCGGCGCGGGGTCGCAACGACGTCGGCCGGTGACTACTCGACCTCCGCCGACGCACCGCGGCGCGCCAGCACATTCCGGCCGGCGATCCAGCCCAATGTCGCCAACGTCGCCACCACGTAGATCAGCCCAGCCCAGGCCAGATACCAGGGCCTGCCGATCTCCCAGATGGTCGGTTGCTCGAAGCTCAGCAGCCACGGCACGCCGACGACGGTCAATGCCAACCAGCCCCAGCCCAGGATTCGCGCGCCCAGCCGGTCGCGCATCGGCCCCTGCAGCAACCACATGATCAACGGGACCAGCCACACCCAGTGGTGGGTCCAGGAGATCGGTGACGCCAACAGCCCGAAGAGTTCGACCACCAACAGCTTGCCCAGCTGGTCCGCGTCGTCGAGCGCTCGCCAAGCCAACACGGCCACGACCGCGGTGACCGCGAGCGCGGCCAGGACCAGCGGCCCCATGCCGGCGTCGTGACCCAGGATCCGGGAGATCGCGCCGCGCCAGGACTGGTTGAACGAGGTGCCGACCGGCCCCACCCGCCGCGCGTCGCCCAGCAAATCGGTGAAGTAGAAGCGCGCCTGCTCCCCGACGATCAGCAGCGACGCACCGATGGTCGCCAGGAAGGCGAGGACCGAGAAGGCGGCAGCAGCCCAGCGCCGTACGCCGAGGAAATAGACGACGGTGATCGCCGGTGTCAGCTTGATCCCGGCGGCCACACCGACGAGCAGACCCGACAGCCACGACCGCGTGGTGTAGACGCCCCACAGCAGCGCCAAGACCAGCATCACGTTGATCTGGCCGTAATCGAAGTTGCTGCGCAGCGGCTCGAGCCAGATCGCGATTGCCGTCCACAACATCGCGACACGCCGGCCTCCGCCGCCGTCGCCAGAACCCATCAACCGCTGACTGATCCGCACCACGCCGTACAGCGCCGCCACGATCGCGGCGTGCCACAAGAACGCCACGAACCCGAACGGCAGCAGGTGCAGCGGGTAGAAAACCACCGCGGCGAAGGGCGGGTAGGTGAACGGGAGCGGGAAATCCGGCGTCTGATCTGCGTAAACGTAGCTGTACAGGGTGCCGGGATGGTTGAGCGCGGCCGCCCCACTCACATACACGTGCAGGTCGACGAAGTTCGCGCCGCGGGGCGCGAGGTAGGTCAAGGCAAACCGCACGGCCACGCTCAGTGCCAGCAGTAACGGCCCCGCATGAGCGATCCGACTGGCCAGTGGTTGGCCCGAGTGTGCCGCCGGGGCGGCCGAGATGGTGTCTATTCGTCCGACTCTATCGAGGGCCGCGGATCCGGTCACCGCGACCGCTCGTATCAATAACGATCCCATAAATGCCACACGTGTCACTTGAGTCACTTCTGTACCGCGATAGCTTCGGCATCAGGTCCTGTGGGGGACCTGTCATCGACAACCAGGGAGAGCCATGCCAACCACTTGGACCGTCGTACGAGCCGCCGCCATCCTGCTCGGTTCGTCCGCCGCACTATTGACGGGCGGTATCGCCCACGCAGATCCGGCACCGGCGCCGGCGCCCGACGTGAGCAACATTCCGCAGCAGCTGATCGCTTCAGCCGCCAATGCACCGCAGATCCTGCAAAACCTGGCGACGGCGCTGGGCGCCACCCCGCCGCTGGCCACACCGAGGGCACCCGACCCAGTACCCGCCGCGACCTCGCTGCTGCCAGGGTTGTCCCCGGCCGCACCGTCGGCGCCGGCCGGTTCGCCCGCGTCGGTCCCGTCGATTCCGGGAGTGAACACGCCGATCCCTGGTCTCACGGCCCCCGTCGCCGCTCCGGCGGCACCGGCACAAGCGCCCGCGAGCGTGCCGTCCATTCCGGGTGTCAACACGCCGCTCCCGGCCATCGCCACGCCGGCCGCAGCCAACACCGCACCGCCTGCCGGGGTTCCGACCATCCCCGGGGTGAACACCCCGCTTCCGGGTCTCACGGCGCCTGCCGCTCCGGCTGCGGCCGCGGCTCCTGCCGCGGCGCTTCCCGGCATCGCATCGGCTTTGCCCGGTCTGGCCCAGGCGGCACTACCGGGTCTGACCAACGCAATTCCGGGATTGCCCGCAGCGGGTGCTCCCGGGGCACCGGCTAACCCGGGCGCTCCGGCTCCGCCGCAGACGCTGCTTGCAGCGCTGCCCTGAGCGATCCCCGTCCGACGGCTAGACCACTACAACCACCACCGGGAGAACACCGTGGCAAGCACTTGGAGTCTGTCCAAAGGTTTGGCCGCAGTCGTCGTCACATCGGCTGCCGCGCTCGCTCTTAGTCCGAGCGCGGCAGCCGACCCGGCGACACCGCCGCCCAGCCCCATCCAACAGCTACCGGGGCTTCCCGCGTTAGATCAGTTGAGCCCGATAATCCAGCAGGCGGCGACCAACCCCGGCCAAGCCACACAGATGCTGATGGCCGCGGCTCAGGCGTTCACCCAACGCAATCCCACGGCCCCCGCCGAGGCCCAGAACGTCGCCAAGTCGGTCGGTGAGTTCGTCGCGGAGCCGTCCGGCCCCAACGGCGTCGTCCCGACCGAGGGCGTTCCGCATGTGCCTCCGGCGGGGGTGCAGCCGGGCACTCTCCCCCACCTTCCGACGGGCATCGACCCCAATCACGCGGCTGGGCCGCCGCCGGCTGCGCCGCCGGCTCCGGAACCGCACCTTTCCTCGCAGCGCCCCGTCGACCCGGTGCGCGCCGAGGTCCCCGCCCGGCAGCCGGGCGCGGCCACACCCGCTCCCCCGCCGGACGCTCCGGCACCCGCGCCCGCGGCGACCCCGGCATCCGCGCCCACTCCGGCGCCCGCGCAGGCCGCGTCCCCGCCACCGGGTTTCGGGCCGGACACACCTGTCACACAGGACTTCATGTACCCGTCGATCGGCACCAACTGCATTGCCGACGGCACTAACGCCTTCGCGACGGCCTTGTCGGTGGCCGGTCCGGCCCCCATTCCCGCGCCAGGTCCCGGACCTGGCCAGACCGCCTACGTGTTCACCGCCGTCGGCACCCCGGGACCGGCCGAAGTGCAAAAATTGCCTCTCAACGTGACCTGGATAAACCTCACCACCGGCAAATCCGGAAGCGTCACGCTCAAGCCGCGCCCCGACATCAACCCGGACGGCCCGACGACGCTGACCGCGATCGCCGACACCGGATCGGGCAGCATCATGTCGACGATCTTCGGGCAGGTCACCACCAAGGAGCGGCAGTGCCAGTTCATGCCGACGATCGGCTCGACGGTGGTGCCGTAAATTTCTGCCGCGAGGGTGCGCAAATGTACGCCGCGCACGGCGCGTCGCTGTACAAACACGCGCGCTCGCGGGTGCTGGGGGGGCCGTGAGGTCAGTAGGCCATAAACAAGATCGCGTCGCGGTCGTACTCGAGACCCGGGTGAACGGCGGCCAAGTGAGCCTGCGTCAGCTCGACCAGTTCATCCTCGTCCTTGCCGACGATGGCTTCGCCACACGGACACGTGATGTGCGTCTTCATTTGGCCGCCTTTCCTTTAGCTTTCTCAGAGGCCTGAGCTTTCATCTGCTTCTTATAGGAACGCACTCGCCCAAGGGATTCGGCGTCGACGATATCGGCGACGGACAAGTAGCTGCCAGGTTTGCCGTAGTCACCGGCGGCGGCTTGCCAGCCCGGCGGCCGCACGCCGTACTGCTTGCCCAGCAATGCCAGAAAGATCTTCGCCTTCTGCTCGCCGAAGCCGGGCAGCCCCTTGAGCCGCTTCAGCAGTTCTTTCCCGTCGGGGTCGCCGGCCTGCCACACGGCTGCCGCGTCGCCGTTGTACCGGTCCACGATGATCTGTGCCAGCGCCTGGATGCGCTTGGCCATCGAGCCCGGAAAGCGGTGTATCGCAGGCCTTTCCGAGCACAGCGCGGCGAACTTCTCGGGGTCGTAGTCGGCGATCTCGGCGGCGTCGAAGCTACCCATCCGATCGGCGATCTTCTTCGGCCCGGCAAAAGCCACTTCGAGGGGAATCTGCTGATCCAGGAGCATCCCGGTCAGCAGGGCGAACGGATTTTCCTCTAGCAGTTGATCGGCCTCGGGCTCCTGTGCGAGGCAGAGCTGACTCATGGTCGAACTCTAGCTCTCACCCGCTCGGCGACTTGGCGCAGCCCGCGGTTTCGGCCGCTCAGCGCCCCAAAATGGCTCACCGGCAATGCATTCGAAAATTTCCCGGGAGCGCCCGCTGACGCTAGCCGCCGCTCTTGCGCCGGAATTCGCGGCGATTCCCCTCAGGCCCGTGGCCGTGCGGGCCGTGTGACTTCTTGTCACTGCCGTCCTTGTGGTCCGAGCTGCCGGCCGACTTGGCCAGCTTGCGGTCGAGCGCCTCGCGGAACTTGCGCTTGGTCTCGTCGGCTGGGGATTCCGATTCAGGCATATCAGCAGCCTAACGCGGTTAGCGCTTACCTGGGGGCAGGCCGTAGACGTGCGTGATCGGCATCGTCATCAGCACGCGGCGGTCGGTGACCATCGCCTCGCGGAACTCGTCCCAGTCAGGATGTTCACCAGCGATGTTGCGATACAAGGCAATCAGCCCCTCGACGGTGTCGTCATCGGGAGTCGCAGCCGGCGGCGTGAGCTCCGCCGTGCCTTCCGCCACCGCGTACGACCAGCCGTCGTCGGCATCGACCAATAGCGACGCACGCGGGTCACGACGCAGGTTGCGGGTCTTGGCGCGCGGCTCGGTGATCGACACCTGGATCACCAGGCGACGCGGGTCAAAGTAATAGGAGACGTTGGACAGCTGGGGTCGCCCGTCACGCTTGATGGTGGCCAAAACCCCGAGGGAGTTCCCACTGATCACGGCCAGCAGCTTGTCGTCGAAGACTTGGCGTCTCATGCCGAAAGCCTACGTCTCTACCCGGACTGGTGGAATTGGACCATGACCCGATCCGAGGCGACCAAATTCGCGGCCTTCCTGCGCGGCGTAAACGTCGGGGGCGTCAACCTCAAAATGGCCGACGTGTCCGCTGCATTGACCGACGCCGGATTCACCGACGTCCGCACCATCCTGGCCACCGGTAACATCCTGCTGGGATCGACCTCATCAGTCGCGACGGTACGAAAGAAGGCCGAAGCCGCCCTGCGCGAACGGTTCGGTTACGACGCGTGGGTGTTGTCCTACCCGATCGACACGGTCCGCGAGATCGTCGCGGCGTACCCCTTCGAGCCGGAGGTTGAGGGCTACCAGTCCTACATAACCTTCGTCGCCGACGCCGACGTGCTCGACGAGCTGGCCGCGCTGACCGCCGGCCCGGACGAGCGGATCAGCCGCGGTGAGGGCGTCATCTACTGGCAGGTGCCCAAGGGCAGCACCCTGGACAGCACCATCGGGCAGACAATGGGCAAGAAGCGTTACAAGTCCTCGACCACGACCCGCAATCTGCGGACCTTGAACAAGGTGTTGCGATGACCTCTTCTGAAGACGCGTCACGAGCGAAGGTCACTCTGGCCGGAGTCTCCGAAACCGCGCTGCTGACGCTGAACGCCCGGGCCGCCGAAGCGCGCCGACCCGATGCACTGATCGACGACCCGATGGCGGTCAAGTTGGTCGACTCGATCCAGTTCGACTTCGCCAAGTTCGGACGCACCGGCCAGGACATCGCGCTGCGCGCACGGGCTTTCGACATCCAAACGCAGCTCTACTTGCGTCAGCACCCGTCGGCGACCGTGGTGGCCCTGGCCGAGGGCATGCAGACCAGCTTCTGGCGTTTGGACGCCGCGATCCCGGACGGCCAGTTTCATTGGCTGACAGTCGATCTGCCGCCGATCATCGATATTCGCTCGCGTCTGCTGCCGGCGGAGCCGCGGGTGTCGGTGTGTGCCCAGTCCGCGTTGGACTACAGCTGGATGGACTCGGTCGACCCCTCCGACGGCGTGTTCATCACCGCCGAGGGACTGCTGATGTACCTACAACCCGAGCAGTCCATGGATTTGATCGCCCAATGTGCCAAGAAGTTTCCGGGCGGCCAGATGCTCTTCGACCTGCCGCCGCGCTGGTTCTCGATCTGGAGCCGCCTCGGGATGCGCACGTCGTTGCGTTACAAGGTACCGCCGATGCCGTTCAGCATGTCCGTCGGCGAGGCCGCAGAACTGGTGAACAAGGTGCCCGGCGTTCGCGCGGTTCGCGACATTCACCTGCCGCCGGGCCGCGGCGCATTACTCAACGCCGCCCTGTCGACGGTCTACAAATTGACGGTCTTCGATTCGCTGCGCCCAGTCCTGACCCTGCTCGAATTTGGCTGACCGTCCGCTTATTCGTCGACGTCGACGGCCAGCAGGTAACGCATGGCGTCTTCCTTGGTGAGCCCCAGCGCCTTGGCGACTTCCACGTATTCCTTGGCCGCGGCGGCCATGGCGGCGTCAGTCGGGTCGAATCGGGAGATGAAAGTGCCGAAACGACCCCGCGTTTCGATGATCGCCGCGGACTCGAGCTCCCGGTAGGCGCGGGCCACCGTGTTGGCCGCGACCCCAAGCTGGCCCGCCAAGTCGCGCACCGTCGGCAGTCGCGTGCCGGGCGGCAGCTGGCCGGCCCGGACGCCCTCGATCACTTGAGTCCTGAGCTGGTCGAACAGCGGTTTGCCCGCCTTGACGTCAACCCGCAGTAAATCTCGCAGCTCCACATCCCCAGTATCTACCAAGCACGACTATGTTTGTGGGATGCGAGTGGCGGTGCTGAGCGGCGCGGGCATCTCCGCGGAGAGCGGGGTGCCGACATTCCGCGATGACAAGAACGGCTTGTGGGCCCGTTTCGACCCTTACGAGCTGTCCAGTGTGCAGGGCTGGGAACGCAACCCCGAGCGCGTGTGGGGCTGGTATCTCTGGCGCCACTACCTCGTCGGAACGGTCGAGCCCAACGCCGGGCACCGGGCGATCGCCGACTGGCAGAAGGACGCCGACGTCACCGTCATCACCCAGAATGTCGACGACCTACACGAACGCGCGGGCAGCTCTCCCGTACACCATCTGCACGGCAGCTTGTTCGAATTCCGTTGTGCGCATTGCAATAAGCCCTTTCACGAAGAGCTGCCGGCGATGACCGAGCCGACCATCGAAGTGGAGCCACCGGTCTGCCATTGCGGCGGCCTGATCCGGCCCGACATCGTGTGGTTCGGTGAGGCGCTGCCCCAGGGGCCCTGGCGGCACGCGGTTGACGCGATGGAATCTGCCGACGTAGTGGTCGTAGTCGGTACGTCAGCGATCGTGTATCCGGCGGCCGGGTTGCCCGAGATGGCCTTGGCGCGCGGCACCGCCGTGGTCGAGGTGAATCCCGAGCCGACACCGTTGACCCCATATGTGACACTCACCATCCGCGAGTCGGCGAGTCGCGCCTTGCCGGGGCTACTGGAGCGACTGCCAACGCTGTTGAAGTAGGTACCCGTGGGATGGGCTAACTCCCCCGGTTCCCTGCCGACTGCCCGCTCGGCTACCGTCGTGCCCGACGGCTGGGTGCGACGTCAACCTTTGCGGCCTTGTCGGTGAGATGGTCGGCGGCCGCTACGACGGCGGTCACAGTCGCCATCGTCGGCCGCCAACCGCAAGTCGGCTTCTCCGCCTGATTGCCCGATCGACCTGCAGGTTCGCTCGTCAGCGAGCCACCGCCGTAAGAGAAACTCATTGAGGCGAAGCTCGCGGGCAACCTCGGCGATCGTGTGCCCGGAATCAATCACCCGGGACACGGCCTTGGCCTTGAACTCGGTCGGATACGCCGGAAGAAAGGCATTCACACGGTGCTCCTTGGTTGATTGCTGCGGACGTCGTTAGGGCAGGTAAGCCGAGATCGGCCAAACCGATCCCCGGAAGCGCTCACGGCGTACACGCCTCTGCTGTCGGACGGACGGGCCCGCTGGCGTATCGGCGCGCACTGGCTTGACTCAGCAGGGCCTCAGTAAGGAATGCGGACTGGGGAAATCGCCTGTCATCAGCACTGGGCGACCAACCGCACGGCGCCGCACCTAATAAGCCTCGCGCAGAAAATGAAGAATTCATCCAAGCCCCCTAAAAAGTCACATTAAATAGTGACAACAAAGTCACAACAGCCCACCACGAACCAGCATGCCACGCCCACGCCAACTCCGCCCGCCGATATTAACAACATCACACTTTTGACCGATACACTCAGCGATCTAATTATGTCGCCAAATCAACGACGCCTCCTCACACCAGGCCTAGCAGTTACACAAATAAACCCCCGACACCACCACCCACATACACGACGAGGCACCCTCACCCACCCCGAATTCAGATACCACCCCAACCCCACACCCAACCAGGTAAGACCAGGCCAGAACAGGTTTTCTCAACCCCGGATCGATGCCGCCTACCCGCTACAACCCCACCATAAAGACGTTTTATAGCACCCAAACAAGTCAAAATAGACGTTATAGCGCCATAGATGGAATGGACTCGTTGATTACGCACCGGAAGAAACCTCTAGACGGTGGCCGGAACCCCGGGTTGGCACCCCCAGGCTTGTTGTTGTCAACGATATTGACATCAACACCGATTAGCATTTGAACTACATCCACCACATTTGTGTGGTGCAGTTCGGTGAGTGGCTAGCCGACGGCAGTCGGCCCATTAATCAGCCAGGAAGGCTTTGCCATGTCGTATGTCTTTATCGGCGCCGACGCCGTGTCAGCCGCCGCAGAAAACCTCAGCACGCTCGGCTCATCATTGAGCGCGGCCAACGCAGCCGCAGCGGCGCCCACCACGCAACTGCTGGCAGCGGGGGCCGATGAGGTCTCCGCAGCGATCGCGGCGTTGTTCACCCACCACGGCCTGCAATACCAGATGCTCAGCGCCCAAGCCGCAGCCTTCCACGAACGGTTCGCCCAAACCCTGGCCAGCACCGCGACAACCTACGCCAGCGCAGAAGCCGCCAATATCCCCTCCCTGCAGACCGTAGAAAACAGTATCCTGGGCGTGATCAACACGCCCACCAACCTGCTGCTGGGGCGCCCGTTGATCGGTGACGGCGCCAACGGAGCACCCGGAACCGGCGCCGACGGCGGGGCCGGCGGCATTCTCTGGGGCAACGGCGGGGCCGGCGGGTCGGGAGCACCAGGGCAAGCCGGCGGTACCGGCGGCCCGGCAGGGCTGATCGGCAACGGCGGAGCAGGCGGCACCGGCGGAGTAGGCGGCGGCCCCGGCGGCACCGGCGGCACCGGCGGCTGGCTGTGGGGCAACGGCGGCCCCGGCGGAATGGGCGGCACCGGCGCCGCCGGCTTGCCCGGCGGAATGGGCGGCACCGGCGGCAGCGCCCTGTTCTTCGGCCACGGCGGCCACGGCGGCACCGGCGGGGCAGGTGGCGCCGGTGCTGTAGGCACCGCCGGCACACCAGGCAGCGCCACCTTGGCCGGTGGTGCCGGTAGCGCCGGCGGTACCGGAGGCATCGGCGGCAACGGCGGCATCGGCGGTAACGGTGGACTGTTCTTCGGTGACGGCGGCGCCGGCGGGCGCGGTGGCGTTGGCGGGGCCGGCGGAACCGGTGGAGCAGGAGGAGCGGGCTGGGATGCCGTCACCGCCGGCGGCTGGGGCGGCACCGGGGGTGCGAGCGGCGACGGCGGCGATGGCGGCGCCGGCGGCGGGGGCGGCGTCGGTGGGCGCGGTTCGGCCCTGGCCAGCCAATTCGGGCTGTCTCGAGCCGGCGCTTACGGCGACGGGGGGGACGGCGGGGCCGGCGGCAACCCCGGAGCACCCGGCAACGGCGGTGCCGGTGGCGCCGGAACCGCCGACTTCATCCACGGCGGTGCTGGCGGCACTGGCGGTGATCCCGGCGCAGTGGGACGCGGCGGGGCCGGCGGCCTAGCCGGTGGCCCCGGCGCCGCTGCCGGCGCCGCCGGAGCCTCAGGTGTCACCATCCACGGCAACGGCGGCAACGGCGGCAACGGCGGGGCCGGCTACAGCCCCGAGACCCCCGGCATAAACGCCGGCAACGGCGGCAATGGCGGCAACAGCGGCGCCTTCGGCAACGGCGGGGCGGGCGGGCCGGGCGGTAACGCCGCCCCAGGCGGCAACGGCAACGGCGGCGACGGCGGCAACGGAGGAAAAGGCTACGGAGGGCGCGGTGGCGATGGCGGTGCCGGTGGCAACGCCGCCGGCACCGGAACCGGCGGCCGCGGCGGCGACGGCGGCAACGGCTACGACAGCCCTATAGCCCCTAATGCCACCATCACCGGCGGGGCCGGCGGCAACGGCGGCAACAGCGAAACCGGCCAGGGCGGCGACGGCGGCTGGGGCGGCGCAGCACGCATCAACAACAGTGAGGCAACAGGTGCCGCCCTCGGCGGCGCGGGCGGCCTCGGCGGCACCGGCCTGGCAGGCGGCGGCAGCGGCGGCTGGGGCGGCGATGCGGTGAACCGCGGCCTCGGCAACACGATCGGCGGCGACGGCGCCCCCGGTGCCAGCGGCGGCGCCACCGGCACCGGCGGCCACGGCGGCTGGGGCGGTCAAGCGGATGTTGTTAATCCCCGATCTACCGGCGTGGTTATCGGCGGCACCGGCGGTGCTGGCGGCGACGGCACCACCGGCGGCAACGGCGGTCACGGCGGCAACGTCTATATGAACGGATTAACGGCCCCGATCGCTGGCGCCGGGGGCGACGGGGGTCACGGCACCACCGGCGCTGGCGGCAACGGGGGCAACGGCGGCCGGGCTGTAATATACAACGCTGACTCGACCGATGCCGCCATCGGCGGCGCACCCGGCAACGGCGGTAACGGCGCCACCAAGGGAGGAAATGGCGGTGCCGGCGGCCAGGCGGACCACCTCGGACTTGGAGATGCGATCGGCCACGCCGGCGGGACTGGCGGGACCGGTCTTACAGGAGGCAACGGCGGTCGCGGCGGGGGTGCAAGCACCATTCAGGGCGCAGGCGACAGCTATGGCGGTCAGGGCGGTACCGGCGGAAACAGCTCCGGCATCGGCACCACCGGTGGCACCGGAGGTGATGGCGGTAACGCCAGCGCGGGCGGCGGCACCGCCAAAGGCGGTCAGGGCGGCCCCGGAGGCCAAGGCGGACCCGGCGGTAGCCCAGGCAAATCCGGCACCGACGGATGGCCCTAACAACCCGTGATCGACTACTGGCGGCGGCATTGGTTGCACAGCCAGGCTTTGGTAGCTGCGCAAGGGGCCTCGCCACCCAATTGCCAGACCCCTGAGGGGCGGCCCGGCCCGGGTGGGCAAGCCCCGGCGATCACCCAACACCGAGGCTAAACGTAGGGCCTCTTGGCTAGCGAGCGACTATCCGGACACCGCCCTGGCTACGGCCGTAAAGTCGCCCCCTTCACGCACGTTTACGGCCAGGCCCCCTGTGGTCCGATGCGCGACGGTGAAGTTGGGCAACCACCTCGTCGGCGCTGAGTTGCTGAGCCATTCGCGTAAGCGCGAGACGAACGACGGCGCTTCTTGTGGCATCTACCCGAGGCTCGGCGGTGCGTGCCGTGGCGCGCACGCTCTCCAAGAACGCGTCGGCGTGCTCGTCGAGATAAATCGACACCTTGGTCAACTCGGTAGACGCCGATGTCGGCTCCGGCGCGCGCATTCCCGGTTTGGAAGGTTTCGCGGAAGGCTTCGCGGGAACTTCCGGAGTCGCGGTCGCCTCCTGGGACTCTGACGGCTGCGGCGCTGATCGCTGGTGCTGACAGGTTGGTGTCGGCAACATCCGTCGAGACAGCGAACTCATGCATAAACCCCATTCACGGAGGAACTCCTACGTAGAGGCCGAGTACATGTTGGCAAGAACGCCAGAAGTATAATTCGCATACTGGTGCCGTAAGGGCGAATTAACAGGTCAGTCAGTAAACTTCTGGTTCTTCTCACAGGGTCGCCACCTGCTCGCAACGATGCGATTTGGGAAAACAGCTGACTTTGGAGCGTTCTAAACGCCAGGACGGGCGGCGGGTACGCCCGGAGTAGCTCACGTACGACATGCAATGCGATCGGTGAAGTTGTGGCCAGCGCTGCATCTCATCCACCGAGCATGTCCGCCCGCCCCCCACGACGACGTCTCAGTGAACACCGCCTATCGCGGGACGACGGCGCCGCTATCGCGGTCGCGACCGGTGGCCGCCACCGAGGGCCAGATTCGGGCCGCGGTGAATTCGGGTCAGCCGTTGGGGCCAGTCCTGCCGGGTTGTCCAGACCACGACCCACCGGCCCCGCCGAGGCCACCGGAGCCAGGTGCCCCTGACCTACGCCCGCCGGCGCCACCAGCCCCGCCGTCGCCACCATTTCCGAACCGTATGGCATTCCCACCATCCCCGCCGGCCCCATTCTCCGCCATCCCATTCCACCCCTTAACGTCGGCAGTCCCTCCACTTCCGCCCCCCTCCGCCGTTGCCAAGCAACCCGGCGTTGCCACCAGCCCCGCCGTTGCCACCGTGCCCTCCGGTGTCCTGCTTGGAGCCGCCCCCCGTTCCGCCGTCGCCGCCGGCTCCGCCGGTGCCATACAGCAATCCGCCGTTGCGCCGGCCCCGCCGTCGCCCCCGCGTCCTCCGTATTGGAAATTGCCGATCCCCGCTCCGCCGGCACCCCCGGCCCCACCATCACCCAGCAGCCCTGCCGCACCGCCAGCGCCACCAAACCCACCGACATTGCTCGGCCGCACGCCGCCGGCGCCGCCGGCCCCGCCGGCGCCATACAACCAGCCACCCGCACCACCGTCACCACCGCGCCCACCGTGCGCATCCACATCCGCATTAACGACTGCACCGTTGCCGCCCGCCCCGCCCGCACCACCGACACCCAGCAACCCCGCGTCACCACCGGCACCACCGGCCCCGCCACCATGACCAACCAGAGCAGACCCGCCAGCACCGCCGACACCACCATCGCCATACAACCAACCGCCATGACCGCCGGCCCCACCATCACCACCGACCCCAGCGAAATCACCCGCCACTGCACCACCCAGCCCAAACCCGCCAACCCACCCCAGCCATCCCCACCATGCACCACCCACCACCCCGCCACTGGTGCCCCCCCACCACCACCATGACCGCCCACCCACCCCACCCACCCCCACCACCCACCGGCACCCCCATTCCCATACAGCCAGCCGCCATTACCCCCGCACCACCGCTTTCACCCGGACCACCCACACCGCCAGCCCCACCATGGCCGATCAACCCCGCCGACCCCCCAGCACCACCAGCCTGACCAACCCCGCCATCACCGCCCCTACCACCATTGCCGTACAACAACCCACCAGCCCCACCCGGCAAACCCGGACCCCCATCAACCCCATCACCAACCAACGGCCGCCCCCACCACGCCACACTCTGCGCATCCCAAACCTCCTGAAAGTACGCGCTGGCTCCGCCGCAACGACACACGACGCAATCACCACGAGGATTTCTGACGCACACGGTCAGACGAAGTCTGCAACCCTGCTTAACCAGCAGACAGACTCGTCCTACCCAACGCGACTAAACACTTGGCGCACAGTCTGATTGGAGTTTCCGAATTCACCGGGGCGGTTCACCCAGACTTTCGACGACATCAGGAATCCGCCTTTGACTTCCAGCGATACGCCTTCAGACACAACGCTCTTACTACGCCCGGCCCTCAACTCTCAGCCCGACTCGTACACCACTTCCGTGGACGCAACCGCTGCGGCGCTACCGGCCCGTCAGTTTTGCTCAGGCGGACCGCCGCTGCTCAACACTCGTGCTTTCAACAGCGTGAGCTCCGAAATCCCTAGCGCCGAAACCCAATCCGGCCTCATCGATGTACTCGCAGACGGTGAGAAGATCGACGGAGTAATTGGTCAAATAGGCCCACTTCCGTAAGCCGTGCAGGACAGGGGCGATAGCGTGAAAATGCACCTTCGGTCGGCTAATCTCCACATACCCTCCGCCGCCCAAGCCGTCTCTGGCGATGACGCCGATGAGTTGGCCCGCGCCCAGCACGTTGCCCCGGAAACGCAGTTGGTAAAGCTTTCCATCGGGACCACGCAAGCCATCCGATAGTACGTAATCCCCCTCCATGAGACCCCTTCCTCTCTTGCCTAGTTTCTTGCCCAGTTCAGGCGTCCGTTGCCGAGCTACGCCAAGAGTCGGAGTCGATGGACGACAGCGGGTGCTCGCACAAGAACAACCTCGCGGTAAAACCGGCATTCTTTACCGCGTCCAGCACATCCAGGGTGTCGACTGGAAGCGAACTCTCAATGACGAGTACCCCGGTGCGCGCACTAGCTTCGGCCGCTTCTACTCCTCGAGCCTGAGCTACTGCATCCAAGACTGCCATTTCGCATTCTCCGCAGCACATTCCATCCACCTTGTACGGCTTGGAAATCATGGCTGCGCTCCTAAGTTAACAGAAAGCGGTGTTGGTCGCCAGCTTGAATTTGGGCGGACAGAGTCACTGTATGACGCGCCAAAACTACCTTGCCTACCGCAGCAGACTCTACATAAGTTTGCAGTCAGAAGGAAATCGAATTTTGCCTGCTTTTCGAAAGCCGTTACGAGTCGCATAACAATTATGGCGCTATAGCGCCCAACTAGCCCTGGCGAACCCGAGAACAGGTTTTGGTTGACGAAAATAAACAGCTATAGCGCCCTATCAGGCGTCTATTTACAGACCGTTTGCGCGAGCAGGAATAGCCCATCTGGGACTAGCTCAGCATCGCAGCGCAAGTCGACATTTGTTGCTCCGGCCGTTCATGTTGAAGCATCTACGAGGGAGACCGTTATAGGGTGGCGCGAAGATCCAGGGATGCGCGCCAGGCAGGTACCTCGTGGCCAAGTCTCGAGAGTAAGCCGCGTGGATGGGTAGAGCCGGCCGAGGAGGCGACCCCCAGGAAACTACGTGGTGGTGGCGCCACGTGCAGGAATCGAACGCAACCTGGCGCACCCCTCCTGCTAGAGACAGCCGGTGCAGTAGAACCCGTATTCAGCTGCTCGGGGCGCAGAGTTCGATCTTAGAAAAGCAACGCGATATTGCCTTCGACCGGACGATTCAAATTCCCTTGCACTGCCCTTTCCAAGCTTTTGACCATGCTGCCCGTGCCACCGTCTCGCACGCCACTCATGCGCATGGTATGAACTTGGGCGGATGCCATCTCGCCCCCAAGACGAATGCTCGCCCCCAGCGAGCTCGTGCCATATCCGTGCAACGTATTCTCACCTACAGTTGATGGGCACGGTACTGCAGAGACCTGCGCTCCCACAGGAACAGGTTTGACGGCGACCACCTCAACCGAACCAGTCAACGCTAGTTAATGTTCATGGGCACGAATTGATGAGGGCCCGCCTCGATCGTATTCACCTAGTTCGAGATAGTGGCTAGTCACCACAAAAACACTTGTGGCTACCATTACGAATGGTGAATTAACAACAGTCTCCGCACAACACCGCCGTCGAGTCACTACTCGACTTGAGACGGTAGATGGCCAGATCGGGCGGAATGCCCGTCACTTTGCTAACCGAAATCGGCCGCGGCGCCCTCTTGGCATAGAGCCCCAGTTCGTCCAAATCTTGCTGCGCAATCAGATCCAACGCGGGACCAGAGATCATGATCCCACCCTTGCTGGCATGCTCCATGACCCGAGCCGCGATATTTACATCGACACCAAGCCAATCTGACCCCAACCGCTGCGGGCGCCCAGTGTGAATACCCACCCTCATCCTCGGCCGGTACCCCTGCACCTCCACCTCTTTGATGGCAGCCTCGGCAGCAACAACGGCCCGCACCGCAGCGGTGGGATCAGAAACCACCGCCATAATCCCATCACCCAACCGCTTTACAACCTGACCCCGAACACCCAACAAAGGCGTCTCCACCGCGCTCGCCACCTGGCGCAGCAACGCCACCGTGGCATCATCCCCAGCCTCATACGCCCAAGACGAAAACCCGACCAGATCAGTGAAAACCAGCGTCACCTCTTCATTGACAATCCGGCGTGACACCGAATCCGACAACGCCTGCAACACCTGCAGCACCCCTAGGCTCACCTCGCGCGAGGCAGCATCACGACTTCGCAGCAACCGATCAGCGGTACGAGCCACCGCACTGGGGGCACCAGGACCGGCGGTCGACAACGGGTCACCGAACTCCGGATCCCCCGGCAGCTTCCGACGCGCCGCCCTTACGATCGACACCACCCCGGGACGCTGATTTCTCCCGCGCAACCAACGCATCGGAGAGCCAACCTTCGATACAGGTTTCAGCGCCGCCCCGTCTACCGCAGCCTCCACCTCTTCGGACACTCCGAACTCTCCTTCTCGGGAAAAGGTCGCGGCTCATCGAAATCCGCACGCAACCTAAGTACATCCGACTGGATCTCATTCTAGCTACCGCCGGGAACTGCGGGGGATGAAACGCCGGTGATCTTCAGCGAAATACTCTGTGCAGAAATATATTTCGAGACTTCCACAGAATCTTGACGGTGCGTCAGTTCGTCTGAACGCAGCGATTTCTGTTCCAGCACATGCTAGTTCGAAGTTTTAACAGCGCTCAACCTGGCAGCACACTCGCCGGCGATCTACCTCCTCGGCAGAATTTCATTCAGTTTCAGTTCAGTCACACCCTCTCGGCGCTGTAGGGTCCGGTTCGGCCACAACATGACGCAGTGCGCACACTCTGCACTGGATGCTGTCGGTAACCGCGCAACGGACCGGGGATCTCGCAGAAGGGCACGACCAGTTCCCATCGCACCCCACGACTCGAGGAGTCGTCGACGCGACGCACTAGCCCCCGCCGCTGTAACAGCACCAAGGCGCGATAGACCTGTTCGGCCACCACCGGACGGTCGTGGGCATGAAGCATGCGAGCGATCGCAATCCGGGCGTCTGTCGTCGTGACTGGCTCTTCAGCAGCAGCCAGGATCGACAGTAGCTCGATGCGAAGTTGATCCGGCTTCATTTGCGCCCCATCGCTTCCTGCATGCGACGGTATCGACGGGCGATCCACCAGCGGTCGATCGCCGGATCGCACTGCCGCGACTTGTTCTTCCAACTCAACCGAGGGCGCAATAGCTCCACCGGTCGCTCATCTGCCGCTTCGTTCGGACCGATCACTCGCGTCGCCGCGGAAAGCACGCCGTCATCTGTGCCGCAGGGCATTCCACCAAGAAGGCCCTCGGGCCGGTGACCAAGCCCGGCGTCATCGATGCATCGGCAAAAAGCGGACAGGTCGATGGTGTGATTCGTCAGGTAGACCGACTTTTCCAAGCCATAGAGGACTGGCGCGACGTCATGGAAGTAGACGCCAGGTCGGCTAAGTTCCAGAACATTCGCGCGCTCACTGCGGTCCTTCACAATGACGCCGACGAGTTGGCCAGCACCGGAGACCTCGCCGCGGAAGCGGAGTTGGTAGCGCCTTCCATCGTCACCGAGGAGATCGATGGACAGGGGGTGATCGATGTCCACATGGCGCCTTTCTCGCTCGTCGGGTCATGACACATGGCAGGTGCACGTCGTGTGATCCGGCCGACTACCACGAGACAAAGTAGGAACGACGTAGTTCCTGGTGGAGAATAGGAGTTGGCACTATCGCGTGTCAACATGAGCGCTGTATTGCGTCGCCCACCCTCCAAGCCGGCCAGTGGCACACCCATGCCGCCAGCAGGGCGGCTACCTGGGACTCAGCTCAACTTCCGGAAGTGACTGGGCGCCATGCCCTCCCAGCGCGTGAATGCGCGGGTGAAGTTCGCAGTCTCGGCATACCCCAGTCGCTTGGCAATTTCCTCCACCGACGCGTCTTGCGCTAGTAGTTCGATCGCCAACTTGCGCCGCACCTCCTCGAGCAGGGCCCGAAACGAAGTCCCTTCGCTGACCAGACGGCGGCGCAGGGTCCGTGGATCGACATGCAATTCGTCCGCCACAGTCTGCATCGAGGGCAGTTCGCTGGAGTTGTGCAACAACCGGCTGCGTACCTGTCCAGCAACTCCGACCCGAGACAGTCTGCGATCCAACAGTTCCCGGCAATGGTGGGCGAGCATACGAGCCGTGTTCGCATCCGCAAGTGGAGACGGCTGATCCAGAAAATCTCGCGCGGCTACGATCCGATTCGTGCGCCTGCCCGCCGTGATCGCACTCGCCGGAACTTGCAGGACATCCGCAAGCTTGGCGGCCCGCTCCGCGTCGAGTGTCGTTTCCAATTGAAGCGGCGCCACTTCGATGTTCGCGGCCCGCATTGCGGTGACCAATCCGGCCAGGTCACGTTCCACGATGAACGCCCGGATGTCACCCGGCAGCTCGCTGTCGTCACCGACCAAGTACACGTGCTCCTCGTCATCCTCCACCGAGAGCCGGAGGTGTGTCGGTGAGAGAGCGAGGAAGGGCAGGGCCAACTCCACACCCTGCCGCAGGGTGGGTGCGGCCAGGACCATGAACCCGATAACCCCGGCGCGGCCCAACGTAGAGTGCAGCCCCACCTCGACACCGACGCCCGGTCGATCGCCGAGCCGGCCAATCAGATTGCGGATGACGGTGAACTCCTGATGGACCCAGATCTCGGAGTTCTCGTCTTCTAGGTCTGCCTCCGTCAATCCGCTGCCCGCAAGGCATTCCGCCGGTGTCATCTGGTACGCCATGCCGGCACGCACCATGATTCGAACACCTTCGGTGCCCCGAGGCACCGCCCAGACCGGGGCCGTCATCACTGTCCGAAAATACCAAATCGTTGTCCCTTAGGAACATTCCCGTACACGCGTTCGCTACCTAGCGTGGCGGTATGACTACCGCCGTTGTTAGCCAAAAGGCAAGCCTTGCCGACGAACTCCAAGACCTGTACCGCCGCACCAAGGCGCAGATAGGCGATGAAGACCTCGCCCATATCCGCAACGTGACCGCGTACGGCGAGGCGATCAACGCTCGTCGGCTTGAGTTGTTGCGTGACGGTTCACCGCAGGCCATCGGCCGTGCCGCAATCCTCGAGATGCTGTATCGAACGCTCCAGTTCTCAGAACTTGGCCACAACATCGTGCACGGGAGCTATGACCACCTGCCGAATTGCGGGGAATACCACTCGGAGCGTTACGAGTGGGACTTCAACGTCGACACGAACCAATGGAAGGTGATGCACCACCAGGGACATCACCCCCACACCAACGTCGCCGGCCGCGATCACGACCTCGGTTACAGCCTCGCCCGAGCAATGGCCGGTCAAGACTGGTTTGGCCATCACGCCGTGCAGCTCGCGATCATCTGGGCGCTCGCTTCGACGGCACCCCAAGCCGCACCGTTCATTCTCGCCAACATCACGCGGCAGGTAGCAGGGCAACGCTTCTTCAGCCGGAACACGCTGGCCGCTCCCGCGCGTATCGCCTTGCGCGATGCGCAGCAGCGCTATCTGCGCGAACCTCTGGCCGCCGGAATCAAGTTCCTACCGTCACTGCTGGCCAACTACGCCGGCGGGGTTGCCGGGTACATGTCGGTGTTCTTCCTTGTCGCGATCGAGCACCACGCCGGTGAGGTGGAGATGTTTCCCGACCCCGGCCCCGACGAAACGCCAGATGAGTACTACGAACGTCAAATCCGTGCAACGCGGAACTTCATTCACAGTCCACGCGTCAACAACTTCTTGGAACGCATCCTCATCGAGGAGGTTCCTTTTGAGAACAGGCCCGATTTCAGTGTCTTCTACGGCGGTCTCGACACCCACATCGAACACCACCTGTTCCCGGACCTGCCCCCCAACCGGCAGCGCGAAATCGTTCCCGCCGTACGCGAAATAGCAGCGCGGCACGGCCTGCCCTACCATGAAACACCGCTTGAGGAAGCGTTCAGCCTCTTGGTGAAGGCCTTGACCGGCCTGTCAATCCCGTTTGGCGAGCGAGAGATCGATAACCCACTGCGCCTTCTGACGCAACCGGTGTCGCTGCTCCGGCGACTGGCGTTCGGTGCCGCGTACAAGCCGCTGCCCGAGGGGCCCTACCTGGACAAGCCGAAGTTTTACAACGTGCCGGTCAAGGTGCTGTCGGCTCGCCCGGTCGGACAGGGTCAGGCGATCCACGTCCGATTGCAAAAGCCTCGCGGCTGGGACGACATCTCCTGGGATGCCGGTGCGTTCGTCTCGCTCCGAGTCGAAGTTGACGGCGACGTGCTGGTTCGTCAGTACAGCCTTCTTCACGACAGCGCCGGCTCCGACGTCATGGAGATTTGCATCAAGCGCGTCGCCGGCGGGCGAGTGTCCAACCGGCTCAACGACACCCTGCGCGCCGGAAAGTATGTGACGTTGGTTGGCCGACCCACCAGCACCGGCGGCCTGACGATGACGGCAGTACCGCGTAAGTCGCTTTTTATCGCAGGCGGGGTGGGGATCACCCCGATCATTAGCCAGCTGCGCAAGATCGCTCGGGACGCACCGGCGTCCGACGCGGTGTTGTTGTACTTCAACCGTGACGATCGCTCGATCATCTTCGAGCGCGAGTTGCGTCGCCTTGCCAATGACTCGGGTATCAAGGTCCACTTCTTCACCGACACACGTTCGCGCCGTAGGAACATCGCGCACGGGCAGATCTCCCAAACTCTCCTCCAGCAATATGTTCCGGACATTGCGGACCGCGAAACCTATGTGTGCGCGCCTCCTGCGATGATTGAACTCGCGCAGCAGTACGTTCATGGCCTTGGCCTTGCCCCTGACCGCTTCCATACCGAGTCGTTCACCCCGCCGACCGTCGACCGCCCCGCCGATGACGGCCAACGGTACACGGTCCGGTTCCTACGCAGCGGTCGCAAAGCCGAAATTAGCCGCGCTACAACTCTTTTAGAGGCTGCCAGGCAAGCCGACATCCGAGTTGCCGTCGGCTGCGAACGTGGCCTGTGCCGGGCGTGCGTTACGCCGAAGCTTCGCGGCGCCACCAGGCCCGACGATGACCGCGCCGAGGTAGAACGCGTGGAACACATCACGTTGTGCACCAGCTTTGCGTGTTCGGACCTAGACCTGGACCTGTAATTTCACCCAGCACCCCCGTAATTTCGGTTGGCCGACAGTCGAACATCGCCGACGACCCCCGGGTTGTCGGCGATGTTCGCGGTTCGTGGCACGGTTACTCCCCCAGCGGTATCCACCCGTAGCGGCCCAGTGGAGCACCCTAGATCAAGGAGCTCGGACAGAGAACCGAGAACTACGGCGCGCCAACGAAATCCTGAAACCATCTGACGGTTTCGTCGTGGCTAGCTCGCCCGACTCTGACGAGAAACTGGGTCTTCGGGGGCCGGCGCGACGAACGGGTACCCACCACCCAATCTAATCCCGGCGCGCTACGGCATGCCGATCTGGTGTCCATCGACAGCGTCGGTGACAGCTTCGACCACGCCCTGGCCGAGACGGTCAACGACGGAACATCATCGGATCGAAATCCAAGAGGCAGAGCCTCCATCAGAACCAGGGCGATGCGGCGTTCGCGACTCAGACAATCAATGTATTTGATTGTGTCCTAATAGGTTAGGCGGTTGTTTCGAGTGCGTAGGCCACCGCCTGCGCGAGGTTCATCCCGTACCCTTCGGCGGTAGCGGCATGAAGTTCTCGGACGGTAAGTTCGTTGCGGATACGGCTTTCGCAGTTGTCGTGGATCTGTTGCCAGTTGACGTAGGGGGGGACGCCGAGTCCGGCATTCAGCGTCAGCGCCGACGCGGCAGCCAATAGCGTCGCTGCTCGACGCCACTGGCTGTCTGCCTGGGCGAACCACCCGGCTCCCTCTAGGTACATCGCGCCCAACCAGCTGTCGCCAATGAGTAAGCACAGCCGCAAACCTTGACGGTTGAAGTGTGCGGCGCGGGCGAATTCCCCTTTCTGCCTGCACACCAACGCTGCGCCCGCGAGAACGCGGGTGCGGAGCACCGTTTCATTGTGAGCTTCAGCGAGTGCTAGGGCTTCGGCAAGCCAGGTCAAGGCCTCATCCTCGTCGCCGGACACGCTCGCGGCGAAATTTAGCAATGCCATCGCGCACCCTTGTGTCTCCACATCAGGGCTGTCCACCGCGCGCAGCAAGCACGTTTTCGCCCGTTGGGTGTCACGCTGCTGCAAGGCCTCCAGCCCCTCAGCCAAGTCCGCCAAACCTTCGAGGTACGGCGTGGACGCCTCTTCCATAAGGCTTCGCGCCTGCGCGATCAGAGGTTTCGCAGATGACACGTCTTCCTGCCACGCCGCAAGCAACGCCGCTGATGCCATGGCCTCGATCCGTTCAACGCTGGGCTCGGGCTTGGCTGCGGCCAGCGCGAGGTCCAGCCAGTGCCTCCCCTCCCCAAGCAGACCCACTTGCGCGATCGAGATCCGGCGCAAGCCGGCCGCCATTTCCAGGGCGATGTCAGGAGCGTCCTGCAGGGCGAATTGCAGAGCCTCGCGCACGTTGGGCATCTCCTGCTCCACCCGACGCAACCAATGAACCTGGCGGTCGCTGAACCATTCCGTCCAGGCCTGAGCTAAAAGGGAACGGCACCACTGCAGATGCGTTCGACTCAACTGCTGCTGCTCGGCCACAGATTCGATGCGCGCCCTCCCGTAGTCACGGATGGCCTCCAACAGCCGATACCGCCGCACACCGTCATGCTCGGATTGCATCACGATCGACTTATCGATCAACGAGCACAATTCGTCGACCACCGCATCGCGCTCTAGACCCGCACCAGCGCACACCTGTTGGGCGGCCTCGATGTCAAAACCACCGGCAAACACCGACAACCGCTGCCACAACCGCTGCTCGCTGGCCGTGCACCGGTCATAACTCCACTCGATGCAGTAATTCAGGGCCTGCTGACGCGTCGGCGCAGCACGTCTACCGCCGGTGAGAAACGCCAACCGATCACTAAGACGCTCAGCAATTTTGTCCAGCGGCATCGCCCGCAACCGCGCCGCGGCCAACTCAATCGCCAAGGGCAGCCCATCCGAGCGCGCACAAATTGTCGCCACCAACTCGACATTGCCCTCCGTCAGAGCAAAGCCCGGTTGAACGCTGCGGGCACGATCGACGAAGAACGCCACCGCGTCATAATCAGTCGCCCCCGCCGCATCGAGTTCCCCACCCAGCGCGGGATAAGACATCGGCTCAAGCGCCAGCACCGACTCCCCATCCACCCGCAGCACCTCGCGACTAGTCGCCACGGTATGCAACCGCGGGCAGCGACGCAGCAAAGTGTCGAGCAACTCCGCAGCATCGCCAATCACATGTTCACAGTTGTCCAACACCAACAACGCATTCCGTTCGGACAACGCCGCCACCAATGCATCCGTCGGCGACACGCCCAGACCGGGACTCAGTCCCAACTTGGCCGCCACCACCTCAGCTACCAACGCGCCCTCCCGCACGTCGGTCAACTCCACCCACCACACACCATCAGGAAACGACGCCAACTCGGCATGCGCGGCGTTCAATGCCAAGGTCGTCTTACCCACTCCGCCAGGGCCCAACAGGGTGACCAACCGTGACGCCACCACCCGATCACGTAACTCCGCCAGCTGCGCTTCACGCCCCACCAATCCCGCAGGCACTGGCAAGTTGCCCGAATTGCGACGTACCCGCGCCACCGACAGGGCCTCACCATCACCGGCCGCCCTCAACTCCGAGCGCATCTGCTCGGCCACCGCACGCAACTCGGCGGCCAGTGGCCGATCACCCGGATACCGCGCTACCGCCTGAGCAACTATCTCCGCAAACTCCCGCGGCACCCCCAACTCGCACAAATACGCCACCGACGAGGACGGCCACTCCAACAACTGCGCCAGCGGGTGCTCACCACGACCCAACTCTTGCCCCGCATGCCCGGTCAACGCGCACAACAACGTGACACCCAGACCGTAGACATCAGCCGCAGCCCTCGGCGTCTGACCAAGACTCACCTCTGGGGCGAACAACCCCGACCCCGACAACGGCACCCCCGACGCCCACCCAAAGCCCAGCGAGATCCCAAAATCGGTCAGCGCATACCCACCGAAATCGGTCACCAAGACATTTGCCGGCTTGACGTTGCCATGCACAATCCCCAACTGCTGCGCGGCCTCCAACGCTGCGGCGATCTCTGCCGCCACCCGCACCACCTCGGCCAACGGCAACGCGCCCCGCCGCCTGATCAGCCCATCCAGGCAACCTCGCTGGCACAGCGGCGTAACCACGTACGGCAACCCCGAACCCGTATTACCGAACCGCAGCACCGGCACGATGTTGGGATGCCCGACCAACCGGGCCATGACCTGCTGCTCCCGCGTAAACCGGTCCCGGTTATCCGCCGTCGGCGCGGTCAACACCTTGACCGCCACCGGGCGCCCCAGCGCCACCTCACTTACGCGATACACCACCCCGGACGCACTGCGCCCAATCTCCTGATCGACCTCGAAGCCAACCTCAAGCAACTCAGCGGCAACCGTGGGATCGACACCCGCCATCCCCCCCGAAGCCCGGTCCCGTGCCAGCTCTTCAACCAGATCAACCACGTCAGCATCCTTCCTCGACTGTCACCGGGTCGACGGCACTGAGTTTCTTGTTGCGGCTCCGCTAGTGGCGGTTCGTGGCGCACACCACGTTGAGCGCAAACGACCCGCCGAGGCCGAATGGTCTACGACCAGCCGGCCAGTAAAGTAGGAACTCACAAGTTCCTACTGGACGATAGAAGTTGGAACGCTTCCGTGTCAAGATGTTGGTCATGCAACAGATTGTTAGACCGTTTCGGGGCGTCAGCGCCGACGAGCGGCGTGACACTCGCCGCGCCCAGCTCCTTGAGGCTTGTCTGGACGTGGTCGGCACCTGCGGCATAGCAGGAACCACCATCGACGGAATCTGCCGAAGTGCTGGCCTTACGAAGCGGTATTTCTACGAGAGCTTCCCGTCGCGCAACGATGCATTTGCAGCATTGGCGGACGAGTTGATCGCCGATATCACCGAGAAAATCTTGGCTGCGTTTCCCAATGACATGATGGATCTGCGCGACCGAATTCACTGCGCAATCGACAGTGTTACCACCCTGCTATTCGACGACCCGCGCAGTGCGCGGTTCTTCAGCGAGGTGATCGGCAAGGAGCTACTTAAAGACACCGTTGGCCCGGCCGAGCATAGAATCGCCCAGCTACTTATCGAGTTGATTCTCGCCGGACGCGAGATCACCAAGAGTCAACACGATCGAATGCAACTCGCCGCGTTGGTCATCGTAACCGGCAGTGTTCGAGCCTTCACCAGCTGGCTGGATGGCCGAATTTCCATCTCAAGAGAAGACCTTGTCGACGAAATCACCGAGATGTCTGTCGCCGCTGCGCGCAGCATTCGCAGCGATCTCTGATAACACCCGGTTGCTGCGAAACGTGGCTGCGGAACATTGCGGAGCGCGCTCCATCACCGCCGAACGTCTGGTCACCGAACGCAAGCGGCGCTCGCCACGCCGGCGGACTGTCGAAGGCGCTGCGGACGGCCAATGGCTCAGAGTTGGTTTCTCAAGCGCGGCAACGGTTTTGAAGACCAGAGCCGGCCACTACAAGGCCGGCATGGTCCAGACGTGGTCCAGACCTGGATTAGTCAACCATCCAAGAACAGCTGCGCGGAGGTTAGGGCACGGAACCGGCAATGCCAATACCAGATAGTTGCTTGCCCACATTGCCAATGCCCGAGATGTAGCTGGCTAGGGCTAAGCCAAGGGTACTGGTATTGCCGATTCCCGATATAACGCTGCCCAGGTTGGTGAGGCCCGACAGGAGGCTGCCGCCGTAGTTCTCGAACCCGGAGATTTGCGAACCGATATTCCATAGGCCGGACAGAGCGCTGCCGATATTGCCAAAGCCTGATGAGCCGCCATCACCGATGTTGAAGAAACCAGACGACGGAAGCAAAGTCATGTTTCCGAAACCGGGTTGCGGCAGGGCCTGGAAGAGCGACACGACGATTGGTCCCACCGTTGCGTCGATATCGACATCGAGAGTCGACGCACCCAGCGACAGGTCAACGGGAATTCTGCCGAGGCTGATGGCGGGGAACCGGATCGGGTCCATTTCAGATTCCATGGGAACCGACAAGGTAATCGGTAGGCCTGAAATAGGAATGGTGAAGCTTCCCAAGCTGATACGAATGGTATCGATACCAATAGGGATACTGATGGTGCCGAGGTCGAAGACGAGGTCGAAACCGTCGGTATCACCATCGCCGATCAGAGTTAGGTCGAGGGGTATCGAGTCACCGAACAGTCCGTGAATGGAGAACGGGTTGACGCTGAGCCCGGTGATGTCCCCGGTGATGGGGAGTTCGAGGGCGGCGCTGCCGCTGAGGGTGAGGGGGAGCGCGGGGATGGCGAGGCCCAATTCGCCACCGATGAGGCCGTTGCGGTCGCCGCGCCAGAACAGGCCGTTGTTCATGTTTCCGGAGATGAAGGCCCCGGTATTGATGTCACCGGTGTTGCCGATACCGGTGTTGAGGTCACCGGTGTTGAACCACCCGGTGTTCAACTGCCCCGGGTTGAAGGACCCAGTGTTGAAATCACCAACGTTGAACCCGCCCGTGTTGTAACCACCCGGGTTGGCCCACCCGGTGTTGAACACACCAGAGTTGAACAACCCCGTGTTACCCAAACCAGAGTTGGCAAAACCGGTGTTGAAGCTGCCGGTGTTACCGATCCCGAAGTTACCCTCACCAGAGTTGAAGAACCCGACATTGCCGGTACCGGAGTTGAACAACCCCACATTCCCACTACCGGAATTCCACCCACCAAACCCAACCTGGTTATCACCAGTCAACCCAAACCCAATGTTGTTCGACCAAACCCGATGTTGCCAACCCCGGCATTACCCAACCCAAAGTTGTAATCACCCAGGTTCCCGAACCCGACATTGAACGACCCTAGATTCCCCACATTGAACGACCCGATGTTCCCCAACCCCGGTTGAACCCACCCACGTTCCCCGACCCGACGTTGAAGTCCCCCAAGTTCCCCGACCCGAAATTACCCACCCCCACATTCCCACTACCAATGTTGAAATCACCCATTCCATTTTCATCCCACCCAGATTCGAGAACCCAACACTGGCCAAACTCGCCAACCCACCACCCTGCGAGAACCACCCCGCCGAATCACCCACCACATTCCCCACACCCGAACCCACCGCCGAAATCGTGTTATACAACCCCGACAAACCATCCCCCACATTCAACACACCCGAACCCAACACACCCACATTCCCAAACCCCGAATAACCCCCACCCGAATTCCACCACCCCGAACCACCACCAACATTCCCAAACCCCGACGCACTCCCCTCACCACTATTAAAGAACCCCGACGACGCCCCACCCGACGTCGAATTCCCAAACCCCGCCCCACCCAACAACTGCAACGGCACCACAATCGGACCCAACCCCGGACCCGACAACGACAAATGCAACGACTCCCCAGGACCACCCACCAACAAATTCAACGACGGACCGTTGATGACGATCGAATCGACAACGAGTGGGCCGATCGTTCCGAAGATTCCGCTGCCGCCACCGTCATCACTCAGCTGCAGCGTTCCGAGCTGGAAAGAATCCAGCACGATGTTGCCTAAGCTGCCGCTGATGGGGATGTTGAGGGGGATGTCGACTTCCAGGCCGATGCCGATCCTGGGGATGGTCAGGGTGTAGTCGAAGCCGGTTTGGCCCTGGCCGTCGGCGCGCCAGAAGAACCCGTTGTTGAGGTTGCCCTGGTTGAACGCCCCGGTGTTGATGTTGCCGGTATTACCGATACCGGTGTTGAGGTCACCGGTGTTGAACCAACCGGTGTTGATGTTGCCCGGGTTGAACGACCCGGTGTTGGACACCCCGACATTGAAACTGCCCGTGTTGTAACTACCCGGGTTAGCAAACCCCGTGTTCGACAACCCCGTATTGAACACCCCAGTGTTCAGCCGGCCGGAGTTGAACAACCCGGTGTTCAAACTCCCCGAGTTACCAATACCCCAGTTCCCCTCACCAGAGTTGAAGAACCCGACATTGCCGGTACCGGAGTTGAACAACCCCACATTCCCACTACCGGAATTCCACCCACCAAACCCAACCTGGTTATCACCAGTCAACCCAAACCCAATGTTGTTCGACCCCGTGTTACCGAACCCGATGTTGCCAACCCCGGCATTACCCAACCCAAAGTTGTAATCACCCAGGTTCCCGAACCCAACATTGAACGACCCCAAATTCCCCGGCCCAAAATTGTACGACCCCAGATTCCCCGAACCCAGATTAAACCCACCAACATTACCCGAACCCAAATTGAAATCACCCAGATTACCGAACCCAACATTCAACACCCCAACATTACCCGCACCCACATTCCCATACCCGATGCTGCCCAGTCCGACATTCAACACACCAAGGCCGGACAGATTCCCACCCGTGTTCCCCACACCCGAGGTCGACAACCCCATCACGTTCGTGTTGCTAAACCCAGACACGAAATCGCCAAGATTGGCAAAACCCGACACCATGCTGCCCAGGTTCTTGTACCCAGACGCCTGCGACGCAATGTTCCAGAACCCCGACAAACCCTCCCCGACATTACCAATACCCGACGAACCCCCCACACCAGAATTAAAGAAACCCGACGACGGCGTCGACGTCGAATTACCAAACCCCGGCATCGGCGGAAGATAAAAGTCCACATTAACCGGACCGGCATTCCCACCAATCATCACCGTCAACGGCGTCGACGGACCCCCCAACACCACATTGTTAAACGTAATTGTCTGGATGCTGATCCGCGGCGTTGTAATCGCACTAAGAACTTCTTGCACATTGACTTCTATTGCAACGGGCACACTGGGTATCGGGATGCTGATTGTCCCGACACCGCCGGGGAAGTGGAAACTAATGGTGGCATCGGCGGTGCTGCCGAGCACAGTCAATTGACCCGTAATCGGGATTGGCGTCTCACTGGAACCGATCCCGTGCAACCTGATTGGGTCGACGCTGAGTCCGGTGATTTGTCCGGTGATGGGGAGTTCGAGGATGCCGCCCCCGCTGAGGGTGATGGGGATCTCGGGGATGGTGAAGCTGAACTGGCCGCCGATGAGGCCGTTGCGGTCGCCGCGCCAGAACAGGCCGTTGTTCATGTTTCCGGAGATGAAGGCCCCGGTATTGATGTCACCGGTGTTGCCGATACCGGTGTTGAGGTCACCGGTGTTGAACCACCCGGTGTTCAACTGCCCCGGGTTGAAGGACCCAGTGTTGAAATCACCAACGTTGAACCCGCCCGTGTTGTAACCACCCGGGTTGGCCCACCCGGTGTTGAACACACCAGAGTTGAACAACCCCGTGTTACCCAAACCAGAGTTGGCAAAACCGGTGTTGAAGCTGCCGGTGTTACCGATCCCGAAGTTACCCTCACCAGAGTTGAAGAACCCGACATTGCCGGTACCGGAGTTGAACAACCCCACATTCCCACTACCGGAATTCCACCCACCAAACCCAACCTGGTTATCACCAGTCAACCCAAACCCAATGTTGTTCGACCCCGTGTTACCAAACCCGATGTTGCCAACCCCGGCATTACCCAACCCAAAGTTGTAATCACCCAGGTTCCCGAACCCGACATTGAACGACCCTAGATTCCCCGGACCCACATTGAACGACCCGATGTTCCCCCAACCCCGGTTGAACCCACCCACGTTCCCCGACCCGACGTTGAAGTCCCCCAAGTTCCCCGACCCGAAATTACCCACCCCCACATTCCCACTACCAATGTTGAAATCACCCACATTCGCATTACCCAGGTTCATCCCACCCAGATTCGCGAACCCAACACTGGCCAAACTCGCCAACCCACCACCCTGCGAGAACCACCCGCCGAATCACCCACCACATTCCCCACCCGAACCCACCGCCGAAATCGTGTTATACAACCCCGACAAACCATCCCCCACATTCAACACACCCGAACCCAACACACCCACATTCCCAAACCCCGAATAACCCCCACCCGAATTCCACCACCCCGAACCACCACCAACATTCCCAAACCCCGACGCACTCCCCTCACCACTATTAAAGAACCCCGACGACGCCCCACCCGACGTCGAATTCCCAAACCCGCCCCACCCAACAACTGCAACGGCACCACAATCGGACCCAACCCCGGACCCGACAACGACAAATGCAACGACTCCCCAGGACCACCCACCAACAAATTCAACGACGGACCAGTCACCGTAATCTGATCCACCACAATCGGACCGATGTCCGCGTTAAGGCCATCGCCGCGCAGCCGGAGTTGGGGAATCTGGAAGGAATCGGCGACGATGTTGCCTAGGCTGCCGCTGATGGGGATGTTGAGGGGGATGTCGACTTCCAGGCCGATGCCGATCCTGGGGATGGTCAGGGTGTAGTCGAAGCCGGTTTGGCCCTGGCCGTCGGCGCGCCAGAAGAACCCGTTGTTGAGGTTGCCCTGGTTGAACGCCCCGGTGTTGATGTTGCCGGTATTACCGATACCGGTGTTGAGGTCACCGGTGTTGAACCAACCGGTGTTGATGTTGCCCGGGTTGAACGACCCGGTGTTGGACACCCCGACATTGAAACTGCCCGTGTTGTAACTACCCGGGTTAGCAAACCCCGTGTTCGACAACCCCGTATTGAACACCCCAGTGTTCAGCCGGCCGGAGTTGAACAACCCGGTGTTCAAACTCCCCGAGTTACCAATACCCCAGTTCCCCTCACCAGAGTTGAAGAACCCGACATTGCCGGTACCGGAGTTGAACAACCCCACATTCCCACTACCGGAATTCCACCCACCAAACCCAACCTGGTTATCACCAGTCAACCCAAACCCAATGTTGTTAGACCCCGTGTTACCGAACCCGATGTTGCCAACCCCGGCATTACCCAACCCAAAGTTGTAATCACCCAGGTTCCCGAACCCAACATTGAACGACCCCAAATTCCCCGGCCCAAAATTGTACGACCCCAGATTCCCCGAACCCAGATTAAACCCACCAACATTACCCGAACCCAAATTGAAATCACCCAGATTACCGAACCCAACATTCAACACCCCAACATTACCCGCACCCACATTCCCATACCCGATGCTGCCCAGTCCGACATTCAACACACCAAGGCCGGACAGATTCCCACCCGTGTTCCCCACACCCGAGGTCGACAACCCCATCACGTTCGTGTTGCTAAACCCAGACACGAAATCGCCAAGATTGGCAAAACCCGACACCATGCTGCCCAGGTTCTTGTACCCAGACGCCTGCGACGCAATGTTCCAGAACCCCGACAAACCCTCCCCGACATTACCAATACCCGACGAACCCCCCACACCAGAATTAAAGAAACCCGACGACGGCGTCGACGTCGAATTACCAAACCCCGGCATCGGCGGAAGATAAAAGTCCACATTAACCGGACCGGCATTCCCACCAATCATCACCGTCAACGGCGTCGACGGACCCCCCAACACCACATTGTTAAACGTAATGGGCCGGAAATAGATGGCCGGCAACTGGAATCGAGTCAGCGTGTCGTCGATATCAACACGAATATTAAGCGGCAACGGCGGTATGGGAATGGTTACCGAACCGACCGGCCAGGGAAGGTCTATCTCAACGTCAAGCCCACCGGTGCTCAGTCCCAGAACGTTGACTTCAATATCGACCGGAATATGACCGCCGGAGGGGCCCTGCACCGTGAATGGCTGGACGGTGAGTCCGGTGATCTCGCCGGTGATGGGGAGTTCGAGGATGCCGCCCCCGCTGAGGGTGATGGGGATCTCGGGGATGGTGAAGCTGAACTGGCCGCCGATGAGGCCGTTGCGGTCGCCGCGCCAGAACAGGCCGTTGTTCATGTTTCCGGAGATGAAGGCCCCGGTATTGATGTCACCGGTGTTGCCGATACCGGTGTTGAGGTCACCGGTGTTGAACCACCCGGTGTTCAACTGCCCCGGGTTGAAGGACCCAGTGTTGAAATCACCAACGTTGAACCCGCCCGTGTTGTAACCACCCGGGTTGGCCCACCCGGTGTTGAACACACCAGAGTTGAACAACCCCGTGTTACCCAAACCAGAGTTGGCAAAACCGGTGTTGAAGCTGCCGGTGTTACCGATCCCGAAGTTACCCTCACCAGAGTTGAAGAACCCGACATTGCCGGTACCGGAGTTGAACAACCCCACATTCCCACTACCGGAATTCCACCCACCAAACCCAACCTGGTTATCACCAGTCAACCCAAACCCAATGTTGTTCGACCCCGTGTTACCAAACCCGATGTTGCCAACCCCGGCATTACCCAACCCAAAGTTGTAATCACCCAGGTTCCCGAACCCGACATTGAACGACCCTAGATTCCCCGGACCCACATTGAACGACCCGATGTTCCCCCAACCCCGGTTGAACCCACCCACGTTCCCCGACCCGACGTTGAAGTCCCCCAAGTTCCCCGACCCGAAATTACCCACCCCCACATTCCCACTACCAATGTTGAAATCACCCACATTCGCATTACCCAGGTTCATCCCACCCAGATTCGCGAACCCAACACTGGCCAAACTCGCCAACCCACCACCCTGCGAGAACCACCCCGCCGAATCACCCACCACATTCCCCACACCCGAACCCACCGCCGAAATCGTGTTATACAACCCCGACAAACCATCCCCCACATTCAACACACCCGAACCCAACACACCCACATTCCCAAACCCCGAATAACCCCCACCCGAATTCCACCACCCCGAACCACCACCAACATTCCCAAACCCCGACGCACTCCCCTCACCACTATTAAAGAACCCCGACGACGCCCCACCCGACGTCGAATTCCCAAACCCCGCCCCACCCAACAACTGCAACGGCACCACAATCGGACCCAACCCCGGACCCGACAACGACAAATGCAACGACTCCCCAGGACCACCCACCAACAAATTCAACGACGGACCAGTCACCGTAATCTGATCCACCACAATCGGACCGATGGACCCGCTCATCTCATCGCCGCGGATATAGAACCTTGGAATGGTGAATGAGGGGACCACGATGTTCCCGAGTGCGCCCGTTACGGGGATGTTGATGGGAATATCGACTTCCAGGCCCACCCCAATCCTGCCAATTGTGAGGCTGTACTCGGTGCTGGTTTGGCCCTGGCCGTCGGCGCGCCAGAAGAACCCGTTGTTGAGGTTGCCCTGGTTGAACGCCCCGGTGTTGATGTTGCCGGTATTACCGATACCGGTGTTGAGGTCACCGGTGTTGAACCAACCGGTGTTGATGTTGCCCGGGTTGAACGACCCGGTGTTGGACACCCCGACATTGAAACTGCCCGTGTTGTAACTACCCGGGTTAGCAAACCCCGTGTTCGACAACCCCGTATTGAACACCCCAGTGTTCAGCCGCCGGAGTTGAACAACCCGGTGTTCAAACTCCCCGAGTTACCAATACCCCAGTTCCCTCACCAGAGTTGAAGAACCCGACATTGCCGGTACCGGAGTTGAACAACCCCACATTCCCACTACCGGAATTCCACCCACCAAACCCAACCTGGTTATCACCAGTCAACCCAAACCCAATGTTGTTAGACCCCGTGTTACCAAACCCGATGTTGCCAACCCCGGCATTACCCAACCCAAAGTTGTAATCACCCAGGTTCCCGAACCCAACATTGAACGACCCCAAATTCCCCGGCCCAAAATTGTACGACCCCAGATTCCCCGAACCCAGATTAAACCCACCAACATTACCCGAACCCAAATTGAAATCACCCAGATTACCGAACCCAACATTCAACACCCCAACATTACCCGCACCCACATTCCAGTTACCGATGCTGCCAAACCCCAAATTCCCCGTACCGAAATTCGCCAAGCCCAAGTTGAAAATGCTGGCACGTCCCGGCGGATTCGAGAAGGCTCCGTCAGCGATCGGGCTGGTAGCGGCCGCCCCACCAGCCAGGTTTTGAATTATCGGCGGGAAAGGGGCGAGCGCCGACACAGCGGCGGATGCTCCGATGTAGTAGTCGAACATCGCTGCCACATCCTGAGCCCACATTTGCTCGTATTCGGCTTCAGCCAAAGCGATCGCCGGACCATTGAAGCCCAACAGATTCGACGTCACTAGCGACAGGAACCGGGCACGGTTGGCCAGAACTGCAGCGGGATCGACGGTTGCGGCCATGGTCGCCTCGAATGCGGCGGCAACCATCCGAGCCTCATTGGCGAACTGCTGCGCCTGCGTTCCACTCGCGACCAGCCAGTGCAGATAGTGTCCGGCGACGTCGACCATCGCGGCCGAAGCTGGTCCCTGCCAAGAGTTTCCGGCCAAAGCTGTGGTGACCGACGCGAATGCCCTTGCTGCGGAATCCAATTCGGAAGCCAACGTTTCCCACGAGGCCGCCGCCTCCAGTATGGAGCCCGTACCCGCACCGCCGAATATCAGCGCTGAATTGATCTCTGGTGGCAGAATCGTGAAATTCATCTCTAGCCCCGTCCCCCTAGCGTTCTCGGCCCGGCGCTCCAGCACTCATCACCCTGAGGCATCGCACTGCTCGACGGCGCAAACGTGCGACCGCAAGATCGCTGCCACCAATCTGCTTCGGCTGCAACGAGATTGCGCCGCAACTCATCGCCCCGTCGGCAACCAACCCGGCGGGTAGGCAGAACAACTGCCGGCAGCACGAATCGATGACTGCCATGCCGTTGACGAAATTCGCGGCCAGCTCTTGGTGGCACCTGGACCAACTTCATGGATTATTCGTCCCGATATCCCGGATTTGTGGTGGCGAGGTGATGACTCGTCAGCGTTCGCAGACATGCGACGACCTCGGCGGCGCGGTCGTCGAGATCACCAGAACGGATTGCCGCCGCCAGCTGCGCTTCATCGGAGTAGCCGAGTTCCGCCAGGGCGTCGCGGCGCTGGGCCTCGTGGGCCGAATTTTCGAGTATTTCGCGCTCTACTATGCGCAGCGCGGCGGCCGCCTCGCAGACCGCGTCATACTTGCGGCGATCTTTGGCGAAGGCCGGCGCGATCTTGGATTCCAGAAAATCGGCAACCACTGCAAGAAGCTCCAGCGACTCTGGGCCTCGGTAGACGGACATCTCGGACACGATCAATGCCCTGCTTCATCCATCAGATTGAGCAGTTCCCACTCAGCTTCGCACAGTTGTCGGCTCGATATTGCCGACTTCACCATGGGGCCTTTGCCAACCAGATAGTCACGCGCGTAAGCCATGTTGGTCATGCCGCCGAGTAACACGGCCATGACTCGCCACCAGTGAAACCTCGTTCTGTCTATCTTTTCCCCGCCGGCCTCCTCATAGCAGCGCAAGAATTCCTCGATGCTGCCGAGACCGCCCGCGCCCATGCTGCGCGGTGCACCGCGTCGCCACGCCCGGTGGCAGAACCACGCCAGGTCCTCATAAGCGTCCCCGACATGGACCCATTCCCAGTCGATTACGGCAACCAGACGAGATCCATCGACAAGAAGATTTTGCAGCTGAAAATCGCCGTGCACCAGGACGGCGGGGGCGGGGGGCGGCTGATGAGCCGCCAGCCAGCGAAATGCCCACTCGATGGTGGGTGTGGTGTGGCCGAGCGCGTCGAAAGCTTCACGGTATATGGCCAGTCGGTCTTGGCGAAGGCTTTCGCGGTCATCGATCTCGACCTGGTGGATGCGGACCAACGCCTGCGCACACTGCCGCAGCAGCCTGCGCCGGCCTCCCTGCGCATCTGCTGCGTCCAACCCAGGAGAGACATCGTCGTAATACGTTTTGCCCCTGGCTAATTCGCTGA
The DNA here is from genome assembly GCF_010723575.1 of Mycobacterium bourgelatii. Lineage (NCBI taxonomy): Bacteria > Bacillati > Actinomycetota > Actinomycetes > Mycobacteriales > Mycobacteriaceae > Mycobacterium > Mycobacterium bourgelatii. Next base: position 4,965,676 of record NZ_BLKZ01000001.1, read on the forward strand.
TGACGAAGGGGTACCCCAGTATTTCTGCGGCATTGGAGGCGGCGATCATCCGCGGCACTGGTACACCCCGAGTTGAAGCGGCAACTTGAGCCCCGGCCTGAAACTCCGCGTTGGCGCGCACCGGGTTTCTTTCGCCCACATTCATGTTCAGGATCAGTTCGCTGCGCCCGTATGAGGTGGCGGCTTCGAACTTCCAGGTGACGCGCGCACTACTTTGCTTGAGCAGACGCAGGTTTTGCACGGTGATGCTGGCCGCATCGACACTCAAGGCGCTGGAAAGCACGGCCCGTAACCGATCTGGCAGCTTGCTGGCCGCGGCCTGAAGTTCTTCACGAGTACTCAAGCTCATCCTGACGCCGTCCTTCCGCGCGCCGTCATGGAAATGCGGCGCACGTGTTTCGTGCGCTCCGCGCTGACGGCTCCGGCTTTCATCATGGTCGTCCAGCTGGCTCATTCGGGGCGATTGCGCCGAGTCAGTCCGTGGATATTGGACAGCCAGCATCGTCAGCTTCCCGCCATCGAGCTACGCATGGAGGCACATCTCGCGAGATCGCGCTGCCACGGCGGCAGCTCACACTGGTAAGAGATCACTGGGTACACGTTGGCTAGCGTCGCGTCACGCCGGAAGCGCCGAAGACTGCTCCGCCTTGTCCACTAGACCCATTGGATCCGTCAAGTCCTGCGGTGCCAGGGTCGGTGGCCGAGCCACCCACACCTCCTACGCCTCCACTGCCGCCGGCGCCGATCGATTGCGCGTTCCCGCCATCACCGCCATCACCACCGGCGGCGCCGTTGCCGCCGTTACCGACCGCAGTCAGCCACTCAATGCCACCGCCCCGGCCCCCATCACCGCCGGCACCACCTTGTCCGCCCTTGCCACCATTGCCGATCAGTCCGCCACCGGTACCACCATTGCCGCCGGTGCCTCCCGCGCTACCGTCGCCACCATCGCCGGGAACACCCCATGCGCCTCCGATCATTGCCGCGATACCGGGCTGGCCCCCCTCTCCGCCAGCGCCGCCATGGCTTCCCCGGCCGCCGGCCCCACCGTCGCCAATCAGGCTCGCGGCCGATCCACCATTGCCGCCGGCCGCACTCTGGCCCCCATTCGCGCCAAGGCCACCCATGCCACCCTGGTAACCGCCGACCGCGCCGTAGCCACCCCAGCCGCCGTCGCCCGCAGCGCCCGCGTCACCGCCCGCGCCGCCGTTGCCGATCAGCCCTCTGGCGTTACCGCCGTTGCCACCCGCGCCTGCGGCGCCGGCCGCACCTCCATCCCCACCCTGACCAGCGATATATATGCTGCCACCAGCCTCACCGCCGTAACCCCCTTTGCCGCCCGCACCGCCGATGCCGCCAGCCCCGCCATTGCCCGAGAAGAAGGCGCTATGGCCACCATTACCTCCGGCTCCCGCGTTCCCACCGACGCCGCCGGTGCCGCCCGTACCACCTATAGCGTTGTCAGCCTCAATGAAGGCGACGGATCCGCCCGTGCCACCGACTCCCCCGGCTCCGCCAGCGCCACCGGCACCGCCATTTCCGAACCACCCGATGGCGTGACCACCCTGTCCGCCAACACCGCCATTGCCGCCGGCTCCTCCGTGGCCGCCGAACGCGGGATAGGAGTAGGAGTGCTGAGCGCCGAACCCACCTTCACCGCCCACCCCGCCAGCACCGCCGGCACCGCCTTGGCCTGAGATCGATCCGCCGCTTCCGCCGTTGCCTCCGGCACCACCATCGCTCCCATCGGAACCGGGGCCACCATCGCCGGTACCGATGGCTCCGTTGGCGCCGTTGCCTCCCGCGCCCCCGGCCCCGCCATCACCGAACCATCCTGCGTTCCCGCCGCTGCCTCCCCTGCCGCCCGCAATGCCTGGCGCGCCGATGCCCCCGGCCCCGCCTGCGCCACCACTTCCGTAGAAGAATCCGCCGTTCCCGCCGTTCCCGCCGTCGGCGCCGACGCCGCCGACCCCGCCGGCCCCGCCGGTTCCGAAGAGCCAGGCTGAGCCGCCCGAACCACCTTTGGCCCCACTTCCGCCGGCCCCACCGGCACCACCGTTTCCGATCAGCCCGGCCGCCCCGCCATTACCGCCCTCCTGTCCGGGGGCAGTTGCGGAGTACCCATTGCCGCCGTTGCCGTAGAGCAATCCACCTGCCCCGCCGTTGGGAACAGCCGCCGTCCCGTCGGTGCCGTTTCCGATCAGCGGACGTCCGAGCACGGCCTGGGTGGGGGCGTTGATCACGTTCAACACGTTCTGTCCGGCGTTAGCCAGTTCGGTCCGAAGGTATGAATCCGCGCCGGTTTGCAGCGTCCGAACGAACTGCTCGCGAAACTGTTCGGCTTGGGCGAATATTTGCTGGTAAGAGGTCCCGTAGGTGGCGAAGAAGGCGGCGATCGCCTCCGACACCTCATCCGCACCAGCCGCCGCCAACGCGGTGGTCGGTGCCGCCGCCGCGGCATTGGCGATGCCGAGGGCCGCCCCAAACTCGTCCAGCTGCGTTGCGGCCATCACCAGCTCCGACGGTGCTACCAGCAAAAACGACATCGCCATCCTCCACAAAGTGGTACACGCCATACAAGTGACTGGATGTTAGCCCAATCACAATCAGTATGCCAATACTTTAACTAAAACGAGAGGTCGGTCCAGAGCGATTCTTTTGAGCGATCGCATTGCACGCGTGTTGACCGAACCGCCGCACGCTCACCGAGCCCTCCGAGGCTCTCCGCCACGCCATGGCAGCCACTCTGCGGGATGCACATTCCCGATAAATCGGCAGTTCACAACCGTACTTGTGCTAGCGCTGGCGCCGCGGCGCAGGCGCGTGAACCTGATCCACTCGACTCCTTGGCCCAGTGGAATGCAACGCAAAGCCGCGAATCACAATCGCGCTATCTTGCCCGGTCTTCGTCAATTTTTGATGCCGTAAGCCATCGTTGCATTGACGAATTTTATGTAGCGGATCTAGACATTAATCAATATGGAGTTATAACGCCTCACTGTATTGGCAAACGCAGTTCTGGCTAACACCATCCGGGGGAAGGAACAAGGCGCGCCCCGGCACCCCACATGCCATGGGTAGCCAAGTTGTGGAAGCCGGGCGACGATATGGGCCGCGACCTTTGTCCACTTCCGGAAGCGGGCCATGACATGGCTTTGCTCGATCGCGTGGACAAATTTGCCAGCTATGAGTTGAGGACAACGCCACCACGCCGGCCGCGGTAGGGCGATGGCCCCCTAATACAGCACCATATTCGAGGACGGGCCGAGGATTCGTAGGTCCCGGCGGGGAGTTCGCTAGTGGTGACATGGCAGGTCCACGCACAACTCAACCGTCAGATATCCCAAGCGTGTGTAGGTCCGGACGAGGCATGGCCACCGGTTCCGTTGGCTTGGATTGGAGGGGGTATTCAGCCCGTTACCTACCGGTAGGCCCGCCGCGAAGGCTGCTCCTGGATTCTCACCCCGGTGCCGCCGCTGTCGCGAGTGCCGCCGGTGAATGGGCGACCGTTCAAGGTGACCCTGGCGCGGAGTGGCACGCAGAAAGCGATGTCAGCCATCAGCTAGGTCCGGCCAGCGGTCAAGGGCCAACGGCAACAGTCCCTCGAGATCTATATCGAAAGTCGGCGGCCAATGCTCCGACTCACTGGTCACAGCCTGTTCATAAAGCAAAAAAAGGGGCATCCCGACGTCAGCACATACGAGACGTCGGGATGCCCCTTCTACAGCTGGCTACGAGGCCGGACCACCCTGACCTCCGGTGCCCGCCGCACCACCGTCACCGCCAGCACCACCGGTGGTTCCGACAGGGTCATCACCGGCCTTGCCGGGTCCGCCGGGCGTCGGGGGGGTAGGAACAGTGGTGTTGTTGTTCCCCATTCCACCTACACCGCCAGTCGATCCGGCTCCGCCTGCGCCACCGTAACCACCAACCGTACCGCCGGTGCCGCCGCTGCCGCCCTGACCGCCGACGGCACCATCACCACCGTTGCCCCCGGCCTTCCCCTCACGGCTAATACCGCCCTGACCACCGACACCAGCCTCACCACCGACGCCACCATCGCCACCGGCACCGTTCACGGAATTGCCGCCGTTACCACCAGCACCTCCGGCCCCGCCAGCGCCGCCGTCACCGCCGTCGCCTACATAGTCGGTACCGGCGTTATTTATGCGCCCGTTTCCGCCTTTACCGCCGGTGCCTCCCTGGCCACCAGCCCCACCTACACCGCCAGACCCATTGACGGAATTGCCGCCGTCACCCCCAACACCACCGGTCCCACCATTGCCCCCGGGACCTCCGTCTTGAGTGCCATAGTTACCGCCAATGGCACCATTGCCGCCGTTGCCGCCGACGCCTCCGACGCCGCCAGCACCACCATCACCGTCGACGTTGTCACCGCCCTTGCCGCCTGCACCGCCGATACCGCCGTCACCCCCCTTTCCTAGCCCGCCATACGTGTTGCCCGAGTTTGGTGAATTACCGCCCGCGCCACCTGCGCCGCCGGCACCACCTGTGCCACCACCTTCGCCGCCGGGGCCGCCGGCGCCGCCGTTGCCACCATTACCCCCGTCGCCAGAGTGACCTACGATCAGGCCGTTTGGAAGCCCACTTCCGAATAAACCACCAAGGCCGCCGTTGCCGCCGAGGCCTCCAGCCCCGCCGGTACCACCCGTCTCGCCGTACCCCACCACGTCGGTGTTGTCGGCGCCATTGCCGCCATTGCCGCCTTTACCGCCGTTGCCACCATGGCCCAAGTAGCCCTGGGACCCATTAGTCGACCCCTTACCGCCGCTGCCGCCGTTGCCACCCTGGCCGCCTTTGCCGCCACTACCCCCGTTTTGGCCATTCTGTCCTGACGTAACCCCGTCGGCGCCGTCAGCACCCCTACCACCGGTGCCGCCGGTGCCGCCGTCACCGCCTCTCCCACCTGCGCCCTGTTTACCGCCGGCACCCAGGCCTGCGGCACCGCCGTCACCACCGGTTCCACCGCTGCCGCCAGCACCGCCGGCACCGCCGTTAGCGCCGGGTGTGGCTCCATCAAGGCCCGTTGCGCCCATGCCGCCCTTGCCGCCGTCACCGCCCCGCCCGCCGTTGCCGGCGTTGCCGTCAGCACCATCGACAAGACCCTTACCGCCAACACCGGCATTCCCACCGACACCACCGGTACCGCCCGCACCACCATAGGGAGCCTTGCTGGGATCCGTTCCTTGCGCTCCGTCGGCGCCATCACCGCCGCGGCCGCCGACACCGCCGTTACCGCCTTTACCGCCATTGCCCTGCACACCGCCGGCACCCACACCCGCGGCACCACCATCACCACCGGCGCCACCATGACCGCCAGCACCGCCGACACCACCATCAGCGCTAGGCGCGGCTCCATCAAAGCCCCTTGCGCCCGCGCCGCCCGTGCCGCCGTCACCGCCCCGCCCGCCGTTGCCGGCGTTGCCGTCAGCACCATCGACAAGACCCTACCGCCAACACCGGCATTCCCGCCAGCACCACCGGTACCGCCAACACCACCATTGTCAGCCTGCACGCTGGGATCCGTTCCTTGCGCTCCGTCGGCGCCATCACCGCCGCGGCCGCCGACACCACCGTTACCGCTGTTACCGCCATTGCCCTGCACACCGCCGGCACCCACACCCGCGGCACCACCATCACCACCGGCGCCACCATGACCGCCAGCACCGCCGACACCACCATCAGTGCCAGGCGCGGCTCCATCAAAGCCCCTTGCGCCCGCGCCGCCCGTGCCGCCGTTGCCACCATTACCGCCGTTGCCGGCGTTGCCGTCAGCACCATCGACAAGACCCTTACCGCCAACACCGGCATTCCCGCCAGCACCACCGGTACCGCCAACACCACCATTGTCAGCCTGCACGCTGGGATCCGTTCCTTGCGCTCCGTCGGCGCCATCACCGCCGCGGCCGCCGACACCACCGTCACCGCCGTTACCGCCATTGCCCTGCACACCGCCGGCACCCACACCCGCGGCACCACCATCACCACCGGCACCACCATGACCGCCAGCACCGCCGACACCACCATCAACGCCAGGCGCGGCTCCATCAAAGCCCCTTGCGCCCGCGCCGCCCGTGCCGCCGTTGCCACCATTACCGCTGCCGGCGTTGCCGTCAGCACCATCGACAAGACCCTTACCGCCAACACCGGCATTCCCGCCAGCACCACCGGTACCGCCAACACCACCATCAGCCCTCAACGCAGGATCCGTTGAGGCAACACCATCCGCACCATCACCACCGCGGCCGCCGACACCGCCGTTACCGCCTTTACCGCCATTGCCCTGCACACCGCCGGCACCCACACCCGCGGCACCACCATCACCACCGGCACCACCATGACCGCCAGCACCGCCGACACCACCATCAACGCCAGGCGCGGCTCCATCAAAGCCCCTTGCGCCCGCGCCGCCCGTGCCGCCGTTGCCACCATTACCGCCGTTGCCGGCGTTGCCGTCAGCACCATCGACAAGACCCTTACCGCCAACACCGGCATTCCCGCCAGCACCACCGGTACCGCCAACACCACCATCAGCCCTCAACGCAGGATCCGTTGAGGCAACACCATCCGCACCATCACCACCGCGGCCGCCGACACCGCCGTTACCGCCTTTACCGCCATTGCCCTGCACACCGCCGGCACCCACACCCGCGGCACCACCATCACCACCGGCGCCACCATGACCGCCAGCACCGCCGACACCACCATCAGCGCTAGGCGCGGCTCCATCAAAGCCCCTTGCGCCCGCGCCGCCCGTGCCGCCGTCACCGCCCCGCCCGCCGTTGCCGGCGTTGCCGTCAGCACCATCGACAAGACCCTTACCGCCAACACCGGCATTCCCGCCAGCACCACCGGTACCGCCAACACCACCATTGTCAGCCTGCACGCTGGGATCCGTTCCTTGCGCTCCGTCGGCGCCATCACCGCCGCGGCCGCCGACACCACCGTTACCGCCGTTACCGCCATTGCCCTGCACACCGCCGGCACCCACACCCGCGGCACCACCATCACCACCGGCGCCACCATGACCGCCAGCACCGCCGACACCACCATCAGCGCTAGGCGCGGCTCCATCAAAGCCCCTTGCGCCCGCGCCGCCCGTGCCGCCGTTGCCACCATTACCGCCGTTGCCGGCGTTGCCGTCAGCACCATCGACAAGACCCTTACCGCCAACACCGGCATTCCCGCCAGCACCACCGGTACCGCCAACACCACCATCAGCCCTCAACGCAGGATCCGTTGAGGCAACACCATCCGCGCCATCACCACCGCGGCCGCCGACACCACCGTCACCGCCGTTACCACCAGCACCCTGCTTGCCGGCGAACCCATTGGCGGAGTCACCGGCAGCGCCACCATCACCACCAGCACCACCAGCGCCACCAGCGCCACCGACACCACCGTGCTCACCCGCCGCGACACCGGCCAGACCCGCAGCACCCCGACCACCGGTGCCACCCTTACCGCCGACACCACCATCACCGGCGGTACCGCCCACACCGGCCACCGAGCCGGAACCGGCCGCGCCCGCGGCACCACCGACACCACCATTACCGCCGTTACCACCAGCACCACCAGCCAACGCCGGGTCGGCGCTGTCCGCACCGTTGGCGCCGTCACCACCGCGGCCACCGACACCACCGTCACCGCCGTTACCACCAGCACCCTGCTTACCGGCGAACCCATTGGCGGAGTCACCGGCGGCGCCACCATCACCACCAGCACCACCAGCACCACCAGCGCCACCGACACCACCGTGCTCACCCGCCGCGACACCGGCCAGACCCGCAGCACCCCGACCACCGGTGCCACCCTTACCGCCGACACCACCGTCACCGGAGGTGCCGCCCACACCGTTGACCGAGCCGGAACCGGCCGCGCCCGCGGCACCACCGACACCACCGTTACCGCCTCGACCACCAGAACCGCCGACCAGCGCCGGGTCGGTGCTGTCCGCGCCGTTGGCACCGGTACCACCGGTACCGCCGACACCACCGTTACCGCCGTTACCACCAGCACCCTGCTTACCGGCGAACCCATCGGTGGCGTCACCGGCAGCGCCACCATCACCACCAGCACCACCAGCACCACCAGCGCCACCGACACCACCGTGCTCACCCGGCGTGCTGCCCGTCACGCCCTGAGCACCCCGACCACCGGTGCCACCCTTACCGCCGACACCACCATCACCGGCGGTACCACCCACACCGGCCACCGAGCCGGAACCGGCCGCGCCCGCAGCACCACCGACACCACCATTACCGCCGTTACCACCAGCACCACCAGCCAACGCCGGGTCGGCGCTGTCCGCACCGTTGGCGCCGTCACCACCGCGGCCACCGACACCACCGTCACCGCCGTTACCACCAGCACCCTGCTTGCCGGCGAACCCATTGGTGGCGTCACCGGCAGCGCCACCATCACCACCAGCACCACCAGCACCACCAGCGCCACCGACACCACCGTGCTCACCCGCCGCGACACCGGCCAGACCCGCAGCACCCCGACCACCGGTGCCACCCGTGCCGCCGACACCACCATCACCGGCGGTACCACCCAGGCCGACAACCGAGCCCACACCACCAGCGCCGGCACCACCACCGACACCACCATTACCGCCCCGACCGCCAGCAACACCGGCCACCGCCGGGTCGGCGCTGTCCGCGCCATTAGCGCCGATACCGCCGGCACCGCCGACACCACCGTCACCGCCCTGACCGCCGGCACCGTCGATACCGCCGATCCCAGCACCCGCCTTACCACCAGCACCACCGGTACCGCCCCAGCCGCCAGCACCACCGGTCCCACCAGCACCGTCGTCAACACCCAGGACACCAGCCGCACCCACAGCACCGGCACCACCAGTGCCGCCCCGGCCACCGGCGCCACCGTTACCGGCCGCGCCCTGGGCGCCGACCACCGAGCCCTCACCACCAGCACCACCAACACCGCCGACACCACCGGTGCCACCGACACCACCGGTACCACCAGCCTCGCCGGGAGTCACACCATCAAGTCCTCTACCACCGGTACCGCCGGTACCGCCGGTACCGCCGACACCACCAGCGCCACCGACACCACGGACACCACCGGCACCACCGGCCTCACCACCAGCACCACCGACACCACCAGCACCACCAGCACCACCGGTACCGCCCTGCTCACCCACACCGACAGCAGCGGTGTAGTCCGCACCCCGGCCACCGGCACCACCGACACCACCAGCACCACCATCACCACCGGCACCCTGGGCGCCGACCACCGACCCGACACCACCAGCACCACCAACACCGCCGACACCACCGGCGCCGCCAGCACCACCGGTACCCCGGCAACCGCCACATCCACACTGTCAACACCCGAACCGCCAGCACCACCGCGGCCACCGGTACCGCCAGCACCCCCAGCACCACCAGCGCCCTGCACCGCACCAGCACCACCCGCGCCGCCGGCACCCCCAGCGCCACCAGCGAACCCGACACCACCAGCAGCACCACTACCAGCAGCAGCATCAACACCGGCAGCACCCGTGCCACCCACACCACCAACACCACCGGCCCCACCGTTTCCGGTACCACCGGCATGCCCACCACCAAAGCTCAACAACTTCCCGACACCACCGGCGCCACCAGCACCGGCAGCCCCACCCGTACCACCGGTACCACCAGTACCACCGACACCACCCAAACCGGCCACAGCACCATCAGCACCAGCCGCACCAGCCCCGCCGACACCGCCATCACCACCGACACCACCCTGACCACCCAGCCCGAGCAGCCACGCACTAGCCCCACCAGCACCACCAGCACCACCAGCACCGCCGACACCACCATCAGCGCCGGGCGCAGCACCCACACCCCCAGCACCCCCAACACCACCAGCACCCCCAGCGCCACCACCCGAAAGCAGCCAACCCTCACCACCAGCACCACCACGCCCCCCGGCCCCGCCATCAAACCCAGGCCCAGCGTCAAAACCCGCACCCCCGGCACCACCAGCACCACCAGCACCGAACAACAACTGCGCACGCCCACCAACACCACCGGTGCCGCCACCAAAACCGCCGGCACCACCAGTACCGCCACCACCCCACAACAAACCACCATTACCGCCGGCACCGCCGGTACCCCCACCGAACCCGCCGGTACCACCCGTACCGCCCAGCCCCAACAACCAGCCACCATCACCACCACGACCACCAGCAGCCCCGGCACCACCAGCACCACCAGCACCGCCGTTACCCCACAAACCCGCGGCCCCACCAGCACCACCAGCCTGGCCCTCCGCCCCCGCAGCACCAGCACCACCATTGCCATACAGCAACCCGCCAGCACCACCAGCACCACCAGGGGTGGTCGCATTGGCGCCATCACCGATCAGCGGACGCCCCAACAACACCTGCGTCGGGGTGTTGATCACCCCCAGAACAGTTAGCTGAGCATTAACCAACTCACCATAGGCATACGCCCCGATACCAGCGCGCAACGTCGAGACAAACTGCGCATGATAAGCCTCCATCTGCATCGCCACCCCCCGGTAGGACTGACCATGCAAACCAAAAAACGTCGCGATCGCCACCGAAACCTCATCAGCAGCAGCAGGCGCCAACACCGTCGTCGCATCCGCCGCAGCCGCGTTCGCCGCAGCAACACCAACATTCAGATTCGTCAGATCAGCCGCTGCCGCTGCCAACAACTCCGGCGACACTGAAACAAAAGACACTGAACTACTCCTCACAGTTGCAACGACCCGGCAATCGCCCGGGTGAAAAAGCATGCTGGATGGGGACAATAACTCATATCGCCCGAATATGCGTGCGCATGAAGATAAGCGAATTGATCACACAGGTCAAACCACAGCTACCACGCACAATGAGCCATTTACAGCATTACAGCGCCGTTTGTTGGCGCCAATCTCGGAGTCCCGAGCCCCGGAGCAACCCCATATTTGGCCTGCTACGCGTCGCCGACCACCACCACACAACGCTATGCCCAGCACCCCAAACCCATTGACGCCGCCGCACAACACAGAACAGACCCGCCGCGCCACCCCACGACCCAACCCCCACCGTCAATCACCCCAGCCAAACCCACCCCAACAGGGCCCATCGATACCTGCCAACCACCACACGGACACCGCTCAGCAAACTCAAAACCGGACACCTGCAGGCCACACCTTCACCCCCACAGACTTCCCCACAACAAGCGAAAACTCCACTAGACCAAGCATCTGAAAAAGTTTTAAGCGCCATATCAAACAGCCCTTTATAGATACAGCGCCCTAATCAAAGAACAAGGCCGACACATTCCACACCCTTTAATCCAGCACGCTCCAAACCAAGCACACCACAACCCCCCACCCACCACAGACCAACCCCACACACAACCACCCAACACCAACAACACCGCCACACACCCAGCCGACACAACCGAACCCAACCCACCCCACCCCACAAGGCCAAAACCCACCACAACCCGCAACACCGGCCAACACTCACCGCAACCACAACAAAAACGAGGCCCGAACCCCCCGCCAGCATCAGACCGTCAGAGTTTGCCGAACAAACCACAAACCCCCACCCCCCAGCCCCCACATATCGTCACTGTGACACTCCGGCCAAAGGCAGGGAAAAGGCCGCCGGCGCCTAACCCGGCCGCACCACAAAGCGGCGCCCCGCTCACCCCTTCCGCGCCCGACCCAGCACCAACTCCGACACCGGCAACGGCACCCACACCGGCAACACCCACACCCGCCGAGCCCGAACCACTTCAAAACCCGCACCAACAATCACACGCTCGGTATCCCGATGGGTATGACAATTACCCATCACCCTGGGCCAGAACGTAGCGTCAACCAACCGCTGAAACCGGCCACGGCCCCCACCGCCGGCCACATGCTCGAGATACCGCAACTCCCCGCCCAGGCGAAGCAGCGAGTGCAACCGACGCAGCACAACACCTTGATCACGCACCGAACACAACACCAACGAACACACAACCGCGTCAAACCACCCCCCGCCGCTGAACGCCTCCACCGTCTCACACTTCACCACCACCGGAACCGCCGCACCGCACGACGCCTCCCGCGCGATCACCGCCAGCCGCGGTTCAGGCTCCACGGCGACGACCTGTTCGACGGATTCCGGATAGTAGGCGAAATTCGTCCCCGCCCCAGCACCGACTTCCAACACCCGTCCCGAAAGGCCGGCCAGATTCTCGCGGCGCAACGCCTTCACCGCCTCGGCTTCGTGGGCGACGAAGACAGACCAAAACCTGGCGAAAAGCGGGTGGTGGACTTCTGACGGCACGGCGGTCATGCCGGGCACTCCTCGTGTGGTGGGTGGCAGGATCGATGAGCCAGGGCCCAGTCGGTGAGCTCTCGGAACGTCGCGCCGGTGCCGACCAAGCCAGCGACCATGTGGCCGCAGATTACCGCCCCGAACACGCGGTCGGCGAACGCCTCGACGTCGCCGAACGGAAGGTGCGGCTTGGAGATGAACATCGCCGCGATCCCATGCGAAACGCACCACAGTTCTAGGGCGATCGTCGTCGCGTCGTCGCTGCGATAGACACCTTGGTCCATCAAGGTCTGCACTGAGGCCCGCATGTGTTTGAAGGCGGAGCTGTGCAGCGCGATGTCGACATGGCGGCCGGAGCGGAACTCGCCCATCGTCGCCAACCGGTACAGCTCAGGAGTCTGCAGCGCAAACCGCACATAGGCCATACCCTGCGCACGCAACACCTCGACCGTCGGCGGCTGGCCGGCGGCGGCCCGCTCCATCGCTTCATCGAGCCGATCCAAGAACCGAGCACAGACCGCGTCCAGCAGCGACTCTTTGTCTTCGAAATGCAGGTAGATCGACGGTGGTGTGACCCCGACGCGCTGGGCAACCGACCGGATCGACACGGCCTTGGCCTGACCGGTTTCCAGCAGCAACGCCGTCGCGGCATCCAGAATTTGCTGCCGCAGCAGATCACCGGACCCCCGTCGCGCACGAGACCGGCGAACACCCTCCGCGGAAACGTCAACCACCGCGGCTCACCGTGGCGGCTATCGGCTCTTCATCCCACGGGTCCTCGACGGCACCGCGCTCAGCCAAGGCACCCGCCTCACTGATGCCGAACCGTTCGTGCAACCACACCAACGGCTTGGGCGCCCACCAGTTCCACCGGCCCATGACATGCATGAACGCCGGCACCAGGACCATCCGCACCAAGGTGGCGTCGGCGAAGACGGCAAGGGTCAGTCCCAGGCCGAACATGCGCATAAACGACACGTGCGCGGCTATCAGCGCGGCGAACGACATCGACATCACCAACGCGGCCGCAGTGATCACCCGCCCGGTTCGTGCCACGCCCAACGCGACGCTTTCGTCGTTGGCGGCGTGCGCCTGGGCCGGGGTCGGCCTGGCCGGACGAGCAGCCCCAGAAGCCAGCCAGTACTCGCGGATCCGCGAGACCAAAAACACCTCGTAGTCCATGGACAGGCCAAAAGCGATGCAAAACAACAACACTGGCATGTTGGCGACGAGTGTCCCGCTGGGCGTGGTGCCCAGCGCGCCGAGGTGACCGTCCTGGAAGATCCACACCAGCGCGCCGAACGCCGCAGTCAACGAGAGCACGTTGAGCACCAACGCCTTAGCTGGCAGCACCACACTGCCGGTGAGCAGGAACAGCAGAATGAAGGTGATCACGGCCATCAGGCCCAGCACCAGCGGAAGCCGATGGGTCACCGCATCGACACTGTCGCGGTTGACCTGCGCGACGCCGGCCATTCCGACCGCGCGACCCCCAGGCCCAGCCACCTCGTGCAGGCGCTTGAGCTGGGCGTCGGACGCATCCGAAAACAGCGGCGCAGCGCTACTCACCGTGACGAACGCGCTACCGCCGGCCACGCCCGTCGGTGCGGTCGGTGCCCCCTTGCGCTCCCCGCCCACGAAGGTCCCGCCCGGAGCGCTGACCGCCGACACGTCAGCAACCCTCGACAACGCCACGGCATAGGCGTCGAGGTCCACCGGGTTCAGGCCGCGAGCATCGGAGATCACAATGGGCACCGCGGTCGCGGAATCGTGCTCAAAGTTGGTGCGCAGCTCGTCGCCGACCTGATGCGCCGACATCGAATGCGGGAGCACCCTGTCGTCCGGGAAACCCCACTTGACCGAGAAGAACGGCAAGCCCAACAGGATCAGCACCGCGACCACCGCCCCACCAAGGGGCAGCCAGCGGCGCATCACGAACTTGCTCGACCGGTAAAAGAACAGCTGCTCGACGGGCTTGTGCACCGGTTCGGGCCGACCCAGGACCCGACGGATCAGGCGGCGCACGTCCAGTGCGTCCAGCCGGTTGCCGAGGAGCACGATCGCCGCCGGAGTGATCACGACCGACGCCGCCGCCACAAAGGCCACGGTGGCCACCCCGGCATAGGCGAACGACTTCAGGAAGTACATCGGGAACAACGCCGTCGCCGACATCGACAACGCGACCGTGACCGCGGAGAACAACACCGTGCGACCGGACGTCGCCATCGTCCGGATCAGCGCCTCGTCGCGGTCGACACCCTCGGCCAACTCGTCGCGGTAACGGCTGACGATCAACAAGGTGTAATCAATGGCCAACGCCAAACCCAACGCGGTGCTGAGATTGAGCGCGAAAATCGACACCTCGGTGGTGAAGGTGACCAACCGCAGCACCGTCATCGAGCCCACCACGGCCAGCGCACCTAGCGCCATCGGCAACGCAGCGGCCAGCAACCCACCGAAGACCCAGACCAACACCACGAAACTCAACGGGATGGCGATGAGCTCCATAACCAGCAGGTCATCCTGATTCTGGCTGTTGATCTGGGCGTACTCCATCGCCGCGCCGCCGGCGCGTACCGTCACGCCGTCACGGTCGTGAATGATCTCGTCAGACAACGTTTGGGCGTTCTTCTGCGCGTCGTTCTCACCACCCTTGACATTGACCACGATCAACCCCGACTTGCCGTCCCGACTGGTCAACTCAGCCACCGCCGCGGGGTCCGTCCACGGCGAGGTGGCGTCATACACCAGCGGGGACCGCCGCAACTCGCTTACCAGATCAGTACCCACCTTGCGGGCCTGATCACTGGTGACACCACCCGGTGCCGTCACCAGCACCAGCATCTTCTGCCCACTCTGGCCGAACTTCTCGGTCAAGACATCAATCGCGCGAGCCGACTCAGAGTTCGGGTCCTGAAAACCACCCGTCGACAAGCTTTTGGCGACCGGAACGCCGAAGACCGCAGCACCCACGAGAACCAAAAGCGCGACCGCGATGATTCGTCGCGGGAACGCAATAGCCAATCGAGCTATCAACCCAAGCATGCGCGTCCCTCCACCGCAGGCGCGATACCCCCAATGGACCCGCACCGTATCCGCGATAACTTACCAACGCTAACTGACAAGCATCAAACAACACCGCCCTGTTGACGGATGCAGTTCAAAAAGGGTTCAACGTCGGAACGACGTGGCTGCACGCACGCCTGGTCGACACAACCTACCTACCGGGAAGAATTGGACCCCATTTCCCGGATCGTGAGCACCGCCCGGGACGAGGCATACTCAGTTGGTACCACGGATTTTAATAGGAATTCGGTCCCAGCCCCGCCTGCCGCGCCGTTACCTACCGGAAGGCCCGCCCCACCGGGATCGGCCACCCCCCTTCAGGGGCGCCGAAACAAGCCAAGGACTCACCGCCGCCAACGCTAACTCTGCGCGAACAACGCCCGTGGACTGGCAACCGTTCACGGTGACGGTGGGACCGAAGCGGCACACCGAAACCACCGCCAACCGCAGCCAAGTCAGAGGCCAACCACCACGGGCAACACCGCGCTGCCGTAGAAGGAACAAGCCCGCCAGACCTTTATCAACAGCCAGCGGCCGATACTCCGACCCGCTCGTCACAACCTGCCCATAAAGCCTCGTCACAACCTGTGCATAAAGCAAGAGGCATCCCGACGACAGCACAAGACGTCGGGATGCCCCTTTTAACCCTGGCTACGAGGCCGGACCACCCTTACCCGCGGTACCCGCCGCACCACCGGCACCACCAATACCACCGGTGGGTCCGTCGGCGTCATCACCAGGAACGCCGGGTCCACCGGGCGTCGGGGGGATGGAAGGGGTGAAGGACCCGTTCCCATACCCTCCTGCGCCGCCGGCCGATCCGGCGCCGCCAGCCCCACCGTTACCACCGACCGTGCCGCCATTGCCGCCGTTGCCGCCCTGACCGCCGACTGCCCCGTTACCGCCGTCGGCCCCGGCCAGCCATGCACCGCTATTGCCGCCCTTACCGCCATTACCAGCGTTACCGCCGGCGCCACCAGAGCCACCAGCACTGTTCACGGAGTCACCGCCGTTACCGCCAGCACCTCCGGCACCGCCATCGCCGCCAATACCCCCGGGGAGGGGCTCAATACCGCTGGAGTAGCTTCCGCCATTGCCCCCGGTGCCGCCCTGACCGCCTTTTCCGCCTGCACCGCCGATCCCGTTGACGGAATTACCGCCGTCACCGCCGACACCTCCGGCCCCAGCCGTGCCCCCGTTACCGGCAGGCCACCGGACATAACCACCGGGGTTTGCGCCGTTACCGCCGTTACCGCCAGCGCCACCGGTGCCGCCAGTCCCTCCGTCACCGTCGACGTTGTCACCGCCCTTACCCCCTGCACCGCCAACACCGCCGTTGCCTCCTTTTCCGAAGCTGCCGCGAACGCTGTCGTTGGGCGAATTGCCGCCAGCGCCACCTGCGCCGCCAGTACCACCTTGGCCACCATCTATGCCGCCAGTACCACCCGCGCCCCCGTTGCCACCATTGCCACCATCCCCGGACTTACCAGTTCCTGTGTCTTCCCCACCTAGGCCTCCACCGAACATACCGCCCAAGCCGCCGTCGCCGCCGCGCCCGCCAGCCCCACCGGTGCCACCCTGCAGGCCCGCGCCCACCGGATCCGTGTAGTCGGCGCCGTTACCGCCATCACCGCCACGGCCACCATCCCCACCGCGACCCGAAGGGCCCATATACCCGCGTGTAGACCCCTCACCCCCATAACCGGCGCTGCCGCCGGTGCCGCCGGCACCGCCTTTACCACCGTTTTGGCCAGCCTGTCCTGACGTGACCCCGTCGGCACCGTTAGCACCATTACCGCCGTCCCCACCGCGGCCGCCGGCGCCACCGTGGCCGCCAACACCCTGCTCACCGTTGGCCCCCAAACCCGCGGCACCGCCATTACCACCATTTCCACCACGACCGCCAGCGCCGCCGTTACCACCGTTAGCGCCGGGTGTGGCTCCATCAGCGCCATTTGCGCCCGCGCCGCCCTTACCACCGTTGCCGCCAGCACCACCGTTGCCGGCGTTGCCGTCAGCACCATCGACGGAACCTGTACCGCCAGCACCGGCGTTGCCGCCAACACCACCGTCGCCGCCGTTACCAGCGGTGCCGCCGACGACGGCAGGATCCGACGAAGCCGCTCCGTCCGCGCCGGTACCGCCGGTACCGCCGACACCGCCGTTACCGCCTTGACCGCCTACGCCCTGCTTACCGGCGAACCCGTTGGTCGCATCACCAGCCGCGCCACCATCGCCACCGGTTCCACCGTTACCGCCGGCACCACCAGTACCACCATGGGCACCCGGCGTGCTGCCGTTCAGACCCGCAGCGCCCTTACCACCGGTGCCGCCCTTGCCGCCGGTGCCACCGTCACCGGAGGTGCCGCCCACACCGTTGACCGAGCCGGAACCGGCCGCGCCCGCGGCACCACCGACACCACCGTTACCGCCTCGACCACCAGCACCGCCGGGCAGCGCCGGGTCGGTGCTGTCCGCACCGTTGGCGCCGGTACCACCGGTACCGCCGACACCACCGTCACCGCCGTTACCACCAGCACCCTGCTTGCCGGCGAACCCGTTGGACGCATCACCGGCGGCGCCACCATCACCACCAGCACCACCGGCACCACCAGCACCACCAGTGCCGCCAGTTTCACCCGGCGTGATGCCGTTGAGACCCGCAGCGCCCTTACCGCCGGTGCCACCCTTACCGCCGACACCACCGTCACCGGAGGTGCCGCCCACACCATTGACCGAGCCGGAACCGGCCGCGCCCGCGGCACCACCGACACCACCATTACCGCCGTTACCACCAGCACCACCGGTCGGCACCAGCGGGTTGGTGCTGTCCGCGCCGTTGGCACCGGTACCACCGGTACCGCCGACACCACCGTTACCGCCGTTACCACCAGCACCCTGCTTACCGGCGAACCCATCGGTGGCGTCACCGGCGGCGCCACCGTCACCACCAGCACCACCGGCGCCACCAGCACCACCAGTGCCGCCAGTTTCACCCGGCGTGATGCCGTTGAATCCCGCAGCGCCCTTACCGCCGGTGCCACCGTTACCGCCGACACCACCGTCACCGGAGGTGCCGCCCACACCATTGACCGAGCCGGAACCGGCCGCGCCCGCGGCACCACCGACACCACCATTACCGCCGTTACCACCAGCACCACCGGTCGGCACCAGCGGGTTGGTGCTGTCCGCGCCGTTGGCGCCGTCACCACCGCGGCCACCGACACCACCGTCACCGCCGTTACCACCAGCACCCTGCTTGCCGGCGAACCCATTGGTGGCGTCACCGGCAGCGCCACCATCACCACCAGCACCACCAGCACCACCAGCGCCACCGACACCACCGTTCGCGCCCGGCGTGCTGCCCGTCACGCCCTGAGCACCCCGACCACCGGTGCCACCCGTGCCGCCGACACCACCATCACCGGCGGTACCACCCAGGCCGACAACCGAGCCCACACCACCAGCGCCGGCACCACCACCGACACCACCATTACCGCCCCGACCGCCAGCACCACCGGCCACCGCCGGGTCGGCGCTGTCCGCGCCATTAGCGCCGATACCGCCGGCACCGCCGACACCACCGTCACCGCCCTGACCGCCGGCACCGTCGATACCGCCGATCCCAGCACCCGCCTTACCACCAGCACCACCGGTACCGCCCCAGCCGCCAGCACCACCGGTCCCACCAGCACCGTCGTCAACACCCAGGACACCAGCCGCACCCACAGCACCGGCACCACCAGTGCCGCCCCGGCCACCGGCGCCACCGTTACCGGCCGCGCCCTGGGCGCCGACCACCGAGCCCTCACCACCAGCACCACCAACACCGCCGACACCACCGGTGCCACCGACACCACCGGTACCACCAGCCTCGCCGGGAGCCACACCATCAAGTCCTCTACCACCGGTACCGCCGTTACCACCGGTACCGCCGACACCACCAGCGCCACCGACACCGCGGACACCACCGGCACCACCGGCCTCACCACCAGCACCACCGACACCACCAGCACCACCAGCGCCGCCGGTACCGCCCTGCGCACCAGGGCCGACGATCGAGGTGTTGTCCGCACCCCGGCCACCGGCACCACCCACACCACCGGTGCCGCCGTTACCGGCCGCGCCCTGGGCGCCGACCACCGAGCCCTCACCACCAGCACCACCAACACCGCCGACACCACCGGTGCCACCGACACCACCGGTACCACCAGCCTCGCCGGGAGTCACACCATCAAGTCCTCTACCACCGGTACCGCCGTTACCACCGGTACCGCCGACACCACCAGCGCCACCGACACCACGGACACCACCGGCACCACCGGCCTCACCACCAGCACCACCGACACCACCAGCACCACCAGCACCACCGGTACCGCCCTGCTCACCCACACCGACAGCAGCGGTGTAGTCCGCACCCCGGCCACCGGCACCACCGACACCACCAGCACCACCATCACCACCGGCACCCTGGGCGCCGACCACCGACCCGACACCACCAGCACCACCAACACCGCCGACACCACCGGCGCCGCCAGCACCACCGGTACCCCCGGCAACCGCCACATCCACACTGTCAACACCCGAACCGCCAGCACCACCGCGGCCACCGGTACCGCCAGCACCCCCAGCACCACCAGCGCCCTGCACCGCACCAGCACCACCCGCGCCGCCGGCACCCCCAGCGCCACCAGCGAACCCGACACCACCAGCAGCACCACTACCAGCAGCAGCATCAACACCGGCAGCACCCGTGCCACCCACACCACCAACACCACCGGCCCCACCGTTTCCGGTACCACCGGCATGCCCACCACCAAAGCTCAACAACTTCCCGACACCACCGGCGCCACCAGCACCGGCAGCCCCACCCGTACCACCGGTACCACCAGTACCACCGACACCACCCAAACCGGCCACAGCACCATCAGCACCAGCCGCACCAGCCCGCCGACACCGCCATCACCACCGACACCACCCTGACCACCCAGCCCGAGCAGCCACGCACTAGCCCCACCAGCACCACCAGCACCACCAGCACCGCCGACACCACCATCAGCGCCGGGCGCAGCACCCACACCCCAGCACCCCAACACCACCAGCACCCCAGCGCCACCACCCGAAAGCAGCCAACCCTCACCACCAGCACCACCACGCCCCCCGGCCCCGCCATCAAACCCAGGCCCAGCGTCAAAACCCGCACCCCGGCACCACCAGCACCACCAGCACCGAACAACAACTGCGCACGCCCACCAACACCACCGGTGCCGCCACCAAAACCGCCGGCACCACCAGTACCGCCACCACCCCACAACAAACCACCATTACCGCCGGCACCGCCGGTACCCCCACCGAACCCGCCGGTACCACCCGTACCGCCCAGCCCCAACAACCAGCCACCATCACCACCACGACCACCAGCAGCCCCGGCACCACCAGCACCACCAGCACCGCCGTTACCCCACAAACCCGCGGCCCCACCAGCACCACCAGCCTGGCCTCCGCCCCGCAGCACCAGCACCACCATTGCCATACAGCAACCCGCCAGCACCACCAGCACCACCAGGGGTGGTCGCATTGGCGCCATCACCGATCAGCGGACGCCCCAACAACACCTGCGTCGGGGTGTTGATCACCCCCAGAACAGTTAGCTGAGCATTAACCAACTCACCATAGGCATACGCCCCGATACCAGCGCGCAACGTCGAGACAAACTGCGCATGATAAGCCTCCATCTGCATCGCCACCCCCCGGTAGGACTGACCATGCAAACCAAAAAACGTCGCGATCGCCACCGAAACCTCATCAGCAGCAGCAGGCGCCAACACCGTCGTCGCATCCGCCGCAGCCGCGTTCGCCGCAGCAACACCAACATTCAGATTCGTCAGATCAGCCGCTGCCGCTGCCAACAACTCCGGCGACACTGAAACAAAAGACACTGAACTACTCCTCACAGTTGCAACGACCCGGCAATCGCCCGGGTGAAAAAGCATGCTGGATGGGGACAATAACTCATATCGCCCGAATATGCGTGCGCATGAAGATAAGCGAATTGATCACACAGGTCAAACCACAGCTACCACGCACAATGAGCCATTTACAGCATTACAGCGCCGTTTGTTGGCGCCAATCTCGGAGTCCCGAGCCCCGGAGCAACCCCATATTTGGCCTCGCTACGCGCGTCGCCGACCACCACCACACAACGCTATGCCCAGCACCCCCAAACCCATTGACGCCGCCGCACAACACAGAACAGACCCGCCGCGCCACCCCACGACCCAACCCCCCACCGTCAATCACCCCAGCCAAACCCACCCCCAACAGGGCCCATCGATACCCGCCAACCACCACACGGACACCGCTCAGCAAACTCAAAAAAACCGGACACCCGCAGGCCACACCTTCACCCCACAGACTTCCCCACAACAAGCGAAAACTCCACTAGACCAAGCATCTGAAAAAGTTTTAAGCGCCATATCAAACAGCCCTTTATAGATACAGCGCCCTAATCAAAGAACAAGGCCGACACATTCCACACCCTTTAATCCAGCACGCTCCAAACCAAGCACACCACAACCCCCCACCCACCACAGACCAACCCCACACACAACCACCCAACACCAACAACACCGCCACACACCCAGCCGACACAACCGAACCCAACCCACCCCCACCCCACAAGGCCAAAAACCCACCACAACCCGCAACACCGGCCAACACTCACCGCAACCACAACAAAAACGAGGCCCGAACCCCCCGCCAGCATCAGACCGTCAGAGTTTGCCGATAGGAGCAACACACCCATCCCCCACATATCGTCACTGTGACGTTGCAGCAAGCGGCGGCGCGGCCGTAAGGATTCGTATATTTGCGCCTCCCCGACGCAACCTACCCGCCGGTAAGAATTGCCATCATTTTCCGAATCGTGACTCAAGGAATCCTTAACCGCGACTCCTAGGCTCAGTGTCATGTGGATCGACGACACCAGTGCCGATGTCATCAAGGCTGACTTCGAGGCTCTCTACCACGGCGACATGCTCGTGGAGGGCGAGACCTCGGAGCAGTTCGAGGAATGGGCTGAGCTGCCCAACGCGAGCTAAGGAAAGATCATGGGCGTAATTGCACGGCTCCTCATGGCCGAACCAGACATCACCCGGTGGTTCCGTCGATAACCGACTTCGTGTCGTAAAGGCGTACAGGTAAGCCCCCCGCTAGGTGCGGGGGGCTTTCCGTTTGCAGTTCGTATTGCGACTGGCCTACCGCGTGCTCAGCGCGGCGCCATCCGGATGGCGCCGTCGAGACGGATCACCTCGCCGTTGAGCATCGGGTTTTCGATGATGTGCACCGCCAGCGCGCCGTACTCGTCCGGGTCGCCCAACCGGGCGGGGTGCGGAACCTGCTTGCCCAGCGACTTCTGCGCCTCCTCGGGCAACGAGCCCAGCAGCGGCGTCTTGAACAATCCCGGCGCGATGGTGACCACCCGAATGAGCTCGCGGGAAAGGTCGCGCGCGATCGGCAGCGTCATGCCCACAACGCCGCCCTTGGATGCCGAATAAGCGGCCTGGCCGATCTGGCCGTCGAAGGCGGCGACCGAGGCGGTGTTGATGATGACGCCGCGCTCTTCACCGATCGGCTCGGTCTTGGCGATCCGCTCGGCGGCCAGGCGAAGCACGTTGAACGTGCCGATCAAGTTGACTTCGACGACCTTGCGGAACCCTTTGAGCGGGAACGGGCCGTCCTTGCCCAGCGTCTTGATGGCGTTGCCGATGCCGGCGCAGTTCACGTTGATGCGCACCGGGCCGAGGGACTCGGCGATGTCAAGCGCCTTGGCGACTCCGTCCTCATCGGTGACGTCGGTCTGCGCGAACCGCGCGCGCTCACCGAGTTCGGCCACCGCCTCCTCACCCTTGAGGTCGATCACCACTACCTGCGCGCCGGCGTCTAGCAGTCGCTTGGTGGTTGCCAGGCCCAGACCTGAGGCACCTCCGGTGACGACTGCGACGGCGTCCCTGATCTCCACGTGCGTATTCCCTCCATTAGCCAACCTACTGGTTGGTTGGGACTATACCCAGTCGTCGAGAATCGCTTCGATGTCCCCCACATCCTGCGCCGGTCGAGGCGTGCCCGGCGAGGTACGCGAGAAGCGGGGGGCGGGCATCGGCTGCAACCCGCCATTGACTTCGTAGAAGGTGTTCCGCTCGGTGATGTGCGGCTCGGTCTGCACTTCGCCGAAGGCCAGCACCGGGGTCACACACGCGTCGGAATCCGCGAACACCTTTGCCCAGTGGTCCCGGTCGTGGGCGGCGAAGGCCTCGGTCAGCACCGCCCGCAGTTCGGGCCAGCGGGTGACGTCGTTCTGCGGCGGCAAACTGGCAGCGTCCAGTCCCAGCCCTTCGATCATCGCGGCGTAGAACTGCGGCTCGATCGCGCCGACCGCCACGTAGCGGCCGTCGGCGCACTCGTAGGTGTCGTAATAAGGCGCCCCGCCGTCGAGCATGTTGGTGCCGCGCACATCGGTCCACAGCCCCGCGGACCGCATCTGCCACATCATCTGCACCAAGATGCTGGACCCGTCGACCATCGCGGCGTCGACAACCTGTCCCTTGCCCGAGGTCTGCCGCTCCCACAGTGCCGACAGAATGCCCAGCAGCAGGAACATCGAGCCGCCGCCGAAGTCGCCGACCAAGTTCAGCGGCGGCACCGGCCGCTCATTGACCCGGCCGATCGAGTGCAGGATGCCGTTGATCGAGATGTAGTTGATGTCGTGGCCGGCTTGCTGGCTGCGCGGCCCGGTCTGGCCCCAGCCGGTCATCCGGGCGTAGATCAGCCGGTCGTTGACCTTGGCGCAGTCTTCCGGGCCCAAGCCGAGGCGCTCGGTGACACCGGGGCGGTAGCCCTCGATCAGCACGTCGGCCTTGGCGACGAGCTTGAGCACCAGTTCGCGGCCAGTTTCGGACTTCAGGTCCGCGGTCACCACGCGTCGGTTGCGGTTCATGGCGTCCTTGACCACGCCACCCGGGGAACCGGAGGGACGGTCGACGCGCACCACGTCGGCGCCGAGATCGCCGAGGATCATTGCCGCGTGCGGACCCGGCCCGATCCCGGAGAGTTCGACAACACGCAACCCGCTGAGTGGTCCCGACATGAAAATCGACCTTTCGTCTACTTTGACTTCCTATGCATCTTCGCAGCTGCCCTTAGCCCGTAGTTCCCCCTGGTTTGGTGATGAGTGTGCCGTGACCTGGGGTTTTGTGTTGTCTGCATGACTACTTGTAGCCCAGGCGGTGGGTGAGGCCGAGTAGTTCGAAGGCGTGGTGTTGTAGTGCGGTGGGGGTGGTGAATTTGGTGAACGTGGGCATGTCGTCGGCGGGCTGGATGTGGCTGGCGCAGATGGTGGCTAGGTCGGCGAGCAGGCTGGTGAAGCTGTGCACCGGGGTGTCGTCGGTGGTGCGTTTGCGGGAGGCTTTGGCTAGGGCGGCATCGGAACGTTGAGCGGGGGCAACAGGGTTGGTGCGTTTGGCGGCGGCTGCGGGTTTGTCGTGGTCGCGAAACAGCAGGGGGGCCAGGGCTTGTTTCATGTGCCAGCTGATGTAGTAGGACAGCATGCGTAGGAACATGTGGGCGCGGACCCGGTCGGCGAGGTGGTGGCGGATGGGTCGCACGTCAAGTTCACTGTTGAGGGTCCGGAAGAAGCGTTCGACGTCTTCGAGTCCCTTGTAGCGCAACACCACATCGTCACGGCCCAGGGCGGATTTGGGCAGGTTGGTACGCAGCACGTAGATGCCGTCGAGGGCGGCTTCGGCGGCGATGGCGTCTTCGTTGCGGGTGAAGGTGAATGAGTTGTCGGTGATGGTGATGTGGAAGTGTTTGGCCATCTTGTAGTGGTTGATCACCTTGCCTACCCGTAGCGCGATATCGTCTTTGCCGCGCAAGGGTCGGCGGGTTCGGGTGGTGGCGTCGGTAATGGCGGTGAGTTGTTTTCGGTGGCGGCCAACAGGTCTTGGCGTTTTGGGTGCGCTTTTGAGCTAGAGCGGGTTGTGGCAGCAGACCAGGCGTTCGCCGGGATAGTCCGGGGAGTTGATCTCAGCGAGGTCGTGTTCGTCGAACAAGCTCAGCTGCAGGGCGTCGGCTTGCACAAGGGCCTTGATCTGCGGGCGCGCAGCGCGGTGATCCAGTCCAGACCGGCAGGGCGTAGTTCCTCGGTGATGCGCGCGCTGGTGATCATGCCGCGATCGCCGACAAGGGCCACCCGCGACAGTCCGAACCGGTTTTCAGCTTATTGATTTGGGCGGTCAACGTTTTCGGGTCAGCGGTGTTGCCGTCGAACACTTCGATGGCAACCGGTATCCCGGCGGTGGTGGCCAGCAGCCCGTAGACGATCTGCAAACGTCCTTTGACCCCGTCACGGGCGTGTCCGATCTTGCCCAGGGGGCAGGTGCGGCCCTCAAAGGCCGCCGAGGACACGTCGTAGAGCACTAGGGTGCCATCGTTCAGATGCCGGGCGGCCAGCGCGGTTTCGATGGCATCTTTGCGGGCCAGCGCCCAGTCCATCGCCGCGTACAGGTCGTCCTCATCGGCCCCACTGACCCCCAGCACCTCGCCCAGTGAGCTGGTGGCGGTCTGGGTGCGCAAACCGCGTGCGGTGGCCAGCTTGGATTCCGGGCGATGACCTGGGCTACCAGCATCGCGGTGACCAGGTCGCGCCGCCGCGATGGTGTCGCGTCGATGAGATCTTCGACGCCCAGGGTCCGGGCGGTGCCCAGCACTGCGGCCACGTGCCCATGGGGCAGGCTGCGGGAGACCTCAAACGACTCGGCCAGATCCCGCGTGGCGGCAGGCCTTTGAGGGCACGCTGTAGCTTTTCCACCTTGCGCTCGGGCCAGTGTGACAAGTTGGCCAGGGTGCGTGTTTTGACTTTGCCGTTGTCGCGGTAGGACTCCCGCAACAGCACCGCTGGCGGTGACCCACGGTTGGGAACCCGAGTCACGTACATGATTACTTTATATCAACTTATCCGCGCTATATCTACGATATGCCAAGTTAACACGCCGAGCAATGCCATGCATAATACATGACTACATTAGTACGCCCGCATGAACGCCAAACACCTGCTCACGAACAACATCGGGGATTCAGAACCCACTCAGCGGGGGGAACTACGGCTTAGCGGCCGTCGCTTAGGGTGGGGCGAAGCGGGTCGCCACCCATCCAACCTCGTTGGGGATCGCGAGCGCGGCGGAGCCGGGCGAAGCGGGTCGCCACCCATCCAACCTCGTTGGGGATCGCGAGCGCGGCGGAGCCGGGCGAAGCGGGTCGCCACCCATCCAACCTCGTTGGCGATCGCGAGCGCGGCGGAGCCGGGCGAAGCGGGTCGCCACCCATCCAACCTCGTTGGGGATCGCGAGCGCGGCGGAGCCGGGCGAAGCGGGTCGCCACCATCCAAATAGGGTGGGGCCATGCTGGATTCGCTTACGCCCGTGGCCGGGCTGCAAGTCACACTGAACGACGGCGTTCTGTCGCTGACGATTGACCGCCCCGACAGCCTGAATTCGCTGACGGCACCCGTGCTGGAGGGGATGGCCGACGCGTTGGAAAGGTCGGTCACCGATCCGCGGGTCAAGGTGGTGCGCATCGGCGGCGCCGGTCGCGGCTTCTGCTCCGGCGCCGGCATGAGCGCCGACGATGTCGGCGACGGCCATTCGGGCGTTGACACCCTCACCGAAATCAACCGCACGATCCGGATCATCACCGCGCTGCCCCATCCGGTCGTGGCCGTCGTGCACGGTCCGGCAGCCGGTGTCGGCGTTTCCCTGGCCCTGGCCTGCGATCTCGTATTAGCTTCGGACAAAGCGTTTTTCATGCTCGCTTTCACCAAGATCGGGCTGATGCTCGACGGCGGCGCGTCCGCCTTGGTGGCCGCCGCGATCGGCCGGGTCCGGGCGATGCGGATGGCGCTGCTGCCCGAGCGACTGCCTGCCGCCGAAGCGCTGTCCTACGGTCTGGTCAGTGCGGTGTACCCGGCCGACGACTTCGAGGCGGAGGTGGACGCGGTGATCGCCAGGTTGCTCGCCGGTCCCGCGGTGGCGTTCTCCAAGACCAAAGAGGCGATCAACGCCGCCACACTGACCGAGTTGGAGCCCACCCTCGAGCGGGAGTTCGACGGTCAGGTGGGCCTGCTGGGATCACACGACTTCATCGAGGGCGCAACGGCTTTCCAGCAGCGCCGCTCCCCCGTCTTTACCGACTCGGTGATCTAGCCCGCTAGATCCCGAACAGTCGCGGCAGCACCAGCACCATGATCAGGCCCCACATGAAGTGGGTCAGCATCGGTGCCAGCACTCCGCCGGTGGCCCGGCGTTCCAACGCGCACACGGTTCCCAGAATGATCGCCGCGAAGCCGAGCATCGGGTTACCGCTGGCCAAGGTGGCGGCGATGTACAAGACGGTCGAAATGACCACCGGATAGTGCCGTCCTAATGCCGTGTAGAGCGCACCTCGGAAAAACACCTCTTCGGCCACGCCGTTGATCAGTGTGATCGCTACGACCAGGGCAAACGACCCCTGGTTGGCGTACTTCAACACATGGGTGACGAATTCGGCGATGACGGGGATTTCGCGGGCGATCAGCCCACCCACCACGAAGACACCACCCAACAGCAAGCCGGCCGTGGTTCCGGTGATGACCGGCCGCTGGTTGCGCCCCCGCCAGCAAATGCCGCCCAGATGTAGCGGTCCGGACAGGAATCCGCCGACGAACCACACCGCGGCGAGCAACAGCGTCAGCCAATAGAAACTCGAGTCACCGGCTTCCACTCGTAGCGAAAAGCCCAGTACGACCGCGCCGACGACGAGGGTGATGACGACCACGATGCGCCGGCGCAGTACGAGAGCGGGCGGTTCATGATGGGGCACAGCGACATGGGTAATCGCACGACGAACCTCCTCAAGCGCGGTGGCTCGGCGGGGTTTCGCGGCTTGAGTCATGCCATGAGTGCCTTCGGTTTCAGCGTCAGGAGGATGTCCAAACTGGTCCGCAGCGCACCGGCCAGCGGGCCGGGCACCAAGTTCACCAGACCAAGCGTAGGCCGTGCGAACGACGGGGTGACCGCCTGGGCAAGGCGCCGGATACGCAGCGCGTCACCACCTGCCCACACCGGGTCGGTGTCTGCGAGGTGGTGGGGGTCCGCCAGCTGATTCACCGGCCGGGCCTTATGGGGCGCCACCGCCAGCGCGATGGCATCGTCGACCTCCAGCAAACCGCCGGGCGGGTCGGGCACGTGCCCTTGGAGGCCGTGACCGGAGGCCCGCATGGGGTGATCCAGCGATTCGACCAGATCGCCGGACAGACCCTGCGGCACCGGCAGCGCTAACGCGGCAAACAGTGAAGCGACTGCGGTATCGACGCGGGGCACCCGGACACTCGCGTGCCATCGCCCCGAGATGCGGGCATAGCGCTTCAGCAGGTCGCGATAGGAGGTGCTGTCCGGACCGCTGATGTCGTAGGCCCCCGCGGGAACCAACTCGGAGTCGGCGGCAGCGACCAGGTAGTGCAGCACATCGCGGATGGAGATCGGGTCGAGCGGATTGTGCATCCAGTCCGGCATGGGCATGAAGGGGAACCGGTCGGCGACGTAGCGCAGCATCTCGAACGACGTCGACCCCGCGCCGATGATCAGCGCCGCGCCCAACCACACCAGCTCGGGACCGCCCTCGATGGTCAGCGCTTCGGCGACTTCGGCCCGGCTGGTCAGGTGTTCGGACAGCGCTTCGCCCTCGGGCACGAAGCCACCCAGGTAGACGATGCGGCGCACGCCCGCGTCCTTGGCCGCGGTAGCGACGTTGGCCGCTGCGGCGTTGTCGGCTTCGCGGAAATTCGCCTGCCCGATGCCGTGGACCAGGTAATACACCACGTCGATCGGACCTTCGGCCGAGAACGCCGCGCGTACCGAGTCGGCGTCCCCCGCATCGAGACGCACCGGGATCACGTCGGAGTACCAACCGAATTGTTTGAGACGAGTTGGGTTGCGGGTCGCGGTCACCACCTCGTGGTTTTCCGCCAACAACGCTGTGACCAGCCGTGACCCTATGTATCCGGTGGCACCAGTCACCAGGATTCGCATGTTTTCAACCTATCCGTAGACGATTCGAAGCCTCGAAGGCTCGCGGCGACGACGCGCCGCTCGGAATGTCTGATACCCCGAACCGCGGCCAACGGAACCGAAGCGCCTAGTCGGTCGAAGCACGGTGCAAGTCGAGCGAGCGCCGGTAGACCTCCGCGTTGTACTGATTGTTGGCCACTTCGGCGGCGCTGAGCTCCCGGCGGACCCGGCCGGGCACCCCGGTCACCAACGAGCGGGCGGGCACCACCATCCCCTGCGGGATCAGGGCGCCGGCGGCGACCAGTGCTCCGGACCCGATGGTCGCGCCGTTGAGGACCACCGCTCCGGCGCCGATCAATGCGTCGTCTTCGATGGTGCAGCCATGTACGACGGCGTTGTGCCCGACGCTGACGCCGGTTCCGATGCGTACCGGAAATTCCTTGTCGACGTGGATCGTGACGCCGTCCTGGATGTTGCTGCCGAAGCCGACTTCGATCATTTCAGCCTCGGCGCGCAAGGTCGCGCCGTACCAGATGCTGACCCTGGCCGCGAGGCTGACCTTCCCGATGACGCTGGCGTTGGGTGCCACCCAAGCTTCGGCGTGCAGTTGAGGCGTGTGCCCTCGGATGGAGACGATCAACGGCACGGCCATGCCGGCCATCGTAAGTCTGCGCAGGTCAATGTCCATACCTGCCGGGCACTGAACCTATGCGGCGGCCGTAACGTGACTCCTACATGAGCACCATGCCAGGGGGAGAGTCCGAACGTCGCGGTGGGCGGGCGCCGACGAGCACCATGTCTCGACATCCGTCGATAGCCGGTGTGGCCGTGAAGTTTCCACGCCACCGGCACAGTCAGGGCGAGACCATCGAGGCGTTGACCGACTTTGCCGGACCGGACTTCCGCCGCTTCGCGATGAGCACCGGCGTGCAGGCACGCCACACCGCGCTGCCACTATCGCGTTACAGCGAACTCGACGGGTTCACCGAGGCCAACGACGCTTTCGTCGACATCGCCCTGGACCTGGGCGAGCAAGCGCTCAAATCGGCACTGCACGAAGCCAATATCAAACCCTCGGAAGTCGACATCGTTTTTTCGACGACGGTCACCGGGCTTTCCGTGCCGACGCTGGAAGCGCGACTGGCCACCCGGGTAGGACTGCGCCAAGACGTCAAGCGCGTACCGCTGTTCGGTCTGGGTTGCGTCGCCGGGGCGGCCGGGGTGGCGCGTATGCATGACTACCTGCTCGCATTCCCCGACGAGGTGGGTGTCCTGCTGGCGGTGGAACTGTGCTCACTGACCATTCAGCGCGAAGACCGCTCAGTGGCAAACCTGGTGGCGTCCAGCCTGTTTGGCGATGGTGCGGCCGCTGTTGTCACCAAGGGCGCCGAGCGCACCGGGACCGGGTCAACCAGTCCCCGGGTCTTGGCGACCCGCAGCCGTATCTACCCGAACACCGAAGAAGTCATGGGCTGGCGAATCGGCAGCGACGGTTTTCGTATCGTCCTGTCGGTCGACGTGGCAACCGTCACCGAGAAATACCTCGGCGGGGACGTCCGACGATTCCTCGCTGACCACGACCTGACGACCGACGACATCACGACGTGGGTCTGCCACCCCGGCGGACCCCGGGTGATCGAGGCCGTCGAGAAGATCCTGCAGCTACCGTCTGAGGCTCTGACTTGTACCCGAAATTCATTGCGCGACAACGGTAACCTATCGTCCGTGTCGGTGCTGGATGTGTTGCGGGCCACGATGACGGATCCGCCGCCGCCCGGCTCGCTTGGCATGATGATCGCGATGGGGCCGGCGTTCTGCTCAGAGTTGGTGCTCCTGCAATGGTAGGTGCATGGTAGAACGATGATCTATTACCTGCTGATCCTGGCGGTTGTCATCGAGCGCCTCGCGGAGCTGGTGGTAGCCCAACGCAACGCGCGTTGGGCTTTTGCCCAGGGGGGCAAGGAGTTTGGACAACGGCACTACGTGGTCATGGTAGCCCTGCACACGGCGTTGCTACTCGGCTGCCTCATCGAGCCATGGGCGCTGCACAGGCCGTTCATCCCGTGGTTGGGCTGGCCGATGGTCGCCATCCTGGTACTGAGCCAAGCCCTGCGCTGGTGGTGCATCAAGTCACTGGGCAAGCGGTGGAATACTCGGGTCATCGTGTTGCCCCATGCACAGTTGGTACGAAAGGGCCCCTACCGCTTTATGCACCATCCGAATTACGTTGCGGTAGTGGCCGAAGGGTTCGCGCTGCCACTAGTACATACGGCCTGGCTGACTGCACTGCTTTTCAGCGTGGCCAATGCGATCCTGCTGACCGTGCGCGTGCGGGTGGAGAACGTCGCGCTGGGTTACCGATGACGTCCTACGACACCGACCTGTTGGTCGTCGGCGGTGGCCCGGGAGGGCTTGCGACGGCGTTACAAGCGCGCAGTCAGGGGCTGTCGGTGATAGTGGCCGAACCCCGGGAGAGCCCCGTCGACAAGGCGTGCGGCGAGGGCCTGATGCCCGGCGGCCTGGCCGAATTGACCTCACTCGGCGTGGACCCGGTGGGCGTGCCGTTCCGCGGGATCGCCTACGTCAACGAACATCGCCGGGCGGAGGCTCGCTTCCGCACCGGACCGGGCCGCGGGGTGCGACGCACCACGCTGCATGCAGCGCTGACGGCCCGCGCCAAAGAGCAAGACACCGAATGGATCCGAGCCAGGGTGACCGCCGTCGAGCAGGACGCGCACGGTGTGACGGCCGCCGGGGTGCGCGCGAAGTGGTTGGTCGCGGCCGACGGACTGCACTCGCCGGTCCGGCGTGCGGTAGGCATCCAGGCGACGACGGGAACACCGCGACGCCACGGCGTGCGGTGGCACTACCGCGTGCCGGTGTGGTCTGAGTTTGTCGAGGTGCACTGGTCCCGTTGGGGCGAAGCGTATGTGACGCCAGTGGAGCCGGATCTGGTTGGTGTGGCGGTCTTGTCCCGTCAGAAACCCGAAATCGATTGGTTCCCAACGCTGCGTCCCTACCTGGACGGCGCCAGCCGCGGGCAGGCTCGCGGGTGCGGACCGTTGCGGCAGGTGGTTTCGCGACGCGTGGCCGGGCGAGTGCTGTTGGTTGGCGACGCGGCCGGCTACGAGGACGCCCTGACCGGCGAAGGCATCAGCCTCGCCGTCAAGCAGGCCGCGGCAGCGGTCCGCGCCATTGTCGACGACTCACCGGAATCGTATGAGGCTGCCTGGCACCGGGTTACCCGCGACTACCGGCTGCTCACTCGCGGCTTGGTGCTCGCCAGCACGCCACGAGCGATGCGCCGCGCGATCGTGCCGGCGTGCGCGTCACTGCCCCCACTGTTCCGCTGGGGCGTGAACATCCTGGCGAGCTAGAGGGGGGCGCTAGCGCGCGTCGAGCTGGGGTCGCGAGTCACACCAGCCCCACTGGTCCCTTGCGCGGGAGGCAGGCGTGCTGCCCGCCTTTGAGCGACAGCTGTCCGGGCCAACGAAATCCCTTGCTGCCGTTCAATTGACAGCCGACGGCGGGTGATCGGAGGACAGCGCCTAAAGCGAGGTTCGTGCAAGGGCCTACCCCTCGCAGGCAATGCCGTCCTTGTCACGGTCCAGCTTTGGCGCGTAGGCGGGGTCATCTTTCGGGATGTTGTACCGACCATCCTTGTGGGCCTCGGTGCAGTTCTTGTATGGCGGGTCTGCTTGGGCCATTGGTGCGCCAAATACACCGATACCGAGGAAACCAATGACAGTGGCCACGGCGGCCAGCAGATCGCGGATCTGCATCTCATAACCTCCTTTGCAGTACAAGAGATTACGACGAGTTCAACTTGCTCGGTGTCGAATCCGAAAGAGTCCTCAACTGGAAACGAATCTTCTGACTCAGCCGCTTTTCACCAGTCGCTCGTCTAGCGCAAGCCACCGGTGGATAGTCAGCGAGTTAGCGCGCCTTCCAGACGGGCTCGCGCTTCTCCGCGAACGCCAACGGTCCTTCCTTGGCGTCCTCGGACCGGATCAGCACGCTCATCTCCTTCATGGTGCGGGCCCAGCCCGGTTCGTCGCCGGTGATGACGCCGTCGTCGACCCCGTAGGCGATGCGCTTACTGGCCTGCACCGACAACGGCGCGTTCGCGGTAATCCGCGCGGCCAACGCGAGGGCGGCATCCAGCACAGTGCCCTGCTCAACCACCTCGTTAATCAGGCCCCATCTGAGCGCGTCGGACGCCGACAGCGGCTCTCCGGTCATCAGCAGTTCCATCGCCACCTTGCGGGGCAGTTGATCCACGATCCGGAAAACCCCGCCCGCGGCGGCGATCAAACCGCGCTTGACCTCGGGCAACCCGAATTGAGCGCGCTCGTCGGCCACCACCAGATCGCTGGCCAGCGCCAGTTCGGTGCCACCGCCCAGCGCAGTGCCGTTGACCGCCGCGATGGTGGGCTTGTCGATGAAGTGGCTCACGTACCCGGCGAAACCCCATTCGGGGTGGTGCGGGTGGTAGATGTTCTCCCGCCGCGAGATCGCCTTCAGGTCGGCGCCGGCGCAAAACGACTTGTCGCCGGATCCGGTGATGACGACCGCCCGAACGTCGGGGTCGCGCTGGGCTTGGTCCAGCGCGTCCCCGACGCCGATGCTGACGGCACCGTTGACCGCGTTGCGGGCTTCCGGCCGGTTGATCGTGATGATCAACACGTTGCCCTGACGCTCGGCGAGCGCTCCGGGCTGGCCGTCACCGGCTACGGTCACAGCAGCTCCAGAATGGTGGCGTTGGCCTGGCCCCCACCCTCACACATGGTCTGCAGGCCGTACTGAATTCCCTTGTCCCGCATGTGGTACAGCAGCGTGGTCATGATCCTGGCGCCGGAGCCACCAAGCGGGTGCCCCAGAGCGATCGCGCCACCGTTGGGGTTGAGCCTCTTCTCGTCGGCGCCGATGTCCTTGAGCCAGGCCAGCGGAACCGGGGCGAACGCCTCGTTGACCTCGTACGCGCCGATGTCGCCGATCGACAGGCCGGAACGCTTGAGCGCCTTCTGAGTGGCCGGAATCGGGGCGGTGAGCATGATCACCGGGTCGGCGCCCGCCAGGACGGCGGTGTGCACCCTGGCGATCGGCTTCATGCCGAGCTCCTTGGCCTTTTCGGCGGACATGAACAGCAGGGCGGCCGAGCCGTCGGAAATCTGCGAGGAGTTGCCGGCGTGAATCACGCCGTCTTCCTTGAACGCCGGCTTCAGCGAGGCCATCTTCTCCATCGGAGTGCCGCGGCGGATGCCCTCGTCCTTGAGCACGACGTTGCCGTCCTGGTCCTTGATCCCCACGATCTGGTCATCGAACGCACCGGAATCCTGTGCGGCGGCGGCCTTTTCGTGAGAATCCAGGGAGAACTGGTCGAGGTCCAGGCGGGAGAAGCCCCACTGCTCGGCGATCATCTCCGCGCCGATGCCCTGGTTGGGGATTTGGCCGTTGTAGCGGTTGAGGAAAGCCTCGGAGTAAGGCCGCCCGCCGTTGGCCAGCGACGCACCCATCGGGGTCCGCGACATCGACTCGACGCCGCCGGCGACCACCACGTCGTAGTGGCCGGCCACCACACCGGCCGCGGCGAAGTGCACGGACTGTTGGCTCGAACCGCACTGGCGGTCCACGGTCACGCCGGGCACGCTCTCCGGCCAGCCGGCGGTCAGCAGCGCGGTGCGGCCGATGTCGAGGGCCTGCTCGCCGGCCTGCATCACGCAGCCCCAGATGACGTCGTCGACGATCTCGGGATCAATGCCGGCCTTCTCGACCAACCCATTGAGTACCTGCGCCGACAGGTCCGCCGCGTGGATACCGGACAGACCGCCGTTGCGCTTGCCGACAGGGGAACGCACTGCCTCGACGATGACGGCTTCAGCCATAAGAATGTCTCCTTTGACACGTGTTGTTAGTCGATTGTCGACCAAAGGGGTCGGCGGCCCGGGGGCGGGGTCGATTTTACTTAGAGCTCCTATTAATAAAGCAGGAGATTGTTCGGTGGGGGTAATCGCGGCTTCGTGATAATGGTCACGTGAAGCGGCTTAACGGCATGGACGCCATGCTGCTGTACACCGAGACGCCAAATCTGCACACGCACACGTTGAAGATCGCTCGTCGGTCCACCGATGGCCGCATGTGGCATCAACATCACCGTCTGGGGCTATGTCGACCAGCTCAACATCTCGGTGATCGCCGACGACGCCGCGCTCGCCGACCCGCACGAGGCGAGTGACGCCATGGTGCAGAGGCGTTCCGCGAAATACGTTCTGCCCCGGAACAATCGAGTGATCTGACCGAACTCGACTCCGCTATGCCACTGGTGACCGTTGACAAACCTCGATGATCAGATGAATGGGTTGAGGTCCGGCGGGATGATCTGGTTGCCGGTCACCCCGGTGAACCGGACAAAGATCTGCGCCGGGATATTGAATGTCTGGTAGACGGCCGAGCCGAGCCACGAGACCGGCACCTGTAGGAAACTGGGCGTCACGGCGAGGAGATTGTTTATCTGCCCGTACAACAGGTAGGGAATGGTGACCGCGATCGTGCGCGCCGACAGGTTTATGTTCTCCGGGACGTCGGGATAGCCCTGAGTGGCGAACGACTGGTTGAGCACGCTGTACAGGTTGGAACCGGGATTGAAGTAGTAGTCGTCGAAAGCCGTTGACGTTATGGGCGCGCCCTGCATGTACGCCGGCGGCGTGATGCCGAATTGATCCAAGATCGTCGGCGTAATACTGACGATCTGCCACTGGTTGTTGATCCACCCGTTTCTCATGTCGCCCGCTTGATCCCAGATGAGATAACTCGCGGTCTCAAGGGGTGATTGGAAACCGTGACCGGCGCCGAGCGGGTCTCCCCCGGTGTGCCCATGGTCGGTGGTCACAAGTATGTCCCATGATTCGCCGTGTAGGGACTCCCAGGCGGCTATGGCCCCCATCAGGCCGGTGCCGTTGGTCCGGGACCCGATATTGGCGTCGATGACCCGAAGGGCGTGCGCGTACTGCGGTGAATCGCCACCGTATTCATGCCCGTTGACATCGACACCGGTGAAGTAGGTGAAGATGAAATTGCCCTTGTTTGGATCGGCGGCCATGATCGCGGCCTGGGCCTGAGTGCCGACCAGGTTCGTCGTCGCTTCCCAGTGCGCGTCGCCCGGCACCTGAGAGATGTACTCGATGTGGTCTGCGGGGAACGGCCCGGTAGCGGCGATGTTGGTGATGACGTCCCAGTCCGCGATGACAGCGGTGTTGATGTCGTCTCCGAAGGTCCCCTCGAGTTGCGTGTACACGGTGGGCCAGTCGGCATAGGTCCAGGGGGTGAAGACGTTGTTGGTCACGCCAGCGATCTCGCTCCACACACCAGTCTGAATGGTGGTCCAAGACGGGTTGGAGATCGTCGTGTGGCCAATGATCGTCGACGCCGAGGTGATGCCCTGGCTCATCAGTTCGTGGAAGTTCGGGGTGCCGGTGGGGTCGGCGAGGACTCTGGCCAGATTGACGCCGTCGGTGCCGATCAACAGGAAATTCTCGTCGGGCGCCGTCGCGAGCAGAGCTTGGAGGGCATTCGCGTCGGACGGCACGAACAGGAAGTGTCCGTTGCCGAACCCGCCTTCGCCGTTGGCGCCCGGTGCGCCAAAGAAGGACAGGGCGCGGCCCCCGAGCCCGCCAAACCCATAGGTGATCGTGCCGACCCCTCCGGCGCCGCCGGCACCGCCATTGCCCCACAACAACCCACCGTTGCCGCCGTTGCCGCCGATCCCGCGGTTGATACCGCCGGCACCGCCGACGCCACCGTTGCCGATCAACCCGGCGTCACCGCCGCGCCCGCCGCTCGATCCCGGCGCACCTGAGCCGCCATTGCCGCCGTTGCCCCAGAGAATGCCGCCGGCACCACCGTTTTGGCCGGTGCCGGGCGTCCCGTCGGCGCCGTTGCCGATCAAAGGGCGTCCCAAGAAGAAGTTCGTCGGCGCATTGATCGCACCCAGAACCTGATCGCCGACCGTCTGCAGCGGATTGGCGCTCGCGACCTCCGCGGCCGCATAGGCCAGGCTGGCACCGTCCAATGCCTGCACGAAGCGCGCGTGGAACGCCGCCGCCTGTGCGCTGATCGCGCGGTATTCCTCTGCGTGAGCGGCAAACAACGCCGCGATCGCCGTCGATACCTCGTCCGCAGCGGCGGCGGCCAGCGTGCTGGTTGGACCCAACGCGGCCAGGTTCGCCGCCCGAATCGAGGACTCGATACCCGCGACATTCGCGGCTGCTGTCGCCAACAGATCCGGTGCGGCAATTAGGTACGACACGGCGCCCTCCCACTCGGCAAGACCACGATGGAAATTTGACGCAGAGGATAATTACACAATCCCCGCGCTTTGCCGAGGGATTTCTTCACCCGCGTCAAAACGTGGTCCGGGTTCCTGTGGCGGGACGGTTCTTAGGTGGCTTTAATAACCGCCAGGTCTTCGTCTAGCCGCCAGGAAGCGGGCGGTGTCGGCACCCAAGGTGGCAACCCCGGTTCGACGCACCACTAGCCGCGTCGGCTCACGTTCTACATCACGCCGGGGTGAATTGGCTCAGGTCGTAGATGCCGAGACTCTTTTCAATATCGACGACCTTTGCGACCATGCCTTCGAAACCCGTTGGGCCGAAACGCCGATGCTCCTCGTCTTCGAAGATTTCGGCCATGTCGCGGAACTCTTTGGGCGATACTACGTCGCGTAGCGCCGGAAAAACGACGGTGTCTTCGCGCGCCTCGTGCGGTTCATACATCCGAATGAATGCCGCCAGGTCCTGTGTCAGTGCTTCTCGTTGCGACTGGTCGGATACGCCCGCACCGGAGGTAAGGGACAGCACGCGATCAGTGACGGTGCGGCCCCGCTGGTGCTGCGTGCGCAAGACCGCGGTGATGTCGGTGAGTTTGCCCGCCTGCTCGAGCTTGGGAAAGACGTACTGCTCTTCCGAATGTTCGTGATAGTCGTGGATGAAAGTTCGAATGATCTCCGCGCCCGCGTTGAGGGCCTGCTTTGGAACCGGGTCCCCGCGCTGCAGGCGCTGGATTCCTTCCCTATAAATGAGCAATATGCGCTTGAGCAGTCCGTGTTCGTTCATCAAGTCTTCCGGCGGTGTAACGGGCAGCTCGCCTTCGGGCGGTGCGCCGGCTTCGCCGTCTTTGGGCGGGGGGCTGTCGCATGCTGACAACGCGATACCGCCGACTGCCGTTATTGACATCCCAACGAGGCTGCGCCGGCTCATCGCGGTGGGCAGTTCGATCACGGCAGTGCCTTTCTTCGTGGCGTCGGTCCTTGCGTCGGTCTTGGCATCCGTTGTTGGCAGATAGACCACCTCCGCGATGATATCGTGATCCGATATCGCAAACAGATATCATGTCTAAGGCTCTTCCGGAGGCCCGCATGCCTACCGCGTCATCGTGGCGATGCAGGTCGAAACATGTTCGCCTGCAATCCAATACCGCGAATACGCCGGTCTAGACCGATGAGCCAGTTCCTACGCGGTGCAGTGCGGTTGCACATACTGCACCATGCGAATATCGCGTCGATCCACGGCGCATCCATGGCCGACGAACTTGCCGGCCATGGCTACAAGATCTCGCCGGGCACGCTCTACCCAACGCTGCACCGCATGGAAAGAGATGGCCTGTTGACCTCCCGGCAAGAGGTGGTGGAAGGTCGCGCCCGCCGGGTCTATGACATCACCGACCTGGGGCGGCAGGCACTAACCGAGGAGCGCGCCGCACTTGCCGAACTGGCTGCTGAGATCCTCGGCCACCGGCAGGGGCGTTAACCAGCGCGGCAACCACATTCAACGGGGAGGAACACTCATGGCCGAAGAAGTGTCGTGGCGTAATCGCTTGACCGCGACCACCGCGCCGGCCGCAGTGCTGCTGATCCGGTTGTACGTCGGCGCGGTGTTCGCCAGTGAGGGAATATTGAAATTTCTGCGGCCGGACACTCTTGGCACCGGACGCTTCGAGAAGGCCGGCATTCCAGCACCCGGCTTCTTCGCCTACCTCGACGGCGTTGCCGAAATCACCTGCGGCGTATTGCTTCTTATCGGGCTACTGACGCGGCTCGTCGCCATTCCGATGATCGTCAACATGATCGGCGCGCTGACGATCACCAAGTTGCCGATACTGTGGGGCAACGCCGCGTTATTTCCAGCCAAGAGCGGGTGGTGGGACTTCAGCCACGAAGCTCGCCTCGACCTCGCTCAACTATGCGGCAGCATTTTCCTGCTGATCGTCGGCGCGGGCGCCCTCTCCCTGGACAAGCACTTGTCGCGACGCGGGACCAGTTAGGGGACTGGGGCCCCGGGTCGCCGACGAGCGTGCGCAAAAAGTCAGCCGCGGCGGCGTGTCGGTGCACCGACACGCACGCTCGCGGTCATGACGAAGGGGCTTACCCCGCCGGATAGCCCACCGACTTGATCTCGGTGTACTGGTCGAAGCCGGCCACACCGTTCTGCCGTCCCACTCCGCTGTACTTGTAGCCGCCAAAGGGCACGTCGGCACCGTACGGAGCGCCGCCGTTGGCGCTCATGAAGCCGGCCCTGATTCGACGGGCCACCGCCAGCGAATGCTCCACCGAACCGGACATCACGTTGCCGGCCAGTCCGTACATGCTGTCATTGGCGATGCGGATGGCGTCCTCCTCATCGTCGAAGGGGATGACGGCCAACACCGGGCCGAAGATTTCCTCTTGGGCGATGGTCATCTTGTTGTCGACGTCGGTGAAAAGCGTTGGCCGGACGTAGTAGCCCTTGTCGAACCCGGTGGGTGCGTCGGGTCCGCCGACCAGCGCCGTGGCGCCCTCTTCGACGCCCTTGCGGATGTAACCCATCACCCGCTCGCGCTGCTTCTCTGAAATCACTGGGCCGCAAAGCGTTCCGGGGTCTTGCGGGTCGCCGCAGGTGACGTTCTCGTAGATGCTCTTCAGGATCGCGACGCCCTCGTCGTAGCGCGACCGCGGCAGCAGCAGCCGTGTCGGGTTCGCACAACCCTGACCGGCGTGCATGCACGGCGCAATGCCGATCGCACAGGCCATCCCGAAGTCGGCATCCTCCAAGACGATGGTGGCCGATTTACCACCAAGCTCGAGGAAGAGCCGCTTCATGGTCGCCGCGCCCTTTTCCATGATTCGCTTGCCGACCACCGTCGAGCCGGTGAACGAGATCAGGTCAACCTTCGGCGACAGCGTAAGCTCCTCGCCCACAAAGTGATCCGACGCGGTCACCACGTTGACGACACCGGCCGGGATGTCGGTCTTCTCCGCGATCAACCGGCCCAGGCGAGTCGCGTTGTACGGGGTGTTGGGCGCCGGCTTGAGCACCACCGTGTTGCCGGTGGCCAGCGCCTGGCCGAGCTTGTTGATGGTGACCTCGAACGGGAAGTTCCACGGCACGATAGCCCCGACCACGCCGACCGGCTCACGAAATATCTTGATGCTGGTGTTGGCGCCGGTGAGGCTGACCACCCGGTCCTCGAGGTCGGTCTCCCATGCGTACTCATCGATCAGCCTGGCCGGGTACTTCAGCCCGTCCTGCAGCGGCGCGTCCAGTTGCGGGCCGAAGGTGATGGCCCGGGGCGAGCCCACTTCGAGGATGAGCTCCTCGCGCAGTTCTTCCTTCTCGGCCTCGATCGCATCGTGCAGCTGGAGCAGACAGCGCTTGCGCAACTCGCGGTTGGTCGACCAGTCGGTCTCATCGAAGGCGCGCCGGGCGGCGTCGATGGCCCGGTGCATGTCCTCCTTCGACGCGTCGGCCACCTCGCCGAGCGGCTCCTCGGTGGCCGGATTGATGTTGGTGAAGGTGCCGGCTTGGCCGTCGACGAGCTTGCCGTCGATCATCATCTTCGACTCGAACCGCACCTTTACACTACTTGTCATATCTGTTCAGCTCTCTTTCGACGAGGCGCTGGTCGGAGCGCCGGGACGTGATTTGCCCTTCGCGGGCCATAGCCGGGAAGGCCACCGTACAGTGAGCCTTACTGGAAACTAGCCGATTGGCAAGGTGCAACATAAGACGGCCCCTGTTACTGAGGGTCGAACAACACGGGTAGCGACGTCGGAGACCGGAACACCTGCCCGCGGACATGTGGGTCGTCTCCGTCGGGATCGAGCCGCAGATTCGGCAACCGGTCCAGCAGGAGATTGATCGCGGTGCGCATTTCCAGCCGGGCCAGGTGCATGCCGAGGCAGACGTGCACGCCGTGCCCCCAGCTGAGGTTCGACTTGGGCTGCCGGAAGATGTCAAAGGTGTCGGGATCGGGATAGCGATCCTCTTGCCGGTTCGCCGAACCCAGCATTGGCATCACGGTGGCGCCCGCGGGGATCTTGACTCCACCGAGTTCGGTGTCGCGGGTGGCCACCCGGGTGATCGTCAGCAGTGGCGCCTCCCACCGCACACCCTCCTCGATGGCTTGCGGCAGCAGCGACCGGTCTTGGCGAATCGCTGCCAACTGATCGGGATTCGACAGCAGCGCCAGCAGCAGACTTCCCAATGACCGATAGGTCGTCTCCACCCCGGCGGGCAACAACAGCCGCAGGAACGAGTAGATTTCCTCGTCCGCGAGTTTCTCGCCGTCGATTTCGGCTTGACCCAGCGCGCTGATCAGGTCGTCTTTCGGTTCGGCGCGACGGGCCTCGAGGATCGGAGCGAAGTACTCGCACAGTGCCGCCGAAGCGGCAAGGCCGCGTTCCGGATTCATCAGCCAGCTGAGCAGCGAGATTGACCAGCGTTGGAACTGGGGATAATCCTCTTCCGGTAGGCCCAGCAGGCCGGCGATGATCTGGCTCGGATAGTCGAAGGTGAACTCCTTGACCAGGTCCGCCTTGCCGTTGGGCGCGAACTTGTCGATGAGGCTGTTGGCCACCCGCGCGACCAGTTCGTCCTGCCAGCGCGCTAATGACTTCTGCGAGAACGCCTTTGACACCAGCCCCCGCAGCCGGCCGTGAACCGGCTCGTCCATGCCGAGCATGACGCCTTCGCCAAGTACCGGCCCGAACGCCGCGATGACCGCGGCCGAGGAGAAGGTTTCGTTGTCGCGCAACATCTGCTGGATGTCCTCGTGGCGATACACGATGAACATCGGCAGCGACTCCTCGTGCGGCAGCGCCCCGGACGTCTCCAGTCGTTGCACGGGTTCCTCGCGACGCAGTCGCGCCAACTCGGTGTACGGGTCACGCACGTCACCGGAGATCGCGTCGTCGAAGGCGCCGAAGTCCTCCAGGTCGTCGAAAAGCTGTACCAAAGCTAGTCCCCTCTAGTCTTTCTCCGTCTTGGTCGACTTTCGCGCCGCCAGCGCCGCCAATCGCTGCAGCACCGACTGCGGAAGAACGCGCGCGGCAAGCACCATCGCCCGCTGCCCCGTGGTCAGCGGCCATGCGCCGCCGCGCATCGACCCCTGCCTGGGTATGCCCAGCACGGCCCGGGACATGTGGTGCATGCCCGCCGCCGGGAGAATCCGGTTGGACGCCAACAGCATTGCGGCATCCGGACCCACCGCACGCCGGCGGAACGGTTTCTCGTCAGCCAAAGCCTTGACAAGGGCGTCCGTGAACTTCTCGG
This sequence comes from Mycobacterium bourgelatii, assembly GCF_010723575.1. Classification (NCBI taxonomy): domain Bacteria; kingdom Bacillati; phylum Actinomycetota; class Actinomycetes; order Mycobacteriales; family Mycobacteriaceae; genus Mycobacterium; species Mycobacterium bourgelatii. The sequence continues at coordinate 5,008,743 of NZ_BLKZ01000001.1, forward strand.
GTTTACGGGCGAAACTCACCGCGAACCGCCCACGGGTGTTCATTGTTTGGTGCAGCCGGGCATACGGGCCGTTGAAGTTGCGATCGTCGGTAGTGCCGGCGTCGGTGATGATGTCGGTGTCGTAAGTGCCCGCCACCAATATGGTGACGCCGAGACCGAACGGTGCGATCTCGCACGCCATGGATTCGCCCCAGCGTTCCATCGCTCCCTTGGCCGCCGAATAGGGTGCGGTTCCCGGCTGACCCCGCACCCCGGCCGCGCTGGCCACCAACACGATGCGCCCCTCCCCCGCCGCCCGCATCGCCGGCAGTAACGCCTGCGTAAGCGCGACCGGACCCGTGACGTGAGTGGCGAACATCCTCTGCCACAACGCCATATCCGTCTCTTCCACCATTCCGGCGGCGGAGATCCCGGCGTTGTGCACCAGTGCGTAAGGTGCGCCGACGGCTTCTTCGATTGCCTTTGCCGCCGCGGCGATCGATGCGGGGTCGGTCACGTCGAGTTGCACGCCGATCAGCCGGGCATCATCGGGCGTTGCGCCGGTCGCCTCCCGCAGCAGCGGAAGTGCGTTGTCGGGGTTGCGCATCGCCGCGACAACCCGCCAACCTTCGCGGTACAGGCGCACGGTCGAGGCGAAACCCAGTCCGCGCGACGCGCCGGTGATGACGACGCTGCGTGGCTCACTCATCGCGTGGGCTCATTGTTTGGGAGCGCACCGGTCCGATTTTTCGCCGAGCTGTACGGTGGGACGTCCATTGGGCTGAGCGCTCATATAGGTCGACCAGATCCCGACCGAATACGGCCCGGGCTGTCCGTTCTGTTCGTAAAATCCTTGCGGATCATAGACTTTCGCCTCGGGGTAGGGCCACGGGCAGGCCACCGACGTCGACGTCCGGGTCCACTTGAGAATGGCGAACCCGGTGCCGTAGGCGAAGTACGCGAGGTTGATCAGCACAAACATCACCACGAACATGCCGAGCGCGGGACGATTGGGGAAGATGCGCACCCGTTGGGCCAACTTCTCGGCGACGGTCCGACCGGTGTCGTCCCGGTAGAGCAGCACGCCGGCGGGGACCATCACGAAGGTGACCATCACGGTCTCCCAGATGAACGGGAACTGGTAAGTCTCGCCTACGAAGACGGACCCCAACGGAGGGACCTGGGAGTAGATGTAAAAGCCGGTGCGCACCAACGTAACTTCGAGCATCGCGTCGATGATGATGCCCAGCGGCAGGATGATCAGGGCCAGGCTGATCAGCGGGTGACGCCAGACGAACGAGTCGACGGGCCTACGGGCCTGAATTCGGCGCAGGATGGCGATGCCCGGGAAATAGGGGCCGAGGTAGAACATGATGTAGCCGATGACCAGGAACGGCTCCACCGTGGGCGAAATCGAGACCAGCGGCCAGTCCACGGGCCAGTGCCACAGCTCCGGGTTGTAGACCGCGAACGGTGCCCAGTTCATGATCGGGTCTTGCCAGACGATCAGCGTCGTCACGATTCCCATCAGCAGCACCGGATGTGGCCCGTGCTTTCGCCAGGCGATGACGTACACCACGATGATGATGGACATCGAGACGATCGTGAAGATCTGGAACAGCTCCAGCCAGTGGTGGTAGCCGAACAGCGGTTCGACCGGACGCGGCGCCCCCGTCACCTCGGGATTGCGGATCCGATCCGAGGTCGCACCCTTTTGCGCGAAGAAAGCGATAACCCCAAGCAGCGCAATCGCGACGGCAACCCAAACCGCCACTAACACGCCCTTCCGCCGCCCAGCGGTCGGGGTGACTTCGGGCGGCTTGGCGGGCGGACTCGTCTGGGCTGTGGTCATGAGTTGGTGACTCCTTACTCGGTACCGAACCGGTCGACCAGATGCGAGTTCACGCCGTCGGCATCCAGGCGACGGGCTACGAGATACCCGGCACCCATCCAGGCGCGCCGGGTCCACTTGCCCAACGAGACCCGGGTCCCGGGCGCACCGGAAGCCGCCGGCAGCATCTTCACCCGCTCCAGCGCTTCTTTCACACCGCGCGGACTCAGCGGGTGGGCGTCGGCGAAAGCGTGCAGCAGCGTGGTGGCGACATCGCGGTTGACCACGGGCACGCAGTATTCCGGACGGCGCCCGTATGCCGCTTCGTACCTGTCGAGGAACTGCTGCCCCACGGCGTTTGCCTCGTCGTTTTGGTCGACACCGGTCCACCCCATGAAGGCCTGCCACAGCACCGGATTGAGCCAGGCGTTCTGAAACGCGGTGCTGGTGAATCGCGGTGGGTCCCAATTAAGCTCTGCCAGGGCAGAATTGACGAAAAGAATCCCGAAGCCGAAGCCGCAGTGCACCAAGGCACTGGCCTTGGCGTCATACACCGTACGGATCGCGTCTCCGACGTCCTGGGCGGTCTGCGCCAGTCGTGCCTCCGCGACGACGCGGATACCCTTGCGCTGGGCGGCCTTCCGGAAGTTCTTCACATAACTCTCGCCCACCAGCGATTGCTCAACCAGTACGCCAACCTCGGTGTGTCCGCCCTTGGCGAGCAAATCCGCCCAGAAGATGGGCTCGTCGGTGAACGACCCTTGGGGGAATGCGAAGGTCCACTCCCCCAACCAGTCGTCGCTGCCACAGATGTTGACCGCCGGAACACGGAACCGCTCCTCGATCGCCTCCTTGACCGGCACCGCGTTCTCGCTGATGTGCGGACCGAACACGACCAGGCAGCCCTCGTCGACGAGTTCGCCGTAGGCGTCGATCACCGCCTTCACCGTGCCCTTGGGCAGGCCCTCCACCTCGCGGTAGATGATCTCCACCGGGCGGTCGATGACCCTTTGCTCCACCCCTTCCCGGAAGACCAGGTCGAAGGGACGGGTCAGGTCGTCCCGCATCTCCTGCGGGTAGAACTCCGGCAGTAGAAAGTCGAACAGGTATCCGATCTTGATGGGCTGCGCTGTGCTTTCGTAGGACAACTTCACCTCCGGTGGCTGCGATGCAGGGCCGCACAGCAGGCAAACCTAAAATTTGTTCCTACCCTAACGCGTTACAGAAGTCGGCGTCAATGTCAATTTCCGCGACCCGCCTCCGGCCCGGTCAGATAGGCATCGATCATCTCCCTGAGCCCGTTCGAGACGTGCGGGTCATCCGTCAACGGACCGGCGATCGCGGCGGCGGCGGCTTCACGCGGACTGAGCCCCTCGGCAACGAGCCGACCAGCGGAAATTAGCACTCTGGTGGAGGACACTTCGCGCAGTCCGCCGTTCTCCACGCGCCGGATCGCCTGCGCCAGGCGCACCAGTTCGGCGGCGGCGTCGGCGCCGATGCCGGCCTCGTGGGCGACGATCTTCTCCTCGACGTCGGGCGTCGGAAAGCCGAACTCGATCGCCACCATCCGCTGACGGGTCGAGTCCTTGAGGTCCTTGAGAACGCTCTGATACCCGGGGTTGTAGGAGACCACGAGGCAAAATCCCGGCGCTGCATCGAGGATCTGACCGAGGCGCTCGATGGGCAGTTGGCGCCGATGGTCGGAGAGCGGATGCAGCACCACGGTGGTGTCCTGACGGGCTTCCACCACCTCGTCCAGATAGCAGATCGCGCCTTCGCGCACCGCCCGGGTCAACGGTCCGTCGACCCACTCGGTTTCACCGCCTCGCAACAGGTAGCGGCCTACCAGGTCGGCGGTGGTGAGGTCATCGTGGCACGACACGGTGATCAGTGGCCGTCCCACATCGTAGGCCATCGCCTCCAAGAACCGGGTCTTCCCGCAACCGGTCGGACCCTTCAGCAGCACCGAAAGTCCTTGCCGAAACGCCGCTTTGAAAACCTTCTCCTCGTTGCCGACCGCTACGTAGAACGGCCGGGACGCGGGTGCTGACACTCGTTTCTCCTTCAGGCGGGGTTGGGCGCAGCGTAGCGCGGAACAGATATTTGGCTCAAGCTTCGTCCGGATTGCGGTCGGCGTACCTCCGCCGCGCGCAGCGCATTGCGGAACAATGGCCCGACCACCCGACTCAACTCTTCGGGTCGCGCCAGGGTGGCGTGCGCGGCACTGCCGAACACCCGTTGCAGCTCCTCGGGATCGGTATCCGCGCCGACTGTCAGACACACGCATGCGGTGCCCCGCGCGCGGGCCTCGGCCAGCGCACGGCGGGCGTCGGCGGCGCCGTAAGCACGTTCATAGCCGTGGTCGTAGGCCAGCCCATCGGAGATGACGACGAGCAGCCGGCGCGTGGTGCCACCGCGCTCCTCGAGTACGGCGGCCCCATGCCGAATCGCCGCACCCAATCTCGAATACGCGCCCGGCACCAGCCCCCGAAGTTGCCGCAGTGCGAACACGTCCAGGGTTTCATCGAAACGCTTTATCGGCATCATCTGCACCGCCGAACGGCCTTGAGAATGAAACGCGTACAGCGCCAGACGATCCCCGATGCCGTGCAAGGCAACGGCCAAGGCGCCCGCGCTGGCGCGCTGCAGATCGTGCACCGTCTTGCCATCCACACCGGCCTCCGCCACCGACCCGGAAATGTCGAGTAGCAGCAGCACGGCAAGGTCGCGCCGGCGCTTGAGACTGGCCAGGTAGACCTCCTCGTCAGGTGCCGAACCGGCCATGGCCTCGATGCGCGCTTCGATGGCCGCGTCGATGTCGATGTCGTCACCTTGAACCTGTCGGCGCAGCCAATCCGGCCCCAAGCCCAGCCGCGCCAGCGGACGTCGCAACCCATACTCGTTCACGTGATCGTCGCCCGGAGACTCACGCACCTGGGGCGGCGCCTCCCGCACCGTGCACCAGTTCGGCCGATAAGCGCGTTGATGAATGTCCCACTCGGGGTAGGTAATTCCCGGGTCCTTGGCGGCCGGTCCGTCGAGTGCACCCGTCGGTGCCGTCGAGAACCTGGCGCCACTACCCCGCTTTCCAGAGTGCGTGCGATGCGTCGGGGCGTCGGCCCCGGGCTCTCCGCCCTCACCGAGCCGTCGGACCGGGCGCAACAATTTGCTCAGCAGCTTGCCCAACGCGCCCCCGCCGCCTACCGGGCTGGTGAAAATGTCTGAACCCTCGGCCCCGCTGTCCTCGTCCTCGTCGAGTTCCTCGAGTGGCTTGTTGCCGCGCTGACGAGCAGTGTGCATAGCGGCGATCTTCTCGTTGCGGCTCCTCGCCGCCAACAGCTTACGGGCTTCGATGGTACCGAAAACCGCGGGTGGGTCGGCGATTTCCCGTCCGCTGCGTGCTACCGCCAGGGAGGCGGCCGGTGACTCACTGCACGCGGCGACATCGATGTCGACCAATCCGCGCGCAACGGGCGGCAACAAATCGTCGTTGGCGGCCAGCGCCCGATGGCCTTCGATCGCCAGATATCGCCTAGCCACAGCCGGCCGGCGCTTGAGTTTGCGCACCACGTCCGGTTCCAGGCTGCCTGCGGACAGCAGCGTTGCCTGCACGGAGATTGCCTGCAGTTGGGTACGGGCCGGAGCAGCGGGGTCGAGGAAGACCGTGTTGCCATCCGTCCATGTCGGTTCACCGGGTTCGACCGGCGCCACCTGCAGGGCGCGGTTGGCCAGCGCCGAGGCGAGCATGCCCAGTCGCGCCAGCCGCTCGGAGTCCACGTCCCTCGCCCCTCCAAAGTTTGACCAAATATCTGTTCCACCGTAGAGTCCAGCTTGGCACACAGTCAATCCCGCGATGACGAGGGACCCAGAAGACACGTGGATTTCTCTTACCCGGCGGAAGTGGAACAGTTCCGCGACGAGCTCCGCTCTTGGCTTGCCGAGAATCTGACCGATGAGCTGCGAACTGCTCGCCGCCAACCGGGCAGCGACGACGCACTATTCGAGAAGCTGCGCGCGTGGAACGCGACGATGGCCGACGCGGGTTGGGCGGCGGTGTCCTGGCCGCGCGAGTACGGCGGCCGCGGCGCGACCATACTGGAGCAACTGGTCTACACCGAAGAGACCACGCGAGCTCGGGCGCCGTTGCCGCTCAACGTCATCGGTATGAACAACATAGCCCCGGCGATCATGCAACATGGCACCGAAGAGCAGAAGACCACGTTGCTCCCTCGGATGATGCGCGCGGACGACATCTGGTGCCAGGGCATGTCCGAACCCGAGGCGGGATCGGATCTGGCCTCGCTGCGTACCCGCGCGGTCCGCGACGGCGACCAGTTCGTCGTCAACGGACAGAAGATCTGGACGTCGCTGGGGCATCGGGCGCAATGGTGCCAGCTGTACGTACGGACCGATCCAGATGCCCCGAAGCACAAGGGAATTTCCTGCTTGATCGTCGACATGACGTTGCCGGGCATCGAGGTTCGGCCCCTGGTCACGCTGAATGGCGAAGCCGACTTCGCCGAGGTGTTCTTTCACGACGCGCGGGTGCCCGCGGACGCCTTGCTCGGTCCGCTCAATGGCGGTTGGCAGGTGGCCACCACCACGTTGAGTCACGAGCGCGCGGGTGCCGCGCGACTTTACGCTGAGATGCAGGTTCGCCTGGAGGAACTGGTGGCCGACTTCGCCGCGGCCAAGGTGGGCGGCGACCCGGTGACACAACGACGCCTAGGCGAGGTGGCGCTGCGCATCAAGTATCTTGAAATCCTCTGCCAGCGCGCGATATCGGCGTCTTTGCACGGTGGTTCGGAAGTGGTGGCCTTCGGCACCGCGAGCCTGGCCAAGACGGTGTGGGGTGAGACCGGACAGGAATTGGCCGCCTTGGCGTTTGACGTCCTGGGCACCGACCGGTGGTGCGACTACCGGCTGACGTCGCGTTCGCTGACCATCGCCGGTGGCACCACCCAGATCAACAAGAACATCACCGCACAACGCGTACTGGGGTTGCCGCGCCGATGAACCTCGAATTCACCGACGAACAGGTCGCACTGCAAGACACGGTGCGGCGTTTCCTGGCCGAGAAGGCACCGGTTTCCGGGCATGTGCGGCAACTGCTGGACGATCCGACCGGCACCACCGAACACGTCTGGCGTGGTCTGGCCGACCTCGGCGCGATCGGGCTGTTGGTGCCGACGGATTACGGCGGTGCCGGCATGACAATGGTCGAGGCCGGGATCGTCGCGGAAGAACTGGGCGCAGCCCTGCATCCGGGCCCGTGGTTGTCCAGCGCGGTAGCCGCGACACGCGCGCTGAGCCGGCTTGGGGCGGGCGACGCAGCCACCAAACTGTTCACCGGAATCGCCGACGGCACTACGATCGCCACGGTCGGATTTCTCAGTGGCACGTCGGTAGAGGCCGTCGATCGGGATGGGGATTTCCTGCTGAGCGGCGAGCTGACGGCCGTTTCTGATGCTGGCGCAGCGAGTGTCCTCCTTGTCGTCGCCGGGGGTGCGCTCTTCGCGGTGCATTCCAGCGACTCCGGCGTTACGGCGACACCCGAAAGCTGTATCGACCCAACACACAAGCAATTTCGCGTCAACCTTGACGGCGTGATCTCGCAGCGACTGGGTGCGTTTACACCCGACGACGTCGGCGCGGTCGTCGACGACGTGCTCATCGCGAGGGCCGCCGACGCGCTCGGCGCCGCCCGTGCCGTCATGCAACTGGCCGTCGAGTACGCAAAGACCCGAACGCAGTTCGGCCAAGCCATCGGGTCGTTCCAAGCCGTCCAGCACCTGTGTGTCGACATGTACGAAGCCGTCGAACTGAGCCGCAGCGGTGTCATTCATGCCCTGTGGGCGGCCGACCACGCGGATCCCGTCGAGCGGCACCTGACCGCGGTGCGCGCCAAGGCGTTCTCCGGACGACTGGCGACCGTGGGCGACACCGCGATCCAGGTGTTCGGTGGGATCGGGTACACCTGGGAGCACGACGCTCACCTCTACCTCAAGCGCCTGCTGGGCTGGAGCGCGTTCCTGGGCAGCCCCGACCGTTACCTCACCGAGCTCGGCGCCCAGCTCGCCACGGCGAAAGGTGCCGTCCTGTGATCGATTTCACCGACCAGGTCGCGGTGGTCACCGGCGCGGGTCGCGGCCTGGGGCGACTGTACGCCCTGGAGTTGGCCCGGCGGGGCGCGTCGGTGGTGGTCAATGACCTGGGCGGCACCATGCACGGCGAAGGTGCCGATACGACAGTGGCCGACGAGGTGGTCGCCGAGATCGAGAGGGCGGGCGGTACGGCGGTGGCGTCCCACCATTCGGTGGCCAGCCCAGAAGGTGGCGAGGCCATCGTCGACTTGGCGGTGGAGCGCTTCGGCCGGCTCGATGCGGTGATCAGCAACGCGGGTATCTTCGGCACCGTTGCCTTCGACGAGCTGTCGGTCGACGACTGGCGCAAGCTGCTCGCCGTGCACCTCGACGGCGGCTTCTATCTGAGCCAGCCGGCGTACCGGGTGATGAAGAGGCAGAAGTACGGCCGGTTCGTCTTCATTTCCTCCTCGGCGGGCATGTTCGGACAGCCGATGTCAGCCCACTATGCCGCGGCCAAGGCCGGGCTGGTCGGACTGTCGAACGTCATCGCGATCGAAGGCGCCGAACACGGCATCCTGTCGAATACTGTGCTGCCATTTGGGTTTTCGCGCATGGTGACCGAAACCGTCGGAGACCCGAAAGTTCTGGAGGAAATCGGGTTCCTCAAGGTGATCAAGCCGGAACTGGTGGTGCCCATCATTGCCTTTCTGGCGAGCCGAGACTGCCACCTGACCCATCAGAACTACTCGGCGTGCGCCGGTCGTTTTGCCCGGGTATTCGTCGGACTCGGCGACGGCTGGTTCGCGGAACGCGACAGCGAGCCGACCGCGGACGACATCGTGGCGCACCTGTCCGAAGTGTCGGCGACTGAGCCGTTCACGGTGCCCGGTTCGATCTTCGAGGAAGTATTCGCCATCATCGCAAAACTCGGCATAACGACCTGACGGTCCCGAAGGTGGACACAAACTATGGGAAGGCGGACCGATCTAGGATGGTGACGATGCTGGCCGTAGCGCCTCGAGCAGCGCGTTTGTCGTTGCAAATCTGATAGCCTCTAACAAAGATTTGGTTCGGTGGGAGGGCGAAGTCGCATGGTGCCGGCACTGGAATCCTCCGGGGTGGCGTCCGGCCGACCATGACCGACAGCGCAACCGACACCGGTACCCGCCGCACTGAGATCCTCGAGACCGCGGCATCGCTGATCGCCTCAACGGGCTTGCGCACCTCGCTGCAGGAAATCGCCGATGCCGCAGGCATTCTCCCGGGAAGCCTCTACCACCATTTCGAGTCCAAAGAGGCGATCCTGGTCGAGTTGATTCGTCGGTACCAGGCCGATCTGAATCGCATCGGGGCGGCCGCGATGGCACGCTTGGACGAGGCCGACGCCCGGCCCGCAGCGGAACAGATCACCGAACTCGGCTCGGAGATCGCCCAATGCGCGGTCCGACACAGCGCCGCTTTGCAGATGTCCTTCTACGAGGGCCCCAGCTCCGACCCCGAGTTGGTGCAGTTGACGCGCCAGTGGCCCACCGCGATCCAAGAGGCGATGCTGCAGACGCTGCGCGCCGCCCGGTGGAGCGGCTACATCCGCTCCGACATCGACCTGCCCACGTTGGCCGACCGGATTTGCCAGACGATGCTGCAAGTGGGACTGGACGTGATGCGCGAAAAGGCGTCCGCCGACCAGGTCGCCACCCTGCTCTGCCGCATCATCCTGCAAGGCCTGGCTGCCGAACCGCCGAGTGACGCGGCTTTGGACAAGTCGAACGCCTTCACCGCGGCCAACGACATCATCGCTTCGTGGGCCGACGACGGCGAGGCGGATGCCAGCGACAAGGCCGCGCACCTGCGCGCCGTCGCGCGAACCGAGTTCGGCCGCAAGGGTTATGAGTCCACCACCATCCGAGACATCGCCGCCGCGGCCGGCCTCGGTACCGGAACCGTATACCGGGTCATCGGCTCCAAGGATGAACTGCTCGACTCGATCATGCGGTCGTTCGGTCAGAAGGTGGAAGCCGGTTGGATCCGCGTCCTGCGCTCTGACGCGACGCCGATCGAGAAGCTGGACGCATTGAGTTGGGTCAATGTCAATGCGCTGGATCAGTTTTCCGACGAGTTTCGGATTCAGCTGGCCTGGATGCGGCAATCGCCGCCGACCGCCAACCCGGGCTGGTCGTATACAACCCGGCTGCGGCAGATGAAATCCTTACTGTCCGAAGGCATTCGGTCGGGCGCAATTCGGATTGACGCGCCCTCCACGGCGATGTTGGCCCGAGCGGTCATCGGCGTGCAGTGGATTCCGGAGAACATCGTGCGCACGGCGGGGACGCGTGCCTCGCTCATCCTGGCCCGCGACACGGTGCTACGCGGAGCCGCCGTCCGCGGCGGATAGCACCCGCAACCGCCACGCAAGTCAAGTGCCGCGCTAGCGTCGGGGGATGGCGCACATCATCGTTATCGGCGGCCACGGCAAGGTCGCGCTGCATCTCGCCCGCATCCTGAGCGACCGCGGCGACACGGTGAGTTCGGTCTTTCGCAATCCCGATCACACCGAGGACGTCGCGGCCACCGGAGCCACACCGGTCACCGCCGACATCGAACAACTCGATACCGACGCGCTAGCCGAACTGCTGGCCGGGCATGACGCGGTGGTGTTCTCCGCCGGCGCTGGGGGCGGAAACCCGGCCCGCACCTATGCGGTCGACCGTGACGCCGCCATCCGGGTGATCGACGCCGCCGCGCAGGCGGGCGTCAAGCGGTTCGTGATGGTGTCGTACTTCGGTGCCGGCCCCAATCATGGGGTGCCAGAATCTGATTCGTTCTTCCACTATGCGGAAGCCAAGGCGGCCGCGGATGCTCACCTGCGTGCCAGTGATCTCGACTGGACGGTGTTGGGGCCGGGACGGCTCACGCTGGAGCCGCCGACCGGTCATATCGAAGTCGGTAAGGCCAAGGGCCAGGTGTCGCGGGCAGACGTTGCACTCGTCGTCGCCGCGACGCTGCAGGACGACTCGACCATTCGTCGCACCATCGAGTTCAACAATGGCGATGTGCCCATCGAGGAGGCGCTGGCAGGCTGAGCGCAGGTCCGATCGCGGTCGGGCACTGGTTACACATGCCCACCGTCGCCGCCCGTTCCGCCGCCTCCACCGGAACCGGGCTGGGCCCCGTTTCCGGGACCGCCGAAGTCGCCGGCACTACCGCTGCCGCCCGCCACCACAGCGGTTCCGAGATGCCCCGAGCCGCCGGAGCCACCGGTGCCACCTCGACCGCCGGAACCGGCTTTGCCTTCGAAGCCGCCGGTACCGCCGTTACCGCCCGTGCCGCCTTTGCCACCGTCGCCGCCATCCCGGAGGCCGCTTCCGCCGTTTCCGCCGTTTCCGCCCAGCCCGCCAGCGGAACCGTCACGGCCGTCACCACCCTTGCCACCCGTGCCGCCAGTCCCGCCGGCTCCCACGGAGCTCGAGCCCCCGTCGCCGCCCGTGCCACCAGTGCCTCCGGGTCCCAACGCCGAGCCGAGACCGCCGGCCCCACCGGTGCCACCCGTCCCGCCCACGCCGACTGCGCCGGTCCCGCCGGTCGCGCCGGGGGTCGAGCCCGCGCCGCCGGCACCGCCGGAACCACCCGCGCCGGCTTGTCCGCCGACGCCACCCTTCCCACCGGTGCCGCCCTTCGGGTTGAAGATGTCGCCGTCGGCGCCGCCGCCACCCGTGCCGCCCGTACCACCGGTGCCGCCCTGGCCGCCGGTGCCGCCGGCCCCGCCCACGCCTTGAGCGCCCTTCGTGCCGGCTACCGCTGTGCCGCCGGCCCCACCGTTTCCACCGGCACCACCGGTCGCGCCGGTGCCACCGACTCCCCCTTCGCCGCCGCCACCGCCGGTGCCGCCGGCGCCAGCGTCAAACGTGCCTTTGCCGCCCGTGCTGCCCTGTTGTCCCGTGGCGCCGATCCCGCCGGTGCCGCCCTTACCGCCGGCTCCGCCCGCTCCACCGTTGCCGTTGGTGGTGCCACCGGCGCCACCGGCGCCACCGGTTCCTCCGGTTCCGCCGATGGCGTTCTCGCCGCCGCCCCCGCCCGTACCGCCGGCGCCGCCGGTCCCGCCGTTGCCGACCTTTCCAGCCGCGCCCCCGTCACCGCCGACGCCGCCGGCGCCACCGACCTGGCCGGGGCGGATGCCGATGCCGCCGCTTCCGCCGGCCCCGCCAGTGCCACCATTGCCGCTCAGTTGCCCCCCATTGCCGCCATTGCCCCCCGCGCCACCCGTGCCCGCTTGGCCGAAGGTCGAGGGAAAGCCGCCGTCGCCGCCCCGTCCGCCGGTACCGCCGTTGCCGATAGACCCGCCGTCACCGCCATGCCCGCCGGCGCCGCCGGTCCCGCCGTTACCGCTGAGGATGTCGATGCCGGCGTTGCCGCCATTGCCGCCGTTGCCGCCGTGGGCTGCCTGGCCGGTCGCACCGTTCTGACCTGGTTGGGATCCGCCTCCCCCGGCGCCCCCTACACCCGCGGCACCGGCGTTGCCGCCGTTGCCGCCGCTACCGCCGTTGGCTGCCCCACCCATAGCGGTGTCGGGGGCACTGGCCCCGTGACCGCCGTTGGCGCCGCTTCCGGCATTACCGCCGGCACCACCGGCACCGCCGACCCCTTGTTGGCCATTTAAACCGACGTACCCTTTCCCGCCGGCGCCGCCGTCACCGCCTATGCCGCCCGAACCGCCCTTACCGCCGGATCCCCCGGCCTGACCGTTGCCGCCTTGCGTGGTGGCGTCGGCACCAGCGACGCCGTCGGCGCCGTTGCCGCCTGTGCCGCCGACCCCGCCGGTACCGCCCTTCCCGCCGAAGCCGCCCAGCTTGCCGCCATCACCGCCGGCACCGCCGGCCCCGCCCATCCCGCCGGTGCCGCCGTCACCACCGGATTGGCCCTTACTACCGAACGAGAGACCTGGGGTGCCCTGGCCGCCGGCGCCGCCGGCGCCACCGTTACCACCGTTGCCGTACAGACCGCCGTCGCCGCCGCGGCCACCGGCCGCTCCGGGGGCGCCGAACGCGGTGTTGTCGGCGCCGCTGCCGCCATTGCCGCCATTCCCGCTGCCGCCGAACGTGGTGCTGGTGCTGCCGTTTTCCCCGTTGGTGGAGCCGGAGCCGCCGGCCCCACCGACTCCGCCGGCACCGCTGTTGCCTCCATTCCCACCTTTTCCACCGACGCCATCGTTGACGCCCCATGTGCCGGCGGCGCCGTTACCGCCGTTGCCGGCGACGCCGCCGACCCCGCCCTTGCCGCCGGCACCACCCACGCCATCGATGCCCGCGTTTCCATTCGCACTCGCGGTGCCGCCAGTCCCCCCGTTTCCGCCGGTCCCGCCGTTGCCGCCCTTACCTGCGTGCCCCCCGTCCTGACCGTTCGCTCCCAAGGTTGAGCCATTGTCACCGTCTCGCCCGTCCCCGCCGATCCCGCCGGAGCCGCCATTACCACCGCCCCCACCGACCCCACCGTCGCCCCCGTCGGCCCCGCCCTTACCGCCAGCCCCGCCGGCCCCGCCGTTTCCGCCGTTGCCGCCGTCGGTACCGGAGGAACCCGCTTCCCCGAACGTGGTGCCGTCTGCACCGGCCAGGCCGTTGCCGCCCACGCCGCCAGCCCCGCCGTTGCCCACCCGCCCACCGTCGCCCCCGGCACCGCCGGCGCCTCCATTCGGCGAGGTAGCGTTGCCAGGAGCCCCGAAGCCGCCGCGGCCGCCGTTGCCACCGGTGGTCGGGCTGAGGCCATGAGCACCGTCGACACCCGCGGCGGTGGTGCTGGCACCGCCGGCACCTCCGGCGCCACCGGCGCCCGGGTCACCACCCTTCCCGCCGGCCCCGCCGGTGCCAAAGCCGGTGCCCTGGTTGACGCTCCAGGAGCCGGTTGCGCCCCTGGCGCCGTCTCCGGCGATCCCGCCGGCGCCACCGTCACCGCCGGCGCCTCCGACACCCTGGCTGCCGGCGTGACCCGAAGTCGCTTGCGCCGCACCGCCGGCCCCGCCGGCGCCGCCGGAACCGCCTGCCCCGCCGATGCCGCCATCAAAACCATCCGCGCCCTTGCTGCCCGCCCCCGGGCGGAATTCACCGTTGGCTCCCTTGCCGCCGGCACCGCCGGCCCCGCCTTTGCCCCCGGCGCCACCATCACCGCCGTTACCGGCCAGGGTTCCGCCCGCGCCGCCAGCCCCGCCGACACCACCGGCCCCACCGACGTCGCCCGTTCCGCCCGATCCGCTTCCCGCATCGACGCGCGACACACCATCCTTCCCGGCCATCCCGTCGCCGCCCCTACCACCGACCCCACCATTGCCCACGACGCCGGCATCACCGCCGGCCCCACCCCGACCACCGTCGCCACCGGCCTCCGTTGCCGCCGCGCCGTTACCGCCAGCCCCGCCGTTACCGCCGTCACCCGCTCCGTGATCACCGGCGGTCGCACCGGCCGCGCCAGTCCGCCCGCCAACCCCGCCCGCAGCGCCGCCCTTACCACCGGCACCGCCAATACCCGCGTCACCACCACGGCCGCCCGCCCCGCCGTTACCGGCAACCAATCCGGTGCCCCCATCGCCGCCGGCGCCACCGTCACCGGCCGCCCCGCCCAGCCCCCCGGAACCGCCAGCACCCCCATTTCCGGCCAGCCCGGCCTTCCCCAACAGACCACTGGCGCCGCCGGCGCCACCCACACCACCGTCACCGCCGGACCCACCGGACCCACCAAGGCCACCGTTGCCACCAATCGCGCCGTCACCACCGGCGCCCAGCGGGTTCGCCGTGCCATGGGCACCCGCCCCACCCACACCACCGGCCGCGCCAACCCCGCCGGCACCGCCAACGCCGCCGGCGCCGCCGGCGCCGCCGTCACCGATCAGCAAACCCCCGCGGCCGCCCGCTCCACCGGTACCACCGGCAGCGCCAGCTCCACCGCCAGATCCGTTGCCCCCGTTCCCGGCTGGGTTACCGGCGGAACCGGGGTCACCGGGGGCACCCGTCACCAGCCCGTCCATACCGGCTGTGCCCGTACCGCCGACACCACCCGCGCCGCCACTGCCGAAGTACCCGGCATTACCGCCGACCCCGCCGGTCCCGCCACCGACCCCGCCCATGCCGCCGACCCCGCCATTGCCGAAGATCCCTGCGCTGCCACCGGCGCCCCCGGTGCCTGCACCGGATCCGCCAACGCCACCAGCGCCGCCCGCGCCAAACAACCATCCGCCGGCACCCCCGGTCCCACCGGCGGCGCCAGCTCCGCCCGCACCCCCGGTCCCGCCCACACCGAAGATCCCGGCCGCACCGCCGTTTCCGCCGACCTGGCCTACGCCGCCAGCCGCGCCGGCACCGCCGTTGCCAACCAACAACCCGCCCGGACCACCCGACTCCCCCGGGGCCAACCCGCTCACACCATCACCAATCAACGGACGCCCCAACAACGTTTGGGTCGGCCAGTTCACCGCGTCCAGCAAAACCTGCGCAACATTGGCCGACTCGGCGCTCGCATACGAATCCGCCCCTGTGGCGAGCGCCCGCACAAACTGGTCCTGAAACAGCGCCAGCCGGGTGCTCAGGACCTGATATTCCCGACCGTGTGCGCCGAACAACGCCGCGATCGCGGTCGACACCTCATCCTCGGCCGCGGCCAGCACGGCCGTGGTCGACGCCGCCGCCCCCGCATTCGCCGTACCGATCGACGTCCCGATCTCTACCAAATCCGCGGCCGCCACTGACAACAATTCCGGTGCAACACTGATGAACGACATCCCGCGACCTCCCAGCCGGCGACAGCCGGAATCTGCGATCAATGCCGGCTAAAGAGACAACAAATGGCAGGACCGACCCCCGGACGATCAGGGTGCGGAAGTGCGATTTGTCACAATTCCGGGTGCAGCACAGCTGAGCATTGGTCAAATTCACTAACGCGTAAGCAAATTAATGTGCTCTTTGCACAGGCCCATAGAGATGGCCGACTTGCTCACCGAAAAACCCCCTGGTGCAGACGATCGGATCGAGCCAACGGAACCGCCGAGACGCACGTGCAGGCCCGGCGTAGCCTTGACCGTGCAGTCGGTCTGCCGACGCCCAGGTGGCGCCGGCATCGAAACGAAGCATGACGCCTCGTGAGAGGGAACCCGGTGCGAGTCCGGGACTGTCCCGCAGCGGTATGCAGGAACGACCGCCGTCATAAGGCACTGGTCCCTAGAAATCCGGGACTGGGAAGCGACGGCCAGTAGGAGCACCACCGGGTGCGCGCCTGTGAGTCCGAAGACCTGCCGGCTGTGCCGGACGCGCCGCGTCCGGCGGCTCAGCGCCTCGTGGAATGGGCGTTTGGTCGTACCGGTAGTGGTTATGCGCCTGGATGTGCACCGCAAACCGGATCGGCTATTCGTCCGCGGGCGGTGACCACCCCGTCGATTGAAGGACCGTCTCGTGATCCAGCTGGCAAATCGAAAATCATTCACCGCGACCATCATTGGCTCTCCCCGCATAGGCCCGCGCCGCGAACTGAAACGCGCCACCGAGGGCTATTGGGCCGGGCGCACCACCCGCTCCGACCTCGAGTCCATCGCAGCCGACCTGCGTCGCGACACCTGGGCGGGATTGGCCGCCGCAGGCCTGGATTCGATCCCGGTGAACACCTTCTCGTACTACGACCAGATGCTCGACACCGCGGTTCTGCTCGGTGCGCTGCCGGCGCGGGTCGACAAGATCTCCGACGACCTTGATCGGTACTTTGCGGCCGCGCGGGGGAACGAGGACATCGCGCCGCTTGAGATGACGAAGTGGTTCGATACCAACTACCACTACCTGGTACCCGAGATCGGGCCGTCGACCAAGTTCGCGCTGCACCCCGACAAGGTGCTGTCCGAGCTGAAAGAGGCTCAGGCGCAAGGCATTCCAGCCCGCCCGGTCGTCATCGGCCCGCTCACCTTCCTGTTGCTGAGCAAGGGGGTGGACGGCACGGCTCGACCGATCGGGCGGCTGATCGAACTGCTCCCGATCTACTCCGAACTGCTCGCACTGCTCGCCGACAGCGGCGCCGAGTGGGTGCAGTTCGATGAACCCGTGCTGGTGACCGACATCTCGCCGGACGCACCCGCGCTGGCCGAGGCCGTCTACAACACCTTGGGCAAGGTGAAGAACCGGCCGGCGATTTACGTCGCCACCTATTTCGGCGATCCCGGCCCCGCGTTGGCGGCCCTGGCCCGCACCCCGGTCGAGGCCATCGGTGTCGATTTCGTGGCCGGCGCGCAAACGTCGGTGGCCGGTGCGCCGGAACTGGCCGACAAAACACTGGTCGCGGGCGTCGTCGACGGACGCAACATCTGGCGCACAGACCTGGAGGCGGCGCTGGACAAGCTGGCTTCGCTACACGGATCGGCCGGCGCCATTGCGGTGTCGACGTCGTGTTCCACCATGCATGTGCCGTATTCGCTGGAACCGGAAACCGACCTGGACGACGCCTTGCGCAGCTGGCTGGCGTTCGGGGCCGAGAAGGTGGGTGAGGTCGTCGTGCTCGCGAAGGCACTGCGCGAGGGACGCGACGCCGCCGGAAGGATTGCGGACGAGATCGCGGCGTCCAATGCCGCGGTCGCATCGCGCAAGCGCGATCCGCGTCTGCGCAACGAGCAGGTGCGAAGCCGCATCGACTCGATCGTCGCGTCGGGCACCCACCGGGGTGAGGCGGCGCAGCGCCGCGCCAGCCAGGACGCCCGGCTGCAGCTGCCGCCCCTGCCGACGACGACGATCGGTTCGTATCCGCAGACCCCGGCGATTCGCAAGGCACGAGCCGCCCTGCGGGCCGGCGAGATCGACCATGCCGAGTACGTCCGGCGGATGCGGGCCGAGATCGCCGACGTCATCGAGTTGCAGGAGCAACTGGGGCTGGACGTGCTAGTCCACGGTGAGCCGGAACGCAACGACATGGTGCAGTACTTCGCCGAACAGCTGGAGGGCTTCTTCGCCACGCAGAACGGCTGGGTGCAGTCGTACGGCAGCCGCTGTGTACGTCCGCCGATCCTGTACGGCGACGTGTCCCGCACCCAACCGATGACGGTGGACTGGATCTCGTACGCACAATCGCTGACCGAGAAGCCGGTCAAGGGGATGCTCACCGGGCCCGTCACCATCCTGGCGTGGTCGTTCGTGCGCGACGACCAGCCATTGGCCGACACCGCCTACCAAGTGGCGCTGGCCATTCGCGACGAGACCGTGGACCTGGAAGCCGCCGGTATTGCCGTGATCCAGGTGGACGAGCCCGCGCTGCGTGAGCTACTGCCGCTGCGCCGTGCGGACCAGAAGGAGTATTTGCGTTGGGCCGTAGGCTCTTTCCGTCTGGCCACCTCCGGCGTCGCCGATTCGACGCAGATCCACACTCACCTGTGTTACTCGGAATTCGGCGAGATCATCGGCGCCATCGCCGACCTGGACGCCGATGTGACTTCCATCGAGGCGGCGCGATCGCGCATGGAGGTGCTGGACGACCTCAACGCGGTCGGCTTCGCCAACAGCGTGGGACCGGGTGTTTACGACATCCACTCGCCGCGGGTGCCCAGCACCGCGGAGATGGCCGAGTCGCTGCGTGCGGCCTTGCGCGCGGTGCCGGCCGAACGGCTGTGGGTCAATCCCGACTGCGGTCTCAAGACCCGCACCGTCGACGAGGTGACCGCGTCGCTGCGCAACATGGTCGCCGCGGCGCGCGAGGTCCGCGCGGAACTCTGACGCCGACCGTCACGCTGGCGCGGCGCTCGACGTGCAGCGCCACGCTGGCGTGACACTCGGCGACGGCATGCGACCGCTCGGCGTCCGCGGCAGCCCGGATTAGGGCGAGCCGGCGCCTCCAGCGCCGCCGGTGCCGCCGGTGCCGCCAGTGGTGTCGGTGTGGATGCCGCCACTGTCGCCGGGTAGTCCACCATCGCCTTCGTTGCCAAGGCTGCCCGTGCCGCCAGTACCGCCGGTACCGCCCGCTCCGCCGTTGCCGCCTTGGCCGTTGGTGCCGGAGTCACCGCCGTTGCCGCCGGTGCCGCCCTGGCCGCCGGTGCCGCCGTTCGTAAAGGTGCTGCTGCCGCCGGTGCCGCCGATGCCACCTACGCCGCCGACACCGCCGATGCCGTTATCCGCGGCCTTACCGCCCTGGCCGCCGGTACCGCCCTGGCCGCCGGTGCCAGCGCCGGCGCCACCGTCGGCGCCGCCTTGGCCGCCCTTGCCGCCCGCGCCACCGGCCGCGGCCTTGCCACCGGCTTGCGTGGTGCTGCCACCGGCGCCACCGGCGCCGCCCTTGCCGCCGTCGCCCGCGCTACCCGCGGTGCCGCCGGTGCCACCGGTGCCCACCGCACCGCCGGCACCACCCTGACCGCCGGCGCCGCCGACGCCACCAGCGCTGGCACCGCCCTTGCCGGTGTCGTCGAAGCCCTTGCCGCCGGCGCCACCTTCACCACCGACACCGCCTTCGCCGCCGCTGCCGTTGGTGCCGTTGACGGAATTGCCGCCCTGGCCGCCTGCGCCGCCGGCACCACCCGCGCCGCCGTTGCCGCCGACGACGCCGGACGCCTTGCTGTCGGCTCCGGCGATGCCCTCGCCACCGACGCCACCGGCACCACCCTTGCCGCCGGTGCCGCCGCCGACGCTGTTGTCGGCGCCGCCTTGGCCACCTTGACCACCCTGACCACCAGCGCCGCCGTTTGTCCCTGCGGTCGCGGCGCCGCCCTTACCGGCGGTTCCACCTTGACCGCCCGCACCGGCGGTACCGCCGTCGGTGATGTTGGCACCGCCCTTGCCGCCGGTGCCGCCGGCGCCGCCGGCGCCCGCGTTGCCCGCGGTGCCGCCGGTGCCGCCGGTGCCGGCCGCTCCGCCCACGCCACCAGTGCCGCCGACCCCTCCGGTTCCGCCGTCGCCGGGGTTGCCGCTGCCGTCGTCGTTGTAGCCCGCGCCGCCGGTGCCGCCGGCACCGCCCTGTCCGCCCTGACCACCGTTGCCGTTGGTGGCACCAGCGACGGCATTGCCGCCCTGGCCGCCGGCGCCGCCCTCGCCGCCTTTACCGCCGGACAGGCCGTTCCCGCCGGACTGGCCGGAGGCACCTTGGCCACCTTGGCCGCCCTTGCCGCCCGCACCACCCGCACCGGCGATGCTGTCTGCCGTAGTGGCGGCGCCGCCAGTGCCGCCGACGCCGCCGGCCCCACCGTCACCCGCAGCGCCCGCAGAACCACCGGTGCCGCCGGATCCGGCCGCCCCGCCCTTGCCGCCATTGCCCCCGGTACCACCGGCGCCACCCGCGGTCGCGTTGTTACTGCCGGTGTCGGCGAAGCCGGTGCCGCCCTGGCCACCCTTGCCGCCGAGACCGCCAGCCCCGCCGTTGCCATTGGTGCCGCCGTTTCCGCCACCGCCGAGACCACCCTGGCCGCCGGCGCCGCCGGTGCCACCGGTGCCGCCTGGGTTATTGGCGGTGGCGGTAGCGCCTTTCGCGCCGGCGCCGCCGGTGCCGCCCTGACCGCCGTCCCCACCAGTTCCGGCACTACCGTCGACGCCAGCGGTACCCCCGACGCCCGGGTCGCCAGCAAGGCCGCCAAGTCCGGCGGTGCCACCGGTACCACCCATACCGCCGGCGGTCGCGTTGTTGTTGCCGTCGTCGGCGTACCCGGTGCCGCCCTTGCCGCCCGTGCCGCCCTGGCCGCCAAGGCCACCGTTGCCGGCCGTGCCGCCGTTTCCGTCGCCGCCTTGGCCGCCTTTGCCGCCCGCGGCGCCATTGCCGCCGGTGCCGCCGTTGTTGCCGACGGTTCCGGTGGAGCCTTGCGCACCGGCCCCGCCGGTGCCACCCGTGCCGCCAGCACCACCGGTGCCCACGGCGCCATCGGCCGCCCCGGCACCGCCGGCAGCGCCACCCAGACCAGCGGCGCCGCCCTTGCCGCCGGTACCGCCGGCGGTGGCGTTGTTGCTGCCGTCGTCATTGAACCCGGTGCCGCCCTGGCCGCCCTTGCCGCCGGTACCGCCGGCGCCGCCATCGCCGTGGATGTCGACACCGGTACCGCCCTGGCCACCGAGACCGCCGGCCCCACCAGCGCCACCTTCGCTGCCGACGTTGCCAGTGGTGGCGGTGGCGCCTTGGGCGCCGTCGCCGCCGGTACCGCCGACGCCGCCGGCGCCTGCCGCGTGGCCGGCGATGTCGGTGTTGCCGCCGGTACCGCCGGTGCCGCCGACGCCGCCCGTGCCCGCCGCGCCCGCGGCGCCCCCTAAGCCGCCAGTGCCGGCGGCGCCGCCCAGGCCGCCCTTGCCGCCCTGACCGCCCTGGCCGCCGTCGGTGGCGTTGTCACTGCCGTCGTCGTCGTACCCGGCGCCGCCCTGGCCACCCCGACCGCCCTCGCCCCCGGCGCCACCGGTGCCGTTGGTCGCGCCGGTGACGGCGTTGCCGCCCTGGCCACCCTGGCCGCCCTGGCCGCCTTCACCACCAACCGATCCGGTGTCGCCGGCCAAGCTGGCGGCACCCTGCCCGCCGTTGCCACCTTTGCCGCCCGCGCCACCGGTGCCGGCCACGCTGCCACTCTTGGTGGCGCTGCCGCCCACGCCGCCGTCCCCGCCAGCGCCGCCGACGCCCGCAACGCCGGCGGTGCCGCCGGTCCCAACGGAACCGGCCGTGCCGGCTGCGCCGCCGTCGCCGCCCGCGCCACCGCTGCCACCGGCGGTCGCGCTGTTGGTGGCGTCCTCGGCAGCGCCGGCGCCACCCTGACCGCCGACGCCGCCGGCACCACCGGAGCCGCCCTTGCCGCTGACACCGGCGGATCCACCGGCGTTGCCGCCTACGCCGCCTTGGCCACCAGCTCCACCTGCGGCGCCGTCACCGCCGGCCTTACCAACCGCACCCGCTGCACCGGCGCCGCCGGCACCACCTTCGCCACCGGCGCCGGCGTCACCGCCGTTGCCCACGACCCCGTCCTTGCCGACTGCCCCGGCCAGCCCGCCGACACCGCCGTCACCACCGGCACCGCCCTTGCCACCGGCGGTGGCCGCCTGGGTAGCGGCGCCGTTAAAGCCCGCGCCACCCTGGCCGCCGGCCCCGCCTTTCCCGGCCGCCCCACCGTCACCCTTGGTTCCGTCCATTCCGCCGGCGTCACCGCCCATGCCGCCAGCGCCACCGGCACCGCCCGCACCGCCGTCCCCGCCAGCCTTGCCGGCCGCACCCGCGGAGCCCACGCCACCGACACCACCGTCGCCACCAGCGCCGGCGTCACCGCCGTTGCCGACGACCCCGTCCTTGCCGACGGCCCCGGCCAGCCCGCCGACCCCGCCGTTGCCGCCGGCGCCGCCGTTGCCGCCATCGGTGGCCGCGTCAGTGGCCGTGCCGTCGAAGCCATCGCCGCCCTTGCCGCCCTTGCCGCCGCTACCGGCCGACCCGCCGTCACCGCTGATTCCGTCGACTCCACCGGCGCTACCGCCTACGCCGCCCTGACCGCCGGCGCCGCCGGCGCCGCCGTCACCGCCGGCCTTGCCAGCCGTACCCGCGGCGCCCACGCCGCCGACACCGCCGTCACCACCCGCTCCTGCGTTCCCGCCGTCACCGACCTCTCCGCCGGTGCCGACCGAACCGGCCGCCCCACCGACCCCGCCGTTGCCGCCGCTACCACCAGTGCCGCCGTCGGTGGCGGCACTGGTGGCGGTGCCGTTGAAGCCAGCACCACCAAGGCCACCGTCCCCACCGCGGCCGCCATCGCCGCCGCTGCCGCTCTTCCCGCCTGCGCCGCCGGCGTCGCCACCCACGCCGCCGGCACCGCCAGCCCCGCCGGCACCACCGACACCGCCGTCTTTTCCGGCCGCGCCAACGGCACCGATGCCCCCGGCACCGCCGTCACCGCCAGCCCCGGCGTCCCCACCGTCGCCCACGGTTCCACCTGCGCCACCGGTGCCGGTCGCACCGCCCGTGCCGCCCTTGCCGCCGGCGCCGCCGTCGCCGCCGGCTGTGACCGCGTTATCGCCGGCGCCGTTGAAGCCTTTGCCGCCCTTGCCACCGGCTCCGCCGAGACCGCCGGCGCCGCCGCTGCCGTTGGTGCCGCCGTTGCCGTCACCGCCCTGCCCGCCTTGCCCGCCGGCCCCACCCGCGCCGCCGGCCTTCGCGGCTGCGGTGGACGTGGCGTCGGCGCCGTTGGCCCCGGCGCCGCCGGTGCCGCCTTGGCCGCCGACGCCCCCGGTGCCCGCGCTGCCCGCGGCGCCGCCAGTGCCGTTGATGCCCGCATCTCCGCCGAGACCCGCCGCACCACCTTTGCCGCCGTTGCCGCCGTCGGTGGCGGCATTGCTGCCGTTGCCGTCCAAGCCGGCACCGCCCTTGCCGCCGGCTCCTCCGGTGCCGCCGAGGCCACCGTCGCCGTTGGTGCCGCCGAGGCCGTCGCCACCCTGGCCGCCCTTACCCCCCGCGGCGCCATCGCCACCGGTCCCGCCGGCAGCACCGGGAGTGGTGGATGCCGCGCCCTGGGCACCCGCCCCGCCCGTTCCGCCGGTCCCGCCGGTGCCACCGGTGCCGAGCGAGCCGTTGTTGCCAGCGATGCCATTGCCGGCCCCGGCAAGCCCGCCGAGGCCCGCGGCGCCGCCGGTGCCGCCGGCGCCGCCGGCGGTGGCGTTGTTGCGACCGTCGTCGGCGTAACCGTTGCCACCCTGGCCGCCTTGGCCGCCGATACCTCCGGCGCCACCGTCGCCGTTAACCCCGCTGTCGGACGCGCCGCCCTGACCGCCCTTACCGCCCTGACCACCCATGCCGCCGGTGTGGCCGATGGTGCCGACCGCGGCGTCGGCGCCTTGTCCGCCCTGGCCACCTTGTCCGCCCTGGCCACCGGTACCCCCGTCGGAGCCGGCCAGCGTGCCGGCGCCGCCCGCGCCCCCGGTGCCTCCGGCGCCCCCGGTGCCGGAGGCACCGACGTTCCCGCCGATGCCGCCGATCCCGACCGCGCCGCCCTTGCCGCCAGCGCCGCCCGCGCCGCCGCTACCTCCGTCGGTAGCGCTGCCGACGCCGCCGAGCGTGTCGTCGGCGCCTGCGCCGCCCTGACCGCCCGCGCCCCCGGTGCCGCCCGCGCCGCCGGAACCGTTGACGCCGCCGTTACCGGCACCGCCCTGGCCACCTTGCCCGCCGGCGCCGCCGGCGCCACCGGCCTTCCCGTTGTTACCCGTGGTGCCGATGTCACCTTGGCCGCCAACACCGCCGGTGCCGCCCTGGCCACCATTGCCGGCCACGCCCGTGGCTCCCGGCGCACCGAACGGCGCGGTGCCGCCGATGCCGGCCGCACCGCCGTTTCCGCCGGCTCCGCCGGCGCCGGCGTTGCCACCGTCCACGTTGGAGCCGACGCCGGTACCACCGTTGCCACCCGTACCGCCGAAGCCGCCGGCCCCGCCATTGCCGCCGGCCCCGCCGACGCCGCCCATGATCGCGCGGTCGGCCCCGCCGGCCCCACCGGCGCCGCCGTTACCGCCGGCCGCTCCGGTCCCGCCGACACCGCCGCCGGCATCGCCCTCCAACCCTGCGCCACCGTTGCCGCCGGCGCCTCCGGATCCGCCGGCCCCGCCGGCCCCGCCGAACAAGGCCCGGTTCTGGCCGCCGGCCCCGCCGGCCCCGCCGTCGCCACCCGCTTGGTTGATCACGCCGTCGCCACCGACACCGCCGGCTCCGCCGAACCCGCCGGCGCCGCCGAACAACCCACCGGCACCGCCCGCGCCGCCGTTACCGCCCGCGCCGCCGTTACCGCCCGCGCCGCCGGCTCCGCCAGCCCCGCCGATACCCCAGAAACCGGCAGCCCCACCGGCACCGCCAGCCCCGCCGGCTTTGCCGAAAGCGCCGGGTCCACCGGCCCCGCCGTTACCACCATTGCCGCTGAACAGCCCGCCGGTACCGCCGGGACCGCCAGCCGCGCCCGCTCCGCCGGCCCCGCCGTGACCGCCGTTGCCGAACAAGAACCCGCCGGCCCCACCGGCGCCGCCGACCTGACCGTCCGCGCCGGAGCCGCCGTTGCCGCCATTGCCGAACAAGAGGCCGCCGGCGCCGCCGGCCTGCCCGGTGCCCGGCGCCCCGTCAAAGCCGTCGCCGATCAGCGGGCGTCCCAGCAGGAAGCGGGTGGGCGCGTTGATCAGATCCAGCAACGGCTGCAACGGCCCCAGGTTGATCGACTCGGCTGTCGCGTAGGCAGTCGCACTGCCCGTCAACGCCTGCGCGAAGCGCTCCTGATACAGCGCCGTCTGAACCGAAAGGGCGTGATACTCCTGGCCGAAGGTGCCAAACAACGTCGCGATAGCGGCCGATACCTCGTCGGCGGCGGCGGGCAACAGTTGCGTGGTGGCAACGGCTGCCGCGGCGTTGGCTTCGCTGAGCGCCGCCCCGATCCCGTTCAGGTGGGCCGACGCCGCTGCCAGCACCTCAGGTGTCGCGATCAGGTAAGACAACTCTTAGGCTCCCCTCGATTACCCCAGAGATGAAACTGCTCTAAGTCGACGGTTAGTCGAACTACTCGATCAGGTCAGGGACCCTACCGTTACGGGATCGGATGCACGCACGAATCGGCCTTTTTGTCCGAATTTCTTAACCATTTCCCGCATCGGCCCGTAGTTCGGGCTGCTCGTCCGGTTGCGCGTCGGGGTATACCGGCACTTCGTCGTCCCACGGTTGGCGGGTCACCATGTCGGCAACCCGCACGTAGCCGCGCTCGAACTCTCCGACCGCCGCATCCACCAGTCGGTACCGCTGGATCTGTCGGTGAATGGGCTGGGCGTCGAGCAGGACGACGCGGACCTCCCCCGGCTCGAAGCCACACCGTCGCTGCATCGCCGCGATGAGCTGTTCGTTGTGCATGTGTCCGTCGCCGAAATTCCATCCAACGGCCGTACTGCAGATCCGCTCGCCGTCGGTGATGACGTAGTCGTCCTCGTTCTGCCCCGCCATCGCCCGGTGGGCCAACGTGAACAGCGCCCGGCCGTGAGTGTTCATGGCGCGGAAGGCATACCCGAGGTACATCGGGATCTGCGCGCGGTCCTTGCCGTAGAAGCGCTCCAGCTGCGCCTGCGGCATGCTGGCGATGGCGACGAGGCCCCGGTTGATCTTGTCGCTGGCCGACGGCTTGATGCACCACAGCGTGGTGTCCCAATTGCCGGCGTAGTAGCGCATCGCCGGCAGGAACGAGATCTTGCGCGGGAACAGGTTTCCCAAGATCACGGTTCCGGCCAGGAGCGCGAACAGAATCGCCACCGACACAGGGTGTTCCACATTGCTCAGGCCGATGTCGGCATGGCCGACGAACAGCGCCAGCACGCCGAAGATCATGAACACGTTCCACTCCAGCGGCACGCCCATCGGGATCGCGGTCAAGATGCCCAGGTGAAAACAGATCATCACGATGGTGGCCACGGTGAGCGGCCACCCGCCGTGCGCCAGGAACAGCGCCACCGGAACGCACATCTCGATGAAGGTGCTGACGTGGGCGAAGATCCGCGACAACAGCCCGGGCCGCAAGTCCTCGGGAAACTTCTCGAAGAACAACCGCTTGATGAACCGCGGCCGGAACAGCGGGTTATTGGACATCATCGTGGAGATGACAAAAGGGAAGTGCTTGTTCAGCTTTGACGTGGCCGCGCCCATCCAGATCACCAGGAACACCAGCTTGGCGGCGATGATCATGTCCACCCCGCCGAACAGGAAGGTCACCGTCAGCGATCCGTAAACCTCGCCGCGGGCGGCCAGGAAGATCACCTTGTCGCGCAGGCCCAGCACCGCCAGCAGCAGCAGGATCACCACGATCTCCCACGTCGGCAACAGCCCGGCGGTCGCGCCGATCTCAGGGACCGGGGCGCCGCCGTCGGTGAACAGCGCCGTCACCAACATGAACAGCAGCAATGCGTACAACGCGACATCGATCGGCTTGCGCCTGGTGCCGTACGTCCCCGGCACGCGGTCCGGCCACGGTGGCAGCCGGATGGTGCCGAACCGCATCCAGTACAGGATCGAGCCCATCGGCGGGAAGAACCGGTTGTTCAGCGGCCCGAAGCCGCAGCCCAGTCCGACCACCTCGAACAACATCGTGAACAGCACGACCTTCTCGAAGACGATCGGCTCGGCGTACCAGGCTCGGACGTTGGTAAAGCCGTCGATGCCTTTGGTGGCTATGACGATCAACCACGCGATGAGGACGTAGAGCAGAATCTTGGCGACGTAGAACAGGTGCATTGCGACCGGCGTCCCGAATCCCACCTCGGCCCAGTGCCTGGCCATCGGACGGATCTTCTCGCTGCGGGTGCCCTTGCTCCACTCGTCGATGTCGACCTCGGGCAACTGCGGCTTCAGAAATCCCATGGTTTGACAGATTAGGACGCGTGCTGGGCCCGCGCAGTCGGGTAGCGAATGGTTTACTCATCCGCCCGCTGCCGGCCACCTGGACGGATACGCTGGAGTCTTGCCGGGCTGAGGAGGCGCACATGGCCAGACTTCGGTTTTTGTTGCTGACGGCCATCGGCCTCGTCATCGCGAGCACCGTCGCCGGCCCGGCCGCCACTGCCGACCCCCCATCGCCGGGCGACCCCTGCACGGTGTTTCACGCGACCACCGACGACGTGAACGGCCGGACGTTGTGGTGCAACCCCACCATGACCGGTGACCACAGCCTGGTGTGGCAGTACGGCGGTCCGGGCTAGACCGTCACGGCGCTCCCGGCGTTCCCGGCGGGAGGAACGGCACGGTCGGACAACCGTGCTGTGCCAGGTCGAGCAGGGCGTCGACGTCGAGGTGCTTTTCCACGAGATCACCGAGCAGGTCCAGACGACGCTCGCGGGCGGCCGAGAACGATATGCCCGACGGAGCCAGGCCTAGCGCCTCCCGCAGGAACGCCTCGCGCAACGGGTCGCCTTCCAGCGCGCCGTGCCACATCGTGCCGAACACCAATCCGTCGCGCACGCCGCCGAGGAACTCCTGGGCGCCGTTGCCGACGGTGATCCGCCCGTGGTGAATCTCGTACCCGGACGCCGGCACCCCCAGTCCCTCACCGTGCGGTAACCGCAGCACCTTCTGGACGGCGAACGTGGTGTGTACGTCGAGCACCCCCAGGCCGTCGACGTCGCAGGCGGGGCCTTCGACACCGTGGGGGTCGCTGATCGTGCGACCCAGCATTTGAAAGCCGCCGCAGATGCCGAGCACCGGCTTGCCCGCCGCCACGTGTTCTCGCAGCGCACGGTCCAGTCCTCTTTCCCGCAGCCAGGCCAGATCGGCGATCGTCGCGCGGGTGCCCGGCAACACGATCAGATCGGCATCGCCCAGTGCCCGTGGATCGGAGGCGAACACGACGTCCACGTCGGGTTCCAGGCCCAGCGCGTCGATGTCGGTGAAGTTGCTGATCCGCGGCAGTCGCACCACAACGACCTTTTTGGCCAGCGAACCAGACGCGCGGCGGCCCGCCAGATCGAGCGCGTCCTCGGAGTCCAGCCACAGGTCGGGATGCCACGGCAGGGTGCCGTACACGCGTCGGCCGGTCAGGCGTTCCAGGTCGGTAAGACCGGGGGCCAGCAGGTCGAGGGAGCCGCGAAACTTGTTGACCACGAAGCCCGCAACCAACGCCTGATCCTCGGCGGACAGCAGCGCGACGGTGCCCAGGAATGCGGCGAACACCCCGCCGCGGTCGATGTCGCCGACGACGACGGTCGGCAGCCCGCCGTGACGAGCCAGTCCCATGTTGACGTAATCGCCTGCGCGCAAGTTGATTTCGGCGGGGCTACCGGCCCCCTCCGCTACCACCACGTCGTAGCGCGCGGCCAGGTCGTCGAAGGCCCGGTGGGCAGCCTCGGCGAGGGCTTGCCGCCCCTCGAACCAGTCCGACGACTCGAGGTCCCCCCACGGCCTACCCAGCAACACCACGTGGCTGCGGTGGTCGCTGCCCGGCTTCAGCAGCACCGGATTCATCGCGGCCTCGGGTGTGGCCCTGGCCGCCAGGGCCTGCACCCATTGCGCCCGCCCGATCTCCACGCCAGCGCCGTCTGTACCGCCCCCGGCGGGACCATGCGCCGGGGGGCAGACCATCGAGTTGTTGGACATGTTCTGCGCCTTGAACGGCGCGACCCGCACCCCGCGCCGGGCCAGTGCGCGGCACAACCCGGCGGTGACGGTGCTCTTGCCGGCATCGCTCGTCGTGCCGGCGACCAACAGACCCGCCATCAGTCGTGCGCACCCATGGAGCCAACGATATGGCCCGGAATGGCCGGTGCCCGATTGAGGGCGCTGTCGGGTAGAGACGAGCGCACGCCGCGGACCGTGTGTCCCCTTTCGGGGTCTCGCTTATCCGAAGATTCCGGATGGGATGGTTGGCGCCTTCTTCAACAGGCCAGGGTCGACGACGACGTTGAGTGCTCCTGCCGCTCCCGGCTCCAATTCCGCCAACCGCTCGACCACCGAAAGAAACCGCCGCTGCTCGTCGCCGTCGATCACGCCGTCGGCCAACTCGGTGAATTTGGCGATGTACTGTTCTCGCCCAAAAGGTCTGGCTCCCAACGGATGAGCGTCGGCCACCGCGAGTTCGTCGATGATCACCTCGCCGCTTTTCAGGGTGACCTCCGCGCGGGCACCGAATGCCTTCTGCCCGGGGTCGTCCGCGTGGTAGCGCCGGGTCCATTCGGGATCCTCGACCGTGGAGATCTTGCGCCACAGCTCGACAGTGTCCGGCCTGTGTGCCCGCTCGGGTGCATACGAGCGCTCGTGATGCCAACTGCCGTCCTGCAAGGCGACGGCGAAGATGTACATGAGCGAGTGGTCCAGCGTTTCCCGCGAGGCGTCCGGGTCGAACTTCTGCGGATCGTTGGAACCGGTGCCGATCACGTGGTGCGTGTGATGGCTGGTGTGCAGCACGATCGAGGCAATCTGGTCCAGTGCGCCGATCTTCTCTCGCATCCGGCGGGCAAGATCGATGGGGGCCTGGCTCTGATATTCCGCGGAGTGCTCTTTGGTGTAGCTGTCCAGGATGGCGCGCTTCGGCTCGCCCGGCTCCGGGAGCGGGACGCGATAGGTGTGCCCGGGACCGGAAAGCAGCCAGGCGATCACCCCGTCCTCGCCTTCATAAATGGGTGCGGGGGCGCCCTCCCCGCGCATCGCGCGGTCAACGGCCTCGATGGCGACCTTGCCGGCCCATGCCGGTGCGAACGCCTTCCAACTCGATATCAGGCCTTTGCGCGATTGGCGGGTGCTGGTGGTCAGGTGCAGCGCCTGGCCGATGGCCTGGTAGATGGTCTCGGTGTCCAAATGCAGCATCGTCCCGATGCCGGCCGCCACCGACGGACCGAGATGCGCGACGTGGTCAATCTTGTGCTCGTGCAGGCAAATTCCCTTGACCAGACCGATCTGAACCTCGTACGCGGTGGCGAGCCCGCGGATCAGGTCTGCACCTCCGACGCCGAGCTGCTGAGCGACCGCGATCAACGGCGCGATGTTGTCCCCCGGGTGGGAGTACTCCGCGGCCAAAAACGTGTCGTGGAAGTCCAGTTCGCGCACCGCGACACCGTTGGCCCAAGCCGCCCACTCCGGTGAGTAGTCGCCCAGAACTCCGAAAACCTTTGCGCCGCCGGTCGTCCGGGGATGCGCCAGCGCTTGCGCCCGTGCCGTCGCCACCGGCCGACGAAGAATGGCTGCCGCGGCCACGGCGGCGTTGTCGATGATCCGGTTGATCACCATGGACTCTGTCTCCGCGGGCACGGCCACCGGATCGACGGCGACTTCGGCGAGCTTCCAGGCCAGGTGTTCGGTGCGCGGAAAGTCCTCGGCACTACGCCGCGCTCGAACCTCGTGGATCTGCATAACCGGCAGAGTACGCAACCGGCGAAAAGGCGCAAATGCCTCGTGCCGACAGTGCCGAGAACATCTTTAAACGTCAGTCCGCCAGAGCGTTTCACCTCTCCAGGGTGGGCGGCAACTGCCCCCTTTGGGTGGTGGACGGGAGCACCACTTCTGACCCGGGAGGACCACTAATTGAACAACCCGTCAATCTGTCGAATCCGATCGCAAGCAGGGCAATCGGCGTAGCTTGTTGGTGGGACCCGAGGGGTCGACTGAGGAGATTGGCGTGACCGATGTGGAGTATTGCGTAGTCGGAGCGGGATTCGCGGGCTTGACCGCCGCGTTGCGACTCAAGCAAGCCGGCCACTCGGTGGCGTTGTTGGAGGCCCGCGACCGGGTCGGTGGACGCACATACACCTTCACCCGCGACGACGGGGTATGGATCGACCGCGGCGGCGCCTGGATTGGACCGGGACAAGACCGAATCTATGCGCTGATGCAGGAATTCGGCGTAGCCGAGTACAAGCAGCACAACGATGGTGCCGCCATGATGGTCCTCGGCGCCAAGAAGCACCGATACTCCGGGAAGATCCCGTGGACGATGAGCCCTTGGGCGACGGCCAATCTCGGGCTGGCCTTGATGTCCGTGGAGCAGATGTGCAAGTCAGTTCCGCGTGAAAGCCCCTGGGAAGCAAGGGATGCCGCCGAATGGGACCGGATCAGCCTCGGTGATTGGCTGGAGCGCAACGTGCCGTCCAAGGCCGCCCGCGAAATGCTGGAGCTGGCACTGGGCGGCGTCTACACCTGCGCGGGCGCCGAAACGTCTGTGCTGTGGATGCTGCTGCAGATGGCCTCCGGCGGCGGCCCCGGCTTCGTGCTCGGCGGCAAGGGCGGTTCCCAAGATGCCCGTCCCGTCGGGGGAATGGGCGCCATCTATCGCCCGATCGTCGCCGAACTGGGCGATGCGTTGCGCCTGTCCAGTCCGGTGCGACGGATCAGCCAGGACGCCGACGGGGTGACGATCCAGTCCGATGGCCTGACGGTACGAGCACGCCGGGCCGTCGTGACGATTCCCATGGCGATCGCCGGCTCGATCGATTACGAGCCGGCCTTGCCCGCGGATCGGGCCTTCCTGAACCAGCGGATGCCGGGCGGGGCCGTCATCAAGACCTCGGTCGTCTATGACGAACCGTTCTGGCGTGCCGACGGACTTTCCGGCCAGTCGGCCGCGCCGGGAACTCCGGCTACGCTGACCATCGATGCCTGCACGGACACCGGTACTCCCGGGATCATGTGTGCGATCACCGAAGGCCCCGCGGCGCGTGCGCTGACCCGTCTCGACGAGGCCGAGCGCAGGGCCGCGATCACCGGCGAACTGATCGACCGCTTCGGCGCCAAAGCCGCGCACCCGCTGGAATACCACGAGCAGAACTGGACCGTCGAAAAGTATTCCGGCGGCGGCATGATCAGCCACACCCCGACCGGCGTGCTCACCGAATATGGTCCGGCATTGCGGGCGCCCTGCGGACGCCTGCACTGGGCGGGCAGTGAAACCTCGGCCACGATGTGCGGGTGGATCGATGGGGCGATTCGCTCCGGTGAGCGCGCAGCGTCCGAAGTGATCGCAGCCGAAACCGCCTCGGCCGTGGTCGCTTAGCGCCTTGGCGGCCTAGCGCGCCCGCGGTCAAACTCCGGTGCGCGGCACCACGCTCGGGCGTTGTTGCACCACATGCGGATTGCCCCCGCCGCGGCCGCCCATCATTCCGGGAGGCATGCCGGCACCGGCACCCGCACCGGCGCCCATCGGCATCGGCATCATCGGCATTCCACCGCCGGTCGTGGGGGCGGCGGCAGCGGCCTGCGCCATCTCAGCAGCGTTCACGGCTCCCAAGCCACGCACTGCCGAACTACCCATGGCCGCCGGCGTGGATCCCGGCCAGGTCGACGGCACCGACATCGCACCCACCAACCGAGCTTGACCCAGCCCCGCCGACATCCCTGCCCCCAGCCCGCCACCGCCGCCCAGTCCACTGACCGCGGGAGCGGTGTCACCGACAAACTTCGGCACGTCCGCCGCCGTGGCACCCGCTAACGCTGCCGTGTTGGCACTCGCCGACTGCCCCACCTGCATCAGCGGCCCAATCAGCATGCTCGCCGGCATCGCCGCCGCCTGGCCCACCGACATCAACGTGTCCAGCGGTACCGCCGAAGCCAACGACTGCACTCCCGCAACGACACCCGAACCCGCCACCAACGCACCCTGAACCGCCGGTGACACCGCGGACGTCACCCCATCGGCTATCCCGGCCACTCCGGCACTGGCCGTCGCGGCGAGGCCGGCCAAGTCCAGCGGCGGCAAGCTGAACGGAACCAGCGCCGCCGCAACGGATTGCGCACCCGTCTGGTATCCCACCATCGCGCCCACATCCTGGGCCCACATCTCCACGTAGTCGAATTCGGTCGCCGCGATAGCGGGCGTGTTCTGCCCCAAGAAATTCGTGGCCACCAAGGACACCAACGACACTCGGTTCGCGGTCACCGCGAGGGGATGCACCGTGGCCACCAAAGCCGTCTCGAACGCGATGGCGGCCGCCTGAGCCTGACTCGCCGCCGCCTCGGCCTGTGCCGCAGCGCCACTCAACCATCCGACATATGGCATCGCCGCCGCGGCCATCGACACCGCCGACGGACCCGCCCATGGTCCACTCGCCAGACCGGTGATTACCGACTCGAACGCCGACGCCGAGGTCCGCAAATCGGCCGCCAGCGCCTCCCAGGCTGCCCCGGCCGCCGCCAACGAACCCGAGCCCACACCACCGAAGATCCGCGCCGAATTTATCTCCGGCGGCAACCACGCGTAATCCAAGAACATCGCAACCCCAACCAGCCCAGCCGCCGAGGCGGCACTGCCAACCCCACCTTCCCGTCAGGTCGGATTCAAACCAAAATCACATCAGGAAAACCGCCATAAAGCGCCCGCGTCCAGGAAATCCCCAGGAACGAGGCAGGTTTCGGCAAGGTTGTCCGGTTCGGGCGGCTGTCACCCGATTCCCACCCGCGGCACCACGGTCGGCCGCGACTGCACCACCTGCGTACCGCCTCCGCCGCCGCGCCCCAGCATGCCTGGCGGCATCCCACCTCCGGCCCCGGCGCCCAGCGGCATCGGCATCATCGGCATGCCACCGGATGCGCCGGTCATTCCTGCCATTTCTGCGGCGGCCGAGGCACCGGCGAGCCCTGCCGGGTGTCCCGTCAGCGCCGAGCCGGCGGCCGCGGCGGGCGCCGTCCTGGCCCACGCCGGTGGCACCGACAGCGACCCAACCAGATTCGCCTTACCCACACCGGCCGCTACCGCTCCCCCGGTATTGGCCAGGGGAACCGCGTCCACCAGATTCGGCACGCCGGCAGCCAGCGTGGACGCGGTACCGGCCACGCCGGCCGTGCCCGCATTCGCCGACTGCGAGGCCAGGCTGAGCAGCGGCGACATCAGCATGCTGACTGGCAACGTCGCAAACTGCCCGACGGATGCCAACGACTCGATGGGCACCGCCGAGCCCACCGAGGAGAGCGCCGATTGCGCCTGCCCGGCCAGACCCTGAACCCCGGCTACGACACTCGACACACTCGCCGCCATGCCCGACAGACTCACCGGGGGCACCGCGAACGATGACATCGGCGACACCACCGCGGCCGCGTCGGCGTGGTAGCCCATCATCGCGGTCACGTCCTGGGCCCACATCTCCACGTAGTCGGACTCGGTGGCGGCGATCGCCGGCGTGTTCTGGCCCACGAGGTTGGTCGCCACCAGCGCTGCCAGCGAGACCCGATTCGCCGTCACCGCAGCCGGATGAACGGTGGCCAACATCGCCGTCTCGAAGGCGGTCGCCGCCGCCCGAGCTTGTGCCCCAGCAAACTCCGCCTGTCCGGCCGCGCCGGTCAACCAACCGACGTAAGGAACCGCGGCGGACGCCATCGCCACCGCCGCCGGACCCGTCCACGGTCCGGCCGTCAAGCCGGTGACCACCGAATTAAACGATTGCGCCAAACCTTGCAGCACAGTGGCCACGCCGTCCCATGCCGACGCGGCCGCGAGCAGCGGAGCGGCGCCGGCTCCGCCGTACAGCAAGCCCGAGTTGATTTCGGGCGGAAAAGCAATAAAGCTCATCGCACCTTCTGCCAGGGCGTCAGCTGTGCGGCAACCGCCGAAGCCCCGCTGTGGTAATCCGCCATCGCAACCACGTCCTGCGCCCACATCTCTTCGTAGTCGCCCTCGGCCGCGGCGATCGCCGGCGCATTCTGGCCGAACAGATTCGACAACACCAGGTGCACGAATGCGTTGCGGTTGGCCGTCACCACCGCCGGGTGCACCGTCGCCGCCAACGCCGACTCGAACGCCGACGCCGAGGCGCGGGCCTGGCTGGCCGCGCCCTGGGCCTGGGCCGATGCGGCCCCCAACCAGCCTGCGTACGGGGCAGCCACCCCGAGCATCGCCGCCGACGCCGGTCCCTGCCACGCGCCGCTAGCCAGGCCCGACGTCACCGATCCGAAGGAGCTGGCCGCGGCGTCGAGCTGATCGGCGACCCCGTCCCAGGCCGTCGCGGCCCGCAGCATCGGGCCCGCTCCGGCGCCCAGGTGAATCCGTGCCGAATTCACTTCCGGCGGCAACACCGAGTAGTTCATCGTGACCGTCCCTTGTCGTCAGCAGGTGGTCGGGAAGACATTCCCCAACTCCGTCGTTGCAAGGATGCGTCGCTGCCGGCCGACGAACGTCGGTCATAAGGCGTACAAATGCAGGAACCGGGGGTCGTAGAAAGGGAAGGCTTGGGGGTCGTAGCTTTCGCGCATCGTCAGCGCGTGCTACGGATGGTGCAAGCTGTCGTGCATTCGGCCTGAGTCTGCGGTCGGGTGTGCGGTCGCCAGCCGGCGGGGCACCCGTTAGGACTTTCGGTTCTGCTGAACCCGTGTCGAACCAATGCCGATTCGCGCGCGTGAACCCGGGTAGACACGGATGCATTCGCCTTGAAACGGAAGTGACGTGGGCGTGAACGAGTTTCTGCCGACGACAACAGTGACTTTGCTGTTCGCCGACATCGAAGGTTCCAACCTGCTTTGGGAGACCCAGCCCGAAGCAATGGCCGCGGCCCTGACGCGCCTGGATCGCTTGGTATTCAACATTATTGGTGCTCACGGTGGTATAGGACCGGTAAAGCAGGGGACCGATGAGGGTTTCGTGGCGATGTTTGCGCGTGCCACCGACGCGCTGGCCTGCGCGGTCGAGTTGCAGCGGGCACCACTGGCACCCATCCAGTTGCGCGTCGGAGTGCACACCGGTGAGATGACGCTCACCGACACAACTGACGGGGCCGACCAGGCCGATCCCACGTTGGCCCGGGCGGCGCGGCTGCACGAACTCGCCCACGGCGGACAGGTGGTGGTCTCGGGCACCACCCACGATTTGGTCGTTGACCAGTTGCCGGCCGGCTTCTGGTTGGCCGACCTGGGTACCCACCAGTTGCGCGACCTGCCGCGGCCGGAGCGGATCGCGCAACTGTGCCATCCCGATCTTCGGGTCGAGTTCCCTCCCCTGCACGGAGCATCCAAAACCGTTGCGTCGCATGGTCTTCCGATGCAATTGACGCGATTTGTGGGCCGCGTCGGGCAGATCGACGACGTCCGCAAAGTCCTCGTCGACAACCGGCTGGTGACACTGGCCGGGGCGGGCGGAGTCGGCAAGACGCGGCTGGCTTTGCAGATCGCCGCGCAGCTGGCCAGCGAGTTCGCGGACGGGGCGGCATTCGTCGACCTCGCGC
This sequence comes from Mycobacterium bourgelatii, assembly GCF_010723575.1. NCBI lineage: Bacteria > Bacillati > Actinomycetota > Actinomycetes > Mycobacteriales > Mycobacteriaceae > Mycobacterium > Mycobacterium bourgelatii. The sequence continues at coordinate 5,045,210 of NZ_BLKZ01000001.1, forward strand.
CGGTGACCGATCCGGAGGTGGTGCCCGTCGCCGCGATCCGCGCGCTGGGTGTCCCGGACCAGCCGGGTCGCTCTGCCATGGACACCCTGCTGCGGTTCGTCGCCCACCGACACATGCTGCTGGTCCTGGACAACTGCGAGCACCTGCTCGACGCGTGTAATCAACTGACGGCCACGATTCTGGGCGCCTGTCCGCGGGTGACGGTCCTGGCGACCAGCCGTGAGCCGATCGGCGTGGCCGGGGAGCTGACCTGGCGGGTGCCGTCGCTGTCGCTCACCGACGAGGCGATCGAGCTGTTCCTCGACCGCGCCCGGCTGGCCTGGCCGGACTTCGACATCGGCCCTGACGACGCCGATACGGTCAACGAGATCTGCCGCCGCCTCGACGGTCTACCGCTGGGCATCGAGCTCGCGGCGGCGCGGGTGCGCGTCATGTCGCTGACCGAGATCCTGGACGGACTGCGCAGTCGCCTCCGACTGACTCCCGATGCCACCCCGTCCGCGGCCGGTCGCAACAAGACGCTGGGCACCTCCATCGACTGGTCCCACGCCCTGCTGAGTGACCCCGAACGCGCCCTGTTCCGCCGCCTGGCCGCCTTCCGGGGCGGCTTTGACCTCGACGCGGTGCATGCCATCGCGGTCGGCGCAGATCTGCCGAAGCACCAGGTCATCGATCAGCTGACGCTGCTGGTTGACAAGTCTTTGGTTATCGCCGAACGCTGCGGCGACCGCACGCGTTACCGGCTGCTGGAAACGATGCGCCACTACGCGATGGAGAAGCTCGAGGAGTCCGGCGAGGCCGCGGAGGTTCGCTCTCGTCACCGCGACCACTACGCGGCGATGGCCGCCCGGCTGGACAGGCAGGCCGCGAACGGCAGTCAACGCCCGATCGAGCGGGCGGAGATCGAGATCGACAACCTGCGAACGGCTTTCGCCTGGAGTCGGGAGAACGGCGAGATCGAGCGGGCGCTGGAGCTCACCTCGGCACTGCAGCCGCTCTGGTTGACCCGCGGCCGCCTGCAGGAGGGGCTCGCGTGGTTCGACGCGGCCCTGGGCGACCAGGACGACCAACCCGACGGCATCTCGCCGCTGGCCCGAGGCCGGGCGTTGGCCGACAAGGCGACCCTGGACGCGACGCGCAGCTTTCACCACAGCCTCGACCAGGCGGAGCAAGCGGTGGCGATCGCTCGCGAGATCAACGACCCGGCGTTGCTGGCGCGTGCGCTCACGGCCTGCGGAGCCGTCGCCTCCTACAACGCCGACACCGCGCTGCCTTATCTCACTGAGGCGATCGGCATCGCCCGCACGCTCGGCGACCAGTGGCGGCTGACGCAGATCCTGAACTGGCAGGCGTACGGGGCCTACTTCGCCGGAGATCCGGTGGCCGCCGGCGCGGCGGCGCAAGAGGGCAGCGAACTCGCCGCCGCGATCGGTGACCAGTTCCATTCCCGGGCATGCCGCTGGAACCTTGGCTTGGCGCAGATGATGAAGGGTGACCTCGCTGACGCGGCCGCCCAGTTTCGCGCGGTGATCGTCGAGGCGGACGCGGCGCACGACTTGGTGTTCAGCTGGGTCAGCCGGCTCACCCTTGCCCAGGTGCTCGCCTTCCGCGGCGAGGTGGATGCGGCTCGGGCCGCCGCCACCGAGGCGGTCACGCTGTCTGGTGATCTGTGGCGGTACAACGAAGGCTTCAGCTATGGGGCGTTGGCGGTGACGGCCATTGCCGCCGGCGATGTCGAAGGTGCGACCGCGGCGAGCGAGACCGCCCGACACCGACTGGGCGCGCAGCGCGAACTCGCGATGGTGAACATCAACCCGGTGGCCGAGGTCGCCATGGCGCGCGGCGATCTGGTCGAGGCCGGGCGATTCGCCGACGAGCAGGTCTCGGTGATGTCGGGCTGGCATCAGGCGCGGGCATTGACGATGCGCGCCCGGGTTGCCATCGCCAGCGACGAGCCGGTGCCGGCCGAGCGCGACGCGCACAAGGCGCTGGCCTGCGCCTCGAAGGTGCATGCGCACCTGGCCGTCCCCGACATCTTCGAGTGCCTGGCGGTGCTGGCCGCCAAGGATGGCCGAAGTCGCGACGCCGCACGGCTTTTCGGGGCGGCGAGCGGGATCCGGCGGGGGCTCGGAACGGCCCGGTTCAAGATCTACGACGCTGAGCACGAGGCGGCCGTGGCCGGGCTTCGCGGGGCCATGGGGTCCCGCAAATTCGACGAGGCGTGGGACCAGGGGGCGCGCCTGTCGATTACCGAAGCCGTCGCGTACGCGCGACGCGGTCGTGGGACGCGGAAACGCCCGACCACCGGTTGGGCGTCGCTGACCCCCACCGAACGCGACGTCGTACGGCTGGTCGGAGATGGGTTGGCCAACAACGAGATTGCCGCACGGCTGTTCGTCTCCCGACGAACCGTGCAGACGCACCTGACGCACGTCTACGCGAAACTCGGCCTCACTTCCCGGGTGCAACTCGCCACCGAAGGGGCTGGTCACAGCTGAGGCGGCCGGGCGCTCGTCGGTCGCCTCACGCTCGCGTCGAGCGTCACGCCAGAGTTGCAGTCGCACCCCAGCGTCGCGCCAGCGTGACGTTCGGCGGGGACTCAACGAAACAATCCCGACTGCGCATCTGACCGGTTGAAGAACCCCGAGTCGCTGTTGCCCGAATTTCCGACGCCCGAGTTGAAGACGTTCGAATTGCCGATCCCAATGTTGTCGAAGCCGATGTTGGCGATGCCGGCCAGGAAGCTGCCCGAGTTGTTGAACCCGGCGTTGTTGCCGTTGCCAGAATTCCCGAAGCCCGACTCCTCGACGAGCCCGGAATTTTGAAATCCGGAGGTGATCCCGCCCGCGTTGAAGAAGCCGGAGCTACCCATCCCGGTGTTGCCGAAGCCCGAGTTCAGCACCCCGGCAGGGGTGATCACGCTGCCGAAACCGGTGTTCAGATTGCCCGAGTCAAAACCTCCGGTGTTGCTTGAACCGGAATTGGCCCAACCCGTGTTGATGTCGCCCGCGTTGAGGTCGCCCGTGTTGACCGAACCCGCGTTCAAGCTGCCGGTGTTCTGGAAGCCAGAGTTTCCGAAGCCCACGTTCTGGGATCCGCCGTTCGCGAAGCCCATGTTGTTGGCACCCGCATTACCGAAACCGAAATTGCTGATGCCGGCGTTGCCGAAGCCGGTGTTTCCCGCACCCGAGTTGGCGAACCCCGTGTTGAGGCTTCCGGAGTTGTCGAACCCGAAGCTGTGGTTGCCCGAGTTGAAAAAGCCGATATTGCCGGTACCCGAGTTGAAGAAGCCGATGTTGCCGGTGCCGGAGTTCCCGAAGCCGATGTTGCCCACACCCGAATTGAGCGCACCGAAACCCATCTGATTGTCGCCAGTCAGGCCGAAGCCGATGTTGTTGTTGCCCGTGTTGCCGAAGCCGAAGTTGTTGTTGCCGGTATTGCCGAAGCCTGTATTGCCGGTACCGCGGTTGCCGGCACCCATGTTGGAGTCACCGCGATTTCCGTTGCCCAAGTTGGAGTTTCCTAAGTTTGCGTTGCCGAGGTTGCCGTTGCCGTGGTTTCCGACGCCGACGTTCCCAAGGCCGGAGTTTCCTGTCCCGGTGTTGTTGCTGCCCGCGTTTCCGCTGCCCAGGTTGAGGTCACCGCGGTTGCCGTTGCCGACGTTGCTGATGCCGTTGTTCCCGTTACCGAGGTTGGTGTCGCCGATATTGCCGCTGCCGACGTTTTGGTTGCCGTGGTTGCCGCTGCCCAGATTGCCGTTGCCGCGGTTCCCGCCGCCGACATTGCCGTTACCGGCATTGCCGGTTCCGAGGTTGAAATTGCCGAGGGCGTTTGCGACGGCCGTCTGCGCTTGACCGACCTGCCCTGTCAGGCTCTGCAGCATCTGGGGCAGACCAAAGGGTGTCAATCGCGCAGCCGCCGCTGATGCAGCGCCGTGGTAGCCCACCATCGCCGCCACGTCCTGGGCCCACATCCGCTCGTAGTCCGCTTCGGCGGCCGCGATCGCCGGCGCGTTCTGCCCAAACAGGTTCGACATCACCAACGACACGAACTGGCTGCGATTACCCGCTACCACCCCTGGGTGCACGATTGCCGAGACCGCCGCTTCAAACGCTGACGCTGCCGCCCGCACCTGCCCGGCCGCTCCTTCTGCGTGAGTCGCCGCCGCGGTCAGCCATCCCACATATGGGACGGCGGCGCGGGCCATCGCCGCCGCCGCCGGACCCTGCCACACCGCACCCGCCACGTTCGACGTCACCGACTCGAACGCGTCCGCCGCGGATCCCAGTTCGCCTGCCAATGCATCCCACGCCGCCGCGGCCGCCAGCATCGGCCCCGGCCCTGCCCCCAGGTACATCCGGGCCGAGTTGATCTCCGGCGGCATCACCAAGAAATTCATCACAACCGTCCCTCGTCACGCGTGGCTGCTCGGAACCGACGCTCCGTCAAACTGGGTCGAGGATGCGGTCTGGGCAGGCCCGCGAACGTCGGTCAGGGCACGTACCTCAGCTCGGCGGGGGTCGTATTTGCGCCGGACGGGGGGTCGTAGCCGTGGGCACGCGGCATTGGCGGCAAATTTTTGTACTCGTGTTGAACCGTTACCCGCCCGCGTGCGTGACACTGAGTTAGTCACGGAATCATCACCGTGGATCGGATCGACATGTGCGTAGGCGAGTTTTTGCCGACGGGAACGGTGACCCTGCTAGTCGCCGACGTCGCGGGCACGAACGAGCTATGGGAAGCCCAGCCCAGCGCCATGACACCCGCCGTCGCGCACCTAGATCGCACGGTGACTGGCATCATCGCGGCCAGCGCCGGTGTCGGGCCGCTGTGGCAAGGCGCCGACCTCCGCGCAGATGGCTTTGTAGCCATGTTCCCCTGCGCGACCGACGCGCTGGAGTGCGCCATAGCGCTCCAGCGCGCGCCACTCGCGCCCATCCAGTTACGCGTCGCACTGCACACCGGCGAGGTGCCGCTGGGCCAGGCAAGCAACTTTGCCGGGCCCACCCTCAATCGGGCCGCGCGGCTGCTTAATCTGGCGCACGGCGGCCAGGTGCTGGTGTCGAGCACCACGCACGAGCTGGTCATTGATCAACTCCAAACCGACGTCTGGCTGGCCGATCTGGGTACCTATCAGCTGCCCGATTTGCAGCGCCCCGAGCGCGTTGCGCAACTCTGCCACGCCGACCTCCGGGTCGACTTCCCTCCCCTACGATCCTTCAATGCCATTGTGTTGCAAGGCTTTCCGCTGCAGCTAACGCGTTTCGTCGGACGCGCCGCGCAGATCAACGATGTACAGAAGTTCCTGGGCGACAACCGGTTGGTGACCCTGGTCGGAGTCGGCGGCGTCGGTAAGACGCGGTTGGCCGCGCAGATCGCCGCGCAGGTGGTGGCGGAGTTCGTCGGTGGGGTCTGGTTCGTCGATCTCGCGCCGGTGAGCGACCCAGAGGTGGTGCCGCTTGCCGTACTTCGCGCCCTGGGATTACCGGATCAGCCTGGGCGCTCGCCGATGGACACGATTGTTCGGTTCGCGGGCCATCGGGAAGTTCTCCTGGTACTGGACAATTGCGAGCACCTGACGGCTGCGTGCGAGACGATGATCGGCGAACTGCTGGGTGCTTGTCCGCGGCTGACGATCCTGGCCACGAGTCGTGGGCCAATCGGGTTGCCCGGCGAGCTGATCTGGCGGGTGCCGTCGTTGTCGCTTGCCGACGAAGCGATCGAGCTCTTCCTCGACCGGGCGCGGCTGGCCCGACCGGACTTCGGCATCACGGCGGCCGAAACCGCCCTCGTCCGCGACATCTGCGGTCGACTCGACGGCCTGCCGCTAGGGATCGAGCTTGCCGCGGCGGCGGTACGGCTGATGTCTTTGGCCGAGATCGACGACGGTCTGCGCAACCGCTTCCGGCTGCTGACCGACGATGCGCCGACGGCAGTACGCCGCACCCGCACGCTAGGAGCATCGGTCGACTGGTCCCACGCGCTGCTGAGTGAACCCGAACGCATTGTGTTTCGCAGGCTCGCCGTGTTCAGCGGCGGCTTTGACCTCGACGCGGCGCGCAGCATCTGCGGCGACGACCCCCAGCGACACCAGGTCCTCGACCGCCTCGGCCAGCTGGTGGATAAGTCGCTGGTGGTTGCCGAGTCCGCGGCGGACCGCACGCGCTTCCGAATGCTGGAGACGGTGCGCCATTACGCCTTGGCAAAGCTTCGTCAGTCGGGAGAAGCCGATCACGTCCGTGCCCGCCACCGCGACCACTACCTACACCTGGCGGCGTTGCTCGACAGTCCCGCCGACACCGACCAGCAACGCCGTATTGAGCAGGTGGAGCTCGAGATCGACAACCTCCGAGCGGCGTTTCTGTACAGCCGCGAAAAGAACGAAATTCAGCGGGCACTGGAACTCACGTCGGCGTTGCAGCCGCTCTGGCTGACGCGGGGCCGCATCCAGGAAGGATTGACCTGGTTCAACGCGGTCTTGACGGATGAGCGTGCCCAGCTTCCCGCGGTTTCAGCGGTGGTGCGTGGCCGGGCGCTCGCCGACAAGGCGACGCTCGACGCGTCGCGCAGCATCCATGACAACCTGGACCAGGCGCACCAAGCCGTCGCGATTGCGCGCGAGCTCGACGACCCGGCTCTGCTGGCCCGGGCGCTGACCGCTTGCGGCGCAATCACTTCCTACTGCGCAGACGCCGCGCGCCCGTACCTCGCCGAAGCCCTCGGCATCGCGCGCGAACTCGGCGACCACTGGCGACTCACCCAGATCCTGACCTGGCAGGCCTACGGTGCGTTTTACGCCGGCGACCCGATTGCCGCATACACGGCCTCCCAGGGGGGACTCGATCTCGCCAAGGTCATTGGCGACCAGTTCAATGCCCGCTCGTGCCGCTGGACTCTCGGGCTGGCGCAGTTGATGAAAGGTGATCTTCCGGCCGCGACAGCCCAGTTTCGCGCGGTGACCGCCGACGCCGACGCCGCACATGATGTGCTGTTTCGCTGGGGCAGCCGGCTGGCACTGAGCGATGCGCTCGCTTTTCACGGTGACACCGACGGGGCCCGGGCCGCGGCCCTGGCGTCGTTGGCGGCCGCGGCCGACCTGTGGTCGTACAACGAGGGCTTCAGCTACGCGGTGTTGGCCACCGCGGCCATTGCCGCCGGTGACGTAGCAGCGGCGGCCGAAGCGAGCGAAGCCGCCCAACAGCGGCTCATGGTGCAGGACGAACTGGCCGGAGCCAATACCAACCCGATGGCCGAAATCGCCTTGGCTCGTGGTGATCTCGCTACCGCAGGACGTTGGGCCGACCAAGAAGTTGCGGCATCCGCCGGTTGGCACCTGGCTCGGGCCCTGACTACGCGCGCCCGCATCGCGATCGCCGGAGCCGAGCCCGACCATGCGGAACGGGACGCGCATAGGGCGCTCGCGTGTGCGGCGGAACACGAGGCGCACCTGGCCGTCCCCGACATCCTCGAGTGCCTCGGCCGGTTGACCCTCGACGGCCTGAACTATCGCGACGCGGCCCGGCTGTTCGGTGCGGCACAACGAATTCGGCAAGACATGGGTGCCGTTCGGTTCAAGGTCTATGACGCCGAACACGAACAAGCGGTCGCGGCGGTTCGCGACGCCATGGGTCCAAAGGCCTTCGAGGACGCATGGAACGAGGGCATCGGTTTGTCGGTCGAAGAGGCGATCGCATACGTCCGGCGCGGGCGTGGCGAACGTAGGCGTCCGACCAGCGGGTGGGCATCGCTGACGCCCACCGAGCGTGATGTCGTGCGGTTGGTCGTCGATGGCCTGGCCAACAACGAGATCGCTGCCCGGCTCTTCATTTCCCGGCGGACGGTACAAACCCATCTCACGCACGTGTACACGAAGCTGGGCTTCAACTCGCGCGTGCAGCTCGTTCACGAGGGAGCCCGCCACTTCTGACTTAACGGCCGGCCGAACCGAATTCTCGTGTAATAACTTGGTGCGCAAGGTATCTGAACTTGATGACGTAGGTCGCGCAGCACGCAGCGCGCAAGAATTGGGAGCTTTCGCCAAAACTGGTGTGCCCTACCCCGCAAAGGGCTACGTTTGGTTGATTAGGTAAATCGCGGGGCGATCATGGGCGTAAGCTAGGTCGCGGGGGGCCTTGTGGGGAGGGTCTGCGATGTCTTTCTTGATCGCGACACCGGAGCTAATGCAAAGTGCAGCAACGGATTTGGCCAGTCTCGGAGCAACACTCAACGCGGCCAACGCCGCCGCGGCGGCTCAAACCACAGGTGTACTGGCCGCCGCCGGCGATGAGGTCTCGGCCGCGGTCGCAGCGCTGATTTCCGCCCACGGCCAGGGTTACCAGGCGCTCAGCGCGCAGGCGGCGGCGTTTCATGACCGGTTTGTGCAGACCCTGACCGCCGGTTCAGGGTCCTATGCCGCCGCTGAGGGCGCCGCCGCCACGCCGTTGCAGAGCCTGCTTGACGGGATCAACGCTCCTGTCCAGGCGCTGACCGGACGCCCGCTGATCGGCAACGGCGCCAACGGCGCCCCCCTCACCGGGGCCAACGGCGGACCGGGCGGATGGTTGCTCGGCGACGGTGGCGCCGGCGGGTCGGGGGGCGCCGGTCAAAAAGGCGGTGACGGCGGGCCCGCCGGGCTGTTTGGCACCGGTGGTGCCGGCGGCACGGGGGGAATCGGCAGCTTCGTGGCAGGCGGGGCCGGCGGGGCCGGCGGGTTGCTGTTCGGCAACGGCGGGCCCGGCGGAACTGGCGGGTATAGCGGTGGGACCGGCGGGGCCGGCGGCCCCAGCGGGATGTTCGGCATCGGCGGGCAAGGCGGCACCGGCGGCTTCGGCAACGGCGCCAATGGCGGGACCGGCGGAGCAGGCGGAGCCGGCGGCCTGTTCGGCAACGGCGGGGCCGGAGGTGCCGGTGGGAGCGCGACAGCCTCGGGCGGTACCGGCGGGGCAGGCGGAGCCGGTGGGCTGTTGTTCGGCACCGGCGGCACCGGCGGCACCGGCGGCACCGGCGAGTTGTCCCTGGGCGGCAGCGGCGGAGCCGGCGGGACCGGCGGGGCCGCTGGGCTGTTCGGCACTGGCGGGCTGGGCGGCAGCGGTGGCACCGGCGGGACTGGGCCCGGCGGCGACGGCGGGGCCGGCGGAGCCGGCGGTGTGTTCGGCAACGGCGGGGCCGGCGGAACCGGCGGGACCAGCGCCACCTCCGCCGCGGCCGGCGGCGCCGGCGGTGCCGGCGGCAACGCGGGCGTCCTCAACGGCGACGGCGGCGCCGGCGGCACCGGCGGGATGTCCCGCTTCGGCGCCGCTGGGACGGGTGGAGCCGGCGGTAAGGCCGGCATGCTGTCTGGCGACGGCGGCGCCGGCGGCACAGGCGGGTTCGCCTTCGCCGGTTTTGGTGGCGCCGGCGGCAATGGGGGCCAGGCAGGATTGATCGGCAACGGCGGCGCCGGCGGGGCCGGCGGGCAGAGCATCGGCGCGACCGGTGGCGGTGATGGCGGTCGCGGCGGCGACGCCGGGCTGATCGGCAACGGCGGTACCGGCGGTAACGGCGGGACTGGACCCACCCCGGGCAAAGCGGGCGCAGGAGGTACCGGGGGCGTGTTGCTGGGCCAGGACGGAATGAACGGGCTACCGTAACCGCTTGGCCTGCATGGACCTTAGGCGATACCCGCTACTTCCTGGTGGGCCGCCCCAACGCAATTCGATTGGTGGATTGCCCACGTTGGACGCGTCCCTTCGCGAGACGCCGACCCGGGCGACACCGTCGAGCAGTTGCCCGACCTGAACGGGCACACGGTTTGGGGTAGGCGGTGAGCGTCGAGTACGAGCGCACGCAGGAACTACGACCCCGCCGCGCGGCATCTACGACCTTTGACCGAAGTTCTTCCCCCCGTCGCGCCAGATCCTCAACTCAGTTCCCAAACGAACTTTGGGGGGTAGCGATTCCGTAACGACGGGAGGGCAGCGATGTCGTTTGTAGTAGTGGGTCCCGAGATGCTGGCGGCGGCAGCATCGGATCTGGAAAACATCGGGTCGGCGTTGAACGCCGCCAACGCGGCTGCGGCAGCCCCAACCACGTCCTTGCTCGCCGCGGCCGAGGATGAGGTGTCGACGGCGTTGGCGGCGCTGTTCTCCGGTCACGCGCAGGCATACCAGGCCCTCAGCGCCGAGGCCGAGCTGTTTCATCAGCAGTTCATGCAGGCGTTGAGAGCGGGTGGGGCGATGTATACCGCCGCAGAGGCAGCCAACGTATCTCCCCTACAGGGGCTGCTCGACAGCGTCAACGGACAAGTCCAGGCCGCCACCGGGCGTCCGCTCATCGGCAACGGCACCAACGCCGCGGCGGGGACCGGACAAAACGGGACGCCGGGCGGGTGGTTGATCGGCAACGGCGGCGCCGGCGGCTCCGGGAAAGCCGGCACCACCGGCGGGCCCGGCGGCAACGGCGGAGCCGGCGGGTTCCTGGGCAGCGGCGGCGCCGGCGGGACCGGTGGGGCCGGTACGACGGGTGCCGGCGGGGCCGGTGGCCGGGGCGGGGCCGCCGGCATGTTCGGCGCTGGGGGCGCCGGCGGGGCCGGCGGGAACTCGGTTGGCGGCGCCGGCGGGGCCGGCGGAACCGGCGGCAGTGCCGGCATGCTTTTCGGAGCGGCCGGGACCGGCGGCAACGGCGGATCCACCCAAAGCCTGACCGCGCTCGGCGGGGCCGGCGGCACCGGTGGTGCCGGGGGCGTGTTTGCCGCCGGCGGGGCCGGTGGGGTGGGCGGCTTCAGCTTTGGCGACGGCGGGGCGGGCGGTGACGGCGGCGCCGGCGGCGTGTTCGGGCCGGGCGGCACCGGCGGAGCGGGCGGAAACAGCATCGGCACCGCCGGCGGACACGGAGGGGCCGGTGGAGCCGGCGGCATGCTCGGCGCGGGCGGCACCGGCGGGTCGGGCGGACACGGCGCAACTGCCGGCGGGGCCGGAGGATCCGGCGGAAACGCGGGCATGTTCGGCTTCGGGGCCGCCGGTGGCGCCGGCGGCATCGGCGGGGAAGGCGTCACGGCCGGCGGCATAGGCGGGCCAGGCGGGGCTGGCGGCAACGGCAGCATGTTCTTCGGCGACGGCGGCGCCGGCGGTGCCGGTGGGTTCGGCGCGATGAACGGCGGCAAGGGCGGGGCTGGCGGCAACGCCGGCCTGCTCAATGGCAACGGCGGCGCGGGCGGAACCGGCGGTCAAGGCGGAGTCCTCAATGGCGGGGCAGGCGGGGGCGGTGGCGCCCCCGGGATGATCGGCAACGGCGGCAACGGCGGCAGCGGTGGCGCGGGCGGCAAGGTCGGCGGAGCGGGAGGCGTCGGCGGGAACGGCGTCCAGATCGGCGACGGCGGCAACGGCGGTAATGGCGGGACCGGCACCACCCCGGGCAAGGCGGGTGCCGGCGGCGTCAGCGGTCAGCTATTGGGTCTGGACGGCTTCAACGCGCCGGCCAGTACCTCGCCCGCGCACACCATGGCGCAACAAGCACTCAACGCGATCAACGCACCCATCCAAGCGATCACCGGGCGCCCGCTGATTGGCAACGGCGCCAACGGAATTGCGGGCACCGGCGGGGCCGGCGGAGACGGTGGGTGGCTGTTCGGCAACGGCGGGATCGGCGGTTCCGGCGCGGCCGGCGCCACCGGCGGGCCCGGCGGAAACGGTGGCGGTGGCGGCATTTTGTTCGGCTCCGGTGGGACCGGCGGCGCCGGCGGGCCCGGCGGCACCACCGGTGGCGTCGGCGGCGCAGGCGGCTCGGCCTTCCTGAGCGGCTCCGGCGGTAGCGGCGGCGCCGGTGGCACGGCGGTGGCTCCGGCCGGCACCCCCGGCCCCTTCACCGGGGGTGCCGCCGGGCGCGGCGGCAACGCGGGGTTCTTCTCCGGCGCCGCCGGAACCGGTGGGGCCGGTGGTGGCCCCGGAACGGGCGGTGCCGGTGGGGCCGGCGGCAACGGCGGGCTGTTCGCCAGCGGCGGCGTCGGCGGTTATGGCGGGTTCGGCGGCAATGGCGGAGCCGGTGGGGCGGGCGGCGCGGGCGGCCTGTTCGCCGCCGGCGGCGACGGCGGTGTCGGCGGATTCAGCACGCTGACCGGCGGAACCGGCGGCGCCGGCGGCAACGGCGGCCTCTTCGGCGCCGGCGGCAACGGCGGAGCCGGCGGCTACAGCCTCACCATCGGCGGCACCGGCGGCAACGGCGGCAACGCCGGATTCCTCGCCGCGGGCCCCTCCGGGGGTTCGGGCGGTAGCGGCGGAGGCGCCAACAACGGAACCGGGGGGACCGGCGGCATGGGCGGCAACGGCGGCGTGCTCTTCGGCTCCGGTGGGGCGGGCGGCAACGGTGGCGAGGGCTCGTTCGACTCCCACGGTGGCGCGGGTGGCGCCGGCGGCAACGGCGGTCTGCTCTTCGGCTCCGGCGGCTCCGGCGGCGCCGGTGGTGTGGGTGGCCCGAACCAGAACACCATCGGCGGCCCTCGGCGGAGCCGGCGGCAAGGCTGGGCTCATCGGGAACGGCGGTGATGGCGGCGCCGGCGGGGCCGGCACGGGCGCCGGTGGCGGCGGCGGTAACGGCGGGAACGCCGTACTGATTGGCGACGGCGGAAATGGCGGCAATGGCGGAACCGGCACACCGTCGGGCGGGCGTGGCACCGGTGGCACCGGTGGAGCGCTGCTGGGCGTTGACGGGAACGACGGCCAGCCGTAATCCCCGGTGCCTACGCATTGTTCGCGCGTCAGCGTCACGCTGTCTTGACGCTCGCGGGCGAGCGCCACTCTGGCGTGACGTTCGTGGGCGCACGCTAACGCCCGATGGACAAGCGGCTTCCGACTACGCGGATTCTTTGACCGGCGGCCGGTAGAAGATCAGCAACTGGCCGATCGCGCCGGCAAGCCCCAGACCCAGCGAGATCGCCAGCCCGTGCCAGCCGTCGAACCAGTTCTTGCCGAAGATCAGCCAATCCAGGCTGAGCCTGCCCGCGCCCACCGTGGCTACCGCGACGGCGCTGGCCGCCAGCACGAGGTTGTATTCCCAACCTTCCTTGACGATGAAGAAGCCGTTGGACCGGTGCACGGTCCAGGCCGCGACGATCATCAACGAGACAAAGCCCGCGGCGGGAATGGGTGTGAGCAGGCCGGCAGCCAAGCCCAACCCGGCGGCCGTCTCCGTGGCTGCGGCGACGGTGGCGTGGAACTTGCCGGGCTTCATGCCGATGCTTTCAAACCAGCGCGCGGTACCGGGTATACGACCTCCACCGAAGAACTTGTTGAGGCCGTGTGCGGCGAGCGTCAGGCCCAGGACGAGCCGCAGAATCAGCAATCCGACGTCATACGGAGTCATGGATGCAAACCTAGATCATCGAAGCATCTACGAACAGGAGCGGCGAGCCGCGTGATTCCAATGGTCCATGTGGGACCATAGCGGGCGTTCCGACCAGCCCCCGCGGCCCCGCCCGACGACCGCCCGAAAAGTGCCCGAAGATCGTGAGGAGGTGCACCACGACTCGTTTTACGCGAGGTCCCGTGGTGTTGCTGGACGGCACCGGAAATCACCCGCGGGAGATCCTGGGCAACAAGGGCCACGGCATCGACACGATGCGCCGGAATAGCTTGCCGGTACCGCCCGCGTTCTGCATCACCACCGAGGTCGGCACGCGTTTTCTCACCGACCCGGAATCGACGATGGACGCGATCTGGGCCGACGTGCTGTCCCGAATGAGCTGGCTCGAAGGACAGACGTCCCGCACCTTCGGCAAGGGTCCGAGCCCATTGCTGGTCAGCGTGCGCTCGGGAGCCACACAGTCCATGCCGGGGATGATGGACACGATCCTGGACGTGGGCATGAACGACGACGTCGAAGCGGCCCTCGCCGTCGCCACCTCCCCCGAATTCGCCCGGGACACCCGGGACAGGTTTACCCGCATGTTTCGCCGCATCGTTGGCGACGAAGACCCACCCGACGACCCGTACGCACAGTTGCGCGCCAGCATCGCGGCCGTCTTCGGCTCGTGGAACTCGCCGCGCGCGATCACCTATCGCGAGCATTACGGACGCAACGAACCGGGCGGCACCGCGGTGGTCGTGCAGGCGATGGTGTTCGGCAACCAGGCCGCCAACTCCGGCGCCGGGGTGCTGTCGTCGCGCAACCCGATCACCGGAGCCAACCAACCGTTCGGCGACTGGCTGCCCGGCGGGCAGGGCGACGACGTGGTGTCCGGGTTGGTCGACGTCGAACCGATCACCGCGCTGCGGGACGAACAACCGGCCGTCTACGACGAGTTGATGGACGCCGCCCGCCGGCTGGAAAAGCTGGCCGGCGATGTGCAGGAAATCGAGTTCACGGTCGAGGACGGCAAGCTGTGGTTGCTGCAGACCCGAGGGGCGGAGCGATCGGCCCAGGCCGCCGTTCGACTGGCGCTGCAGCTGCGACACGAGGGACTTATCGACGACCACGAGACACTGCGCCGGCTGACCCCGGCGCACGTGCAGGCGCTGCTGGTGCCCGTGTTGCAGCCGGAAATCCGGGTGGCGGCAAAGCTTCTGGCCAAAGGTTTACCGGCCTGCCCCGGGGTGGCGCACGGAACGGCATACACCGACGTGGACCAGGCGCTCGACGCCGCCGACCGGGGTGAACCGGTCATCTTGGTGCGCGACCACACCCGGCCCGAAGACGTGCTGGGCATGCTGGCCGCGCAGGGCATCGTCACCGAGGTCGGCGGCGCAGCCAGCCATGCGGCCGTGGTCAGCCGCGAGCTCGGCCGGGTTGCGGTGGTGGGCTGCGGTCAGGGCGTCGTAACCGCACTGGAGGGCAAGCAGATCACCGTCGACGGGTACGAAGGTGAGGTGCGCGAAGGCAGCCTTCCCCTGTCGGCCTGGTCGGAGAGCGATACAGCCGAACTGCGGGAGCTCGCCGACATCGCGCGACGGATCAGTCCGCTGCGCGCACATACCGCCGGCGATTACCCGAGCCTCGACGATCCTTCGGAGTCCGCGGTGCGCTCTGCGATGACCGCCGGGACCACCGACGTCGTGTCGGACAGCCCGCTGCGCATCATGCTGACAGCGTTGCGAATGGCCCGAGAGGACGCCCCGTGAGCGAGTTGGCGGTCCTGCAGGCCGTCCGGCTCAAGGGCCGGGTGAGTCGCGACGACCTGGCCAAGACGTTGGGCACCGACCCCGCCGAGATCGCCGAAACCGTTGACGGGCTCACCACATCCGGACTGCTGATCGACGCGACCACCGTGCGCATCACACCCGAGGGGCGCGCCAGGCTGGCCGAACTGCTGGCCGAGGAACGCCGCGCGGCCGACCCGGCCGCATTAACCGCCGTCTACGACGACTTCCGTTCTGTCAATGCCGATTTCAAAGAGTTGGTGACGGACTGGCAACTCAAGGACGGCAAGCCCAACGCCCACGATGACCCCGACTACGACGCGGCGGTGCTGGCCCGGCTGGAATCCGTGCACCAGCGGGCGGGGTCGATCATTCATGCCGCCGCCGCCCAGCTGCCGAGATTGGGCGCTTACGCAACGAAACTGGGCGCGGCGCTAGACAAGGTGAAGGCCGGTGACCGCGCCTGGTTGACCCGCCCCCTCATCGACTCGTATCACACCGTGTGGTTCGAACTGCACGAGGAGCTGATCCTGGCGGTGGGCCTGACACGGGAGGAAGCCGCGAGATCCGGTGACGCCCAATGATTTACAGTGCCGCGTCCAGGAGTTGCAGGTAGCCGTCGACATCGGGCACAACCGACTCGGCCGCGTGGACACTGATCGCGATGGTGTCACCGATGCCGTGCACGCCGTGGGTCAAGCCCATACACGGTGACAGCGCCGGATATCCGGCCGTCAACACCACGGGGCACTCGCCGAAGCTCAGATCGGCGGCCCCGCGGTGGACGCTGGACACCACGGTATTGCCGGCCACCTGGGTGGGCCGGGCTTCGGCGTCGAATTGCGAAACACCCCAACGCAGTAGGGCGGCGGGGACCGCCGCGAAGGCCCTGCTACCCGAGTAGCTTGCCGGATGTCCGAGGCGACGGCGGGCATTGGCCAACTCGTCGGCGATTCGTCGCATCCGCTCTTCGTAGGACAGCTGCGGGTAGAGCCCTACCACCACATTGCCGAAGTGGTTATACGCATGCGGCACACCGGATTTAGCCATCGGAACCTCGGCGCCCAGCGTTTCGATAGGCCCACCCAGTAGGCCCGACAGCGCCTCGGACACCGCGGCCAACACCCGGACGGTGATGGTGGAGCCCGACAGTTGTGAGCGCTTGCGCACCAGCGTCCGCATCTCGCGCGCACCTTCGGGTCGGTTGTTGGTGGCCTGCGGCGGTCGCGGCTGGGGCCCGGGTGTAACCAGTCCGGCCTCAATGTCGCGCACCAGATCGCGGTGGGCGCGCGCAGCCTGCAGGGCCCGCCATGGCAGGAAACCCCTTCGTTGCCAGTGGATTTCGGGAACTGGGATGTCCCGTCCGAACAGCCATGCCGCCATCGCCGAAGCGCGCGCACCGTCGGCCACAGCATGCGCAATCTGCAGGACGGCGACGGTGCCGGGGTCGCTGACCTCCGGGATGCCGAACACCGGCGTGAAAACGTGCAGCCGCCAGGGCGTCTCGCGCACGTCCACCTGGTCGGCCGCCAGGCCCGCAAGAACCGCCAGACAGTCGCGCCAACTGCCGTCAGACAGCGTGTGCCGGCGCACCCAGTCCGGCCCGACCACCGTCGGCACCCAGCGCGGGTAGGTCAGTGCGCACCCCTCCTGGACCCGCATGCTCAGGTCGGGGCAGGTGCGGGCCCGGTCGCAGACCTGCTCCACTGCGCGCGCCAGATCGGCGGGTTCGCCGGCGAAAGCGTAGAGCAGAAACTCGTCGCTCGGGATCTTGGCCGACGTCCAGAGGAACTGGGCGTCTACGGCCGCCATCCGGTGCCCGGTCACTGGGAGCCGATGAACTTCAATATCAGCTCGGCGACCTTCTCGGGCTGCTCCAGCTGAAGGAAGTGCCCGGCGCGGCCGACAATGGCCACGTCGCTACCCAGCGGCAACACCCGTTCGGTCCAGTGCGTGAATGCCGGTGAGGCACAACCGTCGTCGTACCCATGCAGGTACAGGCTCGGCAGCCGGGGCGGCTCGGTCCACCAGCGGTGCAATTCGGCGTAACGAGCCGGCGGGCGGGTGTTGCGGATAGTGGCCCGGTACGGCCCGAGCGCCGCCCGCCAGCCCTCCGGTGTGCCGATCGCCGCGTCGACGTGGCGCAGGTCCTCCTCGGCGTGATAGCCGGGTGACCAGCGCCGCCACAGCCGCGGCACCACCCAGGAGGCGGACCGCTCCGGCAGCCCGGGCAATTGGAAGTAGAAGATGTACCAGCTGCGCAGCAGCTGACGGGGCAGTTCACGGGCCAGTCGGCCGCGCTCGGGCACCCGACCGAGCGGCTGGAATGCCGCGGCCGGCGGCACTGACATGAGCACCGCCTTGACGAACGGGCTCTCGGGCATGGCGGCCAGGCCCGTGCCGGCGATCGCACCCCAGTCGTGGCCGATCACCACGTCGTTCTCGGTACCACCGGCGGCCTCGCGCACCCGCAGCGCGTCGTCCATCAACGCGCCGACGTGATAGCTGCCGTCCGCCGGAATGTCCGACGGCGCATAGCCCCGCATGAACGGCGCCACCACCCGCCAGCCGGCCTCGACCAGGCGTGGCGCCAGCTTGCGCCACCCGTAGGCGGTGTCGGGAAAGCCATGCAGACACAACGCGATTGGGGCGTCCGTCGCTCCCCAACTGAGCGCCTTCAGGTCCCCGTTGGGACCCTTGATGTCGATCCAGCGTGGTTGTGGCATTCCGGGAGACTCCTGTTCGCCGTTCCGGCCCGCATGATCCAACGTAACCGAGGCGCAAACGTAGCCACCCGCGAGCTTCTAGGTATGGCGACACCCGTGCCGGGCCACCGCTGGGCCAAGACGGACGGGACTCAGCAACGAATCCTCGACGCCGCGACCGACGTGTTCGCGACCAGCGGCTTCACCGCCGCGACGATCGCCGAGGTGGTGGAGCGGTCGGGCGCCGGCGTTGGCAGCATCGATCACCACTTCGGCGGCAAGAGCGAGCTGCGCGGACAACTGCTGAGTCGGTTGCTGGTGGCGACCATGGCGGAGTCGTCGCTGATGGTCGCCGCCTGCGACGACCCGGACGATGTGCCGCCCATCGTCGACGCAACCATCGAATGGATCGGCCGGCTCATCGAGTGAGCTCGCGACGCCGGGCTCAGACTGTCGCAGCGGCCTCCGCAACCGCCTTCTCGATGTCGGCGATCACGATTTTGCGCATGCCCAGCATGGCCGTGGTGGCCGCCGTGGCCCGAACAGGGTCGGGATCGTCGCACAGCTCGTTGAGCCGGATCGGCACGATCTGCCAGCTCAGGCCGAAACGGTCCTTCAGCCAGCCGCATTGGGATTCTTCACCGCCGTCGACCAGCTTGTTCCAGTAGTAGTCGACTTCCTCCTGGTCCTTGCATTCGACCACGAAGGACACCGCCTCGCTGAACGTGAAATACGGGCCTCCGTTGATCCCCAGGAACCGGGTGCCGTCCAGCACGAAGGTGCCAGTGACCACGGTGCCGGGCTCACCCGGGCCCGCTTCGGTGTAGTAGGTGTAGCCCTCGATGCGTGAGTTCGGGAACACCGAGGTGTAGAACTCCGCCGCCTCTTCGAGGTTGTTGTCGAACCACAGTGAGGGAGTGATCGATGGCATGTCGCCTCCTTGCTGTCTCGCGGGTCTTCGCTGTCTTTCAGGGCCTTCAAAAAGCCTTCGTAGCTACAGACCCCGACGGCGACGAAAACTCACCGCGTGACCCGAAATACCTCGATCGGTTCGGGCAGACCCTTGAGTTGGCGCGGGCCAAGGGTTTCGAAGGCCAGGCCGGATCCCGTCGACAAATCGCGCACGGTGCGGCTGGCGAGCACTTCGCCGGCGCCGGCCAACGCGCCGATGCGGGCGCCGATATGGACCGCCACGCCGCTCCACTCGTCGCCCCGGCGCTCGCATTCGCCGGTGTGAATCCCAGCGCGAATCGCGATGCCGCGACCAGCCAAGGCCGGCACCATCTCCAGCATGCAGCGGGCCGCCTTGGTCGGTGCATCGAACAGCGCGAACACGCCGTCGCCGGTGTGCTTGGCCCGGATGCCGTCGAAGCGCGACAGCAGGCTGTCCACCACTGCGTCATGGCTGTTGAGTTGTTGCCGCCACGCCGAATCGCCGACGGCGCTGAGCTTTTCCGTCGAACTCACGATGTCGGTGAACACCACCGTCTTGAGGACACGTTCTTCGGCTGGGGCACCCGATTCCCCGGTGAAGAAGTCGAGCAACGCATCGATCAGGACATCGGCAACGTCGAATGGGGTGTGCGGGCCGGGCGGCAACATGTGGAACCGCGCGTTTGGCATGCCGGCGGCCAGCGCGGCGGAGGATGCGACAGGCACCAGATCATCGCCCTCGCGGGCGAGAACCAGAGTGGGAGCACGGACGGCACTCAGCACCGCACGAACGTCGGTGTCCATGAAGGCCTGCCACCACAGCCTTGCCATCGAGGGACTCGACACGGAGCGTTGCAGCTTGCCGAACATGTCCCGCATGCCGGGCACCTCGGCCGTTGGTCCGTAAAAGAGCTTCACCAATGCTCCTCGGCCCCAGTCATTTTCGATCTCAGCGAGCTGCGACTGCACCTCTTCGGCGGTGAAGCCCCAGGGGAAGTCCGGCAGATCTTGCGAGAAGCGTGCGGCAGTGCCGAGCAGGGCGAGCAAGCTGACCCGTTCGGGATACGTCGCCGCGTACAAGATGCTGACGGCGCCGCCTTCGCTGCTCCCGAAGAGCCCGAATCGCTCGACGCCAACCGCATCCACGATGGCGACGAGATCTTCGAGGCGCTCCTGCAGCGAGAGCAGGTGTGCCGATGGGTCGGACAGACCGGTCCCGCGCCTGTCCCACACCACCAAGCGGCCATGCTGCGACATCCGTTCGATGGGGGCTGCGTACGGACTGCCCGGTTCGTCGATCGCGTCGACGTCGCTGACCATCCAGCCCGGCACCCAGATGACCGTTGGACCCGAGTCGCCGAAAATCCGGTACGCGAGGTGCACATCGCCGTTGCGGGCGTAACGGACCCGATCGTCCCTCATGAAGAAGATGGTGACACGTCGCAGCCCATTGACGGCTGTTCGACGGCGCCGAGGAGTTGTTCCCGGAAGCACCCCGGCCGCCCAACCACCCCCAGCCACCATTGCTTAACCAACCTATGTAACGTCAGTGCGCGTGAGCAGTCCCCAGACGGTCGAGTTCTTCGGCAAGAACGGGATCAGGCTGGTCGCCGACGAGTGGAACCGCAACGCGGACACGGTGGCCGATCGCCCCACGATTCTGATGCTGCACGGTGGCGGCCAGAACCGGTACTCGTGGAAGAACACCGGCCAGATCCTGGCCGACGACGGCTTCCACGTCATCGCCCTGGATTCCCGCGGACACGGTGACAGCGACCGCGCGCCGGACGCCGACTACGCCGTGGAAACCCTGGCCGCCGACGTCATGCACGTCCTCGACACCATCGGCCGACCGGTGGCACTCATCGGGGCCAGCATGGGCGGGTTGACCGGCATCCTGGTGGCACACCGCGCCGGCCCCGCCAGGGTGACCCAGCTGGTCCTCGTCGACGTCGTACCCCGGTTCGAGAAGACCGGTAGCGCCCGCATCCGCGAATTCATGCTGACCAACATCGACGGTTTCGAGTCACTCGAGGAAGCCGCCGACGCCGTCGCCGCCTACCTGCCGTACCGGCCCCGGCCACGCAGCCCGGAGGGGCTGAAGAAGAACCTTCGCCTGCGCGACGGACGCTGGTACTGGCACTGGGATCCGGCGTTCATGACCAAGCCCGGCGACGATCCGGAACTGCGCACCGAAGGTTTCGAGGAAGCAGCCAAGGCGCTGGAGATCCCCGTCCTGCTGATCCGCGGCAAGCTGTCCGACGTAGTCAGCATGGAAGGCGTCCGCCATTTCCTGGACACGGTGCCCGGCGCAGAGTTCGTCGAACTTTCCAATGCCGGACACACCGCCGCCGGCGACGACAACGACGCGTTCAGCGAGGTCGTCGTCGCGTTCGTCGAGCGTCAGCCGTAGGCCTGTGCCGCGAAGCTTAGCCCGCCCCGTTGGTCGGACGAAAGCCGCTGTGCGGGACTGAGAATGGGCGGGTGGCGCAGGTACTGAGTGAACCCGGTGGCGTGCAGCGTGAGCGTGAACTCATGGCCGGCCAGAGTCCACTCGAATGCGCCGGCCGCATCAGGTGCGCTACGTTCGAGCGCATCCAGTGATGGCTCAAAGCTGAAGCCCCGCAAGTCAATATCGCCGGCCACATCCCACGCCTGGTCGAAAACGAGCGTGGCGGGGCAGACCCGGAAGCTGAAAGCCGTCTCTGGCGGCGTCGGAACGATCCACTCGACGATGTAGTCGATGTCCAGCAGCAACCTGCCGGGGTAAGGTAACGCCGGTTCGAAAGCAACAGCGTGCACGGCACAGTCGTGCCAGTTCATCCGGTCGAAGTCGGCGTCGGTCCAGATCGCTTGTGCGCCAGACACGGTCAGCCCGATGGCTTCTCCGCGTGGCCGCCGAACTGCTTACGCATCGCCGACAGCGCCTTGTTGGCGAAGTCATCGAGGTCGCGCGAGGCGAAGCGGGACTGCAGGGCCGTCGTCAACACCGGCGCGGGCACCCCCTCGTCGATGGCGGCGATGGAGGTCCACCGCCCCTCCCCCGAGTCGGAAACCCGCCCCGAGAATTCCTGTAGGGTGGGCGATTCCAGCAGCGCAATCGCGGTCAGGTCGAGCAGCCAGGAGCCGATGACGCTGCCCCGGCGCCACACCTCGGCGATGGCCGGAATGTCGAAATTGTATTGGTAGAACTCCGGATTCGACATCGGCGCGGTTTCGGCGTCGCTTTCCATCACGCGGGTCCCGACGTCGGCATTGCGCAGGATGTTCAACCCCTCGGCGAGCGATGCCATCATCCCGTACTCGATTCCGTTGTGCACCATCTTGACGAAGTGGCCCGCTCCGGAAGATCCGCAGTACAGGTAGCCCTTCTCCGGCTGCCCCACTTCACCGTCCCGGCCCTTGGTGCGGGGTGCCGCGTCCACGCCAGGCGCGACGGTGGCGAAGATCGGCTCGGCGTAGTCGAACGCCTCCGAGTCGCCTCCGATCATCAAACAGTAGCCACGCTCACGGCCCCACACGCCGCCGCTGGTTCCGCAGTCGAGCAATCGAATTCCCTTCGCGGACAATGTCTTCGCGTGCTTGATGTCGTCGCGGTAGTAAGAGTTGCCACCGTCGATCACGATGTCGCCCTCATCGAGGATTTCGGCCAGCTGCTCGATCACCCCGGTGGTGATGTTCCCGGCGGGGACCATCACCCACACCACGCGCGGGGCGTCCAGCTTCTCGGCCAGTTCCGACAAAGTGGAAGCGCCGGTCGTTCTTTCCTCACCGGCCATCGCCTCGATGGCATCGGGGTTGTGGTCGTAGACCACACACTCGTGTCCGCCTGCGGCCACCCGCCGGACGATGTTGGCACCCATCCGACCCAGACCAATCATCCCGAGCTGCATCTTGTTATGTCTCCTCAGTGCTCTGAGTCCGTTTTTCGCGGCATCCACGGTTGATGCCAACCGCAGTCACTAGGCAACATCGCCTGTGCAGCCTCGGGACCCCACGTCCCACGGTCGTAGTACTGGATTTCGCTGGGATTATCAAGTAAAGGCTGCACGATGCGCCAGGTTTCCTCGACGCTGTCTTCACGGGCGAAGTGCTGGTGGTCGCCGATGAGCGCAGCATGTAAGAGATGTTCGTAAGGCTTGACCGGCTCGCCCAGGTCTTCGACGAACGAGGAGTCCAGGTGGATGTCGGTCCACGTATCGCCGTGGGCTGACAACTGCAGCCGCATGCCCGGATCGGGATTGATACGCAGCACGATCTGGTTTGGCTCGGCCGGTCGACGGTCGGGCAGGAAAGCCAGGGCGGGCACACGATGCAACAGGAGCCGCACCTCGGTGACCTTCTCGGGCAGCCCTTTGCCGGCCCGCAAATATATCGGCACCCCCGCCCAGCGCCAGTTGTCGATTTCCGTGCACAACGCAACAAAGGTCTCCGTCGTCGAATCCTTTGCGACATCTTTGATTTCGGTATAACCCCGGTACTGACCACGGACGCATTGCTCGGGGTCCAGCGCCGGCATCGCGCGGAAAACCTCGGCCTTCTTGTCGTTGAGGTCGTCCGCGCCCGGCCCTACCGGAGGATCCATCGCGACCAACGCCAATACCTGCAGCAGATGGTTTTGCACTACGTCACGCAACGCGCCCACCGCGTCGTAAAACTCGCCGCGTTCCTCTACACCGAGATCCTCGGCCATGGTGATGTGGATCGCGGCGACGCTGTCGCGATCCCACAGCCTGGCCAGCGACCGGTTCGCGAATCTCAGGAATTCCAGCTCGATCACGGGCTGCTTGCCCAGGTAGTGGTCCACCAGCAGAATCTGATCTTCGGCCAGGACGGCGCGCAGCCGGGACTTGAGTTCGCGTCCTGATTCCAGGTCATGGCCGAACGGCTTCTCAACGGCGACGCGGGCCCGTTGCAACAGCCCTTCCTCGGCGAGGTTCTCCACGATCGGAGCGAACAGAGCGGGCGGCATCTCCAGGTAGTACAGCGGGCGACGGTCGGAGCCGATCCGCTCAGCCAACGACCGGTAGAGCTGGCTGTCGGTGACGTCGCCATGCAGGTAGTCCAACCGACCCGCCAGCCGTTCGAAGACGTCCTCGTCGATATCTTCGCCGGCGTCGTCTAGTGCCTTGCGCGCCCGTTCCACCAGCTTGTCCAACGACAGTTCGTCGCCGGCCACGCCCAAGATCGGGCAGTCCAGCAGTTCGCGACGCTCGAGTCGGTACAGGGCACGGAAGGTCATCTTGTGGGCTAGATCGCCGGTAATGCCAAAGATCACCAACAGGTCTGCGGACGCATTTCCGTCGTCGGCCAACGCTCCACCTCCCCAAGTCACCTACTTGGTCCACTACCCGATACGTCCGAACTCAACACGCATGGCCGGGTTTGGCAGGATGAGGTCCATGGGGGACCCGTGGCATCTCGCGGTTTACCTTCTGACCGGTGTCGCAGTGCTCGAAGCCGGCGGAATCGCCGCTCTGTGGGTGCTGCTGGCCCGCAGCCAGCGCGAACTCGACGAAATGCGGCAGCGCGCCGACCCGTACAACAAGTTCCTGTCCGGCAGCCGTGAGGCCGTGAAGACGGTGTGGGAAACCGCAAACCGCCTGCGCAAGGAGGGCTTCGGCGCCGCCGTCCGCGGCTCCATCGAAGACCTTGCCGATTGGGCGGAAGTGGAGCGACCCGATCTGGCCAAAGTCACTCCGGACGGCCGCGTGGTGATTCTGTTCTCCGACATCGAAGGGTCCACCGCGCTCAACGAGCGGATCGGCGACCGTGCCTGGGTGAAGCTGATTGCTGCGCACGACAAGATGGTGCAGAAGCTGGTGCGGGAGCGGTCCGGGCATGTGGTCAAGAGTCAGGGCGACGGCTTCATGATCGCGTTTGCCCGTGCCGAGCAGGCGGTGCGCTGCGGAATGGACATCGAGGACGCCGTGGCCAGGGATGGACATCGCAAGCGGCACAAGGAATTCCGAGTGCGCATCGGCATCCACATGGGTCGCTCGGTGCGCCGCGGCGATGACCTCTTCGGGCGCAACGTCGCGATGGCCGCCCGGGTCGCCGCACAAGCCGAGGGCGGCGAGATCCTGGTCAGCGAACCAGTGCGGGACGCCGTCGCCGACTGCGAGGGTATCGAGTTCGACGACGGTCGCGAGGTCGAACTGAAAGGATTCTCCGGCAGCTACCGGTTGTTCTCGGTGGCAGCTTCGCCGGAATCCGAAACCGACTGAGGCTCTTGCCCATTGGTCTCAGCCAGCCGCTGGTGCAACCGGTCGCGAATCTCGTCGGGGGTGTAGGCACGTCGCTTCCGCTGATCGCGCGCAACCACCGCACCGCCGGCGACCACACCGGCGACACCGGCTAGACCGATCCACTTCCAAACACCACGCATCCGCACAGGCTATCGCGCCTCCTATCTCGCCCAGCGCACTTCTGTCCTATTGTGCTGACGTGGAGTCGAGCCAGCTGACCCTGGACCAAGCGCTGAACGTAACCCGCACCGGTGACCTTTGGTTGTTTCGGGGCCGTTCCGGTCCCGACCGCGCCATACAAGCCCTGACGAACGCCCCGGTGAACCACGTCGGCATGACCGTGGCGATTGACGACCTGCCCCCGCTGATCTGGCATGCCGAGTTGGGCGACAAGCTGACCGACGTGTGGACGGGCACCAACCACCGCGGCGTACAACTCAACGATGCCCGCGAGGTGGTCCTGCAATGGACTGGCCGCTATCAACAGCGATGCTGGCTCCGCCAGCTGACGCCATACGCCACCCGTGAGCAGGAGAACGCACTGCTGCGGGTGATCGCGCGGATGGATGGCACACCATTTCCCACCACCGCCCGGTTGACCGGTCGCTGGTTCCGCGGACGGCTGCCGACCGCCTATGACTGGATACGCGGAATCCCGCTCGTGGACAAGAAGGTTCGCGAACAGACGCAACGCCGCAAGGAGCAACACCGCAAGATGGGCCTGGAGACGGCGTACTGCGCCGAGACGGTCGCCATCACCTACGAGGAGATGGGCCTGATCGTCACCGACAAGGACGCCAACTGGTTTGACCCGGGCAGGTTTTGGAGCGGTGACACACTACCGCTGGCGCCGGGGTATCAACTGAGCCAGGAAATCACGGTCCTGGTGGACGGAGCCGATAACCCGACCGGTTGAGCTCAGTCGAACTCCAAGCGCGTGCTCACCGGCGTGACATTGCGCGTCAAATCCAACACCGGGCAGTGCGCATCGACCGCTTCCTGTAGCTCGCGGTAGCGCTCGGGCGTCTCGGGTCCGGTCACCTTCACCACCACCCGCACTTCCTGGAAGCCGGCGCGGACGGCGTCGTCGAATCCGAAGAAGCCGCGCACGTCGAGATCGCCTTCGGCGCGTGCGGTGATGTCATCGACGGCGATCCCGAGCCGTTCCGCCCAGAACCGGTAGGTCACGATTTGGCAGGACAGCAACGAGGCCAGGTAGTACTCGACCGGGTTCGGCGCCTTGGCCTCGCCACCGAGCGCCGGCGGCTCGTCGACCTCGATCCGATACGGGCCGAGTGTGGCGGTGCTCGCGACCGCGTCGTGGGACATGGCCGAGGCTTGGAAGGCGACTTGGGCGTTGGCTTGGTCGGCTTCGACCGCGTCGCGGGTAGCGGCGATGATGCCGGCCAGATGGGTAGTCGAGGTGGTCACCCGGGCAATGCTATATAGCGCGGGTCTGTTGTCGACCCTCCCGCTCACCGTGACTCGAATCCCGGCCGCCCATATTTTGGCAAGAATTGCAGCCACGCCCCGCACGCATTGTGATTCAGACCACAAATGCGGCGGGGCGTGGCAGTAATATCAGTCGTTGTTAAATGTGATTCAGGTCCCAATTGGATACTGAAATCACCGCATATCGGCGGGTGGGCTAGATTTCTGCGACGTCGTCCGGAGCGGCCTCGGGGGCGGCTTCCGGAGCGCCTACCGGGATAACTTCCGGAGCGTCCTCGGGAATGCCCTCAGGGGCCGGAGCCGGCGCAGGTTCTACGGCGTCGACCAGCTCAACTGGCGCATCCGGCAGGGGCGGAAGTCCTGCCATCGGGTCTTCCATCGCGTCGAGGTCCATCGGCAAGAACATGTGATGGGTGAATTGTCGCTGGTAAGCGCCACCGCCACCGATGCGCACCCCGCCGCCTTCACCACTGGAAACCGGGGTGCCGTCCGGCAAGGTTGCCGCGGCGTGGCCGCCGTTCCAGCCGACCACCAAGGCATTGGGAGCGGTTCCATACTGAAAGCCACGCTGCAACAACGCAGACTCCATGTTTCCGGTGTTGAAACGGTTTCCGAATGTCGGCCGGTCCGTAGCCGTATTCGCGACCCAGGAAACCAGCCCTGAGCAGTCGGTGCCCGCGGGAGTGTCCCCGCCGGAAATGTACGGCGTCCCGGAGACCTGATTTATAAGCGTCAACAACGTCGCAAGAGCAATCATGGCCAGGGACGCTACCCAATTTATCAATAGCTAAGCAAACTATGTGGCATCAATCACTTAATTCAAAAATGGCGATGACCTGCACATACAGGAGAAATGTAACGCCAAAATCTATAATCTGAAACAGAAGTGATCAATGTGACGTAGCAAATTACGTTACTAATCCAGATTTTTTGGATTTTTCGGCTCTAGCAGCAGGTCAACTTGTCGCCAGTCACTCAATGATTGGTCCTGGCAACGTAACTATTGCGCATCGCGGCGATAGCGGACACCCCGAGGCGGCTAGTTTCGTGTGTTATAGCCCCAGCTGAGGGGGTCGCCCGGGGCGATTCCGTGGCCCGGGTCACATGACCCAGCCGGCCAGCGAATCCGCCACTTCGCGGTAATCCGCCTCACCCAACGCCACAAGCAACGATGAGGTCATACGCATCGTCGTCAGTGGCGACGAGCCGATGCCCGTTTAACCCATAGAACACATAGCTAGCCAGCCAACCTAACCGCTTGTTGCCGTCCACCAATGGGCGGTTCCTGACGATGTACTCCAAGAGGACGGCAGCCTTCTCGTGTAGCGACGGACCTGTCAGCCCTGCTCGCGCCGCGTAAGCATTGGGGGCGTCCACGTGCCGTCCAGAATTTCGCCCTTGGGCCGGTACAGCCGGATGACATAATTCCAGCCCTCGGGGGTGACAATCGCGTTCGGCGGAAGGTCGCCGTCCGCGGAGGCCACGAGGTGCACCGTGATCGAACCGTCGTCATTGGGCTGGCCGGTGACACTGTTGACCGAGTAGAGGCCCTTCGCGTTCGGTTCGAAGAATCCCTTCGCGTTGTACACCGACACCGACCAAAACGCCTCGACCGGAACATCTTTGAACACGAGTTCGTAGTCACCGACGGGAACGTTCGGGTCGACGCCGACGTAGGTCGCCTCGGACGTCGGTAGCCCACCCCACCCTGCCGCACAACCGATCAGATGGCGAACCGGATCGACCTCATCTCGCCGGCCGAACATGCGGTCGAAGTTGTTGAGTCCCCGGGCCAGCGCAAGCAGTGCGTCGCGGGTGGCGTCGAGACTGTCGATGTCATAGTCCGGCTTGACGAATTCCTTCGCTGATCCGGTCTCGATCACAAGGCGGTCCTGCAGTGCTGCCACTGCGGCGACATCTGCGGCGTCATTGGGATCAACCAGAATTCGAACGCCAACAAGAACGTAGCGGGAGCCGTAGTCGTCGCTGATCAGCGGGTATTCACCCGCGTCGTGGAAAACGCTGTTCACATAGTGGTCTTCGTTGACGACCATCGCCGAGAGGTAGCGGCCGTCCGCGTCCGGCAGCCGCAGCAGCGCCGGTTGGGCGAGATCGACGATCGCGAAGCTGTACAGCGTGTCCCGGTTGAGCCGGATCACCGTCTGCTCGTCGATGCGGGCGGGTGTCCGGTTGTGCCGGAAAACCCCGACGCCGCCGGCGACAGCCTGAATGTCGGCGAACATTCGGTGGGTTTCCGCTCGGACGAAGTTGTCCACATTGACGACGATCGCCATCAGCTACCTCCTCGAAGCACGGCTTCCCGGGGAGCAGACTACGACGGGCGTCGGCGCCGCAGGTTTCGTCTCGCCTGCCGCATAACTCACCCAGGCGCGGTAAAACGACCAAACCTGCCGGGATATAGGAACTTTCGGTGCCCTGGCCAGCTTTCAATGCCAGCGCCACGAATTCGACGTGACTGGCCCCGTGCCATCACATCATGCCTCCCCTGTACTCATTACCCCGCAGAGCAGCATTTCGACATCGACCGCGATTCGGTGCGGATGATCGGCGTTGTTTCCAGTTAGCGTGTGCCGGTGGCAGTTCGGCGTCCGACTCGCGCGCAGCGATATGCGCGTCGTCGGAAGCGGCGGATAGCCAGCCGCGTCCACGACCTCACCGAGGCGCAGTGGACGGCGCTCAAATCTGCCTGGGGGCACTGCGCCTATTGCGGGGCGAGCGACACCGCGCTGCAAAAGGATTGCCTGCTCCCCATTGCGAACGGTGGCCGCTACACCCTCGCCAACGTGGTGCCGAGTTGCCGATCGTGCAACGCGAGCAAGTGCAACTCTGAAGTCACCGCGTGGATGCGGCGCAAGAAGCTCGACGAACGCGGCTTCCTTATTCGGCAGGTCGAGATCGTCCGGTTCATCGCCGCCGAGGCAGCTAGCACCGCGGATGATTCGTGCGTCAGCTAGCAACCGTTGCCGCTGTGACGCGGCGGCAAGGACGAGAGCAGCCCCGTCGCCAGCAAGCGTTACGCAGTCCGAGCCGGTGTAGGCGCGGCGCGGGTCTACTGCTGACCTTCTAATAGGTGGGCATAAGGGTCAGCGTCGTTACCGACGGACTCAGGCATCGGATAGTAGGTCTTGATGAGCAGGTTTCCGTCTGGGTCCCAAGCGAATGTCTCGATGCTGTAAGCCATTTGAACGTTCGGCTCAGTCCCGAAGTAGTTCTCGCAGACCCAGGCCATCTCGTTTCCGTTGACTTGCACCGTGATCATCTTGATTTTGAGGATCGGCTGGAACATGTCGAATGCGTCCGAGGTCGCAGCGGCGAAGCCGCGCTTTTCTTCGGTGCCGACGGGGTCGAACATCCGGACCTCGCCCGGGCAGAGGGTGCGCCAGGACGCGACCCATTCGTCCTTCCTGCCCGCGTTCCACAGTTCGGCGTGTTTCGCGGCATGCGCCAAGCGCGCTTGCCGGCTCGGCACTTTGCTCATGCCGGAGTCCAGATGTTGTTGTTCCAGAAACCCCAATTGTTTTCCAGGGGGTTGTAGATCAGCTGAGCTCCAGGAGCCCATGACGGCTGGGGCGGTCGCGGCGGTGCCCATCCCGGCGGCGGCCCCCAGGGGCCCCAGCCGGCCCAGACCGCACCCGGCCAGTCGTGGCAGGCGTGCCAGTCCCAGTTGTAAATGTCCTCCCAGGCCGGATCCCAGTAGTCACCCGGGCACCAATGCAGTGTCGGCATCGGCGGCGGAACCGCTTGGGCCACACCAGCAGTCAGGCCGAGGCCGGACAATGCCAACCCGCCACTTGCCAGCACCGCCGTCACCCATCGTCTCGCTCGCTGTGCAGCTGCCATCTGTTAAGAATTTCCCTCTACCGGAGCTCAGGCAAGTGGTGATTCGAAGTCCGTTTATTCGGGAGACCCGAAGCGATATCTTTCGGGGATGGGACTGCATTACGTCGACCCGAACAAGAAGCGCGGTTTCATCTATCGGCTCAACGAGCGATTTTCGCGCTCACGTGTAGGTCGGGCCTACGCGCTAGGGCCTGGCGCCCGGATCGATCCGATACTTTTTCGGGCAACGGGCGGCCGGTACCCGTGGATCTTGGGCTCAAGCGCCACTGCTCCACTGGTGACGACAGGCGCTCGATCAGGTCAGTCGAGGCAAGTCCAAGTGACGTACTTCCATGACGGGCCTGACCCAATCCTGGTCGCGTCCAACGGTGGCAAAGCCAATCACCCCAGTTGGTGCCACAACCTGCGGGCGCACCCCGAATGCGAGTTGGGGGACGAGCCGTTTGTCGCCGCCGAAGTCACCGACGAAGACGAATACGAACGGCTGTTTGCGCTGGCCAGTCGGGTCTTCGCCGGGTATGCCGAGTATCGGATCAAGGCGACGGCTGCTGGCCGCCGCATCCCTGTGTTCAGGCTCACGCCGCATTAGCAACCAGGGCCGCGCCGCGCCTGATGCGATTAGGATTACGTCGAAATCAAGCTAGGAAGTGATCTCATGGTCCGCATTGCCATCGCGTTGCTAGTCCTTGCCGTCGGGTTGGCCGCGCCGGCTTTCGCGGACCCCAAGGACGACGCCTTCCTCACCAACCTCAACACCTCGGGCATGGACTTCGGCCCACCCGACAAGGCAATTCAGCTGGCGAAAAACGTCGTGTGTGGGACGCTCAGCAATAACCCCGACACTCCCAACGCGGACTTGGTCAGCAAGGTCACCAATGCCACCAACTGGCCGGCGCTAAATTCCGCTTACTTCACCGGAGCCGCGATTCAGGCCTACTGCCCGCAGTACGGTTCGCTCACTGTCCCTACGCTTCCCAGCAAAGTTCCGGGCGCACCCAGCACCGTTCCCCCCGCGCCTACCTCGCCGACGGTCCAGGCCGCTAGCGCGTAGAGAGTCCGGCTGCGGCGCCTTCGGCGCCGAACGTGTGCACTGTGCACCACCCCCGCCCGCGGGACGGGGCAACACCCCTCACGCTCGGCGACACCACCGCGGCCACACCTTGGACGCCGAACGTGAGCTCTACGCACCACCACCGCGCGAAACGGGGCAACACGCCTCACGCTCGGCGCCGCCAGTCGGCCACGTCGCCCGCCGAAGGTGAGCCTTACGCACCACCCCCACGCGAAACCGGGCAACACCCCGCACGCTCGGCGACACCACTCGGCCAGACCAATGCAATTCCTTGCGGGGCAAGGGGGAACGGGCTGAACCTAGCTGCGGTTAACCCTGACCGCCTCTTGAATCAGTGCCTTGAACGCGTTCGCGTCCAATTCGTCGTCTTCGCGCAGATCGATGGCGCGCCGGACGGGGGCATTGAGGCTCTCATTGAACAAGTTGTCGGGATCGCGCAACGACGAACCTTTCGCGAAAGTCAGTTTGACCTTCCCCTTGTACATTTCCAGCGTGCAGATCAAGCCGTCCAAGTAAAACGTCGGCACGCCATCGGGATTGGATGGCTTGCGCCACTTGATTTCCTCGACGACATCGGGCTCGGCCTCTTTAATTAGCGACCGAATCTCCTCGACCCGACCGGGGCGCCAATCATCGCTCACATCGCCAATGTAACCGCCGCTGGTTAACCGGCGCAGATCCCGAACTTTGCGCGGGCAGCCTCGGTCACCGGGGTGAACAGGTTGACCAGGTTCCCGTCCGGATCACGAAATAACAGTCCGCGGTTACCCCACGGCATGGTCCTGGGCTCTGTGACGACCTCGGCCAGGCGCCCGCGCAGGCGCTCGTACTCGGAGTCAACATCGTCGACGATGAACTCCACGATGGCGCTTCGGTTGGCGGCCGGCTCGGCGGACCCGTCTCCGAACAGCGGCACGGTCTTGTCACTGCCGATCGCCAACGTGCCGACCGGCGTCGGAATCTCGGCGAACAACTCATTGCCCCATACCGCGGAGGACTCGGTGACCATCTCGTAGAACGCGACCAGTCGTTGGACATCGGCCGTGATGACGCGCGTCGAAACGAACTTCACCTAACTCCCCCTGCTCTCGGTGTGCGACGGCTGCAGAAGAAACGCTAGGCATTCCCACTGACAACCCACTGACAACCCGCTGAAAACCAAGCTCAGCTGCGCATCACGCAGAGATTCGTAACCTGGAGCCATGGGCGGGGTACTAGACGAAGGTCCGTTTTTCCACGGCACGAAGGCCGAGCTGGAGGTCGGGGGCCTGCTAACCCCGGGTTTCCCTTCCAACTACCGGCCGGAAATCATCATGAATCACATTTATTTCACCGCTCTGATCGACGGTGCCGGGCTAGCGGCCGAGCTCGCGCCGGGACCGGGCGAGCCACGGGTGTATCTCGTGGAACCGACCGGTGAGTTCGAGAACGATCCGAACGTCACGGACAAGAAGTTCCCCGGCAATCCGACCCGTTCCTACCGCAGCCGCGAACCGCTGCGGGTCGTCGGAGAAGTCGAAAACTGGACGCGGCTGTCCGCCGAAGCGCTCCAGGCATGGCGCGACCGGTTGGCGGCACTGCGGGCCGACGAGCGCGGCGAAATCATCAACTGAGCAGAGAACGACGACAGAACCGCTACGCGATCAACTCTCAGCCGCGTTGGACAACCCGGCTGCGAGTCTCGCGACATGCCACCGGATCGCCGCCTGCAATGGTCGCCCCAGACCGGGCACGAGACACGTGAAACTGGGCGACCAAACGATTACACAGCCCTCCGGACGAGGTTCGATGACGACGGTTGCCTGGTAGTCGCTCAACGCCGGAGGTGGCGACAACACGTTGTACGAGTGAAGGTGCGGCCGGGACCCGTCGAGCAATCTCCTCTGCGCGTCTTGCGCACGCCACCGACTGCCGTCTGGGGCGCCCCGCGTCGCTCCCAAGACCCTTCGACCAACGACGGCACCCAGGCCGTTCCAGCCGTCGACATCGACCAGGGTGTCGTAGACCGCTTCAGGCAAAGCACCCGATGGTGTCTCGACGCGAAAAGAGCACCGTTTCGCCATGATTCGACACGCCACTAGCGGCAGCGAACCGACCGGCAACTTTGCCCCTAAGCCTTGGACCGAAGCTCCACCAAATCCACTCCGCACATTGTCACTCGCCGAAAAGCGGGACACCCGCATCCGAGGACGCCGCCTTCAATCGCTTGTCTCTGGTCCAGAGCTTCGCTCCCTCAACCATGACGACGGCGGCCATCAGATGTACATCCACCGCGCTCAGACCACGTCCCCAAAGCTGCCGCCGTTCAACGAAATGCCGGATTTCAGCATGTTGCGCAGTCGGGAACTGCGTCAGGTTCCCTAGCAGGTCGAGCACAATGTCCCGACCCGCAATTGACCCGAGCGCCAGTTCCTCGATGACCAGTGGATGGCAGCCGACCGCATCGAGTTCCAACCGCTCGACCAGCCTGCGCTCCACGGTGTGGAGATGATCGATCCACACTGAGGTGTCGACCAGAATCATTCCTGCATGCCGCGTCGCCGCGGCGCGGCCGTCGCTTCGGGATCCGATCCACCCAGTGCGGCAAGACGTCGAGCACTCTCCACCCGGATCAGCGTCTGCAAGCCCCGTTTTAGCAGTGCGACATTCTCGTGCACGCCCGTTAGCTCTGCCGCCTTGGCGAGCAGTTCGTCATCGATGGTGACGGTGGTCCTCATTCGACATCTCCATGCGCATCATTGATGCACTCCATGATGCCACAACCGCAGGCTAGCGCGCGGCGGACGGGATACCGAGCCGTGGACAAGGACGATGCCATCTGCCATGGTCCGCGGCTCATAACGCCCAACGGATTTCACCGGTAACGGCGGCGGCAGCGCCAAGAGCATCCCCGGCACGGGCTTCACCGGCGGCGGCGGCAACGGCGGTCCCTAGCCCTTGACTCTGCAGTGAGGGCGCAGAAGTGCGAGAGATCACCGCCATAGACGCAGTGTCAACGAGCGACTACACGTTGAACCGGAATTCGACCACGTCCCCGTCAGCCATGACGTAGTCCTTCCCCTCCATCCGGACCTTGCCGGCAGCCTTCGCCGCCGCCATCGACCCGGCGGCGACCAGGTCGTCGAAGGAAACGACCTCGGCCTTGATGAAGCCCTTCTCGAAGTCACTGTGGATCACCCCGGCCGCCTTGGGCGCCGTGTCGCCCTGGTGAATCACCCACGCCCGCGCTTCTTTCGGCCCCGCCGTCAGATACGTCTGCAGCTTCAAGGTGTGAAAACCGGCCCGGGCCAATGCATCCAGGCCCCGCTCGGTCTGCCCGATCGACTCCAACAACTCCGCGGCGGATTCGTCGTCAAGTTCGATGAGTTCGGATTCGATTGCCGCGTCCAGGAATACGGCGTCCGCAGGAGCGACGAGTTCACGCAATTCGGCGATGCGCGCAGCGTCGGTCAGCACCGCTTCGTCGGCGTTGAACACGTACAGGAACGGCTTGGTGGTCAATAGGTTCAGCTCGCGCAGCAGCGAGAAATCCTCGCCGGAGGCAAACAGCGTCTTGCCGGTATCGAGCACCTGCTGAGCCCGCACCGCCGCCTCATGTATCGGCCTGCGCTCCTTGTTGGTGCGGGCTTCCTTCTCCAGCCGAGGCAGCGCACGTTCGAGGGTCTGCATGTCGGCCAAGATCAGCTCGGTTTCGACGACCTCGATGTCGGACCGAGGATCGACCTTCCCCGCGACGTGCGTCACATCGTCGTCGGCAAACACCCGCACTACCTGGCAGATCGCGTCGCACTCACGAATGTGCGCCAGGAACTTGTTGCCCAGGCCGGCGCCTTCCGACGCCCCCGCGACAAGTCCCGCGATGTCGACGAACGTCACGGGGGCCGGGACGGTGCGCTCCGATCCGAACATCTCCGCCAGCTTGTCCAGCCGCGGGTCGGGCAGCGACACCACGCCCTCGTTCGGCTCGATCGTCGCGAACGGATAATTGGCCGCCACCACGTTGTTCCGGGTCAGCGCGTTGAACAGAGTCGACTTGCCGACATTAGGTAGACCCACGATTCCCAAGCTCAGGCTCACAGGGAGCCAAGTGTAGGTGGCACGCCAACATCAGTTGTCCAGCTATATACGGGGCTTTGGCTCAGATGCCGGTACGGTCAACATGTGTCAACGCAGCGCGCTGGATCGACGGTGGAGCCGAGCCACCGCTCGATACTCCGCAATCTTCCGGGTGTGCCCTGGTGGGCCGCAGTGCTTCTCGCCGCCGGGACGACTGCGGTTGGGTACTTGCTTGATGCCGGCAACAAGGAGTTGAGCCACACCTTCGCGGGCCTCTACATCGCCGGTTGCGTGGCAGCGGTGCTGGTGGTGCGCCAGTCGGCCGTGTTCACCGCCGTCATCCAACCGCCCCTGATTTTGTTCTGCGCGGTGCCGGGCGCCTACTGGATGTTCCACGGCGGCAAGATCGATAAGTTCAAAGACCTGCTGATCAACTGCGGCTACCCACTCATCGAGCGGTTCCCGCTGATGCTGGGTACCGCCGGCGGCGTACTTTTGCTCGGCCTGATCCGTTGGTTCATCGGAAGCGCACAACGCACCGGCGCAGTGGCGAACGCCACACAAGAAGCCGAAGAAGACGCTGCCGTACCCAACCCGCGCCCGTCGATCTTCAGCGGGATTGCGGCGAAACTCAGTTCGCTGCTGGGCGGTCCCGAGACCGACGACGACGAAGCGTCCGGCACCGACTCGCAACCGGCCCACAAGATCAGCCGTTCCACCAGAAGCAACCGCACCGCACGAAGCGGTCTCTCAGGCGAACGGTCGGCACGAACCCGTTCCGGTTCCCGTTCCCGGCATGCCCGGCCACCGTTGGACGAGCGCGGCGAACCGGCCGCCGACCGCCCGCGCCGCCCGCGCAGAACGCCCCCGAGCACCGCGGGGGATTTCGACGCCGACGAGCCACCCCGCCGGTCGCGTCGCCGTCCGCCCCCATCCGAATCCGACTTGCGAGCCCAACCGCCTCGGGAGATGCGTCGCGACCCGCACCCGCGTCGCAACCCCTACGAGCGGCCCTACGACCGACCTCAGCGCCGCAGCAGCCGCTTCGATCCCTACGAGGGCTACGAGGCGGCCGACCCTGCCGAACGCGAACGCGAGCGGCCCAGCAGGCGCCGAGAAAACCCCTACGACCGGTACGCGCCCTACGAACCCCCGCCCCGGCGCCGCCCGGCGCCCAGCGGAAACGGCGCGAACCCGACTCACCATCCGATTTCCCAGGTCCGGTACCGCACGTCAGCGCCGCGGGAGGAAACCCGCGACGAGCCGCGGCACGAGCGGCGGAGTCGGCCGCGGGCACCCCGCAAAACGCAGCCAGAATCCTGGGAGTAGGCAGTCCTCTAGGCCCGGCGAAGCTAGCTTGACCGGCTGGGCCGGATCTCGCGCGGCAGCGCGAACACCAGCGTCTCGTTGGCTGTCGTCACCGGTTGCACCATGTCGAACCCGCAGTCGGCGAGCCGTTCCAGCACACCGCGCACCAGCACTTCCGGGACCGACGCACCGGAGGTGACCCCCACCGTGGTGACCCCGTCCAGCCACGCCGGATCGATGTCGTCGGCCCAGTCGACCAGGTAGGCGGCCCGAGACCCGGCGTTCAGCGCCACCTCGACCAGTCGGACCGAGTTGGACGAATTGCGCGAACCGACGACGATCACCAGCTCGCACTCCGGGGCCATCGCCTTGACGGCGACCTGCCGGTTCTGGGTCGCGTAGCAGATGTCGTCGCTGGGCGGATCCTTGAGCTTGGGGAACCGCTGCCGCAGCCGCTCGACGATCTCCATGGTCTCGTCGACCGACAGCGTGGTCTGGGAAAGCCAGATCACCTTGTCCTCGTCACGCACGGTCACGCTGTCGACGGACTCCACACCGTCCACCAGTTGCACGTGGTCGGGCGCCTCGCCGGCCGTGCCGATGACTTCCTCGTGGCCCTCGTGCCCGATCAGCAGGATGTCGTAGTCGTCGCGGGCGAAGCGCTTGGCCTCGTTGTGCACCTTGGTGACCAGCGGGCAGGTGGCGTCGATGGTCTGCAGATTGCGCTCGGCGGCGGCCGCGTACACCGTCGGCGCCACGCCGTGCGCAGAGAAAACCACGATGGCCCCTTCGGGGACCTCGTCGGTTTCCTCGACGAACACCGCTCCCGCCTGGGCCAGGGTGTCCACCACGTGCCGGTTGTGCACGATCTCGTGACGCACGTAGACGGGCGCACCGTACTTTTCCAGCGCACGTTCCACCGTCTCGACGGCGCGGTCGACGCCCGCGCAGTAGCCGCGCGGCTCGGCGAGCAGCACTCGCTTGCGGTTTTGGATTCCAGAGGCCACCGATATCGAAGCACCGGGAATCCCCATGTCGATAGGCGGCACCATGATGTTCAGGGTACGTAACGCCAACGCGGTCCCGCCATCTGCGCGTCTTCAGCTTGGAGTTAGCCGCAGCTTCAGGCAATCTTGGACACATGGCTAGTGCACCGTATGGCGTTCGGCTCATTGTCGGCGCGGCGACAGTCGCCGTGGAGGAGACGATGAGGCTGCCGCGAACCATCCTGATGTATCCGATGACGCTGGCGAGTCAGGCGGCGCACCTGGTGATGCGGTTCCAGCAAAACCTGGCCGAGCTCGTGATCAAGGGCGACAGCACCCTCGAGACGCTGTTCCCGCCCAAGGACGAGCAGCCCGAATGGGCGGTTTTCGACGAGGACCTCGAGGTCATCGACGGCGAAGGGGGCTCGTTCCCGTTCCCCGGCGGCCCGGACGCCGACAACGACCGCCGCGCCGAGGGAAGGTTCGCGCTGTACTCGGTTTCCGACGTACCGGACTCGGCAAGCGACCCGACCCAGCCCATCTCCACCGGGCAGCGGCCGTCGTCGTCCGGGGCTGACGTCGAGCCGCCGGCGGTGGCGACCGAACTCGACTACCCCTCCCTGACGCTGGCCCAGCTGCGGGCTCGCCTGCAATCGCTGAGCGTCGCCGAGCTCGAAACCCTGCTGGCCTACGAGCAGGCCACCAAGGCCCGCGCCCCGTTCCAGACCCTGATCGCCAACAGGATCACCCGCGCGAACGCCAAGTGACCCGGGCCGCAGCAGGGAATTCGGCCGAGAATCCGTTCCCGGTACGCGCGGTAGCCATTCGGGTCGCGGGCTGGATTGACCGACTCGGCACGGTATGGGTGGAGGGGCAACTGGCCCAGATCACCATGCGGCCCAACTCCGCGACCGTGTTCATGGTGTTGCGTGATCCCGCTGCCGACATGTCGCTGACCGTCACGTGTTCGCGGGACCTGGTGCTCAACGCACCGGTCAAATTGACCGAAGGCACCCAGGTGGTGGTCTGCGGCAAGCCGCAGTTCTACACCGGCCGGGGCACGTTCTCGCTGCGGCTCAGCGAGATTCGCGCCGTCGGCGTCGGTGAACTGCTGGCCCGCATCGAGCGGCTGCGCCGCCTGCTGGATGCCGAAGGTCTCTTCGATCCGCGCCTCAAACGGCCAATCCCGTTTCTGCCCCACACGATCGGCCTGATCACCGGTCGCGCCAGCGCGGCCGAGCGGGACGTGACGACGGTGGCCACCTCGCGCTGGCCCGCGGTGCGATTCGCCGTGCGCAACACCGCGGTGCAGGGACCCAACGCCGTTTCACAGATCGTCGAGGCGTTACGGGAACTCGATCGCCACGTCGAGGTCGACGTGATCGTGTTGGCACGCGGCGGCGGCAGCGTCGAGGACCTGCTGCCGTTTTCCGACGAGACGCTGTGCCGTGCCATCTCGGCCTGCCGCACGCCGGTGATCAGCGCGGTCGGCCACGAACCCGACAACCCGTTGTGCGACCTGGTCGCCGATCTGCGCGCCGCCACTCCCACCGACGCGGCCAAGAAGGTGGTCCCCGACACCGCTGCCGAACAGCGCCTGATAGACGACCTGCGCCGGCGCAGCGCGCAGGCGTTGCGCAACTGGGTTCACCGCGAGGAGCGAGCGTTGGCCCACCTGCGTAATCGGCCGGTGCTGGCCGACCCGCTGAAGATGATCACGACACGCGCCGACGAAGTGGATCGTGCCCGCTCGGCGCTGCGTCGCGACATCAACCGACTGATCCACGCCGAGAGTGAGCGCATCGGTCACCTCGGCGCGCGCTTGGCGACGTTGGGCCCGGCGGCCACCCTGGCCCGCGGGTATGCGGTCGTGCAGACCGTGACCGGCACCGATACTCAGATACTGCGTTCGATCGACGACGCCCCCGCCGGCACCAAGCTGCGGGTGCGGGTTGCCGACGGCGCCATAGCCGCTGTGAGCGAAGGACACACCCCACATGACTGACGAGTCTTCTGCGGACACTCCTATTACGCCTATTAGTCAGCTCGGCTACGAAAAATGCCGAGATGAACTAATCGAAGTCGTGCGCCTTTTGGAGCAGGGCGGACTGGACCTCGATGCGTCGCTGAAACTATGGGAAAGAGGCGAACAACTAGCTAAACGGTGCGAAGAGCACTTAGCTGGCGCCCGTCAGCGGGTGACCGATGCACTCGGGTCCGGCGACGCCTCGCAGGACTGACCCAAACCAAAATACTATTCCAAACTGGAACACGTTTCACTATGCTTCGCCGCATGGGTGATGCATCTCTGACAACCGAACTCGGCCGCGTCCTGGTTACCGGAGGCTCCGGCTTCGTCGGCGCCAACCTGGTCAAGACATTGCTCGACCGCGGACATTTTGTCCGTTCCTTCGACCGGGCGCCGTCGCCACTGCCGCAACACCCGCAACTGGAGGTGCTGCAGGGAGACATCACCGACAGGGCAACCTGCGAAGCAGCGGTGGACGGCATCGACACGGTCATCCACACTGCGGCGATCATCGAGTTGATGGGCGGCGACTCGGTGACCGAGGAATACCGGCAGCGCAGTTTCTCGGTCAACGTCGGCGGCACCCAGAACCTGGTGGAGACCGGTCAGAAGTCCGGCGTCAAGCGGTTCGTCTACACGTCATCCAACAGCGTGGTGATGGGTGGCCAGAACATCGCCGGAG
This sequence comes from Mycobacterium bourgelatii, assembly GCF_010723575.1. NCBI lineage: Bacteria > Bacillati > Actinomycetota > Actinomycetes > Mycobacteriales > Mycobacteriaceae > Mycobacterium > Mycobacterium bourgelatii. The sequence goes on from NZ_BLKZ01000001.1 coordinate 5,085,649, forward strand.
GCGACGAGACGCTCCCCTACACCGACCGGTTCAACGACCTCTACACCGAGACCAAAGTGGTCGCCGAGAAATACGTCTTGGGACAGAACGGCGTCGAGGGCATGCTGACCTGTGCCATCCGGCCCAGCGGCATCTGGGGCAGCGGCGACCAGACGATGTTCCGCAAGCTGTTCGAAAGCGTGATCAAGGGCCACACCAAGGTCCTGGTCGGCAAGAAGTCGGTGAAGCTGGATAACTCTTACGTGCACAACCTGATTCACGGTTTCATCCTGGCCGGCCAACATCTGGTGCCCGACGGCACCGCACCCGGGCAGGCGTACTTCATCAATGACGCCGAACCGATCAACATGTTCGAGTTCGCCCGGCCGGTGGTGGAAGCGTGCGGCGAAAAGTGGCCCAAGGTAAGGGTTCCCGCTCCGGCCGTGCACTGGGCGATGACGAATTGGCAGCGGCTGCACTTCCGGTTCGGGCTCCCCGCACCCCTGATCGAGCCGTTGGCCATCGAACGGATCTCAACGGACAACTACTTCTCAATTGCCAAGGCGCGCCGCGATCTTGGCTACGAGCCGCTGTTCACCACCGAGCAGGCCCTGGCCGAATGTCTGCCCTACTACATCGAGTTGTTCAACAAGATGAAGGGCGAGGCTCAGGCCGCCAAGAAGGCGGGCAAGCGCACCCCGGCGGCCAGCGGATCGCGTTAGGCGCTTATCGGAAGCTCACCATCTGCCGACCCCACGCGGATCGGATGCGTGCGTCCGGGTCGTGCAACAGAGCATCGTGCTTGTCGATGACCAGGCAGGCCCGGTCGGGGTCCTGATATGACGGCCATGCCGGCTCACCGGCCGCACCTTCCGGCTTTCCAAGGGTGGCGAAGTTAGTCCACCGGCGCCGCATCCGTTCGGATATCGCGAACGCGGTCTTGGCGCCGCCGAGCTTGAGCGTCGGATCCTTGGGCATACCGAGATTGCCCCAGACGTAAGGCAATTCGGTGGCATGCGCGGCACGCACCTGCAGCAGTTTCAGCAACGGCGTCGCATAGTCGAACCGGTAGAGATATGTCGGGGCCACCTCGTGGTGGCCGTCGGCAAGCCACAGTGTCGGCATCCGGAAGCCGACATCGGTGGCGATGCTGAGGTAGCGCGACTTGGGCCGGTGGCGCGCGTAGGCCGAAACGATCTCCTCTTCGGAGGGCAACTGCAGGTCGGGTTGTTCGGCGGCGATCTGGGTGAACATCGACGTGATCGCGTGCGGAGTAATCGGCATCAGCGGCGACCTCAGCAGCCGGAACAGCGCCGCCTCGTGCTTGTTGGTGCCGATGATCAGCGGGATTGGAAGCAGGCGGCCCTGCTGAGCCAACTTCACCGGATAGTCATGCAGCAAGTCGCCGTCGATGATCGGGACGAACGCCAGCGTGCCGGGGTTGCGGACGGGCACTTCATCGAACACTTCGCGCGCGGCCGCCACGAACGCCGCCGTCGACACCTCCGGGACCTTCGCAATGTCCGACGGGCCGAGCCCAAGCTTGTCGAGGACGCATTCGGCGACCCGGCGCCCCCGCTCCCGGTCGTACACCGACGTGGCCGGCGAGCTCTGGGCGATCCCCCGGGCGAACAGTCCCTCGGCCGCCGGGCTGGCCAGCAGCGTGGTGACGATGCCTGCGCCGGCCGATTCACCGAACAGCGTCACCCTGGCGGGATCGCCGCCGAATGCCGCGATGTTGTCGCGTACCCACCGCAGCGCGGCCAGCACGTCGTGCAGGCCGACGTTGGCGTCGAACCGCTGTCCGGATGCGCTGAACGACGACAGGTCCAGGAAGCCCAACGCGCCCAGGCGGTAGTTGACGGTCACCACGATCACGTCGCCGTCGCCGGCCAGCCGCGTGCCGTCATACAGGGGCTGGCTGCCCGACCCCATCACGTAAGCACCGCCGTGCAGCCACACCATCACCGCTTTGCCGGCGCCGGGCTCGGTGCCGGCCGGTGCCCAGATGTTCAGACTCAGGCAGTCCTCGCCCTGCGGTGCGCCGAGGTCGAGCGGCATGTTCGGAATCACGGGTTGCGGGCAGGCCGGCCCGTTGCGCGTGGCGTCGGCGACCTCGGTCCAGCGCCGGGGTGGTTCGGGTGCGCGAAAACGCAGGTCGCCGACCGGCGGTGCGCCATATCGAAGGCCTCGCCATACCTTGACGCGCCCTACCTGGCACCCACGGACGGGGCCGTAGCTGGTTTCCACGACGCAGTTGTCCATGGACTCCTATCTACCGCCGAGCAGACGCAAAATCCCACGATTGGGGCCGAAATCACGCGAGTTTGCGTCTTCTCGCGCGTAATGTTGCGCTGCGCATGAACACCGAATTCACGCTCACCCAGAAGCGCGCTCTCGCGATCATCACGCTGATCGCGCTGCTGTTCGGCGCGTATTTCCTGCGCCAATACTTCGTGCTGATCGTGGTCGCGGCGGTCTTCGCCTACCTGTTCACGCCGCTGTTCAATTGGTTCAACAAGCGCGTCAACACCGGCTTGTCGGCCACCTTCACCCTGTTGTCGGCGCTGGCCGTCGTGATCGTGCCGGTGGGGCTGCTGGTGGGGCTGGCGATCGTTCAGATCGCCCGGATGGTCGAGCACGTCGCGGACTGGGTCAAGGCGACCAACCCCAGCGAACTCGGCCAGAGGACCCTGCAACTGGCGAACGACTTGTTGGCCCGGATCCCGTTCGCCCATGTCACCGTCACCGAGGAACAGCTGCGCAAGGCGATGGTCACGGTCGCGCAGACGGCCGGCGAATGGTTGCTGCACTTCCTGCAAAACACCGCGGGCAGCCTCGCCGGCGCCATCACCTCGGCGATCATCTTCCTGTACGTATTCGTCGCTCTGCTGACCAACCAGGAAAAGCTGCGCACCCTGATCGGGCAGCTCAACCCGCTGGGCGAAGAGGCGACGGACCTGTACCTGAAAAAGATGGGTTCCATGGTGCGCGGCACCGTCAACGGCCAGTTCGTCATCGCGTTCTGCCAGGGCGTCACCGGCGCCGCGTCCATCTACATCGCCGGGTTCCACCACGGCTTTTTCATCTTCGCGATCGTGCTGACCGCGTTGTCGATCATTCCGCTGGGCGGCGGCATAGTGACCATCCCGTTCGGCATCGGGATGATCCTCTTCGGCAACATCGGCGGTGGCATCTTCGTGGTGCTCATCCACTTGCTCGTGGTCACGAACATCGACAACTTCTTGCGCCCGATCCTGGTGCCACGAGATGCCCGGCTGAATTCCGCGCTGATGCTGCTGTCGGTGTTCGCCGGAATCAGCATGTTCGGCCCGTGGGGCATCATCATCGGACCGGTGCTGATGATCATGATCGTCACCACCATCGACGTCTACCTGGCGGTCTACAAGGGCGTCGAATTGAAACCGGTCGAGCCGAAAGCTGGTAAGCGCAGCTGGTTGTCTCGCGGCTCGCGCGACGACACCGACGCCGGCGACACCGACGCCGACGACACCGAGGACGAGAGCGCGGCTAAGTCAGCCGCTGAGTGAGGAACTCGACCACCCGCTTGCGGGCTTCATACGCCGGCTGACCGTCGACCTCGCGAACCTCGTCGGTCAGCACCGAGTGCGCCATCTTGGTGAAGCCGTGTGGGTTGCCCGGGCCGGAATCGATCTCGATCACTTCGAATGCGTCGCCGAGCCGCTTCTTGAGCGTCTGGAACCGTTCGCCGGGGGCCATCTTGTCCTCGCTGAACCGCAACCCGATGGCGCACAGGCCGTCGTTCGCGCAGCGGTCTGCGATGACGCCCAACTCGACCTGACTCAGTCCGGGATCGCGGCGTTGTGCGGGCGTCAGCGGGAAAGGCACCGACGGCTGGCTGAGCACCGGAGCCAACACGCTGTCGTCGACGGCGGCCGCCAGCGCGAAACCCCCGGTGAAGCACTGCCCGATCACGCCGACGCCCTTGCCCGGCGTGGACGCATTGAGGTCGCGGGCCAACGCCCGCAGGAACAGCGCCACCGGCCGCTGCTTGTTGGTGGCCAGCGCTGCAAATTCCCGCGCCACACACACCCGCGCGATCTGCGAGGCGATATAGGCCCCGGACACCGGCCGGCCCGGAGTGCCGAACAACGACGGCATGGCGACGGTGAAGCCGTTGTCCACCAGATGGTTCCCCAGGGCCAGCACTCCCGGATGGATGCCCGGCAACTCGGGGATCAGCACCACCCCCGGGCCCGACCCCTTGCGATAGACGTCGTGCGTGTAGCCACCGCCGGTGAAAGGCGCCGCCGACCAACCGGTCAGGTCCGCTGCGGGTGCGGTCATAGAGGTCCCTACCTGTCTTTCCGTATCCGACGAGAGCTAACGAGTGTTCGGTAACGGCGGCTGCGACTGGGTTGCCGCCGCGAGCGTGCGGAATTGATCGGCGGTCCCCGCTCCGGTGATCGCGATCTGGGTCGGGCCGGAGGGACTGGCGATTCTGGTCGTCCAGACCGGCTCGAACCCATTACCGTCCTGGTCGGTTCCCTCGTAGACGATCCAGGTGGTGCCGGAGACGTCGACCGTCCCGGTCGGGTGCATGCCCGAATGGATGGACGCGATGAGCTTGTCCTCGTCGGCGTTGCTCTGGGTCAGGCTCAGGTACATCCCGGTCGGACTGATGTATCCCACGGTCGACGTGGGCGCGTTCAGCCGCTGACCGCTGGCCGCGTCCGTGCGCCCGTTCTCGATACCCGAGCGGCCACCGGAGTTCGGCTGCCACCCCGCCGGCAGTTGAGGCAGCCGAATGGGGAACCCCAGCGTCACAGCGTCGGCCCGCAAGGCCGTCGCCGCATCGTAGGAGGGGATGGTGCCCCGGTTGGTCCCGCCGGGCTTGAACGAACACATTCCGACCATCCCGGCCAGCAGGATGCATCCGACGACCAGCGGCGCCAGCGACCAGAACATGTCACGACCGTCCTGCAGCACCCGCGGTTTGGCCGGCTTGGGAGTCGGCTGGGGTTCAACGGTCACTCCGCCAGTATCCCAGCTCCAGCTCACCGATCAGCTTCTGGGACAATCTCTGAGGATGAACGACGGGCTCCAACCTTGAACGAAGGGCTCCAACCTTGAACGAAGGGCTCCAACTATGACTTCTCAGGGACCACGTTCGACCGCGGTGGCGGACCACGATCCGGCAAAACCGCGGACGACGCGCGGGGAAGCCCCGGACCGCAACCTGGCCCTCGAGCTGGTGCGTGTCACCGAGGCCGGCGCCATGGCCGCGGGCCGCTGGGTGGGTCGCGGCGACAAAGAGGGCGGCGACGGCGCAGCGGTCGATGCGATCCGTGAACTGGTGAACTCGGTGTCGATGCGCGGCGTCGTGGTGATCGGCGAGGGCGAAAAAGACGAAGCGCCGATGCTCTACAACGGCGAAGAGGTGGGCAACGGCGACGGCCCCGAGTGCGATTTCGCGGTCGACCCGATCGACGGCACCACCCTGATGAGCAAGGGCATGCCCAACGCCATCTCGGTACTGGCGGTGGCGGACCGCGGCGCGATGTTCGACCCGTCCGCGGTCTTCTACATGAACAAGATCGCCGTGGGCCCCGAAGCAGCGCACGTGCTGGACATCACCGCCCCCATCGCCGAGAACGTCCGCGCGGTCGCCAAGGTCAAGGGACTGTCGCCGCGGGACATGACCGTCTGCATCCTGGACCGGCCGCGGCACGCCCAGCTGATCGCCGACGTCCGCGCCACCGGCGCCCGCATCCGGCTGATCACCGACGGTGACGTGGCCGGTGCCATCTCGGCCTGCCGTCCCCAGTCCGGCACCGACATGCTGGCCGGCATCGGCGGCACGCCAGAGGGCATCATCACCGCCGCCGCCATCCGCTGCATGGGCGGCGCCATCCAGGCGCAATTAGCACCGAAGGACGAGGCCGAACGCCGTAAGGCGCTGGACGCCGGCCACGACATCGAGCGGGTGCTGACCACCGAGGACCTGGTGTCCGGGGAGAACGTCTTCTTCTGCGCCACCGGAGTGACCGACGGCGACCTGCTCAAGGGGGTTCGTTACCAGCCGGGGGGCTGCACCACCCAGTCGATCGTGATGCGGTCGAAGTCGGGCACGGTGCGCATGATCGAGGCTTACCACCGGCTCTCGAAGCTCAACGAGTACTCCGCGATCGACTTCACCGGCGACAGCACCGCCGCCTATCCCCTGCCCTGACCCATCCCGGATAGCGAGGAACCTTTTCAAAATGGCCGACGACGCCGAATACCGCATCGAGCACGACACCATGGGCGAGGTCCGGGTGCCGGCCAAAGCGTTGTGGCGCGCACAGACTCAGCGCGCGGTGGAGAACTTCCCGATCTCTGGCCGGCCGCTGGAGCGCGCCCAGATCCGCGCGTTGGGCCTGCTGAAGGGCGCCTGCGCTCAGGTGAACAAGGACCTGGGTCTGCTGGCGTCGGAGAAGGCCGACGCGATCATCGCCGCGGCGGCCGAGATCGCCGACGGCCAGCACGACGACCAGTTCCCGATCGACGTCTTCCAGACCGGTTCGGGCACCAGCTCGAACATGAACACCAACGAGGTGATCGCGTCCATCGCCGCCAAGAACGGCGTGCAGGTGCACCCCAATGACGACGTCAACATGTCGCAGTCGTCGAACGACACCTTCCCCACCGCCACCCACATCGCCGCCACCGAAGCGGCGGTGCGCCATCTCATTCCGGCCCTCGAGGTGCTGCACAAAGCACTGTCGGACAAGGCTCTCGAGTGGCACACGGTGGTGAAGTCCGGACGGACGCACCTCATGGATGCCGTTCCCGTGACGCTCGGTCAGGAGTTCAGCGGCTATGCCCGCCAGATCGAGGCCGGCATCGAGCGGGTGCGTGCCACCCTGCCCCGGCTGGGCGAGCTGGCGATCGGCGGCACCGCGGTCGGCACCGGCCTCAACGCCCCCGAAGGCTTCGGCGTCAAGGTGGTCTCGGTCCTGGTCGCCGAGACGGGGCTGTCCGAATTGCGTACGGCTGCAAACTCGTTCGAGGCGCAGGCCGCGCGGGACGGGTTGGTCGAGGCGTCCGGGGCGCTGCGCACCATCGCGGTCTCGCTGACCAAGATCGCCAACGACATTCGCTGGATGGGTTCCGGGCCGCTGACCGGCCTGGCCGAAATTCAGCTGCCCGACCTGCAGCCGGGTAGCTCGATCATGCCGGGCAAGGTGAATCCGGTGCTGCCGGAGGCGGTCACTCAGGTGGCCGCGCAGGTGATCGGCAACGATGCCGCGATCGCTTGGGGCGGGGCGAGCGGCGCCTTCGAGCTCAACGTCTACATCCCGATGATGGCCCGCAACATCCTCGAGTCGTTCAAGCTGCTGACCAACGCGTCGAGGTTGTTCGCCGAGCGCTGCATCGTCGGACTGAAGGCGAACGTCGACCACCTGCGCGAATTGGCCGAGTCGTCGCCATCGATCGTGACCCCGCTAAACTCGGCCATCGGCTATGAGGAGGCAGCCGCGGTTGCCAAGCAAGCGCTCAAGGAACGCAAGACGATTCGCCAAACCGTCATCGACCGCGGACTGATCGGCGACAAGCTGTCGATCGAGGAGCTGGACCGCCGCCTCGATGTCCTGGCGATGGCCAAGGTCGATCCGGTCGACTAGGCCCAGCTGGGAGGGTTCCCGTAAGCGTCAGCGGCGACGCGGCTGTTTGACCGCCTCAGCTCGAGGTGGTCCGTGAGAGTGAGGGTGATTATTCGATGACGGCTCCTCCCGGCGGCCCTTACGGTCAGGATCCCTACGGATCGAACCCCTACGGCCAGGACCAATACTGGGGCGGACAGCCGCAGGGTGGCCAGCCGCAGCCCGGGCAGCCTCAGGGGGGCGGCTATCCCTACCCACCACCGGACGGTACGTATCCGCCGGCCAACCCCTACGCCAATCCCCAGGGGACGGACCCGTACGGCCATGCGGGCTACCCTCCGCAGCCATATCCGCCGACCGGTCAGCAATATGTCCCAGGTTGGGGCGCGGGGACCTACCCCGGTCCCGGTGGACCGCCACCGGGTGGGCCGAGCTCGAAAACGCCGTGGTTGGTTCTTGCCGGTATCGCGATATTGGGTGTCATCGCGTTGGTCGTCATCCTGGTAGTCGCCCTGGGCAACGGGGATTCGTCGCCCTCGCCGTCGCAACCCGCGACGAGCAGCGCCGCTGGGCCGTCGTCAGGACCGATCAGTTCCGATCAGACGGCCACCGACTGCACGGACAACGTGTCCGGCGGGGCGCCACCCTCCGGTGGCACCGTCAGCGCGGGCAAGCTCTCGTTCCCGGCCAGCGCGGCACCCGGTTGGTTGCCGTATTCCGATGACCAGAATCCGAACCTCATCGGCGGGGTGGGGCTGGCCGCGGAAGTCCCCGGCGCCAACCAGTGGATGATGCAGGTCGAAGTCGCCATCACCAACTTCGTGACCAGCATGGACGTCGCCGCCCAAGCCGCGAAACTGATGCAGTGCGTGGCCAACGGCCCCGGCTACATACAGTCGCAACCCACCCTGGGTCCGTTGAAGAAGTCGACGACGACGGTCGACGGCGTCAAAGCCGCCCGCGTGGACGCCGACATCACGATCGGCGACACCACCCGCAACGTCAAGGGTGACTCCGTGGTGATCATCGCGGTCGACACGAAACCGGTCACGATCTTCCTGGGTGCCATCCCGATCGGCGATACCGCGTCCCAAGCGATCATCAACAAGGTGATCGCCGCACTTAAGGTGTCCAAGTAGCTCCAAGTAGCTCCAGTAGCTCTGAGGGCCACTCTCCGCCGCCGCTAACCGGCGGCCACCGGGCTGTAGACGTGCGTCGCTTCCGAACGGCCACGCAGAACGGTGGAATAGGACTCCGCCCACCGCTCGCGTTCCTCCTCGGTGGCGCGATCCAGTGCCGCGGACGAGCACAGGATCCGCCGCTCGGATGTCTTGGCGAGGTCGGCGAGCCGCGCCGCCTCGTTGACCGCGTCCCCGATAACCGTGTATTCGTAACGGTTTTCGGCACCGATGTTGCCCGCGAACACACGACCCGCGGAAACGCCTATGCCGAAATCGACCACGGGCAGCAGTCGGCGCAACTCGGTGCCTAAAGTTCGGGCCGTGGCCAGTGCCGCCGACGCCGGGTCCTCGGAGCGCAGCGGGGCTCCGAAGACGGCCAGCGCCGCATCGCCTTGGAATTTGTTGATCAGACCCTGGTGCTCGTCGACGGCGCCGACAACTATCCGGAAGAAGTCGTTGAGCACCTGGGCCACCTCTTGTGGCGCAAGGTTTTCCGTCAACCTGGTCGAGTTCAACATGTCGATGAACAGGACCGCGGCCTCGACCACTTCCCCGGACATCGAGACGCCCTCTTCGATGGCGCGTTGCGCCACGTCGGCCCCGACATGCCGACCGAACAGGTCACGCAACCGCTCGCGTTCCGCGAGACCGGCCACCATTTTGTTGAACCCTGTTTGGAGACGGCCGATTTGGGACCGCTCGTATACCCCGACGAGCGTGTCGATGTGGCCGTGTTCGACTTTGGCCATCGCGTCGACGACTTCGCTGATCGGGTCCGCAATGGAACGCGAGGTCAGGATCATGGTCGGCAAACCAAGCACCAGGGCCGCCAGCGACACCACCAGCACCGGCGTATCCAACGACACGTTTTTCTCGATGAACCAACCGTAGGAACGCAGCACGACGAAACCCGCGATGACCCCGATCGGAAACGCGCTGCAGAGGAACCACAGCAGCACCAGCCGGGAAAACACACCGGGCACGGTCAGTCGCGGCTCGGCACCACGCGTGGCGGCGAACATGATGGGCCGCAGGGTGTGTTGTGCGAGCAACAGACCGGTGCCCGCCGCCGCGGCACCGCCCAGCACCACCCCCAGCACGACGGGCACAAACATCGCCGCACCACCGCTGCGATTGAAAAGCACGAGGATCACCCCGCTGGCCGCCCAGGCCCCCGCCAGGATGGCCGACTGGCGGCCGGCGAGTTTCGTTGCCACATCGCGTTGCTGCGCGGTCGGTTCGGCGCCGACGGCAAACCAGCGCACGGTGGGGGCCAGGCTCATCGCGCCGGCCACCGCGACAAAGCAGACGCCCAGCGCCATCAGCACGAGCACGCCGGCCATGTTCTTTTCGGCGAAGTCGGTGTAGGTGTGGCCGCGCAGCGGGACCAGGATGGCGACGGTGTCGATGGCCGCGAAGATATAGGCCAACGCAAGGTCCGACCCGTATTGCAGCAGTAGCCTGCGGCCACTTTTTGGACCCGCTTTTTCGGTTGCCTTTTCGGTGGCCGAGGCGGGCGTGGTCACGCTAAACAACCTAACGGTTAGCCCGGCTGACAGCGGCCCGTGTCAGCCACCGTTGTTGGGCCCACCCGAGTTCTGGTTCGGCAGGTCGGTGATCGGAAAGTTGGGCATCGGCTTGGGCGACGGGGTGTTGGGCAGACCCGGAATCTGGTTGGCCGGGATGTCACGCAGATCGTTGGCGGGTGGCCCGTTCTCGCGACTGCCGTAGCTGCTCCCCGGCGCCCTGGGGCCGAGCAGTTCACTGACGGTCACCAGCCGATAGCCGTTGGCCCGCAGCACCGGGATGAACTGATACACCAGGTCGACGGTGCTCGAGTAGGTGTCGTGCAGCAGCACCACAGAGTTGGGTCTGATCTGGGTCATCAGGATCTGCCGGGTAGCCGCGATGTTCGAGTCGTTCTCCCAGTCGAAGGGAATGACGTCCCACAGGATTTCGGCCATCCCCAGCTTCCCGGCGGTTGCGCGCACGGTCTCGTTGGACAGTCCACCGGCGGGCCGGTACAGCGTGGGCGCCCGTCCCGTCGCCGCGGCGATCGCCTCGTTGGCCTTGGTGAATTGAGCGGGAAGGTCAGCGACGGGAACGGTCTGCAGGTTGGGGTGTTCCCAGGTGTGGCTGCCGACCTCCATCCCGGCCTCGGCGATGCGCCGAGCGCCGCCCGGGTTGGCGGCCACTTTGTTGCCGATCAAGAAGAACGTGGCCCTGGCGTCGTTGTCCCGAAGGATTTTCAGCAGACGGTCGGTGTAGGGCGTCGGACCGTCATCGAAGGTGAACGCGACGCACTTCACCACCGAACAGTTGAGGTCGTCGGCTCGAGTGACGTGGCCGGTGAGGCCACCGATCACCAGGACGGCGCCGGCGGCCACCGCACCGAAAACCGTGCGCCAGTAGCGCCAAGCTTGGTTGTCGGGTCGTTTCGGCACCACGAAAGTTTACCCGTGGGCCAGCCGGGCTCAGTGCGGCCCGGTGATCTCTTCGAGCATTTCGGTGACCAGCGCGGCAATCGGCGACCGCTCGCTGCGTAGCAGCGTTATGTGCGCAAAGAGCGGGTGACCTTTGAGTTTCTCGATCACCGCGGCCACCCCGTCGTGACGGCCGACCCGCAGGTTGTCACGCTGCGCGATGTCGTGGGTCAGCACCACCCGGGATCCGGTACCCAACCGGGACAACACCGTGAGCAGCACGTTGCGTTCCAGCGACTGCGCTTCGTCGACGATGACGAACGAGTCGTGCAACGAACGGCCGCGGATGTGCGTCAGCGGCAACACCTCGAGCATTCCTCGGGACAGGACCTCGTCCAGGACGGCCGGGCTAGCCAGGCCCTCGAGCGTGTCGAACACGGCCTGCGCCCAGGGGCCCATCTTGTCGCTCTCGCTGCCGGGCAGGTAGCCGAGTTCCTGGCCTCCGACGGCGTACAGGGGGCGGAACACCACCACCTTGCGGTGCGTCCGACGCTCCAACACCGCCTCGAGGCCCGCGCACAACGCCAGCGCCGACTTTCCGGTGCCGGCCTTGCCACCCAGCGACACGATGCCAACGGATTCGTCGAGCAACAGGTCGAGCGCCACCCGCTGTTCGGCGGAGCGCCCGCGCAGACCGAACACTTCGCGGTCACCGCGAACCAGTTGGATGCGCTTGCCGGCGGTGATCCGGCCCAGTGCGTGCGAACTGCCGCCGAGCAGCCGAATGCCGGTGTGACAGGGCAAATCCCGCGCTTCGGCCAGGTCGAGCTCACCTTCGGCGAACAGGGTGGCGATGTCTTCGGCGGAGGTTTCGATCTCTCGCATGCCCGACCAACCCGACGCGACCACGTCTTGGGCGTGGTACTCGTCGGCCGCCAGCCCCACTGCGGCCGCCTTGACCCGCAGCGGGATGTCCTTGCTGACCAGCGTGACTCGTCTGCCTTCGGCGGCCAGGTTGGCGGCGCAACTCAAGATCCGGGAGTCGTTGCTGTCGGTGCGAAAGCCCGCGGGCAGCACCGCGGGGTCGGTGTGGTTGAGCTCGACGTGCAGTGAGCCACCCTGCTTGCCAACGGGAATGGGCTGATCCAGCCGTCCGTGCTCAAGTCGGAGGTCGTCGAACAACCGCAGCGCCTGGCGGGCGAACCAGCCCAGCTCGTGGTGGTGGCGTTTGGCCTCCAGCTCGCTGATCACCACCAGCGGGACCACGACTTCGTGCTCGGCGAATCGACTGCACGCCCACGGGTCGGACAGCAGCACAGAGGTGTCGAGCACGTACGTCCGGATTTCGGTCACAGAGCGCTCCTCGAGCGACGGACGCTCGCGCGGACCCGCACGAGCGAATCGGCGGGGGCCGCGGCACCAGGACCGGGGCCGGTCCTGCCTGTGTCATGCCCCTGCCATGGCAGGGAGTCGTGACGGTAGGTGCCGCCCTGGCAGCAGAGTGTTGCGCTGGCCATCGAGTGCGACGCTACTCCGGTGGCCACACCCCCGCAGTGCAGGCGCGCCGCTGAGGAAAACTCAACTTAACTTGTGACGAATTGCTGCAATGCGGGCTCGTCGGCCAAGCCCCACGCCGTGATGCATTCGGAGACGACCTGCTGCAGTTGCTGTCGGTCGAAAATGCCTGCATCGGCGATGTTTTGCACCTTGTCCTGGTATTCCAGAATGTCGGCGCCGAGTACGTCAATGTCGGTAGCGCGGGTGGCGATCGCGGCGATGGTCTCCTCGCGGACGTAGCCGAGAAGGTGCTTGACGAGGTTGGAGAAAAACTCTTCGTGGCGCGCTTCGTCCCTGGCGATCCGGTCCACCAGCCCGGCCAAGAGCGGTTCCTCGATCTGTGCGGCGAGGTTCCGGCAGAACGTGGCGTGCGAGCGTTCGGAGAAGGTCATGTAGACCAGGGTTTCGACCTGGGTGTACCAGTCGGCCCGGTAGCCCCGCATCACGTGCTTGACCCGCACCTCTTCGTTGGCGGCCGGGTCGATTTCCCGGGTCACCACCAGATAGTCACGCAGCGCGAGGGCGTGCAGGTGCTCCTCAGCGGTCCAGCGGCCCAGCCAGCGTCCCCAGTAGTCCTCGAGAATGAAGTGCTCGACGAGTTCGCGGTGATGACCGGCCAGGTTGTCCTTGAGGATCAGCAAGACCTCGCACGCGTCGGTGATGTGCCTGGGCAGCGTGGCCTGAGAGGGATCCCAGTCACGCCCACCGAGGAAGGCGAAGTTCTCGCCCTGGTCGTACGGCACGTAATCGTGCGCGAACCAAAGGTTCTCGGTGGCAAGGTGCCGAGTCCAGTTTTCTTCGACAACCGGCTCGAGTTCGAGGGTCAGCGCATTAGCGACAGGTTTCTGTGCCATGCGGTTACTGTAACCCGCGTACACAGATGCTTTCAAATTCCCGCGACAGGCGAGTCGCCCGCCGACCGACCTCAGCGGCCGAGCAGGCTCCAGTCTTCGAGGCCCTCGTACAGGGGGAAATCCCTGGCCAGCCGGGTCACCCGGGCGCGCAACCCGGCCACGTCCGCGGAAGTGCCCGCTGCCAAAGCGCTGGCGATGATGTCGGCGACCTCGGTGAACTCGGTGTCCCCGAAACCGCGGGTGGCCAACGCGGGTGTCCCGATCCGAAGACCCGAGGTCACCATGGGCGGCCGGGGGTCGTTCGGGACGGCGTTGCGGTTGACGGTGATGCCTACCTCGTGCAGCAGGTCCTCGGCCGCCTGGCCGTCCAGCGGCGAGTTGCGCAGATCGACCAGGACCAGATGGACGTCGGTGCCGCCGCTGACCACGGATACGCCGGCTTTGGCGACGTCGTCGGCCAGCAGCCGCTCGGCGATGATCCGCGCCCCGCTGAGCGTGCGCTGTTGGCGCTCGGCGAACTCGGGGGTTCCGGCGATCTTCAGCGCGACGGCCTTGCCGGCGATGATGTGCATGAGCGGGCCGCCCTGCTGACCCGGAAACACCGCGGAGTTAATGGCTTTGGCGTACTCCTGCTTACCGACGATCAGGCCGGAGCGGCCTCCGCCGAGCGTCTTGTGGACGGTCGTCGACACCACATCCGAGTGAGGCACCGGTGACGGGTGCAGGCCGGCGGCGACCAGTCCCGCGAAGTGCGCCATGTCCGTCCACAACTTGGCGCCGACCTCGTCGGCAATGGACCGGAACGCCGCGAAGTCCAGCACCCGGGGGTAGGCGGACCAACCGGCGATGATCACCTTCGGGCGGAATTCGAGCGCTTGGGCACGCACGGCATCCATGTCCACCAGGTGCGTGGTGGGGTCGACACCGTAGAACCCGTTTTCGTACAGCTTGCCGGAGAAGTTCAGCCGCATGCCGTGGGTGAGGTGCCCACCGTTGGCCAGGTCCAATCCCAGCAGCCGCTCCCCGGGCGACATCAGCGCATGCAGCACGGCGGCGTTGGCCTGTGCACCGGAATGCGGCTGCACGTTGGCGAAGTCGGCGCCGAACAATGCCTTGGCACGGTCCCGGGCGATGTTTTCCACCACGTCGACGTGTTCACAGCCGCCGTAGTAGCGCCTGCCCGGCAGTCCCTCGGCGTACTTGTTGGTCAGCACGGAGCCCTGGGCCTGCAGCACCGAGCGCGGCACGAAGTTCTCCGACGCGATCATCTCGAGGGTGTCGCGTTGACGCCCGAGTTCCTTGGCCAGCAGCTCGGCGATGTCGGGGTCGACCTCGGCGAGTGGGGCCGACATCACAGAAGCTTCGCCGGAAACGGCAGTGCGGGCGTCAGGTGCAGCAGTCACGGGGGTCAGTCTATCGAGACTGCTATCGGGCAGCTGCAGGTCGGCTTTTTGCCAGCCCAGCCGTAAGGCTCGCGTCCGTTCCTGCAAGACTGGGAATATGCCCCGGCTGAGCGAGCCGAGCCCCTATGTGGAGTTCGACCGGAAGCAATGGCGCGCGCTTCGTGAGTCGACGCCCCTGGCCCTGACCGAAGAGGAATTGATCGGTTTGCGGGGCCTGGGCGAGCAGATCGATCTGCTCGAAGTCGAGGAGGTCTACCTCCCGCTCGCCCGACTGATTCACCTACAGGTGGCCGCACGCCAGCGGCTGTTCGCCGCGACCGCCGAGTTCCTTGGCGAACCCCAGCAGCACCCGGACCGGCTGGTGCCGTTCGTCATCGGTGTGGCGGGCAGCGTTGCGGTCGGCAAATCGACCACCGCTCGTGTGCTGCAGGCACTGCTGGCCCGGTGGGATCACCATCCACGGGTCGACCTGGTGACCACCGACGGTTTCCTGTATCCCAACGCGGAGCTGGAACGGCGGAACCTGATGCACCGCAAGGGTTTCCCGGAGAGCTATAACCGGCGAGCGCTGATGCGTTTCGTGACGTCGGTGAAGTCCGGTTCGGAATATGCCTGCGCGCCGGTGTACTCGCACCTCAAGTACGACATCATTCCGGGCGCCAAGCACGTGGTCCGTCACCCCGACATCCTGATCTTGGAGGGGCTCAACGTATTGCAGACCGGTCCGACGCTGATGGTGTCGGACCTGTTCGACTTCTCGCTGTATGTGGATGCACGGATCGAGGACATCGAACAGTGGTACATATCGCGGTTCTTGGCGATGCGCAGCACGGCGTTCGCCGACCCGGAATCTCACTTCCACCACTACTCAGCGTTGTCCGACGCGAAAGCCGTTGCCGCCGCGAAGGAGATCTGGCGGTCGATCAACCGGCCCAACCTGGTGGAGAACATCCTGCCGACCCGACCGCGGGCAACACTGGTGCTGCGCAAAGACGCCGATCACTCCATCAACCGGTTGCGGCTGCGCAAGCTCTAGCTCGGCGAGGCCTGCGGTCGCACTCAGCCGGTAGAACCGGCGGTTACCCCTGCGGCCCGGGCGCGCCGGCCAGTGACCCGCCATTACCGCCGGGCCCGCTGACGCCGCTGGTTCCATTGCCGGCCTGGCCCGCAGTACCCGCCCCGGCAGCACCGCCCGCTCCCCCGTCTCCGATCAGCTGAGCGTTGCCGCCGGCGGCGCCGTTTCCGCCGTTGCCACCTGCGCCACCCTTCAACTCGAGGGGACCACCCGGGCCGAAGGCGCCCGCGCCGCCGGAACCGCCGGCGCCACCGGCACCGCCGTTGCCGTAGACCGAACCGCCGTTCCCGCCGATTCCGCCGTCTCCGCCGTCTCCCGCGTCACCGCCGTTACCGCCGTTGGCGCCTATTGTCCCGGCACCGCCGACACCGCCGGCACCACCTGCGCCGCCGGCGCCGAACATACCCGCGGATCCACCCATGCCGCCGTTACCGGCATTTCCGCCGGCGCCGCCACGGACCTCGTTGCCGCCAGAGATGACTCCTTGGCCGCCGTTCCCGCCGGCCCCACCGACCCCGCCGACACCACCGTTTCCGTAGATCGTTCCGCCCGCTCCGCCGTGACCGGCGTTACCGCCGTGACCACCATCCCCACCGGTGGATGGGTTGGCCTGGCTGCCTTGCCCACCCAGGCCGCCGGCCCCACCGTTTCCGCCGGCGCCGCCGTTACCAATCAGCCCTGCCGCACCACCGTCGCCCCCGCGACCTCCGTCGCCGCCGGGCTCAGCGGTTGTCCCCGGGAAGCCCTGACCGCCGCTCCCGCCGGCCCCGCCGGCTCCCCCATCGCCATAGAACCGCCCGCCGTGTCCACCGGTCCCACCGTTGCCAGCGATCCCTTGGCCGGAAATGACGGCACCGCCGGTGCCGCCGGCACCGCCGGTACCCCAGAAGAAGACGTTTCCGCCGTTACCGCCGGAGCCGGAGCTACCGCCGGGAACGTTGCTGGCGCCGCCGGCTCCGCCTGCGCCGCCCATGCCCCAAATCGCATTTCCGCCATGACCGCCGTTAGCGCCGGCACCACCGGCGCCGCCAGTCCCGCCGTTGCCGAACAACCCGGCATCTCCACCGTTGCCGCCGGCTACTCCGGCAGCCGTGGTGCTGTAGCCGTGGCCGCCGTTGCCCCATAGCAATCCGCCGGCCTGGCCGTTGGGATTCGCAGCGGTGCCATTGGCCCCGTCGCCGATCAGCGGGCGTCCGAGCAGCGCGTTGGTGGGCGCGTTGATGATGTCCAGGGGGTCGAATGGTGGCGGCGTGAACAACTTGCCGCCGGTGCCGACAACGCCCGCGACGCCGTCGGGCCTGCTGCCGAAGCTGCCGTGAAGGGAGCCCGTGCCAGCAGCGCCACCGGCCCCAATGAGGCCAGCGTTGCCGCCATTGCCGCCGTTGCCGCCCGCGGATGCCGAGTTGCCAGACGAGTCGAATGCGCCCGTGACGCCGTTGCCACCAGCGCCGCCATTACCGAAGATGAACCCGCCAACCCCGCCATTACCGGCATAGCCCGGTGCATCTGCGGGGATGTCGCCAACGCCGCCATAACCAGCACCACCAGTACCGCCATTCCCGAACAGCCGGGCATTGCCGCCGTTGCCGCCGCGAGCACCCGAGGCGAAGTTGGCTACCGTGCTGCCAGCGGGTATGCCGCTGCGACCGCCGTCACCGCCGTTACCGCCGAAGAGACCGCCGGTTCCGCCGTCACCGCCGTTCCCGGGGGTCCCGGAGAGTGAGCTAGACCCACCACCCGCACCGCCGGCCCCGCCGTTTCCTAACAGCAGAGCCGGACCACCCAGACCGCCTTGCCCTCCGACACCGCCGAATGCCTGGCCGCCGGCCCCGCCAGCCCCGGCGTCGCCGAACAGGCCGGCAGCCCCTCCGTTGCCGCCCGCGCCACCGCTACTGAAACCTTGTGATCCACCGCTGCCACCGGCACCGCCTGCCCCACCATTGCCTTGTAGCCAGCCACTGCCGCCGTCACCGCCGGCCCCACCGCTCCCGCCGAAGGTGGCACCGGTACCCCCGCCGCCACCGTTTCCACCAGCGCCCGAGTCGCCGGAGAGGAATCCACCGCGCCCGCCGTCACCGCCAGCCCCACCGTTCGGGCCGACCAAATTGCTATTGGTTCCACCATGCCCGCCGGCGCCACCCGCTCCGCCAGCGCCCCACAGCCCGGCCGAACCGCCCAAACCGCCGGCTCCGCCGCCAAGGCTGTTCGCGCCTGCCCCGGCTCCACCGGCGCCGCCGATCCCGCCGTGTCCGTACAACCAGCCGCCGTTGCCACCGTTGCCGCCGGCACCCCCGAAGCCGCCGGCCAGACCGACACCACCGGCCCCGCCGGCGCCGCCGTTGCCAATCAATCCCGCCGACCCGCCAGCGCCGCCGGCCTGACCCGGCGCACCCGAGCCACCAGCCCCGCCGTTGCCGTACAACAGGCCACCCGGGCCGCCAGCCTGTCCGGTGCCCGGCGCACCACTGGCGCCGTCACCGATCAACGGACGCCCCAGCAGCAGCTGAGTGGGAGCGTTGATCACATCGAGGACCGGCTGCAACGGCCCGACATTGAAAGACTCGGCCGATGAGTAGGCCGTACCAGCACCAGAAAGGGCCTGTACGAACTGCGAATGGAACGCCTGTACCTGCCCACTCAACGCTTGATAGGACTGGGCGTGCCCGCTGAACAGCGCCGCGACGGCTGCCGAGATCTCGTCTGCTCCGGCGGCCAGCAAACTTGTGGTGGGAGCGGCTGCCGCCGCGTTGGCCGCGGTGAGTGTCGACCCGAGTTCCGCCAGATCGGTAGCCGCTTGAATTAGCGACTCCGGCGCTGCAACCAGAAAGGCCATTGCAGATCTCCCGTCACTCAGGCCCCCAGACAGCTACTCGAATTACGCAGATCGTATCGCCGCTGCCCGAAAATGCGGTGCGTTTCGGCTGAACTGCAAGCCTCAACGATCCGACCTATCTCCGCACGGTCGAAGTGCACACCACCTCTACCGGCGGTATGTGCACAGTGCACACACTGTGAAGCGCCATAACACTTTTGAGCTCTTGCTCTCGCCCGCCCCCAGGCAGGCATGCCTTAAGAGATCATCTCGAACAAATCAGAGCAAAATGCTTGTCAGTAAATACACTCTTTGAATTCAATATCGGCTCCTGTTTGGAGCCAAAAAGAAATGGCCGATACGGGGCGCGTTCCGCACTGTCGTGGAGGCACCCCGTATCGGCGAGGAGGGGAGTTAGGCCGCGAGGCGGCGCACTCCCAGGTATTGCAGGCCAGCGAACAACGCGGTGTAGACACCGGTTGCCAGCGTCGCGGCGACACCCGTGCTGGTCATGGGCACCAATTCAGCGGCGACGATCGCCGCCACGGTGTAGACGAGGTTGCCTACCACCACACCGATGCCGGCTCGACGCAGATTCGGCAACGCGGCGAGGCTGAATACGGCCAGCCCGTAGAGCACGAAGAAGGCGCCGATGCTGTATTCCTGGCCCGACGTCAGCCCGGTCATCCTCGAGATCGGGTCCGCGGCCGCGGCCACGGCCAGACCCATCAGTCCGGTCAACGTGGCGTCCAGGCGCATGGCGAACCTCAGCAGCGAATCCGTCGAGTCGTAGAGGGGCCGGGTCAACGGGCCAGCGATTGAGGTCATGTCATTCACTCCTTGGAACTATCCGGTTGGCGGTGTCGAACACGTCCGACGATGCCGGTGCAGCACTGCCAGATCGACGCACGGCACTGCCAACTACTGCCATGGACTAAACGACCAGGTATTTTCCTCCGGAATTCCCGGAGTTTCCGGTCAGATCGCTGTGGCTTCGACCACGTGGAACGGCGACGCCGTGTCCACCACCCGCGTCATCCGGAAGCCGGCGCGGCTGAAGAGGCGCTCGAACTCGGCGGCGGAACGTTCCTGGGCGTCCAGTGCCAGCAACATCTCCAAGTCCACCCAGTTACCCGTGTATTCGCGATGGTGTTCGGGGAGGACGAATTCCATGACCAACACCCGGCTACCGACGGCTGCGGCATCCCGTACGTTGCGCAGGATTCGCACGGCGTCGTCGTCGGACCAATCGTGGATCACGCTCTTGAGGACGTACGCGTCCCCGCCCTTGGGCACGGACTCGAAGAACGACCCCTCGACGACGGTGACTCGGTCCTGCACCTTGAATTCGGCGAGCACGTCCGGCGCCCCCGCCACGACCTGCGGCTGGTCGAACAGGATGCCTCGCGCGCCGGGCGTGGCAGCCAGAATCTCGGCCAGTAGCCGACCATGTCCTCCGCCGACGTCGACGATGGTCGAAAAGGGGCTGAAGTCGTAGGCGGCGATCACCGGGCCGATCGCCATCGCGGACCCGGCCGTCATGGCGTCGTTGAAAATCTCGCCGAGCTCCGGTTCGGAGGCCAGGTACTCGAATGTCGACTTGCCGCGCAATTCGGGGATGACTGGCTTGCCGGTGCGAATCGCATCGACCAGGTGGCTCCAGTGTTCGCGGTGTTGGGGCGATCCCAGCCAACGGGCCCAGCCCGCCATGGGCACCTCGGCATCGCTGCGCAGCGTGTCCCCGAGCGGCGTGAGGTCATAGCGCCCGTCACGGCGCTGCTTGAAGATGCCGCGACCGATCAACGCTCGCAGCAGCCGACGAAGTGCGTCGGCATCGGCGTTGACCGCTGCTGCCAATTCGTCGGCCGACTGGGGCCCGTTGGCCAGCGCATCGGCGATACCCAGTTGCGCCGCCGCGGTGATCGCCTGCGCGGCCCACGCGTTGTTGATCATTTCCAGCACGGCCACCGGCGGCGGCACCATCTTCCGGTGGAGTTGGGCAAGGTAGTGCCGCGCGGTCTCGATGGCCTGCGCAACTCTGACGGGCGGAATCTTTGAAGCCACAAGTCTCCCTTGGTTATTCGGCGACGGCGACGGTCGCCGCGGCAGTACGCTCGGTGGTCAGACTAGTCGCTGGCGACTGGGACCCGACCACGGAGATCGGCCGCAATGAGCCGGGCTGCGGCGTTTTGCCAGTTGTGCAGGGAACGCTGCGGCACTTCGGTGACCAACCACTGCCACGCCTGGCGGGCGATCGGATCCAGTCCTGCGGCGGTGGCATTCTGCGCGTAGGCCCGCACCCCCACCACGTAGGGGAAGTACAGCGAGTTGTAGTACCGCCATTCCTCGGTCGTCCCGAAATCACCGCCGTCGCGCGGCTTGAGCCGCCTGATGCCGTCCGCGAGAACGGCTTTGAGTTCGTTGGTCCTTTCCAGGGGATGGTCCGATGCGCCGCGGGCGGCCAGCCGCTCGTCGATCACCGGCAAAGCGGTCAGCGGACTGGCTACCAGCTTGCTCAAGTCGCCGTAGTGGCCCAGCGCCCGGCGGGTCAGCCGGACGAAGTTTTCGTCGTCCACGTCGGCCAGCGGATTGTCGGCTCGCAGCGGCAGTGCCGCTTCGGTGTGCCGCAGCGCGGCCCGATCCGCCCGCAGCGTCGGCGATTTCGAAAAGGCCAGCCGGTCCAAGATCCCAGCCAGCGGGTCGGCCAGCACCTGAATGGTGATCGCGATGGCCAAGCTGGTGAACAGCAGCACCGTCAGCGTGATCTGGGCGCCGGGGTCGTGGCGTGTCACCGCCAGGCCGACCAGGGCCTGACCGCCGAACAACGCCGCTACCGCGATCGAGCCGGCGAACGAGCGCAGCATGTCGGCCCGCAACGCCTGGCCTTCGTCGAACGCGTCCCAGCGGGCAACGGCCAGGCCGAGGAGCAAGACGTCGAAACCCGTCGCGGCCAGGGCCAGCCAGCTGGGTAGCAGGCCCAGGGGGATGACCAGGATGGCGTTGCTCAGCGCAAAGAACAGTGTTGCCACGACGACGACGCCGGCAACGGGCAGTGGTTGCGCCGGTCGCTTCAATGCGGCGATCATCGCGCCCAGCGTGGCGATCGAATTCACCGCGAACATCAGCCAGTGGCCGGGCCGCACCGGACCGTCAACGCTGCCGGCCAGCATCGCACCGAACAACGTCAGCCCGCCGACGGCGGCGACCAGCAGCAGCTCACCCTTGCGGGGCCGAGCACCATCGCCGGATCGGGACAGCTCGAGGAGTACCGCAAACCACGCCACACCCGGGACGGCCACCAGGTAGATCTCCGCCTGACTCAGCAGCTCGGCGTGCGTGATGCTGGTCGTTCGTATCGCGTCAAGAGCCACGACCAACGCGAAGCCACAGAGCCCCGTCGCGGCCAGCGCAAGCACGGGTTTGCGCGGGTCTCGAGCCAGCAGGTAGAGCCCGAGCCAGGCGCTCAGCGTGAACACCACGGCCGATAGGGCAGCCATCTGACCAGTGTGTCACGTGGCTAGTCCGTCCTCCTCGACGAGGGGTTCGAGGAGGACGGACAGGACCACAGCCAGAGGCGCGCCGACGCACTGCGCCAACTGCCGACCTACGCGCTACGTGTTGGTGACGACGAGGCCCGCGTTGACCGGCGACAGGGCCGCCAGCGCCGCCTGCAGCGCACTCAGCTGGCCGTTCCAGTAGCCGGAGACCTGGCTGCCGATGTTGCCGACGCCGGAGATCAGGGCCGCGGTGTCCGCGGCAAGCGTGCTGGTGTTGGCGAAACCGGAGATGGCGTTGCCGAGGTTCTGCACACCGGACAGCAACGTGCCGGAGTTGTACCAGCCCGACGTCCACGCACCGTTGGCGTTCGAGAAGCCCGAACTCCAATCGTTCGAGTTGAAGAACCCGGACGTGTTGTTGGAACTTCCGTTGAAGAAACCTGACGACGACACCCCGGAGGAGTTTCCGAAACCCGACAGCCCCGGTATGCCCAGGTTGAGCCGGCCGAGCAAATTCATCTGGATGGGGATCCGGATGTCCGCTCCGGCCGTGAGGTCGTTGAAGATGATCGGGTTCACGACGATGTTGTCCATCGCCGGGGACAGCAGGGTTCCGCTGACGTTGATGGTGAGCAGAACGGAGACCGACACGTTGACCGGGATTCCGAACGTTGGCGGCGCGTAGATGGTGATCGGGTAGATGAAGCCGGTGACCGGGATCGCCACGTTGGTGCCGGCCACCAGGTCGATCGGGATCGCCGGGAAATCGATCGGGATGTGGATCCCGTCCGCCCCTATGCCGCTACCCAGGTTGAATGCACCGAAGTTCCTGCTGCCGGTGTTGAACGACCCGGTGTTGACGTCGCCGACGTTGGCGAAGCCGGTGTTGATGTTGCCGGGGTTGAAGCTTCCGGTGTTCAGATCACCGGCGTTGGAACCACCGGTGTTGAAGCTACCGACGTTGAAACTTCCCGTGTTGTTGCTGCCGGTATTGCCGATACCGGTGTTGAAGCTGCCGGTGTTGCCGATACCGGTATTGCCGATGCTGGTGTTACCGATACCGGTGTTGTACTCACCAGCGTTACCGATACCGGTGTTGCCGGTACCGGAGTTGAACAACCCCCGGTTACCGGTGCCGGAGTTGAACAACCCGACGTTGTCAGTACCGGCGTTCAACCCGCCGAAGCCGGCATTGCCGCTACCGAGCAACCCGATACCAACGTTGCTGTCACCCCAGTTGGCGAAACCGAAGTTGCCATCACCCCAGTTACCGAAACCGATGTTGCCGTTACCGGTGTTACCGATACCGATGTTGCCCGAACCGGAGTTACCGAAGCCGATGTTGCCATCACCGAGGTTGCCGAACCCGAAGTTGTTGCTACCCAGGTCACCGAACCCGAAGTTGAAACTGCCCAGGTTGCCGCCACCGAAGTTGAAGCCACCCACGTTGCCCAACCCGATGTTCAGCTGCCCGACGTTGCCGCCGCCCACGTTCAGCCCACCCACGTTGCCCAGGCCGAGACTGAAGCTGGTGAAGTCGGTCACCGAATTCTGGAAGAGCCCGGAAACCTGGCTGCCGACGTTGCCGAAGCCAGAGACCACCGCCTCCTGCGCCGCGTCCAACGAGCTGACGTTGAACCAGCCCGACATGGTGTTGCCCAGGTTGCGCATACCGGACTGCAGATCGCCCACGTTGCCCCAACCCGAGGTGCCCAGCCCCTGGTTCTGCCAGCCCGAACTGCCCGCACCCAGGTTGAAGAACCCTGAAGAACTGCCCTCGCCGGTGTTGAAGAACCCCGACGACGGCGCACCCGTCTGGTTGAAGTAGCCGGAGCCCGCCGGGATTCCGAAGCCCATGTGGATCGGGCCGATGCTGCCGGTGATGCCGCCAAAGATGGTGTATCCCGGGCCGCCGATTGACAAGTTCAGCTGTGGCCCACCGATCGTTATGGTCGGAACGTTGATGGGACCGAAGGTGCCGCTGATGCTGGCGCCGGAAAGAGTGACCGGTAGCTGGGGGACGGTGAACGGCGCCGTGGTGATGTCGAATGTTCCACCGGTGATCGTCAGGTGCAACGGGATTCGCATACCGAAGTCCACGGGAATCTGGTCGATGTGGATCTCGTAGGTCACCCCGGTGATGCCCTGGGCGTCGCCCCGGAGGAAGAACCCGTTGTTCATGTTGCCGGAGTTGCCGATACCGGTGTTGATGTCGCCGGAGTTGCCGATACCGGTGTTCAGGTCGCCGGTGTTGAACCAGCCGGTGTTGGTGTCACCGCTGTTGAAGTCACCGCTGTTGAAGCTGCCCTCGTTGAAGCTGCCGGTGTTGAAGCTACCGCGGTTACCGATACCGGTGTTGAAGTTGCCCGGGTTGAACAACCCGGTGTTGCCGATACCGGAGTTGGCGATACCGGTGTTGTAACTACCGGTGTTGAACAACCCGGCGTTACCCTCACCGGCGTTGAAAAGGCCGCGCAGATCAAACCCGGAGTTACCGAAACCGACGTTGCCGTTACCGGTGTTGAAGAACCCGACGTTGTTGTCACCGGTGTTACCGAACCCGATGTTGCCCGTCCCGGTGTTACCGAACAGGTCGGTGACCGCATCCGCCGCGGCCGCAGGGCTCACCGCCAGCAGACTGTTCAGCTTGACCGACAGACCCGTCCCACTGAGCAGGTTGCTGATCACCGGGCTGTTCAACAGGCTGCCAAGGTTCCCCGAGCTCAGCAGACCACTCACCGAGGGGCTGCTCAGCAGGGTGCTGACCACCGGACTGCTCAGCAGGTTGCTGACGGCCGGACTGCTCAGCAGGGTGCTCACCGACGGGCCGCTCAGCAAGGACGTGACCGCCGAGTTGCTCACCAAAGCCACCGTGATCGAGGGGTCGTTCAACTGGCTGATGAACGCCTCCGAACTCACCCACGCGGTAAACGCCGGCGAATTCGACAGGTTGGTCAGCACCGTCTGCAGACCACCATGGGACTCGACGAAGTTCGTGATCTGGTTCAGCGAGAAATTGCCCCACGGCGTCGACAGCGTCGACGCAGCCGCACTGCCGGTGCCACCCACACCCAACTGGGTCAACAAGCTGCTCAAGCTGGACCCGTTGCTCAGGTGCACGCTACTGAGCAGGCTGTTGATCGAGGGGTTGCTGAAGATGCCGCTCAGTGCCGGGCTGCTCAACAGACTACCGACCGACGGGCTGCTCAGCAGGTTGGTGACGACCGGGCTGCTGAGCAGGCCGGTCACCGACGGGCCGCTCAACAGGTTGGTGACCACCGGGCTGCTCACAAAAGCGGTGATCGAGGAGTCGTTCAGCTGGCTGATGAACGCATCCGAACTTACCCACGAGGTGAACGCCGACGAACGCGACAGGTTGCTCAACACCGCCTGCAACCCGCCATGGGACTCAACGAAGTTCGCGATCTGGTTCACCGAGAAATTGCCCCACGGCGTCGACAACGTCGACGCAGCCGCACTACCGGTGCCACCCACACCCAACTGAGTCAGCAGGCTGCTCAGGCTGGACCCGTTGCTCAGGTGCAGACCGCTGACCAGGCTGCTGACAGCCTTGCTGCTCAAGAAGCTGCTCACCGTCGGGCTACTCAGCAGGCTGCTCACCGTCGGGCTGCTCAACAAGCTGCTCACGGTGGCGCTGCTGAGCAGGGTGTTGACGGCCGAGCTGTTGAGCAGACCAGTCACCGACGAACTGCTCAACAGGGCGCTCACGCTGCCACTGCTCAACGCGTTGGACACGAAGTCGGAGTTCAACAGGCCAGACAGGAAGCCAAAGCCGCGACCCGAACCACCGAAGCCACCGAAGTCACCAAAGCCACCAAAGCCACCGAAGCCACCCCAGTGACCCCAACCCGCGGCCGCCGTCCCGGTACCCACACCCAGCTGGCTCAACACACTGGACACATCACCCGCGCCGAAACGCAGGCTGCTCAGCAGGCTGCTCACCGACTGGCTGTTCAACAGGCTGCTCAGACTGTGGCCGCTCAACAGGCTGCTCACCGCCGGGCTGCTCAACAAGCCGGTCACCGCCGGGCTGCTCAACAAACCGCTCAGGCTGCCCGTACTCAGCACAGCGCTCAACGTTCCACCGCTGAACACGCTGCCCAGGCCCACACCCGACAGCGCCGGGGCAAACGCCTGCAGACCCGCACCGCCGAAGTGTCCCCAGCCAAAGCGACCGAACGACCCCCAGCGCCCGGCCGCCGCCGCCGCACCCGTGCCGGCATCACCCAGGCTGTGCAGGCCCACGTTGGCCAGATTGCCCGTACCCAGCCGCAAACTGCCCAACAACCCGCTCAGGTTGAAACCACCCAGCAAGCCGCCCAGCCGCAAACCACCCACATTGCCCGAACTCAAGCCCGCAACAACAGCTTTGACACTCCCACCGCCGCCACCAGCCAAGCCAGCCACCTGCGACACCACGCCCGCCAACTGACCCAACGGCAACGGTGAACGGCGTCAACGCCGACACCGCCGAGGACGCCCCACCGTAGTAGCTCAACATCGCCGCCACGTCCTGGGCCCAGAACTCCTCGTAGGCCGACTCCACCGCCGCGATCGCCGGCCAGTTCTGCCCAAACAAGTTGGACACCGCCAACCGCACCAGCGAATTACGGTTACCCGCAATCAACGCCGGATGCACGACCATCGACCGCGCCGACTCAAACGCCGACACCACCACCCGAGCCTGCGACGCCGCCTCCTCGGCCGCGATCCCCGCCGCACTCAACCACGCCGCATACGGCGAAGCCGCGGCCGCCATCGCGCCCGACGCCGGCCCCTGCCAGGCACCGTTGACCAAGCCGGAAGTCACCGACTCAAAGAACGACGACGCCGAACTCAACTCGGCCGCCAGACCGTCCCACGCCGACGCCACCGCCGTCATCGGCGCCGAACCCGCGCCGAGCAGCAAGTTCAGGGAGTTGATCTCGGGTGGCAAGGTTAGAAAACTCACCGGCTCAATCCTCTTCCTTACATTGCAGGAAAGCTTCTTGGGAGTAGTAGCTGCTACAGAACAACGGTCGGCCGTTCAAGGTGGATAAGTACGTCATCAGCTGCCCCAGTTCGCCAGCGCCGCCTGCAACGCGCTCGTCTGGCCGTTCCAGTAGCCGGAGATCTGGCTGCCGATGTTGCCGACACCGGAGATCAGGGCCGCGGTGTCTGCGGCAAGCGTGCTGGTGTTGGCGAGACCGGAGATGGCGTTGCCGAGGTTCTGCCAGCCGGACAGCAACGTGCCGGAGTTGTACCAGCCCGACGTCCACGCACCGTTGGCGTTCGAGAAGCCCGAACTCCAGTCGTTGGAGTTGAAGAACCCAGACGTGTTGCTGGCATTTCCGTTGAAGAAGCCCGACGCCGTTGCCGACGAGTTCCCGAAACCGGACGGGCCCGGGATGCCCAGTTGGAGTTGGCCGAGCAAGTTCATCTGGAAGGGCACCGCTATGTTCGCCCCGACCGCGAGGTTGTTCAGGACGATCTGGTTTACGACCATCTGCATCGCCGGGACCAGTTGGTCGCCCTGGATGGTGATTGTCAGCAGGACGGTAATCGAGAAACGGACCGGGATGGCCATTGCAGGGATGAAGACGGTCATCGGATCGATGTAACCGGTGATCGGGATCGACGAGTTGGTGCCGCCCACCAGGTCGATCGGGATCGCCGGGAAATTGATCGGGATGTGGTAGCCGTCCGCCCCTATGCCGCTACCCAGGTTGAATGCACCGAAGTTCCTGCTGCCGGTGTTGAACGACCCGGTGTTGACGTCGCCGACGTTGGCGAAGCCGGTGTTGATGTTGCCGGGGTTGAAGCTTCCGGTGTTCAGATCACCCGGGTTGGCACCACCGGTGTTGAAGCTACCGACGTTGAAACTTCCCGTGTTGTTGCTGCCGGTATTGCCGATACCGGTGTTGAAGCTGCCGGTGTTGCCGATACCGGTATTGCCGATGCTGGTGTTACCGATACCGGTGTTGTACTCACCAGCGTTACCGATACCGGTGTTGCCGGTACCGGAGTTGAACAACCCCCGGTTACCGGTGCCGGAGTTGAACAACCCGACGTTGTCACTACCGGCGTTCAACCCGCCGAAGCCGGCATTGCCGCTACCGAGCAACCCGATACCAACGTTGCTGTCACCCCAGTTGGCGAAACCGAAGTTGCCATCACCCCAGTTACCGAAACCGATGTTGCCGTTACCGGTGTTACCGATACCGATGTTGCCCGAACCGGAGTTACCAAAGCCGATGTTGCCATCACCGAGGTTGCCGAACCCGAAGTTGTGGCTACCCAGGTCACCGAACCCGAAGTTCATGTCGCCCAGGTTGCCGCCACCGAAGTTGAAGCCACCCACGTTGCCCAACCCGATGTTGAGCTGCCCGACGTTGCCGCCACCGATGTTCAGCCCACCCACGTTGCCCAGGCCGATGCTGAAGCTGGTGAAGTCGGTCACCGAATTCTGGAAGAGCCCGGAAACCTGGCTGCCGACGTTGCCGAAGCCAGAGACCACCGCCTCCTGCGCCGCGTCCAACGAGCTGACGTTGAACCAGCCCGACATGGTGTTGCCCAGGTTGCGCATACCGGACTGCAGATCGCCCACGTTGCCCCAACCCGAGGTGCCCAGCCCCTGGTTCTGCCAGCCCGAACTGCCCGCACCCAGGTTGAAGAACCCTGAAGAACTGCCCTCGCCGGTGTTGAAGAACCCCGACGACGGCGCACCCGTCTGGTTGCCAAAGCCAACGCCCGCCGGGATCTCGAAGCCAAATTCGACGGGGCCGACCGTGCCGAAGAGGCCGCCGAAAACGGTGTATCCCGGGCCGCCGACTAGCAGATTCAGCCGTGGGCCGCTGACCGTTATGGACGGAACGGTGATGGGACCGATCCAGGAGTTGTTGTTGACATTGTTGAGAGTGGCGAGGTTGATCTGCCCAATGACGTACGGCTGAGTGGTGATGTCGAATGTGCCACCGGAAATCGTCATGTTTATCGGGACTCGCAAGCCGAAGTCCACGGGAACCTGGTCGATGTGCAGCGCGTACCTGAACCCGGTGCTGCCCTGGGCGTCGCCCCGGAGGAAGAACCCGTTGTTCATGTTGCCGGAGTTGCCGATACCGGTGTTGATGTCGCCGGAGTTGCCGATACCGGTGTTCAGGTCGCCGGTGTTGAACCAGCCGGTGTTGGTGTCACCGCTGTTGAAGTCACCGCTGTTGAAGCTGCCGTCGTTGAAGCTGCCGGTGTTGAAGCTACCGCGGTTACCGATACCGGTGTTGAAGTTGCCCGGGTTGAACAAACCGGTGTTGCCGATACCGGAGTTGGCGATACCGGTGTTGTAACTACCGGTGTTGAACAACCCGGCGTTACCCTCACCGGCGTTGAAAATGCCGCGCAGATCAAACCCGGAGTTACCGAAACCGACGTTGCCGTTACCGGTGTTGAAGAACCCGACGTTGTTGTCACCGGTGTTACCGAACCCGATGTTGCCGGTCCCGGTGTTACCAAAGATGTCGGTGACCGCATCCGCCGCGGCCGCAGGGCTCACCGCCAGCAGACCGTCCAACTTGCCCGACAGCGCCGTCCCACTCAACAAGCTGCTGATCGCCGGGTTGCTCAACAAACCGCTCACCAACGGACTACGCAGCAAGTTGCCCACGGCCGGACTCAAGAAATTACCGACCGCCGGGCTGTTCAACAACGTGGTGACCGTCGGGCTGGCCAGCAACGTGGACAAACTGCCACTGCTCAGCACAGCGCTCAACGCCCCGCTGCTCAACACGCTGCTCAGGCCCCCACCCGACAGTGCCGGCACAAACGCCTGCAGACCCGCACCGCCGAAGTGTCCCCAACCAAAGCGACCGAACGACCCCCAGCGCCCGGCCGCCGCCGCCGCACCAGTGCCAGCATCACCCAGGCTGTGCAGGCCCACGTTGGCCAGATTGCCCGTACCCAGCCGCAAACTGCCCAACAACCCGCTCAGGTTGAAACCACCCAGCAAGCCGCCCAGCCGCAAACCACCCACATTGCCCGAACTCAAGCCCGCAACAACAGCTTTGACACTGCCACCGCCGCCACCAGCCAAGCCAGCCACCTGCGACACCACGCCCGCCAACTGACCCAACGGCAACTTGGTGAACGGCGTCAACGCCGACACCGCCGAGGACGCCCCACCGTAGTAGCTCAACATCGCCGCCACGTCCTGGGCCCAGAACTCCTCGTAGGCCGACTCCACCGCCGCGATCGCCGGCCAGTTCTGCCCAAACAAGTTGGACACCGCCAACCGCACCAGCGAATTACGGTTACCCGCAATCAACGCCGGATGCACGACCATCGACCGCGCCGACTCAAACGCCGACACCACCACCCGAGCCTGCGACGCCGCCTCCTCAGCCGCGATCCCCGCCGCACTCAACCACGCCGCATACGGCGACGCCGCGGCCGCCATCGCGCCCGACGCCGGCCCCTGCCAGGCACCGTTGACCAAGCCGGAAGTCACCGACTCAAAGAACGACGACGCCGAACTCAACTCGGCCGCCAGACCGTCCCACGCCGACGCCACCGCCGTCATCGGCGCCGAACCCGCGCCGAGCAGCAAGTTCAGGGAGTTGATCTCGGGTGGCAAGGTTAGGAAACTCACCGGCTCAATCCTCTTCCTTACATTGCAGGAAAGCTTCTTGGGAGTAGTAGCTGCTACAGAACAACGGTCGGCCGTTCAAGGTGGATAAGTACGTCATCAGCTGCCTCCCCAGTTCGCCAACGCCGCCTGCAGTCCGTTGAAGTAGCCCGAGACCTGGCTGCCGACGTTGCCGATACCGGAGATCAGAGCTGCGGTGTCTGCGGCGAGCGTGCTGGTGTTGACGAGACCGGAGATGGCGTTGCCGAGGTTCTGCCAACCGGACAGCAACGTGCCGGAGTTGTACCAGCCCGACGTCAGCGCCCCGTTGGCGTTGGCAAAGCCCGAACTCAGATCGCTCGAGTTGAAGAACCCGGAAGTGCCTGTGGCATTTCCGTTGAAGAAGCCCGACGACACCGTTCCGGAGGAGTTCCCGAAGCCGGACAGTCCCGGTATGCCCAGCATGAGTTGTCCGAGGAACGTCATCTGAATGGGCATCGCGAAGTCCGCCCCGTACACGACGTCCATCAGGACGATCGGGTTGATGACGATCGGTTCCACGATTGCGGACCCGACGATGCCGGAGATGCTGACGAGGCCAAGCGCATTCATGTTGACCGGGACATCGACAAGGATCGGATAGACGGTGATCGGGTCGAACTGACCGGTGATCGGGATCGCAACGTTCGTGTACGCCAATAGGTCGATCGGGATCGCCGGGAAGTTGAGCGGGATGTGGTAGCCGTCCGCCCCTACGTCGTCGCCCAGGTTGAATGCGCCGAAGTTCCTGCTGCCGGTGTTGAACGACCCGGTGTTGACGTCGCCGACATTGGCGAAGCCGGTGTTGATGCTGCCGGCGTTGAAGCTTCCGGTGTTCAGATGACCCGGGTTGGCACTGCCGGTGTTGAAGCTGCCGACGTTGAAGCTTCCCGTGTTGTTGCTGCCGGTGTTGCCGATACCCGCGTTGCCGCTGCCGGTGTTGCCGATACCGGTGTTGGCGATG
This sequence comes from Mycobacterium bourgelatii, assembly GCF_010723575.1. NCBI lineage: Bacteria > Bacillati > Actinomycetota > Actinomycetes > Mycobacteriales > Mycobacteriaceae > Mycobacterium > Mycobacterium bourgelatii. The sequence goes on from NZ_BLKZ01000001.1 coordinate 5,117,675, forward strand.
CTGGTGTTACCGATACCGGTGTTGTACTCACCGGTGTTGCCGATACCGGTGTTGCCAATGCCGGAGTTGAACAACCCGCGGTTGCCGGTGCCGGAGTTGAACAACCCGACGTTGTCAGAACCGGCGTTCAGCCCGCCGAAGCCGGCATTGCCGCTACCGAGCCACCCGATACCGACGTTGTTGCTTCCCCAGTTGGCGAAGCCGAAGTTGCCATCGCCCCAGTTACCGAAACCGATGTTGCCGTTACCGGTGTTACCGATACCGATGTTGCCCGAACCGGTGTTACCGAAGCCGATGTTGCCATCACCGAGGTTGCCGAACCCGAAGTTGTGGCTACCCAGGTCACCGAACCCGAAGTTCATGTCGCCCAGGTTGCCGCCACCGAAGTTGAAGCCACCCACATTGCCCAACCCGATGTTGAGCTGGCCGACGTTGCCGCCACCGATGTTCAGCCCACCTACGTTGCCCAGGCCGATGCTGAAGCTGGTGAGGTCGGTCACTGAGTCGTTGAAGAACCCGGAAACCTGGCTGCCGACGTTGCCGAACCCGGAGACCACCGCCTCCTGCGCCGCGTCCAACGAGCTGACGTTGAACCACCCCGAGACGGTGTTGCCCAGGTTGCGCAAACCGGACTGCAGATCGCCCACGTTGCCCCAACCCGAGGTGCCCAGCCCCTGGTTGTGCCATCCCGAACTGCCCGCGCCCAGGTTGAAGAACCCTGAAGAACTGCCCTCGCCGGAGTTGAAGAACCCCGACGACGGAGCACCCGTCTGGTTGCCAAAGCCCGGGCCCGCCGGGATCGAGAACAACGGGATATCGATCGGGCCGATGGTGCCGACGATGCCGCCGAATGTGGTGTATCCGGGGCCGCCGAGCACGAAGTTCAGCCGTGGGCCGCTGATCGTTATGGACGGAACGCTGATCGGACCGATGGTGCCGCTCGTGTTGCTGAGAGAACTGAGGTCCAGCGCCGCGATGTTGAACGGCATCGTGGTGATGTCGAATGTGCCACCGGAAATGATCGTGTTCACCGGGAATCGCATGCCGTAGTCCACATAGATCCGGTCGATGTGGATCGAGTAGGAAACACCGGTCATGCCCTGGGCGTCGCCCCGGACGAAGAACCCGTTGTTCATGTTGCCGGAGTTGCCGATACCGGTGTTGATGTCGCCGGAGTTGCCGATACCGGTGTTCAGGTCGCCGGTGTTGAACCAGCCGGTGTTGGTGTCACCGCTGTTGAAGTCACCGCTGTTGAAGCTGCCGTCGTTGAAGCTGCCGGTGTTGAAGTTGCCGCGGTTACCGATACCGGTGTTGAAGTTGCCCGGGTTGAACAAACCGGTGTTGCCGATACCGGAGTTGGCGATACCGGTGTTGTAACTACCGGTGTTGAACAACCCGGCGTTACCCTCACCGGCGTTGAAAATGCCGCGCAGGTCAAACCCGGAGTTACCGAAACCGACGTTGCCGTTACCGGTGTTGAAGAACCCGACGTTGTTGTCACCGGTGTTACCGAACCCGATGTTGCCGGTCCCGGTGTTACCAAAGATGTCGGTGACCGCATCCGCCGCGGCCGCAGGGCTCACCGCCAGCAGACCGTCCAACTTGCCCGACAGCGCCGTCCCACTCAACAAGCTGCTGATCGCCGGGTTGCTCAACAAACCGCTCACCAACGGACTACGCAGCAAGTTGCCCACGGCCGGACTGCTCAAGAAATTACCGACCGCCGGGCTGTTCAACAACGTGGTGACCGTCGGGCTGGCCAGCAACGTGGACAAACTGCCACTGCTCAGCACAGCGCTCAACGCCCCGCTGCTCAACACGCTGCTCAGGCCCCCACCCGACAGTGCCGGCACAAACGCCTGCAGACCCGCACCGCCGAAGTGTCCCCAACCAAAGCGACCGAACGACCCCCAGCGCCCGGCCGCCGCCGCCGCACCCGTGCCGGCATCACCCAGGCTGTGCAGGCCCACGTTGGCCAGATTGCCCGTACCCAGCCGCAAACTGCCCAACAACCCGCTCAGGTTGAAACCACCCAGCAAGCCGCCCAGCCGCAAACCACCCACATTGCCCGAACTCAAGCCCGCAACAACAGCTTTGACACTCCCACCGCCGCCACCAGCCAAGCCAGCCACCTGCGACACCACGCCCGCCAACTGACCCAACGGCAACTTGGTGAACGGCGTCAACGCCGACACCGCCGAGGACGCCCCACCGTAGTAGCTCAACATCGCCGCCACGTCCTGGGCCCAGAACTCCTCGTAGGCCGACTCCACCGCCGCGATCGCCGGCCAGTTCTGCCCAAACAAGTTGGACACCGCCAACCGCACCAGCGAATTACGGTTACCCGCAATCAACGCCGGATGCACGACCATCGACCGCGCCGACTCAAACGCCGACACCACCACCCGAGCCTGCGACGCCGCCTCCTCAGCCGCGATCCCCGCCGCACTCAACCACGCCGCATACGGCGAAGCCGCGGCCGCCATCGCGCCCGACGCCGGCCCCTGCCAGGCACCGTTGACCAAACCGGAAGTCACCGACTCAAAAAACGACGACGCCGAACTCAACTCAGCCGCCAGACCATCCCAGGCCGACGCCACCGCCGTCAACGGCGCCGAACCCGCGCCGAGCAGCAAGTTCAGGGAGTTGATCTCAGGTGGCAAGGTCAGAAAACTCACCGGCTCAATCCTCTTCCTTACATTCAGACGGTCGACGTTTCAGGCGACCGCTGGTCGACGTGTGTGGAGTAATACCTGGTAGGGCCGGGTTAGGTTCTTAGGTGCCGGGGTTACCGTCGCTGCCCGCAGTACCGGGATTGGCGTTCGCACCGGGTGTGCCCGCTGCGCCGCCGCTACCGCCCAATCCGGGGTCACCGTCTTGGCCGTCGTCGCCGTCGGTTCCGCCGCCCAGGCCTTGTCCGCCCTTGCCACCGCTGGCGTGGTTGCCGCCGTCGCCGCCGTTGGCACCATTACCGCCGTCACCGCCAGTGGTACCGGTATTCGGAGCACCACCGGCGCCGCCAGCGCCGCCGTCACCGCCCTTGCCGGAGTTTCCAGCGTTACCGCCGTTCCCGCCGCCGTTGCCAGCACCGCCGTCGCCGCCGACACCACCTACGCCGCCCGAGCCGGCCGTGCCTGCATTGCCGCCGTTGCCACCGAGGGCAGTGCCCTTAGCGGCACCACCTGTGCCGCCAGCACCTGACGTGCCGCCTGAGCCGCCCTGACCGCCGTTACCACCGGCTGCGCCTGGGGTGGTGGTGGTTCCCGCACCACCCTTACCGCCGGCGCCACCAGCACCGCCATCACCGCTGGAGCCACCAGCACCGCCCGTTGCTCCAACCACGGTGCCACTGGTCGCGGCACCGCCCGTGCCACCCTTACCGCCGTCGCCGCCGGTACCGCCGGCACCGCCGTCGCCACCGGCACTCGCCGCGCCGTTGGTGCCGCCGCCGATCGCGGTGCCACCGGACGCGCCATCGCCACCGGCACCACCCACACCGCCTTGGCCACCGTTGCCACCGGGACGTGGCTCGCGGTTACCGGCCGTGTTGCTGTTTTGGCCGTTACCGCCCGTTTGGCCGTTACCGCCGTTGCCAGCGGCACCACCGTCTCCAGCGCTACCCGCGGCGCCACCTGACGCGCCATCGCCACCGGCACCCGCATTACCACCGGCGCCGCCGTTGCCACCAGTACCACCGTTGCCACCGTTGCCGCCGGTGTTACCGGTGGCGCTACCGCCGGTGCCGCCGCTGGATCCGATGCCACCCTTGCCACCGTTACCACCAGCGCCACCGTCAGTGGTTGCGGTGCCGGCACCGCCCTTACCGCCGTTGCCGCCGGCGCCACCATCGCCGCCAGCACCACCGGTGCCGCCGTTGGTGCGGTTGCCGGTGCCGTTACCGCCGTTACCAGCCGTCCCGGCGTTACCGCCGTCGCCGCCGTTACCGGCGTTACCGGCCGTGCCGTTGTTGCCGTTCGTGGCCACACCCGCGGCGCCACCGTTGCCACCGTCGCCACCCTTGCCTCCGTCGCCCGCGGCGCCGCCGGTGCCCGCCGTGCCATTGGCGGTACTCGAGTTGGCGCCAGCGGCACCGTTGCCGCCCTGGCCGCCCTTACCGCCGTTACCCGCGTTGCCGCCGTTACCCGCGTCACCGAGGACGGATCCGCCGGCGCCACCGGCACCGCCGTCGCCACCCCGGCCGCCGGCGCCGCCAGTGGCGCTGGCGCCACCGGTGGCACCGGTCGCGCCGTTGCCACCGGTACCGCCGTTACCGCCGTCACCGTGCGAACCGCCTGCACCACCGGCGCCGCCGTGGCCACCGTTCGCGCCGTTGGTGTTCGCGCCGTTGTCGAAGCCGTTGCCACCGTTACCGCCGTGGCCACTGTTAGTGGCGTCGGCGCCGTTAGCGCCGTTGGCGCCGGGGACCGAGCCGGTGCCCGCCGCGCCGCCGACCCCGACCGCGCCTGCGTCACCGCCCCTACCGCCGGCGCTGCCGTTGACGGTGGCCGCCGTGCCGTTGGCGCCATCGCCGCCGTCACCACCGAGGCCCGCTGCACCACCGGCCCCGCCGTTTCCGGCAGCACCCGCGGTGCCCTTGCTGGCAGTGCCACCGTTACCGCCGGCGCCACCCGTACCGCCGGCACCACCGTGGCCACCCGTACCGCCAGCCGTGGTCGGGTTGGTCGAGTTGGCACCCTTGCCGCCCGTTCCGCCTTGTCCGCCAGCGCCACCCGTACCGCCGGCCCCGCCGTTGCCGGACACCGTGCCCCCGGCGCCGCCGTCGCCGCCGCGGCCGCCGTAGCCGCCGGCCACTCCGTTGGTCCCGTTAACGCCCGAGCCGACCCCGTTTGCGCCATTGGCGCCCACCAGGCCCGCACCGCCGTTGCCACCGGCGCCACCGTCGCCGTTCTGGCCGGCATTACCACCGGCGCCGCCGGCGCCACCGCCAACCTTGCCGACACCGCCGTCACCACCGATGCCACCATCCCCAGATGTCGCACCGCCGGCGCCGCCCTTACCACCGGTACCGCCGACACCCTCTGGCGACAGGCCGCCGCCACCCGTACCACCGGCGCCGCCGTTACCGGTGGCGCCCCCGGCACCACCGGCGCCACCGTCACCACCGCTGCCAGCCTGCGCACCGCTGTTGCCACCCTGACCGCCGGCACCGCCAGCACCGCTGCCATCGCCCTTGCCACCAGCACCGCCGGTACCGCCGTTACCCAGCAAACCGCCGGCACCACCGGCGCCACCAACGCCACCGGTTGCGCCGGAGCCCGCTTCAGCATCGAAGCCCCTACCGCCGGTACCGCCGTCACCACCGAAGGTGGCCGCATTACCAGCGACGCCGTTGTTACCGTTGACTGAGCCGGTGCCCTTGCTACCGCCGGCCCCTGCGCTACCCGGGTCGCCACCCTGACCACCAGCACTGCCGTCGATGTGGCCTGAGGTGCCGGCGGCGCCGTCGCCACCGCGCCCGCCGATACCGGCGTCACCACCCTGACCACCGTCGCCACCGACGCCGACAGTTCCCTTTCCTGGGGTCACGCCGCCGCCGTTACCGCCGGCACCACCCTGGCCACCGACACCACCGTTGCCGGCTGCGCCACCAGCCAGAGTCGGGTCAGTCGAGTCGGCACCTCTCGCGCCGGTTCCGCCCTTCCCGCCGATACCGCCGGCGCCACCGGCACCGCCGTTTCCGGATATGGAGCCACCCTTGCCGCCGGCGCCGCCTTGCCCGCCGACGCCGCCGGTCCCGCCGGTCTGGCCGGTGCCCTCTTCACCCTCGATACCTTGGGCGCCGTTGCCGCCCTTACCGCCGGCGCCACCGTTACCGACCGCACCGGCGTTGCCGCCGGCGCCACCCTTACCGCCGGCAAGTCCGCTGGGGTTGGGGTCGCTGTAGCCATCGCCGCCGGCGCCACCGTTGCCGCCGCTGGTTGCCGCGGCGCCGCTCGTTCCGTCCGTACCAAAGGTCGAGCCGTAGCCACCCAGGCCACCGGCCCCGACCGTGCCGGGGTTACCGCCTAGGCCGCCGGCGCCACCGTCGAAGTGGTCAGCGGTGCCATGCGCGCCATGTCCACCGTCACCACCCAGACCGGCCGCGCCGCCCTTACCACCGTCACCGCCGACGCCCAGGTTGCCGAGCGGGTTCGGGGCGTCGCCGCCCTTACCACCATTACCGCCGATCCCGCCTGCCCCGCCGTTTCCGCCGGTACCACCGATCTTGGACGGGTCGGTTGCGTCAGCGCCTTGCGCGCCGCTTCCACCCTGACCGCCGATGCCGCCCTTACCGCCGTCGCCGCCGAAGCCGGCTTGTGTCCCGGCCGAACCACCAGCGCCGCCGTGGCCGCCGTTACCGCCGGTCCCGCCGTTGCCGCTGCCCGTTTGGGTCGGGTCGGTACCGTCGACGCCTTGCGCGCCGTTACCGCCGTCACCGCCCCTGCCGCCATTGCCGACGAGGCCACCGGCACCGCCTGCGCCGCCGTTGCCGCCATGCGCGCCTGGGACGATGGCGTCCCAGCCCCTGCCGCCGGCACCGCCGTTACCGCCAAAGGTCGCGGCATTCCCTGCCGCGCCGGAGGCGGCAACCGCGGTTCCGGTGCCGTTCAGGCCGCCGGCGCCACCGGCGCCACCAACACCGGGGTCGCCGCCCCGGCCGCCGGTACCGCCATTGCGCACAGTCTGGCTGCCGGCTCCGCCGGTCCCGCCGTCGCCGCCGATCCCGGCCGCACCGCCCTGGCCGCCCGCGCCGCCGACGCCGGTGAGACCACCGATGCCGCTACCCAGCGCTTCTCCACCGACTCCGCCTTGGCCGCCTTGGCCGCCGACGCCGCCGTTGCCGCCGTGGCCGCCGGCCCCGCCGGTGGCTCCGGCGACTGTGGCGTCCGCCCCAGTGGCGCCGGCACCGCCCGCACCACCAAGACCGCCGACACCACCGGCGCCACCGTTACCGCCGTTGCCCGAGATGGTTCCGCCGCGCCCACCGGCGCCACCGACGCCACCGATACCGCCGGCTCCGCCCGTGCCGCCTGAGGCACCCGGGGTGGCCCCGTCGGCCCCTGCGACACCGACCGCTCCGTTACCACCGGCACCACCGTGACCACCGTTGCCCGTCTCGCCGCCGTCACCGCCGGCACCGCCGGCACCGCCGACGCGGCCCACGCCGCCTTGGCCACCATTGCCGCCGTTACCGCTGCCGTCGCCGTGGCCGCCGGCGCCACCGGCGCCACCGTTTCCGACCGCGCCGCCATTGCCACCGGCGCCGCCATTGCCGCCATTGGCGTTCGACCCACCCGCAGCGCTGTAGCCCGCGCCGCCGGCGCCGCCGTTACCGCCGCTGGTGGCCGCGGCACCGGCCGCGCCGTTGGGTGCGCCGAGCGAGCCCGCGCCACCCACGCCGCCAATGCCCGGGTTGCCACCCTGCCCGCCAGCACCGCCGTGGATGTTTCCGTCCACACCAGCGGCACCGGCACCGCCGTCACCGCCGAGTCCGGCCGCACCGCCCTGGCCGCCCGCGGCGCCGGCCCCGAACAAGCCAGTGCCACCGGCGGCGCCACCGGCGCCGCCATTGCCGCCGTTACCTCCGGTGCCACCGGCAATGCCTGGGTCGGTGGACGCCGCGCCCGTGTAGCCGGCGCCACCGGCACCGCCGACACCGCCCGCCCCGGCGGTGCTGAACAACGCCCCGCCGTTGCCGCCCCTACCGCCGACACCACCGTCACCGCCGTGGATGCCCGCTAGTTGGTCGCCGGCACCGCCGGCACCGCCAGCACCGCCAACCCCACCGGTACCGAACAACCCGGCGTTTCCGCCGATACCGCCCGCGCCACCGGTCAGACCGGGGCCAGCGCCGACACCGCCGGTTCCGCCGGCACCGCCGTTGCCCCAGAGGATCCCGCCAGCGCCACCGTTTCCGCCAGCAGCGCCGGCACCACCGGTCCCGCCAGCACCGCCGGTACCGAAGAGACCGGCGGCCCCACCGTTACCGCCGACCTGGCCGTCAGCGCCAGAACCACCGTTTCCACCGTTGCCCCACAGCAGACCGCCGGCGCCGCCGTTCGCGCCGGTCCCGGGCGCCCCGTCGACGCCGTTGCCGATCAGCGGGCGGCCCAATACCGCGTTGGAGGGAGCGTTGATCAGGTCCAGCACGCCCTGTAGCGGCGAGACGTTGGCCGTCTCCGCCGTTGCGTACGCCGCGCCGGCGGCGCTCAGACTCTGCACGAATTGGGCGTGGAACGCCTCGGCCTGAGCGCTGATCGCCTTATAGCCCTGCGCGTGAGCGCCGAACACCGCGGCGATAGCCGCCGAGATCTCGTCTTGGGCGGCGGGTAGCAACGACGTGATCGGAACCGACCACGTTCCATTGGCCGCGCTGATCGTAGAGCGCAATCCATCCAGACTGGCCGCTGCTTGAGCGAACAATTCTGGGGAAGCCACCAAGAACGACATCACTAGACTCCTGCTGGGTCGCGGGCATGGTTGTCATACGACGTGCTGACTGTAACGGGGGAGCATTCTGAACACAAGTATTATCCAATTTTGCTGCGCGGCGTGGCGCCGACAGCGAGCGTGACCACTACAAATGGGTACGACCTAATGTCGCGATCGCATCGCGCGGCTGGCGACGGACAGCCCTCCGCGCACGATGCGTTCTGTAGTCTCGCTAAGATCCTGCTCAGGATATGAATTTAATGTGCGTTAGGGTACGCCCCTGAGAGGCACAGGCCAATCCCGCCGTGCCGGCCTCACCATTAACACATAGGCGCGCCGGCTCGCGATACCGCTCCGGCCGCTTAGCCAGGCACTTATCTACGTTTGCTGTCAGCACCTGGCTGCGCCTCATGCCAAAACGCGCTCACCGACGCCAGCTGGACCACCCCCACGATGCCGCGGCATCTGCTAGTGGGTGCTGTCTGGTACGTACGTACTAATAAATAGGAGACAACTGCGTTTGCTATGGCGGCCGGATGGGTCCGGGTCAGCGAGCGTTAAGAGAACGCAGGACAGTCATACTTGGCTTCTGCAGCAAAGTCTCGTATTCTGCTTGACAGCCAACGTCCAGTCGGCGCCAAGCTTCTGAAGTGCAAAGTTATTTGACACGCATCCAATTCCGTGTCCACCGGGCGCGTTGTGTGAGCAAACTAACGACCATTCGCCTAGCGCCCGCGCCGAGGGAGCGCATCGATCGCCATTCGGACTGTCCGATCAGTTCCCTCTAGTTGCTCGTAGAAGCACGAAACCCGTCTCTGCCCACTAGCAGGGGTTTGTCAATAGGAGCCAGGCCACATTGCGATACAACGAAAGCCCACAGGCGAAGCAATACGGTCCGGCTGGGGCGGCAACGAGGGCCAGTTAGCTCGACCCTGCCCAGGCCCCAGCCGGACCCGCACCCCGCCCGCCGTCAGGAACATCGCGGGGCGCCGGGCGGAGCCTTAGGTGTTGGTGGTGACCTTGGCGTCGAAGGATTCGACGGCCAGGCCCACGCCGCCCTGCCAGGGTTCGAAGCCGGCTTGGATGCTGGTCAGATACCAGCTCTGGTTGACCGGCAAGCTGGCGATGCTGTCGGTGTGGTCGACGAAATCCATCACATCGAAGGTCCACACCTCGATCGGCTCGGTCGCCACATACGACGTCACCGTGTTCTGACCATTGCTGCCCATCCACAACGTGAAGTTCCTGCCCGCCACCGTCACATTCCCCGTCGGCGACCCCACCGGCTGAATCGGACCCTGATGGTTGAACCAGATCATGATCTCGTGATCGTTGACCCCGGTAGTGGTGTAGCTCGAATCCAGCCAGATGTCGTAGGAGGCGTTCCACACCCCCGTCGGCACGTAGTTGTAATCGATACTGGTCATCGCCGTATCGATCAGACTCAACTGAATCGGCAGATTCGTCCCCGTCGACGACGTGCCGTAATGCACCCCCTCGAAAATCGACGGATACCCCAACGGCGCACCATTGGTCGACGCCGACCCATTCATCTGCGTGATCGTGAACCCACCCGTGGGATCCACCGCAATCGTCTGCCCCGACGGGTTGTTCCACGCATTGTTCTGCACCACATACCCACCGTTGACCGTCGTCGTCCCATACTGCGTGGAAATCACCGTCGCCCCCGGCGGCGGCGTGACGGGCGGGGTCGTCGGCGGCGTCGTGGGCGGCGTGGTCGGAGGGGTAACCGTGACCGGTTCGCCGTTGATCAACAGGTTCGTCGGTGCCACGTAGGCGCCGACCTGAGCCACCTGGTAGCCGAGGGTGATCGAATCGCCCGGCGCGATCATCGCGTTGTAGCTGGCCGGGTTCAAGGTGTAATGCGAACCCGTCTGAACCAGCTGCGTATTCCACGAGTTGCCGATGGACGCGTTGCCGGTCAGGTCGAATTGCAGCTGCCAGTTGGTGATCGGCGTCGCGCCTGAGTTGGTGATCGTGTAGTTCGCGATGTAACCGCCATCCCACTGCGACGGCGTGGAATAGGTAGCAGTCAGACCGTCCCCGGTGGTCGGCGGAACGGTCGGGGGTTCCGTCGGCGGGTTGGTCGGCGGGTTAGTCGGCGGGTTAGTCGGCGGGTTGGTCGGAGGCTCGGTGGGCGGGTTCGTCGGCGGATTGGTCGGTGGGTTAGTCGGCGGATTCGTCGGAGGCTCGCTACTTGGCACCGGTTGGCCATTGATCAGCACCTCGGTCGGGGGCAAGTATGCGCCCGACTGCGCGGCCTGGAACCCGACGGTGATCGACTCACCCGGCGCAATGGTGCTGTTGTAGCTCTGCGGAGTCAGCGTGTAGTGGCCACCCGCCTGGGTGACCTGTGCGCTCCACGCGTTGGTGATCGATGCATTCTGCGGCAGGTCAAATTCCAACTGCCAGTTCGACATCGGCGTGGTGCCGGTGTTTGTGATCGTGTAGTTCGCGATGTAGCCGCCCTCCCACTGCGACGGCGTCGTGTATGTGGCGGTGAGGCCATCGCCGGTGGCCGGCGGAACGGCTGGCGGGGTGGTCGGTGGGGTGGTTGGTGGCTCGGTCGGCGGGTTGGTCGGTGGGTTGGTCGGCGGATTAGTGGGCGGATTCGTCGGGGGTTCCGCGGCGGCGTGATTTCCGCTGACGAGGACATCGGTCGGCGCCGAATATTCGCCCGTTTGCGCGGCCTGGAAACCGATGGTGATCGACTCACCGGGCGAAATCGTGCTGTTGTAACTCTGTGGAGTCAGGGTGTACTGCGAACCAGACTGGGTGAGTTGCGTGCTCCACGCATTAGTGATCGATGCATTTTCGGGCAGATTGAATTGCAGCTGCCAATTAGTAAGAGGGGTTGCACCGGTGTTTGTAATGGTGTAATTGGCCACGTAACCGCTCTGCCATTGCGATTTCACCGTGTAGGCCGCTTCGACGCCGGTGTTGGTGGCGCTGCCGAGCGACGTCGTCGCCCCACTCACCGACAGGGCATTAAGGCCGCCACTCTCCGCAACGCCCATCAGGCCGGCTTGCGCCGTGGCCGCCCCGCCCTCGGTCACCGTCGCGCCTTCGCCAATGGCGCCCCCCTGAGCACCAGTAACGCCGCCCAGCTGAGCGGCATTCGCCGCTTCGGCGCTGGCGAACGTATTCGCACCGCCGGTCAGGGCGTTGACGAACTGAGAGTGGAACGCCGCCACCTGAGCGCTGAGGCTTTGGTATTCCAAGGCGTTGGTGTTGAACAACATGGTGATCGCGGTCGAAACCTCGTCGGCGGCCGCGGCCAACAGGCCCGTGGTAGCGGCGCTCGCGGCGCTGTTCGCCGCACCGATTGCCGACCCGATCCCGGCAATTTCCGCTGCCGCAGTCGCCAAGACCGCCGGCGGAACGATCACGAATGACATGCGCTAACCTTTCGATTCGCTATATAACCGTTTTATCTCGATTGCCTAACAAACACATCACAGCTGCTATATCGAGTGTGAATAACTTTCACATCACGGCTTGATCACGGGCGACGTTAGCACGGAATATTCGCAGGTCGTGTGCCCTGCCAAGAACTTCTTAATGTTTTTGGGCAATAGGCCCGCATTTGTTCAACACCTGAACATTGTTGCGGTTAGCGAAACCGATTAGTCCGGCCAGCGAATCACACCAACTACAGAGTCGGCTACTTGCCGTACCTACGGTGCCGGAGGCTGTAAGCGCGCAGCGCGCGCAGAAAGTCGACATGACGGAACGCGGGCCAATGAGCTTCGGTGAACCACATCTCGGAGTAGGCGCTCTGCCAGAGCAGAAACCCGGACAGTCGCTGCTCCCCCGACGTCCGGATCACCAGGTCCGGATCGGGTTGCCCTGACGTGTAAAGATTTTCCGAAATTCCTTCGGCCGTTACCTTTTCGATGAGTTCCTCGGCCGTCGCGCCGTTGGCGAGCTCCTTGCTCAGCAGGGCCCGTACCGCATCGACGATTTCCCGGCGCCCGCCATAACCAACCGCGACGTTGACGTGGAAGGTTGCCGTGCTCGGCGTCGAATCCACCGCATCACGCAGCCGCTTTGCCGTTTCCTCGCCCAACAGTTCCAGATCGCCGACGGTGCGAACGCTCCAGCGGTTGGCGGGTGCACAGATCTCTTCGACGACATCGGTGATGATCTCGATGAGTGCGGCCAGTTCGTCGGGATCACGCTGCAGATTTTCGGTGGACAGCAGATAGATGGTGGTCATCTCGATGCCGGCGTCCTGGCACCATCGCAGCATTTCGGCGATCTTTAGGGCGCCCATGCGGTAGCCGTAGCTGACGTCGTCGTATCCCAAGCTGCGCGCCCAGCGCCGGTTTCCGTCGCAAAGGACCGCGATGTGGCGTGGCAGATCGGCCTTGGAGGCGGCCAACCCCTGCCGCAACCGAAGCTCATAGAGCCGATACAACGGCTCCTTGAGCCGCGGCGGGATGATCTCCACGGACATCACCCTACTGTGGCGAGTGCGGGTTTCCGGGGCCGATTCGAGGCAATATCACACCATGTCGAACAGCTGGGACACAGCTAGCCCCGCTACCCTGATGGGTATCTACCAACGGCTTGCTGATCAGCACCAACCACGAGGTAACAGGGGAGATATGACCAGCCAGACCGACACTCTCAACAAGCCAGAAACCGAGGACGGCTTCTCGCCACGTGATGCTGCCCATACCGTCGTCGACGGCGTAGCCCGGGTCCTGGGCAAGCCGCGCGCCCGCGGCTGGATCCACGTCTACTCCGCAGTCATCGCGGTCGCCGCCGGCGCATCGCTGGTTGCGGTGTCGTGGGCCGTCCACTCCACCAAGGCCGGCTTGGCCACGCTGCTCTACACGTTTGCCACCATCTTCATGTTCACGGTCAGCGCCACCTACCACCGAGTCAACTGGAAATCAGAGACGTCTCGGAAATGGATGAAGCGCGCCGACCACTCGATGATCTTCGTGTTCATCGCCGGTAGCTACACACCCTTCGCCTTGCTGGCCCTGCCGCCCGATTCCGCGAAATTGATGTTGTCGATCGTGTGGGGAGGCGCAGCGGCCGGCATCCTGCTGAAGATGCTCTGGCCCTCGGCGCCCCGCTGGGTGGGGGTGCCCCTCTACATCCTGCTGGGTTGGGTGGCCGTGTGGTACATCGGGACGATCCTGCACAACGCGGGAGTCGCCGCCCTGGTGCTGCTGCTGGTCGGCGGCGCGTTGTACAGCATCGGCGGCATCCTCTATGCGCTGAGGTGGCCGGACCCGTGGCCGTCGACCTTCGGCTATCACGAGTTCTTCCACGCCTGCACCGCGGTGGCGGCTATCTGCCACTACATCGCGATGTGGTTCGTGGTCTTCTACTGACGCACGACCGCCGAATTCAACGCTTGGCTACAGCCGCTTGACGTCGGCGGCTGACCAATACGCCTTCATCGCCGTGACCTTGCCCTGCGAGTTGAACACCATCGTCTCGATGGGCTCGATCTGCATCTTGTTGTCGCCGGCGGCCACGATCAACCGGAAGTGAAACGCGGCTTCGTTGCCCGAAACCCGTAGCGTCACGAGTTCGGTCTCCCGCTCCATCCCGATGATCGCCGAATAGAACCCGGCGATGGCGGACTTGCCGATGTGCACCTCGCCACCGACCGGGTCCTCGAGCGTGGCGTCGTCAGCATAGAAGGCGACCAGATCGTCGACGCTGCCGTTGGCCACCGCTGCCAGGTAGCGGTGCACCGTGTCGGTGAGTTCATGAGTCCTGTCGGGACGTGGCATGGGACGGAGGTTAGTCGCGGGCGGATCGGCCAGGCTTACCCGGGCACGCCCAGGGCGTCCGCGAGCTCGGCCGCACTCGTCACCGGTAGGTCACACGTGCGGCCGCGGCACACATATGCCGCATCGGCGCCGGCCACCCGGTCCCGGCCGCTGAGCAGCGGCGACGAGTCCACCTCGCCCCCAACCACAATCGCCCCGCCCGGAGCCAGTCGGCGCGCATCGGCCAACAGCGGCGACAGCTGCTCGGCGCAGGCGACTGCGATCTGCAACGGTCCGCGCACCGCGGCTTCGGCCACCGCCAGCCAATGACCCGCCGAGCGCGGCGCGCGAGCCAAGAGCACCGAATGCGCACGCAACGTCTCGTTCGCCAGCTGCAGGTAGCGCTCGGCGCGGGAGCCGTCGACCAGATGAGCGGCGGTCAGTAGCGCCTCGGCGATCGACGACGCCCCGGACGGAGTGGCTCCGTCCAACGGGTCGGCGGGCCGGAGCACCAGTTGCTCGGCATCGTCGGCGGTGTCGAACCACCGGCCGGGGCGTTGTGCGTCGCGGAAGTGCAGCACCGCGGTGTCCAACAGATCGGTCGCTGCGGTCAGCCACTCGTCCTCGGCCGTCAGCTGGTAGAGCGACAACAGCCCGGTGGCCAGCATCGCGTGGTCTTCCAGGATCGCGCCGCTGTCGCCCACCACACCGCCCAAGCTGGCCCGCCGCAGCCGGCCGTCGACGACGTGCAGGTCAAGCAGGGCGGCCGCGCACCGCCGCGCGGCCTGGGTCAGGTCGGGCTGGTCGAGCGCCACGCTGGCCTCGGTCAGGGCGGTGATCGCCAACCCGTTCCACGACGTGACAACCTTGTCGTCACGCCCCGGTTGGACTCGGGTGAGCCTGGCCGCCAACAGCGCGCGCCTGATGCGTTCGAAGCGTTGGTGGTCGTCCGGCTCGTGCAGCAACTGCAGCACCGAGGACCCGTGTTCGAACGTGCCGTCCGGGGTGACCTCGAAAACCTCCGCCGCCCAACGCCCGTCATCCTCACCCAGTACCCCGGTGAGCTGAGCCGGTGTCCACACATAGGTAGAACCTTCGCGACCGTCGGCGTCGGCATCCAGCGACGACGTGAACACGGCGCCGTCGGCGAGTTCGTCGAGCAGGAACCAGGCGGTCTGGGCGGTGATGCGATGCGCCAGTGGATCACCCGTGCGCCGCGCCCAGTGCGCGTACACGCGCAGCAACAGCGCGTTGTCGTAGAGCATCTTCTCGAAATGCGGTACGACCCACGCATTGTCGACGCTGTAGCGGGCGAAGCCGCCGGCCAGTTGATCGTAGATGCCGCCCCGCGCCATCGCGGTGCACGTCCGCTCGACGGCCTGCAGCGCGGCCGCCCCCGAACCGGTACCTCCGACGCGCTCATAGTGGCGCAGCAGCCCCTCCAGCAGCGCTGACGGTGGGAACTTGGGAGCTCCGCCGAAGCCGCCGCGAACGGTGTCCTCCTCACGCAGCACGGTGGCCACCGCGTGCTCGCACAGCTCGGGCGCGATCTCCGGACCCCCGCCAGGCAGGGCCGACGTCATCTTGCGCAGTTCGTCGGCGATGTGGTCCGACGTCTCCTCAACCTCGCCTCGACGCTCCCGCCATGTCTGCGAGACGGCCGAAAGAAGTTGCAAGAAGCTGTCCTTCGGGTAGTAGGTGCCGCAGAAGAAGGGTCGGCCATCGGGTGTGAGGAAGCACGTCATGGGCCATCCGCCCTGACCGGTGAGCGCAACGGTGGCGTTCATGTAGACGGCGTCGATGTCCGGCCGTTCCTCGCGGTCGACCTTGACGCAGACGAAACCGGCATTCATAGCCGCGGCCACTTCGTCGTCTTCGAACGATTCGTGGGCCATGACGTGACACCAATGGCACGCGGCATAACCGATGGACAGCAGGATCGGCACGTCGCGCGCCGCGGCTTCGGCCAATGCCTGCGGCGTCCACTGCTGCCAGTGCACCGGGTTGTCGGCGTGCTGGCGCAGATATGGGCTAGTGGCCCGGGCGAGGGTGTTCGCCCCCGATTCAGCCGGGCTCATCGGGTCCCGGTGATCGGGCGGGTCGGCCTTGCCCGGGGTATGGGTCGTTGTTGGGGGCGGGCCCGTCGACCGCGTCCGTGCCCTCGTCGGCGGCCTGATCGGGCTCCGGGTGCTGAGGGTCGAACGACTCGGGCACCTTCTTGAGTTGACGGTTCATCGACCGCAGCAGAAACAGGGTGGCGATGACCAGCAGTACCACCACCAGCAAGCCGACTGGGCTGGCCTTGCCGAAGTCCGGCCCATTGTTGCGCGGGCCTTCAGCAATCACACTGAGCAGAAAGTGGTTCACGGGTTCTCGATCCCGGCGAACAGGTCACTCTCGGGGAGTTTGATGGGCACGCGGGAGCGGGCCAGTTCGAACTCCTCGGTCGGCCACAGCTCTTCCTGCCACTCCAGCGGGGCGGCAAAGAACTCGGCATTCGGGTCGATCTGGGTGGCGTGCGCCCGCAAGGCGTCGTCGCGTTGGGGGAAGTAGGCCGCGCATTCGACCCGCGTCGTCACCCGGTTGGCGTAGGGGTCATGTTCGGGGAGCCAATGCGTGAGCCACTTGTCGAACGGGCCTTTTTGGCCGCGTTTGATGAACTCGTTCTGCAGCACCTCCATGCGCTGCCGCAGGAAGCCGTGCACGTAGTACAGCTTCAACACTGTCCACGGCTCGCCGGCTTCGGGAAAGAGCCGATAGTCGCCGGATGCCTCGTACGCGGCCATGGAAACCTCGTGGCAGCGAATGTGGTCGGGATGCGGGTAGCCGCCGTTCTCGTCGTAGGTGATCAGCACGTGCGGCCGGAATTCCCGGACCACGCGCACCAGCGCCTCGGTGGACTCCTCGAGCGGCACCAGCGCGAAACAACCTTCGGGCAGTGGTGGCGGTGGGTCCCCCTTGGGCAGCCCGGAGTCGACAAAGCCCAGCCAGGTGTGCTCGACGCCGAGGATCTCGGCAGCCCTGGCCATCTCGTCGCGCCGGATTTCGTGGATGTGGCCGTGCACGTCGGGCAGGTCCATCGCCGGGTTCAGGATCTCGCCGCGCTCACCACCGGTCAGCGACACCACCATCACGCGGTGCCCCTCGTCGGCATACCGGGCCAAGGTGGCCGCGCCCTTGCTGGACTCGTCGTCCGGGTGGGCGTGCACCGCCATCAACCGCAGTTCGCTCACTTGCCCCCTCGTCCATCTGGGTCCGCTGCGTCGTCTGTCCAGTAGTGGGCCTGCTGCATCACCCAACAGCGTCACCCAACAGCGACGCCCAACAGCGACCCTATAATTCCAGTTCTCCATCGTTCCATTACGTCGACCGGGGTCCCAGACCCCCCACCCACCTAGCGACCAACTAGCGATCAGCCATGAACTCCGATGCCCCGTCTCGTCCCGCGGCCCGTTACGGTCGGGCGCGGCTGTCACGCCGGTCGCGGCGTCACATCGCGATCGGCCTGGGGGTGTTGGTCGTGGTGGCTGGCCTCGTGATCGCCGTGATCGGCTACCAGCGCATCGCCACCAGCGACGTCAGCGGTTCGCTGGCCGGCTATCAAATCATCGATAGCGAAACGGCGTCGGTGACCATCAGCGTGACCCGTAAGGACCCGTCGCGGCCGGTGGACTGCATCGTGCGGGTGCGGGCCAAAGACGGCAGCGAGACGGGCCGCCGCGAGGTGCTGGTTCCCCCCTCCGATCAGGCCACTGTGCAGGTCACGACGACGCTCAAATCCAGCAAGCCACCGGTGATGGCGGACGTATACGGTTGCGGCACAGAGGTACCCGGTTACCTGCGATCCTCCTGACCGCGCAACGGTGCCGAACTGCGGATACGACAGTCATCTTGCGTTTGCGCGGTGGTAACATAAGTGAATGCACGGTCCTGCTGGGACCGTGTATTGCTGCATTAATGGCCGTGAGAAGGACGGAGTGGGCAGCACCCGGGGTGAGGGGACCCGCTTGCGCCCAGGCGGAATCAGATACTTACGCGACTACGCGGAAAACGACAAGCAAGGAGCGCCACGAGATGACGGATACTCAGGTGACCTGGTTGACCCAGGAGTCACATGACCGACTCAAGGCCGAACTCGACCAGTTGATCGCTAACCGTCCGGTCATCGCCGCCGAAATCAATGACCGCCGCGAGGAGGGCGACCTGCGGGAGAACGGCGGCTACCACGCCGCCCGGGAAGAGCAGGGTCAGCAGGAGGCGCGCATCCGTCAGCTGCAAGACCTGCTCAACAACGCGAAAGTCGGCGAAGCGCCGAAGCAGTCCGGGGTGGCACTGCCCGGTTCGGTGGTCAAGGTCTACTACAACGGCGACGAGTCGGACTCGGAGACCTTCCTCATCGCTACCCGGCAAGAGGGAGTCAACGACGGCAAGCTCGAGGTCTACTCGCCCAACTCGCCGTTGGGTGCGGCGTTGATCGACGCCAAGGTGGGCGAGACCCGCAGCTACGTCGTGCCTAGCGGCAAGACCATCGAGGTCACGCTGGTCAGCGCGGAGCCGTACCACTCCTAGGTCGGTACGGCGCAGCGGCTAGGCGAGCGCCTGTTCGAGGTCGGCGAGCAGATCGGCGATGTCCTCGATCCCGACCGAAAGGCGAACCAAATCGTCGGGAACCTCTAATTGCGAGCCGGCGGTCGACGCGTGCGTCATGGCGCTGGGATGCTCGATCAGCGACTCCACGCCGCCCAGTGATTCGGCGAGGATGAAGACCTTGGTGTTGGCGCACAGCCGCTCCGCGGCTTGCCGTCCGTCTTTCATCCGAACCGAGACCATCCCACCGAAACGCCGCATCTGCCGAGCGGCGACCTCGTGGTTGGGGTGATCGGGGAGCCCCGGGTAGAGCACTGCGCTTACTGACGGATGTCCGGTGAGGAACTCGGCTACCGCTGCAGCGTTTTCGCTGTGCCGCTCCATGCGCACCACCAACGTCTTGAGCCCGCGCAGGGTCAGGTAGGCGTCGAAGGGACCGGGTACCCCTCCGGCGCCGTTCTGCAGGAACGCGAACGCCTGGTCCAGCTCTTCGTCGTTGGTCACCAGCGCACCGCCCACCACATCGGAGTGCCCACCGATGTACTTGGTGGTCGAGTGCAGCACCACGTCCGCACCGAGCGTCAACGGTTGCTGCAACGCGGGCGAGGCAAACGTGTTGTCCACCAGCACTTTTGCCCCGCTCTGCTGACCCAGGGCCGCGATGCCGGCAATGTCGGCGATCGACAGCAACGGGTTGGTCGGCGTCTCCACCCAAATCAGCCGGGTTCGCGACGTGATCGCCCCGCGCACCGCATCCAGATCGGCCAATGCCACCGGCGTGTACTCGACGCCCCAGTGGGTGAAAACCTTGTCGATCAACCGGAAGGTGCCGCCATAGGCGTCGTCCGGGATGACCAGGTGATCTCCGGGGCGCAGGATCGCCCGGAGCGCACAGTCGGTGGCCGCCATCCCGGAACTGAACGCCCTCCCGAATGCGCCTTCCTCGACGGCGGCCAGCGACGCTTCCAGCGCCGCCCGCGTCGGGTTGCCGGTGCGCGCGTATTCGAATCCGCCGCGCAGGCCGCCGACACCGTCCTGGGCGAAGGTGCTGCTGGCGTAGATCGGAGTGTTGACGGCTCCGGTCGCCGGATCGGGTCGGTACCCGGCGTGGATGGCTTTAGTTCCAAGACCGTGCTGTGCCGTGCGCTCGTCACTCATCGGGATCAGCCTAATAGCGAACGCCACCCCGGCCGCAATCAGCGACCGGGGTGGCGTCAGGCTTGGGACAGCCCTAATCCTCAGCTACACAGCACGTTTGCTGTTTGGCGTCAGATCGGTAGGCAAACCGTCGTCATGATTTTGTCCGCGAAGGTCTGCCGCTTGGCGTCCCAGAGTGGCCACAAATATCCGATGTAGCACGCGAGGCCGTCGGCAATGTGCGCCAGCTGGCGGACCAACGACATCCCGAATCCAAGGGGCTGTCCGGTCGCCTCGCTGACGACCTTGAACTTCATGATCCCCTTGCCGATGCTCGACCCGGTCGTCCCCTGCTTGTACCCGAAGTTCCAGACGACGTAGGCCAGCGCCGCGAGGTTGAGCAGCCACGACAGCAGAATCCCGAAGATCGACGGCTCGCTGACGTCGTAGCTGTATCCGTACGACTCGTAGTGACGTGTCGTCGTCAGCAGCGTCGAAATGATCTGCCCGATACCGACGACCACAGCGATCGGCACACCGTCGATGAGTGCCGCCAGCACGCGGGTGACCCACGGCGTGTAGGCGTCCTGGGGCAGGTCACGGATGGCCGGACCGGGCGGCGGGGGCGCAACTGCGCCGGACGGCGGAGGCGGAGGGGGGTAGCCGCCCTGGGGCGGTGGAGGCGGAGGTGGGAAGCTGCCACCGCCCGGCGCAGATGGAGGGGGCGGCTGGTAGCCGCTGGGCGGCTCGTATCCACCGGATTGGGGCGGGGGGTATGACCCGCCGGGAGGCGGCTGATTACTCATATGAACCCTTCCACTGCGAGTTTGCTAGTTCGGCCGCAAGAACAGTACCTGAGCTCCGTCCCCGTGGCACGCTGGGGCGAGACATACGTCACAGCTGCTTTTGGCTCGGCCTCGACACGTCCGCAAACGCACGTACGGAGGCCACCGTGTGCCCACAGCTTGTTACGGGCCGGCGCCGGTGTACAGCAGACCTGACAGCTGCTGGCCCACGTTGCCCAAACCGGAGACGAATGCCGCACCGACTAGCCCGAGCGTGCCAGCGTTGAATACACCCGAGAGGCCGGCGCCGCGGTTGAGCACCCCGGAAAGTTGGGTGCCGAAGTTGGAAAAGCCCGAAGCCGACCCGAGTAGCGGATCGGTCATGGCGTTGAGCCAGCCCGACATGCTCGCACCGCTGTTCCAGAAGCCCGAACCCCCACCACCGATGTTGAAGAAACCCGACGATGGGTCGCCTGTCGAGTTTCCGAAGCCCGGAACCCCACCGATGCCGGCGATCGGAATGTCGATCGGGCCGATGCTGGTGTTGAGGTTCAGGTCCAACCCGATCCGGTCGAACAGAGTGATGGCTGGGATGTCGATGACGGGGGTGCCGTTCGACAACGCCAGCCCCAGCGGCAGTTCGGGAATCAGCGCACCACCGGGGATCGTGAACCCCGGGATAGTCAGCGACAAGGGCAGGCTCACCTGCACCGACTCGGTGGGGATGGTGAATCCGGGGAAGGTGAAGGTCGTGGCGTCGAGAACGATGGGGCCCAGGCGGTTGGGGAGGATAATTTGGGTTATTTGCCCCCCTTGTTGGCCCGGGTTGATCATGTAGGCCGCGGGGAGGAAGCTGGGCCTCACCACGAAAGGCGAACTCGCTCCCGATCTTCCGACCCGAGTTGGGTCATTTGCCTTAGTGCCTTGGGTTTTCGACGTTCAGCGCGTCGAGGATTGATTTGACCTCGGTGTTCAGTGCGGGCGGGAATGTGGCGATGATGCCGTTGAGGTCGATGGTGGCCGAACGCAGAGGTCTGAGGGTGCGCAGGAACCGCCGCAGCGACAGTCCGGTGCGGGTCTGGACTTCGCGGCTGACAGCTAGTGCGGTGAACACGATGGTTAGGTGGGCCTCGATGGCATCGCGGGTGCGGGCGAATATGGGCCTGGCGGCAAGGTCGGATTTCGACATCCGGAACGACTGCTCGACGTGCCAGATGTCGTGGTAGTTGGCGATTACTTCGGTCGCGGGCATGAGCGCAGCGTCGATGTTGGTGACGTAGCCTTTGAGTCCGACCAGGCGCCGCGCCCGCTCTAGCGAGGCGGTGTCGAGTTCGTGGGCGCCGTTGCGGACTGTCACGAAACGTGGTGTGCGGGCGGCTTTGTCTCCGGCGATGACGGCGCGGGCTTTGTTCTCCTGCAGGTTGAGCGTCTTGTTGTCCCGCGCTGCCCGTTTCCTCGAGTACGCCCACACCGCCCGCCAGGACTTGGTATGGGTTGCCGGATTCCAGACGGGTTCGGCTCTAAGTTTCGGGTCGCTGGTTTTGGCGGCGGCGCCGCGTTGATCGCGTGGGGTGATGGTGTCGATGATCTGGCCATCTGTGAATGTTGTTCCGTTCCAATGGAAGTGCGAGGCCAGATCGTTGGGCGCTTTGGTGATCCGGGACCCGACGATGAAGCGCAACCCTGCGGCGTCGAGCTCGCGCAGATTGCCCCTGGCGAGCATGCCGGCATCAGCGACGATGACCATGTCGGTGATGTCATGACGGGCCTGGAACGCTTTCACGATCGGGATGATGGTCAGGGTCTCGGCCTTGTTTCCTTCAAAACAGCCGATTTCCAGCGGGAACCCGCACCGGTCGACCAGCAGGCCCACCACGATCTGCGGGTCGACGCGGCGTTCCTTGGAGTAGCCGACCCTTCGTAGCTCGTCTTCCTTATCGGCCTCGAAGTACAGGGTCGTGACGTCGTAGAGCACCAGGCTGACATCGCCTGCGCTGCGGGCATGGGCGAAGCAGGCCGCGGCGATCTGGTCGCGGTAGCCACCTGCGTGGGCCCGCCGAAGGGTGCGTTTGCGCGTCGACAACGACGCCGACGTGCGGCCCAATTCCGCCAGGACCCGATCGACATCGAGCAGGCTGGTCGGCTCCACCACCCGGGCGATCACCAGATCACGAAAGACCTCATCGTCGACCGCATCAAAGCCCAGGCTGGCATAGACCCCGGCCAAAGCGTCGTAGAGCAGCCCGTTGCAGCTCTTGAGCACCCGCGGCCGCGCTACCAACTCCCGCGCTGCGGGTGCACCAGCACCGTCGGTGAACAATTCCTCGGCCCGCGGTGCAACCATACGGGCCCTCACCGCTTTCGCAGTGATTCCCAGATCCAATTCACCCTGGGTGTCATCGGCCAACAGCCGCTGCGCCTCCTCGATGAGCAGACCAAGTTCAGCTTCATCACGCGCAGAGCCCACATGGCGGACGATCCGGCGGCGGCCATTGACAGACTCAGCGATCTGGACCGCAGTCGCGCCCGAGGCGGTCCGCACCCGCCGAATCCACACCATCCAGCGAGCCTACTGACCAAATTTAGTGCCTAACATGCGCACTAAGCTGAAGTATCAACGCAGGTCAAAGCCCTGCAGCCCCCAGAAAATGTCGAAAGTGACCCAAGTCGGGTTGAATACACCCGAGAGGCCGGCGCCGCGGTTGAGCACCCCGGAAAGTTGGGTGCCGAAGTTGGAAAAGCCCGAAGCCGACCCGAGTAGCGGATCGGTCATGGCGTTGAGCCAGCCCGACATGCTCGCACCGCTGTTCCAGAAGCCCGAACCCCCACCACCGATGTTGAAGAAACCCGACGATGGGTCGCCTGTCGAGTTTCCGAAGCCCGGAACCCCACCGATGCCGGCGATCGGAATGTCGATCGGGCCGATGCTGGTGTTGAGGTTCAGGTCCAACCCGATCCGGTCGAACAGAGTGATGGCTGGGATGTCGATGACGGGGGTGCCGTTCGACAACGCCAGCCCCAGCGGCAGTTCGGGAATCAGCGCACCACCGGGGATCGTGAACCCCGGGATAGTCAGCGACAAGGGCAGGCTCACCTGCACCGACTCGGTGGGGATGGTGAATCCGGGGAAGGTGAAGGTCGTGGCGTCGAGAACGATGGGGCCCAGGCGGTTGGGGAGGATAATTTGGGTTATTTGCCCCCCTTGTTGGCCCGGGTTGATCATGTAGGCCGCGGGGAGGAAGCTGGGCCTCACCACGAAAGGCGAACTCGCTCCCGATCTTCCGAAAATCGAGTTGAGGAACACGTCCGCGGTTAGGACCGGCGTGGTGATCGTGATCGGGTCAACGGTGATAGTGCCGAGGTCGATGGCAGGCGCGATGCTCAGCTGGATTGAAGGAATTGGAATGTCCGGGATGACAATTGAGCTGACCCCGCCGACCGCGGTAATGCCCCACGGAATCGATGGAATATGGATGTGCGGGACTCCGGTAATGGGGCCTACACTGCCGCTGACTTCGGCGCCGACCACCGGGAGCAGCGGGATACTGTATTCGAGGGCTAGCCCGGCCAGGCCTTGGTATTCGCCGCGCCAGAGGATGCCGTTGCTGTAATCACCAGATATGAGCGCGCCGGTGTTGACGTTGCCGGAGTTTGCGATGCCGGTGTTGGAATCTCCGGTGTTGAACCAGCCCGTGTTGATGCTGCCCACGTTGAAGTCCCCGGTGTTGGTATCACCGACATTGAAACTGCCCGTGTTGTACCAGCCCGGATTCGCCAGCCCCGTGTTGAAACCACCGGCATTGAACAACCCCGTGCTGGCCACCCCCGAATTCCCGATCCCGGTGTTGTAACTCCCCGAGTTGAACAACCCGAAATTCCCCGTCCCCGAATTGAAGAACCCCACATTGCCCGTCCCCGAATTGAACAACCCGATGTTCCCGCTCCCCGAATTCAACCCCCCGACCCCGGTCAGATTGTCCCCCGTCAACCCGATCCCAAAATTGTTGTTACCGGTGTTGGCGAACCCCACATTCCCGAACCCGAGATTCGCCAACCCCAGATTGCTGCCCCCAGCATTACCCAACCCCCGATTACCCACCCCCGCCAAGCCGTGCGCCAGACCCGAGTTGCCGAACCCGAAATTGCCGTCCCCGACATTGCCGAACCCGAAATTGCCGTCACCGACATTGCCCAACCCGACATTGAAATCACCCAGATTGGCCCCACCCACATTCAGATTGCCGAGGTTGCCGAACCCGACATTGCCGTTGCCAACGTGGGCCAGTCCGAGGTTGATGACGGCGGTGGCGTCGTGGCCGAGATTGGCGGCCAGCAGCCCCGACAGTTGGTGGCCGAAGTTGCCGACGCCCGACGCCAACGCCGATGTCCCCAACGGCAACGGGCTGGTGTTGTAGAAACCCGAGAGTCCCGAGCCCAGATTCAGCGCACCCGAACCCAGTGAACCAACGTTGGCGAAGCCCGACCCCGCCCCCGCCAGCGCATCGTAGGCCTGGTTCCACCAGCCCGACATGCCCGCGCCAAAGTTCCCCCACCCCGAGCCGCCGCCGGCCCCCGAATTGAAAAACCCCGACGAAGGGCTCGTCGTCGTATTCCCAAAACCCGGCGACGCCGGCACATTAAGGAGCGGGATGCTGCTGGGTATGACGTAAAGGGAGCCAGTGGCGCTCGCCGGGATTTGCGGGAAGACGATGGCCGGAATGTCGACGCCTCCGCCACCGCCGGTCACCGCCAGGCTCAGCGACGCGCCGTCGAACGTCAGACCTCCCGGGAACAGGGTGAGCGCGTTGGTTCCGCCGAGCACCTCAATGCCCAGGGCGAGTTGGCTGATATTTAGTGCCGGAGTATTGAAGGCCTTTGAGATAGCCCGAATCAACATGCCAAATTCGCCGGTCGTGCCCCCACCCATGGTGATGCTGCCCACCGCGAAGCGATGGGTAAAGGCGTAGCTCGACCCGAATGAGTAATACGTCGGGCCCAAAGGACCGGCGCCGGCTGCTGTCCACATGATGAACGGTTCAATTTCCAGGAGCGACCCGGTTGATGGGTCCATGCTTATCAAGATGTCGGCGAAGTTCACGCTGGGAATGGTGACGGAGGGAATCGAGATGGGGCCAATGGCAACGCTTCCCGTGATATCCGGATTGATTGCGGGAATAGCGATCTCGGGGATGCTGAACGAGCCCAGCGCAATACTTCCAGCCAAGTGCAGGTTGACGGCCGGGACGGGAATGTCCGGAATCACGACGGGGCCGAAACTGCCGGCGAAATGTGCATCGAGGATGCTGGTCGGGGGGACGTCCAACTCGTAGTACAGGTTGAGCAAGCCCTGGTATTCGCCGCGCCAGAGGATGCCGTTGCTGTAATCACCGGATATGAGCGCTCCGGTGTTGACGTTGCCGGAGTTTGCGATGCCGGTGTTGGAATCTCCGGTGTTGAACCAGCCCGTGTTGATGCTGCCCACGTTGAAGTCCCCGGTGTTGGTATCACCGACATTGAAACTGCCCGTGTTGTACCACCCCGGATTGGCCAGCCCCGTGTTGAAACCACCGGCATTGAACAACCCCGTGCTGGCCACCCCCGAATTCCCGATCCCGGTGTTGTAACTCCCCGAGTTGAACAACCCGAAATTCCCCGTCCCCGAATTGAAGAACCCCACATTGCCCATCCCCGAATTGAACAACCCGATGTTCCCGCTCCCCGAATTCAACCCCCCGACCCCGGTCAGATTGTCCCCCGTCAACCCGATCCCAAAATTATTGTTACCGGTGTTCGCGAACCCCACATTCCCGAACCCGAAATTCGCCAACCCCAGATTGCCGCCCCCAGCATTACCCAACCCCCGATTACCCCCCCTGCCGTGCGCCAGACCCGAGTTCCCGAACCCGAAATTGCCGTCGCCGACATTGCCGAACCCGAAGTTGCCGTCCCCGACATTGCCCAACCCGATGTTGAAATCACCCAGATTGGCCCCACCCACATTCACATTCCCGAGGTTGCCCAACCCCACATTGGCCCCACCAACCTGACCCCACCCCACATTCAGCACCGACGACAACCCCGACAACCGCTGACCCACATTCCCCACCCCCGACACCAACCCCGACCCCACCGCATCCAACCCCGCAGTGTTCAACAACCCCGACACACCCGAACCCACATTCAACACACCCGACCCCAACGAACCCACATTCCCAAACCCCGAACCCACCCCCGTCACCGCGTCATACGCCTGGTTCCACCACCCCGACACCCCCGCACCAAAATTCCCAAAACCCGACACCCCACCCGCCCCACTATTAAAGAAACCCGACGACGGCGTCACCGTCGTATTCCCAAAACCCGGAGTCGCAGGAATATTGAACAGCGGGACACTGCTCTGCGGGATGCTGATATTCACGGCCAGATTTAGCGGCAGCGTCTCGATTGTCAAACCGCCGGGGAAAATGGTGATGGGATCGAGCACACCCGACGCATTAATCATCAGCGGAATCGCGTTTCGCGGAATCGACAGGCCACTCGGGAATAGGGTGAAGGCCGGGAGGCCGGCTGAGATATCAATATTTAGTGGAATACTTGACGTCCCGATTGACGGAATGGTGAAGCTCGGGAGGCTGATTACCATGCTTCCGGTCGAGCCGGTACTGGGACCAAAATGGATCGTTATGCCTTTAGTGGGTGCGGTTACGTAGTCGCTGGCATCGATGCCCGTTGACGAGGTCGCCCCGAGGATCCAATCGTCATTCAGTGCGGTCACGTTGAGTACCGGAAGGGTCAAGGACGTACCTTTCAGGCCCGGTGGACTGTCCAACGGGATCGTGATGTCCTGGGCGTCGAAGGTGAAGCCCGGCGCGAAGACAATGGGCGGGATCTCCGTCGGCAGATCCGGGAACAGGTCCTGGATGTCGAAACCCATTGCCGGAATGTCGATCTGCGGAATAGTGAATGGCCCGATGTTGATGATTTCGTCGATGTCGAACAGCGATATGCCCGGGATGTCGATCTGGTCGATGCTGATGGGCCCGAAATCGAGGGTCTCGTTCAGGTCCAAGATCGTGCTTCCGGCTATTTCGATGGTCAACGAGAACCCGTAGGTGCCGTGCCAATCGCCCGTCCATAAAGCCCCGTTGTTGAAGCTGCCGGAGTTGAACGCACCGGTATTGACATTGCCCGTGTTGAACAGGCCTGTGTTGATGTCACCAGTGTTAAACCAGCCCGTGTTGAGATTACCTGGGTTGAAACCCCCGGTATTGGTGTCACCGGCATTGAAGCTGCCTGTGTTATATGAGCCCGCATTCGCCAGCCCGGTGTTAAAACCACCGGCGTTGAACAGACCCGTGCTCGCCAGACCCGAGTTGCCGATACCAGTGTTGTAGCTTCCCGAGTTGAACAGGCCGAAGTTCCCCGTCCCGGTGTTGAAGAACCCGACGTTGCCGGTCCCGGAGTTGAACAAGCCGATGTTGCCGGCACCGGAGTTCAGAGCGCCGATGCCGGCCTGATTGTCTCCGGTGAGCCCGATTCCAAAATTGTTGTTGCCGGTGTTGGCGAACCCGACATTGCCGAACCCGAAATTCGCCAGGCCCAGGTTGCTGCTCCCGGCGTTAGCCAATCCGCGGTTGCCAATCCCCGCCAAGCCCTCCGCGAGACCCGAGTTGCCGAACCCGAAATTAGCGTCACCGATATTCCCGAACCCGAAGTTGCCGTCACCGATATTGCCCAAGCCCAGGTTGCCACCGCCGATGTTGCCGGCACCGAAGTTGATGTTCCCGACGTTGCCCATGCCCACATTGAAGGAGCCGGTGTTGGCGAATCCGAGACTGAAGCCGTCGACGTTGCCCAGGTTCAGAACGTTGAGCAAACTCATGTTCTGCAATTCGGCGATGGCCGAGTCGAAGAAGTTCGGTCCGGCCGGATCGCTCGAACTCGAACCACTGGTGAGCATTGCGGCCAAGCCTTGGTAAGACCATCCCGATACGTGGTTGCCCAAATTGCCCAGACCTGAGAGCGCCGCCGGGCTGAGGGCATCCAACGTGCTGACATTGAACATCCCGGAGATGTTCGTGCCGGAGTTCAGCCAACCCGACACGAGGCCACCCGCATTTCCGAAGCCCGATCCGCCGCCAACGCCGGCGTGGAAGAATCCCGACGACGGCAAGGTCGTCGAATTACCAATGCCCGGTACGGCCCGGATATCGATGATCGAGATGTCGATGGCCGTGCCGGTCGTGGTGAGAAGGTCAAAGTCAAGCGGGATTCCCGAGATTGTCATTCCCGGGATGGTGATTCCCGGGATGTCCAGGGACAGATCGATGGGCAAGAACTCGGCCATGGAAATTCCGCCGATCATCGAGGCGGGAATATCGACGGCGGGAATCTCGAGCGGTATGGAGTCGGCGATCGAAATTGCAGGCATCATGATCGACTTCATACTGAGATCCAGGGGAATACTAAAATTGATGTCGCCAGTGGTAATGCTGGTTTGCGGGATGCCGATTGCCAACTTAAAGCCGGTAAGGTCGGGCTCGGGCAAGGGGGTAAATATGGTAACGGTTAATGGGCTAACACTGGTCGAAACACTAATTGGACCGATATTGACACTTCCCGTATTCTTTAGCTCAGACAACAGGGCAGTAGCGGGGGCGGTGAAGCCGAGGTCGATGGCACCGTCGATGCCGATGCGGATGCCGGGAATGGGGATTTCAGGCAGGGCGAATTGGTAACTGGCCGCGCCAGTGAGGTCCAGATGGAGGGGCGGGACAATTGTGATTTCGGGGATGACAATCGGGCTCATGCCGCCACTGGTCGTGATATGGATCGGAAATTCCGGAATCGTGATCCCGTAGGAAAGCTCTACTAGGCCTTGGTATTCGCCGCGCCAGAGGATGCCGTTGCTGTAGTTGCCCGACATGAGCGCGCCGGTGTTGACGTTGCCGGAGTTTGCGATGCCGGTGTTGGAATCTCCGGTGTTGAACCAGCCCGTGTTGATGCTGCCCACGTTGAAGTCCCCGGTGTTGGTATCACCGACATTGAAACTGCCCGTGTTGTACCAGCCCGGATTGGCCAGCCCCGTGTTGAAACCACCGGCATTGAACAACCCCGTGCTGGCCACCCCCGAATTCCCGATCCCGGTGTTGTAACTCCCCGAGTTGAACAACCCGAAATTCCCCGTCCCCGAATTGAAGAACCCCACATTGCCCGTCCCCGAATTGAACAACCCGATGTTCCCGCTCCCCGAGTTCAACCCCCCGACCCCGGTCAGATTGTCCCCCGTCAACCCGATCCCAAAATTATTGTTACCGGTGTTGGCCAACCCCACATTCCCGAACCCGAAATTCGCCACACCCAGATTGCTGCCCCCAGCATTACCCAACCCCCGATTACCGATCCCCGCCAAGCCGTGCGCCAGACCCGAGTTGCCGAACCCGAAATTGTTGTCGCCGACATTGCCGAACCCGAAGTTGCCGTCCCCGACATTGCCCAACCCGACATTGAAATCACCCAGATTGGCCCCACCCACATTCAGATTGCCGACGTTGCCGAACCCGACATTGCCGTTGCCAACGTGGGCCAGCCCGAGGTTGATGACGGCGGTGGCGTCGTGGCCGAGATTGGCGGCCAGCAGCCCCGACAGTTGGTGGCCGAAGTTGCCGACGCCCGACGCCAACGCCGATGTCCCCAACGGCAACGGGCTGGTGTTGTAGAAACCCGAGAGTCCCGAGCCCAGATTCAGCGCACCCGAACCCAGTGAACCAACGTTGGCGAAGCCCGACCCCGCCCCCGCCAGCGCATCGTAGGCCTGGTTCCACCAGCCCGACATGCCCGCGCCAAAGTTCCCCCACCCCGAGCCGCCGCCGGCCCCCGAATTGAAAAACCCCGACGAAGGGCTCGTCGTCGTGTTCCCAAAACCCGGCGACGCCGGCACATTAACCGCTGGAATCGGAATGTCTCCGATGTGTGCGGTGGCGTTGACCAGCAACTGGACTGGACTGAGCGTGAATCCAGTCGGCAACAAGGTGAAGGCGTCGAGCCCACCGGACAGATTCGATACGCCCACGGCCGCTTCCGGGAAAGTGAGACCGGCTGGGAAGAAAGTGAATGCATCGTTGGCCATGGTCACGCCCGCTGTCACCGGTGTTTGAGCCGGAATGGTGAAGCCATTCGGAAAGACAGTCGCCGCAGATAAAGTTGACAACAGTGACACCGGAATTGAATTCAGCCCGATGGACGATATCCTGATCGGCGAGAAATTGAGGCCGGAAAAATCTGGTTTGCCTTCTGGCACAGGAGGACCAAATTGCACGATATCTATTAGCGGGATGGAACTATGACCGAGAGTCACCGCTCCAGTTTTTATCTCCAACGCGAAATTCATGTGGCCGAGTGCCGTCATGGGCGATATCGTGGTCTGCCCCAGTCCCACGGATCCGAGAATCTGTATCGGAACAGCAGGAATAGTGACGGACGGCAGCGTGAACGATCCCAAACTCACCGATGCATCGGTGAACTCAAAGCGGATTGCCGAAATCGGCATCGGCGCGACATGGATGGGACCGACTCCCGCGTCTACGAGCACGCTGACCGGGAACTGGCCCACGGCGGGCCCGTAGTGTGCGCCTACTAGGCCTTGGTATTCGCCGCGCCAGAGGATGCCGTTGCTGTAATCACCGGATATGAGCGCTCCGGTGTTGACGTTGCCGGAGTTTGCGATGCCGGTGTTGGAATCTCCGGTGTTGAACCAGCCCGTGTTGATGCTGCCCACGTTGAAGTCCCCGGTGTTGGTATCACCGACATTGAAACTGCCCGTGTTGTACCACCCCGGATTGGCCAGCCCCGTGTTGAAACCACCGGCATTGAACAACCCCCACCCCGAATTCCCGATCCCGGTGTTGTAACTCCCCGAGTTGAACAACCCGAAATTCCCGTCCCCGAATTGAAGAACCCCACATTGCCCGTCCCCGAATTGAACAACCCGATGTTCCTGCTCCCGAATTCAACCCCCGACCCCGGTCAGATTGTCCCCGTCAACCCGATCCCAAAATTATTGTTACCGGTGTTGGCCAACCCCACATTCCCGAACCCGAAATTCGCCAACCCCAGATTGCCGCCCCCAGCATTACCCAACCCCTGATTACCCACCCCGCCTGTGCCAGACCCGAGTTCCCGAACCCGAAATTGTTGTCGCCGACATTGCCGAACCCGAAATTGCCGTCCCCGACATTGCCCAACCCGACATTGAAATCACCCAGATTGGCCCCACCCACATTCACATTCCCGAGGTTGCCCAACCCCACATTGGCCCCACCAACCTGACCCCACCCCACATTCAGCACCGACGACAACCCCGACAACCGCTCACCCACATTCCCCACCCCCGACACCAACCCCGACCCCACCGCATCCAACCCCGCAGAGTTCAACAACCCCGACACACCCGAACCCACATTCAACACACCCGACCCCAACGAACCCACATTCCCAAACCCCGAACCCGCCCCCGTCACCGCGTCATACGCCTGGTTCCACCACCCCGACACCCCCGCACCAAAATTCCCAAAACCCGACACCCCACCCGCACCACTATTAAAGAAACCCGACGACGGCGTCACCGTCGTATTCCCAAAACCCGGAGTCGCAGGTGAATCGATGGCGTGCATCGGGATGGCGCCGACATTGATCCCGATTCCAAAATTCATGGGGACACGCTCGATCGTGATCGCTGGTGTGCTCACGCCGTCAATTTGGCCCTGAATATTGATGGTCAGCGGAATTGCCTGCTCCGGAACGCTGAACCCGGGTATGGTAAAGCCCGGTGTGCCGATCGATACGCTCGCAAGCAGGCTAAACGGGTTGTCGGTGCTGGGAATATTGATGCCGTTCGGGAAGAGTGTGATGGCCGGCGTAAGCCAGTTCACGGTTGCATCGAACCGCTGAACGTGGAGGGTAATAGTGCTGGGGCCCAAGGGCCTTACCTGCATGTCGGCGCCGATGCCTGTAGTAAAGGCAATTACCGGAATGCCTATAGGCGCCAAACCCCACGGACCAACGGGGAATGCTGTGGTGAAGTTTTGGGCAGGAAAGAGCGTAATCGGCGAGATGGAAAGCGGCCCGATATTGATCGGTATGCCAATACCTCCGCCGAACGCGGGGACGGTGATGTCTGGAACGACGAGGGGTCCGATATTAATGGTGTGGTGAATGTTCACCGGGATGGTTGGCAGAATGGTGATAGCCGGGATTGTGATGGGACCGATGCCGCCGACGAGCTCAACGCCGATCGGGATCTGGGCGATCGACGATCCGACCGAGGACCCACTCAAGTCCTGGTAATCACCTGCCCACAACATTCCGTTGCTGAAGTTGCCCGAGATGAAGGCGCCGGTATTGACGTTGCCCGAGTTCGCGATGCCCGTATTGGTGTGCCCGGTGTTGAACCAGCCGGTGTTGACGTTGCCCGTGTTGAAGTCACCCGTGTTGGTATCACCGGCGTTGAAAGAGCCCGTGTTGTACGAACCGGTATTGGCAAATCCTGTGTTGAAACCACCAGCATTGAACAACCCGGTACTCGCGATCCCAGAGTTGCCGATCCCCGTGTTGTAACTTCCCGAGTTGAACAGTCCGACGTTTCCGGTGCCGGAGTTGAAGAAGCCCACGTTGCCGGTTCCGGAATTGAATAAGCCGATATTTCCTGTTCCCGAATTCAAGGGCCCGATACCGGACAGGTTGTCGCCGGTCAACCCGATCCCGAAGTTATTGTTGCCGGTGTTCGCGAACCCGACATTTCCAAGTCCGATATTTGCGATGCCGAGGTTGCTGCTACCCGCATTGGTCAGGCCTTGATTGCCAAGCCCGGCGAGGCCCGCTCCGAGCCCCGAATTCCCGATACCGAAATTACCGGAGCCAATATTACCTAGGCCAATATTCGAAGCACCAACGTTCGTCAGGCCCAGGTTGAAGTCCCCGATATTTCCCAACCCGATGTTGAAATTGCCGACATTGCCTGCGCCCGCGTTGAGGCTCAGCGTCCTGGCCGGGCCGACCGTGTCGGCCGCAGCCGCGCTTGCCGCTGCACCAACGCCGCCTGCCAGCACCTGCAGTTGCTGGCCAAACCCCGTCAACTTCGACACCGCCGCGGCTGCGCCGGTGTGGTATCCAACCATCGCGGTCACATCCTGAGCCCACATCAGCTCGTACTCAGCCTCGACGACCGCGATCGCCGGGGTGTTCTGCCCCAATAGATTCGACAACGCCAACTGCAGCAGCTCCGCTCGGTTGGCAGCCACCACGAGGGGATCCACCGTCGCCGCCAGCGCAGCCTCGAAAACCTCCACCACCGCATTGACCTGACCGGCCGCCGCCTCGGCCGCGGCCGCCGTCGCACTCAGCCATCCCACATACGGAGCTGCGGCAGCGGACATCGCCGCCGACGAGGCGCCCTGCCACGCCCCAGCCGCCAACGCCGCCGTAACCGACTCGAACGAGAGGCTCGCCGAACTCAACTCCGCAGCCAATGCATCCCAGGCCCGAGCCGCAGCCAACCATGGCGCGGACCCAGCGCCGCCGTACATCAGCGCCGAATTCACCTCCGGCGGAAACACCGGAAACTCCATCGCCTCGGTCCCTTCTCAGGTGGGCACCGCCGGTTCGGCGGCGTGACCCCGGAGCTGGTAAGGCATGTGTTTTCGACGTGCTGCCAGCTACCTGTCCACCGAGTATTCAATGGCGAGATTCCGTTGTCTTTAGCCAGAGAAAAGTTGAGACGAGACGAAATGGAAGGCCCCGCAAGAAGTATCAGCGTAAGCCAATTACCTGCGAAAACAGCCTCTGAACGACGAGAAGTTGTCTCAGCCTGAGAATCTCTTTTACCGGCCTATTCGTGCCAAGCGCGGAGACTCACGCCGCCTGTGCAGCAAACTTCGGTTCGGGTGCTGGCGCACCGGCACCCGCTAGTCTCCCCGGAAAGACCGCCTCGGCTAACGCCGGCGCTGCCCTTCGGACAAAAAGCCCAGCAGGTCGTAGCGGGTGATCACACCTACCGGCTTGCCCTCCTCGACGACCATCAGCGCGTCCCAATCCCGCAATGCTTTACCAGCCGCGCTCACCAACTCGCCGGCCCCGATCAACGGCAACGGCGGGCTCATGTGCTGGGAGACCGCGTCGGCCAGGTTGGCCCGACCCTCGAACACCGCCGAGAGCAGTTCGCGCTCCGAGACGCTGCCGGCCACCTCGCCGGCCATCACCGGCGGCTCGGCCCCGACGACCGGCATCTGCGAGACCCCGTACTCACGGAGAATCCCGATGGCGTCGCGCACCGTCTCCGACGGATGGGTGTGCACCAGGTCCGGCAGCGCCCCCGACTTGCGGCGCAACACATCTCCGACCGTCGACTCATCGGCCGAGCCGTCCAGACGCGTGCGCAGGAATCCGTACGAGGACATCCAGGCGTCGTTGAAGATCTTGGACATATAGCCGCGGCCGCCGTCCGGCAACAGGACGACCACCAGGGCGTCGGGCCCGGCTTGTTCGGCGACCTTTAGCGCCGCTACCACCGCCATCCCACATGACCCGCCGACCAGCATCGCTTCCTCGCGGGCCAGCCGCCTGGTCATGTCGAACGAGTCGGCGTCGGACACCGCGATGATCTCGTCGGGCACCGTCGGGTCGTAGGCCGCCGGCCAGAAGTCCTCTCCGACGCCCTCGACCAGATAGGGGCGACCCGTGCCACCCGAATACACCGAGCCCTCCGGGTCAGCGCCGATGATGCGCACCGGTCCTTCTGGGCGGTTGGCAGACACCTCCTTGAGGTAGCGGCCCGCCCCGGTGATCGTGCCCCCGGTGCCGATGCCCGCCACGAAGTGGGTGATCTTGCCGTCGGTGTCGGCCCAAATTTCGGGACCCGTAGTCGCGTAGTGACTGGCCGGACCTTCCGGGTTCGCGTACTGGTCGGGTTTCCAGGCGCCCTCGATTTCCCGGACCAGACGGTCGGAAACGCTGTAGTAGCTGTCCGGGTCCTCCGGCGGAACTGCCGTCGGGCATACGACGACCTCGGCGCCGTAGGCGAGCAACACATTCCGCTTGTCCTCGCTCACCTTGTCCGGGCAAACGAACACGCATTTGTAGCCCCGTCGCTGGGCGACCAGCGCCAGCCCGACACCGGTATTGCCGGACGTCGGTTCGACGATCGTGCCGCCCGGCTTCAGCAACCCGCTGGCCTCGGCGGCGTCGATCATCTTCGCCGCGATGCGGTCCTTGGAGCTACCACCGGGATTGAGGTATTCGACCTTTGCGGCCACGATGCCGCAACCGTCGGGGACGACTGAGTTCAGCCGAACCAGTGGCGTGCCGCCGATGAGGTCACTGATGTGCTGCGCAATCCGCATGCGCTTATCGTCTCAGGCGATTTCGGCCGGCGCGCAGCTGGGCACACCGGCGAGGGCCGTAGTTAGTCGGTGGCTCTAGTCCGTGGCTTCGCGGATGTACTCACCGATTTGCCGCAACGATCGGACCGCCTCGGGCAACAGCGGCCCGACGACCTGGAAGTCGTGAACCTGTCCCGGCCAAACGCGGACCTCGGCGGGCACACCGGCGGCCGCCAATTTGCCCGCGGCAAGCTGCGCGTCGTGCAGCAGTACCTCCGAGCCGGACACGTGGATCAGGGTTCGCGGCAGCCCGGCGCGGATGTGATCCAACGGCTCGTAAACCTCTTCCGGTTTGCCGTCCACCTGGTTCTTGGCGGCAGCGCTAGCAACCAAAACACCGAGGGCGTCGAAGGCCCGCGAGGGGAACATCGCGTCGGTCTTGATGTTGGGATGCGCCTGCTTTTCTTCCTTTGCTAGCTGCAGCAGTGGCGAGATCGCTACCAACGCCGCCGGCTCCTCGTTTTCGTCCAAAAGGCGCTGCGCGAGCGTGAGCGCTAGATAGCCGCCGGCGGAGTCGCCCGCGAGCACAATCTGCTCCGGCTGGTACCCCAGCAGCCGCAGCCAGCGGTAGCCGTCGTGGCAGTCTTCCAACGCCATCCCGATCGAGTGCTTGGGCATCAGCCGATAATTCACCACGAGAACGGGCGCGTCAGCAAACATCGACAGCAACTCGACCAGCCGACCGTGCGAGTTTGCTCCACAGGTCAGGAACGCGCCGCCGTGCAAGTAGAGAACCACCCGCCGGGTGCCGTCCGCGGGCAGCACGCCCTTGGCGCGAACCAGCTGCGCCGACGCGTTAGGCAACTTCACCGTGGCTCGGACGGTGCTGGATGCCGGCAAGAACACGCGCGCCGCATGGTCGATGAGCCCCCATGGCCAAGGCAGTTGGGGAACGTAGCTGCCAGCCGCCAGAACGGGCCGGATGGTCAATCGCGACGCCAACGCAGCTAAGCGCGCAGCAATGCCTGGACCAGATTCGACGACCTCAACAGGGGCGCCGTCGCTGATGGCAAACCTGCGTGTTTCGAGTCTACGTGCCTTCAGCACGTCGCGCGGGCGAATGGCTTCTCTAGGTGAGCCGGATACCTTTTTGGGTGCAGTCATGCCCAACACTTCCTACGCCGTTGTAGTCGGATACAGCATGCGGCGAAGAGGTCGGGCGTTCCGGCTTACCTGCTCTCCGAAGCCCCCAGCCAACCTCGCGAACTTAGCTTGACAGTCCTTTTCGCTTCCAACATTCGATGAGTCTGTTTCGATACCAACTTTGTTTCACACCGTAACGGGTTTCTTCGTCAGCTACCCACGAAATCGGCACAACCGTCCTAAACTTTTTCGCGTGGACATACATGCGCCGCGTCGTTCGACCGTCGCGCTGGCCACTGCGGGCGCACTCGCCTCGACGGGGACTGCCTATCTGGGCGCACGCAACCTGCTAGTGGGCCAGGCCACACACGTGCGCACGGTGATCCCGAAAGCATGGGGCACCCCACCCCGGGCCGACGGTGTCTACGGCCCCGGCGGCGAGCCCGCCCAGCGGTGGCGCCGGGGGGTTCCGTTCGACCTACACATAATGATGTTCGGCGACTCGACGGCGACGGGATACGGCTGCGCCAGCGCCGACGAAGTGCCGGGTGTGCTGCTCGCCCGCGGCATCGCCGACGAGACCGGAACGCGCGTCCGACTGAGCACCAAGGCGATCGTCGGCGCGACGTCGAGAGGCCTGTGCGGTCAGGTCGATGCGATGTTCGTGGCCGGCCCGCCCCCGGACGCGGCGGTCATCCTGGTGGGCGCCAACGACGTGACGGCACTGAACTCCATCGGGCCGTCGGCGCGACGGCTGGCCACTTGCGTGCGCAAGCTGCGCGCCCGGGACGCCGTGGTCGTCGTCGGCACGTGTCCGGATTTCGGGATGATCCCCGCCATCCCGCAGCCACTGCGCTCGGTGGCCCACCAGCGTTCCCTGCAACTTGCGCGCGCTCAGGCCAGTGCCGTCAAGTCGGCCGACGGTGCGGCGGTCCCGCTGGCGCAACTGCTGGCTCCGAAGTTTCGGGCGATGCCGGATGCGATGTTCTGTCGCGATCGCTACCACCCGTCGGCGCTCGGATACGCCCTCGCCGCCGAACACCTGCTGCCCGCGCTTCGGGTGGAGTTGGCCGAAAAGCGTGGTACGCCAATGCCGGAGTTGCCGGCCCGGCCCACCGCACCCACCCTCACCAGCGAGCACACGCGACGCAGTGTCATGTCCCGCCTGTGGCGGCGGCCCGCACCCGACCATGCGCCGGCGATGCCCACACCCGTCGCTGCTCCCACTAGCGGGTAGCGACTAGATTTATCTCGTCTAGTCATGGTCGGGCCGCGGTCTACGGCCTGCTTGCACGCGAGGAGCCGTCATGCCAGAAGCCGTCATCGTTTCCGCTGTCCGGTCGCCGATTGGCCGGGCCATGAAAGGGTCGCTGGTCAATATGCGTCCCGACGACCTGGCGGTCCAGATGGTTCGCGCCGCGCTCGACAAGGTGCCCGCGCTGAACCCGCACCACATCGACGACCTCATGTTGGGTTGTGGGCAGCCAGGTGGCGAGTCCGGGTTCAACCTGGCCCGCGTTGTGGCGGTGGAGTTGGGCTACGACTTCCTGCCTGGCACCACGGTCAACCGCTACTGCTCCTCGTCCCTGCAGACCAGCCGGATGGCCTTCCACGCCATCAAGGCCGGTGAGGGCGACGCGTTTATCTCCGCGGGCGTGGAGACGGTGTCCCGCTTCGGCAAGGGCACGGCCGACTCGTGGCCCGAGACCAAGAACCCCCTGTTCGACGAGGCGCAGGAGCGCACGACCAACGCGGCCGCGGGTGCCGAGGAATGGCATGACCCGCGCGCCGACGGCAACCTTCCCGACATCTACATCGCGATGGGGCAGACCGCTGAGAACGTCGCCCTGTTGACCGGCATCAGCCGTGAAGACCAGGACCACTGGGGCGTGCGCAGCCAGAACCGGGCCGAGGAGGCCATCAAGAACGGGTTCTTCGATCGCGAGATCACCCCGGTCACGTTGCCGGACGGGACCGTCGTCAGCACCGATGACGGCCCGCGGCCGGGCACCACTTACGACAAGATCAGGGACCTCAAGCCGGTGTTTCGGCCCAACGGAACGGTGACCGCCGGCAACGCGTGCCCGCTCAACGACGGCGCGGCCGCGTTGGTGATCACCAGCGACACCAAGGCCAAGGAGCTCGGCCTGACGCCGCTGGCCCGCATCGTGTCCACCGGCGTCAGCGGCCTGTCGCCCGAAATCATGGGGTTGGGGCCGATCGAGGCCACCAAGAAGGCGCTGGCCAACGCCGGCCTCTCGGTCAACGACATCGACCTCTTCGAGATCAACGAGGCGTTCGCGGTGCAGGTGCTCGGCTCGGCCCGCGAGCTGGGCATTGACGAGGACAAGCTGAATGTCTCGGGCGGGGCGATCGCCCTTGGTCACCCGTTCGGCATGACCGGGGCCCGCATCGCCACCACGCTGATCAACAATCTGCAGACCCACGACAAGACGTTTGGTCTCGAGACCATGTGTGTGGGTGGCGGCCAGGGCATGGCGATGGTGTTCGAGCGCCTGAGCTAGCTTCTTCTTGCGTTGAGACTGCGCGTAGGGCGGAGAAGTGCGAGTAACCACCGCCAAAAGCGCAGACTCAACGCGATGCGCCCCACCCGCCGAGTTGAGACTGCAGATTTGGCGGCAAAGTTCGAGAGAACACCGCCAACAGCGCAGCATCAACGCGGGTTGAGGGTCGAGTGGCGCCCACACCCAGCGTCAACACGAAAAAGCCGGCACCCCGGGGTGCCGGCTTTTTCGTGGAGCAAGTTAATCGTTCTGCAGATAACTCAACAGGCGCAGGATCTCCATGTACAGCCAGACCAGCGTCACGGTCAGACCCAGGGCGACGCCCCAGGCTGCCTTGTCCGGCGCACCTGCGCGGATCATCTGGTCGGCCGCGTCGAAGTCGATCAGGAAGCTGAAGG
Source organism: Mycobacterium bourgelatii (assembly GCF_010723575.1). NCBI lineage: Bacteria > Bacillati > Actinomycetota > Actinomycetes > Mycobacteriales > Mycobacteriaceae > Mycobacterium > Mycobacterium bourgelatii. The sequence continues at coordinate 5,157,816 of NZ_BLKZ01000001.1, forward strand.
CAGCGATCGCGATGCAGACCAGCGAGAAGATGATGCCGATCAGTCCCGCACTACGCAGGCCCAGCCCCTCACCATTGCCGAAGTGGAACATCGCGAGCAACCAGTTGCCGAGCATCAGCACGACCACGCCGATCAGCGCGGCGGTAAGCATGCGAGTAAACCTGGGTGTGACGCGGATGGCGCCCGTCTTGTAGACGACGAGCATGCCGAAGAACACGCCCAGAGTGCCCAGGATGGCCTCCCCGATCAGGGCGCCGGCATTGGCCGAACCCACCGAGAAATTGGCCAGGACAAACGAGAAGGCGCCCAGCAGCAACCCCTCGAGCGCGGCGTAGGTAAGCACGATCGCCGGGTTGTCCTGCTTGCGCGCGAAAATTGCGACCATGACCAGCGCGAACCCGCCAAGACCGCCGATCAGGGCGAGCGGGTACCCGAGTGCCGGGTTCAACCGCGTCAGGACATACGAAATGACGGCGGTAGCCGTCAGTACAGCCAATGTGATGCCGGTCTTGGTGACGACATCGTCAATGGTCATCGGCCGTGATACGCGAGCACGACCCTCCTGGTAAGGCGCGTAGCCCGCCGCCGGGTAGCCCGGCTGCATCTGTGCCGTGCCTGCGCCGAATTGCGCATAGCCGCCCTGCTGCTTGGGCAGCGAGCGAAATACCGGGTTGCTTGTCTCCCGCACCGTCGGATCCTCTCTTATGGCCATCGCTTAGAGATGTGCGAACAATTGCACAACGGTCAGTGGCTCGTCCAGGTTCCCAGCCTCATGGTCCGTTCTCGATCAACCCTAGCCCCGCGGACATCGCGGAGCGAGTAACGATCTAGATTGCTGGTCAAACTCATGCGCAGGTAAAGGCGGAATCCGTCGAGGGGAGCTAGGGCGTGACTGAAGCCGGGATTACTGGGGAGTCCGACGAGGTGCTCACCCGAGTCGACGGCGACGTCGGCTTTGTGACCCTCAATCGCCCCAAGGCGATCAACTCGCTGAACCAGAACATGGTGGACCTGCTCAGCACCGTGCTCATCCGTTGGGAGCGCGACGACGCGGTGCGCGCGGTCGTGGTCTCGGGCGCCGGGGAGCGCGGGTTGTGCGCCGGCGGCGACGTGGTCGCGCTCTACCACAGCGCCCGCAAGGACGGCGTCGAAGCGCGACGGTTCTGGCGCGACGAGTACCTGCTCGATGCCCAGGTCGGTCGGTTCGCCAAGCCGTATGTGGCGCTGATGGACGGCATCGTGATGGGCGGCGGCGTCGGCATCAGCGCACACGCCAACACCCGGGTGGTGACCGACACCGCCAAGGTCGCCATGCCCGAGGTCGGCATCGGGTTCATCCCCGACGTCGGCGGGACGTACCTACTGTCCCGGGCCCCCGGCAAGCTGGGCCTGCACGCGGCCTTGACCGGTGCGCCGTTCAACGGCGCCGACGCCATCGCCCTGGGATTCGCCGACCACTACGTGCCGCACAGCGATCTGGACGCGTTCAAGGCCTCGATTGCCGCCGTCGGCGTGGAAACCGCGCTGGCCCGCCACGCCATCGAACCACCACCGAGTGAGCTTGCGGCACAACGCGAATGGATTGACGAGTGCTATTCGCAAGACACCGTGCAGGACATCATCACCGCGCTGAAGAATCACAGCGCCAAGGCGGCCAACGACGCCGCCGACCTGATCGCGACCCGTTCCCCCATCGCGTTGTCGGTGACGCTCGAGGCCGTGCGTCGCGCGGCCAAGCTGGAAACGCTGGAAGATGTTCTGGTACAGGACTATCGGGTGTCATCGGCATCGCTGCGCTCGCACGACTTCGTCGAGGGGATTCGCGCCCAACTGGTCGACAAGGACCGCAATCCGAAATGGTCGCCGGCATCACTCGCCGACGTCACCGTCGCCGACGTCGCGGACTACTTCAAACCGGTCGATGACGACCTGACGTTCTAGAGAGACATCTCACGAAGTTAGAAGTCAAGCCGCGAGTGTGAGAGGGGGTGGAAACGCCTGATGTTCGTTGTACCGTTGGCCAGTTTGCAGGCAGTGGTGGAGTTGGCCGAGGAACTTGTTGAACAGGTGTCGTTGGGCTTGGCGGTTCCAGTCTCCTGCGGCGCGGCGGGCATCGAAGTGGCGACGGGCACCCGGGGAACCGCGCAACGATGCCAACGCCCAGATCGAGCCGACCGCGGCCAGGCGCCGGTTTTTGATATGCCGATGTGTCACAACGGTTTTCTTTCCGCTGGCGCGGGTGATAGGGGCCGATCCAGCGAAGGCTTTCAACCCGCGGGCATCAGCGAAGCGGGCGCGGTCGTCGCCGATCTCGGCGAGCACCCGGGCGCCAGTCAGATTCCCCAGGCCAGGAAGCTGGTGATGATCGCGGCGTCCGGGTGCTGTTCAAAATGGGCGATCGCCGCCTCGGCCAGGTCATCGCCGGCCGCGCTCGCGGCCTCGAACTGGCGCAGCAGCGCGGCCAGCTGGATGCCCATCGCGTTTTCCACCATGGGTGGTTGGTGCAGGTAGGTGTCGGTGAACACGCTGCGCAGCCGCTCGACGTCACGGTCGAGGTCACGGCGGCGGCGGCTTTGACCAGCAACCGGCGCAGCCGCGCCGGGGTCAGTTTTGCAGCCTGCGTGGGGGTTGGCGCGGCCGCCAGGATGGTGCGCGCGTCGGCGCGGGCCAGCCCTCCGCTGGGCAGGTCTGCGAAGGCCGCCAGCGCGGCCGGGTAGAAGTCTTTGAGCAGATCGCGGATCTGGTTGCCGATCTGCTGACGTGCCCACACGGCGTCCTGCTGGGCGCGCGCCAGTACCCGGATAGCCTGGGTCAGCTCGGTGTCGAGGGGCAGCCGGCGGTGGGCGTCGGGGTCGGTGCGGATGATGTTGGCCAACAGCACTGCGTCGGTGGCATCGGATTTGGCGCCCGAGAGTGCATACCGCGCCCGATACCGCGAGGCCGCCAACGGATTGATCGGATATATCGCCCGGCCGGTTTCGCGCAACGCGCCTACCCACAGCCCGCGGTCGGTTTCGATCCCCACCGGGATCGGATGCTCGGCGCTGTCGCCGACCTCGGCCAACAGGGTCAACAACTGTGCAAAGCCGCCGCGTCGTTATCGACCCTCCCGCGGGCCACCACGCGACCGTCGGCGTCTACCACGGCGACATCGTGATGCGATGTGGCCCAGTCGATTCCGCAAAAAAGTTCCAAATTACCGCTCCTTCGATCACTCAACCGGTCACGAGCCTTGATGGGGTCACGCGGCGCCCTAATCGCAGGACTCGAAGGTCCGTCATCTCACTAGCCGTCCGTGACTCCAGCACACCACAGGGCCTCGTTCTTTCGAAGAGCTCGAAGCTCGGGATCGTTAGCCGGGAGGTCGACCCTGTGGCGGGCTCGAGCAACGGCATCCCACCACCGAAAGCCATGATCTGCCGTCAGGCGCGCCGCTCTCTCATAAGGCGTCATACGCCGGGAGCTCCCAGGCATCACCCAACGGCAGACCACACAGGAATGGCCCTGGCCTACACGACCAGTAACCAACCCCTACTAAACGATTAGGGAGCCCCCATGGCCGACAACACTTACGAGACAATTCTGGTCGAGCGCGAGGAGCGGGTCGGCATCATCACGCTGAACCGACCGAAGGCACTCAACGCGCTCAACAGCCAGGTGATGGACGAAGTCACCACTGCGGCAACCGAATTGGACAACGATCCCGGGATCGGCGCGATCATCATCACCGGGTCGGAGAAGGCGTTCGCCGCCGGCGCCGACATCAAGGAAATGGCCGAACTGTCGTTCGCCGACGCGTTCGAAGCAGACTTCTTCGCGCCCTGGGCCAAACTCGCCGCCGTACGCACCCCGACGATCGCCGCGGTGGCCGGATACGCCCTGGGCGGTGGCTGCGAGCTGGCGATGATGTGCGACCTGCTGATCGCCGCCGACACCGCGAAATTCGGCCAACCGGAGATCAAACTCGGCGTGCTGCCCGGCATGGGTGGCTCCCAGCGTCTGACCCGCGCCATCGGCAAGGCCAAGGCCATGGACCTGATCTTGACGGGACGCACCATCGACGCCGCGGAAGCCGAACGCAGCGGCCTCGTCTCGCGGGTGGTGCCCGCCGAAGACTTACTGTCCGAGGCCAAGGGCGTCGCCACCACCATTTCGCAGATGTCGCGCTCGGCCTCCCGCATGGCGAAAGAGGCCGTCAACCGCGCCTTCGAATCGACCCTCACCGAAGGGTTGCTCTACGAGAGACGGCTTTTCCATTCGACGTTCGCCACGGCTGATCAGTCCGAAGGCATGGCTGCGTTCATCGAAAAACGTCCCCCGAACTTCACCTACCGATGACCGAGAAAGGCTCCGCGACCACCAAGGAGCCTGTCGCCGACGCTGAGGAATCCCCGGTTGCCGAGGTCGCCTCGGATGCCAACGAGGCCGTCCGCAAAGCCTTCTGGATAAGGCATTACACCTTCACCGGGACCGCCGTCGGTCTCGTCTTCATCTGGCTGTCCCTCACGCCGTCGCTGCTGCCTCGGGGCCCGCTTTTCCAGGGCGTGGTCAGCGGCTGCTCCGGCGCCATCGGCTACGCCATCGGCGTCTTCGTCGTCTGGCTGATCCGCTGGTTGCGTTCAAAGAACACCACTCCGCCGCCCCCGCGGTGGGTGTGGCTGCCCCTGGTCGCCGTCGGCGCGATCGGCCTGGTCTTCATGGGCATCCAATTCCACGTCTGGCAAGACCGGGTGCGCGACATGATGGGCGTCGAGCACCTGAAGTGGTACGACTACCCGCTCACCGGAATCCTTTCGCTCGTCGTGCTTTTCACGCTCGTGGAAGTCGGCCAGTTCATCCGTCTGGTGGTCGCTTTCCTGGTGGCACAGGTGGACCGAATCGCACCCTTCCGCGTGTCGGCGGCCATCGTGGTGGCGACGCTGGTAGCACTGACCATCACGCTGCTCAACGGTGTGGTGCTCAAATTCGCGATGCGGTCCATGAACAACACGTTCGAATCGGTCAACAGTGAGATGGATCCGGACCACGCGCCGCCGAGGACGGCGAGGCGATCGGGCGGCCCAGGATCATTGGTGTCCTGGGAGTCGTTGGGCCACCAGGGTCGGATCTTCGTCGGGGCCGGACCGTCGCGCAAACAACTCTCCGACTTCAACGGGACCCCAGCCACCGAACCCATCCGGGCCTACGCGGGGTTGAACTCCGCGCACGGGATCGACGCGGCCGCCGAGCTTGCCGCGCGCGAACTGCAGCGCGCCGGCGGTCTACAACGCGCGATCGTCGCGGTGGCCACCACCACCGGAACCGGGTGGATCAACGAGGCCGAAGCCTCGGCGCTGGAGTACATGTACAACGGCAACACCGCCATCGTCAGCATGCAGTACTCGTTCCTGCCCAGCTGGTTGTCGTTCCTGGTCGACAAGGAGAACGCGCGGCATGCCGGCCAGGCGTTGTTCGAGGCGGTCGACAAGCTGATTCGGCAGATGCCCGAATTCAAACGCCCGAAGCTCGTGGTGTTCGGCGAGAGCCTGGGGTCTTTCGGCGCCGAGGCCCCGTTCATGAGCCTCAACAACGTCTTGGCCCGCACCGACGGCGCCTTGTTCAGCGGGCCGACCTTCAACAACACGATCTGGACCCAGCTCACCAGCAACCGCGATCCCGGCTCACCGCAATGGCTGCCCATCTATGACGACGGACGCAATGTCCGGTTCGTCGCGCGTCCGGAAAATCTGGACCGGCCCGACGCCGAATGGCACCGACCCCGGGTCGTGTACCTGCAGCACGCCTCCGACCCGATCGCCTGGTGGACACCGAACCTGCTGTTCAAGGAACCCGAATGGCTGAAGGAACCGCGCGGCTATGACGTGCTGCCCGAGACGTACTGGATTCCCGTCGTGACCTTCTTGCAGGTATCTGCCGACATGGCGGTGGCCGTCGACGTGCCGGACGGACATGGCCACCGGTACGTCGCGAATGTCGCCGACGGCTGGGCGGCGGTGCTGTCCCCGCCGGGCTGGACGCCTGAGAAAACGGAGCGGCTGCGGCCGTTGCTGCAGGCCAACGCGAAGCCGCTCGGACCAGCGGGCGACCAGGACAGCGGTCAATAGAACGTTGATGGTGCACAGAGCCAGGGCTTGACAAAGCCGGCGGGCTGGTGGTCGGGCCTAGCTCAACTCAGCAAGCACGCCCGCGGCCACCAGAGCGTGATAGCCACCGACCACGTCGGTCGCGCGATGCAGGCCCAGGTCCAACAGCGCCGCGGCGGCCAGGCTGGAGGTGTAGCCCTCCGAACACAGGATCACCCACTCGACGTCGTCGCCGACGGCCTGCGGCAGCCGCGCGTCGCTGGTGGGGTCGCAGCGCCATTCCAGCACGTTGCGTTCGATGACCAACGCGCCGGGCACCTCGCCCTCGGCCGCGCGCTGGGCCTGCGGCCGGATGTCCACCAGCACCGCGCCACGCCGCAGCGCCTCGGGCACCTGGTCTGCGGGCAACCGTTGGTATCGGCTCCGCGCAGCCTCCAGCACCTGGTCGATCCGGCTCATCAGGGCCCTTCGGGCTGGTCGGTCAACTCGGTGCGCTGGCGGCGCAACGTGTTCCGCCCGGTGACCTCGTAGTACGACATGACGGTCAGCGGCGGCGAGTAGGCGTGCACGCTCAGGGTCGGTTGGACGGTTCGTGCGGGCTTGCGGGTGGCCACCGACTCCTCGATCGGCCGGGGCGCCCACACCACGTCATGCACCCAGCCCAGCGGAAAACCGGCCTGGTCGCCCGCATCGAGGCGGCGCCGCCGCAATCGCCGGCCATCCCAGCGGTATTCGGTGAGCGACCCGGACAGCACCGTCAGCGCCCCGAGCGACCCGCCATGATCGTGCAACTCGGTGGCCTTACCCGGCACCCAGCTGATCAGCCAGATGTCCAACTCGTCGTCGCCGTGGATGCGGGTGAACCAGCGCTTGTATTCCGGCAGGCCGTCCCGCGGCAGCAGGTGGTCGCACCGCCCGCTGAGCACATCGTCGGCGGCTTGATCGGTCGCGAGCAGCAGATCGGGCACGCGCAACCGCGTGGGTCCCGACGCTGGGGAGGCATAGGGAGGGGCAAACGGCATAGCCATGAAGAGCTCCGGAGGATGAAACGGTTAGGGCAAGCGGCGGCGTCAGGGCCGACAACACTCCCAAAAGCCGGAGCACTCCATCACGCCAAGAAGTGTTGCATAGATTAGGACCGTGCATTGGTTGCCTGGCCGCCCTCCGCGCTGGGCGCTGCTGGTTGTGGCGGCGGGTCTGACGGCCGTGGCGGCCTGTTCGCACAGCGACGGCGGCGACAAGCCGACGCACTCATCCCCCCGGCCGTCGACATCCACCAGTTCGCCACCGCCGGGCGCCATCGGGATCTCCCCGGGCGGGGTCACGACCAAGGTCGACGCACCAGCCGAGTCGACCGAGGAAGAGTATTTCCAGGCCTGCCATGCCGCGAAGGTGTGGATGGAAACGCAAGCGGGCACTGGGCAGTCAATGATCGAGCCGTACCTGGCCATGGTTCAGGCCTCCGAGTCCGGAGTTGCGGGGACCTGGAACATCCCCTGGGCCAACCTCAGCCCGGCACGACAGGCAGCGGTGATCGTGGCTGCCGAAGCCGCCGCCGACAACGGATGCGGATAGCCGCCGCGCAATTGCGATCAGGGGTGCACAAAACTGTCGACCGAATCGGCGGAAGGTCGACTACCCGCGCAGAATGAAGTGGTGTCTGGACCTACACCGCCGCGCGGCCGCGGATCATCCGGTAATCGCGTCGCGCTGGCGTTAGGCAGCGGCGGCGCCCGCGGCTACGCCCACATCGGGGTGATTCAGGTCCTCCAGGAGCGCGGCTACGAAATCGTGGGCATCGCCGGCTCGTCGATGGGCGCGGTCGTCGGCGGCGTTCAGGCGGCTGGCCGACTGGACGAGCTGGCCGATTGGGCGACGTCCCTGACCCAGCGCACCATCCTGCGACTGCTCGACCCCACCATCACCGCGGCGGGCGTGCTGCGCGCGGAGAAGATCCTGGACGCCGTGCGCGACATCGTGGGACCGGTGACCATCGAGGAGCTGCCCATCCCGTACACCGCAGTGGCGACGGACCTGCTGACGGGCAAGTCGGTGTGGTTCCAGCGTGGTCCGCTGGACGACGCCATCCGAGCGTCCATCGCGATACCGGGAGTGATCGCCCCGCACGAAACGGACGGACGCCTGCTCGCCGACGGCGGCATCCTGGAACCCCTGCCCATGGCGCCCATCGCCGGCGTCAGCGCCGACCTGACCATCGCGGTGAGCCTCGGCGGCAGTGAGACGCCCGGAAGTCGCGAAGTGGAGCAGGGCGCCACCGCCGAGTGGCTGACCCGCATGGTCCGCAGCACCTCTGCCCTGTTCGACGCCAACGCCGCACGGTCGCTCTTGGACCGGCCCGCGGCAAGGGCGGTGTTGAGTCGCTTCGGCGCGACCACCGAAACGCTGAACGGGTCGGAAGACACCGACGACGGCGACGAGATTGTCGACGAGGCCTCCGCCGCGACGGGCCCCGAGGAGCCCGGGCTGCCCAAGTTGGGCAGCTTCGAGGTGATGAACCGCACCATCGATATCGCGCAAAGCGCCCTGGCACGTCACACGCTGGCGGCCTACCCCGCCGACCTGCTGATCGAGGTGCCGCGCTCGACCTGTCGAAGCCTGGAGTTCCATCGCGCGGCGGAGGTGATCGAAATCGGTCGCGAGCTGGCTACCCGCGCCCTGGACACGTTGTCCGACTGTGTGTCGGACGGTCCCGACTCTCCCGTCATACCCGCCATCGAGGCTTGAGCTACCAGCCGTCAGACACCCAACACCTGTGCCACGGCCGCCGCTTCTCGGCGGCCCTGGGCGCGCCCGGCCATCGCTGACGGCACCCGACAGCGCGGATCCAGCGGATTCCGCCCGAACGCCGCCAACGCGTCGTCGTCGGCGAAGATGGCGTACGCCGTGCCGTCGAACGCCGCGATCTCACCGGCCGGCCCGGGCCCGAAGGGCGAGGGTGCGTCCACGCCGGACGGCACCAGGACCACCGCCACGTCGCAATCGTCGGCCACGCTCAGGTTGACCGAACTACGCACGCCGCCGTCCATGTAGCGCCGGTCCCCGATGGTCACCGGTGGCCACGCCCCAGGCACGGCGCAACTGGCCGCCACCGCGTCGACCAACTCAACCCCAGAGTTCTGGTCAAAGACGACCAATTCTCCCGTCGCGGTGTCGATCGCGGTGAGTCGCAGCACGCGGTCGGGCCACTCGTACGACGGCAGGCGCTGCGCGATCACTTCGCGCCGCACGGATTCGGGAACGGTCTCGGTCGCCAAGGCCACCTGGCCGATTTTGGCCAGCCGACCCGCAAGGCCGCCCTCGTTCGGCCCGGAAAGCGCGGCCAGGAACAGTTCGGTGATCTTGTCGATGTCGACACCCGGGTCGATCTCGGCCGACGTCTCGGCGACCTGCCTGGCGAACAGCTCCTCCAGCGGGCGCCCGCTGCCGATCTGGGCGCCTACGGCCGAGCCGGCCGATGTGCCGACCACCACATCCGACTCCAGCAGCAACCGCGCGGTCGCCGGCGACTCGTCGGCGATACCGCACAACACCCCTGTCTCCCAAGCGATTCCGGCAAGACCACCACCGGCCAGCACCAGCGCTCGCAGGCTCATCGCACCGACGTGTGCTGGGCGTGCAGCACGGGCTCGCTGAGATCGGTTTTGCGCAGCTGATGCCGCGGTGGGTCAGGCAACACCAAGGTCCGGGTCATCCGCAGCGACGAGTCGACGTGCACCAACTCGCCCGGAGCGATCAGGCTCCAGCGGGGGTCGTCGTCCATGGGTTCGGTCGCGAATATCACCGACGGCCGATCGCTCAAATGCTCACACCACGCGCGGATGCGCTGCGACCGCAGATCGAAATCGGGCGCGCCGCCCAGGCGACGATCCAGCACGTAGAGCTTGTTGGGTTCCGGATAGCGCAGCGCCCACATGTCGGTGGCGGTGCTCAGCACGATGTTGGCCGCGTAAACGGGGACGTTTGCCGCCACCCAGGTCATCGCGTCGACCAGACCTGCCGTCTCGTCACCTCCGTGAGCGCGGATCGAGGCGGTGATCAACGCGAAGATTCGTTCGGAATCGGTTTGGCCCAGAACGAGATCCGAGGCACCGACTGCACGCAGCCGTTCGTCGATGGTGTCCAGACCTTCGACTACGCCGTTGTGCGCGAAGATTCGCCCGTCCTGCAAGAACGGATGGGTGTTGTGGACGTCGAGCGACCCGGTCGTCGCGTACCGCACGTGAGCGACAAACGTTGTGCCGGTGAGGTGATGGGCTTCGGCGGCAAAGTCCATGTCCTGCCACGCCGCGATGGGCTCTTTGTGCAGCTGCGGTCGGCCGTGTTCGTCGAAAACCCCCAGACCCGTGCCGTCGGGATTTCGCCTGCTTTGCTCGGCGAGGCTGTCGGGGGCGTCCAACAGCCAAAACGTGGCCGTGACCACGTTCGTCCCGGCGTGCAGGCCAAAAAGTCGACACATGGTCCCGACGGTACCGAAGGGCTCAGTCCACGAGTTGGGCGGAAAGGTTCTCGAGGACTCCGCGCGCGTAGCCTTTCCAGATCTTCCCGAACCCGGGCAGCAGTAGGGCGGCCACCGCTGACTTCGGGTAGATGGTCCATTGCCAAGTCACCCCGGTTCCGGTGCCGGCGGGCGCGAAGCTCCATTTGCCGTCGACGGAGCCGATCAGCGCCGCCATGGGTCCTTTGATGTCGGAGAGCCGGTAGCCGAACGACCGCGGGGGGTCGACACTGGTCAGTTCCTCCCGCAGGCTGCCGCCACCCACCATGGTGATGAGCCGGGTCTGGCCCGCGGCATCCCAGTCACCCGTCTGCTCAAGAACGTCCTTGATCGGCGGGATCGGCCCATACCAGTTCGAGCAGATCACCGGCAGCGGTATGGCCAGTGTGCGGCGAAATGCATCCTCGACGGTGACGGGTATTGCTCGCGACTGTGCGACGACGACAGAGCTAGGCATTACCAGACTGTAACCGTCCAGCGGGTTGCCGTCAGCGGCTCAAGTGTGGGGCGGCCCGGCCGGTGATGAGCGGCAGATCGAAGAAGCTCTGAATACCCGCCGGCGCCGCGCAGGTTGCCGGGACGGCGTTGACGCAGTGCGCAGCCGTGGCGACGATGCCGGGATTGCTCTCCAGCCCTTCTTGCACGCTTTCGGGCTGCCAGCCCTTGATGGTGACGGAGGTGCTCGGGTTTCCGCGCACCTCGATCTCGTACCGCTCCCCAGCCGGACCGAAAGACCAAGGGGGGTCGAGGTTTTCCTCCCCCATCAACCAGTTGACGGTGATCTCGACGACCACCGTGTCCCCGACCAGCGCCTGCCAGTGGAAGCGGCGCCCGGCGACCTGACCGGGTTCGATCACCCCGATCGGCGAGTCGATCGGCGCGGTCGCGACGGCCACTTCTTGCAGCGGCCGGATCTCGGGCTCGGCGGCGAAGCCCAATTGGTCGACGCAGAGCCGAACGGACTGGATGAAGCCGCCGTTGAGCAATTTCTGCATCGGCCCCGTCAATGCGCTGTCGGGGGTGCCGCCGAAGCCCATGACGTAGCGCAGCACATCCGGCGCTCCGTAGGTCCTGAGATCTGAAAACTCCTCGGCGCGAACGAAAGTCACTCCCGTCGACATCACCGACAGCAGCAGGGGAAACAGTTCGGTGGCCGCCCCTGGGCCGATGCCGGCACCGTGCAGCGTCGTGTTGCCGGCCTGGGCGGCAATTTCCAGTGGTGCGGCCTCTTTCTCGCTCGGGTAGAACCACCCGAGCGGGGTGACGACGTTCTTCCCGGAACGCAGCAGCGCGGCGACCTCGTCGACGCTGGGCATCAGCGGCGCATAGATGACCGCGTCGGCGTCTAGGCCCAGGATGTCGTCGATGCTGTTGGTCGCGGTTACGCCCAGCGGCGGCGTGCCGGCGATCTCGCCGACGTCTTTGCCGTTCTTGGCCTCGGAATGCACCCAACAGCCGACGAGTTCGAGTTCGGGATGCTCCAGTACCCCCTTGATTGCGGCCACGCCGACCGACCCGGTTGCCCATTGCACGACTCGCAGACTCATGGTCACCTTTTTACTCGCGAGTACTCGCGAGCAGACACAAACTTGTACGTTGCGGGCCGAAACCGTACGAGTTTGCGTCTGCTCGCGGGTGGCTCGCGGGTGGTTAGTGCGCCTCGATGACGTCGTAGCCACCGTCGGCGTAGTGAGACCGGATGGTCTTCTTGTCGTATTTGCCGACGCTGGTGCGCGGGATCTTGTCGGTGAATGCCCACCGTTCGGGCAACCACCACCGAACTACCCTGTCCGTGAGGAACTTTCGCAGTTCGCCGGCACTGATCGTGGCGCCTTCCCGCGGCACGACGACGGCCAGGGGGCGCTCCTGCCAGCGCTCGTCGGGAACCCCGACCACTGCGGCCTCGACCACGTCGGGATGTGCGATCAGGTTGTTCTCCAAGTCGACCGAGGAGATCCATTCCCCACCGGACTTGATGACGTCTTTGGACCGGTCGGTCAAGGTGACGAAGCCGTATTCGTCGATGCGGCCGACGTCGCCGGTGCGCAACCAGCCCGAGTCGAACTTGGACGCGTCGTATCCGCGGTAGTACGAGCCGGTGATCCAGGGTCCGCGAACCTCCAGCTCACCCACGGCCTCGCCGTCATTGGGCAGCACCTTGCCGTCGTCGTCGACGATGCGGACCTCCACGCCGCAGACCGGCTGACCCTGCGTCCCGCGGAATGCCCAGTGCTGGTCGTCCGGGGTCCCGGGCGGCGGCCAGGCCATGGTCGCCAGCGGGGAGGTTTCCGTCATGCCCCACAACTGCCGAATCTGCACGGAGTGCTTTTCCTCGAAGGCTTGCATCAGCGACACCGGGACGGCCGAACCGCCGCAGACGACCATGCGCAACGACGACATGTCGTGGCCGGGGTCCCTTTCCAGCTGATGCAACACGTCGTTCCAGATGGTCGGCACCGCACCGGCCACCGTCGGCCGCAGCGTCTCCACCATCTGAATGATCGACTTGGCGTCCAGGTGCCGATCGGGAAGCACCAGGTCCGCCCCCGCCATCAACGCCGCATACGGCAGCCCCCACGCGTTTGCGTGAAACATCGGCACGACGGGCAGTACTCGGTCGCTGTTGCCAACCCCGACGCCGTTGGCGGTACACGCCGCCATGGTGTGCAAATAGCTCGAACGGTGGCTGTAGACAACACCTTTGGGATTGCCGGTGGTGCCGCTGGTGTAGCACATGGCGGCGGCCGACTTCTCGTCGATATCCGGCCAATCGAAGTCGGTGGGCTGGCCATCGATCACCTCGGCGTAGCGCAGCACCGTCTTGCCGGACCCCTGCAGCGCCTCCACCGCCGAATCGTCGCCCTCGCCCACCGCGATCAGGGTGTGCACGGTCTCTAGTTCGGGCAGCACCGGCGCGAGCAGTTTGCACAGCGACAGGTCCACCAGGATCACCTGGTCCTCGGCCTCGTTGGCGACGTAGGCGATCTGCTCCGGGAAGAGCCGGATGTTGAGCGTGTGCAAGACCGCCCCCATGGAAGGAACGGCGAGATACACCGTGAGGTGCTCGGTGTTGTTCCACATGAACGTGCCGACTCGCTGGTCGCCCGTTATGCCGAGACCGCGCAACGCGTTTGCCAGCTGCGCGGCCTGCTGACCCACCTCGCGGTAGGTGCTGTAGCGGTATCCGTCACCGGTGTCGGTGATGACTTGACGTGCTCCGTGAACGCCGCATCCGTGGCGCATGATCGCGGTGATTGTCAGGGGGAAATCCTGCATCGTGCCGTACATCGACGTACCGCCTTACGGGTCTCGGCGCAGCACCGCCTCGTCTCCAGTCGGGCGAATGCTATCGCCGCGGGAACTCATGGTGCAGGGGTTCCCCCGAGAAGCACGTTCAACACCGCGCGTCAGGCCAGCGCCGGCTCACGCTCGAACAGCTCGGGCAGCAGCCAGTCGACGGACGTGTTGGCTTCCAGAGCCTGCTGCTCGACGGGCATTTCTTGCCGCTGACCAACCAATGCCCTGGTGACCCTGCCGTCGTAGTCGGCGACGTAGAGGTACTTGCCGTCCGGGCTTTCCACTACGCACGACGGCTGGCGGGTCTTGAAGGTGCCGATGACGTCCTGCGTGTCGGCGTTGAGCATCGTGACGCGATCCTCGCTGACCAGATAGACGCGGTCCGCGTTGCCGCTGACGCTGACCTGGGTGACCAGGCCACCGATCTCGCCGAGCTTGCGGGTGGCGGTGACTTTGTTGGTCTTCGTGTCGATGACGTCGACGACCGTGCCGAAGTCGACGCCGCAACTGGCGACGTAAACCGTTGCGCCGTCGGGGCCCAACGCGACGTCACGGATGGCCGCACCGATGTCGATGGTCGCCAGCACATGCAAGCCGGGCTGGGTTTCCTTCTTGGCGTTCTTGGCGCCCTTCGCTGCCGACTTGGTGCCCTTCTTGCGCCACCCGGAGCGCCCGCGGCTCGGGGCCTCGGGCTGGCTGTGGGTACCGACAACGACCACCTGACCGCCGGACGGGCCGTTGACCCCGACGTACAGCCGGCTTCCGTCCGGACTGACGCGCACGCATTCGGTGACGGTGCCGGGCGCTGTCGCGATGTCGACGACCTCGATGCGGTCCGTCGTGGTGTTCAGCACAGCGATGTCCGCACCGCGGGCGCCGTTGCGACTGGCGTACACGTACTTGCCGTCCTGGCTCACGGCCAGATCGGTGAGGCTCAAGGCCAGCGGATGAGACTCGACGACGGTGTTGGTGGCGGTGTCGATAACAGTGATCGCGTCATATGACGGGGAGACCGTGCTGACGTAGGCGCGGTCGGTGTTCGCACCGCCCATGGCGATGGCGAACGGTTCGTCGATGCCGGCGAGAGTCGCGGTGACCCGGCAGGTGTCGGTGTTGATCACCGAAACGCTGTGGTCGCGGTAGTTGGTCACCAGCAGTTGGCCGCCGTCGGGGGTTATCCCGATAGCGCTGATCGGACCGTTCTTGACGGGGATTTCGACAGCGAGGGGGTTGCCAGGTGACGAGTCGAAGTCCGCGAGCTGGATGTTCTTGCTGGCCTGCGCGACCTTACGGCCTTTCATCGCGCTCATGCTGGCACCGCCTTTGCTGTTGTCGAACCTCCACGCGGGGCGACGGGCTTCGCGACTACTTTGTGCGGCCTGTCGGCCCGGGGTTACCGGTTTTACGTTTACGGCACCTCGATTAGCGCCGTAATTAATCGCATTGAACACCATTCTAGCTCGCGAAATTCCCCCGAAAAGAATTCAATTCGCGACTTTGTAACCCAGGTCACTCAGACGACTCAGGTTGCACTCAGGTAGCGATTTTCTACCAGTCTAGCAGAAATATGTAGGCAAACTAATCTTATGGCCTGAACAGGGTTGTTGACTCACGTGGCTACCTGATGAGTTGGCCTGACTCTAAGTCGTTGGATAAGAGACTCTTAAGTTCCCGAATCGGGGGAGGCATATATCACACGCTGCCTGCCCGTTCGTGTCGCATTTCGTTATTTCGACGCACCCGCGCTGCGATCAAGTCGACCCCCGACTGGCTTTCTCTGCGTCTTACCCCCACCGAACGTCACGCTGGCGCGACGGCCGCCGCCGACGGCCCTTTCTCCCGCCGAACGTCACGCTGGCGCGACGGCCGCCGCCGAACGTCACGCCAGCGCAACCGTCGCCGCCGACGGCCCCTTCTCCCGCCGAACGTCACGCCAGCGCAACCGTCGCCGCCGACGGCCCTTTCCCCCGTCGAGCGTCACGCTGGCGCGACAGCCGTCGCCGAGCGTCACGCCAGCGCGACGCTCGACGAGCCCGCCCTAGGTGAAATGAGTCCGGGGCCGCGCCAAGGCAACGCCGTCGACGATCATGTCGACCTTTTCGTTGTAGAACGCCACCAAACCGGCGATCGGGGCTACTGCCGGGAGTGGGTAGTGGTACGTCCACGCCAGATCGGAATGCAGGGTTTCGCCCGCCCGCGCCGACCAGTAACCCGATGTCGTCCCCTTGTAAGGACACAGCGTCTGGGTGGTACTCGACTCTAGGTGCTCAAAGGAGACATCCGTCGGGTCGATGTAATACCTGGTGGGCAAACCGGTTTCAAAGAGCAGCACCGGAGACCGGGTGTCAGCCAGGACAACACCATCGAGTTCTACCCGGACGTGCCGGTGCGAGCGCAGCGCATCGACTCGCGTATACGGGCTCCGCGGATGGCCGTAGATCTCCTCGTCTTCTTCGAACCAACGCAACGCATCCCAGTTGAATCGCACGGTCCCCGCCACCGGACCGGCGCCGTCGGCATCGAACACCCGCGCCGCCGACGGATGCGTCTGACCGGCGCCGACCAGGGCATGCAACCTGGAGGGGCCGAATTGCACCTGCTGCGAATGGTTTTCATCACGCAGAAACTCGGCACGAACGTCGGCCAGCGGGATGTAGTACTGCGGGTAATACGGGATTTCCCATACGTAGCGCGCCGCGGTGGTGTCGAAGACGAGTTCATGGCCGAGGTAACCGCGAACCCGCCGCGGCGCCGGCTCGATTCGCCCTCGCGCGGCGGCCATTTCGGGATAATCCCGGCCTACAGAATCATTGCTCACGGCGGCCACGGCCCTACTGGTTCTTGGACGCAAGGCCGGCTGGGGCGTGCGAGATCGCAGCCCGAATCGCGTCGGCCAGGGCCAGCGCACTCGCCTCGGTGAGTTCGAGGGCCACTCGTGCGGACGGGCCCAGCTCCGGGTTGATCACATCGATATTGACGGTATGCGCGTATGGCGCATGGACTGGATGGTCGACGTACACCGTTGCGCGGCTGGCGCCGAACCACCCCGTTGCACCCTTCCCGCTGCCGTCGATCTCTACTTGTTCGGTCAGATACGTGCACATGTGTTGGGAGACCTAGCCTTTCAGGTGAGTAGCGAAGAACGCCTCGATACGACGCCAGCCGTCGACCGCCGCCTCCGGCCGGTACGACGGGCGGTCGACGGAGAAGAACGCGTGGCCCGCCCCGTCGTAGGTGTGAAATTCGTGCGGCTTGCCCAGCCTGGTCAGTTCGGCGTCTAGAGTCGCCACCCCCTCAGGCGTCGGAAACCGGTCCTCGGCCCCGAACAGTCCCAGCAACGGGCAGCTCAAATTCGCCGCCAGCCCCAGGATCGGCTTCATCGTCTTGGGCATGCCCTCCGGCGCATCTTCGACGATGAACGCGCCATAGCAGTCCACCGCGGCATGGAACTCCAGCGAGCACGCTGCGAGGAAGGCGTGCCGCCCACCCGAACAGTGGCCTATGACACCGAACTTCCCGTTCGCACCGGGCAGTGAGCGCAGGTGGTCGACGGCGCCGGCGACGTCGCCGACCAACCGCTCATCGGGCACGCCGCCAGCCGCGCGTGATGCCGCCGCCGCGTCGTCGGGCGCCGCGCCTGGCGCTTCGCGGGAATACAAGTTCGGCGCCAGCGTGTGATACCCGCTGACCGCCAGGCGCCGCACGAACTCCTTGGTTTCGCGGTCATAGCCGGGCATGTGGTGGATCCAAACGATTGCACCGCGGGATCCTTCGGCCAGTGGCATGGCCCGGTAGGCCTCGATCTCGTCGCCGCCATGGCCGGTGATGGTGACCGCCTCCGCTTGAATTGCATCTGCACTGAACGAATTCACGGGTCCCAGCTTGCCACTCAATACAGTCGAGTCGGCGGGCAGCGATGGCGACGGCACGCCACCGGGTGACCCCGACGGACGCTCCCATCTCGCCGCGCTCGCTAGTACTGTCTAGCCGTGCCATTTCGTCGGCAAAGCCGCATTCGCGGCCGGCGGCTGCGATTAACCGAGGCGCTGATCGAGCGCTTCGTCATGTCGCCGGTGGGCATGCAATTCCTGCTCCACATCGCCCCACCGCTGGATAAGGCGGTGATCCCCCGAACGAAGGGCCGGTTGAGCTCGGCCGGCATCGACAAGGTCGGTTTGGTGACGACGACGGGCGCCAAATCCGGTCAGCCGCGCACACATCCGCTGGCGCTGATCGAACACGGCGACGGGCTGCTGGCCATCGGCTCCAACTACGGTCGTCCCCACCACCCCGCGTGGAGTGCCAACCTGTTGGCGCACCCCGAATGCACGGTCGAATTCAAGGGTCCTCCCAAGCGGCACCGCGCCGAGTTGCTCAGCGGTGACGAACGCGCCGCGGCATGGGCCGACGCCGTGGACTTCTACGCCGGGTACGAAAACTACCGCGTCAACTGCGCGCCACGGGAAATCAGGATCTTCCGCCTGCGACCTAGCCAACCTTGATCGGAACCGTCAGCGATTCCGTCGTCGCGGGAAGTTGGTTGGTGTCGACCGACAGGATCTCCCCACTGTCCTGACTCCCATTGGGGAGCTTCTTGGGCTTGAGCCGCATGGGCGGCGTATCCGAAGCCAAGCCTGCCAACCCGAAATCGCTGTCGTTGGCCAGTATTAACGTGCTTCCGCCGTCCGGAGTGATGAGGCCTTCGATCTTGTCGTGCCCAAAGAAGTCGCCTTTGGGCGACAGCGAACGCAGTAGCGCACCCAGATCAAGTTTCAGGAGTTTGTTTGCGACGGTGATCCCCACTGACCGGAGTTTGGCGACGGCCTGTGCGTCGGTGCTTTCCCCGACGAAGGTCTCGATCGGGACATTGTTGACGAGTAGCCCGCCCGCCTCCGCGTTGTAGGACGCGCCGGGCAGCTTCGATTGCGGTCCCACATCGGTGGCATGCGCGATGTCGGTCTTGTAGATCTTCTTGTCGCCGTCGGGTGCCGTCTTGCTGTCCC
This sequence comes from Mycobacterium bourgelatii, assembly GCF_010723575.1. Lineage (NCBI taxonomy): Bacteria > Bacillati > Actinomycetota > Actinomycetes > Mycobacteriales > Mycobacteriaceae > Mycobacterium > Mycobacterium bourgelatii. The sequence goes on from NZ_BLKZ01000001.1 coordinate 5,176,715, forward strand.
GCTCGACGATCAGAAAGGTCGTCGCGCTGAGTGCGGTGATATCCGATACCCCGACGTTCGACTGCTGCGGATTGGCGAGCGGGTACAGGTACTCGTGCACATCCTCGTGGTGGATGAGATCCATCGTCACGATGCGGGTGACGGGGACGGCCTTGGCCGAGCCCTGCAGTCCCGGCGTCTGGATCGCGGACTGCATGATGCCCACCAGCGTGGTGCCGTCGGGCGTCACCGTCAGACCCTCAAGCCCCCGGTTCGGCACCCGCAGCGACAGCTCTCGCGGCAGAGTTCCATCGAACGGCGAAAGACGTTCCAGCTCTCTGCCATTGCCGTCGAAATGAATGATGTACGGGCCGTATTCGTCGGACACCCAGAAGGAACCATCGGGCCTCGCGGCCAGGCCCTCGGGGTCGATGCCGTAATCGGAATTTGGCAGCGGATTCCCGTTGAGATCGACCAACGTCTCGCCCTCGTTGGCATGCGCATTGACCAGTCCGACCAGAGGTGAGCCGTCCGGCCCCTGCAGCGTGATCGTCCGCTGCACCGTCGCGACGCCGTCGGAAAGTTTGAGCCGAACGATCTGTGGGTGGTACTCGGGTACCGGAGCCACCTTCTCGTTGGGCGCACGCCCGTCGACATTGGGTCCGCGGTCGGTCAGGCCGTAGATCTCGTCGGGGCTGCCCGGCACCGCAGAGATCGCCGACCCGTGTGCGCTCGCGCCGACGGTAACCCCGCCGAGCGTGACCAGCGGAAGGGTGTCCTCGGCGTAGAGCTTGACCGCGCGGCTGACCGTGACGGGAAGTTCATCGGTGCCGGTGAAGCCGGCGTCGGGGGTGTAGACCATCACACCGTTGGCGCCGTAGGTGATCTTGCCGTGTGCGGGCTTGCCGAACGCCACCGGCGTGATGCCCCTGGTGGCGACCAGCATCCGGTCCGGCGTGATGTCGAGCGGCTTGCCCGCCTCCGTCCGGAACTCCACCTTGTCCGGGCGCACCGTCGGGACCGGTGCGGCGTGCGACGCGCAGGACGCAACCGCCAGCAGGGCCGTTGCCGCAGCGGCCAACCATCTCGTGTTAGGCACCATGCACATACTTAACCAAGGCAATCTGACGTGCCGGTGTGCGGAAGGCGGTCAGCTCTTCTTGTCGCGAACTTTGTATGTCGACGGCCACGACTTGCGTGACTCGTCGCCGGTCAGCGGGGTGCCCATCCCGCCGACCTTGACGTTGTAGGCCTCCTTGCCCGGGCCGACTTCGCGGTTGGCGTGCTCCTGGGCGAGGTAGTACAGCTCGTCGATGGTGGCTTCGTCGTAGGCGACGAACGAGGTGTGGCGGGTGAGGTCGTTGATGCCAGCCATCATCCTGGCCGGCAGCAACCGCGATGCCACTGCCGCCAGGCCCAGGAGCGAGAACGGGACGACCCAGTAGCAGATGAACGACAACGGGGTCTTCGTGTCGAGGATGGTGGCATTCTCACCGTGCACGATCGCCGGAATCGTCGACGACACCGTCATGCCTGCGAAGGCCGCGACCCACACCCAGGTCAACACCGTGGTGGTGCGCTGGAACAACTCGGTCTTGACTACGTCGGGCGGTTGCTCGGCCTCGGCGAACTCACGCACGAACGGCTTGCCGATCAACACACCCACCAGCGCGCCGAGGAAGATCCCGGCGTTGCCGATCGGCTGTATCCAACGCGCCATGAACGCATCGCTGACCGCAAACGTCAGCAAGGTCAGCACCAAAAATGTTGCGACAGCGGCAATTTCGATCGACCGTCCGGGCTTTCCGGTGGCGCGGCCGACCGCGAACACGGCGACGGCCATGAGCAGCGCCACCGATACGGCGGTGAGGAAAGGAACGTTGCCGACCAGCACCCAGTAGGTGATCCACGGCGCAAAGCCAAAGAGCATGCCCATAGCCGGTCAGTTTATGGCCGACGCTCAAAGGTTACGTCGGCGGCTCAATCTGTAACGTCCCTGGTGGCGGGAAACGGCGCGAACTTGTTGCCCGTGACACCCACGCAGTTGGCCGAGATGTAACCGCCGTCGGAGGTCTGCTCAGCCACCTTCTGGCCGTCCGCAAACAGTCGGCAGGTGACGGTGCCGCCGGGGGTTGACGACGTCGCCCACACCGATGCCACCAGAACCCAGTTTTCGACGGTCACCTCCGCCGTCCACGGCAGTGTTACGTCCTGTATCTGCTCCGGGTCGCCGACTGGCCCGGTATACGTGATCTTCACCGCCTTGGCCGTGCCCTCGACCTCATAGGTGATCTTGACCCCTCGATGCGCATTTTCCCAGGTCGCGTGCCTGTGGATGGTGACGTAGGCAACCAGGCCGGCGACGAACAGAAGGACGAAGCCGCCGATGGCCAAGGGGCGCCACAGCCGCTTTTTCCAGGAGACCTGTAAGTGGTCGCCGGACGTCAGATCTGTGGTCATCAACCTTCCCAAGGGTGATACAGCGGCAAAGACACGTACATCACAGCAGATATTTAGCAGCGAGCGCGCGCGGAGACCCGCAATTGCCCGATACCGGCCCACCCGAGCGCGAGGTTTGTGCCAGTTCGTGGTTCGGGGTGAGATGGGCGGTATCCCGGCAGATCGGGCACCCACGGGTCTCGAGGACAGGAGGCCATCATGGCGGTCGTCGTCTTAACCATCACCGCGGTGTTTTTCCTGGGTATGGGGGCGTACGCACTCGCCGCCCCGGCCGCCCTGCTGCGACCATTCGCCATCGAGCTGCCGGAAGCGCAGTCTCGGTCCGAGGTGCGCGCGGTCTACGGCGGGTACGGCCTGGCGATGGCAGTGGTCCTGGCGTTCGCTGCCATCGATCCCGGTTTCCATCGAGCCGGGATCATGACTACTGTCGGGGCGGCGCTGGCCGGGATGGCGCTCGGCAGGCTGGTTTCCGCGCTGGTCGACAAGCCAACGGCGTTCTATCCCAACTGGTTCTACTTTCTGGTGGAGGCCGTGGCCGGGGCCGCCTTGCTGGCCACGGCCTGAGCAACCACGACTGCTACCGTTTTCGCAAACTTGGCGCAGAGGAGGATCGATGACCGATGCACTGAACGCTATCCGGGACAGTGTTCGGGAAAAGCTGGAGCGCGTCACCGAGGCGGGACGCGCGGTCAAGCGACTCGTCGACCGGGGCATCGTCGACCTCAGCGACCCGAAATCGTTCATTCAAGCCGCCAAGCTGACGCCCGTCTACGGCCCCCAAGCCACCATGACCATCATTGGCGGCCAGAAGTATGCTTCCCTGCCGGCGTTCGTCGACGAACGCGGGACTTTGACATACAAGCAGGTCGACGACCAGTCGTGGGCGTTGGCGCGGGGACTGCAGTCCATGGGCGTCTCCCAGGGGTCCGTCATCGCGCTGCTGTGTCGCGATCACCGAGGCCTGGTCATCACGATGGCCGCGTGCGGCAAGCTCGGTGCCCGCATGGTGCTGATGAACACGGGCTTCGCCAAGCCGCAGTTCGCCCAAGTGTGCGAACGCGAGCACGTCACCGTGGTCATGCATGACAGTGAGTTCATCGGCCTGCTCGACGCGTTGCCCGCCGACATGCCGCGGGTACTGACCTGGGTGGACGAGGGCGCAGAGTTGCCCGAGGGCGCGAAGACCCTGGAAGACCTCGTCGCCGCGAATCCGTCCGCGCCCCTGCCCCCACCGACCAAAGCGGGCGGATCCGTCATCCTGACCAGCGGCACCACCGGACTGCCCAAGGGTGCGCCGCGCAACAAGGTATCCCCGTTGGCGACGGCACAGATCGTCGACCGAATCCCGTTCCCCCGCAAGGGAACCATGGTGATCGTCTCGCCTATCTTCCACAGCACCGGCTGGGCCACCTACACGGTCGGCGCCGCACTGGGCAACAAGGTGGTGACCTCCCGCCGCTTCAAGCCGGAGAACACCTTGAAAATGATCGCCGACCACAAGGCCGACATGCTGGTCGCGGTACCGACGATGATGCACCGGATCGTGGAGCTTGGCCCCGACATCATCAACAAGTACGACACCTCGTCTTTGAAGGTCATCCTGGTCGCCGGCTCCGCGCTCAGCCCCGACCTGTCCAACAGGGTGCAGGACACATTCGGGGATGTGCTCTACAACATGTACGGCTCCACCGAGTGCGCCATCGCCAGCATCGCCACCCCCGACGAGCTGCGCGCCGCGCCGGGTACCGCCGGGCGGCCCCCGTTGACCTGCCACATCGTGTTGTACGACGACAACGACCGACGCATCGAGGGCCCGAACCGGCGCGGCCGCATCTTCGTCAACAACGGTGCGAAGTTCGAGGGCTACACCGACGGCCGCAACAAGCAGATCATCGACGGTTACATGTCCAGCGGCGACATGGGCCACATCGACGAGAACGGCCTGCTGTTCGTGGACGGCCGCGACGACGACATGATCGTCTCCGGCGGTGAGAACGTCTTTCCGCAAGAGGTGGAGAACCTGCTCGAGGAGCGGGACGACGTCGCCGAGGTCGCGGTGGTGGGCGTCGACGACGTCGAGTTCGGAAAGCGGTTGCGCGCCTACATCGTTCCCGAGCCGGGTGCGAAGACGGACCCGGCAGAGATCCAGCAGTACGTGAAGAACAACCTCGCCCGCCACAAGGTGCCGCGCGACGTGATCTTCATCGACGAACTTCCCCGCAACGCAACCGGCAAGCTGCTACGGCGGGTGCTGGTCGAGATGGACGTCAAGCAGCCGGACAACGTCGAGGAGCCCAGCACACCGCAGCCCAGCTAGGGCTCACGGCCCCTCGGCCGGGGGCGCGGCGCCGGCCGCGTCCTGCAGCACCTGCTGCAACTTGTCCAGTGGATCACCCTCGGTCGGGTCGAGTCGGCGGGGTGGAATATCCCCGCTGTCGGGTGCGGCGGCGGGAACCGGGGGCGGCGGCGGAGGCGGCAACGCGATCGGCGGAGGCGGCGGCGGCGCCACTGGCGGCGGGGCACTCGGTGACATCTTGGCCGCCAGCCGGCTCGCCGCGTCCTGACGCAGGCTCCGCCGCTGCGCGTCGGGGTCGCGGTTGCCGGCGAAGCAACCTTGCGGGGCGCTCTCGACGACGCTCAGCGCGCTGCCATAACGTTCCGCGGCGCGGTCCCGGTCACCTGCCACGGCGGCTCGATCGCCCTGTGTTTCGCGGACCAATTCGAGATTGACCCGCACCAGGCAGGAGTCGGCGAAGTCGGAGCGGGCCAGCGCCGCGATGAACTTGCTGTCGGCGTCCTCCAGCCGACCGTCGAGCACCGCCGCCGCGCCGGCGGCGAACGGCGCCTTGGCCGGCTCCACCACGTTGGCCACACCGAGAACCGCCGCGTCGGCTCGCACCGCGTTCGCATCACCAGCGGCAAATGCATCAGCCGCCGAATTCCCCACCACGACAACCGATATCAATTTGGCGGCCACCAGCAGTGCGATGACGGTCAGCGGGGCCGAGTAGATCAGCAACCGCCGTCGCAGCCGCAGCCGGGCGGGTCGCGCCGTCATCGTGCCAAGTCCCGTCGAGCGATGCGGCCGCGTCGGAACTCCCGCACCGAGAAGTAGATCTCGATAAGCAGCAGTCCCGCCGCGAGCAGCGCGGGCAGCCAGTACAGCTCGATGCGTTGCGCGGCCGCCGCCTCGATCCTGGTGCCGTCCGGGCTGTCGGGCAGGTCCGGCTGGAAGGGCTGACCCGGATCCCGGTGTAGGTAGGGCACGCCGAGGTCTGTTGCGGCTTGCCGCAATTCGGGTTCGTCGATCGCCTCGCTGCGGCCGTAGCCCAGCACCGCTCCCCCGTCCACTCGCCCCTGCGTGACGTCGAAGATGTGCTGCGGCGCGCGCGAACCGGGCGCACCGGAACCGAAGTACAGCACCGCATTCCGTGATCCCGGATAGTGCTGCACGGCCTGGGCCAGCTGATACCGCAACACATCCCCCGCCGCACCGTTGTTGACGTCCGACCCCGCATCGGGCTCGTTCTGATAGGTGCTAAGCGCGGCAACGGTCGGGCGCAGACTCCAGACATCCTCGGACAGCGGCCATTCCAGCACGGCTCGCGAGCCGACGGCGACGAGCGCGTACCGCGCAGCGGGGTACCGCTTCAGCACGGCTTCGATGTCGGCGCGCATCCCCGCGATGCGCTGTTCCCGGGTGCCCCCATAGTCTGCGACGCCCGAGTCGGCCGACCGGTCGACGACGAGGAACACGTTGAGATTCGCACCGGCCGCCGCCGTTCCCCGACGAATTTCGTTGTGCCGCAGTGCTGGACGGGTGGTCGCGGCGAGGAGCAGCAGCACCGCCAGAGTCACCCCGCCCCACCGCAGCACAACGCGCCCTCGACGCGCGGTGTCATTCGTCCACAGCAGCTGCCGCAGCGCCACCAGACGCCCCAGGACGAGCGCGCCGACGACGACGGCGAAGATCGCCCAGGGCAAGACCGGTTGAAACGTCATCGGCGCAACATCAACAGGGCCACCGACAGCACGGCCGCCGACACCATTCCAATTGCCAGCGGTAGCACCGGCGCGTCGAAGAACTCTGCCTCCACGACCGCGCCGTCCGTCAATCGCGCCGGTGGGGTGTTGGCCCGGATCTCGTCGAGCGCCTTCGTGATAGCGCCGGATCCCGATCCCAAGTCCGGCACCAGGTACCGGCCGCCGGTCTGCTCGGTCAGCGCCAGTAGCGACCCGCTGGCGGGTGACGGGGCGGTGTCGATCACATTGAGCTGGACTCCGGCGCGGTCGGCGAGATCGCGCACACTGCCGCCGGCGAACAGGGTGGCTCGGCGATCCCCGGCAACGCGGAGATCGGAGGGTCCGAGGTAGACCACCGAGCGCCGGTGCGTGCTGCGCTTGTCGAACGACGGGAAGCCCGAAATGCACAGCGCCAGCGAGTCGTTCACACTGGCGGCGTAGTCGAGGTAGGGCACCCGCGGGGCGAACGCAGCCGACTCCGCCGTGCCTGCACGGGCATACTCAGCGAACTGCGCCGCGGCGTACTGATAGTCCCGGGTGAGCGGGACCACGCGACGGTTCACCGATGTCAGGCCGATGCGCTGGGTTTGATAGGAATCACCGGCTTGCCGCGCGAAATAGTCGAGCAGCTCGGCCGTCGCGGCATCGGTCACCGGCTGGCCGACGCAGATCATGATGTCCTCGGGATGGGTCGCGTCCAGACCCTTGCTGGCCCCGGCCGGGCGGGCACCCGCCCAGGTTGCGGCGCCGAATGTGACCGTCAGCAGTATCAGGGTCGCAACGGTCGACCAGGTACGCAGTCGGGCCACCTTCGCGTACTCGGGCAGCCGCGTAAGGCGTGCGACGTTGGCCAACGGGCGTAGCCGCTTGCGGAGGCGCGTCAGCGGCAACAGCGCGGCCAGCGCGACGGTCGCAACGAAGCAGGCGCAGGCGACCGCCACCACCGGCCACCACTTCAGGTCCACGAGCGAATCAACTCCTGCGCCCGGGCACTCACGTCAGCCATCCAGGCTTCGTTCACCCCGGCCTCCGGGTTGAACTGGGCGTCACCGAGCCGGGTGAGCAGCGGAGCGGCCGGAGCCAGTTGCCCGCCGGCTTCCACCGCCAGGGCTTCGATGTGCAGGTACTGGGCCCGCTCGCCGGTTACTTGGTGCAGAAAGCTGCGTATCGTTCGGGCGATCGCCGCGCTTGCCGCCGCCGCTGACATCCGTCCCGCGACGTACTCGTCGGCAATAGTGCGAACGCGACGGGAGAATCGGAAGCGGATCAGCCGGGCGTGTATCCGCCGCACTACGGGCATCCGTCGCAGCCGATCCGATGGTTGTGTCCACACGAGAATGCCTGCGTACCAACCGATTACGATGAGCACCAGCAACACGCCCAACCACAGCCAGGTCCACGAATACGGCTGCGGGCCAAATACGTGGCGCAGCAGCTCATCCGGCACGTGCGGTCACCTCGGTCAGGCCGACCAGCTTGCGTCGGATGTCACCGCTGCCGGTGATGGTCGCGTGGGGGATGGTGTGCTGGGTCAGGAACGCATCGAGTCGGTCGCGGCGTGCCTGCTCGGCGCGGCGGTAGGCGTCGACCACCCGTGGTCCCAGATCGGCGCCGTTGAGCACGAAACGGCCGGTGGCGACGTCGAATCCGTCGGTGTTGTCCGGACCGACCGCGGGCATGTCCGACACCATCGCCCACATGATGTCGTGCCGTGCGCCGAGCCTTACGAGCAAGCCGCTGAGCGCCTCGTCGACATCGGGTTCGTCGGACACCACGATGATCAGCATGCTGTGTCGGTAATGGGTTGCGACATAGTCGAGTTGGACGGTGATGTCGCTCGTGGCGGGATCGGCGATGGTGTGCTGATACCAGCGATGCAGCAGTCCCTCGATGTGCGGCTCGCCGCGCCGCTGCGGGATGTTCACCGAGCCGCGGCGGTCGCCGTAGACCATGCCGATCTGATCGGAGCGGCGCAAGCCGATCAATCCCACCGCGCCCATGATGTGCGCGGCGACGTCGCGCTTGTATTCACCGCTGGGCGCAAGCGCCGCCATGTTCCGGCCGGCGTCGGCGACGAGCAGGATCTTGTGGTGCTTCTCGGAGACGAACCGCTTGATCAGCACGGTGCCTGAGCGTGCGGAGGCCTTCCAGTCGATGTCTCGCACGTCGTCGCCCGGCACGTATTCGCGGAGGTCGTCGAACTCCATGCTGCGCGTGTGCGTCAGCGCGTAGCGACCACCTTCAAGCAGGCCGCGGGTGTCGGTGCCGAAATGCGCTTTCGCCCGGTTGAGGTGCTTGCCCACAGTTAGCCCTAGTGACCCTCTGGCACCTCAGGGGACCCGGACGACACGCATCACGGCGTCGATCACGGTCTCGGGAGTGACGTTGGCGCTGGCCGCTTCGAAACCGAGGATGAGCCGATGCCGCAGCACCCGGTGCGCGAGCTTGGCGATGTCCTCGGGCAACACGTGCGTCCGGCCGTGTAGGACCGCACGGGCCCGTGCGGCCTTGCAGAAGGCGATGGTGGCGCGGGGGCTGGCGCCGTACTCGATGAGGCGCGCGATCTGCTTGGGCAGTTTCTGGGCCGGGTGGCGGGTGACGTCGACCAGTTGGCTGGCGTAAAGGACCAGCGCGCGGTCCATGTGGACGTGGCGCACCAGGTGCTGCAGCCGCAGCACGTCGTCAAGGCTGACCACCGGCCTGGTCGGCTGGCCCCTGTCGTAGATGCCGGCGTCGATGCGTGACATCACTTCCACCTCCTCCTCCGGGGAGGGGTAGCGCACGATCTCCTTGATGAGGAAGCGGTCGGTCTGCGCCTCGGAGAGCGGGTAGGTGCCCTCCTGGTCGACGGGGTTCTGGGTGGCGATGACCAGGAACGGCTCCGCGATCGGGTACACCTGCCCGCCGATGGTGGTCTGCCGCTCTTCCATCGCCTCGAGCATCGCGCTCTGGGTCTTTGCGCTCGACCGGTTGATCTCGTCGAGCAGCAGGACGTTGGAGTGCACGGGGCCCAGCTGGGTGACGAACGACGTCGTCGCCGAATCGTAGATCTGGGTGCCGATGATGTCGCTGGGCAGCAGGTCAGGCGTGCATTGGACGCGTTGAAATCGCCCATGCACCGCCTCGGCGAGCACTTTCGCGGCGGTGGTCTTGGCCAGGCCCGGGACACTTTCGAGCAGGATGTGGCCGCCCGTGAGCAGGCCAATCAGCAGCGACTCACGCAGGTCGCGCTGCCCGACGATCTTGGCCGCGAACGCCTGGGAGATGGCATCTACGATTCGCCGGACGCTGTCGAGCTCGCGCTGATCCGGTTGTGTCCGTGCTGTAGTCATACGCCCGCATTTATACCCGGGTGCCGCATTTCCACACGTAATTGGCTTGATCGCCGACGTGATCGCACCGCCCCGGTTTTGTGAACACCCATTGCAATGAGTTCTCCCCCCGTGCGTCCGTTAGGTCGTCATCGCATCGACGTAAAACCAGCGACCGACGCGCCGCTGGAAGCGGCTGCGCTCGTGCATGCTGTCCGCGCGGCCCACAACCTCGAAGTGGGCCATGAACTCCACTTCCCCGAGTTCGTCATCCGGGCCGCCCGCGGCGGTGTCGAGCACCTCGAGACCGGTCCAGCTGACGGCGGGATCGACGGTCACCTCGACCGGCCTCGTTCGGGGATGCCAAGTGCGGAACAGATAGTCGGCGTCGCCACAGGCGTACGCCGAATACCTAGACCGCATCAGCTCTTCGGCCGTCGAAGCCTGCCGCTCACCTTGAAGCAACGGCCCGCAGCACGCCTGATGGACCGCACCGCTGCCGCACGGACACAACGCCCCGAACAATTCGCTCACGTCGTGGAAGCCATCCTCATCCGCCCGCCTCGTCTGTTACATGGCGTGCTGGCGTGCTCGCCTCGCGTCGGCGATTTCGGCGATCGACAGAGGCCGTCCGAAAAGATGTCCCTGAGCGAGGCGAACTCCGGCGTCCGCAATGGTGTCCAACTGGGCCGTCGTCTCGATGCCCTCCGCGATCACCTCGAAGCCCAACTCGGCACAGAGCCCGAACACCGAGCGGTAGAGGGCCATATCGCGCACCGGATCGACCCCGACGGCCAGGCTCCGGTCCAGCTTGACGATGTGCACCGGCAGGGCGTGCAGATAGGTCAGCGAGTTGTACCCCGCGCCGAAATCGTCGAGCGCCACCCGCACGCCGAGCTCATTGAGTAGCTCGATCTCGGCCGCCGCTTCACTGAGGTCGACGATCGGGACCGTCTCGGTGATCTCCGCGACGAGACGCCCCGGCGCGATTCGATGCCGTTTCATCGTCCGCTTCACGTGCTCATCGAAACCGGTACTCCCCAGCCGTGCGGCACCGATGTTGACGTGGATGTCGACGTCCAATCCAGCACCCTGGACCTCACCGCAGGCCAGGTCGAGCACCATCGCATCCAGGTCGGCGCCGAGTCCCGCGGCCTCGGCGGTTACCACGAAAGTTTCGGGAGCTATCTGCATGCCGTTGGGCGCGGTCCAGCGGGCCAAAGCCTCCACGGCGACCATGGTCCGTTCCGGCAGCCGCACGACTGGCTGGTAGACCAGGCTGAACCCATCGGGTACGCCGCCTTTGGCAGCGCGCAGCGCGGTCGGGAAATCGGCCCGCACCCCCGTCAACGGTTGGTAGATCACCGCGGTGTTCTTGCCGAGCCGTTTGCCCGCGTACATCGAGATGTCGGCTTTACGCAGCAGATCGTCGGATGTCTGAAGTCCGTCTTCGGTGTCCGGCCGTACCACGCCGAGGCTGGCCCGGACACGCACCGAGGAGCCGTGCAGCGGGAAGGGATCGCGCAGCGCCACGCGCACCCGGTCACTGACGGTCTCGAGTTCCTCCGGCTCTTCGTGTATGAGGATCGCGAACTCGTCGCCGCCGATCCGGGCCAGCGTGTCGTTTTCCGATACGCATCGCTTGAGTCGCTCACCCACCGCGCAAAGCAATTCGTCACCGGCGGCGTGCCCGAAGCGGTCGTTGATCTCTTTGAAGTCGTCGAGGTCCACGAAGATCAGCACGAACCCCCCGGCGTGCATCGCCTCGTCGAGGCGACGGGAGAACAGCAGCCGATTGGGCAGCTCGGTAAGCGCGTCATGGTGCACCTGATGCGCGAGTCCTTGCTGGGCGCGGTAGAGGCGCTGCGTCAGCAGGCGCTGCGCCCCCATGGCGATCACCTGGCGCACTGTCACCAGGAGCACCATGAACGAAGTCACCCAGACCGCAACGGCGCTTAGCGACCGACCGGCGAGCACGTGGAAGGTGAACAGCAGACAGATTCCCAGGAACCCGACGTACGGCAAGATCAGGTGCGCCCAGTCAATTCCGCGGCCGAGTCCGAGGTCTTCCGTCGTCCGCGCCGGATACTCAAACATCGCGAAGCCGATCATCAACGGCCCGAGGATCAACCCGATGTCGCCATACACTTCACCTTCCGCCGTGCCCACCGAGCGGAAGTAGGCGATCACCCTGTCCGCGACGGCCATCAACACGAGACCGCCGGCCAGTAGCAGATAGTTCGTCCGGTATGGCCTGGCCGCGTCGTACACCATGGCGACCAGGACCGCGACGCCTACCACGACGACCACGGACACCGAGAACGCCACTTCGACGGCCGGGTTACCCGACCGCGGCAGCGAAGCCGGCGACCCCGCGCCGAATCCACCGAAAGATGCCAGGATCAGGAACGCCACCGCTGCCACCACGCCGTCGAGAAGGCTGGTGACCGGGGGGTGGTACAGCAGGCCGCCTGGTCCAAATATCCTGCCGCTCGAACGCACCAGCAGAACCACCGATGCAAGGGCGAACGCCGGTAGCAAAGAATTGAAGACAACTGCCGGGGTGGGCGCGACGGCGTCCGCGTTGGGACTAGCCGTAAACCACAGCACCTGACCGATCAGCCACAACACCACCGCCGCGAGATAGATAAGGCGCCACCAACGCGCCAAGCCTTTCGCTCGCCGGGCGCCCACCAGCCCACAGACGACCGCCGCCGTCCCCGTAAAAACCTGGAGAATCGCCGCGCCGCGCTCAGCCGCATGTTGCCCCCACAGCGCCAGCGCGTTGATGATCGCCAAAAGTGCTATCAGAACGAAGACATAGAGGCGCAGTCGAAAAGGACTTATCGACACGAGCCTCCTCCCCTGGCGACCGGCTCTAATCCTTGGTCCTGGCTATCGACGGGGACAACAACGGTGGCCAACTTGCCTCCGGCATGGGCCCGACAGCCGGTGGCAGCTCCAACGCAATTCTTTGCCAGCGTGTCATCTGCGATAACGCCACGCAACCATTGGTCTGCGGAGCGGCCAGAGTGCTGCGAACACGACGCCAGCCAGCGACGCCGCAAACTGCCGGGGGGCGACCGCGAGCCGGCGCCGGACCGCTACTCGGGCGGAATGGCCCCTTCACAGCCGCCGGGCGGTGGCGGGCCGGGCATCGGTTCGTCGCCGCTGACGCAGTCGTAGTAGAACTGCGGGCCCACCATCCAGGTCTTCATCCACTGATGCCAGAACGACCCGTCCGGGTACTTCTCGCCGTCACAGACAGCTAGATTGCCCCACCCCCATCGACCACCCGGACACCAGCCTTTTGTCATGTCCGGCTGGTGCGGGTCCAGCGGTTCGGCGTTGGCCACCGGAGCAGAAAACACAAACGCTGCAGCACAACCCACTACCGCAGCGCCGCGACGAGCAAGCTTGAAATCCATTGGCTCCCCTTGAACGTCTACTTATCCCATGCGCTTAACGACTGCGTCCACGCCTTCGCTGACCGGATTGGCAGGGTTATGCAGGCCGTTGAGCAGCGTGTTTGCGGACGAGCGAGATGAATACTACGACGCGCCGTTAAGCGGAGTATTGGCATTCACTGAAAATTTGCCACGCGAAGAGAGCCGACGCCTTGGGTCCTAGGTGTGACCATTTGCGTTGAGGGCCATCGCGACGAAGTCGAGACGCCAGAGCGATTGGAATAGCTTGCGGCCGAACTCCTCGAAGTCTGACACCATGCCCTGCACCGGCTGACCGCTACCCGCCACGAGCTCAGCGATCTCTCGGATCGTGCGGCGCCCGTCGACGTGCTGCAGAAAAGCCAACTGAAGCGGAGCGGGTTTCATGCGGAAGCCGGGCCAGAACATCTCGGTCCCGGATACTCCACAACGAGTACGCATCAGCGGGACGTAGTCGAGGCAGGCAGCCGTCGAAAAGTCGATGGTGTACTGCTCCTTCGGCCGGTCGGGACGGCACGCCAGGAACAAATGGGAGGCGTTCAATGGCTCCATCCGTTCCATCACGGACCAGATCTTGATGTCTGGCAACGCATTTACCGCGGCATAAAACTTGTTGTCTTTGACAAAGAAATCGTGGGGGTAGTACGGAGCCTTGTGGAACCATCCCTGGAACACCAGTCCGGCGGAGGTGACGAGATCAATGCACTCTTCCACGGAATAGCTGCGCTGTCGACCATGCAGAAAGGTATCGACCAGGGCGGCGTCGGAAGTCAAATCCATCGCCTTTTTCAGGTAGTTCTGGATGGGGTGATGCGCCGGCGTCACCCGAAGGGCCGCTTTGACGAGATCTAGCGATGCGTCATCCTGCTGAAACTCCATGTCGCGGAAGATCGATTCCATCATCTCGACCCCGATGCGGCCGTACCGGCCGTAGAGCATCACCGCTATAACGCCTTCTCGCCGTACGCATTTGGCCAACGCGTTCATGCCGGCCTGCGGGTCGGCCATGTGATGCAACACGCCCGTGGACACGACGAGATCGAAGTCGCGGCCGAGGGTGGCCAACTCTTCGATCGGAAGCAGATGCAACTCCAAATTCGCCAGCGCGTACTTGTCCTTCAGATGCTGCTGGTTGTCCAGTGACGCCTGGCTGACATCGACCGCCACGACTTTGGCCGCAGGGTTTGTGAATGCGAAAATCGCCGCCTGATTTGTGCCACAACCCGCGATCAGAATATCGAGATCGGGTTTGTATTCGCGGTCCGGCCATAAAATGCGGTGGGAGTAGGCGGGGTCAAACCATTCCCAGTTGACCGCCGCCCACGCTTTCAGGTCTGCGATGGGGTGCGGATAGCTCCACCGCTCGTACTGACGGGCGACAATATCGGCGCGGGGATCGTCGTTCGAGGTCAGTGCTGGCTCCTTTTCGGCTCGTGCGGCAATCCTGAACGCCGCCACATCTCCATGCAACACGAGCCTTCTTGCGGTAGGCGTTGCCGATGCGCTCGATGACGTCGGGATGCCAGATGACCTCGCGGCGCGCCAGCGTTTCTTATGTGAGCGCCGCGATCGGGTCCATGGCAGGAGAGCGCAACGCCATCTCCTTGTTGATCATGGCCGACGTGGTGGTGGTTTCCGCGTTACAACCCAAGGTCTTTGCCGATGATCTCTTTCATGATCTCGGTGGTACCGCCATAGATGGTCTGGATACGGGCGTCGGCGAAGGCCCGGCACACGGGGTACTCGCGCATGTAGCCGTAGCCGCCATGCAGCTGCAGGCAGCGGTCGGCGACGCGGACCTGCAGTTCGGTGGTCCACCACTTCGCCTTGGCGGCAGTGGCGGCGCTGAGCTCTTTGCGCGTGTGCAGTTCCACGCAGTGGTCGATGAACACCCGGGCGATCTCCACTTCGGTGGACAGTTCGGCCAGCAGGAACCGGTTGTGTTGGAAGGAGCCGACGGGCTTGCCGAAGGCGGTGCGCTGCTTGACGTATTCCAGGGTGGTGGCGAGCACTCCCTCGGCGGCGGCGACGGCCGTGACGGCGAGCGACAACCGTTCCTGGGGCAGGTTGTGCATCAGCTGGTAGAAGCCGGCACCTTCTTCGCCGAGCAGGTTGGCGGCTGGAACGCGGGCACCGGTGAAGCTCAGCTCGCTGGTGTCCTGTCCATGCAGTCCGAGCTTGTCGAGGTTGCGCCCCTTTTCGAAACCGGGGGCGCCGGCCTCGACGACGAAGAGCGAGAGGCCCCGGTGCCGGTCCTCGCCGGTGCGGGCCGCCACCACGACGAGATCGCAGTTCTGACCATTCGAGATGAACGTCTTGGAGCCGTCGATCACGTAATGGTCGCCGTCGCGGACCGCGCGGGTGCTGATGCCCGACAGATCGCTGCCAGCCCCGGGCTCGGTCATGGCGATGGCGACGACCAGTTCGCCGCTGGTCACTCCGGGAAGCCAGCGCTCCTTCTGCTCCTCGGTGGTCAGATCGGTCAGGTATGGGGCCACCACGTCGTTCTGCAGCACCAAGCCCAACCCGGCCGAGGCATAGCCGGACCTGGCGAACTCCTCGTTGAGGATGGTGTTGAACCGGAAGTCATCCACACCGGCACCGCCGAACCGCTCCGGAGTCTCGAACAGCAACATGCCGTGTGCGCCGGCAGCGGCGAACATCGAGCGGTCGATGCGCCCGTCGTGTTCCCACTGCTCGTAGTGGGGAGCCACCTCGGTGGCTATGAAACGGGCGACGGTAGCCCGAAATTGCTCGTGGTCGTCATTGAACAGCGGCCGGGTCATGCTGTTCATTCTCGCGTTGAGCGATCCGAGGCGCTTGGGCCACCTACTGAACCTTATGCGCAATGTCGGAGGCGGCTATGAGGTCCGATGGGTTAGGCCCCGCCGCGAAGTAGCCATATCGTCGCTCCGAGCCGGCTAGGAAGCCACCTACTCACCAACTAACGCGAATGGCCTTCTACCAGGACATTTTTCCAGTGCCCCCAGTCGGACTCGAACCGACACTTGACGGATTTTAAGTCCGCTGCCTCTGCCAATTGGGCTATGGGGGCTCGGCGGCGAATCTAGCGCGCCGACGTCACGTACGGGACCTCCCCTCCCCCCTCCGAGCCCCCTCTGAGGCCGACATGCGTTCTATTCGTGATCTGTGTAGGATCGCGCGCCGCGCCCGAACAAGGGGTGCTGCGGGGCCTCACGCATATGACAGGTCTATGTCGCCCGCCAATAACGCGTTAACACAGCTCGCACGCGAGTTAAAACGCCGTAAACGTCCGTCACCCAGCGCACTTCGGCCAGGAATCTGGTCCCGCGGCTGATTAGCGTTACGCCAACGCACAGGGGCTAATACGCAAACACACAGGGTCGGCCTGGGGGATTACAGGTCGCAATGTTTCACACTTAAGGAGCAACGGATGTCATTCCTGCAGATATTGCCCGAAGAGCTGACCGCTGCGGCCACACAGCTGGGTGCTCTTGGCACAACGTTCACCGCTCAGAACGCGGCCGCCGCGGCCCCCACCACCGCGATCGCTCCGGCCGCCGCTGACCTGGTGTCGACGTTGCAGGCCTCGCTGTTCGCCGCGTACGGGACTCTCTACCAGCAAATCAGCGCCGAAGCCGCCGCAATCCACGACCAATTCGTGAACACGCTGGGGATCAGCGCCGGTACCTACGAGGCCACGGAAGAGATCAACCAGGCCGCGGCCATTTCGCCGTTCGACGGGTTCGCCGCCGACGCGGGGGCACTTACCCAGGCGTTTGGTGACGTCTTCCCGGACGAGTTCTCCGGCGGTATCGCCAACATCCTCAACATCGGCGCCGGCAACTGGGCCTCTGCCACATCCGTGCTGGTCGGCCTTGCCGGCGGTGGTCTGCTTCCCGCCGAAGAGGCGGCGGCGGCCGATGCCGCTATCGGCGGCGATTTGGCTTTGGGTGAACTGGGAGCGGCAGCCGCCGCAGCCGAAGGTGGCGCAGTCGCGGCCGGGATCGGTACGGCCGGCGCGGTTGGCGCACTCTCGGTGCCGCCCGCTTGGGCAGGCGCGACCCTGGTCTCGAGCACGACTCCCGCGGCACTCACCGGTGCCGGATTCACCGCCGCCCCGGCGGCGGGCTCGCCCGGGATGCTCTTCCCCGGTGGTCTGGCCAACGCGGCGCGCAACAGCGCCGGCTTCGGTGCGCCGCGCTACGGCGTCAAGCCAATCGTCATGCCGAAGCTCGCCACGGTCTAAGCACCAGCCCATTCCGCACCATCAACAACTTGAGTCAAACCTAATAAGAACGGGGATACACAATGGATTTCGCCGCTTTGCCGCCAGAAGTCAACTCCGCGCTCATGTACTCCGGCGCGGGTGCCGGCCCGCTGCTCGCAGCCGCGTCGGCATGGAGTGGCCTGGCCGCCGAATTGACCTCCACCGCAACCGGTTTCGAGTCTGTGGTCACCGAGCTCACCGGTGAGCTGTGGCTTGGTCCGGCGTCGCTTTCCGCGGCTGCCGCCGCCCAGCCCTACATCGCCTGGCTGACCTACACCGCTGGAGCGGCGGAGCAGGCGAGCGTACAGGCCATGGCATCCGCGGCCGCCTACGAGGCAGCGTTCGCCGCCACCGTTCCCCCGCCAGTCATCGCGGCCAACCGGGCCCAACTGGCGGCACTGGTCGCGACCAATTTCCTGGGCATCAACACACCCGCGATTCTGGCTACCGAGGCCCTCTACATGGAGATGTGGGCCCAGGACGCCCTAGCGATGTACACCTACGCGGCCGCGGCCGGCGTCGCCAGTGCATTGGCACCGCTGGAGCCCCCTACGCCGAACACCAACCCTGCCGGCCCCGTAGCCCAGGCCGCCGCCGTCGGCGCCGCCGCCTCGGTGTCACCCGCGACGCAATCGGTTGTCGACCTGATCACCCAGTTGCCGACGGCAATTTCGCAACTGGCTGCACCGGTCACTTCGGCTCTCGACGCGGCGGGCGTGATGGACATCCTTCCGGTCATTGACGAAGTGTTGGGCGAGGCGTTCATCGCCAACATCATCAACAGCGCCATCAACACCACGGCATGGTGGGTCATGTCCGCTATCCCCACGGCGATCTTCCTGGCGAACACCCTCGCCGGCAGCACGCCGGTGGTGGCGGAGGAGATCGCCGAGGGTGCGGGCATTGCTGCCGGGGCAGCCGCGGCGGGCCTGGCCGGCGATGTGGAAGCAGCGGGCGTCGGCGCCGCCCTGGGCGAGGCGTCCCTGGTCGGAAGCCTTTCGGTGCCGGCCAGCTGGGCAAATGCCGCCCCCGTCGCCGCGAACGCCGGTACGGCGTTGGCGGGCAGCGGCTGGACGGTTCCCGAGGAAGCCGCGGCGCAGGGTGGTGTCATGGCCGGGATGCCGGGCATGGCTGCCGCCGCCAAGGGTGCCGGCGTCGGTTCGGCACCGCGGTACGGCTTCAAGCCGATCGTTATGCCCAAGCAGGTCGTTGTCTAACGCCCTGAAGTAACAACCACTACTAGAAGTTCAAAACCAAATTCGAGATAAGGAGACAGCATGACCACGCGTTTCATGACCGACCCGCACGCTATGCGGGACATGGCGGGCCGTTTCGAGACTCACGCCCAGATCGTCGAGGACGAGGCCCGTCGCATGTGGGCGTCCGCGCAGAACATCTCGGGTGCTGGCTGGAGTGGTCTGGCCTCGGCTACCTCGTTGGACACCATGGGCCAGATGAACACCGCGTTCCGCAACATCGTGAACATGCTCCACGGCGTGCGTGACGGCCTGATCCGTGACGCCAACCACTACGAGCAGCAAGAGCACGCCTCGCAGCAGATCCTCAGCAGCTAACCCCGGCCCGAAGACTCAGGAGAACAATCACAATGACCATCAATTACCAGTTCGGCGACGTCGACGCCCACGGTGCCCTGATCCGGGCCCAGGCTGCCTCGTTGGAAGCAGAGCACCAGGCCATCGTTCGCGATGTGCTGGCCGCTGGCGACTTCTGGGGTGGCGCCGGTTCGGTGGCTTGCCAGGAGTTCATCACCCAGTTGGGTCGCAACTTCCAGGTGATCTACGAGCAGGCCAACCAGCACGGCCAGAAGGTTCAGGCCGCCGGCCAGAACATGGCGCAGACCGACAGCGCCGTGGGCTCCAGCTGGGCCTGACCCACACGCGTTGACCAACGTGGCCGCACACTCCGGTGTGCGGCCACGTTGTTGTTTGCCGCGACACCGAAGGCCGCGTCGAAGCGCGCGTACGGGTTGCTGCGAGCCCACCCGCCACGCGAAGCATTTGAGAAATCTATGAACTTCGTGACAACCGCATGTGCGCTTGAAAGAGTCTACGAATATGACCGCCATGTCTGGATATGCGCGCAGTCAGCGTCCCCGCCAAGCCATTCTGGGCCAGTTGCCCCGGATCAACCGTGCTGACGGTTCACCTATCCGGGTGTTGCTGGTTGACGACGAACCGGCCCTGACCAACCTGGTCAAGATGGCCCTGCACTACGAGGGTTGGGACGTCGAGATCGCCCACAACGGGCGGGAAGCGATCAGCAAGTTCGAGCGGATCTCCCCCGACGTGCTGGTCCTCGACATCATGCTGCCCGACGTGGACGGGCTGCAGATCCTGCAACGTGTCCGCGAGTCCGACTCGTACACACCCACGTTGTTCCTCACCGCGCGCGACTCGGTGATGGACCGGGTCACCGGCCTGACCGCGGGCGCCGACGACTACATGACCAAGCCGTTCAGCCTCGAAGAACTGGTCGCTCGGCTGCGCGGACTGCTGCGCCGGTCGAACCACCTGGCCCCGCCCGCCGACGAATCCCTCAAGGTCGGCGACCTCAAGCTCGACGCGGCCAGCAGGGAGGTCACCCGTGGCGGTACACCGATTCCGCTGTCCTCGACCGAGTTCGAACTGCTTCGGTTCCTCATGCGCAATCCGCGGCGTGCACTGAGCCGCACCGAGATCCTCGACCGGGTTTGGAACTACGATTTCGCCGGCCGCACCAGCATCGTCGACCTGTACATTTCTTACTTAAGGAAGAAAATCGACGCCGACAGGGAGCCGATGATCCACACGGTGCGCGGGATTGGGTACATGCTCCGACCCCCGGAATGAGCCCCCCATGACGGGGCACCGAAATACGCCCCGGTGGCTGCCCCGTTCGCTGCGCCAGCAGCTGCTCTTGGGCGTGCTCATGGTCGTCACCGTGGTGTTGGGGGCCGTCGGGGTCGTCTCCGTTCTGAGTCTGCGCGGCTATGTCACCGCAGTGGACGAAGCGGAGGTGGCCGAATCCATGCATGCGTTCAGCCACGCGTATGCCCGGTACCGCAACGGCGAGCACACGTCGATACACACCGGGACTCCACCCATCTCCCAGGCTCTGCTGGAGTTCACCGGCCAGACGCCCGGCAACCTCATAGCGGTGATCCGTGACGGCAAGGTGATCGCTTCGGCCGTCTTCTCCGAGGACGAACCGCGACCCGCGCCGCCCGATGTCATCCAAGCCATCGAGTCGATGACCTGGAATGACCGGCCATCTCGCGTTGAGAGGCTGGGCAGCTTGGGCTCCTACCAGGTCGACAGCCGGGTGGCCGGCTCTGACCGCCTGGTCGTTGGTGTGTCGATGGCCGTGACCGACCAGATCATTGCTCGTAAGAACCTCACCACGACGGTATTGGTGGTGGCCGCGCTGGTGATCACAGCCGCGCTGACCATTTGGGTGGTGGGCTATGCCCTGCGCCCGTTGCGACGAGTCGCTGCCACCGCCGCCGAAGTGGCCGCGATGCCGCTTGCGGGCGACGACCACCGGATCAGCGTGCGGGTGCGGCCGGAAGACACCGATCCGGACAACGAGGTCGGAATCGTCGGTCACACGTTGAATCGGTTGTTGGACAACGTCGATAGTGCGCTACAACACCGCGTCGACTCCGACTTGCGGATGCGGCAGTTCATCACCGATGCCAGTCACGAGCTGCGGACGCCGCTGGCGGCCATTCAGGGATATGCGGAACTGACCCGTCAGGACAGTTCGGACCTGCCACCGACCACCGAATATGCGCTGGCGCGCATCGAGTCGGAAGCGCGTCGGATGGCGTCGTTGGTCGACGAGTTGTTGCTGCTCTCACGCCTGGGTGAAGGTGAGGATCTGCAGACCGAAGACCTCGACTTCAACGACCTCGTCCTCAACGCGGTGAATGACGCCGCCGTCGCGGCGCCGACCCACAAGTGGGTAAAGAAGTTGCCCGACGAGCCGGTCTGGGTGAACGGGGATCACGCACGGTTGCACCAGCTCGTCAGTAACTTGCTGACCAACGCCTGGGTGCACACACCGCCCGATGTCACCGTCACCACCGGAATCACGTGCCACACCGACGGTTCCGGCGGCTCCTATGCGGAGCTGACGGTTGCCAACGACGGGCCCGACATCGACCCCGAGGTCCTACCTCGCCTGTTCGAGCGGTTCGTCCGCGCTGACAAGGCGCGATCCAATGGCGCCGGCCACGGGTTGGGTCTGGCCATCGTTAGTTCGATCGTTAAAGCGCACGGGGGGACGGTGAGCGCCGAATCCGCCAACGGCCGCACCGTCTTTCGAGTCCAGCTGCCCATGATCAGGCAACCGGCTCTGGACGTCCACTAGCCGGCTGCCGTCAGAAGACCGTAGCGGGCTCGACCCCTGGCGTGGTTCTGCTGCGCGCGAGTCACAGGAGTCACTTGCGTCTCTGTTCCGGGCGGGTGGCTTCGTGCCCGGCTTGTAGCGACAACAGCGACCGCACCAGGCCGAAATCACCCGGGTCACATGCATCTCCGGTGCGGGGGCCAACTCGCCGAACTCACGCGAATTCCTTTGCCGCCTCCCGCAACGCAAGCACTCGCTGATGAATTCGATGTTCAGTACCGCGCGGTATGCACCCTGGCCCGTATCGACCGCGCTTTAGCCGCCGCACCCGGTCTCGTCCCGCCTCCCAACGCAAAGCGTCAGAAATGGCCTTGGATGGCCTGCCGCGAACGCTGAAGCCGTAATACGTCAGCACATCGATCATTTCCGCGACGGTCGCCGGCCCATGCAGCGCCAGGTGCAACGTAAGCACGTAACGAAGCTCGATCCCTCGTAGTTGTCTGGTCATGTCAAGACATTCGCATAGGGGTCTGACATGGACTTGAACCATTGCTGCACAATCGATCTGACGGTTGGCAGTAACACGCACTTGTCGCTACAAGCCGGGCACGAAGCCACCCGCCCGGAACAGAGACGCAAGTGACGAATGTGACTCACCCCCAAGCGACACTGCCAAGCACGCACTTGTCGCTACAAGCCGGGCACGAAGCCACCCGCCCGGAACAGAGACGCAAGTGACGAATGTGACTCATCGCAAACCGACCACCGCCAGCATGCACTTGTCGCTACAAGCCGGGCACGAGCCCACCCGCCCGGAACGGAGACGCAAGTGGCAGACGTGACTCAGTCGCAAAGGGACAGCACGATGCCATCCAAGATGTCGTGCTCGCTGACGATCAGCTCATCGATGCCCGCCCTGGCACGCAGTTCACGAGCCAACTCCTCGACAACGATTGCACCGCCACCGATTACGTCCACCCGGCCCTCGTGCATCGGCCCCAGGGCGGCACGTTCGGCCCGAGTCATGCCGATCAATCCCTCGCAGACCGCCGTCAGCCTATCGCCCGACACCCGCGAAAGGTGAATGGCGGCAGAGTCATACACAGGCATCTCATGTGCCAATGCAGACAAGGTAGTCATCGTCCCGGCCAAGCCCACCCAGGTCCGGGCCTCCTCGACAGGCACCACTTGCAGTGCGGCATCGAGCTTTTCACGCACCACGCCCCGCGCCGCGGCCACCTCATCCGACGTGGGCGGATCAGAGTGTAGACAGCGCTCGGTCAACCGGACACAGCCGATATCGGCCGAGTAGCTCGCCACGACCTCGTCACCCGACTTGCCGAGCACGATCTCCGTGGACCCGCCACCCAAGTCGACAACCACGAAAGGAGCTTCGGCACTGTCCAATTCACCCACAGCACCACGAAACGACAACCGCGCTTCCTCGGCGCCGGTGATCACTTCGGCCACCGAGCCGGGAATCACCGCGCCCAGCACCTCTGCCGTCATCGCAAAGAAAACATCGCGATTGGCCACATCGCGTGCGGCGGAAGTCGCGACCATCCGCACCCGTTCAACACCGTGCGTCCGCAACAACCTCGCGTAGTCACTCAGCGCAGCCCTGGTTCGTTCAATCGCGGCGTCGGCGAACTCGCCCGTCGCATCAACTCCCTGCCCCAGCCGCACAATTCGCATTTCCCGGTGCACATCGCGCAGGACGCCGTCGGCGACGTCGGCAATAAGCAACCGCAGCGAATTCGTCCCGCAGTCAATACCGGCGAGTCGCTTGGCCTTCTCAGCCATCTCGGCGCCACTCCCCCGTCAGCATCGCGGCCGTCGAAGGTTCTGCGGCCAAGAGCGCCACCGCCTCGTCACCAAGAGGGTTCACCCCGGGCCCCTTGGCCAGCGAATGCGCGATCAACACGTGCAGGCACTTGACCCGATCGGGCATCCCACCGGCCGACACCCCGGTCCCCAGCGGCTCGATCGCATCCCGCTCCGCCAAGTACGACTCGTGCGCCCGCCGATAAGCGGCGGCCAACTCGGGATCCCTCCCTAAGCGCTCGGTCATCTCACGCATGAGGCCGGTGGTCTCCAATCTGCTCGCCGCCGACGTCAGAGCCGGATGCGTCAGGTAGTACAACGTCGGAAACGGTGTGCCGTCAGGAAGTCTCGGTGCGGTCTTCACCACTCCCGGTGCGCCGTCGGGGCACCGGTAAGCGACGGAAAGCACTCCGCGAGGCGCGCGGCCGAGCTGATGAGCCACCGCCTCCAGGTCGGCGGGATCAACCACCGGGCGTCGTCGGGTTGGCGGGCACCGATCCGCCCGGCACCGTTTCCCCCGGCCCCAAATCCGGTCCACCCGGCTCGGGCGCGGGGGGCGTCGGCGTAACGGCGGCGGGAGGAAGGTGCGGCGTATCGGCAATGGTGTGCCACAGGGCGGTGTACCAGGGGTCGTTCTTGGTCGGTGCCGGCTCCTCCGCCCCTGGCGCCCGCGACGGGGAAACCTGCGGTAGCTGAACCTGAATCGGAATGTCCCCAGGCTTGACGAATCCCAGACGCTCACGAGCCTGCGCCGCAATGTATGCCGGGTCGGACAACTGGCCCTTGCGCTGCTCCAGATCGGCAATCTGGCTGCGCAGCGCGGCTTCGGTGGCCGCCAGTTGCTCCATCTCGGTGCGCTGCGCGAAATATGTGCGCACCGGCCCGGCGATGGTCAACGTGAGCACGCAGACCACCGCGGCCAGCACCGCCGCTCGTCGGGCCGTGAATCCCAGCCGCTGCTCCGACCGCTGCTCCAGCGATTCGCTGATCGACCGCTTGATCGGTTCAACGACATGCTCCTGCACGCTTTGGGCGCCATTGCGGCTCGCGCGGGGCGCCGGCGAGGGTTTGTTGAAGCGACGGCCGCGACCCGAGTCGCCAGCCTTCCCCGGCCGCGAGGCCGGGCCGCGACGTTTCGGGTCGGACTTGGGCGCCAAGCTATTTCAGCCTATTTCGGGTCCGGCGTGTAGCGCGGAAAAGCCAGGTCTCCGGCGTAGCGAGCCGCGTCGCCCAGCGCCTGTTCGATCCGCAACAGCTGGTTGTACTTGGCGACGCGTTCACTGCGGGCCGGCGCACCGGTCTTGATCTGTCCGCTGCCGACGGCCACCGCCAGATCGGCAATCGTCGTGTCCTCCGTCTCACCACTGCGGTGGCTCATCATCGTGCGGTACCCGCTGTGGTGCGCCAGCGCAACCGCATCGAGCGTCTCGGTCAGCGTCCCGATCTGATTAACCTTGACCAGCAACGCATTTGCCGCACCCCGGTCGATACCTTCCTCGAGGCGTTCGGGATTGGTGACGAACAGGTCGTCGCCGACGATTTGCACCCGGTCCCCGATTGCAGCCGTCAAAGAGACCCAGCCGTCCCAATCATCCTCGGACAGCGGGTCTTCGATGGACACCAGCGGGTAGGAGCCCAGCAGGCCGGCGTAGAACTCGGTCAGTTGCTCGGCCGTTTGTACCGAGCCCTCGAAGCGGTAACCGGTGCCGTCGGTGTAGAACTCGGTGGCCGCGACGTCCAAGGCCAGCGCGATGTCGGAACCGGGCTTCAACCCCGCAGACTCGATGGCCCGCAAAATCAGATCCAGCGCGGCGGTCGTGCCCGCCACGTCCGGAGCGAAGCCGCCCTCGTCACCCAGCCCGGTGGACAGCCCCTCCTTCTTCAACACCGACTTGAGCGAGTGGTACACCTCGGCACCCCAGCGCAGCGACTCGGCGAAGTTGGGCGCCCCGATCGGCGCGATCATGAACTCTTGGACGTCGACTCCGGTGTCGGCGTGGGCGCCGCCGTTGAGGATGTTCAGCATGGGCACCGGCAGGATGTGGGCGTTCGGCCCGCCGACGTAGCGGAACAGCGGCAACTCCGCGGAATCCGCCGCAGCCCTGGCCACCGCCAACGAGACGCCCAGGATCGCGTTGGCCCCCAGCCTGGACTTGTCCGGCGTGCCGTCGAGGTCGACCAGCGCCTGGTCGACCAGTCGCTGGTCGTCGGCGTTGAGCCCGATCACCGCCGGGCCGATCTCGTCGAGCACGGCCTGTACGGCCTTCTTGACGCCTTTGCCGCCGTAACGGTCACCGCCGTCGCGCAGCTCGACGGCTTCGTGTTCGCCGGTCGACGCACCCGAAGGCACGGCGGCACGCGCGAATGTTCCGTCGATCAGCGCCACCTCGACCTCGACCGTCGGGTTGCCGCGGGAATCGAGAATCTCGCGGGCCCCGACTTGCTCGATAATCGGCACTGGGTTCTCCTTTACCTTCTAGCTGCGTCCTAGTTGCTGGCGGCCCCCGGGCTGCCCTTAGCGCTTTAGCGCCTTAGCGTAAAGCCTTGGTAGCGATCTATCCTTCTACAGCGGATGACCCGCCGCATAGGCGGTCGCCCAGTCCCGCACCGCTCGCGCGTAAACGCCGGAGTTGTTATAGGCCTTCAGCGCGGTGATCCACCCCCGCGGCGTCGAGAGATCCTTTCCGCGCCAACATAAATAACCCGCAGCCGACAGGGCGGCGTCATCGATGTTGTCCGGGTCTGCGACGCCGTCGTTGTTGGCATCAACCCCGTATAGGCGCCATGTCTCAGAGATGAACTGCATGGGCCCTTTCGCCCGTTCGAGGGCCTCCTCGCCCGCCAGTTCGCTCGCCTCGGTATCCACGATCCGGAGATTTCCCCCCGTGCCATCGAGGCGTACCCCTCTGATCGGGGGCGTCACCTTCCCATCCGGCGCGATCGTTGCCCCTCGGTAGGTGCCGTTGTGGCTCTCAACCATCCCAATGCCTGCCAGGGTGGTCCACGCCAGATGACACTTCGGGTTCTCCACCTCGGCGACCCGCGCGGCATAGGCGTAGGCCTCCAGGGCCACGACCGGCATCTCCAAGGCAGGAGCGCGCAGCTCCGCCCACTCCCGCAACTGATCGGCGGGCCTACCCGCGGCGTAGGTGTCAACCGGAGGCACCGGATCGCCGGGAGGAGGCGGCACACCTTCGGGAATGAAGAGGCTGAGCTGCCAGGTGCAACTAGACGCCAGCAGCATCGCGGTAGCCCCAATCACGGCGACCGCGCGTAACCAACGTCTCGGCGACAAAACACTCCCCTGTACCAGCTCGAGTCCTGCCATCGTCCCATGAGCGCGAAGTTCCCCCGGGTGAATACGGCCCGCGCCACCCAGAAATCTCACGAATTTCAAACAATTACCGATTTGCTGCCAGCAAACTCGGCAATTGCATTGACACGGTTAACCAGCGGGAAAATATCCTCCGCAAACATCGACATGATTCCTAGCGGCGACCTTTGCGCTTTTTCGACCCGCCGCGAGACTCTTTGCGGGCTTCCGCAGCTTCCGGGCTTTCCGGCGCTTCGGCGACATCTTCGGTGACCGCAGCGCCCTCGACCCCCGCCCCTTCGTCCAAGCGTTCAGCAACCACTGACGGCCAATGGGCAAGCCACTCCTCGGGAGCAATGGCGCCCAGTGGGGTCACATCCAACTCCTCTGCGACGCTGTCGCCGCGGCGCGCGGCGGCAATGGCCGCCTCCGCCGCACGTAACGTCTCGGCGAAGTCCAAAACCGCTGTCCGCAGCGTGTTTTCCGCATCGACATCGGCCGACACCGAAATCGAGGTGATCTCTTCAGGTATCAACTCGGCGGGCAGTCCCGCCTGCTCTACCCGCTGAATTACCTTCTGCGCCAACGCCAATGCCGGCTGACCGGTGTGCACGTCATCCAATACCGAGTGATGCGCCTTGCGCGACCTCTCCAGCGCCTTGGCTTCCTCCCACTGCGCCAGCTGGTCCTGCAACGAAATATTCTCGCCCGCAAGGACTCCCGGCACGCGGTTGGCGAGTTTGCGGATCAGGGTGTCAGCGACATCGTCGACACTGAACGGCGACTGCGCGGCGTCCTCGGCGATGCGCGAATGGAAAAGCACCTGAAGCAATAGGTCGCCGAGCTCTTCCCGCAGCTGGTCGACATTGCCGCTGTGAACGGCGTCCAACAACTCGTAGGTTTCCTCCAGCAAATACCTACGTAAGGAGTCGTGGGTTTGTTCGCTTTCCCACGGTCCGTTGGTGCGCAACTTGTCCATCATCGCCACCGCATCGAGCACGCGTTCGCCGCGCTGGGGGCTGGGCGCCGAGATCAATCGAGCTCCGGCGGCCAAGCGGGCCACCACGGCCGGGTGGTCAGGATCGGAGGACAGCAATACCGGCGCATCCTCGCCCATATGCACCGGATGCGCGTCGGGCAGCGACCACGGAACCGCGATCGGCATTTCCTCGGTGTATTGCACCGGCCCGCTGAGCAGCTCGATGGCGTCGACGGGCACCAGCGAGGGGCGGCGTGGGTCGACCAAGACGACGATCATCGCTTGCCCACTATTCACTGGATGCTTTCGTCATACCAATATCCTGCTGCGGTTTACCGGCCAGCGCCGTCAGCAAATCGGCAACCATCTGCACCAGTTCGACGTCACGGATGCGCGGAGCGCCAATTCCGCCGGCAGCACGCGGGATGGGAACCTGCACGGTAGCGGTGGTGGCCCGGTAGTTCGCGCCCGGATAGATCCGTTTGAGCCGCACTTGGGCCGAATCGGGCAGATTCATCGGCGCCAGGCGCACCGTCGCCGCTGACGGGGCCGACACCTCGGTGACGCCGGCGGCCCGGCACAGCAGCCGCAGCCGAGCCACCGCGACCAAGCGTCGGGCGGGTTCCGGCAATGCGCCGTAACGGTCGATCAGCTCATCGACCACGGCGCCGACGGCCGCGTCGTCCTGGGCTGCGGCCAGGCGCCGGTAGGCCTCGAGCCGCAACCGGTCGCTCGCGATGTAGTCCGGCGGCAGGTGCGCGTCGACGGGCAGATCGATCCGCACATCCTTGGGCTCTTGCGGACTGCTCACCACCTCGCCGTCCGCGGCCGCCCGGTACGCCTCCACCGCCTCACCGACCAGCCGCACATAAAGGTCGAACCCGACCCCGGCGACGTGCCCGGACTGCTCGACGCCCAGCACGTTGCCGGCGCCGCGGATCTCGAGGTCCTTCAGCGCCACGGCCATGCCCGCGCCCAATTCGTTGTTCTGCGCGATGGTCGCCAACCGGTCGTAGGCGGTCTCGGTCAGGGGGGTGTGCGGCGGATAGAGGAAGTAGGCGTACCCGCGTTCGCGGCTGCGGCCGACTCGCCCGCGCAGCTGATGTAGCTGCGACAGGCCGAAGGTGTCGGCGCGCTCGACGATCAAGGTGTTGGCGTTGGAGATGTCCAACCCGGTTTCCACGATGGTGGTGCAGACCAGGATGTCGTAGTCCCGGTTCCAGAATCCCTGCACGGTGCGTTCCAGCAGCTCTTCCGGCATCTGCCCGTGGGCGACGACGATCCGCGCCTCCGGCACCAGTTCGCGCAGCCGGGCGGCCGCCCGGTCGATCGAACTGACCCGGTTGTGCACATAAAAGGCCTGCCCCTCGCGGAGCAGCTCGCGCCGCAGCGCCGCCGCGACCTGCTTGTCGTCGTGGGGGCCCACGTAGGTCAGCACCGGGTAGCGCTCTTCGGGTGGCGTCAGGATGGTCGACATCTCACGGATGCCTGCCAGGCTCATCTCCAAGGTGCGCGGGATCGGCGTCGCGCTCATGGTCAGCACGTCGACGTGGGTGCGCATCGACTTGATGTGCTCCTTGTGTTCGACGCCAAAGCGCTGTTCCTCATCGACGATGACCAGGCCCAGGTCCTTCCAGCGCACACCGGTCTGCAGCAGCCGGTGCGTGCCGATCACGACATCCACCGTCCCCTCGGCCAACCCCTCGATGACCGCGCGCGACTCGGCCGGGTCGGTGAATCGGGACAGTCCCTTGACGGTCACCGGGAACTCCGCCATCCGGTCGCTGAAGGTCTGTAGGTGCTGGTCGGCCAACAAGGTCGTCGGCACCAGCACCGCGACCTGCTTTCCGTCCTGAACCGCCTTGAACGCCGCCCGCACCGCGATCTCGGTCTTGCCGTAGCCGACGTCGCCGCAGATCACGCGGTCCATCGGGATCGGCTTCTCCATGTCGGCCTTGACCTCTTGGATCGCGGTGAGCTGGTCGACGGTCTCGGTGAAGCCGAACGCGTCCTCCATCTCGGCCTGCCACGGGGTGTCCGGAGCGAACGCATGTCCGGCGCTGGCCTGACGTTTTGCGTACAACGCCACCAGCTCACCGGCGATCTCGCGCACGGCGCGGCGCGCCTTGGTCTTGGTGTTGGCCCAGTCGCTGCCGCCCAGCTTGCTCAGCGCGGGCGCCTGGCCGCCGACGTACCGCGACAGCTGATCCAGCGAATCCATCGGGACGTACAACTTGTCGGAGCCGCCGCCACGCTTGGATGACGCGTACTCGAGCACCAGATACTCGCGCCGGGCGCCGCCGACGGTCCGTTCGACCATCTCCACGAAGCGGCCGATGCCGTGCTGATCGTGCACCACCAGGTCGCCGGCGGTGAGCGCCAGCGGGTCGACGGTGTTGCGACGCTTGGCCGCCAGCCGCTTGCCTTCCGCGTTCGTCGTCCTGCTGCCGGTGAGGTCGCTCTCGGTGATGACGACGAGGTTGGCCCCGGGAATGACGACACCTTCGTGCAGCGGGCCCTTGAGCACGCCGACGACACCTGGTTTGGGCTTGGCGCCCGGCTCCAACAACCCAGCGGGGGTGTCGGACTCGGCCAGTCGCTCGACCACGCGATGCGCGGTCCCGGTGCCGGGCGCGACCACCACGCCATAGGCGCCGCCCGCGACATGGGCGCGCAGCATGGCGAAAATTTCGTCGATGTCCCGTTGATGCCCGCGGGCCGACGGCGCCGCCCGGATGTCCAGTTCGACGGCCGACTCGTCGGAAAGCTGACTCAAGGTCCACCAGGGATGGTTGCCCCGGGCCGCAGCGGCGCGGACCTCGTCGAGTTCGGCAAAGCCAGAGCCGCCCAGTTGCTCGATGTCGACGGGCGCACCGCCGCCGATCGCGGCGACCGACCAGGACGCTTCGAGGAATTCCCGGCCGGTCTTGATCAGGTCGGCGGCGCGGGTACGGACCTTTTCCGGGTCGCACACCAGCACTGGCGTCCGGTCGGCAAGCTGGTCGGTGAGCAGCGCCTGAGCGCTGGGCCGAAGCACCGGAAGCAACGCCTCCATGCCGTCGACCGGGATCCCCTCGGCGATCTTGGCCAGCATGTCGGAGACGCTGCCGGTCACCACATCGCCGACCACCGGATGGTCGGCGGCCAGTTCGGCTGCCCGTGCCCGCACCTCGTCGGTAAGCAGCATTTCCCGGCAGGCGACGGCGATCACGGTGTCGACGTCGAGCTCGGGAATCGAGCGCTGGTCGGCGACCGAGAACATCCGCATCTCGGTGATCTCGTCACCCCAGAACTCGATGCGCACCGGATGTTCCGCAGTCGGGGGAAAGACGTCCAGAATCCCACCGCGAACGGCAAATTCGCCGCGCCGGCCCACCATGTCCACTCGGGTGTAGGCCAGTTCGACTAGACGCGCGATCAGCTCCTCGAAGTCGATCTCCAAGCCGACGGTCAGGGCGATCGGCTCCATCAGGCCCAGCTGCGGCGACATGGGCTGCAACAGCGAGCGCACGGCCGTCACCACCACCCGCAGCGGCGGGCCCAGCCTGGTGTCGTCGGGGTGGGCCAGCCGCCGCAGGACCATCAGCCGGGTCCCCACGGTGTCCACGCCCGGCGAGAGCCGCTCGTGCGGCAGGGTCTCCCACGATGGGAACACCGCCACCGCCTCGCCGAAGGCGCCCCGTAGTTCGGCGGCGAGGTCGTCGGCTTCTCGCCCGGTGGCGGTGACCACCAACAGCGGGCCTTGCTGAGCCAGTGCTCCGGCCACGAAAAGGCGTGCGCTGGCAGGGCCTACCAGAGCCAATTCGTCGGGTCGATCGGAGGCGCGCTCGATCAGATGCTGAAAGGTGGGCGCGGAGAGCGCCAAGTCGAGGAGCCCCGCGATCGGGGTATCTGGGCTAGCAGCCCCCGGTGCGGTCATGATTCGCCCATTCTAAGGGCGCTGATTGTGCCGCTTCCGAGCCCGGCGCAGCCGACCAGCCCGCGGGCTCGCCTGCAACCGGGCCCCTACCGTGAGCTACCAGGGCATCGTCGCCCACGAGTAGAAGGCGCCGTTGCCGACGTCATGGACGCCGTAGGAGTCCCAGTAGTACTCGTGGCAGACACCGCCATCCCACGGGACGGGCCGACCCGCCGGGTTGGGGTCACCCGGACACCAGGTCGTGCACGCCTGCAGGCGGGGGCAGTTGCCTTGATCGGCCGTCGCGGACGGTGCGGCCACTATGGCCGCCGTTGCGATTCCTGCCGCGACGAGGGGGAAGATGCGTCGTACTCGGTTCATGTTGGTTCCTCCGGTGCTGTCTATCCCGTCCGGACCGCCTGCCTAGCAGGTAACTGCCGCCGGACTGCTACCGATCACAACACCGTGCGCTTGCGTTCTTCTTGCGCGCTCGGCGCTCGAAGGGGTTACTCGTCCTGCAAGCGCGGATCGGCTTCCAGATGAGTCAGGCCGTTCCACATCAGGTTGACCAGGTGCGCGGCAACCACTTCTTTTTTGGGTTCGCGGGTGTCGAGCCACCATTGCGCGGTCATCGACACCGAACCCACCAGCGCCTGGGCATAGAGAGGAGCCAGGTCGGGATCCAGTCCCCGGCGGGCGAAGTCGCCGGCCAGGATGGATGCGACCTGGCTGACGGCGTCGTTGAGCAGGCTGGAGTAGGTCCCGGAACTGATCGAGGCCGGCGAGTCCCGAATCATGATGCGGAAACCGTCGGTGCGTTCCTCGACGTAGGTGAGCAAAGCCAGCGCGACGCGTTCTACCCGCACCCGGGACCGGTTGTTGGTCAGCGAGGACGTGATGCCGTCCAGCAGGGCGGACATCTCCCGGTCCACCACCACGGCGTAGAGGCCTTCCTTGCCGCCGAAATGCTCGTAGACGACCGGCTTGGACACGTTGGCACGTTGCGCGATCTCTTCGATCGAGGTGCCGTCGTAGCCGCGTTCGGCGAACAGGGATCGCGCGATGCCGATGAGTTGGTGTCGGCGTTCGCTGCCGGTCATCCTGGCGCGCGGAGCCCGAATTTCCTTTTCCGGACCCTTGAGCGGCTCAGCCACGGCACCAGCGTATGCCGGTGATCGGATCGCCGTCTCACATCCCGCCGGGTGTCACCATCTGAGCCTGTAATTTCGCAGGTCCCCACTCGAACATTCCCTGCAGGATTACAGGCTCGTGACGTCGCGTTAGTACGTCAGGACGCTTCGCCGGCGGCCGGCCGGGTGATTGGACCGGACCCAATTGTCGGACTCCTCCTCCGGCCGCACGCGGCCCGCATCGTCGTCCGACCGGACCCAATTGTCGGACTCCTCCTCCGGCCGCACGCGGCCCGCATCGTCGTCCGACCGGACCCAATTGTCGGACTCCTCCTCCGGCCGCACGCGGCCCGCATCGTCGTCCGACCGGACCCAATTGTCGGACTCCTCCTCCGGCCGCACGCGGCCCGCATCGTCGTCCGACTAAAGTCTCATGGTGAAGCGCAGGCTCTCAGCAGCCCGCCGCTCACAATCCGTCGTGGTGTAATCGGCAGCACCTCTGATTTTGGTTCAGATAGTTCAGGTTCGAGTCCTGGCGACGGAGCACGCTTTTTGCCGCGAGCGTGCATGAAATGTCAGGCTGGACGGCGTGTCGTCGAGCGGACACGCACGCTCGCGGTCAAGAGAGGAAGACATGGCGTTTCGTGGTGACACCGCAGTCCTGGTGTTAGCGGCCGGCCCCGGCACCCGAATGCGGTCAGACACCCCGAAGGTCCTGCACACCCTGGGCGGGCGCAGCATGCTGTCGCACTCTCTGCACGCGATGACCAAGCTCGCGCCGCAGCACCTGGTGGTGGTTTTGGGCCACGACCACGAGCGCATTTCCCCGCTGGTCAGCGAGCTGGCCGAAAAGCTGGGACGCACGATCGACGTGGCGCTACAGGACAAGCCGCTGGGCACCGGGCACGCGGTGCTGTGCGGGTTGTCCGCGCTGCCCAGTGACTACTCCGGCATCGTGGTGGTGGCCGCCGGCGACACACCGCTGCTGGATGCCGACACCCTGGCCGACCTGATCGCCACCCACAGCGCCGCCTCGGCGGCGGTCACGGTGCTGACCACCACCCTCGACGATCCCTACGGTTACGGCCGCATCCTGCGCACGCAGGACAACGAAGTGATGGCGATCGTCGAGCAGACCGACGCCACCCCCTCGCAGCGCGAGATCCGCGAGGTCAACACCGGCGTCTACGCCTTCGACATCGCCCCGCTGCGCTCCGCGCTGGGCCAGCTGAGCTCCAACAACGCCCAGCAGGAGCTCTACCTCACCGACGTCGTCGCGATCCTGCGCCGCGATGGCCACGCCGTCCACGCCAGCCACCTCGACGACAGCGCGGTGGTGGCCGGAGTCAACAACCGCGTCCAACTCGCCGAATTGGGCGCCGAGCTGAATCGACGCATCGTGTCCACCCACCAGCTGGCCGGTGTCACCGTGATCGATCCCGCTACGACCTGGATCGACGTAGACGTCACCATCGGCCGCGACACCGTCATCTACCCGGGCACCCAACTGCTGGGCAAGACCCAGATCGGCGGTCGCTGTGAGATCGGTCCGGACACCACCCTGACCGACGTCACCGTCGGCGACAACGCCACCATTTGCCGCACCCACGGCGCATCGGCGTCGATCGGCGACGGCGCCACAGTGGGCCCGTTCACCTTTGTGCGGCCCGGGACGGTGTTGGGCGCCGAGGCCAAGCTGGGCGCGTTCGTCGAGACCAAGAACTCCACGATCGGCACCGGCACCAAGGTGCCGCACCTGACCTACGTCGGCGACGCCGACATCGGCGAGCACAGCAACATCGGCGCCTCCAGCGTCTTCGTCAACTACGACGGCGTGAACAAGAGCCGCACCAAGATCGGCTCCCATGTGCGGACCGGCTCGGACACCATGTTCGTGGCTCCGGTGTCCGTCGGGGACGGCGCCTACACGGGCGCCGGAACCGTGGTCCGCGAGGACGTCCCACCGGGAGCGTTGGCCATATCCGCAGGTCCGCAGCGCAATATCGAGAAGTGGGTCCAGCGCAAGCGACCGGGCACCCCGTCCGCGCGGGCGGCCGAGGAGGCTGAGCAGCAACCCGGCCCGGACCAGACACCGTGACCGGGTTTTGAGCAAACCCCGCTACGATAGGGCCTGCTTTCACCAATTCAATCCCTTTTTTGATTCCTTATCTCCCCTGATATCGCGAGGGCAGCACGTTGAGCCACGACTGGACTGACAACCGCAAAAACCTGATGCTGTTCAGCGGCCGCGCTCACCCTGAGCTCGCCGAACAGGTCGCCAAAGAACTCAACGTCCACGTCACCGCACAGACGGCTCGCGAGTTCGCCAACGGCGAGATCTTCGTCCGCTTCCACGAGTCGGTCCGTGGCTGCGATGCCTTCGTCCTGCAGTCGTCCCCGTGGCCGGTCAACCGTTGGTTGATGGAACAGCTGATCATGATCGACGCGCTGAAACGCGGCAGCGCCAAACGGATCACCGCGGTCATGCCGTTCTATCCCTACGCTCGCCAGGACAAGAAGCACCGCGGGCGCGAGCCGATCTCGGCCCGACTGGTCGCAGACCTGCTCAAGACTGCCGGCGCGGACCGGATCGTGACCGTCGACCTGCACACCGACCAGATCCAGGGGTTCTTCGACGGGCCCGTCGACCACATGCGCGGGCAGAACCTGCTGACCGGCTACATCCGAGACAATTACCCCGACAGCAACATGGTCGTGGTCTCGCCCGATTCCGGCCGCGTGCGCATCGCCGAAAAGTGGGCAGACTCCCTGGGCGGCGTCCCGCTGGCCTTCATCCACAAGACTCGGGACCCGCGGGTGCCCAATCAGGTGGTATCCAACCGCGTCGTCGGCGAGGTCGCCGGCCGGACCTGCGTTCTGATCGACGACATGATCGACACCGGCGGCACCATCGCCGGCGCTGTTCAGCTACTGCACAATGACGGAGCCAGCGACGTGATCATCGCGGCGACGCACGGGGTGCTGTCCGATCCGGCGGCAGAGCGGTTAGCCGCCTGTGGCGCCCGGGAAGTGATCGTCACGAACACGCTGCCGATCAGCGAAGAAAAGCGGTTCCCTCAGCTCACCGTCTTGTCCATTGCCCCGCTGCTGGCCAGCACGATTCGGGCCGTCTTCGAAAACGGGTCCGTCACCGGACTTTTCGACGGAGACGCATAGATGGCTGCCAGCCAGGGCAAAACGGTCATCTACCACAACCCGAAATGCAGCACGTCCCGCAAGACCTTGGACTTGTTGCGGGACAACGGCATAGAGCCCACGGTGGTGCAGTATCTGAAGACGCCGCCGTCCCGGGACGAACTCGAAGTCATGATCCGCGACGCCGGCATCGACGTGCGGACCGCAGTTCGCAAACGCGAATCCCTCTACACCGAACTCAATTTGGCCGACGCAACCGATGACGAGTTGCTCGATGCGATGGCCGAACACCCCATCCTGATCGAGCGACCATTCGTCGTCACGCCGAAGGGCACGCGGCTGGCGAGGCCGATCGACACAGTACGCGAGATTCTGTGAGAACACGGGCTTTAGCACGCATCTCCGCCGCTGCAGCTTTGACCGTCCTGACCGGCTCCGCCGTGGCCTGCGGGCCGAAAGTTCCCGACTACCAGACGATCTTGACGCCCAGCTCGCAGACCAGCGCGCCTACGACGACCGAAAAGCCCGTCCCCCTGTCGAAGTATCTGGAAGGCATCGGTGTCGGCGGGCATCAAGTGGCGCCCGACTCGCTGCCCGGCCTGACGGTGTCCATTCCGACGCCTCCGGGCTGGGAACGGTTTACCAATCCGAACATCCCACCGGAAACGGTGTTGATCTCGAAGGGCCGCAAGTATCCGACGGCAAGGCTGGTCGTCTTCACGATGACCGGAACATTCGACCCGGCCGAAGTCGCCAGACACGGCAACGCCGATGCGTACCTATTCGAAAACTTCAGGAAACTCGACGAGTCTTCCGCGGACTTCAATGGTTTTCCGTCGTCGATGCTGCAGGGCAGTTACGACCTCGATGGCCAGCGCCTGCATACCTGGAACCGGATCGTGATCCCCACCAGCCCGGGGCCGGCGCAAGAGAAGTTCCTGGTTCAGCTGACCATCACCAGCCTCGCCGCCCAGGCGGCGCCGGAGGCGGCGGACATCGAGACGATCATTCGCGGATTCGTAGTCGCCCGTAAGTAGTCCGGCGGAACGGGCATCAACAGAGCTCGTGGTGTTGAGCGCGATTGCCGCCCAACCGCTTCGCCTCGTACATCGCGGCGTCCGCGGTGGCGATCAACTTGTCGAGCAGTGGCTGGTGTTCGCTGGGAACGGTGTCATCAAGACGAGCACAAGCGGTGCCGATGCTGGCGGTGACCCCGGCGGCTGAGGCCGCGATCGTACGGCACATCTGACCCGCCAACGGCACAGCGTTGCAACCCGCCGAAGTGCCGGCGAGAATAAATTCCTCGCCGCCGGTACGCGCGACGACCGCCCGATCACCCGCGGCGGCCAGCAGCGACTGCGCAACCTGGACGAGGGCGTTGTCGCCGGCGGCGTGGCCGCGCAAGTCGTTGAGCCCTTTAAAGTCGTCCAGATCGATCAGCAACACCACCATGTGAGAGTCGATACCCCGACGGGCCAGCATCATCCCCAGCGCGTTGCGCTGAAAGGACCGGCGGTTGAGCAGCCCGGTCAACGGATCGCGGTCGGCGCGCAGCAGATCACCCGCCAAGGCGCGGACCAGGACCGCGATCGCCAGCGGCAGGGCGATGTTGACCTCGACCACCAGCCATAGGTCCACCCCAGCCAAGGAGGGGTGCCCCGCTGCGGCCAGCCGTGCGGCTTCGTAGCTTGCGACGACGGCCGCAACCGTGAAGTTGTACAGCACAAATCCGGCGTTGTGAAAGAACGCGATGTACGCGCCGAACGTGGCAAACGCGGTACACCCGATCAGCGAGGCCAGTGGGTCCTGGTGCGCCAGACACGCCAACGCGACGGCGAGGTTGCACAACCCTGCGAAGAGCACCGACTGCATGCGGCTTGGCCAACGCCAAATCCACAGCAAGGCCCCGACCACTCCCAACGCGACCGCGATCCAGGTCATGGTGACCCCCACCGTGCCGCGCGGACCGTCTGAGCCGATGAGGAGGACGAGCAAACACAACACCATCGAGCCGGCAATGGCCGCGATCACGGCGCGAGTGATGCCGCTCACACCCCGTGCCCCGAGGTATCCGGAAAGCCAGTCGTACTGATCGGGCCGCCACCATCGGCGGAGCATCTCGATCAATGTTTGGCTCCCCGTCGCTACCACAGATTCTCGCCGTTACTTAGACACACAAATCGTGGCACATCGCTGCTTTTGTCGGTCGGCGCCCGCGCGCAATTCATAGCAATCCAAAGATTTGCGCATGGGCGCAGCTCGGCGCCCAGGACTTGCGCAGCGACGACTGGCGTCAGACGTGCCGACCTGCCTCCTGGACCAACTGCACCCGTGAGTCTAAGCCGAGTTTCGCGGAAACGTGGGTTAAGTGACTCTGCACGGTGCGGGGCGAGATGAAAAGACGAGCGCCTCCGCGTGTTGGCTCATGGTAGCCAGCATCGGCCTCGCAACCTACGCAATACATCGGCGAAACCGCGCGGTTTCGGGTCGACGGCTGCGCGCAATTGCGCGGTCGGTGCGCGCAAATATGCGCGCTGCGGCGGATCTTTCCGGACGCCGACCTCCGGATAGTCAAGAACATGACGATCCAAACAGCGCTCGATTACCCCAGCGTCTTTGATGGCGCACTGCCGGTCATCGCCTACGACCAACTCACCGACCCAGCAGAAGCGCACCGCGTCATCGCCGAGACGCGCGCCGTCTCTCCAATCGCCCTCGGCCTCTACGGACCCGAAGTGCTGACCTACGACCTGGTCCGAGCGGTGCTGCGCGACAGCCGCTTCGTCACCGCGCAGGGGTTGGGACTCAGCGTGCAAGGAATCACTTCGGGCCCCCTGTGGGACAGGGCAACGAGTAACATCCTCGGGTTGGACGGCGCGGCTCATCACCGGCTGCGGCGCCTGGTGTCGAAGGCTTTTGCACCCCGCGCCGCAGAACGGCTCCGGGGCTTGATCGTCGACGTCATCACCGGCTTGGTCGAACCCTTCACCGCCGTCGGGCACTGCGACCTCGTCGCCGACATCGCCCGCCGCTACCCCACACCGGTCATCTGCGCGCTACTCGGCGCGCCGCCACAGGACTGGCAGCTGTTCTCCGATTGGACCGATGCGATCAAGAAGGTCTTCGAAACCAATGTCGTCGAGGACACTCCGGAGATCTTGGCGGCGTGGCATGCACTGGACGCCTATATAGAGGAATTGATCGCGCGCCGACGGGTGTCCCTGTCCGATGACCTGATCTCCGACCTCATCCGCGCCGAAGACGACGGTGACCGCCTCACTCACGACGAACTGCTCATGCTGTGCGGCACCCTGCTCGGCGCCGGCACCGACACCACCCGCAACCAACTCGCCGCGGCGATACACGTGTTGTGCGCGCACCCGGCCCAGTGGGACCTGCTCGCCCGCAGCCCCGAACTGGCGATCGATGCGGTGCATGAGCTAATGCGTTATTTTCCAATCATTTTCGGCACCATCCGGCAGGCCGCCGAGGACGTCGAACTCGCCGGGGTCCGCATCCCGGCGGGCACCATCGTGCTCGCCAACACCGCCGCCGCCAACCGCGACCCGAAGGTCTTCGAAGACCCGGACCGGTTCGACATCACCCGGACCAACCCCGGGGCCATCATGAATTTCGGCGGCGGCGTGCACTACTGCCTCGGTGCTCATCTGGCGCGGTTGGAATTGACCGAGGCGCTTCGCGTCATCACCGCCCGCATGCCCAAGGCCCGCCAGACCGGCCCGGCCCCGTGGAAGTCCATGGCCGGCATCACCGGGCCCACCACCCTTCCGTTGGCGTTCGACAAGTCGTGAGAAGCGGCTATCTACAGTTAGGTACCGTGACGGGATGGACGGCAGCTGATCTTCCTTCGTTCGCCGGGCGCACGGTGATCATCACCGGCGCCAACAGCGGCCTGGGCGCGGTGACGGCCCGCGAGTTGGCCGGCCGCGGCGCCGCAATCATCATGGCCGTCCGCAACACCGACAAGGGTGAGGACGTCGCGCGCCAGATGAGCGGGCATGTCGAGGTACGCCGACTCGATCTGCAGGATCTGTCGTCCGTGCGGTCGTTCGCCGAAGGTATGGACGGGGCCGACGTGCTGATCAACAACGCCGGCATCATGGCCGCCCCGTACGCGCTGACCACCGACGGTTTCGAAAGCCAGATCGGCACGAACCACCTCGGCCACTTCGCGCTGACCAACCTGCTGGTGCCCAAACTCACCGATCGGGTGGTGACGGTCTCGTCGATGGCGCACTGGCCGGGCCGGATCGCCCTCGACGACCTCAATTGGCAGACCCGACGGTATTCGCCCTGGTTGGCCTACAGCCAGTCGAAGCTGGCGAACCTGCTGTTCACCAGCGAGTTGCAGCGCGGCTCGAGGCGGCCGGGTCGCCGCTGCGGGCGCTGGCCGCACACCCGGGCTACTCGCACACCAACCTGCAAGGGGCTTCCGGGCGCAAGTTCGGCGACGCGGTGGTCTCGGCCGCCACCCGCATCATGGCCACCGACGCCGACTTCGGCGCCCGTCAGACGCTGTACGCGGCCTCCCAGGACCTCCCGGGCAACACCTACGTCGGCCCCCGATTCGGCTATCTCGGCCGCACCCAGGCCGTGGGGCGGAGCCGGGGGGCACGCGACGCGACGACCGCCGCCGCCCTTTGGGCGCTCTCGGAGCGGCTCACCGACACCAGATTTCCGCTCTGAGGTGCGAGTTGTCGGGCAGCGCCGGTCGCGCGAATTTTTCCTCTGAGGTGCACATGCGCTAACCTGGCCAGGCGTCACGGCGAGGGTGCATCAGCTTTACCAGCACCGTTATCGACGGAGACCGACAGTTCGTCGCGATCCTGGCCGTGCCCCGACAGACACACAGGAGCGACACATGGCTAAGTCCGCAGTCAACCAGCTGAGCGTCAAGGTACGTACCGAGACGGGCAAGGGCGCGTCCCGGCGCGCACGGCGCGACGGCAAGATTCCCGCCGTTCTCTACGGCCACGGCTCCGACCCGCAGCACCTTGAGCTGCCCGGACACGACTTTGCAGCCGTGCTGCGGCACGCGGGCACCAATGCCATCCTGACCCTCGACATCGAGGGCAAGGAGCAGTTGGCGTTGACCAAGGCCATCGACATTCACCCGATCCGGCGCACCATCCAGCACGCCGACCTGTTGGTCGTGCGTCGCGGCGAGAAGGTCACCGTCGAGGTCAGCGTCGTCATCGAGGGCGAGGCCGGTCCCGACACCCTGGTCACGCAGGAAACCAA
This sequence comes from Mycobacterium bourgelatii, assembly GCF_010723575.1. Taxonomy (NCBI): domain Bacteria; kingdom Bacillati; phylum Actinomycetota; class Actinomycetes; order Mycobacteriales; family Mycobacteriaceae; genus Mycobacterium; species Mycobacterium bourgelatii. The sequence goes on from NZ_BLKZ01000001.1 coordinate 5,218,098, forward strand.
CGCGATCGAGATCGAGGCCGAAGCGCTGTCGATTCCCGAACAGTTGACCGTGTCCATCGAGGGCGCCGAGCCGGGCACCCAGTTCGCCGCCGGCCAGATCCCGCTGCCCAAGGGCGTCACCCTTGTTTCCGACCCCGAACTGCTGGTGGTCAACGTGGTGAACGCCCCGACCGCCGCGGACCTCGCGGAAGAGGTCGAAGGCGAAGAGGCCGCTGCCGCAGGCGAAGAGGCCGCCGCCGAGGCCGGCGAAGCCGAGGCCTCCGGCGAGTCCGAATAGGGGGGTTGGCGCATGGCCGAGCCGCTCCTGCTGGTCGGCCTGGGCAATCCCGGCGAAACCTACGCCCGCACCCGACACAACCTCGGGTTCGTCGTCGCCGACATCCTCGCCGCGCGCCTGGGTGCGAAGTTCAAGGCGCACAAGCGTTCTGGCGCTGAGGTGGTCACCGGACGACTGGGCGGGCGTTCGGTGGTGCTGGCCAAACCGCGCTGCTACATGAACGAGTCCGGCCGCCAGGTCGGTCCGCTGGCGAAGTTCTACTCGGTGCCGCCCGCCGACATCGTCGTCATCCAGGACGAGCTTGACCTGGAGTTCGGCCGCATCCGGCTCAAGTTCGGCGGCGGGGAAGGCGGCCACAACGGGGTGCGCTCGGTCGCGGCGGCGTTGGGCACCAAGGACTTTCAACGGGTTCGCATCGGCATCGGCCGCCCGCCCGGGCGCAAGGATCCCGCGGCATTCGTGCTGGAGAACTTCACCGCCGCCGAACGCGCAGAGGTCCCGACGATCTGCGAGCAGGCCGCCGACGCCACCGAGTTGCTCGTCGAGGTGGGACTGGAACCGGCGCAGAACATTGTGCACGCCTGGTAAACCGGTAATCACTCCGCGCGACTAGACGCGAAATCCCCCAAACGCCAGTCGAATTGGGGGATTTTGCGTTGGCTCGCCGAGCATGCGGTTAGGTGACCAGAGTCAAAGTGTTCGAGCGGCGCAGCTTGCCCGACGGGGTCTTCGGGATGGTCCCGGGCCCGAGCACCACGACGTTGCGCGGCCGCATGTCCACCTCGGCGACAACCTCGTGGGCCACCTGGTGCTCGATGCGACGCACCTCGGCGGGGTCTTCGAAGGCGTTCGACTCGACGGCCACCGCGAACGTTTCCCGCGAATGCCCGGCGTCCAGCCGCACGGCCACCGCGCAGCCCGGACGGACCCCCTCGACCCGGCACGCCGCCCGCTCGATGTCGGTCGGGTAGATGTTGCGCCCGGCCATGATGATGACGTCCTTGACCCGGCCGCAGACCACGACGTGGCCGTTCTCCATCTGGTAGCCCAGATCGCCGGTGTCGTACCAGCCGTTCTCGTCCTGTGCCGGCATGAAACCGGCCATCGTGATGTAACCCGGGGTCAACGGCTCACCGCGCAACTCGATGACGCCGACGCCCCTGGGCGGCAGGATGGTGCCGTCGTCGCCGACGATGCGGATCTCAAGCCCCTGCAGCAGCGGGCCCAACGACGCCAGACGGCGGGTGTTGCCGCGGGTGGCCGGAACCGCCCGGCGCAGCGCGGCCAGCAGGTCAGCGTCGACCTCGTCGACCACCAGACCCGCACCGCACTCCGAGAAGGACACCGCCAGCGTGGTCTCGGCCATGCCGTAGGCCGGCAGGATGGCCTCGGGCTTGAGTCCGAACGGCTTGCCGGCGTCGATCAGGTCCTCGACGTCGGCGGGCTCCACGGGCTCGGCGCCCGACAGCGCGAACCGCAGCGTGGACAGGTCGAACTGGCCCGGCTTGGCCTGCTTGCGCAGCCGCTTGGCGAACAGCGAGTAGGCGAAGTTGGGCGCGGCGGTCATCGTGCCCTTGTACTTGTCGATCAACTTGGCCCACAGCAAGGTGTCGCGCAGGAAGTCCATCGGGGTCACCTTGACCAGCTCGGCACCGAAGTACATCGGCACCGTCAGGAAGCCGATCATGCCCATGTCGTGGAAGCAGGGCAGCCAGCTGACCATGACGTCCTTTTCGACGTCGTACTTGGCGCCGATGAACATGGCCTCGGCGTTGGAGTACACGTTTCGGTGCGTGATGAGCACGGCTTTGGGGGAACCGGTCGATCCCGACGTCAGCTGCATCAACGCCAGGTCGTCCTCGTCGGTCTCGACGGGGTCAATCGGGTCGTTGGCCAGCAGGTCGGCGACGGTCAACACCTTGACGCCGCGTTCCTCCAGGACCGGAGCCGCAGGCATGAACGGATCGGAGATGACGACGACCTTGGCCTCGATCATGTCGATGACGGTCGTGGTGTCCTCGGCCCACGACGCCAGATCGGTGCGCGGGGTGGGCTGGTGCAGCATGGTCAGGCTCGCCCCGCGCATCCACAAGGCCTGGGCGGTCGGCGCGATCTCCACCGGCGCACCGGCCAACACGCCGACCGCATCACCACGCCCGACGCCGGCCTTAGCCAGCCCTCCGGCAATCTGACGCGCCCGCTCGTGGACCTCAAGCCACGTGTGACGGATTGGGTTGTGCGGCTCACCGGTAACCATGCCCTTGGCGCTCTCATGGGCATTGCGGAACATCTTTTCGGTAAACCTGCTCAAAGCAACCTCCTCGGCTCCGGCGCCAGGGTCCGGATTTTCATGTTCCGCCTGCTGGACGGCACTTTAAAGCAGGCGCGCGCGCACATTTCGGGAGCAATTAAGTCTCAAAATGATGATGTCCAGCGAACGCAGAGACCGCATTCTCTCCCTTCCGCTGGTCCTCACCGCCGATTATCTTAAGCTCCTCTTAAGTAACCGCCAAACTCTGGTGCCGTTTGAGGGCCAAGTCACACCCGCCTGGACCCGTTGATACTGCACTGTTGGCGGTGTCTACTCGGACTTTGCCGCCCTACACGCAGTCTCAACGCGGGCGGCGGCTCGGCACCCCACAATCACGCCTCGGTGGGCGTCACCACTCGCGCGCCGGGCACGGGCCCGGTGGCGACTCGAACGGTACGACACACGCCAGCTCCGGACAGCTGTGTGCCGACGTCGACGGCGGACTCCTCCGAGGCGCACAGGAACGCACACGTCGGCCCCGACCCGGACACGATGCCGGCCAACGCACCGGCGTCCACCCCGGCGCGCAGGGCCCGCCGCAGCGATGGGTTCAGGCTTATCGCGGCCGCTTGCATCTCATTGCCCAGCAGCGGCGCCAACTCGTGCGGGTCGCCGGCGGCCAGCGCGGCCAGCACCGGACCCGGCCCGTCCAGCCGAGGGGGATCCCCCACCTCGCGAAGCCGGTCGAGTTCGTCGTACACCTCTGGGGTCAGCAGCTCGCTCTTGGCGAACGCCAGTACCCAGTTAAAGGTGTTGCGCGACAACACCGTAGCCAGTTCCTCACCCCGCCCGGTGCCCAGCGCCGTCCCGCCGTGCAGGGCAAACGGCACGTCGCTGCCCAGCTTGGCCGCAAGCATGCGCAGATCACGCCGGGGCAGGTTGAGTTCCCATAGCGAGTTCATCGCCACCAGCACACCGGCGGCGTCGGCGCTGCCACCACCCATGCCTCCGGCCACCGGAATCGACTTCTGAATCACGATCGACACGTCCGGCGCCCGTCCCACGTGGTCGGCCAGCAGCTTGGCCGCCCGCCAGGCGATGTTGCGTTCGTCGTTCGGCAGTTTGTCGGCACCCTCGCCGAGCAACTCGAGCGACAACACGTCGGCGTTGCTCACGGTCAGCTCATCGATGAGCGAGACGGCATGGAACACCGTCGTCAGCTCGTGATAGCCGTCCTCACGTCGATCGCCGACGGCCAGATAGAGGTTGACCTTGCCAGGTACCCGAACCGTCACCGACCCGGTCGGCACCCACAACTCGGCGGTGTTCCCGTCAGGCATAAGCAACCAGGATGTCAGCCACCGCCACCGCAGCAGACTATCGCTGCTCCTCAGCTAGCCGAAATATGCCGCCCGTCATCCGCTCCGGGCGGGTTGTCCTGGGCGCGCTGCAAGAGTCGGACGAAGTCGTCGATCGCCAGGGTCTCACCGCGACGAGAGGGGTCGATGCTGGCGGCCAGCAGTCGACTCGCCGACTCGTTCCCCGAGCCCGCCCATTCCACGAATGCATTGCGTGCCGTCTTACGTCGCTGAGCGAAGGCGATATCGATCAGTTGGAACACCTGCTGGCGGAACGCCGCGTCGGTAGGCCAGGGCGAGGTCTCGTACCGGTCGATGCGCACCAGCCCGGAGTAGACCCGGGGAATGGGCCAGAAAACCGTCGGCGGCACCGTCCCGCAGCGCCGCACCCGTCCGTAGAAGTTCACTTTGACGCTGGGCACGCCGTATTCCTTGCCGCCCGGTTCAGCGGCGAGCCGTTCGGCGACCTCGGCTTGCACCATCACCGTCACCACCCGGATCGAGGGGAATTCGGCGAGCAGGTGCAACAGCGCGGGGACCGCGACGTTGTAGGGCAAGTTGGCAACCACCGCCGTCGGCTCGGCAGCCAGATCCTCCTTGCGCAGGGTCAACACGTCACGGTTGAGCACCGTGAGCCGCTGCGCCTCGCCGTTGGCATGCTCGACGACCGTTTGCGGCAGCCGGGCCGCCAGCACGGGGTCGATCTCGATGGCGGTCACTGTCGGTCCACGGTCCAGCAGCGCCAGCGTGAGCGATCCCAGGCCAGGCCCGACCTCGAGGACGACGTCCGAGCGGGTCACCCCGGAAACGGTGACCACCCGTCGCACGGTATTGGCGTCGTGGACAAAGTTCTGACCGAACGACTTCCGAGGCCGGAAATCGAGTTCCTTGGCCAGCCGCCTGATCTCGTTGCGGCCCAGCAGCCGGATCGTCAGCGGGTGCCCACCCGTCCGCTGCAGACGGGCCAGGCGCCCCAGCCCTGGCGCTGGCGAGTCACCTCGGCGACGGCGATCTGCTCTTCACGGGTGGCCAGGTCGGCACGGGGCGCGTAACGCAGCCCGCCGTTCGCCTCCCAGGTGCCCTGGTCGAACTGAACGCCGCCGTAGTAGCCGTTGCCGGTGTTGATGGACCAGTTGCCACCCGCCTCGCAGCCCGCGATGGCGTCCCAGACGGCTCCGTCGATCACCGGGGGCACCTCAGTGCCGGGCTTGACCCCTACCCGCACCACCGCTTCACGGGCCGGCACCAGCACCACGTTGGAGATGGGCAGCCGGCCGGTCTCGACACCGTTGACCGACGCCACCGCGAAAGTCACGTCCTGGGTGCCGGGCATGCCCGGGTCTTCGATGATTTCGCGGCTCTGGTTGAGCTCCGGGTCTTCGATGCGACGGGCCGGTGGGGGCAGCGGCACCCGCTCGGTGACCTGCCCGATGCGGTTACGGGTCACGTGGATCTCCATCCCGTCCACGATGGGCGCCGTCGCGCTGGGCACCACGTGGTCGGTCGCCTCCAACGGCGCACCGGCGGCGCTCAGCAGCCCCGCGACGTTCGGCGCCGGCAGGTGCACCGTGCGTACCACCCCGGCATCGTCAATCTGCACCGTCTTGGCGCTGACCACCGGCAGCGCCATGCCGCTCAACGGAACACGGGTACCGCGCGAAGCCGCAGCGGGGGCCGTGTCGGTCATGGCCAGTTGCGCCAGCGCCTCGTCGACGGTGGAAGCGGTTGTCCACACCTGCCTGGTCTCGTGGCCGTCCAGCGAAATCTGCAGCGGACGACTGCGGCGCAGCACGATGTCGGCGGCATCACCGACTGTTACGTCAGCGGCCGGGTACAGGTCGTCGCGCTCGGTGATCGAGAACCCGTTCTCCTCGACGATGTCGATCACCCGCGACTTCATGGTCTTGACCCGCATCGCGTTTCCGTCGACGGTCAACGTCACTGTCTTAACTGCGGAAATCGCGAACCCGCCGGCGAAAACCAGGGCCAGCAACAACGCGCCAACTACCAGGCGCAGCAACGGTGATTCGGATTGGTGAAGTTTTGTAACCAGTTTCAAAAGCTCTATCCCGACCTAATCAGCACCTTAGCGACAAACCTTTTGCCAAAGCTCCGACCTTCTCAGCTGAAAATCACAAAATGGGCCCCTTCGAGAGAAGGACACCCACCCGTACGATCACAAGACGGTAACGAACCGGCCAACGGTGAGCAACTCCTGCACGCAGCAAGTCGGGCCGGTAGGGGCAAATCAGGGCGATATCGAGGCCAGCCCATACACCCGGCGCGCATTGCTGGACGTGATTTCCGCCAGCTCCTCCGGACGCCGATTTACCAGCTCAGCCAACGCCCGGACGGTATAGGGCAGACAATACGGTTCGTTCGCTGCGCCGCGGTACGGGTGGGGCGTCAAAAAAGGTGCATCGGTTTCCACCAAAAGTTGGTCCGCCGGTATCAGTGGCGCCGCTTCGCGCAGCTCTCGCGCGTTGCGAAAGCTGACCGTCCCGGACAGGCTGATGAACCACCCCGCGGCGATGCACTCCCGAGCCATCGAGCTGTCGGATGAGAAGCAGTGAAAGATCACGGTCTCGGGCGCACCCTCGGCCCGCAGCACGTCGAGCACCTCGCGGTCGGCCTGCCGATTGTGGATCATCAGCGGCTTGCCGACCCGCTTCGCCAGGTCGATGTGCCACGCGAAGGCCTCCCGCTGGACCTCCAGCGCGGCGCACCCGTCCAGCTTGCCCGGCCAGTACATGTCCATACCGGTCTCACCGACGGCCACCACCCGGGGATGGGACACCAGCTGCTCGATCTCGGCGCGGGTCGCCTGGTCCAGCGCGTCCGTGCGGGTGGGGTGCAACGCCACCGCGGCATACACCCGCGGATCCCACTCCGCAGCGCGGGTCACCCAGCGGGCCGAATCCAGGTCGTCGGCGATGGTGACCACCGTCTCGACGCCCACGGCGTTCGCGCGGTCGAGAATCGCGCCGACGGAAGCGGCGTCCGTCGCGCCACACGCGTCGAGGTGGGTGTGGGCGTCGACTAACGGCGCCAACGGCTCCGGCGCGGGAGGTCGGTTGCGGTCCTGACGGTTGGAGCTCACGTCGCACACAATATGTGCGCCCAATTAGGGTGAAACTCCGATGAGCCCTAAGCAGCCCTTCTACATCACCACGGCGATCGCGTATCCCAACGCCGCGCCGCACGTGGGTCACGCCTACGAATACGTCGCCAGCGACGCGATAGCCCGGTTCAAGCGGCTGGACGGTTACGACGTCCGGTTTCTCACCGGGACCGACGAGCACGGCCTGAAGGTCGCCCAGGCGGCCGCGGCAGCGGGTGTGCCGACGGCCGAGCACGCGCGGCGGAATTCGGATGTGTTCCAACGCATGCAGGAGAGGCTGAACATCTCCTTCGACCGCTTCATCCGCACCACCGACGCCGATCACCACGAGGCGTCGAAGGAGATCTGGCGACGGATGGCCGACGCCGGGGACATCTATCTCGACGACTACTCGGGTTGGTACTCGGTTCGCGACGAGCGGTTCTTCGTCGAATCGGAGACCGAGGTTGTCGACGGGGTCCGCATCGCGGTCGAGACGGGCACCCCGGTGACCTGGACCGAGGAGCAGACCTACTTCTTCCGGCTGTCGGCATACGCCGACAAGCTGCTCGCCCACTACGAAGCCAATCCGGAGTTCATCGGACCCGACGTACGCCGCAACGAGGTGATCAGCTTCGTCTCCGGCGGGCTGAAGGACTTGTCCGTCTCACGCACGTCCTTCGACTGGGGCGTCCCGGTGCCGGACCACCCCGACCACGTCATGTACGTCTGGGTGGACGCGCTGACCAACTATCTGACCGGGGCCGGCTTCCCCGACACCAGCTCGGACTCGTTCCAGCGCTACTGGCCCGCCGACCTGCACATGATCGGCAAGGACATCATCAGGTTCCACGCGGTCTACTGGCCGGCGTTTTTGATGTCGGCCGGAATCGAGTTGCCCCGAAGGGTTTTCGCGCACGGGTTCCTGCACAACCGGGGCGAGAAGATGAGCAAGTCGGTGGGCAACACCGTCGACCCGACGGCCCTGGCCGACACCTTCGGCGTGGACCAAGTCCGCTATTTCCTGTTGCGCGAGGTGCCGTTCGGCCAGGACGGCAGCTACAGCGAAGAGGCGATCATCACGCGGATCAACACCGACCTGGCCAACGAGCTCGGCAACCTCGCCCAGCGCTCGTTGTCGATGATCGCCAAGAACCTGGACGGGGCGGTCCCCGAGCCCGGCGAATTCACCGCTGCGGACACCGAATTGCTGACCACCGCTGACGGTTTGTTGGAGCGGGTGCGCGCGCATTTCGACGCTCAGGCGATGCATCTGGCCTTGGAAGCGATCTGGCTGATGCTCGGTGACGCGAACAAGTACTTCTCCGCCCAGCAGCCCTGGGTACTGCGCAAGAGCGACTCCGAAGCGGACCAGGTCAGATTCCGAACCGTGCTGTACACCACGTGCGAAGTGGTGCGGATCGCGGCGCTGCTGGTGCAGCCCGTGATGCCGGAATCGGCGGGCAGATTGCTGGACCTGCTGGGCCAGCCCACAGACGAGCGGACATTCACTTCCGTCGGAGCTCGGCTGGTTCCCGGCACCGCCTTACCACAGCCAACCGGGGTTTTCCCGCGTTTTCAGGCGGACTGAGCCCAATCTCCGGGTCCAGCCTGCGGCTTCACTACCGGTAACTCGAAAGCGTCCGAGCTACGGTCTGGCATAGGACATAATCGGGCTGTGGAGCGACGACGGAATCGGCAAGCCAGCCAATCGCCGATGGCCACCCTCAAGCAGTTGCCGGCGCTGGTGGTACTGGAGCGGATTCCGGTTCCCATTCTCGCGATTGGGCATGACGGGGGCATCTTGTTCACCAACACCGCGTTCGCGGAGATGGTGGGATTCGATCCGGAGGAAGTGCTCGCCCTGAAGTTCCATGAGATCTTCCACCAGACCCCGGACTCGGAGTCGTCGCTGCTGTCCTTCGTCCGGGCCCTGGCCAACGAAGTCGTCGAACTGTCACACAAGGACGGTTCCGTAGTGAAGGCGCTGATGAGCCGGTCGGCGGTCATGCGGTCCGACGACAACTTCGCCCTCGCGGCGTTCCAAGACCTGACCGAGCAGCTCTGGTTGGAGGAGCGCTGACACCCTACCCGCCGGGTCTCTATGAGTTTCCCAGACCGCAAGTTTTCGCATAGCCACTTATTAATACCTGTAGTATGGTTTTGGGGTATGATCAAGACTCGCAGAGAGCTCGGGTTGTATCTTGCTGCGGACTTGAACGCCCACGGGCTCGACCGCTGGCGACATCGCTACCGGATCGTCCATCGCGCGGCCTATTTTCAGCGCCTACTTCGTAAGTCCGAGTACTGGACGAACACCGCCCGAACACCCTTCGGCCGCCTCATCGCCGGATACCTGCGACTGCGGTGCAAATTCTTGGGCGAACGGCTCGGGTTCGGTATCCCGCGCAACGCATTCGGCCCCGGCTTGTCGATCGCACATGTCGGCTGGGTTCATGTGCATCATCGGGCACGAATTGGCGCCAACTGCCGGATCCACCAAGGTGTGACGATCGGGGAAGGGCGGCCGGGCCAGTACCCCACCATCGGCGACGACGTGTTCATCTTCCCCGGTGCCATGGTGCTTGGCGTCGATGTCGGCAGTCGCGTGGGCATCCTTGCCGGCGCCGTCGTGACCAAGCCAGTGCCCGACGACGTCGACGTGGCCGGCATTCCGGCCCACATCGTCAAAGATCGCCGTCCGCGCCCCGCCCAGCAGGCACTGCTCGCGGACGCCTGACTAATTCTCCAGAATCGCCGCGTCGCTGGCTGGCGCGTCGCTGGTCGGCGCGTCGCCGGCTGCCGCAACGGTGGCCGCCCGACCGTTGGCCGCCCCCTGGGAACGGGAATGACGCATCGCCTCGCGAGCCAGGAATTGCCGGAAATACGGCAGGGCCTCTTCGGTTGCGATGCCGGGAAGGAGCACCCCCCACAGTTGATTCAGTCGGCCGCTGAGGTCATCGGCCAGACCTGCGCTGGCGCGTTGTCCGGAGATGGCAACCGCCAGCACGCGCGCGCCGTACATGGCTCCGACGATCGTCGCGCTGACGACGTCGGGGTCGATGTCGGGTCGAACGTCGCCTTCGGCGATGGCCCGCCGAGCCTGGCGCGCCATTGCCTCAACCCAATTGCGGCAGCTGCGCGCGGTCGCCTCGTTGAATCCGCTCAATGCCGCCGTCAACTGTTCGGCCGCGCGCGCCACCTTGTCGGTGCTCAACACCTTGGCGATGGCAAAGGTGCCGTGGATCATGTTCTCCAGCGCGGGCGAGGCCGACCCGCAGACGTTGTTGAAGGCCAGCAGCATCGTTTGCGAGCCCTCGTCGATGATGTCGGACGCGAGCGCTTCCTTCGAATCGAAGTGGTGATAGAGGGCGCCCTTGGTCATGCCCGTTCGCTCGATGATGGTGCCCCACCCCGCGGCGGCGTAGCCGACCTCGCCGAAGACGTCGATGGCAGCATCGAGAATCTTTCGACGAGTCAGCTCCGACCGTATCTGGCGAGCCATCGATTCTGCCCCTCCGACAGTGCCATGATCCGCGAATTGCGGACCTTTGGGTCTCGTTTGTCCTGGTCAGACCACCAAATCGTAACAGCCACCAAGGCGCCTCAAGCCGAGGCTTCGCGGGCCGCCATCGAGTTGACCGCAAGCGCCGTGCGACGACGGAGGAATTGCCTGAAGTAGTCGAACCGATCCGGCTGCAAGATACCCTGCAGCACCAAGACCCAGTTCTTCTCCAGGTCGAGTAGATACCGCTGCGGGGCGTCCAGGTCGCTGGTCTGCCGCAAACCCATGTACATCGACACCACGAGGCGCCCGACATCCTCCGGGTCGCAACGCGGTGCGACGTCTCCTTCGGCGATCGCGCGCCGGACCACCTCGGTGAGAGCGTCGATCCAGCCATCGAGCAGCCTGGCCCGCAGGCCTTCGGTACGCCCGACCGATTCGAGCAAATGTCCCGCGGCGCGCGACACGTCCTGACCGAGGTCTCGACTTGCGGCCAGGTAAGTGAAGTCGATCAGCGTCTCCAGGCCGGAAAGCTCCTTGGACAACAACTCCTGCACGGCGACCCGGCCCACCGCGATGTGCTGCTCGATGATCGCCACCGCCAGTGCGTGCTTGGAGCGGAAGTGAAAGTACATTGCGCCCTTGGTCAATTCGGCCTCGGCGAGGATGTCATCCAGGCCCACATCGTGGTAGGCGCGACGGGCGAACTGATGCGCTGCAGCACGCAAGATCTGCTGACGAGTGGTATCCGCTCGTCCGTCAGTCGAGTCGCTGGTCATCTTTGGCGAATAGCTCACTGGGTCCTTGTCGGCAGGTACTGCCCACGTCGGAGGGTCGCATTCAGGTTCGCGCCTCCCTCTCGAAGCAGGTAGTGAGCCTCGTTTACGTGCCTAAACGCTCACCGGGAGTCTCAGGCGGCGGGCGCCGTCTCTGAGGTTATCAGTCCGCCGTCGACGTGCGGTGTTGCGATTGTCCGCGCGTTAAACGTGATATCGGCCATACTTGAAGTTGGTTTTAGATCTTCACAACATCCTACAGGTATGTAATAGTTCGCTTATAGCGATATTCGGTTTGTTGGGGGCGTCGAAGTAGTCGCAATCTCGGCATTGGGCCGTCGTCGTTGGAACCGCATCCTGATCGAGCTGTAGGCGTTAGGAGAGACCCATGTCGTTCGTTACAACGCAACCGGAAGTTCTCGCGGCATCGGCCGAGACCTTGCAAGGCATCGGCTCCGCGGTAAACGCGGGCAACGCGGCAGCCGCCGCTCCCACCACCGAAGTCATCCCCGCCGCCGCCGACGAGGTGTCGGCGCTGACGGCAGTGCAGTTCGCCGCTCACGCCCAGGTCTATCAGGCGGTGAGCGCCCGAGCTGCGGAGATTCACCAGATGTTCGTCGACGCCTTGAGCCTAAGTGCCAATTCCTATGCCGCAACCGAAGCGGCGAACGTAGGCGCGACAGGTTAACGAGCCCGGGGGGGCTAACCCGGATTTTTCGTGAAACGTTGTGAGTTTCGGGGTGTAGATATGCGAAAGTGCCTGTCCTGCAAGGAATAATTGGACTTCTCTACGGGTTCAGTCGTTCCAGCGGGAAGGCACCTCGCAGGTGAAGAATATCGCGGTCGGGTCGCGGGTGAAAGTTTCCGCCGACGGTTATGGTGTCGTGTCGCATGCCGGGATGGCCATGGTGCGTGAGCTCGCGGACCGCAGCGGGTTATCGGCGCAGGTCACCGCCGCGTTGGCAGATACCTACCGGGGCCCGTGGGTGTATGCGCCCGGGAGGTGTTCGCTGATCTGGCTGCCGCGGTCGCCGATGGGGCGGACTGCATCGACGCGGTCGGACAACTGTGCGGCGACCGTGAGCATGTCCTGGGTGCCAAAGCCTCCACGACCACGATGTGGCGGCTAATCGATGAGCGCATCGATGCTTCGCACCTACCGCGGGTGCGTGCCGCCCGGGCTGCGGCCCGCGCAGCGGCCTGGGCCGCCGGCGCCGCCCCCGCACCGGGTGGCTGGTTGCACATCGACATCGACGCCACCCTGGTCCTCGATCATTCCGATAACAAGGAGAAGGCAGGGCGACCTGGAAAAGACCTACGGTCACCACCCGCTGCTGGCCTTCGTGGACCGCCCCGAGATCGCCGGCGGGGAAGCGCTGGCGGCCTACTGCGCCCCGGTGGCGCGGGCTCCAACACCGCAGCTGACCACGTCAGTGTCCTAGCGCAGGCACTGGCCGGCCTGCCGGCGCGATGGCGGCCGGACCCCGATCATCGCGACGACCCCGACAAGCCGGCGGTGCTGGTGCGCTGCGACACCGCCGGGGCCACCCACGACTTCGCCGACGCCTGCCGCGCCGCGGCGTGGGGTTCTCCTTCGGCTACCCGTGGATTGGCGGGTGCAGGACGCTGTGGACACTCTCAACATCGGGCAGTGCTGGTATCCGGCGATCGACACCGACGGTGGTATCCGCGAGGGCGCCTGGGTCGCCGAGGCCACCAACCTGGTCAACCTGTCATCGTGGCGGCGGGGACCCGGCTGATCCTGCGCAAGGAAAGGCCCCATCCGGGTGCGCAGTTGCGGTTCACCGACGCCGACGGGATGCGGGTCACCGCGTTCATCACCGACACACCGCCCGGTGTGGTCGCCGGCCAGGTGGCAGGTCTGGAACTACGCCACCGCCAACACGCCCGCGTCGAAGACCGCATCCGCGAACTCAAAGCCACCGGCCTGCGCAACCTGCCGTGTCAGGCATTCGACGCCAACGCCGCCTGGCTGGAAATCGTCTTGGCCGCAGCCGATCTGGTCACCTGGTGCCAGCTCATCGGATTCACCGGCCACCCCGGCCTGACCCGTGCCGAGATCGCTACCTTCCGCTACCGAGTCCTGCACGTCGCAGCCCGCATCACCCGCGGCGCCCGCCGAACCCGACTACGCATCGACGCCACCTGGCGATGGGCCGCAGCCATCGCCACCGCATGGCAACACATCCGCACCGCCTTCGGTTGACCGACAACCCAGCTGACCAACCGAGCACGAAAGACCACCGGCCCTGGGAAAGCCCGCCAACCCGGCGACACGGGACAACCCCAACACGCCCTAAACCACACAAACCCCAGACACCACGCACCCCATCGCCAAGTCCGACCGAAATCACCCTCGACGAAAAATCGAGGCTAAAGGGGGGTAACGATTAAATGGATTTCGGCGCACTTCCTCCAGAAATCAATTCCGCCAGGATGTATGCCGGTCCCGGGGCGGGGTCGATGATCGGTGCCGCGGTGGCCTGGGATGCGTTGGCAACCGAGCTACAGACGGCCGCTTCGTCTTACTCGTCGGTGATCGCCGGCCTGACCAGCGGGCCGTGGCTGGGTCCCGCGGCGGCGAACGCGGCAGCCGCGTTCATCCCCTTTGCGACCTGGACTTCCGTGACGGCCGGGCAGGCCGAGCTCGCGGCAAGCCAGGCGAGGGCAGCCATCGCCGCCTACGAAGCGGCATACGCCGCTACCGTGCCGCCAGCGGTGATCGCCGCGAACCGCAGTCTGCTGGCGGCGTTGGTCGCGACGAACTTCTTCGGCCAAAACTCGCCGGCGATCGCGGCAACCGAAGCCCTGTACTGCGAAATGTGGGCGCAGGACGCCGCGGCGATGTACGGCTACGCCGCCACCTCGGCGTCCGCGTCGACGCTGGCACCGTTCCAACTGCCGCCGCCGGTCACCGAGGCGGCGGGGCTGGCCGCGCAGGCGACCGCGGTCTCGCAGGCGGCCGGGGAAGCCGGGGCCACGCAATCGACGCTGGCCTCCCTGGTGGAGACGGTCCCCGCGGCGCTGACCAGCATGGCCTCCCCCGCGAACGTCAGCGGTGCGTCGGGACCGGCCGCAGCGGCGCTTACCCTTCCGTCCACATCCCCCCTTGGCTCCAGTGGCGAGATGGCGAACTTGTTGAATATCGCCGTCATGCCGGTCTTCGCGCTGTCGAGCCTGTTGGGCATCGCTCAGACCATGCAAGGCATGGCGGCCACCGCCGCGCAAGAGGCCGCCGCGGCAGCGGCCGCCGTCGAGGGCGCCGTCGAGGGCGCGGCCGTGGCGGCCGAAGAAGCGATGATCGGCGGCGAAGCGGCCATGGGCGGCGTGCTCGGCGCGATGGGTTCGGCCGCCAGTTTGGGGTCGCTGTCGGTGCCCCCCACCTGGACCAGCGTGATCCCGACGGCCCACTTCGCCGGGGCCCAGGGGGCCGTGACCACCGGCATGGTCGGCGAAGGAGGCGTGCCGCCGGCCCTGCTTGGCGGAGTGCCCCGAGGGGCCACCGGCCCGAGAAACCCGATGCCCCGGTATGGGCTCGTTCCCACCGTGATGGCGCAGCCGCCGTCCGCCGGGTACGGCGCCGTCGTCTAACTCAGCCTCCCCTGAACACCACCGCATAACTAAAGTCATCATTTCCCGTCAAAACCATACTTTAAGTATTGATAAATAGGGAAGGTAGGGGATTCGGTATGTACACGTCACACGCTGGCTCTAGGAGCGTCTCATGAAGGTCGTACTTTTCTGTGGCGGTTACGGCATGCGGATGCGCAGCGCCGACGGCGACCTGGTCCCCAAGCCACTGCAGATGGTCGGTCCGCGACCGCTGCTGTGGCACGTGATGCGCTACTACGCCCACTTCGGGCACAAGGACTTCATCCTTTGCCTGGGCTACGGCCAAGGGATGATCAAGGACTTCTTCCTCAATTACCGCGAGACGGAGTCCAACGACTTCGTCATGCGCGGTGGCCGCGTCGAACTGCTCGATTCCGACATGTCGGAATGGACCGTCACCTTCGTCGACACCGGGCTGGAGTCGCCGATCGGCGAGCGGCTGCGCCGGGTCCGCAGCTACCTCGGCGACGACGAATACTTCCTGGCCAACTACGCCGACGTGCTCACCGACGCCCCGCTGGACACCATGATCGAACGGTTCCACGCCGCCGGCGCCGCCGCATCGATGCTGGTGGTGCCCCCACAGTCGTCGTTCCACTGCGTCGACGTCAGCGCCCACGGCGACATCAAGGAAATCGCCCCGATCGCCAAATTCCCGATCTGGGTCAACGGCGGCTACTTCGTCCTCAACCGGGAAGTCATCGACCTGATCCCGGAGAACGGCGACCTGGTCGGCAACGCATGCATGACCCTGGCCGGGACGGGACGCCTCATCGGCTATGAGCACCACGGGTTCTGGAAGCCGGCCGACACATTCAAGGAGCGCGCCGAGCTGGATGCCGACTACAACCGGGGAATTCGGCCTTGGGCGGTATGGGAAAAGCCGGAAGACGCGGTTGTAGACGTGGCACGGGAAGCTATCCCGGCGGTGGGCCTGTCCGCATGATCCCGTTGACCGCCGCCGACATCGGTTCCGTCGCCGCCATCGGTGCGCACTGCGATGACATCGTCATCGGCGCCGGTGCCACGCTGATGCAGATCGCCCACCGCAATCCGAGGGTCGTTGTGCATGCGCTGGTATTGACCGGTGCCGGCACCGAGCGCGAGGTCGAGGAAAAGAACGCCCTAGCGGCACTGCTCTCGCACGCCCCCCGCGCCCAGGTTCGCCTGACGGTTGCGGACCTGCCAGACGGGCGTCTGCCGCAACACTGGGGATCGGTCAAACAACATCTCGCCGGCTTCCGTCGCGGATGCGAGCCCGATGTCGTGCTGGGTCCCCAGCGCGGCGACTCCCACCAAGACCACCGGCTGATCGCCGAACTCATCCCGACCGAGTTCCGCGCGCACTTGACCCTGGGCTACGAGATTCTCAAGTGGGAGTCCGACTTGCCGAATCCCTCTGTGTACACGCCGATTTCAGCTGAACTGGCGCGGCGGAAGACGCGGCTACTGGCGGACTGCTACCCATCGCAGGCGAGCCACACCTGGTTCGACGACGAGGCCTTCCTGGGCTTGATGCGCATCCGCGGGGCGCAGTGCCATGCGCGCTACGCCGAAGCCTTCGTGCTGGAGAAAGCCGTGCTGGACCTCGCCACCCCGCAGGGAGGATCGGCGTGAAATACACACCCACCCACGTCGCGGGCGTGACGATCATCGACATCGAACCCCATCGCGACCATCGCGGGTTCTTCTCACGGATCTTCTGCGCCGAGGAATTCGCCGAGCACGGGCTGATTTCCGATGTGTCGCAGACCAGCATCTGCTTCAACCACACGCGCGGGACGGTGCGCGGCATACACCGCCAGGTACCGCCGCACGCGGAGGCAAAGCTGGTGCGCTGCATCCGCGGAGCCATTGCCGATGTCGCCGTGGACGTGCGTGCCGATTCACCGACCTTCGGCCGGCACGTGATGGTGGAGTTGAGTGCCGACAACCACCGGGCGCTGTTCTTGCCACCCTACGTCGCCCACGGTTTTCAGAGCCTGACCGACGACACCGAGATCCTCTACCAGATCAGCGGCCCCTATGTGCCCGCCAGCGAACAGAATTTCCGTTGGAACGAACCGGCATTCGGCATCAAGTGGCCGCTGCCCGTCACGGTCATCTCGGAAAGAGACGCCAGCTGGCCGCTGTTGGCGACGTCGACGGAGCCGCAGCAACCGCCATTAGAACCGTTAGAGAGCACCGGAACATGAACACGGCGGTGCGCATGGTGGTGAGTGGCAGCATCGTCGAACGGTGCGAGACCAACGAGGTTCTGTCGCTTGTCGATTCGCGTCTGCGCTCCGACTATCCCCTGGGTTTGGCGGTCGGCTCGGTCAACCTCGACCACCTGCACCATTTCCGCAAGATGGCCGCCGCTCCGAATGGCCGGGTGGAGTGGTTACTGCTCGCCGACGGGATGCCGATCGCCTGGCGCGGCCTCCTGCTGACGGCGCAGCCGTGGCCGCGGGTGACCGGTGCCGACCTGCTGCCCGCTGTGTTGAAGTTGGCCGAAACACGAGGTCAGCGAGTCGGTTTCCTCGGCGGCAGCACCCAAACCCACCGACTGCTGGCCGTGCACCTGCGGCAGCGGTACCCGGCGCTCGCCGTCTCCGGGATGTGGGCGCCGACCCCCGGTGAGATCGAAACCTGTTCGGACACCATCGCTTCGGCGGTCCGCAGCGCACGCACCGACATCCTGGTCGTCAGCTTGGGCAAGCCGCGCCAGGAGCAGTGGGTCGACCAATACGGACACGCGACAGGCGCGCGGATCTTCCTGCCGTGCGGTGGCGCCATCGACTTCCTGGCGGGCCAGACCCGTCGCGCCCCCGAGTGGATGCAGCGGGCGGGGCTGGAATGGTTCTACCGGCTGACTCACGAGCCGCGGCGACTGGCTCGTCGCTATCTGTTGCAGGGCCCGCTGGCGTTGTTGCGCGCTTTGCGCGCCCAGCTCATCTGCTACCCCGGCGCCTGTCATTCCGGCCTGGTCCAGGCCGGGAACGCCGAAACCGTCAGCGCTGCAACGAAAGCAGGGACAGCATGACCGAGGGAGCGCCCAGCTTGACCACCACCCTGCGATCCCCCGTCAGTCCTCGGGCCGACCGCCCGTCCGTCACCGTCCTACCGGCCCGTCGATCTGGGGTGGGCACCGACTCGCGCTGGCAGCAACGGTATGCCAACCGGTTGCGTCTGACCGATTCGGTGATCGTCTGCGCCGCCGTCGCGCTCGCCCAGTTCGTCCGGTTCGGAGACGCACCGAACCACTCGGGCTACCCCGGCCCGGTGATGACGCTGTTCTCGTGCCTGTTTGCGGCGCTGTGGCTTTCGTCGATTGCGGTGTTCCACGCCAGGTCCACCCGGATCATCGGCGCGGGCATCGACGAATACCGACGCATCGCCAGTGCGTCGTTCTGGACGTTCGGCATCATCGCGATGGTCACGTTGCTGGCCAAGATCGACCTGGCCCGCGGCTATCTGGCCGTAGCCCTTCCGGTCGGCACCATGGGCCTGCTGGCAAGCCGCAATGTGTGGCGAAAGCACGTCTGGCACAAGCGCGCGCAGGGGCAGTACCAGACCAACGTCTTGGCGGTCGGCGACCGACCGGGAGTCACCCATCTTGCCCACGAACTGCTGCGCAACCCCAAAGAC
Source organism: Mycobacterium bourgelatii (assembly GCF_010723575.1). Classification (NCBI taxonomy): domain Bacteria; kingdom Bacillati; phylum Actinomycetota; class Actinomycetes; order Mycobacteriales; family Mycobacteriaceae; genus Mycobacterium; species Mycobacterium bourgelatii. Next base: position 5,236,628 of record NZ_BLKZ01000001.1, read on the forward strand.
GGTTATGTCGTGGTGGGCATCTGCATCGCAGGATACGGGCCGTGCCGCGGTGAATCGCTCACCGTTGGAAGCCGTGAGATTCCGATTCTGGGCGACGAAACCAGCGCGCCGGCAGCGCTCGACGAATGCGGTGCCGACACCATGGCGGTTACCCGCACCGAGCACTTCGGAGTACACGGGATCCGAGAGTTGATGTGGCAGTTGGAGACCACCGACGTGGACCTCGTGGTCGCGCCCGGGGTGGTGGACGTGGCCTGCGCCCGGCTGACCCTGCGACCCATCGCCGGCTTCCCGTTGCTGCATGTGGAGAAGCCCCAATATGAGGGAAGCCAGCGCTTCTTGAAGCGCGCCTTCGACTTCTGCTTCGCTATGGCCGCGCTCGCCGTAACCGCACCGCTGATGGCCGCGGCCACCATCGCGATCAAGCTGACCAGTGCAGGGCCGATCTTCTACCGCGCCGAGCGAATTGGCCGGGACGGCGAGCCCTTTACGATGCTGAAGTTCCGGACCATGGTCGACGGGGCCGACACCCAGGTTGAGGGTCTACTCCCGCTCAACCAAGGCGCGGGCGGTGTGCTGTTCAAGATCCACCAGGATCCTCGCGTCACGCCGGTCGGCAAGATCCTGCGCCGCTTCAGCATCGACGAATTGCCGCAATTCATCAACGTCTTGAAACGCGACATGAGCGTCGTTGGCCCGCGGCCGCCGCTACGGCGCGAAGTGGAGACCTACGACGGCGAGGTCAAACGGCGTCTGCTGGTGAAGCCGGGCATCACCGGACTGTGGCAGGTCAGCGGACGGTCGGATCTGTCCTGGGAGGACTCCGTGCGACTCGATCTGTCGTACGTCGACAACTGGTCGATGGCAGGCGATCTCGTGATCATCGCCAGAACACTGCGAGCGGTTCTGGCGAGCGATGGGGCCTATTGATGGAGGGGGACATCATGATTGAGCCGACGGCAGGGGAGGCTCCCCTGCCGTCGGCGCCCCAGTCGGTGTCGTCGGCGCCGCCACCCTCGCCTGCCGAGCCGACCGAGCCTGCCGAGCCGCGCGATCCGGCGCCACCGTCGGTGCCGCAGGCGCGGATCGCGCACGCCTTCTCGGTGCAATTGCTCTGCCGGGCACTGGGGATGCTGGCCTCGGTCGTTTCCGTCGCGATGACGGCCCGCTACCTAGGGCCGGACCGGTACGGACAGCTCATGGTCGCGGTCGCCTTCATCGGGATATGGACGAGCATGACCGATCTCGGCATCAGCACCGTCATCGTGCGCCGAGTGACGTCCGGCCGCGGTGAATTGGAACGACTGGTCCGTGTGAACAGCGGTCTGTCCCTGGTGTATTGCCTCCCCTTGGGGATCATCGCGGCGATCACCGGGTTGCTCATCTATCGCGACGCCAGCGTGCGGGTCATGTTGGTGGTGCTGTCGGGACAGCTGCTGATGCTGACGATGCGCACGCGGTTCGAGCCGGTGTTCCTGTCCACCGTCCGCTTTTCCGCGGTGGCCATTTCCGATCTCGCGGGCCGGCTGGGCACACTGGCGATGGTCAGCTGGCTGGTGACCGCCCACGCCGACGTGATCTGGTTCGCGGTGGCACAGCTGATCCCACCGGCCGTGCAGTTGTTGATCCAAGGCACGGCGGCCGCCCAGCACATCTCGCTGCGCCCGATTTTCGCGCTACGCGAAGCCCTCGACCTGTTGCGAGAAAGCCTGCCGCTGATGGGCGTAGCGGTGGTCGGCATCGTGTATTGGCGCGCCGACGGCGTGATTCTGTCGCTGATGAGCACCCATGCCGAGGTCGGGGTGTACGGGTTGGCGTATCTGATCGCGTTCAACACCGAGGCGCTGTCGGTCTTTTTCCTCAAGTCGACGTTGTCGACGGCCACCGAACTCTTCGCCCGCGATGTCAAGGCTTACGTCGTATTCCTGCGCCGCAGTGTGGAATTGATGTACTTCATTGCCGTCCCGGTTGCTGTGGTCGGCAGCATGCTGGCGGTACCTCTGTGAGGCTGTTCGGCGACCAGGCTTTCGTCGACGGCCGCGGCGGACCGACGCTGGCACTGCTGTTCATTGCTGTCGCGCTGCGCTTTGTCACGGCAACTCTCGGCCAGGGGCTGTTCGCCTGCCACCAGCAACGGTTCTTCTTCCAATTGTTCGTGGCGACTCTGGTGTTGAATCTCACGCTGAACCTTGTCCTGGACGGCCGGTACGGCGCCGTCGGCGCGGGTGTCGCACTGGTGGCAACCGAACTGTTCGGCATGCTGTTCGCCCGCTGGCGGCTACGTCGCGAGTGCGGCTATCGCGACCCAGGCTGGTTCCTGCTGCAAGTGTTGGTGCCTACGGCTGCCAGTGTCCCTGTCGTGCTGCTGCTTTCGGGTCAACACGTGGTTTTGATCCTGGCGGCGGCCGGTGCGGTATATCTCGCCGTCAGCATGGTCGTCGGGCCTGTCAAGTGGTCGATGATGACCGGACTCTTCGGAAAGCAGGTGGTGGCATGACGATCGAAATGGACCGCGCGTATCTCAAACGGCCGGTCGGCGCCACGGCCCGATCGCTGCCGTCCGAGCGACCGCTGGCGGCGTTGATCGTGACCTACAAGAGTCACGATCTGGTGGAAGGTTGTCTGGCCGGCCTCGCCGAGCATGCGCCCGAACTGCCCGTCTACGTCTATGAGAACAGCGGCGACCAGTACCCCGGCCGCGAAGAGTTGGTCGCGCGCCATCTGAACGTGCACTGGGTGCTCGGATCGGTGAACCTCGGATTCGGCGCCGCGTTCAACGCGTTGGTGGAGCACGTTCCTGCCGATGCCGACCTGCTGCTGTTGAACGCCGACACCCGGCTGGTGGGTCCGTTGACCCGAACCCGAGAGTTGTTGCGTCAGCATGGTGTGGCGGCCGTCTCGCCGTTGATCAACGACAGGGGTGCCCCCGGTCCGGCGCAGTGGGACATCGCTACTCGCCGCCGCACCCTGGGCCGGGCCTTGGTTGCGGCCGCCGGCTATTCGGATGCGCTGCGGGGCACCCCGGTCTCCCACTTGTATGCCAGCCAGCCCACCGAATCACAAAGCATCGACGGTTACGTGGCCGGCATTTGCCTGGCCATCAACCGCGAGGCCTGGAACGAAATCGGCGGCTTCGACGAGGAGTTCTTCCTTTACGGCGAGGAAACCGATTGGCAGCAACGTGCCACCGCGGCGGGCTGGCGGGTGCTGTTGGCCAACGAACTCGACGTCGAACACGGCAACCCCGCGGCGGCGGTCAACACGGTCAACACGGTCAACACGGTCAACACGGCGCCCGAACCGGGCGCCGCGCACGGGGCGGAAGTGTCCAGCCCCGAGCGGCGCCGCAACCGTGACTTGTTGCGCGCCAACATCGCTCTGCTGCTCGAACGCGAACACACCGTTCATCACGCCGACGTCTACCTGGCCGGCACCACGATCCTGGAGCGGGTGCAGCGGTCCAAGCGCGATGCACGTAAGCGGTTCATCGCCGTTCGCCGCACCTCCAAGCCGTCCATCGTCATCACCACCAACCGCCCGGTGTATGGCGGCGCCGAACGCCAGAAGGCACTGTTGGCAACGGAATTGGACCGGCGCGGATACCCGGTCACCATCGCCTGCATGCAGCGTTTCGGCCCGCTGATCAAAGAGATCCCGCACGGCGTGCGGGTGGTGCGCCAACCCTGGTGGGCCCCGGCGCTGGACCTGCCCGCCGGACCCGCCGTGCTGATCAGTGGCGACACCAACACGGAGACAGGCTTCGCCGCCCTATGGCGCGCGGGTGCCAGGAACCGACGCTGGCTGGTCGCACCGCACGTGCCGCCCGAAAACGACCGGCCGATCTACTCGCGGCCGCTCACCGCGGCGATGCGCCGCGCGGACGGCTTCGTCGCATTGGCACACCGCCACTGGGACATGCTCACCGTGCACCATCGGCTCGGCCACCGGCCGTCGCGACTATTCATCGCTCCCAACGGCGTTGCGGTGACCGACGCGCCTCGGCGGCGCGTCCGCCCCGCCGGCGAGCCACCGCACCTGGTCATGCTGTCCCGCATCGTCGAACACAAGAACCCGCAGCTCCTGATCGAGGCGCTGGCAGGGTTGGCCGAGCTACCTTGGAAACTCTCGATCTTCGGGGACGGACCCGACCGGGAGCGGTTGCAGGCCGGCACGCCGGCCGAGCTGTGCGACCGTGTCCACTGGCGCGGGTGGTCCACCGGGCCGGGGCCGGCACTGGCCGACGCCGACCTGCTCTGTGTACCGAGTCGGTCCGAAGCATTTCCGCTCGTGGTTCTGGAAGCGATGGCCCGAGGGGTGCCAGTCGCTGCGTCGGGGGTCTGCGCGGTGCCGGAAATGCTCGACTTCGGCAAGGCAGGTTATGTCGTCGAGCCAGTGTCGGTGTCGGCATGGCGAACTCGATTGGCCGACATCCTGGCCAACCCGGACGCACTGCCGGCGATGGGCGAGCGCGGTTTCGCGCGTCTGTGCTCCCACTACACGGTGGAAGCGATGACCGATGCCTACCTGGACGCAATAGATGCCGTGTTGTGCAGCCCCCTGTGAAAACCCTCCGTTGGATAGAAGGAAACGAGAAATCGATGAAATGCCGCCTGTGCGACTCGAACCGAATGCTCAGTGTGTTGGACCTTGGCGCCACACCGCCGTGCGAAAAGATCCTCTCCGCGGACGAGCTGGACCTGCCTGAACCCACCTTCCCGCTGCACCTGCGGCTGTGCGAAGACTGCCTGCTGCTGCAGATTCCCGCGTTGATCACGCCGGAGGACACCTTCACCGAATACGCCTACTACTCTTCGTATTCCGACAGCTGGGTGCGGCACGCGAAATCCTTTGTGGAAGACGCGGTCCGACGACTGGGGCTCGACGCCGACTCGTTCATGGTGGAAGTCGCCAGCAACGATGGCTACCTGCTGCAACACGCCGTCGCCGCGGGCATACCGTGCCTGGGCATCGAGCCTTCCGTCAACGTTGGTGCCGCCGCCGTCGAACGGGGCGTCTCGACGTGGACGGAATTCCTCGACGAAGACGTGGCGCGCCGCGTGCGCACGCAGTACCGGCCGGCGGATCTGGTGGTCGCCAACAACGTCTATGCCCACATTCCCGATCTGCGGGGTTTCACCAAGTCCTTACGCGGATTGCTCGCCGACGACGGCTGGTTGAGCATCGAGGTGCACCACGCGCTGAACCTGGTGTCCCTCGGCCAGTTCGACACCATTTACCACGAACACTTCCAGTACTACACGCTGTTCTCGGCGACCTATGCGCTTGCCCAGGCCGGGCTTGCCGTGGTGGATGTCGAACTGCTGCCGACCCACGGCGGGTCAATCCGGGTGTGGGCCCGGCCCGTGGAGTCCGCCGGCGCGCCGACGGCACGGGTTTGTGAGGTGCTGCTGATGGAAGAGGCTGCGGGACTTCATCGCTCGGACGGCTATCTGCAACTGCGGCGGCGCACCGAGGCGATTCGTCACGACCTGCTGGCGTTCTTGTTGCGCTGCCGCGCCCAGGGGAAGCGCGTCGTCGGGTACGGGGCGCCGGGCAAGGGCAACACGCTGCTGAACTACTGCGGGATCCGCAGCGATCTGCTCGAGTACACGGTCGACCGCAATCCTTACAAGCACGGCCATTTCACACCGGGCACCCGGATTCCCATTCACGACCCCGAGATGATCGCCAAGGACCGTCCGGATGTGGTGTTGGGACTGCCGTGGAACCTGGAGCCCGAGCTCACCGACCAACTCAGCTATATCGCCGAATGGGGTGGCCAATTGGTCTTTCCGCTCCCGACCCTGCACGTCGCGGACTTGAAGTCGCGCAGCGCCGCGCTGCGATGAGCGGCTGCCGAGGGTGCGGCGGCACCGAACTGACCAGGGTGTTGGATCTGGGGAATCTGCCCGCGGCAGATGACTTTCCGTTGGCAACCCAACCGATCAGTGCCAGCGAGTCGGCCCATGCACTGGCGATGGATCTGTGTGGGTGCTGCGGGCTTGCCCAACTCGCCGATGACGACACCATCACCGCCGAACCCCGCGGGATCGAACCGCAGGCCCTGCGCGACCAGGCCGCCGACGCCGTCCAACGCGTGGCGGATGCCGGCTTGCTACGTGGCACGACGATACGCGAATTCGGCAGCCCGCATGGCGGTACGTGGCTGCCGCTCCTCGCCGAACGCGGGTTTGTGGTGGCCCCCGGAGCCGCGACTGACCACCCGGCGGATATCGTGCTCGATTCGTTCGGTGTCATGCACGACCCCGATCAGCGTGCCTCCTTCGAAGTGCGGGCAAAGGCAACCGCACCGGACGGGCTGTTGCTGGTGCAGTTCCCCTCGCTCATGGCGATGGTGACGCAAGGGCAGTGGAATGCGTTGCGGCACGGTCACTTCGGCTACTACTCACTGACCGCCTTGATCAGGCTGCTCGATGCCGTCGGGATGAGCGTAGCCACGGCGTGGGAGTTCGACCTGTACGGTGGCACCTTTCTGGTGGCCGCGGTGCACGGTCGGACCGAGCCGGACGAGCGCATCAACGACATTTTGCAGCGCGAGCGGGATTTCGGGGTGACGGATCCCGATGTGCTCGGCCGGCTGCAGCGAGCCGTCGAAAGTCACGCGGCACAGCTGCGCGATTGGCTTGTCGCGCAGGCGAACAGCCAGCACACGGTGTACAGCTACGGCGCCGGTTCGCGCGTGCCAGCCCTGTTCAGCATCGCCGGTGTCGATCGAAGCCTCGTCGCCGCAGTCGCCGACGGCTCCCCCCTCAAGCAGGGGCGCCGCATCCCGGGAACCGATATCTCGATCATCTCCCCCGAGCAGCTGATCGCCGCCGATCCCGACCGCGTACTGCTCACGCTGCCGGACCTGTACGACGAGGTTCGGGACCGCTACCCCCAACTCGACGGGCGCTGGTGGGTTGATCCCGGCCCGGTGGGGGCCACGGTACCGCGATGACCGCCCGTCGAGTGCTGTGGCTTTCGCCATGGCTGCGGCCGCTGGCCCGGGTCCAGGCCGAGGCGTTGCAGCGGCGTGGCACCGAAGTGCTGTTGGTGACCTCCGACCAGCATCCGGAGTCCGACGCTCCGCGAAGCTATGAACTGGTGCTGGACCCGCGATTTCGCACGGTCGCGACCTGGCCTGACACGGTTGCCGCCTGGCGCCGGGTCCGCGACTTCCGAGCGGACGTTGTGATCACCGAGTTGGTTCGGGATCCGCGCTGGATCGCGCTGACCGGGCGCAAACCACGGATACAGCTCGTCCATGACGACCGTCCCCACGACGCGGGCGAACAGCGGCCGGCTTACGAGCGTGCGGTGTTTGATCGCTGGGGTGCGCGGTCGGCGGCCACCGTCACCTACAGCCGCTACGTCGCGGCCGCCGTCACCGCGCGGCGCGACGTGGCCGGCACCGACGTGCACGTGGTGCCCCTCACCAGCGACCTGGACGCGAAACATGTTCCGTCGTTGGTCAGTTCCTACGAGCGTCGTGACTTCGTCATGATCGGCCGACTCAACCCCTACAAGAACATCGACGTCGTGCTCGAAGCCTGGCGGCGTCACGTGGACGGCGGTGAGTGGCGTGGCGACAACCTGGTGCTCATCGGCGACGGGCAACTCGGTGACCGCAGACTGCCGAAGCACACACAATGGCGCGCCGGCAGGTACCGCTACTCCGACGTCATCGAAATGCTCGCTGCGGCAAAGGGCTCTGTTGCCCACTACCGGCGTGCCTCACAAAGCGGAGTGCAGGTGCTCTCCATGCAGCAGGCGGTGATGCCCATCGTTTCCACGGCCGGTGGCCTGCCCGAATACCAACCGCCCGAATGCGCTCCGGTGGGGATCGACGACGTGGCAGGGCTTGCCGCCACGTTCGACCGGCTCGCCGATCCCGCGGTGGCGGCCCGCTCCGGCGTGGTCGCGGCGCGGCATTACGCGCAGCGCTGCACCGTCGAGCACGCCGCGGATGGGCTACTGAAAGTCATCGACGAGGTGTTGTCACCTGCCGCGAGTGGACGCAACAGCCACGCACCGCGCAGAAGTCGTGCACGTATTGCTTCGGCATGGCGAACGGATGAAATTCATCCGACCTCACCATGGACATCTGGTCGCGCTCGACGTCGAACTCCGACACCGGCCGCAGCCCCGACTCGGTGATGGCATACACGAAGTAGCCAAGGTCTTCGATCTCGTCGAATAGCTTGGAGATTGGCACGTCGAGATGGCGCTGTTCGATCTCGATGAGTATCGAGGGGCGCCAACGCCGAAACATCTCGGCGCCCCCGCGCAGCACGGCCGTCTCGTGCCCTTCCACGTCGATCTTGACGAAATCCACTTCAACGCCGTGCAATTCGTCGTCCAACCGAACCACCGGGACTTCGATCTTGCGGACGGTCACATCCTGACCGTCGAACCCGTGCGCGAGACTGCCTTGCGCGGTCACCTGCCGATTGCGCCGTTCTGGCACCAGGATTTCCGCGCTACCGACATGATCGGATACCGCGACCGGACTGAAATGCACGCCGGGGCGGGTCGTGGCGAGTTTGCGCAGCATCGGCGCGTTGTCCGGGTGCGGTTCAAAGCTGTACACCTGCCCGGACGTTCCGACGCGTCGGGCCAGGTGGTAGGTGAACAGGCCCCAACTGGCGCCCACGTCGACCACCGTCGCCCCGATGGGCGCAAAGTGATCGGCCACCGTCATCGCGAGATCCTGGGAACTTCTTCGCCGCCAGAGCATCTCGGTCGCGGTCGCCATCGCGGCGCGGCCGAGGTATCGCCCGACGTTCCGCACCGTCACATACTTTGCGGCCCAATTGGCTGCTTCGCTGTGCAGCAAGCGGTCCCTCACGGTCACTTTGTTCACCTGCCTTCAGTTTGGTTCGTAGGTGTGGCCCGTGCGCGTTCCAACGCCATCCATAGGTGCGCCAGTCGCTCGTACCAGCGATCCAGCCCGAAATCGCCTGCGCGGCTGCGGGACGCCGCGCCCAAGCGCGCGCGCAGCGATTCGTCGTTGACCAATTCGGTTAGCGCGTCTGCGATCTGATCGGGACACCCAGGTGCCACTGCCAGACCGGTCACCCGATCGGTGATGGCCGCGCCGATGCTGCCCACCAACGTTGTGATCGGCGCCAGCCCACAAGCCATCGCCTCCAACAGTGCCATCGGTAGACCCTCGTCCCGGCTCGGTAGCACGAAGACGTGTGCGCTGCGCAGCAACTGGTCACGCGCGACCGGTTCGAGCCAGCCCGCAACGTGCATCGTCTCGGTGAGACCGGCCGCTTGGATCGCCGCACGCACCTCGTCCACCTCGCCGTCGCCGGCGAGCGTCACCCGCAGTCGGGCGCGAACGTCCTCGTCGAGCCGTCCGACGGCGGTGATCAGGTCGTAGCTGCCCTTACGCGCTCCCAGCCTACCCAGCGACACCGCGTGCACCCGCTCCACGCCAGATTGGCGCACCGGGAACTGCGGAATCGCGACGGCGTTGTGCAGCACCACGATCCGGTCACTGGGCAGCCCCAGCCGGCTTGCGTACTCGTCGACGTGGCGCTCCCCCAGCACCAACCACTGGTCGGCCGCGAGCAGACGCCGGACGGCTCGTTGCACGGTGGGCCGCAGCCCGTCGAACCACCCACCGAAGTCGTAGCTGTGGGCGTGCACCACGGTGGGCACCCCGACCCACCGGGCCGCCGCCAACGGCAGCGCTTTTCGCATCACGCTGCCGCCGTGTGCCAAATGGACGTGCAGGATGTCGGCGCGCCCGCTGAGCACCTGCCACGTGGCGCGCAGCATTCCGGCCACGCCGACCCACAGCCGATACCAGGCCGCACCCTCGATGTAGGTGGGCATCACCGTGATGCTGACCCGCTCGTCGGGATGGGCGGCCATCAACGTGACCACCGTCGCCATGCCGCCACGGCTGGCGGCCTGGGCAGGCGCGGGACCCACCACCAATATGCGGCGCTGCCCGGGCGTCATGCGGCCGGTCCGGCAAGGATCAGTTCCTCGGTGGGCGCGTCCTGACTCTGCGACGCAAGGCTTTTCCTGCGCAGCTTGGCGAACGCCAACGCCGATCCCAACGCCATGCCCAGGGTCATCGCATTGGCCGGGTCTTCCGGCAGCGGATCGACGATGCACATCACCAGCAGACCGCAGCTGACCGCCGCGCTGATCTTCGCCGGCACCGACGCGCTGCGCAGCCCGCGAACCATGGGCGTGAGGGCAAACAGCGCGAACGCACCCATACCGGCCGCACCGGCCTTGGCCAACCACCAGAGGTAGAAGTTGTGCGCGTAAGTGGTGCCCAGCGACTGCGTGAATTCGGTTGGGTCATCACCCCCGAACGGCAACTGGTAGGCGTAGCCCAGGCCGTGGCCGAACACCGGCGCAGCGGCGATGGTCTGGTTGAGGTTGGCATCTTCGGCAAGTCTGGCCAGTGTGGACGGGTCGACCGCGAGCGCGTTGGTGGACGTTCTGCCGAGCACCCGGTGACTGAACCCGGTGATCTGATGGCCCAGCCAAGTCCCGGCCGTGGTGTCACCCAACAGGAACAGAGCACCGGGTAGCGTCACCGCCAGAATCCCGGCGCCGATCAGGGTGAGCCTGGCGGCCCGCCGCACCGCCGACCAGCCCATGCTGGCAAAGAACGCGACGACGGCCGCCACCCCCACCGAGAGAAGGGTGTTCCGAGAGAACGCCAACACCGCAATCACCAATGCGGGCAAGCCCAAAGCCAGGTAGGCCACCGGTTTCACGCGGCCCGCGATCTGGGCCGCCACCAGGGCGGTCAACACGGCGATGGCCGGTATCAGCGTGGACGTGATCACCCGGTTGGCGGCATCACCGGTATCCATCTGCAGGCTTTCGGTCCGGCCGGCCAACCGGATGCCCCCGGACGATCCCAGGATGGCCATTCCGGCTGAGAACCACAGGGTCAGGGCCATCGCGTGCATCGACAGCATGATGTGGCCGCCGTACACGATCACCAGCGCCAGAATGAACCCGGCCACCATTTCGAGCAGGAACGTCGCTTCGCGAACGACGATCGCCGGCATGTGCCCGCTGGTAAACCCAACGGCGGCAAAGTAGATCACCGTGGCGGCGAACATGCCCGGCAACAGGAAGTCACCGAACTGCAGCCGCACCTTGGGCAGCAGGAAGCAGATGGCCAGCACCAGGACCACGTGGGAGGCGTAAATCGCCACCGGGCCAATGATTTTGCCGACGTGCAACCCCTGCGGCAGCGCGGCACAGCTCAGGAACAGCGCCATGCCGATCATCAGTTCCGGCTTGGCCCAGTACACGATGAGGCAGAAGGTGGCGGCGATCAGGATGATGCCCTGCGTGGTGTTGCGTACCGACATAACACCAAAGGCGAAGCACACGAAACCGAACAACGCCAAGAAGACTGCCGCCATCACCAAGCGATGGCGACTGCGCAGGTAGAGAATCACGCCGGTCCGCTGACCTTGGCGCGATAGGTGCGCGCGGAAGCCTTGGTGTGGCGTGCTATTCGCGCGTCGGTGAGCACGGTGCCCACGACGTTGGCGCCGGCCGCGCGCAATGCCGTCAGCGCATCCGCCAGTTCATCCTCGGTGGTACGACCGGCCCGGACCACCAAGACCGTGGCGTCCAACGCGCCGCCGAGCAGACCGGAGTCCGCGGCGGCCAGCACCGGAGGACCGTCGACCACCATGCGATCGAACGTCGTCGACATGTCCTTGAGCACCGTGTCCAGCACCTCGGGCAAGTAGGCGCTGCAGGGCAGGGTCTCACGGCGTACCGAGCGCGCCGCGAGGACGAAGAGCTTGGGAATCGCGGTCGGCTTGGTGGCCTCGGTCGCGATCTCGGGATGGGACAGTGCGTTCGACAACCCCTCCCCCGACTCGACTTTCAGCAACCCCGCGATCACCGGCCGCCGGGTGTCACCCTCCACCAGCAGCACGTCTTCACCGAGTTCGGCGAACGCCCGGGACAGGTTCAGCGCGGTCGTCGTGGTCCCCTCACCGCCGAACGGCGCCGCCAGCAGCACCCGACTGCCGTCGGGGCCCATCGCCCGCAGCAGCCGCGCGCGCAGGCCGCGGACAGCGTCGTCGAAAGAGATGTCGGTGCCGAACCTCGGTGCACCGCCTCGGCTTCCGGGTAACTCGGCCAAAGTCGGTAGACCAGAGAGGCTTTCCAGCTTCTGCCGGTCGCGCACGGTGCGGTCGGCCGCGTCGCGGGTCAGCGCCACGCCGGTGCCCAACAGCAGCCCGGCCACCAACCCCATCGCCATGTTGCGCACCGGTACCGGCTTGACCGGGTGGTCGGGTACACCCGGCTGCTCGACGATGGTCGCCTTGGCCTTCGGCAAGGCCAAGGGGGTCTGCGACACCGCGGCCGGTGGCACCGGGGCCTCCGACGGCGCGATGGTCGCATCGCTGGAAAGTGGTTGCGCGGTGGGCTGTTCCCCGTCGACCGTGGGCGGCGCGACCGACGTCGGGGTGGGGGTGGCGGCCGCCGGGGTCACCGTCGCCTTGGGGTCCGCACCGAGTGTCCCGACCATGATGCTGAACTCGTCGGCCACCGCTTTCGCCAGCGTCGCGGTGCGTTTGGGATCCGTGTCGGTGACGGTGATGGTCAACAACGTCGACTTCGGCGTAAACGCCACCTTCGTCTGGTTCGCCAACGCGTCCGGAGTTATCGGCAAGCGAAACTGCGCCACCGCACGTTCGGCAACTGCGTGCCCGCCGGCAATCGCCGCATACGACGACAAGCGTTCCTGGGCGGCCTGCGTGCCCTGGTACACCTGCATGAGGTCGGTCTCGCCGCTAAACGAGATGAGGAGGGTGGCCGACGATTCGTAACTCTTCGTCTGGAACGCGGTGACGGCCGCGGCACCGGCAAGGCACGCGAGCATCGGCCCCGGCAAACAGCTTCCAGTGCTGGATCAGCGTCCGAACGAAGGTGCGAAAGTCCATACACCCATACCTCCCTGGGAGCTAGCTAGGTGTGCGACAGCGCCTCCGTGACGAAAACGGCGCCTAACGTGTTAATTCCCCCCGCGCACCCATGCCAAACCATGAGTTGATTCTTTTGCCAATTTACCTACTATTGGTATGGTAAGCAAGCAGTAGGCCAGATGTCAGTATGTGGCCGGCAGGCCCGGTCTCAGGGTTTAGGGGTGGACGTCAGCACCTCGCGCTTAATATCCAGCGTCGCGATTGGGTAGAAACCGGACTCGTCCCGGCCATCGCGCGCCAAGTGCATCGGCGGATAGTGCACCGCATTCGACCCGTTCGGCTTGTGCTGCTGCCATTCGATCACCGCACGTAGCGTGTAGTGCCCGGGCGGCAGGTCCTTGAGTTCAACGCGGACGGTCTCGGTGGTGGATGCCGGGGTCGGCTGGTTGCTGGTGCTGCTGGGCTGATCGGTGACCAGCTTCTTCAAGTCCACGTTCGCGGGCAGATTCCGAACCACGCGGCCGTTGAAGTCGACCAGTCGATAGCCGGGCGCCCACTTCTCGGTGGCCGCCGCGGCGCCGTAGTTGGTCCAGGTCACCCCGATCGTCGCCACATTGTCCTGCAGGCCTTGGGACCCCTGACGGGCTTCCACCGAGTACCGGTAGCCGGCCACCGCGTTCGCCTGGGCCCACAGCACGTACAACTTGGGGTCCATCGGCGAGGTCGCTTCCTGGTCCGGGAAGTTGATGCTCGACGTCATCGACACGTGGTACCGGATGACGTCCCGCAGCCCCTTCTCGTAATAGGCCTGCGGCGTGGTGCCATCCGGCAGCTGGCACCATTCGGTGATCACCGGCGCCGTGGCCAGTCGCTGCTTGAGTGCGGCGACGAGCGGGTCAGAAGTCTGGACGTAGTGCGACGAGTTGGTCTCGGCCCAGGTCGGCAGCGGCGCGTACACACCCAGGCAATCCGAGCGGATGCCTACCGGCGCGGCCAGCTTGTTGGTGACGTCGTCGGCCAGTAGCTCGCGCACGATCTCGGGGTTGTTGGGCGTCACCACCAGTTGCGTGCGCGGAAACGCGCCGACGTTGGCCGCGACCAGCTTCCGGATCGACGCGGTGGTGATGTTCTGGTCGCGGTACTGGCTGTAATACCCGAGCGCCCCAGGGCTTTCGTCGGGACCCGGACCGCCCGCGTTCAGCGCGTCGCGCAGGAAGGCGATGTGGTTCTCGCTGAAGTCCCCGTACCCGGAGAACTCGAACACGCTGAGCCGTTCGTCGCCGTCGTAACGGCGACCCAGCGCCGCCAACAGTTGACCGAAATCGTCCAGGTACGTGGGGTCATTGAAGTTCGGCACCACATGCGTGACGCCGGGCGTGGGACTCTTGGCCCCCGCGGTGTAGCTGGTGTTGGTGCTGGGTATCGCACGCACCCAGTCGGGGATGGCGATGTTGGTGTTGTCCGGATACGACGAGTTGCAACACGAGTTGTAGGCATAAACCCGAAGGGTCAGGCGCATGCCTCGCTCGGCGAGTTTGTTGAGCGCATCGTCGATCACGCTGAAGTCGAACTTGGCGTCGTCGGGAGCATCGGGGGGCAGGGTGGCCGGGTCGGCGGGCTGCAACTGTCGCCACGACACCCGCAGGCTGGCGTCATACGACGCGGGCCACGCCGGATAACGCCGCTGCACGGGCTCGCCCTGCGGGAACAGCGGCTGCATCAGGTCTTCGTACTGGCCGCGCAACGGATTCGGTATCTCCTGCGCGGCCGGCGGTATGGCTGGACTGGCCATCGCGGCCAATGGGCCGTCGGGGCTCCGGTTCCTGCTGCACCCGGTTACCAACCCGGCGAGCAGCAGCGTCGCGCACGCGACAACGACAACGATGCGGTTCCTAATGTTCATCCACTCTCACACTTTGAGCTAGATGGCACCCAGCGACAGCGCCTCGCGATCGGCGAGGAACGGCATGGGCATCCAGCGAGCGGACAACAACGCCTCCATGGCGTTGCCGGGGACCGGGCGCGACAGTAGGAATCCCTGTGCCCGGTGGCAGCCGTGTTGCATCAAAGTCAATGCGGCAGTGGGGGTTTCGACACCTTCGGCGACCAATTGCAGTCCGAACGCCTCGGCCAGGCCGATGATGGCCCGAACGATCGCCAGGTCACCGGCGTTGGTGCCAAGGTCGCGCACAAATCCGGTATCGATCTTGAGCATGTCGACCGGAAGCGACTTCAGATGCGACAGCACGGCGTACCCGGTGCCGAAGTCGTCGATCGCGATCTGGACTCCGACCTCCTTGAGTTCGTGCAGCGTCTTGCGCGTCGCCTCGATGTCGTGAACCACCGCGCGCTCGGTGATTTCGAGGCAGACCGAACCGCCGTCGATGCCGAACTCGTCAATCGTGTCGGCGACGCTGCGCACGAAACCGCGGGTGATCAGCTGCACCGGAGACACATTGATGCGCAGGATGGCGCTCTGGCCTACGCCGTTGGCGCGCCAGCGGCTGAATTCGGCGCAGGCACTTCGCATCACCCAGCGGCCGAGCTCACCGGCCAAGTTGGTCGACTCCGCCACCCCGATGAACGAGTCCGGCAGCAGCAGACCCCAGATTGGGTGCCGCCAGCGGACCAGCGCCTCGGCCGCCACGATCGCCCCCGTCCACAAGTCGACCTCGGGCAGGTAGTGCAGCAGCAGGGCTTCGCTGTCGATATCGCCCTGCAGATGCAACTCGATGTCGTTGCGGAAGGCACTCTTCAGCGACATGTCATCGGTGGAGACGGCGACCTGGTTGCCGCCCGCGCGCTTGGCCGTCAGAACCGCCTCGTCGGCGCGGCGCAGCAGGTCGGTGCTGTTGTCGCGTCCCGGCATCCCGACTGCCAGTCCGATGCTGACCGTACGGGTGATCTGGTGGCCGCCGATCGCCAACCGCTCGCGCAGCATGGTGCCGAGCCGGCGGGCGAACGCCTCGGCCCCACCCGACGACATCGTCTGGTCCGGAATGACCACGAACTCGTCGCCGCCGAGCCTGGCGATCATGCTCTGCGGGCCCGCGCAGACCCGCAGGCGTTGCGCGAAGACCCGGATGAACCAGTCCCCGGCCGTGTGGCCGAGGTAGTCGTTGATGGACTTCAGCCGATCGAGGTCCATGTACAGGACCGCCACCGGGCCGGGGCTGCCCGACGCCAATCGTTCGGACAGGTGGGCGACGAGCGCCCGGCGGTTGTACAGACCGGTCAAGTCGTCGTGCTCGGCCAAATAACGAAGCTTCTCCTCGGCAGCGATCCGCGCTTGCAGCTGCGCGAAGAGGGCCGCGACAGCCTCGAGCGTGTTGATCTCTTCCTGCCTCCACTTGCGGGCGCCGAACTTGACGAAGCCGAGCACACCGGTGGTCATCTCGCCCGACACCAGCGGTGCCGCGGCCACCGACGGCGATGCGGCCTGCCTGGCGCCCCCGATCCAGCGGGATCTGCTGTTCTGTTCCGGCCTGATCACCACCGGTTTTCTGCCGTGCTCGCATTGGGAAAGCACCGGGTCGGCGCTGGTGAAGTGGACGATGGCCTGCGGGTCCGGATTCGGAACGTCTACGCGCGGAGGCCATTCCGCGACCAGCACCGACGCACGGATTTCGTGGTCATGGTGCCGCAGGAAGCTGGCGTCCACATCGAACTGTTCGACGAGCTGCGCGAGGACCTTTTCACTGACCTGCGTCGCCGTGGAGGCGGTGGCCTCCATCAACTGCGTTGCTACGGAGGTAACAACGAGATCCAGGCTGCGTGGCAACGAGGACCTCCGATACGTGCAACGGGTCCCCTGCCCGTTAGACGGGGCACGGGGACGGTCTTCATTGGCAACTTTCGGATGCACAGCCGTGAGCATCGAAAGGAGGACCGAAGCGGGTCCGCGGTTCGTAAATAGTCCAAAAAGCGTAACATGCGCACGCCTTTTGGATCGGCCGAGACAAGTGCCAAAAGAGGGCCGGCTGAGGGCTGGCGCAGGCCGCCGCGGACCGCCGTCGCGGACCGCCGTCGGCTAGGGTTGTGCGGGCAGAATTTATCGCTGGTGACTTGCGCCGGCCCGGGGGAAAATCGCCAGGTAAATGAGGACGGGGGGAGCACGCCACATGCCTGTCGCACGTACGGCCAAACGTTTGCTTGCGCCGGCGGCGAAGACTCTGGCGCCCCGCCTGTTCTGGCGGCGCAAGTACGGCATTCTGCAACGTCTCGGCGAGACCCGGCCAGACGTGCAGCTGGCGCGTTCGCTGTGTGACCCCAACCGGGTCTCCGTGGACATCGGCGCCGACGTCGGCGAATTCAGCATCGCGATGCTGACGGCGTCGCGCTCGGTGATCGCGTTCGAGCCGCGCCCCGCTCAAGCCCGTGAGTTGGCGACCATGTTCGCTGCCGTCGGCGCGCCCGTACGCATCGAAGCGGTGGCACTGTCGGACGAGCCGGGCGTCACGGCCATGCGGGTGCTCGAAGCCGACCCTGGCCGCAGCACCATCGACACCGACAACGAGCTGAATGACTTTGATGACGCCACCGGCCCGGTACAGACGATCGAGGTTCCGGTGCGGCGCCTCGACGACCTGAAACTGGATGACGTCGGCCTGGTGAAGGTAGACGTCGAAGGCCATGAGCTGGCCGTGCTGCGCGGGGCCACCGACACGTTGACCCGCAACCGCCCGGCGATCCTGGTGGAGGCCGAGGAACGCCACCACCCCAACGCCGTGGCCGAGATCACCGAACTGTTGGCGGGGCTGAACTACACGGGCTACTTCCCGGTGGGCGACGAGCGACGGCCCATCGCGGAGTTCGACGCGGCCGTGCATCAGAACCCCGCCAACATCGCCGGCGCTGACGAAGGCTGGGCCACCCGCGGGGTGTACGTCAACAACTTCGTGTTCCTGCCCAACGCGCGCTAGCCCCGGCACCACTGGGCGCCGCCGGGCGCCACCGCGAGCAGACGCAAACTCGTACGTTTTCGTGCCGAAACGTACGAGTTTGCGTCTGCTCGGCGTGAGACAGCTCACAAAAGTGGCCGGTGATGTCACACCTGGGCGCGCCGCGGTGTCTGAAGGGCAGCAAGACCCGAAAGACACGAACAAGGAGGTTCAGATGAACGAGTACACCGGCCAGCGCCACCGCGTGGTCGTCATCGGCGGCGGATATGCCGGAACGATGGCCGCCAATCACCTACGGATGCGCGACGACGTCGACATCACCCTGGTCAACCCCCGCCCCGAATTCGTCGAGCGTGTCCGGCTGCACCAGTTGGTAGCGGGCACCGGCACGGCGACCGCCGATTACGGCACGCTGCTCGGCGAGGGCATCCAGTTGGTCGTCGACAGTGCCGAGCGCATCGACGCCGAGGCTCGGCGGGTAGAGCTGGCCTCGGGTGCCGCGCTCGACTACGACTACCTGATCTACGCCGTCGGCAGCACCGGCGCCACCCCCATCGCCGTGCCCGGTGCGGCCGAATTCGCTTACTCCGTCGCCGATTACGAAAGCGCGACCCGGCTGCACTACACCCTCGTCGACGTGCACCCGGACAGTCCGGTCACCGTCGTCGGCGCCGGCCTGACGGGCATCGAGGTCGCCTCCGAGCTGGCCGAGGAGGGGCGTTCGGTCACCTTGATCTGCGGCGGCATCCTGGGTCCGTCACTGAGCGCGCGCGGCCGCCGGTCGGTCGCCAAGCACCTGCGCAAACTCGGCGCAAATGTGCTCGAAGACGCTAGCGTCAGTGAGGTGCGGTGGGACTCGGTGATTCTTGCCGACGGCACCAGGCTGCCCAGTGCGGTGACGATCTGGACGGCCGGCTTCGGTGTGCCGGACCTGGCCAGCCGCAGCGGGCTTCGCACCGACGCGCTGGGTCGGCTGCTCACCGACGAGACGCTGACCAGCATCAGTGACGACCGCATCATCGCCGCGGGTGACTCCGCCGCACCGTCCAACCAACCCCTGCGGATGAGCTGCCAGGCCGCCTTCCCGTTGGCCGCACAGGCCGCGAACACGGTGCTCAGCCGCATCGCCGGAACCACGCCGGCGGCCCTGAACCAGGCCTTCACCGGTCAGTGCATCAGCGTCGGCCGCAGCTACGGGACCATTCAGTTGGCCCACTTCGACGACACTCCCAGGGACATGATCATCGGCGGTCGCATTGCCGCTTCGATCAAGGAAGCGGTGTGCAAGGGCACGCTGTGGCAGATTCGGCGCGAGGCCGCCAAGCCCGGCTTTTACCGCTGGCTCAAGGGCGGCAACCGCGCGGCCCAGCTGCAGGCCGTCGCGGCGGACAAGGAGGTCGTGGTCCAGTGACGAACGCGACAGACGGCGGCGAGCACGCCGAAAGGTTCACCCTGCTAAGGCCATTGCTGTTCACCATTGCCTACGAAATCCTCGGATCGGCAACGGAATCCGACGATGTGCTGCAGGACAGCTATTTGCGGTGGGCCGCCGTCGATCTGTCGACCGTTCGCGATACCAAGTCCTACCTGGCCCAACTGGTCACCCGGCAGGCGCTCAACGCATTGCGGGCCGGCGCCCGCCGCCGGGAGGAGTACGTGGGGCCGTGGCTGCCCGAGCCGATACTGCTCGACGAGCAGGATCCGTCCGCCGATGTCGTGCTGGCGGAATCGGTTTCGATGGCGATGTTGGTATTGCTGGAAACCCTGAGCCCGGACGAGCGCGCGATCTTCGTGCTGCGCGAGGTGTTCGGATTCGACTACAACGAGATCTCCGACGCGGTGGGCAAGCCGGCGCCGACGGTGCGTCAGGTCGCCCACCGCGCTCGGGAGCACGTACAGGCGCGGCGCAAGAGGTTCGACGCGGTGGACCCGCAACGCAATGCGGAGCTCACCGCGCAGTTTCTGGCGACCGCCGCCAGCGGTGACGTGGAGACGCTCATGACGATGCTGGCCCCGGATGCCACCTGGATGGCCGACAGCAACGGCAAGGTGAGCGCAGCCCGTCGACCCATCGTCGGCGCCGACCGGGTGGCCAGGGCGGTCAGCGGCATGATGCGCAAGGGCGGCCAGGGGCTGCGGGTGGAGTTTGTGACCTGCAACAGCGCACCGGCGGTGCTGATGTACCTGGGTGAGCAGCTGCAAGGCGTGATCTCGGTGGAGATCATCGACGACAAGATCACCAACTTCTACGTGATGCGCAATCCGGAAAAGTTGGCGGCGCTGGCCACCGCACGCTCGATCAGCCGCGGCTGAAGACGGCCAGACGACAGGTCCTGGCGTGCGGAAACCCGCAGTTCTGTCAAGCTAGGGCGGTGCGAATCGACCGGCTCGGCGATCTAGGCGGCGCCCCCGAGGTGCTCCGCGCCGTCGGCCGAGCCACCAGTCGGCTCGGTTTGCCGCCGCCGGCCGGGCTGACCGGCGAATGGTTTGACGCGCTGGCGGTGATCGCACCGAGCGTATCCATCCAACCCGTCGACCCCACGGACGCGTTTTCGATCCCGATGGGGCCAACAGACCAGGTCGGCGGCGTTCCCGGGGCGATCGGTGGCGGTTGGGTCGGATATCTGTCGTACCCCGACCCCGGCGCTGACGGTAAACCGCACCGGATTCCCGAAGCCGCAGGTGGCTGGACCGATTGTGTGCTGCGCCGTGACCGCGACGGGCAGTGGTGCTACGAAAGCCTCTCGGGTGCGCCCATGCCGGAATGGCTGGCCAGCACCCTGCTCGCGGTACCCGCCGCGGCACCCAGACCGGCACAGATGTGCCGAATTGAGTGGGAAAAGGGCGATCGTTCAGCACACCGCGATGGTGTGCTGAGCTGCCTCGAAGCGATCGCCGCCGGAGAGGTCTATCAGGCGTGCGTGTGCACGCAGTTCACCGGAACCGTCGTCGGATCGCCGTTGGACTTCTTTGTCGACGGCGTCGCCCGAACGTCACCGGCGCGGGCGGCCTACGTCGCCGGCGGGTGGGGCGCCGTGGCTTCGCTGTCCCCCGAGCTTTTTTTGCGCCGCCGCGGCACCAACGTCGCCTCCAGTCCCATCAAAGGCACCCTGCCGCTGGACGCGTGGCCGTCGGCGTTGCGGGCCTCTCCCAAAGAGGTCGCCGAGAACATCATGATCGTCGACCTGGTTCGCAATGACCTTGGGCGAGTGGCGATCACCGGCACGGTAACCGTTCCCGAGCTGCTGGTGGTGCGCCGCGCGCCTGGCGTGTGGCACCTGGTGTCCACCGTCGCCGCACAGGTACCGCTCGAGGTTCCGACCTCGGCACTGCTGGACGCCGCCTTCCCGCCGGCTTCGGTCACCGGAACACCGAAACTTCGTGCCCGCCAACTCATTTCGCAATGGGAACGGAATAGGCGCGGAATATATTGTGGCACAGTAGGTTTTGCTTCACCTGTGGCCGGGTGTGAACTCAACGTCGCCATCCGCACGGTCGAGTTCGACACTGCGGGCAACGCCGTGTTGGGTGTCGGAGGCGGGATTACCGCCGATTCCGATCCCGCCGCCGAATGGGCGGAATGCCTGCATAAAGCGGCCCCGATCGTGGACTTGCCGGTCACCGCGACGGCCATCCGGGTCGGTTAACCCAGCAAACTTTCGCTCAGAGCGAACACGTCACAATTTTTTCGTAACCGCCCCCCGAACCAGCGCGCATGCATAAGCTCGGGTGATCGATACGTGTCTTTGGCGTATTGAATCTGAGAGGGGTCCGTAATGAGAGTCGCCATCGTTGGCGCTGCGGCTGCTGCCGTAGTAGGTGGGGCGCTGGCGGTCACGCCGTTGACGTTCTCCACACCGACGAAGCTGTCGACTGGGACGTGCACCGCAGGTCAGCAGTGCGATCGGCTGGCATCGGTCCTGATGCCCAACACCGGCACGCAGCCGACACCGATCACCGGGCCGCAGACGCCGGGGGTCGTCGAGCCACCTGCGGCGATAGCGCCGGAGCCGCCGAAACCGGCCGCCGAGCCCGCAGTCGCCACGCTGCCCGGGACTGGCACTGGGGGCTCCGACCTGCTGCCGGGGAACAGCAACGTAGCCCCGGCCGCCCTGCCCCCGGCGAGCGCCCTGCCTCCGGCGGGACCCGTGGCGGACGCCGCGCTGCCACCGGGCATTGACTCGCCTGCGATCCCTGGCATCGGGCTTCCGCCCGGCATCGGGATTCCCGGCTACGGCATCCCCGGGATCGACCCCTTCGCCCTGGCCGGCGCGCCCAATGCCATAAACGGGGTGAACACGGCCTATGCGGTGGTGAATGGCCTCATTGGTATCGGCAACAGCGCCACCGGCCTGGTGACCTCCAGCGCGCTGGCCGTCACCTATGTGGTGCTCGCCTACAACATGCTGCAGTCCTCGGGCATCTTGCCGGTGGCTAACAATGCGCTCGGCTCCATCGGCAACATCCTGCTGCCGCAGGCGGCGGCGATGCCGGCCATGGCCCTACCCGGTCTGCCCGGTATCCCCGGCCTGTCGCCGGGAAGCCTGATGGCGCTGGCGGCGGCGGGCGGTCTGCCCGGCATCGGTCTGCCGAGTCTGCCGGGCTTTGCGCCGCAGGACCTGGTGAACCTGGCGGCGAGCGTGTTGCCGAGTCTGGGTCTGCCGGCGCTGCCCCCCGGCATTGGACCGCAGGACTTGATGGCACTGGCCGCTGGTGGTCTCCCGGCGCTCGCCGGGGCCCTGCCGAATCTGGAGGCCGCCTTGCCGGGTCTCGCGGCCGCACTACCTGCCCTCGCGGCGGGTGCGCCCGGGCTGCCCGCTCTGCCGCCGCTGCCGGGGCTCGACCCCGCAATGCTGGCTGCGGCGCTGCCGCAACTGGCGGCCGCGGCGGGCATTCCGACGAGCCTTCCCGCGCTGGCCGCAGGGTTGCCGCAGGGTCTGCCTCCGCTGCCGGCGTTGCCGCCCCCGGCGTTGCCGGCACTGCCTCCGCACCCTCAGCTGTGCACGCCTGGCTTCGGCCCGATCGGGTTCTGCACGCCGTGACCTAACGGAGCTTATGGCTCCGGGTCGTCATCTAGGCCGTCGTCCTCGTCCGCAGCCCGCCGGGCGAGGATGACGGCGTCATACAGCTGTCTGGTGCGCACTTCCGGGTAGGCCGCCGCAACCTCGCTGCACGCGTCCTTGATGCGGATCCCTGCGGCCACCAGGTTTTCGACCTCTTGGACCAGGGCGTCCAGCGTCGTCTCGTCGGCGGTGCGGGGGACGGCGTTCGCCCCGGCCACCACCACGGTGATCTCGCCGAGCACGCCACCAGCCGCCCACTCCGCCAGTTCGCTCAGCGATCCGCGCACCACTTCCTCGTGCACCTTGGTCAACTCACGACAGACCGCTGCCGGACGGGCGCCCCCGAGCTGCTCGACGGCGTCACGCAAGCAAGCGGCCAGCCGACGGGGCGACTCGAAGAACACCCAGGTGCGCGATTCGTCGGCCAAGGACGCCAGCCAGGCCCGACGCGCCGAACCGCGGCGCGGGGCGAACCCCTCGAAACAGAACTTGTCGGCCGGCAGTCCGGACAGGACGAGCGCGGTGGTCACCGCCGACGGCCCGGGCAGACACGTCACCGGGATTCCCGCCTCCACACACGCGGCGACCAGCCGGTAGCCGGGGTCGTTGATGACCGGCATTCCGGCATCGCTGACCACAAGTACCGTCGCACCCGACGTCATGGCCTCGACCAGGGTGGCCGCGCGGGAGGCTTCCACCCGGTCGTAGAGGCTGATCACTCGGCCGGTCAGCTGAAGGTCTAAAGCCTTGGCCAGGTTTCGCACCCGTCGTGTGTCCTCGGCCGCCACCACGTCGGCAGTGGATAGCGCTTCGATTAGTCGCGGGGAGGCGTCCGAGGGTTGGCCCAACGGGGTCGCACCGAGCAATAGGCGACCAGAGGACATGACGGACAGAATACGATCGACACCGATGACCGCCCCGTCCGAAGTCGCCGCTGCTCCAGGTGAGGACGGCAGCGCCGGCGCCGCCGGCGCCGAGGAGCGGGCGATACCCCTGGTCAGCCCGGGGCCGCGGGTGCCCGTCGCCGATTTCGGACCGACGGACCGGTTGCGCGGGTGGCTCGTGACCGGCGTGATCGCGTTGCTGGCCATCCTGACGCGCTTTATCAACCTGAATTCGCCGACGGATGCCGGCACTCCCCTGTTCGACGAGAAGCACTACGCGCCGCAGGCGTGGCAGATCCTGAACAACCACTGGGTGGAAGACAACCCCGGCTACGGCCTGGTCGTGCATCCGCCCGTCGGCAAGCAGATGATCGCGCTCGGCGAAGCCCTGTTCGGCTACACCGGACTCGGGTGGCGGTTCACCGGTGCGCTGATGGGCGTGGTCCTGGTGGTGCTGGTGACTCGGATCGTGCGACGGATCAGTCGCTCGACGCTGGTCGGCGGCATCGCAGGCATTTTGTTGATCTGCGACGGCGTCAGCTTCGTCACGTCACGGACGGCGCTGCTCGACGGTTTCCTCACCGTGTTCGTGGTCGCCGCGTTTGGTGCCCTGATCGTGGACCGAGACCAGGTTCGGCAGCGGATGCACGTCGCGCTCATGGAGGGTCGCATCGCCGAGACGGTCTGGGGTCCTCGGCTCGGTGTGCGCTGGTGGCGGTTCGGCGCCGGCGTGCTGCTCGGGCTGGCCTTCGCCACAAAATGGTCCGGCCTGTATTTCATCGCGTTCTTCGGCGCGATGTCACTGGCGTTCGACGTCGCAGCGCGGCGTCAGTACCACGTGCTGCGACCGTGGCTGGGGACCGTGCGACGGGATCTCTTCCCCACCGGATACGCGCTTGCGCTCATCCCCTTCGGGGTCTATCTGGCCAGCTACGCGGGCTGGTTCGCGTCGGAGACGGCTATCGACCGCCACCAGGTCGGCCAGACCATCGGTCCCGACAGCATCGTTCCGCTGCCCGACGCCGTCAGGTCGCTCTGGGACTACACGGCCAAGGCTTTCCATTTCCACTCGACGCTGACCAATTCCGCCGGCAACCACCACCCTTGGGAATCCAAGCCCTGGGCATGGCCGATGTCGTTGCGGCCGGTGCTCTACGCCATCGACCAGAACGACGTCAAAGGCTGTGGCGCGCAATCGTGTGTCAAGGCGGTGATGCTGGTCGGCACCCCGGCCATGTGGTGGCTGGCGGTGCCGGTCCTGGTGTACGCGGCCTGGCGGATGTTTGTGCGTCGCGACTGGCGATACGCGGTGGTGTTGGTCGGGTATTGCGCCGGCTGGCTGCCCTGGTTCGCCGACATCGACCGGCAGATGTACTTCTTCTACGCCGCGACGATGGCGCCTTTCCTGGTGATGGCCATCGCGCTGATACTCGGCGACATCCTGTACCAGCCACGGCAAGGCGCAGAGAGACGCACGCTGGGGATGATCGCCGTCTCCTGTTACGTCGCCCTGGTGGTGACGAACTTTGCCTGGTTGTTTCCGATCTTGACGGGTCTGCCCATCTCCCAGCAGACCTGGAACATGGAGATGTGGCTGCCCAGTTGGCGATGAGTTCTGCGGACTGGCGCCGAGATTGCCGCTACGGCAGTCCTTTTACCTCCATCCACAACCACGGCGGCAATCTCGCTGCAGTATGTCGGGGACGCTCAGCATGATCACTGCGTGACCGAAGTCTTCATTGGCAGTGAGGCTCTGGCCGGCGGCGCACCTACCCGTGGGCAGTTGCGTTGGAACTACCGGAAAGTTCATCGTGATGTCTACGTCCCACGGGACGCCCCGAGGTCGTTATGGGACAACATTCGGGCCGCCTGGTTGTGGTCAAACCGCAGGGGTGTGATCGCCGGCCGGGCCGCCGCAGCGTTGCACGGGGCGAAATGGGTCGACGACTTTACGCCGATCGAGCTGGTGGGGCCGTTGAACCATCCGTCGCCCGGCATCATCGTCCGGCGGGAGCGGATCAGCTCCGACGACGTCGTGGAACTCGCCGGCCTGCCGGTGACGAGCCTGGCTCGCACCGCGTTCGATTTGGGCCGGCATCTGCCCCGCGGCGTCGCCGTCGCAAATCTCGATGCCCTCTCCAACGCGACGGGAATCTCTGCCGATGACGTAGCCGAGGTGGTTGGTCGTCATCGAGGCGCACGTGGCGTGCGGCAATGCCAGGTGGCGTTGTCTTTGATGGACGGCGGCGCCCAATCGCCAAGAGAAACCTGGCTGCGACTGGTCCTCATCGACGGCGGTCTGCCCCGACCCGTCACGCAGATTCGGGTTACCGACGGCAGGCGTGTTGCCTTCATCGACATGGGCTATGAGGAGCCAAAGGTGGGGTGGAGTACGACGGAGAGCAACATCGCACCGTCCGACCACAGTATGTCGATGACATCAAGAGATCCGAGATGGTCTACGGCCGCGGCTGGAACGTCATCAAGGTGATAAAGGAGGACCGCCCCTACATGATCGTGCAGCGGGTCGGCGACGCATTGGCACGCCGGTCAACGCCGAGATTGCCGTGACGGCTGTGGTTCGGGCCCAACCCACCACCATGACGGCAATCTCGACGACGAAAGCTACAGGGAATCCCGCGCGACCGGACACGACATGCACCGAGGCCCGCCGCGGCCGGTGCCCAACTCGGACCCGGCGATGGTGAGCACTTCGATGCCCGCATCGCGCAGTCGGGCGTTGGTCTGCACGTTGCGCTCATAGGCGACGACGACGCCGGGCGCCAGCGCCAAGGTGTTGTTGCCGTCGTCCCACTGTTCGCGTTCGGCGACGTGCGGATCCCGTCCGGTGTCGATGACGCGCAGCTTGTCGATTCCCATGGCGTCGGCGGCGGCTTCCACGAAGGGCGCCGCATCGCTGATGGTTACGCCGTCGGACGTCCGCTTGATGGTGAACGCCGAGAGTGAGTCGACGACGTTGGCGTACATCACCACGGTGTCGACGTCGACCATGGTGCACACCGTGTCGAGGTGCATCTGCGCGCGCTGTTGAGCGATCGGCACGGCCAGCACCGTGTGGGCGAGGTCGTCGTCAAACAAGCTGCGCGCCAACGCCTCTGCCCCGGCCGGGGTCGTCCGCTCCCCCACTCCGATGGCGACCACGCCGGGGGCGAGCAGCAACACGTCACCGCCCTCGACCGGCGCCGCCCGGGATTCGAAGGCCTTGCGCACACCGGTGAACCGCGGATGGTGGGCGTAAATCAGATCGGTCAGCGCCGCCTCGCGCACCCGCGCCGGCAGGGCCAACGACGGAATCACGATCCGCGGCCCGATCCACATCGACGAGTCCCGGGTGAACACCAGGTTGGGCAGCGGATCGATGACGAAGTCGTCGCCACGATGCATCCGCAGTACCAGCGAGTCGTCGGTTCGAGTCTCCGGCGGCAACTCGTCGAACCTCATACCCGCGGTCAGCACGTGCGCCAAAGCCGCGGGGTCGAGCCCACGCAGATGCGCCGAAAGCTCCTGCGCCAACGGAACTCCGAGCCGGCGCGCGTCCACCGCGGAGGCCACGCCCTGCATCCGCGCCGCGCCACTGTGTTGCAGCGCCTCGGTCAGCAGGTCGGCCAGTAGCAGCACCTCGACGCCGCGCGCACGCAACAGCTCGGCGAATTGGTCGTGCTCCTCCTGCGCCCGCGACACCCAGGGCAGCCCGTCGAACAGCAGTTGGTCGTTGTTGCGCGGATTGAGTCGCTGCAGTTCGGCCCCGGGTCGATGCAGGATGGCGACGCGCAACGCCCCCACTTCGGAATCGGACCCCAACTCGACCACAGATAAACCGTAGCGGCGCGCGGCCTGCCGGTCGCGTCACACGCCCGGTGATCGAACTGGTGTGCGATAGAATCGGCATCGTGGCGATCGCGGTACAGGGCTCGCTATTCGAGTACAACGAGCGCAGACAACTCGGCGACGGCGCCTTCATCGATGTTCGCGCCGGTTGGCTCACCGACGCCGACGACCTGCTCAGCGCGCTGCTGACCACGGTCCCATGGCGCGCCGAACGCCGCCAGATGTATGACCGGGTGGTCGACGTGCCGCGCCTGGTCAGCTTCCACGACCTCTCGATGGAAGAACCACCCCATCCGCTGCTGTCACGATTGCGCCGCCGACTCAACGACATCTACGGCGGCGAACTGGGCGAGCCCTTCACCACCGTCGGCCTGTGCTGCTACCGCGACGGCTCCGACAGCGTCGCTTGGCACGGTGACACCATCGGTCGCGGCAGCACCGAGGACACCATGGTGGCGATCGTCAGCCTCGGCGCCACCCGCACCTTTGCCATGCGACCACGCGGCGGTGGCGCATCGTTGCGCTTCCCGCTGGCACACGGCGATCTGCTGGTGATGGGCGGATCGTGTCAGCGCACCTGGGAGCATTCGGTGCCCAAGACGTCCACACCCACCGGCCCACGCGTCAGCCTGCAGTTCCGCCCCCGCGGCGTGCGTTAGCCGCGAATAACGGCCACCGCCTTGACCAGCAAGTCGCGGGCGCGCTGCGTATCGACCTTGGCGACGGGCCGATCCGGAATCACCAGCGGGTTGGCCACCACGATCACCTGGAAATCGCCGAATCGGGCGGAGTAGTCGTAGAGTTCGCCGGTGCGCGGTGCCCCGGCGACGACGGCCTGCAGCACGCGGTGAATGCCCAACGTCTGCGCCTGGTCGATCGTGGGCGCCTCGACCTCTTCCATGCCGCCCCTGACCTGGGCGCCGACGAAGGCCACCTTCTTGCAGTCCGGCCCCGGGTCATTGGTCGGTAGCGGCTTGGAGGTCTCCACTGCGATCACGACGAACCGATTGCCGTTGCCCTCGGCGGAGATCGCGGCCATATTGCCCTGCAGGTCCGCCGGCATCTCCGGCCCGGCCGCCACCTTCGCGCAGTTGGGTGGATCGAACTTGAGTCCCTCGGGTAGTTTCCGCGCGGCGAAGAACTGGGGATCGATGGCCCGGGGAGTGACGTCGGTGATCTTGAACCCCGGCCCGAAGCTCGACTTGACGTCGAACACCCTGCCGATGTCGGCGTTCACCGACTGAGCCGAATGCGCGGGCGAGCAGCCGACGAGCAGACACGCCGACACGATCGCTAACAACCTCCTCGACACCCTCCTCGACACCTGGGTCACGCTACCCACAGCGCGGCGCTCAGCCCCGTAACGTCGCCACCGTTTTGACTAACAGATCGGCCACGAATTGCGGGGGCAGCGGCGGAAGCATGGACCCGGGGTCCGTCGTGAGCGTGGTGAACGCGTAATGGTTGCCGAGGTAGGCGATGAACGTGTATGTCCGCGCGTCGATTTGGGTCCCCGACTCCACCGAGGTCTTGACGTCGGCCACCATGCCGACGGTGGGTGCTCCGTCGACGGGCGGGGCGTCGAGGAGGCTGACGCTGACCGTCTTGCGCCCGTCGGAGCCGGTCCACCGCCCGCAGGCGGCGACGACGTCGGTATCCAGACTGACCTGACCTGACGGCAAACTCACCACCACGGCGTTGAGGATGCCGCCGGCGCCCGACCCGGAGACCCCTTGGGCGGATTGCTCGCGCCCGTTGCCCGGGTCGGCCAGCGCGGCGCACTGCGGCGGATCGGCCGCGTCGGCGCCAAGACCCCAGATCAGCCGCGGTGAGGCGTCGTTGGGGATGGACCGGGTCACCTCATAGCCGTCCGGGAATTCCCGCGCCACCCGCTTGATGTTGGCGGGGTTGATGCCGGCCGCCTGCGCCGCTGACGACGCTGCCGCCGACGACGACGGAGACGGCGCCGACGAGCGCGGGGGCGATTGCGCGCAAGCTGCCACCGCAAACGCCACGACCGGGCTCACCCACAATGCCCATGGCCGCCGCATCGGTCAGCCGACCGCCTCGATCACCTGCCGGGCCACCCGCTTGATCCGCTCGGCCATGTCGCTTCCGAAACTCAGGTCACGCGGTCCGGGCACGTCGATGACCGTGGTGATCACGCCGATGTCCTCCCGCTGCCAGACGGCGCCGTGCCGGTCCATGATGGTGCGCATCGGCAGGTTGTCGGAAAGCATTCGCGCGGAGAACTTTTCGATCCCGTCCACCCAGGCCGCGACGGACAGCGCGGAGATCAGAAAGGTCCCGATTCCCCGCCCCTGGTACGCGTCGGCCACGGTGAACGCTATCTCCGCAACCGTCGGGTCGTCATGGTCGCGAACAAAGCGGGCATCGGCGACGGGGTCGCCGTCCACGACCATCACCCAGACGAAGTGATCGACGTAGTCGACCTCGACCAAGTAGGTCATCATCGCCGGGTTGGGGGTCCGGGCCGACATGAACCGGCGGTAGATCGTCTCGCTGGAGAAGTGCACATGCCCGTGCACGGTCCGCTCGCTATCCCCGGGCAAGACCGGGCGCAGGAGCAACTCAGTGCCGTCGCGCAACCGTACCGGGATCGGCGTGATGAAGGCCGCCAGGCGCTGACGGACCATGCGCAGCAGTCGCGGCATGACCTCCGGGATGTGAACCATGCGGTCCAGCGCGTCCTTGCCGCCGATCCAGCCCGTCAGCGGCTCGACCGTGGTGACCGTCGCCGTGCGCGGAATGTCACGCAGCAGCGCGATCTCCCCCACGATGGTGCCGGGCACCACCAACTCGACGATCACCACTCCGTCGTCGCCGACGTGGATGACCTCGGCCGTGCCCGACGAGATGAGCAGGAACGACACCGCCTGTTCGCCCTGCCGCATCAGCACCTGTCCGGTGTCGGCACGCAGCGGCGAAAGGAGTTCCGCCAAGGGTTCCAGCTCTTCGGCCGGACACCCCTTGAAGATGTCCATTCCCGCGAGTTCTTGGGCCCCCGCGCCGGTCAATTCGGCCATCCCGTCTTTCCGCGGTCTAGATCCGCTTCAGGTTATGGCGTCCGTCGTTGTGGCGGCAAGGATGCGCACTAGCCTGGCCGGAATGAACGCCGACCAGGATCCGCTCGAGTTGACGCGTGGCCTGCTCAACCAGGGCGCCGCCGTGCGACACGGCTTCCTGGATGTGCTGGGCGAATCCACCAGTTCACCCGCACCGACCTTCGCCCAGCGGGCCATGAACAGTCCGTTCGTCGCCACGGTTTACGAACGGTTGTGGCGTCCGACTTCGTTCTACCTTGCCAGTGGCGTCACCACGGGCGCCGAGCAGCGCCGCGCTGCGCAGGCGCTGCACGTGTCGAGGGCGACCAGGTTGCTCGACGTCGCCTGCGGGCCAGGCAATTTCACCGCCCCACTGGCGCGGCAGCTGCCCGCCGGGGGGCTCGCGGTCGGGTTCGACATCTCCGAGCCGATGGTCACCCGGGCCGTCCAGGACAACAGCGGGCCGCGGACCTGCTACGTCCGCGGCGACGCGCGCCAGTTGCCTTTCCGCGACGAAACTTTCGACGCTGTCTGCTGTTTCGGTGCGTTGTACCTGATGCCCGAGCCGTTCCGGATCGCCCACGAGATGGTGCGGGTGCTGCAGCCAGGCGGCCGAATCGCGATCCTGACCAGCTACTCCGGGCAAGTGGCCCCCATCCGGCACGCGTTCACCGCCACCGCCACGCTGATCGGGCTCACCATGTTCGACCGGGACAGTTTCGTCGGTCTTTTCTCCTCGGCCGGCCTGGTCGACGTCGAGCAGCAAACCCAACGCGTGCTGCAGTTCGTCACTGCCGCAAAGCCCGGCTAGGAAGCGGCCGCGCCGACGCCCAGCAGCCTGACCACCGGCGTTCCCGCCTGGTACTCCAAGACCCAAGGTTCGCCGCCGTCGAACGGTTCCGACGTCAGCGTGATCATCACGGGCTGACCGTTGCGCTGGCACATCTGCGTGCATTCGACCTGGAAGAGTCGGTAGTCGTCCCCGTCGTGCACGGCCAGTGAGAAGCCCGGTTCGACGGACTCCACAGGGAGCTTCTGCAGGTAATACCTAGTGCTCATGCCCTGACATTAAGGGCGTCGAGAACCCGTGTCCTGCGCAAAAACGGGGTCTTAACAGATGTTCAGCTGATTATCGGAAGATCATCAGGTTTCCGGCAGGAAAGCTATGCGCGCCGGGTGGCGAAGAACTCCAACAGCAGGTCTGCGACGGTGTCCGGGTGTTCGTCGGGCAGCCAATGACCCGCGCCGCGCAGGATTTCGAATCGGTAGAAACCGCTGACGTAGTTGCCGCAGGTGTGTGCGGCCCGATCCAGGATGTACGGGTCGTTATCGCCCCAGACGTACAACGTGGGGACGTCGACGGGTCCGACCCGCCCCGACCACGGCATCGCCCGGTACCAGTTCAGCGCGGCCGTGTAGGCACCCGGTTCGGCCATGGCCCGCGCGTCGCGGTCGGCGAACTCGAGGCGTTGACCGCCCGCCTGCATCATCGCCGACAGCCTCGCGCCTTTGCCGTCCCGGCCGAGGTACACCCGCTCCGGGAGACGTGGCAACTGGTAGAAGTACGCGTACCAGGACGCCATCCCCTGCTGACCGGTCAGCAGCGCCCGGCGCAGCGCGCGTGGGTGCGGGCCGGACAGCGCCGTCAGGGTGATCAGCCGGTCGGGGTGCGTGGCGGCAAAAGCCCAGGCCACCAACGCACCCCAGTCGTGCCCCACCAGGTGCACCCGTTGCGCCCCGCTGGCGTCGATCAACGCGCCGACATCGTCGACGAGTTCCGACAGGCGATACTCCCGCCGGCGCGGCGGCCGCGCCCCGGGGGAAATGCCGCGCTGGTTGGGGGCCAGGCACCGATAGCCGCGCGCGGTGAGCAGGGGGATAACGCCGTCCCAAGCCGAGTTGGTCTGCGGGTGTCCATGCAGCAGAACCACCACCGGCCCGTCCTCGGGCCCGCTGTCCCGAACGTCAAAAACGAGCTGTCCGCGCGAGAACTGTTCCATCAGGCCATCTTTGCGCACTCATAAAGCCGGCAACGAGAGGGACCGAGAGGGAGCTAGGTCACATGTCGTGATGCTTGCATTTCGACTTTATGTGACTTTCCTTAGTAGCGTTTACGACATGGTCAACGGTCTGAGGCCCGCGCCATGAGCGTCGCGGCATTCGTCCTGGGCGTCGTCGCAACCGTCCTGTCAGTGGCCTCGCTCAGTTGGCAGCTAATCGACTTCTTGCGACGGGGTCCGCGTCCCAAATTGACGCCGTTGGTGGGATTGATGACACCCGACGGCTTGGTGACCAACGACGCCAGCGCCGACGTGCGCGAGGTGCTCACCGATGCCGAGGGGAACCTGTCCGCCGGTCCGTTCATCATCGGCGTCAAGGTCGTCAACGCCGGTCGGGCACCCTGCTACGTCGATGGGTGGGCCGTGCGCGCCGAACCGGGCGGCACGTCGCTGGTGCCCGTCGAAAAGCCGATCGGCGGCGACGAGGTTCCCCTCGAGATACCGGCCGGAGGCAGCGCGATCTTCATCACCGAACTACAGCACGCGCGCCGGTTCGCCGAGGTCGCCGAGCGCGTCCAGGGTCAGCCACCGCAGATCGTGCTGGCGGTGACCTCCGGGGCGCGCACCTACGTCACCAAACCCGTTGCATCGTCGCTGTTTTCGCTAGGCCCCGACGCCGATTCCGAAGTCCACTCCGACGATTGATCGGCGGCATGCCGTCCGGCGCGGCGACCGGAGAACACGCAGTCGGAGATGGACAGGCCGCTGACATAGGAGTTTGAGGCAACGCCGACCGCGGATCGGCCCGCGCTGTAGAGGCCGGGGATGGGCGCGCCCGATCCGTCCACCACGGCACCGGTGACCTCGTCCACCCGCACGCCACCGAGGGTGAGCATCGGCGTGGGATTGATCAGGCTGGGCCGGACGGAGATGTTCAACAGCGTGAACGGCGGCTTGGCGATCCGTCGGGTGAAGTCGGGATGCTTTCCCACGGGATCCGGTGCGCCCGAATCGATTGCGGCATTGTGCGCGTCGACCGTGGCCTGCAGGCCGTCCGGGTCGATGCCGGCCTTTTCCGCGACATCCCGCAGCGTCGCACCGCGTTTCGAGCCGGTGAGCAGCAGCGCGGTGGTCTGTAGGCGCTGGAACCACAATGTCTGACCGATCAGTTGCCGACGGGCCTCGCGCATCAGCGCGGCGTCGGCAAGAAGCCAGGCTTTTGCGTTGTGGTTCCGCACTATTGCCTGCCCCACGGCCGCGCCGTACCGGCTTTCGTCGATGACCCGCCGCCCCTGTTGGTCGACGATGAGGGCGTTGATGAACGCGCTGGGCGGCGTGATGAACCGCCACGCCGACACATTGTCCATGCGCTGGGTGACGGCGCCGACGCTTTCGGCCAGCGCGATGCCGCTGCCGTCGTCGCCGGCGGTGCCCAGGGCGAGGCCGTGTTTGAACTCCGGCGCGTAGTGTTCGATCCACTCGGTGTTGGCGATGAATCCGCCGGCGCAGATGATCACCGCGCGGCGGGCGGTGATCCGGATGGTCCGACCGTAGCGGCGTTCGAGCTTTCTCAGCCGGTATTCGAGCGCGCGACGCAGCGGGGGGTAATAGATGCCCGGCTTCGTCGACACTGCGGCCATCTTCGCGTACAACCGCTGAATCCGCTCCGGCGCTTGGCCCATCGTCGTGGCCTCCACCCCGGTGACCCGGCCGGTGGCATCCTGCAGCAACTTGGTGACCGTCGTGTGCGGCCGGAAGTCGACCCCGTGCGCCAGTGCCGAATTCAGCAGTGGCGCATACAGTTGCTTGCCCGAGGTGCCCGTGCCCTTGACGCGGTGCCCACGCTGGACCGGCGGGGTATGCCGGCGGAAAGCGCCGGCGTTCTCGCTTCCCGAGTGATACAGGTAATACCGATTGTTGGGGTAGGACGTTTTGTAGGGGCACAACGTGGAGTCGAACGGGACTCCCTGCTCCTTGAGCCAGTCGATCATGTCCGCACTGCCACCAACGAACGATTCCAGCGTCTGTTGGCTGACGACGTCGCCGACTTCCAGCCGTAGGTAGGTGAGCATCTGCTCGACCGTGTCGGCCACTCCGGCCTCGCGTTGCACCGCCGTGCCTCCGCCGGCGTAGATGATGCCGCCCGAGATGGCGGTCGCGCCGCCGCCGTTGGCGCGGTCGAGCGCGATGACCTCCGCGCCCGCCTCGCGTGCCGTAATTGCTGCGCAGGTCCCCGCCGCGCCGAAGCCGACTACGACGATGTCGGTGGTTTCGTTGATGTGGTCTGAGCTGCCCATCGCGTTCCTGCCCTCGTGGTGATTGACGGCACGAAGCAACATAACAGGTTCTAGTGCTGCGTCGACAGGCTGAACAGCCCCTTCTCCACCAGAACTGGAACGTGTTCTTACTTCTGTTCCGCCACGGCCTTGATTCGTTCTAGAGTTTCTTGGATGCCGCGCCGGAGTTGCTTGTCGCGCGGCAGGGGCAGCTCGGCTATCCGGCTCGCGATGGAGCACCACAGAAATCGGTACGACTCGGCCAGCTCGGTGCCCCCTCCGACCGGTCGAAGCTGGTAGCGCCACAACGTCTCCTCGCGGCCCTTCGGGTTCAAGGTGGTGAACGAGAATTCGCGTCCGGGTTCGGCCGCCGTGATGACCGCATCCCTGCGCCAACGGATCACGCCGAGCCGGTTATGGCCCCAGAACCGGGCGCCCACGGCGGCGGTCGTGGCGCCGTCGAGCCATTCCGAGCGATAGCACTCCGGACTCCACTCGCCCATTAGCGTGATGTCGCTGATGAGTTGGTACACGCTCAGCGGTGCTGCGTCGATCTGGACACGCGCTTCGCCGGTGGTTGCTGTAGGCATTGGCCGCCCTCCCTAACCCTCTCGGATCAAGCTACGCGGACCTCTTTAGTAAGTGTATACTTACCGTTAGTGCTGACTTACGAAGCAGAAGATGCCTGGGGGGCTCTTGCTGATGCCACCCGCCGAACGATTTTCAAGCGTCTGGCGGGTGGGCCGATGGCGGTCGGCGACTTGGCTCATGGTCTGCCCATCAGCCGGCCGGCGGTCTCGCAGCACCTGAAAGTGCTCAAACGCGCCGGACTAGTCGCCGATCGGCCAGTCGGCACCCGCCGGATCTACCAGCTAAATCCGGCAGGCCTTGAGGCGCTCAGGTCAGAGCTTGATGTGTTCTGGGAGAAGGCTCTGGACGCATATCGGTCGCTTGCCGAGGAAAGCCAAGAAAAGGGGGAAGAAGGATGACGTCATCAGGCGTGCCGCCGATCCGAAAGAGCGTGGTGGTCAACACCGGTGTGGAGCGCGCGTTCGCGCTGTTCGTCGACAAGTTCGATGCCATCAAGCCGCGCGAGCACAATCTGCTGCCGGTGCCGATCGACAAGACCGTGTTCGAACCGCGCGTCGGCGGGCACATCTACGACGTGGGAGTTGACGGCAGTCGATGCGAATGGGCTCGCGTCCTGGTGTACGAGCCGCCCTCGCGGGTGGTCTTCTCCTGGGACATCGGGCCGACCTGGCAGCTGGAACACGACCACACCAGGACGAGCGAAGTCGAAGTGCGCTTCGTCGCCGAGTCCGTTGATCGCACGCGGGTCGAATTGGAGCATCGCCACCTGGACCGCCATGGCGCCGGGTGGAGATCCGTGGCCGACGGAGTCGACGGTGACGCCGGCTGGCCGCTGTACCTGCACCGGTACGTCGCGTTAGCGGAGGCGGAGTTGAAGCGATGAGCACCGAGACTTCGCTGATGGACTTGGCATTTGCGGAGCGGTCAGACCTGGCCGCATTCCTTGAGACGTTGAACCCGCAGGACTGGGAATCCCCCAGCCTGTGCCGGGGCTGGACGGTCAAAGACGTTGTCGCACACGTCGTCAGCTACGAAGAGTTGCGTTGGTTCGGCTTGGTCAAGCGGTTTGCCAAAGGTGGTGTCGTCCGCACCAACGAGGTGGGGGTCAAAGAGCTCTCCGGGAAGTCGCCCGACGAGTTGATTGCCTTTCTGCGCAAACATCTACGCCCACAAGGGCTTACCGCAGGATTCGGCGGGATGATCGCACTGGTCGACGGAACCGTTCATCACCAGGACATCCGTCGCGCACTCGGCCGCCCCCGAACGGTTCCGCCCGAGCGGCTCGCACGCATCCTGCCTCTGGTGCCAGGAAACCCCCGCCTCGGCGCGGGCCGGCGCATCAGAGGCTTACACCTGCAGGCAACCGACGTCGACTGGGAGCACGGCAGCGGGCCCGACGTCTACGGCACCGGCGAGGCCCTGTTGATGGTGATGACGGGCCGTCCGGCCGCCGTGCCCGAACTCGCCGGTCCCGGGCAGGCCACGTTGGCCGCGCGCCTGTGATGCCTATAGGCCGTCGATGAAAGCGGCTACGGCCCTACCGATTTCAGGGCCAGAGTCTTCCTGGATGAAATGCAGGCCGGACACGGTGATTTCGGTTTGATCGG
This sequence comes from Mycobacterium bourgelatii, assembly GCF_010723575.1. Taxonomy (NCBI): domain Bacteria; kingdom Bacillati; phylum Actinomycetota; class Actinomycetes; order Mycobacteriales; family Mycobacteriaceae; genus Mycobacterium; species Mycobacterium bourgelatii. The sequence goes on from NZ_BLKZ01000001.1 coordinate 5,273,805, forward strand.
GCCAGGAGCGGCAGAACTCCCGTTGCGCGCCAACGAGAATGATGCCGGGGTCGGCGTTGATGAAGAGCTTCGGGATGCCCGGCGTTGTGGCGAAATAGTTCGCGTATTCACCGACGACCTTGACCACCTGGGGCGGCTGTCCTTCGATCGGGATCTGGCGTGGCCAGGTCAGCGTCGGGCGACGCTCCTCACCTGGGTTGGCGAACGGGCGGCGATACTCGTTCATCTCGTCGTCGGACAGCTTGCGCTTGATGGAGTTGGGCAGGATGGCCTCGACGAACAGGTTGCGGTTGAGGACCATGTCTTCGCCCGCCTCGGAACGCAACCCCTGGAAGATGCGGCGCGCCGCCTCCGGCCAGTCGTCCCAGCTGTCCAGCGGTCGCACGATGGCCTCCATGTAGGCGATGGCGCGAACCCGGCCGGGATGACGTCGCGCCCAGTCGAACCCCAGGGCCGAGCCCCAGTCGTGGATGACCAGCACGACCTTCTCGGTGGCGCCCAGGATGACGTCGAGGAAGGCGTCGACGAACTTCTGGTGGCCCGCCAGGGTGTACCCGGGGTCGTTGGGTCCGGGAAGTTTGTCCGAGTCACCCATGCCGATGAGGTCAGGCGCGATACACCGGCCCTTGCCGGTCAGTTCGGGGATGACGGAGTGCCACAGGTAGGACGACGTCGGATTGCCGTGCAGCAGGACTATCGGGTCGCCCGTTCCCTGCTCGACGTAGGCCACGCGCCGGCCGAGGACCTCCACGTATTGCTTGGACTCACGCCATTGGCTCATCGGTCTCTGCCTTTCACTCGATGCGACTCACTCGATGCGACGGCCGACGAAGTTGGGGCGCCGCTTCTGCAGGAACGCGGCCACCCCCTCGCGCCCGTCCGCCGATACGGAGTTGGCGACGATCCCGTCGGCTTCGTCGGCGAGCTGTTCCTTCAACGTCGCGTTCGATGAGGCGTTCAGCAGCCGCTTGACCGTTCCGAACGCGGCCGTCGGGCCCGACGCGATCCGCTCGGCGAGCTTCTCCGCGGTGGGCCTGAGCTCGTCGTCGGCCACCACTTGGGTCACCAGTCCCCAGTCGAGCGCCTCGGCGGCCGTGAGCGCGCGGTTGGTGATGGCCATCTCCGCAGTGCGGCGGTGGCCGATCACCCGCGGCAGAAACCAGGTGGCGCCGCCGTCCGGCGAGAGACCGGCCGCCGTGTAGGCCATCGTGAACTTGGTTGTCTCACTGGCGATCACGAGGTCCGCTCCGGCCACCAAGCTCAGTCCGGCACCGGCGGCCGCGCCGTGAACGGCGGCGACGACGGGTGCGTCGAGTGCTGCGAAGGCCTCGACGGCGGCGTGTACGTCGCCGGCCAGGGACTGGAGGGCGGCGCCGATGTCCTCGGAGGACGCGAAGTAGCTCAGGTCGCCGCCGACGCAGAACCGTGGGCCGTTTCCGCTGAGTAGGACCGCACGGACGTCGTCGCGCTTTTGGAGCGACTCGGCGACGTCGCGCAGTGCGCGTCCCAGTGGCGCATCCATCGCGTTGCCGGCGTCCGGCCTGTTGAGGCTCACTCGGGCAACCGCGTTAGCGATTTCGAGGGTGACCGGATCAGCGGCGTTCGATGACATCGGGCGAGGCTCCTTAGCATGTCCAGGGGATATCCAGGACCATACGGCCACCGATTTTGACGTCACAGCGGGCTCTAAAGTTCGATTCGTAATATCGGCCGGATGACGCTCGTTGCTAGGAAATCGGGGGGATATCGTCGCCCGGCAACCGCCGCCCTGCTCGCGGCGACATTCGTCATGGCCCCGGCAATCATTCCGACCGTAGCCCTGCTCCCAGTCGCGTCGGCGGATTGCCCCGGGGCCGAAGTCGTCTTCGCTCGCGGCCGAGAGGAGCCGCCCGGCGTCGGCGCCGTCGGCGATGCCTTCGTGGGTTCGTTGCGCGCCAAGACCGGCGTCCCGATCGGCGTGTACGGGGTGAACTATCCGGCCAACATCAACGCGGCCGCCGGCGCCGCCGATATCAGCAATCACATTCAGTCCATGGCGAAAAGCTGCCCGAACACCCGCATGGTGATCGGCGGCTATTCGCTGGGTGCGACGGCGGCCGACATGGCGGCCAGAGGCATGATTCCGGCCGGGGTCAATCAGAATGTCGCCGCGGTCGCTCTGTTCGGCAACGGGGCCAAGCGGCTAGGCCCGCCCGCAGCCTTTGCCGACAGGACGATCGACCAGTGCGCGAACGGCGACCCGATCTGCGGGCGCGGGACCGACTGGCCGTCGCACCTGCAGCCGTCATACATCGACTCCGGCCTGGTGGACCAAGCCGCGAGCTACGTCGCCGGCAGGCTGTGAGTCGCTGGGCAGCGCGTTCGCTTTGAAGCCGCCCGATCAGAGCGGTGACCGCTGCCTTCTATCTAAAACGCGCCCAAGCGGCGATGATAGGCGGATGAGTGACGTACATCACACGGACGTCGACGTTGTGGTCGTGGGTGCGGGCTTCGCAGGTCTGTACGCCGCGTACCGGCTTCGACTCACCGGTCATTCAATGCGCATATTCGAGGCGGCCGAGGACATCGGCGGCACCTGGTACTGGAACCGATACCCCGGGGCCCGTGTCGACATACCCAGCGTCGACTACATGTACAGCTTTGACCCGGACTGGTCGCGCGACTGGCAATGGTCGGAAAAGTACGCCACGCAACCCGAGATCCTGCGGTATCTGAACCACGTCGCCGACAAGCACGACCTTCGTCGCGACATCCGGTTCCGCACCCGCGTCCTGTCCGCGCACTGGGACGACGACCTGTCGGGGTACCGCGTCGGCACCGACCGCGGCGAGGAAATCACCTGCCGCCACCTGGTCATGGCGACCGGCTGCCTCTCCAGGCCCAAAGACCTCGACATCAACGGCATCGAAAGCTTCACCGGCAAGGTGTATTTCACCAGTCGCTGGCCTCACGAATCCGTGGACTTCACCGGCAAGCGCGTCGGTGTCGTCGGAACCGGTTCATCGGGGATCCAAACCATCCCCCTCATCGCCCAGCAAGCGGCGCAGCTGGTGGTATTCCAACGCACACCGTGCTTTTCGATCCCCGCCCACAACGGACCCATCTCACGGGAGAAACTCGAGCAACTGGCCGACGACGCCGCCTACCGGCACGCGGCGAAATACTCCTTCGGCGGGGTGCCGTTGGAACGCACCATCACTCCGTCGATCGCGGCATCAGCTGAGGAACGTCAGCAGCGGTACGAACGGGCCTGGCAGCGCGGCGAATTGCTCGAAGTGCTCAACCTCTACACCGACACGATGAGCAACCCGGCGGCGAACGCCGACTTCGCCGAGTTCATCCGCGGCAAGATCCGCAGCATCGTGCACGATCCGGAGACAGCGGAAGCGTTGTGCCCCAAAACCTATCCCGTTGGCTCGAAACGGCTGTGCCTGGACACCGGTTACTACGAAACATTCAATCGGCCGAATGTGCGGTTGGTGAACCTGCAGAAGCAACCGCTGCTCGGTGTCTCGGAAACCGGAATCGACACGGCCGGCGAATCTTTCGCATTTGACGCGATCGTGTTCGCGACCGGATTCGACGCCATCACGGGCGCCGTCGCGGCCATCGACATCGTCGGCCGCGGTGGAGTTGCCTTGAGGGACAAGTGGTCGAACGGCCCATCGACATACCTCGGCCTGACCGTCGCGGGGTTCCCGAACTTCTTCCTCATCGCCGGCCCCAACAGCCCGTCGGTGCTGTCCAACATGGCGGTGTCGATCGAGCAGCACATCGATTTCGTCGCCGACGCGTTGACGTACCTGCGCACGCACGGGTTCGACCAGATCGAACCCACCGAGCTCGCCGCGGCCGGCTGGATGCAGCACGTTGACGACGCCGCGGCGATAACGCTTTTCCCACAAGCCAACTCGTGGTACGTGGGCGCCAACATTCCGGGCAAGCCCCGGGTCTTCATGGCCTACACCGTCGGTGTCGACTTCTACCGGCTGACCTGCGACGAGGTGGTGGAGCGGGACTATCTGGGCTTCAGGTTGTCCGGCCCCGGCGGCTCGCAATGCAACGACGGCGTGGTGCGTCAGTTGCAGCCCGATGTCCAGATGGTCCTCGAGCAAACGGCGCTGTTGAACCTGCCTCCGTTGGAATCGATGGGGGCCGACGGGTTGCGTGCCTTCTTCGACGAGGTCAACCTGGCCCGTCCACCGGGTCCCGGTGTCGGCGAGATCGCCGACGGGACCCTGCCCGGGCCGGCAGGCCCGCTGGCCTATCGCGTGTATCGGCCTGCGAGCGAGGGTCCGCACCCCCTCGTCGTCTATTTCCATGGCGGCGGCTGGGTTCTCGGCGACGCCGCCTCAGACGATCCGCTGTGTCGCGACTTGTGCGTGCTCAGCGATGCGCTCGTCGTGTCGGTGAATTACCGGCATGCCCCCGAGTATCGATTTCCGGCCGCGCACGACGACGGCTGGGCGGCACTGCAGTGGGTGGCGGCTCACGCCGAAGAGCTAGGCGGCGTGCCCGGACGGCTCGCGGTGTGCGGGTGGAGCGCGGGCGGCAACATCGCGACGGTGGTGTGCCGACTCGCCCGGGATGCGGCCGGCCCGAGGATCGTCGGGCAGGTGTTACTCACTCCCGTCACCGATACCGACTTCACCCGCGGCTCCTACGTCGAGAACGCCGAGGGCTACGGTCTGACCACCGCGCTGATGCGCTGGTTCTTCGACCAGTACTCCGACCCAGACGTGCGACACGATCCGCGGCTTGCCCCGCTGCGCGCGGCGGAGCTGTCAGGCCTGCCACCGGCAATGATCGTCGCGGCAGATTTCGACCCGTTGCGCGACGAGGGCATCGCCTACGCCGAAGCCCTTGCGGCAGCGGGGGTTCCGACCCAGGTTTTACGGGCCCGTGGTCACACACACTTGTCGGTACCGATGGTCGATGTCGTCGTCTCGGGAGCCCCGATCCGGGCTCAGATGGCTGAGGCGCTGCGCGGGTTTTTCGCGGTCGACGCCGCAAAGGCTGCGTCAGCCCAGCCGACGGGGTGAGCTGCCGTCGTCCGCTGAATCGCTTCTGGTAAGTCTTACTAGTGGACATACAGTGAGGCGGCTCTTGTGACTCCATCCCCTGGCTCCGCGACCGCGAAGCGTCGCGTTGTACATGTCGGAACCGGCTTGACCGGCAGCGTGGCGCTGCGCGCGATCATCGACGACCCTGCGCTCGAGTTGATCGGGGTCAAGGTGTCCTCCCCGACGAAAGTCGGCACCGATGCGGGCCAACTGTGTGGACGGCCCGACGTGGGCATCGCAGCCACCGGTGACGTTGCCGCGGTGCTGGACGCCAAGCCGGATTGCGTCGCCTACTGCGCGACCGCCGTCCGGCGTGAGGACGAGGCGATCGCCGACATCGTCGGTTACCTGGAAGCCGGCATCAACGTCGTCACCATCTCCGCCATCCCAATGGTGTATCCCCAAGCGGCCCCGGCGAAATGGCGCGATCCGATCGAGCGCGCCGCGCGCGAGGGCAACGCGACCTTCTATGCGACCGGATGCGAACCCGGGTTCGTGAGCCTGAACCTCCCCACCGCATTGCTGACTGGCGCCGGCGTCATCGACACCTATCGCATGGACGAGTACGCGCTGGACCTCGACCTGGCCTATCCGATCTGGGAAGTGCTGCACGAGTCGATGGGCTTCGGGAAACCGGACGGCCACGTTCCCATCCGCATCGCGTCAGGCAAGGTGCACAATGACTGGGGGCCCGTCGTGCGGTACATCGCCGACGCGCTGTCGGTCGACGTGGAAGACGTTGCGCTGGATTGGGAAACAGTCCTGGCCCCCGACGATCTCGACACCGCGCTCGGGGTGATCCCGGCCGGCACCATCTGCGGACACCGCTGGCAGCTCGCCGCCGTTTGCGACGGGCGACCGGTCGTGTCCGTCCAATACTTCGCGACCGTGACCTCCACGCCGTGGCCCGACAGCTGGCCGCTGCCAGCGCAACCCGGCCAGGGCGGCATGGTGTTCCGCATCGAAGGCTCCCCCAGCATGACCCTCGCCCTGCGGCTCGACCCTGCACCAGGCGACAAGACCAACCCCGGCGTCGCGGCAACGGCGATGGCGGCGGTCAATGCGATTCCGGCTGTCATCGACGCGGCACCCGGGCTTTTGGATGCTCCGCTGGCGGGGCCGTCGATCGTCACCCGGCAGACCCGACGTGGCACTGTCTGAACCGCTAGCGATTCGGGCTAGCGCGATCGGAGTCCGTCCAGCAGTGCGTTGAGCGCCCGAACGCTCTCGTCCCGCGCTTCTTGCTGATTGACTGCATTTGCGATGAACATCGCGGCTTCCTCTGCCGCGGCGAGAAGAACGTGAGCCAGCACTGCGACCGGCTGACCGGCGGCTAGATCGCCTTCCTCGATGGCAATTTCGAGCATCGCGCGGATGGCTCCCAATCCGTAGACGCTTTCCAGTTCGCGCCATCTAGCCCAACCCAAGACCGCCGGTCCGTCGATGAGCAGGATCCGTTGAACCTGGGGCGTGAGGGACGCGTCGAGGAATCCAATCAAACCCTGGCGCAACTGATTGAATGCGCCGTGAGCTGGATCTGCCAGATTCTTGGCGGCCTGTAGGACGAGGTCCTCCTCGACCGCTATGAACACCGCCTCGAAGAGTGCCTGCTTGTCGGCGAAGTGGTGATAAAGAGCGCCGCGAGTACCGACCTCAGCCTCTGCAACGACTTCCTCGGTGCCGGTGTGGTGGTAGCCCTTCTCGACGAACAGACGCTTTGCTGCGTCGATCAGTGCGGCGCGGGTGGCCTCCGCTTGAGCGGCACGTCGCGCCTTGGGATCGAGTTTCTGCTGGCTCTGGGCCATCGCAATATCGTATTGCATACTGCCTGCATGTGACATACGGTCTGTATGTCACATGCAGGTCCCATGTGAAGCTGTCATCACCATCCGAAACCGGAGGTTGCTGTGTCCAGTCCTATCGAGGTGGTCCGCGAGTTTTGCGCCCTGATGGAACGTCGGGATCCCGAAGCCTTACGCCCACTGTTGGCCAACAACGCGGTGTACCAGAACGTCGGTATGCCGGCCTTCACCGGCGTAGACGCCATCGTGGAGAACCTGGGCGCACAGTTCTCGATGTTTCCCGACGCCTACGCCTTCGAAATCGTCAACATCGCCGCCGATGGCCCGGTGGTACTGACTGAACGGCTCGACTACATCCAGACACCCAATGGAACCAAGCCGGCCATTCCGGTGATGGGAACGTTCGTCGTCGGCGACGACGGCAAGATCACGCGTTGGACGGACTACTTCGATCTCAATCTGACGATCAAACTCCTTCAGGGCGAGGACATTAGCGCGCTGGTTCCATCCACCTCCACGACATGACCGAGGAGCAACGACCGGTAACTGATGACCGATCAACGGGACAGGAACACGCAACGCGGTGAACACTGACGCCACGACCGACGCGGTTGACGAACAACTCCCCAAACCAAGCGCGGGCGAAGAGGCTCAATCAAGCGTCTTGTCCGGACGTTCCAAAATTTGGCTTCTGATCGTCTGCTCGATGGGTGTCCTTCTGGTCATCTCGTCGATGGTGGCTCTGAATGCCGCATTGGGCGCTATCGCGGTGGACACCCTTGCGACACAGTCGCAACTGACGTGGATCGTCGACGGCTACACGCTGGTGATGGCGTGCCTGTTGCTGCCCGCTGGCGCATTAGGGGATCGCTACGGGCGGCGCACCGTCCTGCTGGTCGGACTCGTTATCTTCGCCGCGGCATCGCTGACGCCCATCTACTTCGACTCGCCCACCGCACTCATCGTTGCGCGGGGTGTCACAGGGGTCGGTGCTGCAGCGATTCTGCCGGCCACACTGTCGTTGTTGACCGCGGCATATCCGAAAGAAGAGCGCAACAAGGCAATTGGCATCTGGGCCGGGGTGTGCGCGTCAAGCGCCCTCGTCGGCTTTACGGGGACCGCACTACTCACGCAATTCGGGCCATGGCGGACGATCTTCTGGGCGTTCGTCGGAGCAGCAGCTCTACTTTTCGTGTTGGCGCTGACGATCTCGTCGTCCAAAGACCCCGAGGCAACGCCGGTCGACTGGTGGGGTGCGCTGCTTATCGGCTCGGCAATCGCCGTTTTCGTGTTCGGCGTTATTGAAGCTCCGCTGCGAGGGTGGAGCGACCCGACTGTGTACGGCTGCCTTGCCGGCGGAATCTTGCTCGCCGTTGTCTTTGGCTTCTTCGAACTGCGTCGCAAGCATCCACTGCTCGACATTCGCGTATTCAGAAGACCCGACATGCTGACCGGCGCGATCGGCATGACGACCCTGTTCTTCGCCATCTTCGGGTTCTTCTTCTTGATCATGCAGTACCTGCAACTGGTGATCGGCTACAGCCCGCTCCAAACCGCTGTCGCGCTGTGCCCTCTCGCGGTTCCCCTGTTCATCTGCGCAGCGCTCACGCAGTGGTATCTGCCCCGCTTGGGGCTACGAATCTCTGTAGCAGGGGGACTCGCAATCTTGGCGGCCGGACTCCTGTGCATGTGCCTGCTCGAGGCCGACTCGACGTACTTCGACCTGGCATGGCCGATGCTGGTCCTCAGTACCGGAATGGGCATCTGCAACGCTCCCTCGACCACTGCAATAACCGGGGCAGTCCCACTGAGTAAGCAAGGCGTCGCCTCAGCAATCAACGACACAACAAGGGAACTAGGCGGTGCGCTGGGCATCGCGCTCGCCGGTTCAATCCTCGCCGCCGGATACAGCCACGCACTTGCCCAGAGCGTCGCGATGCTGCCCCAGCCGATCAGGGAACCCGCGCTCGGTTCACTTGCGCAAGCACTGACAATCTCCGATCGGCTCGGCCCCGCAGGAGGCGACTTGTCAAGTCACGCGAAGGACGCCTTCATGCACGCAATGCACTCATCGCTGCTGATGCTGGCTGTTGTCGTCCTGGTTTCCGCTGCCGCCGTTGCGATCTTGGCACCCAGACGCGATCGACAACGATCCGAGTCGTCCGGCAACTCATAGGGGAACGTGCTGAGAAGCCATGGCCGACAACGACACCGGGCGGTCTGACGCGCCTACCGCGGATGCGAGCGAAAGAGTCGTGTTGGACGCAATGGCGCGGGGTGTCTGTCTTGCATGGGCCCGAGGACGACCTCGCATGACGTACCGCAAGAACGCACCGTCTGCTTGACGAGATCTGCGCCTCAGCGACTAAAGGCAACATCGAGCAATTGGTGATCGTGGCAGTCGGCCTCGATGCGAGGACGTACCGACTGTCCGGCCTATTCGACCCTGTGACCTGCACAAACTTTGTGGAGCTAAGGGGAATCGAACCCCTGACCTACTCGATGCGAACGAGTCGCGCTACCAACTGCGCCATAGCCCCTGGTCGCTAGCAGGCTACCAGCCGAGCCCGGGATGGGCCGAACCGCGCCCCTACTGCCCGGCTGCCCGCGGGAGATCGCGCGGCCATCCGTAGTTGCGCATCGGCATCGCGTAGTCCAGGTGTTCGAAGATCGGGTCCTCGTCGTCGATCTCCAACACCACGGCACCCGGGCGGCGCAGCCGCGCCGGCACCACGTCGTAGTCGCGGTCGTAGGCGTTCTCCACGCCGAGTCGCGCCCGCGCCATCCGCTGCATCCTGCGACGCCGCACCTGCTCCTCGATCCGCGTCTGGCGGCGCAGATAGCCCAGGTACATCAGCGTCACCGCGGTGGCGGTCCCGCACACCCACCAGGCGGACGGGGTCACTTCGAAGGCCATGATGGCCGAACCGACCAGGACCACCGCCATCGCCATCAGGACGCGCCGACGGAACCGGTACTTGCGAGCGCTGACCACCGCGGCGGTCTTGTTGTCGAACCGGCGTCGCCGCGATACACCCGGGGTGAAGGGCACGGGCCCGTCGTCTTCGGCGCCGTCGTCCGGAGGCTCCAAACCCGAAGAGTCGTCGACGTATTCGTATTCGTCGTCGTGCAGTTCCGCCTCGGCCTCGGCCTCTGGTTCGGCGGATTCCTCCACCGGCTCCTCGACCACTTCGTCGACCGGATCGGGCTCGGCCACCAACTTGGGCTCGCCCAACCGCACGCTTTCGCCAGGCGGCAGCGCCGCGGAGTCTTCGACGACGTCCACGTCCAGGTAGTCCGGTTCGCTCGGCGCGTCGTCGTGGGCGACCGCCATGACCAGCGGGCGAACGCGCCGCAGCTGGTCGGTCGGGGCGTCGTCGTCCTCGTCGTGTTCGTCGGAGAATTCCGAATCGTCGTGCTCATCTGCTTGCCAGTCCGGGTCACTCTGGTGGCCCGCGGCGGGCCCGCCCCGGCGCTTGAGCAGCCTCGAAGCCGCTGCGCCGTTGAGCACCCGGGTCGCCAGCGCCACGTCGCTGGTGCGCCGCACCGCCTCCCGCTTGCTGATCAGCATGGGTACCAGGACGAACAACCAAAGCACCACAAGCGATATCCACAACAACGACTGCGGGATGCTCGGCATGATGACCTGCTCTCTTCGGTTCCGCTGCCCCGCGAGGCTTGATCGTCAGCCACCGCGGCCGGGTCTGTAATGACCAGGGCAATTACACACCTGTAATTCGCCTCGTTCAAGCATCACACGCCACATATGTCACGTTAGCCACAGGAATATTTCGGTTTCCTCAAGTTCGCGGGCCGCCTGAGCCCCCGTTTAGGGCGTCGGATCCGTCGACCGTCACGCTGGCGCGACACTCAACACCCAACGTCACTCTCGCGTGACGCTCGACGCCAAATCGCGACGGCCAGCCCGGCGCCACCGCCGACCGTCACGCTGGCGCGACACTCAACACCCAACGTCACTCTCGCGTGACGCTCGACGAACAAAAGCCAAAGGAAAACTCAAGCCCAGCTGGCTTGACCAGACCGGACCAGCGTCGAGACCACCGATCCGTTGACCTCCTCGATGGTCATCGCCACCAGCAGGTGGTCCCGCCAGGCGGCGTCCACCTCCAAATACCGCCGCAGCAGACCCTCTTCGCGGAAACCGACTTTCGACAGCACCCGCCGGCTGGCCAGATTCTCCGGCCGCACAGTCGCTTCCACACGATGCAGCCTGACCGGCCCGAAGCAGTGATCGAGCCCCAGCGCCAACGCGCCCGTCGCCACCCCACGGCCGGTCACCAAGCTGTGCACCCAGTAGCCGATCCACGCCGACCGCAATGCCCCGTGCGTCACGTTGCCAATCGTCAGCTGACCGCAGAACTGGCCATCCAACTCGATCACGAAGGGCAGCATGCGCCCCTTGCGCGCCTCGGCACGCAGACCCGAGCACACTGTCGGCCAAGCGGCGACGTTGTGCCTGACCGTCCAATCGCCGTCGGTGACCGGCTCCCAGGGCTCCAAGTACGCGCGGTCGGCCAGCCGGATGCGGCTCCACAGCGCGCCATCCCGCATCCGCACCGGCCGCAGCCGGACCACCCCGCCGGCTACGCGCAACGGCCCCAACGACATTGGCCAGCCGGGATGCCGATAGTTGGGGCGCAACAGTTTCACCAAGGTGCGACTCAGCCGTGCTGAGCGAGGAAGGCGACGTCGACGATCTCACCGGTGCGAATCTGCTCCGCCCCGCTAGGCACCACGACCAGACAATTCGCCTCAGCGAGCGTGGCCAGCAGATGCGACGCTCCCGGGGCTCCCCCTAGCGCCTGCACCAGGTATTCACCGCTTTCCTGGTCACGCATGAGCTGGCCACGCAGGTAACCCTTGCGCCCGGCCACCGATGCGATCGGCGAAAGCGTACGGGCTTGCACGATGCGGCGCATCGGCTGGCGCTTACCAAGCGAAAGCCGGATCAGCGGCCGCACCATCACCTCGAACACCACCAACGCGCTCACCGGATTGGCGGGCAGCAGAAATGTGGGAACACCCTCGCGGCCCAATTGCCCGAAGCCCTGCACCGACCCCGGATGCATGGCGACCCGCACCACTTCCATCTCGCCCAGTTCGGAAAGCACCGCGCGGACGGCCTCGGCCGCCGCCCCGCCGACCCCGCCGGCGATCACCAGGATCTCCGCCCGGTTCAGCTGTCCCTCAACGATTTCGCGGAGTTCCTTGGGGTCGTTGCTGACGATGCCGACCCGATTCACCTCCGCACCGGCATCCCGAGCTGCGGCCGCCAAGGCGTACGAATTGACGTCGTACACCTGACCATTCCCAGGGGTTCGGGTGATGTCGACCAGTTCACCGCCGACCGCCATGACCGCCACCCGCGGTCGCGGATGCACCAGCACCCGTTCGCGGCCGACCGCGGCCAACAACCCCACCCCGGCGGCCCCGATGATCGTCCCCGCCCGCACGGCAACGTCACCGGGTTGCACGTCGTCACCGGCCCGCCGCACATAGGCGCCCGACGGCGCCCCGCGCAGGATCCGCACGCGGTTCATCCCGCCGTCGGTCCACCGCAAGGGAAGGACGGCATCGGCCAGCGTCGGCAACGGCGCGCCGGTCTGCACCCGGGCGGCCTGGCGCGGCTGCAGCCTGGCGGGGGTGCGTGAACCGGCCTCGATGAACCCCATCACCGGCAGGGTCAGCACCTCGCGGCCTTCGAGGTCACTGTCGGGAAAGACTTCCACGCCACCGGCATCGCCGACACCGGCCACATCGACGCTGCGCACCGCGTAACCGTCGATGGCGGCCTGATCGAACCCGGGCAGCGGCCGTTCGGTCACCACTTCCTCGGCGCACATCAGTCCTTGCGCCTCGGCGATGGCAACACGTATAGGCCTCGGGGCTACCGCGGCTGCCGATATCCGGGCTTGCTGTTCCTCCACAGAACGCACAGCGCGCCTTTCCGTCTAGCCAAGTGGCGAAGCCGGGCCGGATTATCGCCGGCTACTGCTCGGTCAGGCCCAATCGCGCCACCAACCATCGCCGCAAATCCGGGCCATAGTCGTCACGATCCAAAGCAAAGTCAACCGCAGCCTTGAGGTACCCGCCGGGATTTCCCAAGTCGTGTCGGGATCCGCGATGCACCACCACATGCACCGGGTGGTCCTCGGCGATCAACAACGCGATCGCGTCGGTCAGTTGAACTTCGCCGCCGGCTCCACGGTCGATGCGGCGTAGCGCGTCGAAAATCGCCCGGTCAAGCACGTAGCGGCCGGCGGCCGCGAACAGCGACGGGGCGTCCTCGGCCTTGGGCTTCTCCACCATGCCCTTGACCCGCAATACGTCGTCACCGCCGTCGGAAACGGGCTCGACGTCGAAGACGCCGTAAGCACTGATCTCCTCCGGAGACACCTCGATCGCACACAACACCGTGCCACCGTGCCGCGCCCGCACCTGCGACATCGTCTCCAGCACGCCGGTCGGCAGCACCAAGTCGTCAGGCAGCAACACCATGACGGCGTCCTCGTCCGCCGAAAGGCTAGGTTCGACGCAGCTGATCGCGTGCCCGAGGCCCAGCGGTTCGGCCTGCACGACGGACTCGACCTTGATCAGAGCCGGTGCGCGTCGGACCTTGGCCAGCATGGCCTTCTTGCCACGGGCTTCGAGGGTGCCTTCCAGCACGAGGTCCTCGACGAAGTGCGCGACCACCCCGTCCTTGCCTTCGGAGGTGATGATTATCAGCCGTTCGGCCCCGGCATCCGCCGCCTCGGCGGCCACCAGCTCGATGCCCGGGGTATCGACGACAGGTAGCAGTTCTTTAGGAACGGTCTTGGTGGCAGGCAGGAACCGCGTCCCCAGCCCGGCCGCGGGGACGATCGCCGTATAGGGAACAGGTACTTGTGCCATCGTCATCACCATAACTCCCTTCAACAGCTTGGGGCCGGTGTGCCGACCTGAACAGTGCGGCTGTCATCGTGAAAGGCATGGCGACCGCGAGCAAGTCCGCGTTGCGCGACCGGCTGTTGGCCGCCCGGCGTCGCGTTGCCGACGAGGCCAGGGCCGACGAGGCGCGCAAGCTCGCCAAGCACGTGACGGCGCTGGTGAGCGGCGCATGCACGGTGTGTGCGTACGTGCCGGTGGGCTCGGAGCCGGGATCGATCGAGATGTTGGATGAGTTGCTGCAGCGAGCGGGTCGGGTGCTGTTGCCGGTGGCGCGCAGCGACGCCGACAACGCGCCGCTGCCGCTGCAGTGGGGCGAATACCGGCCGGGTGAGTTGACGACGGCGCGTTGGGGACTGCTCGAACCGCCGGAACCGTGGCTGCCCGCTTCGGCGCTGGCCGAGGCGAGTCTGGTGCTGCTGCCAGCCCTGGCCGTCGACCGCCGGGGCGTGCGACTGGGCCGTGGCCAGGGCTTTTACGACCGCTCGCTGGCGACGCGGAATCCAAAAGCCCAGTTGGTCGCGGTGGTGCGGGACGAGGAATTGGTCGACGAACTGCCGTCCGAACCTCACGACGTTCCGATGACGCACGCACTCACGCCCGAGCGCGGGTTTATCCCACTGGTCAGCCGGGAATGATCGAAGTCACGTGGCGGTTCTAGCACTTGAGACGGTAGAGTGCTAACCCAGCGCTTAACATCATCCGGAGGTTTTCTGTGCCGACCTACAGCTACGCGTGTACTCAGTGCGCCGACCGCTTCGACATCGTGCAGGCCTTCACCGACGACGCGCTCACTACCTGCGAGAAGTGCTCCGGCCGACTTCGTAAGTTGTTCAACTCCGTCGGCATCGTGTTCAAGGGCAGCGGGTTTTACCGCACCGACAGCCGCGAGGCGGGCAAGAATTCGAGCGGGTCGAGCAACGGGTCCTCGTCCTCGAACAGTGACTCAGGATCCGGCTCCAGCTCCAGCTCTGGTGACAGCAAGTCGTCGAGCTCGACCGAGAAGGCCAGCAGCTCCACCCCGGCAGCCGCGGGCGCGTCGACCTAGCGATCTGACGGCGTTATCCACAGGCGCGCCCTGACCGGCGTTTGCCGGCAGGGAGCTGCGCCTACGGTTGCGTCGTGGGGCAGTCGCTGAACCCGACGTTGCTGAGCCGCCTGGCGATGGCGCTGCGTCCTGACTGGACGCGGACGGTGCGGGCCCGGCGGATTGCGGCGGGCGGGCTGGTGGTGCTGGCCGGCGTCGCGGCGTTACGACCCGATCCCGCCGACGACCGCGCCGACGTGGTGGTGGCGGTGCGCGATCTGAGCCCCGGCGCCGCGTTGACCGGAGACGACGTCCGCCTGGAAACCCGTTCGGCGACAACGCTTCCCGACGGCTCGCAGACCGACCTGGGGGCGGTGGTGGGCGCCACGCTGGCCAGCCCGACGCGGCGGGGCGAGGTGCTCACCGACGTGCGGTTGCTGGGTCACCGACTGGCCGAGGCGACGGTCGGGGCGGGTGCCCGGATCGTGCCGTTACATCTGGCCGACAACGCGCTGATCGACCTGGTCCGGGTCGGCGATGTCGTCGACGTGCTGGCGGCCCCGGCCTCCGAAGGGCAGCTGACGCCGCAGCCCGTCCCCCGAGTGTTAGCCACCGATGCCGTCGTAGTGCTGGTCTCGGCCAAAAACAAGACTCAATCCACGGAGGCTGACCGCGTAGTGTTAATTGCGCTGCCAGCCCGCGTGGCAAACGCGGTGGCAGGTTCGGCGCTGGGCCAGAAAGTCACCCTGACCCTGCACTGAGCTGGCTGAGGGGTCCAGAAAGGAACGGCTCATGTTCAAAGGGTTCAAAGAGTTTCTCTCGCGGGGCAACATCGTCGATCTGGCCGTTGCGGTCGTGATCGGTACTGCATTCACGGGCTTGGTCACCAAGTTCACCGAAAGCGTTATCACGCCGTTGACCAGTTCAATCGGCGCGAATCAGCAGACCGATGTCAGCCTGCTGAAGATGCCCCTCTGGAACAGCGGCCAGGAAATCAACCTCAACATCCTGCTCTCGGCCTTCATCAACTTCATTCTGATCGCAGCGGTCGTTTACTTCTTCGTCGTGCTGCCCTACAACAGCCTGCGCAAGAAGGGCGAGGTCGAGCAGGCCGACGACGCGCAGGTTGTGCTGCTCACCGAGATCCGCGACCTGCTTGCCGAGACCAACGGGAACGGCTCGTCGGGGAGGCACGGCGGTGGGGCTCCCACCCCCAGCCACGGCCCGCGCGCGGAGGCCGAGGAGCAACTGGGCCGGGGCTAGTCGCCCGAGGCTAAAAGCCTCAGATCTCCAAGCTCGACAGCTGGCCAATGATGTGCGCGGCCAGCGGGTTGAGCGTAGCCATGCCGTCCCGCACGGCGGGACGAGAACCGGCGAGGTTGACCACCAGCGTGCTTCCGGACACGCCCGCCAGACCACGCGAGAGCCCGGCATCAGTGATTCCTGCCGCCTGTCCCGAAGCACGGAGTGCCTCGGCGATACCCAGGATTTCCCGATCCAGGATGTCGCGCGTGGCTTCCGGGGTGACGTCACGCGGCGTCACGCCCGTTCCGCCGACCGAAACCACCAGGTCGACGCCGCCAATCACCGCGGTGTTCAACGCGTTTCGAATCTCCACCTCGTCGGCCTCGACCGCGACGACGCCATCGACGACAAACCCCGCCTCGGTGAGCAGCTCAGTGACGAGTGGACCGCTGTGGTCCTCGTCCCCGTGCGCGGTGCGGTCGTCGACAACGACGACGAGTGCCCGGCCGACTACCAATTCCGCGCCCTGTTCCATGGGTGCAACCGTATATCCGAGGTCGGACAATTGCGCATCGACCTTCATCACTGCTCCGCCTTACCCAGCGTCACCTGCACCGACCGACTGCCGCCACCCGGCTCCTGGAACGTGATCGAAACCTTTTCACCTGGGGCCTTGGACCGCACCGCCGCGACCAACCCGTCGGCGCTGTTGATAACGCGGTCGTCGACCTTGGTGACGACGACGTCCTTGGGCACTCCGGCGGCCGCGGCGGCACCGTTGGGCACCACCTCGACGACCTTGGCGCCCGGCACATCCTTGTCGGTGGTCACCTGGACCCCCAACGAGGCGTGCGATGCCTTGCCGGTGGCGATCAACTCGTCGGCGATGCGCTTGGCCTGGTCAACCGGAATTGCGAAGCCGAGGCCGATCGAGCCGCTTTGCGAGTCGCCGGAATCCGCGCCCATGGTCGCGATCGCCGAGTTGACGCCCACGAGTTGCCCGTTCATGTTGACCAGCGCGCCACCGGAGTTACCCGGGTTGATCGCGGCATCGGTCTGAATCGCATCCAGGACGGTGTTCTGGTTACTGGATTCCCCGGTCGTCGACACCGGCCGGTTGAGGGCACTGACGATGCCCGTCGTCACCGTGCCCGCCAGCCCCAGCGGTGACCCGATGGCCAGCACCGGTTGGCCGACGCGCAGGTCGTGCGAGGACCCGATGGCGATCGGGGTGAGCCCGGAGACACCCTGCACGCGGATCACGGCGATGTCGCTGGTGGGGTCAGTCCCGACCACGGTGAACGGGGCGGTCCGGCCGTCGTGGAACGTGACCGTCGTCTTCGGCTGCGGCGCTCCGGCCGGCGGCTTGGCCGCGGCCGAGACCACGTGGTTGTTGGTCAGGATCAGCCCATCGGCCGACAGGATGATGCCGGAGCCTTCCTCGGACTGGCGGCCCAAATTGGTCTCGAGCATGACGACGCTCGGCACCACCTTGGCCGCAACCTGCTCGACCGAACCCGGCGGCATGTTCGCCGCGGGCACGCTGGGCGCGCCGCCCGATGACGCCGTCGCGGCGGTGCTGCTCGCGGGCTTGTTACCCAGCTCCACGACCGTCGCCGCCGCGCCGCCGATACCCGCGGACACCACGGCGATAGCCACCGCACCAACGGTCAACAGGCCCGCGCGGGAACGCTTTTGGGGTTGGCGCGGCATCTGCGGAGGCGGGCCCATCGGCGGGTACATCCCCGGTATCGGCCGCTGTCCGGTGTTGCCCGGCATCGGACCTTGCATGGTTGGCCCGGGTATCGGACCCGGCCCCGTGCCCCGCGGTATCGGGCCCGGCCCGGTAGCCCCAGGCAACGGGAAGGAGCCGGTGCCGCCGGGGACCGGATATGCTCCGGTACCGCTCGGTATCGGGTGAGAACCCGTGCCGCTTTGCGTGGGTGCCCCCTCGAACGACTGGCGGTGCTCCGTCGTCGGCTGCTGATAGCGCCAGTCGAACTGCTGGTTATACGCTTGCTGCGTCTGGGCATACGCAGGCGGCACCGGTTGCTCCGATGCGCGATATCCCGGCTGCTGCGGCGGTGGCGAATACCTCGGGTGATTCGTCATGTCGCTAATGTGGCTCTTCTCCTGATTTGGGCCTTCGGGTACTGCCGTGAGGCTTAACGGTTAACAGTAGCTGCACAACTACGTTGCGCGCGCGGACTGAGAATCCACTGAGATAACATTCGCCGAATTCCGTGAGTTCCCGTCGTCGCCGGTGTCACCTTGACGCGCGCTGTCTGACATATCCCCCGCCTCGGTCGGATAAACCGGCGTCGGCATCGGGCGACCGGGCAGTAACACGCGGATCGACGTACCCGGGGGGTCCCCACCCGGAACGGTGTCCTCGACCCGCAGTGATCCACCGTGGTTGAGCACTACCTGCTTGACGATGGCCAGCCCCAAGCCTGAGCCCGGCATCGCCCGAGCGGACGTCGACCGGTAGAACCTCTCGAACACCAGACGCCGTTCCTGAGGCGCGATGCCGGGGCCGTGGTCCGACACGACCAGCTCGGCGTGGGACGGATCGAGCTGGGTCAGCGTGACGCCGACCCGCCCGCCCGGCGGGCTCCACTTGGCCGCGTTGTCCATCAGGTTCAATACGGCCCGCGACAGCATGGCCGCGTCTCCGTAGACCTGCCATGGCATCGCCTCGACGTCGAAATGAATGTCACTGCGGCGCCGCCTGACTCGTTCCAGACTGCGGTCGATGACGTCTGCCATATCCACCGGCTCGTGCACGGTCTCACCGGCGTCGCCGCGGGTGAGATCGACCAAGTCGCCGACGAGCGTGGACAATTCCTCGATCTGGCCCAGCACATCACTGCGCAGGCCGTCCATCTCCTGTTCGGGAAGCCGCGGCGCCCCGGGTTGCATCGAGGCGATCAGCAGCTCGACGTTGGTGCGCAGCGAGGTCAGCGGGGTGCGCAGTTCGTGGCCGGCGTCGGTGACCAGCCGCGCCTGCCGCTCCCGAGATTCGGCCAGGGCCCGCAGCATGAGGTTGAAAGCCTCGGTGAGCCTTGCCAATTCGTCACTTCCGAAAACGGGAATGGGCCGCAGATCGTCGGTGCGGGCCACCCGTTCGGCCGCTTCGGTGAGGCGCGCTACCGGACGTAGGCCGGCCCGGGTCACCATCCCGCCGGCCACCGCGGCAACCAGGACGCCGACTCCACCCACCATCAGCAGCACGAAGCGCAGTTTGCTCATCACCGCTTCGGTGGGCCGCAAACTCTTGGAGATGATCAGCGAGCTGCCGTTGGGCAGGTGGATGGCAAGGACTCGTTGATCGCCCGCGGTACGCCGCGACATGAAGAGTTCGCCGCGGATGACGGCTTTCTCCGGTGACCCGACCGGCAGGGTTTGGCCCGGCTGCTGAGCGGTGTAGATCGAGTGACCGGGGTTGACCAGCATCGCGTTGACGTCTGAGTACGCGGTGCCTTCGATCGCCTTGCCGGGGTCGGCCGCCAGAGAACCGCTGGCGATAAGCAATTGCGCCCGGCTCTGCAGCTGGTTGTCCAGGTCGCTGTACAGGGCGGCCGAGATCACCGCGTAGACGGCGAAAGACATCAGGACGACGACCATCGCCACCATGGACATCGCCAGCAGCATCACGCGCCACCGCAGGGACAACGAGCTGGTGGCCCGCAACGGGGTTCGCGTCGGAGCTCGTTTGCGGCGGAACCCAACCATCAGGGCGGGGTTTCGCGTAGCACGTAACCCACCCCGCGAACGGTGTGGATCAGCCGCGGCTCGCCTTCGGCCTCGGTCTTGCGGCGCAGATACCCGACGTAGACCTCCAACGCGTTACCGGAGGTAGGAAAGTCGAATCCCCACACTTCCTCGAGGATGCGGCTACGGGTGAGCACTCGCCGCGGGTTGGCGATCAGCATCTCCAGCAGCGCGAACTCGGTGCGGGTCAGGCTGATACGACGTTGCCCCCGGGTGACTTCCCGCGTCACGGGATCGAGGCTGAGGTCGGAGAACGTCATCGCCACCGACTCGGCGGCGTCCTCTGGCTTGGTACGCCGCAGCAGCGCGCGCATCCGTGCCAGGAGTTCCTCCAGGGCGAACGGCTTGGGCAGGTAGTCGTCGGCACCCGCGTCCAGGCCGGCGACCCGCTCGGACACCGAGTCACGCGCGGTCAGGACCAAGATGGGCAGGTCGTCACCGGTACTGCGGAGCTGACGGCACACCTCCAAGCCGTCCAGTCGCGGCATCATGACATCCAGGACGAGCGCGTCGGGTCGATCGCTGGCGATCATTTCGAGGGCCTCGACCCCGTCGTGAGCAAGATCGACGGCGTAGCCATTGAAGGAAAGCGACCTGCGCAGCGACTCACGCACTGCCCGGTCATCGTCCACGACGAGTATTCGCACGCAGACTAGTTTCGTACGAACGCCTGAGACGGGGCTGAGAGGCACGCCGGGAAGGGGGTGCGCAGCACGGTAGCGGCTCGGCAGTCGGCCGCCAGCTGGCCCGGCCGAGTCACATCCGCCCCATTGGCATCCGCTCCGGACCACCAGGACTTTTGCCCAACTACCAGCGACAACAAAGCCACCCGGTCTTGCTGGCGAACCTGTCGCTGCAAGCCGGGCAGCAAGTGTGCCCGCCGGAACGGAGACTGATGAGGCTTATGTGACCCTTGTTACCCCAGCGGCCGCTAAGGCCGCCAGGGCCGCCAGGCGAACCCGACTAGCGCTTGTCCAGGTCGATCAGACCGAGGCGGGCCGCCTTGAGCAGGCGACGGGGCACCTTGTGCTTCCGGCCGGCGACGGTCACGCCGACGAGTTCGGTCGTCTCGGCCTTCCACTGCGAGCGCCGGCTTCGGGTGTTCGCGCGCGACATCCTGCGTTTGGGAACAGCCATGATCGAGTCTTCCTCTTTTGGTGAGAGCTTCCGCGCGCGCGGAGGCGCCGCGACATTTCGGTGACGATTGCGTTCAGGATAACCGGTGACTACCAGCTAACCCAATTTCGGCCGCGGTAACCGTCAACCGAAAGTTGTCGTCCCGAGCGCGGTGGGGTTGTACGAGACGTAGATCGGTTGCTGGGAGAAGGGGAAGTAGCCGGTGTTCATATTTCCGCCAGAGGTGACCCAAAGGTTGTTCGACCCGTTCATCGTGTACGTGTACAGCAGCGTTGCGCCGTCTTCGGTGTAGACGGAAACGGTGGTTCCCGTCGGCAAGTATTGCCCGGCAGGCACGCCAGCTAGGGACGACGGGATGGTCCCGAAGATGCCACCCGAGTCGAACATCACCGGCGCGGTTTGCAGCGGGCCGTTGTTGATCTGGACAACGACGTTCGAGATCGGGGATCCGGCCACCGTAACGGCGCCGCCCGTCGTGTTGGGACCGAACACCACCTGGCCCGCGGGCTCGTTGATCAGCACGCCGTTGTTGAGCACGCCCGGCAATGCGGTGAGGATCGTGCTGGTGCCGGGGAAACCGTTGTTGGGTCCGATACCCAACACGCCGACGGCACCGGATCTGGACAAGAAGCTGTCCAGTGATCCCGGCGACGACGAGGTGATGACGTTGACGCCGGTCGGCACCGTCGTGAGGCCCTCGCCGAAGCTCACCGTCGTTGAATACGTGTTGTAGTTGTAGTTCAGGCCGCCGGCGTAGCCGGCACTACCCGTCCCGATGACGTCGCCGAGGTTCTGCGACAGGAATGTCTGGGACAAGACGAGGCCGGTGGAACCGGTGTCGAGCAGCACCGGCACCATGGGTCCGCCGTTGATGGAGATGTAGACCACCGGCTCAGTGCCGTTGATGATGTACACCGGGATGCTGGCGTTGGTCAGGCTCGAGCTGCCCGCCAGGAGGCCGCCCGTGGCGCCGTGCAGACCGTTGTTGCCGTTGTGCCCGCCAAGCAGCGAGCCAAACCCACCGGTGCCGCCGGCGCCATTGGTGCCGTACGTGCCGTTAAGGCCTCCGCTGCCGCCATTGCCACCGTTGCCGCCGTCGCCACCGTTGGCGCCGCTGCCGGCACCACCCGCGATGCCGCCCGGGCCGGCCGCGCCGCCGGCGCCACCGGCACCGGCATCGCCACCGTCACCGGCGGTGCCGCCCTGACCGCCATAGGAGCCGCGACCGCCCTGCAGATCCCCGAAGGTGCTGGTGCCGCCGTGTCCGGCGTTTCCGCCGTCGCCGCCCTGGCCCGCGTCGCCCCCGCGACCGCCGTTAGCACCGATTCCACCGGCGCCACCGATACCGCCGGCGCCGCCCGCACCACCATCGCCGCCGTCGCCACCGTTGTTGGCTTGGGCGTTGAACTCGCCGCTGGCGTCGCCGCCGGCCCCACCGTGGCCGCCTACGCCACCCGCGCCACCCGCGCCACCGTCGAATCCGATATCGCCCATGCCGCCGTCGCCACCGGCACCGGCCGCGCCGCCTTTACCGCCGGTCCCGCCGGTGCCGATAGGTAGCTTTTGGGGCGCAGGTTGCTGGTTGAAGCCAGCGCCAGGCGCGCCACCTGCCCCCGCAGCCCCGCCGTCGCCCCCGGCGCCACCGGTTCCGCCCGCGCTGTTGATACCAACGCCGCCGTCACCGCCGCCGCCTCCGGCACCGCCATTGCCACCCGCGCCGCCATCGCCGTTGGACCCGAATAAGCCCTTGCTGATTCCGTCGGGCTGGTTGGCGACTCCGCCCTGACCACCTTGGCCGCCGGAGCCGCCGTTACCGCCGACGAAACCGACGTTGCCGCCCGCCGCGCCCGTGTCGCCGGCACCACCGTTTCCGCCGTGCCCGCCGGCACCCCCACTGCCGCCACTGCCGAAGTACACGAAGTTGGCGGCCGCGACATCTCGGCTGGAGCCTGGGCCCGGGTTGCCCCCGGCGCCGCCGCTGCCGCCGTTGCCGCCGCTACCACCGTGGCCGCCGGCGCTGCCAACACCTGCACCACCGTCCGTGCCCTGGCCACCGGCGCCACCCTTACCGCCGTTGCCGCCGCTGCCGCTGACCGTGTTTTCGCCGCCGTCGCCACCGGTGCCGCCCGTGCCGCCGGCACCCGCGTTGCCGCCGTTACCGCCATCACCCCCGTTACCGCCGACGGTGGCGACGCCGCCATTGCCGCCGTTGCCACCATTGCCGCCATGGCCGGCGGCGCCGCCGACCTTCCCGTTACCGCCATTGCCGCCGACGCCGCCCGCGCCTCCGTCGCCGCCCGAGCCCGCACTGCCCGCGATGCCCACGCCGCTGCCGGCCTGCCCACCGGTGCCGCCATCGCCGCCGTGACCCCCGGTGCCGCCGACGTGGCCCGGGGTGTTGCCCTTGGCATCGGCTCCGTTACCGCCGGCACCGCCGGCGCCGCCGGCACCGCCATCCCCGCCATCGCCGTTGGTGCCGCCGGCTGCCGCCGCGCCACCTACGCCGCCGATTCCCCCGCTACCGCCGCTACCACCGCTACCGGCAGTGTTTCCCCCACCGCCGTTGCCGCCGGCACCGCCCGTACCGCCTTGCCCGCCCCTACCGCCGGTGCCTGCCGCCCCATTGAGCGAGCCCGGGCCACCGGTGCCAGCGTCGCCGCCGGAGCCCCCGGGCCCGCCTTCGCCGCCTCCACCGCCTGACAATCCGGCGTTCGCACTGTTGTCGACGCCGACACCGCCTTCGCCGCCCTGGCCGCCGGCCCCACCGTTGCCGCCCTGCCCGCCGGCGCCTTCGCTGCCGCCGGGCCCACCGGCCGCGCCGCCGGCCCCACCGTCGCCGCCTTTGCCGCCGCCCGCGCCCTGCTGACCGTCGCCGCCACCCGGCGTCCCCGCGACGCCCGCACCGCCGGCCCCACCGTTGCCACCCGCGCCGCCGGCACCTCCGGACCCGGCAATGCCGTCCTTTCCGGTGGTAGATCCCGCACCGCCGGCCCCGGCGGCCCCGCCAGTGCCGCCCATACCGCCGGCTCCGCCGTCCCCGCCCGCCAACCCGACGATGGCGCTGTTGTCCGTGCCGTCGGCGCCCTTGCCGCCCTTACCGCCGACCCCTCCGTTGCCGCCCTGTCCACCCGCTCCCTGGCTTCCCCCGTCGCCGAGACCGGCCGCTCCGCCGGCGCCGCCGGTACCCCCGTCGCCACCGGCCGCGCCCGCCCCGCCGTTACCGCCGCCGGGCGCACCCGCCTCACCCAGACCGCCGGCCCCGCCGTTTCCTCCGTTGCCCCCAGCACCGCCAGATCCGGCGATACCGCTCGCCCCTTTGACGGAGCCCGCTCCCCCTTCGCCGGCGGCGCCACCGGTGCCCCCGACCCCGCCAGCGCCACCCGTACCGCCCGCCACCCCGACGGTGCCGCTGTTGTCGGTGCCCGCGGCGCCTTGGCCGCCTTGGCCGCCGGTGCCGCCCGTGCCGCCGCGACCGCCCACACCCTGGACCAGACCTGGGCCGCCGGTGCCGCCCGTCCCGCCTGCGCCGCCCTCGCCACCTTGGCCACCGGCACCGCCATCGCCCACACCCGAAATGCCTGTCGCGCCCTGGCCGCCGGTGCCACCAAAACCGCCGGTCCCACCCATACCGGTGACTCCGTCAACCCCACCGCTGCCGCCGGTACCGGCTAGCCCGCCCGCACCTCCGGCACCGCCCATACCGCCGGTGCCGCCCTTGCCGGCTCCGCTGCCCGAGTCGGCGGCACCCGTACCGCCTTGCCCGCCTTGGCCGCCCATGCCACCGGCACCGCCGTTGCCATTGATGCCGCCATTGCCGGACCCGCCCTGTCCGCCCTGACCACCGCCGCCGCCCTGGGTGCCTAGACCGCCCTGGCCGCCGTTGAGACCGCTGACGCCGAGAACGCCTTGGGCGCCTTGGCCGCCGGTGCCGCCTACGCCGCCGTCCCCGCCGACTCCCGGCGCGCCCACGAAGGCGCCACCGCCGCCACCGCTGCCGCCAAACCCGGCGGCCCCGCCGGTGCCCCCCGCGCCGCCGGTACCGGCACCGAAGCCGACATCGGCTCCGCCGGCGCCGCCTTGCCCGCCTTGGCCGCCGTTGCCGCCGATACCGCCGTTGCCGCTGATTCCCACCTGGCCGAACAACGCCGAACCCTGGCCTCCGGCCCCACCGACGCCGCCCATGCCTCCGGAACCGCCGTTGCCGCCGGTACCGCCAGCGGCGTTGCCCGCCGGGCCGGCGGTACCGGTCCCACCCATCCCGCCGGCACCCCCGGTGCCGCCAGTGCCGCCCTGGCCCCCGGCGCCACCATTTCCGTAGAAGAGCCCACCGCGACCGCCGGCGCCGCCAGCGCCGCCGATACCGCCGTTGCCGCCGCTGGTGCCGTTGGCTCCAGGCCCGCCCGGGGTCCCCGCGGCGCCGGTAACCCCGACCCCACCGGCACCGCCGTTGCCGCCGTTGCCGAACAGTCCGGCATCACCGCCCCTGCCGCCCGCCTGCCCCGGGCCGCCAGATCCGCCGTTGCCACCGTTGCCCCACAAGATTCCGCCGGCGCCGCCGTTTTGCCCGGTGCCGGGTGCCCCGTGGGTGCCATCACCGATCAGCGGGCGACCCAGCAGCGCGTTGGTGGGGGCGTTGATCAGGCCCAGAACGTTGGCGTTGGCGGATTCGGCGGCGGCATACCAATTCCCGGCGCCGGTCAACGCCTGCACCAACTGTTGGTGAAACGCCGACGCTTCGGCGGCGAGCGATTGATATGCGGTGGCTTGGCTGGAAAAGAGCGACGCGATCGCGGCCGATACTTCATCGCCTGCGGCGGGCACCAACAGCGTGGTCTGAGCGGCCGCGGCCGCATTGGCCGCGCTGACCATGGACGCGATGCCGTGCAGATCCGATGCCGCCGACACCATCATCGGCGGTGCTGCAATCACGAAGGACAATCTGACCGACCTTTCGGCGGCCACGGGCGTGCCGTCGCGAGACGGACTCTACTAGGTCGCGGTCAAGAAAATTGACACTTTCTTAAGTCGGCCTCAAGTCGGCTTTAAGTCGGCCTCAAGACGGCCCCGGCCGCCTGCCGGAGCTGATCGCCAGCGCATCTACGCTCTCGCGCATCGCGGCGGTGCTAACCTACCGGTTGGTTGGTCGATCGCTCCGAGCGAATACACCAATGGATGGAGGCACACGTGGCTACCGATTCCGGTGCCGTGCGTATCGCAAACTGTTCCGGTTTCTACGGCGACCGGCTCTCGGCTATGCGCGAAATGCTTACCGGTGGCGAAGTGGACTACGTCACCGGTGACTACCTCGCCGAACTGACCATGCTGATCCTCGGCCGGGACCGGATGAAGAATCCCGAACGCGGCTACGCGAAGACCTTCCTGACCCAGCTCGAGGAGTGCCTCGGCCTGGCCCACGAACGCGGAGTCCGCATCGTCACCAACGCGGGCGGCCTCAACCCCGCCGGACTGGCGAATGCGGTCCGAGCCCTGGCCGAGCGCCTGGGCATCCCGGCCCGGGTCGCGCACGTCGAAGGCGACGATCTGCAGCCGCGAGCCGCCGAACTCGGTCTTGGTTCGCCGCTGACCGCGAACGCGTACCTGGGTGCCTGGGGCATCGTCGACTGCCTCAACGCCGGCGCCGACGTCGTCGTCACCGGCCGGGTCACGGACGCCTCGGTGATCGTCGGGTCGGCCGCCGCGCACTTCGGCTGGGGCCGCACCGCCTACAACCGGCTCGCGGGCGCTGTGGTTGCCGGGCACGTGATCGAATGCGGCGTCCAGGCCACCGGCGGCAACTACTCCTTCTTTACCGAGATCCCCGACCTGCTTCATCCGGGCTTTCCCCTGGCCGAGGTCAACGAGGACGGCTCGTCGGTCATCACGAAGCACCCCGGTACCGGCGGTCTGGTCAGCGTCGACACCGTCACCGCCCAACTGCTGTACGAAATCACCGGCGCCCGCTACGCCAACCCCGACGTCACGGCCCGGATGGACTCCATCGAACTGTCGGACGACGGACCGGACCGAGTCCGCATCAGCGGAGTCGTCGGCGAACCGCCACCGCCCACCCTGAAGGTGTCGCTGAACAGCATCGGCGGATTCCGCAACTCCATGACGTTCGTGTTGACCGGTTTGGACATCGAGGCCAAGGCCGAATTGGTGCGCCGGCAGCTGGAATCCAGCCTCACCGTCAAGCCTGCCGAGTTGGAGTGGAACCTGGCCCGCACCGACCGGCCCGATGCCGACACCGAACAAACCGCCAGTGCCTTGCTCACCTGCGTGGTCCGCGACCCCGATCCTGCGAATGTGGGGCGCAAATTCTCCGGCGCGGCAGTCGAATTGGCACTCGGCAGCTATCCGGGATTCACCTCAACCGCTCCGCCGGGAGACGGGCAGGTCTACGGCGTCTTCACTCCCGGCTATGTCGATGCCGCCGAAGTGCAGCATGTCGCCGTCCACCCTGATGGCACGCGCACCGAAATCCCGCCCGCCACCGAGACTTTGCCGCTGGAGCCTGCTGACGAGCCGGCACTGCCCGAGCCGTTGCCCGCCGGGCCGACCCGGCGGGTCCCGTTGGGCCTGATCGCGGGGGCCCGCAGCGGTGACAAGGGCGGGTCGGCCAATGTCGGGTTGTGGGTGCGCACCGACGACCAGTGGCGCTGGCTGGCCAACACTTTGACCGTCGAACTGCTCAAAGAGTTGCTGCCGGAAACCGCGGACTTGCCGGTGACCCGGCACGTGCTGCCTAGTCTGCGGGCGGTGAACTTCGTGATCGAGGGAATTCTCGGGCAGGGCGTCGCCTATCAGGCGCGCTTCGACCCGCAAGCCAAGGGGCTGGGCGAATGGTTGCGCAGCCGCCATGTCGATATTCCGGAAGGGCTTTTATGAGTTTGTGGAACACGCCGGAGCGTGAGCAGCTGCGAAAGACGGTGCGCACCTTCGCCGAACGTGAGATTTTGCCGTACATCGACGAGTGGGAACGCAACGGTGAATTGCCGCGCGAGCTCCATCGAAAGGCCGGCGAGGCGGGCCTGCTGGGTGCCAACTTCCCCGAGTCCGTAGGCGGGGGTGGCGGTGACGCCGCCGACGCGGCGATCATCTGTGAGGAGATACACCAGGCGGGTGTGCCGGGTGGGGTATTCGCATCGCTGTTCACCTGCGGCATCGCGGTGCCGCACATCATCGCGTCAGGCGATGAACGACTGATCGAAACCTACGCTCGCCCAACGCTGGCCGGTGAGAAGATCGGCGCGCTGGCCATCACCGAGCCGGGTGGCGGGTCCGACGTCGGGCACCTGCGCACCACCGCGGTCCGCGACGGCGACCACTACATCGTCAACGGCGCCAAGACCTACATCACCTCCGGTGTGCGCGCCGACTTCGTCGTGACTGCGGTACGCACGGGAGGTCCCGGTGCGGCGGGGGTTTCATTGCTGGTGGTCGACAAGGGCACACCGGGATTCGAGGTGACCCGCAAGCTGGACAAGATGGGCTGGCGGTCCTCGGACACCGCGGAACTGTCCTACACCGACGTGCGGGTACCGGTGACCAACCTCGTCGGGCCCGAGAACAGCGGCTTCGCGCAGATCGCTCAGGCATTCGTCTCCGAGCGTATCGGCCTTGCCGCACAGGCATATTCGAGCGCGCAGCGGTGCCTGGACATCACCGTGCAGTGGTGTCGCGACCGGGAAACGTTCGGCCGTCCACTGATTTCGCGGCAGGCGGTGCAGAACACGCTGGCCGAGATGGCCCGTCGCATCGATGTCGCCCGCGTCTACGCGCACCACGTGGTGGAGCGGCAGTTGGCCGGGGAGACCAACCTGATCGCCGAGGTGTGCTTCGCCAAGAACACCGCGGTCGAGGCCGGCGAATGGGTGGCCAACCAGGGGGTCCAACTCTTCGGCGGCATGGGTTACATGGCCGAATGCGAAATCGAACGCCAATACCGTGACATGAGGATCATCGGCATCGGCGGCGGAACCACTGAGATCCTCACGGCTTTGGCGGCCAAGCTTCTCGGGTACCAGGCATGACGGCGCTGAAGTCCGCGCTCGATCCCAATTCCGAGGCATTCACCGAGGCGGCGGCAGCCGCGACCACCAAACTCGACGAGATCGCGGCCGCCTTCGCCGAGGCCATCGCGGGTGGCGGCCCCAAATACGTTGAACGACACCACGCCCGCGGCAAGCTGACGGCGCGGGAGCGCATCGAGTTGCTCGTCGACGCGGACTCCCCGTTCCTCGAGCTCAGTTCGCTTGCGGCCTGGGGCAGCTCGTTCAAGGTCGGTGCCAGCACCGTTACCGGGATCGGCGTGGTCGAGGGCGTGGAATGCATGATCGTCGCCAACGACCCCACCGTCAAAGGCGGCACCAGCAATCCGTGGACCCTGAAGAAGATCCTGCGGGCCAACCAGATCGCCCTCGAGAACCGGCTTCCGGTGATCTCGCTGGTGGAGTCCGGCGGTGCCGACCTGCCCACCCAGAAGGAGATCTTCATCCCGGGCGGGCGGATGTTCCGCGACCTCACCCAGCTCTCTGCAGCCGGAATCCCCACCATCGCACTGGTTTTCGGTAACTCGACAGCGGGCGGTGCCTACGTTCCGGGCATGTCCGACCACGTGGTGATGATCAAGGAACGCTCGAAGGTGTTCTTGGCCGGTCCGCCGCTGGTGAAGATGGCCACCGGTGAAGAGTCCGACGACGAATCGCTGGGCGGCGCCGAGATGCACGCCCGGATCTCCGGTTTGGCTGACTACTTCGCCATTGACGAACTGGATGCGATCCGCATCGGACGCCGCATCGTGGCCCGGCTGAACTGGAAGAAGCAGGGCCCCACACCCAGGCCGGTGACCGAGCCGTTCTACGACGCCGAGGAGCTCATCGGCATCGTGCCCGCAGACCTGCGCATCCCGTTCGACCCGCGGGAAGTGATCGCGCGCATCGTCGACGGCTCCGAATTCGACGAATTCAAACCGCTTTACGGTTCATCGCTGGTAACTGGGTGGGCTCAGCTGCACGGCTACCCGATCGGCATCTTGGCCAATGCCCGCGGCGTGCTGTTCAGCGAGGAATCCCAGAAGGCCACTCAGTTCATCCAGCTGGCCAACCGCTACGACACACCACTTCTGTTCTTGCACAACACCACCGGCTACATGGTGGGCAAGGACTACGAAGAAGGCGGCATGATCAAGCACGGCTCGATGATGATCAACGCCGTGTCCAACTCGACCGTCCCGCACATCTCGCTGCTGATCGGCGCATCGTATGGAGCCGGCCACTACGGCATGTGCGGGCGCGCCTACGACCCCCGCTTCCTGTTCGCCTGGCCCAGCGCAAAATCCGCGGTGATGGGCGGTGCGCAGCTAGCGGGTGTGCTGTCGATCGTGTCCCGGGCCGCCGCGGAAGCCCGCGGACAGCAGGTCGACGAGGCGGCCGACGCCGCTTTGCGCGCCGCCGTCGAGGGTCAGATCGAAGCCGAGTCGCTGCCCATGGTGCTGTCCGGCATGCTCTACGACGACGGGGTGATCGACCCGCGCGACACCCGAACCGTGTTGGGAATCTGTCTATCCGCCATCGCCAATGGCCCGATCAAGGGGACGTCGAACTTCGGCGTCTTCCGGATGTGAGCGCGATGATTACTCGAGTGTTGGTCGCCAACCGCGGCGAGATCGCCCGGCGGGTGTTCGCCACCTGCCGGCGGCTGGGTCTGGGCACCGTCGCCGTCTACACCGACCCCGACGCGGCCGCCCCGCACGTCGCCGAGGCGGACGCGCGGGTGCGGCTGGCGAAGACGAACGACTACCTCAACGCCGAGGCCATCATCGAGGCCGCTCACGCCGCCGGCGCCGACGCCATCCACCCGGGCTACGGATTCCTCTCGGAGAACGCCGAATTCGCCGCAGCCGTCCAAGCAGCGGGTCTGACGTGGATCGGGCCGCCGGTGGACGCGGTGCGCGCGATGGGATCCAAGATCGAGTCCAAGAAGTTGATGGCGTCGGCCGGGGTGCCGGTGCTCGAGGAACTCGACCCGGAGACCGTCACACAGGAACAGCTACCGGTACTGGTCAAGGCGTCCGCGGGTGGCGGCGGCCGGGGCATGCGAGTCGTGCACGAAGTGTCCGCTCTGCCGGGCGAAGTCGAGGCGGCGCGGCGCGAAGCGCAGTCCGCGTTCGGCGACCCGACGGTCTTCTGCGAACGCTACCTGCCGACCGGACACCACATTGAGGTCCAGGTCATGGCCGACACCCACGGCACCGTGTGGGCCGTCGGCGAACGGGAATGCTCCATCCAGCGCCGCCACCAGAAGGTGATCGAGGAAGCACCCTCCCCGCTGGTCGAACGGATCCCGGGGATGCGGGACAAACTCTTCGAAGCGGCCAGGCTGGCCGCAGCCGCGATCGGTTACGCCGGCGCCGGGACGGTCGAATTCCTCGCTGACGACGACGGCGACTTCTTCTTCCTCGAGATGAACACCCGACTGCAGGTCGAGCACCCGGTCACCGAGGAGACCACCGGACTGGACCTGGTCGAACTGCAGATCGAGGTTGCTGCCGGTGGCCACCTGGGCGCGGAACCGCCGGCAGCGCAGGGATATTCGATCGAGGCGCGGCTTTATGCCGAGGACCCGGCACAGGGCTGGCAGCCGCAGGCGGGCACCGTGCACAAGATTCTCGTGCCCTCGGTGCGCAGCCAATTCAGCTCGCTGGGGCACCGGACCGGAATCCGGCTGGACTCCGGCATCGTCGACGGCTCGGTGGTGTCGATCTACTACGACCCGATGCTGGCCAAGGTCATCTCCTACGCCCCCACCCGTCGGCAATCGGCGCTGGTGCTCGCCGATGCGCTGGCCCGCACGCAGGTGCACGGCCTGCGCACCAACCGCGAATTGCTGGTGCGCGTGCTGCGTCACCCGGCGTTCCTCGACGGTGCGACGGACACAGGGTTTTTCGAGACACACAACCTGGACGAACTTTCGGCGCCGCTGGCTGACGAGGCGACGGTCCGGCTGTCGGCGATCGCAGCCGCGCTGGCCGATGCCGCCCACAACCGCGCCCGCGCCGCGGTGCTCGGAACGATCCCCAGTGGGTGGCGCAATCTGGCGTCGGGCTATCAGGTCAAGACCTACCTTGACGACACCGAAGCCGAGCACAAGGTCGAATACCGCTACAACCGAACCTCATTGGTGTTGCCCAACGACCCGACGGTGCACTTGGTCTCGGCGTCGCCGGACGAGGTCGTGCTCGCCAATGACGGGGTGGCCACCGCCTACGCGGTCGCACGTTACGGTGACGACGTTTACGTCGACTCGCCGCGCGGACCCGTGCACTTGGTGGCGGTGCCCCGCTATCCCGAACCCGGTTCGGCCGTCGCGCAAGGGTCGTTGGTGGCCCCGATGCCCGGCAGCGTCATTCGCATCGGCGCCGAGGTCGGCGCCACCGTCACCGCCGGCCAGCCGCTGATCTGGCTGGAGGCAATGAAGATGGAGCACACCATCAGCGCACCGAATGACGGTGTGCTCGCCGAGATCAATGTCCAAACCGGCCAACAAGTCGAAGTAGGCGCAGTTTTGGGAGTGATCGCAAGCGCGGCGGAGCCGGGTGCCGCGGGTCACGACCATGCAGACCCAGCCCGAGTGGAAGCGCCTGAAGCAGAAGGGGATTCGTAATGGTCGAAACCAGTTTTATTGAGAGCGAGGACCGCCGGGCGCTGCGCAAGGCGGTCTCCGAGTGGGTGTCCAACTACGGCGCCGAGTACTACCTGCGCAAGGCGCGCGCTCAGGAGCACACAAACGAATTGTGGGCGGAAGCCGGGAAACTCGGCTTTCTCGGCGTGAACCTGCCCGAGGAGTACGGCGGCGGGGGCGCGGGCATGTACGAACTGTCACTGGTCATGGAGGAAATGGCGGCCGCCGGGTCGGCCTTGTTGCTCATGGTGGTGTCCCCCGCCATCAACGGCACCATTATCAGCAAGTTCGGCACCGAAGAGCAGAAGAAGCGCTGGCTGCCCGGCATCGCCGACGGCACGTTGACCATGGCGTTCGCCATCACCGAACCCGACGCCGGGTCCAACTCGCACAAGATCACCACCACGGCCCGCCGCGACGGCAGTGACTGGATCCTCAAGGGCCAGAAGGTCTTCATCTCCGGCGTCGACCAGGCACAGGCGGTGCTGGTGGTGGCACGCACCGAGGAAGCCAAGACGGGCAAGCTGCGTCCGGCCTTGTTCGTGGTACCCACCGACACTCCCGGCTTCAACTACACCCCGATCGACATGGAGCTGATCAGCCCCGAGCGCCAGTTCCAGCTCTTCATCGACGATGTCCGGTTGCCCAGCGATGCATTGGTCGGCGCCGAGGACGCCGCCATCGCCCAGCTTTTCGCGGGCCTGAACCCCGAGCGCATCATGGGTGCGGCCAGCGCGGTGGGCATGGGACGGTTCGCGCTCAACAAGGCCGTCGACTATGTCAAGACCCGCAAGGTCTGGAACACTCCGATCGGCGCCCACCAGGGCCTCTCACATCCGTTGGCGCAGAACCACATTGAGATCGAACTGGCCAAGTTGATGACGCAGAAGGCGGCCACCCTCTACGACAGCGGTGACGACTTCGGTGCGGCCGAGGCCGCCAACATGGCGAAATACGCTGCCGCCGAGGCATCTACACGCGCCGTCGACCAAGCCGTGCAGTCCATGGGCGGCAACGGGTTGAGCAAGGAATACGGCGTGGCCGCCATGATGACGTCGTCCCGGCTGGCGCGGATCGCCCCGATCAGCCGCGAGATGATTCTCAACTTCGTCGCGCAGACGTCGCTGGGCCTGCCGCGAAGCTACTGAGCCGACAGCGATGGACACCCTCGTCGAGTACGCCGGGCCGGCCGAAACCGGCGGCCCGGTCGCCAAGCTGACACTGAACTCACCGCACAACCGCAACGCGCTGTCCACCACGCTGGTCAACCAACTGCACCAGGGTCTCCGGGACGCCGCCGCCGACCCGGCGGTAAGGGTGGTGGTGCTCGGGCACACCGGCGGCACGTTCTGCGCGGGAGCGGACCTGAGTGAGGCAGGCAGTGGGGGCCCAGGTGGCGATCGCGAGGGCGGCGCAGCCGGGCGAAGCGGGTCGCCACCATCGGCATACGACATGGCGGTGGCTCGGGCAAAGGAGATGACCGCGCTGCTGCGCGCGATCGTCGAGTCACCCATGCCGGTGATCGGCGCCATCAACGGGCACGTCCGGGCCGGCGGGTTCGGTTTGGTCGGAGCGTGCGACATCGTGGTCGCCGGGCCGCGGAGCACCTTTGCCTTGACCGAGGCGCGGATCGGTGTCGCGCCGGCAATCATCTCGCTGACCCTGCTGCCGAAGCTGTCGGCGCGGGCGGCGGCGCGCTATTACCTCACCGGTGAAACGTTCGGCGCCAACGAAGCCGCCGAGATCGGGTTGATCACCCTGGCCGCCGACGACGTGGACGCGGCGGTGGCTGGGGTGGTCGCCGATGTGGGCCGCGGCTCGCCGCAAGGCTTGGCGGCGTCGAAGGAGCTGACCACCGCCGCGGTGCTCGCAGGTTTCGACCGCGACGCCGAGCGACTCACCGAGGAGTCGGCGCGGTTGTTCGTCTCTGACGAAGCTCGCGAAGGCATGCTGGCGTTCCTGCAGAAGCGCCCGCCCAGCTGGGTTGCCAACCCCGCTGACCAGGGCAAATAGTGACGACGCCGATGGGCGCGGGCCGCGAAGGTTGCAGTTTAGCCAACCCCTCTTGCAGCAAAATAGAGAAGTCGTACGCTCGTGGATGATGAGCAATCCAGCCCAACATGACGCGAAGGACGCGCGCGACGAGTGGTCGCGCGCGGCGGACACTGACCGCATCCAACTCGCGCAGTTGCTGGGGTACGCGGCCGAGCAGGGTCGCCTGGAACTGAACGACTACGAAGAGCGCCTCACCAAGGCTTACGCCGCGACGACGTATCAGGAACTTGATCGGCTCCGTGCCGACCTACCCGGTGCGCCGATGAACCCCCGCAGGGGCGGCACCTGCAACCCGGCGCCGTCCACCACGTTGCTGGCGCTGCTCAGCGGCTTCGAGCGGCGCGGCCGGTGGAATGTTCCCAAGAAGCTGACCACCTTGACGTTCTGGGGCAACGGCGTCGTCGACCTGCGCTACGCCGACTTCACCTCCACCGAGGTGGACCTGCACGCAATCTCGATCATGGGCATGCAGACGATCCTGCTGCCGCCGGAAGTCAACGTGGAGATCCACGGTCGCGGCGTAATGGGGAGCTTCGACCAAGAGGTCGCCGGCGAGGGCACCAAAGGCGCACCGAAGGTGAACATCCGGGGCTTCTCGCTGTGGGGCGGCGTTGGGATCAAACGCAAACCCCGCAAGGCCCACAAGTAATCATCCACATTCACCACATCCACTCACCTGGGTGACTGGCTGAGGCATGTCTGCCGTGTGATGCTGCGCCGAAAGTTCGCATCGGCGAAGGCGAGTCGCGATGGCAGACGCGTTGCGCGTGATCCCCGAAGTTCTGAGTCACGTCGGCACCCAACTGGCAGACCACGGCGACCGACTGCTGGCCGTGCATCAGCTCTGCCTGGCCCAGATCGAAGACGCACAGGCGGGATGGATCGGCGCTTCGGCGGGCGCGTTGTCGGCCCTACTCGACGGATGGGCCCGCGCCGGCAGCGCGCACCTGGACCGCTTCGGGCGCCATTCCGCGGGCATGCAGTTGGCCGCCGCCGGGTTCACCGAGCTGGACCAGCACAACGCCGCCGCGCTGCGATGACGCTGACGTTGGGCGACATCGATCGTTGGAACCCCGACGCCATCACAACGGTGTTCGACGCCGCAATCCAGCGCGCACACGGCACCCGGACCGCCGCCGCGGCGTTGAACGAGACGATGAGTCTGGCCACCTTCGGTGGCGACACCGCCGATGCCGTGCAGGCTGCTGCGCACACCACGTCCCTGGTCCTCGACGCGCACGCCGATGCCTGCGAGGCGGTCGGGAAGGCGGCGGAGAAGGCGGCCGAAGAGGTTGCGGCGATCAAATGGCAGCTGACCGCCATCCGAGAGACCGCGCGGGAAAACCATCTGACGATCGACGACGCTTCCGGCACGGCGCTGCCGCCCTTGAACCTCTCCATGTATCCGGTCCGCGAGCAGGGGCGCATCCTCGACGCCGCGGTTGACCTGACCCAGCGCATCAAGCGGCTGTTGGCCGATGCCCAGGACGCCGACGAAGACCTGGCCGCCGCTGTCCGCGGCGCCGCCGGCGACCTGTCTCCGCAACAGGTCGAAACTCAACTCGGCCATCAGACCCTCGACCTGCCGCAGGTGCCGTCGCCGGGCACCGATCCGGAAGCCGTCAAGAAGTGGTGGCACGGGCTGACACCGGGTGAGCAGGATCGGATCAGGGCAGGATTTCCCGACGCGCTGCGCAACCTGGACGGCATCCCGTGTCACGTCCGGGATGGGCTGAACAGGTCTGTGCTGCAACGGGAAACGGCCCGATTGCGGCACGGGTGGCTCGACAGCCGCGGATGGCACACCAATCCCGCCAAGTTGGCGGATCTGACCGCGCTGTGCGAGGCCCTCGTCGAACATCCCGATGCCAGCCTGCTGTTGTTGGACACCCGAACCCACCCGCGGAAAGTGTTGGCCGCCGTGGCCGTCGGAGACGTCGACAACGCCGAGCGAGTCGGCGTCACCGTGGGTGGCATGACCACCCGGGTGAGCGCCAGCCTGCCGAATATGTTGCGAGACGCCCAGACCCAGCGCGCCGAGGCCAGACTGTTGCGCGCCAACGCTCGGGTGGCCGACCCCGACGCCGTCGCCTCGATCGTCTGGTTTGGCTATGACGCACCCGACTGTCTCCGGGAAGTGATCAATGACTGGCAGGCCCGCGACGGCGCACGGTCACTCAACGGCTTCTGCCGGGGACTGGCCGCCACCACCAACGTCGTGAATCAGCACATCACCGCCTTCGGACACTCCTACGGCTCAGTGGTCACCAGCCTGGCGTTGCAGCAGGGGGCACCGGTGAGTGACGTCGTCCTCTACGGATCGCCGGGCACCGAACTCACCGACGCCTCGCAATTAGGGGTGGCACCCGGGCACGCCTTCTACCTGATCGGGGTCGATGACGACGTCGCGACTGCGATCCCGGAGTTCGGTGCATTCGGCCTGCCCCCGCAGGACGTGCCGGGGATGACCGAGTTGTCGACAAGCACCGGTTTGGCGTTAGGTGGCCGCTACGGGGATGGTCAACTACATGAGCGGGCGTACGGACACTCGGAGTACACGCGGGTGGGAAGCAACGGGGCGCTGCGGATGAGTGCCTACAACATGGCGGCGGTGCTCGCCGGGTTGCCCGACGACCTCGTCACGCCGCGATCCGTGGGTGCGGACCGGCTACCCGGGGGTTCGGGACCGTTTGAAATGCCGCCCCCAATACCGCGACACCTCTCGTGAGAAAGCTCCTGTCAGCGGCGGCGGCGCCGCGACCGCAGGTAGTCGCCGACGACGGCCGCACCTAGCCCGTCGAGGTCGGGCACCACAACGCGGCCTTCCACCCGTCGCGCGACCTGATCGATAAAACGCGCCAGGCCAGGGTCGCTGCCCAAGCGGAAAATCGTGATCTGCGCACCCAGCCGCGCCATGTCGTCGAACCCGCGGACGGTGTGGGCGATCGTCCGCGGATGCGGCGGGTAGTCGAAGAACACCGACGATCCTTCGCCGCGAATGTCTTCCAGGTGAGCGGTCGGCTCACCGTCGGTCACCACCAGCACGACGGGTTGTGCGTTCGGATGACGCCGCAGGTGCCTGCCGGCCAACGCGAGTGCGTGATGCAGGTTGGTGCCCTGCTCGTAGACGCCCTCCAATCCCGTCAGCTCCGCTGCCGTCACCGTTCGGGCGTACCGACCAAAGGCGATGATCTGCAGCGCATCCGAGCGGAATCGGGTGCACACCAGATGGTTGAGCGCCAGCGCGGTGCGCTTCATCGGCAGCCAGCGGTTCTCCATCACCATCGAAAACGAGGTGTCCACCAACAAGGCCACCGCAGCCTGGGTACGCGTTTCGGTCTCGGCGATCTCGACATCGTCGACGCTGATCCGGATGGCCGGACCGCCACCGGACCGTTCCGGCAAGGTCCCGGCTTGTCGCAGCACGGCATTGGTCAGGGTGCGCGAAATGTGCCACGGCTCGGTGTCGCCGAATTGCCAGGGGCGCGTCGCGCCGGTCAGTTCGCCCGCAGCCCCGGCACGGCGATGGTCGCGCTCCCCGTGGCGACCCGAAAGCTGTTGTGCCACATCACGTAGTGCCGTTTCACCGAGCCGGCGCATCGCCTTGGGCGAGAGTCGCCACTGACCGTCGGAACCGCGGTCCAAAAACCCCTGATTGACCAGTGCCCGTTCAAGTTCGGCCAGTGTCCGTGCGTTGATGGCGGCTTCGTCACCCAGTTGGCGCGCCAACGCGTCGAGGTCGACGTCGTCCATGGTCGCACCCGGATAGCTCTGCGACAGTTGCTCGGCCAACTGCTCGAGTTCGGCGATATCGGCCAGCGCTTGAGCGCCTTCACCCATGCCCAGCGGGTTGTCGCCGGAGAACTGCTCGGATCCGGTCCAGTCCTCGCCGGGGCGAGCGGCCTGCAGGTGGGCGTCCAACCGGCTCAGCGACTGCATCAGTTGCGGCGATCCAAATGCCTGTTGCGCCAACGCATCCAGCTCGTCGCGCTGTTCCTGGGTCAGACTATTGCGGAAGCGCTGCGCGGCGGCCGCCCGTTTGGCCAACGAGTCCAGCAACTCCTCGACATCGCGCGGGTTCTCCGGGAAGAACTCGCCGTGCTTGTCCATGAAGTCGTTGAAGTCCTGCTCGGTGTCCTCACCGCGCGCATGCTTGTCCAGCAGGTCGTTAAGGTCGTTCAGCATGTCGTTGACGCGCTGACGATCCTCATCCGTGGCGCCTTGCAACGCCTGCTTCATGCCGGCAAAGCGTTGATCCAGCATCTCGCGGCCGAGCAAATCCTTGATCTGGTCGTACTTTTGACGCGCCTCATTGCTGCGCCAGTTGTATTCGGACAGCTCCTGGACCGCCTTGGCCGGCGACGAGGGCAGCGCCTCCAACTGCAGTTCGTTGAAGCGGGCGTCGTCGTCCAGGGCGCGGGCCAGTTCCTTGCGTTCGGCCAGCACGGCCTCGTCGAGCAGCCGCTTGATCTCCTGCAGAGTGCCATCCAAGTTGTTGCGGCGCAACAACTCCCGGCGCCGCCGATTGGCCTCCGCGGCCAGCCGATCCGCCCCGGGCATGTTCTTGGTACCGCGCCGCATCAACTCCGCCAGTGCCCGGCGCGGCGAGGTGCCCGCCATGACGTCCTGGCCGATCTGTTCGAGAGCCTCACGCAGATCCACCGGCGGAGCCAGCGGGTCCGGCCCGCCGGTATACGCCGAGTATCGCTGTGAGTGCCCTCTACCCATAAACGGTTTGACCCTCTCCGGATACCTTGTCGATGCGCTTCGCCAGGTACAACGCCTCCAACGCCAATTCCAATGCCGCGGCGCGTTCGCCTTCCGATTCAGCGTCCAGCTTCTGGGCGATCTTGTCCACCACGGGCAGTCCCGGTACCGCACCGAGCACATCCTTGGCCGACACCCGCTCGCCCGTCGTCACCGCCGAACCCTTCTCGACCGCGGCCACCAGCGTGCCGACGTCAATGCCGCCCAGCACGCGCGAGGCGGTATCGGCGGTGGCGCGGCGCAACAGGTGCTCGAGCACGGCCTGCTCGCGACCCTCCTCGCCGGATTCGAATTCCAGCTTGCCGCGCAGCACTTCGATGATGGTGCCCAGGTCGACGACCCGGGCGACCGGATCGGTCTCCCCCAGCACCGCCGCGCGGTGGCGGGCGGCCGCCGCAACGGTCTCGGCCGCCGCGATGGCGAACCGTGCCGACACCCCGGAGCGTTGATCGATCGACTGGGATTCGCGCAGGTAGCGGGCGAACCGTGCGATCACCTGCATCAGGTACTCGGGCACCTGTGCGCTCAGGTGTGCCTCCTGGGCGATGACGCCTACTTCGGCCGAGAGCTCCAGCGGGTAAT
Organism: Mycobacterium bourgelatii; assembly: GCF_010723575.1. Taxonomy (NCBI): domain Bacteria; kingdom Bacillati; phylum Actinomycetota; class Actinomycetes; order Mycobacteriales; family Mycobacteriaceae; genus Mycobacterium; species Mycobacterium bourgelatii. The sequence continues at coordinate 5,313,884 of NZ_BLKZ01000001.1, forward strand.
GCGTGCGGATCTCGGCGCCGAACCGGTCCTTGAGCGGGGTGATGATGCGGCCGCGGTTCGTGTAGTCCTCCGGGTTGGCGCTGGCGACCACGAGGACGTCCAGGGGTAGGCGCAGCGTGTAGCCGCGGACCTGGATGTCGCGCTCCTCCATCACGTTGAGCATTGAGACTTGGATGCGCTCGGCGAGGTCGGGCAGCTCGTTGACGGCGACGATGCCGCGGTGCGCGCGCGGGATCAGCCCGTAGGCGATGGTTTCGGGGTCGCCGAGGCTGCGGCCCTCGGCCACCTTGATCGGGTCAATGTCACCGACCAGGTCGGCCACGCTGGTGTCGGGAGTGGCCAACTTCTCGGTGTAGCGCTCGCTGCGGTGCTTCCACGCCACCGGCAGGTCGTCCTGCAGCTGTGCTGCCTTCCGGATCCACTCCGGCGTGATCGGCGTGTAGGGATGCTCGCCCAACTCGGAGCCGGCGATCACCGGTGTCCACTCGTCCAGCAGACCGGTGAGCGCACGCAGAAGGCGCGTCTTACCCTGGCCGCGTTCGCCCAGCAGGACGAAGTCGTGACCCGCGATGAGTGCCCGTTCCAACTGGGGAATCACGGTGTCGTCGAAACCCAGAATGCCCGGCCAGATCGCCGAGTTGTCCAGCCCGTCGGCCAACTTGATCAGCAGGTTTTCCCGGATCTCCTGCTTGACACCGCGTTCACGATGACCTGAGGCCCGCAGCTCGCCTAGCGTGCGGGGCAGATTGCTCGGTGAAGTCACCATTCCAAGTTACGGTGCCGCGCGCCGGCGCGTTCACCCGCTCGGCGCCGAAGGTGAATTCCAGACACAATTTCGGCGTTTTCGCCGGGATCTGGCCCGAGCCACACCGGGCCCATCCAGGGCCCAGGCCGAGCCGGTAACCCTGCAGGTGTCCACTCAAACTTCTCCTGCAAATCTTCAGGCTCGGTGAGACACGCGGTAACGCGGCGACGGGCGCGGACGACGCTAGTGCGCGAAGTGCCGCGCGCCAGTCAGGTACAACGTGACGCCGGCCTCGGCCGCCGCCGCGGTGACTTCCTCGTCACGCACCGAGCCCCCGGGGTGCACGATTGCCTTGACCCCGGCACGGGCCAGCGTCTCCAGCCCGTCGGGGAACGGGAAGAAGGCGTCTGAGGCGGCCACCGCGCCGCGCACCCGCTCGCCACCGCGTTCGACGGCCAGCCGGGCGGCGTCGACCCGGTTGACCTGCCCCATGCCGACGCCGATGGTGGCGCCGTTGGCAACGGTCACGATGGCGTTGGACTTGACCGCCCGGCACGCGCGCCAGGCGAAGACGAGGTCGGTCAGGGTCGCCTGGTCAGCCGCCGGTCCGGTCGCCAGCGTCCAGTTCAGCGGGTTGTCACCCTGCGCGTCGAGCTCATCACGCTGCTGAATCAGCAGTCCCCCGCTGATCGGCCGCAGCTCGGTGCCCCCGCTCAACGGCTCGGAGGCGACCAGCACCCGGATGTTCTTCTTGCGGGTCAACAGCTCAAGGGCCGCCGGTTCATAGGCGGGCGCGACGATCACCTCGGTGAAGATGGTGCTCACGTACTCCGCCATCTCGGCAGTGACCTCGGTGTTGGCCGCGATCACCCCGCCGAAGGCGCTGAGTGGGTCGCATTCGTGGGCCTTGCGGTGTGCGTCCGCGACTGAAATCTCGGAGATCGCAATGCCGCACGGGTTGGCGTGTTTGATGATCGCCACGCAGATCTGTTCGTGGTCGAATGCCGCGCGCCAGGCCGCGTCCGCATCCGTGAAGTTGTTGTACGACATCTCTTTTCCGTGCAGCTGTTCGGCCTGCGCCAAACCCGGCCAGGCGCCTGGGTCGACGTACAGCGCCGCCTGCTGGTGCGGGTTTTCGCCGTAGCGCAGCGTCGAGGAGCGGTGCCAGTTTCTGGCGAACCACTGCGGGAACGACGACGGTGGCTGTTCGGGCGCCAGGGTGGACTGCATCCACGTCGCGACAGCGATGTCGTACTCGGCGGTGTGCCGAAACGCCAGCGATGCCAGCCTCTTGCGCTCGGCGAGGGTGAACCCGCCGTCGCGTACCGCTGCGAGCACTCCGTCGTATCCCTTCGGGTCGGTGACGACGGCCACGCTGGGGTGGTTCTTGGCTGCGGCGCGCACCATGGACGGTCCGCCGATGTCGATCTGTTCCACGCATTCGTCGACGCTCGCGCCGGAGGCGACGGTCTGACTGAACGGGTACAGGTTCACGACGACCAGTTCGAAGGCCTCGATGCCCAGCCGTTGTAGCGCCACTTCGTGCTCGGGTTTGCGGAGGTCGGCGAGCAGTCCGGCATGGACTCGCGGATGCAGTGTCTTGACCCGGCCGTCGAGTACCTCGGGGAAACCGGTGAGCTCCTCGACGGGCGTGACCGGAATCCCCCTGGCAGCAATGGTCTTCGCGGTCGACCCGGTCGAGACGATCTGGACGCCGGCGTCGGATAGGCCCTGAGCGAGCTCGACCAGCCCGGTTTTGTCGTAGACGCTGATCAATGCGCGCCGGATTGGTCGCCGTGCCTCGTCGCTCATGCGTTGCTCATTCCGTGGTCACTCCTAGGGTCGCTTTTCGTCCGCTTACGGTCACGCCACCAGTCGCAATCGCGGCCACCACGTCCACCAGGAGTTGGCGTTCGGTGACCTTGATCCGTTCATGCAGGGTCTCTTCGTCGTCATCGGCAAGCACCGGGATGGGCTGCTGCGCCAGTATCGGCCCGGTGTCCACGCCCGCATCTACCAGATGCACCGTACAACCCGTGACCTTGACGCCGTAGGCCAGCGCATCGGCCACTCCGTGCGCCCCGGGGAAGGCCGGCAACAGCGCCGGATGAGTGTTCAGCGTACGACCGGAGAATCTCGAAAGAAATTGCGGTCCAAGGATTTTCATAAACCCGGCGGAGATGATCAAGTCTGGCGAGTGCGCGGCCGTGGCCTCGGTGATGGCCGCGTCCCACGCCTCGCGGGTGGCGTAGTCCTTGAGCCGGACGGTGAAGACTGGCAGTGATGCCCGCGCGGCGATCTCGGTGGCGCGGCAGTCTCGGTCGACACCGACGGCGACGATCCGCGCCGGATAGTCGTCCACCGCGGCCTCAAGCAGTGAGTTCAGTAGCGAACCGGTACCCGACGCCAGCACTACCAGCCGCGCCGGTGCACTTGGGGGGATCCGGAGCGGTTCTTGCACACGGGAAGCCTAGTCGGGCGACGATGACGGCCGTGTTAGCGGCCGGAGGAGGAGCCCGACAATTTGGCACAGTCGGGCGACGATGACGGCCGCGTGAGCGGCCGACCACTATTCCTCGCGGGGGTGCTCGGCGTCGACGGGCGACTCGGCCCGCTCGCCCTCGTCGAATCCGGGTTCGTCTCCGGGGTCTTCGGGCAACCGCAGTCCGCCTTCGTCCCCGACCAGCGGCGGTTCGCCTCCGTCGCCCTCGTCCCCGACGCCGTCACCCTCGCTGTCGTCGAAACGATCGGCGACCGCCGTGTCTTCCTCGGGCGGTCGCTTCGGCTTGGGCCGCCTGGGACGCCGCCTGATGCCGCCCGCCATCACCACCGTCAGGCCGCCCACCACGGCGAACCAGAGGAACACGCCGATCAACAGGGCACCCAGATCCACGCCGACGTCACCGAAGTTGCCGAGCTTGCCACTCCCCCCGTACGCGAGCAGACCCATCGCCAACGCCCCAAGAACCGAAGCGACCAAAACCTTGGCCAGGGCGGCAACAAACGGCAACGGGTAGCGAGCACACTGCTGCCCAACCGCCACCCCAGAGGCCGCGCCGATGATCAGCAGCGCCACCCACACCGGCGCGAGTGGCGGCGTGGGCGACGCGGCCAAGATCGGCAACGCCGGGATATCGCCCCCGAAGACGGTGAACGAACTGAAGGTCGCAAAGCCGATATGGGCACTCGAGCCGACCGCTACCGCGGACGCGCCGACGATGACGTTGGGCGCGTAAAGCACCGACAGCGCAGTGAGATTGAACTGGCCCCAGATGGACTCGGTGATCCCGTAGAGCTCCTGCATGGTGCCCCAGTGCACGACCAGCGAAGCCGCCGTCACCATGCCGGACATGCCGAGCAACGCCAACACCCCCGCGGCCGCCGCACGCACCGAATCACCGAGCCAATCGGGCAGCGGCGTCGCTGCCAATGCCCGGCGGCCCAGCTGTGACCACACGCCGATCGCCGCACCCACGCCATGCACCACCAGCACACTGGTGAAGGCCCGCAGCGCACTGGGCGTTTGAAGTTCGGTAAGAACGGAAGACGCGTCGTGGATCACCGCCAGCGCGACCGCCGCGATCAGCAGTGGTCCACCCAGCGCCGAGGCGACCACCCACCGCACGACCAACCACGACGAATACGGCGAGGTGGCACGCGCCGTCGTGCGGGCCGTCCCCCAGACCATCAACAGCACCGGCCCCAGCGGCATCACGCCCAGTTCGCGGCCACCGATGGAAATCGGAACCTGATGCACACCCAGCCACATACTGGCGATGGCACCCAAAGCGCCCGTCATGTCGCTGTTGGCGATCAGCAACTCCAGCAGGGTGATCGCGGCGATGACGACCAGCGCCACCACGGCTGGGGCGAAGGCAACCCGGACTAGGTCACGCGCCTGACGCGCACCCGCTGCCCGATCGTCCACCCGTGTCACGCTTCGCGCACGTGTCCGGCTACGCGCGATAGCGCTCGGTTAAACAGGCGCCGATCCGGGGGACGACTGCTGGCCGTACTGTTGCCCCCCGCCAGCGTTTCCTCCGCCGGAGTTCCCGTAGTTGACCGGCGCCGAGCCCCCTTCGGAGCCCGACCCGCCGCCCACGGGCGGGGGCGGGCTGAAGCTCGGGAAGCCGGTAGGCGGGGTCGACGAACCTTGGTGCGAGGCCTGCTGCGTTGGTGATTGCGACGGTTGCGCGCTGAATCCACCGCTCTGACCCTGTTGCGGCTGTTGACCCTGGTTACCGGGATAACCGCCGTACTGCTGCTGCGCTCCGTAGCCCCCCGCCTGCTGCGGATTCGCACCGGACTGCTGCGGATTCGCGCCCGACTGCTGCGCGTTCGGGGCGGACTGCTGCGCTCCCGGCGGCGGGTAGTAGCCGCCCGGCTGACCCCCGTACTGGCCGTACTGCCCGTATTGCCCGTACTGCCCGTACTGGTCGAACTTGGGCCGCGGCGCCGGCGCGGCAATGACGCCTGCGTCCAGCAGCAGAGCCCCAACCGCGGCGACGGCCTGGAAAACGATGAACACCAAGACAACCCACAACGCCCAACCGGTCGAGTACGCGCTCGGCTTGTTGAACGTCGAGGAGATGAGCAGGAGTACGGCTAATACCGCTAGTACGCCGACGACCGGGAAGTAGCTCTTGACCTTCGGCACCAGGCTCACCCCGGCAAGCAGCCCGGCCAGCAGGGACACGATGACAGCCAGTTCGGCGCCGCCTGACGCCGAGCTGCTGCCGCCACCCAGCTCAGAGCTCAGGGTGAACATCGGGCCGAAACTCGCAAGATACGCCGCAAGGCCCAGGGCGGCGACCGCGACGCTCAGGTACAGCGGAAGCTTGCTGTCGCCACTGTCTTCCTTGGCGAACGAAGGTGTGGAAGCTCCATAGGGGCCGGAGGGCTGGGAGGGTTGAAATCCGGGGCTGCCGGGCTGGTAGGTCATGGCTCCTCCTGTTGGTGCCGTCGCGGTGCCTCGGCGACAGTGCGACGTTGCACTGCTGCGACGCCGTTCGAACAACCACGCTAGCGCACGCTCGGGTTGCGGCGTCGAAGCGACGTTCCCAACCCCCGCCCCAGCACCACAGATCGACCTCGCTTGCCCCGCCTAGGTAGAACACGTTCTAATTCTGTGCATGGACTACGGCCTAGTGCTTTTCACCAGTGACCGTGGAATCGCTCCGGCAGCAGCCGCCAAACTTGCTGACGAACACGGTTTCCACACGTTCTACGTGCCGGAGCACACACACATACCGATCAAGCGGGAGGCAGCCCACCCGACCACGGGTGACGCGTCACTGCCCGACGACCGTTACATGCGCACGCTGGACCCGTGGGTGAGTTTGGGCGCAGCGTCAGCGGTGACGACTCGCGTTCGGCTGTCCACGGCGGTCGCGCTGCCGGTCGAGCACGACCCCATCACATTGGCGAAAAGCATTGCCACGCTTGACCATCTGTCCGGCGGCCGGGTCAGCCTCGGCGTTGGGTTCGGCTGGAACACCGACGAACTCGCCGACCACGGCGTCCCGCCCGGACGTCGACGCACCATGTTGCGGGAGTACCTGGAAGCGATGCGGGCGCTGTGGACGCAAGAGGAAGCCGAGTATGACGGCGAGTTCGTCAAGTTCGGGCCCAGCTGGGCTTGGCCCAAGCCGGTCCAGGCACACATCCCCGTGCTGGTGGGGGCGGCGGGCACCGAGAAGAACTTCAAGTGGATCGCGCGCAGCGCCGACGGCTGGATCACCACTCCCCGCGACTTCGACATCGACGCCCCGGTGAAGTTGTTGCAGGACACGTGGGCCGCGGCGGGCCGTGACGGCGCGCCGCAGATTGTGGCGCTGGACTTCAAACCGGTGCGCGAGAAGCTGGAGCATTGGGCCGAACTCGGTGTGACCGAGGTGTTGTTCGGCCTCCCGGATCGTTCCGCGGACGAGGTTGCCGCTTACGTGGAGCGGTTGGCCGGCAAGTTAGCCGCCTTCGTCTGACGCCCGGGTTGTAGCGCGGGCACCGAAACCGCTGCAGACGGGCGAAAACAGGAGGACAATCAGTAGATCGCTGGCGCCGACGCCGGGCGACCCTCGGGGTCGGCGGGGACTCGCAGTGGGGGTCGTGCCATGTCGTTCGTCATCGCGGCACCAGAAGCGCTGTCAGCGGTCGCCGCCAATCTTGCCGACATCGGCGCAACCATCACCGCGGCCAACGTCGCCGCCGCCACTCGTACCACGGAGGTACTGGCCGCGGGCGCGGACGAAGTGTCTGCGGCGATCGCGGCGGTGTTCGCATCGCACGCGCAGGGATATCAGGCGGTCAGCGCCCAGGCCGCCGCCTTTCATACCCAATTCGTGCAGACGTTGGCCGCCGGCGGCGGCGCTTATGCCAGCGCCGAGGCAGCCAATGTCGTTCAACAAAATCTGCTCAACGCGATCAATGCGCCCACACTGGCGTTGCTGGGGCGTCCGCTGATCGGCAACGGAGCCAACGGCGCGCCGGGGACCGGCCAAAACGGTGGCGACGGCGGTCTCCTGTTCGGCAACGGCGGCGCCGGCGGTTCCGGAGTGACAAGCATCAACAACGGAGGGCCTGGCGGCAAGGGCGGATCTGCCGGGCTATTCGGAAATGGCGGGCCGGGTGGCGCGGGCGGGGCAAGCCTGGGCTTCGTTGGCGGAAACGGGGGTGCGGGCGGGGCCGGCGGGCTGATCTTCGGCAACGGCGGCGCCGGCGGCACCGGCGGGTTCGGCGTAATTAGCGCCGGCAACGGCGGCGCGGGCGGGGCCGGCGGATCGCTCTTCGGCAGCGGCGGCACCGGCGGTCTCGGCGGTACCGGAGCCAACGGCGGCGGTCATGGCGGTGCGGGCGGGGCCAGCGGCCAGTTCGGCGACGGCGGAGCCGGCGGGGCTGGTGGGACCAGCATCAACGCGGCCAACGCTGGGGACGGAGGACGCGGGGGCGACGCCAAGCTCGTCGGCAACGGCGGCAGCGGAGGTGCGGGTGGCAGCGGCCCCGGCACTGGCAAGGGTGGGGCCGGTGGGGCCGGCGGCACGGCCGGAGTATTCGGCGATGGCGGCGCGGGCGACCTCGGGGGATTCAGCGGGAACGGCGTTGGGCCTCAACCGGGTGGGACCGGCGGGGCTGGCGGCGCCGCGCAATTGTTCGGCAAAGGCGGAGCGGGCGGCGACGGCGGATCCGGCAGCCCGTCGGGCGGTACCGGTGGGATCGCCGGCAACGGCGGACTGTTCTGGGGTTCTGGTGGCGACGGCGGCGACGGAGGCCTGGGGCGCAATGGCGCCGGAGGCGACGCGGGTGCGGGCGGCAACGCGGGCCTGTTCGGCTTCGGCGGCATCGGCGGCGCTGGTGGGGACAGCCTCGCGCCAGGAGGTCAGGGCGGGACCGGCGGCCGCGGCGGGAATGTGGTGTTGATCGGCAACGGCGGAAATGGCGGCAACGGCGGTGCCGGCACGCTGCCGGGCGCGGGTGGCGGCGGCGGCACCGGAGGCTTGCTGCTCGGGGATGGCGGGGTCCCGGGCTTGCCCTAAGCGCAGGCGTTTCCTTATCGCGCGCACAGCTAAATCTCAGCAACGCCGTGCTAGTCTGTGAGACACCTGTCTCGACACCCTTCTCAGAACAACTTGGGATCGGTAGGCAGGGGCAGAAATGACGATTTGCTTATCGGCGGCCACGGGCGGTCGCCGCAGCCTGCGGAGGTCGGGAATGTCCTATCTGGTCACGGTTCCGGAGTATGTCGCTACGGCGGCCTCGGACTTGGCGAGCATCGCTTCGACGATCGATGCGGCAAACACAGCAGCCGCCGCGCCGACATCGGCGGTGCTGGCCGCGGGTGCCGATGAAGTGTCGGCGGCGGTCGCGGCGCTGTTCAACGCGCACGCTCAGAGCTACCAGGCGCTCAGCTCTCAGGCGGCAACGTTTCACCAGCAGTTCGTCGAGTTGCTGACGGCGGGCGCTAACTCTTACGCCGTCGCCGAGGCGGCCAACGCAAATCCGCTGCAGCAGTTGCTCGACGCGATCAACGCGCCGTTCCAGACCTTTCTGGGACGACCGCTGATCGGCGACGGCTTCGATGGCGTAGACGGAACCGGCTCCGACGGCCAGAACGGCGGCTTGCTGTGGGGCAACGGGGGCCGAGGCGGGGCAGGCGGACCCGGGCAGAACGGCGGAAACGGCGGGGATGGCGGGTTCTTGTGGGGCAACGGCGGCACCGGCGGTACCGGCGGCGCGACCAATGTCAACGGCGGTCTAGCCGGTTGGGGCGGCAACGGCGGCAACGCCGTCGGCCTGTTCGGCAACGGGGGGGTTGGGGGGACCGGCGGGCAGGCTCTGATCGGCGTCGCCGGCGACGGCGGCTGGGGCGGCAACGGTGGGCTTCTGTTCGGCAACGGCGGCGCGGGCGGTAGAGGCGGCGATGGCTTTGTTGCCGGCTGGGGCGGCTACGGAGGCGACGGCCTGGGCCTGATCTTCGGACTCGGCGGAACCGGCGGTGGTGGCGGAACGGCCAGCGCCGGCGGGGTCGCGGGAATCGGCGGACCTGGTGGCGTCGGCAACCTCTTCTACAACATCATCGGCATCGGCGCCGACGGCGGCCTCGGCGGAGATGCCTTCGGCGGCACCAACATCGGCGGCCAGGGCGGCCAAGGCGGCTGGGGTAATGGTCAATTCTTCAGCATTGGCGGCAACGGCGGTGCCGGCGGAAACGCATTGACCTTCAACGGGACCGGCGGGCCCGGAGGATTTGGTGGCGACGGCGGGGGCATCTTTGGTATCGGCGGAGCAGGCGGCAACGGCGGGGGCGCGCTGATGGGTGGCCGTGGCGGGGTCGGCGGCATGGGCGGCATCGGTGGCCTCTTCGGTATTGGCGGCGCCGGCGGCAACGGGTTCGGTGCGCCCAACCTGGCGTTCGGAGGTAACGGCGGCCAGGGCGGTTACGGCGGCTACCTCTTCGGCTTCGGCGGCGCCGGCGGCAACGGCGGCATCGGGAACACGCCCGGCATCGGCGCCCCCGGCGGCTTCGGCGGCTACCTCATCGGCGGTCCGATCGGCAGGAGGGGCATCACGCCGGCCTGAGGCTGGACCCGCCCTTCAGCCCGAAACGCAGCGATTGCCGTAGTCGAACGACTTCACGCGCACGGACGCCCCCAGCGGGTCGTCGTCGGCCAGAAGTGCGATCAAGTCGGCGTCCTCCGTCGTTGCCAGGAACCGACTGCCGTCGGCAACCAACCGGCCGATGATGATGCCGGTCCGACGGCCCGCGTCGCGGCGGACCGTGTAGGTCTCGATGACGCCGGGGCCGTCGGCGCTCTCGGTGACCGCCACGGTGGGCCGGCTGTCGATGTCCGCCTGCAGCTGCGGGCTGCGATCGGCCCGCCACGGCGCCGGCTCGGTCGAGTAGACGCCCACCGAATACTTGCTCAGCACACCGCCGTTGGCGCCGACGAGACCGAATTCCCCTGGCGCGCTGCGCATTCGGGCTACCGTTTCGGCAATTGCGTGCATGGAGTAGTTGTTGCCCGCCCCGCCGAAGAACGGCAGCCCGCCGGTCAGCGTGAGGCCGCGCGGGTCGTCGGGCGCGATATCCAGACCGTCACAGATATTGAAGACCGGCACCGGGAAGCAGCTATACAGGTCGAAGGTGGCCACGTCGTCGACACCGATACCGGCCACCTCTAGCGCCTCGCGTACCGCCATGACCGCCGACGGGGCACGGCCGAGATCCGGACGGTCCAGCATCCCCTGCTCGGTCAGGTCGGCATGGCCACGGAGGTACACCCACTTCTCGCGGGGGACGCCGAGCCGTTGCGCGGCGTCGACCGACATCAGCAGCGCGGCTGCACCCTGGTTCACCTGGTCGCGGGCGACCAGGAAGCGCGGATAGGGCTCGGCGATCATCCGGTTGCTGTCGGTGATCGTGGTCAACTCTTCGACACTGCGCTCAACGGGCGCGGCAGCGAACGGATTACCCGCCGCAACCTTGGTGAACGGCGCGAACAACTCGCCCATCCGACGTAGGTACTCGGCCGGGCCCAATCCCGTTCCGGCGCGGCGAGCGTTTTCCATCAACGCGTACTGAGTCGGTGCGTCCACCAGCCCATGGATCACCGTGTAGCGAGACATCAGCTTTTCGATGCCCAAGCCGCGGTCTTCCAGGTCCCCGTCGACGGTCTCGTTGAAGTCCGGCTTGTCCTCCGCCTGCGCGAAATACCGCAGGGTGGACGTCGCGTCGGAGCCGAAGACCAGGGCCACCTCGAACCTACCCGCGGCGATCTCCGCAGCCAACTCGTTGACCAGGCGCTGGGGCCCCTGACCACCGACGACTTCGAGGATTAGCCGGTCGGGTTTGGCGCCGATCCGGTTGGCCACCGAACGCGGATAGTTGTTGGACCGCCCCAGCGGAGCGATGGCGACAGGGCTGGAGATCTCGAATTGCCGAAGCGCGGCGACGGTGTCGACGGCAACTGCCACCGCGTCCGCGCCACAATCGGCAAGGGCTGCTTGGGCGGCCGCGGCGGCCAGTTCGACGGGTGACATGGCCCGATAGGTGGGGTCGTCGATACGTTCGGCGGACTGCCCGACACCGACGATGACGGGGGTCCGCGGATCGAGATTCATAGTTCAACTAATTACCCTAAATGGGCGGGCAACACGACGGTGGGTCCGAAATGGTTATCACCCCCCACGCCGAGCGTCACGTCAGCGCGACGGTGGCCGTTGAACGCCACACCTGCGTGACGTTCGGAACCCGCCCAGCAGCGTGCAACCGAACTCATCGGATATTCGTCAGAAAATGGCATGCCTTCTATGTGAGCGCGTTACGCTTGCTACCTCTCGGATGTGCGTCGAGGACGCTGACGATCGACCGTCGACCGCCACTTCCGCGTCCGGGGAGGTGACCGGATGTCATTTGTCACCACCATTCCGGAGGCCGTGCTAGCCGCCGCCTCGGATCTGGCGAATCTCGGTGCAACTATCAACCAGGCCAATGCGGCAGCCTTGAGCCCGACGACGCAGTTGCTCGCCGCGGGCGCCGACGAGGTATCGGCAGCAGTCGCCGCCGCGTTCGGCGCACATGCCCAGGGGTATCAAGCGCTCGGTGCCCAGGCGGCGGTCTTCCACGACCGCTTCGTGCAACTCATGAGCGCGGGCGCAGGTCAGTACGCGCTCGCCGAGGCCACCGCCGCCACGCCGCTGCAGACCCTCGAGCAGCAAGTCCTCAACGTGATCAACACCCCCACCAACCTGCTGCTGGGGCGACCGCTGATCGGTAACGGAGCCAACGGGGCACCGGGCCAAGACGGCCAGGCCGGCGGGCTGCTGATCGGCAATGGCGGCGCTGGCGGGGCGGGCACGGCCGCTCACCCGGCCGGGGGTAAGGGCGGGGACGCCGGCCTGATAGGCAACGGCGGAGCCGGCGGCGCCGGCAGAGCGCTCAGCGTTAGGGCACCTGGGGGTGACGGCGGAGCGGGCGGGCTGTTATTCGGTAATGGGGGCGCCGGCGGGACCGGAGGATCCGGCCAGGGCGGCACCGGAGGCACCGGAGGGGCGGCCGGCCTGTTCGGCGCCGGCGGTGTCGGCGGTGCAGGCGGGACCTCGAACGTCGGGTCCTCGGGTGGGCTGGGCGGCGCCGGAGGTGCCGGCGGATTGTTTGGCACCGGCGGGGCCGGCGGCCGCGGTGGCGCCAGTTTCGATGCCTTTGGCGGCCCTGCCGGCAGTGGTGGTGCAGGCGGCGCCGGCGGCTTGGGCGGACTCATCCTGGGCTCCGGCGGGGCCGGTGGCGCGGGCGCCGACTCAGTTGGGACTGCGCCTGGCGGTGCCGGCGGAATTGGCGGCCACGGCGGCTTCCTCAACGGCCAGGGAGGCGCCGGCGGCACCGGCGGATACAACGGGGGCGCCGGCGGTGCCGGTGGTGCAGGGGGCACCCTGTCCGGCTCAGGCGGCGCCGGCGGCGCCGGAGGACTCAACGGGGGCACAGGCGGGGCTGGCGGTGATGCAGGCCTGCTGTTCGGCGACGGTGGCAGCGGCGGCTCCGGCGGACCCTCCGGTATTAACGGCGGGAATGGGGGCAACGGCGGGCGCGCCGGGTTCCTGATTGGTTTCGGCGGGAATGGCGGCAATGGCGGGACCGGTGGCGGTGGAGGGACCAACGGCACCGGTGGCCAAGGCGGCGACGGCGGTCAGTTGCTCGGTGCCGCCGGCCAACCCGGCCTGCCGTAACAGCCCGGCCTGCCGTAACAACACGAAGGCCCCGCGGAGCACTTTCGTGCCGCGAGGCCTTCGCGCAAAGGCGTTACAGGCTCTGCAGGATCTCCCGAGCCAGCGCGGCCGTCTCGGACGGCGTCTTGCCCACCTTGACCCCGGCCGCCTCCAGGGCCTCCTTCTTGGCGGCCGCGGTGCCCGACGAGCCGGACACGATGGCGCCGGCGTGGCCCATCGTCTTGCCTTCCGGCGCAGTGAATCCCGCGACGTAGCCGACCACCGGCTTGGACACGTTGGCCTTGATGTAGTCGGCCGCCCGCTCCTCGGCGTCGCCGCCGATCTCACCGATCATCACGATCAGCTTGGTGTCGGGGTCCTTCTCGAAGGCCTCGATGGCGTCGATGTGGGTGGTGCCGATGATCGGGTCGCCGCCGATGCCGATCGAGGTGGTGAAGCCGAAGTCACGCAGCTCGTACATCATCTGGTAGGTCAGCGTGCCCGACTTGGACACCAGCCCGACGGGCCCGGCGCCGGTGATGTTGGCCGGGGTGATGCCGACCAGCGCCTGCCCAGGGCTGATGATGCCCGGGCAGTTCGGGCCGATGATGCGGGTCTTGCCGCCCTTCTCCAGGTTGTAGGCCCAGGCATAAGCGCTGTCCTGCACCGGAATCCCCTCGGTGATGACCACCAACAAGGGGATCTCGGCGTCGATGGCCTCGATGATCGCGTCCTTGGCGAACTTCGGCGGCACGAAGATGATCGACACGTCGGCGCCGGTCTTTTCCATCGCTTCCGAGACGCTGCCGAACACCGGCAGCTTGATGATCCTGCCGCCCCTGTCCTCGTGGGTGACCTCGGTGCCGGCCTTGCGCGCGTTCACGCCGCCGACGATCTGGGTGCCCGCCTTGAGCATCCGGGCGGTGTGCACGGTGGCCTCGCTGCCGGTGATGCCCTGGACGATGACCTTGTTGTCTTTGGTCAGGAAGATTGCCATCTGTCGCTGTCCTCTCTCAGGCGCTCGCCAGCTCGGCCGCTTTGTCGGCGGCTTCGTCCATCGTGGGGACCAACGTCACCAGCGGGTGGTTGGCCTCGGCCAGGATGCGCCGGCCTTCTTCGACGTTGTTGCCGTCCAACCGCACCACCAGCGGCTTGTTGGCCTCGTCGCCCAGGATTTCCAGCGCCTTGACGATCCCGGTGGCCACCGCGTCGCAGGAGGTGATGCCGCCGAAAACGTTGACGAAGACGCTCTTGACCTGCTCGTCGCCCAAGATCACGTCCAAACCGGCGGCCATCACCTCGGCCGAAGCGCCGCCGCCGATGTCCAGGAAGTTGGCCGGCTTGACACCGCCGTGCTTCTCGCCCGCGTAGGCGACGACGTCGAGGGTCGACATCACCAGGCCGGCCCCGTTGCCGATGATCCCCACCTCACCGTCGAGCTTGACGTAGTTGAGGTCGTGCTCCTTGGCCTTGAGCTCCAACGGGTCGGTGGACGCCTTGTCCTCGAACTCGGCGTGGCCGGGCTGACGGAAAGCGGCGTTGCCGTCCAGGGTGACCTTGCCGTCCAGCGCCAGGATCTGGCCTGGGTCATCCTCACCGCGTGAGGGAGTGCGCACCAGCGGGTTGACCTCGACCAGCGTGGCGTCCTCGCCGACGAACACCCCCCACAGCTTTTCGATGGTGACCGCCGCCGCGTCGAGCACCTCGGCGGGCAGATGGCCCTGCTCGGCGATCGATCGCGCGAATTCCAGGTCGACACCCTTGACGGCACTCACCGGAACTTTGGCCAGCCGGTCTGGCTTGGTGGCCGCGACTTCCTCGATCTCCATGCCGCCCTCTACCGAGCACATGGCCAGGTAGCTGCGGTTGGCGCGGTCGAGCAGGAAGGAGAGGTAGTACTCCTCGGCGATGTCGCTGGCCTCGGCAACCAGCAGCTTCTTCACGATGTGGCCCTTGATGTCCAAGCCCAGAATGTTCTTGGCGTGTTCGTAAGCCTCATCGGGGGTGGCGGCGTACTTCACGCCACCGGCCTTTCCGCGACCGCCGGTCTTGACCTGCGCCTTGACCATCACCGGCTTACCGATCTCGGTAGCGATGGCCTTGGCGCCCTCGGCGGTGTCAGTCACCCGGCCTTTATTGCCAGGCACGCCATGCTTGGCGAACAACTCTTTGGCTTGATACTCGAAAAGATCCATGGCCTCACCGTCTCGCTGGGCTAAATGCGCAACTCGCAGGGGAACTGTATCGAGACGCGAAATGGCCGTAGCAGTGGCATCCACCCCTGTGGCGCGGGTCACCGAATGTTCATTCTTCCGAAACCGTGATACAAGTCACAAAAATGACCAGATTCCATACCCAGGTTGCCAGTTCTGGGGCTCAGCGGATACCGTCTCAGGGTCCAGATAACGTTATGGTCACGATCCGAGGACGCCCCCAGCTTGTCCCAGCACCGATTTGCCCGCACTGCCAGCGCAGTTGCGGCTCGCGCACCCCGCGATCGTTGGCTGCATCACCACCGTAACGAAGTGACCGAGATCATCCCGCTCGACGGGTTCGACGATCTCGACGACCTGGATTTCGCCGATCTTGACGAGCTGGATTACGGCGACGAGGCGATCTTCGGCGACGACGCCCTGCTGGACGCACCCGAACTCGACGACCTCAGCGAACTCGACGAATCGCCGCGGCCGCTGGCGCCCCCTTCCGCCGCCATCACCGACGTGATGACCCGGGTGATCATCGAACCCGACGCGCATGCGCCCACGGAGCGGATCACCCCGGTGCCGCGGAGCGGTGGGCAGCATCGCAAGCAACCGACCAGCGCCGCCAAGGGACGCCTGCTGATCGGGGCCATGGCCGCGGGCGCGGCAGCCGCAGCGACGCACACGGCGACCCATCAATCTGATGCCCAGAAGCCCGAGACGGTGCTGACCGCCAACGCGTCCGCGCTGGTCGGCGGGTCGGGCAACAACGCCCCCCGCGGTGTGCAGGTGATCGCGGCTCAACCCGCCAACCTCGCCGCGGTACACAACGAGGAGTTCGCCAGGGGTGTGGCGTTCGCCCAGGAACGCGCACAGCGCGAGGCGCGCCTGCAGCAGCCGCTGTACGTGATGCCGACCCGAGGCATCTTCACTTCCAACTTCGGCTACCGCTGGGGCGTGCTGCACGCCGGCATCGACGTGGCCAACTCGATCGGGACCCCGATCTACGCAGTGTCCGACGGCGTCGTCATCGACGCCGGACCGACCGCCGGCTACGGGATGTGGGTCAAGCTCCGCCACGCCGACGGAACCGTGACGCTCTACGGGCACGTCAACACGACGCTGGTCAGCATCGGCGAGCGCGTCATGGCCGGCGACCAGATAGCGACCATGGGTAACCGCGGCTTTTCCACCGGTCCGCATCTGCACTTCGAGGTGCTCCTGAACGGCTCCGAGCGGATCGACCCGGTGCCGTGGCTGGCCAAGCGCGGCCTCAGCGTCGGCAACTACGCCGGCTGACCGGCCCGTATGACGCAGCCGCCGACGCCGAACGAACCTCCTGCGCGCGACGATCCACCCCAGGCAGAAACTGAGGCGGCACCTCCGGCTGCCGCGGAGACACCCGCACCGTCAGAGCCACGTACCCGCATCATCCGGCGTGCGCCGACGGGACCGTTGCCGACGGTCCCGGACGCCCAAACCACGCAACTGCCACCAGCCGATCCCGCCACCCGCATCATCAGGCGCGCGACCCTACCCCCGTCGCAGGCGGCGCTCATCGCACCCAGTCCCCGCACCGCCGTCGTCGCGTGTGTGATCAGCATCGTCAGCGGCTGGGCCACGTCGGTGGTGGCCACGGAGTTGATCGCCGGATGGTGGCGAACCGACCGGCTGTTCTGCATAGCGGTCGGGTTTCTGGCCCTCGTCTTCGCCGCATCCACCATCACCGGCGTGATCATGCTGCTGCTGCGCCGCCCCATCGGGCGCTATTTGCTGGTCGCCGGCGCGGTGGTCGCGGTGCTGACCTATGTCGGTGTGTTCATCGCGGGTGCACGAGTGGCGTGGATTGTGCACACCCTTCCGGTGTTGCCGATCGCCAGCGTCGTCTTCGCGCTGCACCCGCAGACCGAACGCTGGCTGCGCTACTGAGAGAACCGGCGATCAGAGCTTGCTGATCGGCGCGTGGTTGTGCATCAGCTTCACCCGTCCCGCGCTGCCGAAGTCGATCAACGACATGGCCGATTCGCCGACGCCGGAAACCTCTTCCACCCGACCCAGCCCGTACTTGTCGTGGGTTACCCGGTCCCCCGGCTCGAGCACCAGCAGCGGACGCTTGCTCATCCCCGACCTGGTGGGTGCTGAGCGCGGCGTACCGAACCGGCCGGCGCCGCTGACCGGCGCGCTGAACGACGGCTTCGGGGCCACCCGCCGCCATTCGATGAGTTCCTGCGGAATCTCGCGCAGGAATCGCGATTCCGGGTTCAGCATGGGCTGGCCCCACGACGACCGCACGATCGCGCGGCTGACGTAGAGCCGTTGCCGGGCCCGGGTGATGCCGACATAGGCCAGGCGCCGCTCTTCGGACAATTCGGTGGGATCGTCCAATGCCCGCATGTGCGGAAACATGCCGTCCTCCCAGCCGGTGACGAACACCACCGGGAACTCCAACCCCTTGGCGGTGTGCAAGGTCATGAGCGTGACCACGCCGGCGCCGTGTTCGGGGATTTCGTCGGTGTCGGCCACCAACGAGACGCGTTCGAGGAACGCGGCCAGCACGCCGGTGTCCGGCACGTCCTCGTCCTCGGGCGAGCTGTCCCCCTCCGCGGCCGCGGCATTCGCTAGGTCGATGCTGAATTCGTGCGCGACGCTGACGAGTTCGTTGAGGTTATCCAGCCGCGCCAATTCCTGTGGGTCGGTGGACGATTCGAGTTCGCGACGGTACCCGGTGCGTTCCAGTACGGCCTCGACCAACTCGCCGAGGTCGTCATCGAGGCGTCCCCGCAACTCGTCGAGCATCTCGACGAAACCCGAGATCGCCTTCTCCGCACGGGAATTCAGCATCGGCACCTTGCCCTGCGCCGCGGCGACAAGAGCGTCGGCAAAAGTGGAGCCGGTGTTCTCGGCGTACACCGCCACGCAGGCCTCGGCCCGATCACCGATACCCCGACGCGGGGTGTTGAGGATGCGGCGCAGGCTTACGGCGTCACCCGGATTGTCCAGCACCCGTAAGTAGGCGACGATGTCGCGGATCTCCTTGCGCTCGTAAAAGCGCACTCCCCCAACGACTTTGTAGGCGATGCCAGCCCGGATGAACACCTCTTCCAGCGCCCGCGACGAGTTGTTGGTGCGGTAGAAGACTGCTACGTCGTTGTAGGTGATCTCGCCCCGCTCGACCAGCGCGTCGATCTCTTCGGCGACGAACCTGGCCTCGTCGTGCTCGTTGTCCGCGACGTAGCCGACGATCAATTCGCCCTTGCCGGCGTCGGTCCACAATCGCTTCTCGCGACGTCCGGCGTTACGCGAGATCACCGAGTTGGCCGCCGAGAGGATGTTCTGCGTCGAGCGGTAATTCTGTTCCAGCAGAATCGTTGTCGCGTCGGGATAGTCGCGCTCGAAGTCTTCGATGTTGCGGATGGTTGCCCCGCGGAACGCATAGATCGACTGGTCGGCGTCACCGACGACGCACAACTCGCCGGGCGGCACACCATCTTCGGTGTCGGTACCGACCAATTCGCGCACCAGGACGTACTGCGCGTGGTTGGTGTCCTGGTATTCGTCGACCAAGACGTGGCGGAAGCGGCGCCGGTAATACTGCGCAATCTGCGGGAAGGTCTGCAGCACCGCCACGGTCTCGCCGATCAAGTCGTCGAAGTCCAGCGCGTTGGCCGCCCGCAGCCGACGCTGGTATTCGGCGTAGACGGAGGCGACGGTGCGGGTCAGGTCATCGGACTCATCGGTCAGGGCGTGCAGCGCACCGTCCGGGTCGATCAGCTCGTTCTTCAGGTTGGAGATCGCGTTGGCCAGCAGCCGCGGCGAATACCGCTTGATGTCCAGCCCCATGTCCCGGCCGATCATCTGCAGCAGCCGCCGCGAATCGTCGGCGTCGTAGATCGAGAAGTTCGAGTTGAGGCCTTCGATCAGCGACGCCTGGTTGCGCAGGATGCGTACGCAGCTGGAGTGGAAGGTCGACACCCACATGTAGCGGGCGCGGGCGCCGACCAGGGCCGCCACCCGTTCGCGCATCTCCGCGGCGGCCTTGTTGGTGAAAGTGATGGCCAATATCTGGCCGACCCCCACCCCGCGGGCGGCGATCAGGTAGGCGATGCGCCTGGTCAACACCGCCGTCTTGCCCGAGCCCGCGCCGGCGACGATCAGCAGCGGAGAACCCTCATGCACCACCGCTTGGCGCTGCTGGGGATTAAGGCCGTCGAGCAGTTGATCCGCTGAGTCGGGTCCAGGGGGCCCCGGGGACCCGGAAAACATTGCTTCGGTCGCGTGCACACTCATGTCCGTCCAAACTTACCGCCGACCGCCGACGAGTCTGTGCGAATGGCCCTCCGGAAGTCCGGTGTGGCCCCGCCGCAGTCCCGCTGCGGGCCCCCGCTAGTCCGTGACCAGGGTTTTGTCTGAAAATTCCGCATTATGTGGCACACTCATTCTGTGCTCAACGCGCAGCATCGATTTTTTTACGGGTACCCGCCGCCAGCGGTGCCCGTGGTTTAGCTGCAATCGCAGAGCCCCGTGGTCCGCTTCCGGATCCGGGGCTCGATTCTTGTGTGAGGCCCGACCCGGATGAGACCAGACCCCCCACATCACGAGAACGCGGAGTCAGCAGAAATGAACACCGACATGATCGACACCGAAACGCTCCCCAGCATCGACGAGCTGCGCGAGGAAATCGACCGACTCGACCGGGAGATACTCGCCGCCGTGAAACGTCGCGCCGAGGTGTCGCGCGCGATTGGCAAAGTCCGAATGGCATCCGGCGGCACCCGGTTGGTGCACAACCGCGAGATGCAAGTCATCGAACGCTACAGCGAGCTCGGTCCCGAGGGTAAGGATCTGGCAATGCTGCTCTTGCGCCTCGGCCGGGGACGGCTGGGTCACTAATCGATTAAAAAATCGCTGCTAGCGGGGCATTGGCGGCGCTAGCCGGTAAATTCCGCCGCAGTGGTAGCAGCAAAGGCGGCTCGAGTTAGACGCTGGCGTCGGCCGGTAGGCAGATCGGCCGCCGTGCTGCTCGTGCTGCTGGGCGGCATCTCGGCCGGTTCAGCGACCCCGGCGATCTCCTCGGCGTGGAGCCGCCAAGGCACGCCGATCGAGTACCTGGCGGTCCCGTCGCCGTCGATGCATCGCCAGGTCAAGGTGGAGTTCCAACCCGGTGGCAGTCACGCGGTGTATCTGCTCGACGGCATGCTCGCTCGCGACGACTACAACGGCTGGGACATCCACCTGCCGGTGTTCGAGTGGTTCAGCCAGGCCGGCCTGGCCCTGGTTCTGCCGACGGGTGGGACGGCGAGCTTCTACTCGGACTGGTACCGGCCGGCGGGCGGCAGTTCCGGGATGTCGACCTACAAGTGGGAAACCTTTCTAACCCAGGAATTGCCGCAGTGGCTGGCGGCCAACAAGGGGATCTACGCGAACGGCAACGCCGTGGTGGGCGCATCGATGTCCGGCTCGGCGGCATTGATCCTGGCCGCCAACCACCCGCAGAACTTCAGCTACGCGGCCTCGATGTCCGGCTTTCTCAATCTGTCCGCCGGCCAGTGGCCCACGCTGGTCAGCGCCGCGCAAATGGGTGCCGGCGGCTATCGTTCCGACGCCATGTGGGGTCCGCCGGGTGACCCGGCCTGGGCGGCCAACGACCCAACGGTCAATGCCAAGAAGCTCGTCGCCAACAACACCCGAATCTGGGTGTACACCGGCAACGGCGGGGATTCCGACCTGGGCGCCAAGCTGGACGCCACCTTGCTGGAAAGCGCAACCCGGTTGAGCAACAAGGTTTTCCAGGCCCGCTACAAGTCGTACGGCGGGCACAACGGCGTCTTCAACTTCCCCGACAACGGCACCCACACCTGGACCTACTGGGGACAGCAGTTACGGGCCATGCTGCCGGACTTACAGCGGGTGCTGGGCGCCGGCTAGGCGGTGTTGGCTAAACGGCGACTTGATGATTCGACATCACGCAGGTCGACGAGATTGGGTGGCTAAGCACGAGCCGCGTCATCTCGGCGACGAAGACTTCCTTGGTGATCGGGGGTTCGTCGACGACGTAGCGCACCGTTGCGCCGAGTAGTTGAACCATGAGCCAAGAAGCGGCCTCGACGTCGAAGTCGAGCCGTGGGTCGCAGTGCGCCACAAGGTGTTCCCGAATCGCGCCACCGATCAGTGCCTCGATCGGCTTCAGCAGCTCTACGCCGCTGCGCCCCGGCAGCTGGCCGGCGATCACCTTCAGGATTTCCGGTCGTTCGAGCATCGCGTCAAGCTGCGCCGCGACCGCGGCCGCCACCAGATTGTCGGGATCGGTATGAGTGACCGCACGCAGGTTGCTGGTCACTCGTTCTAGAAGTTCTTGGGTGTACTCCTCAACCAGGGTGTCCATGATCGCCTCCTTGTTGGGGAAGTACTGGTACAGCGAGCCCGGGCTGATCCCCGCTGTCGAGGCGATCCGATTGGTCGATGCGCCGTCGTAGCCTCGCTTTTGGAGCAGTTCTGCGGTCGCGGCCAGGATGCGGCGCACCGTATCCCGCGACCGGTCCTGCACTGGCCTCTTTCGCGGGCGCGACTTTCCTCCCATGGTTGTTAAGGCCATTGCCATCCTTTCGAACTTTGTTCTAGAGCCCTGTCAGCCGAACCCTCACCTGGTTGTGAATGACCGGGACCACCGGTCCTGCCGCCATTGGCAGATTGTCATCCTTGGTTGACAGTATCGATAGCGTATCCCCCCTCCCTAGACTGTCAACCATGGTTGTCGAAACAGGCTTCAAGGCGTTCCAGACCGATCTCGGCCAGGCACTTCGGATGGCCTGGTGGAGCTATCTACACCGGATCGACGCCGAGATGGAGTCGGCCGGCTACCCCGAACGCAGCTATCCCATCAACTACGTCTTCGCCCTCTACGCCCAGCCAGGGCCGATGACGATTTCGGAAATGAGCCGCCAATTCACCATCAGCAGACAGGCGGCCAGCAAGATCGTCGCAGCGCTGCGCGAACGCGAGTACGTGACAGTCACCGCGTCGACCACCGACCAGCGCGAGAAAATCGTCGAGCTCACCCCGAAGGCGATCGACCACGTCACCGCACGGTTGGAAGCCGCATCTGCGCTGGACCGCGACGTCCGCGCCCGCATCGGCGACGAGGGCCTGGCAGAACTGTGCCGACTGCTCGACCAGGTTTGCCAGGCCGCCATCGGCGAGGCCGGAGCGGACCCCATCAACCGCTACCGCTCGCCCAAGCTGTGGTAACCCAGGCGCCGGTCCAGGTGCTGGTTACGGCGCCCGGAAAAAGCCGGTGAGGTTGGCACCAAAGTTGCCGATGCCGGTGATGAGGTCTGGGGTGGTGAGGTTGTTGGTGCCGGTGTTGTAGATGCCGCTGATGTAGGTGCCGTAGTTGGTGAGGCCGGCGAGGTAGTCGCCGTAGTTGAGGTAGCCGCTGGTGTGGCCGCCGGTGGTGGGGTTGGTGCCGGTGTTGAAGAAGCCGCTGCTGCCGGTGCCGGTGTTGAAGAAGCCGGAGGAGGCGCCGCCGCCGGTGTTGTTGAAGCCGCTGGAGGTGGTGGCGGTGGTGTTGAAGACGCCGGGGTTGATTTCGAAGAGGGTGTAGGTGGTTTTGTAGTCGGAGAGGATGGCGCCGGCGAGTTGGTCTCGTACGGCGGGGTCGCCGTAGTAGTAGTCGTAGCTGGTGTGGATGGGGATGTCGATGGCGAAGGAGGGGTTGACGTCGTCGGCTCGCCAGAGCAGTCCCATGCTGCGGTTGCCGCCGATGAAGGCTCCGGTGTTGAGGTTGCCGCTGTTGCCCAGGCCGGTGTTGATGTTGCCGCTGTTGTCGGAGCCGGTGTTGGTGTGGCCGAGGTTGAAGTTGCCGGTGTTGGTGTTGCCGAGGTTGAACAGGCCGGTGTTGTAGTTGCCGCTGTTGTTGTCGCCGAGGTTGTAGTGCCCGGAGTTGAAGGATCCGGTGTTGAAGTCGCCGGTGTTGAACAGGCCGGTGTTGGAGTGCCCGGAGTTGAACAGGCCGGTGTTGCCGTGGCCGGAGTTGAACAGGCCGTTGTTGGCGGTGCCGGAGTTCAGGCCGCCGAAGCCGATTTGACCGTCGCCGGTCAGGCCGATGCCGATGTTGCCGGTGCCGGTGTTGGCTAGGCCGATGTTGGCGTCGCCGGTGTTGGCCAGGCCGAAGTTGTAGTTGCCCAGGTTGGCCAGGCCGATGTTGAAGCTGCCGGTGTTGGCGCTGCCGAGGTTGAGGCTGCCCAGGTTGGCGCTGCCCAGGTTGGTGCTGCCGTAGTTGGCTGCGCCGATGTTGTTGTTGCCCAGGTTGGCGCTGCCGAGGTTGAAGTTGCCCAGGTTGGCGTTGCCGACGTTGCCGTAGCCGATGTCGGCGTAGCCGAGGTTGGCGGGGTGGGTGTAGCTGATGCCGAAGATGCCGGCGATGTTTTGTCCGCTCATCCCGATGCCGGAGACGACGTCGGCGACGTTGGAGGTGACCGCGCTGGCGCTGCCTTGGTTGAGGATCCCGGAGATGGCGTTGCCGTAGTTGGCCAAGCCGGTGGCATAGGAGCTGTCGTCGGCGGTGAAGTTGAGCAGGCCCGAGGAGCCGGTGCCGGAGTTGCCGAATCCGGAGACTCCGCTGCCGGCGCCGTTGTTGAAAAAGCCCGAGGAGCCGCTGGCGGTGTTGAACAGTCCGGTGCCGGCGGGGATGTCGAACAGGGTGATCTCGGTGGTGGTGACGATGCCGGTGCTGCCCAGGTCGGTGGGCAAGGTGATGGTCAGGTTCCAGCCGCCGGTGCCGTGGTTGTCGCTGTTCCAGAACATGCCGTTGTTGGCGTTGCCGGTGATGAACAGTCCGGTGTTGAGGTCGCCGGGGTTGCCGATGCCGGTGTTGATGCTGCCCGGGTTCCAGATGCCGGTGTTGGAGTCACCGGCGTTGGCCAGGCCGGTGTTGAAGCTGCCGGCGTTTTCCCCGCCGGTGTTGAACGCCCCGGTGTTCCACCAGCCGGTGTTGGCGTGTCCGGAGTTGGTCAATCCGGTGTTGTAGCTGCCGGTGTTGCCAAAGCCCCAGTTACCGACCCCGGAGTTCCACAACCCGTAGTTGTTGGTGTCGGTGTTGAGGTAGCCGAAGTTGTGGATCCCGGCGTTGAACAGCCCGACGTTGTCGGTGTGGGCGTTGAACAGCCCGTTGTTGTTGATCCCGGCGTTGAGCAGGCCCAGGTTGGCCGCCCCGGCGTTGCCGATGCCGGTGTTGGTGTCCCCGGCGTTGAAGAACCCGGTGTTGGCGGTGCCGGAGTTGAACAACCCGGCGTTGCCCGTCCCGGAGTTCAGCCCGCCGAAACCGACCTGGTAGTCACCGGTCAAACCGATACCGATGTTGCCGGTGCCGGTGTTGGCCAGCCCGATGTTGACGTCACCGGTGTTGGCCAGCCCCAGGTTGTAGCTGCCGTAGTTGCCCAGCCCGATGTTGAGGTCCCCGAGGTTGGCCAGCCCGACGTTGGCGTTGCCCCAGTTGCCCGCGCCCCAGTTGTAGCTGCCGAAGTTGGCCTTGCCGAGGTTGTAGTCCCCGACGTTGGCCCCACCGAAGGTGTTGTAGCTGCCGACGTTGGCGCTGCCGAAGTTCCAGAACCCGGTGTTGCCGAAACCGTAGTTGCGGTAGCCGATGTTGCCGCTGCCGGAGTTGCTGTCGCCGTAGTTGCCGCTGCCGAAGTTCCAGTCGCCGACATTGCCGCTGCCGAAGTTGAAGTCACCGATGTTGCCCCCGCAGCCCCACATCAGGCTGAACCAGCCCGGCGGGAACCCGCTGAAGAACGCGAAGTTGGCGTTGCCGACGTTGCCGTTGCCCAGGTTGAAGTTGCCCACGTTGGCGTTGCCGATGTTGCCGTAGCCGACATCGGCGAACCCGATGTTGCGCGGCAACGCCGCCAGCAGATGCACCCCGGACAGGTTCTGCCCCACGTTGCCCAGCCCCGAGACCACATCCGGGCCGGCCCCGCCGCCGGTGCCCACGTTGAGCAGACCCGACATCGAGTTGCCCCACTGCAGATACCCCGACAGCGCCCCACCCATGTTCAACGTGCCCGAGCTGTACCCGTCGGAGCCGTAGGCCAGGTTCACAAACCCCGAGTTGCCCGCACCGTAATTGCCCAGCCCCGACGAGCCGCCAGCACCGGTGTTGAAAAACCCCGACGACGGGTCGGTGGTCAGATTCCCAAACCCCGGCGACCCGCCGATGCTAAACAGCGTCCACCAATCGTGTTCCACGGTGTACGGGGCGTTCTGATACGCCTCCAACTGCTCGTAATACCACCCGGGGTTGTTCATCTCGGCGAACGAGGTGAACTTGTATTCGGTGGTCGTTTCGATCGAATACCCCAGCGACCACAAGCCCTGGTCATCACCGCGCCACAACAGCCCGTTGCTGCGGTTACCCGAGATCAACGCCCCGGTGTTCAAACTCCCGGTGTTCCCCACCCCGGTGTTGATGTCACCGGCATTGTAGAAACCGGTGTTGTGACTGCCCGCGTTGAAAAACCCGGTGTTCACATTCCCCGGATTGGCGAAACCAGTGTTGTAACTACCCGCGTTGAACCCACCGGTGTTGAAACTGCCCGAATTCCACCACCCCGAATTCGCCACCCCCGAACCGGCCACACCCGTGTTGTAACGACCCGAGTTCTCCAACCCCCAGTTCCCCACCCCCGAGTTGAACGCACCGAAATTACCCGTCCCCGAGTTCAAGAACCCCACATTGCCCGTCCCCGAGTTGAACAACCCCGAATTACCACTGCCCGAGTTGAACCCACCGAACCCGAACTGGTTGTCCCCGGTCAACCCGATACCGACACTCCCACTCCCCGTGTTCGCCAACCCGATATTCCCATTACCCGTGTTCCCGAACCCCACATTCAAACTCCCCGTGTTCCCACCCCCAAAATTCAAACTCCCCAGATTACCGCTCCCAAAATTCACACTCCCCAAATTCCCCGACCCAAAATTACTACTCCCCAAATTACCCCCACCCACATTCAAACTACCCCCATTACCCACACCCACATTCGAATCCCCCAAATTCCCCAACCCCACATTAAACCCACCCACATTCCCATCCCCCACATTAAAACTCCCCACACTCCCCGAACCCACATTCCACCGACCCACATCACCAAAACCAAAATTGATGCCGGTGGACTCGAGGAAAGCCCGCGGCCCCAGCGCCTGCAGCGGGGAGGTGAAGGCCGTCAAACCCGAAGCGGCGGCCGAGGCGCCGGAGTAATAGCCGGCCATCGCGGCGACATCCTGGGCCCACATCTGTTCGTAGGCGGCCTCGGCGGACGCGATGGCGGGGGCGTTGATCCCCAGCCAGTTCGAGGTCACCAACGAAACAAACTGCGTGCGGTTGGCGGCCACCACCGCCGGCGGCACGGTGGTCTGCAGAGCCGCCTCGAACGCCGCGGCCGCGACCCGGGCCTGAGCGGCCGCCGCCTCGGCGTTGGCGGCGACCGCGCTCAGCCACCCGGTGTAGGGGGCGGCGGCCGCCAGCATCGCCGCCGACGCCGCACCCTGCCACGCGGCACCCGCCAGCGCCGACGTCGTCGCCTCGAAAGACGCCGCCGCCGCACTCAACTCGGCCGCCAGGCTGTCCCACGCCTGTGCCGCAGCAAACAGCGGACGGGAGCCGGCGCCCCCATACATGAGCGCGGAGTTGATCTCTGGTGCCAGCGTCGGATATTCCATGGTTCCTTTTGCCTTCATGCCAATGAGCCCAGTGACTGAGCCATTCCAATAGCGCAGAAAAGTATCAGCAATGCCTACCGTCCGTAGCGGTTTTCAGAAAATCCGAATAAGTTTCCGGACGACCGGGCACACTCAGTGTAACCAGCCCAAATGCGAGAGTTTGCACATCTTTTGGCGGCTCAAATACGAGCAATATTCACTTTCGCGAAATCACCCTAAAGCGCCGTTTATTGGCGCTATTGTTCCGACGCAACAACGAATCCAGAAATGTACGAGGTGTGTCCAGCGATGTCCTACACGACGGTGACCCCAGAGGCCTTGGCGCAGGCGGCAACAAACCTGCAGGGGATCGGTTCGACGCTGACCGAGGCCAGTTCCATGGCCGCGCCGGCAACCACCGGCGTGCTCGCGGCCGGCGCGGATGAAGTGTCGGCAGCCATCGCGTCGCTGTTCAACAGCCACGCTCTCAACTACCAAGCTGTCAGCGCCCAAGCTGCGCGATTCCACTCCCAGTTCGTGCAGGCGATGCAAGGCGCAGCGGACTCGTACGCGACCGCCGAGGCGGTGAACGCCGGCCCCCTGCAAAGCGTCGAGCAGAGCGTGCAAAGCGCTGTCCAGACGATCCAGTCCCGCCCGATCATCGGCAACGGCGCCGACGGCACCGCCACGAATCCCAACGGAAAAGCCGGCGGTTGGCTGTACGGCAACGGTGGAAACGGCTATGACAACAGCGCGAACCCCGGTGCGGCCGGGGGCGCCGGTGGTGCGGGGGGTCTGATCGGCTCGGGCGGTGCCGGCGGAGCCGGTGGTGCGGGAGCCGCCGGCGGCGCTGGCGGGTCCGCCGGACTGATCGGCCGCGGCGGTGCGGGTGGCACCGGCGGCGTCGGCAGCGTGGCCGACGTCGCGGGTATCGGCGGGATCGGCGGCAACGGGGGGTTGTTCCTCGGTAGCGGCGGTGCCGGCGGTGCCGGCGGCGACGGCACCGCAGTGGGCGCCAACGGTGGTGCCGGCGGGGCTGGCGGCAACAGCGGATGGCTCGGCAGCGGCGGCGGCGCTGGTGGCGCGGGCGCCAACGGCGGCGTTGGCGGCACCGGCGGCGACAGCGGATGGCTCGGCAGCGGCGGGGTGGGCGGGGCGGGCGGCGCCGGCGACTCCGGGATCGGTGGAGACGGAGGCGCCGGCGGTGCCGCCGGGACGCTCGTCGGCAACGGTGGCGACGGCGGCTCGGGCGGCGAGGGAATCACCGCCGCCGGCAACGGCGGAGCCGCAGGCCGTGCCGCGTCCCTCGTCGGCAACGGCGGTGCCGGCGGCGACGGTGCGCAGGGTGCGGTCGGCGCCAACGGAGCCCGGCTGATCGGCAACGGCGGCCGGGGCGGACACAGCTTGGACGCCACGACGACCGGCGCGGACGGCGGCCACAGCGGGTGGCTGTACGGCATCGGCGGCGCCGGCGGAAACGGCGGGGCCGCGGCGGATGGTGGCGCGGGCGGCAACGGCGGTTACCTGTTCGGCGACGGCGGCAACGGTGGCTACGGCGGCGGCGGTACCGGTGGCGCCGGGGGGACGGCCGGGCTGCTCATCGGCAACGGTGGGTCCGGCGGGGATGGCGGTGTCGGCGCGGCCGGCGCTGCCGGCGGGACGCTGTTCGGCGACGGCGGTCACGGCGGTGACAGCCTGAATGCGGGCACGGCCGGCGCCGCGGGCGGCCGCAGCGGCTTGTTGTACGGCACCGGCGGTAGCGGCGGCACCGGCGGAGCCGGCGCGGACGGCGGCACCGGCGGCAACGGCGGCCACCTGTTCGGCAACGGCGGCAACGGCGGCGACGGAGGCGCCAACGACGCTGGTAACGGAGGCAACGGCGGTGCCGCGGGCAGAGCCGGATTGCTCGTCGGTGACGGTGGGTCGGGCGGCAACGGCGCCGGGGGCTCACTCGGCTTCGACGGCGGACTCGGCGCGGCCGGGGCAGACGCCGGGTACCTGATCGGCGACGGCGGCAGCGCCGGCGACACGCTCACGTCCGGGGTGGCCGGCGGCAATGGCGCCAAAGCCGGGCTGCTCATCGGCAACGGAGGCGCTGGCGGCGACGGCGGCGCCGGCGCCGCGGGAGGTCATGGAGCCGACGCCGGTCTGCTGGTCGGCGCCGGCGGCGACGGCGGAAATGCGCGAAGCACCAACGGCACGATTCCGACCGGAGCTGACGGCGGCAACGGCGGCAACGGCGGGTGGATTTACGGCGAAGGCGGCGACGGCGGCAACGGCGGCACCGCCCTGATGGCCAGCATGAACGGCGGCAACGGCGGGCACGGCGGATCTGTCGGGCTGTGGGGCAACGGCGGGGACGGCGGCAACGCCGGAAGCGCCGGACTGGTCGAGGACTTCGGATCCGCCACCACTGGCAACGGCGGGCAAGGCGGCAGCAGCGGTGCCGGCGGATGGCTCTTCGGTGCCGGCGGGAACGGCGGCAACGGCGGTGCCGGCGGCGATTCCGCAGCGGCCGGCGGCCTCGGCGGCGACGGGGGTGCCGGCAGCCGGGGTGGCTTGCTGTGGGGTCTCGGAGGCAACGGTGGCGACGGCGGGGCCGGCGGCGGCAGCGTCGAAAACAGCGACCGGGCCGGGGCCGGCAACGGCGGCGCCGGCGGGGCCGGCGGCAGCGTCGGGCTGTTCGGTGTCGGCGGCAACGGCGGGGCCGGAGGCGACGGTGGCGACGGCCTGACCGCCTTGACCAGGGCTCCCGGCGGGGCCGGCGGGACGGGCGGAAACGGCGGCGACGGCGGCTTGCTGTGGGGCGTGGGCGGTAACGGCGGCGCCGGCGGCGATGCGGGCGACGGCGGCAACATCGGCTACGCCAACGCCGGCGGCAACGGAGGCAACGGCGGCAACGCCGGGTTGGTCGGCGTCGGCGGAGCCGGTGGGGACGGCGGCGACGGCAGCAACGCAAACCGTGTCACCGGCGACGGCGGCGCCGGCGGCAACGGAGGCAACGGCGGCAGCACCGCCGGCCTCGTCGGTTACGGCGGCGACGGCGGTGCGGCAGGGCACGGCGGTGACGGCGGCAATTCCGGCGAGGGCGGCCTCGGCGGCAACGGCGGCAACGGCGGCAACGCCGACAGCCTGGTCGGCATTGGCGGCAACGGCGGGGCCGGCGGGGCCGGCGGGTATGGGGATTCCGGAAATGTGCCGGACGGGACCGACGGTATTGGCGGAACGGGCGGCATGATCGCCGGAATTGACGGTACCGCCGGCTAGCACTCGAATTGTCGCGCCTTGTCGGTAACGATCTGCGGACGCCTATTGCGAGACCTGGCTCGCATTTGAGTCCACTCGTCGGCGGGCGGCGGGCACATCCCGACGATCCAGCCGCTAAAAAAGAACCGCGGTGCGGCGCGGAATTGGACATTTACCGTTTGGGGATTAAGGGCCGACTTCTTAGCGTGCTCGCGCTATTCGTACCGAGCCCAGTTGTCGCCCTTGTCGGTAATAGGCCCCCGGCAACAGCAAACAACTCCGGTCCACAGCGGCCGGCCGCATCCGGGCGGTTGCCTCCCGATCGACGCCGGTTGCGACATAGGGTCGAACCATGACCTCCGTGCCAGCAATCCCCGACATCACCGCCACCCGGGCGTGGGACAACCTGCGCAGTCATTACGACAAGATCGGACAGACCCACCTTCGGCAGTTCTTCGCCGACGATCCCGACCGCGGGCGCGAACTGACGCTCACGGTGGGCGACCTCTATATCGACTACAGCAAGCACCGCGTCACCCGCGAGACGTTGCAGCTGTTGGTCGACCTGGCCCGCGCGGCCAACCTGGAAGAACGTCGCGCGGCGATGTTCGCCGGTGCGCACATCAACACCTCGGAGGATCGTGCGGTACTGCACACCGCGCTGCGGTTGCCCCGCGACGCCGACCTGATCGTCGACGGACAGAACGTCGTCCGGGACGTGCACGAGGTGCTGGACGCGATGGGCGACTTCACCGACCGGCTGCGCAACGGCGACTGGCGAGGAGCCACCGGCGAGCGGATCAAGACCGTCGTCAACATCGGCATCGGCGGCTCGGACCTGGGCCCGGTGATGGTGTATCAGGCGTTGCGCCACTACGCCGACGCCGGCATCTCGGCGCGCTTCGTGTCCAACGTGGACCCCGCCGACCTGGTTGCGACGCTGGCCGACTTGGACCCTGCCACAACACTTTTCATCGTGGCGTCGAAGACGTTCTCCACGCTGGAGACGCTGACCAACGCTACCGCGGCTCGGCGGTGGCTCACCGATGCGCTCGGAGATGCCGCAGTGGCAAAGCATTTCGTCGCCGTCTCCACCAACAAGCGCCTGGTCGACGACTTCGGCATCAACACCGACAACATGTTCGGCTTCTGGGATTGGGTCGGCGGGCGGTACTCGGTCGACTCGGCGATCGGGCTGTCGGTGATGGCCGTCATCGGCCGAGAAGCCTTCGCCGACTTCCTTTCTGGCTTCCACATCGTCGACGAACACTTCCGAACCGCGTCACTGGAATCCAACGCGCCCGTCCTGCTCGGGTTGATCGGGCTTTGGTACTCCAACTTCTTCAACGCCCAATCACGCGCAGTCTTGCCGTATTCCAATGACTTGGCGCGCTTTGCCGCCTATCTGCAGCAGCTGACCATGGAATCCAATGGCAAGTCCACGCGCGCCGACGGGCAACCGGTCACCACCGACACCGGCGAAATCTTCTGGGGCGAGCCAGGAACCAACGGCCAGCACGCCTTCTATCAGCTGCTGCATCAGGGCACCCGGTTGGTTCCGGCCGACTTCATCGGGTTCAGTCAACCCACCGACGACCTGCCCACCGCCGAAGGCACCGGCAGCATGCACGACCTGTTGATGAGCAACTTCTTCGCCCAGACCCAGGTGCTGGCGTTCGGCAAGACCGCCGAGGAAATCGCCGCGGAAGGCACCCCCGCCGAGGTCGTGCCACACAAGGTGATGCCCGGTAACCGGCCGACAACCTCGATCCTGGCCAACCGGCTCACGCCGTCGGTCGTGGGCCAATTGATCGCCTTGTACGAGCACCAGGTCTTCGTCGAGGGCGTGATCTGGGGCATCGACTCGTTCGACCAATGGGGCGTGGAATTGGGCAAGACGCAGGCCAAGGCGTTGCTTCCGGTGATCACCAGCGAGAACGCCCCCGAGCCCCTGTCGGACAGTTCGACCGACGCGCTGGTGCGCCGCTACCGCACGGAGCGCGGACGCGCGGGCTGACGCTCCCCGCTGAGTGTGAATCGCACGGCGCGACACGCTATGAACGCGTCGCGCCGTTCACACTCGCGGTGGCTAAGCGAAGCGTTTGGTCAGCGGCGGCGGCAACACCCGCAGCAGCTGCACCAACGGCGCCCACGGCCAACGCGGCACCACCGCGCGTCCGGGCTCGCGCTCGATGGCGTCGACCAGGGCCTTGACCCCGGTGTCGTTGTCCACCATCAACATCGTGCTCGAGGACTTGGCGGTCATCTCCGACTCGATGTACCCGGGCTCGATCGACGAGATCTTGATCGGACCCTTCACGTACTCGGCGCGCAGCGATTCACCCAGCGACGTCAGTCCGGCTTTGCTTGCGCAGTACGCGGCCTTGACGCCCGGCACGCCCTTGTTGCCGAGCACCGAGGAGATGAGCACCAGGTGGCCCGATCCGCTCTTGTTGAACATCTCGAGCGCGGTTTCGATCTGCACCAGCGCGGACACCAGGTTGGTCTCGATGGTCGCCTTATTCGCCCACAGTTTGCCGGAGCCCAGCCGCGCCCCCTTGCCGATGCCGGCGTTGACGATGACGCGGTCGATGCCGCCCAGTTCGTCGCTCAGCGCGGCAAACACCTTCGGCACCTGCTCGTGGTCGTTGACGTCCAACGCCGCCACTGCGACCTTGATCGACGGGTACCGCTGCGTCAGCTCCGCTTTCAGTTCATCGAGCCGATCGGTGCGACGCGCGCACAGCGCGAGGTCGCGGCCTTTAGCAGCAAAGGCCCGGGCCATGCCGGCGCCGAGGCCGGAGCTGGCTCCGGTGATGAGGATTTTCTGACGAGTCACCTCGGCAGCATATCGACCGAGCGACACGCCCTCGTTCACCACAGTGAAAGAAGCAAACTGATGAACGCTGAAATCCCCAGGACAGGAATCATCAGCAGGACAAAGGCGGGCGGGTTGTTGAAGTACGCCCAGGCCAAGAGGTAATTGAGCGGGAGCAAGAAGAATGGGTTCAACACCAGGTCGTAGAACAGTTGGCCGAGGGTTCCAAAAGGGTCGTTAACGACGTTGGCGGCCGTGTAGAGCAACTTGAGTGGCAAACCGTTCAGTGTTCCCCAGATGTTGAGCACCTGCGGCGGGAGCGGGAGCAGAGCGGCGTTGGCGGCCTCTGCACTGGCGTACACATCCGCGCCGGCGTTCAGGCGCTCTACAAACTGGTCACGGAACGCCTCCGCCTTACTGGCCGCCGCCTGGTACTCCTGGCCGTGACCGGAGAACAAGCGAGCGATGCCCTCCGATATCTCATCGGCGGCAGCCGGCTGCAGATCGGTTATTGGGGCCGCCACCGCGAGGTGTGTGGCATCGAGCGTCGAACCGATCGCCGCAAGATCCAGACCCGCGGCTTTGACTGCCTCCGAGGCCACCATCACGTGTGACATCTCCGCCCCTCCAGCCCGGGCTAGCAACTGCGTGGCCCTGGTTGCAATTCAAGATCGTGATTATCTAATCATACTCCACCATTCCATTTTGACAACCTTGTTCCAAAATTTAGGCATGCGTCCGCTGCGCCATCACGGCCGCTCGCGATAAGCCCTGCCTACTTGAGTAGCCTCGACAAACGCCGGTCGGCGAGCACCTTGCCGCCGGTCTGACACGTCGGGCAGTACTGAAAAGACTTGTCCGCGAACGACACTTCGCGCACGGTGTCCCCGCATACCGGGCACGGCAAGCCGGTGCGGGCGTGGACCCGCAGCCCCGACCGCTTCTCGCCCTTGAGCATGGCCGCACCCTGACCGACGGAGCGCGCGACCGCGTCGGAGAGCACCGAGACCATCGCGTCGTGCAGGGTATGCAGCTGCGCTTCGCTGAGTTTGCCGGCCGTTGCGAACGGCGAGAGTTTGGCGACGTGCAGAATCTCGTCGCTGTACGCGTTGCCGATGCCCGCGATCACCTTCTGGTCGGTGATCACCGTCTTGAGCCGCCCCGTGTTACCCGCCAGGAGGCCGGACAGGTCGTCGACCGACAGGCTCAGCGCGTCCGGGCCAAGGGTGGCGATCTGCGGAATCTGCTGCGGGTCGGTGACGAGCCAGACGGCCAGTCGCTTCTGGGTGCCGGCCTCGGTCAGGTCGAATCCCGGTGCGCTGCCCGGGGTGCCCAGGTGGACCCGCAGCGCGATCGGTCCCTTGCCCGGCCGCAGCGGCGCCGCGGCCAACGTGTCCGACCAGCGCAGCCACCCGGCGCGGGACAAGTGGGTGATCAACCACAGCTCACCGGCTTGCAGCCCCAGGTATTTGCCCCAGCGACCGGCACCGACGACGGTCTGGCCGTGTAGGGCATTGATGGGCGGATCGAAGGTCTTCAGCACCGACAGCGCGGCGACGTCGACGCGACCGACCGTCAACCCGACGGCGTGCCGACGCAAGTGATCGGCCAGCGCTTCGATTTCCGGGAGTTCGGGCACCCGTCCAGTCTGCCCGAGTGCTCGGCGAACCTGCAGACGCTAGGTCGGTCAGTCGACCGCTTGGCCTGCGGCCTGTCCGCCGGCAGCACCCGCCGCGCCGAATCCGCCGGCACCCGCATACAGACCACCCGAACCCAACGGACCGTCGCCACGCAATCCGCCGAGGCCCCCCGCACCAGCCGTTGCGCTCACGGCCGACTCGGTGCCGGTCGCGGGAACGGAAGGCACATCCGCGGCGGAACCGCCGTACGGCCCGAGGGCGCCACCGTCGCCGTATAACCAACCGCTGTGGTCGCCATAGCTGATGGCATTGGCACCAGCGGACTGGTTGCCATTGCTGGCAGCAGCCGGGGCACCCCCGTGGGCGCCGGCAACACCGACACCAGCCGGAGCCAGCAGCAGCCCACTGGGTACCGCGCCGCTTGCGTCGGCGGGCGCGACAGCGGGCGCTTGTATCGCCGCGCCTGCCTCCACGACGTCGACAACGCCGGCACTGCTCGCCAGCGGGGTCAGCCAGCCGCCGGCGGCGCCTCCGTGACCACCCGCCGCGCCAGCGGGCTGAGTTCCATGACCCGCGGCACCGAAACCTCCGGCTCCACCTCTGCCCAACAAAGCCGCGGATGCCGCTGCGCTACCGCCCGGCGTGGCGGCTGAGCCAGTCCCGTAAAGGAACCCGCCGTGGCTGCCGCTTTGAACCGCGGCCGCCGCAGCGGCTCCGTTTCCGAGCGCCGGGCCTCCGCCGACACCCAGCGCGGTCTCGCCGGCCGCCGCCGCGGCGGGCGTGGCCGCGGCCCCCAATGCCTGCCCCACCAGTTGCATCGGCAGTTCGTTGGCCGCTTCGGTGAGCGCGTACTGTTCGGCGCCCCCACTCATGAGGTTCACGAATTGCTGATGGAACAGCGCCGCCTGTTGGCTGACGGCTTGGTATGCCTGAGCATGCGCGCTGAACAACGTCGAGAGCGCCACCGAAACCTCGTCGGCGCCCGCGGCCAGGACCGCACTGGTCGGGAACGCCGCCTGGGCGTTGGCTGCGCTAAGGGATGTCGCGATGCCGGCGAGCTCGGTGGCCGCTTGGGCCACATACTCGGGCGCCGCAATCACCCAAGACATCGACAACCTCCCGGCCACTGCGACAGCGACGAGCCGTCACGTCTTCCACACGAGTTGAGTAGGAGCCCCGATGCTATCTCGTTTCAATAACGATTCCGAACCCCTAGTCCAAATCCTTACTTCGCTATCAGAGTCAGAAGCGTTTCAGCAGAACGTGCGTGACACGACCTCAATGGCCCCTTAATAAATAGGTATCCATGATCCAGCCGTGGCGAGTACGCGCCTCGGTACGCAACGCCTCGATGCGAGCTCCGACCTCACCGACCTTGCCCGCAACCAGTAGTTCCTTGTCCGTGCCCAGATAGGCGCCCCACCAGATCCTGGTGTCGGGCGGGCAGGTGAGAAACGAGCAGTTGGCATCGAGCATCACCACCGCCGAACCGGATAGCCCCGTTTCGCGTAGCTGCCTTCCGGTTGTGAGCAGGACCGGTTCGCCGACTTCGTTGAGCGGTATGCGATGCCGAGCCGTCAATGCCTGCACCGCGGTGATGCCGGGAATCACGTCATAGCTGAAGTCGACGTCGGGTACCGCGGACCCGATGGCGTCGAGAATGCGCAGCGTGCTGTCGTACAGCGAGGGGTCCCCCCAGGCCAGGAATGCGCCGACGCCGTCGGGACCCAGTTCGTCGCGGATGGCCGCCGCCCAGATCCGGGCGCGTTCGGCGTGCCAGTCGGCGACGGCCTCGCGGTAGTCGCCGTCTTTGGCGCGTGGCGGATCGGCTAGTTCGACAAACCGATATCCGGGCGCGCGAATGAACCGCGCGCAGATCTCCCGCCGCAGGCCCACCAGGTCGCTCTTGGTCTCGCCCTTGTCCATAGCGAAGAACACCTGGGTGTCGTTCAGCGCGTCGATCGCCTGGACCGTCATGTAGTCGGGATCGCCCGCACCGATGCCGATGACGTGGATGTGCCGGCTCACCGTGCCAGTCAATCGAATTGAGACCACGAGGATCTAGTCGGGACCGCAAGTACCCGGTACCATGGGTACCGTCTGAACCTCCCAATGAAGGGATGCCCAGCGATGACCACAGCGGTAAAGCCGGACAGGCCGAGTCGTGAGGAGTTCTCGGAGCGTCTGCTCAAAGGCTCGGTCAAGAAGTCTTACGAGCCCATCGTCGACATCGACTGGGATGCACCGCTGGACCCGGACAAGTTCTACTTGCCACCCAAGCTGGTCTCGCTGTACGGCACCCCGATGTGGGACGAGATGACGCGCGAGCAACAGATCGAGTTGTCCCGCCAGGAACTGGTCAACACGCTGTCGGCGGGGATCTGGTTCGAGAACATGCTCAACCAGTCGCTGCTGCGCACCATCCTGCATGAGGACCCGACCAGCCGAACGACTCACTACAAGCTGACCGAACTCGGGGACGAGACCCGCCACATGGTCATGTTCGGCAAGGCGATCGAGCGCATCGGCGCCAAGCCCGTCCGGCCGCGCCGGTCGCACCGCTGGGTCATCAACGCGCTCCCCCTGGCGTTCCAGCGGGGTTCAATGCTGTGGGTGGCGGCGTTGATCGGCGAGGAGATCTTCGACTCGCTCCAGCGGCAGATGATGGACGACCCGGAATTGCAGCCAATCATCCAGCGGCTCATGCGAATTCACGTCACCGAGGAAGCCCGCCACATCCAGTTCGCCCGGGACGGCGCACGCAAGCGAGTGGCCGAAATGCCCCGACTGAACCGGTGGTTCATGGCCAACATCAATGGGCTGGGCGGTTACTTCTTCAACTATCTGTTCAGCAACCCGATCCCGTACGCGCGCGCAGGACTCGACCCCAAACGGGCGCGGCGGGTCGCGCGCAGCAGCCCACACCGTCGCGAGATTCAGATCGCCGGCTTCGCCCCATTGGCAGCGTTCTTGGAAGAGGTGGGCCTGATGGGGCCGATCGCGCGCCGCGGTTGGAAGCGCAGCAGATTTCTGTGACCCGACCGCCCGTGCCGCACGAGTCGCATCACCACGTCGTCATAGCCAGCACGGAAGGTCACCGGGTCCAAGACGCGCTCCGGGCTGCCGGCATCACCGACTGCCTGGTTCTGGACGACCCCATCGAAAGCTCCGTCTTTGACGACGCGACCGACACGTGGGTGTTGTGCACGGGCGGCGACGACGCCCGCCGGGCCGACGTCGTGATCACCGACCGGCACGGGTTCCTCCCGTGGATACCGGACATCCCCGGCCGCGGTGAGTTCGCCGGCGAGTCGTTTCATGCTGCGGCATGGGACTCCGCGTTCGATCCGGCAGGCAAGCACATCGCGGTGGTCGGAACCGACTCTGCGGCAGGGCATTACATCGGCGCGCTGCTCGAATCGGCCCGATTGGTGACAGCTTTCGCCGTACCGCCCCGCCGTTTTATCACCGAACTGCTGCTGCCCAGGACCCGCGCGCTGCGCTGGCTGTTCCGACGCATACCCGTCCGCCCGGAGCGCCCTGCCGTTCGGCAGGTGATGTCGGCGATCGCGTCGGTGACGCCGTCGGGCATCCGCACCAGCGACGGCGTCGAGCATCGGGCCGACGTGATCATCTACGGCACCGGCTACACGGTCGCCGCCGACCACACGCTGGTGGGCTCCCGTGGACTGTGCATCCAGCAAGCCTGGGCCGACGGGATGGAGCCATTCCTCGGCGTGGCCGTGCACGGCTTTCCCAACTACTTCTTCCTCACCGGCCCCGGCATCGACGCACAGATCAAGTACGTCGTCAGATGTCTGCAGCACATGACGCGCATGGCCAGTCCCCGCATCGAAGTGCGCCGCAGCAGCCAACAGGTTTTCAACGAGCGCGCCCAGCTCACGCCGGCGCAGCCGCTGCCGGTGGCGTCCGCCTTCGACCTGTCGTCCAGTGCGCCGGAGCGCGAGGACGACGTCTACGACGGCACCGCCACGCTGCAGATCGCCGATACCCGCTGCGAGGTGCACGTCCGACTCGCCGGCCGCCTGGATCCCCTCGACGGCAGGTACCACTGGCAAGGAACGGTCCTCGACCGACTGCCGTCGGAAACCCTCCGACAGGCACGGGCCGGCACGCTGTCCGTTGGTGCGCACAGCGCACCCGCACGAATCACCGAGGAAACGCCGTGGGGAACGCACTCGGTGGCCGGAGTCGGCGCACCGCCGTTCGCGTCGCCGACAGGCTGAATTGGTGACATTGCGTCCGCGGAAATCCGGTTAGGCTGGGTACACCCAGAAACTGGAGGTTGGCCGCATGCGCGATTTGGGTAACCACCTTGGGTCACGCTTGCCGCGGCTAAACGACGAGACCGAACAGCATCCTCAACCAATTGGCGGGGCAGAGTTTCGAGGAGCAGAAGATGGGACCGGACGAACGGGCGTCGTTTAGGACGTACCACCGCGTGACGGTGGCGTATCGAGACTCGAGGCGCTGGTCCCAATGAGCGCCCCACAGGCCGCCGCCTCTCCTACCCCGTTGAATATTGCGCAGCGGAGTGAACAGTCGGCGGTGATTCTGACGGTCGACGGCGTGCTGGACGCCGGCAACTCCGGGGAGCTCCGCGACAGCATCACGAAGGCCACGTTCGACGAACCGTTCGGGGTCGTCGTGGACGTCAGCGGCCTTGAGGTGCCCGGCGAGGATGCGTGGTCGATCCTGCTCAGCGCCCGCTGGCAATTCGAGACGCGGCCAGAAGTTCCCATCGTGTTGGTCTGCGAAAACCGCGCCGCCCGCGAGGCGATCACCCGCAGCGGAGTGGCCCGGTTCATGCCGGTTTTTCCGACCGACAAAGGGGCGCTGAAGGCCGTCACCAAGCTGACGCGCCGCAAGGTCCACCGCGGCGAGGCCAAACTGCCCGCCAACCTGACCAGCCTGCGCGAGTCGCGGAAGCTGGTTCGCGAATGGCTCACCAGCTGGTCGAAGCCGGGGTTGGTTCCGGTTGCCCTGGTGGTGGTCAACGTGTTCATCGAGAACGTCCTCGAGCACACCAACAGCGACCCGGTGCTGCGGCTTGAGGTCGACGGCCCGACCGCGACCATCGCGATCTCCGACACGAGCAGTGCCCAGGCCGTGCGCCTGGCGTCGCCCCCGAAGGGCATCGACGTATCCGGCCTGGCGATCGTCGACGCGTTGTCGCGCGCCTGGGGCTGCGTGCCCACGTCGTCCGGCAAGACTGTTTGGGCGATCATCGGGCCCGAGAACCAGCTGTAAATCTGCCGTCCAACAGGTTTTACTGTTGGTGCCGTGCGATTCAGCTACGCGGAGTCATTAACCGACCCGAGCTTCTATATTCCGTTGGCCAAAGCCGCCGAGGCGGCCGGATATCACAGCATGACGATTGCCGACAGCCTCGCCTACCCATTCGAGTCGGACGCGAAATATCCGTATACGCCCGACGGCAGCCGCGAATTCCTCGACGGCAAGGAGATCGTCGAGGCCTTCGTCCTGGCGGCGGCGCTGGGCGCGGTGACGACGACGCTGCGACTTAACTTCTTCGTGCTGAAGCTGCCCGTCCGGCATCCGGCGCTGACCGCCAAGCAGGCGGGTTCGCTGGCCGCACTGACCGGCAACCGATTGGGACTCGGCGTCGGCACCAGCCCCTGGCCAGAGGACTACGAGCTGATGGGAGTCCCGTTTGCCAAGCGCGGCAAACGGATTGACGAATGCATCGAGATCGTGCAGGGACTGACCACCGGCGAGTACTTCGAATTCCACGGAGAGTTCTACGACATCCCGAAGACCAAGATGAGCCCGGCGCCTACCGAGCCGATCCCGATCCTCGTCGGCGGCCACGCCGATGCCGCGTTACGACGCGCGGCGCGCCTGGACGGCTGGATGCATGGCGGCGGCACCGATCCCGAGGAACTCGACCGACTCATCGCCCGGGTCAAGCAATTTCGCGAAGAGTCGGGCAAGAGCGGTCCGTTCGAGATTCACGTCATCTCGATGGACGCCTACACTCCGGACGGCATCAAGCGCCTCGAGGACAAGGGCGTCACCGACGTCATCGTGGGCTTCCGCATGCCCTACATCAAGGGTCCCGACACCGAGCCGCTGGAGTCCAAGATTCGTCACCTCGAGCGGTACGCCGACAAGGTGATGTCGAAAGTCTAAGCGCGACACCGACGCTACATGGGATCCCAGTTAGGCGCGCGCTTCTCCTGGTGTGCCTTGGCGGCCTCGGCGGGATTGTTGGTGAACCCGGTCAGTATCTGAGTCCGGTTCTCGATCTCGATGGCGTGCCGCAGGCTGGGCGCATCCAGTGCCGCGTTGAGGCCGATCTTGGTCTGCCACACACCGAATGCGTTGTTGGCGGCGATCTCTCGGGCCTTGGCCAGAGCCGCCGTCATCAGGTCGTCAGGTGCCACCACTTCGTGGACCAGCTTGATGCGGTAGGCCTCGGCGGCGTCGATGATGCGCCCGGTGAGCATGAGTTCGCGGGCCACCCCGGCGCCGACGATCTTAGGCAGCAGGTAACTGGTGCCCATGTCCATCGAGGAGAAGCCGGCCTTGATGAACACCGCCCCGAACCGGGCCTGCTCGGAGGCGATCCGGATGTCGGAGTGCAGTGCGAAGGCGAGGCCGCCCCCGACGGCGACGCCGTTGACCGCGGCGATCACCGGTATCGGGAGTTCGTAGAGACGCAAGTACAGGTTGGCCAGTCGGACCTGGGCGTCATAGCTGACCTTGAACGCCGGGGTGGTCGGCTTGGCCTTGGTCCACTCCTGGCCGGTGCCACTCAAATCGGCGCCGGCACAGAAACCGCGGCCGGTTCCGGTCAGGATCGCCACGCGGTAATCGCCGCTGCCGAGCGCATCCAGCGCCTCGTCCACGCCGTCGATCAGCGATCCGTCGATGGCGTTCAGCCGCTCGGGCCGATTCAACGTCACGCAGGCGATGTTGTCCTCAAGTGCTTCAAATTCCACTGCAGGCATATCCGCACGGTAGCGACTCAGCAAATGGCAAGGAACGCTGCCTATCGTGGAGCGGACGACCCGACGGCAAGGGAGCATCAATGACACGGACCGATGACGACACCTGGGACCTCGCCAGCAGCGTGGGAGCCACCGCCACCATGGTGGCCGCAGCCCGGGCGGCGGCAAGCAGGCATCCGGACCGCGTCATCAACGACCCGTTCGCCGAGCCGCTGGTGCGCGCCGTCGGACTGGATCTGTTCACCCGGCTCGCCGCCGGCGAACTGGACGCCGTCGACCGCGACGGAAAGCTGGGCTTCCCGCGGATGATCGACACGTTCGCCGCCCGCGCCGTGTTCTTCGACCAGTATTTCGCCGACGCCGGCAACGCCGGGCTCAAGCAAGTGGTCATCCTGGCCTCCGGGCTGGATTCTCGGCCCTATCGGTTGTCGTGGCCCGCAGGGACGACGGTGTACGAGCTTGATCAGCCCGAGGTGCTCGAGTTCAAGGCGGCGACGGTGTCGAAACTGGGCGCTGTCTCCAACGCCGAGCACCGCAGCTTGCCGATCGATCTGCGCGACGACTGGCCGGCGGCGCTGCGGAAGGCGGGCTTCGATCCCGGCGAGCCCACCGCGTGGCTTGCCGAAGGACTGCTCATCGGGTGGCTGCCGCCCGAGGCCGAGGTCCAGATGCTCGACAACATCGTCTCGCTCAGCGCGCCGGCCAGTCGGCTTGGCGCCGACTATGGACAGGTCGCGGGCCTGACCGAGGAGACCCAAAAGCAGGCGCAGGTCATGGGCGAACGCTGGCGAGACCTCGGCCTGGAGCTCGATGTAGCCACCCTCACTTATCCGGGTGAACACATCGACGTTGCCGCACATCTGCGGTCGCGCGGGTGGCACACCACCACGTCGGACCTCGCCGAGCTCTTCGACGCCGCCAAGCTGCCTCCGCTTGGCGACGCCGCACAGCACATCCCCGGCAACTCGATATTCTTCGTCCGCGCTTCGGCGCCCTAACTGCCCGGCTCGCAGCGACAATCGGCCGCCTTGTCGAAATCGCCTGCTGGCGTTCGGATTTTGTCGCTCCAAGCCGGGCACGAAGTGTCCCGTCCGGCGCCAGCTGGCGCCGACGACGACCCCCTACCCGGCCCGCTTG
The DNA here is from genome assembly GCF_010723575.1 of Mycobacterium bourgelatii. NCBI lineage: Bacteria > Bacillati > Actinomycetota > Actinomycetes > Mycobacteriales > Mycobacteriaceae > Mycobacterium > Mycobacterium bourgelatii. The sequence goes on from NZ_BLKZ01000001.1 coordinate 5,356,555, forward strand.
GCGAACCACTCCGCCTGCATGACCATCAGCGCCATCAATTCCAGCTGCGGGGTGTCCGGGTCGAGTTCGCGGTAATGCTGGTAAACGTTCACCACCACCCGCTCGGCGTCCAGCCAGGCGGCGTACTCGCCCAGATCGATGGAGTCGGCGGCCTCGGCAAACGACAGCCCCTTGCGGTACGCGGCTTCGGCCTGCTCGGAGACGTGCACGAGATACCCACGCACAGCTCGGATTCCGTCCGGGTCGGTGATCGGGCCATGGCCGGGCACCACCGTCGGTGCGTCCAGCGCAATCATCGCGTCGCAGGCCGCAATCCAATTGGCGATGGGCCCGGCCCAGACGATCGGCGTGCAGCCGATGAACAACAGGTCCCCGCCGAACAGCACCCCCGCGTCGGGCACGTGCACCACAGAATCCGCGGCGGTGTGTGCCGGACCCAGATTCAACAGATCGATCCGCCGCCCGCCCACTTCGATGGTCAGGTCACGGTCGAACGTCACATCGGCATTGCGCACCGCGATACCGCTGAAGTCGAAGTGCCCGAAGCGGTCTCGCGCATACGGCGTGGCAACCGGCCCCAGGTCGGCGGTCTGCACCATGGCCAGCATCTCCGGCGCCATGCCATGCGCGATCTCGTCGGCGGTGCCCTTGGCGGCGATGATCCGAACCGACTCATCGAGCAGTTGATTGCCGTGGGTGTGGTCGCCGTTGGAGTGGGTGATCAGCGCGTGGGTGATGGGGGCCTGGGCGGTAATCCCGCCCATCGCGTCCAGCATCTCGCGCGTCAGGGCCAGGTCGAACAGGGTGTCGACCAGCAGCGATGCGCCTTCGCCGGCCACCAGACCGGCGTTGCTCCAGCCGTATCCCCCGTCCGGCAATGTCCACGCCCACACGCGGTCTGCCACATCGTGTAGGCCCCGGGTGTAGGGCACCCGCGCCGGCGCCGGATTGACGCGGTTCGCGGGCCGTGCGGCATCTGGGTTGCGACGAGGGGCCAGCGGGAGCGGCGACCCGCTGTACCGAACCGTCTGCCGCGTCTCACCTAGACCCTCGACCCGCAAGGTGACCACGTCGCCGTCGCGCAACCACCCCGGGAACGACTCGAGGCTGGTCAAGTGCTCGACAAGCGTGCAGGTCGGGACCGTGCCCGAGCCGAACACGTCACCTGGCCGCAACGTCACACCCCGGGAGGCGTACGAGATGACCTCCCCGAAGCTCCAGTCCATCGCCCCGGTGGATCCCGAACCGATGACCGTGTCGTTGACCAGCGCGGTCACCTGCAGGCTGAGCTTGCCGTCGCGCCGATACGGTTCTAACTCGTCCGCGGTGACCAGATACGGCCCCAGGGTGACGCCGCTGTCTTTGCCCTTGGCCTGCCCGATGCGCAGTTGCCCCTCCAGCTGTTGCAGGTCCCGCGCGGACCAGTCGTTGAAAATCATGTAGCCGATGATCGATCGCTCGGCTTGTTCGACCGAAAGGTCCTTGCCCGCCACGCCGATGACGGCCGCGATCTCCAACTCGAAGTCCTGCCAAGCACTTCCGGGCGCGGTGGGTGCATCGTCGTACGGACCCAAAACGGTTGCCGGACACGCGAAGTAGAACGCCGGGATGCGGTACCAGGTGTCCGACAGCACGCGGCCACCGCCCATCGCCTCCTGGCAGTTGCGCATGTGGTCGAGAAAGCACAGCGAATCGCGGATTGACGGTGGCTGCGGGATCGGCGCCGCCAACGACACCTCGTCCAGGTGCACCACGGCGGCGGGCGACCGCAACGCCTCCTCCCCCGCCGCGCGCAGCCCGTCGGCGCCGCACCCGATCAACTCGAGCAGCGTCACTCCCGGCGCCACCGCATGGATCGAATCGCCGGAGAGCACTCCGGTGCGCTCACCGTCGGCGCTTCGATATGTCACCCATTTCATTCGCGCACCACCTCACTCGGTTTCTTGTCTGGTCGCAAACCACGCCAACTCGACTGGCGCAGCCGGTTTTCCGGGGTCCACTCGCTGTACCGCACTTCCCCGACCAGCGTCGGCTTGACGTAGGTAACTCCCCTTGCCTCGCTTCTCGGAAGTGGCGGGTTGAAGGGCGACTCGTCGGTATGCAACGGCTCCAACGTCTTTTTCAGCTTCGTCAGTTCACGCTCGGTGAACCCGGTGCCGACCCGGCCGACGAACTGCAGCCCGCCCGGACCGGGGATGCCCATCAACAGCGCGCCGATGCCGCTGCTGCGCCCGCCCTCCCCCGCGCGCCAGCCGCCGATGACGACTTCTTGGGTGTTCCAGTGCTTGTCCTTCACCCACGAGGCCGAGCGCCGGCCCGGCTGGTAAGTAGAGTCCCGGCGCTTGGCGATCACGCCCTCCCAGCCGTGCTTGCGGGAATACTCCAGTGCCTCATCTCCAGACCCGGGCAGCAAGTCGGGGACGATGAGATCGCCTGCGTCGCCGAGGGTTTCCAGCAACTTCCGCCGGTCCTGATACTTCGCCCGCAGCAGCGAGCGGCCGTCGAGGTAGAGCAGGTCGAACGCCCAGAACTCAACGCGGCTACCGCGGCCCCGGTTCTGCATCTCGCTGAAACTGGGCACACCGGCAGCGTTGAGGACAACGGCCTCGCCGTCCAGCACCACGTGATGGTCGGTGAGTTCGTCGGCCAGAGACTGCAATTGGGGATACTCGCCGGTGACGTCGCGTCCGCTGCGGGAGCGCAGCCGCACTTTGCCGTGGTCTGCCTCGACCAGCAGTCGATACCCGTCCCACTTGCCTTCGAACGCCCACTGTCCTGCCTTGAGCCCCGACACCGAACCGTGGGTGGAGAACATCGGAAACAGCGAATCGAAGTCAAAGACCTTCTGGTCCTTCATCCGGTGCGCCAACCACTGGTCACCCTTGGTCTGAATCAGCGCATACCGCCCGGAGATTCGATTCCCATGCAGGTTGACGATCACCTCGTCGTCGTTGAACTTCTCGGTGTCGTACGTGCCGGAATCCCAAATGATCACCTTGCCGGCGCCGTACTCCCCTTTGGGTATCTCCCCCTCGAACGTGCCGTATTCCAGCGGGTGATCCTCGGTGTGCACCGCCAGGTGGTTGACCGAGGGAGTGTCGGGCAAGTTCTTCGGCACCGCCCACGACACCAGAACGCCGTCGCGTTCCAACCGGAAGTCGTAGTGCAGCCGGCGGGCATGGTGCTCCTGGATGACAAACGTATTGTCCTTACCCGTAGCCGGTTTCGCGCGAGGCACCGGCTCCGGAGTCTTCGACGGATCGCGCATGCTGCGGTATTGGGCCAGGCGGTCCGGGCCCGGCACGTCGGCATCCAGCGGCGCCAGCAGATCGCCGTCCCGCGCGACGCGGTCCAGCACCTCGTCGTAGGTGAGCTGGCGCAACCCGGGGGCGTCGAGCTCCTCCCAGGTCCGGGGTGCCGCGACCGTCGGATGTTCCCGTCCACGCAGCGAATACGGCGCGATCGTGGTCTTCGAACCGCTGTTCTGACTCCAGTCCAAGAACACCTTGCCCGCCCGAAGACTCTTGGTCATCGTGGCGGTGACCAACTTGGGCATAGACTTTTCCAGTTGTTGCGCAACGCGTTTGGCCAACACCGTGGCGCCTTTACTGCTCACCGGCTCGTCCAGCGGCGCGTAGAGATGAATCCCCTTGCTGCCGCTGGTGAGCGGATAGGTCTCCAACCCGATGTCGCCCATCAGCTCCCGCACCGCGCGAGCCACTTCGGACAACTGGCTCATCGTCACACCCTCGCCCGGATCCAGATCGAACACCAATCGGGTTGCCGGGCCGGGCTTCAACTCCTGAGCCTTGCTGCGGGTCCATTCGGCGACGAACCGCCACTGCGGTACATGCACCTCCAGCGCCGCCTGCTGTGCAATCCACGCCAACCCGGCGGGACTGTCGATGATCGGATAGGTGGTCGTCCCCGAGCGGTGCACCACGCTGGCCCGCGGCAGCCAATCGGGCGCCGATGCGGCCAGCTGCTTCTCGAAGAACGCCTCCTCCTCCACTCCGTTGGGCCACCGCTTACGGGTGGCCGGACGCCCGGCGATGTGCGGGATCATCACTTCGGCGATCCGGGTGTAGTAGTCGTAAACGTCGCTCTTGGTGGTGCCGGTCGCGGGATATAAGACCTTGTCGGCGTTGGTCAGCTTCACCCGCTGCTCCTGCGCCGAACTCATATTGTCAACGTAACCTGTCGTCATGGCGCGTGGGCTGGTGATCGGCGAGGCGCTGATCGACGTCGTGGATGGCCCCTCGCCCGGCGAACACGTCGGCGGGAGCCCGCTGAACGTCGCCGTCGGACTGAGTAGGCTGGGCCGCGGCATCGACTTCCTGACCCACATCGCCGACGACGCCGCGGGTCAGCGCATCGCCGAGTACCTCAAAAACGCTGGTGTGCAACTTGTTCCGGGAAGCGTTACCGCCAGCCGCACCCCCACCGCGCGGGCGAGGATCGGTGACGGTGAAGCCACCTACGAGTTCGACCTGGACTGGCAACTGTCCGGGATACCGCCCGTCCCACCACCACTGTTCGTCCACACCGGTTCGATCGCCGCCGTGCGGGAGCCGGGATGCCTGGCGGTCGTGGCGGTGCTCGATGCGTACCGGGTGTCGTCCACGGTCACCTTCGACCCCAATGTGCGTCCCTCGCTGGGCCTGGATCAAGGCTTGGTCCGCGAACGCATCAGCCACCTGGTCGAGCGCAGCGACATCATCAAGGTCAGCGAAGACGATCTGCGCTGGATCAATCCACACCAGAGCCCGGAGCAAACCGCGCGGACATGGCTGGCGTCAGGACCCGCGGTCGTGGCGCTGACCCTCGGCGAACGCGGCTCGCTGGGGTTCTGCGCGGCGGGCGAGGCCCACGCGCCGGCCCGACCGGTCGAGGTCGTGGACACCATCGGCGCCGGTGACGCCTTCATGGTCGGCCTGCTGGACAGACTGTGGGAACTGGGCTTGCTGGGCGGCGCTCGATGGTCGGAACTGCGCCGGATCGGGATCGACGCGTTGACCTCAGCCCTGGAGGTGGCGGCCGCGGCGTCGGCATTGACGGTCGCCCGCGCAGGCGCCGACGTACCCGACCGAGCAGCCCTCGACGCCGCGGCACACCGGTACTGAGCTCGGACTGTTACGGCCCACCCCGAAACGCGTTTGCGCGCCCTCGTTTCGGCCCGGGGGCCCGACGGGTATCCGACATCCACAGCGAAGGAGGACAGGCCATGGCCGGTGCAGACAAGGCGCGGAACAAGGTTCAGAAGGTCGGCGGCATAGCCAAAGAGTTCGTCGGCCGGGCAACGCGGGACCGCAGGTTGACCACGGAAGGCCGCAACGACCAGCGGCTCGCCGACCTCAAGGATGCGGGCGAGAAGATCAAAGACGTATTTCGGCCCAGGCGTTCCCGCCGGCGGACGGCCCGAACGACGCAGACACCGACGACCCCGACGACCAGGCGGACCATCTGACCCTCGCGCGGCGAGGTTAGCTGTTAGGCAGCCCAGGTAGTGGGCATACTGACTGCATGCGCTCGATCTGGAAGGGCTCGATCGCCTTCGGGCTGGTGAACGTGCCGGTCAAGGTGTATAGCGCCACCCAAGACCACGACATCAAGTTTCACCAGGTCCACGCCAAAGACAACGGGCGCATTCGGTACAAGCGCGTCTGCGAGGTGTGTGGCGAGGTCGTCGAGTACAGCGACATCGCCCGGGCCTTCGAATCCGACGACGGTCAATCGGTGGTGATCACCGACGACGACCTCGCGACGCTGCCCGAAGAACGCAGCCGGGAGATCGAAGTGCTGGAGTTCGTTCCGGCCGCCGATGTCGACCCGATGTTGTTCGATCGCAGCTACTTCTTGGAGCCGGACTCGAAATCATCCAAATCGTATGTGCTGCTTGCCAAAACGTTGGCCGAGACGGACCGCATGGCGATCGTGCATTTCACGCTGCGCAGCAAGACCCGCTTGGCGGCGTTGCGCGTCAAGGATTTCGGCAAGCGCGACGTGATGGTGGTGCACACGCTGCTGTGGCCGGATGAGATTCGTGACCCGGATTTCCCCGTGCTGGACAAGAAGGTGGAGATCAAACCCGCAGAGCTCAAGATGGCGGGCCAGGTAGTGGAATCCATGGCCGAGGAGTTCAACCCGGACCGCTACCACGACACCTATCAGGAACAGCTGCAGGAACTGATCGAGGCGAAACTCGAAGGCGGGGAAGCATTTACCGTCGAGGAGAAGCCCAAAGAGCTGGACGAGAGCGAGGACGTCTCCGACCTGCTCGCCAAACTCGAGGCCAGCGTCAAAGCACGCTCGGGTGGCGACAACGAACCGGCGAAGAAGGCGCCCGCCAAAAAGTCACCGGCGAAAAAGAGCGCCGCCAAAAAAGCGCCCGCCAAGAAAAAGGCGGCGTCAAAGTCCTAGCCGCTTTGCCGAAGTTCTAGCTGAATTGCGCCTCCCCGGAGTTATGCTCAAGGTGCTGCCGGCCCCGAATGCGCTCGAGGAGATTCCGTGAAGTTCACTCGTTTTGGCGTCGCACCGAGTCTGCTTGCTGTCTGCGCCTTGGTGCTCTCGGCATGCGGTGGTGGCAGTTCCAACACGTCGGAGGACTCGACGGAATCCAAGGCCCCCATCGTCCCGGTGAACTGCGGCGGCAAGAAGAAGCTGTTGGCCGCCGGCTCAACCGCGCAGAAGCACGCGATCGAGCAATTCGTCTACGCCTATATCCATGCCTGCCCGGGCCACACCCTGGACTATGCCGCCACGGGCTCAGGCGCTGGAATGAAGTCGTTCCTGGACGGCCAGGTCGACATCGCGGGCACCGACTCCCCCATGGATCCGGCCAAGGGGGAGGTCGACCGGGCCACTGAGCGCTGCGGCTCCCCTGCGTGGGACCTTCCCACCGTGTTCGGCCCGGTCGCGGTCACCTACAACATCAACGGGGTGAGCTCGCTCATCCTGGACGGGCCCACGACCGCCAAGATTTTCAACGGCGCCATCACGAGCTGGAATGACCCGGCCATCAAGGCGCTGAACCCAAACACCAACCTGCCCGGTACGCCGATTCACGTCGTCTTCCGTGAAGACAAGTCCGGTACCACCGACAATTTCCAGAAGTACCTCGATACCGCATCCGACGGCGCGTGGGGCAAGGGTGCAGGTCAGACGTTCAACGGTGGTGTCGGGGAAGGCGCGCCGGGCAACGACGGCACGTCGCAAGCGATGAAACGAACCGACGGCTCGATCACCTACAACGAGTGGTCCTTCGCCGTGGGCCACCAGATGAACATGGCTCAGATCATCACATCGGCGGGAGGTGGTCCGGTCGCCATCACCGCGGAATCCGTCGGCAAGACCATCGCGGGAGCCAAATTCAAGGGCCAAGGCAACGACATGGTGATCGACACGTCGTCCTTCTACAAGCCGACGCAGGCAGGGGCCTATCCGATCGTGTTGGTCACCTACGAGGTCGTCTGCTCGAAGTACCCCGATGCCCCCACCGGCGAAGCCGTAAAAGCGTTCATGCAGGCCACAATTGGCGACGGTCAGGTCGGTTTGGATGAGTACGGATACATCCCTCTGCCGGAATCGATCCGAGACAAAATGATTCCGGTGGTGAACTCCATCGCGTGATCGGACCGTGGCCCGTGATGAACGAATGCGCAAACGCCTAAGCGCATATAGCTGGCGTTTTTGCTCGGTGCATTAGCTGGCAGACCGGATTGCCGTTACCGACTCGTGATTCAAAATTCACTGTGAGAAGTCAGAATTTGTTGTGTGCCATCTCTGGGAGATTTACCGTGGGTTAACCATCCGTTTGGAATCGGGATGGTAGTCAGGCGAAGGGAGCTTCGACGGTGGCCGGAGGCGGACCAGATTCTCGGGTAGGGTCGCGCTTTGGGCCGTATGAGCTGGTAAAACTGCTCGGCCGGGGCGGGATGGGCGAGGTTTACGAGGCCCAGGACACCCGAAAGAACAACCGGACAGTGGCGCTCAAGCTGATCTCGCAGCAGTACTCCGACAACCCGGCATTCCGGGCGCGGATGCAACGCGAGGCCGACATTGCTGGCCGGCTGACCGAACCGCACATTGTGCCGATCCACGACTACGGCGACATCGACGGACAGTTCTTCGTCGAAATGCGCCTGATCGAGGGCATTTCGCTGCGCCAGATACTGACGCAGTACGGCCCCCTGACCCCGGCGCGCACCGTGGCCGTCGTGCGTCAGATTGCTGCTGCGCTGGACGCCGCGCACGCCAGCGGCATCACTCACCGCGACGTCAAACCCGAGAACATCCTGATCACCGCTGACGACTTCGCCTACCTGGTCGACTTCGGTATCGCGCGCGGTGTTACTGACCCGGGCCTGACCCAGAGTGGGATGGCCGTCGGCACCTACAACTACATGGCGCCCGAACGGTTCACCGGCGACGAGGTCACCTATCGCGCGGATATCTATGCACTGGCCTGCGTCCTGGGCGAATGTTTGACCGGCGCACCGCCGTATCGGGCCGACAGTGTCGAGCGGCTGATCGCCTCGCACCTTATGGAGCCGGTCCCGCGGCCCAGCCAGATCCGACCCGGACGGATCCCCGAGGCGCTGGACCAGGTGGTCGCCAAGGGCATGGCCAAGAACCCGAACGAGCGTTATGTGAGCGCCGGTGATCTGGCCCTGGCCGCGCACGAGGCGCTGACCGCGCCCGAACAGCGTCAAGAAGCCAACATCCTGCAACACCAAGGCGACAACAACGCGACCGTGATGTCTCCGGTGGTCAATCCGAGCAACTTCGGCGGCAGTTGGGCCAACTACAACTCGGGCGCCTACCAGCAGAATTCGGGCGGCTACCAGCAGAATTCGGGCGGCTACCAGCAAGATTCCGGTGGCTACGAGCAGGCCTCAGCGACCCAGCGGTCCCCACAGATCCATACGCCGCCCCCCGTTCCGCAGTACCAGACTGGCGACCAGACCATGAGGCAGCCGGTGCAGAACACTGGCGGTTGGGGGACCCAGCCGCCCACGAACCGGGTCGACACCGGTGACCAGTACACCCAGGCAGCGCCCGTTCCCCCGAACTACAACCAGTCCCAGCCCCACGCGCTGAACTACAACCAGTCCCAGCCCCACGCGCTGAACTACAACCAGTCACAGCCCCATCCGCTGTCCACGCCTCCCGAGAAGAAGAGCCGCAAACCGCTGCTTATCGGGGCAATCATCGCTGTTCTCCTGATCGTCGCCGGGGTCACCGCCTTCGTGCTGACCAGGCCAGGAGAGGGATCGAAGGGACCAACCGGCCAGGTCGCGCTGCCGTTCAACGGTCTCAACTTCCGGCTGTCTCCGGGCGGGGTGGCCGTCGACGACGCGGGCACCGTCTACATCACCAACCAGACGATGTACGGCCGGGTCGTGACATTGGCGGCCGGTTCCACGACACCCGTGCTCAAGCCATTCACCGGGCTGTATGAACCGCAAGGAATTGCGGTGGACAACTCGGGCAAGATCTACGTCAGCGATTTCAACAATCGCGTGGTCGCGTTGCCGGCCGGGTCAAACAACCAGGTCGTCCTGCCCTTCGACGGCCTCGCCTACCCCGAGGGCGTAGCGGTGGATGCCCAGGGCAATGTGTACGTCGCTGACCGGGGCAATAACCGGGTGCTCAAGATGGCGGCCGGCGAGACCATCCAGACCGTCCTGCCGTTTAACGGATTGAAGAATCCCGACGGGGTGGCGGTAGACAAAGACGGCAACATTTATGTCACCGACACCGACAACAACCGGGTGCTCAGGCTGGACGCTGGGACCAACAACCAGACCGTCTTGCCGTTCACCGGCCTGTCCGCGCCGTGGGGTATCACGGTGGACAACAAAGGCGCCGTCTACGTCACCGAGCACGACAACAACCGGGTGCTGAAGCTGGCATCTGGAGCGTCCGCGGCCGTCGAATTGCCGTTCAAAGGCCTCAACACTCCGCTGTCGGTGGCCGTGGACAAGGACTTCACCGTCTACGTCGCCGACCGCGGAAACGTGCGGGTCCTCAAGCTCAAGCAAGACGAGAAGGACTGAGCTGGTCTCATTGCGCCGCCCCGTTGACTCTGCGCGTAGGGCGGGAAAGTGCGAGAAGACACCGCCAAAAGTGCAGTTTCAACGTGGGCCAGGGGCGCCGCGCCGTTGACTCTGCGCGTAGGGCGGCTCAGTGCGAGAAGACACCGCCCTCACCGCAATATCAACGCTTGCGGGTCACCCGGCCAAAGGCCTCCGTCACAAACCGCAGCGTGGAACCTACGACTGAGAACACGAATCGGAAGAACATGCGGCCGAGAGGCGACCGAAATATGCCGGCGCACAGATTGATCAGCGCCACGATAATGATCAGCGTCAGGGCCGCACCCCATACCCGCAGGACACCCGCCGGTTGGGGGTTGGTGAGCTCGCTGTAGATCAGCAACGGCAGCGACGCCATGTTGCCGTCAAAGACGTCGTAGTTGATCGAACGGCTGTATCCGACCAGCACCAGGACCGGCGCCGTTTCGCCGACGACGCGGGCGACCGCCAACAGGACTCCGGACAGAATGCCGGGTGCCGCGATCGGGGCGACGATGCGAACGATGGTCCGGTATTTCGGAATACCTAACGCGTAGCTGGCTTCTCGCAGCTCATCAGGCACCAGCCTGAGCATCTCTTCGGTGGCTCGCACCACCACTGGCAACATGAGCAAGACCAACGCCAGCGACACGGCGAAAGCACTCTGCGGATATCCAAAGGTTGATATCCAGAGGGCAAAGATGAACAGCGCCGCCACAATCGAGGGCACCCCGGCGAGCACGTCGACCATGAAGGTGGTTACCCGCGCCAGTCGGCCAGTGCCGTATTCCACCAGGTACACCGCGGTCAGCATGCCCAGCGGCACCGCCAGCAGAGCCGCGATTCCGGCCTGCACCAACGTCCCATAGATCGCGTGGAACACGCCGCCCGTGAACTCTTGGGGCAATACGCCGCGCAGCGAGTGGGTCCACCATTCCGAATTAACGACGGCTCGCCAGCCCCGTATGGCAACGACCGACAGGAGCCAGATCAGCGGCACCAACGCGATGAGGAAGGAGGCAAAGAAAAACACTGCGGCGACGCTGTTCTCGAGCCGCCGCCTAAAGCTCACCGGCCGAAACACCACCGCCTTGACCGGCATGTCGAGCGTATCGATACTCATAGGCCGCGCATCGGTGCTACCCGTTGACCTTTCCGCCGGCCACCGCACGGGCGGCGGCGTTGACCACGAACGTCAGCACGAACAGTGCGAAGCCCGCCGAGATATAGGCCCCGGTGGGCAGCGGTTCACTGAATTCCGCAGCGGCAGAGGCGATCTTGGACGCAAAGGTGTAGCCGCCGTCGAACAGTGACCAGTTTCCTGGCTTCGCCGCCGAACGCAGGATGATCAGCACCGCCACGGTCTCGCCCAGAGCGCGGCCCAGCCCCAGCATCGACGCCGCGATTACACCGCTGCGACCAAACGGCAGCACCGTAGTTCGGATCACCTCCCATTTCGTCGCGCCCAACGCCTGCGCCGCTTCGATCTGCATCTTTGGGGTCTGGCGGAACACTTCTCGCGATACCGAGGTGATGATGGGCAGGATCATCACGGCGAGCACGATGCTGGCGGTGAAAATCGTCCCGCCGCCCGCCAGCGACACGTTGCCCTTACTGAACAAGAAAATCCAGTCCAGGTTCTCGTTCAGAAATCGCGCCAGCGGCTCGATCTGCGGTGCCAGCACGAAGATCCCCCACAGCCCGTAGACGATCGAGGGCACCGCGGCGAGCAGATCGACCATCGCGGCGAACGGACGCGACAACCGCTGCGGCGCATATTGAGTGAGGAACACCGCAATCCCCACAGCAATCGGCACGGCCAGTACGAGAGCGGTGATAGAGCTCAACACCGTGACCATGAAGAGGTCACGGATACCGAACGCAACCCTGTCAGTGGAGGTCTCAAACTTCGCACTGGTGAAGAAGTTCGCGTCATTCGCCCGGAGCGCCGGGATGGCGCGGACCAGCAGGAACAACGCGATCAGCCCGATGGCGACGACGATCGCAGATCCCGCGGCCGATGCCGCGAACTTGAACAGCCGCTCCCTGATCCGCGCCGAGTGCGGATCTACATCAGCCAACGCAGACTTGGCTACCGAGCCATTGCCCACGTCGACCTCTGATCAGGAGATGGAGTTGACCGCGGTCGACAGCCTCGACTTGAACGAGTCGGGAATCGGTATGTAACCGTTGTCACCCAACCCATTTTGGCCCGGTCCGATGGTCGCCTGCAGGAAGGCCTTAACGGCGGTGCCCACCTGGGCGTCCGGATACTTCGAACAGACAATCTCATAGGTTGCCAGCACGATCGGGTAGGAGCCCGGCTGCGTCGGCCGGTAGAACGACAGCGTGTCGATCGTGAGGTCGTTGCCCTGCCCGCTGATCGTGGCGCCGGCAATCGTCTTGCCCACCGAGTCGGTGCTGATCGCGACGGGCTCCGGACCGGCAGACGTAATGATCTTCGCCATGCTCAGGTTCTGCGCCTGGGCAAACGACCACTCGTTGTAGGTGATCGACCCTTCGGTGCTCTTGACCGCAGCGGAGGTGCCGTCGTTGCCCTTGGCGCCCTCGCCGACACCGCCGTTGAACACCTTGCCGGCGCCCTTACCCCACCCGCCGTTGGACGCGGCATCGAGGTACTTCTGGAAGTTGTCGGTAGTTCCCGACTCGTCGCTGCGGAACACCACGTGGATGGGCGTATCGGGCAAGTTGGTCCCCGAGTTGAGCGCCACGATAGCGGGATCGTTCCAGGTGGTGATGCCGCCGTTGAAGATCTTCGCCAGGGTGGGGCCGTCCAGGTTGAGCGACGAGACGCTGGGCAGGTTGTACGTCACCGCGATGGGACCGAAGACGACCGGCAGGTTCAATGCCTCCGAGCCGCAGCGCTCTTTGGCGGCCGCCGCCTCGGCAGGACTCAGGGGTGAGTCCGACCCACCGAAGTCGGTTATCTTGCCCGTGAATTCCTTGATGCCGGCACCCGAGCCGTTACCGGTGTAGTTCAAGGTCTGCCCTGGGCAAGCCTCCTCAAAAGCCTTGATGAAACGGGTCATCGCGTTGGCCTGCGCGGTGGCCCCGCTGGCCTTCAGATCTTTCTTACCGCCGCAACTCACGTTGCCCGACGCGCCACCGGACCCGGTGGTGCCTCCCCCACTTGCGTTGTTGTCGCTGCCGCATCCCGACAAAACCAATGCTCCGGAAGCCAAGACACTGAGCGCGACGCCAAATCGGTTGAGCTTCAATTCAGTTCCTAACGGTAATGAAACATCCTTGCCGCCACTCGTAAGCCGCGGCCCGTCACCAGCCGTTCCTTCGCAGCCTTCCAGCTACATTAACAACAAGTAACCCCCCTAGGAAACAGCTAATCGAGCCCCTCGGGAGCCATATCGCGATCGTTCTTCCGCCCTGAATTCAAACAGATTATGGGCCACCGCAACACGGCCAAAACGGAGATGAGCCTCGACGCGCCCGTCCGAAGCACGTCCGGTTGCACCTGTTTCAATGAGTTCCGATCCAAGCCCGTCCATTGACTGAAACGAGACCGCAGTGATCCTCGACAGGTTCCGCCTCGACGACAAGGTCGCCGTCATCACCGGCGCCGGCCGCGGCCTCGGCGCGGCGATCGCGCTGGCCTTCGCCGAAGCAGGCGCGGACGTCGTGATCGGTTCGCGAACACAATCGCAACTCGACGAAGTCGCCGAACAGGTCCGGGCGGCCGGCCGCCGCGCGCACGTCGTCGCCGGCGACCTGGCCCATCCCGACGTCACGGCGCAGTTGGCGGCTCAGGCGGTGGAGGCCTTCGGGAAATTGGACATCGTCGTCAACAACGTCGGCGGAACCATGCCCAACACGCTGCTGAACACCTCGACCAAGGACCTCAAGGACGCATTCACGTTCAATGTCGGTACCGCTCACGCGCTGACCGTCGCGGCTGTGCCGTTGATGCTCGAGCATTCCGGCGGCGGCAGCATCATCAACATCACCTCGGCGATCGGCCGACTGGCGGGACGCGGTTTTGCGGCCTACGGCACCGCCAAGGCCGCGTTGTCGCACTACACCCGCTTGACGGCCCTCGACCTGTGCCCCCGCATCCGGGTCAATGCGATCGCGCCGGGCTCGATCCTTACCTCCGCGCTGGACATCGTCGCCTCCAACGACGAACTGCGCACGCAATTGGAGCGGGCGACACCGCTGCGCCGCCTTGGCGATCCCGTCGACATCGCCGCTGCGGCAGTGTATCTGGCGTCCCCGGCTGGCAGTTTCCTGACGGGCAAGACCTTGGAGGTCGACGGTGGCCTCACGTTCCCCAACATGGAGATACCGGTCCCGGATCTGTAAGCCGTTGTGGCGCAAGTCTCTCGCTGAATGCAGGTGATCCCCGGAATCAGCCCGGCGGTCGTTGCGTTGCCAATCGGTGTCACAGCGAAAGGGGACATGATGCCGAAGCGACGGGTCCTGGTTACCGGGGCGTCGAAGGGAATTGGCCGCGCGGTTGCCGACCGGGTAGCCGCAGCGGGCAACGAACCGATCGGGATCGCCCGGACTGCGCCGGCGGACTTCCCCGGCAGCTTCTACGCGGTGGATCTCGGCGACCGGGACGCGACGGCGGAAGCCTTGGCGCGCATCGTCGCAGATGGCCGAGTCGATGCCGTGGTCAACAACTTCGGCTTCGCCAAATTCGGCCGGATCGGCGAGATCGACCTGGACGATCTGGCACTGACCTACGACTTGAACGTGCGCACCGCGGTTCAGGTGGTTCAGGCTGTGCTGCCCGGCATGCTCGACGCGGGATGGGGACGCATCGTGAACGTCTCCAGCCTGACGACGCAGGGTACGGCCGAGCGCACGCCCTATGCCTCGGCCAAGGCCGCACTCGAGACGAGCACTCGCATCTGGGCGAGCGAGCTTGCCCGGACCGGTATCACCGTGAACTGCGTGGCACCAGGCCCGGTGGAGACCGAGCTGTACCGGCTGCGCAGCCCCGCCGGGTCGGAGCGGGAAGCCCGCCTACTGAACGCCATTCCGCTGCACCGGGTCGGGACTCCGGGCGAAATCGCCCACGTGATTTGCATGTTGCTGCACGAGGACGCGGGATACATCACCGGTCAGATCGTTCACGTCGACGGCGGCGGGAGCATCAGCGCCGCGTGAAACCTCGCTTCTGCGAGTGAACAAAGGGGTTGCGACACGGTCACGGGTGGGTACCTATCGGCTCATCACAGGTCACAACAGCACCGCCAATAACTATCGTCACATCAGTCAATAGCGAGCGTCAACTGGGGCGCTTCGCCCCGCGGAAGGTGTGACATGTCGGCGATTCCTCGCTTGTTTCCGGTTTCGCTGGCCGCCACTGCGGCTGTCGGACTTTTGCTTCCGATAAGCATCGCCACCGGACTCGCTCCGGCGGCGCACGCCCTGCCGTGCAGCGCGCCGGAGGCGAACGTGCCGCCGCCGCCGAACGCGGTCGTGACCAACCCGGGCGGCAAGGTCCTCGGCCCGATAAACAGAGGACCCCGCCCGCGCGGCGCCAATGAGCGTGCGCCGCTACCCCGGTTGGGTCCGCTGCAGCGCGTAGTGCCACCGGGGCAACGCTATTCGGCGCCCCTGCAACAGCAGGCGCGCGTCCCGCAAGCCAACCCCGCGCCGCCGGCTCCCACGCCGCCCGCCGCGGGCCAGGGCCCCGACGCCGCACAGCTGAATCCGCAGGCCGCCGTGCCGCCCAACCCCGCCCCCGTTCCGGATGCGGCGGTCCCTGCTCCGCCGGATGGCGCGCCGGATGCGATGGCCGCGCTCGCGAATTCCAACACATCGCTGGTCGAGTGGGTGACCGGCCCGGAAAGCCCCAACAAGACCCTGCAACGCTTCGGCATCTCCGGGACCGACCTCGGAATCCTTTGGGACAACGGCGATCCCGCGAACCACCAGGTACTCATGGCGTTCGGCGACACCTTCGGCTACTGCGCCGTCCACGGCGACCAATGGCGCTATAACGTCCTGTTCCGCAGCAACGACACGGACCTGTCCCACGGACTGCACGTGGCCGACGGCGACCCCCACAACAGATACGCGGGCTCACCGACGCAGCAACCGGGCTTCTCCAAGCAGGTGATCAACAGCATCAAGTTCGCCAAGGAAGAGACGGGAATCATTCCGACCGCCGCGATCTCCATCGGGAAGACGCAGTACATCAACTTCATGTCCATCAAGGACTGGGGTCGCGACGGAGAATGGTGGACGAACTATTCGGGCGTCGCGATGTCTACCGACAACGGCCAGAACTGGGCGGTCTACCCCGGCACCATCCGCGCCAACGGACCGGACGCCGCCCGGGTCCCCTATGTCGAGGGCAACGAAAATTTCCAGATGGGCGCCTACGTCAAGGGGGCCGACGGCTACCTGTACTCCTTCGGCACACCGAATGGACGCGGCGGCTCGGCCCACCTGTCGCGCGTGCAGCCGCGCTTCATTCCGGATCTCACCAAATACGAATACTGGAACGGTGATTCGAACTCATGGGTGCCGAACAAGCCGTCTGCGGCCACCCCGGTGATCCCCGGCCCAGTCGCCGAGATGTCGGCCCAGTACAACACCTACCTCAAGCAGTATTTGGTGATGTACACCAACGGCGCCAACGACGTGGTGGCACGGACCGCACCCACGCCGCAGGGACCCTACAGCCCGGAGCAGTTGTTGGTCTCCAACTTCTCCATGCCCGGCGGCATCTACGCGCCGATGATGCACCCCTGGACGACGGGCAAGGACGTGTTCTTCAACCTGTCCCTGTGGTCCGCATACGACGTGATGTTGATGCACACCTCGCTGGGATAGCTCCGTTTCGAGGCGTCGAGATGGCCGTCATGGTCGTGCTCGCAGCGCGCATGACGACCACGACGGCAATCTCGGCGTAGCAGCCCAGTGGGGTTCGACTACCCTCGCTTTCTATTCGGTGGCGCGGATCGAAAGTCGGTGAGTTGGCGCAGGACACCTCGGTCAAGACGAGCTGGTATCTGCTCGGACCCGCTTTCGTCGCGGCGATCGCGTACGTCGACCCCGGGAATGTGGCGGCCAACGTCAGCTCGGGTGCCCAGTTCGGCTATTTGCTGCTGTGGGTGATTGTCGCGGCCAACGTGATGGCCGGACTGGTGCAGTACCTCTCGGCCAAGCTCGGGTTGGTCACCGGCCGCTCGCTGCCCGAGGCCATCGGCCTGCGAATGGGTCGGCCGACGCGGCTGATCTACTGGGCACAGGCCGAGATCGTCGCAATGGCAACCGACCTGGCCGAGGTGGTCGGCGGCGCGATCGCGTTGCGCATCCTGTTCGGCCTGCCGCTTGCCCTTGGCGGGATCATCACCGGGGTGATCTCGCTGGCGCTGTTGCTCATTCAAGATCGTCGCGGGCAGCGCATCTTCGAGCGAGTCATCACCGGTTTGCTGTTGGTGATCGCTGTCGGATTCACCGCCAGCTTTTTTGTCGCCACCCCTCCCCCAAGCGCCGTCTTCGGCGGACTGGTGCCGCGTTTCCAGGGCACCGAGAGTGTGCTGCTGGCGGCGGCGATCCTGGGGGCCACCGTGATGCCCCACGCCGTCTACTTGCATTCGGGGCTGGCGCGTGACCGCCACGGCCATCCGGAGCCGGGTCCGGTCCGGAAACGCCTGCTGCGGATAACCCGATGGGACGTCGGGCTCGCCATGGTCACGGCGGGCGGGGTGAACGCGGCGATGCTGCTGGTTGCGGCGCTGAACATGCGGGGACGCGGAGACGACACCGCCTCGATCGATGGGGCCTACATTGCCGTCCACGACACCTTGGGGGCGACGATCGCGGTGCTGTTTGCGATTGGCCTGCTGGCGTCGGGCTTGGCATCGGCGTCCGTGGGCGCCTACGCCGGCGCAATGATCATGCAGGGCCTACTGCACTGGACGGTTCCGATGGTGGTGCGCCGCCTGGTCACTTTGGGCCCTGCGATCGCGATTCTGGCGTGGGGCGTCGACCCCACCCGCACCTTGGTGCTTTCCCAGGTCGTGCTGTCATTCGGCATACCGTTCGCGGTGCTGCCGTTGGTCCGGTTGACCAGCAACCCCGAGATCATGGGGAGTGATATCAACCATCGCGCGACGACGGCTATCGGCTGGGTTGTGGCGGTGATGATCACCTTGCTCAACCTGGTGCTGATTTTTCTGACCCTGACCGGTTAAGGGGTTAGCGCTTTGCGGCGCACTGGCCGAAATTCAGTAATCGACTACTGAAACCCGCACGGTCACCTCGGGTGAGACTCAATTGTGCAGTGCCATTGGCCGTTTGCCGAGGGAGGGCCCCATGTCGCTTGTCATCGCAACGCCGGAGCTGATGGCTGAGGCGGCAACGCACCTGGAGGCGATTGGCTCAGCACTCGACGAGGCGCACCTGACGGCTGCAGGCCCAACCGGCACTGTGGCTCCCGCCGCAGCCGATGAGGTGTCGGTGGGCATCGCGCAGCTGTTTTCCGGTTTCGGCCAGGAGTACCAGGTCTTGGCCCGCCAGACCGCGCAGTTTCATGAGGATTTTGTGCAGCACTTGAACGCCAGCGCGGGCATGTATGCCGGAGCTGAGGCGATCAACGTCGGTCTGTTGCAGCCTTTAATCTCGTCAGTCGAGTCGTTTCTCGTGACCAGTGGATACGGTCCGTTATTGTTTTCCTTCCTAAGTGTATTAGAAATCGCTCTGGCCGCGTTGCTAGCGGTTTTATTTGTTTCCTACTTTATCTTTGCGTTGTTCGCGTTCGGGGGCACATTAGCCCTGGCATCCCAGTTTGCAATGCCACTCGCCCCGTTCGCCAGCTACGGCGAGACCCTTCTGCTCACGCTCCTCACGATCCCATTCCGCCTGCTTACAGCAATCGCGTGAGCGTCCCGTTGGGGCTCCGCGCCCGAGACGAATCCATCACGCCGAGCGGGGCATTCCTTGCCTTTGAAACCATTAGTTTTAATACGGCAATGGGTGTCGTCGCAGCATCCGTTTAGTTGCACTTTTCTCCGTCTGCCGCGGTCGGGATTGCATAAAGCCCACCCCACCTCATCTGAGTGCACTGCCGCCGCGTGGCGGGCACCTCGCCAAGTACGGCAGGATGGACGTGTCGTCGTCGAAGACTCGCGGGAGTCAGCTTGCCAACACAACTCATGCTGTCGAACTCGCCGACATGTTCGAGAGCCACCGGCTGAATGCCGGCCCGCCGGCACCCCTACTTCGCGTACGGATCCAATCTGTGCGTTCAGCAGATGGCCGCCCGCTGTCCCGACGCCGCTGATCCCCGCCCGGCGGTGCTGTCCGATCACGACTGGCTGATCAATCAGCGCGGTGTAGCCACCGTGGAACCCTTCACCGGAAGCCAGGTCCACGGCGTGCTGTGGCAGATATCGGACCACGACCTGGCGGCCCTGGACAGCGCCGAGGGCGTGCCGGTGCGGTATCGGCGCGACCGGATGACGGTGGCGACCGACGACGGCCCGGCGCCGGCCTGGGTGTACATCGACCACCGCGTCACTCCCGGGCCACCGCGTCCGGGCTACCTGCCGCGCATCATCGACGGAGCCCGCCACCACGGACTCCCCCAGCGCTGGATCGACTTTCTGCACCGCTGGGACCCGACGCACTGGCCGAAGCCTTCTACCCCGAATACACCAGCGCCACAGTCGCTTTCGGCGTTGCTGAACGAGCCCGGCGTGGTCGAGGTCAGCCACCTTCGGTCACGCTTCGGCTTCCTGGCCATCCACGGCGGCGGCCTGGAGCAGATGACCGACGTGATCGCCGAACGCGCGGCCGAGGCCGCCGAGGCATCGGTTTACCTACTGCGGCATCCCGACCGCTATCCGCATCATCTGCCGTCGGCCCGCTTCGATCCCGCGGAATCCGAACGACTGGCCGAGTTCCTCGACCACGTCGACGTCGTCGTCTCGCTGCACGGCTACGGCCGTATCGGTCGCAGCACCCAACTCTTGGCCGGCGGGCGTAATCGCACACTGGCCGCACACCTGCACCGCCACCTCCACCTGCCCGGTTATCAGGTCGTCACCGACCTCGACGCCATTCCGTTGGAACTGCGGGGCCTCCATTCGGACAATCCGGTCAACCGGGTGCGCGGGGGCGGAACCCAGTTGGAGTTGTCGGTTCGCGTCCGAGGTCTCAGCCCCCGCAGTCCGCTCCCCGGCGAGGATGGCTTGTCTCCGGTCACCTCCGCCCTGGTGCAGGGTTTGGTGGCCGCCGCACGCTCCTGGTAGGTGTTGTTGGTGACCAAGGATTTTCGCTTCGGACTCAGCGTCCGCTTCTTCAAATCTCGGGCGGGGTTGGTCGATCTTGCCAAGCGTGCCGAGGACCTTGGTTATGACGTGCTCTGCGTGCCCGACCACCTGGGAGCGG
Source organism: Mycobacterium bourgelatii (assembly GCF_010723575.1). Taxonomy (NCBI): domain Bacteria; kingdom Bacillati; phylum Actinomycetota; class Actinomycetes; order Mycobacteriales; family Mycobacteriaceae; genus Mycobacterium; species Mycobacterium bourgelatii. The sequence continues at coordinate 5,377,020 of NZ_BLKZ01000001.1, forward strand.
CGGCACCGTTTCCGACGCTGACCGCGGTCGCCATGGTCACGACGAAGATCCGCCTGAGCATGTACGTCCTCAACGCCGGCTTCTACAAACCGGCCCTGCTAGCGCGCGACGTCGAAGCGTTGCAGGTGCTCAGCGACGAGCGCCTGGAACTGGGCCTGGGCGCCGGCTACGTCAGAGAAGAATTCGAGGCCGCCGAACTCCCCTATCCCAGCGCGGGCGCACGTGTCGACCATCTGGAACACATGGCCGCCTATTTCTGCCAGCACCACCCGGCGGTGCCGATCATGATCGCCGGCAGCGGCGACCGGGTGATGACGCTGGCCGCGCGGCACGCCGACATCATCGGGCTGACCGGAGCAAAGGTGCGCGACGTCGAGGATCCGCTTGCCGAGCGCATCGAATTCGTCCGCAACGCCGCCAAAGAGCGGTTTGACCCGCTCGAACTGAATCTCGTCATCACCGCGGTCCCTCGCGAAGGCGAACGGAAACCCAGCTTGTCGTTGACCCGCCGCAACGCACCGGACTTGTCCGACGAGGAGTTGTTGGCCTTGCCCGCAGTACTTAGCGGGTCACCTACCGAGATGGCCGACAAGCTGAGATGCCACCGCGACAAGTACGGCATCACCTACTTCACCGTGCAGGACAACCACGTCGAGACGTTCGCGAAGGTGATCGCCGAATTACGTTGAGCCGCCCGGCGTCAGCGCTGTCGGGCCACGAAATTGCCGTGAAATCCCTGGGGGATGTGGTGGGCGAGTTGGGCAGTGGCAATGGGTCCGCCCGCAACGTCTTTGGCGTCCAGAATGACCAGTCGGGACAGGTGCTCCTTGGCCTGGTATTCGACCGACAACAGCCAGCCGTCGTCCTCGGTGGTCGCGTCTGGCCGGGGGACGAAAACCGGTTCGCAAAAACTGTTGCCGTCGCCCGGCGCCTCGTAGGTGGTCTCGGTGTTGTCACTCAGGTCCAGTTTGGTGATCGAGTCGTACACCGATGACAGCCGCCGCCGACTGGTGAGGTAGGCGTAGCGGTAATTACGCCCCTCGCGGTCGGGGTGGTGTCGGGGAAACTCAGAGACGGTGTCGCTCAACGGCTCTCGGATGACTCGATTCGATTTGGTGACGCGGAAGCGGGTGAATTCCCCGGGCGATTCACGAAGTGGGGTGGTCTGGAACCGCGCGATGCTCTTGAGCAGCTGTGGGTTTTCGTACGTGATGACGTCGACGACGACGTCGTCACCGTCGTCGTAAGCGTTACTGAGGTGGAATTGCAGTATCGCCGGGGAGTCGACGAAACGAACGTCGCCGCCGTCGCGTGGCACGAGGACGAAGAGACTGCCGCGCTCGGGGCGGTAGTGCAGTGTGTCACCGACTGGCTTGCGGCCCAGAGCGACTTGCAGCAAGTTGGTCATGATCGGCGACAGCACAAAGACCAGATAGCGCTCCGTGATCGCGAAATCGTGCAGCATCGCCAGGTACGGCAACCGGACCGAACGCAGGTACTCAAGGGCGCCTTGCGGATCGGCGCGGTAGATGCGCAGGTGCGGTCGCGGGATGAATTCGGCACCGAAGTTGTACAGATCGCCGGTCCGGGGACAGACGCAGGGATGCGCGGAGAACGTTGCCCCCTTGCGCAACTCACCGCCAAAGTGACGTACGCCGATGGTGTCCAGCGTGTCGGGATCGACCTCGTAGGGCGCTCCGCCTTCCCATAACGCATACAGCCGGCCAGCATGCTCAACGACATTGGTATTGGCCAAGTTTGGCGGTGTCTTGGCGATGTTGGCCCGCCAGCCGCCGGGCGCCGCGGTGCCCAAATGCGTGGTTCCGGTCTTGCCCTGGTAGTGGCGCGTGCGCACGTACCGGTTGCGGTAGTGCAAACCGCCGTCGCGGATGGTGAAGGCGGACAGCATGCCGTCACCGTCGAACAGATGATGCAAGGGACGGCCGGTGTGGTCCTCCCAGCGTCCGGGACCGTTGCGGTACAGCGTCCCGGACAGCTCGGGGGGAATGGTCCCCTCGATCTCTTCCACCCGGTAGTCGTGCTCGGTGTGTTGCGGTTCGCTGACGCCGAGGCTGAGCAGGTCCGCACTGGACAGCGCCGCAAGCCGGTCGGTGGCCTGAACTCGTTCGTCGTGGGACAACGACGCCAAGTACCGCTGCAATCCCGGCAATCTCGACAGGTCAAGCACGGCTGCCGTCTGGTTCGTCACCGCGCGCTCCTTAGGCTTCGGGAACTGAGACTCTGGCTCAAGTTAGTCTCAGTTGATGACGGGGTCAACAGGCCGCACCGCTGGGCGGTAGAAATACCGATAATGGGCTCCACTCGTTCGTCCGAAGCGCTGCTAGAGGCGACTTTGCAGCTGATTGCGCAGAGCGGCATCGATGCACTGACCCTGAGTCAGGTGGCCAGGCACGCCGGCGTCTCGCGCGCGACGGCCTATCGCGAATTCGGCGACAAAGACGGGTTGATCTCCGCGGTAGCGCAACACGAGGTGCAGCACATGGCCCACGAGGTGATGGCCAGCGTGGACATGCACGGCGATCCGGTGCGCGTGGTGCCCGCGACCGTCCTCGCCGCGCTGCGCTACCTGCGGCATAGCGCCGCTTTCACCTACGTGCGTGACCACGAACCGCACTGGCTGCTGCGGGCCGTGCTGCAGATCGGTGAGACGCGGATGACAGTCGTTCAAAGCATGGCCGCGACCGTGGCACCTGCCATTGCCGCCACGAAGTATCCACGTCCGCTGTTGCCGCCCATGCAGGCAGCCGAGATCATCGTCCGAACAGTGCTCTCGCACGCCCTTATCGAACGCAGCACGCTGACCGACGAAGAAGTCGCGGACGCGGTGACCCGCGCGATCACCATTGATTGATCCGTTCCCGACACGTCACGGTAGGCTGAGTCGGCGCGCCGCGGCGCACACGATCCGTACCGGAACTCGGGTTTTCGTCACGAATCGCCCCGTCCGCCCTCGTAGCTCAGGGGATAGAGCACGGCTCTCCTAAAGCCGGTGTCGCAGGTTCGAATCCTGCCGGGGGCACCAGTTCAGTGCATGTTTTACCCGTATACGGGCAATTTTCGGGCAACGTGAGCGCCTTCGGAAAACCTTGTCCGGACGGCGCGGCGGCTTGGGAGCCGGGGATCAGACGCCTCCCTTAGTGCGGTTGTCGTCCTTGCACAGCATCCGGCAGTTGGCTGCAATGGTTCTACCGCCAGCGTGCCACGGCGTGATGTGGTCAGCCTCCATCTCGGCTAGCTCGAAGTACTCCCCGCAGACGGGGCACACCCCCTGCTGGCGTTCATATGCTTCGCGCTTCTGATTGTCTGTGAAGGCGCGGATGCTTAGGTTTCGCTCGTCGCCGTTGAGGACGTAAACATAAATTCCGCGCTTCTTCGTCACGTCATCGTCTGCCATTAGGCTGGCAATCCGCGCTTCAAGTACAACTGGATCGAGTTCGGTGTCTTTGAACTCGTTGTAGAGCCTGCCCCAATCAACCGACTTCATCTCCCGGCGTAGCGTAGGAAAAGTCGCCTTCACCCACGCGATCACCTGCTGGAAATAGAGCCATAGCTCGTTGGCATTGGGCTTGTGCTGTTGCACCGCCATATAGCCCTCGATGTCACCATTGTTGATCCACTTAATAACGGTTTCGAGGTAGTCCTGCCGGATGGGCGTCCCACTCATATAGTCGCTAGCGAGGAGGTAAGCCGGGCACCCGGTCTTGGAGAAATACTTCTTCGCATCAGATACCCAAGGACCTGCGTAAACCGCATTGCGCAGCTCTTGGTCAGTGAGGACCGCTCCGGCAATGTTGATGGTTTTAAACCATGCCAGCTTCTCGCTATCCGTACCGGTGCAGAAATACACCATGAGCTTGTAATCGAGTACCTGTTCCTGCTCATCGCTCTGAAGGTTATGAAAGTAGCGGCCTTCGAAAGAGAAGTCACCCCCTACAAACTGGCAGATCGAGATGATGCGCTGCTGGCCGTCGATCACCTCGTAGGTGCCGTCCTCACGCACCGCCCAGTACAGGACGTTGAGCGGGAAATCATGCCGCAGCGTATTGATGACCGCATCTCGCTGCTTGTCTTTGTAGACGAACTCCCGCTGAAAGGGAGGCCGCACGTCCAGGTCGCCGCCGTAGGCTCGCACGCCAAGTTCCTCGTTGTCCTCATAGCCTTTGGTGAGCTCTCGGACAGTAATCTCTTTGAGTTCGATGTCCACGCTGCTCAGCCGCGCTTCCGCCGGATCACGATTCGGTCATACAGTCTTCGGTAGGTGCCGCCCGGCTCGGGCAAATAGAACCGCGGGCCACCTTGTTGGTAGCTGCCTGGTTGTCCGATCTGCGACATGGGTCGAGCCAGCGTCTTGCTAGACCCGATGATTTCGAATTGATCAGGGTTGTACTTGTAGAAAAAGGTTATTGGCACGCCCATCTCACCTTCATAGTCATTGGGAATGTCCTGTATCCTGCCAACTTCGATAGCGTCATAATTCGCGTATCGGGGGTACTCATCGGGGCTATAGGTCTTGTATAGGATCAGGTCTTCGTGCCGTTTCGAAATATCGAGGTTGGTGAACCAGCATCCGGTGCCGATGCTTCGCCATTTCTGCCCGGTTTCGTCAATCCAAAACCGTGTGTCCCGCGGTTCATAGTAATCCGGTACTCGGAATTTCATATCGCCGGAGTAATAACCCAACCAAATCTTGTTGTTTTTTAGTAGCTCGAACGTCTCCATATATGCCACAGCGTTCTGATTGCCGATGATCAAAAACTTTTTGTTATGCTTCATCATCTGGTCTACGTATTCTCGGAACAACGAGAATGGCGGATTCGTCACAACGATGTCAGCCTGTTTCAGTAACTCGACGCACTCGGAGCTTCGAAAATCGCCGTCCTCTTTCAAGGCGTGAACGCCGATCTCGTTAGGGTCTGGAACGCTGTTACCGTTCCGGTCGCCGGTATATTCCAGGTAAATCGCTTGCTCTGAGTCGTTACGGCTGAACAGGTCCATGTTCTGGTTCTTGTAGCAAGTAGTGATGAGCTTCTTTAGGCCGAGACGTTCGAAGTTGTACGAGAAGTAGTGAAAGAAATTGGACACGCGGGGGTCGTCACAGTTGCAATACACGACTTTGTCGCGGAAGTGATGCCGATAGTGCCTGAGTTCCCGTTCAATGTCGGATAATTGCGTGTAGAACTCGTCTTCACGCAAGTGCTGGGCACGCCCCAGGGCTTGGTTTCTCACTGGACCGGACATGGGCCAAGCGTAGAGGGTGTGGCCGACTAGCCCGAGGAGCGCCGCGCGGGTTCTCAGACCGCCGAAGTGGGGGTACTGAAGTCGCCGCTGTTGCTGGCGGTGACATGCTGTTTGTCTGCTTGCGGTACGTAAGACGCCCGACTATCCGCTGATCCGGCGGGTCATCCACGCCGGTGGTAGTGACGTGACGGTGCCAGCACGAGCGCGGCGCTCGATGTCGAGCGGCGAGACGATGTGCCACTGCTGCCCGATCGAGTGCGCGAGCACGTCGTGAGCGACCACCAGCGCGGCGAGCGCGTCGGGCTGGTGCTGATGCTGCTGCCAGCTCACCGCGGCCTGCTCAAGGGCGGGCAGATGACCGGCGATCCGCACCGTGCCCGTCTCAAGGGCTTGCAGCAGCGCCGAGCTGCGGGCGATCGCGTCGCCGCCGCCGCGCCCGCTGCCCTTCGGGGGCCACGCGGTCACCTTGATCGGGCGGTCGAGCTTGTAGCGGCGCAGCGCATCGCCGACGACCCGCTGATACGTCTCGCGGGCGGCGAAACTCTCGACAGCGATCTCAGACGCCCCGACGTCGACCGCCAGCTCGACCGCCGCCCGCGCCCACTGGTCGCTCGTCATCGGCGCACTGACGTCGGCGATCACCGCCACCACGCCGTCGCGGGTCAGCGACGCTGCCACGATGCCGCAGGCGTCACCGCTGCCGCTGTCGCTCGGGTCGACGCCCACGACGGTCATGCTCGGCGCACTCGGCGCTGCCGGTAGCCGCCAGTTGTCGAGCCACTCACGTTTGATCAGCCCGCCTTCGGGCGCTGACGGCACACCCTCGTAGAGCGCGAACCACGCCCGCTCACCCGAGGTGCGGCGAGCAGCGGCGTAGTGCTCAGCGGTGAAGCCCAGCGCCGAGGTCATCGCGACGCCAGGTGCGCGGCCCAGCGCATCAGGTATCCCTGACTCGGCGACTGCCGGAATGTTGGTGTGCGTCCAGACATCCGGCTCGCTGTCGAGCAGTTCACCGGCGAGGTCGCGTTCGTGCCAGCGGGTCATCACCAGCAGCACCGACGCGCCGGGATGCAGTCGGGTCGCCAGCGTCGAGCGGTACTCGTTGACCACCCGGCGACGGTGCGCGGCGCTGTCGGCCTCGGCGGCGTCCTTCACCGGGTCGTCAATGATCATCAGTCCGCTGGCACCGAAGCCGGTCGCCCCGCTGTTGATGCCGGTCGCCAGCAGCCCGCCCGCGTGCCCGTCCACCCGCCAGCGGCCCACCGCCGTCTTGTCGGGTGAGAGCCGGATGCCGAGGAAATCGGCGTGCTCGTTGATGATCCGACGCGCCTCGCGACTGTGTTCCTGCGCCAGCTCGTCGCTGTAGCTGACGACCATGATCTGCATGTCGGGGTCGCGCATCAGCGCCCACACGATCGTCCAGATCGCCAGCAGCCGCGACTTGCCGGTGCGCGGCGGCGTCGTCACGATGTCGCGCTGATCCGGCTCGGCGACCGAGCGCACCGCAAGATCGCTCAGCAGCCGGATCGTCGGCGTCACAACGAACTTCGGATCGAGCCGACGCGCCAGCTCGGCGGGCGAGGCCGGTCGGCGCTGCGCCCGCACCGCCCGCAGCGAGCGGACGGCGGTCAACACGGCGATGGGGCCGGCAATCAGATCGGTCATGGCGGTTACGCGGCCTTTCGATGCTTGGGGTCGAATCCGGCGCTTTGGGCGTCCCACAGGTCGGCCCGCCGCCACTGGTGCCCGCAGCCGTCGCACCGATACCGGCACACGACATACTTGCCGCCGCGCCAAGTGACCGACGTTGGCTCGGTCAGCGAGGCCACGCGATCCCGGCTGTCGGCGTAGTGCCCGAGCGGATTGCAGCGCGGGCAGTAGTCGGGCAGGAACTCGACGCTGCGGTGCTCGGTCGTCATGGCTGGCTCGTCTCTCTCGGTGTCGCTGCCCGGCGTCAGGCCGCGGGCGTGCGCTTTCGGCGCTCGACGGGCGGCACGCCGCGCAGCCCGGCCCGCAGGTTGGCGAGTTGCACGCTGCCCGGCCCGCCGCCGTCGGTGATGCCCAGCGCGGCCAGCACGTCGGCGTCGGTCGCCTCGCCGTCGCGGTGCAGTTTCTGCGCCACGCGCACAACACCGGGCCAGCAGCGCGTCAGCAGGCCGGTCAGCCGCTGATCGACTGCCGATGCGCCACCGCTGGCGAGCAGTGCGCGGTCGTCGTGCTGGGCTGCTGTGGCGAGCACGCGGTACACCTCGCGCTGCGTCGGTCGCTTCCCGGCACGCCACCGCGCCTGCGCCCACGGCCCGGCGTAGACGGTCGATGCCCAACTGCCGTCGGGCACGTCGTCGTGGACGGTCTTGCCGCTCACGCCCCATACCCGGCTGTTCGTAACGGCAGCGGTGAGAATGCGACCGCCGAGCAGCGTCGCGGCCACGGCGTGCCCGGCTTCGTGGATGCACGTCTCAAGGTGCTGCCGCTCGCGTGCGGTCAGGTCGGTCAGGCGCAGCGTCATCGGTCGTTGTCCTCTCGTTTGTCCTCGGAGATCGACGCCGAGACGACGCGGCCCGCAGCCAGACCGTCGTCCCGACGCCGATCGTCGGCAGCAGCACTGACCCGAGAAACGTCGGCGCTGCCGCCCTGGTAGCTCGTCATGGTGTTGCGGCTTCTGGCGATCCGCTGCTGCCGGTTCCGCTCGTCGTAGGCGTCGGCCTTGGCCGCGGCCTCATCGAGATAGCGGTCGATGCAGGCTCGGCAGCGCCAGCCGTGCTTGCTGCCCTTGTAGGTCAGGCAGGGACCGCCGCAGTCCCAGCAGACGGCGACGATCTCGGCGAGTGCGGCGGTCATGGCGTCACCGTCACCGCGCCGACGACGGCCTCGACGCCGACGACGAAGCTGCGCTCGGCGACCGCGGCGAACGTGTTGTGCCGCTCGTCAATCGCCTCACGCACCGTCGGCGCATCTCGCCAGCCGTAGGGCTGCGACGTCGCGACGATCGTGTCGGCGAGGCCGTCGACATAGCCGCCGCCGACGACGTAGGTGTGCCCGCCCGGTGAGCGCAGCGCCGCACCGTTGCGCGTGAACACCTCGACGTCTTGGGCGAGCCACTGCGCCCCGAGGTGAATGAACCCGACGGTGTTGGTCTGTGCGAGCACGCCCTCCGCTTGCCTGCATAGTCGCTCACAGCTGGGACTCCCCACCGTCGACGACGAGTTCGATGCCGGCGACATACGTCGCGTCGAACGCTAAAAAGGCCACCGCGGGGGCGAATTCGGCGGGATGGCCCCACCGCTTCATCGGGCTGCTCTCCTCGAATTCCGCCCTGAGTGCGGCGGCCTTGTCCGGAACCTCCTTGTCCAACTTCCCCGTGTCGATCGAGCCCGGGCTCAGGGCGTTGACCCGGATACCCCGCGGCAACAGTTCCCGGCTCAGCGTCCGCGCCATCGAGCGCAGCGCGGCCTTGCTGGCCGAATACACGCTGAGAGCGTCCCAGCCCGTCTGGTTGGCGATCGAGGTCGTCAGCACCACGCCGGCGCCGTCGGACAGTAGCGGTGCCAGTTTCTGAACCGTGAAAAACGGCCCTTTGGTATTGATCGCGAACACGTCGTCGAAAGTCTGCTCGGTGACGTCGAAGAACGGCTCATAACTACCGATGCCCGCATTGGCCACCAACGCGTCCGCGGTACCGAACTCGTCCTGTACCCGGTCGGCCAGCGCCTCGATGTCCGCGAGCGAACTGGTGTCGCTGCGCACGGCGATGCCGTTGTCGCCGAGGCGTCGGGCGGCGTCGTCGAGAGTGTCCTGGTTGCGCCCGGTGACCAGAACCCGGGCACCGTTGTCCGCCAGATATTGCGCGGCCGCCAGCCCGAGCCCGCTGCTCCCGCCGGTGATGACCACGCTCTTGCCGTCGTATCTACTCATGCACCCGAGTGTTCGCCCGTCCCGCGTCGCTGTCCAAGACCTGCTCGGCACCGCGGTATTCCGAAACTGCATAGCGCGGAATACGACCGGATGATGGCGGGTTGGACGCCTTATGGAGATGACCGGTGAATGATTCCGGGGCAGACCTGGAGTTGCGTCTGGTGCGATATTTCACGGTGCTTGCCGAGCATCTGAACTTCAGCCGGGCGGCTGCGGAGTTACATCTGGCGCAGCCGGCGCTGAGCCGGCAGATCCGGCGTCTGGAACACAGTCTCGGCGTCTCCTTGCTGGACCGCACCCCGCAGGGGGCGCTGCTCACCGAGGCCGGTAAGGCATTTCTCCCCGAAGCGCACGCGCTGCTGCAGGCCGCGCGTCGGGCCACACTCACCGCCCGCGCGTACACGCCCACCGGCCGCATCGTCATCGGATACGTCGAGGACCTCGTCATCACACCCGTTCTCCGGGAATTGCGCCGCCGCCACCCCGAGGCCGACATCGGCACCCGTCATCTCGACTGCGATGAGGAGGGTCTCTTCACCGGTGGGCAGGTCGACGTTCTGGTGGCCAGGGCACCGCTGTTCATCCCGACCGACGGGGTGCGAACCACGGTGCTCTACGAAGAGCCACGCATGTTGGTGATGCACGCAGAACACCCATTGGCCGGCCGGGAGTCCGTGTGGCTGGAGGACTTCGCGCCCGGCGAATCGGTCATCTGCTCACACGGTGGTACCCGGGCTCTCTTCCCGGCGGGGTCCTATCGACCGAGCGAACCCGGCCCGGTGTCGGCCGGACCGCTCATCGAAAGTTTCGAGGACAGGCTGGAGCTCGTCGCGGCCGGACAGGCGGTCGCGGTCCTTCCCGCCGGCGACCGGCGCAGTTCGGTGCGCCCCGAGTTGACCACCGTGCCGCTGAGCGGGTTCCCAGCCAGCACCGTCGTCGTCGCCACCCGGATCGGGGAGGCGAACCCGCTGGTTACCGAGTTCGTCGCCGTGGCGGGTGAGCAACTGACCGGGTGAGTACCGGACACCCTGACATGAGATTGTCGGGGTACCCCGGTGGGTCAAACCCACAGCAGATCGCTTTAGTTTTTCTCCCAAAGTGCGCACTTAGCAAACACGGAACAACACTCTCTTTCGGCCTCTCCTCACAGTGGCGCCGTCGCGTTAGGCTGAGGCATGTCCGTGGACGATCCGGTCACCGTGCTGAGTGAAGACGAGAGCTGGAGCCTGTTATCCACCGTGTCGTTAGGCCGATTGGTCACGATCAGGGGTGGGCGGGCCGAAATTTTCCCGATCAACTTCGCCATCCAACGTCGGACTCTGGTCTTCCGCACTGCCCAGGGCACCAAGCTGTACAGCGCCGTGATGGGCGAGGGGGTCGCTTTCGAGGCCGACGACCACACAGCCACCGAAGGGTGGAGCGTGATCATCCAGGGCAGGGCGCATCTGCTTACGTCCAACGCAGACGTCCTAGACGCCGAGGAAACGGAGCTGCAGCCGTGGCCCGCCACGTGGAAGCCTCACTACGTACGCGTGATCCCCATGGAGATCAGCGGGCGGCGGTTCAAGTTCGGGCCACAGCCAGCGGGTCCGCTGGCGCTTTCCGAGCACGCCTAGCTGGACACCAGACCAAGCACGGCCTGACACCCGCGGCCGCGTTTGATGAGCCCTGAGCACCAAATCTGCTGCGGCGCAAGGTAGATAAGCCGCCGTCACACACGCTGCTGGTCCGCTCCGATTCCGGGTAGCCCCACGGCCGTTGCGGCAAAGCAAAAGTGGGTAACCAGCGCAGTAATGCACACATCAGCTCACTAGCGGAAGGCGGCAAGCAGATGGCTGGTCAGGAGGGCGGTCGGTGGGACGTCGGCGTCAAAGACAACGAGGTCTACATCGCACGCATTGACGACAGCGACCAGAAGGTCTTCAACGATCTGATCTCACCCGATGAGGCTCGTGGCCTGGCCGACCTCTTGACGAAGTACGCCGACAAGGCCGGCGGGTCCGAAGAATCCGACGAGTCAGATGACCACTCCGACAAGTCCGACAAATCCGAAAAGTCCGACGACGACGATGGCGATGATGATGACGACGAAGACGAAGACGACGACGACGAAGACGACGACGACGACTAGAGACAAGTCATCGAATTAAGCCGACCGGCTTCGCCACGTCGAGGCGCGCACAGAGCGTGCGGCCACAAACTCGGCGGTCCGCTAGCTTCGTCGCAGCTTGCCAACCCCGCCTTGGGTGTGTCGCACCTTCGACAACCGGAATCGCCGTTAACTTAATCGAGTGCCGAGCGATCGCCACCGCCATCCAATGGCGCGTCGGTCCTTTCTGGTAGGGACGGCCACCGCAGCCACTGCGGCTGCCCTGACGGCCCTGCCGCGGCCATCCGCCCGTGCCGCGCCGGGCAAGTCGGTCGCCATCTTCGGTGCCGGCATCGCGGGGCTGACGGCGGCACACGAACTCGTCGATCGTGGATTCAGCGTGACGGTCTATGAACGCAAAGCTCTTGGCGGCAAGGCCCGGTCGATCCCCGTGCCCAACTCGGGCGCGACGCCGCTGCCCGCCGAACACGGCTTCCGATTCTTTCCAGGGTTCTACCGCAACGTCACCGACACGATGCGACGCATCCCCTTTCCCGGTAACGCCCGAGGCACTTGGGATAACCTGACGCGCGCAACGTCGTATCTGCACTCCGGCCTAGGGCGCGCCGACCTGACCATACCGCTGCCGTTTCCCCTCCCGACGGTGCCAAATCCGATCACCCCCAAGGCCTTCATCGAATCGGTTACCACCGTCTTCCAAACGCTGTTCCGACTGCCCCCCTTCGAGGCCGTCTACGCAGCACAGAAGCTCGCGGTCTACGTCACCAGCAGCACCGAGCGCAAACTCGGCCAGTGGGAGAACATGACGTGGGAGGACTACATCGGCGCCGGCCACAAGTCCCCCGAATACAACCGCTATCTCGCCGACGGCATCATCCGCAACCTCGCCGCATCCAAATCCCGTGACGCCAGCGCACATTCGATAGGACTCGTCGGCGAGGCATCGGTCTGGTCGATCCTGATGTTCGGAAACGACACGGACGGCAAGGGATTCGACCGCGTACTCAACGGGCCGACGAGCTCGCAGTGGCTCGACCCGTGGGTCGACCATCTGCGCAATCAGGGAGTCACATTCTTTATCGGCCAGGCCTTGTCGCGGTTGAGCCCGAACGGCCATCACATCGAATCCGCCACCGTCACCGATGCTTTTGGCATACCCCACCAAGTGCAGGCTGACTACTACATCTCGGCGATTCCGTGCGAGAAGCTCGCGGCGGTGCTGACGCCCGATGTGATCGCGGCCGATCCACACCTGGCGAACGTAGCTCAGCTGCGCACCGAATGGATGAACGGCCTGATGTTCTACCTCAAGAAGCGGGTCGACGTCACCAAGGGCCACGCGAACTACGTCGACTCCGGCTGGGCGATCACCTCGATCAGCGAGGAGCAGTTCTGGAAGCGGAGTCTGAGCACCTACGGCGACGGCACGGTGAAAGATTGTTTGTCGGCGATCATTTCGGACTGGACGACGCCGGGAAACTTCAACGGCAAGAGTGCCAGGGACTGCACTCCGGAGGAGATCGCCCGCGAGGCTTGGGCGCAGATCAAGGCCCACCTCAACGACACCGACAAAGTCCTCGACGATTCCATGCTGCACTCCTGGTTCCTCGACCCGGCGATCATCGACTCGGGCACTCCCAACGTCCGCAACGACGAACCGTTGTTCATCCAGGACCCCGGCTCGTGGAACCGCCGCCCCTCGGCCACGACCGCCATCGACAACCTCTTCCTCGCCGGCGAATGGATCAAGACCGATCAGAACGTCACCACGATGGAGGGCGCCAACGAGGGCGGGCGCTACGCGGCCAACGGAGTTCTGCAGGCGTCGGGCTACTCAGGCGAACTCGTCAAAGTGGTGGAGCTGTTCCAGGCTCCCTGGTGGGCGGTGCTGAAGAAAGCCGACCGGTCGCGCTACCAGAAGGGTTGGGCCCATGCCCTGGACATCTTCGACCCCCGCCGGCCGTGAGGGCCCCCGTGGACGGGTGTGACGCGCATCTCTGAAATCCCTCCCATGAGGGTGTAACGCTTGCGGGCCAACGCGCCACCCACTCATGAAGTGAACAACCAACTCGGAAGGGACCGCATCATGTCGTCGCAAACTCTCGTCACCCGCAAGCGTTTCGAGTCACTCGAGGTCCCAGTCGCACGCGTCGGCGATCTTGCCGCACGGTACGGACTGGTGATCGTGATCGCATGGATCGGCGCCATGAAGTTCACCAGCTACGAAGCGCACGGAATCCAGCCCCTGGTCGCCCACCACCCCCTGATGAGTTGGCTCTACAACATCTTCTCGGTCACCGCCTTCTCCACGCTCCTCGGCATCCTCGAGTTGACCGCTGCGGCGTTGATCGCCATCAAGCCATGGAAGCCGGCTGCATCCGCTGTGGGTAGCATCATCGCGGTCGGATTGTTCGTGGCCACACTGAGTTTCATGTTCACCACCCCGGGCGTCTTCGCGGCCGCGGCTGGCGGCTTCCCCGCGTTGTCGGACCTCGGCGGCTTCTTGATCAAGGACGCCGCCCTGCTCGGTGTGTCGCTGTGGACCTTGGCCGACAGCCTGCGAGCCGTGCGGGCCACATCGCGGTAAAGTGCTCTGCGGACGCATGCTGCCCACCGATCCGGTGGGCGGCAGTGTGCATCGTCAATCCGTTCCTTGCTCACCGTCGGGACGCCAACATGGACCAGCCGGTCGAAACCGAGTCGTTGGTCGTCCGACTGCGAGGGTGATGCCGGCGCGTTCGCCGAACTTGTTGACCTGCACGGGCCTTCGATGTTGCGGCTGGCCCGCAGCTATGTCCCCAGCCGTGAACTGGCCGAGGAAGTTGTCCAGGAAACGTGGATCGCGGTGCTGCGGAGCATTTCTCGTTTCGAGGGCCGCTCGTCGTTGCGCACCTGGATCTTCGGCATCTTGATCAACATCGCCAAGAAGCACGGTGTCAGCGAGCGCCGCCAAGCGGACATCGCATTACGCGCGATGAGCGGTGGCACCGTCGACCCGAGTCGGTTCCGCGACCACAATGATCCCTACCCGGGACACTGGAAGGAGCCACCCGCCCCATTCCCCGATACTCCCGAGGGCTCGGTCCTCGGCGCCGAACTGACCGCGATCGCCAACAAGGCACTGCACAAACTTCCCGAGACCCAGCGGGTGGTGGTGAGTCTGCGGGACGTACTTGGGTTCAGCTCCGAAGAGGTGTGCGCGACGCTGAGTATCACGGCGGCAAATCAGCGGGTACTGCTACATCGTGGCCGAGCCGCGGTGCGTCAGGAACTCGAGGACTACCTAGGGGCACAACCATGAGGTCTGCATCGATGGACTGCGACGAACTCGTCGAACTGGTCACGGAATATCTCGAAGGCACGCTGGATCCGGCAGTGCGAAGCCGCTTCGAGGCGCATCTGGGTGAATGCGACGGCTGCGAGCACTATGTCGAACAATTCCGCACCACCATCAACACCCTGGGACGCGTCTCCGCCGACGAACTCGACGACGACTTCCGCAAGCGCCTGCTCGCGACGTTCAGCGATTGGAAGGCAGAGTCATCGGGCGACGCCGCGCCGTAGCAGGGTGGCCGATTAGCCGGCTCAGGCTGCCTGCTTTTCACGCGACGGCCGGGCCGACCGGACAAGGGCATCCTTGATCGCCGCAGGTTGGATCGCCCCCGCGATGGCCTCAGATGCCTTGCGCCCAAAGTCGTTTGGCAGCGACAGCTTGAAGACCGTCTTCCACGCCGAAGCAACTTGGCGCGGCAGCGAACCGGTGGTGTAGGTCAGGCCGTACCGCTCGAAGATGTCCTGCACCTTCGGCGCGATCTCCTGGTAGCGGTTGCTGGGCAGGTCCGGGAACAGGTGGTGCTCGATCTGGAACGACAGGTTGCCAGTCATGAAGTGCAGGAACGCATTTCCGCGGATGTTGGCCGAACCCAGCATCTGACGCAGATACCACTGACCGCGGGTCTCCCCTTCGATGGAGCTCTTCTCGAACGTCTCCACACCCTCGGGGAAGTGCCCGCACATGATGACCGAGTGCGTCCAGACGTTGCGCACCAGGTTGGCGGTGAGGTTGGCGGTCAACGTCGTCACCGCCGAAGGCCCTGACAACAGCGGATGCACCACATAGTCGCGCAGCGCCTGCTTACGCACCTTGGCGAGTACCTTCTTGCCCTGGCGCCGGAATTCGTCCTTGTCCGAGCGCCCCTGCAGGTATTTGCCGATTTCCAGGTCGTAGGCGGCGATGCCGTACTGGAACAAGCAGGCGTTGATGAAGTTCCACAACGGCTGGGCAAGGTAGAACGGCTTCCAGCGCTGATTCTCATCGACCCGCATGATGCCGTAGCCCAGGTCATTGTCCTTGCCACGCACATTCGTGTAGTTGTGGTGCACCTCGTTGTGCGAGTGTTTCCACATCTCCGAGGGCGAGGCGTTGTCCCACTCCCAGGTGGTCGAGTGAATCTTGGGGTCGCGCATCCAGTCCCATTGACCGTGCATGACGTTGTGCCCGATCTCCATGTTCTCCACGATCTTGGAGATCGACAGGCCGGCGGTCCCCACCAGCCAGGCGGGCGGGAACAACGAAAAGAGCAATATTGCGCGGCTGGCCAGTTCGAGCCGGCGCTGGCCGGTGATCACGTTGCGGATGTACGCCGCGTCGCGCTCGCCACGGCTGGCGATCACTTGCTGCCGGATGGCGTCGATTTCGCGACCCAGGTTTTCGATGTCCTCGTCGGACAGGTGGGCGGTCGGGTCAGGACTGGTCATGTCCCCTCCTTACAGTTCGAGTTCGCAAGCGCCGGCGGCGGCGGACACGCAGGTCTGGATCTTGACGCCGTCGCCGGGCGTTGCGGTGGTGATGTCGCCGTTACGCAGATCGCGCACGGCGCCTTGCCTTAGCGGGGTGACGCACCCGAAGCAGATGCCCATCCGGCAGCCGGAGGGCATCAGCACGCCGGCGCGCTCGCCCGCGTCGAGCAGTGTCTGAACGCCGTCGGCGTCGACGACGGTGCCCGTCTTGGTGAAGGTCACGTTGCCGCCGTCGCCGGGGGTGATGACGGTTGGCCGGAACCGCTCGGTGTGCAAGCGGTCCACGATGCCGTCCGCTGCCCACCGTTGCTCGACGGCGTCGAGCAAACCGGTCGGGCCACAAGCCCACGTCTCTCGTTCGGCGAAGTCGTCGACGAGATCGTCGATGCGCGCCACGTCGAGCATGCCGTCGATGTCAGTGTGCTTCTCCACCAACCGGATTCGACCTTGACGGGCCATCATGCGCAGTTCGCCGTGGAAAATGAAGTCTTCGATCGTGGGCGCGGAATGCACGACCGCGATGTCTGGCGTCTGGTCACCGGCACCGCTCAGATTACGCAGCATCCCCATCACCGGGGTGATGCCGCTGCCGGCAGTGAGGAACAGGATCTTGCGCGGGGGTTGGTCGCCGAGGGTGAAGTCCCCCGCGGCCTGGTCGAGGTGCACCAGGCTTCCCACGGTCGCACGCCGAACCAGGTAATTGCTCACCACACCGTCCGGGATGGCTTTCACGGTGATTGCGATGCAGCCATCGCGCCGAGCGACCTTGGAGGTCAGGGAGTAGGCCCGCCACTGCCGTACGCCGTCGACATCGACGCCGAGGCGGATGTACTGGCCGGGCACGTGCGGGCGCCAACCGCGACCGGGCTTGATCATCAACGTCGCGGCGTCCCGAGTTTCGGGATAAATCGCGACGAGGCGCCCGCGCAGGTTGTTGCCGTCGCGCAGCGGATCAATGACGTCGAGATAGTCGGCGGGGACAAGCGGCGTCGCCAACGAAACGGTGACCCGCTCAGCAAACCTGACCATTCGGTCTCGCAGCGCCCCA
The DNA here is from genome assembly GCF_010723575.1 of Mycobacterium bourgelatii. Taxonomy (NCBI): domain Bacteria; kingdom Bacillati; phylum Actinomycetota; class Actinomycetes; order Mycobacteriales; family Mycobacteriaceae; genus Mycobacterium; species Mycobacterium bourgelatii. The sequence goes on from NZ_BLKZ01000001.1 coordinate 5,394,152, forward strand.
ACCAGGGTGGGGCGCGTCGCCGGTGGCGGCGTCACAGTCGTCATACCCCTATATTTGTTGTCCAGGGATGTAAAGTCTTGACTGCACCGGGTGAAAATCTGGTCCCGGATTTGTTCGAAAGGAATAGTTTGCCTGACCCGTCCCTCCGCGTGGCTGGATTTCAGCTCGACGATGCCGTGGTCGAGGCCCTAGAGGAGATCTTGCCCGCCATGGCCGAGCGAACAGTGACCGCGATAACGCTCGAGGTGCCGAGCTACGCGGACGCGTTCAGCGGGCGGATGGGTCAGAACATCGAGAACGCCGTGCAAACCTCGTTGGGCGCGTTCTTGCGGCTGGTTACCCGGGCACACGGCTCCGACCCTGGACCGCCGCTGTCTCCCGCGCTCGACGGCGCCTACGAGCTAGGCCGAGGGGAAGCCCGCCAAGGCCGGTCGATCGATGCGTTGCTCTCGGCCTACCGAGTGGGGGCGCGCGTGGCCTGGAGACAGATGTCAACGACCGTCGTCGAAGCCGGGCTGCCGGCCCCGACGGTCGCTAAGTTCGCCGAATTGGTGTTCGCCTATATCGACGAACTTTCCGCCGCCAGCGCGTCGGGGCACACCGATGAACTGGCTACCACCGGGCGGGTCCGCCAGCGCTACCTTGATCGGCTCACCCTGGATCTGCTGGCCGGCGAGCCTGCCGCGACTTTGCTCGCCAGCGCCGACAAGGCAAGTTGGCAGCCGCCCGAAACCCTCACGGCGGTGCTGGTCCCGTCGGCTCAGACACGGGGCCTGGCCGCACGCTTCGGCCAATCGACGCTGCAACTGTCCGAGGACCTGCCCGGGGTCGACGCGGCCGATCCGCTCACGGTGTTACTCATCCCCGACATGACGGGTGCGTCGCGGCGTGCCGCTCTGCTGTCGGCACTCTCCGGCCGCGCCGCGCTGGTCGGGCCTGCCCGGCCTTGGATGGACGTCCAGTCGTCCTACCGTCGCGCGCTGCGGGCACGAGACCTGTTGGGGCCCAGCGTGATCAGCCAGACAACGCCCGTCGACACCGACGATCATCTCGTCGAGCTCGTGCTCGGCGCGGATCGTGAGGCCGCCGACGACCTACGCGCCCGCGCGCTCGCGCCCCTTGCCAAGTTGGCGCCGAACACGGCCGACAGGCTCGCCGAAACCCTTCGATCCTGGGTGTTGCATCAAGGCCGTCGGGAGGCGGTCGCCGCCGACCTCTTTATCCACGCGCAGACCGTGCGCTATCGCATGACTCAGTTGCGCGAGCTCTACGGCGACCGACTCAACGATCCACAAACGATTCTCGAGCTGACCGTCGCTCTCGGGTCGCGCTGATCGCCGGGACCCCTGGTTGGGGACCAAAAATATCGATGAGTCTAAATCCCTTCCCAGACAAGCGGTTCGGTTAGCCTGCAAGATCGGCCGTTTGCCATGCGATTGGAGGCCCGATGTCGTTGGCGGTCACAACCCACAGAAGTTGGCGGCAGCGGCTGAGCAATTGGAGCCAGGGGCGGTTCGAATGCCACCGCCAAGGCCGCCCATGTGATCGCGGCCCAGTGAGGAAGGTCCGTTTGAGATGGACTTCGGTCTCTTACCGCCCGAGGTTAACTCTGGCCGCATCTACGCGGGTCCAGGATCGGGGTCGATGCTGGCCGCCGCCAACGCCTGGGATGGACTGGCCGCGGTGCTGAATTCCTCTGCGGCCTCGTATGGGTCGGTGATTTCGGGGCTGGCGATCGAATCTTGGCTCGGTCCGGCATCGGCAGCGATGGCAGCTGCGGCCACCCCCTACGCGGTGTGGCTCGGTGCCGCCGCGACCGTGGCCGAGCAAACGGCCAATCAAGCACGGTCGGCCGCAGCGGCATTTGACGCCGCGTTGGCGCAGATCGTGCCGCCGCCGCTGATCGCAGCCAACCGCGAACAACTGGTGGCACTGGTTGCGACGAACCGGCTGGGACAGAACACCCCGGCAATCGAAGCCATCCAAGCCGAGTACGCCGAGATGTGGGCCCACGACGCGGCAGTCATGTTCACCTACGCCGCGGCCTCGGCGGCGGCATCGACCCTGGCACCCTTCGCCCAACCGGCGCAGGCGGCCGATCCAGCAAGCTCAGCGGCCGGCGCGGTCGGTGCCGGTGCACGCCAGAAAGCGGCGACCGGAGCGCAGGCGACACTCGGTGAGCCAGCTCCTCTCACCTGGTCCCTGCCCGCGGGCACGCAGGGGCTTCCGGCGCCGGCGGGGGCATTGGACGCGTTGTTCTCCGCCCTGGGCCTACCCACGCCGAATGAAACGTTGGACCTCGCCGGTATCTATATCGCGCTCCTCGGGTCCGCGAGCCTTGCATTGGCCATCGTGAACACGGCTAGGCCTTGGATGATTCCGCCGGGTGTGCACGGGCACACCGACCCCGGCACTCTGGTACCGACTCAGACCCTCAGTGCTACGCAGGACGACCCGCTGTCCGCGCCATCCGCGAGCGGGAGCGCCGCAGCCGCGGCCGTGGGGCACGCTGCCTTAGTCGGAGGCCTGACTGTGCCGCACAGTTGGACCGTGGCGGCCCCCGAGATCAGGCTCGCGGTCGAATCACTGCCCGGCGTGAGCGCGGGCGCCGGCGACGGCACGGTCTCGCCGGACCTGGGCGGAGCCCCCGTCGGCCTGCTCGGTGGGATGGCCCTGGCGTCCCTGGCCGCGCGCGGCGGCGTCGGCGGCGCGGGCCCAGTCAAGACAACCGTGACTGCGGGACAAGACGAGGACCAACCCCACCGCAAGCCCACGGTAGTCGTGATCCACAAACCGCCGCCCGGTCAGGTACCCACAAACCATTCGCATTGAATCAATGCAGGTCAGAGGTATGGCTGTCTGTATCGACGAGCGTGCACTAGCCTCGTAGATGCGGTTGAAAACTCACAGCCGAAGATGCGCTGCCCCGTGCACTTGGTTGCAGCTTCTCGTCGTCTGGCGTATCGAGCCCGTTAGTTTCCTGACCGATCGAAAAGAGCTTCATCGATGATCGCTCCGCTTTCTCCGCACGCACCTCCTCGTAGTCTCACGACGCACGCCGGCAGTTGCACCGTCTACTGCAACGGCGCGACGATGCGCGCGTACTGCAGGAGCGAGATCACCGTCGTACAAATCACCGGCGAGGTCGACGCCACCAACATCGACCGGTTCTTCGAGTACGCCCACCGGTTCGCCAGTGATGCCCCTGGCTTGATACTCAATCTCAGCGAAGTCGACTTCCTCTGCGCCAGAGGACTTTTCGTACTTCGCGCGGTCGGCAGCTTGTGCCGCGCCGAACGGAGGCCCTGGGCAATAGTCACCAGCCCGGCTGTCACGAGACTGTTGAACGTCGGCGACCCCAAGGCGACGCTGCCCACGGCGAGTTCGGAACGCGAAGCCCTCTCCGCGATGGACGCGGATCGGCGGACCGATCTCGCGGCATCGTAGGACCGAACACACCCATATAGGCAGTCGACATCACGGTTTCATCGGACCTTTGCCGGGGAACCTTCTTCAGCACCAGCCCGGTGTTTGTGCTGGACCTTCTAAATTCCACGGTTGCCCTTGAGCTGTGCCGAAACACATGGAGTGATGCAGATGGCTGACGATCGCCCACAGACCGCAGGCACGGAGGTTTGGCGTGGAAAGGCCTACCCCCTAGGCGCGACGTACGACGGTTCGGGCACCAACTTCGCGCTGTTCAGTGAGGTCGCCGAGCGAGTCGAACTGTGCCTGTTCGACGCCGAAGGCAGCGAAACCCGCGTTCCCCTTCCCGAAGTGGACGGCTTCGTGTGGCACGGCTTCCTGCCCGACGTGGAGCCCGGGCAGCGCTACGGCTACCGCGTCCATGGCCCCTACGACCCCGCCGCCGGGCACCGCTGCAACCCGAACAAGCTGCTGCTGGATCCCTACGCGAAAGCCATCGACGGCTTTTTCGAGTGGGACCAGTCGTTGTTCAGCTACAACTTCGGCGATCCGGACAGCCGCAACGACGACGACTCGGCGGCGCGCATGCCCAAGTGCGTCGTGATCAACCCGTACTTCGACTGGGGAGTCGACCGGCCTCCGCAACACGAATACGCCGACAGCGTGATCTATGAAACGCACGTCAAAGGTCTCACGTATCAGCATCCCGACATTCCGGAGCGACTGCGCGGCACCTATGCCGGCATCGCGGAACCGGTGATCATCGACCATCTGCACAACCTCGGCATCACGGCCATCGAACTCATGCCGGTACACCACTTCGCCAACGATTCGACGCTGGTCGACAAGGGCCTGTCGAACTACTGGGGTTACAACACCATCGGGTTCTTCGCTCCCGACACCAAGTACTCGGCGTCGGCCACTCCGGGCGGGCAGGTGCAAGAGTTCAAGACCATGGTCCGCGCGCTGCACGAGGCGGGCATCGAAGTGATCCTCGACGTCGTCTACAACCACACCGCCGAGGGCAACCACATGGGCCCGACCATCTGCATGCGCGGAATCGACAACAGCGCCTATTACCGACTGGTCGACGACGACAAGCGTTACTACATGGACTACACCGGCACCGGCAACAGCCTCAACGTCGGACACCCGCATTCGTTGCAGCTGATCATGGACTCGTTGCGGTACTGGGTCACCGAGATGCATGTCGACGGATTCCGGTTCGACCTTGCCTCGACATTGGCACGAGAGTTCTACGACGTTGACCGACTGTCCGCGTTCTTCGAATTGGTGCAGCAGGACCCCATCGTCAGCCAGGTGAAACTGATCGCCGAACCCTGGGATGTGGGCCCTGGCGGTTACCAAGTCGGTAACTTCCCGCCGCAGTGGACCGAATGGAACGGCAAATACCGTGACACCGTGCGCGATTTCTGGCGCGGCGAGGATGCGAGCTTGGGTGAGTTCGCTTCTCGGCTAACCGGTTCGGCCGATCTGTATGAAAGCACCGCCCGCCGACCGGTGGCCTCGATCAATTTCGTCACCGCCCATGACGGGTTCACCCTGCGTGATCTGGTGTCCTACAACGAAAAACACAACGAAGCCAACGGTGAGGACAACAACGACGGCGAGAGCCACAACAGGTCGTGGAACTGCGGCGCCGAAGGCCCCACCGACGACCCCGCCGTCAACGAGCTTCGCGCTCGTCAGCAACGCAATTTCATTGCGACATTGCTGTTGTCCCAGGGCGTGCCCATGCTGTGCCACGGTGATGAACTCGGACGTACCCAGGGCGGCAACAACAACGGCTTCTGCCAGGACAACGAAATCACCTGGATTGACTGGGAAAAGGTCGACGCCGACCTGCTCGAGTTCGCCCAGGCGGTGTCTGGTTTGCGGGCCGAGCATCCCATTTTCCGCCGGCGCCGGTTCTTCAGTGGCCGGCCGGTGCGGCACCGGGGCGCCGAGGGCTTGCCGGACATCTCCTGGTTCCGGCCCGACGGCTCGGAGATGAACGACGAGGACTGGGATGCCGGGTTTGGCAAGTCGATTGCGGTGTACCTCAATGGGTTGGGCATCTCCGATCGCGACCAGCGCGGCCAGCGCATCACCGACGACTCTTTCGTCCTGTTGTTCAACGCCCACCACGAAGCCATCGAATTCACCCTTCCACCAGAGCAATTCGGCCAGGAGTGGACACCGGTGATCGACAGCTCTACCCCTGGGGGCGTGCCGTCGAACGCGGACACGGTGAGCTGCGGGACCTCGATCAAGGTCGAGGGTCGCTCGCTGATCGTCCTCATCGCCGGCTCGGCGTCCGACGACTGATCAGGTCGCGACATTCAATGACTATCGCCACAGGTGTCGCCGGACATGTTTGTCGATGGCAGCCGAGGGTAATGCAGCAACGGAGGTGAGCGCGTTGGCCGGCCAGCGCGCACACCCAGGTCCCGTCGGTTCAGCCCGAGAGCCGACGGGACCGCCCATTACCGGGAGCCATTATTCAACCTACGCCAGCGACGCGAGTACCGTGCGGCCTATGGACGGCTTAACCGGCGTGTGGATTCTGGGTGGTTACCAGAGTGACTTCGCACGCAATCTCACCAAGGAAAACCGCGACTTCGCGGCGTTGACGGCAGAGGTCGTCGAGGAAACTCTGACCGCGGCTCGGATCAACGCCGCGCAAATCGGCGTCGTGCACGTCGCCAACGCGTTCGGCGAGATGTTCGCCAAGCAGGGCCACCTCGGCGCCATGCCAGCCACCGTCTGCGACCAGCTGTGGGACACCCCGGCCTCTCGGCACGAAGCCGCGTGCGCATCGGGCAGCGTGGCCGTGCTGGCGGCCATGGCCGACCTGCGCTCGGGCGCCTACGACAGCGCGCTCGTCGTCGGCGTCGAACTGGAAAAGACCGTTCCCGGCGACCTCGGGGCGCAGCATTTGGGTGCGGCGGCCTGGACCGGACACGAGGGCGCAGAGGCCCGCTATCTGTGGCCGTCGATGTTCTCGCAGGTCGCCGACGAATATGACCGCCGCTACGGGCTGGACGCCGCCCACCTGCGCGCCATTGCACAGCTCAATTTCGCCAACGCGCGGCGCAACCCCAACGCCCAGACTCGGACCTGGTCCATTCCCGACCCGATCAGCGACGACGACGCGTCGAACCCGGTCACCGAAGGCCGGTTGCGCCGCTACGACTGCAGCCAGATGACCGACGGCGGCGCCGGTGTTGTCCTGGTCAACGACGCCTACCTGCGGGACAACCCCGACGCCCGGCCCATCGGCCGCATCGACGGTTGGGGGCACCGCACTGTGGGGCTCGGACTGCGGCAGAAACTCGATCGCGCGGCGGACGACCCGTATGTCCTGCCGCACGTGCGGGCCGCGGTCCTCGACGCCCTGCGTCGGGCGCAGGCGACCCTGGACGACGTTCACGGATTCGAGGTGCACGACTGCTTCACCCCCAGCGAGTACCTGGCCATCGACCACATCGGACTCACCGGACCCGGCGAATCCTGGAAGGCGATCGAGAACGGTGAGATCGAGATCGGCGGACGGCTACCTATAAACCCGAGTGGTGGGCTGATCGGCGGCGGCCACCCGGTCGGCGCGTCGGGCGTGCGCATGCTGCTGGACGCGGCCAAGCAGGTCAGCGGCTCGGCCGGCGACTACCAGGTCCCCGGCGCGAAGAAGTTCGGCACACTCAACTTCGGCGGCAGCACAGCCACCACGGTCAGCTTCGTAGTCAGCACCCCCGAAGGCGCGTGAGATGAGTTTCCAGACAGACGTGGCAGTTGTCGGCAAGTACCTGTCCACCCTGCCCGACGACGACGAGCACCCATACCGGACCGGTCCCTGGCGACCGCAGACCACCGAATGGGAGGCCGACAACCTCGTCGCCGTGGAGGGCGAGATCCCGGCCGACCTCGACGGTGTCTATCTGCGCAACACCGAGAACCCGCTGCACCCGGCGTTTCAGACCTATCACCCGTTCGACGGCGACGGCATGCTGCACATCGTCGGTTTCCGCGACGGAAAGGCCTTCTACCGCAACCGCTTTGTCAAAACGGACGGGTTCCTGGCCGAAAACGAGGAAGGCGGGCCGCTGTGGCCCGGCCTGGCCGAACCGATCCAACTCGCCAAACGCGAAAAGGGTTGGGGCGCCAGGACACTGATGAAGGACGCCTCGAGCACCGACGTCATCGTCCACCGCGGGGTCGCGCTCACCAGCTTCTACCAGTGCGGAGATCTCTACCGGGTCGACCCGTACACGGCCGACATGCTGGGCAAGGAGACCTGGAACGGGCGCTTCCCGTCCGAATGGGGTGTTTCGGCACATCCCAAGGTCGACAACAAGACCGGGGAGCTGCTGTTCTTCAACTACAGCAAGCAGGCCCCGTACATGCACTACGGCGTGGTCAACGAGAACAACGACCTGGTCCACTACGTCGACATCCCGCTGCCCGGACCACGGCTGCCGCATGACATGGCGTTCACCGAAAACTACGCGATCCTCAACGACTTTCCGTTGTTCTGGGATCCCCAGCTGCTCGAGCACGATCTGCACCTGCCGCGCTATTACCCGGACCTGCCGACCCGGTTCGCGGTGATCCCGCGCCGCGGTGACACTGCCGACATCCGTTGGTTCGAAGCCGACCCGACGTATGTGCTGCACTTCACCAACGCCTACGAAGAGGGCGACGAGATTGTGCTCGACGGCTTCTTCGAAGGCTCACCCCAGCCACTGAAAAGCGGCGCCGGGCCGGCCGGCAAGTGGGAGAAGCTGTTTCGCTTCCTGGCGCTGGATCGCATGGATGCCCGGCTGCACCGGTGGCGGCTCAACCTGGTCACCGGCGCGGTCAAGGAGGAGCGACTGTCCGACTCCATCACGGAATTCGGCGTTATCAACGCCGACTACGCGACTGCTCCATACCGCTACACCTATGCCGCGTCGGGCGAGCCGGGCTGGTTCCTGTTCGACGGTCTGGTCAAGCACGACCTGCTCACCGGCAGCGAGGAACGCTATGCGTTGGGCGACGGCGTCTTCGGCAGCGAAGCGGCGATGGCTCCGCGGGTGGGCAGCACTGCGGAGGACGACGGGTACCTGGTCACGCTGACCACGGACATGAACGACGACGCCTCGTACTGCCTCGTCTTCGACGCCGCACGCGTCGGCGACGGGCCGGTGTGCAAACTGCGCCTGCCGGAACGCATTTGCAGCGGCACCCACGCGACGTGGGTGCCCGGAGGCGAGGCGCGACGCTGGGACCACTCGACGAGCCGGTAATCCAGCAGGAAAAGTTCGAGTAGCGGCCTGCCAGGTTGCAGGCTCGGTGAGGAGGACCAACCGTGTACCCCGCCCGTCGGACAACCCACTGGCCACCGCACCTGGCGTCCATCGGCGCCATCCGATTTGCCCGTCGTTCGGCGAATTTCGGTGAGACCGTGCGCTTCTACCGTGAACTGGTTGGACTGCCGCTGTTCGAGACGTTCGGCGAAAGTTTCGGCAGCAACGGAGCGATCTTCGGCCTGCCCAGCTGGAACCTGACGATGGAGATCGTCGAATCGGTCGACCCGGTGCCGTTGGACCACCACGATCAGCTTGTTCTGTACTTCCCGGACCGGGAGACACAGCAAGCAGCCATTTCCCGTCTGCAACAGGCCGAGATCCAACCCGTGGAACAGCACCCGTATTGGGAAGCGACGGGAGCCCTCACCTACCGCGACCCGGATGGACGCGAAGTCGTCATCGCACCCTTCGTCTACGGATGCAACGAACCCCCCGGCACAGTGTCCGGCAAGCACGAATTTCCGTCGTCCTGACGGCCCGAACCGTACCCAGCCGTTCAGGGCCCGGACCGGCCCCCGAATAACGCCGCCGCCACGGCCCACAGCGAGCACACGGCCGCCAGTGCGGCGCTGACCACTCCGACATACATCCCGTAATCGACCGAAATCGTCGGCGGGTTGACGTTGCTTTTGTAGTACAGCACCGTCAGCCCGATGATGAGGAGCGAAATGATAAGCGCCGCAACCGAAGCGCCCCGCAGCGACAGGCCGCGGCCCACCAGTGCGCCGGCCACGATCAGGGCGGAGGCCAGCAAGACGATCAGCTGACCGGCCCCGAACCCGTGCGGGGGCTCCAGGCTGCCGTGGGCGCCCCCGATGGCACTGACCCAACCCCCCTTGTCCTTGCCCTTCAGCCACGGCAGCCACGTGCTGATGGCCAAGATCGCGGCGAACAGGGCAACCAGCCAACCGGGTCGCAGGCGGCTAGTCATGGCTGCGACATTAGCGCCTTCACGACTGAAGCGACGCCAGGTTGAAGGCGACACCCGTCGGGTCGGTCGCCGCGGCAAGTCGCCCGTACGGGGTGTCCTCGGCGCCGCGCACTATGGCGCCACCGTGGTCGGTGATCACCTGCAGCGCCTTGTCCACGTCGTCGGCGCCGAAGAAAATGCTCCACTGCGACGGCACGTCCGGGGGCAGCATCGCCGCACCGTCCATCACGCCGAGCAACTGCTGGTCGCCGAACCACGCTGTGGTGTACCGGAACTCGTCGGTGTCTGACTCAGACTCGGTTCGCCAGCCCAGCACTTCGCGGTAGAAGTCGATGGCGGCGCGGTAGTCGCGGGTGGTCAGTTGATGCCATACCGGCGCTCCGGCCTCGGCGACCAGCTCGAAACCGTGGTGTTCCAGCGGCTGCCACAAGCCGAACAACGCCCCGGACGGGTCGGTCGCCATGCTCATGAAGCCCTTCGCGGGGATCTCCATCGGGGCTATGCATCCCGAACCGCCGGCCGGGGCGATTGCCGCACTGGTGGCGTTGATGTCGTCGGTGCGAAAGTAGGTGGCCCAGCTGTCGGGCATCTGCCACTCGGGGTTGTTGGCCATCATCCCGGCGACGGGACGGCCGTCCTTTGCCACGTTGATGTACCCGCCGTACTCAGGGCCGGCGGACTCGTACGTCCAGCCGAACACCGCAGCGTAGAACTCTTGGGCGTGATCGACGTCCGACGTCGTCAGGTCGATCCAGCAGGGCGCCCCCAGCGGGGCGTCGTTACGGATGGGCACGATGATCTCCTCGGTTCGTGGCCGTGATTAGGGTTCGCAGATATCGACCCCGTCCGACCACAAAACTCATCGGAGTTCCGATGCGGAGTCAGCGACTTAGGGCGCGGTCGCCGTTCATGCCGGGATCAGGGCGCGCGAACACCCGCACAAAGTTCTGCAGAGAATCGCGGATGTCGGAGCGCAGCGCCGCGGCGACGACCATGCCGATCGGCCCGAACAGGGCGGGCCCACCGAGGTGGACGTCGAAGCTGACGGACGAGCCCTCGTCCCTCGGGGCGACTTTGGCGATCAGCTTGACCTTGACACCTCCAACGCCGTCGCCGTTGAGCGTCATCCCTTCCGGCGGCTTGTACCGCACGATCGTCCATTTGATCCGGTTGGTCATGCCCTTGACCTCGACATAGGACTCGAGGACGGTGCCCTTTTCCAGGGTCTCGGGCAGTTTGCTGCGCCACACCTTGTGGATCGTCAGCCACTCCCGGTAGCGGGAGAGGTCCGACGCGTGGGTCCAAGCCACCTCCGGTGGCAGCGGGACGTCGATGGATCCGGAGAGTTTCGCCATGTGCTCAGTTCGATTGGTCGCCTTGGGCGTCGTCGGTGCCCGGGCCAGCGGCTTTTCTGACCTGTTCCTGCACCTTGTGGATGGTGTCGGTGTACTTGCCCTGCGTCTTCTCGTCGATGACTTCGCCGGCTTTGGTGATGACCGTTTCCACCTTGTCGGCGTTCTGCGCCAGCAGATCTTTGGCCTTGTCCAGGATTCCCATAGCAGCCTCCCTTCCCGTGGGAAACCCTACTTGACGAGCCTCTTACGGCAGGCTGCCGCTCAGGAACAGGCCGGACAGTTGGCGCCCAAGGTTTCCGACGCCGGAGATGACGCTGGCTACCGCGAGGTCGAGGGTGCTGGTGTTGCTGATTCCCGAGATGGTGTTGCCCAGGTTGCTCAACCCCGTCAGCAGATCGCCGTAGTTGTAGTAGCCCGAGGCCAGCGAACCCACGTTGCCCAGGCCGGAGACGGCAGTACCGAGGTTGCCGAAACCGGAAGCTCCCCCGCCGGTGTTGAAGAAGCCCGAGGACAGCCCACCGATATTTCCCAAACCCGGCACCGGGGAAAGATGGAAGACCGGCACGGTAATGACCCCGACACCACCGTTGATGTTGGCGTTGAGCAGCGCGCCGCCACCCAGCGTCAGGTTTAACGGAATCTGACTAACGCTCAGTTGCGGGACTGTGAAGGCGTCGATGTGGTCCTCGATCGTGATGATGCCGAAATCGATCGGAATGTTCGGCACGTTTATGTGCAGATCGGGAAGGTTGATATGGACGTCGGACGCAACGTCGCTGGGCAGGGGGACGGTGAAGCTGGGCAGGGGGACGGTGATGCCGGGGATGTCGATGTCCATGTCGAATCGAAGTCTGAGGGTTACCGGGATGGGGGTGCTGATGTCGCCCGGGTGGCCCCCGTGCAGAACGAAGGGCAGCACAGTCAGCGCGGAGATGTCGCCGCTGATCGGCAGGCGAAACGCCATGCCCGCGCCGGCGTTCAGCGGGATTCCGGGGACGAGCAGGGTGATGTCGGCGTCCAGCAGGCCCTGCCGGTCGCCACGCCAGAACATCCCGTTGTTCATATCACCGGAGATGAACGCCCCGGTGTTGAGGTCGCCGCTGTTCGCGATCCCGGTGTTGGTGTCCCCGGTGTTGAACCAGCCCGTGTTGGTGTGGCCGGGGTTGAACGAGCCGGTGTTGAAATCTCCGGTGTTGAACCCGCCCGAGTTGTAACTGCCCGCGTTACCCCAACCCGTATTCAGAACGCCGGAGTTGAACCACCCTGTGTTGGTCGACCCACTGTTACCGATACCGGTGTTGAAACTGCCCGAGTTGCCGATCCCGAAGTTGCCCGTCCCGGAGTTGAAGAAGCCGATATTTCCCGTGCCCGAATTGAACAAGCCGACGTTGCCGCTACCGGAGTTCCAGCCCCCGAACCCAACCTGGTTATCCCCGGTCAGACCGATCCCAATGTTGTTGTTGCCCTGATTGGCGAACCCGAAGTTCCCGATCCCGGTATTACCGAACCCGTTGTTGAAACTACCCGTATTACCCCAACCCCAGTTCCCATCGCCGGCATTACCGCTACCCATATTCAGATCACCAATATTGCCACTGCCAGTATTGCCCTCACCGAAATTACCGACCCCGATATTGTCGTCCCCGACATTGCCGCTGCCCACATTCGAACTACCCACATTGCCGCTGCCCAGGTTGAAATCACCCAAGTTCGCACTACCCAGATTCATCCCGCCATGATTGGCGAACCCCGTACTGAACAAACTCACCTTGTCCACACCCTGAGAGAACAACCCCGCCAGGTGATCACCCACATTGCCCACACCCGACCCCAAGCTCGAGATCGTGTTACCCCACCCCGACACTTGATCACCGAAATTGAACAACCCCGAACCCAGCGCCCCGACATTGCCCAACCCCGAGAACCCCAGACCCCCCGTCGCCACATTCCAGAACCCCGAACCCCCACCCACATTCCCAAACCCCGACGCACTACCCGACCCGCTGTTGAAGAACCCCGACGACGGACCCGAGGTGGTGTTGCCCATCCCCGACACCGCCGGGAAGCTGAAAATCGGGATGCTGATCGGGCCGATCGAGCCGCCGGCGATACCGAGTGACAACACCGAACTCGGGCCACCCAAAGTCAAATTCAGCGTCGGACCCAAAATCCGGATCGGCTCCACCACGATCGGACCGATATCCCCGCCCAGGCCCAGCACACCGCTGGTAGTCCCGCCGAAGATTTGCACGTCCTCCCCGGACAGATGTATCTCCGGAATCGTAAAGGCCCCGATGACGATGTTCCCGACGCTGCCGGTGATTGGAATGTTGATCGGGATACTCACACCCAGGCCCAACGGGAACTCGGGAATGGTCAACGTATACGAGCCACTCAGCCAACCCTGCCCCTCACCACGCCAGAAGAACCCGTTGTTCATCCCGCCCGCGTTGAACCCGCCGGTGTTGAAGTCACCGGAGTTGCCCAACCCCGTGTTGTAATTCCCGGTATTGAACCAACCCGTGTTCATGCGGCCCGGGTTGAAGTCACCCGTATTGGACAGCCCCACATTGAAACTGCCCGAGTTGTAACTGCCAGCGTTACCCATGCCGGTGTTGAGCAACCCCGCGTTGAACAACCCCGTGTTGAACCGGCCGGCATTGAACAACCCCGTATTCTGCACACCGGAGTTGCCGATACCCCAGTTTCCGCTCCCGGAGTTGAATAACCCGACATTCCCGCTCCCCGAGTTGAACAACCCCACGTTATTGCTGCCCGAGTTCCAATCCCCGAACCCAACCTGCCCGCTACCATTGATCCCAATCCCAATATTGTTCGCGCCCGTATTCCCGAACCCGATATTTCCGAACCCGGTGTTTCCGACACCGAAGTTATAATCACCGGCATTACCGAGTCCGAAGTTGTAGGACCCTAGGTTCGCAGGCCCGAAGTTATACGCACCTAGATTTCCCAGACCCACATTGAAACTACCCAGATTCCCCGAACCCAAGTTCAAACCACCGATATTTCCGAAACCGAAGTTCCCGCCGCCCGCATTCGCGCCACCCACATTGGTCCCACCCACATCCGCCAAACCCGCGGTGAACGTGCTGACCCGGTCTGGCCCGAGGTAGAACAACCCCGACAGCTGGTCGCCGACGTTGCCCACACCTGAGGTCGCAAGACCCCCGGTATTGGTGTTGCTTATCCCCGACACGGCGTTGCCCAGGTTGCTCAACCCCGTCAACAGGCTGCCGTAGTTGTGATAACCCGAGGCCAGCGAACCCACGTTGCCCAGACCGGAGATGGCAGACCCGAGGTTGCCGAACCCCGAGGCTCCGCCGCCGGTGTTGAAGAATCCCGACGACAGCCCACCGGTGTTGCCGAACCCAGGCTCCGGGGACAGATGCAACACCGGCACGGTAATGCCCCCGATGCCACCGGAGACGTTGGCATTGAGCAGCGATCCGTTACCCACCATCAGGTTTAGCGGAATCTGATTGATGGTGATTTCGGGGAAGGCGAAGGGGTCGAGGTGATCCTCGATCGTGATGATTCCGAAGTGGATCGGAATGTTCGGTATGTCGATGGTGATGTCGGGAAGGTTGATATGGACGTTGGGAATGGGGTCGGGCAGGGGGACGGTGAAGTCGGGCAGGGGGATGCTGAAGCCGGGGATGTTGATGTCCATGTCGAAGCGAAGTCGGAGGGTCACCGGTATTGGGGTGTTCATGTCGCCAGCCCCGCCCCCGTGCAAGATGAATGGCTGCACGGTCAGTGTGGAGATATTGCCGCTGATCGGCAGCTGCAAGGCGATGCCCGCGCCGGCATTCAATGGGATCGAAGGAACGGTCACGGTGTAGTCGGCGTCCATCAGTCCCTGGCGGTCGCCACGCCAGAACATCCCGTTGTTCATATCCCCGGAGATGAAGGCCCCGGTGTTGAGGTTGCCGCTGTTCGCGATCCCGGTGTTGGTGTCTCCGGTGTTGAACCAGCCCGTGTTGGTGTGGCCGGGGTTAAACGAGCCGGTGTTGAAATCTCCGGTGTTGAACCCGCCCGAGTTGTAGTCACCCGCGTTGGCCCACCCGGTGTTGAACAACCCCGAGTTGAACAACCCGGTGTTGGTGGTCCCGCTGTTCCCGATCCCGGTGTTGGAACTGCCCGAGTTGCCGATCCCGTAGTTACCCGTCCCGGAGTTGAAGAAGCCGATATTTCCCGTGCCCGAGTTGAACAAGCCGACGTTGCCGCTACCGGAGTTCCAGCCCCCGAACCCAACCTGGTTATCCCCGGTCAGCCCAATCCCAAAGTTGTTGTTGCCCTGATTGCCGAACCCGAAGTTCCCGAACCCGGTGTTACCCCACCCGGTGTTGAAACTCCCCGTATTACCCCACCCCTGATTCCCATCCCCCACATTGCCGCTGCCCACATTGGCATTGCCCACATTGGCGCCACCAACGTTGTAATCCCCGACATTGCCCAACCCGACATTGCCCCCACCCACATTCCCGCTGCCCACATTGCCCCCACCCACATTGCCGCCACCGAGGTTGTGATCACCCAGGTTCGCACTGCCCACATTCGCGCCACCCTGGTTGGCCACCCCCAGGTTCAACAACCCCAACCGACTCCCACCCGCAGAGAACACACCCGCCAACTGCTCACCGGCATTACCCACCCCCGACCCCAAGTTCGGAACCGAGTTCGCCCACCCCGACACGCTGTCCCCCAGGTTGAACATCCCCGAACCCAGCGCCCCGACATTGCCCAACCCCGAGAACCCCACACCCCCCGACGCCACATTCCACAACCCCGAACCCCCACCCACATTCCCGAACCCCGACGCACTACCCGACCCACTGTTAAAGAACCCCGACGACGGACCCGAGGTGGTGTTCCCCATCCCCGACACCCCCGGGAAACTGAAAATCGGGATGCTGATCGGACCGACCGACCCACCGGTCAACCCCAACGACAACACCGAACTCGGGCCACCCACCGTCAAATTCAGCGTCGGACCCAAAATCCGGATCGGCTCCACCACGATCGGCCCGATATCCCCACCCAGGTTCAACACACCACTGGTAGTCCCGCCGAAGATTTGCACGTCCTGCCCCGACAGATGCAACTCCGGAATCGTGAAACGTCCGATCGTGATATCACCGATGCTGCCGGTGACCGGAATATTGATCGGAACACTCACACCCAGACCCAACGGGAACTCGGGAATGGTCAACGTATACGAGCCGCTCAGCCAGCCCTGCCCCTCACCACGCCAGAAGAACCCGTTGTTCATCGCACCCGCGTTGAACCCGCCGGTATTGAAGTCCCCACTGTTACCCAACCCCGTGTTGTAATCCCCGGTATTGAACCACCCCGTATTCACCTGGCCCGGGTTGAAACCACCCGTATTCGACACCCCCACATTGAAACTGCCCGAGTTGTAACTACCCGGGTTACCCATACCGGTGTTGAGCAACCCCGCGTTGAACAACCCCGTGTTGAACCGGCCCGCATTGAACAACCCCGTATTCTGCACACCGGAATTGCCGATACCCCAGTTCCCAGACCCCGAATTGAACAACCCCACATTCCCCGTGCCCGAGTTAAACAACCCCACATTCCCCGACCCGCTGTTCCACGCCCCGAACCCGACCTGGTTATAACCGGTCAGGCCGATCCCGATATTATTGCCACCCGTATTACCGAACCCTATATTATTAAATCCAGCATTTCCGACACCGAAGTTGTAATCCCCTGCGTTGCCGAACCCGAAGTTGTAGGACCCTAGGTTCGCAGGCCCGAAGTTATACGCACCTAGATTTCCCAGACCCACATTGAAACTACCCAGATTCCCCGAACCCAAGTTCAAACCACCGATATTTCCGAAACCGAAGTTCCCGCCGCCCGCATTCGCGCCACCCACATTGGTCCCACCCACATCCGCCAAACCCGCAGTGAACATGCTGACCCGGTCTGGCCCGAGGTAGAACAACCCCGACAGCTGGTCGCCGACGTTGCCCACACCCGAGGTCGCAAGACCCACGGTATTGGTGTTGCTTATCCCCGACACGGCGTTGCCCAGGTTGCTCAACCCCGTCAACAGGCTGCCGTAGTTGTGATAACCCGAGGCCAGCGAACCCACGTTGCCCAGACCGGAGATGGCAGACCCGAGGTTGCCGAACCCCGAAGCTCCGCCACCAGTGTTGAAGAATCCCGAGGACAGCCCACCGGTGTTGCCGAACCCAGGCTCCGGGGACAGATGCAACACCGGCACGGTAATGCCCCCGATGCCACCGGAGACGTTGGCATTGAGCAGCGATCCGTTACCCACCATCAGGTTTAGCGGAATCTCGCTAACGTTCAGTTGCGGGAAAGTGAAGGGGTCGAGGTGATCCTCGATCGTGATGATTCCGAAGTGAATCGGAACGTTCGGTATGTCGATGGTGACATCGGGAATGTTGACATGGACGTTGGGAATGGGGGACGGCAGGGGGACGGTGAAGTCGGGCATTGGGACGGTGAAGCCGGGGACGTTGATGTCCATGTCGAAGCGAAGTCGGAGAGTCACCGGGATGCCAGTGCCGATGGCGCCGGCCCCGCCCCCGTGCAAAATGAATGGCTGCACAGTCAGCCCGGTGATAGATCCGCTGACCGGCAGCTGCAAGGCGATGCCCGCGCCGGCGTTCAATGGGATCGCGGGAACGAGCAGGGTGATGTCGGCGTCCATCAGCCCCTGGCGGTCGCCACGCCAGAACATCCCGTTGTTCATATCCCCGGAGATGAACGCCCCGGTGTTGAGGTTGCCGCTGTTCGCGATCCCGGTGTTGGTGTCTCCGGTGTTGAACCAGCCCGTGTTGGTGCGGCCGGGGTTAAACGAGCCGGTGTTGAAATCTCCGGTGTTGAACCCGCCCGAGTTGTAGTCACCCGCGTTGGCCCACCCGGTGTTGAACAACCCCGAGTTGAACAACCCGGTGTTGGTGGTCCCGCTGTTCCCGATCCCGGTGTTGGAACTGCCCGAGTTGCCGATCCCGTAGTTACCCGTCCCGGAGTTGAAGAAGCCGATATTTCCCGTGCCCGAGTTGAACAAGCCGACGTTGCCGCTACCGGAGTTCCAGCCCCCGAACCCAACCTGGTTATCCCCGGTCAGCCCAATCCCAAAGTTGTTGTTGCCCTGATTGCCGAACCCGAAGTTCCCGAACCCGGTGTTACCCCACCCGGTGTTGAAACTCCCCGTATTACCCCACCCCTGATTCCCATCCCCACATTGCCGCTGCCCACATTGGCATTGCCCACATTGGCGCCACCAACGTTGTAATCCCCGACATTGCCCAACCCGACATTGCCCCCACCCACATTCCCGCTGCCCACATTGCCCCCACCCACATTGCCGCCACCGAGGTTGTGATCACCCAGGTTCGCACTGCCCACATTCCCGCCACCCTGGTTGGCCACCCCCAGGTTCAACAACCCCAACCGACTCCCACCCGCAGAGAACACACCCGCCAACTGCTCACCGGCATTACCCACCCCCGACCCCAAGTTCGGAACCGAGTTCGCCCACCCCGACACGCTGTCCCCCAGGTTGAACATCCCCGAACCCAGCGCCCCGACATTGCCCAACCCCGAGAACCCCACACCCCCCGACGCCACATTCCACAACCCCGAACCCCCACCCACATTCCCGAACCCCGACGCACTACCCGACCCACTGTTGAAGAACCCCGACGACGGACCCGAGGTGGTGTTCCCCATCCCCGACACCCCCGGGAAACTGAAAATCGGGATGCTGATCGGACCGACCGACCCACCGGTCAACCCCAACGACAACACCGAACTCGGGCCACCCACCGTCAAATTCAGCGTCGGACCCAAAATCCGGATCGGCTCCACCACGATCGGCCCGATATCCCCACCCAGGTTCAACACACCACTGGTAGTCCCGCCGAAGATTTGCACGTCCTGCCCCGACAGATGCAACTCCGGAATCGTGAAACGTCCGATCGTGATATCGCCGATGCTGCCGGTGACCGGAATATTGATCGGAACACTCACACCCAGACCCAACGGGAACTCGGGAATGGTCAACGTATACGAGCCGCTCAGCCAGCCCTGCCCCTCACCACGCCAGAAGAACCCGTTGTTCATCGCACCCGCGTTGAACCCGCCGGTATTGAAGTCCCCACTGTTACCCAACCCCGTGTTGTAATCCCCGGTATTGAACCACCCCGTATTCACCTGGCCCGGGTTGAAACCACCCGTATTCGACACCCCCACATTGAAACTGCCCGAGTTGTAACTACCCGGGTTACCCATACCGGTGTTGAGCAACCCCGCGTTGAACAACCCCGTGTTGAACCGGCCCGCATTGAACAACCCCGTATTCTGCACACCGGAATTGCCGATACCCCAGTTCCCAGACCCCGAATTGAACAACCCCACATTCCCCGTGCCCGAGTTAAACAACCCCACATTCCCCGACCCGCTGTTCCACGCCCCGAACCCGACCTGGTTATAACCGGTCAGGCCGATCCCGATATTATTGCCACCCGTATTACCGAACCCTATATTATTAAATCCAGCATTTCCGACACCGAAGTTGTAATCCCCTGCGTTGCCGAACCCGAAGTTGTAGGACCCTAGGTTCGCAGGCCCGAAGTTATACGCACCGAGATTTCCCAGACCCACATTGAAACTACCCAGATTCCCCGAACCCAAGTTCAAACCGCCCAAATTGCCCAACCCGAAATTACCGTCCCCAACATTCCCAAACCCAACATTTCCCGCACCCACCACCGCCAACCCCAAATTGAGAATGCTCGTTCGGCCGGCGGGGTTGCTCAACGCCGCCTGGGTCGAAGCAATGAATGCTGAGGCGGCCGCGGACGGATATTGCAGCAACTGAGTGAACGGCTCTAGCGCGGTAACTGCGGAGGACGCCCCCGCGTGATAGCCCAACATCGCGGCCACATCCTGGGCCCACATCAGTTCGTATTCGGCCTCGGCGGCGGCGATCGCCGGAGCGTTGAAGCCGAGCAGGTTGGAGACCACCAGCGATCTCAGCTGGGTTCGGTTCAACAGGACCTCGGCGGGATGGACCGTTGCGGCAAGAGTGGCCTCGAAGGCGGCCCCGCCGAGCCGGGCCTGAGTTGCGGCCTGTTCGGCCTGCGTCCCGGTTGCGGTCAACCAGCCCAGATACACGCCGGCGGCGCTCGCCATTGCCGTCGACGCCTGTCCCTGCCACGCCGAACTCAGAACCGCGGATGTCAGCGAGGAGAACGAGCTTGCCGCCGAACCCAGTTCGGCGGCAACCGCGTCCCACGCCTCAGCCGCCGCCAGTAGGGGGCCGGAACCCGCGCCGCCGAATATGCGCGCCGAGTTGATCTCTGGGGGCGATATTGAAAAGTTCATCGCCGCAGCCCCTCTCCGGCGGCGGCCCTTACGGTGGCCACCGGCCGATACAGCCCACAAAGACCCGGGCTCCGGCGGGGATTACCCCTGCCTTACTGGCTGATAAGGCAAAGCCTACGGCGGTCGTAGATGGAATTCCGCGACTTTAGCAAAATATGACCACCGGTCATAGGCCCACATACAATTCTAGTGCGATGTAAATAATTTCGACATTTTGCCATTTCGGCCGGCGGACAATTTAATTTACGCGACAATATACGAAGCTATCGCCACAGGCGCGGTGGTACGCCGAGAGTCCTGGCTCGCATCCACCAGTTCGCCTCGATGGCCGCGGCACCGACCGCACCCACGCCTATCGCAAACGACGTGGCACCCAGATTCGACGGGTCGAGGAGAAATTTGTGCTGTGTCCACGGCAGGGTGAAGATCACCACATACGCCAGCGCCGAGGCGATGACCAGCGCCAATCGCCACCATTGGTACGGCCGCGCCACCACCGCGAGCACCCAGAGCGCGGTGATCAGTAGCGTGATCAACGCCGCGGTGGACGCTTGGTCCTGCTCGACCGCCGTGGCCTGACGGCCGTGATAGGCCCCCAAGTACGAAACGAACGTTGCCGTGCCGACTACCAGGCCGGACGGCAGCGCGGCGGTCAGCACCCGTCGCACAAAGCCCGGATAGGCCCGTTCGTTATTGGGTGCCAAAGACAGAATGAATGCCGGAATTCCAATGGTGAACCACGCCGCGATCGTGACGTGGATTGGCTGGAATGGATACACCAAGGGATCAGCGCCCAATGGCTTGGCCAGTAAACACTCCAGGCCTACCAGCAACGCCAGCAGCACCGAATAAACCGTTTTCGTCAGAAACAGATTGGCGACCCGCTCAATGTTGCCGATCACCCGTCGGCCTTCGCCAACGACATACGGCAAGGTGGCGAACTTGTTGTCCAGCAACACGATCTGGGCCACCGCCCGTGAGGCCGGACTACCCGCGCCCATCGCCACGCCGATATCGGCATCCTTGAGCGCCAGCACATCGTTGACACCGTCCCCGGTCATCGCGACGGTATGGCCGTGCGACTGCAGCGCGTGCACGATGGCGCGCTTCTGGTCGGGCCGCACCCTGCCGAAGGTGGTGTAGGAGTCCAGCACGTCGGCCAGTTGGGACCGCTCCTCCGGCAGTCGCCGGGCATCCATGGTCTCGCCATGCAACCCGAGCTTGTCGGCGACCGCGCCGACCGACACCGCGTTGTCGCCCGAAATGACTTTCACCGCCACATTCTGGGCGGCAAAGTATTCCAGTGTCGCACGCGCGTCGGGGCGCACCTTCTGCTCCAAGATCACCAACGCGACAGGGGTTACGTGCCCCGGGGCGGCTGGGTCGTCCACAACGACATCGCTGGCCGCCAGCAGCAGCACACGCAGCCCCTGCGCTCCAATCTGTTCGGCTCGTGCGGCGGCGGCCGATGCCGGGTCGAGCAGCACGTCGGGCGCGCCGATCACCCAGTTGCCGTGCTCGCCGTAGGACACCCCGCTCCACTTCGTCGCAGACTTGAAAGGTGCTGTGGCAGTGACGGTCCAGCCCGGCGGGGGGTGATACGCATCGGCGATGGCCTGCATGCTGGCGTTGGGGCGGGGGTCTGCGCCAGCCAGCGCGGCCAACGCCGTGGCTGCCCTTTCCGGGGTGCCGTCCAGCACTTCGACATCGGACACCCGCATGCCGCTCTCGGTCAGCGTGCCGGTCTTGTCGGCACAGACCACGTCGACGCGGGCCAACCCCTCGATGGCCGGCAGTTCCTGCACCAGACACTGTCGTTGACCCAGCCGGATCACGCCCACCGCGAACGCAATCGACGTCATCAACACCAGGCCTTCGGGCACCATCGGCACCAGCGCGCCGACCGTTGCCAGCACGGATTCCCGCCATCCCACGTTGGTGGTGAACATCTGCGTGTAGATGGTCAACAGTCCCGCCGGAACCAACAGGTAGGTGATGAGCTGCAGGATTCGATTGATCCCGTTGCGTAGTTCGGATTTGACCAGGGTGAATTTGCTTGCCTCGGCGGCCAACTGGGCGGCGTACGCGTCGGCGCCCACCTTTGTGGCGCGGTAGGCGCCGGTGCCGGCGACGACGAAACTTCCCGACATCACCGCGTCGCCAGGGTCTTTGGCGATGGGGTCGGCCTCACCGGTCAACAGCGATTCGTCGATTTCGAGGTTCTGCTCCTCGATGACTTCGCCGTCAACGACGATCTGATCGCCGGGGCCGATTTCGATGATGTCGTCGAGCACCACCTCTTCGGGGGCCACGGTCCGCGTTCCAGATTGTCTGCGCACCAAGGGTTTTGCTTGTCCGATGATGGCCAGCTTGTCCAGGGTCCGCTTGGCGCGAATCTCCTGTACCATGCCGATCACGCTGTTCGCGACGATGAGCAGCCCGAAAAGTCCGTTGATCAGTGAACCGGTGATCAGGACGATGATGAACAGCACGCCCAGGATGGCGTTGATTCGGGTGAAGACGTTGGCCCGGACGATGTGGGCGACGCTGCGGGTGGTTCGTTCCGGGACGTTGTTGCTCCTGCCGTCGGCTACCCGTTGCGCCACCTCGGCATCGGACAAGCCGACGGCCTCCGAAACCGGACTGGTCATCGCGTGAACGTTCCCAACTTGTCGGAGTCGAAATACTCTAAGTGGAGGGTGTTGCCGGTGAAGGTGGCCTTGGAAATTGTTCCGGGCGGGGCGTTTTCGGTGGCCAACTCGAAGGTGAACACATCGCCGTCCCAATGGGTCAACGGGAAGGTCTGATTTTTCGGCCCTAATGCCAGCTGCAGGCGGCCGTCGTGTTCCGTCACGGTCGCCGGGCCCCAGTAGTCGTTGGCATACACGCCGGCGTAGTCGCTGAGCGGCCTGGCCGGCGCCGGACTGGCCGGCGGTGGTTTACCGACCAGCGAGCCTTCGGGATTGTTCATCGCCGCGATTTGTTGGCGATACAGGGTTGACCAGTCCTCGCGCACCTGGCCGTACTGGATCAAGTCCATGAATTCGGCGTTCAGCGCCTCCGCCACACCGTAGGGCGCGGCGTTTGTCAAGGCCACGATGGCAATGTCCTCGGAGGGCAACACCACGAAATTCGTTGCGGCTCCCATCACGAAGCCGCCCGAATGGCCGTATTGCGTGCGGCCCGACGACGTCACCGAGACGTTGAATCCGTAGCCATAAGTTCCAGACCTGGCCTTCGGTGATTGCGCCTGGACCGAAATGACTTGCGGGGTGATGGCGGGCAACAACGCCTCCATCGAGGTGACTCGCTGGCCGTTGTAGGTGCCGTTACCCAACAACATGGCGAGCCAGCGCGCCACGTCGTTGACCGACGAACTCACCCCGCCCGCGGGTGTCTGGGGATCGGGATCGCGTTGGTAGCGCGGCTCCCATTTGTCTCCCACCTTGACGTGGTTGACCGCGTGGTTCGGTCTGGCCAGAAAATCGGCGAACCGCGAGCTGGTGGACGTCATGCCCAGCGGGCGGTACAGCACCTCATCGCATAGCTCCTCCCAGGGCTTCCCGGTGGCCGCGGCCACTGCCTCGGCGGCGGCAGTCACTCCAAAATTGGTGTAGGCGTAGCTGTTTCGGAAGGGTGCCAGGGGAAGAAGCCGCAGCCGCTCCAGTACCTGCCGGCGGTCATAGCCGAGGTCCTCCAGCACGTCGCCGGCATGGTCGGGCAGGCCAGACCGGTGTGAGTAGAGGTCGGCGATCGTCACATGGCTGGTGACGTACGGGTCGCTGAAAGCCAGCCACGGCAGCCTGGACACCACGGGCGTGTCCCAGCCGACGACGCCCGCGGTCACCTCGTGAGCCACCACGGTCGCACCGATGGATTTCGACATCGACGCCACCTGAAAAACGGTGTCGGCATCGACCTTGTTGTCCGGGCCGTTGCCCCTGCTGGCGTCTCGGACGCCAAAGCCCTTGGCGTACACCGTCTGTCCACCGCGGACGATCGCCACCGCCATACCTGGAATGCCGGTGTTCTTCATCAGGTCGGTGACCAGACCGTCGACCTTGACGATGGCCTTGTCGATGCGTCCGGACGGAATGGTCAGGCCCGACACCTCATTGGGCGGGGTCCGCACCCCCTGCGACGTCGGCGCGGCCAATGGTCTTTCCGATCCGCACCCGACCAGCACCAGCAACACGAGTGCGGCCGTCGCCACGCGCTTGGTCACGGCCGTCACTCTAGTCGGCGGGGCGCCGGAATCGGTGAGCCGCGTCAGCGCATCAAAGCCGCCACCACGGGTTGAACCGCAAGGGCGCGCTCGGGTCGACACGCTGACCCGGCAGCGGCACCGCCACCTGAACCCCCTCCGGTTCGGCCGCCTTGAGCACGCGCTCGACCGGCTCGGACCAAGGATGCGGGGCCAACCGGAACGTGCCCCAATGGATCGGCACCAACAGCCCCGACCCCGAGTCGGTGACCTCCTGGTGCGCTCGGACCGCCTCTTCGGGGTTCATGTGGATGTCCGGCCACGCGGTGTTGTAGGCCCCCACGGGCATCAAGGTCAGGTCGAAGGGGCCATGGTCGGCGCCGATACCGGCAAAGGTCTTGGTGTAGCCGGTGTCGCCACCGAAATACGTGCGATGTTCGGGCCCGATGAACGCCCACGATGCCCAGAGCGTGTTGTTGCGGCTGAGGAAGCGCCCGGAGAAGTGCCGCGCCGGCAGGCAGACCAGGGTGAGCTGGTCGATCTTTGCGCTCTGATTCCAGTCGAGCTCGACAATGCGCTCGTCAGGTATCCCCCAGTACCGCAGGTGTGCGCCGACACCCAGCGGCACGAAGAACGGCGCCCGTTGCATGCGGGCCAACGCGAGGACGGTGTCCGCGTCGAGGTGGTCGTAGTGGTCATGGCTGATCACCACTGCGTCGACGGCCGGCAGCCCTTCCATTTGCACCGGAGGCGGATGCAGGCGCCGCGGCCCGGCGAGGTCCGACGGCGAGCAGCGGTCACTCCACACCGGATCGGTCAGGATGCGGTAACCGTCGATCTCCACCAGTGCGGTGGAGTGTCCGAACCAGCTGACGGCCAGCCGGCTGGCGTCGCCGCGGTAAATCTCTGGCGCGGCCAGCGGGATCGGGGTCGTGGGCCGCGTCGAGTTACGCGAACCCACCATCTCCCGGGCGACGAGCGCCAATTGCTCGCGGTCCACCGAGAACCACGAGGCAGGGTCGATATTGACGAAAGCGCCGTCTTGATAATTCGGCGAGCCTTCCGCCACTGCCTGGATGGACGCAGGGTCCGCACCGAGGGCGGACGGTGCACCGTGCAGCGCCCGCAACAGCCACCCACCGGCAGCCAACGACGCTGTTCCGACAGCTAGTCGTAGCGCTCGGTGCACCATGACCGTTATGCCCCCTGAAACCTCGGCGGTCGCTTCTCCACTCGAGCTATCTGCGCCTCGATGACATCCTGACTATTCCAGGCCTTGTCAAAGAGTTCTTTGTGTATCGGCTCCGGCTCTTCGATGGACCCGTCGTCGTTGAGTACCCGCTTCGCGTGCTGAATAGCCAAGGGCGCGAGTCCCGAGATCTCAGCGGCCCAAGCCTGCGCGTCTTCCAGCGTACCGATGCGGTTGGCCATGCCGGTGTGCAGCGCGGCGTCGGCGGTCAGCTTCTCGGCGGCCAGCAGCATCGCCCGGGCGCGCCCGTGGCCGACCAACGACGCGAGCCTACGGATGCTCCAGTTGTCCAGCGCCAGGCCATATTTCGACGTCGGGAATTGGAAGAACGCGTCGGGAGCCACCACCCGCAGATCGCACTGCATCGCCAGTTGCAGCCCCGCGCCGATGGCCGGGCCGTTGATGGCGCCGATCACCACGATCGGAGTCGCGTCCATAACCCGGTGCAACTCGATCAACCGGTCCGGGTAGTCAGCCGCGAACGCGTCGCCGGACAGGTCCGCGCCTGCGCAGAACGCCGAACCCTGGCCGGTCAGCACGATCGCGCGGATCGACCCGTCCCCCGCCTTCAGAAAGGCTTCCCGCAATTCCTCGACCAGCTGGGAGTTCAGCGCGTTGCGCCGATCGGGCCGTTGCAGCTCGATTGTCATCACTGCTTCGGTCAGGGTGATACCGATCATGGGGGCCAGGATATATAGCCTCGTCGGGTGAGCCATATCACCACCGACCAACTGCGGAACGCGGTGCTGGATGAAGGCTCCTTTGTGAGCTGGGACGACGAGCCGCTGACCATCCCGATGTCCGGGTCGTACGCGGAGGAACTGGCCGCCGCTCGGGCGGCCACCGGCCGGGACGAGTCGGTGTCGACCGGCGAGGGTCGCGTCTTCGGACGCCGGGTGGCCATCGTGGTCTGTGACTTCAAGTTCCTCGGCGGGTCGATCGGTGTGGCGGCTGCGGAACGCATCACCGCGGCGGTGCAGCGGGCGACCGCCGAGCGGCTGCCGCTGCTGGCGTCGCCGAGCTCCGGCGGGACCCGCATGCAGGAAGGCACGGTGGCCTTTCTGCAGATGGTGAAGATCGCCGCGGCCGTCAGACTCCACAAGCAGGCCCACCTGCCGTATCTGGTCTACCTGCGCAATCCGACCACTGGCGGGGTATTCGCGTCCTGGGGGTCACTGGGCCACGTCACCGTCGCAGAACCCGGCGCCCTGATCGGATTCCTCGGCCCGAGGGTTTACGAACAGCTGTATGGCGAACAATTCCCGGCGGGCGTCCAGACCGCGGAGAATCTGCAGCGGTTCGGAGTCATCGACGGCGTGGTCCCGCTGGATGCGTTGCGAGCGACGTTGAACCGGGCGCTGACGGTCATCGCCGACGTACCCGAACCCCCGCCGCCCTCCCGCCCGGCTTCAGGGGCACCCGAACCGGTCCCCGATGTGCCGGCCTGGGACTCGGTACTGGCGTCGCGTCGCCCCGACCGGCCGGACGCCGGGTACCTGCTGCGACACGGCGCCACCGACCGGGTACCGCTGTCGGGCACGGGACAGGGCGATGCGGCGACGACGCTGCTGGCCCTGGCCCGGTTCGCCGGCCAGCCCGCGGTGGTCCTCGGCCAACAGCGCGTCGGCGGCGCCAACGCGGTAGGGCCGGAATCGCTGCGCGAGGCTCGGCGCGGCATGGCGCTGGCCGCCGAACTGCGGCTGCCGCTGGTGCTGATCATCGACACGGCGGGGCCGGCGTTGACCGCCGAAGCCGAACAGGGCGGACTGGCCGGACAGATCGCCCAGTGCTTAGCGGAGTTGGTCACGCTGGAGACGGCGACGGTCTCGGTCCTGCTCGGTCAGGGTAGCGGCGGGCCCGCGCTCGCGATGGTGCCCGCTGACCGCGTGCTGGCCGCGCTGCACGGTTGGTTGGCGCCGCTACCCCCCGAAGGCGCCAGCGCGATCGTGTTCCGCGACGTCGATCACGCGGCCGAACTTGCTGCGGTGCAAGGCATTCGGTCCGCAGACCTGCTGGCGGCCGGGATCGTGGACGCGATCGTGCCCGAACACCCCGACGCCGCGGACGAGCCGGAGGAGTTCGCCCGCCGCATGTCCCGCGCGATCGCCACCGAGGTGCATGCGCTGCGCGAAATCCCCGACGCCCAACGCCTGGGTACCCGACTGGAGCGGTATCGCCGCATAGGACTCCCTCGCAGCGACTGACGGGCGCACAAGCTAAGGGTCCAAGTACCGCTGGATCGTCGGCCCGAGCCACTCGACCACCTCGTCCCGGTCCATCCCGACCACCGGCGGCAACCGCAGCACAAAACGGCACAGCGCCAACCCCAGGATCTGGGTGGCCATCAACCCGGCCCGCTTGCCGGCTTCGTCTGCTCCCACGAACTTCGCGACCAGCGGCTTCAGCTGAGAGCCGAAGATCTCGCGCATCCGTTGTGCCGCTTCGTCATTGGTGGCGCTCGACCGCAGCAGAATCACCAGTGCCTCGTCACCCTCCCAGCGGTCGAGGAAGTGCTCGACCAGCAAGTGCCCCAACCGCTCCCGATCGGCGTCGTCGTAGGTGGGAAACCGGAGATCGAACTCGACCGCCGCGGCGAACAGCTTTTCCTTGTTGCCGAAGTAGCGCATCACCATTGCCGGGTCGATCCCGGCGTCCGCGGCGATGGCGCGGATGGTGGCGGCCTGATACCCGGCGGAACCGAAACGTTCGCGTGCCGCCGCCAGGATCACGGCCTTGGTTTCTTCGGACGATCGCCTCATGTCAACAAGTGTAGGCCAACACGTGTTGACTTTGTAGCTGCGACACCCCACTATGGACTTATGCCAACAAGCGTTGACTAACGCAACGCGAGAGAGGAACCAACCATGAACAACACCGATGTCCTCATCGTGGGAGCCGGCCCGACCGGAATGACGCTGGCGGCGTCACTGCTTTCCCGAGGGATCCAAGCGGTGGTGGTCGACAAGCTGCCGTCCGGCGCCAACACCTCGCGCGCGGCGGCCGTCAACGCCCGGACCCTCGAGGTCCTCGAAGACCTCGACGTCTCCTGGCGGCTCGTCAAAGCCGGCCTCGTCGCCCCGCGCTTCACCATGCGCCAGGGTGCGCAGCCGCTGATCTCGATCGACTTCAGCGGCCTGCCCACGCAGTACGCGTACACCCTGATGATCTCCCAGGCCGAGACCGAGCGGTTGCTCGAGGAACGCCTTAACGAGTTGGGCGGCAGCGTGATTCGACCCAAGACGCTGGGCGGTGTGGTCCAGGACGACGACGGCGTGACCGCCACCTTCGACGACGGCGACACCATCCGGGCGCGCTACCTCGTCGGGGCCGACGGGATGCACAGCACGGTCCGTCATCACGCCGGGATCGGCTTCACCGGCGGTGAGTTCGCCGAATCCTTTGTGCTCGCCGACGTGCGGGTCACGGGTGAGGCGCCGAGCGCGGAAGTGATCCTGTTCTACGGAACCGACGGATTGACAGTGCTGGCACCGCTGCCGGACGACATCTTCCGCGTCGTCGCCCCGGTGCCGGACGCGCCGCAGGTGCCCACCGCACCGTTCGTGCAACAGCTTCTGGACACCCGCGGCTTTGGGCCCGGCCGCGTCGTCGTCACCGATCTGCTGTGGGGATCTCGGTTCAAGATCCACCACCGCGTCGCCGACACGTACCGGGCCGGGCGGTTGCTTCTTGCGGGCGACGCCGCTCATGTGCACAGCCCCGCCGGCGGGCAGGGCATGAACCTCGGCATCACCGACGCCGTCGCTCTGGCCGCGGCCCTGACCGAGGTGTTGGGCGGCGGGCCCGATGCGGCGTTGGACGACTACAGCAAACAGCAACGGGCGCGGGCACAGCAGGTGCTGGCCTTGACCGGCCGCCTGACTCGGGTGTCGACGCTGCCGCGGCCCCTGCGGCCGGTCCGCAACGCGGCAATGCGTTTGGCCGCACACGTTCCCGCCGTGCGACGCCGGTTGGCCTGGCGCTTGAGCGGACTGGTCAACCGCGACTGAGCCCGCGTCTCAACGCCACACCAAACAGGGAGGTAACACACCCAGCGGACCGGTTCGCAGCGCCAATCCCGTCTCAGAGGCAGTATCGGATTCATCTTTTCATCCGATCTATTGACGCATTCGATACTTATTCGTATGCTCATGTCGCGTAGGACGAAATGCCCGTCCTGCAGTCCCAGCCCGGCCCCTGAGAAAGGCGCCTTCCCATGTCATTTGTGGTCGTTTCCCCAGAATTCGTGTCCACCGCCGCTTCAGACTTGGCAAAGCTTGGAGCCACCATCAGCGAGGCCAATGCGTTTGCCTCCGCCCCCACCACGTCGCTGCTAGCCGCGGGCGCGGACGAGGTGTCGGCGGCCATCGCAGCGATGTTCGCCGCGCACGGTAGCGAGTACCAGGCGATCAGCGCGCAGATCGCGTCGTTCCACAACAGTTTCGTGCAGCAGCTGAACGGCGCCGGCAGCTCGTATGCCGCCGCGGAGGCCATCAATGCCTCGCCGCTGCAGGTCGTGGAGCAGACCGTTCTCAACGCGATCAACACACCCACGCAGCTGCTGCTGGGACGTCCCCTGATCGGCAATGGCGCCGACGGCGCGCCGGGAACGGGTCAGGCCGGTCAGGCCGGCGGGATCCTGTGGGGCAACGGCGGCAACGGCGGATCGGGTGCGGTCGGCCAGGTTGGTGGTGCAGGTGGCGCCGCGGGCCTGATCGGCAACGGTGGCGCGGGCGGGGCCGGCGGGGCCGGTTTCGCCGGGACCGCGGCGGCTGGTGTGGCCGGCGGGGCGGGTGGCGCGGGTGGCTTCCTGTGGGGCAACGGCGGCGCCGGCGGAGTCGGCGGCGCGGGAGTGGCCGGCGGCGTCGGAGGAGTCGGCGGCAACGGTGGGGCGGGCTCACTGCTGTTCGGCAGCGGCGGGGTTGGCGGGGCTGGTGGCGCCGGCGCAATTGGCGGTACCGGTGGCGTCGGTGGTGACGGCGGCTGGCTCTACGGCAACGGCGGGAACGGCGGTGTCGGCGGCACCGGCGCGCAGGCCGGGGCCGGTGGCGCTGGCGGCAACGCCCGGATCTTTGGTAGTGGCGGCACCGGTGGGGCCGGCGGTGAGGGCCTAGCCGGCGCGGCGGGGACGAACGCGGTGACACCGAGCGCGACCGGCGGTGCCGGTGGTACCGGCGGGCTCGGCGGCGCCGGCGGCACCGGCGGCAATGGCGGATTCCTCTTCGGCAACGGCGGTGCCGGCGGCAGCGGCGGCGTCGGCGGGGTTGGTGGAGTCGGCGGTCTCGGCGCCGACGGGTTCAACGCCGCGCTCTCGGGAAGCGCCGGGCAGGCCGGTGGAGCGGGCGGCGACGGCGGAGTCGGTGGGCTCGGGGGAGACGGTGGTGCCGGCGGTGCCGGCGGGCGCCAGGGCCTGTTCGGCGTCGCCGGTAGCCACGGCGTGGGCGGAACCGGGGGTGCTGGCGGAATGGGCGGCGCGGCCGGCAACGGCGGCGACGGCGCGATCGGCCGGAGCGGCGGCGGCCAAGGTGGGGCGGGCGGCAACGGCGGCAACCCGGGCGTCGGCGGCCTCGGCGGGGCCGGCGGCAGCAGCGGTGGCGGCGCGTACGCGGCAAAGGGCGCGACCGGCGGCACCGCGACCAGTGGTGGCAACGGCGGCAATGGCGGCAACGGCACCGATGCCGTGGCCATCGGCCAAATCGGTGGCAGCGGCGGCGCCGGCGGTCACGGCGGTTTGGTCGGCAACGGCGGCAACGGCGGCAATGGCGGCAACGGCTTCAAGGGTTCAAGCGGGGTCTCCCTTTCCGACGGCGGTACAGATGGCGGCTCCGGCGGAGCCGGCGGTGCCGGCGGCACCGGCGGCAACGGTGGCGCCCTGGCCGGCAACGGCGGCAACGGCGGGGCCGGCGGGGCCGGCGGTGAAGGCGGAGTCGGCGGCAACGGCCGTGACGGACTCAACGGCGGTCTTGGCCAGAACGGCCAGAACGGCTTGAACGGCGGCGCCGGCGGCGATGGCGGCAACGGCGGGGCCGGTGGCGCGGGCGGTACCGCCACACACGGAATCGCTGGGCAACAAGGCGTTGGCGGAAACGGCGGCAACGGCGGCCTCGGCGGCCAGGCGGGCAACGGCGGCAAGGGCGGTGACGGCACCTTCACCAATGGCGGCAACGGCAACGGCGGCGACGGCGGGAACGGCGGCAATCCAGGCGCCAACGGCAAGGGTGGGCTCGGCGGCGCCGGCTCCACCAAGGGTGCGGACGGGGTGCAGTCAGCCACCACCGCCGGCGGTGGCGCCGGCGGCGACGGCGGTAACGGTGCCAAAGCCTTCTCCCCCGGCGCCGGTGGCGGTAACGGCGGCAAGGGTGGCAACGCCGGAACGTTGGCGAACGCAAACGGCGGCAACGGCGGCCACGGTGGCGACGGCGCTGCGCCATCATTCGGCGGCGCCCGCGGCGGCAACGGCGGCACCGGAGGCGCGGGCGGCAATGCCGGACTGACGGGCGACGGCGGGAACGGCGGTGCCGGAGGCAATGGCGCCATGGGCGGGACCGGTGAAAACGCGTACTACCCCGGACAAACCGGCGGCAACGGTGGCGAAGGAGGCGCCGGCGGACACGGCGGGGCGGGCGGAGCTGGCGGATCCAAGTCCGGCAATGGCGGCAACGGCGGCGCCGGCGGTCGTGGCGGCAACGGCGCTAACGCTGGAGGTGGCCAAAAAGGTTATGACGGCTCGTTCGACTGGGACGGCGACGGCACCGGCGGTGGCGGTGGCAACGGCGGCAACGGGGGTAACGGCGGAGCCGGCGGCAACGGTGGTGCGGCCGGGAAGGCCACGAGCGGCAAGGCCGGCTCGGTTGGCGCCGCCGGTAGCGGCGGCAATGGCGGTGACGCCGGCATGGGGGGTGACGGCGGCCGAGGTGCGCACAACTTCAACCCCGGCGGCAACGGAGGCAACGGCGGTCAAGGCGGTAACCCAGGCGCAGCCGGCGTCGGCGGTAAGGCCGGGACCGGGTCGGGCACGGCAACCAACGGCCTGACCGGCAAGACCCCTACCAGCGGCGGAAACGGCGGCGACGGCGGCAATGGCGGGAACGGCGCCAATGCCGGCATCAACCTCCCGGGCGGTAACGGCGGTGCCGGCGGCGACGGCGGCAAGGGCGGCCTGGTGGGCAACGGCGGCAACGGCGGCAACGGCGGCAACGGCGGTCAGGGCGGTGCCGGCTCGAGCACCACCGCTCAAGCCACCGCCGGCGGACAAGGAAAGCAGGGCGGACAAGGTGGTGTGGGCGGCCGCGGCGGCGACGCGGGCCAGTACGGCGCCCGTGGTGGCAACGGCGGAGCCGGCGGCGCCGGCGGGACCGGCGGAACGGGCGGCAACAGCGGCTCCGGCACCAACGGCGGCACCAACTGGGGCGGCCACGGCGGCAACGGCGGCCAAGGCGCCAGCGGTGGCCAGGGTGGCGTCGGCGGCGACGGCGGCAATGGCGGCGCCGGTGGCACAGCGGCATCGGGCGTCGATGGCACCCAAGGTGTCGGCGGCGTCGGCGGCAAAGGCGGCACCGGCGGCACCGGCGGTACCGGCGGCAACGGCGGCAACGGCGCGAACGCCACTGCGCTGGCCAACGACGGCAACCCGGGTCCGCAAGCCGGCAACGGCGGCAACGGCGGCACCGGCGGCACCGGCGGGAACGGCGGCGCCGGCGGTAAAGGGGGCCAGGGCCTCGGTGGTCAGGCCGCGAACGGCGCCACTGGTAATCAAGGCGACGGCGGTACCGGCGGACGGGGCGGTAACGGAGGCAGCGGCGACGTCGGCGGCGTCGCCAGCCCGGGCGGCGGCAGCGGCGGCGCCGGCGGCACGGGTGGCACCGGTTACAACGGCGGCCAGGGCGGTAACGGCGGTAACGGCGGTAGCGGCGGCATCGGTGACAGGTCGACGGGTGCCACGGGCGGAGCCGGCGGCACGGGTGGCAAAGCTACCTACGGCACCGGTGGCCGGGGCGGCAACGGAGGCACCGGCGGTAACGGCGGTACGGCCTCGGTGTTGTTCAACCCCGGCCAAGGTGGCCAGGGTGGAGCCGGCGGTAACGGCGGCGCCAGTTCCTACGGCGCCGGCGGACAGGGTGGAACCGGCGGCAGCGGCGGCACTGGAGGTAGCAACCCCCTGGCCCCGCCGCTGGGTTCCGGGACCGGCGCATCGGGCGGCAGGGGCGGCACCGGCGGCACGGGCGGCGTCGGCCACCTCGGTTGGACCCCCGGCAGCGGCTGGGGCGGCGACTGGGGCAAGCCAGCCGCCGGCGCCGGCGGCGGGGCCGGCGGCAGCGGCGGCCAGGGCGGGCAGGGCAGCCTGTAGCAAGAATCCGCAGTACGGACACACGTCGACCCGGCCCCAGTGGGCCGGGTCGACGTGTGTCTGCGGCCCTGGTCGACGCGTGCTGCCTGCGCGCCGCCCAGCTGTCCGCCTGTAAAAACGACTAGCCCCGACTGCGCCGAAAGGCGCGTCGGGGCTAGGGCCGTTGGAGGGTGTCGGGCGGTCTTGCTCAGACCCCGATCCGCGGGATGACGCTCGGCCGCGACTGCACCACGTGCGGAGCGCCGCCGCCGCGCCCGGCCATCATGCCCGCGGGCATTCCGCCTTGGGCTCCGCCGCCCATCGGCATCGGCATCATCGGCATTCCGCCGCCGGCCGCCGCATTGGCCTCCGCGGCCATGGCCGCGTTGGACATACCGAGGCCCGCCAACCCACTGAGCGCCGAACTGGACATTCCGGCCGGCGTCGAGCCCGGCCACGACTGCGGCACCGACAACGCCCCGACCATGCGCGCGTTACCCATGCTCGCGGCGGCGCCCA
This sequence comes from Mycobacterium bourgelatii, assembly GCF_010723575.1. Classification (NCBI taxonomy): domain Bacteria; kingdom Bacillati; phylum Actinomycetota; class Actinomycetes; order Mycobacteriales; family Mycobacteriaceae; genus Mycobacterium; species Mycobacterium bourgelatii. The sequence continues at coordinate 5,428,915 of NZ_BLKZ01000001.1, forward strand.
GCCCGGCTCCGCCCATCGGCTTGAGCGATTCTGCGGTGACGGCGCCTGCCGCCAATCCCGTCGCACCCTCCGGCATGGTCGCACCGACCATTGCGGCGCCGCCGCCCGAACCGGCCTGCGTTGCAGCACCGATCGCCATCATCGCCGGTTGTATCGCCATCATCGCCGGCGATGCCAGTAGCTGGGCCGCCTGGAATGCGCCCTGCAACGGCGGGCCTACCGTCGCCGCAACACTCTCCGCCGTCAGCGCGATCCCCACCGCGTCAAGCGGAATCGCGGCGAACGGAATGAGCTGCGTGGCGGCGGTCAACGCCTGGGTGCAGTAGGCCACCATCGCGGCCACGTCTTGCGCCCACATTTCTATGTACTCGAACTCGGCCGCCGCGATCGCGGGAGTGTTCAGACCCAGGAAATTCGTCGCCACCAACGTCAGAAATTGCAGTCGGTTGTTCTCGACCAACGCCGGATGCACGGTCGCCGCCAGAGCCGCTTCGAATGCCGCCGCCGCCGTCCGGGCCTGGGCCGCGGACCCTTCGGCCAGTGCCGCCGCCGCGCTCAGCCAGCCCAGATAGCCCGCCGCCGTGGCGGCCATCGCCGCCGATGCCGCTCCGGTCCACGGCCCGCTCGTCAGTCCCGAGATCAAGGCGTCGAACGTCGATGCGGCGCCGCTCAGGTCCGCACCCAACTCGTCCCACGCGGCCGCCGCCGCGAACATCGGGCCGGAGCCCGCGCCACCGTACATCTGTGCAGAGTTGACCTCTGGCGGCAAAACAGCGAAGTCCATCAACACGCCCCACCTTCTACATTGACCATTCGCGATGCCCGCATCGCGCGACTACATCGATTCCCTAAATGATACGTAGATGAATTCGATGCGTCAATGTATCAGTTGGCCGTGACTTACCGGTTCAGGACGATGTTGAGCAACTTCGTGAGCCAGGCCCGCGCGGCCGTCAGGTCGTTGTCGAGCAGCAATTGAATGCTGACCCCGTCGTAGACCGCGATGACGAACCGGGCGATGTCCGCGAGGGTGCCGACCTTTTCATCCGGGGTGATCCCGCCGGCCGTTAGCCGCTCTTCGATGGCGGCGCGCAGCTGCGCACGGTGCACCTCCCAGCGCTGCGCCAAGCCGGGCGTCCGAGCGGCATACAGCAGGAAGTCCATCTTGATCAGCAACCACTCACGCTCAAGCAGCAGCGTGGACACGATCCGATCGACAGTCGCCTCGAGGTCACTCGTCGGGTCGATCCCCTCCATCGCCTTGCGGACCTGGTCGGCAGTGCGGTTGGCCCACTCGTCGTAGAGCAGAAAGAACAGCTCTTCGAGAGTCTCGAACTGGGAGTAGAAGGCCCCGCGGGTGTAGCCCGCTGCCGCGCACACGTCCTCGATACGCACGTGCCCGAAACCCTTTTCCGCGAACACCTCGAATGCCGCGGCGATCAGCCGGGCGCGGGTCTCAGCGCGACGCTTGGTTACCCGGACCGGCTTAGCCGTGGCAGTCGGTGCAGCTGTCATGTGATTTTCCACCCTCCCGAAATGCTATTGCACCTGATACATTACCGCATCGGATACCCGGATCGTCATCTATTTCGCAGAAGGGCCTGCCTATGGACGCTGATGTCATCGTGGTCGGTGCGGGTTTGGCCGGTCTGGTCGCCACTCACGAGTTGACCCGCCAAGGTAAGAAAGTCGCGCTGATTGACCAAGAAAACGAGGCCAATCTGGGTGGTCAGGCATTCTGGTCGTTCGGCGGGCTCTTCCTGGTAGACAGCACCGAGCAACGTCGCATGGGCATCAAGGACTCGTTCGACCTGGCCTGGAATGACTGGTCCGGCAGCGCTCAGTTCGACCGTCTCGACGGGACTGATGGCGAAGACTTCTGGGCCGCCAAGTGGGCACGCGCCTACGTCGAGTTCGCCGCCGGAGAAAAGCGCGCCTATCTCACGAACCTGGGCATCCGGTTCCTCCCGACCGTCGGCTGGGGCGAGCGCGGCGATCTGAGCGCCGACGGCCACGGCAACTCCGTTCCGCGATTCCACGTCGCATGGGGAACCGGAACCGGCGTGGTCGAACCGTTCGCCAACTCCGCACTGAAAGCCGCCGAGGGCGGTTTGGTGAAGTTCTATCACCGCTTCCGGGTGGACGAATTGGTGATCAGCAATGGCACGGCCACCGGGGTCAAGGGCGTGGTACTGGCTCCCGACGACGCGGAGCGCGGCGTCTCGTCCAACCGCGACGTCATCGGCGAGTTTGAACTCTCCGCCCAGGCCGTCATCGTCACCACCGGCGGCATCGGCGCCAATCACGACCTCGTTCGCCGCTACTGGCCCGAGCGACTGGGCACGCCCCCGGCCGACATGATCACCGGCGTACCCGCCTACGTCGACGGCCGCATGCTCGACATCGCGGCCGACTCCGGAATCCGTCTGGTCAACCGGGACCGGATGTGGCACTACACCGAAGGCGTCATCAACTGGGATCCGATCTGGCCCAAGCACGCGATCCGGATCATTCCGGGCCCCTCGTCGATGTGGTTCGACGCGCTCGGCCGGCGGCTGCCCGCGCCGTACCTACCCGGATACGACACCCTGGGCACCCTGCGGCATCTGCGGACCACGCCCGACATCGCCAAATACGACCACTCCTGGTTCGTCCTGACCCAGAAGATCATCGAGAAGGAGTTCGCGCTGTCGGGCTCGGAGCAGAACCCCGACATCACCTCCAAAAGCCGGACGGCGATGCTGCAGCAACGGTTCTTCAACAGGGACGCGCCGGCGCCCGTCGAGGCGTTCAAGACCCACGGCGTCGACTTCGCCGTCGCCGACAGCCTCGAAGAGCTGGTCGAGAAGATGAACGCCATCACCGAGGAGCCGCTGCTGGATCCGGCTTTGATCCGCAAGCAGATCGAATCCCGGGACCTGCAGGTAGACAACCCGTTCTGCAAGGACGCACAGGTCCAGGGCATCCGCAACGCGCGCGCGTCGATCAGCGATCGGCTTGGCCGTGTAGCGGCCCCGCACCGCATCCTGGACCCCGGCGCCGGTCCGCTGATCGCCGTACGACTGCACATCCTGACCCGAAAAACCTTGGGCGGCATCCAGACCGACCTCGACTCAGGTGCCATCGGCACTGATGGACAGCCCATCTCCGGTCTGTATGCCGCTGGTGAGGTCGCCGGATTCGGCGGTGGCGGCGTGCACGGTTACAACGCCCTGGAAGGCACCTTCCTGGGTGGCTGCATCTTCTCCGGACTCAAGGCGGGCCGCGCTGCCGCCAAAGCCGTCTGATTTTCTGCCTGCCGCGAACGGACGCAAAATCCCCTGATCCGGGCGCATTCCTGCGGCGTTGCGCCTGCTCGCGCCTCCCCCCGTCGCCGCCAGGAATCAGGCAATATGAAACCCATGGACACTGGTGTGACCTCGCCTCGAGTCTTGGTCGTTGACGACGACTCTGACGTGCTCGCCTCGCTGGAACGCGGCCTACGGTTGTCCGGCTTTGAGGTATCCACTGCCGTCGACGGGGCCGAAGCCCTGCGCAGCGCGACCGAGACCAGGCCAGACGCGATTGTGCTCGACATCAACATGCCCGTGCTGGACGGCGTCAGCGTCGTCACCGCATTGCGGGCGATGGACAACGACGTGCCGGTCTGCGTGCTCAGCGCCCGCAGCTCGGTCGACGACCGGGTAGCCGGCCTGGAGGCCGGCGCCGACGACTACCTGGTCAAGCCGTTCGTCCTCGCCGAACTGGTGGCGCGGGTTCGGGCGCTGCTGCGCCGCCGCGGTGCGACCGCGACGTCGTCGTCGGAAACCATCACGGTGGGCCCGCTGGAAGTGGACATTCCCGGCCGACGGGCGCGCGTCAACGGCGTCGACGTCGACCTCACCAAGCGAGAGTTCGACCTGCTGGCGGTGCTCGCCGAGCACAAGACGGCGGTGCTGTCGCGCGCGCAACTGCTCGAGTTGGTGTGGGGCTACGACTTCGCCGCCGACACCAACGTCGTCGACGTGTTCATCGGCTACCTGCGGCGCAAGCTGGAAGCAAACGGCGGACCCCGGCTGCTGCACACCGTCCGCGGAGTCGGGTTCGTGCTCAGGATGCAATAGGTGAACATCCTGTCGCGGATCTTCGCCCGTACTCCGTCACTGCGGACCCGGGTGGTGGTCGCGACAGCCATCGGTGCAGCCATTCCGGTGCTCATCGTCGGCACCGTGGTCTGGGTCGGCATCACCAACGACCGCAAAGAACGGCTGGACCGCCGGCTGGACGAGGCCGCCGGGTTCGCCATTCCGTTCGTCCCGCGAGGGCTCGACGAGATTCCCAACTCGCCGAATGACCGGGACGCGCTGATCACGGTCCGGCGCGGCAACGTCATCAAGAACAACTCCGATATCACGCTGCCCCAGCTGCACAAGGACTACGCCGACACCTACATCGACGGGGTGCGCTACCGGGTGCGCACGGTGACGATCCCAGGACCCGAGCCGACTTCCCTGGCCGTGGGCGCCACCTACGACACCACCATCGCCGAAACCAACAACCTGCATCGCCGGGTGATGCTGATCTGCGGCTTCGCCATCGGCGCGGCGGCGGTGTTCGCCTGGCTGCTGGCCGCATTCGCGGTGCGGCCGTTCAAACAGCTGGCCGAACAGACCCGCAAAATCGACGCCGGAGACGAAACACCACGGGTGGAGGTGCACGGCGCCAGTGAAGCCGTCGAGATCGCCGAGGCGATGCGCGGCATGCTGCAGCGCATCTGGGACGAGCAGAACCGGACCAAGGAGGCGCTGGCGTCGGCCCGCGACTTCGCCGCGGTGTCGTCGCACGAGTTGCGGACGCCGTTGACCGCGATGCGGACCAATCTCGAAGTGCTGTCCACCCTGGACATGTCCGACGAGCAGCGCAAGGAAGTGCTCAACGACGTGATTCGTACCCAGTCGCGGATCGAGGCGACGCTGACCGCGCTCGAGCGCCTGGCCCAGGGCGAACTGTCGACGTCCGACGACCACGTGCCGGTCGACATCACCGATCTCCTCGACCGCGCCGCCCACGACGCCACGCGCATCTACCCCGACCTCGACGTGTCCCTGGTGCCCTCGCCGACCTGCATCATCGTGGGAATGCCGGCGGGATTGCGACTCACCGTCGACAACGCCATCGCCAACGCCGTCAAGCACGGCGGCGCCACCAAGGTTCAGCTGTCCGCGGTCAGTTCGCGGGAGGGGGTGGAGATCGCCATCGACGACAACGGCACCGGTGTGCCCGAAGGGGAGCGCCAGCTGGTGTTCGAGCGGTTCTCCCGCGGCTCGACGGCGTCCCACTCGGGCTCTGGACTGGGGTTGGCGTTGGTGGCGCAGCAGGCACACCTGCATGGCGGAACGGCGTCGCTGGAGACCAGCCCGTTGGGCGGCGCCCGACTGCTGTTGAAGCTGCCCGCTCCCAGCTAGGCCGGGCCGCTCACTTCTTCCTTGCGCTCTTCGACCACGGAGTGAAGAAGGCGCGCTTCGCCGCGGCTTCGTCCTCGAACCAGACCTGGGCGGTGACGTCTTCGTACGAGGGATCCTCGGGCTTGTAGAAAAGCCGGGTATCCGAGCGGCCCTTGACCAACCAGCCGTCCGGCCCGCCGCCGTCGGAATCGGCGCGCGCCGAGCCGGGACCGTATGGGGCAAAGGGCTTCTCGCCGGACTTGTCCTTGGCAACTTTGACGACGCGGATCCGCTTGGTCGGCGCGTCGGCGTCCTTGGCGCTCGCTCCGGCCTTCTTGGTCGCCGGTCCCCTGCCAGCCGGAACCCGTTTCTTGGCACCGCCTTTCGCGCCGACGCCCTTCTTCGCGGGCGCCCCCTTGCGCGGCGGACCCTTCTTGGCCGGAGCGCCTTTACCGGCTTTGCCGGCTTTACCGGCCGCAGATTTCTTGGCCGGCACGCCTTTTCGGCCGTCTCCTCGCGCGGGACCCGGCCGAGCCGCCATCTTCGGCGCAGCCGCGACAGCGCCCGCCGGTGCTGCCGGCCTGACCGGACGCACCATCAGCGTCAAGGTCAGTACCAGCCCAAGCACGAATGACAGGGCCGCCAACCACCAATGCACGTGGGCCATCAGGGTTTGTCGACCTCACTCGAGGTCGGCAGCACCGCGGTATCGACCTCGTCCGCCAAGCCGGGCAGCACTTCCGTCTCAGGCTCGGCGTCGATCGGAGCGGTCAGCAGGTCTGTTTCTTCTTCCGCCGCGGGTGCGGCGTATGCCGCGGGCTCCGCTTCGGGTGCGGCGGGTGCCGCTTCGGGCCGGGACTTGCGCTCCTCGCCGGTTCCCATCGAGACGGTCACGATGATCCAGGCCACGGCGGAACCCGTCACAAACGCGGCCAGGTAGCACAACCACTGGATGAAGAAATCCATGCCTCTCCCTAGCCGATCCTCAGCCGACCACTATTTCAGCGCGCCGATTCTTGATCCGGCCCTCGGTGGTGTCATTGCTGGCGATGGGGTTGACCGAACCCAACCCCTTGGCCGTGACGTGGTCGCGGGGAACGCCGTGGGCGATGAGGAAGTCGGCGACAGCGCGGGCCCGCTGGTCGCTCAGGGGGATGTTGATGCCCTCGGCGCCGGCGTTGTCGGTGTAGCCGTTCACGGTCACCCGCGCATCCGGGCATGCCTTCAGCTTGTCGGCCACTTGGGTGAGGATCTGGTCGTCCACCGAAGTAAGGGTGACGCCGTCGCTGGCGAAGTAGATCGGCCCGCCCGTCAGGGCGTTGATCGTCGCTTGCAGATTGGCGCACGGGCCCGCCGCGCCCGGTGGCGGCGCGGGGCCGGGGCTGGGGCCGACGCCGGGTATGGCAGGAACCGTCACTGGCGGCTGGCCCTTGACCTGAATCTTGCTGGTGACGTCCACGGTGGACCAAGTCCGGGTGGCGGCCCGCTCGACGGCGTCCTTTTGCTCGGGCGAGATGGCGGTTCCCGTCAGGTTGACCGTGTAGCTCTCCGCCTTGAGGGTGAACTCGGGCATCGACGCGGCGGCGAAGAAAATCGGCTCGGCGTTCGAGAAGTCGAGCGAATGGACCAGGGGATCGATCCGGATCTGGTCGATGACGTTGACACCCGGGGTCAACATGGACTTCAGCGACGTCATCAGCGCCGCCTTGGAGTTCTCGTCCGGGAAGTCGCCGATAAGCGTAATTGTGTTGCCGCTGCGGCTGATTGACAGCAGCGACAACGGCGGACCCGGAGTGATCGAGGGTCCGCTGGTGGGTTCGAGTGTCGGCACATTGCCGGCCGGGCCGGCGAAGGACGTGGGCCGCCCGTAGGCCCAGTAACCGATCACCGCCAGCAAGAATGGGATCACCGCCAGGGCAATCAGCCACGAGGTGCCCGGCGACCGCTTGGTGAATCTCGGCGTGCGCGTGCGATCCGCCGCGTCGGTGGGCGCAGGCGTTCGGTCCACAGCCGGCTCGGTGCCCACCATCACCCCTCCCCTCACTGATCTCCCGTGGTCCAGGCGATATGCAGCCTACCGAGTCCCTACGCCTCAAGTGCCGATCTGCGGATGCCCGTCGCTCGTCGGGCAGACTGGGACGATGGCCACCGGAGGGAAACCCGACGACAACGAGACGTTGGCGCGCATTCGCGATCTTGTCGCTGCGGAAAAGGCGCTGCGCGACCAGCTGCTGCATCACGAAATTTCGGAGTCCGAGGAGCACGAAAAGCTACGCCGCATCGAAGTCGAACTCGACCAGTGCTGGGACCTGCTGCGGCAGCGCCGGGCCTTGCGCGAAACCGGTGGGGATCCGCAGCGAGCGAACGTGCGTCCGCCGGACGAGGTCGAGGGCTATATCGGCTAGTTCCCTGCGCGCCTGGGCAGCATGAGCAACTTTGACGTCGTCATTGTCGGCGGTGGGCACAACGGCCTGGTCGCAGCCGGGTACCTGGCCCGAGCGGGGCTTCGGGTGCGATTGCTCGAACGGCTGGGGCACGTCGGCGGAGCGGCGGTGTCGGCACAGGCCTTCGAGGGTGTCGACGTTCGGGTGTCGCGGTATTCGTACCTGGTCAGCCTGCTGCCTACACGCATCATCGCCGACCTGGGTGCCCAGGTGCGCCTGGCCCGGCGCCGGGAGTCGTCCTACACCCCCGATCCGGCGACGTCCGGTCGCACCGGCCTGTTGGTTGGTTCGAGACCGACGTTCGCCGCGATCGGCGCGGACGGGGATCGGGACGGGTTCGACGCGTTCTACCGGCGCTGCCGGGTGGTCACCGAACGGCTCTGGCCAACGTTGCTGGAGCCGCTGCGCACCCGCTCGCAGGCCCGCGCACACGTCCTGCAGGGCGGTTCCCGGGGAGCCGAGGCCGCCTGGCACGCCATGATCGAGGCACCCATCGGGCATGCCATCACCGGTGCCGTCAGGAATGACGTGGTGCGTGGCGTGATCGCGACCGATGCGCTGATCGGCACCTTCGCGCGGCTCAACGACGAGTCGCTGATGCAGAACGTCTGCTTTCTCTACCATCTGATCGGCGGCGGCAGCGGCGACTGGGACGTGCCCATCGGCGGCATGGGATCGGTGACCACGGCCGTGGCCACCGCGGCCGCCGGCCACGGCGCCGAAATCGTCACCGATGCCGACGTTTTCGCGGTCGATCCGGACGGGGAGGTGCGGTACCGCAGCGGCGGCGACGAGCATGCGGTCCGAGGCCGGTTCGTACTGGCCGGTGTTGGACCAGCGGTCCTGGCTCGCCTGCTCGGCGAACCAGAACCTTCGGTGGCGCCGGGTTCGCAGGTGAAGGTCAACATGGTGTTGCGACGGCTGCCGCGGCTACGCGATCAGGGCGTCGCCCCCGAGGAAGCCTTCGCCGGGACGTTCCACGTCAACGAGACGTGGAGCCAGCTGGACACCGGCTACACGCGCGCCGCCGAGGGCCTGGTGCCTGACCCGTTGCCGTGTGAGGCGTATTGCCACTCGCTGGCCGATCCGAGCATCATGTCGTCGGAGTTGCGGGACGCTGGTGCGCACACCATGACGGTGTTCGGTTTGCACACCCCGCATTCGACGTTGGGCGGTACCGCCGCTGCGTCCGATCGCCTAACCGAGTCGGTGTTGGCGTCGCTAAATTCCGTTCTGGCCGAACCGATTCAGGACGTGCTGATGAGTGACGCACACGGCCGTCCGTGTCTCGAGACGACGACCACCGAGGACTTGCAACGCACGTTGCAGATGACCGCGGGCAACATCTTTCACGGCGCGCTGTCCTGGCCGTTCGCCGATGACGACGAGCCATTGGATACCCCGGCGCGTCAGTGGGGTGTGGCCAGCGCGCATGAGCGCATCATGCTGTGCGGTTCGGGTGCGCGCCGCGGGGGTGCGGTGTCCGGCATCGGCGGACACAACGCCGCGATGGCGGTGCTTGGGTCGCTCGGCGGTTAGCGCTCGTCGATGGTGGCGTAGTCGCGCTCGGTGTAGCCGGTGTAGATCTGGCGCGGACGACCGATCTTGTTGTCGGGGTCGTCATGCATCTCGCGCCAGTGCGCGATCCAACCGGGCAGCCGGCCCAACGCAAACAGCACGGTGAACATGCGGACCGGGAAGCCCAGCGCCCGGTAGATCAAACCGGTGTAGAAGTCGACGTTCGGGTAGAGCTTGCGCTCGATGAAGTAGTCGTCGGTGAGCGCCGCTTCTTCAAGCTCCTTGGCGATGTCGAGCAGCGGGTCTCCGCCGAGCTTGGCCAGGATCTTGTCGGCCTGGTCCTTGACGATCCTCGCGCGCGGGTCGTAGTTCTTGTAGACGCGGTGGCCGAAGCCCATCAGCTTGACGCCCTCTTCGCGGTTCTTCACCTTGCGGACGAACTCGCCGACGTCGTCGCCGCTTTCGCGGATCTGCTCGAGCATCTCGAGCACGGCCTGGTTGGCACCGCCGTGCAACGGGCCCCACAAGGCGTTGATGCCGCCGGAGATCGAGGTGAACAGGTTGGCCCGCGACGAGCCGACCAGCCGCACCGTCGACGTCGAACAGTTCTGCTCGTGGTCGGCGTGCAGGATGAACAGCATGTCGAGCGCCCGGACGACCTCGGGGTCGGCCTGGTACGGCTCAGCGGGGAAGCCGAACGTCATCCGCAGGAAGTTCTCCACCAGCGTGAGCGAGTTGTCCGGGTAGAGGAACGGCTGGCCGACCGACTTCTTGTAGGCGTAGGCGGCGATGGTCGGCAGCTTGGCCAGCAGCCGGATCGTCGACAGCTCGACCTGCGCATTGTCCATCGGGTCCAAGGCGTCTTGGTAGTACGCCGAGAGCGCGTTGACCACACTGGACAGCACCGGCATCGGGTGGGCGTTGCGCGGGAAGCCGTCGAAGAAGCGCTTTAGGTCCTCGTGCAGCATGGTGTGCCGTTGGATCCGGTGGGTGAACTCGGCCAATTGGTCGGCGGTGGGCAGCTCGCCGTAGATCAACAGGTAGCTGACCTCGATGAAGGTCGACTTCTCGGCCAGCTGGTCAATCGGGTAGCCGCGGTAGCGCAGGATACCGGCGTCACCATCGATGTAGGTGATGGAGCTCTTGCACGAAGCGGTGTTGACGAAGCCATTGTCGAACGTCGTGTGCCCGGTCTTGGACAGCAGCGGACCCAGCGCAATGCCGTCAGCACCTTCGGTGGCTTTCACGATCTTCAGATCGAGCTCGCCCCCCGGGTACTTCAGAGATGCGGTGTCGTCGGTGTCGGCCACGAGAACCCCTTTGCGCTTCAGGCTGGTATGGCTTTCTGACCTAGATGCGTGCAAGCACTAGGTGCGTCATAGGTGAAGGTAGTCGGTATCGCGCTGGCGTGCCTGCTCGGGGTCTAGTCTGCCGGGCCAGCGCGTGTCGACCTACTGTTTTGTGCCGCGAACCGGACGAGTCTTTGTCGATCTTTGCGCCGCCGGCTCGCCCTCCGGGGCGGTGTTATCTGGGCCGCCCGTCGCGGGGCTTGGCTTCTGGCGCGGACGCCTGTCGCGGGCTCATGTCGCGGGCTGCGTTCTGAGCTGGCTGCACTCACCGCCGCTGTGCGACGACGGGCTTTCAGCGGCCGTACCGGGCCAATCGCGCCGCAATCATTGGTGACTCCCGGTAATCACATGCGCCACATCGGCACCGTGAGCAGACCATGAGGTGATCGCAGAAAGCGCTGGTGTATGCGCTAGCACCCGCGCGAGCCCGCGGCCATGCCCGCTATTCACACACCCCACATCGGCACCGTCAGCAGACCATGAAGCGATCCCCAAAAACGCTGGCGTATGCGCTAGCACCCCGACGGCCGGCATGCAGCGCCGCCCGAGGGTCACGACCCGGCTCGCCCCAGCCGTGAGTCCGGATCTAGTTGGCGGTGGGCGACTCGGGTTCGTACGGCTGGTACCACCACCAGTCGGCGCGTTCACCGGTCGGCCCGGGACACGGCGGCACATCGGGCGGTGGCTGCGTCGGTGGCCGCGCCAACGACGCCCCGGTCAACACCCGCCCATCACTATCAGTGATGCACAACTGGTCAGCGGGGCCGGTGATGGTGATCACCCCACGGTGATGCAACCGATGATGAAACGGACACAGCAACACCAGATTCGCCAACTCGGTGGCCCCGCCATCCTCCCAATGCACGATGTGGTGCGCATGCAGGCCCCGGCTGGCCCCACACCCGGGAAACGCGCACCCCGGGTGGCGATACTCCAACGCCCGACGCAACCGGCGACTGATCCCCCGCGTCGTTCGTCCGGCCCCGATCGGCTCACCATCACGCTCGAACCACACCTCACAGCTGGCATCACAGCCCAACAACTGCCGCTCGGACCGCGACAACACCGGACCCAGATGCAACGACCCCACCCGATCCTTGACATCAACATGCATCACCACCGTGGTGTGCTGCCCCTGCGGACGCCGCGCCACCTCGCTATCCCACCCCGCCTGCACCAACGCCAGAAACGCCTCCACCATCGTCGGCATCGGCACCGCAAACTCCCCACCCCCGCCACCGCCGACGGCCTCACGCTCACGCTTCCACTGCGCCATCAACCCCTCCAGATGCGAACCCAACGCCGCATCGAACGTCGCCGCCTGCACCGCCGGCAACTTGATCCGCCACCAGCTGTACTGCCCATCACCGCTCTTGCTGACCGACCCCCGCAACTCCGGCTCCACCGGCCCCGACCCCGACTCGGACTTGGACTCGGGCGCGGGCGACGGGTCGGGGCGCGGCTCCAACCGCACCGCCGTACGCAACTGAGTCACCGTGGCCACCGAAGCCAACTCCGCATAATGCTCATCAGAACCCTCACCCGCGCGTGCCGCGATCACCCCCACCTGATCCAGCGACAACCGCCCCTCCTTCAACCCCTGCACACACCGAGGAAACTCCCCCACCCGCCGCGCCACCGCAGCCATCGTGTGCGCATTACCCGGCGACACCCCCGTCTTCCACGCCACCACCGCCGGCAACGACCGCGCCCCGGTCATCCCCCACAACTGCTCACCCTCGATCTGAGCGAAGATCTCCACCATGCGCCCATCGATGGCATTGCGCTGACCACTCAACTCCGCCAACTCGGCGAACAACACCTCCAACCGCTCTTTAGGAATCAACCCCACCCCACCCGAAGAAGCCGCCACCACAGACATACCCCCATCAAAACAGCCACCTACGACAAAAACCGCGCCCGCGACCACAGGCAGCAGGCGAAGCCAAGTGAAGCCCACCTGAGGTGGCGACACGCAACTAGCGGCGGTGCGCACCGATGTGCAGTGAGCGCGCTCGAACTAGATGAAGTCGTTGCCGCCCAATCGAAAACACCACCGAAGCCCGGCGGGCAACAAGCATTAGGGCTGCAGCCGCTCGACCCGACCGCCGATGACTCGAATCCGGTTGTGCACCCGGTTCTCCCGGCCCTGCCAAAATTCCACCACCTCGGGCGCGATGACATACCCGCCCCAGTTCGGCGGCGCCGGCACCTGCTCCACATCGGCGAAGCGGGCGGTCACCTCCGCCAGCTGACCCAGCAACGCCGCGCGCGACTCGATCGGCTGCGACTGACGCGACGCCCACGCGCCCAGTTGCGATCCGCGCGGCCGTTTGGACCAGTACTCCTCGGTGACGCGCCGGTCGACCTTGGTTACCGGTCCACGAATGTGCACCTGCCGGCCGAGTTGATACCACGGGAAGGTCGCCGACGCGTACGGCGCCGACGCCAACTCGAGTCCCTTGGCCGAGTCGTAATTGGTAAAGAAGGTGATCCCGTTCTCGTCGGCGCCCTTACACAACACCGACCGGCTCACCGGCTTGCCGTCGGCGGCGACGGTGGCCAGCACCATGGCGTTCGGCTCGGCGACTCCGGCTCGTTCGGCGTCGTCAATCCACTTGCAGAACAAGGCAAGCCAACCGTCGTCCAGCCAGCTGACGTCCAGGTCAGCACTGTCATCCTTCTCGGCGGATCCGTACTCCACTCTCATCCTCGCCAGGTGCTCGTCGATTGCTCCGGCCATCGCCTTAAAGCTACCGGGGTTGCTACCGGCCGGTAGCATCGGCCGGAATCTGGGGTGCAAGAATCGGCCCATGACTGTGGTTCCACCTGATTTTGTCCCAGGTCTGGAAGGCGTCGTCGCCTTCACCACCAAGATCGCCGAACCCGACAAGGACGGCGGCGCACTGCGTTACCGCGGTGTCGACATCGAGGATCTGGTGAACCAACGGGTTCACTTCGGCGACGTCTGGGCCCTGCTCGTCGACGGCGACTTCGGCCGCGGTTTGCCCCCGGCTGAGCCGTTCCCGCTGCCGATCCACACCGGCGACGTACGGGTCGACGTACAGGCGGGCCTGGCGATGCTGGCACCCATCTGGGGTTACAAACCGCTCTTGGACACCAACGAGCCCACCGCCCGCGACCAACTCGCCCGGGCCTCCGTGATGGCCTTGTCCTACGTCGCACAGTCCGGCCGCGGCATCTACCAGCCTGCGGTCCCCCAGCGCATCATCGACCAATGCCCAACCATCACAGCGCGATTCATGACGCGCTGGCAGGGCGAGCCGGACCCCAGGCACATCGAGGCGATTGACGCCTACTGGGTCACGGCCGCCGAGCACGGCATGAACGCTTCGACGTTCACCGCGCGGGTGATCGCCTCGACCGGCGCGGACGTGGCCGCGTGCCTGTCCGGCGCGATCGGGGCGATGAGCGGGCCTTTGCACGGTGGGGCCCCGGCCCGCGTGCTGCCGATGATCGAAGAAGTCGAACGCACCGGCGACGCCCGCAAGGTGGTCAAGGGGATCCTCGATCGCGGCGAAAAGCTGATGGGCTTCGGACACCGCGTCTACCGGGCCGAAGACCCACGGGCGCGGGTGCTGCGCGCGACCGCCGAGCGCCTGAAGGCCCCTCGACACGAGGTCGCCGCCGCCTTGGAACAAGCGGCCCTGGCCGAATTGCGGGAGCGACGCCCGGACCGCGCCATCGAGACCAATGTCGAGTTCTGGGCCGCGGTCATCCTGGACTTCGCCGGGGTGCCGGCGAACATGATGCCGGCAATGTTCACTTGTGGACGCACCGCCGGATGGTGCGCTCACATCCTGGAACAGAAGCGACTCGGCAAGCTGGTCCGTCCGTCGGCCATCTACGTCGGACCCGGGCCACGCAAGCCCGAATCGATCCCCGGCTGGGACCGCGTGCTCACCAGCGCCTAGGCGGCGGCCGCGGTTGATTCCAACGTCGACTCGCTCGTCGCGGCTGGTTTCTTGTACGTGCCAAACAGCTTGTCTCCGTAGGTCATTACCACGGACAGGTTGGTGGGACGCTTCTCCGAGTGGTGCAACTCGTGGCCTGAGGCCGCCGGCAGCAGCCAACGCGGGTACAGCTTCATGTCGTAGCCGCTGTGCGTGACGACCATCGCCGTGGTGTTGGCCGCCGCGTAGGCGACCACCACCAGCGGGTGCGCCCCCCACGTCAACGGCACCACGTACAGGCAGAACATCACCATGAAGCCTTCGACGGGATGCACGACGAAGTTGGTCCAGATGGTCAACGGGTTCTGCACCCGGTGGTGCAGGTAGTGCACTTTCTGGAAGACAAACCGATTACCGTGCTCTAGGCGGTGCCACCAGTAGGTGAGGAACTCGCCGATCACCATGAAGGCCACCAGCTGCGTGACGAACGCAACGACCGTCGGTGCGGCCGTTGGGACTTCGGCCACCCAGGGGTGGAAGATGCGGTGCAGGACGAAGAACACCACCGCCGCACCGACATAATTCGAGGAGATCCGGAGCCCGAGTTTGGTGGCCGCCTTCGCCGAAATACGGTGGTATACCGCAACATCGAATATCGAGTAGACGATGCCCGTCACCAACACGACCGCGACGACCACGGGCAGGAAGTACAACGGGAATTCGAAGAAGCCGACGCCCAGATGCCTCAGCATCCAGTCCCAAATCGGTTGTAGCAGTGTTTGATTCACAGGTTTGCTCCTAGTTGTCGGGAGGTGGGTCAATTCAATAGGCGCGAGGCGGCCAGGCGCAGTTCGGCGATGCACTGTTCGACGGTGATGTCGCCGACTCCGAGCAGGGCCAAGTCGGCAAAGAAGACGCGACCGAGCAACGCGATCGCCGGGTCGAGCGACAACGACTCGAGCACGTCCTCGCCGGTTCCGCTCAGCAGCGCGAGGAACATCTCGCGCACGCCCAAGCGGAATTGATCGGCTACCGGCCCCAGAGCCAGTACCGAGGCAATGATGGCGCGAACCATCGGCACATCCGACGCCGCTTCCCGCACGACGTGTTCGATGGCCACGTCGACGGCCTTCAGTGATGAGGGGACCGACTCGGACGCTGCGGCGATGGCCTGTGGAATGTGCGCCGCGACCTCATGCCCCCAGGCCAAAGCGGCCTCACACACCACGTGTTCCTTGGACGCGAAATAGCGATAGGTCGTCGCCCTGGACACTCCGACGGTCGCGCCGATCGCCTCCATCGCGACGGCCTCATGCCCGTGCTCGCGAATCAACTGGCGAGCGGCCTGTAGCAGCCGCGCACGGACTTCCACCTGACGCGAATCCAGCGTGCGGTGGATCGTCACGGTCGTCGCGTTCACCAGATCATTCCTTGCAGTTCGGGAGTGGTAAGACAGTTGCTGATACAGCTATCTCACCAGCTGATGCACTAGTTATATCGCGCTGTCGCGCCAGAACGCAAGCGATCAGGCTTTGTCGGTGCCGGGAGATCTAATGGAGTCACCGCGATGAATTTCTGTCGCGGCCGGGGTCAATACACGTGAACCCCGTCCACAACAAGGAGACCAAGATGGCGATCAACGTCGAACCAGCCCTGTCCCCCCACCTCGTCGTCGACAATGCAGCCGCGGCGATCGACTTCTACGTCAAGGCCTTCGGCGGTGAGGAGTTGGGGCGTGTTCCCCGTCCCGATGGCAAATTGATTCACGCCGCGGTGCAGATCAACGGATTCACCGTGATGCTCCACGACGACTTTCCGGAGGTAACGGACGGCAAGTCGATGACCCCGAAGGCATTGGGCGGCACGCCCGTCACCATCCACCTGACCGTCACCGATGTCGACGCCAGATTCCAGCGGGCCCTGGATGCAGGTGCGACCGTGGTGATGCCGCTGGACGACCAGATGTGGGGCGACCGCTACGGCGTGCTCGAAGACCCCTTCGGCCACCATTGGTCACTCGGCCAACCGGTTCGCGAGGTCAGCATGGAGGAAATCCAGCGGGCAATGAATGCGGAGGTGGGCAGCTAGCGCACCTCAGCGCTAGACGAGTTCGCGTAGCCGGGCCGCCAGGCGTCGTCGCAGCGGCTGCGTCTGGCGTTCCGCAGCCGCGATGGCGAGCATGTCGGCGACGTTGGTGAACTTGTTGCGCGGCCGGCCGTCACCTATGCCGCGGGCGATTTCCGCGGCGTCGATGGCACGCCATCCCGTCGAGTCGACGACGTCGGGCTGTCGGTGCTGCACCAGCCTGTCCAGTGCCAGCGGCTTGGCTTGCGGGTCGGAAAGCTTGCCGGCATTGAAGTCGGCCACCAGAGCCTGCACGGTCTGCAGGGAGCACGATTTGTTGGTGCCGATGAACCCGGTGGGCCCGCGCTTGATCCAGCCCGCGACGTAGGCTCCGACGACCGGACGGCCGGTTGCCGGGTCGATAACGCGGCCGCCGTCGTTGGGGACGACAGCGGCGTCCTCGTCGAATGGTAGGTCACGAATTGGCTTGCCACGGTAGCCAATCGACGTCAGCACCAGGCCCGCGTCCAGCGTGCGCACCTCGCCGGTACCCGCGCCGGCGCCAGGGCCCGCGACGACAAACGCCACACCGCTGGCCCGATCGTCACCGAGAACCCGCTGTGGTGTCAGCTGATACGCCAGCCGTATGCGCGGTCGCCCGAGTCCTGACGTCGCCGCGGACGCGTCGCCCAGCGTCGCCAAGACCTCGAGCTTGGCCCTGGCCAGCGGATCAGCGACGGTTGCCAGGTCATCCAGCACTCGTTGCCGGTCGACCGGGTCGAGCACCACGTCGGAAGATCCGGTGAGCCCGACCAATTCGGGCAGGGTGAACGCCGAGTGCGCGGGTCCGCGCCGGGCAGCGATGACCACCTCGCGAACAGCGGACTTGCGCAGGGCCCGCAACGCGTGGTCGGCGATGTCGGTTCGGGCCAGGTCGTCGGGATCCGCGGTGAGCACCCGGGCCACGTCGAGGGCGACGTTGCCGTTGCCGATGATCACCACCCGTTCGTGGCTGAGATCGACTGGCAGATCTGCAAAGTCGGGGTGTCCGTTGATCCAGGCGACCAACTCTGTGGCGGTACCGGTCCCAGGCAGGCCCATCCCGTCGATGTCCAACCGGCGGTCATCCGGCGCGCCCACCGCATACACCACGGCGTGGTGGTGGGACAGCAGATCGGCGTGGCTCAGGTGCTTACCCACCTCGACGTTGAGGTAGAACTTCAGGCGGCGATGCCCGGCCACCCGGTCGAACAGACGGGTGACCCTCTTGGCGCTCTGGTGGTCCGGCGCTACTCCCGCTCGCACCAATCCATAAGGCGTCGGTAGCTTCTCGAAGACGTTGACCCGCACGCGGGGCTGAATCAACAACTCGTCGGCGGCGTACATGGCGGCGGGCCCCGACCCGACGATAGCCACCGTGAGCGGCTTCTCCCGCTGATGAACCTCGGGCGCTGGGATCACCGGAGCCAGCTTCGAAGTCGGCGGCAGTTTCACGCCGGCCGGGCGGTCCGGGTAGAACGATGCATTGATTTCGACGAACGGCAATTGCCTTGTATCAAGCCGACTATCGGGCGCAATCGCCCCGACCGGGCAGGCGCTCACGCACGCCCCGCAGTCCACACATGCCACCGGGTCGATGTAGAGCATTTCCGACGTCGCGTACCCCGGCTCGTCGGGAGTCGGGTGGATGCAATTGACCGGACACGCGAATACGCAGGACCCGTCATTGCAGCACGACTGAGTAATCACGTGCGGCATAAGAGAACTCGTTAAAGGTTAGGCAGCAGGGTTAGGCAGCCGGAACGGCCAAATGCGCGCGTTGCGGCTCGCTGCGGTAACGCGACGGCTTGCCGTCGATCTTGCAGAGCCGCCACATCAACCGGGCCGAGCGATTTTCCATCAGCCCCGTGTCGTAGGCCAGCATCCGCACGTCACTGAACATGTCGCGCAACCACTTCCGCGATTCCGGCGAACGGAAGAACAGTTCCTTCTTGACCGAGCGCGGGATGTCGAATTCCTCCCAGAACTCCTTGGGCGGAATCAGGATCGCGTTGCACAGCGACCGCATGGTCAGCGGGAAGGTCAGCGAGATCCAGAACCGTTGGCTGCGACTTAATTTCGGCAACCGCTTCCGCAGGTACTCGTGCGCGAACGAGATGTGCCGCGCCTCCTCGGCGACGTGAATGGACATCACGCGCTCCATGATTGGGTGCAACGCTTTGCCTTCGCGTAGCACCTGCTTCTGCGTGTGGTCGATCGGCTCCTCGCCGGCCAACACGCCGATGAAGAACGCCACCGGCATCGGGCCGGCGACGAGCGGGATCAACGGAGAAATCCAACGCAGCCGACGCGGCATGCCCGGCACGTCCGCGCCGACGCGGTTGATCATCTCCTGGAACATCATCGTGTGGTTGCACTCTTCGACCGATTCGTGCAAGCAGTACCGATATTCCGGAGAACCGTTAGGCATCCAGAAGGTGTAGTTCATCAGGCCGCGGATCAGGATGGACTCGAAGTGCAGCCCGACCTTGGCCACATTGGCCTGCCGCCACATTCCGATCTTGATCTGGCGTTCCCGCGACTGCGCCCGGTACCAGGGATGCCGGCCCAGCGGGTCGGTCGCTGGGAGGATCCACCGGGGATCGTCGTCGGTGACGGCGAACTCCGGTGAATCCCAGTCGATATCCGTGTATGGGTTGAAGTTTCGCCGCACAGACCCCTCGGACAGTGTGGCGAGCATTTCCACATACTCGGTGTCGTCGCGCACCTCCATATTGCGGCGCCAGCGTCGAACCATGCGCGTCCTGGCCATCAAGCCTCCTCAATGAGGTTTCGATCGGACGTGTAATGAACACGGTACCGCTGGTACCGGGAATTCGCTAGCCTGCTGTGGTCGCGGTCACACTGGGGGCCAACAGTGACAGCCCGTTCAGCAGGGCCGCAGGATCGCTCACTACCCTGATGCCCATGGCTGACCAGCTGGCAACGTCCCTTGAAATTCCCGCCGACCTCAAACCCCGCGACGGCCGTTTTGGCTGCGGACCGTCCAAGGTCCGGCCCGAGCAGCTGCAGGTGCTGAGCACCAGCGCCGCGGCTCTGTTCGGCACCTCGCACCGGCAGGCGCCGGTGAAGAACCTGGTAGGCAGGGTGCGCAAGGGGCTGGCCGAGCTGTTCTCGATACCGGATGGCTACGAGGTCATCGTGGGCAACGGGGGCGCGACGGCGTTCTGGGACGCCGCGGCCTTCTGCCTGATCGACAAGCGCTCGCTGCACCTGACTTACGGCGAGTTCAGTGCAAAGTTCGCTTCGGGCGTCAGCAAGAACCCGTTCGTCGGCGACCCGATCATCATCAAGGCGGACCCCGGCAGCGCCCCCGAACCGCAGAGCGATCCGTCCGTCGACGTCATCGCGTGGGCTCACAACGAGACCTCGACGGGGGTCTCGGTCCCGGTACGCCGCCCCGCCGACTCCGGCGATGCCCTGGTCGTCATCGACGCCACCTCGGGCGCCGGCGGCCTCCCGGTGGACATCAACGACGTCGACGCCTACTACTTCGCCCCGCAGAAGAACTTCGCCAGCGACGGTGGGCTGTGGTTGGCCATCATGAGCCCGGCCGCACTGGCCCGGGTCGAGGCCATCAAGGCATCCGGTCGGTGGGTTCCGGACTTCCTGTCGCTGCCGATCGCGATCGAGAACAGCGTGAAAGACCAGACCTACAACACTCCGGCGATCGGCACGCTCGTCCTGCTGGCCGAGCAGATCGACTGGCTGCTGGGCAACGGCGGACTGGACTGGGCCGTGAAGCGCACCGCGGACTCGTCGCAGCGGCTCTACAGCTGGGCCGAGGAGCGCGACTACACCACGCCGTTCGTCGCCGACCCGGCACTGCGCTCGCAGGTGGTGGGGACGATCGACTTCGTCGACGAGGTGGACGCAGCCGCCGTGGCCAAGACTTTGCGGGCAAACGGCATCGTCGACACCGAGCCGTACCGCAAGCTCGGTCGCAACCAACTGCGGATCGCGATGTTCCCCGCGGTCGAACCGGACGACATCAGCGCGCTCACACAGTGCGTCGACTGGGTCGTCGAACGCCTCTGACCTGCGCCTGGCTTCCCGGACTCGCCAAGCCCGCGCCGAGCGTCACGCCAGCGCGGCGTTGGGCGGCGACCGCCACGCTGACGTGACGCTCGACGCTCGTGTGGGCACGCCCGCGTGTCAGCGAGGTTAACGAGACTTGGCCCACTAGAGTGCGCACGTAACAGGTCCGTTGCTCACCTGCTCGGAGCCTGCGAGGAGAAACCATGCGGGAACTCAAAGTGGTTGGGCTTGATGCCGACGGCAAATACCTCATCTGTGAGGGGCCCACTGCAACCGACAAGTACAGAGTGCCGGCCGACGAACGCCTACAGGCGGCACTGCGTGGCGAACCGGCCGCACCGGAGCAACCGGAGCTCGACATCGAGATCACTGACATGCTGAGTCCCAAGGAAATTCAGGCCCGGATCCGCGCAGGGGCTTCCGTCGAGCAGGTCGCCACCGCCTCGGGCTCGGACATCTCGCGGATCAAACGGTTCGCCCACCCGGTGCTGCTGGAGCGTTCCCGCGCCGCCGAGCTGGCAACGGCCTCGCACCCGATCCTCGGCGACGGCCCCGCCGTGCTGACGCTGCTGGAGACCGTCACCGCCGCGTTCGTCAACCGCGGCCTGCGACCCGACAAGCTCAGTTGGGACGCCTGGCGCAACGAAGACGGCCGCTGGACGGTGCAGCTGTCCTGGAAGGCCGGCCGTTCGGACAACGTCGCCCATTTCCGCTACACCCCCGGCGCCCACGGCGGCACGACCACCGCGATCGACGACGCGGCCAATGAGTTGATCGACCCCAACTTCAGGACCCCGCTGCGGCCCCTCGCACCGGTGGCTCGCATCGACTTCGACGAGTCCGCCAAAGAGTCCGACGCTGAGCCCGCGCCCGCCGCGACACCCCAGCAACCGGCAAGCAGCCGCCGCGGTAAGCCGACCATTCCCGCCTGGGAAGACGTGCTGCTCGGAGTGCGCTCAAGCGGACACCGCTAACCGAAGACGGTTACGGCGAGCAAAGACAGCCAGGCAACCGCCACGCCTACGCCGGTGCCCAGCACGAACCAACGCAACACCGGCGTGCGCCGCCACGCCCACAACGTCGGCGCCAGGCCACCGACCGCCACGATATTGAGCCCCACCGCCAGCAACGGGTGCACCCGGATAAGCCCGAGGCTGAGCACCACCATCGCCGCTCCGGTAACCGCTGCCACGAATGCGGCCACCGTCAAACCCGTTCCCCACGGGACGGGTTCGTGATTCACCGGCCGAGCCTAACCCGCTCGTAGAACGCCAACGCGGCTGCGGTCGCGACGTTGAGTGAGTCGGTGCCCCGCGACATCGGGATGCGCACCCGCATGTCGCTGATCCTCAGTGCGGTCGCCGTCAGACCAGGGCCTTCCGCGCCTACCAACAGCGCCACCGGCTGGTCACGCACCGCGGCCATCGCCTGGGGCAGCGCGCACGCGTCGCCCTGCGGGGTCATCGCCAGCAAACGGAAGCCGCGCTCCCGCAACATGACCAGATCGCCGGGCCACTCCGTCGCCCGCGCAAACGGCACCAGCAACGCGTGCCCCATCGACACCCGGACCGCCCGCCGATAGAGCGGATCCGCGCAGCCACTGCCGAATACCACTGCATCGACGCCCAAACCAGCCGCGTTGCGGAATATCGAGCCCAGGTTTTCGTGGTCGTTGACGCCCTCGAGCACCGCGACCGTGCGGGCGCCGTCGACCACTTCGGCGACGGTCGGCTCGCTCACCCGACTCGCACTGGCCAGCACCCCACGATTGAGGTGAAAACCGACCACCTGCGCCATCAGCTCGGCCGAGACGCGGTAGTAGGGCGCCTCGACGCCGACCAAATCATCCTTGAGCTCGGCCAGCCTGCGGTCGGTGCCCAGGAGAGCGCGCGGGGTGAAGCGGGAGGCCAGCATGCGCTGCACGACCAGCACCCCCTCGGCGATCACCAGTCCCTTGCCGGTGGGCAGGTCGGGGCGGCGGTCGACGCTGTTCAGGTCCCGAAAATCATCCAGGCGCGGATCGTCGGGGTCGGTGACGTCCTGAACATGCGCGGTCACGGGCTCTCGTCGACCAGAGCCGACATCAGCTCGGCGGCCTGGCGCAGGAGTTCACGCTGGTCTTCATCGAGCGTCGCCAGTCGGTCGGCGAGCCATTCCTGACGGGCCCGCCGCGCGGCCTTGACCAACTCGGCACCGGACTCCGACACCGACACCAATACCTGCCGACCGTCGACCGGATGCGGGACCCGCTCCACCAACCCCATGTCGGCCAGCGAGGCGATCACCCGCGTCATCGACGGCGGCCGGACCCGTTCGCGAATGGCAAGAGCGCCAGGAGTCATCGCCCCCTCATTCAGCAACGTCGTCAACGCCGATAGCTGGGACAACGTAACTGGCGACGACGGGTTCCGAAATCGCAGTTGGCGGGCTAGTCGCATGACCGCTAATGACAAATCGCTGGCCAGCCGCCCGTAGCTGTCAGGCACAGCGCGACATTACAACGTCACGACGCATCCAGTGTGTTGTTGGGCGTCGCGCGTGCCCGTGGCGGCGAATGCTGGCCAACGTGATGCCTGCGCCCTCGACATCCGCTGCGACGGCCAGACTATGTTTGAGACTTGATGAGCGCCGATCCGCCCCACGCACTGGAGCCGCCGCCGCTGCCGCGAAGTTTGCTGGCTGTCTGGCCGGTCATCGCGGTGGGCGCGCTGGCCTGGGCCGTCGCGGCAGCGGCCGCCTTCTTGGTGCCCAGCCTGGAAAGTTGGCGCCCCCAGACCCTCGCCGGGCTAGGCGTAGGGGTGATCGGAACGAGCATCTTCGTCTGGCAACTGGCCGCCGTCCGTCGCGGCGCCCGCGGCGCACAAACCGGACTGGAAACGCACCTCGACCCAAGATGAAATAAGCAACCCGGAGGACGAATGGTATCCGTAGCCCCACTCCTACAAGCGCAGATCGACATCGACGCTCCGCCCGAGAAGGTCTGGGCTCTCATTTCCGACCTGCGGCGCATGCCGGAATGGAGCCCGCAGTGCCGTTGGATGCGTCCATTCGGTCCGCTGCGCCCCGGCGCCCGCACCCTCAACTTCAATCGCCGCAATCGGCTGTTCTGGCCCACGACGTGCACGATCGTTGATGTCGTCCCGAACAAGCGGCTGACGTTCAAGGTGGACACCAACGGCAGCGTGTGGACCTACGAGCTCGAACCCAACGGCGAAGGCACCCGGGTGATCGAAAGCAGGCACGCCGAAAACGGCGTCAAAGCGGTTTCCAACCTGACGGTCAATGCGCTCTTGGGCGGGACGACGAACTTCGAACGCGAGTTGGTCGAAGGTATGCAGGCCTCGCTGGCCAGGATCAAAGCCGCCGCTGAGAAGAACTAGGCGGACGGCTCCGGGTTCGACGGCTCAGCGGGAGCTGACGGCTCCGGAGTAGACGGCTCCGGAGTAGACGGCTCGGGGGTAGACGACTCCGGAGCAGGCGGCTCAGGCGTAGACGGCTCAGCGGGAGACGCCTCAGCGGGAGACACCTCCGAAGTACCTGGCTCAGCATCCGACGGCTCAGGCGCAGCCAGCTCCGCAGCCGGCGGCTCCGAAGTACCCGGCTCAGCGTCCGACGGCTCCGACGTAGCCAGCTCCGCCCCAGACGCCTCCACAACCGGATTAGTCACGACGTCCAGCAATCCGTCGTCGTACGGCTCGTACGCCGGCGAACCGGTGCCAGCGGGCGCAGGGGTATCGGAGTGGGCGCCGCAACCGTAGTGCTTGTCCACGACGTGTCCGTCGGCGGACAGCTCGTTGCCGCACACCCCGAACATCGCGCCAAGCGATCCAGCCAGCGGCAGGAAGAAACCGCAGTCGCGGCACACCCGCTTGGTAGAGCGCGACATCGGTGAGTCCGGGCCGTACTCGCCTAAGTGCCACCGTTCGGCGGCTTGGGCCCGTCCCCAGGCGCTCATCACCCAGCGTCGGCCCAAGCCCAACTCGACGGCGACCTCGTCGATCGCGGGGTCGCCGCTGGCGGTGTAGCCCGGAACCAAACGCGGGTCGTCCTTTGCTGGGGCTAACAGGTCTCCAGGGCTCAAATCCCCCGGCCGCACCCGCTCCTCCCACGGCACCCACTCGGGCGCCAACAGCGCCGTCGGGCCGGGAACCAGCACGACTTCGCTGATGGTGGCGTGGTCAGAGCCCGGGTAGGTGGCCACGACGACCGCCCACTGCCAGCCCTGATAGCCGGTCAGATGGGCCAGGAAGCGGTGGGTGGCGGTGTTCGGGTCTTCGTAGCTGACGCCCAGGTAGTCGCCGACGACGTCCGGACCGCTGAATTCCTCGACGGCAGCCCTGGCCTGGTCGACCGCCCCCTTGAGCACGGACGCCAAATCTTCGGGCCACTCGGCCACCGTCACACCGCCGGCTTCGGTGCCGGTGTCCAAGGCGGATTCCGCTGCGGAATCCGGGCTGGGTCCGGTCACGCTATCCCCTCTCTGCATCGCGCCTCCATACTGCCGGAAGACACGGAAACCGAGCCACACCCGGTTCGCTACGCGAGGAGTCAGGATAGGACAGAATTGATTCGTGTCTGGACGGCGGCGTGATCACCCGGGCCGTATGGACCCGCCCCCCGGCCGCCGCTACCCCAATGCGTCCTTCAACGAGCACCCGGGAATGGCCAACTATCCGGCCGACTCGCCGGGTCCGCCACGGCCGAACAATGGCGACTATCGGCGGACGCGGCGTCCGCCGCCGATGCCCAGCGCCAACCGATATCTGCCACCGCTGGGCGAAGAGCCGCCGCCCCCACGCGACACCGAGCCCCCACCCCCGCGCGGTTTCAGTAATGGCGAGCGGATCACCGTCACCCGCGCCGCGGCGATGCGCAGCCGGGAAATGGGTTCCCGCATGTACTGGATGGTGCAGCGGGCAGCCACGGCCGACGGCGCGGATAAGTCCGGGCTCACCGCACTGACCTGGCCGGTGATGGCTAACTTCGCGGTCGACTCCGCGATGGCGGTCGCGCTGGCCAACACCTTGTTCTTCGCCGCTGCCACCGGCGAAAGCAAGTCGAGGGTCGCGCTGTACCTGTTGATCACCATCGCCCCGTTCGCGGTGATCGCCCCGCTCATCGGCCCGGCGCTGGACAAGCTGCAGCATGGCCGGCGCGTAGCCCTGGCCATGTCGTTTGCGCTGCGCACGGTGTTGGCGCTGGTGTTGGTCATGAACTACGACGGCGTCACCGGCAGCTTCCCACCGTGGGTGCTCTACCCCTGTGCCCTGGCGATGATGGTCTTCTCCAAGTCGTTCAGTGTGCTGCGCAGCGCGGTGACCCCCAGAGTCATGCCGCCGACGATCGACCTGGTTCGGGTCAACTCCCGACTGACCGTGTTCGGCCTGCTCGGCGGCACCATCGTCGGCGGAGCCATCGCCGCGGGCGTCGAGTTCGCCTGCACCCAGTTGTTCCAGCTCCCCGGAGCGCTGTTCGTCGTCGTTGCGGTCACGATCGTCGGCGCGCTGTTGTCGATGCGGATACCGAGTTGGGTCGAGGTGACGACGGGCGAGGTGCCGGCCACGCTGAGCTACCACCGCGACATGGACACGATGCGGGGCCCGCGGCCGGGCCACGCGAAGCCACCCAAGGTCGGCGGCGCGCTGCGACAGCCGTTGGGCCGCAACATCATTACCTCGCTGTGGGGTAACTGCACCGTCAAGGTGATGGTCGGCTTCCTGTTCCTGTATCCGGCGTTTGTCGCCAAAGCGCACGACGCCGACGGCTGGGTCCAGGTCGCGATGCTCGGCACCATCGGGGCCGCCGCCGCGATCGGTAATTTCGCTGGCAACTTCGCCGCCGCGCGACTGCAATTGGGCAGGCCGGCGGTGCTGGTGGTGCGTTGCGCCGTCGTGGTGACCGCGGTGGCATTGGCGGCCGCAGTGGCCGGCACATTGGTCATGGCCGCCATCGCCACCCTCATCACGTCGGGGGCCAGCGCCATTGCCAAGGCTTCACTGGACGCTGCCCTGCAACACGACCTGCCCGAGGAATCCCGGGCGTCGGGATTCGGACGCTCCGAGTCGACGCTGCAATTGGCCTGGGTGCTGGGCGGCGCGGTCGGGGTGTTGGTCTACACCGAACTGTGGGTCGGGTTCACCGCGGTCAGTTCCCTGTTGATCCTCGGGTTGGCACAGACCCTGGTCAGCTTCCAGGGCCACTCCTTGATTCCCGGCCTCGGCGGCAACCGACCGGTCATGGTGGAGCAGGAGTTCACTCGCCGGGGCGCGCCGGTGATGCCTCAGTGAAACGAGGTCGGGCGTTCGCCATCGCGGTCGTGGTGGTGCTGCTGGCGGTCGGGACGGGTTTCGGCACCTGGCTGTTGGTGCGCCACCCCGGTCCGCGATGGCCCGAGATCAGCGCCTACACGAACGGACACCTGACCCGCGTTGGGCCATACCGGTATTGCAAGGTGCTCAATCTCGATGACTGCTACACACCGGAGACCATCGGCGAACTGCGGGCAAGCGAACGCTATCCCATACAGCTCTCCGTCTCCGAGGCAATTTCCCGTGCGCCGTGGCGCCTGCTGGTGACGTACGAGGATCCACGGGACATCACCGAAAGCCTGTTTCGGCCGAAGACCCGACTGGCGGTCACCATCCCGACCGTGGACCCGCATCGCGGGAAAGTCACCGGCTTAGTCGTACAGTTGCTGACGTTGGTCGGCACCCCCGACGGCGAGGTGATCGAGTACCCGCACGCGGAATGGTCTGTGCGCCTGGCCTATTGAGACGACGGCTGGCCGCCCCGGCTGGCACCCGGACAGCTACGCGCCGTGGCCGTCCGGCACTCGCTCACCCTCAACCGGCGGTCCGGGCGGCGTGCCGTCGCCAAACGGCCTGCCGCCCAAGTCTTCTCGTCCGTGCGGAGTCAGCCAGTTACTCAAGTCAGGCCCCTTCGGCACGACGCCGGTGGGGTTGATGTCGCGATGCACGATGTAGTAGTGCTGCTTGATCTGGACGAAGTCGATGGTGTCACCAAAGCCGGGCGTCTGGAACAGGTCACGAGCGTATGCCCACAGCACCGGCATTTCGCTGAGTTTTGATCTATTGCACTTGAAATGTCCGTGGTACACAGGATCGAACCGGGCCAGCGTGGTGAACAGTCGCACGTCCGCCTCGGTAATGGTGTCACCAACCAGATAACGCTGGTTCGCCAACCGCTCGCTCACCCAATCCAGTGCGGCAAAAAGGCGGTCGTAAGCCGCCTCGTACGCATCCTGCTTGCCGGCGAACCCGCAGCGGTACACACCGTTGTTGATCTCGGTGTAGATCTTCGTGCTCACCTCGTCGATCTCGGCGCGCAGCGGCTCAGGGTAAAGCTGTGGCGCACCCTCGCGGTGGTATGCGGTCCATTCGGTGGAGAAGTCCAGCGTCATCTGAGCGAAGTCGTTGGTCACCACCGCTCCGGTGGGCACGTCCACGATCGCCGGGACGGTGATCCCCTTCGGGTAGTCGGGGAACCGCTTGAAGTACGCGTCCTGCAAACGCGGAATCTTCAGCACCGGGTCCACGCCGCCGGGGTCCAGGTCGAAGGTCCAGCTGCGCTCGTCATGGGTGGGACCGCAAAACCCAATGGACAGCGCGTCTTCCAGGCCCAGCAGCCGTCGCACGATGATGGTGCGGTTCGCCCACGGGCACGCGCGCGCCACCACCAGCCGATAGCGGCCGGGCTCTACCGGATACCCGTCCCGCCCGTCGGCGGTGATCCGGGTGGTGATGTAGTTCGTGTCCCGGTTGAATTCGCCCGTTCCGGCGACGTAGGAGCCCATCGCTTTACAGCGCAGCCTCGGTAGCGGCCCCCGCTGGCGCCGGGGCGTCGTAGAACCGTCGCGCCAGATTGGCATCGGTAGACTCCCGCGGCTCCCAGGGGGCGATCCACGGTCCGGTGCCCTCCGACTGGTCCAGAATTCCGCCTTCCAGCCAGAGATAGCGATCGTCCAAGACATCGTTGGCCAGCCGAACGTCCTGGCTGTCGGTGTTGGACCACAACCCGCGGAACAGTTCCTCGACCCGCAAAGTCGCTTGCGCACAGAACAATTCGGCTAGCTCGTAAGCTTGCTTGCCGATGGCGGGATCGGCGGCCCGTTGCGCCTCGGCCCGCACGCACGCCGCCGCCATCGCGAACAGTTCGGCACCGATGTCCACGATGCGTCCCAAGAATCCCTGCTTCTGCTCCAAATTGGCTTGCCAGCGCGCCATTCCGTAGAACGTGTTGCGGGCCAGCTTGCGGCTGGAACGTTCGACGAAGCGCAGATGCGAGGCCAACGGGCCGAACTCGCTGTACGACGTGGGTCGCTGACCTTCGCCAAAGACTAACTTGGGCAACCACTTTGCGTAGAAACCACTGGCACCTATCGCGGCCGACGCTTTCTGCCGAAGATCGGCATCGGGCTTGGCCAGATCGCCCGCGGCGGTCAAGTGGGCGTCGACGGCTTCCCGCGCGATGAGCAGCCGCATGATCTCGCTGGACCCTTCGAAGATGCGGTTGATCCGCAGGTCCCGCAATTGCTGTTCCACCGGCGCGGCCCGCTCGCCGCGCGCGGCCAGCGACTCCGCGGTTTCATAGCCCCGGCCACCCCGGATCTGCACCAGGTCATCGGCGATGCGGCAGGTCGTCTCGCTGGCCCACAACTTGGCCAGCGCGGCCTCGATCCGAATGTCGTTGCGGCCTTCGTCGGCCATCTGACCGGACAGCTCCACGACGGCGTCGAGCGCATACGTTGTCGCGGCCAGATACGCGATCTGGCGAGCGACCGCTTCGTGTTTCCCGACCGGCTTGCCCCACTGCACCCGCTCGCGCGACCACTCGCGGGCGATCTTCAACGACCACTTCGCCGATCCCGTCGCCATCGCGGGCAGAGCCAGCCGCCCAACGTTGAGCGTCGTCAACGCGATCTTCAGGCCGTCGCCTTCGCGGCCGATCAGGTTTTCGGCGGGGACGCGTACCCGATGCATCCTCGTCAGGCCATTTTCGATGCCGCGCAGGCCCATGAACTGGTTGCGCCGCTCCACGGTTATCCCCGGTGAATCGGCCTCGACGACGAACGCGCTGATACCGCCGCGATGCCCTTCGCTCTTCGGTACGCGCGCCATGACGACCAGCAGTTCGGCGACCACACCGTTGGTGGTCCACAACTTCAGGCCGTCCAGTAGATATGCCTGTCCATCCTCGGTGGGTGTCGCCGTGGCACCCAGGCGCGCCGGGTCCGAGCCCACATCCGGTTCGGTGAGCAGGAACGCGGAAATGGCGCCAGCGGCGCAACGCGGCAGGAACCGCCGCTTCTGCTCGTCGGTGCCGGCCAGTTTGAGCGGCTCGGGCACCCCGATCGACTGGTGAGCCGACAACAGCGCCCCGATACTCGGGTGGACGGTCGTGACCATCATCAGCGCCCGGTTGTAGGCGACTTGCGACATGCCCAGCCCGCCGTACTCCGTCGGGATCTTCATGCCGAAGCAGCCCAACTCGGCCAGGGCCCGCACGTATTCGTCGGGAATCTGGGCGTCGCGTTCGATGACGCTGCCGTCCATGGTGCGCAGCACGTCCCGCAGCTTCTCGAGGAAGGCCGCGATGCGCTCCTCGTCGGCGTCGGACGGTCTGGGGAACGGGTGGATCAGATCGAGCGGGAAACGGCCAAGAAATAGCTCCTTGGCGAATGACGGTTTATCCCAACCACTCTCGCGAGATTCTTCAGCAAGCGCTCGGGCTTGCTCCTCGGTGACCTGCGCCTGCTGTGCCATCGCAGCCTC
The DNA here is from genome assembly GCF_010723575.1 of Mycobacterium bourgelatii. Classification (NCBI taxonomy): domain Bacteria; kingdom Bacillati; phylum Actinomycetota; class Actinomycetes; order Mycobacteriales; family Mycobacteriaceae; genus Mycobacterium; species Mycobacterium bourgelatii. The sequence continues at coordinate 5,459,516 of NZ_BLKZ01000001.1, forward strand.
CTTGCTTACGCCGTGCCGCACGCTTGTAGGACCAACCTACGCCCAAGTTACGCGCCGGTAGCTTGACGCGCTGTAAACCTGCCGAGAAGACGCAAAACCCCCGAAACCCGGTCAGTTTCGGGGGCGTCGCGTCTGCTCGCGGGGCCCTTTCGCGAGACCTGGCTAGGCCTCGAACTCGCGCGCCACGGCCTTGACCACCTCGGAGATCTGCCGCGCCGTCTTGCGGTCCGGGTAGCGGCCCTTGCGCAGTTCCGGCTGGACGGTGCTCTCGAGCAACGTGATCATGTCCTCGACCATGCCGTGCAACTCGTCGGGAGTGTGCTTGTGCTCGGCCGGCGCCTCGCGGCGTGACCGAGCAAGCGACTTGGAGAGGCTGGGCGGCGGATCGATGATCTTCAGGCTCAACGCCTGCGGACCGCGCCTGCCGGAAGCGATTCCGAACTCCACGCGCTGGCCCGCTTTGAGCGCCTCGACACCTGCGGGCAACGCCGAAGAACGGACGTAGACGTCTTCGCCGTCCTCCTGCGACAAGAAGCCGAACCCTTTCTCGGGGTCGTACCACTTCACCTTGCCGGTCGGCACTGCTCTCACCTGCTTGTCTGACGGGGTCTGGGGTTACCGAAGAAGACGCGCCCCGCCTGCGCAGGACGCGATGACGATCTCAGATCCTACTCGGATGGTTTTGCACCAAGCATCCCTGTTAACCGTGTGCTGAGTAGGCTGGCAGTACCTCTGGAGGAGATATGCGCCTAGTCCTGAACGTTATCTGGCTGGTTTTCGGGGGCCTCTGGTTGGCCCTCGGCTACTTGCTCGCGGCGCTTATCTGCTTCCTGCTGATCATCACCATTCCCTTCGGCTTCGCCTCGCTGCGCATTGCGTCGTATGCGTTGTGGCCGTTCGGGCGGACGATCGTCGAGAAACCGAGCTCCGGCACCGGCGCCTTGATCGGCAACGTCATCTGGATCCTGCTGTGCGGGCTGTGGCTGGCAATCGGGCATTTGGCGAGTGCGGCGGCCATGGCGGTCACCATCATCGGCATTCCGCTGGCGTTGGCGAACCTGAAGATGATCCCCGTGTCGTTGGTGCCGCTCGGCAAGGAGATCGTCCCCGTCGACGGCCCCGTGCAACCCGGACGGCTCGCGGCATGACCCTGATCGCGCTCGGTGTCCCGACGGTGCCCAGACGTGGGTGGTCCACTGGGGTCGCTTCCCCGGCGCCTGCCGACGGACCGCTGCTCGACACGTTCGGCCGGGCCGCCACCGATCTGCGAGTGTCGCTGACCGACCGGTGCAATCTGCGTTGCAACTACTGCATGCCTGAGCAGGGCTTGGACTGGTTGCCTGGCGAGGAATTGCTGCAACCCGACGAGCTGATCCGGCTGTTGCGCATCGCCGTCACCCGATTCGGCGTGACCAACGTGCGGTTTACCGGGGGTGAGCCCCTGTTGGTCCGCCATCTCGAGCAAGTCGTCGCGGCAGCCGCGGCGTTGCAACCCCGCCCGGAGATCTCACTGACCACCAACGGCCTGGGGCTGGCGCGGCGGGCGGCCGCATTGGCCCAGGCGGGCCTAGACCGGGTGAATGTGTCGCTGGACAGCGTCAACCGGGAGCATTTCGCCGCCATTACCCGTCGGGACCGGCTTGACGACGTGCTGGCCGGCTTGGCCGCGGCCAAGGACGCCGGGTTGACGCCGGTCAAGGTCAACGCCGTGCTCGACCCAGTCAGCGGCCGCGAGGATGTGGTCGAGCTGTTGCGGTTCTGCCTCGAGCACGGTTACCAACTGCGGGTCATCGAGCAGATGCCGTTGGACGCGGGGCACCAGTGGCAGCGCAATGCCGCGTTGAGTGCCGACGATGTGCTGGCGGCCCTGCGCCCCCACTTCCGGCTGCGACCCGACCCGGCACCGCGGGGTTCGGCCCCGGCCGAGCTCTGGTCGGTCGATACCGGACCCGATACCCCGTCCGGAAAGTTTGGGGTGATCGCCTCGGTGTCGCACGCCTTCTGCTCGGCTTGTGACCGCACCCGGTTGACGGCCGACGGCCAGGTCCGCAGCTGCCTGTTCTCCCGCGACGAAACCGACCTGCGGTCGCTGTTGCGCGGCGGCGCCGGCGACGACGCGATCGAGGCGGCGTGGCGCGCCGCGATGTGGGCCAAGCCGGCCGGCCACGGGATCAACGACCCGGATTTCGTCCAGCCCGACCGACCGATGAGCGCGATCGGTGGCTGACGACATTCAGGTGACGGTCCGCTATTTCGCGGCCGCCCGCGCAGCCGCCGGCGTCGAATCGGAAACCTTGACGCTGCGCAGTGGCGCCACGGTCGCCGACATGGTCGACAAACTCGCGGCCCGGAACGGGCGTCTGGCAACACTTTTGGACCGATGCTCGTATCTGTGCGACGAAATTGCCGTTCGAGATGTCACGAAGGCGTTATCCACCGGCAACACAATTGACGTACTCCCGCCGTTCGCCGGCGGTTGAAACTGTGACATATCTCACGTCACGGAACGATAACGAGCTGGCCACGCTCCGGTGTCAAGGTGCTATGAGCTGCGTAAACGCAAGCCGTTCCAGGCCTTTTCCGGTACGGCTGTGACAGAAACGCCACGATATTCAACACGTGACGTGAGCGACTGAACCCGCTACCGTCTCCGAAGGTTCGTCATTACACCCAATGCAAGCGACGTTCCTTCCCTCCCTATATCGCGCCTAGCCCCATCCAGTAGGCGAGGGATCCCGACCCACGGATGGGGGCGGGGGACCCACCGGGTCCGCCGAGATCGGACCGGAGCCGTATCTGGCTCCTTGGGGTGAAGCCGACGTCGGTCAATGAGGATCGATTGCGGCCGGGTGACCTCTCCCACCCGAACCCGACAGCTGACCTCGCAGGCGTGTACAGAGAGGAATATCCGCGCGTATGAGTGGACGCCACCGTAAGCCCACTACTTCTAGCGTCAGCGTCGCCAAGGTCGCCTTTACCGGTGCCGTGCTGGGTGGCGGGAGCCTCGCCCTCGCCGGCCAGGCAACCGCAGCCACCGACGCCGAATGGGACGCCGTAGCCCGATGTGAATCGGGCGGCAACTGGTCGATCAACACCGGCAACGGGTACTACGGCGGCGTTCAGTTCGCCGCTGGCACCTGGGCCGCACATGGCGGCACCCAGTACGCCCCCTCGGCTCAGCTGGCCACCAAGGACCAGCAGATCGCCATCGCCGAGCGAGTGCTGGCGAGCCAGGGCCGTGGCGCCTGGCCCGTGTGTGGCACCGCGCTGTCCGGCCCGACGCCGCGCGAAGTGGTGGACGCTTCGGTCGTCGAGGCAGCCCCTGCCCCGGACCCGTTGTTCACCCCGGACGCTCCGCCGGCCGAGGACATCGCTCCGCCCCCATTCGAATTGGCCGGGAATGAACTGCCCGCCCCCGTGGAGCTGACCCCGCCGGCCGACCTGTTGCCGCCGGCTCCGGTTGAGCTGGCACCCGCGCCGGCCGAACTGCCGCCCGCGCCGGCCGAAGAGTTGCCGCCGGCTCCGGTCGAATTGGCACCCGCGCCAGCCGAACTGCCACCCGCGCCGGTCGAACTCGCCCCGGCCCCGGCCGAACTGCCGCCCGCCCCGGAGGACGTGATTGCGCCCGCTCCGGCCGACGTGGCACCGCCGGTCGCTGACGCCCCGATCGTCGTCGACGCAAGCTTGGCTCCCCTGCCGGCCGACGTGACGCCGCCTTCGGAGGACGTCATCAACGTCCACCAGGTTGGCTACACGGCCAAGCTGTGGGACGCGATCCGCGCGCAGGACATCGCCGGCAACGACGCGCTCGACGCGCTCGCGCAGCCGTACGTCCTGGGCTGATACCAACCGGTCGCTCGGCCTGATCGCTTCCAGCGGTCGCGGTTAGGCCGAGCCCACCCACTCGTCGGAACCGTCGTCGAAGAACTGGTGCTTCCACACCGGCAGACGTTCCTTGATGGTGTCGACAAGCTGCGCGCACGTGGCGAAGGCTGCCCGCCGATGGTCGGCGGCGACCGCCGCCACCAGCGCGGCCTCGCCGATCTGCAGGACCCCGATGCGGTGGCTGGCCGCCACGGCACGCACCCCGCTGGACTGCTCGGCGACCTCGGCCACCACTTCGGCAAGGACCTGTGCGGCCGTCGGGTGCGCGGAGTACTCCAGTCGCGTCACCTGGCGTCCGCCGTCGTGGTTGCGGATCGTGCCGACGAACCCGACGATCGCGCCGGCCGACTCATGGCTCACCAACTCTTCGTGGTCGGCCAGTGAAATGGGCTGGTCGGTCACTGCGGCACGCAGGACCAGAGTCATCGGCGGTGATCTTTACCGGCGAGTTGGTCGAGCGCGTGGTGCACCACGCCCTCCAGCACCCCCAGGCCGTCCCGAACTCCACCGGGTGAACCCGGCAGATTGACGATCAGGGTCTCGCCTGCCACTCCGCAGACCCCACGCGACAGCACCGATGTCGGCACCTTGGGCAGTCCCGCCTGACGGATCGCCTCGGCCAGCCCGGGAATGACGAAGTCCAACACCGCGACGGTCTGTTCTGGCGTCGTGTCGGTGGGCGAGATGCCCGTGCCGCCCGAGGTGAGGATCAGGTCCGCTCCCGCTTCGAGCGCGTCGTTCAGTGCCTCGCCGACCGGGTTTCCGTCCGCCACCACGGCGGGCTCGGTCGTCGAAAAGCCGTGCTCTTCCAGCCACTGCTTGATGATTGGGCCGCACTCGTCGACATAGACGCCCGATGACGCACGGGTGGAGGCAATGACGATGCGCGCGGACCGCGCGTTCTGGTCGGTCATAACCGTGCCCAACTTCCGCTCTTGCCGCCTTCTTTGCGGAGCACTCGAATGTCGTCGATCCGGGCCCCCGGGTCGACCGCCTTGATCATGTCGTAGAGGGTCAGCCCTGCCACGCTGACAGCGGTCAGCGCCTCCATCTCTACACCCGTTCGGTCGGTGCTGCGTACCGTCGCCGTGATGTCGATTTCCGATTCGCCGATCGTGAAATCGACGTCGACGCCCGTCAGCGCGAGCTGATGGCACAACGGAATCAGGTCACTGGTGCGCTTAGCCGCCAAAATGCCCGCCACCCTCGCGGTAGCCAGTGCGTCGCCCTTCGGCAGGCCGCCGGTCGAAATCAACGCCACCACCTCGCCCGTCGTTCGCAGGGCGCCCGCAGCCACGGCTGTCCGCTTGGTGGCGTCCTTTTCGGTCACGTCGACCATGTGCGCGGCTCCCCGCTCGTCCAGGTGTGACAGCGCCCCCGAGCGCTGATTCCTGGACACCCCCGCCATGCCGGGCGACCTAACGGTTTACGACCGTCACCGGGTGGACGTAGGGCAGCTCATCCGCGGGCAACGGGAACACCACCTCACCAAAGGGTGACAACGCACCCGTTCGGTCGGTGACGAGTTCGCTCACCGCGTGATCATCCGGGTCCGTGGTCGGCCAGCCGTTGTCCACGTACTTGGTCTTGCGCGCTTTGCCATCAGCAGAGTTAGCCACGGCGTCCATTCTGACAGGTCTCGCCCCCGTCTGGGGCGCAAGGTCACGGGTCGGGCCTAGGCTGATCAGCGATGACCGAACACACCCCGGATGTCCCGCTGGGGTCCTGGCTCGCCGACTTGCCGGACGACCGGCTGATCCTGCTGCTGCAGCTCCGACCAGACCTTGCCCAGCCGCCGCCAGGCAGCATCGCCGCGCTCGCCGCGCGCGCCCAGGCACGTCAATCGGTCAAGGCCGCCACCGACGACCTCAACTTTCTGCAATTGGCGGTGCTCGATGCGCTGCTGGTGCTGCATGCCGACACCACCCCGGTTCCAACCACCAAGCTGCTGTCGCTGATCGGCGACAACGCCCCGCACACCGACGTGACCGCCGCGCTGGACGATCTGAAGGCACGCGCGCTGGCCTGGGGCGATACCGCGGTGCGGGTGGCCGCCGACGCGGCAACGGCTTTGCCGTGGCACGCGGGCCAGGTGACGCTGGAGGACCGCTCCCGCACCGGGGAAGAGATCGCCACCCTGATTGACGGGATCGACGAAGCGCAACGCGACGTCCTGGAGAAGCTGCTCGAAGGCTCGCCGATGGGGCGCACCCGCGACGCGGCGCCCGGCGCGCCGCCCGATCGCCCGGTGCCAAGACTGCTCGCGGCCGGGCTGCTGCGACGCATCGACGCCGAGACGGTGATCCTGCCCCGTCACGTCGGGCAGGTGCTGCGCGGCGAACTTCCCGGTCCGATGCAGCTGACGGCGCCCGACCCGGTGGTGTCCACCACGACTTCGGACGATGTCGATGCCGTGGCGGCCGGAGCGGCCATCGACCTGTTGCGCGAACTGGAGGTTCTGCTCCAAAACCTCAGCACCACGCCGGTGGCCGAGCTGCGCAGCGGCGGACTGGGGGTGCGGGAGCTCAAGCGGCTGGCCAAAGCCACCGGCATCGACGAGCCGCGACTGGGGCTGATCCTCGAGTTGGCCGCCGCTGCCGGGTTGATCGCCAGCGGCATGCCCGAACCCATGCCGCTGCACGGCGAAGGCCCGTACTGGGCGCCGACGGCGGCCGCCGACCGGTTCGCCGACCTGACCGCCGCCGAGCGATGGCACCTACTGGCCAGCACCTGGGTGGACCTGCCCGGCCGGCCGGCTTTGATCGGCACCCGTGGTCCCGACGCCAAGCCCTATGGGGCCCTTTCTGATTCGCTGTTCTCGACGGCCGCGCCGCTGGACCGTCGGTTACTTCTGGACATGCTCGCCGAACTCCCCCCAGGCGCCGGTGTCGACGCGACGTCGGCGTCGGCGGCCCTGATCTGGCGACGTCCCCGCTGGGCTCGGCGGTTACAGCCGGGGCCGGTGGGGGACCTGCTGACCGAAAGCCACGCGCTGGGACTGGTGGGACGCGGGGCGATCAGTACCCCTGGGCGTGTCGTGCTGGGTGGTGGCGAGCCCGCCGATGTGGTTGACGCGATGACGCGCGTGCTGCCCAAACCGATCGACCACTTCCTGGTCCAGGCCGACCTGACGGTGGTGGTACCTGGGCCGATGGTGCGTCAGCTCGCCGACGACCTGGCCACGGTCGCCACCGTCGAATCAGCCGGCGCGGCCATGGTGTACCGGGTCAGCGAACAGTCCATCCGGCACGCCCTGGACGTCGGCAAGACCCGCGACTGGATGCACGCGTTCTTTGCGAACCACTCCAAAACCCCAGTACCGCAGGGCCTCACCTACCTCATCGACGACGTCGCACGTCGTCACGGCCAGCTTCGCATCGGCATCGCCGCCTCGTTCGTGCGGTGCGAGGACCCCGCCCTGCTAGCCCAGGCGGTATCGGCGCCGCATGTCGAGGGATTGGCGTTGCGCGCCCTCGCCCCGACGGTCGCGGTATCCCCCGCGCCCATCTCGGAGGTGCTTGCCGCATTGCGGGCCGCCGGCTTCGTCCCGGCCGCCGAAGACTCCACCGGCGCCATCGTCGACATGCGCCCCCGCGGCGCCCGGGTGCCCACCCCACAGCAACGTCGGCCATACCGTCCCGCGCCGCGCCCCACCGCCGACTCGCTCAACGCGGTCGTCGGCGTGCTCCGCAAGGTGACCGCGGCACCATTCGGCAGCGCCCGCATCGACCCCGCAGTCGCGATGTCGTTGCTGCAGCAAGCCGCCAGGGAGCAGGCCACGGTGGTCATCGGCTACCTCGATGCCGCCGGCGTCGCCACTCAGCGTGTGGTGGCACCGATCGCCGTCAAGGGCGGCCAGCTGGGCGCCTTCGATTCGGCGTCCGGGCGCCTGCGGGAGTTCGCCATCCACCGCATCACCTCGGTCACACCGGCCGACGAGGGATAATGGATGGTTATGCCTGCCGACGACGCTGCACAGCGCAGCAATGAAAAGGAGTGGCGCTAGGTGTCAGACGGACCCCTGATCGTGCAGTCCGACAAGACGGTGCTGCTCGAAGTGGATCACGAGCTGGCCGGCGCTGCACGCGCCGCCATCGCCCCGTTCGCCGAATTGGAACGCGCACCCGAGCACGTGCACACCTACCGCATCACGCCGCTGGCGCTGTGGAATGCGCGAGCCGCCGGCCACGACGCCGAGCAGGTGGTCGACGCGCTGGTCAGCTTTTCCCGCTACGCGGTGCCGCAGCCACTGCTGGTCGACATCGTCGACACGATGGCGCGGTATGGCCGGCTGCAATTGGTGAAGCATCCGGCCCACGGCTTGACGCTGGTGAGCCTGGATCGCGCGGTGCTCGAAGAAGTGCTGCGCAACAAGAAGATCGTCCCGATGCTGGGCGCTCGCATCGACGACGACACCGTGATCGTGCATCCCAGCGAACGCGGGCGCGTCAAGCAGATGTTGCTCAAGATCGGTTGGCCCGCAGAGGACCTCGCCGGATACGTCGACGGCGAGGCGCACCCGATCAGCCTGCAGCCGGACGGGTGGGAACTGCGTGACTATCAGCAGATGGCCACCGACTCCTTCTGGGCCGGTGGCTCAGGTGTGGTCGTCCTCCCCTGTGGCGCCGGCAAGACGTTGGTCGGCGCGGCGGCGATGGCCAAAGCCAGTGCGACGACGCTGATCCTGGTCACCAATATCGTTGCCGCCCGGCAGTGGAAGCGCGAACTCATCGCGCGGACGTCGTTGACCGAGGAGGAGATCGGCGAATACTCGGGAGAGCGGAAAGAGATTCGCCCCGTTACCATTTCGACCTATCAGATGGTCACCCGGCGGACCAAGGGCGAGTACCGGCACCTGGAGCTGTTCGACAGCCGAGACTGGGGCCTCATCATCTACGACGAAGTACACCTGTTGCCGGCGCCGGTTTTCCGGATGACCGCCGACTTGCAGTCCAAGCGCCGACTGGGACTGACGGCGACGTTGATCCGCGAGGACGGCCGTGAGGGTGACGTGTTTTCGTTGATCGGCCCGAAACGCTACGACGCGCCCTGGAAGGACATCGAGGCGCAAGGGTGGATCGCGCCCGCGGAATGTATCGAAGTGCGGGTCACCATGACCGACAACGAGCGGATGATCTACGCCACCGCCGAACCCGAGGAACGTTATCGGCTCTGTTCGACGGTGCACACGAAAATCGCTGTGGTCAAATCGATCCTGGCGAAGCATCCCGGCGAGCAGACGCTGGTGATCGGCGCCTACCTCGATCAACTCGATGAACTCGGCGCCGAACTGAACGCTCCCGTCATTCAGGGATCGACCAAGACCAAGGAACGCGAGGCGCTGTTCGACTCCTTCCGGCGTGGGGAGATCTCCACGCTGGTGGTGTCCAAGGTGGCCAACTTCTCCATCGACCTGCCCGAAGCATCTGTCGCAGTGCAGGTTTCAGGCACCTTCGGGTCCCGTCAGGAGGAGGCGCAGCGACTGGGCCGGCTGTTGCGGCCGAAGGCCGACGGCGGGGGGGCGGTCTTCTACTCCGTGGTCGCCCGCGACAGCCTGGACGCCGAGTACGCCGCACACCGGCAGCGGTTCCTGGCCGAGCAGGGCTACGGCTACATCATTCGCGACGCCGACGACCTGCTGGGCCCGGCAATCTAACTCTCGCGAGCAGGGGGCACCACCCCTCGCGAGCAGACGCAAAGTCGTACGAAAACTGGCTTTTCAGTACAACTTTGCGTCTGCTCGCTCCGGAACCTACAGCGACAGAATCGTGGCCGACGCGGTACCGGGCGCGCCGTAGACCTGCGCAAGGCCGACGCGCGGGTTGCCGGGCACCTGGCGCTCCCCCGCCTCGCCGCGCAATTGCCGCACCAGCTCGTGCACCTGTCGCAGCCCGGACGCACCGATCGGTTCGCCGTTGGCGATCAACCCGCCGTCGGTGTTGATCGGCAACTGACCACCGATCTCGGTGGCCCCGTCGGCGATCAGCTTCTCCTGCTCCCCATCGGCGCATAACCCCGTCTCGGCCATGTGGATCACCTCGGCGCCGGCATCGGTGTCCTGCAGCTGCGCGATGTCGACGTCGTCGGGGCCAATGCCCGCGGCCTCGTAGGCCGCCTTGGCGGCATACACCGTCGGCGATGAGTCCTCGTCCAGCGGGGCCGACGTCGCATGCACTTCGTATGCGCCGTACCGACGGGTGCGAATCTCAGTGGCGCGCACGTATACCGGCTTGTCGGTGTACTTGTGCGCCAGATCCGCGCGGCACATGACGACAGCAGCGGCGCCTTCGTCGGGCGCACAGAACATGTACTGGGTCAACGGATAGTTGAGCACCGTCGAGTTGAGGATGTCTTCCTCTGGAATCGCTTTGCGACGGAACGCATTCGGGTTCAGCGCACCGTTGCGGTAGTTCTTGGCGGCCACCTTGGCCAGGGTCGCCTGGGAGATGTGGTGGTCGTGGATGTACTTGTTGGCCTTCATCCCGAAGAACTTGGTGGTGACAAACTGCCCGTTCTGCGCGTACCACTGGGGTAGCGCCAGCTTGGCCGGGTCGTCGGTGAAGGCACCGCGCGGGTGCTTGTCCAAACCGATCGCGATGCCGAGGTCGTACTTGCCCAGCCGAATCGTGTCGGCGGTCTGCTGAATGGCGCTGGCCGCGGTGGCGCAAGCGTTGAACACGTTGGTGAACGTGATGCCCGTCAGACCCACCAGGCGCGTCACCGCGTCCGGGTTGGATACCTCGTAACTGCCGCCGAAGCCGAATTGGATGTCCTTCCACTCGACTCCGGCATCGGCCAGCGCGGCTTGGATGGCCTCCGCACCCATTTCCATGGCGGTCTTCTCAAACCGGCCGAACGGGTGCAGACCAACACCGATGATGGCAACGTCACTAGTCATCCGCAGACTTCCTCTCAGACCGGCTGAAACGCGTACGTGAGGATCTCGTTGCCCTCCTCGTCCGTGGTCAACGGCACCATGGTGAGCTCGACCTCCTGCCCGAACTGCAGTTTGGCCGGGTCGTTTTCGGTCAACCGGCCCTCGACGCGAATCACCGCGTCGTCGCCGAAGCCCAGCTGAACCAGGCCCACCCCGAAGGGCACGAAATCCTTGCCGGTCGGCCCGGCGTACGGGGCCCCGGGCGGGAATCCCTGCGTGGTCCAGGCGACGACGGTGCCGCGGCGGGGCAGCAGCACCTCGGTCATTTCACCGATGCTGCACCGCGGACAGCGTTGCTGTACCGGGAACGTGGTGGCACCGCAGGCGCCGCATCGGCTGCCAATCAGCTGCGGGTTCTCCTCAGGCCAGGTTGAGATTTCCGGGGCAAGCGCCTTCTGCATAGACAGATCCTCCGCGATCCGACAGGAGAACAGTGCACCTCAAACCGTACAACAGCATTCCGGAAATCTGGAAATCACATTCTCACCCGTCGCACGAAGCCGGGCAAGAGGTAACGTCCCTCGGCGAAGAAGCACGGAAATTCGCGACAGAGACGAGAACGACATGCCGGTCACGGTTCTACTCGAACTCAAGTTCAAGCCCGAGGAGGTGTCCGCCGCCCGCGAGCTGATGGGTCGGACGCTGGAGGTCACCCGGGCATTTGAAGGGAACCTCCAGACGGACGTGCTCATCGATGAGGACGACGAAGCCCACTGGATCATTTACGAAGTCTGGGACACCGTCGAGCACGACGAGGCCTACCGCGCCTTCCGTGCCGGCGAAGGAAAGGTGACTCAGCTTCCTCCGTTGCTGGCTGCGCCGCCAGCCAAGACCAGGTACGTCACCAGCGACATCTAGCCGAGCGCGGGAATTACCTCGCGTTCGAACAGCTCGATGCCGGAGCGGTCGTAGGCGGCCTCCGGGAAGTACAGGATCGCGTACTCACACCCCAAGTCGCGCACCTTCGCGAGCCGCTCGGCCACCTGTTCCGGTGTGCCGGTCGTCGCATCCGGGAGACCGGTGGTCATCGCGTCCGCCGCTGCGTCGGGAACGTAACCCGCCAGTCGATCGCGCACCCGCTGCAGCCGGTCCTTGACCTCGGCTTCCGACGATCCGACCACCGCGGTGAAGTTGGCCGAGCGCACGATCGCATCGAAGTCGGTGCCCACGTCGCGACAGTGCCCGGCCAGCACCTCCGACTTGTGGGCGAAGGCCTCGGGCTCCGGCGTGAAGTTGGTGTACTGCGCATACTTTGCCGCGATGCGCAGGGTCACCTTCTCCCCACCGCCGGCGATCCACAGCGGAAGACCATTCTCCTGCAACGGCTTTGGCGCGACGATCGCACCATCGACTTGGTAGTGCTTACCGTCGAAGCTGACCTTGCCGTCTCGCCAGGCGTCCCGCATGATCTGCACGCCTTCGTCCAGCCGCCCCAGCCGCACACCCGCGGAGGGAAATCCGTAACCGTAAGCGCGCCACTCGTGTTCGTACCAGCCGCCGCCAATGCCCATCTGAACTCGGCCACCGGAAATGATGTCGGCGGTCGCCGCGACCTTGGCCAAGTAGACGGGATTGCGATAGCTCATCGCGGTGCACATCTGTCCGAGTTTGATTCGCGACGTGGTCGCGGCGTACGCCGACATCAGCGACCACGCCTCGTGCGTGGCTTGGTCGCTGGGGAACGGCACCGTGTGGAAGTGGTCGTAGACCCACAGTGAGTCCCACGCGCCGTCGTCGGCGTAGGCAGCCAGGTCGCGCATCACCGCCCAGTGATTTTCGGGTTCGATGCCGACAAGATCCATCCGCCAGCCTTGCGGAATGAAGAGACCGAAGCGCATACCCTCGGACTCTAGCGGTACCCGCGAGCGCGCGTGTTTGTACAGGGACACGCCGCGTGCGACGTACATTTACGCACCCTCGCGGCAGATGGCCGCCAGTGCGGCGACACGGCCCGCGAGAGCCAAAGGACAACCTCTTCCCCATTCGGCGCGCGAGGCGCTCGTGTTCAGCCGGTCGAGCGCTACGCGTATCCGGCGAAAATACCCCCGGGGGGATATACTGTGCTTTATATTGTCGAAGGGAGACAACATGGTTGGTGACGAAGACAGCATCGCCGCGGTATTGAATAGACTTCGCCGCGCGCAAGGCCAACTCGCCGGCGTGATCGCGATGATCGAACAGGGCCGCGACTGCAAGGACGTCGTCACACAACTTGCCGCGGTCTCCCGCGCCCTCGACCGCGCCGGATTCAAGATCGTCGCCACCGGCCTGCGGGAATGCGCCACGGGGAAACGCGCAAAAGGAGCCGAACCAATGACCGAGGCGGAGTTGGAAAAGCTCTTCCTCGCGCTTGCCTAACCCGCCGATTGGTCGGCCAGTACACCGGGCACTCACCCGGTCACGGGCATGAACGCGGTTTAACCGCTGCCTGTTTGGCCGACCGCGCTGATCGCCGCCTGCAGCTTGGCAGCGGCTTGATCGGCCACCTCTTGCAACCCTTCCGACTCACCTGCGACCCGGACCATGAGCTGCGGGTCCATCGCTTCCACGAGCACCACGTCGCCCGAGCTGTCAGGGTCAGTGCGCACGACAACGTTGCAGGGCAACAACTGGCCTATCTGACGGTCCACCCCTAGGGCGCGGTGCGCTAAGACCGGATTGCAGGCACCGAGAATCAAGTAGTTCTCCATGTCCTCGTCGAGCTTTTGCTTCAGGGTGGCCTTGACGTCGATCGTGGTCAGCACGCCAAATCCCTGATCCGCCAGTGCCTTCGTGGTCCGCTCTACCGCGTCCTCGAACGAAGTGTTCAGCTTGACACTCAGTCCCGTGGTCATCGTCACTTCCCTATCCGTGTTCTCTGCCCGGTAATCGATTGCACTCCTGCGTGTTTAGACCGCCCAGGCTTCGTTGGCCACCGCATCGTCACACTCCTAAACCCTTGCCGACACTCTACCCCCCGGGGTATATGGACAGTACTAGGAATACCTAGGGGGGTATATGTATTGTATAGGTCATGAGCGAACACAGCCACTACCAAGACGTCCTCAACGACCTCAACCCGAAGCATCGGGCCCTGCGCAAAATGATCCCCGATGTGTACCGCGGGTTCGCCGAGATGAGCAATGGCGCATTCGCCTCGGGAGCGTTGGATAAGAAGTTCAAGGAACTCATCGCACTCGCTATTGGGGTTGTGGCCGGATGCGACGGCTGCATCGCGTCCCACGCGCAGGCCGCCGTTCGCGCCGGCGCCTCCCGGCAGGAGGCGGCCGAGGCCATCGGGGTCAGCATTCTCATGCATGGTGGGCCTGCCACCATTTACGGCGCACGCGCCTTCGACGCGTTTTGCGAGTTCGCCGATGCAGCGGCCGACAAAGAACCGGCGCAATGATCGTCAGCCGGTAGCCAGTCCCCTGCGACTAACCTCATTAGGTACCTAGGGAGGCCGCGGGCGCGAAGCGCCTGAGCAGCCGACCGCGATTAGTGAGGTCGTCATGCGCGTTCTGATATCCGGGGCGAGCATCTCTGGCCCGGTGCTGGCTTATTGGCTCGCCAGGTACGGCCATGACGTGACCGTCGTCGAACGCGCGCCGCAACTACGCAAGACCGGTGGCCACGCCGTCGACCTGTTTCGGCCGGCGATGGAGATCTCGGACAAGATGGGCGTGCTACCCCAGATCGAGGCGCTGGCCACCGGCACGACCCGGTTGACCATCCATCGCCATGGCGTCCGCCGGGCTGCTCAGATCGACGTCGGCAAACTGGTGGCGGCAGCATCCGACCGGCACGTGGAGATCATGCGCGATGATCTCAGCGAGGTGTACTACGAGGTCAGCCGAGGCGACGCCGAGTACCTGTTCGGTGACTCGATCACCGCCATCTCCCCCGACGGCGAGGTGACTTTCGAGCGCGCCACACCTCGCGCATTCGACGTCGTGGTCGGCGCCGACGGGTTGCATTCCAACGTGCGGCGGTTGACCTTCGGCGAACGCGCCGAGCGCACTCAATTCCTCGGTGGCTACCTGGCCGTGTTTTCGGTTCCGAAAGAGCTTGCGCGCGAAGGGGAATCCATATCCCATGTCCGTGCCGGCTGCCTCACCCTGATCTATACCGCGAAGCCGCTGGACGATGCGCGCGTGGTGTGCCTGTTCCGGCGGGACGAAGAACTGCAATGCCACTACCGAGACACCTTGCGGCAGAAGGAAATACTGCGCGAGTTGAGCAACGGCATCCACCCGCAGATGGACCGCTGGCTCGAAGAGCTCGACCGCACGCCGGCGTTCTACTTCGACTCGATCACCCAGCTACAACTGGACACCTGGTCGCGAGGACGAGTCACCCTGGTCGGTGACGCCGGCTACTGCCCCGGCCCCGCCGTCGGGGGTAGCACCAGCCTGTCGGTGTTCGGCGCCTATGTCCTGGCCGGTGAACTGGCGCAAGCCCGCGGCGACCACGCTCGGGCGTTTGCCGAATACGAACGGCAACTGGCCGATCCGGTGCGCCGCAGCCGAGCAGTGGCCTGCATCGCGGCCAAGCGCCTGGTACCCCGCTCGAAGGCTGGTGTGTGGGCGCTGACGCGCGGCGCCCAGTTGTACTCGGCGCTGCCCACCCGCCTGGCCCGGGCGATCGCCAATGCCAACACATCAGGAGCCCGCGCCTTCGACGCCATGCAATACAAGGACTACGCGGGCTTGGTCGTGCGCTGACGGCGGCTCCTAAGCGCGAAAAGACGCAAACTCGTACGAAACGCCATGCGTTCGTACGAGTTTGCGTCTGGTCAGCGGTAAAAGTTACGTCAGCGAGGCCGGCGGCAGGAACCTGTCGCCGTACTTTTCCGCCAGCTCACGGGCACGGGCCAGGAAGGCCTCCTTACCGCGGCCGAGCGGGCCTTCGTAACCCTGGATGAACTGGGCGCTACCACCGGTCCACGGCGGGAAGCCGATGCCCATGATCGAGCCGATGTTGGCGTCCGCCGTCGACGTCAGCACACCCTCGTCGAGGCACTTTTGCGTCTCCAGGGCCTCGGCGAACAGCATGCGGTCGATCATGTCCTGCAGCGGCGGCTCGGACGAGCCCGACTTGAACGTCTCCCGCAGGCCCGGCCACAACCCGGACCGCTTGCCGTCGGCGTACTCGTAGAACCCGGCGCCCTTCAACCGACCCGACCGGCCGAGCTCGATCATCTTCTCGACGACGGCCTCGGCCGGGTGCGGCTCGTAGGTGCCACCGGCCTCCTCGACACCCTTGCGGGTGGCGACGGCGATCTTGTGCATCAGCTCCAGGTTGAGTTCGTCGGACAGCTGCAGCGGCGGCGCCGGGTACCCGGCCTGCGAACCGGCCTGCTCGATGCTGGCCGGCTCGACACCCTCGCCCAGCATCGCCAGCGCCTCGTTGACGAAGGTGCCGATCACGCGAGAGGTGAAGAACCCGCGGCTGTCGTTGACCACGATCGGGGTCTTGCCGATGGCCAGCGTGTAGTCGAACACGCGGGCCAGGGCCTCGTCAGACGTCTTCTCGCCCTTGATGATTTCCACCAGCGGCATCTTGTCGACCGGCGAGAAGAAGTGAATCCCGATGAAGTCCTCCTGCCGCTTGACGCCGGTCGCCAGACCGGTGATCGGCAGCGTCGAGGTGTTGGATCCCAGCACCGCGTTGGGCTCGACGATGTCCTCGATCTCCTGGAACACCTTGTGCTTGAGTTCCTGGTTCTCGAAGACAGCCTCGATGACGAAGTCCACGCCCTTGAGATCGGCAGGGTCTGCGGTCGGATGAATGCGGGCCAGCAGGGCGTCGCTCTTCTCCTTGGTGGTGCGGCCCCGCTCCAGCGCCTTGGCCTCGAGCTTCTCGGAGTAGCCCTTACCCTTCTGCGCCGCTTCGAGCGAGACGTCCTTGAGCACCACGTCGTAGCCCGCCTTGGCCGAGACGTACGCGATGCCCGCGCCCATCATGCCGGCGCCGAGCACACCAATCTTGTTGATCTTGACCGGCTCGATGCCGTCCGGCCGCGATCCCCCGTTGTTGATGGTCTGCAGGTCGAAGAAGAACGCCTGGATCATGTTCTTCGCGACCTGGCCGGTGACCAGGTTGGTGAAGTAGCGGCTCTCGATGCGGCTGGCGGTGTCGAAGTCGACCTGCGCACCCTCGACCGCCGCGGCCAGGATGGCCTTCGGAGCTGGCATCGGCGCACCCTTGAGTTGCTTGCGCAACAGCGCAGGGAACGACGGCAGGATGGACGCCAGGGCCGGCGACGACGGCGTGCCGCCGGGCATCTTGTAACCCTTCTTGTCCCACGGCTGCTCGTGCGCGTCCGGGTTCGCCTTGATCCACGCCTTGGCGGCGGGCACCAGTTCCTCGACGGTCGGCACCAGCTCGTCGATCAGACCGAGTTCCTTGGCCTTGGCCGGCTTGAACCGGGTGCCCTGCGACAGCACGTTCACAAAAGCGTTCTGAATGCCCAGCATTCGCACCGTGCGGGTGACGCCACCGGCACCGGGCAGCAGCCCCAGCGTCGCCTCGGGGAACCCGAACTGCGAGCCCTTCACGTCAGCAGCGATGCGGTGGTGGCAGGCCAGCGCGATTTCCAGGCCGCCGCCCAGTGCGGCGCCGTTGAGCGCGGCCACCACCGGCTTGCCCAAGGTTTCCAGGGTGCGCAGTTGCTTCTTGATGGTTTCGACCAGATCGAAAGCCTCACCGGCATTTTCGGGACCGATCTGGATCATGCTCTTGACGTCGCCACCGGCGAAGAAGGTCTTCTTCGCGCTGGTGATGACCACGCCCGTGATCGAGTCCTTCTCGGCCACAAGACGATCCACGGTCTTACCCATGGACTCGACATAGGCCTCGTTCATGACGTTGGCCGAGCCCGACGGGTCGTCCAGGGTCAGCGTGACGATGCCGTCGGCATCCTTGTCCCACTGAATTGTGTTGTCGGCCATCTACTTAAACCCTCTCAATGATCGTTGCGACACCCATGCCGCCACCAATACAGAGCGTGACCAACGCGCGCCGGGCGTTACGCCGCTCCAGCTCGTCGACCATCGTGCCCAGGATCATGGCGCCGGTGGCACCCAGCGGGTGACCCATCGCGATCGCGCCGCCGTTCACGTTGAGCTTCTCGTCCGGGATGTTGAGGTCCTTCTGGAACTTCAGCACCACCGACGCGAACGCCTCGTTCAGCTCGAACAGGTCGATGTCGTCGACCGTCAGACCGGCGCGGTCGAGCACCTTCTTGGTGGCCGGGGTAGGCCCGGTCAGCATGATCACCGGGTCGGCGCCGCTGGTCGCGGTGGCGACGATGCGCGCCCGCGGGGTGGCGTTGATGGCCTGTCCCGCCTTCTCCGAGCCGATCATGACCAGCGCCGCGCCGTCGACGATCCCGGAGGAGTTACCGCCGGTGTGGACGTGATTGATCTTCTCGACGTAGTGGTACTTCTGCAGCGCGACGTCGTCGAAGCCGCCCATCGCCGCCAAAGCCTCGAAGGCCGGCTTCAGCTTGCCCAGGCCTTCCTTGGTGGTGTCCGGGCGCATGTGCTCGTCGTGGTCGAGGACCAGCAGGCCGTTCTGGTCGCGGACCGGCACCACGGACTTGGCGAAGTAGCCGCCCGACCATGCCTCGGCGGCCTTCTGCTGGCTGCGCAGCGCGTAGTTGTCGACGTCGTCGCGGGAGAAGCCCTCGATGGTGGCGATCAGGTCAGCGCCGATCCCCTGCGGGACGAACATGACGTCGTAGTTGGTGGCGGGGTCCAGGCCCATGGCGCCACCGTCGGAACCCATCGGTACGCGGCTCATCGACTCCACACCGCCGGCCAGCACCAGGTCGTCCCAGCCCGACCGCACCTTCTGCGCGGCCATGTTGACGGCTTCCAGACCGGAGGCGCAGAAGCGGTTGAGCTGTACGCCGCCCGAGGTGACGGGCATGCCCGACTTCAGCACGGCAGCGCGGGCGATGTCTCCGCCCTGGTCACCGACGGGCGATACGCAGCCCAGGATGACGTCGCTGATCAGGTTCTCGTCGAGGTCGGGGTTACGCTTGCGCAGTTCGTCGATCAGACCGACGACCAGGTCTATTGGCTTTACTTCGTGCAGCGAGCCGTTTCGTTGCTTGCCACGTGGTGTACGGATTGCCTCATAAACAAAGGCTTCTTCGGACATGTCGATTCCTGTTCCAAAAGGGGGGTTCGGATCTGTCTTAGAGACTAGGTCCAGTAACTGCACAGTAACAGGGGCCCCGGCCAACCTGTTGGTTGGGCGCTTAGCAGGGGCAACCCGCCCACCACACCGCCCGCCGAGCGTCACGTTGGCGTGGCAATCGCCGCCCAACGCCACGCTGGCGTGACGCTCGACGGGTCGAGCAGGCGTACTCGGTGGCCTTAAGCTCGTCCACCATGACCGTGTCGCGACTGCGCCCCTACGCGACCACGATTTTTGCCGAAATGTCGGCCTTGGCCGCGCGGATCGGCGCGGTGAACCTGGGACAAGGCTTTCCCGACGAGGACGGCCCACCGAAAATGTTGAAAACCGCCCAGGCCGCCATCGCCGACGGCGTCAACCAATACCCACCTGGGCTGGGCATACAACCGCTGCGCGAGGCGATCGCCGCCCAACGACAACGGCACTTCGGCATCGAGTACGACCCCGATACCGAAATTCTGGTGACGGTCGGCGCAACGGAGGCCATCGCGGCCGCGGTGCTCGGCCTCGTCGAACCCGACTCGGAAGTGCTTCTGATCGAGCCGTTCTACGACTCCTACTCCCCCGTGGTGGCGATGGCCGGGGCGCACCGCAAAGCCGTGCCCTTGGTAGCCGACGGTCGCGGCTTCGCGTTGGACGTCGACGCACTCAAAGGTGCGCTGACGCCGCGGACCAAGACACTTATCGTGAACTCGCCCCACAATCCGACCGGAGCAGTGCTCACCAGGGAAGAGTCAGCGGCGATCGCCGAGATCGCGACAGCCGCGGACCTGCTGGTCATCACCGATGAGGTCTACGAGCACCTGGTTTATGACGGCCACGAGCATCTACCCTTGGCCACCTTCGACGGCATGGCCGAGCGCACGGTCACCATCTCGAGTGCGGCCAAGATGTTCAATTGCACCGGCTGGAAGATCGGGTGGGCTTGCGGCCCAGCGGAACTCATCAAGGGCGTACGCGCAGCGAAGCAGTATCTGAGTTACGTGGGCGGTGCCCCCTTCCAACCCGCGGTGGCCCTGGCCCTGAACACCCAGGATGCGTGGGTGGCCGAACTACGCAACTCGCTGCAGACCAGGCGCGACCGGCTCAAAACCGGACTCAGCGAGATCGGCTTCGCGGTCCACGACTCCTACGGCACCTACTTCCTGTGCGCTGACCCGCGACCGCTGGGCTACGACGACAGCACCAAGTTCTGCGCCGAACTACCGGAAAAGGCCGGGGTGGCGGCCATCCCGATGTCGGCGTTCTGCGATCCGGCGGCGCCCCACAACGACCTGTGGAATCACTTGGTGCGCTTCACCTTTTGCAAGCGCGACGACACCCTCGACGAGGCGATCAGACGGCTGGCCGTGCTCCGGGCTCAGCCATCTCCATAACTCGTTTGCGCAGCCCTTCGGTCGCGGCGTAAAGAATCTTCTTGCGGGCCTTGCTGGCCCAGAACGCCGGCAACGGCGCCACCGGTTCGACCGTGATCGTGAACCGCACCCGCGTCTTGTTGTCACCCTCGCGGACCAGGTTGTACTCGCCGTGCTGGCCGTACTGCTGGGCGGTCTTGGCCGCGTCCCAGACCACCCAGTCCGGACCCCAGTGGTATTCGAGCAATTCGGTGTCGGTTATTCCGGTGACCTTGATGGTCACCTTGACGTGATGCGGCCGACCATTCGGGTGGGTGTCAATGACCTTGCATCGCTTGTGCACCGACGACCACGACGGCACCGCATCCATGTCGGCAAGCGCGTCCAGGATTGCCTCGGGCGGCGCCTCGATGACGATCTCGCGTGATGCTTGTATGGCCATTGCCTACCAAGTTAGCAACGCAACGGCGTAAGGACTACGTAACTGAAATGCTCGTCGCGATCGCGCCGAACCAGCCTCTAGAGCAGCGCCAACGGTGCGGTCATGGTCAGCGCGATCAGCATCAGCACGAGCAGAAACCAACCGACGCCTTGCCAGCCCCACCAGCGTTCTCCACTCCGCCAAACCTGGTAAGTGCGAATGAACGCGACGACGCCGCCGGCGAACAGGATCAGCGGCGCGCCGAGGGCAAAGGATTGACGCTGCAACGTTTCGCAGTTCGCGAGGGAGTCCGGACCTGATCCGGACTTGCAGCCGCTCACCCACGCGAGAGTCAACGCCAGGACCAGCAGCGCAACACCAACGACCGCGACGCCGAAGCGCGCCGCCGAGCCGAACGTCCTCTTGTCCTGCTGACCGGGTGAATCGGACATGGTCGGGGTTTCCATGGGAGACCTAAACCGATCCGACCGCCGTCACACCGGCGCAGGTATCGCAAATCGGTGACATAGCCTTCGACTTCCCGCTCAGAGCGGGAACAAACGTGCGCTGCCGGTCAGATCAAGGCTATTCGGATTCGGCTACGTTGTGGTCACCGTCGAACCACTTGCGCAGCCCTTCAGTCGCGGACTCCAACACCGCCCTAGTCGCCCGCTTCACCACGAAACTCGGGATCAACCCGGACGGTTCGACGGTGATGTCAAACCGCACTCGCGACTTGTCGACGCCCTCCGGCTTGACGGTGTATTCGATGTGCTGGCCGTGTTGCTGAAACGTCTCTTTGGCGTCCCAGACCACCCAGTCCGGGCCCCAGTGGTATTCCAGGATCTCCCTGTCGACGATCCCCATGAGCTTGACGGTGGCCTTCACATGATGGGGCATCCCATCGGGATAGGAATCGATGACTTCTACGTGCTTATGCAGCGGAGACAGCTGCGGCAAGATGTCCACGTCTCGCAGCGCCGCCATGATCTTCTCCGGCGGCGCGTCGATCACGATTTCCCGCGAAGCTTGGACAGCCATTGCTGTCAAACTACAACGCTGTCAGGTTTGCGGACCGCGTTTGACGCAAATACTCCGTTACCACCCGATTTCTGAGAGCGGGGTGGTCGAACGCGGCGGCGCACCGACCGGTCCGGACGGGGTTCGGGAGAAACGCGGGGCTGGCGCAGCCTGCTCGACGCCGTGGGCGGTGATCACCGTCGAGCGCGCGGTCAGGTGCGCGTCACTGGCAGCCTCACTCCAGTTGAGCACCGGGGTGACGCAGGCATCCGTGCCCCCGAAGACCTCGGTCCACTCATCACGGGTGCGGCTGGCGAAGCGCTCTGCGAATAGCTCGCGCATCCGTGGATACGCGGCGACGTCGAGCTGATTGGGCACCTCGGCGGCCGACAAGCCCAACCCCTCGAGCAACGCCGCAAAAAATTGCGGCTCGATGGCGCCGACGGCCACGTACTTGCCGTCTGAAGTCTCGTAGCACCGGTAGAACGGGGCCCCGCCGTCGAGCAGGAAGGATTCTCGCCGGTCGCGCAGGCTGCCGATCGACTTCATGGTCCACATCATCTGGGCCAGCACGCTGACACCGTCAACCATCGCGGCGTCCACCACCTGCCCCTCACCGGAGCGTTCTCGTTCGTACAGCGCGGTCACGATGCCCAGCAGCACCAGCATCGAGCCGCCGCCGAAGTCCGCGACGAGGTTCAGCGGCGGCATCGGCGGACGGTCGGCGTACCCGAGGGCCGACAACGCGCCGGTGGCCGACAGGTAGTTGATGTCGTGACCCGCGGTCGACGCCAACGGCCCTTCCTGCCCCCACCCGGTGATCCGCGCGAAGATCAATCGCGGATTGACCGCGGCGCAGTCCTCGGGACCGATGCCGAGTCGCTCGCAGGTACCGGGACGGAAGCAGTCCAGCAGCACGTCGGCCTTCGCGGCCAGCTCGAGCAACAGCTCCGGTTGCGTCTTGACGTCCAGGTCGACGATCCGCTTCCCGCGGTGCAGTAGATCGCGATCCTCGGACGGCATCTGCAGACCACCGGGCCGACGCACCCGCACCACGTCGGCCCCCAGATCGGCAAGCACCATCCCGGCATGGGGACCGGGACCGATCCCGCCGAGTTCGATGACCTTCACCCCGGCCAGGGGCCCCCCGTCACTCACCGGCGCTACTTGCCCTTCTTCACTTTCAACACCCGCGAGCGCAGTTCCTGCGTGGCGGCGTCCATGGTCCCCTTGACGGCACGCTTGAGCACGAAGCCCGGCAGCGGCACATTCGGGTCCACGGTCACCTGGAACTTGACCAAGGTGTTGTCACCCTTGGGAATCAGGGTGTAACTGCCGTCCTGCGATTTCTGCTGGCCGGAGCTGACCAGCGACCAGCTCACCACGTTGTCATCCCACGTGTAGGCCACAACTTGCTCATCGGTAATGCCCGCCGTCTTCACCCGCATCTTGACCTTGCTGGGCCGGCCGTCTTCGCCGGTCTCCAGAACTTCTGCGCTTTCGTGCGGTCCCGACCATTCGGGCATCGCTTCGAACTCTGCGATGACGTCCAGAATCTCCTCGGGCGTGGCTTCGATGAGTATTTCGCGGGATTCTTTGATTGCCATGGCCCGCACGATATCGAACGGGCGTCCGGCCGGAAAGCACCTCTTTCGGCGTACCGTCATGATCGTGACTGATCCAGCGACCAACTCCGTTTACACCGTCGGCGACTACCTCCTCGACCGGCTGGCCGAACTCGGCGTCACTGAGATCTTCGGCGTGCCCGGTGACTACAACCTGGCGTTTCTGGACCACATCGTGGCCCATCCGAGCATCCGATGGGTGGGCAGCGCCAACGAGCTGAACGCCGGGTACGCCGCAGACGGCTACGGTCGGCTACGCGGAATGTCGGCTGTGGTAACGACTTTCGGGGTAGGCGAGCTGTCGGCGACGAACGCGGTGGCGGGCAGCTATGCCGAGCACGTGCCAGTCGTGCACATTGTCGGCGGGCCGTCCAAAGACGCTCAGGGTGCCCGTCGTGCGCTGCATCATTCCCTCGGCGACGGCGACTTCGAACGCTTCCTTCGCATCAGCCGCGAAATCACCTGTGCGCAAGCGAATCTCATGCCGGCAACCGCCTGCCGGGAAATCGACCGGGTACTGTCCGAGGTGCGGGAACAGAAGCGGCCTGGGTATCTGCTGTTGTCGACGGACGTGGCGCGCTTCCCCACCGAGCCGCCGGCAGCTCCGCTGCCCCGCTACACCGGCGGCACCAGTCCGCGCGCCCTGGCGATGTTCACCGAGGCAGCGCAGAAGCTCATCGGCGACCACCGACTGACCGTGCTCGCCGACCTGTTGGTGCACCGCCTGCAGGCCGTCGCTGAGCTCGAGGCGCTGCTGGTCGCCGACGTGGTACCCCACGCCACGCTGATGTGGGGCAAGAGCCTGCTCGACGAGAGTTCGCCGAACTTCCTGGGCATCTACGCCGGGGCGGCCAGCGCCCCTTGGGTTCGCGAGGCCATCGAGCAGGCACCGGTGTTGGTGACGGCCGGCGTGGTGTTCACCGACATGGTCAGCGGCTTCTTCAGTCAGCGCATCGACCCGGCCAGGACCATCGATGTCGATCAGTACCAGAGCAGCGTCGCGGGTGAAGTCTTCGCGCCGTTGGAAATGGGCGCCGCGCTGCATGCCCTGGCCTCGATCCTGACCGAGCGGGGCATAACGTCGCCGCCTGTGACCCCACCGCCGGCCGCACCTCCGCCGCCGACACCGTCACGGGACCAGCCGGTGACACAGGAGATGCTGTGGGACCGACTCTGCTCAGCCCTGACCCCGGGCAATGTCGTGCTGGCCGATCAGGGCACCTCGTTCTACGGAATGGCGGACCACCGCCTGCCGCATGGCGTCACGTTCATTGGCCAACCCCTTTGGGGCTCAATCGGTTACACGCTCCCCGCCGCTGTCGGGGCGGCAGTCGCGCATCCTGAACGCCGGACGGTCTTGCTGATCGGAGATGGCGCCGCCCAGTTGACAATCCAGGAACTCGGCACGTTCTCCCGCGAGGGTTTGTCGCCGGTCATCGTGGTGGTGAACAACGACGGATACACCGTCGAGCGGGCAATTCACGGTGAGACGGCCCCGTACAACGACATTGTGGCGTGGAAGTGGACCGAGGTGCCCCGCGCCCTCGGGGTGGCGGAGCATCTGGCGTTTCGGGTGCAGAACTACGGTGAACTCGACGACGCGCTCACCGCCGCGGCCACGCATCGCGACCGGATGGTCTTCGTCGAGGTGGTATTGCCGAGGCTCGAGATCCCGCCGCTGCTAGGCCAATTGGTCGGGAACCTGGCCCCCAAGGTCCCCCACTGAGGCCGTCGCTGGGTCAACATCCGACGCTCGACGCTCTGCGCCGAACGTGTGGGATATTGCCCCGCACCCAAAAATTCAGGGCCGCAGGGCACACACTCGAGCACGCAACTCGGGCGCGCCGCTTACTCCGTGTCGATACGCATCATGTCGGTGAGTCGCCCGACGAACAGCGGTGGGTAAGCGCCGAATCCCGCTCCGATCATCCATTGAGCCGCGGCATCGGGATGGTCGATCCACTCCCTGGCTCGCTCCTCGTCGGGAAACTCCTGCAGGATCAGGACCTCGCGCGGGTCGTCAAAGGCCTGAAACACCCAGGTCTTTCGGATACCCGCGGCGGTGAACCGGTCCATCGCAAGGTTGACCTCCGCACTGAGCGTCGACACATCGTCCACCGAAGCGATCGCGGCCACCACCACACCGGGAACCCTCGGCACCGACTGGGCGGCGGGCGGCACGGCCACAAACCGGTCGACGATCTCGCCCGCGAAAACGGCGGGGATGTCGTCGACGCCGACCGCGTCGAACCAGTCGAAGAAGATGCGCGACCTAAGCAGTTCCACGATCGGCTCGCGGCTGTGCACCCCGATCATCACCAGGACGCGGCCGTAGTCACGCGTTGACGTATAGACCAGAACGTGATGGGCGCCGATATCGGAAAGGGCGGACTGGTTTCGTTGCAGTACCGGCCACACTCGGGTCGGATCGGGGATCCGGTAATCGGATGCGATCACCATCGAGTGAATGTCGCCGTCGGTCACCGGAGTTGGTCCTTCATCACCTTGCCGGTGGCGTTCAGTGGCAGCGCGTCGAGGAACTCGATGGATCGTGGCGCCTTATACCCCGCCATCCGGTTGCGGCACCACGTGATCAAATCATCTTCGGAGACTTCGGCTTTCGGAACGACGAAGGCCTTCCCCACTTGGCCGAGGCGCTCGTCGGGAACCCCGATCACAGCGACCTGCGCAACGGCGGGGTGCTCCAGCAGGAAGCCCTCGATCTCGGCCGGATAGGCGTTGAACCCCCCTACGATGAACATGTCCTTCTTGCGTCCATTGATTCGCAAGCGGCCGTTCGCGTCCAGACTGCCGAGGTCCCCGGTGTGCAACCATCCGTCGTCATCGATCGCCTCCGCGGTGGCAACGGGATCATCGAGATAGCCTTGCATGACACTGTACCCGCGGACCAGCACTTCCCCGTCGTCAGCGATGCGCACCTCAACATCTTCGCAGGGTAGACCCGCGGTGGTCGCTACATCCGTGAACGAGTCGCCGGGCCGCGACAACGTGACATTGCCGGCTTCGGTGAGCCCGTAACCCGTCATCAACGTCTGGAACGGCAGTTCCGTATGGATCCGACGGACGAGCTCGACGGGGATGTCGGCCGCGCCCGTCACGGCCGCACGCAATGTCGAAAGCTTGGACTTGTCGGACACGGTCAGCAACGAGTGATACAGCGTCGGCGGGCCGGGCAGCATCGTGATGCGCTCGCGCGCAATGAGATCCACCACGGTGTCGAGGTCGAAAACGGGGACCGGCAGCATCGTGGCGCCGCGGAGGAAGGATGCGACGAGTCCCGCCTTCAACCCGAAGGTGTGGAAGTACGGGTTGATCATCAGGTAGCGGTCGCCCTCGCGCAGATCCGCCAGCGTCGCCCACTCGTCGTACATGCGCAGCGTCTGGCGGTGATTGAGCATCGCGCCCTTGGGCCGTCCCGTGGTGCCCGAGGTGAAGATGATGTCCGAAATGTCGGTGCCGCTCACCTGCCGCTGCAACGGTGAACCGCTGGCCAGAAAGTCGGATTTGAGGTCGATGACCGGAATTCCGGCGGGAACGGCTGAACCCGAGGCGTAGTCGAGACCCAGAAAGTCCTTCTGGACCAGGACGACCTTCGCCCCGCTGCGGACGATGATGTCGCCCGCCTCGTCGGGTTTGAACCGCGTGTTGACCGGCACCAGCACGCCGCCGACCGTCAGCAATCCGAATGCCGCGATGATCCACTCGGCCGAGTTGGGCGCCCAGATGGCGGCCCGGTCGCCCTTCTCGATACCGATGGACGCGAATGCCCCTGCGGCACAACGAATCCGATCAACCACCTGAACGAAGCTCAGCCGCAAGGTCCCGTCCACGACCGCCTCGGCATCGCCGAAGCGGTCGGCCGAGCTCAGGACCATCTCGGGGATGGTCTGCCAGGCTTGCCCGTTCAGGGCGTCAAACCGTGACGAGCCGAGACAGGTTCCCGCCCATGATCTTCGCTTGGTCGTCGACCGGCAGGTGCGACAGCGCGTTGACGTAGTACGTCGGCTCCGCCAGCCCTTCCGGGTGTGGCCAGTCCGAGCCGTACAGCACTTGGTCCACACCAACGAGGTTGATCAGATCGTCGATGCCGTCTTCGAAGAACGGGCTCACGTGGATCCGGTTCTTGACCATCTCGACGGGGTCGCTCGGGAAAACTTCCGGCGCCTTCCGGTAGACCTCGGCCAGGCCGTCCAGCAGCGGGGTCATCCACTTCGAGCCGGCCTCGACGATGGCGACCTTCAGCTTCGGGTGGCGGTAGAGCGCGCCGTGGATCACCCACGAACCCACCGCATCCTGAATCGGCCGCCATTCGTTGAGGATGCCCATCGCGTTGGTCTGGAACGGCAGCATTTCTTGCTCGGCGCCGTCCCACTCGGAGGTGTACCGGGAGTAACCGCTGTCGCTGGAATGCATGCCGACCAGCACGTCGTACTCGACGACGCGCTCCCAGAACGGGTCGAATTCGGGCACCGCGAACGACCGGGGACCGCGGAAGCCCGGGACCGGCGCCGGGCGGATCAGGATGGCGCGGGCGCCGCGCTTGACGGCCCATTCCAACTCCTCGATCGCCTTCTCGACGATCGGCAGCGTGATGACCGGGGTGGTGAAGATCCGATTCTGGTAGTTGAAGCCCCAGACCTCGTCGAGCCACTCGTTCAGCGCGTGGACCAGAACGTGGATGGCGACGGGGTCGTCGCGCAACCGCTCCTCGAGCAGGCTGGCCAGCGTCGGGAACATCAGGGTGCGGTCCAGACCCAGCTCGTTCATCTTCTCCAGGCGCGGACCGGGCTCGAAGAACGCCGGGATCGCCCGCATCGGCTCGCCGAACAGCTCGCGCTTGCTCTTGCCGTCCGGGTTGCCGTACTTGAAGTACTCCTCCCAGGCGCCCGGCCGGGCGACGACCTCGAAGGTCGGGTTGGGAATGTAATTGCTGATGTGGCCGCGGATCGCAATCTTGGTGCGCCCATTGATCTGCACGTACTGGACGTAGTCCTTGTACGCCTTGGGCAGGAACTTGGTCAGGGCCTCGGGCGGCTCGTAAAGATGGTTGTCCGCGTCAAAGATCGGAAACGGGACGTCTTCCCGGTGCGACAACTGGCCCATGGAACCCTCCTTCTTGATTTACGAGAATACTATTCTCTTAGTTGCCTGACCGCAACGTGCCCCCTGCCCACGAAGACTCGCAGCAGCTAGCACGAGACGGTGATCTTGAAGCTCGCAGTAACGGGATCATTCGGTTTGTCGAATTTGTAGCCGTGGGCCGTACCGGTGATCGTGAAAGATTTGCCGCTCACGCTCGTGTTGGCATCACCCTGGCCACCTTGCGAGTACATGCCGGTAAAGCCACTCATGTTCTGGATGCGCACGGACTCGGCCAACGGCTTGGCTCCGCGCCCATCCACGAAAACGGTGGCCCCGGCGAAATCGCCGCCGATGTGAATCTTCCGATACCACTGCACCTGACTGCACTTCACGACCGCGACGTTTGTGTTCTTTCCGTCGACAGTGACCGATGCCGTGCTGGAGAGCTCGGTCGGCGGTTGCGCGTCGCAGGCCCCGACGAGGGCGGCCACGAACACTGCACCGACTGCGGTGGTCAAGTGGGTGGTTAGGTGGGTGGTTCGGTGGCCCATTGATCCACCCCCATCCTCATCCAGGACGCACTTCGGCCTGCGACGATGATGCTATTCTCCGAATTGGAGAATGCCAATACCGGACGGCTTGGGCCCAAGGAGCAACGACGCATGGTGGACCTGGAATTCGACTCTCTTGTTCCGGGACTGGCTGTGCTCACCATCGATCGACCCCACGCGCGCAATGCGATCGCGTTGGACACCATGCAGCAGCTAGAAGAGGCCCTCGATGCCGCCGCCGGCGCTCAAGCACTGGTCATCACCGGCGCCGGCGATCGGGCTTTTGTATCGGGCGGCGACCTCAAGGAGCTGGCCGCGCTGCGGACCGTAGAAGACGCCTCGGCGATGGCCAAACGGATGCGGTCGATATGCGATCAGCTGGCCGGCTTCCCAGCGCCGGTGATCGCCGCGATGAACGGCCACGCTTTTGGCGGCGGCGCCGAAGTAGCTGTCGCCGCCGACATTCGGGTGGCCGCCGACGACATCAAGATCGCCTTCAATCAAGTGACGCTGGAAATCATGCCCGCCTGGGGCGGTGCCGAACGTCTCGCCGCGATTGTCGGAAAGGGCAGGGCACTGCTGCTGGCGGGCAGTGGAACCACCCTCGATGCCGCCGAGGCCGAGCGGATCGGCCTGTTGGACCTGGTGTTGCCCCGCGCATCGTTCGATGAGGGATGGCGCTCGGTGGCGAGGTCGCTGGCCCGCCACCCGGCGACGGAAATTAAGCGTGTAATCAGCGGAGTTTCGCCCGACGAGGCGATAGCATCCTTTGCACGATTGTGGGTTGCCGACGCACACTGGCAGGCCGCAGAGCGAGTGATGAACCGCACCGCCCGGCCGCGCCCGGAAGCCGGAGGAACGACATGACGTACAGGTTGTTGAGCGCGGGCTCGGCGATGTTAACCACTGCCCTGGTCGCTGTCTTGGTAGGGGGAGCGGGCGTACTAGTAGGCACCGGACGGGCCCACGCCGATGACCCGGCGATGCATCACGTCAAGTACACCGTTACCGCTAAAGACCCTATTTACGCCGACATTTACTACATCGACAAAGAGCCGCCGACCTTCGCCGACTACAGCCACAACCCCTATCAGTACGCACCGCACGTCAACTTCGACGTCGGCCCTGACAAAGCGTGGAGCTTTGAATTGGACCTGGCAAAGCCCGAGGTGTGGGCGATGGTCACGGCGAGCACGGGCACGGAACCGGGCACGCCGGGGCTTCATTGTGAACTGTCGGTGGATGGGGTCGTCGTCGTCTCGAAAGACGGCCCCAAGGGCGTGCTCTGTTCGATCCGGCACTGGTGAACAGCCCAGGACTGCGGGATGCCCTCAATCGGCTGCGGCTCGCCCTCGAGGCGGCGCAGATAACTTTCCACCAGCTCGCGGGTTTCGGCGTGCCCGGCGGACATGCCCACCGACTGCTCGAGCACCAGCATCCGCGACAAGCTGCTCATCAGCACCGCACACACCACCGGCGGCATGTCCTCACGGTCAACTCCGTAGCGCTCCAGTGCGGCCGCCACCGCCTTCCGCTCCTCCTCGCGGATACGCTCGGCGTAGTGGGCGAGTTCGGCTCGCATCTCCTTGCGGTGGTTGGCCAGCGCCATGAACTCCATCGAGATCCGGGTGAACCCCGGATCGGTGCCGTACCGCCAGATCGCCCACAACGGCTGCGGAGATTGCAGCAGTTTCGCCTGCACCTGAAGACCTTCCTCGGCGCGGCGGCGCACGACCGCCACGAACAGCTCCTCCATGGTGCGGAAGTAGTAGTGCACCAACTGGGGTTTCAGCCCAGCCTTGTTCGCGAGCCGACGCGACGTCACGGCGGCGTAGCCCTCTTCGATCATCAGTTGCTCGGCCGCATCGAGCAGCAGACCGCGGTTCTTCGCGTCCGGCGCCCCGATCCTGCGGGCCGATCTCACGAAATTCCTCCGTACCCTCAACGCTCGCCGACTAGCCACGCCGATCGTAGCCAGTGTGCCTGCCAGCTCGGCCGAGTCGCCTTGACCTCGACAATACCGCCATGCTAAGCAAGTGCTCAGCACACCGACGGATTCAGGGCGGCGCCAGGCTTGCGCCGCCTCGCAGTGGTTGGACAATTCGGCAGCGCCGGCAAAGCGGCCGGCTTCGGGAGGAACGCGCACTATGACCAGCACCTTCGAATCGATCGACTTCTTCACCGACCCATCCCTGGTGCCCGATCCGCACCCCTACTTCGACTACCTGCGCAGCCAGAATCCGGTCCTCCAGCTGCCGCACTACGGCGTCGTGGCGGTGACCGGCTACGAGGAAGCCACCGAGGTCTACAAGGACCCCGAGACGTTCTCGAACATCGTGGCGCTCGGGGGCCCGTTCCCGCCGCTGCCGTTCCAGCCCGACGGCGACGACATCAGCGCGCAAATCGAAGAACACCGCAGTTATTTCCCGATGTTCGAGCACATGGTCACCATGGATCCGCCGGAGCACACCAAGGCGCGGTCGGTACTGAGCAAGCTGCTGACGCCGAGCCGACTCAAGCAAAACGAGGAGTTCATGTGGCGCCTCGCCGACCGGCAGCTCGACGAGTTCCTCAGCAACGGCCAGTGCGAGTTCATCTCCGAATACTCCAAACCCTTTGCCACGCTGGTCATCGCCGACTTGCTCGGTGTTCCCGAAGACGACCACAGGGACTTCCGTAATGTCTTGGGCGCCGGCCAGGTCGGCTCGCTTGACCATGCGTCGGTCGGTATCAACCCGTTGGAGTGGTTGGACGACAAGTTCTCCGCCTACATCGAAGATCGGCGACGCGACCCGCGCGACGATGTCCTCACGCCGATGGCCACGGCGAAGTACCCCGACGGCTCCACACCCGATGTCATCGAGGTGGTACGCACGGCCACATTCCTTTTCGCCGCGGGTCAGGAGACCACGGCCAAGCTGCTCAGCGCCGCGCTGCGGGTGCTCGGCGACCGGCCCGACATCCAGCAACAGTTGCGCGATGACCGCAGCCTGATCCCGAACTTCATCGAGGAATCGCTGCGTATCGAAAGTCCGGTCAAGTGTGATTCGCGGCTGACCCGACGGGCGACCACGGTCGGCGATGTCGACATCCCGGCCGGCACGGTGGTGATGGTGCTACCGGGTGCCGCCAACCGCGACCCGCGCCGGTTCGATGACCCGCACGAATTCCGCCTGGACCGCAAGAACGTCCGCGAGCACATGGCGTTCGCGCGCGGTGTGCATTCCTGCCCGGGCGGCCCGCTCGCCCGCGTCGAGGGCCGGGTCTCCCTCGAACGCATTCTGGACCGCATGGCCGACATCAGCATCAACGAGGCCAAGCACGGGCCGGCCGACAATCGCCAATACACCTATGAGCCGACGTACATCCTGCGCGGGCTCAGCGAGTTGCACATCACCTTCACGCCGACGGGGTAATTCGCCCCCGTATTCGGAACTACCCGAGTGTCGACCCGACGATGTAGCAGCTGAATAGGCTCACGCCAACCAGCACCACCCAGGCGTCAGTCAGGCGGCACAGCACGGCAGGGGCGTGGCGCACTTCCATGAACTCCCGAAAGATGATGCGCACCTTGATCAGAGCGATGGCGATCACGCTCAACGTGACCACCACACTGGGCCCAGGCGATCCATCGACAGAGTGGTCGATCCACAGATAGGCCAGCGTCAACGACGCCAGGACCAACCAAGCAATCAGCAGCCTCTTGTTGAACCTGATCTCAATCACCTCACCACATACAGCAGCGCGAAAATGAGCACCCAGAGGAAGTCGACGGTGTGCCAGTAGGTGGCGCACGTTTCGACCAACTCCTGGGATCGGCGGGCCGGACTCCGGAGTTGATAGACGATGACCCCGAGGACGACGAACCCGATCAACAAGTGCACGAAGTGGATTCCGGTAAGGAAGAAGTAGTAGGTGAAGAAGTCGGCGCTGTCCGGCCCGTTTCCCGAGCCTCCCAACCGGACCCACTCGAAAACCTTGAAAAACAAGAAGATTGCGGCGCATGTGGCGGTGATATAGACATCTCGCAGCGCCGCCGGGTAGGCCCCGGCACGCGACGACTGGACACACCGCGCCACCGACCAGGAACTCAGCAGCAAGACGAGGGTGTTGAAAACGCCGATGCGTAGGTCCAGATGCGCCTGCGAGTGCAGGAACAGCTCCGGGCTGCGGGCACGATAAAACAGATAGATGCCGAAATACCCTGTGAAAACCAGCGTTTCGAACAACACGAAGGCCCACATGTCGGGCTGGCCGGGCACGAATCTGGCCCGCTTGTCGGTTCCTGCGACATCCGTCATTGCGCGGTCGCCAGTTTTGTCACCCTTTTGCGCGGCAAGTCGGGCAGGGGGCCGGTACCGAAGTCTTCGCGCCGGATCATCAGAAAGAGCATGACGATGAAAGTTACTTGGTAGACGCCGAACACGACCATGTCGAGCCACCAAGCGATTTGGCCATTCCAGGCCAACACGCCGCGTTGGAACAGCCAGCAGGGCGCCACGACGACCTCGGTGAGCGCATTGCACAGATTGAGGTAGCCGAACCACTTGGGGAACACTCGATTCTTGTCGATCAGAATCGCGACCATCCAGATCAGCGAACCGATCAGGAAGACTCCCATGGTGCCGTCGAACGACAGAAACGCGAAGTCGTAGAGCCAACCGATCGCCTCGGGGTTCCGCTCGGGTCGTAGCGTCCCGACGACCAGCGCGATGCACAGCAGAAGCAAGCCGGGAACCGCGGCCAATGAATAGATGAGCAGGTACGCATACCCGAAAGCGCGGCTGACCGACATGCGTCGCATCGAATGCGCGATGAGCGCGTTGTTTATCGCGGTCATGCCGGTGATGGCGAACACAACGCCCAAACCGATGGGTATTCCCAGTTGTCGTTCATGGAACCAGTGGACTTGCCTCGCGAGGTTCCAGGTGGGCTGCGGCGGGGGTTGGACTTGCGCCACGATGAAGACCATCGCAAAAAATACGATGTAAAAGGCGACCATGATCCACCACGCCACCCACAGTTCGCGCTTGGGGTTGTGCCGCAGGTGCCAGGCGATCCGGCGATGCAACCGGCCGGAGGGGGAACCGGTCTCAGCGTTGCTGCCCGACTCCGGCGGAGTCACTCGCGCGTCCAGCGTGCTCATACGCTGTCCAGTTCTCTTGCACGGCTTTGGGTGTCGGCACGCTCTCGATACACCGTCTGACCCAGGACGACGCCCATCACGACCACCCAGACGCCGATAGCGACGTTTTTCAACCAGAACGACAACACGCCGTCCCACGCCAGCGGACCGGACAACGAAGCGCCCACGAAAGCTGCCGGCACGAGCGCCGCGGCCACCAGAAGGTTGAAGTGGGCCACCCAGCGCGGCAGCACGAGGTTTGCAGGATCGTCGAAATAGATTGCCAGGGCAAGAATCACGCTTTGTCCGATCAAAAATGGAACCAAGACCGTGAAGGTGACCCAAGCGAAATCGTTGAGCAGTTGCGTCAGCTCCGGACTTCGTTCCGGACGAAAGGCGGCGAGCAGCCAGCAGACATTGGCGATGAGGAACAAGGTGGGGCCGCCGGCCACGCAACCCAGCATCGCGTAGGAGAGGATCGACGTGCGATGGGCCATCCTACGGATTTGCAGCACGATCAGCGTCAGGATCGGGATGAGGCTCGCACCGAACCAGTTGAACAGGATCATGCTGTAGCGGACGGCCGGCGCGTGTTCCTGATAGAACGCCGCGACCTGTTCCGCCGACATAGTCGGCGACATGGGCGGCATGAAGCCGGGGAAC
Source organism: Mycobacterium bourgelatii (assembly GCF_010723575.1). Lineage (NCBI taxonomy): Bacteria > Bacillati > Actinomycetota > Actinomycetes > Mycobacteriales > Mycobacteriaceae > Mycobacterium > Mycobacterium bourgelatii. Next base: position 5,494,388 of record NZ_BLKZ01000001.1, read on the forward strand.
AACAAGAACGCGGAGATCCAGAGCAGCACCGTCGCGGGCAATGTCCACAGCAGGATCAGCTCGCCATCTATTCGCCTCGGTGCACGGCGCGCCTCACCGCTCTCGGACATGGGTGACTCCTTCCGACGGCATGGCCCGTCAGCGAAGCTAGCCGATCGGCTAGCGAGGGGTCAATAGCCGATCGGCTAGGCTCTGCGTGTGGTTGCTGATATTTCCAGGCAGTCCCCTAGCCGATTCCGTTTCGTCGCGCGCAGCGCAGCGCAGACGCGAATCCTGGACGCTGCCTTGAAATTGATCGCCGAGCACGGCGTCGGCGGCACATCGTTGCAGATGATCGCCGATGCCGTCGGAGTCACGAAGGCGGCCGTCTACCACCAATTCAAGACCAAGGAGCAGATCGTCGTCGCGCTCACGGAACGCGAACTCGGCGGGTTGGAGGAAGCGCTGGAGGCCGCCGAGGCCCACGACGACTTTCCCCAGGCGCGCGAGGTGCTGCTGCGCCGGGTTATCGACATGGCCATTGAGCGGCGGGGCGCGGCGAGCACCCTGCAGTTCGATCCCGTCGTGGTGCGACTGCTGGCCGAGCAGGAGCAGTTCCAGGCGTTCATTCGACGGCTCTACGGCGTCCTGGTCGACGACACCAGCGAGGACGCGCGGGTGTCGGCGGCCGTGCTCTCGGGTGCGATCGCGGTCGGGGTGATGCATCCGCTGGTTGCCGACGTCGACGACGACACGCTGCGCTCGCAGCTACTGCGGATCACCCACCGTCTCATCGGCGCGTCCGACGCGAGTCGTGACGGCACCAACGATTGATTCGCAGACGAGCACGCTGTTCAAACCCTTCGAGGCCTTTTCGAAGCCAAAGCGGGCTCGTGGGCTGGTGATAGCGTGGGTTTCCGTGCACGATGCGAAGCGACTAGGAGCTCACCTTGGCGTCACGGCGTCCGGCGGGGGGCCGTAACGCCACCAGCGCTGCCTTTGACCACGAGAAGGAAGTGGCCAAGGCGGAGCGAGAACTCGCCCGGGCTGAGGCTCGCGCCGAGGCGGCCCGTGCCCGCGTAGCACGGGTGCGTTGGCGTGCTTGGTCCCTCGAGAGCCCGGACGCCGACGACGGCGCCTTCGCCGGCTCTTATGACGACGACGAACCCCTGCCCGAGACGTCCAATAGCTGGCAGCCGCCCCGGCTCCAGCTTCCCGGACGGAAAGCCGGTGCGCTCGCGGCGGCGTGCGTGATTGTCGGCGCCTCGCTCGGGGCGAGCATGTTCATGGAGTTGGAGCACCGCGCCCTCACCCGCACGCAGCATCGCTCCGCGGAGTTCGAGGCAGCCGCGCGGGAGGGGGTCATAAGGCTGATGTCGATCGATGCCAACCACGCCGAGGAGGACATACAGCGCAACATCGACAACTCGACCGGAGAACTCAGGCAGCAATTGCGCGTCACGGGTTGGCCCCTGGCACAGCAGGTGGCGCAGTCGAAGATGAGCACCACGGCCATCGTCGACGCCGTCGCCGTCGAATCGACGACCGCTGACTCGGGAATCATCCTCGTCTTGGCGAGGTCCGACAGCTTCAATCCTGATGACGGCGAACGCGTGATGAAGACGTGGCGAATCAGCGTGAAAGTCACCCGCGTCGGTGACCAACTCAAGTTGGCGAAAGTCGACTTCCTGCAATGACGGTCGATCATCAACCCCGGCCTGCACCGGCGAAGGGAACGGCTGGAATCAGCGGTTGGATCCGCTGGTGCGTGGCAGCTTGGCAGCCGATTCTGGTGACCGCGTTGATCATTGGTTCGTTGGGACTCGCCGGCGGCACGTACTTCTTTCGGTACGAGCCGGATTCACAGATCGGTGACGCGGCCGTACAGCAGGCGGTCCGGGCGGCCACCGAGGGCACCGTGGCGATGCTGTCATATTCCGCCGAAAGCCTGGATCAGGATTTCGCCAGGGCCAAGTCGCACCTCACGGGTGACCTACTGGCTTACTACACCAAGTTCACCGAGGAGACCGTGGCGCCCACGGCGAAGGAGAAACGAATATGGGCTTCCGCCAAGGTGATTCGCGCAGCCGTTTCTGAGATACGTCGGGATTCGGCCGTCGTGCTGATGTTTGTCAACCAGAGCATCGAAACCAAGGAACAGCCTCAGCCGACGGTAACCGAGAGCAACGTCCTGGTGACGATGGCAAAGATGAACGGCTCCTGGCTGATCGCCAAATTCGACCCCCTCTGACACCACCGTCGTTGCATGGCCCGGTCGAACCAATTACGCGATCAACTCAGGGCATGACACCAAATCCCTCGTGGCCGTGGGACGCAAGCTCCTAGGTGTCGGCGCGCACCCAGGTCAGAATGCCGTCGTGGGCAAAGCAGATCAGGAACAAACCATCGGGCGCCTGCGCGACGTAGTTCTGGAAGTTTTGGCAGGCTGCGCCTTCTTCCTTGACACCCGCCATTGGAGGTGACCGGAACCATCGAGGCTGGTATCTCCTCGGCGAGCCGCAGAACATCAGCCGTCCGGGCTGCCCGGATGGCGGAACAACACTGTCGTCGACACCGAAGGCGTAGTAGGTGGTGTTGTCACACGGCGCGCCTAGAACCTGATGCGGCATGATGCCGGGGGTGCAGGCGGGATAGTCGCAGACGGTCGGCTCGGCCGAGGACTGCGGCGCTGCCAGCACACCGGAGCCGAACAGCGCGGCAACCACTGCCACGATGAATCGCACCCCATTACTTTGCCACATCTAAAAAGCAACTGAAAAGAACATTCTCCCAATTGGAAAGATATTCGAGCCACTAGCCGACAACGCCGGATTGCGCCCGAACCGCAACCCCTTTTGCGACCGGTCAAGCGAGCATTTCCGCATGTAGAGCCGCGAAAGCAGTTGCCTGACAGCGTTGAGCTCAGGCCTGCAGTGATAGGCTTTGAGCCTGTGCATGATCCGGAGGGGAAAGACGCCGACCATTCTGATGACCCGGCTAACGGCGTCGTAGCTCCCGTTTCGGTGGCGGACGTAGAAGACGAGGTCGCCAGGGCGGAAGCGCGCGCCGCCGCGGCTCGTGCCCGCCTCGCAAGGCTGCGTGCGGCGGCCGAAAAAGGCTCCGAAACAGATTCCGACGCAGGCGAAGTCGACGACGAAGTCGCATCCCGAGATGGCGAGCAGCGCCGCACGTTGTTGTCGCAGGCACGGCGGCCGCGACGAATCCGATTAGGGTCGCCGCGGCGTCTTGGCCGACCGAGGTGGCTCCGACGCCCAAAGTGGAAAACAGTAGCTGCTGTCGTCGGCATCGTGATCTTCTGCGTTTCCGTCGGCGCGAGCGGTTATATCGTGTCGCAGCACCGGGCCGCCACGCACAAACAACAGCTTGCCGCGGAATTCACTGCAGCCGCCCGAGAGGGGGTCACGGTGATGATGTCGATCGACGCCACTCGTCCCAAGGCCGACGTTCAGCGGATCATCGACATTTCTACGGGCGAATTCAAGAACCAAATATCAGCGATGTCAGCCCTCATGGTTCAGAAGGCGGAGGACACCAAGGTAAGCAGCAAGGGCACCGTCCAATCCGTTGCCGTCGTGTCGTTGAGCGACGATTCAGCGGTCCTGCTTGTCGCGGCGAGATCCGAAATCACCAACGCAGACAACACCCGTCAGCCACCTGCCATGTGGCGGATGAGTGTTGGCATCACGCGGGACACCGGTCAACTCAAATTGTCGAAAGTTGATTTCCTGTAATGACTGTCGAGCATGACTCGTCGCTGGACGGCACCGAAACCTCAGTGGCCGGCGAGGCGGAAACACCATCCGCTGCCTCGGGATCGGGTCGTACCAACGGGCTCGCCACTGTCAAGCGTTGGGCCCGTGGGTGTTTGGCCAGGTGGCGGTCAATACTCGCGACGATATTCGTTGTCAGCGCCGTGAGTGTCGCGGCAGGTCTGTACTTCGTTCTGTACCGGCCGGACCAGCAAGTCGGCGACGCGGCGGCACAACGGGCGATCCAGGTGGCGTCAGACGGTGCCGTGGCGGTGCTGACGTATTCTCCCGACAACTTGGACCGTGACATCGCCAGGGCGAAGTCATATCTCACCGGCGACTTCCTCGCTTACTACACCAAGTTCTCAGAACAGATCGCGGCGTTGGCACTGCAGAATCAGGTCACACAGACCGCCAAGGTGCTTCGGGCCGCCGTTTCAGAGATGCACGCGGATTCGGCCGTTGTACTGGTGTTCCTCAACCAGACCGCCACCAGTAAGGAGAAGCCAGAACCTCAGACGACCGCGAACATCGCCCAAGTGACGGTGGTCAAGGTCAACGGTTCCTGGCTGATCTCGAAAATGGATCCGCTTTCGTGACTGCGGCCCGTTTCAATGCCCCGATCCGCGTGGCTGGTTGGCCACAAAACACCGCACCCGGAGAGCGGCATCATCCGGCTTGACTCCCATGCCTATCAACGTGTGAACAATTTGGGCAGGGGGCATGCCATTATCGAAATCCGTCTTAATCACAAAAACGCTGGGAAACCAATTTTCTGCACTGACCCCTGGCGGCGGGGGCTTCGCGTCGCCTCCAAGGCACTGAACGTAACCATTGATGCCCGTGTCGGCGCGAGCAGTGGGCGCCCCCACCATCGGGGCGGTGAGCAGGATTGCTACGGCCGTGCTGACCGCCCCGGCGACAGAGACGGAACGCATCCTCATAAATGTCCACCCTATCGCGATAGGTATAGGGCGACATAGACCTTGAAACTGACCTTCTACATTTTCGGGCTCATTCGGCATCCGGTCGCTGGCGCGATATGATTCTCTCGCGCGAGAACGCCGAAACCGATGCCGGAAAAGCTGCCATAGGCACTGTCGGATCATTCGCGTCGAGGAGCATATTATGCGTTCAGTTCGAATACTCACCTCCGCAACGCTGGTTGCTGCCACGGTATTCGGTGGTTTGAGCACGGCGCTGGACCCGTTCACAGCCCAGGCAACAACCAAGGAGGAAGTGGCCATCAGCGGAACGTTCCGCGCCACGTCAGTTGGCGATTACGCCCAGAGAAATGACCAGTACTTCGCCGAGCCGACGGTCTACCAGACCTGGACCATCACCTCGACGTGCGAAACATTCCAGGAATGCCACGGCATGGTAACCAGCGACCAGGGATGGAGCGCTGCCCTGTATATGAATGATGGGCAGATGTGGAAGGTTAAACGCTCTGTAGCGAACTGGGAGCAGTGTGAAGACGGTACCGCGTTCCCCGGACAGCAGACCTTCTATTTCTATCCCGTGAATGAGTACGGTGGATTTCAACTCGGGTCTTCGACTTTTGCCGGTAAGGACAAGACGGTCGGCCCGTCCGGCGCCTGCGGACAAAACCAGTGGCTCGACATCACGATGCCGTTCCGCCTGGACAGAATAGGCTGACCCGGCGTTCCACTTCGCTGCCCGTCGTACCCGCTGCTATTTCAGCCTGAATCCTGCGGACCGCGATCAGGTGGGCAGCATGTCCTTCCACGACTTGGGCGCCTTCGGGTCAACGAGATCCGACTGCTGGTACAGCTTCCCGTCCGGACCGACATAACGTCCCGTGTGCGGGTCGTACCGGGCGAACGCGATGGACGGCCCCGCCCCGCCGCCACCGAACGCGCTTGGCGCGGCACTCGGAGCAGGGGGCGCCGCTGGGGCTGCGGGTGGCGCGGGAAGCTCCGCGGCTGAAGGTACGTCGAGTGGCGCTATGGGCGAAAGGTCGGTCGCCACGCCCGGCAAGGGTGTCGACGGCATCGGCGGAACAGCCGCGGCGACGGTGTCCGGCGGTGGATTCTCTCCCCGCGGCCCCGGCGTTGCGCCGCGCGGCACCGCCCCCGGCGGCAGCGGCGTTCCCTCCACCGGGGCAAAGATCCGGTCGTTGACGGTAACCCGGTCATCGGGCGGGATGCCCTGGGAGAGCAGGTTCGGGTCCAGCGGATAGGGACCGAGGACGTGCTGGCGCATCGCCAGCGGCATGTAGGGCTGGTCGCTGTTGCAGATTTCAACGGTGGGTGCGCGCTTGCCCGGCTTACCCATGCAGGGATAGTTGCGTGCACCGCGGACCCCGATCGGTGAGTCCTGCGGGAGTTTGCAATACAACCCGTCCGGTGTGTCGATGTCGGTGAGGTCGCTCGGGGATCGCCATGTGTTGGGCGGCATGAAACCGACCGTGCAAATAGGGGGATCGTCGATGGTGAGCGCGAAGTCGCCTTGGGCCGTGCCCTCGGGATGGTTCTCCGGGCCAGCGGCCTGCTCGATAGCAACCGCCGACGGCAGCAAGACCAGCAGCTGCTCCAGCGATGGGTGGTAAGTGATGCCGATCTGCCCGATGGTAGTGAGGTTGGCGAGCAACACCGGCAACGTCGGTTTTATTTGTTCGAGCAGCCGGGATGCTTCGTTCGCCGCCTCGGGTCCGTTTTGCAGCAGAGTGCGAACGCTGGCATCGTCCTGCACGAATACGTCCGTGATCCCCGCGAGGCTGCGCGCCCACGTTCTGATCGCATCGGTGGTGCTTGCTTGCGAATCCAGCAGTGGCCCAGCGTCTTCGGTGAGGGTTTTGGTCTGATCGGCGACGCCGTTGGCGTCATGGGAGATCGTCGTTGTGGAATCGAACAGCGAACCCAGGTCGTAACCCGAACCGTTGAAGCCATGGAAGGTCTCGTCGAGCAGTTGGCCGAGCTTGGTCTTCGGGATGCTTTGGACCAAAGCGTTGACCTTGTCCAGCATCGGCCCGACCGGCTGCGGAATCGATTCCTTGCCCAACGAGATGACCGAACCGTCGTGTAGGTAGGGCGGCGAATCGCTCCTGGGCCGCAAGTCCACGTACTGTTCACCCACCGCGGAGACACTGAGCACATACGCACCACACTGATTAGGGGGACCCGGGCGCTCTGGACACGGCGTGAAGTCAGCGGGGACCTTAGGTGAACTACTAAGCGACAGTGTGGCTTTCGCCCCGGTCGGCGTCAAACTCACCGAGGTGACCTTGCCGAGTTGAACCCCACGGTAGGTCACGTTGGAAAACCGGTACAGCCCGCCGGCGGCCGGCAGTTCCAGCGTCACCGTGATCCGGCCGATGCCCAATAGGGTCGGCGCTTGGACGTAGACAAGCACCATCGCAATCACGCCGATGGTCCCGACGATCGTGAAGATCGCCAGCTGAATCCGGACGAAGCGAGTCAGCATCTACCCGCCACCTTCCGTGGGTGCCGCATCGGGACCGGGCGCAGGTCCCGGCGCAGGTCCCGGCCCAGGCGCAGGTCCTGGCCCGGGCGCAGGTGCCGGGGCGGGGGTGGGTGGCGGGCCGGGCAGCCGCGCACCGGGCGGGGGCGGGGGCAGCGGCACCCTTTCCGGATCCACCCACGGTGGCCTGATGGGGTCATGCAGCGGATCGTGGGTGTAATTCAGGTAGTACGGGTCCCCCGGCGCCGGTACCAACGGCTGGTCCAGCGCTCCCCAGTGGGTCCCCAACATGAGTCCTCGCTTGAGCCGTGGAATCGACAGGTCCAAATCGACGTGCAGGTTGAAGTAGTCGCCTCGGACCGCTCGATCGACGAAGTTCTGGGTGAACGGGAACACGAAGCTTGCCGCGATCGCCGCGCCGAGCTCCGGTCCGACGTCGGCGAGCGCGCGGATGGTCGGTTCCAGGTTTTTGAGATTGGCGACCAGGTCAGCCTGGGAGTCGTTGATCAACCGGGTGGCGGTGTTACTGAAGACGCGCAGTTTGTCCAGGGCTGCGGTGAAGCGTGGCCTCTCCCTGATCAGCACATCGAGTGCGGGCGGTACCTTGCGCAGCGCCTCGGCGAGAACATCGCGTTGGTCGGCGAATGTGCCGGCAAGCCGGTTGAGCGCGTTGATGGCGTCGACGATCTCGTCCCGCTGGTCGTTCAGCGTTCCGACGAACGTGTCGAGGCGCTTGAGCAGATCGCGTACGGCGCCCTCGCGCCCGGCCAGGGCCGTGGAGAAGTTGTGGACGACTTCCCCGATCTGTCCCAGTCCCCCGCCGTTGACGACCGCTGCCAGTGACGACAGCGTCTGCTCCGTCGACGGGTAGGCCGACGACCGACTGAGCGGGATGGTGGCGCCCGGCTGCAACCGTCCGCTTGCCTGCTGGCCGAGTGGCGGATTGAGTGCCAGATGCATCGAACCCAACAGGCTGGTCTGCCCCACTGTGGCTACCACGTTGGCCGGGACGACGACATCGCGCTTCACCGAGATCTCGACGTCGGCGTGCCAGCCCCGCACCCTCATGTTGCCGACACTGCCGACGACGACGTCGTCGATCATCACCGGCGAATTCGACTCCATCGTACCGACATTCGGGAGTTCGACGTGGTAGATGACGGCCCCCGGCCCGCGTCCCACCGCGCCCGGCAAGGGTAGTGAGTTCAGGCCGCGGAAGGAACATCCCGTCAGCGTCAACACTGCGCAGACGACAACGGCGAGCATCCGCCGCGCGCGCACCCACGCCCAGGCCATCATGACGACGGCCCTTCGGCCGGCAGCAACATGCCCGGCACACCCGGCGCCGGTGGTGGCGGTTCCATCGGTGTCGACGGCGGAGGCGGCAGCGGCATCGCCGCGCCCGGTATCCGCGCCGGTGGCTCTGCCCCCGGCGGTCCCACGGGATCACCCGGCAGGCCGGTGTAGGCCGACACCGCGGGCGGGGTCTCGGGTGGTCCGGGTTTTGGACCCTCGCCCCCGGGCGCGAGACGCGGTTCGGTGTAGAGGATGTTGGCAGGGTCCATCGACTTCTGCAGGAATATGTTGATGGGGATCGGCAGACTGTTGAAGTTGAGCACCCGCAACCCCGGACCGAGGAACATCGAGCACAGCTTGCCCGATTCAACCGCGGTGACGTTTTCGATTGCGCCGACTGCCGTACAGCCGGGAACGGGAACCGGAAGCAGCAGACCCGAAAACGTGGGATTCGCGAAGTTCATGATCCCGAACCCACCCACGATGGTTCCGGTGTCGGCGTTGTAGTCGTTGAAGAAGTTGCCCAGCGCGTTCGGCGCTGCGTGCAGAATGTTTTCCAGATCCATGTGGTGGTCGACCAGGTTCTGCGTGACATCGGCCAATCGGGCAATCTGCTCGCTAGTCTGCTCGCGAGTCCCGGCGACGAAGCGTTGCACCTCCCCGACTGCCGTCGACAAGTCGGTAAGCGCCGCGTCCAGTTCGGATTTGCTGTCGTCGACCACGCTGGTGAGCGTCGCCAGGCGCTCGTTGAAATGGACGATCTGGACGTTGCTGTCGCGCAGGGCACTGACGAAGATCTGCAGGTTCTTGATGATGTCGACGATGTTGCCGCTGCCGTCGGCGAGGATCCGGCCCACCCCTGCCAGTTGAGCGAGCGTTTGCCGCAGCTTGTCGCCGTTGCCCTCAAGCGCATTGGCGGCACTGTCGATGAACCGGCCCACCGACGTGTCCGAAACGCCACTACTGGGCCCCAAATCCGTTGCCAGTCGCATCAATTGGGTCTTGACCTCGTCCCACTCGACGGGAACCGCGGTCCGCCCGACCGGGATCACCCCGCCGTCCGGCATGACCGGACCGCTGGTCCGGTAGGCGGGAGTGAGCTGGACATAGCGGGCAGCTACCAGGTTCGAGGCAACGATGACCGCTTTCGCATCCGCCGGAACGGGCACCGAACGGTCGACCTGCAGGGTCATCTTGACCTGCGCCCCTTGCGGTTCCACGGATTTGATGGTTCCGACCTTGACACCCGACACACGCACCTCGTCACCGCCATAGATCCCGGTGGCGGACGTGAAATAGGCGGTAATCGTGTGTGGGGCAAAAAACGTCTTGCGGACCAGCACAGCAGCGCCGGCAACGACAAGCCCGACCAGGACAACCGCTGTCAGAATCGCCAGCGGCTTGCGCCGATTCGAGGGAATCCGAGCGATCACTGCGATCCTCCGACCCTGTTGCCCAACGTGCATTCGGGGCATACCGGAATACCGTTGTACGGCCATGGAGTCAACGACCGAGGTATCGGCGACGGATAGCCAGGACCCTTTGAGGTGTCGAAGGTGCGGAATCCCCAGAGGTAATCGAGGATCGGTTGGAACAGTTGCGGGGCAAGGAAGTTCGGGACGAAGGCCTGATAGGCGTACATACTGGAGATGCCCTCACCGACCGTGATCTGAAACTTCTTGAGACCCACCAGTGCGTTGCCGATGTTGTCGCGGTTCTTTTCCAGCATCGCGGTCACCGAATTCAGCCGTTCCAGCGTCGGCGCCAATTTGCTTTCGTTCTCGTGCACCAAGGCCGTCAGCTGTTTGGCCACCGCCGAGGCGTTGGCCAGCAGGTCCACGATCTGCTGCCGGCGCGCCACCAATACCTGCAGCAGAGTGTCGGAGTTGAGGATGAGTCTGTTGACCTGCTGGCTGCGTTCGGAGAGGATCCCGGTGACGTCGCCTGCGGTCTTGAACAGCTCGCCAAGGTTCTTGTTGCGGCTGTTGAGAGTGCGTGACAGCCGGGTGACCGCGTCGAAGGCAGGTCCCAATTGGGGTGCGATCTGGTCGAGCGTCGCCGACAGTGTGTCCAGCGACTGGTTCAGCGTCGCGGTGTTGGTTCCGGCGGTTTCCGTGGTCAAGTCGCTGACCGCTTCCGTCAACGAGTATGGCGAAGAGGTGCGCGAGACGGGAATGACAGCCATCGGCCGCAGCTTGCCGGTGCCTGCGGACTCCACTGTCAGTACCCGCTCGCCCAGTAGCGTGCCCGTGCGGATGTGCGCCGAAGTCTCGGAACCTAGCAGCACGTTGCCCTTTAATGCGAACGTCACCAAGGCATCGCCGTGGCTCAGCTCTACGCTCGACACGGTGCCGACCTTCAGGCCCGATACCGTCACGGGGTTACCCGGCGCAAGACCGCCGGCTTCCGAGAAGAGGGCCTGGTACCGAACCATCGTCGCCCATGCGATAAACCGGTCGGGCGACAGGCCAACCAAGATCGTCAGCGTGATCAAGACCGCGCCGATGAATCCGGCCTTGATCAACCCAATTCCGCGATATTTCTGCATCAGGGTTCCGTGCACCTTCCAGCTTCTGACCTAAATATCGGGGCCTTCACCGTCCTGCCCTGAAGGTCGGTGCCGCGGAGTTCCAACTGGCAGAGGAAGTACGGAATGGTCGAGCCGTTCACGCCGAGTCGGACCAGCCTGCGGTAGTTCTGTGGCGCCTTCGCAATTGCGGCTTCGATGCGGTCCCGGTCGTTGTCGAGTATCGGTGCCAACCGATTCAGCTGATCGATGGTGCCGGACAGTGGCGGCCGCGCGCTGCTCAGCAGATCCGCCAGCGATGCGGTTCCGTTGTCCAACGCCGTGATCGCGGCGCCGATGGTGTCGCGGTCGTCCGACAGCCCGCTGACTAGCCGCTCTAGGCGGTCGACCGCGTTGGAGAACTTGGTGCCGTCCTTGGAGATGGTGCCGATCACGATGTTGAGGTTGTCGATCAGTTGCTGCACGGCTTGATCGTTGTCGGCCATGGCATTTGAAAACGAAGTCGTCTTGGTGAACAGGGACTCGAGAGTCCCGCCTTGACCCTGGAAGACCTGCAGCAGTGCTGAGGTCAGCGCATTGACATCGCGCGCATTCAGACCCTGAATTACGGGTTTCAGTCCGCCGAGGAGCAGATCGAGGTCAAGCGCAGGCGCGGTGCGTTCGACGGGAATCTGACCGCCGGGCGGCAGATGTCTGGCCGGGCCCGGACCGTCGAGCAGTTCGAGGTAGCGATCACCCACCAGGTTGAGGTAGCGGACGGCCGCCCGGGTGCCTTCGGTAAGGACGACGCTGCGGTCGGTATCGAACTTCACCAGAACTTTCTTGTCCGGCTGCAGCGAAACGCTGTTGACCGTGCCCACCCGGATCCCGGCGACCCGCACCGACTCGCCCTGCCGCAGACGCGACACGTCGGAGAACACCGCCGAATATCCGGTCGTGGAACCCGTCCGATACTGGCCGAAGATGAAGAACAGGGAGGCGGTCAACACGGCCATCACGGCCGCGAAGATCGCGACTTTGATCAGCGGGCTGCGTGTTCTCATCCGGGCATCCCGACCCCAGTAGAGTTGCGTGGCGGTCCGGCGATCGGCCCGTACAACAACTGTTTTAGCAGATCGGAATTGATCAGCAGCTGCTGGTTTCCGTACCCCACCGGGTTGGCGCCGATATCTGCGATCAGCTGCTTTGGATGCGAGTTGAACGGTATTCGCGGCAGCTCCATGCACTGCGGGCCGCCGGTCGCCGCGACCTTGGGCAGGTTCGTCGGGTACCGATAGCGTTCGCCGCCCCACGTGAGGCTCGCCGTGATGTTGATACTCGGTTCCGACAATGGCGGGGCGTGCGAGATCACTATCAGACCGCCCAAAGCGCAGGTGAACACCTCGTGGTATTCGGAGGTCAGATCGGTGGTCGGCACCAGCAGATGCAACACATTCGTCAGGGGTTCACGGTTCGCGGACAAGACATCGTTGCCGATGTCGGCCAAGCCGATCGCACTGATCAGCAATGCATCCAGGTTGCTCTGCTCGTCGACGAGTGTCTGGCTGATCCGGTTCGCGTTGGAGACAACCCGCACCAGGTCCGGTGCCGCGTCGGCATAGGCGTTCGACACCTCCGGCAAAACCGTGAGGTCGTGACGGAGTGCGGGGAGGCTCGGCTCGAGATTGGCCAGAAACGAATCCAGGTCGCTCAGCGACTGGCCAAGCTTCGCGCCCCGCCCGCTGAAAGCTTGTGCCAGCGCGCCCAGCGACTCGTTGAGCTTCGCCGGGTCGATCTGGTTCAGCACCTCCACCAATTGCTGGAATACCGTGTTGATTTCGACCATGACGTGCTCGCCCGTCAGCGTCTGGCCGGCACGTAACCGTTGCGCCGAGGGGTTGTCCGGCGCTACCAGCTCGACCGACTTCGCGCCGAACACCGTCGACGACGCGATGTTGACGTGCACGTCGGCGGGAATGTATTGCAACTGCGACGGGTAGATCGCCAAGTGGATCGCCGCACGGCCGTTCGGCAGCGGCTCGATCGACTCGACCTTGCCCACCGACACGCCGCGCATCTTGACCTTGGCGTCCGCGTTCATCACCAGGCCGGCGCGCTGTGAAATCACGGTCACCGGGACGGTGTCAGTGAGATCACCCCGGAACAGGGTCACCGCCAGCGTGAAGATCGCCAATATCACCACGACGGTCCCCAGCCCAACCAGCGGCCGCACGTACGCTCGGGCGCCGGAGCTGCGCGTCACTTTCTTTTCACCGCGTTCATCACCGTTCCACCTAGCCGGACAGGTTGAAGTTTCCGTTGGCGCCGTAAACGGCGAGCGAAACCAGGAGTATCACTGACACGACCACGATCAGCGAAGTCCGCACCGCGTTACCAGTTGCGACCCCTACACCGGCCGGTCCGCCCGAAGCGAAATAGCCGTAATACGTGTGGATCAACAGGATCGTGATCGCCATCGCGATGGCTTGCAGGAACGACCACAGCAGGTCGATCGGGTTCAAGAACGTGGTGAAGTAGTGGTTATACAAGCCGCTTGATTGGCCGAAGAGCATCACGGTGATGAACTGGCTAGCCAGGAACGACAGGACGACGGCGATGCTGTACAAGGGCGTGATCGCCAACATTCCGGCCATGATCCGGGTACTCACGAGATACGAGATCGGCCGAATCGCCATGGATTCCAGGGCGTCAATTTCTTCGTTGATCCGCATGGCACCCAACTGAGCCGTGACGCCGGCACCAAAGGTGGCTGCCAAACCGATGCCCGCGACAACCGGCGCTGCGATGCGCACGTTGATGAAGGCTGAAAGAAATCCGGTCAACGCCTCGATGCCGATGTTGCCCAGTGAGCTGTATCCCTGGACCGCCAGCGTGCCACCCGCGGCGAGCGTCATGAAGCCGACAATCGCGAGCGTCCCGCCAATCATCGCCAAAGTCCCCGCACCCATGCTGATTTCAGCGATGAGGCGGATGATCTCCCGCCGGTAACGAGTGACCGCGAATGGTATGCCTCCCAGCGCTTTGCCGTAGAACAGCGTGTGATCGCCCACCCGCCCCAAGGCGGCGGCCGGCCGCTGGATTTGTCGCGTCAGACGCGGATAGGTGGCGCGCAGTGCCATCGCGTGTCCTACACCTCCTTCGCGCTACTTGGTCGAGAATCGGATACCGATAGCGGTGACAACTACATTGACGACCATGAGCGACATGAACGCGAACACCACGGTTTCGTTCACCGCGTTGCCCACCGCTTTGGCGCCGCCGCCCGATACCGTAAGCCCGCGATAACACGCGACCAATCCGGCGATCAGACCGAAAAGCGCTGCCTTGACACACGAAATGATCATCTCGGGAACGCCGGTCAACAACGTGATGCCCGCCGCGAACGCACCGGGATTCACGTCTTGAACGAACACCGAGAAGATGTAGCCGCCCAGGATGCCGATGATGACCACCAGGCTGTTCAGCAATAGCGCAACCAATCCGGCGGCCAGCATGCGCGGCGTCACCAAACGCTGAATTGGATTGATACCCAGCACTTCCATCGCGTCGATCTCTTCGCGGATCGTGCGCGAACCCAAGTCCGCGCACATCGCCGTCGCACCGGCACCGGCCACAATCAGCACGGTCACGAGGGGGCCGACCTGAGTGACCGCGCCGAAAGCGGCACCCGCGCCGCTGAGGTCAGCCGCGCCGAGTTCGCGCAACAAGATGTTGAGCGTGAAGCTCACCAGAACCGTGAACGGAATCGCCACCAACAGCGTGGGCAACAGCGACACGCGGGCGACAAACCACGACTGTTCGAAGAACTCCCGCGTCTGGAAGGGCCGCCGGAACAAGAACCTGATCGCGTCTGCCGACATCGCGAACAGGCCACCGACCGCCTGCATTGCCCCGGAGAAGCCTGAGGGCAACGATATTCCGGGCGACCAGCGATTCGTGTCCTTGTTCGATCTATTCGCCATCGACAACAGGCGCCTTCGGCTCGTGAGGCCCAACTCGCGGCGACAATGACGTCAAGGACGAAATGCGCAGCGAATTGCAAGATCTCGGCTTCGCGAGGCCGTTCAGGGTCTCCCTCCTCACGCCAGCCCTCCGTTCCGTTGCGTGAGTTGGCGCTCCAACCCGATGCCAGCCCGGCCCAGCGTCCACGAATTGAAGCGTGCAGCGATTATTACTCATCCGACGCTCCGGCGGAATGGGAAACCAAAACCGTTATCGGACACCCCGTGAACCGATATGAGTTTGGCCTCCGCGTCTTACACAACTCGAGCCCCTAGGTGACGGCGCCGGCTGTCTTCAGTTCGATGATGCGGTCCCAGTCCAGCCCTAGTTCCAACAGGATTTCGTCTGTCTGTTCGGCGAATCCGGGCGCGGGGCCGGTCTGCGGCGCGGTGACGTCGAACTGCACCGGGTTGGCGGCGAGGTCGAGTTCGCCTGCGCGCACTATATATTCGTTCGCGCGGATCTGCGGGTCGGCTGCCACTTGCAGGGTGTCCTGCACCGGCGCCCAGGGCCCGGCAAGAGTGGCAAAGCGTTCGCTCCACTCGGCAAGCGTGCGGGTTGCGATGACCTTTTTCAAGATCTCAACCGCTTCCGCTGTGTTGGCGGCGATTTTTTCCGCGTCGGCGAAGCGTGGGTCGTCGATCAATTCCGGTCGTTCGATGTGCTTGCACACGTCGGCCCAGTACTTGCCGGGCTGCATCATCACCAGCGATATGTGGCGGCCGTCGGCCGTCGGGTACACCCCCACGAGGGGGTTGATCGGCGAGCCATGGACGCCGGCCGGCGGCGCGTGCAGTAACTGACCGAGGTGGTTCGTCAGCGCCACCGTGTGGCCCATCGACCACACGCCGCTACCGAGCAATGAGACATCGACTACGGACGGTTCGCCGCTGCGCTCGCGCTTCAGCAAAGCTGCCGCGATGCCGCCGGCGAGGTTGGTGCCGGAGATGGTGTCGCCAAAGGCGGGGCCCGGCGGATTGACCATCCCCTCGTAGCCCATCGGCGTGATCGTCGCCGCGGTTCCGGCCCGGCACCAGAACGCGGTCATGTCGTAGCCGCCCTTGTCGGACTCAGAGCCACGCGGACCGAGGGCGCTGCCCCGCGCGTAGATGATCTTCGGGTTTACCGCGCGGATGTCGTCGACGTCGATGCCGAACTTGCGCCGGGCGTCAGGCAGGAAACTGGTGAGGAACACATCGGACCGGCGGGCCAACTCGTGCAGAACTTCCTTGCCCTCGGGTACCGACATGTCCAACCCGATGCTGCGCTTGCCGCGGTTGGCGTGCTCGATGTTGGGGTTGGGGTCGCCCTCGACCCGCAGCATGCCGGTCTGCCGCAGGCCACGCTGGGGATCGCCGGTCACCGCATGCTCGACCTTGACCACGTCGGCACCCCACTCGGCCAGTACGGCGCCCGCCGACGGGACGAACCCGTACATCGCGACCTCCAGGACGCGGATGCCCTCCAGCGGCCTCATGCCCGTCCCCTCTTGAGTCCCCCTAGAGCCAGGTCCTGCGCAGGCATGATCGATACCCCCAGTGTGGTGAGTGTCACGAAAATTTCATTCTCTTCCCCGGCGAATACTACATTCGGGCTCGGAGAATTCAACAAATTTCCAGGAACTGGACAAAGTCACCGGCTGGCTAAGCAACCGCTCAGTGGAACGCGCCTTCGGCCTCTCACCGCAGGCCGCGCACGGTTTTCGCGCTTGCTTGCGAGCCGCTTCGGCATGAGAGTAAGGTTCTCATAATTGTAAGGGAGATTCTTTTTGAGTGAGATGCTCCGCCTTGTAGCAAAGGCCTCGACATGAAGACGGCGGTCGTAACCGGTGGTGGATCCGGCATCGGCCTGGCCGTCGTGCGTCGGCTGCGCGCCGACGGTCTCGACGTGGCCACGATCGACCTCCAATCGTCGGACGACGACCTCGCCTACACCGCCGACGTGACGGACCGGTCGCAGGTCGACGCCGCCGTCTCAGCGATCCGCGACCGATTGGGCCCGATCACCGTTCTGGTGAACGCGGCCGGTCTGGACGGGTTCAAGAAGTTCGCCAACATCACCTTCGAGGACTGGCAGCGCGTAATCGATGTCAACCTCAACGGGGTCTTCCACACGATCCAGGCGGTGCTGCCCGACATGCTGGAGGCCGGCTGGGGACGGATCGTCAACATCTCGTCGTCGAGCGCGCATTCCGGCCAACCCTTCATGGCGCACTACGTGGCCGCCAAGTCCGCGGTCAACGGCCTCACCAAGTCGCTGGCACTCGAGTACGGCCCGAGCGGCATCACGGTCAACGCCGTGCCTCCCGGCTTCATCGACACCCCGATGTTGCGCAAGGCCGAGACACAGGGCTTGCTCGGCGACGTGGAGCAGACCATCGCCCGGACTCCAGTGCGCCGGATGGGCAAGCCGGAAGATATCGCCGCCGCGTGCGCCTTTCTGGTGTCGGAGGAAGCCGGCTACATCACCGGTCAGATATTGGGCGTCAACGGCGGCCGCAACACCTGAGCTCAAGGAGACAACGTGAAGGTATGGGTTGATCCCGAACGCTGCCAAGGCCACACGCTGTGCGCGATGATTGCTCCAGAATCATTCCAGCTCAGCGACATTGACGGCAGTTCCTCGGCGGTCAGTGAGGTGGTTCCGGCCGACCAGCAGGACCTGGTCCGCGAAGCCGCGCACTCCTGTCCGGAGCAGGCCATCCTCGTGACAGACGAAACGTAAAGGGGGCGAGCCGCTTTGAGTGTGGACGACATCGTGAGTGACAGCGACAGCGATCGCAAGAAGAACCGGTATCACTTCGATCGGCACGCCGCCGACTACCGGGAGAAGTTCGAGAGCATCACCGAGGAGATGCACGCCAAGTGCCCGATGGCGTGGACCGACACCTACGGCGGGCACTGGGTCGCGGCCGGAAGCACCGAGGTGTTCGAGCTGGCACGGTGCCCGGCGGTCTCCAATGATCACGACATCCACGGCGAACGACGCGGCTACAAGGGCATTTCCATCCCGACGGCCAGCCGGGTGAGCGTAGTACGGGGCGGCATCCTGGAAATGGATGACCCGGAGCACCGCACCTACCGGACGGTGCTGAACCCGTACCTGTCCCCTGCCGCGGTCAAGCGCTGGGAACCGTTCATCGACGACGTGACCCGCGCCTGTCTGGACGAGAAGATCGAGACGGGCCACATCGACTTCGTCGACGATCTGGCCAATATCGTGCCCGCCGTGCTGACGCTGGCGATGCTGGGCATCCCGCTGAAGAAGTGGAACCTATACAGCGAGCCGGTCCATGCCGCCGTATACACCCCGGAGCACTCCCCCGACATCGAGCGGGTCACCGCGATGCACCGGGAGATGGGCCTCGACATGGTCAACAACATGCTGGAGATTCGCGAGAATCCGCGTCCCGGCATCGTGAATGGGCTGCTGCAGATGCGGATCGACGGCGAACCGGCTCCGGACCTCGAGATTCTGGGCAATCTCGGCTTGGTCATCGGCGGCGGGTTCGACACCACGACGGCGTTGACCGCGCATTCGCTGGAATGGCTTTCGGAGAATCCCGAGCAACGAGAGCGCCTGCGGGACAACCTGGACACTCTGCTCGACCCGGCGACCGAGGAGTTCTTGCGCTTCTTCACCCCGGCGCCCGGCGACGGCAGAACCTTCTCCGACGATGTCGAAGTCAATGGTTATCGGTTCAAAGAGGGTGAGCGGCTGTGGATTTCGTGGGCCATGGCCAATCGCGACCCGTCGGTGTTCCCCGAACCGAACGCGATCGTCCTTGATCGTAAGGGCAACCGGCACTTCAGCTTTGGTATCGGCGTGCATCGGTGCATCGGATCGAACGTGGCGCGCACCGTGTTCAAGTCCATGCTGACCGCGGTGCTCGACCGGATGCCCGACTACCACTGCGATCCCGACGGCGCCGTGCACTACGAGAGCATCGGTGTCATTCAGGGCATGCGCAAGCTGCCGGCCACCTTCACGCCCGGCCGCCGGGTCGGTGCAGGTCTCGACGAAACCCTGGACAAGTTGCAACGCATTTGCGATGAACAAGAGCTCGCCAGGCCCGTCACGGAGCGCAAGGAAGCCGCGGTCATCGACTAGTGGCAATCGCAAGGGCGGCCGTGGCGATCGCAAGCGCGGCGAAGCCGGGCGCAGCGGGTCGCCACAATGGGGCGAAGCCGGCCGCAGCGGGTCGCCACCATCGGACCAGTGGCGATCGCAAGCGCGGCGGAGCCGGGCGCAGCGGGTCGCCACCATCGGACTGGCCCACCTCGCCGCGACGTCGCGGCGCCCCCCGATAGCGGGCCCATTGACGTGCACGAATTTCCAGATTAGGCCTGTGCAGTGTGGTCGCGCTCTATATTGAGTCCGAGCGCGTGTGCTAGAGATGGGAGACGCGTCGGTGAAGACTTTCGCAGCAAGCATTGCGCTTGCCATGGCCGCGCTGACTATTACACCGGCCGCCCACGCGGACATGCAGGTTGGCAACTATCTGGCGAATACGGACCGGGATCGCGGCCACAGCTGGATCTGGGCGATTAGGCCGTGCCCGTCTCGCGCATCGGGATGCCTGACCATCCAGGCGGTACCGCAACCCAATGGGCAAGCGGCGCCCTACAAAGGAGACGCGTGGTTGTCCAATGGCCGCTACACCATGACCGTCGACGTGCCAGATGGTGTGCGCTGCGTGGTCCAGTTTTTTCCCTCGCATGACGTCTATTCGTGGGATGCGGTCACATTGAGTGGCGAATTGGTCACCACATACGACACCGGCTGTGGCGGCGGACCCGGGGGCACAGACACTTATCCCTTCACGCTTGTGCGATGGTAGCCGCGAACGCCTTTGTCTTCGGGAACGATTCCCGCACTGAACCCAGGTGGACGTGCGCGCCTGCTTGGCCGCTTCATCGAGGCGCGTGCCCACTCAATTGATATCGGAGTTCTGTCGATGATGATGACGACGCGCGGGAAGCGCAGTGGTTAAGGCGAAGCCACCGTCCCAAGATTCGGCGATATCGCAAGCCGAGGCAATGGCGTTGCTCGAGGAAGCCGAGGCAGAAGCCGCCGAAGCCGAAGCGTTGGCCGCCGCCGCTCGCGCGCGGGCCCGTGTCGCCCGGCTACGGCGCGAGGCGCAGGAGAAGTCCGAAGCCGCCGAGGCCGAGTCGGCGGAGTCCACCCAGGTCGGGGACACCGAGGCCGAGGCTAAATCCGAATCCGCCGAGATCACTGAGGTCGAGACCGCCGACCCACAAGGCCCCGACGTCGAAGAGTCCGATCCCGAGACCGATGAAGAGACCGTCGAAGCTGCGGTACCGGAATCGCGGCGCCGGAGGCGGATTAGGGCCGCAAGCCGGTTGCCGTCACTGTCAGCGACTTTCAAAGTGGTCGCGATCATCCTCATCTGCGCATTTGCTGGCGCTAGCGGATACATGGTGTGGGAAGACCACAACGCCGCCGAGCGGCGGCAGCGCGCCGCGAACTTCATCGCCGGGGCCAAGCAGGGCGTGATTAACATGGCGTCCTTGGACTTCCACAGGGCCAAGGAGGACGTCCAGCGGCTGCTTGACAGCTCCACCGGCCAGTTCCGGGACGAATTCCAGCAGCGTGCAAAGGATTTCGTGACGGTTGTCGAGGAGTCCCAAGTAATAACGCAGGGAACGATCAACGCGGCGGCCGTCGAATCGATGGATGAGCATTCCGCATCGGTGTTGGTCTCGGCGACCTCGACGATCACCAATGCCGATGGCGCAAAGGACGAACCACGCGTGTGGCGGCTGCGGGTAACCGTGACCGAAGAAGGCGGACAGTACAAGATGTCGAAATTGGAGTTCGTGCCGTGACCGATCAAACCCGCGACCTCCAAACCACCGAAATCATCGATACCGAAGAGGCCATCGACGACGATCAGGACTACTCCCCCATGCAAACCGAACGCGAGCCGGGTACCTGGTCACGCACGCTGGGGAAGGTGAAAGTCGTTCCTGCGACCCTGATACTCCTGCTGGTGATATCCGTCGGTGTGGCGACGTGGGTGTACGTCGAGCGCTATCAGCCGAACCGACGGACCGATCCCGGCGTCGCCCGGGCGGTTGCCAGCGCGGCCTCCGAGGGAACGGTTGCGCTGCTCTCGTATTCACCCGAGTCGCTCGACAAGGACTTCGCCACCGCCAGGGCACACCTGTCCGGGAATTTCCTGTCGTACTACAACCAATTCACCGAGCAGATCGTGGCTCCCGCGGCCAAACAGAAGGCGCTGAAAACCACCGCCCACGTTGTCGGGACCGCGGTGTCGGAGTTACACCCGGACTCGGCCGTCGTCCTGGTTTACGTCAACCAGATCACCACAAGCAAAGACAATCCGGATCCCTCCGTGTCGTCCAGCAGTGTCCTGGTGAGCTTGAGCCGGATTGACGGCGACTGGCTGATCACCAAGTTCGACCCGGTTTAGGACACACCGACTCTTCGCGAGCAGACGCAAACTTGTATGAAAATCGGGGTTTTCGTACAAGTTTGCGTCTGCTCGCCGGGGGCAAATTTAGCCGCGTGGCAGCCCGAGCACCCGCTGGGCGATGATGTTGCGCTGGATCTCCGACGTACCGCCGGCGATGGTGCCCGAGAAGCTGCGGGCGTACCGTTCGAACCAACTAGCGAAATAGTGGTCGAGATTCATCGGCGCGTACGGGCCGGTCAACGCGGGGTGCACCAAACCATCGGGCCCAGCAGCCTCTAACGCGTGTTGGCTGATACGCAATTCCGCCTCGGAGCCAAGCAATTTCAACACCGAGATCGCGGCGGTATCGTCCTCACCGCGAGCGGCACGAGCCAGCGCCACCGACCCCAACAACCGCAACGCCTGCTTGTCCATGATCGTGCTGGCGTATTGGTCACGGTCCAACGCAGTAACGGGATGGAAGTCGGTGAGCATGTTGTCCATCCGGTCGGCGAAGCCCAACCACATCATCGTGCGTTCGTGCCCAAGGGACCCGTTGGCCACCCGCCATCCCTCGTTGAGGGGGCCGACCAGGTTCTCCACGGGCACCCGAACATCGGTGAAGAACACCTCGTTGAAATCCAGGTCGTCGATGTCGCATATCGACGGAAAGGGCCGGCGCACCAACCCTTCGGTATCGGTCGGTATCACCAACGCGCTGATGCCCTTGTGTTTCGGCGCATCGGGATCGGTGCGAACAAAGGTCAACAACACATCGGCGTCGTGGGCTCCCGACGTCCACACCTTCTGCCCGTTGACCACAAAGTGATCGCCGTCCCGCACCGCGCGGGTGCGCAACGATGCCAGATCCGAACCCGCACTCGGTTCGCTCATGCCCAGCGAGGCCGTGATCTCGGCTCGCAGGATCGGCACCGCCCAACGACGCTTCTGCTCATCGCTGCCGAACGACAACAACGACGCCGCAACGATATTCACGCCCTGAGGATTCAGACTGTGGTAGATCCGGCGCCGGCACAGTTCCTCGAGGTAGACGTATTGCTGCAGCACCGTCGCGTTGCGCCCGCCGAACTCCGGCGGCTGGCTGGGCAGCAACCAGCCGTTGTCGAAGAGCAGGCGCTGCCAGCGGCGCGCCCACTGCGGCATGTGCGACACCGAGCGCGGGCGCTCCAGCGTTTCGCTTGCGGGAGGGAGGTTTTCGTCGAGAAAGGCCGAGAACTCCGCCCGGAACTCCTCGACGTCGGAATCAAAAGTCAGCTGCACGGTACTCCTCGGCAATCAGTGCCCGATGTTCCGCCGCGCCGCCGAGCATCAGTTCGCCCGCCTTGGCCCGCTTCAGCGCAAACTGCAGGTCGTTCTCCCACGTGAAGCCCATTGCGCCGTGCAGTTGCAGGCCATGTCGAAAGACCAGGGACTGACATTCACCGGCCGATGCTTTGGCCATGGCGGCGGCCAACCGCCGACGCGGATCATCGGCGGCGATCGTCAACGCGGCGAAATAGGCCAGAGCCCGGGCACGCTGCACGGCGACGTGCATGTCGGCGGCCTTGTGCTGAACCGCCTGGAACGAGCCGATCGGTACCCCGAACTGGTGACGGCTGCGCACGTGCTCGAGCACCAGATCGAGGATGCGCTGGCAGGCGCCGACCATCGTGAGGGCCATGCCGGTCAACGCGACGTGACGAGCGCGCTCGGCGTCGACGTGCACCCGGGCGGTGTCGGGAACCCGGACCTGAGCGAACGTCAGGTCAGCCACGTGCAACACCGGGTCGAATACCGCCTCGCGCCGGGCCGAGACCTGACCGGCCTCGGTGATGAACACGCCCGCCTCCGTCACCACTGCCAACCGGTCCACCCGGTCGCCGTCCAGCACATGGCGCGCCGTCCCATCCAGCACCCAGCCGTCGGCGTCTCGGCGCGCCGTCACCCCGGAGTACACGGCGGTGCCCGACTGGTGCGGGTCAAACTGCGGTCCGGCCAACGGCGCGAATTGGCTCATCGTCGCCAGAAACGGAGTGGGATCGGTGGCGTGGCCCAGCTCTTCGAGCACGATCGCCAGTTCGACCGCGCTCTCGGGTTCGTTCAGCTCGGTCCAGCCGAGGTCCAGATAGACCTTCCACAGCGGGCTGGTGTCGACGCCTTTTTCGGCCACGCTACGCACCAGGGAGGGCGGACATTGCTTCGTGACGACGTCGCGCACCGTGTCCTGCCACAGGCGCTGATCCGCATCGAACTCCAACAGCATCGTCGGCCGCCTCCTGTCCTCACCGCGCTGTGAGAATAGCATTCTCTCTAGTGGAAGTAGTAATCTCCCAATCTGGCTATGAGGTTTGAGGTGCATACCGATCACGGTGGAAGGGACCACGTTGGACGCCGCAACCACCCTGAGTGAGATCGAAGCGATCAAACAGCTCAAGGCCCGATATTGCCGCTTCCTGGACACCAAACGATGGGATGAGTGGCGTGAACTGTTCACCGATGATTTCGTCAGCGACACCACGCAGTCGGGCGGCAAGCGCATCGCCGGCGCCGACGAGTTCGTTGCTTTCGTCCGCAACATATTCGGCAAGCCGTCACGACCGACGGTGCATCAGGTGCACGCCCCAGAAATCGAACTGACGTCGGCCACCACCGCGACCGGGGTGTGGGCGCTCGAGGATGTGGTCCGTCTGGCCCCGGGCGTCAACCTCAACGGGCGCGGTCACTATCACGAGACCTACGAGAAAGTCGACAGCCAATGGCGGATCAAGTCCTCCACGTTGACCCGCCTCCGTGAGGACGTGTTCAACCCGCTGTTCTCGGTACGCATCTCGCCCCGGTTGCGTGACGCCGGTTCCGCGCTGGCCCGCAGGTTCGACAAATGAACCACCCCGAAACCGTCCTTGTCACCGGCGCTTTCGGTCAACTCGGCAAGCGCTGCGCCGAAATCCTGCTGCGCCGCGGCCGCACCGTGATCGCGATGGACCTGGCCAACGACAAGACGGCCCCCGCCGTCGACGCACTCTCCAAAGTCGCCGACCCCGGCAAGCTGATCGTCGAACACACCGACCTCACCGATGCCGACGCCGTCGCCGCCGTCATCGATCGCCACCAGCCCGGCGCAATAGTCCATCTGGCGGCGGTCGTGGCGCCACTGTCGTATCGCAATCCGGGCCTGGCTCGCAGGGTCAACGTGGACGGCACCAGAAACCTCATTACCGCGGCCCAAAACCTCAGCACGCCACCGCTGTTCGTGTTCGCCTCCAGCGCGGCGGTGTACGGCTCGCGCAACCCGCACCGACTACCCGAACTCATCACCGCCGACACGCCGGTCAACCCGATCGACCAATACGGCGAGGACAAGGTCTTGGCCGAGGCCGTCATCACCAAGAGCAACCTCCCCCACGCGATCCTGCGTCTGGCGGCGATCGTCTCCCCGGATGGAGCCGCCAACTTCGACGGCGACTACCTGGTATTGGTGCGCTCCACCCCGGTGGACAACCGCATGCACGCGATCGACGCTCGGGATGCGTCGCTGGCCTTCGCCAACGCGGTAGACCGCCGCGACACCATCGACGGCAAGGTCCTGATGATCGCCGGCGACGAGAAATGCGCCAAGCTGATGGGCGACCTGCAAGACGACATGATGGAAGCCGTCGGCCTCGGCCGGCTCGGTCCCTCGATCGGCTTTCCGGCAAATCCCGACGACGACCGCGGCTGGGGCTTCACCGGGTGGTTCGACACCGCCGAATCCCAAGCGCTGCTTGAGTTCCAGGAACACGATTGGTCCGAGACCGTGGCGTGGATCGCCGAGTCGATGGGCCGGCTCCGCTTCTTACTCAAGGCGCTGAGCCCTGCGCTCCGCCCGTTGGCACGGGCCTACTTCGGCTTCCAGAACCGACGTGACCACCGCGGTCCGTACGCCGACCCGTGGACGATGATCAAGCAGAAATACGGCCCAGAAGCGCTCGCCTCCAACGGATGACGTCGTCGACCGGCCCGTCGGTGAAACGCCGGATCGTGCGGGCGGTCGACACTACGTTCCAGATGTCACCGCCGGCTCGGCTCATTCCTGGCACGTTAGCCGAGGGCATTGAGCACCTCCGGGGATGCGTGTGCTTGCCGGAACAAAGAACAAACCCCTGCATTAAACAGCCGACAACGTATTATTGTCAGAATTGTCAATTAGGCGGCCTGGCCCGCCCTCAACATCTCGCAATCGGACAAGCATGAAAAACCGCGTGACACCAGCTATTTCGGCATTCGGGCTGGCCACTCACCTGGGCCGGGGAGCGAGCCGCATCGTCACCGACGCGGTCCTCGGCAGCCGCGTCGGCCTACCCCGGACGATCGACCAGGTCAACGCCTCCGTGCTGTCCAGGGTCATGGGAACCGCCGTCCGGACCGTCCGCGTCCTCAACAGCGACGCCGGGACCTCGTCCCGGGGACGACTGGTCCTGACCGGGAGACACGTCCCCGACTCCGTCTTCGTCAAGCTCACGGCGGCAACGGCCGCGACCCGTATGGTGGGCGAGCTAGGCCGACTCGGGCACACCGAAGTCCGCTTCTACCGTGAGCTCGCACCGCATATCTCCGGTGTCCCCGAATGCTACGGCGCGGCATTCGACACCTGGACCGGCCGCTACCTCCTGGTCCTCGAGGATCTGCCTGCTTCGTGCGAATTCCCCGACACGCTGCACCCGCTGTCCATCGACCAGGCCAGCCTGGTCGTCGAATTGCTCGCCGAACTGCACGCCACCTTCTGGGACCGGCTGCCGCGCAACGGAAGCAGCCGGTTGGGTTGGCTTTACACGCCCTCCGGTGACGACACTTCGCTGTTGACCGGCACGTTGATGAAGGCGTCGCTCAAGCGCCTCACCGAGCGCAGCGAGGGCTCGGTCAACCTGGATTACGACCAGGGCCGCCTCATCGCCGACAACTACCGTGCGGCCGCCGCCGTCATCGACGCTCCCCCGCACACCGTCATGCACGGTGACGCCCACCCAGGCAACATCTACTTCCGGGACGGCCGGGCGGGACTGCTGGACTGGCAGGCGGTACGGCGCGGACACGCGTCGCGGGAACTGGCCTACACGCTGATCACCAGCCTGACGCTCGAAGACCGGCGGGCGGCCGAACGCGATCTGCTGGACCACTATCGCCGGGCGCTGGCCGCGTGTGATGGTCCCGACCTGGATCGCGATGAGCTGTGGCTGCGGTACCGCCAAAGCGCGCTGTACGCATATGTGGCTCCGCTGATCGTCGCGGGCATGGGCGGGATGCAGGCCGAAGACATCGCCATGGAGGGCTTGCGGCGCGGGGTCGGGGCGATCGATGACCTGGAAACGGTCGCCGCGCTCAAGAGCGCCTAGCCAACCTGACTCAGCGCGCGCCGCACCTCTCACCGCCGAGCAGACGCAAAATCCCGTTTTCACCGGTCGCATTTGGGTACATTTGCGTCTGCTCGCGGCTAGAACGCAGTCTGCGACCGGTCACGGAGGAGTTGGGCGTTGGACAGCGAAACATATCAGCGGGGCCGCCAGATCCGTTCCGAAGTTCTGGGCAAGGACTACGTGGACAAAGCGATCGCCGAGGCCGACGAATTCACTGGCCCCCTGCAGGATCTGATCACCGAATATTGCTGGGGCGCGGTGTGGGGACGCGACGGCCTAACCCGCAAGACGCGCAGCATGCTGAATCTGGCCATGACGTCGGTGCTCAACCGCCCGCACGAACTTCGCACACACCTAAGGGCCGCCCTGACCAACGGTGTTACCCGCGAGGAAATCCGGGAGATCTTCCTGCAGGTCGCCATCTACGCCGGAGTGCCCGCCGCCGTTGACAGCTTCCGTACCGCGGGCGAGTTCTTCGCCGAGCTCGACGATCGTTAGGCGGATCGAAAGCGAGGCAGGTCGCGATGGAACTGGGCTTTATCGGCTTGGGCAACATCGGTTTTCCGGTTGTGCGCCGCCTCATCGAAACGGCCATCACGTGGTTGCCTTCGACACCCGTGACGAGGCACTCGATCGGGTGGCCACTCTCGGGGCACAACGAACGACATCCCCCAAGCAGGTCGCCGATCGTGCCGAGACCGTGCTGGCCAGCCTGCCGTCGCCCGCCGCGTCGTTCGATGTGGCGACCGGCGCCGCGGGTGTGATCGAAGGCTCGCGGGTCAAGCGGTACGTCGACCTGTCGACGGTGGGTAGTCAGACCGCCGTGCGAATCCACGACCTCCTCGCCGAGCGGACCATCGTCGCGCTGGACTGCCCGGTCAGCGGCGGTGTTCGCGGCGCCGAGAATGGGGCTCTGGCCCTGATGTTTTCCGGACCGCGCAACGAATTCGACAAAGTGCGAAGCATCCTCGAGACATTCGGTCGACCGTTCTACGTCGGCGACATCCCCGGGTCTGCGCAGACCATGAAGCTCGCCAACAACATTCTGGCGGCGAACGTGTTGGTGGCGACGGCGGAAGTGCTGGTGATGGGCGCCAAGGCCGGTCTTGACCCTGACGTGATGCTCGAGGTGATCAACGCAGGTTCGGGCGGGACGAGCGCGAGCCGGGACAAGTTTCCGCGGGCGGTTCTGCCACGCACCTTCGATTACGGGTTCGCCACCGGGCTGATGGTCAAGGATGTGCGTCTGTATCTGGACGAAGCCAGGGCGCTTGGGGTGCCCGTCGACGTCGCCGAGACGATCGGAAGGCTGTGGGACGCCGCGGAGGCCGACCAGGGCCCGGATTCGGACTTCACGACGGTGATCAAGCCCTTCGAAAAGGCCGCCGGCGTGATCGTCGGTAGGTCGTAGGTAGATCGCAGGCGCTCGGCGGACGGGCAACCTCGCTGACGTGCGCGAGACCTGTTGACGAATCGGAGAATGGTATTATACCTATTGAAGAACGACACTTGCACAATACACCCGAAAAATAGCCTCTACCAGGCCCGATTGCTAACCGAATTGCTTACCAATGATCCGTTGATTGGCAGCCGACGAGAATGTTAGATTACCTATCAACTGACCCCTCGGGTTTCCCCGTGGCTACCAAAGCCGGAGGGCGGCTTTCGTGATCGAACATGCTGACGGAACACGCACGCCGCTCATTGACGCCAGCGTCCACATCTTCCATCCGTCCAACAAAGACCTGCGCAGCTTTCTGCGTGAGCCGTTCAAAAGCCGCGGTTTCCCCGACTACGAAATGGACTGGTACCAGGCCCCCGGCGGGGAGTATCTGCCGAGCGCCTTCGGACCGAACCGCGAATATCCCGGTTCAAGCGTGGAAATCGTTGCCGAAGAACTCTTTTCGAAGCGTGGCGTCGACGTAGCGGTCCTGCATCCCATGGGCCGCGGCATCATGCCCGACCGTCACCTCGGCAGCGCCCTGCACGCCGCCCACAACGAGATGCTGGTGTCGCGCTGGCTGGAGTCCGACGAGTTCGGCGACCGGTTCCGCGGCACCATCCGCGTCAATCCCGACGATATCGCCGGCGCCCTGCGCGAGCTGGCAAAGTGGCGCGACCACCCCCGCGTGGTGCAAATCGGCGTCCCGTTGCAATCCCGCGAGCTATACGGCAAGCCGCAGTTCTGGCCGCTGTGGGAGGCCGCCGCCGAAGCGAACCTACCGGTGGCGGTACACATCGAGGTCGGGTCGGGCATCGCCTATCCGCCGACCCCGTCCGGCAACACCCGAACTTACGAGCAGTACGTCAGCTTCATGGCGCTGAACTACATCTATCACCTGATGAACATGATCGCCGAGGGCGTGTTCGAACGGTTTCCGACCGTGAAATTCGTCTGGGCGGACGGTGCCGCGGACTTCGTGACACCCTTCATCTGGCGGATGGACACGTTCGGCCGACCGCACCTCGAACAGACGCCGTGGGCACCACGGATCCCGAGTGACTACCTACCCGGCCACACGTATTTCGTCCAGGGCGGCCTCGACGGCCCGGGCGATGCCGACTATGCCGGGCAATGGATGAGCTTCACCGGCAAGGACGACATGGTGATGTTCGGCTCCAGCTATCCGCACTGGCAGTGCGCAGACGTCAGCAAGCTACCGCCGGCGCTGTCCAGCGAGCAGCGCGAGAAGCTCTGCTGGCGCAATGCGGCCAACCTCTACGGGATCGACATCGCCGCCGACCTGGCTAGATCGTAGGGGCGGTCGCAGAATGAGAAGTGAACAAGGGAGACGAGGGAGTCCAGGATGACGCTGACCCATATGCACGAGCGTGTCCCCGCCGCCGAGCGCATCGCCGTCCGGTGCGTCGACTCCGATGTCCACCCGGTGCCCAAGCGCGGAGAAATCACTCAGTACATCCCGGAGCCGTGGCGCAGCAAGTACTTCCTCGCCCGCAGCGTGGGTGAGCAGATCTACTACGACGCACCGGATTACGCGCACGCCTACGCGATGCGCGTGGACACCTTCCCGCCCGACAACGAGTTCCCGGGCAGCGACCCGGATATGGCGTTTCGCCAGTTGATCATGGAGGCCGGCGCGGACATTGCCATCCTGGAACCCGCCGCGTATCCGGCACGCATCCCGGAGGCCCAGCATGCGATGTCGGTCGCGCTGAACGACTGGCAGGCCAACCATTGGCTGGACAGCCACAACAACTGGCACCAACGGTGGCGGGGATCGATCTGTCTCGCCATCGAGGACCCGGAAGCGTCGGTTCGCGAAATCGAGCGCTGGGCCGGCCACCCCTACATGGCACAGATTTTGATCAAGGCCGAGCCGCGGCCGTCCTGGGGGAACCCGAAATACGACCCGATCTGGGCGGCTGCCACCAAGCACGACATCACGGTGAGCTGCCACCTGTCGCGCAGCCACTTCGAGGAGCTACCCACCCCCCCGGTGGGCTTCCCCAGCTACAACCACGACTTCATGGTCACCTACTCACTGCTGGCGGCCAACCAGGTGATGAGCCTGATCTTCGACGGCGTCTTCGACCGATTCCCGACGTTGCGCATCGTCTTCGTCGAGCACGCGTTCACCTGGATCCTGCCGCTGATGTGGCGCATGGACGCGATCTACGAGGCCCGAAAATCGCGGCTGGACATCAAGCGCAAGCCGTCGGAGTACGTCAAGAGCAACATCAAATTCACCACCCAACCGCTGGACTATCCCGAGGACAAGACCGAGTTGACTCGCGCGTTGGAATGGATGGAGTGCGACAAGATCCTGTTGTACTCGTCGGACTACCCGCACTGGACGTTCGACGACCCACGCTGGTTGGTCAAGCATCTGCCGAAAGCGGCCCGGGACGCCGTGATGTTCAAGAACGGCATCGCGACGTATCACCTCCCGGAAACCGTTCCGGTGCTCGAGGGTCAAGTTCGGGTTCACTGAGTTGGAAGAACAAGTAAAACGGCCCCGCCTCGCCCAGGGCCGCGAGCACGTTGTCGCAACGGTCGACGAGATCCCGCCCGGTACCCACAAATTGGTACCGATAGGGCGGCACGGCGTGGGTGTCTACAACGTCAACGGCAACTTCTACGCCATCGCGAATTACTGTCCACACCAAGGTGGTCCGTTGTGCTCGGGACGAGCGCGAGGACTGACCGCCGTCGACGAGACCGCCCCCGGAGATGCGGTGATGGTGCGCGACCTGGAATACATCTACTGCCCCTGGCATCAATGGGGTTTCGAGTTGGCGACGGGAACCACGGCGGTGAAACCGGAATGGAGCATCCGCACCTACCCGGTGCGCGTCGTGGGCAATGACGTGTTGGTGATGGCGTGACGACGCAACAGGAGAATCGCGTGTCCTCACTCGAGGTGAACGGTGGCCGGGTTGTCTACGAAATCCTGGGTGAGACCGGCGATCTCATCGCCCTGACACCGGGTGGTCGATTCAGCAAGGACATCGACGGCCTGCGCCCCCTGGCCGAGGCCCTCAGAGACGGCGGCTACCGCGTGCTGCTCTGGGACCGCCCCAACTGTGGCGCCTCCGACGTGCAGTTCTATGGACAGAGCGAATCACACATGCGCGCCGAAACTTTGCACAAACTGGTGACGGGGCTGGGGTTCGAGCGGTGCATCTTGGCCGGAGGATCCGGCGGCGCAAGGGATTCCATGCTGACCACGATGCTCTACCCGGATCTGGTCACCAAATTGGTCGTGTGGAACATCGTCGGCGGCATCTACGGCACCTTCGTGTTGGGCTCGTACTACATCATCCCGAACATTCTTGCGGTGCGCGGCACCGGAATGGACGGCGTGATCAAACTGCAGGAGTGGCGCGAGCGCATCGCACAGAATCCCGCCAACGAGAAGCGTTTTCTCGACTTCGACAAGGACGAGTTCCTCCAGGTGATGCTGCGTTGGCTCAACGCATTCGTGTCCAAGCCGGGCCAGACGATTCCCGGCGTCGACGACGAAATGTTCGACCGGATAAAGGTCCCCACGCTGATCATTCGTGGCGGGGAAAACGACCTGGATCACCCCAAGCGGACGTCACTGGAAGTCAGTTGCCTGATCAAGGGATCCAAACTCATCGACCCGCCCTGGCCCGAGGATGCGTGGGAGCGGGCATCCGAAGAACGCGCGTCGGGCAAGGTCAAGCACTTCAACATGTTCGACACGTGGGTGCTGGCGGCACCGGCGATCCTGGAATTCCTGGACTCCTAAGGGCCGCCGATGATCTCACCGCGTGCGAATGTGGACCTCGCAGTTCAGCGACGCCTCCAGCGCCGTGTGGATGCGGCTTTCCGGAACCCGCTCGAGGTCTTCTTCGCGCAGGGTCACATAGACGATGTCGTAGCCGTCGTTCCCGGGCTCGCGAATGATCTCACCGGTGAGTCCGAACCCGGCCAATACGCCGTGCGCGTCGTCATCGGTGCCGCGACTGACGAAGGTGACCACGCCCGGCACCGGAGAAGTGTTGAAGGCCTTGGCGCACAGTTCGATCGCGGTTTTCTTGGCGGATTCGACGTCGTCGCCGGTAACGAGCAGCTCCACAGCGCGGCTTACATCCCTGCGAGCCAGGTCGACGCCGACCTCGCTGACCAGCCTGAGGAGGACCGTCATGCCGTCGCGTAGTTCCTCGGCCGCCAGCACACGGTCTGGGTCGACATTGACCCGCACCACCGCCGTCCGCATGCGAGCTAGCCTAATCACCGTGGAAGTCGGCAAGCCATGAACACCACCGAAGCCGCCGTCAAGACGGCCGCCTGGCCGGGTTGTCCGCCCCGGCTGCTGCGGGAAAGTCTTGGACCAGAGGACCTAGCGGCGTATCGCGAGCAGGGTGGATATCTTGCGCTCACCGACGCCGAAATGCTGCTGAAGGAAATTGAATCCGGCGGATTGGTCGGCCGAGGCGGCGCCGCGTTTCCGCTGGGATTGAAGCTACGCGCGGTGCGGGACAACGGGCGGGTTGCCGGCGGTTCGGTGGTTGTCGCGAACGGCGAAGAGGGAGAACCGGCTTCGATCAAAGACCGCTGGCTGTTGCGCAACCGACCGCATCTGGTGCTGGACGGACTGCGCTTGGCCGCGGCGATCGTGGCCGCTGATCACGCCTACGTCTACGTGTCCGACCCGGATGCGGCGCACAGCGTCGAAGCCGCCCTCAACGAACTGGACTCGGACACCCTTGGCGGTGTCGGCGTCGAATTGCGGTCGGTGCAGCCGGGTTACGTGGCCGGTGAGGAAACCGCTGCTGTCCGCGCCATCAACGGCGGCCCGGCCAAACCGACCGACAAGCCGCCGCGCCCTTTCGAAGTGGGCGTCAACGGGCGGCCAACGCTGGTGAGCAATGTCGAAACCCTCGCCAATGTGCCCTACCTACAACGCCACGGCGCGACGGCGTTTCGCGCCCAGGGAACGGTGATGTCGCCGGGAACCTTTCTCGCCACCATCACCGGCGCCAACCGGCCCCCGATCCTGTATGAACTGCCGCACGGCCTGCCGTTCGCCGAACTGCTGGCATTGCACGGTGTTTCGGCTGAACAGGTGCGCGGCGTGTTGATGGGCGGCTACTTCGCCGGGCTACTCAATCGGGTGGTGCTGGATACCTCCCTCGACCACGAGACCATGCGGGGGCTTGGCAGCGGACTGGGCTGCGGCGCAATCTCTCTCATCACCGACGACTGCCCGGTCGCGGTCGCCGCTTCGGTGTTGGCATACTTCGACCGCGAAAACGCCGGTCAGTGCGGGTCATGTTTCAACGGCACGGCGGCCATGGCGGCCGTCGGCGGCGCGTTGCGGGATTTCGCGGCGACCTCCGAGGATCTGGAACGGCTGCGCCGATGGTCAGTGGTGTTGCGCGGACGCGGCGCGTGCGCAACCTTGGACGCCGCCACCAATGTCGCGGCGACGCTGCTCGACCAGTTCCCCGAAGAGGTGGCCCATCACCTCGACGGCACCTGCCCGGACTGCGCGAGTGGCGCGTTCCGCGCCGAGCGTCCCTACCAGGCCTCCGAGGCAGGAAAGGCGGTGCGCGACTTATGAAAATCCGCCTGGACCGCACCGTTTGCGACGGTTTCGGGCTGTGTGCCAAGCATGCACCCAACTATTTTTCGCTCGACGACTGGGGCTACGCGTGCGTGATCGGGGATGGCACCGTCGCACCGGCGGACCACGATGCGGTCATGCGGGCCCTGCTGGACTGCCCGGTGCATGCCATCACCGAAATCGGTGACCGCCAGCCCACGGTCACGCACCCGCCGGGCCCCGCTGCCGACGAAGATCCCGCCGAGCACCTCAAAACCGAAGCGAACGAGGCACAGTGGGGCTTTACCCGCTAGCCCGGTAGCCCGGGGTGTGCTTCAGCCGATCTGAATCTTGAGTACCTGGCCTTCGGAGAGTGCGTACAGGTAGCGGTCCTCGTTGTCTATCACCAGGTCGGCCACTTCCTTCCCGGCCTCGTAGAAAACCGTCTGACGGGATGAGCCGGCCGCCAGGTTGACGATTCGGTGATTGTTGCGGTCGGCGACGTAGACGTTGCCGTTGCGGTCCACCGCCACCCCGGTCGGGCAATTGAGGCCGGTGAACGGCAGCACCGTCGGGGATTTCGAACCTGCCGCAAGCTTGAGCACCCGGTTGCTGGAGAAGTCGACGACGTACAGGGCGCCAGCGGGGTCCAACGCCAGAGCCTGAGGCATTTTGAGGTTCTGGAACGGCAGCACGGTCGCCGCGCCGGCACCCGCGGCCAGCTTCAACACCCGGCGGCCGTAACTGTCGGAGACGAAGACGTTGCCGCCCTGATCGACCTTCACGTCGGTTGGGCCCTTGAGGCCTTTGAAGGGCAGCTCGGTGGGTTTGGACGAGCCGGCCTTGAGTTGCAACACCCGATTCTGGACGTAATCGACCACGTAGACGGCGCCCTTGCGATCCACCGCGATCCCGCTGGGTTGTTTGAGCCCTTTGAACGGCAGCGCCGTCGGGTTGGACGACCCGGCCACCAACTCCGAGATTTGGCCGTCGCTGTCAGCGATGAAAACGGCGCCCGAGCTGTCCACCGCAATCGCCGACCCGACCTCCAGCGTGGGCAACGGCAGCGCGACCGGGGGCGCCAACGGCGCCGACGGCGGTCCCGACGACATCGGGGCAGACGACCGCGAACTCGCCTGCGTACTTGGGACATTGGAGCCACCGCCAGATGTAGCGACAGCCAGTACTACGACGAGGATCACCGCGATGACGACGGCGGCGGCGACGCCGGCAAAAAGTGCAAGCTTCGCGTTCCGCGACATTCCCGGCTGCGGGGGCGGTGGCGCGAAGTGTTGCGGTTGCGGGTACGGCACCGGACCGTAAGGCGGCCACTGGGGCGGCGGCTCGCTGCCGTACGGCTGCGGGGGCGCCGGTGCTGGTGGCGGCGCACCGAACATCGGCGGGCCCGGGGGTGGCACAGGCGTGTTCGGGTAGTGACCGAACGGTGTCCCCTCTTCCAACGACCCTCCCCGTTTGTTCGCTGTGGACCACCCTAAGGAAATCGGCGATCCGTCGCCACGCAACCCGGCAAAGGACGAGCGGCCGGAGCACGGCCACGCCGCGGCGCTGCCTGGTACACGCCACTTGACGGGTGATAACGTAATTCTCAGTTTCGCATAACGGTCCTACCACCCCAGCCCGCGGAGGTGACGTGTCGGCGAACCCCGGACGCCCGCTGCCCCTTATCACCGACCAGAACGAATTCTTTTGGACTTCGGGAGCCGACGGCACGCTCAAATTTCAGGAGTGCCGGGCTTGTGCGTCGCTGATCCATCCGCCCGCCCCGGTGTGCCGCTACTGCCGTTCCCGGGACATCGGCGTACGAGCGGTGTCGGGGAAGGCGACGCTGTCC
Source organism: Mycobacterium bourgelatii (assembly GCF_010723575.1). NCBI lineage: Bacteria > Bacillati > Actinomycetota > Actinomycetes > Mycobacteriales > Mycobacteriaceae > Mycobacterium > Mycobacterium bourgelatii. The sequence continues at coordinate 5,530,121 of NZ_BLKZ01000001.1, forward strand.
GGGTTCACCGTGAACCACCGGTTCAGCCTGCCGGCGCTGCCGGCCCCCTACGTCGTCGCGCAGGTGGCGATCGTCGAGGATCCCCGGGTTCGGCTGACCACCAACATCGTCGACAGCGATCCCGACCAACTGGAAATCGGCCAACCATTGGAGGTCGTCTTCGAGCAGGTCGAGGACGTCTGGCTGCCACTGTTTCGGCCAACGGCGGACGAGGAGCCCGGCCCGTTGCCGGTCGACGAGATCGCCCCGGAGCGCTTCGGCGAGTACGTGCGCCCCATGCTCACGACGGAGAAGTTCGAGGACAAGGTCGCGATCACCGGCATCGGCATGTCGCCGATAGGTCGCCGATTGATGGTGCCGCCGCTGTCCCTGACGGTCCAGGCCTGCGAAGCCGCTGTCGCCGATGCCGGGCTGACGTTGGACGACATCGACGGCCTGTCCACGTACCCCGGAGGCGGCAACCTCGGCGGGTTCGCCGAAGGCGGGGTTACCGCGCTCGAGGCGGCGTTGGGTATCCGGCCGGCGTGGCACAACGGCGGCATGGAGACCTTCGGGCCCGGCGGCTCGGTGATCGCCGCAATGCTCGCGGTCGCAAGCGGCCTGGCCCGTCATGTGTTGTGCTTCCGAACCCTGTGGGAAGCGACCTTCAACGAGCTGATGAAGCAGGGCAAGATCACCCCACCATTCGGTGGGGGCCGCACCGACAGCTGGCAGTATCCGTTCGGCGCCACCTCGGCCGCACACACCCTGGCGATCAATGCCCAGCGGCACTTCCACCGTTACGGCACAACGAAAGAGACGCTTGGCTGGATCGCGCTGAACCAACGTGCCAATGCCGAGCTCAACCCGACCGCGGTCTACCAGTCGCCGATGACGATGGAGGACTACCTCAACGCGCGGCCGATCACCACGCCGTTCGGCCTCTACGACTGCGACGTTCCGTGTGACGGTGCGATCGCCGTGATCGTCTCGGCCGTTGACGCCGCACGCGATCTCGCCAAACCGCCCGTGCTGGTGGAGGCGGTCGGGACGCAGATCATCGAACGCATCGACTGGGACCAGAGCACACTGACCCACGAGCCCCAGGTGCTCGGCCAGGCCGCGCACGTGTGGACCCGCACCTCGCTGCGGCCCGCCGACGTCGATGTCGCGGAGCTCTACGACGGGTTCACCATGAACTGCCTGTCCTGGATCGAGGCACTCGGGTTCTGCGGTATCGGTGAGGCCAAAGACTTTCTGGACGGCGGCAAGAACATTGCCCGTGACGGCGTGCTGCCGCTCAATACCCACGGCGGGCAGCTGTCGCACGGCCGCACCCACGGCATGGGCCTGGTACACGAGGCCGTCACCCAACTGCGCGGGGAGGCCGGTGCGCGCCAGGTCGCCGGCGCCCGCGTCGGTGTGGTCAGCAGCGGCGGGTTGACTCCGAGCGGCGTGATCCTGCTGCGAGCCGACCAATGAGCAGCCCGCCCCGCCCGCGGGTCGTCATCGCCGACGGCGTCCCGATGTCCGGCGTCATCACCGAGGCCGAAAGCCCGAAAGCGGTCGTCGTGGCCATCCATGGCGGCGGCACCACCGCCGTCTACTTCGACTGCCCCGGGCATCCCGAATTGTCTTTGCTGCGAATGGGTCCCACGCTGGGGTTCACGGTGATCGCCCTCGACAGACCGGGCCACGGTAGCTCGGCGCCTTACCCGGAGGCCGTGCAAACGCCGCAGCAACGCGTCGACCTCGCCTATGGCGCCGTCGACCGCATTCTGGGGCAGCGGCCACGCGGTGCGGGGTTGTTCTTGCTGGGCCATTCGGGCGGTTGCGAACTTGCGACGCGGATGGCGGCCGACGAGCAGCGCGGGCCCGCCCTGTTGGGCCTGGAACTCGGCGGCACCGGGCGGCGCTATCACGACGCCGCCAAAGAAATCATGAAAGCTGCTGCGATCAAGGAGCGTCCGCCCGGTACGCGGGAGTTGCTGTGGGAGCCGATGCGGCTCTACCCGCCCGACATTCTGCGCGGCATCACCAACTCGTCGGCATCACCGCCCTACGAACGGGATGTGGCACTGAACTGGCCGCACACCTACTTCCCTGAACTGGCGCCGTCGGTTCGGGTCCCGGTGCGATTCACCCTGGGCGAGCACGACCGGGTGTACCGCAGCGACGACGAGAATCTGTCCGAAATCGCCGAAATGTTCACCCAAGCACCACTTTTCACCGCCAACACGCAGCCCGATGCCGGGCATAATCTCAGCCTCGGCCTCAACGCCGCGGACTACCACCGCAAGGTGTTCGCGTTCGTGGACCAATGCGTGGCGGCGCGTTCGTCGGGTGACGCCGCGGAGGCCGGTTGATGCGCGTCGGATTCATCGGCTTGGGCAGCCAGGGCGCCCCAATGGCACGGCGGATCATCGACGCCGGTTTCCCGACCACGCTGTGGGCCCGCAGGCCCGAAACCCTCGAGCCATTCGCCGATACCCCGGCGCAGGCCGCCGAGTCACCGGCGGACCTCGCCGCCGCCAGCGATCTGGTTTGCGTGTGCGTTGTCAATGACGCCGACGTCGAGGAGATCGGTGGCAGGGTGTTGGCCGGACTGGCGCACGGCGGCATTATCGCGGTGCACAGCACCGTGCATCCGCAAACTTGTCGTGAGTTGGCCAAGAGGGCTGCATTACAGGGTGTTTCGGTCATCGACGCTCCGGTCAGCGGCGGTGGTCCGGCCGCGGCGAAGGGCCGCCTGCTGGTGATGGCCGGGGGCGATGCCGACGTTGTGCAACGCTGCCGCCCCGTCTTCGAGTCCTACGCCAACGCGGTGGTTCACCTCGGCGAGCTGGGTTCCGGGCAAACCGCCAAGCTGCTCAACAACCTGCTGTTCACCGCCAATCTGGGCACCGCGGCCACCGCACTCTCGCTGGCCAGGGCCTTGGGCGTCGCACCCGGGCGGCTCACCGAGGTCTTTGCCCGCAGCAGCGGTAACAGTTTTGCGCTCAACACCATTGGCGGCACCGACAATCTGGACCGGATGGCCGGACTCGCCGGCGGGCTGCTGCAGAAGGACGTCCGGCTCATCGCCGACCTGGCCGACGAGGCCGCCGCCCGGGCGGGAGTCGTGCTCGATGCGGCCGATGCCGCGCTGGCGCTCATGGAGTATCCGCGATGAACACCGGCGCGACGGTCGGATCATTTGCGGTGCGCCCCGACACCGCTACCGTTAGCGTTACAGTCAGTGATTCAGCTGTAGGTATTCCGGCTCCCAACTCAACGTCGAGGAGGTTGCAGTGACGACAGCCAAGGTCGTCTTCGACCCGTTTTCTGAAGACTTCTTCAACGGGGCATGGGACACGTACAAGCGGATGCAGGAAGAGGCGCCGGTCTACTACAGCGAGGAGTACGACTTCTACGCGCTGACCCGGCATGCGGACGTCGCTGCGGGACTGAAGAACTTCGAACTGTTCTCCTCCGCATACGGCATCGACTTGTCGATGGTGCGCACTGGGAAGCCGCCGGAGCAGAAGTCGATCATCTTCATGGATCCGCCCGACCACCGGCACATGCGCAGTCTGCTCAACAAAGTCTTCACCCCGCGCGCCATTCAAGCCCAGCGAGAGATGGTGGGCGAAAAGATCGACAAGTACCTCAGCAAGGTCGATCCCGACCGATTCGATGTGGTGCAGGACTTCTCCGGTCCGTTCCCCGTCGAGGTGATCACGACGATGCTGGGCGTCCCCGAGGAGCATGCCCAGCGAGTGCGGTACCTCATCGACGAGTCGCTGCACCGCGAGCCCGGACAGGTCGAGACCGGCGAGCGCGGCATGCAGGCCAACATCGAGACCTGGATGCTGTACTACGAGCTCCTGCAGCAGCGCCGCGCCGAACCGCGCGACGACCTGTTCACCAAGCTGATCAACGCCGAGATCGAACGCGAAGACGGCCAGATGACCAAACTGGACGACATTGAGATAGCCGGCTTCGCAACGCTATTGGGCGGCGCCGGCGCCGAGACCGTCACCAAGCTGGTCGGCAACGCACCGGTGGTGTTCGCACGGTTCCCCGACCAGTGGCAGAAGCTGCTCGAAGACCGCAGCAAGATCCCCGCCGCGGTCGAAGAGTTACTCAGATACGAGGCCCCCTCCCAGTACCAGGTTCGGTGCTCGACGAGAGAATTCGAGCTGCATGGTGTGACGATTCCCGCCATGAAACCGGTGTTCCTGATCAACGGCGCGGCCAACCGTGACCCCGCCGCCTGGACGAATCCCGACCAATTCGACATCGACCGCGACCGACACGAGGCCCTGAACCTCAGCTTCGGTTACGGGATCCACAGCTGCCTCGGCGCCGCACTGGCTCGCATGGAAAGCGCGATCGCCTTGGAGAAGCTACTGGACTTCATGCCGCGCTACGAGGTGGACTGGGAGAACTGCACCCGCGTGCAGATGCAGAACGTGGCAGGCTGGAAAAACGTACCCGTCAAAGTTATTCGGTAGGTATTGCGATGAAAATTGAAGTCGACTGGGACCTCTGCGAAAGCAACGGGGTGTGCATGGGCATCATCCCCGAAGTCTTCCTCCTCGACGACCAAGACATGCTGCACGTGCTTCAGCCCGAAGTGACCCCGGAGAACGAGGAACTCGTGCGCGATGCCGTGCGGCAATGCCCCCGGCAGGCCATCTCCATTCAGGAGTAGAACCCTTCCCCGCGAGCAGACGTAAAGTTGCCCAAAATCGTTGTTTTTTAGGCGATTTTGCGTCTGCTCAGCACGGAGAAAAGGTCAGGTCTCCTTGATGGCTTGCTCCGGACAGCACGCGATGGCCTCGCGGGTGGCCTCCTCCAATTCCGTTGGCACCTCGGAAGTTATCGCCTCCGCGTAGCCGTCATCGGTCAGGTTGAAGACCTCCGGGCACAGTGTCAGGCACATGCCGTGCCCGCGACAGACCCCATCGTCAACCCGCACCTTCATGCCGGTGTGAACTCCAGGTGCAATTCGGTGAGCCCGCGCAGTATGTAGGTCGGAACATATTGGTAGCGGCGGTCATTGGCCGGGCCGTGTACCGTCTCATCGATCCTGATGTCGGAGGTTCGGTCGAGTAGCCGTTCGATTGCCACCCTGGTTTCCGCGCGCGCCAACGGGGCGCCGGGGCAACTGTGGATGCCCCGTCCGAACGAAATGTGCTGACGGGCGTTCTTGCGTCCCGGGTCGAACGTGGCGGGTTCTTCGAACCGGCGCGGATCCCGGTTGGCCGCGGCCTGCACCACCATGACGGTAGTGCCGGCCGGCAGGTCGACACCGCCGACGTTGACGGGCACCCGGTTCATCCGGAAGTCGCCCTTGACCGGGCTTTCTATGCGCAGCGACTCCTCGATGAAGTTGGGGATCAGGCTGCGGTCCCTGCGCAGCTGCGCTTGGAGGTCGGGACGTTCACCCAAGATCTGCAGGGAGGCGCCAAGTAGCCGCACGGTGGTCTCCTGGCCCGCGGAGAAGACGTTGCTGGCCACCCGTGCCACGTCTTCGACGTCGGGGATCGAGCCGTCGGGATAGGTGGCGGTCGCCAGGCCGGTCAGCACGTCGTCGCGCGGCGCACTCCGACGGTCCCGGACATAGTCGGAAAACAGACCGTAGAGGAACGCCAGCGGGCTGTGCGCCAGCGCTTTGTCGCCGGTACCGCCGATGCCGCCGCCTGAGTGCTCCCGGATGCCCTTGACGAACTTGTCGCGGTCCTCCATCGGCACGCCCAGCAGGTCGGCGATGACCAGCAGCGTGAACGGCCCCGCGAAACCCTTGATCCACTCGCCCTTTCCCGGTGCCAGGAACTCATCCAGCACTTGATCGGCGAGCGCCCACATGGCGTCCTCGTTCTCCTTGAGGCGCTTGGGCGTTATCAGGCGCATCAGCAGGGACCGGTGGTTGGTGTGGGTCGGCGGGTCCAGGGTGGGCAGCTGATCGCTGAAGGGCAACTCGTCGCGATGCTGCTCGATCAGTTCGGTGATGTCCGAGTCGCCCAACCCCTCGAGCGATACCGGAAAGCCGGGGAATGGCCCGGTCACCGAGATGCACGAAGACCACGTTTGGGCATCGTTCAACACCGCGCAGGCCTCATCCCAGCCGGTGATCATGGTGACGCCGTGATGGTTTTCCTTGGCCACCGGACACTGCTGGCGCAACGCCTCGTAGTAGGGATACGGGTCCTGGACGAGCCGACTATCGCGGAAGAAGTCCATTTCGGCGTAGTCGTTCACCATCTCAAGCTCCATTCGGATCTCATCTGATGAGAATCAGCCTCTCATGGTTGAGTATCAGATTTCCACACGGTCTATGCATCGTCAAACGTGGGGTGCGGCGCCCGGTCGCATGCCCCGCCGCCCACTGTGAAAGATGCGGCGCGTCACGCTGAATCTGTGTCGCCATATTCACTTTCGGCGGCGCACACACCGGCCCCGCCGCCTAGGCGGGCACCAGGTCAGCGGCGACCGACGGGTACGCCATCAGCCCGCTCCGGAAGGTCTCGCTCGGCCCGACCGCGGTCTCCGCTCCCGCGGCGGCCAGCGCCCGAGCCTTGAACATCTGCGCGGCCATGCTCAACCGGTGTTGGACCAAACCGACGCTGTCATCGAGTTCGGCCGGCCACCGCTGCCCCCACAGCGTGACCTCGGTGACGCCATTGTCGAGCGCCTGCAACACCCCGGTACGCACCCGCGGATCGGAACCCAGCAGGTCGGCCGCGGCCGCTAGTGCCTGCGGCTTGGGACGGGCGCCCACCGAGGCCAGCGCGACCTCCAGGTCGAGCGTCCTGGCGCCGAGGATGTGCAGCGGGCGGTCGTCGGGATGATCGGTGAGCAGCACCGTGACGTCCCAACCCGCCATCGCCCGGTCGAAGAGCCATCCGCCGGCAAACGCGACCACGTCGACCACGCTGGACGCGACGACGTCGAGGCGGTATCGCATGTCGTGCGCTACCTCGTGTTCTGCGTCGTGTCCTGGGGGGCGAAGTCGCGCGCCAGCGCCTCCGCGTACTCCTTGAACACCTCGGTCAGCGGGATCGAAGGATCGAGCAACCATGTCATTTCCATTCCGTGGATGAAGGCGAGGATTTCCACAGCCTTGATGTCGGGGTCTATGTCGTGGCGAAAACGGCCGGCGGCCTGACCGCGACGGATGCCGTCGGCAACGATCTGGGCCGCGTCACGCTGCCGGGTGACCAAGCGGTCGTGCAGCGGAGCGTCGGGGGCGATGTTCTCCACCAGCAGCACCGTGAAGGTGCCCACCAGTTCGGGGGCTCGGTTGAAGCGGTCGGCAACCTGGGCGATCTCGCCGATCAGATCGCCGCCCCGGTCGGCGTGCGTCTCGTCGTCGAGGTCGCGCGCGTCCAGCACGGCGTGCAGCAACTGCTCCTTGGACTCGAAATGATGCAACAGGCCCGCCGGGGAGACGCCGGCTTCGCGAGCGATCTGCGCCAGCGTCGTACTGCGCCAGCCGTTGCGCGACAACAACCGCTGGGCGACCTCAAGGATCCGCTGTTTGCGGTCCTCGCCCTTGGCGAGAAGCGTGTCGTACGGCCGTGCGTCGGGCACCGCACTCCTAAGGGGCTGGGCTGGCGGCTGCAAAACCTACTGAACACACAGTAGGTTGGTTTGCGGGCCTCCACAAGAGGTCCGCGCCTACGTCGTCTTAAGACGCCAACTCGACCAGCGTGGCGTTGGCCGTGCCCCCGCCCTCACACATGGTCTGCAGACCGTAGCGAATCCCGTTGTCTCGCATGTGATGCACCATGCGCGTCATGAGCACCGCACCCGAAGCGCCCAGCGGGTGGCCTAGCGCAATGGCGCCGCCCAACGGGTTGAGCAGGCTAGGGTCGGCACCGGTTTCGGCCAGCCACGCCAGCGGCACCGGCGCGAACGCCTCGTTTACCTCGAAGACGCCAACCTCGCTGAGCTGAACCCCGGACTTGCGCAGCACCTTTTCCGTGGCCGGGATGGGGCCGGTGAGCATGAGCACGGGGTCGGCACCGGTGACCGCGCCCGCTCGGTACCGCACGATCGGCGTCAAACCCAGCTCGAGCGCCATCTCGGGCGTAGTGACCAACAGAGCGGCGGCGCCGTCGGAAATCTGGGACGAGTTTCCCGCGTGGATGACCCCGTCCTCGACGAACGCGGGCTTCAGCGCGGCCAACTTCTCCGCGGTGGTCCCGCGTCGGATGCCCTCGTCGGCGTCGACGACCGTCACGTCGTCGGGAAATACCGGGACTATCTGAACGGTGAAGGCGCCGCTGTCCTGAGCCGCGGCGGCGCGCTCGTGGGACAACGCGGAGTATTCGTCAAGCTGGGTGCGCGAGAGTCCCCACTTCTTGGCGATCATCTCGGCCGACAGACCCTGGTTGAACGAGAAATCGTCGTAGCGGGCAAGGACTTTCGGGCCGTATGGCATCCCGGTCGACCTAGCCGAACCGAGCGGGACGCGGCTCATGACTTCGACGCCGCCGGCCACCACGACGTCCTGCTGGCCGGACATCACCGCCTGTGCCGCGAAGTCGAGGGCCTGCTGGCTGGACCCGCACGCCCGGTTGACGGTGGTGCCCGGGATGCTTTCCGGCCAACCCGCGGCGAGGACGGCATACCGAGCGATGTTGCTCGACTGGTCGCCCACCTGCGACACGCAGCCCCAGATCACGTCGTCGATCAACTCGACGCCGATGTTGGCGCGGTCCAGCAGTTCGTTGAGGACGACCGCGGACAGGTCGGCGGCGTGCAACCCGGATAGTCCGCCGTTGCGCTTCCCGACCGGGGTGCGGACGGCCTCTACGATGACTGCTTCACGCATTGATCTGCTCCGATCGATGGTTCATACGCCCCGCCGAGCGTGGCCGCCGGTACACGGTCGACACACGTTTCGGCGACTAACAAACTACCTAGTAGCTGCGCGGCAGTTTCAACACGTGCGAGCCCAGGAAATTGAGGATCATCTCCTGGCTGACCGGCGCGATCTTCATCAACCGCGCCTCGCGGAAGTACCGCGTGACGTGATACTCCTCCGCATAACCCATGCCACCGTGGGTCTGCAACGCCCGGTCCGCCGCGGTGAATCCGGCGTCGGCACACAGATATTTGGCCGTATTGGCTTCGCGCCCACAGGGTTTGCCGTTGTCGTAGAGCCAGGTGGCCTTGCGCAGCATCAGTTCGGCGGCGTCCAGGCGCGCCAACGAGTCGGCAAGCGGGAACTGCAGGCCCTGGTTCATCCCGATGGGACGGCCGAACACCTCTCGTTCGTTGCCGTATTTCACGGCCTTTGCCAACGCGACCCTGCCGATCCCGAGGGCCTCGGCCGCGATCAGCATCCGCTCCGGATTCAGGCCGTCGAGAATGTAATGAAATCCCTTGCCTTCCTCGCCGATTCGGTCTTCGACGGGAATCTCCAGGTTGTCGATGAACAGCTCGTTGGAGCTGACGGCGTTGCGCCCCATCTTGCGGATCGGGCGGATGTCGACCCGGCTGCGGTCAAGATCGGTGAGGAACAGCGTCATCCCGTCGGTCTTCTTGGTGACCTCGTCGTAGGACTTGGTCCGGGTGAGCAACAGGATCTTGTCGGACTCCAAGGCCTTGGAGATCCACACCTTGCGGCCGTTGACGATGTAGCGGTCACCATCACGCTTGGCGAACGTGGTGATGCGCGACGTGTCCAGGCCGGCACCGGGCTCGGTCACCCCGAAGCAGACGTGCACCTCGCCGCGCGCGACGGGTGGCAGCGTCCGCGCCTTGAGCTCCTCGGAGCCGTGCACCACCACCGGTTGCATGCCGAAGATCGACAGGTGAATCGCGCTGGCGGCGTTCATCGCGCCACCGGATTTCGCCACCTCCTCGAGGAGGATCGTGGCCTCGGTGATACCGAGCCCGTGGCCGCCGTATTCGGTCGGGATGGTCATCCCGAGCCAGCCGCCGTCGGCGATGGCCCGGTAGAACTCGGTGGGGAATTCGTGCGCCTGGTCTTTTTCCATCCAGTAGTGGTCGTCGAACTTCGACGCCAACTCGGCCACGGACCGTCGGATCAGTTCCTGATCCTCGGTCAGCTCAAATTCCATCCCGCCTCGCACTTTCTCTTAGCGCGAGCAGACGCAAACTCGTATGATCGCGGGCCGATTGATACGAGTTTGCGTCTGCTCGCCGGACGTCGCTGGGGCGCCCTCAGTCCTGATTGCCGGTGATCTGTTTCGCAGCAGCGGCGAATTCCGCGAACGACGAACCCTCTCGGGTCTCCTTGTGGTGACTCAGCGACCGAATGGACACGTCGTGCCCCTCGGCGGCCTTGCGCAACGCGCCGACGGTCGCCTGCTCCGGCGTGATGTGCGTGAACGGGTCGAAGGAGTACCAGCGCATCGCGTTCTGGTGGGTGATCTTGTTGATCTCGTCATCGGGCACATTGTTGGCCGACAGCACATCCCACAACTCTTCGGGAGCGCCCGGCCACATTGAGTCGCTGTGCGGGTAGTCCGCCTCCCAGCAGATGTTGTCGATGCCGATCCTGTTACGCAGCGACACCCCCACCTTGTCGCTGATGAAGCAGGTCAGGAAGTGGTCGCGGAACACCTCCGACGGCAACTTGCCGCCGAAGTTCTGCTTCGTCCAGGTCGAGTGCATCTCGTAGGTCCGGTCGACGCGCTCCAAGAAGTAGGGAATCCAGCCCGTCCCGCCCTCGGAGAGCGCGATCTTGAGGTCCGGGTACTCCTTGATGGGCCACGACCACAGCAGGTCCGCAGCGGCCTGCACGATGTTCATCGGCTGCAACGTGATCATCACGTCCATCGGCGCGTCGGGCGCGGTGATGGCCAGCCGCCCCGAGGACCCGATGTGGATGTTCATCACGGTGTTGGTGTCGCACAACGCTTCCCACAGCGGCTTCCAGTGCTGGCTGTGGAAGCTGGGATAGCCCATCGCGGCGGGGTTTTCGGTGAAGCTCAGCGCGTGCACGCCCTTCTTCGCGACCCGACGTACCTCGGCGGCGCACAACTCGGGGTCCCAGATCACCGGGATCGCCATCGGAATGAACCGGGCCGGGTACGCGCCGCACCATTCCTCGATGTGCCAGTCGTTGTAGGCCTGCACCAAAGCCAGCGAGAAGTCGGGATCCTCGGTGGCGAACAGACGCCCGGCGAAGCCCGGGAAGGACGGAAAGCAGATCGAGGCGAGAATGCCGCCGGCATTCATGTCCTTGATCCGCTCGTCGACGTTGTAGCAGCCCGGCCGAATCTCATCCAGACCGGTGGGCTCGATCCCGTATTCCTCCTTGGGCCGGCCGGCGACGGCGTTGAGCGCCACGTTAGGTATCACCGTGTCGCGGAACTTCCACATGTCAGAACCGTCGGCGTTGTGCACCAACCGCGGCGCGTCGTCGATGTATTTCTTGGGCAGATGGTTCTTGAACATGTTTGGCGGCTCGACCGTGTGGTCGTCGACGCTGATGAGGATCATGTCCTCTTTGTTCATGACCGTCCCCTCTCCTGTTGAATCCGTCGAGAGTCCGTAGGGCGGGCGGCGCCCGCGCGAGTAATGGCGAGCCGCCGCATCCGCATAGCTCTCTACTGTGAAAACTATCTTCTCGCCAAGTGAGAATCAACATCCAGAGTACGCGCCGCGGCCTTCCCAGCCGCGCCCAACGCCCAACGACTAGGCAAATCGCCCGCCATCGCACCGAAAAACTAATTCTTGTTCCGCAACGCCGCGCCTCGCTGCCCGCGGACGCGCTCGTCAGGATTGACCGAACAGGCGTTTCGTGCAAGTCTATTGGTTAGAAATGAGAATGTGATTCTCTATTCTGAGAGGATACTCCCGGGATGCGCCTGCCGCCGCTGCCTGCCGACCAGTGGGACGAGGCTGTCCAAAAGTCACTCGCCGGCATGCTGCCCCCCGAGCGTCGCAACCCGCGGGGCGCCGGGAATGCGTTGTCGACGTTCGCCCATCACCCCGCGCTCGCCAAGGCATTCCTCGGGTTCAACGTGCACCTGTTCAACTCCACGTTGCCGGCCCGGATCCGCGAACTCGCCGTGCTGCGGGTCGCCCACCGGCGCCAGTGCGCCTACGAATGGACGCATCACGCGAACATGGCCAAACGGTTGGGCGTCACCGACGAAGAAATCGAGGCCGTACGGTTCCCCCAGGAGTGGGGCGGCCGCTTAGACGATTTCGAGCGTGCCGTAATCACCGGGGTCGACGAACTGGACGAAAAGTCCGAGCTTTCCGACCAGACCTGGGCCGCACTCGGCGCTCGCCTGGACCACCGTCAACTCATGGACTACGTCTTCACCGTCGGTTGTTACACCACGCTGGCCATGGCCTTCAACACATTTGGTGTCGAGGTCGAGCGAGACGGCATCGACCACGGGGCATAGATGCAAGGAGAAAGGTAAGTACATTGGCTCACTTCCCGAAGCCAGCCGCCGGAAGCTGGACCGAGAACTACCCCGAGCTGGGCACCGCGCCGGTCGACTACACCGACTCGATCGACCCGGCCTTCTTCGAAGCCGAGCGCGAGGCGATCTTCAAGCGAACCTGGCTCAACGTCGGACGGGTAAACCGCTTGCCTCGCACCGGCAGCTACTTCACCAAAGAGCTGCCGTCGGCGGGCAAAGGTATGTCGGTAATCATCGTCAAGACCAAGGACGGCTCGATCAAGGCGTACCACAACGTCTGCCGTCACCGCGGAAACAAGTTGGTGTGGAACGACTTTCCACATGAGGAGACGTCAGGCACCTGCCGGCAGTTCACCTGCAAATACCACGCCTGGCGGTACAGCCTGGACGGCGATCTCACCTTCATCCAGCAAGAGGACGAGTTCTTCAACGTCGACAAGGCCGACTACGGCCTGGTACCGGTGCGGTGCGAAGTCTGGGAAGGCTTCATTTTCATCAACTTTGACCAGAACGCCGAGCCGCTGGTCGACTACCTGGGACCGCTGGGCAAAGGCATCGAGGGGTATCCCTTCGGCGCGATGACCGAAACATATTCGTACCGGGCCGAAGTCGGCAGCAACTGGAAGTTGTTCATCGACGCCTTCGCCGAGTTCTACCACGCTCCCGTACTGCACCAAGGCCAGTACACCAAGGAAGAAGCCGCCAAGATCATGAAGTACGGCTTCGAGGCACTGCATTACGAATTGGCCAGTCCGCACGGGATGCTCTCCACCTGGGGTGGCCAGGCGCCACCGGCGGACATGAGCATGGTCAAGCCGATGGACCAGGTGCTGCGCAGCGGATTGTTCGGTCCGTGGGACAAGCCCGAAGTCATCGCCAACCTCGATCAGTTGCCGCCGGGAATCAACCCGAAGAAGGTCAGGCAGTGGGGCATCGACGCCTGGCACTTCTTCCCGAACTTCATGCTGCTGATCTGGGAACCCGGCTGGTTCCTGACCTATCACTACTGGCCCACTGCGGTGGACAAGCACATCTTCGAGTGCACGCTGTATTTCGTCCCGCCAAAGAATGCTCGGGAGCGCCTGGCGCAGGAACTGGCGGCGGTGACCTTCAAGGAATACGCACTGCAGGACGCCAACACGCTGGAAGCGACCCAGACCATGATCGGCACCAAGGTGGTGAGCGACTTTCCGCTGTGCGACCAGGAGATCCTCCTGCGTCACCTGCACAAGGTGACCGACGACTACGTGACCGGCTGGAAGAAGGAGGTTGCCAACCGTGGCGTTACCGTCTGAATTCGCGGTGCTGGAGCCATTTTTGGATTGGGACCTGGCAACCGAACCCGAGCGCTACGCAAAGCGGCTGGCCTCCACCATGAGCGAGATGCAGGACTTCTACGATGTCGCATTTCCGCTCCTCAACGATGTCATCACCTATTGCGAGCAGTACCCCCTCGACGACCTGCCCGAGGATGCACGCACACTGATGCACATGATGCAATCGCTGGTGATGGTGTCGTTTCCGGTCGAGGCGTGGAAGCAACCGCGGGTACCCGACAGCGGCGCGGCTTGGGTGGAGTGCATTCGGGAGCCGGTGATCTAACCGGTGCTGACGCTCAAGGCGGCCGGGCTCCTCGACGTTGACGGCGGGGAGATCGTCCGGCCCGGTGTGCTGCGGATCGAAGGCGACCGGATCATAGGCGTCGGCCCGGACCAGCAAGGCCCAGAAGGCGAAATCCTCGATCTTGGGGACCAGATCCTGCTGCCCGGCCTGATGGACATGGAGGTCAACCTCCTGATGGGCGGGCGCGGGGAGAGACCCGGCCTGTCGCAGGTTCAGGACGATCCGCCGACCCGGGTGTTGCGCGCCGTCGGCAACGCACGCCGCACCCTGCGCGCCGGGTTCACGACCGTGCGCAATCTCGGACTCTTCGTCAAGACCGGTGGGTACCTGCTGGATGTCGCGCTGGGCAAGGCGATTGACGCGGGCTGGATCGACGGCCCCCGAATTGTTCCTGCCGGACATGCGATTACGCCGACGGGCGGACACCTCGACCCGACGATGTTCGCCGCGTTCGCACCGCACGCGCTGGAACTGACCGTCGAGGAAGGCATCGCCAACGGGGTCGATGAAATCCGCAAGGCGGTGCGTTACCAGATCAAGCACGGCGCGCAGCTGATCAAGGTGTGTTGTTCGGGCGGAGTCATGTCATTGACGGGTCCGCCCGGGGCACAGCACTATTCGGACGATGAGCTGCGCGCGATCGTCGACGAGGCACACCGGCGCGGATTGCGCGTGGCGGCGCACACGCACGGCGCCGACGCCGTCAAACACGCGGTGGCCGCCGGCATCGACTGCATCGAACACGGCTTTCTCGTCGATGACGAAGCCATCGCGACGATGGTCGAGCACGGCACCTTCCTGGTGAGCACCCGGCGCTTGGCCGAAGCTATGGACGTGTCACATGCACCACCCGAACTGCAGGCCAAGGCCGCCGAAATGTTCCCCATGTCGCGAACGTCGATTCTTGCGGCGTTCAATGCCGGGGTGAAGATCGCCGTCGGCAGCGACGCACCCGCAATACCGCACGGGAAGAACGCCGACGAACTGGTCACCCTGGTCGAATGGGGCCTACCGCCGTTGGCGGTACTGCGCGCGGCCACGGTGACCGCGGCCGAACTCATCAACGCAAACGATCTCGGCCGGCTCACCGAGGGCATGCTCGCCGATGTCATCGCCGTGCCCGGAAACCCCTTGGACGACATCACCGTTACCCGTGATGTCGGCTTCGTCATGAAAGGCGGCAAGGTCTTTGTCAACGCAGCAGCCAACTCAGCAGCCAACCAGAACTGACGATCTGGTCGAGATCCAGCAACTGCTCGCCCGATACGCGGTGACCATCACCCAGGGCGACATCGACGGCCTGGTAAGCGTTTTCACGCCTGACGGCACCTACAGCGCATTCGGCGATACCTACACCCTGGACAAGTTCCCGGAATTGGTTGCCGCGGCGCCCAAGGGTCTGTTCATGACCGGGACGGCACTGGTCGACCTGGACGGCGATACGGCCAGCGGCACCCAACCGCTGTGCTTCATCGAACACTCCGCGCACGACATGCGAATCGGCTACTACCGGGACACCTATGTGCGAACCGATGACGGCTGGCGCCTGAAAACCCGTGCCATGACGTTCATTCGACGCAGCGGAGTGCACGACTCCGGACGCCCGCATGCCGTGGGCCGCCCCACCCCGTGACTTCCGTCCCGACGGTCGAGCAGTTCCGCACCGACCTGTGTGCCTGGCTCGACGAGCATGATCTAACACCCGGGCCCGACCATTCGCTGCAGGGCCACATGCACCAATTCGCCCGGGTGAGCGCGGCGCTGTACGACGCCGGCTGGATGCGCTACGGCTGGCCCGTTGGCGTGGGCGGCCTGGGCGGGCCTGCGCTACTGCGCGCGGTCGTCGGTGAGGAGGTTGTCGGGCGCCGCCTGGCCGAACCTGGCCCGTACTCAATGCTCGAGGTGCTGGCCCCCACGATGATCGACTACGCCGCACCGGAACTCGCCGCGGAGATGGTGCCCCGGCTGCTGAGCGGCCGCGAACACTGGTGTCAGGGCTTCTCCGAACCCGGCTCGGGAAGCGACCTGGCTTCGCTGTCGACCCGAGCCGCCCCGCACGGCGACGACTGGATTGTCAACGGGCAAAAGGTGTGGACCAGCTTCGCGCAGTTCTCCACCCGATGCATCCTGCTCACCCGCACCGCACCGGGTCATGACGGGATCACCGCCTTCTTTGTCGACCTGGACACACCCGGCATCACCATTCGGCCGTTACGCACCATGCACGGCGTCGACGAGTTCTGTGAGGTGTACTTCGACGATGTGGTGATCCCGTCCGGTCGCATGCTCGGCAAGCCCGGCGACGGCTGGCGGCTGGCGATGGACCTGCTTCCCTACGAGCGCTCGACGTGCTTCTGGCAGCGGATCGCCTACCTGTACACGCGATTCGACGCGCTGATCGCCGAGACCGCCGACAGCCCTTCCGACGAATCCGACTTGGGTGCGGCCTATCTGGCGCTGCACACCCTGCGCTGCCGATCGCGGGCAACCCAGCACCGACTGGCCGGCGGAGCGCGCCTCGGGCCAGACACGTCCATCGACAAAGTGTTACTGGCCACCGCCGAGCAACGGCTTTACGACACCGTCCACGACCTGCTGCCCGGCACGCTCGAACTCGACGACACTTCCTGGCGACCGGAGTACCTGTACTCGCGCGCGGCCACCATCTATGGCGGAACCGCCGAGATCCAGCGCAACATCATCGCGCGCCGGCTGCTCGATCTGGGGAAGGAGTGACCGCCGTGGCTCTGGACCCCGAGCTGCAGTTGCTGGCCGACTCGCTGCGCACGGCGATGACGGACGCCTCCGGCGCCAAGCTGGACGCGTCGTTGGCCGAGCTCGGCTGGCTCGACATGCTGGATGAGATCCCGGATACCGCAATACCTTTGGTATTTCGTTTGCTGGGCGAGACGGGAGCCCAGGCACCCGTGCTCAACGACGTCGTGCTGCGGGCCGCGGGACGGCCGGGCGGCACCACGGTACCGCTGCCGTATGCCGGTGGCTCCTGGGTGGTCTGGGAACGCACTGACATCGTGACCGAGGCACTGGGCGAGGAACTGCCGCTGCGGCGGGCGACGGCCGGGGAACCCGTCCCGACGGACGCGGCCCGCCGGGCGTTGGGGTGGTGGTTGGTCGGCACCAGTCGCGCCATGCTGTCCCTGGCCCGTCAGCACGCCCTGGACCGCGTTCAATTCGGCCGTCCCATCGCGTCTTTCCAAGCGGTGCGGCACCGACTGGCGGAAACACTGGTAGCGATCGAGGGCGCCGAAGCGACCCTGCAAGCCGCGACGGACCAGCCCGACGAACTGGCCACCCTGCTGGCCAAAGCCGCGGCCGGTCAGGCGGCGCTGACCACCGCCCGCCACTGCCAGCAGGTGCTCGGTGGCATCGGCTTCACCGCCGAACACGCGCTGCACCGGCACGTCAAGCGGGCGTTGGTACTGGACGGGCTGTTCGGCAGCGCTCGGGAGCTCACCCGGCAGGCGGGAGCCATACTGCGCGACAAGGGATTTGCGCCGCGGCTGGTTCAGCTTTAGACCAGCAGTTCGGGGCTGAGGCCGCGCAACTCTCGTCGCGACGTGACACCAAGCTTGGCGAAGATTCGGCCTAAATGCCATTCCACGGTGCGGGGGCTGATGTACAACTGCGCGCCGATCTCGGAATTGGTGCAACCTTCTCTCGACAGGCGACTGATCTGCCGTTCCTGCGTAGTCAATGCGCCAGCAGTACCTGTCACCGGCTTGTGCAACGTCTCACCGGTCGCCTGGAGTTCACGGCGCGCTCGCGCGGCGAAGCCCTGCGCTCCCATCTTGGCGAACATGTCGTAGCCCAACCGGAGCTGGATCCTGGCATCGGCGCGTCGGTTGGCTCTGCGCAGCCATTCACCGTAGACCAGATGGGTACGGGCCAAGTAGACGGCGACGGGGGTGCGCTGCAAATGCAGTAGCGCGGTTTGGAAGTCGGCGTCGGGTTCGGCGCTGTGCCCGGTCAACGCGTCGGAGCGCGCCGCGATGCCGAGCGCGGTTTCGGTGCCGCTCGCCTGGGCACGTTCGCGAAGGCGGGTGAGAAGTTCTGCGGCTAGCGATGTTTCACCGCAGTAGGCAGCGGCCTCGACCGCCTCGGTCAGCAGGTAGCTTGCCATTCCGACATCGTCGTAGTCGCCGAGTCCGGACACACTCGCGTCCAAGGCTTTCGGGTAGCGGGACAGCCCGTTGTGCAGGATGGCCGCGGAGTAGAGCGCGACGGATACCTCGGTCCCCTCGCCGCGCCCGGAGGCTCCCTCGATCGTGGCGTTGACATAGTCGAGGCAACGTTTTTCCTGGCCACGGTAGGCGGCTAGATACGGTTCGATCGAAAGGTGTGGTGGGGTTCCGGTCGCGGCCGCAAGTATCTGGACTTCCTCGAGCGCGGCCTCCGCCGCCCCGAAGTCGCCGCGTGTGACGCAGACCCCGGCATAGGTCGACAACGAGGAGGAAGCGAGCGTCAATTCTCCTGCGGCACGCTGATTTTCCAATTGCTGCGTGGTGAGGAAGTCGTACGAGTCCTGGTCGAAAACATCAAGACATACTCGATTCGTGATGTCGTGCCAGCGAAGATCTACGGTTCCGCTCCGGGTTTCGCGCACGTACTGCGCAATCGCCTCCCTGAGCAGCGGCGCCGCCGGCACGTATCCGTCGATGAGCCGGACGATGAGACCCTGCAGCAACATATCGACCGTGTCGTGGGGGTCGATGGCGATGTCGCGGCGGGCGGCACGGGCGATCACCTCTGGGGCGCCGGCACTGCCCGCGCCGTAGCGACCGACGATCAGAGCCGACATCAGCGCCTCGAGGTAAGTGTCCCGCGCCAACTCAGCGTCGATACCGGTGAGCCGTTGCGCCGCTGCCAACAACAGCGGCGGAGCGTCGAGACCACGGCGCGCGGCCCAGGCCAGCCTGGCTCGCATGAGATCGGCTCGCGCAGTGATGGATTCGTCATCCGATAACTCAGTGGTCAGGGTCAGCAGCTGAGTTGCGGTGTCCAGCGCGCCGGCGTCGAGCTTGGCCTGAGCGGCTTGGAGCGCGCGCTGAGCCCGCAGCTGACCATCCGGTGTTGCGTCGACGGCCGTCGCCAAGAACGCCGCAGCGGCCGCGGTACCGCCGCGGGCGCGGGCCTGCTCGGCCGCGGCCACCAGCTCGTCGGCAACCTCCGGGTCGGGACCGGCGATGGAATGTGCTCTATGCCAGGCACGGTGGTCGGAGGCGGTCGAACCGGTGATCGCGCGGGCCAGTGCGTTGTGGGCACGTCGGCGCTCCGCCAGCGGTGCCGAGCCGTAGATCGCCGAGCGGACCAGCGGATGGCGAAACCGGATGCGGCCATCGACCGAGAGCAGCCCGGCCGTTTCGGCGGGCGCCGCGGTGTCGGCGTCGATTCCCAAAAATGCGGCGGCGGCCCATAGCCAGGACGGTTCTCCGGTGGGTTCGGCAGCCGCGAGTAGACAAAGCGTGCGGGTGGCTGCCGGAAGGTCGTTGAACTGCTCGATAAAGCCGCCTTCGATGCGCCCGGGGATCGATTTCGCCCGTGCCAATCCGTAGCCGCCGGCGAGTTCGGTCGGACCGAGGGAACGGATCAGTTCATGCAGCGCCAGCGGGTTCCCTCTCGACTCCGCGATGATGCTGTCGCGCATGCGATCACTGAGCCGGCCCGGCAGCAGCCTCGTCAGCAGCGCCCGTGCGTCCTGCTCCGGCAGGCCCGTCAGCATCATTTCGGGCAGGTTCGCCAATTGGGCCACGGGCCGTCTAGCAGCAAAAATCATGACGATTCGATCTGCGAGCAATCGTCGTGCCACGAATCCGAACGCCTGCATGGAAACCAGATCAACCCAGTGCGCATCGTCGATGACGCAGATCGTCGGTTGCCCCGCACTGGCGTCGGCCAGCAGCGTGAGCAGAGCCAGCCCAACCAGGAGCGGATCCGGCGCACCGTCCCCCTCGCTGAGGCCGAGTGCGACCTCCAGCGCGCCGCGCTGCGGTTTGGGCAGCCGCCCCATCGACTCCTGCAGCGGAGCCCAAACCTGTTGCACCCCTGCGTAAACCAGCTCCATCTCGGACTCGGCTCCGCTGGTGCGGATGACGCGGAAGTCGGCTGCCCGGTCAAGCAGGTGGTCGATCAGCGCGGTCTTGCCGATACCAGGCTCGCCCCGAACGACGAGCACTCCGCTGTGACCCTCGCGCGCGCCACCGAGCAGCCCGGCCAGTTGCTGCTGTTCCTGCCGCCGGCCGAGCAAACCGCGCAGATTGTCGCGCACGAAAAATATGGTCGCAGGAAACTGCTCCCGGGGCGCGTCGAGACCGGGGATTTACCCGGGGTGGGCACGTGCCCCCCGGTGCTTGACTTCAGCCGTGGACAGCTGAGCGGCCGATGGCCCGCGCTTCTGCTGCCTCAAACTAGAAAGGTCGTGTCTGGATGGCCGACGTAAAAGACGTGCACGACGTCACCTACGAACTGCTCCGGAAGCTGGGCTTGACGACGGTTTTCGGGAATCCCGGATCAACCGAGCAATCCTTCTTGAGGGACTTCCCGGACGACTTCACCTACGTGCTGGCCTTGCAGGAAGCGTCGGTGCTGACCATTGCCGACGGCTTCGCCCAGGCCACCGGACGGCCGGCCCTGGTCAATCTGCACACGGCGGCGGGCACCGGCAATGCGGTCGGCAGCTTGGTGGCGGCCTACCGGGCCAATACCCCGCTCATCGTCACCGCCGGTCAGCAAACCCGGGAAATGCTGCTGTGTGACCCCTACCTGGCCAACAAGGATGCGACGGTGCTGCCGCAGCCGTGGGTGAAATGGGCCTATCAACCGGCGCGTGCGGAAGACGTCCCGGCCGCGTTCATGCGCGCTTATGCGACAGCGCTGCAGCCACCCGCCGGGCCCGTATTCCTGTCGATCCCGTTGGATGACTGGCAGAAGCCGGCGCTTGGACCCGCGGTGGTGCGCACCATCGCCGAACGGACCAGCGCCGACGCTGATCGCTTGCGCCACTTCGCCGAACGCATCAGCGGCGCCCAACGTCCAGCGCTTGTGCTGGGTCCCGAAGTGGACCGTGCCGGCGCCTGGGACGCCGGTGTCGCGTTCGCAGAGAAGTTGAAGGCGCCCGTCTACGGCAGCGCATTACCCGACCGCGTCTCGTTCCCGGAGGACCATCCGCTCTACGCCGGCATGCTGCCGATGACCATCGCCGGGGTGGAACAGGTGCTGCACGGCTACGACCTGGTGGTGGTGGTCGGCGCGGAAGTGTTCCGCTACTACCCCTACGTGGCGGGCGAGTATCTGCCCGAGGGCACCGAACTGCTGCAGATCACCTCCAATCCGGACCGTGCTGCGGTGGCGCCCGTCGGCGACAGCGTCATCGGTGACGTAAAGCATGCCCTGACATTCCTGACCGAGGCGGTGCAGGTACCGGCGGACCGGCAGCCACCGCCGCCGTTGAAGCACGAACGAAAGTCCGACCTACCGGCGTCCGCGCCAATGACCGCCAACGCGGTGTACGAGGTCATCAGCACCCTCAAGCCGGCGGACGCGGCGGTGGTGATGGAGTCGACCTCCACGATTGCCGAACAGCAGACGTGGCTTCCCACCACGCACAGCGCGGGCTTCTACGCCACCGGCAGCGGCGGAATCGGTTGGGGGGTACCGGCGGCCGTCGGCGTGGCGCTCGGCGACCGCGCCCGCGGCGTCAAACGCACGGTCGTCGCCACCATTGGCGACGGTTCCTTCCAGTATTCGATTCAAGCGATCTGGACCGCCGCGCAGCACAAGTTACCCATTGTGTACGTCGTGCTGCGCAATGGCGAGTATGCGATCCTCAAGTCGTTTGCGTTGTTGGAGAAGACGCCCGGAGTACCCGGACTCGATCTACCCGGCCTCGACATCGAGTCATTGGCAAAGGGATTCGGCTGCCGCTCGGTGACGGTCGACAGTAGTGACGCCCTGGCGAGGGAGTTCTCCGCGGCGCTCACCGCCGATGGGCCTACGGTGATCGTGGCGCCCACCGTGCCCCAACTCCCGTTCCTAGGCTGAGGAGAAACCTTGCCCGTCTACACCATCACCACGGCCGCCGCGACGCTTGATGGGCCGACCAAGGCCAAGCTGGCCGCCGCCATCACCGAGATCCACTCCCGCGTCAATCACGTGCCCAGCACCTATATCAACGTGGTGTTCAACGAGCTACCCGCTGATTCCGTTTACACCGATGCCCAACCGGCGCAACCCTTGCTCATCAATGGGTGGGTGCGCACGGGTCATCCCGACGACGAAACCAGCCAACTGCTGGCCGAAGTGGCCAATGCGGCCACCGAAGTGACCGGCATTCCGGCGCACCGAATCCTGGTCATCATTCAAAACAGTCCCGCGCACTTCGCCATGGAGGGCGGGCGAGTGCTGCCCAACCCGGGTGAGGAACAAGCGTGGTTGGCCGCGCAGTGACGTAACCGCATGCGCGCGGTGGGGGTGAGTCGAACCGGTGGGCCCGAAGTTCTCAGCTATACCGAAGTTCCAGAGCCGAAGCCCGACGCCGACGATGTACTGATCAGGTCGGAGGCGATTGGGGTCAACTTCATCGACACCCAGTTCCGATCGGGGCGGTATCCAACCCAGCTGCCTCTCACGCTGGGTAGTGAGGTTGCGGGCACCGTGGTGAGTGTCGGCCCGAACGTCTCGACTGTTCAGGCGGGTGACCGCGTCGCCACCGCCGACGCTGTGGGCGCCTACGCCGAATACTGCTTAGCATCAGCAGCTTTGGTGGCACATGTACCGGACGCCATCGCCAGCGATGTCGCGGCCGCCGCGCTGTTGAAGGGGCTCACGGCGCACTTCCTGATCAACTCCGCGTATCGGGTCAAGCCGGGTGACACCATTCTGCTGCATGCCGGCGCAGGCGGCGTCGGCCTGATCCTGACCCAGTGGGCCACCAGCGTTGGCGTTCGGGTGATTACGACGACATCGACCCCGGCCAAGGCGGACCTGTCGCGTCGGGCAGGCGCAACGCACGTCCTTGACTACCCGGGCGACCCGGCCGAATTCGGGTCCATCATCCGCGAATTGACGCACAGCCGAGGCGTCGCCGCCGTTTTCGACGGGGTCGGGCGAACAACCTTCGACGCCAGCCTCGCCTGTCTGGCCGTTCGCGGCACGCTTGTGCTATTTGGCGCGGCGAGCGGGCCGGTACCACCGGTCGATCCGCAGCGGCTGAACACCGCCGGTTCGGTGTACCTGACCCGCCCGCTGCGCAGTCACTTCAACCGTACATACGATGAGTTCGCTTGGCGTGCAACGGAACTGTTCCGAGCTGTCAGCACCGGCACCGTCGAGCCCAGCATTGGTCAGCGCTATGCGCTGGCCGACGCCGCCCAAGCGCACCGCGACCTGGAATCGCGCAAGACGCACGGCTCCACCGTGCTCATGCCGCCGGTAAGCAGTTGACCTTGAAGATCGCCGACACGATATCCCCGAATGCACCATGGGAGCCGATGAAGAGGCGTTTCAGGTCGTAGCCCGCCACGTCCTTCATGGTTTCGCCGCCGAACCGGGCCGGTGCACGCCCGTCGGTCAGGACCACCTCCAAGCCGAGTAAACCATTGCGCACGGCGTGCCGCTCCTCGCCACTTGCCGTGGCTATGAGCGCACCGACGCTTCTCGCGCGGGATTCGCCGCCGGGGTCGACGGGTAACGCGCTGCACGCCATGCCGTGTTCGGCCAGGAAGGTGGCTAGGTCGGTGAGCAACACGCCGGCACCGACATTCAAGCTCAGGTTCGCCGCGTTGAGCTCGATGTGCGTGGCGGCGGCGGGCGCCGCGTCATCGAAAGATACCGGCGCGGCAGGGCCCCCTCGATAGCGATCCAGCGACGCCCGCACCGTTTCCTCAAAGATGTTCACGACGGGCTCGTCCGCCGCCAGGTCGGGAAGCAGCACCCCGGGATTCAGTTGTCCAGCAGGGTCGAAGACACGCTTCACGGCCCGCTGCGCGGCGATCTCGACCGGGGTGAACCGCTTGGTCATGAACTGGCGCTTCTCGGTGCCGACACCGTGTTCGCCGGTCAGCGTTCCGCCGAGGTCGAGCGCGGCGTCGACGATTTCGTTGTTGGCGGCTTCCAATGCCGCTGCCGCTTTGGGATTGGTGCGATCGAAGAAGGAGATCGGATGCAAGTCCCCGTCGCCGGCGTGCCCGGCCACCGCTATGAACAGCAACCCGTCGGAATGTCGAGTCGCCGCCTGCTGGATGGCCTCTTGCATTTCGGGAATCCTGTTGCGCGGCACCGTGACATCCCCGATGAAGTAGTCGTGGCCGCTGCGTACCACGGCATCCGGGGCGTGCAGGCGTCCGTACCAGAGCCTTTCGCGGGCCCGGTCGTCCGTCGCAACCCGCACCTCGATGGACTTGCGCCGCAGCACCTTTTCCACCGTCGCCGCGTCGCGCTCCACTTCTTCGGCGGTGCCATCGACATCGACCAACACGATCGCATCCACATCGGTGGGGTAGCCGGTGTCGGTAAACGCCTGCAGCCCCGCGATTCCCGCACGATCGAGCCATTCCAGCGCGGCCGGCACCGTGCCGGTGCCGATGATGTCGGCGACGGCGTCCGCGGCGTCGTGCGCCGAGGCGAAGCTGCCCATCAGGCTGTGGGTCACCGGGGCGATGGGGCGAAGCGCCACGGTTGCCTCGGTGACGATGCCGAGGGTTCCCTCCGAGCCGATGATCACACCGAGCAGGTCAGGGCCGTCGTCGTCGGCGGACAGGTTCACCACTGTGCCGTCAGATAGGGCCAATTCGACCGCATGCACGTGGTTGTAGGTGACGCCGTACTTCAATGCGTGTGGCCCACCGGCGTTCTCGATGATGTTGCCACCGACCGTCGACAGGGGTGCCGAGACCGGGTCCGGAGAGAAGCACAGGCCGTACTGCAGCAACTGCTGCTGCAAGTCGGCGTTGATGACACCGGCCTCGACGCGTGCGGTGCGCGCGTCGGGATCGACCGCCAGCACCCGATTCATCGCCGACATGTCGAGCATCACCAGATCCGGTGCGGCCATCATGCCGGCACTGCAGTTCGACGCGCCGCCCCTTGTCACGACCGGGATGTGATGTGCGGCCGCGATGCGCAAGACCGAGACCACCTCGGTGCGCGATGCCGGGCGAAGGGCGACCCCTGGCACGCCGCCGAACCCCCAGTAGTCACGACCTCGTTCGGTCAACGCATCGGCATCGGTCAGCACCGCATCGGGTCGGGATAGTGCTGCGGCGAATTGGCTGAGAACGCTGGAATCCATTGAGGTCATCCTCGATAGGGACGGCCCGTCAGCCGCCGGCCATGCTGTGTCGGATCAACATTGGCACTCGTGACCACGCGCCGAGCCCGGGTAAATCCCCGGGTTTCGATAAACCCTGGCGGCTAGTTGCGCGGCAGCCCGAGTATGCGCTCGGCGACGATGTTGCGCTGTATCTCTGAAGTCCCGCCGGCGATCGTTGCGGCGAAGGTGCGAGCGTACCGGTCGAACCAGCTGCCATAGTGACCGTCGAGATCTAGTGGAGCAAAAGCCGACGTCATCTCGGGATGCACTAGCCCACCGGCGCCGGCGGCGTTCAGCGCATTCTCGGTGCCACGCTGCAGGGCCTCGGAGCCAAGGAGTTTCAGCACCGACTGGGCCGGTACGTCCTCATTCCCGCGCGCTGCCTTCGCCAGCGCCGCCGAACCCAGTAGCCGCAAGGCCTGCGCGTCCATCACCAAGGTGGCGTAGCTGTCTCGCTCCAGGGCGCCCGAAGGGCGGAAATCGACAGTCAGCTCATGCAATAGGTTGGCGTAGTCCATCCACAGCATCGCTCGTTCGTGCCCGAGCGAGCCGTGTGCGACGCGCCAGCCACCGTTGAGTTCACCCACCAGGTTCTCCACCGGCACCCGGACGTCGGTGAAGAACACTTCGTTGAAATCCACGTCGTCGTGGCCACATACGGATGCGAACGGGCGGCGTACCACGCCGGGAGTATCGGTCGGAATCAGCAACACGCTGATTCCCTTGTGCTTTGGCGCCGCAGGGTCGGTGCGTACGAACGTCAGCAGCACGTCGGCGTCGTGGGCACCCGAAGTCCAAACCTTCTGCCCGTTGACCACGAAATGATCGCCGTCGCGCACCGCCTTTGTTTTCAGTGATGCCAGGTCCGACCCGGCGCCGGGTTCGCTCATGCCCAGCGACGCTGTCAGCTCGGCCCGCAGGATCGGCACCGCCCAGCGCTGTTTCTGCTCCGGGGTCCCGAACGTGAGCAAAGATGCCGCGATGATGCCAATGCCCTGGGGATTGAAACTGTGATAGATCCGCCGCCGCGCCAACTCCTGCAGGTACACATACTGCTCCAGCAGCGAGGCGTTGCGGCCCCCGAATTCGGGTGGATTGCCCGGCAGCAGCCATCCGTTGTCGAACAACAGGCGCTGCCAGCGGCGTGCCCACTCCGGGATGTGCGAACAAGACCGCGGCCGCTCGAAACCGTCGGAGTCGTCGGGCAAGTGCTGATCGAGAAAGGCCACGAATTCGGCGCGGAACGCCTCGACATCGGCATCGAAGGTCAGCTGCACGGGGCTCCTCGAGGCTTCATGGGACTGGCCGGGCGCTTAGCGGGATTCGCTCTCGCAAATCAGCCTTCCAAACACACATCTAAGAGAATAGTATTCTCGCAGTAAGCAAGTTACAATCTCCGAAACGACGCCCGTGAGGAGGTCGAGCACACCGATGGCACGGCGTTCTCCGGTACAGTCCAACCATGTTCTCCCCGCGCGGCAATCAAGTGAGCCGCCCGTGACCGACGCGAGCGAAGAACCAGCCTGGAAGCAGCGCGCCGTCGAGCGGTCCATCAAAACGGCGAAGCTGCGGGCCGCCCAGCGCGTTCAGCGCTTCCTGGACGCGGCGCAGGCGATCATCATCGAGAAGGGCAGCACAGACTTTACTGTTCAGGAGGTCGTAGACCGCTCGCGCCAGTCGTTGCGCAGCTTCTACCTGCAGTTCGACGGCAAACACGAGTTGCTGCTCGCGCTGTTCGAGGACGCCCTGAGCCGTTCCGCCGACCAGATCCGCGCCGCGACGGAGAGCCACACGGACCCCCTCGAGCGGCTGAAGGTCGCGGTCGAGCTGCTGTACGAGGCCTCCCGCCCCGACCCGACCGCCCAGCGACCGCTGTTCACCGACTTTGCCCCTCGGCTGCTGGTCACCCACCCGGCCGAGGTCAAGGTGGCGCACGCCCCACTGCTGACGTTGCTCACCGAGCTCATGGAAGCCGCCGCGGAGGCCGGCAAGTTGCGCGCGGGCGTCAACGCGAAGCGAATGGCGGCCATGACGATGCAGACGGTCATGTTCATCGCCCAATCCAGTGGTGGCGAGGACGACGCGACGGTGCATCCCATCACCGCCGATGAGGTGTGGGATTTCTGCTCACGGGGCTTCGCCGCCGACTAGAGCGACCGAGCGCCGGCCAGCTGACCAGCCGTCCAGACCGACAAAGTCGCGTTTTTCCACTAATTCGCACGACGAGCGAATATCGCACGTAGGCGGTTTGAGTCGCGATGATGAGAACGCTATTCTCTGATATCAAGAACCGTAAATAGCCAAAACGGATTCCTCGTTGACACTCATCGGTGGGTGATGACAGAGTTCAGTTGCGGCACGACCCGGTTACGGCGAGAGGCGAAAATCCGTGACAGTCAGCGCAGCCAGCGACGTCTATTTCGACCCTTACGACGTAGAGCTCAACGCCGACCCTTACCCGACCTTCCGCCGACTGCGTGAAGAAGCACCGCTGTACTACAACGAACAGCATGACTTCTACGCGTTGAGCCGCTTCGCCGACATCGACGACGCGTTAGTCGATTACCAAACGTTCAGCTCCGCCAGGGGCGCAATCCTCGAATTGATCCGGGCCAACATCGAGATGCCGCCGGGCGTGCTCATCTTCGAGGATCCCCCGATTCACGATGTTCACCGTAAGTTGTTGTCGCGCATGTTCACTCCGCGCAAGATCAACGACTTAGAGCCCAAGATCCGCGAATTCTGCGCGCGCAGTTTGGATCCGCTGGTCGGCGGTGACCGGTTCGATTTCGTCACCGACCTCGGCGCCCAGATGCCGATGCGGGTGATCGGCATGCTGCTGGGTGTGCCCGAGGAAGAACAAGAAGCCGCACGGGATTTCGCCAACGCGCAGATGCGCACCGAGGCCGGCAAGCCGATGGAGATTTCGGCCGAAGCCATGCTCAGCGGCGAGTTCTTCGGCAACTACATCGACTGGCGCGCCGCGAATCCCTCGGACGACCTCACGACCGAACTTCTCAACGCTGAATTCGAGGACGAGACCGGCACCGTGCGCCGTATGCGCCGCGACGAACTGCTCACCTACATCACTGTCGTGTCCGGCGCCGGAAACGAGACGACCACCCGACTGATCGGGTGGGCGGGCAAGGTGCTGGCCGAACACCCCGATCAACGTCGCGCACTGGTCGAGAATCCGTCATTGATTCCGGCCGCCGTCGAGGAGTTGCTGCGGTTCGAACCGCCGGCGCCCCACGTGGCGCGGTACGTCACGCGGGACGTGGAGTACTACGGCCGGAAGGTTCCCGAAGGCAGCGTCATGATGATGCTCATTGGTGCGGCCAACCGGGACCACCGTCAATTCCCGCCGGATGGAGACGTTTTCGACATCCACCGTGAACAGCATCAGCACCTGACCTTCAGCGTCGGCACCCACTACTGCCTCGGTTCGGCGCTGGCTCGGCTCGAGGGCCGGATCGCGCTGGAGGAAATCTTGAAGCGCTTCCCGGAGTGGGATGTGGACCTGACGAACGCAAAGCTTTCCCCGACGTCCACCGTTCGGGGTTGGGAGACCATGCCGGCCGTAATCGGCTGAGGCCGGTACACCGGTTAGAGCCCGATAGGAGAGAAAATGACTGGACGCGTGGAAGGCAAAGTCGCCTTCATCACCGGCGCGGCGCACGGCCAGGGCCGCAGCCACGCGGTGCGATTGGCGCAAGAGGGCGCCGACATCATCGCCATCGACGTCTGCAAGCGAGTCGTGAAAGACAGCCCGATCCCACCGGCAACGCCGGAAGATCTGGCCGAAACCGCCAATCTGGTCAAGGGCCTCAATCG
Source organism: Mycobacterium bourgelatii (assembly GCF_010723575.1). Lineage (NCBI taxonomy): Bacteria > Bacillati > Actinomycetota > Actinomycetes > Mycobacteriales > Mycobacteriaceae > Mycobacterium > Mycobacterium bourgelatii. The sequence continues at coordinate 5,559,287 of NZ_BLKZ01000001.1, forward strand.
GCAGATCTTCACCGCCGAAGTCGACGTGCGGGACTACGACGCGCTCAAGGCCGCGGTGGACGCCGGCGTCGAGCAATTGGGCCGCTTGGACATCATTGTTGCCAATGCCGGCATCGGCAACGGCGGTGACACCTTGGACCAATGCACCGAACACGACTGGCAGGAAATGATCGACGTTAACCTCACCGGTGTCTGGAAAACGGTGAAAGCCGGTGTGCCACACATCATCGCGGGAAAGCGGGGCGGCTCGATCATCCTGACGTCTTCGGTCGGCGGCCTGAAAGCGTACCCGCATTGCGGCAACTACGTCGCGGCCAAGCACGGCGTGGTCGGCATCATGCGTTCGTTCGCAGTCGAGTTGGGGCAACACATGATTCGGGTCAACTCGGTGCATCCCACGCACGTGAGCACCGGAATGATCATGAACGAGGGCACCTGGAAGTTGTTCCGCCCCGACCTGGAGAACCCGGGGCCCGACGACATGGCCCCGATCTGCCAGATGTTCCACACCCTGCCCGTCCCGTGGGTAGACGCGGAGGACATCAGTAACGCGGTGTTGTTCCTTGCCTCCGATGAAGCGCGCTATGTCACCGGTGTCACCCTGCCGGTCGATGCGGGGAGCTGCCTGAAATAGGGTTCCGTCCTATGGGCGGAATTTCTAGCTTCTCCGGGCGCGGGACGGTCATCACTGGCGGCGCGAGTGGCATCGGCTTCGCCACCGCTACCGAGTTGGGTCGCCGCGGTGCCAGGGTGGTGCTTGCCGACGTCGACCAGCCGAGTCTGGAACACGCCGTCGCCCACCTGCGTGGTGAGGGTGTCGAGGCGCATGGCGTCAGGTGCGACGTCCGGCACCTCGAAGGGGTGGTTCACCTCGCCGACGAGGCTTTCCGGCTGCTCGGACAGGTCGACGTCGTGTTCAGCAATGCCGGCATCGTAGTGGCCGGCCCGATTGCGGAGATGACGCACGAGGACTGGCGCTGGGTGATCGACATCGACCTCTGGGGGTCAATTCATACCGTCGAGGCGTTCCTGCCGAGGCTGCTCGACCAGAACAAGGGCGGTCACCTGGCCTTCACCGCGTCCTTTGCCGGGCTGGTACCCAATGCGGGTCTCGGGGCGTACGGCGTTGCCAAGTACGGAGTTGTCGGTCTGGCGGAGACACTGGCCCGCGAGGTGAAAGACGCCGGGATCGGGGTGTCGGTGCTCTGCCCGATGGTCATCGAAACCAAACTGGTCTCGAATTCCGAGCGCATCCGCGGCGCGGATTACGGCCTGGCGTCGTCGCCGGATGTGACGGGCTCGGTCGGTTCGCTGCCGGCGCAGGATGACACCGTGACGGTGGATTCATTCGCCCGGCTGATCGCCGACGCGATTCTGGCGAACCGCCTCTACGTGCTTCCACACGAGGCCTCCCGGGCCTCGATCCGCCGCAGGTTCGAGCGTATCGACCGGACCTTCGAGGAACAGGCCGCCGAGGGCTGGCGCCACTAACCTCCGGCGAGCAGACGCAAAATCACCCTGTGGCAGCCCATTTCAGCGGATTTTAGGTCTGCTCGCGCTAGGGGGCGAGCTGGTACTCGCCGGTGTCTGGGTTGTGGTGCCAGCCTGCCGCCGCGTGGGTACCGCCGTCGACATGGATCGTCTGACCGGTGATGTAATTGGACATATCCGATGCGAGAAACACCGCGGTACCGGCGATCTCGTCAACATGCCCCGGACGTCCCATCGGTACCGCATTGGCGATGCCCGCCAATGCATTTGGCCCGCCGAGCTGTGCGAGCCCCTCGGTCACGGTGATATCGGGCGCGATCGCGTTGCAACGGATGCCGTGGGGTGCCAACTCCAGCGCGGCGGTCTTGGTGTAGTTGATCACGCCGGCTTTCGCGGCCGCGTAAGCGGCATAACCCGGCGCGGCGCGCACCCCTTCGATCGACGTCACGTTGATGATGCTGCCGCTTAGCTTGGCCGCGACGAGTTGGCGCGCCACTCGTTGGCTGCACAGCAGCACATGGCGAAGATTGGCACGATACAATGCGTCCCAACCGTTTTCGCTGGTTTCCAGTATCGGAGAGGAGAACGCTCCACCCGCGTTGTTCACCAGTATCCTGACGGGTCCGAGCTCGGTGGCGGTGCGCTGCAACGCATCGTCCACTTGGGCGCTGTCGCGGACGTCGGTCGCTATCCCGAGTGCGCCAATGGATTCGGCAGCCTGGGCGCAAGATTCGGGGTTGCGCTCCCAGATCGCCACCTTCGCACCGAAGGCCGCAAGACCAGCCGCTACGCCGCGGCCGATGCCCGCTCCCCCGCCGGTCACCACCGCGACCCGGCCGGTGAGCAGGATGTTCGAGGGGTCAATGGGCATGGTGGTCGCCTTCAGGTCTTCGAGTACGTGGCCGGCGTGTATCCGATGACGCCGTCGGATTCCAACTCGGCGATTTCGGTATCGGTCAGACCCAGTTCGGTCAAGAGTTCATGGTTGTGCTGCCCCAGTAGGGGCGCGGGTTGGCGATGGAAAGTGTCGGGTCCGAGGGACAGTCTCATGGGCACCGTGCTGAACCGCACCGGGCTGCCGTGGGTTTGGACGGGGTGGTCGACGAGTTCGAAGAACCCGCGGGCTTCCAGTTGGGCCAGCTCCGCTTGCCGGTGCGGCTGCATCACTTTGGCTACCGGCACACCGGCTTCCCACAGCGTGGCAACGATGTCGTCGCCGCTGCGCTGCCCGCACCAAGCGGTCAACCGCTCGTCGATGAGGTCTTCGCGCTCGCGTCGACCAGACGCGGCCGAGAGCGCCGGATCCGTTGCCCACGGGGGTGATCCGAGGGCCTTGCACAGCAGCCCCCACTGTTCGTCGGTTTGCACCGCGATGGCCACCCAGCAGTCGAGCCGACCGAACTCGTCGACATCGACGGTGCGGTACAAATTCTGCGGAACAGCGGTCGGACCGCGATTCCCCGCCCGCTCGAGAAGTGCTCCGTACGCGGAGTATTCGATGACCTGCTCCGCCGAGATGTTGAGCGCGGCATCGACCATCGCCGCCTCCACCAACACGCCTTGCCCGGTGCGGCGTCGGTGCTCCAAAGCCAGCAGCAGCGCGTTCAGGGCGTGGACCCCGGCATTGGGGTCGCCGACCGAATAGGGCTCGTAGGGCGGGCGATCGGGATAGCCGGTCAGCCAGCTGACCCCGGATGCGGCCTCGATGACGTACGCAAACGCCGGATTGTCACGCCACGGCCCGTCCAGACCGAACCCGGGCATCCGGACCATCACCACGTCGGGTCGAATCGACTGCGCCGTGGCAAAATCCAGCCCGATCTGATCGAGGACGCGGGGGGTGAAGTTCTCGGCGATCACGTCACAGGTGGCAATCAAGCGGTGCAGCAACTCGCGCCCACGCGGGCTCTGCAGGTCCAGGGTCAGGCCCTTCTTGTTCGTGTTGAGGGCCGCAAAGATCGGCGACTTCTCCCACCATTGGTCCTCGGTGGCGGGAATGCCGGCGATCAGTCGGGTGCCGTCGGGCCGACGGGCGGATTCGACGTGAATCACCTCGGCGCCGAGCATCGCCAGGAAGTGCGTGCAGCTCGGACCCGCCCAGAACGTCGTCATATCCAGCACACGAAGCCCGCTGAGCGGCAACTGCTTTGCGGACGAGAAGGTGCCGGGCGCCGGACGGGGCCCTCCGCCGCGGGCCCGGTACAGCGCAGTGTGCTCGCCCAGTCTCGGGGCCGGGCCTGGTGGGCGCAGGTGTGCGGGCCGCATCCGATACGGGTGGTTCGGCTGCTGAAAGCCGTCGCGGGGATTGCGCGCGAACGATCCGCGCTCTCGAAAGTGGTCCAGGGAGGTGATATTGGCGCCGTTGGCCACCGGCGCGTTAGGGATGCGGAAGGCCGACGCGAGTTCGCGGATCTCGTCGACGGGGTGACTGCGCACCCACGCGTAGATCTCCGCGGCGTGCAGGTTGGCCTGCTCTGTGATCGTCAGCGGAGAATCTTCGTCGATCCACTCTGGGTGATCTACCATCGCACACAGGTCGAACCACTGCTGCGCGGTGCCGCAGCCGAGATCCACCAGACCGTCTTGGGCTTGCGCCGCCCCCGGTACGGTGAGCCGCCGGGCATCACGCCACGGTCGGCCGAGCATTTCGAAATATGTAACGGGGTAATAGGTCAGCGACAGGACCTGGGTTTCCAGCATCGACAGATCGATCAATTCACCCGCGCCGCGGTACCGCGACACCAACGTCGCCGCGCTCGCGAAGGCTCCCGCTAAATACTCCCCGACCTGCCCGCCGACGAATACCGGCGCCCGATCGGGCTGTCCGCGGCCCAAGCCGATGATGCCGCCCGACCATGCTTGCAGGGTGAACTCGGTCGCGGCCCGGTCGTGCCACGGGCCTCGTAGCCCGAACGGTGTGATCGAGGTGACCGTGAGGTGCGGATGGCGCCGGTGCAGCGCATCGGGCGTAAGCGCGTGGTGTTCGGCAACTTTGGAGCCGGCAGACCAGACGACTGCGTCGGCGGAGGAAAGCAACCGGTCCACGAACTGGACGTCCGCGTCGGGATCGGCAATGACGCTGTGCTTGGCGCCGGCCAGGAAGGCGAACAATGCGCCGTCGGCGCCCGGGCGGATTGTGGCGCCAGAAGCGGACCAGGAGCGCAGCGGATCACCTTCTGGCGGCTCGACTTTGATGACGGTCGCCCCACCGTCGGCCAGCAGCTTGGTGCAGTAGGCGCCCGCAATCCCGGTGGATAGGTCGACGACCGTGTAGCCGGCCAACGGCGGCTCGACCACTAGCCCTTGCTCTTTCTCGTGCGCGCCTTCTTGCTCAGTCGCCATTCCGGCGGAAAGTTGGTGAGCCGGTACCGGATGATGTTTTTCGCCGGCACATCTGCTTCGGCGGGCACGGCTACTCCTGCCAGAACGGGCTGGAGGTCAGGACCTCGGGTCCGTCGTCGGTGATCAACACCGCTTCGCGACCGAACACGGCGCCAATTCCCGACTCCCAGACGTACCCGGTGACAGCGAGAACCATGCCCGGGTCCAACGTTTCACCCTTGGCGGTCTCCGGCAGCAGCGGCGAGATGACGGGCGGGTCGAAGCCCATGCCCAAGCCCCGCGCCACCGGCATGGGCGGTGGCGCCTCCCCGGCGGCGTCGTAGGCGGCGAGTAGGCCACTCGCGGTCGCGCCGGGTTGGCAGGCGGCAAAGAGTCCGTCCCACAGCCGGTCCCAGCGCCGGTATAGTGCTGCCGCGCCGTCGATACTGCCGACGGGCCAGGTCCGGCCCACTTCAGCGATGTAACCACCGGCCAGGACGCCCGCGGACAATGCCACCAGATCGCCGCTTTGGACGCGGCCGTCGCCCGTAACGCGCCGCCACGGATGCTCACGCGAGGTCACCCACGCGACGTCCTGATTCGACGGCGTGCTCACCCCACCGGCCGCCAACGCCTCCAATAGAACTCCCGCCAGTGTTTGTTCACTCACACCGGGTTGCAGTTCGGATAGCGCTGCGGCGAGCGCCTTTTCGGCCACGGTGACAGACTCGCGCAGCGCGGCGATCTCTTCGCCGGTCTTGATCCGCCGCGCGGCCCGCATCGCCAGTTCGCCGTCAACCAATTCGGCTTTGGGAAACGCGGTGGGCAGCAGCTGAGCGAAAACCGGTGACAGGGCGTCGGTTCCGACGCGCTTGGCGGTTGCTGCGCCGTCGATGCGCCGCAGTGCCGCAATAGTGTTCGCCGGATTCCAGGAGATGCCGTACAGGTTCTCGTGCGGGATGTCGTCGGGAACGCCCTCGTCCCAGGTGCTGAGCAAGTGAATCGCACCGGTTTCGCGTACCAGCACGCAGGTGGGGCCAAAGGGCCGGGTTCCCGCTACCCACAGTTGTGGTGCGCCGGAAACGTATCGGACGTTGGCCTGTCGCCCGAGGACCAGGACGTCGAGGTCGTGGGCCGCCATCTGGGCCAGCGCCCGCTCCCGTCGTGCGCAGCGCAGGGCGCGGTCGTCGGGCAGGACGTCAACAGACATAGGGGTCATAGGGGTAGTCGGTCAATCGTGTCGACCCTTCCTCGGTGATCACCAGCACTTCCTCGCTGCGGTAGCCGCCGGTCCCGTCCTCCCACACGACCGGCTCCAGCACCAGTACCATGCCCGGTTCCAGGACGAAGTTTTCGTCGAACTCGTCACCGAGATCGGTTCCGATCATCGGCATCTCGGCGGCGTTGACACCGATGCCGTGCCCCAGGTAAAAGTGCGGCAGCCAGGGTCGAGTGCCACCGTTGGCTTCGATGGCGGCGCGCCCCAGATCGGCAGCGGTAGTCCCGGCGCGGGCCACGCTCAGCACGGCAGTCATGATCTCCTGCCACCGGTCGAACTGTGCCTGCTGCCGCGGTGTCGGGTCCCGCCCGACAATCCAGGTGCGGCCGAAATCCGAACAGTAGCCGTGGTAGGTGATGCTGACGTCGGTCCACAGCACGTCCCCGGCGGCAAGTTCACGCTCGGTGGTCAGCAGGGGCAGCGCGAGATCGCCATGAGTCGTCCACACACCCTCTGCTTTGCTGGGCGGCATCACCTGCCAGATCGGCTCGAGCATGCTGGCCATGGCGCCCAGTTCGAAGGCTCGGCGTAAAAAGGTTGCCGACAAATCGATCTGGCGAATCCCGGGTGCCAGAGCCTTATGGACTTCGACCATCGCCTCGTCGGTGATCCGCACCGCGGTGCGGATGCACGCCAATTCGTCGGGGGTCTTGATCGCTTTGGCGGCGCTGATCACGGCCGCAGCGTCGACGGGGGCGGCGTTGGGGAACAACACGTTCCGCGCGCGCGACATGGCACCGGTGAACTCGTCGACGGCGACCGTGGCGCCGGACGGAACCAGATCCGTCAGCACCCGGGCGAAATTCGCCACGCCTTCGTCGAATTCGAGATAGACGGGCCCATGCAGGTGGTCGGCAGGCAGATCGGACTCCTGCGAGGCGCCCTCACGGAACGGCAGGAACAGGTGCGGCGATGCGTCGTCCGCCAGCACCACGGCGACCGGTCGCTCCACGTACGACACTCCCGCGTCCCCCAGCGGCCAACTCACTCCCGTGGCATAGACGACGGCGTTGTTTCCCAGCAGCACCAGGGCGTCGATGCCACGTTCGGCCATCGCGGAGCGCAGCCGCGCTCCGGTTTCCCGGCGCATCCGGATCAGGTCGGGTACCTCGGGAATGGTGTCTGCAAAAGTGGTCACAGGCCCAGGAATTCGGTGATGTTGTCGCTGACGATGCGGACCGCTTTCTCCGGCCCGACGGCGTTGACGACGGCTGCCAACGACTTCTCGGAGTAGCCGTAGGTGCTTTCGTTGTGCGGGTAGTCCGACGACCACATGACCTTGTTGACGCCGATCCGGTCGATCAACTCCAGCCCCAGCGGGTCGACCATGAACGACGCGCTCATGTGTTTGTCCCAGTAGTAGCGCACGTCGTGTTCCAACGGCCGGTTGAACATGTGCTGATAGGACGCCACCAGATGCTCGGCGTCCTGCAGCGCCCAGGGCACCCAGGCGATCCCGCCTTCGAACCAGCCGATCCGCAGCGCCGGGTGCTGATCGAGGATGCCGCCGAAGATGTACTTGGAGAACGTTTCCCGGAAGCCGTCGATGTTGATCATCATCCCGACGACGACGCTGTTGAATTCGCAAGGGCTCTTCGGCGGGGTTTCGCCGATGTGGTGGGTGAGCGGGAGGCCGGCAGCCTCGATCTCGTCCCACACCGCGCTCATCTTGGTGCTCGCGTAGTCGATCGGGACGCCGTCGTCGTCCTTACCGGGGTTGAGTGGCATCAGAAACGTCTTGAGCCCCAATGACTTCAATTCAGCAAGGGTTTTGCGCGTCCCTTCCGGATCCCACCAGTTGATCAGTCCGGCGCCGTAGAAGTGACCGTTCGAACGCTCCTGCAGTTCGGCGATGTACTCGTTGTAGATCCGGAACGCAAGCTCCCGCAGTTTTTTGTCGGGGTAGTGGAAGAGGGCCAGAACGGCGTTCGGGAAGGCGAGTTCCTTGTCGACGCCGTCCTCCCGCAACTCCTCGATGCGGGCCTCGATGTTGGTGCTCGCCGCGCCCGGCAGGTCGTCGTACTGCATGAGCACGGCACTGAAATCGCCGGGCAGGAAAGACTGTCCCTTGCGACCCACTTGGTAGGCGCCGTCCTCGTACCAAATGCGCGGCGCCTTGTCTTTGAGGTCGTCGGGGAAGCGTTCGTAGAAGATATCTGCGGCCAGGGAAATGTGGTTGTCCGCGGAGAACACCACGGTGCCCTCGGGCAGACCGACGTCGCTGCCGCTCGCGTGCCCACGCCGATCCTTTGGCGCGCCGAATCCTCCGGGCGGGTACAAGGTGCTTGCTGTTGTCATCGTTGACCTTTCACCAGGTGACCGGCAGTTCGTAGACGCCGTAGGCGAGCCGGTCATGTTTGAGGGGGATCTCGTCAATCGGAACGGCAAGGGCGAGCGTGGGAATCCGGCGAAGCAGCGTGCGGTAGACGATCTGCAGTTCCGCACGCGCGAGCTGCTGACCCACGCACTGGTGCCTGCCGTAACCGAATGCGACATTCCGGTCGGCGCCCGACCGGTGCAGATAGAGCCGATCGGGGTCGGTGAACGCGTTCGGGTCCCAGTTAGCCGGGGCCAGGTCGATGATGATCCCTTCGCCGGCTTTGATGACCTCGCCGGCGATGGGGATGTCTTCGACGGCGACGCGGCGCTGACCGTTCTGGATGATGCTGAGGTAGCGCAGCAACTCCTCGACCGCATTGGCGACGATCTTGGGATCTTCGGCATCGCGCAATACGGCTGCCTGGTCGTGGTTTTCGAGCAGGGCGAGCACGCCAAGCCCGATCATGTTCGCGGTGGTTTCGTGGCCGGCCACCAGCAGTCCATTGGCCAGCTGTGCGGCTTCTTTGACACTGAGTTCGCCGGCCTTGACGCGTTCGGCCAAGTCCGATACCGCGTCTTCGGCCGGGTTCTCCATCTTGGCCTCGACCAGCTTGATGATGTACTTGTACAGGCTGATCGCGCCCTTGGCCGTTTCCTCGCCCGTCGCGTAGCGGGCCAGACCGACGTTGGCATGCTCCTGAAACAGCGCGGCGTCCTCGTAGGGCACGCCGAGCAGTTGGCTGATCACCAGCGACGGGACCGGCAAGGCCAGGGCGGTGACGATGTCGGCCGGCTGCGGGCCCGCCAATATCGCATCGATGTGTTGGTCGGTGATCTGCTGGATGGTGGGACGCAGACCTTCGACACGGCGAAACGTGAACGGCTTGGACAACATTCGCCGGAAGCGGGTGTGCTCCTCGCCGTCGGAAGTGAATACCGATCGCGGTCGCTTGTGCACCGTGGCGAGCATGCCGGCATTCCAATGCGGAAACCCGGGGATGCGGTCGTCCACGCTGACGCGTGCGTCGGAGAACAGTTCGCGGCATTGCTCGTAACCAGTGATGAGCCAGGGAGTGCTGCCGTCCCAGATCCGGACGCGACTGAGCGGCTTGGCCGCGGCCAGCGCTATCACGTCCGGAGGCGGCGCGAACGGGCACGCAGCCGAGCGGGCCATCGGATAGTCGGGTATCCCGGGGTCGACATCCGGTGTGGTTGCCAGCGTTTCCGACACGGTCACTCCTCGATCTGGATCGCCATCGCGGGACAAAACGCGGCGGCTTTGCGGGTGCCCTCGGCCAGCTCGGCCGGAGGGTTCGCGTTGAGCAGGACGACGACGCCGTCCTCATCACGCTGGTCGAACACCTCCGGCGCGTTCATGACGCAGTTGCCCGATGAGGCGCAAATATCGTGGTTTACAGTCACTTTCATAAGCTTGCTCTTATTCGGACCTTTACTCCGGCCTTTGATCGGGATCAGTAACGGGTGCCAACCACAGGCCCACGATCGCGTCGATGAGGCCAGCAGCCGCCGCCCGCCAGGACCAGCGCGGTGCCGCTGCGCCTGCCGCGAGTGCACGCTCGAAATCCGCGCAGGTGTGCATCAACAGGTTGCGGGCCATGATGTTTCGTTCGGAGCGGACGCTCACCGGCAGGTCATGCAGGCAGCTGTTGATGCCGTCGATCACCTGCACCAGCGACGGTGAGCTGAGCGCGTCCTTGACGACGATGTTGTGGTAGGCGGGGTCGGTCATGGCCTGCGCGGCAAAGCGTGCGTACCACGTCGGGTTGCCGAGTTCCTCCAAGTGGTCGGTCAGCGGTCGGACCAGACAGGCCACCCAGTCCCGCATCCCGGCCGACGCGGGCAAGGCCGCGACCATCTGCTCGCGCAGTTGGTCGATGGGGCCACGATGCTTCTGCTCAATTGCCCGGACCAGGTCGGTCTTGGTGCCGAAGTGGTAACCCACCGCGGCGTTGTTCCCCTGGCCGGCGGCCTCGCTGACCTGCCGATTGGAAACCGCGAACACACCGTGCTCGGCGAACAACCGCTCGGCCGCCACCAGGATGGCCTCCTGCGTGGAGCTGGCCCGCTCGCTGCGCACGGGCCTGCCAAGAGTGGTCACTCCGCCAGTCAACCGAATGCACGGTTTTAAGTCAAGCGATTGATTTAATGCAGCTCCGCTCGCGCTAGGCCGCCGGCCTTTCGGAGTCGAACCCGATTGGCAGCGTGGTCGGTCCGCTTATGCCGCTCAGCGGTTTCCACGGAGCCGGACCGGTGCGCCGAGCCTTGGGCATGCGCCGCGCCATGGTCGAAAGTGCCTCGGCTAGTTCGAGTCTGGCGAGATTCGCACCGAGGCAGTAGTGCATGCCGGCACCGAATGTCTGCATCGCCGGTGCGTCATCGCGGGTGATGTCGAGGCGGTCGGGATCGTCATACACGGCGGGGTCGCGGTTCGCCGCCGCCATATTCGCCAGGACCAGAGTGCCGGCCGGAATCATGACGCCGGCAAGTTCTACGTCCTCGAGAGCGATGCGGAGCATCGCGGGCGCGATGGGCGAATGGCGCATCGTCTCCTCGACCGCGTTCGTCGCAAGCTCGGGGTGTTGGCCAAGTAGGGCCCACTGCTCAGGATGGTCAACTAACACCTGCACCGAGGCGGCGAGCTGATTTCGCGTGGTGTCGGTGCCGGCCATCAACAGCCCCGCTGCCAGCATCCGCAGCTCGTCGGCGCTGAGGCTGTCGCCGTCGTCCTCGGCGCGGATCAAGTCGGAGATGAGGTCGTCGGTTAATGTTTGGCGTCGGTCGGTGACCATGTCGTCGATGTAGGCGTCGAGCGCCTCCCACCCTGCCAGGATGACCCGCTCGTGTTCGGCGACGTTCCAGTCGAAGACCTTGAAGATGTCGTCTGCCCAGGTGGAGAACAGCTCCCAATCCTGCGACGGTGCGCCCAGGAGCGCACAGATGATCGGGATCGGGTATTGGCGGGCGATGTCGGTCACCACATCGCAATGTCCGCTGCCCGTGTGGCGGTCTAGGAGCTCGTTGATCACGTCGACGACCGTCGTGCGTAGGCGCGCGGTGGCGCGTGGGGTGAAGGCTTTGGAGACCAGTCGCCGCAAGCGGTGATGCGCTGACCCGTCGAGACTGATAAGGCTGGTAGCGACCCGGTCCCAGAGCGGACCACTCGTGATTCCTTGAGAGGCCAGAAACATGCCTTGCGGGACCCGGAAGCGTTGGTCACGCAGCACATTTCGGACGAGCTCGTAGGTCAGCACCTCCGGTCCGTGCGGGCCGATAGCAATCGGTGCTCGGCGGCGCGCCTCGCTGATGATCTCATGAGCCTCATCGGGGCTCTGGCAATCCTCGTAGTCGATCTCCGGTAGATCGGCATCAAGGACGTTCGGGCAGATCGGTCGATTAAAAGTGATTGTCATGGCGGCCCCCGGGCGGTGACTAGGAGAAGTGCCGTTATTAAGCCTTCGCCTTGAATCCTTGGCGCCGGGACCACGCAGCACATGCGTAGTCGACTACCTGTCTTCGTCGACGCTCAGCGCGGAGGCTGCAATCAGCCTTGACGCTTGCTGGACCGGATCACCTTGCCCGCCACCGTCCCGCCGTCGACCGGCAACACGATTCCGGTGACGTAGCGCGACCGCTCGGTGGCGAGATATAACGCCGCCTCGGCGACATCCTCGGGCGTCCCTTCACGCTTGAGGGGCCGGTCGTCACGCATGGTCTGTCGGATGCGCGCCTCGAAGCGCTCGAGTTCCTCGCGGTCCATGCCCTCGGCCGACGACGCCAGGATGGGCGTCGGTATGTTGCCCGGCGCGATGGCGTTGACGCGAATCTCGTGAGATGCCAACTCGATTGCCGCCGACTTGGTGAATTGGATGACCGCCGCCTTGGACGCCCGGTAGGTGGCCACCCCGCCGCCGGCTTGAATGCCGCCGATAGAGGTCAGGTTGATGATGGACCCGCCGCCGTTCGCGGACATGTGGCGGGCGGCATCGCGGGTCCCGGCCATTACCCCCAGGACGTTGACTGCCATGACGCGGTGGAAATCTGCGAAATCGTCGTCGAGCAAGCGACGCAGCGGTCCCGAAATTCCGGCGTTGTTGACCATCACGTGCAGACCGCCGAAACGCTCGACCGCCGTTGCCACCAGCCCGGCTACTTGTCCAGGATCGGCGACATCCGTCCGCTGGAACAGCGCCGCGGGACCGAGCGCATCCGCGAGCGCTTCCCCTGCGTCGGTTTCGATATCGCCGATGACCACCCGGGCACCTTCGGCCACAAACCGCTCGACCAGACCGCGACCGATACCAGAGGCTCCGCCGGTGACAATGGCGACCTTGTCAGCCAGTTCGTTGACCACACGACGAGTTAATCGGCGTCGCCCATATTAAGTCAAGCAATTGATTTAACACCGCGCTCCCCGCAATGGGTAGGGTCATCGGCAACAGTGGTAAGTACCGATCGAGCTTTACGTTTGCAGGGTCGCCGAGCGGAATGCACGACTCTGGAACGTTCGACGTCCCTGGCTCGCTCGGGCCGGAGCCAGGTGCTCGTGTTGCGCGGCGAGGCGGGTATCGGCAAGACCGCGCTGCTGGACTTCATCGCCGAGGGAGCCTCGGGGTTCCGAATGACGCGGGTGGCTGGTGTGGAATCCGAGATGGAACTTCCGTTCGCCGCTTTGCACCAGCTGTGCGCGCCGTTGATGGACTGCATCGGCAACTTGCCGGCGCCGCAGCGCGATGCGCTGGACGTGGCGTTCGGCCGCAAGGCCGGCTCGGCGCCCGACCGCTTCTTGGTCGGTCTGGCCGTGCTGACTCTGGTTGGCGCGGCGACCGAAACCCGGCCCCTCATCGCGCTCGTCGACGATGCGCAGTGGCTCGATCGCGTCTCGGCGCAAACGTTGGCGTTTGTGGCCCGCCGCCTGATCGCCGAGCCGGTCGCGATGATCTTTGCGGTACGCGACGACTCCCCCGAGGAACGAAGCGACGAATTGGCCGGTCTACCAGAGCTCAACGTGCCGGGGCTCAACGCCGCCGATGCTCGCGCGCTGCTGGATTCGGTCATCCCCGGCCGGCTGGACAACCAGGTACGCGACCGCATCGTCGCCGAGACTCGGGGCAATCCGTTGGCCTTGTTGGAACTGCCGAAGGGCTTGACCGTCGAGGAGCTAGCGGGCGGGTTCGGGCGCCCCGACGCACGGCCGCTGGTCGGCCAGATCGAGCAGGCGTTCGTCCGGCGGATCCGTTCGTTGTCGGGCCATACCCAACAGCTGCTGCTGACCGCCGCCGCGGAGCCGGTGGGCGACGCCGCGCTGCTGATGAGAGCGGCCGACCAGCAGGGCCTGCCCCACGACGCGGCGACCGGAGCCGAGGCGGCGGGGTTGATCGATGTCGGCACCCGGGTGCGGTTCCGCCATCCGCTGGTGCGCTCGGCCGCGTACCGCAGCGCGGACTTGATGGAACGCCGACGAGCCCACCGAGCGCTGGCCGAGGCAACCGACGCCGACGCCGACCCGGACCGGCGCGCGTGGCATCTCGCCATTGCTGCCGATGGCCCCGACGAATCGGTCGCGGTTCAACTCGAGCGCTCGGCGGACCGCGCCCAGGCCCGCGGGGGCATGGCCGCCGCGGCCGCATTCTTGGCGCGTGCCACCGAGCTGACCTCCGATCCGGCGCGCCGCGGTGCCCGAGCACTTGCCGCCGCTCAGGCCAAGCGCGACGCCGCCGCCTTCGACGCCGCCGACGAGTTGATCAGGGTCGCGGAATCCGCATCACTGGACACGTTGCAGCAGGCCCGGATCGCCAGACTGCGCGCCCAGATCGTATTCGCCAGGAGCCGCAGCGGTGAGGCTGATGCGCCGACGGTGTCGGATGCAGCAGTCGGCCTGCTCGACGCGGCTCGACAACTCGCCGATCTCGACATCGCGCAGTGCAGGGAGACATACCTGGAGGCCCTGGGGGCAGCGTTGTTCGGCGGCCGACTGTGCCCGTACGGCGGCATCCCGATGACGGCGGCCGCGGCGCGCACGGCTCCCCCGGCACCCTCGCCGGTGCGGGCCGTGGACATATTGCTGGACGGCATCGCCATCCGGGCCACCGACGGTCACGCGGCGAGCCTGTCGACGCTGCGCGACGCGCTGGCCCTGCTGTGTACGGAAGCCGAGCGCGACGACGCCGACGGCCTGCGATGGTTCTGGCAGGCCTTCCCCATCGTCCAGGAATCGGCCGCGCACGAATTGTGGGACGACGAGACCTGGCACCACCTGGCCACCCACGCGGTGCGGCTGGCCCGCGACTCGGGGGCGCTTGCCATATTGCCGATGGCGCTGGTCTACCGCGCGGGCGTGCACGTCCAGGCCGGCGAATTCGCCGCCGCCTCTGCACTCATCGAGGAAGCCGATGCCATCACCGCGGCAACGGGCTACGCGCCGCTCAAATATCACTCGGTCTTGTTGGCGGCCTTGCGCGGCGCCGAGGCCGACGGGTTGCAGCTGATCGAGTCGGCGCTCGCGGACGGGGTCGCCCGCGGCGAGGGGCGCGTGGTCGGCTTGACCAGTTACACCGCTGCCCTGTTGTACAACGGGCTTGGACGTTACGAGGACGCCTTCACCGCCGCCCGTCGGGCGTGCGAGGACGAGGACTTGGGCCTGTTCGGCTGGTCCCTCGTCGAACTCATCGAGGCAGGTGCCCGAATCGGCGAGCGGCAGCCGGCGCTGGATGCGCTATGGCAACTGGAAGTGCGCGCGATGGGTAGCGAAACAGATTGGGCCGCTGGCATTTTAGCTCGCTCTCAGGCGCTGTTGGCCGATGATTCGAACTGCGAAAGCCTCTACCAGGAGGCGATCGACAAGCTGGGCAACACCCGGATCGCGGTCCACCTCGCCCGAGCCCATCTGATCTACGGGGAGTGGCTGCGCCGATGCAACCGCCGCGTCGATGCCCGCGCGCAGCTGCACAATGCGCACGAGATGTTTCTGAGAATGGGCGCCGACGCGTTCGCCGAGCGCGCCCGCCGCGAGCTGCTGGTGACGGGACAGAAGGTGAGCAAGCGCTCGACCGCATCGGGTAGCGAGTTGACGGCCCAGGAGGCGCAGATCGCTCGGCTGGCCGGTGAAGGCCTGACCAACCCGGAGATCGCGGCGCAGTTGTTCATCAGTACCCACACGGTGGAATGGCATCTGCGCAAGGTGTTCGTGAAGCTCGGCATCAAGTCGCGTCGGCAACTGCGTGGCGCCGTCACGGGGTGAACTACGGACTTTCAAGGGTTCCTGCGACCCAGGGGTGGGGCGATGCTGGACGTACCAGTTCATCGCGCAACATCGGGAGGCGTACTCATGAAGGTTTTGGTGGTCGGCGGGACCGGGCTGATCGGGTCGCAGGTGGTGCGCATGCTTTCCGAACAGGGCCACGAGGCGGTATCGGCGTCGCCGAGTTCGGGTGTGAACACGTTGACCGGCGAAGGCGTCGCCGAGGCCGTCAAGGGCGCCGACGTGGTGGTGGACGTGTCGAATTCGCCGTCGTGGTCCGACGAGGACGTGCTGAACTTCTTCACCACCTCCACCCGCAACCTGCTGGAAGCGGAGCAGGCCGCCGGCGTCAAGAATCACGTTGCGCTCTCGATAGTGGGGGCCGACCGGGCGGCTCAGAGCGGCTACATGCGCGGGAAGATCGCGCAGGAGAAAGTGCTCGCCGAATCGGGATCTCCATACACGACCGTGCGCGCTACGCAGTTTTTCGAATTCGTTGGGGGCATTGCCGATTCATTGACCGAAGCCGACACCGTTCGAGCACCGCACGGGGCGTTCCAGCCCATTGCCGCCGCGGATGTCGCCACTGCGGTCACGCGTGCGGCATTAGGCGAACCGGTCAACGGGGTGATCAATATTGCCGGCCCCGAGAGGCAAGGCATGGATGACTTCATCCGCGACCGCTTCGCGGCAACTGGCGATCCGCGCCGAGTGGTGACCGACCCCGCTGCTCGTTATTACGGTGCGGTGCTGGATGAAAAGAGCATCGTTCCCATCGAGGGCGAAGAGGCGACGATTTACCCCACCAAATTCAGCGACTGGCTGGCCTCGCAGGTGCCCAGTGGCGCGTAGTGGCGCGTCTCAAAGGAGCGACTCCTGATGGAACTGATCGACCACACCGCATTGGTAACCGGTGGGACCGCAGGCATCGGCCTAGAGTCGGCGCGACTGCTCGCCAGTGAGGGCGCCACCGTCATCATCTCCGGGCGCGACCCGGCCAGGGGCGAGCGAGCGGCCGAGGCCATCGGCGCGAATGCTCGTTTCGTCCAGACCGACATGAACGACGCCGAGTCGGTGGAATCGCTGGTGCAGCAGTGCGGTGTGGTCGACATCATCGTCAACAACGCCGCCAGCTTTCCGTCGGCATTGACCGTCGACCAGAAGATGCCGAGCTTCGAGGCGATGTTCGACACGAACGTTCGCGGAGCGTACTTCCTTGTCGCCGGCTTGGTTCCGGGAATGTTGCAGCGTCGACACGGCAGCATCGTCAACGTCACCACGATGGCCGCGTTCAAGGGCATACCCGGCGCGTCGGGTTACAGCGCCTCGAAGGCCGCATTGGAATCGTTAACCCGTAGCTGGGCCGCGGAATTCGGTCCGAGCGGCGTACGGGTGAACAGCGTGGCGCCGGGTCCCACTCGCACTCCCGGGGTAGCCGCCGAGTGGGGTGAGACCAACGAAGAGCTCGGCCGGGCTTTGCCGTTGGGACGCACCGCATTTGCATCCGAGATCGCCGAGGCAGTGCTCTTCCTCAGCTCGCCGCGAGCCAGCTTTGTCACCGGTTCGACCCTGCATGTCGACGGCGGCGGTGCCGCGGTCTGACGGTCGTCTAGAACGAGCTGTTCTGGCGCACAGCCTCTTGCGCCAGCTGCACACGTGAGTTGTAACCCAGCTTTGTGTACATGTGCGTGAGGTGGGCTTGCACGGTGCGCGGGGAAATGAAGAGTCGTTCGGCGATGTCCTTGTTGGACAGGCCCTCACTGACTAGCCGCGCCACGTCGAGCTCCGCAGGGGTCAAGGACGCCCAGCCGGTCGCCGGTCGTTTCCGGTCGGCGCGCCCGCGCAACGCGTGGCTGATGACGTCTTCGTCGGACAGCGCGGCGCCGTCTGCCCATGCGGCCTGAAATTCATCCAACCCGAGGCCATTACGACAAGCCTCCACGGCAGCTTCGTACCCCGCTTGGTAGATGGGCAACCGGGATTCACCGGTACGGTTGCTGACGGCGTCGGCAGCTCCAAGGAGTCGGGCCGCCTCAGCGTGGCCACCGTCATTGATCGCTGCTCTCGCCAGACACTCCAATATGGTTGGGAGACAAAGCCGGCTTTGTGTGTCGGCCAGAATCGACAATGCCTGCTGCGCGTCGCGTCGCGACCGGTCGTGGTCGCCCAGGTCAGCGGCGATGTATGCACGAGTGCACAATGCCCACGACTTGTGCCACCCGGCGAGGGTGGCGACGGCTTCGTCGGCCAGTTCCTGCGCCCTGGCCAGGTCGCCCTCGACGTGGGCGCACATGGCGACCGCGCTGACCGCCACCGAGCCGCGGTGAACACCGGGGAGTTCCCAGATCTTCATGCCGAGTTCGCGTGCAGCGGGCGCATCACCGTTGGCTACGGCAACCATCGCCAGGACGGTGGTAGCGGCACGTTCCAGCACGGCGTCGAGTTCTGCTCCGGCACTGATCGCGGATCGGCCGACCTCTTGGGCGGCCGCAACGTCGCCCCGGAAGATCAAGGCACAGCCCTGGGTGATCAGACTCAGCATCATGGCGAGGATGTCACTGCTTGCTTCGCAAGCGGCAAACAACTCTCGGCAGGTGTCGATGGCACCGGTCAAGTCGGCGCGAAGCATCTGCGCCATGCCGATCGCCCAGCGACATATGTGCGCTTTAGGCCAGTCGTCGAGGGCTTCAGCCAGGTCAGCACCCTCAGTGCCGAGCGCGCTGGCGGCCGCCGGGTCGCCTTGCATCGCAGCCAGGTATGCCTGTCGACTCAGAATCTGACTGAGCCGCCAATCATCTCCGGTCACCCGAGCCAGCTCGCTTGCCTCAGCGAAATATATTGCAGCGGATTCGAAGTCGAGGCCCGCGACGCAGCCGCACGCGGTGAGCGACCGAGCCAGCAACGCAGGGTCATCGAGTTCGCGAGCCAGTGTGAGAGCGCGCTGCGCCCGCTTGCCAGTGTCGAAGGCCGCGACCAAGGAATCGAGTACCGCCTTGTCGGCTAGTGCGCGAACGGCCAAGGCCGGCTCGATGGCGTCGAGGTCAACGCCCTCGTCGTCGAAGATCGCGTCGAACCACTTCAGTCCCTCGCGCAGCTGGCCCCGGCCCTCCCACAGCGGCAGCAGCGAGGACGCCATTTGCAACGCCCGGGCGGGCTCACCGCTTTCGCGACTGTAGGCGAACGCCGCCCGCAGGTTGTCGATGTCAGCCTCGACGTTGGCGACGACCCGTCGGAAACTGTTGCACGCAGGCGCTTCCAGCCCGGCGGCCAGCGCCGTGTAGTAATCGCGGTGTCTGCGCCGCAGCGCGTCAGCTTCGCCGGCCTCAACAAGTTTCTCCAGCGCATAATCGCGGATCGTCTCCAGCATCCGGTAGCGTGTCCGTTCCGCGGTGTTGTCGGCTTGCACCAGAGACTTGTCCACCAGCAAGGTCAGCTGGTCGAGCACGTGATAGCGCTGCATTACGCCGTCACCGCACACCGCCACCACCGCGTCGAGGTCGAAACCCCCCGCGAAAACCGCCAATTGGCGAAATAGCGTCGCCTCGGCCGCGGCCAGCATCGAGTGGGACCAGTCCACCGATGCCCGCAACGTCTGTTGCCGACGCACCGCGCTGCGCGCGCCGCCGGTGAGCAGCATGAATCGGTCATTCAAACTGTCGCAGATGTCGGCGGCCGACATCGCCCGCATCCGAGCGGCGGCAAGTTCGATCGCGAGGGGCATACCGTCGAGGCGTCGGCAGATCTCGTGAACGGCGCTGACATTGCCGTCGTTGACGGTGAAGTCGGGACGGACCTGGCGGGCACGGTCGGTGAACAACTCGACGGCCTCGTCCGCGAGTCCGAGTGAGGGCACCTGCCAATTGACCTCGGATGCGATGCGCAGTGGCTCGCGACTCGTGGCTAACACCCGCACATTGGGACAATTACCCAGTAGCGCAACGACAACCGCCGCAGAGGCCTCTAGCAGGTGCTCACAGTTGTCCAGCACGATCAGCAAACGACGGTCACCTATCCGAGCGTTGATGCTGTCGATCGCGGACCGGTCCAATTGATCCTGCAGGCCAAAGACTTTGGCGATCGCCGCCGCCACCAGGTCGGGGTCGTTGATGGGAGCCAGATCAACGTAGTGGACCGACTCGCCCACCACGTCCGACTCCTGACCCGCGAGCTGAACCGCCAACCGGGTCTTACCCACGCCGCCCGCACCGGTTAACGTCACCAACCGATGCTCGTGGAGCAGCCTCGCCAGCTCTGCGATTTCGCGGGTGCGGCCGACGAACTTGGTCAAAAGGATCGGGAATGCCGTTGTGGTGGCGGCGCTCGTGGAGCGCAGCGGCGGGAAGTCGACGGGCAGATCTGGATGGTATAGGCCGAAAATGCGCTCGGGGCGCGGAATATCGCGCAGGTGATGACTGCCCAAGTCGGCCAGCCACGCTCCGGGCGGCAGGAGATCGACCACCAATTGCTCGACGGCGGCGGTGAGCACGGTCTGTCCGCCGTGCGCCAAATCGCGCACCCGCGCCGCGCGGTTGATGGTCGGGCCGATGTAGCTCGCGTCATCCCGCAGTTGGATCTCACCGGAATGGATTCCAACGCGCAGGCGGATGGGTGCCAGCGGGGCGCGCTGCAACGCCAATGCGCACGCTACGGCGTCGCTTGCGCGGTCGAAAGCGATGACGAAGCTGTCGCCCTCGCCTTGCTCCATTGGGCGCACCCCGTGGTGGGCGTCCACCAGTCGTGACAATGTCGCGTCGAGACGTGCCACGGCCGTGGTCATCTCGCTTGCGCAGGATTGCCAGAGGCCGGTGGATCCTTCGATGTCGGCCAGCAGCAACGTCACCGTTCCGGTCGGCAGTTCGCTCACGCCAGGCTCGCTCCAGTTCACCGGTGGCACATCCGCGCGGGGATCGGTTTCACCCATGTTAGCCAGCTTCCCCCGCGCCGGGGCGCTGCCACATCAGCACAAACGCGTATAGGCGCTCCGCGCCGCCGCCGTACGCATTTACGCGATCCGACCAATGACCGGCGGACAGTCCGCGCCGCATAGTCGAAGGACCACTACCGAGGAGATCACAATGACCCAGCAGTTCTGTGCGGTGGATTCCGTCCTCGCCGGACATCACGACCCACGTTTCAGCGACCTCGCCGTCGCTCTGGCAGAAGAGCTCACCACCGGCGGTGAACTCGGCGCGGCCATAACGGTCGACATCGATGGGGAGTCAGTCGTCGATATCTGGGGCGGATATGCCGACCGCGCAAAAACCCGACAATGGGATCGGGACACGATCGTCAACGTCTTTTCCAGCACCAAGAACATCACCGCTTTGGCGGCGCTGTTGCTGATCGACCGCGGCGAACTCGATCCTTTCGCCCCGGTGGCCCAATACTGGCCGGAGTTCGCCGCAAACGGCAAGCACACCATCGAAGTACGACACGTCTTGAGCCACACCTCGGGGGTTTCTGGCTGGGAGCCGCCGTTCAGCACCGAGGAGTTGTATGACTGGGACAAGTCGACCGCACGACTGGCCGCCCAGGCGCCGTGGTGGGAGCCCGGCACCGCGTCCGGGTATCACGTGGTTACCATCGGCCACATAGTTGGTGAGCTCGTACGCCGGATCACCGGGATGACACTCAAAGAATTTGTGCGCGAGGAGATTGCAGGACCGCTAGCGGCCGACTTCCAGATCGGCGCGCGTCCCGAAGACGACACCCGCATCGCCGAGTTGGTCTCGCCGCCCGCATTCGACCTGCCGCTGGACTTGATGCCCGAAGATTCCCCGATGCGTAAGACATTCGACACCCTTCCGCCGACTCCTGACGGCGCGTTGACGGCGCAGACCACCGCTTGGCGGCGTGCGGACATCGGCTCGGCCAACGGGCACGGCAATGCGCGCTCGCTGGTGCGGTGCCTTTCCGCAATATCACTGGGCGGCAAAGTAAACGGCATCCAGCTGCTGCGTCCCGAGACGGTTGAGCTGATCTTTCAGGAGCAGGCCAACGGCATAGATCTGGTGCTGGGCATGCCCGCCCGGTGGGGTATCGGATACGCCCTCCCGAAACCGGAAGCGGTACCGGACATCCCGGACGGGCGGATCTGCTATTGGGGCGGATGGGGTGGCTCGATGGTGATCATGGACCTGGACCGGCGGATGACGATGTCCTATGTGATGAACAGGATGGGTCATGTGACCCCCGCCGGATCGGAACGGACGCAGAAGTACACCCGAGTGCTCTATCAGATCGTGAGCTGATCGACGGCGCGTCTGTCGAGGCGGTACAGCCCAGCGATCGTTGCGACTCCTACGAGAATCAACACTCCCCAAACGATTTCATCGGAACCGAGACGGTGCGCCACGCTCATGAGCCAGCCGACCGCAATGTTGCCGACCAGGATGCCCACTCCGACAATGGTGCTGTAGAACCCGTAGTGCGTCGCCACCAGTCGGTTGTTCGACAAGGTCACCACGGTGCGCATCTCGAAGGGGAACAGCGCCGCCGAGGCAACGGCGAGCAAACCGGCGGACAGCAGCAGCGCGGTGATCGCGGCGGTGTTCCCGAGACGTTGTCCGTTGGGGACCAGCAGCAGCGGAACGAACGACGCCACCAGGATCATCGCGCCCACGACGAGGCTGCGCGACGGGTCCCAGCGCGCTGCGAACCACTGGGTGATGCGCCATTGCCCGGCTATCGCGACCAGTCCCGAAATCGCGAACATCGCCGCCACCAAGAGAGATTGGCGGCCGGGCGCGAGGACCGCGGCCTGCATGGGTAACGCGAGGTAGATCTGGAAGGACAACACGTAGGCACCGGACATCGCGACACCAAACGCCAGGAACCGCCGGTTGGCAACCAACGTCCGCCAGTCGGACAGGATCGACGTGCGCTCGGCATCGGGGTCGGCCGTGTGTTGCGGTAGGGCGAACAACTGCGCCACGGTCAGTACGGCGAACACGATCGCGGCGCCCAATACGGTCGCGCGGAAATCCAGCATCAACAACGCCAATCCGACCAACGGACCAAGCAGAATCCCGGCTTGATAGAAGATGTTGAACACCGCGAACGCCTCGATCTTGCGGTCGCCGGAATCGGCGGCGACGTAGGCCCGTACCGCGGGGTTGAACAGCGCACCCGCGAAACCCGTTGCCGCCGAAGCAATCAGCAGACTGGGCAGGGACTGGGCCACGGCCAGCAACGCGAAGCCGCCGGTGCGAATCAGACATCCCGCCACGATCATTGGCTTGTAACCGAACCGATCGGCCAGCGTGCCGCCCACGAAGAACATGCCCTGCTGGGAGAAGTTGCGCACACCGAGCACCAGACCCACCGCCCAGGCCGCCAAGCCGATCGGCCCGGCCAGATAGTCGGCCAGGTACGGCATCAACATGTAAAACCCGATGTTGATGCCGAACTGATTGATCATCAGCACCTGGCTGGGGCGGTTGAAACTGCGAAACTGCGAAAGCACCTCCATCACGCCACCGCCTGAGCCGGATTGAGCACCACAGTCGTACGGGTCCAACGGGTTACCACCGCCTCAGCGGGGGAGGCAATCTGGTCGGGTTCATCAGCCGGCGGCCCCACCAGCAGGCCGTGTTCCTCGCAGTACTCGTCGTTGTAGACGGTGTCGAAGTAGCGGGCCGGCCCGTCCGGAAACACCGCGGCAACGGTGGTGTCGGACGGCAGGTTCCTGGCCGCCCATTTGGCAACCAACCCGACCGCGCCGACACTCCAGCCGCCGCTGGCGTAGTGGTTGGCCGCCATCTCGCGGGCCGTCCACACGGCTTCGGCGGGGGCGACCCAGTGCACCTCATTGAAGGCGCCGTAGTCGACGTTGTCCGGGTAGATGCTCGAACCGAGTCCGCGCATCAGCCGGATCGACGCGGGTTGTCCGAAGATGGTGGAACCGATGGTGTCCACCCCGATCAACCGCATGGCTGGGTTGAATTCGCGTAACACGCGGGCCACACCCGCCGAATGTCCCCCCGTACCCACCGAGCACACCAGGACGTCGACCCGCCCCAACTGGGCGATCAACTCCATTGCGAGCGAACGGTACCCAGTCACGTTGTCAGGGTTGGAGTACTGGTTGGGATTCCAGGCGCCCGGGTCAGCGGCTAGCAGCTCCGCGACCCGGTCCTTTCGGGCCTGCTGCCAGCCCCCGATCGGATGTGGCTCGGTCACCATGTCCACGCGGGCACCGTAGGCGGCGAGCATGCGCGAGACGATCGGCTCCAGTCCCGGGTCGGTGACCAAAGTGACGGGGTGACCATACGCCTGGCCCGCCAGGGCGAGGCCCAATCCGAGCGTGCCGCTGGTCGATTCGATGATCGCTGCCCCGGGTGCAAGGTCACCTCGAGCGCGGGCACGCTCAACCATGTGCAGCGCGGGGCGGTCTTTCATGCCCCCGGGGTTGAAGCCTTCCAGCTTGGCCCAAAATCCGCGGTCCGCCACCTCGGCGGGTTCCGACGTCCCAGGTATCCAGAGCACCGGGGTGTTGCCGACGATGGTGCCCGGGTGGCGGTTTCTGCCCGGCGTGAGTTGATACCCCTCGGGGATGAGGCGGTAGCGCTCCCGGGCGGGACGCGGACGGACGGAGGTGAAGTGAGACCGGTTGGGAATGAGGAGGTTGTTCATTTTCACGTCGCTTCTGCTTCGGTGCCGCGACTCGCGCGCGGCTAGTGAGGAGGGCCAGCGAGCACCGGTCGTGGCAGGTTCGCCACAACCTGGAGCTGGCCGCTCAGCGACGAGATAGGCAGTATCGAGTCAATAGGTCGCGTCCGCTAATAGCCGACCACTGCCACTCTGGCGGACCGCGTCCGGAGGAAACGAGCTGGTAGACCGGTACCGGGACGGTTTCCGCAGCCGCCGCCACGGACGAATCGAGTGCCGGCTGAGCTACCCGCGGCAGCACGGCGATCGCCGCCTGGTCCGGGCACGGTGGCTTCGAGTTGTCGCTCAGGTGAGCGTGGTCGCCGTGTTTCGCGTAATCGCCGCCCAAAACCGTCGTCGCCGGATGGTTCGGCTGGGCAGCGTGCGGGTGGACCTGCGGGAACCAGCACTGAGCGGCTACCACGGAGAGCGCCAACGCCAGGACGACCGATACGACCGCAACCTTCGCAGATCGTGGCCGGGCCGGGCGGCGGAGCTTCATGCGGGGAAATATATACCCCATGGGGGTATCTTGTAAAGCCGTCCGAGGTTGCGCAATGACGAGCGCCCTAGCAGGGTAAATGCGCAGCGGCGAGGCAACCCACGACTAGGAGCGCAGAATGCCGGTAGTGCCAGCAGGGGGTTACGCGTTCGGCGCAGCACAGCTGAGCAGACGCGGCTTCATCGGAGCCAGCCTCGCCGGCGGCCTCGCCCTGGCCGCGTGTGGCAAGTCCGCGCCTCCGACGCCGGCCGAGCAACTGGCCAACGCCATCGCCGCCACCGAGCGGGCCCGCCCGCACAGCGGGCGGACAGTGACCGCCGACCTGACGCCCCAGCCGGCGGAGATCGATTTGGGCGGGGTAATCGCCCATACGCTGGCTTTCGGCAACGCGGTCCCAGGCCCCCTGATCCGCGCGACCGTCGGCGACGAACTCGTCGTCGCAGTGACCAACCGTCTCGACCATCCCACTTCGGTGCACTGGCACGGCATCGCGCTACGCAACGACATGGATGGCGCCGAACCCGCCACACCCAACATTCCCGCCGGCCAGAGCTTCACCTATCGGTTCTCCGTTCCGAACCCAGGCACCTACTGGGCCCATCCGCATACCGGCATGGATGGCGACAAGGGCCTGTACCTGCCGGTGATCGTCGACGATCCGAATGAGCCGGCGGACTATGACACGGAATGGATTGTCATCCTCGATGATTGGACGGACGGCGTGGGCAAGAGCCCACAACAGCTCTTCGACGAACTCACCGATCCGAACAAGAACACGACCACCAGGACGACTCCACCGACTACAACGACCAGCCCGACCAGCCCGACCACGACGACTGACGAAACGACCAGCCCGACCAATGGGGCTCCCTCGACCACTCCAACGGGGATGCCGGACATGCCAGACATGCCTGGCATGCCGGGCGGTGACGTCGGCACGAGCAAGCTGCTCGGTGGCGACGCCGGAGACATCGCCTATCCGTACTACCTGATCAACGGACGGATCCCCGCTGCCGCAACTTCTTTCGAAACAACGCCAGGCCAGCGAATCCGGCTTCGAATCATCAATGTGGGCTCCGATACCGCATTTCGTGTCGCGTTGGCCGGGCATTCGATGACCGTCACCCACACTGACGGCTTCCCGGTAGTTCCCACCGAAGTCGACGCGCTGTTGATCGGCATGGCCGAACGCTATGACGTCATTGTTACCGCCGCATCGGGCGTCTTCCCTTTGGTCGCGGTCGCGGAAGGCAAGAATGCCCTGGCGCGCGCGTTGCTCAAGACCGGAGCCGGCAGCGCACCCGACCCCGGGTTCAAGCCGGCAGAACTCGACAAACGTGTCGGCACCGTCGAAATGTTCACCGCCGCTGCGGGAGTCAATCTCGGAATTCCAGAGGACAGCCTTGACCTGCCCGTCGTGCTCGGTGGCACCATGGCCAAGTATGACTGGACGATCAACGGCGAGCCCTACAGCAGGACCAAACCACTGCACGTCAGAGAGGGGCAACGGCCCACCCTGACGTTCGACAACACCACGATGATGTACCACCCAATTCATCTGCACGGCCACACTTTCCAGATACTCAACGACGACGGCACGCCCGGCGCCCGAAAAGACACCGTGATCGTCCTGCCGAAGCAGAAACTCCGGGCGGTACTAATCGCCGACAATCCCGGAACCTGGGTGATGCACTGCCACAACACTTATCATCAAGACGCCGGCATGATGACCCGTCTGGATTACACGTTCTAGGTCGTTTTGAGCATGTCTTTCACCGCCAGGTGGCTGAACAGCATGCTGGTGCCGATCGGGTTGCCGCCCGCCGGGTAGGCGGTTCCACTCGGCGCCGCCATGGTGTTGCCCGCCGCGTACAAGCCGGGGATACGGTTGCCGTCGGTGTTCAAGACGCCTCCCGCGGTATCCGTGCGTAACCCGCCCTTGGTGCCCAGGTCCGATACGCCGAAAGCGGCCGCGTGGAAGGGACCTTTGTCGATCGCGACGAGCGGCGACTTGCCGGCGGAGAACGCGCGGTCGTATGCCTCGTCGCCGCGGCCGAAGTCCTCGTCGACCCCAGTTGCGACGAATCCGTTGAACCGCGCAACGGTCGCGGTCAGATTGCCTGCGGGAACGCCGATCTTGGCGGCCAACTCCGCGAGCGTATCGGCAGTGCGCCAAAGCCCCGCGGACACATACTTGTCCGGCTCAACCATCGACACGTTAGTGGCCTTGACGGGCGGCACCTGGCCTTCCTTGTCGTCATAGATCATCCAGTACGGCAGCGTCATCGACCCGTCGTTTAGACGGCCGATGATGACGCGGCCCAGCCGGTCGTACGGCGCGGACTCGTTGACGAACCTCTTGCCGTCTTGATCGACGAAGATGCCACCGGTGAACCACAGTGCGAACGCGGATCTCCCGTCGGGATGCGTCAGTCCCGGGGACCACCACGCCTGATCCATCAGGTCGGTGTCCGCACCGATCGCGATCGCCGCTCGATGTGCCAACCCGCGGTTTCCCCACGGGCCCATCGTGTCTCGCGCCTGACCCGGCACGCCCCACTGACTGCGAAGCTCGTCGTCACCCTCGAATCCACCGGCCGCCAGCAACACTCCCCGACGCGCGCGTATCGCCTTGCGCCGCCCCTCGGTCTCGACGACAGCACCAATCACCGATGTCTTGTCCTCAGACACCACCAATTCGACCAGCGCGGTGTTCAATTGCAGCGTCGCATTCGGGTAGCGCTGAATCGCCATGAGGAACCGGGCAATCAACGCGCGGCCACCGATGAAGTAGTCCTCGGGGACCGGGGCATTGTGCCAATCATTGTCCAGAGGACCGCGAACCAGCTCACGAAATTCCGGCGCTTTCGAGACCCGCAGCGGCCGCGCCGCCATGTGCCGTCGGCCATCCTTCCGGGCCTTCGGCGCCTTGCCGAAATAATCCGGCCACGGAAGTATGTCGAACTTGAAAGACTCGTCGACCTCGAGGTACTCGATCAGCCGGGGGCCGCCGCGTACATAGGTCTCCTGCAATTCGTACGGCGTGCGGTCGCCGACCACCGCGTGGTAGTACTCCAGCGCGTCCTCGATCGTGTCGTCGACGCCGGCCCGCACCAGCACCGGGTTGCAGGGGAACCACACCCCGCCGCCGCCGGAGTAGGCGGTGGTGCCGCCGAATTTGTCGGTAGCTTCCACCAACAGCACGTCGAGGCCCTCGCGAGCGGCAGTGTAGGCACCGGTGACCCCGCCTGCCCCCGACCCGGCCACCACTACGTCATGCTCTTCGTCCCAGTGCACCATCGTCATGCAGCCTATCCTCGCGAGCAGACGCGAATGTCCCCTCTAGCGCTGCCCCGATGTGAAAGCTTTCACGTCTGCTCGGCGAAGAAACGTAACAACAACTCGTTGACGGCCGCGGGCTGCTCGATCTGCGGACAATGGCCGGCACCGTCGACGACCGCCGAACGCGCGCCCATGATCTGTTTGGCGATGTCCGCCGCCCATCCCGCGGGCAGCAGCTTGTCGTTGCCGCCCTCGATGATCAGCACCGGAACTTTGATCCGCTCATACCGCCTTGCGCTCGACGGGACGGCCGGCGGCGCCGCGTTGGGGCGACGAAATCGTGCCGCCGCGATCGCTTCCCATGCTCCGGGCGCGACGCTGGATTCATAGCGCCGGCGCACGTAGTCATCGT
Source organism: Mycobacterium bourgelatii (assembly GCF_010723575.1). NCBI lineage: Bacteria > Bacillati > Actinomycetota > Actinomycetes > Mycobacteriales > Mycobacteriaceae > Mycobacterium > Mycobacterium bourgelatii. The sequence goes on from NZ_BLKZ01000001.1 coordinate 5,587,800, forward strand.
CGGCCGGATAGCGAGGGTCGTAGAACAGGGCCTCGACGATGCGGCGCATCGCGGGCAGGCTGGCGTCGTAGTCCTGCAGCGCAGCAAAGTGCTTGCCCTGTTGGATCTCTCCCCCACCGCAGATGGCGACCAGGCTGCGGACCGGCAACACCGGGTCCTCTGCGGTGCTGTCGGTGAGCAGATTGATGGCGCCCATGGAGTTTCCGACGAAGTGCGCCGAAGCGACGCCGAGCTGCTCGCAGAAGCGCGCGACGTGCCGAATGCGCATGGCTCGGCTGTTGACGAAGTCGATCACCTTCGCCGATTGCCCGAATCCCAGCTGGTCCGGCGCCAGCACCCGGTACTGCGTCGCGAGCGCGGCGATGTTGTGTTCCCAACCCAACTCGGCGCTGGCACCGAACTCGCCGCCGTGCAGCAGTACCACAGGGTCGCCGTCGCCCGCTTCGAGGTAGCTGGTGACCAAGCCGTCGACGACGGTGGTCCTGCGGTGGATCTCCATCACTTGATGGCGATCGGGTTGACCGGGGAGCCGACCGCGCCGACGAACCGCAGCGGTGGCGCGATGAGCTGAAACTCATAGACGCCGTCGGCCGCGCAGTCGTCGGCCAGCGGGGTCAGGTCCCAATACTCTCCGAACATCATGCCCATGTCGCGCAGGCACAGTAGGTGCAAGGGCAGGAACAGGCCCTCGATCCCCGACACCGGGTCTTCAACCTGGAGATTGTCCGATGCGACCGCAGCGATTTCGTGATCGTGCAACCACTGGGCGCAGCGCCAGTCCAGACCCGAATATGGTTCCGTCTTGTTTCCGGTCATGAGAAATCTTGTCCACCAGCCGGTTCGGATCAACACGATGTCCCCGCTGCCGATGGTCACACCTTGCGCGCGGACGACGTCGTCGAGCTCCTCGGGAGTGATCGGGTTGCCGTGTTCCAGGAAGACCTCGGCGCCGCGGTGGCGCACCAGGTCGAGCAGCACCCCCCGCGAGGTGATGCCCTTGACGTCGACCTTGTCGATGCCGCAGTGGAATGCGCCCATGCTCGTCACAGAACCGGCCGGGAATCCGTTGTACAGCTGGTCTTCGTAGTAGACGTGCGACAGCGCGTCCCATTGCGTGGCCGCCTGCAACGGCATGACGACCATGTCGTCGTTGAAGCGGAAGAAGCTGTCGGCGAAGTACCCGGCCAGCTGGCTCGCCGTCGCGTTCTGCGTCCATCCGGGCCCGTATTGGGCCAGCGTGGTCGCGTCGCCGCCGTCCACGGTCATCACGTGAATTGGGTTGTGTCGGAACCCGAAAGCGCCCTGCGGTCCCGATGAGCCGAAGTCGACTCCGAGTGGGAACACCTTGCCGTGCCGGACCAGACCCGCGGCCTGCTGGACCTTCTCGGCGGTGATGAAGTTCAGCGTGCCGAGTTCGTCGGCCTCTCCCCAGCGCCCCCAGTTCGAGACATCGCGTGCGGCTTTCCGAAAATCGGCCATGGTAGCCATTACGCCGGCCCTCCCTCGAGTTCACGGGCGATAGCCGCTGCCACGTTGCCGCCGTCGACCCAGATGACCTGGCCCGAAATATAGCTGGCTGCGCGGCTATTCAAGAACAGCAGGACCGCGGCCTGTTCTGCCGGGTCGGACACCCGCCCCAGCGGCTTCGGTATGTCGTCGAGAAATTGCTGCCCGTAGGCGGTGCGCAGCTGGTCGAGGATCGGCGTCTCGGTCACCCCCGGGCCGGTGCAATTGATCCGGATGCCTCGCGCGCCCAGCGCGGTGACGTTGCGCATGCCGTACAGAATGACCGCTTCCTTGGACAGCTGGTAGCCGGTGCCCACGACATCCGGATGGCGTCGACACCAGTCAATTCCCTCCTGCATGGTCGCGGTGTTCAACAATGGCACGACGTCCCGCTGGTGTTCCCGATACGCCGCGGCCGCCAGGGAAGCCACGCTCACGATCGACGAACCCGCCGTCATCCGCGGAATCAGCGCCTCGGTGAGGTGGCGCAGCCCCAGGAAGTTGATCGTGACGACCAACTCCGGGTCGCCGATACCCGACGACACGCCGGCGACATTGAACAGCGCGTCGATGTCGCCGGCGAGGGACGCGACGGCCTGATCGATCGACGCCGCGTCGGCGAGGTCAACCTCGTGAAAATCGTTGACCGGCACCGCCGGCCGACGCTTGTCCAGCCCGACGACGTGCGCCCCGAGTTCGGTGAGCTGCTGTACCACGTGTGCGCCGATGCCCGACGCACATCCGGTCACCACGGCACGTCGGCCGTCGTAGCGCCACAACTCGTCGATTGCCATTCTCGGTGGGCAGGCCTAGTCAGCTTCCGGACTCACTTGCCCTGCTGCTGCTCCTTCAAGCGCTGCGCGGCCTGGACGCGCCCCTCGTTGATTTCGGCCATGGCCTCCGGAATCTCGCTGGCCGTGAACTTTCCGCCGCGGCCGGTCGGCAGGCCGCCGAAGGAGTAGCTTTCGTCGAACTGCGGTGCCGTCGGTTCCGGCCGACGAGCTTCCACCTTCTCGATCACCGGCGCCAGTCGGGCGGCCTTGTCGGCCACCGCCTTTGCGTCACGCTCGATGAATTCGGGCAGGACCTCCTTGCCCATCAGCTCGATCGACTCCATGGTGCCCTCGTGGCTGCGCGGGTTCAGCAGCAGGATGATCTCGTCGACACCGCTCTCCTCGTACCCACGCAGGAACTCACGAACCGTGGCCGGTGATCCGATCGCGCCGCGGCCGGGTCCGTACGCCAGCGTGGGGTCCTTCTCCACCTCTTCCAGATAGCGTTCCCAGACGCCGGTCCGTCCCGGGGTGTGCACGCCGGTCATGTAGTAGTGCATGATGCCGAAGGAGAAGAAGCCGCCGCCCTGGCCGAGGCGTTGCAATGCCTGCTCGTCGGTCTTGGCCACCATCATCGACAGGTCACCGCCGATGGCCAGGATGTTGGGGTTGATCGCCGGTGTGACCGGGACCCCGTTTTCCTCGAACTCCTTGTAGTAGCCGTTGACCCGTTCGGCCAGCGGCCCTGGCCCGGTGTAGGCGAAACTCAGTGCGCCAATCGCCTTTTGGGCCGCCATCTGAACGCTGGACGGGCGCGTGCAGGCGACCCACACGGGCGGATGCGGCTTCTGCAGCGGCTTGGGGATCACATTGCGGGCCGGCATCTGGATGTGTTCGCCCTTGAAGCCGGTGAAGGGCTCCTCGACCATGCAGCGGATCGCGACCTCGAGCGCCTCCTCCCACTGCGCACGTTTGTCGGCGGGGTCGATGTTGAATCCGCCGAGCTCACCGATGGAAGAGGACTCGCCGGTGCCGAATTCGACGCGCCCGTTGGAGATCAGGTCCAGGGTGGCGACGCGCTCGGCCACTCGGGCGGGATGGTTCACCGCCGGCGGCAGGTGCATGATGCCGAAGCCGAGCCGAATGTTCTTGGTGCGCTGGCTCGCCGCGGCGAGGAACATCTCGGGCGCGGTGGAATGACAGTACTCCTCGAGGAAGTGGTGCTCGGTGAGCCATACCGTGGAAAAGCCGGCCTTGTCGGCGGCCTCCACCTCGTCGAGGCAGTCCTGCAACAGCTCCCGTTCGTCGTCGGGCGCCCACGGGCGGGGCAGGGCGAACTCGTAGAACAATGAGATCTTCATTTGCTACCTCCTATGAGAATTAAGGGTCTGGGCGGCTTCCGCGTCCGACTCGGATTTCGTGACGAGTAGGTCGGCAACGTGTTTCGCCGCGACGAAGCCGAAGGTCATCGCCGGGCCGATGGTGGCGCCGGCCCCGGCGTAGCTGCGTCCCATCACCGGCGCGGAGGTGTTTCCCACCGCGTACAGTCCGCGCACCACCGTGTCGTCCGTCCGTAGCACCCGTGCATATTCGTCGACACGGAGCCCGCCGGAGGTGCCCAGGTCGCCGAGCACAACGCGAAACGCGTAGTAGGGCGGGTCGCCCAGTGGATGCAGGTTGGGGTTGGGCAGGGTCGGATCGCCGTAGTAGTTGTCGTAGACGCTGTCGCCGCGGTTGAAATCGTCGTCGTGGCCCTTGCGCGCCAGTTCGTTGAAGCGGGCGGCGGTGGCCCGAAGTTGTTCCGCTGGAACGTCGATCTTGGTCGCTAATTCGTCCCAGTTCATCGCGGCCTTGACCACGCCCGAGTCCAGCCAAGCTTTAGGGATCTTGCGTCCGGTGGGCACCGGCGCGCCGGGAATCTTCGGTATGGGCAGATGACCGCCCACGACATAGCGATTGAAGGAGCGGTGATCGGTGATGAGCCAGCAGGGGATGTGCGTCACCCCGGACCTCTGGCCTTCGATCATGGCGTGGCCGAAGTCCATGTAGGGTGCCGCCTCGTTGATGAAGCGCTTGCCCTCCCCGTTGACGATGAACTGCGCCGGCATCATTCGCTCGTTCAGCATGAACTGCATTCGGCCGTCCGGCCACTGGATGGCCGGGAACCACCACGCCTCGTCGAGCAGGTCGGCGGCCGCGCCGACCGCCTGGCCTGCCCGGATGCCGTCGCCCATGGCGGCCGGATTGCCGAAGCTCCAGTCCTGGTCGATCTCTGGCAGATGTTCCTTGCGCCAGGCCAGGTCGTGGTCGAATCCCCCGGTCGCCAAGATCACGCCGCCACGCGCCCCGATCCGCTGCCGGGTGCCGTTTCTCTCCACCAGTGCACCGGTCACCGATCCGTCGGCGTCGGTGAGCAACTCGACCAGCGGCGTGTCCAGCCACAGCGGAATACCGCGTTCCCGCATCGCCAGCCGTAGCCTGGCCACCAGCGATTGGCCGATCGCCGCCATCCGCTCGTCCAAGACACGCGCCCGGACCATGCGTGCAATCAGCTTCAGCAGCACGGCCTTTCCGGCCCAGGACTGCCTGATCCGGTAAAACGAGCGCAATTCCTTCGGCCCCAGCCAAATTCCCTTGGGCGCCAACGCCAGCGGCTGCAGCAGTGTTGACTCGTCGTCACCCAGCACGCGCAGATCGATGGGCGGCACGTTGATGGTGCTGCCCAGCTCGGAGCCACCCGGCAGCTCCGGATAGTAGTCGGCATATCCGGGCTTCCAGACGAACTCGAGCCAGGGCGAAAGGCGTTCCAAGAACTCCAGCATTCGCGGCGCCGATTCCACGTACTGCCGCAGGCGCGCCTCGGTGACCAGGCCTTCGGTGATCTGTCGCAGGTACTCGACGACGCCTTCCGCGTTCGGGGCATAACCTTCCCGGCGTTGCGCGGGCGCACCCGGCACCCAGATGCCCCCACCCGACAACGCGGTGGAACCGCCGTACTTGCCGGACTTCTCGATCACCAACGCATCGAGCCCGGATGCGGATGCGGTCAGTGCGGCCGTCATCCCGCCGCCACCCGATCCGACGACCAACACGTCGACGACGTGGTCGAAGCGACCCGATGCTTCCGTTGCCCCTGACGTCATGCGACCGGCGCCGCCGTTCGCACCGCGAACCCGGCGAGCAGGTCGGCAGCCTGTTTGTAGTAACGCACCGAGGTCTGGTACGGACCCACCGACGCCAACGCAGCGAAAGCAGCGACCCAGGTGCGGATCTCCTGCGCGGAACTGCCGCCCTCATGCGTCACGAACGAGTTCGACCAGCCGTCGAGATCCTCGAGGTGGCCATTGTCGACGACTTCCAAGAAGCGGTGGTCCCAGGCCGGGTTCAGGGGCTGCAGGTCGCTGTCGCCGCTGGCGAAGCTTCTGGCCGCATCGATGACCGCCGTCTGGCGGGCCTGCCGTTGCTCCGCTGTCATCGGTTGGCCGTCCACGATTCGTTGCCGCACGGCCGCAGTCGCGGTGTCCAACGTGGGCAGCGGGGGGCTGTGCGACAGGCCACCCGATCCGATCACCAGCACCCGCTTGTCCAACGTCGCCAGGAAGGCGCCGACCGCAGTTCCCAGGGCACGGCAGCGATGCAACGGCCCCAGCGGCACGGCGATCGCGTTGATGAAGATCGGTATCACCGGCTTCGCGGTGGCCGCGCCGAACAGTTTCTCCAGGGGCTGCACGGTGCCGTGATCGACGTCCATGTTCGCCGACACGGCCACATCGACGTTGGCGGCCAGCACGGCCTTGGCGCACTCGGCCGCGATGTCGCCGGGTACGTCGAGGGGGCCAGCTTGAGTACCATAGTCGCCGATACCGTTGGCCTGCATGCCAATACAGAACGACGGCATCACCCGGTAGAAGAATCCGTTGTAGTGGTCGGGCGCAAAGATGACGACCAACTCCGGGTCGTAGTCGGTGACGAATCCGCGCGCCTGGGCGATCGCGGCTTCCACGTCGTCAAGCAGGTCCTGCGGCGGCCCCGGAAGATTCAGCAGCGGGCTGTGGGACATACAGCACAGAGCCAGTGGCACTTTGAACGTCACCCCCTTTCAGCGTGAGTGACAGCGCCTCGCTCAGTGACCTGCTCAGTTCGGGAGCAAGCTGAGCGATGCAGGCGCCGGCGATGCAGCGGTCGGGCCGCAAAAACACGACCGACTCTCGGTGGGCGTCGAACCAGCCCTTCAAGCCTCCGGACCGATCACCGATGATCTCGACGTCGGGATCGTCGTGCCCGGTCCAATGCAGCTGCGTCAGCGGGCGTGCGGCAATAAACCTAGCGCCCAAGGCTTTCCACGTCGCAAACGCTTCGTCGCCGAGTATCATGCGGGGATTGTTGTTCCAACACAACACGGCGAACCAGGAACCCAGCACATCGTCGAGGAGCACGTTTTGCTGGGCGCGGGTGTCGACCCGCGGCTGGATGAACAGCGTTCCCACCGGCGAATCAGCCCGACGGGGCTCGTCGTGCACAACGGCGCCATGCTCGTAGCGCGGCATCGGCTTGAACCGCATCTCGAGCACATACCGCTTGAGGGAAGGCACTATTGACGCCGATCGAACCAGCAGATCGCGGGCCGCTGTGACACGGCGGTTGGTTGGCGAGATGACCCGACCCACCATGGTGGAGAGGTCGATCATCGCTCGGGCGTGTTTGCGTCGCTCCTGGTCGTAGGTGTCCAGCAGCCGGTCTTCGGCGCGGCCGCTGACCACGGCGGCCAGTTTCCAACCCAGGTTGGCGGCATCCCGGATGCCGCTGTTGTAGCCCTGCCCCTGCCAGACCGGCATCAGGTGCGCGGCATCGCCGGCCAGCAGCAGCCGGCCGCTGCGGAACGCTCCGGCTATCCGCGAGTGGTGGGTATAGACCCGTCGTCGGATCACTTCGACCCGGTCCGGGTGCGGAACCATCCGCGCCAACATTCTGGTCAGAAAGACCGGATCCTCGGCCAGCTCGTCGGACTCGTCGGCGTGAATCATGAACTCGAACCGGCGGATACCGTGGGCGATCGAGATCGAGGCGTAGGGGCGTTCCGGGTCGGCGCCGACCTCGCTGTTGGGGTGGCCGAGCGGGTCATTCGCGACATCGACGACCAACCAGCGGGTGGATGAAGTGGTGCCGTCAAACGAGACACCCATCATTCCCCGGGTCGTGCTGCGCCCGCCGTCGCAGCCGACGACGTAGCGTGCCCGGACCGTCACCGGCCCGCTCTGCCCACCGAGTTCGACGGTCACCGCCTGGTCGGTCTGCACGCAGGAAGTCATCGGCCGGTCCCACCAGACCTCGACGTTGTCGAATCTGTCTAGACCACGCAGCAATTCGGCGTCGACCAAGGGTTGCACGAACCCGTTGCGCTTGGGCCAGCCGAAACGCGCGTCGGGCGGCGCCATTTCGGCGAGTATCCGGCGCTTGGCGTCGTAGAACCGCAAAATCTGGTTGGGCACGGTGTGCGGCAGCACCCGGTCGACCAAGCCGATCGATTGAAACGTACGCAACGCTTCGTCGTCCAGTCCAACGCCGCGCGGATAGTCGATCAGCGTTTCGCGTTCCTCCACCACCAGCGTGGTGATGCCCTGTTGGCCAAGGATATTGGCCAGGGTCAGCCCCACCGGGCCGGCGCCGACCACCACGACGTCGCATTCGTGCCCGGCGCCGGCCATCAACGTCCCAGCAGGAAGTCGATGTGCAGCCGGTTGAACGTCTTGGCATCCTCGTACTGCGGCCAGTGCCCGCAGCCCGGCATCAGTTCGAATCGGGCGCCGGGGATCATGGATGCGATCCGCCGACCCTCCGTTACGTCGGCCGTCGGGTCATCACTTGTCCACAGCACCAAGGTGGGTGCGGTGATGGACCCGTACTCCTCCGGCCCCAACAGATTTCGCGCACGAATCTCGGGGTCCTGCAGGGCCATGATGTCGCGCATGGCAGCGACGAAGCCCGGCTGCCGATAGATCCGCTGCCGACTGGCCACCAGATCGTCGTAGTTCTTCGACTTGTCTGCCATCAGCCATTTGATCCGCGCCTGCACGGTCTCCCAGGTCGGGTTCTCCACGGCGGCCATCGACAAGTCGATGATCCGTTTCATCACCACGGGATCCGCCTGCGATCCGCCAGCCGTGTTCAGGACCAGTCGGTCCACCACGTCGGGGTGGTCGATGGCGGCGCGCGCGGCCACCCATCCACCGAGCGATTCGCCGCTGATGCTGGCGCGCCGAGCGCCGATGGCACGCAGTACCGCCATCAAATGCTCGACATAGTGCCGGATTTCCAACGGATGGCCCGGCTTGTCGGTGAAGCCGTGGCCGAGCATGTCGATGGCCCACGTCCAGAAGTGCTCGGCGTGCGCGGCCAGATTTCGAACGTAGGCCTCGGCGTGGCCGCCGGAGCCGTGCAGCAGCATCAGCACCGGTTTGCTTGGGTCGCCCGCGCGCAGGTATCGGGTCCGAACTCCCCCAGCCTCGAGGTAGCCCTGTTCGAACGCGACGCCTTGGAGGTCGCTCCACACGCTCTCGAACTCCGCCACTGTCCTCAATGACCCCCGGCTCGTGTGTGCTAATATCGCACGTTGATGTGCGATATATATAGAGCTTTGCCCTCGCGTGGGGGTATGTCAAGCCTGTGACGGGCGCGGCGGCGGGTTCACAGACGCTGGCCAGGGGGCTCACGGCGCTGCAACTGGTGGCTGCCTCCTCGCAGGGGCTGACCATGCAAGAGGTCGCCGACCAGGTCGGGGTGCACCGGACCATCGCATATCGCTTGCTGGCGACGTTGACCCAATTTCGGCTGGTCGCCAAGGGAGAGGACGGCCGTTATCGACCGGCGGCCGGGTTGGCCGTCCTTGGCGCCTCCTTCGACAACAACCTGCGTCAATTGAGCGCGCCGACGCTGCGCGCGTTGGCCGACGAACTCGGCACCACCGTGTCGTTGCTGGTCGCCGAGGGTGACGAGCAGGTGGCGGTTGCGGTGATCGTGCCGACCCAGGTTCCCTATCAGCTCGCCTTCCACGAGGGCAGCCGTTATCCGCTGGACCGCGGCGCTGCCGGGATCGCGCTGTTGGCGAGCATGCCACCGCGCCCGGGCGAGCGGGATCTCGTCGCCACCGCCCGCGACCGCGGCTGGGTGATCACGCACGGCGAGATCGAACCGGACACCTATGGACTGGCGGTTGCGGTGCCGCGCCCGGCTCCCTGTCCGCCCGCCTGCATCAACCTGATCTCCCATCGCGAGGACGTGGTGATGCGCGGCAAGGACGCTGTCATCAAAGCCGCCAACAAGTTGTCGGCACTGCTGAGCTGAAGGGATACCCGGCATGGCTTGGGATCACGAATTCGATGTCGTCGTACTCGGCAGTGGCGGCGCGGGACTCACCGCGGCCCTGTCGGCAGCCACCGCCGGCGCCTCGGTGCAGGTGTTCGAGAAGGCGCCCACCGTCGGCGGAACCACCGCCGTGTCTGGTGGCATCGCGTGGATTCCGGCGCACAACCGTGCACCCGATCGGGAATTGACGGTGGCCGACGCGCTGAAATACCTACGCGCGCAATCCTTCGGCTCGATGGACGACGAAATGGTCGAAACCTTCGTGCGAACTGGGCCCTTGATGCTCGACTTCGTCGAGAAGCACAGCGGCCTGCGTTTCGAGGTCGCGGAGGGCTTCCCCGACTACCAGCCGGAACTGCCGGGCGGACAACCGGGCGGCGGGCGTTCACTGAGTGCGGCACCGTTCGATCTCGGCGTGCTGGGCGACTGGCCAGAACGGATCACGGCGTTTCCCGCCGACTGGTCCAACGTGGGGTTCGATGCCGAAACCCGAGCCCGGCTGCACGCGGACGTGGCACGGGCCGGTGACCTGTGCGTGGCGGGCACGGCACTGGTCGCCGGTCTGTTGAAGGGCCTGCTGGATACCGGGGTGGCGCCGTGTGTCAATTCACGGGCCGAGCAGCTAATTGTGGAGGGCGACACCGTGGTTGGCGTGCGGATCGCCGGGCCCGAACAGAGCATCAACGTGCGCGCCCGGCGCGGGGTCATCCTGGGCACCGGCGGATTCGAGTGGGACCCGGCGCTGGTGCAGGCCTTCTTGCGCGGACCGATGCACGGGGCGGTCTCACCCCCGAACAACACCGGCGACGGGCTGCGCATGGCGATGGCACTCGGAGCCGATCTGGCCAACATGGGCGAAGCGTGGTGGGTGCCGATCGTGCAGATCCCGGGCGACACCATCGACGGCAAACCGCGCAGCCGCAGCGTCCGACTGGAACGCACCCGCCCCCGCAGCATCATCGTCAACCGGGCCGGGCGGCGGTTCGTCAACGAGGCAGGCGAATACAACTCGATGGCCGGCGCCTTCCACTACCTCGACCCCCGCGGCGGGTATGTCAACGACCGGGCATGGATCGTGTTCGACTCGATCCACCTGCAGCGCTACGGATTTCTCGGTGTTGAGCCGGGCGCTCCCGTCCCGGAGTGGTTCTGCGAGTCGGCGGATCTCGCCGAGCTTGGCGCCAAGACCGGCATCGACGCCGCGGGTTTGGAGCGAACGATCGCGAAGTGGAACCGCGACGTCGCCGCGGGCCATGACCCGGACTTTGGGCGCGGTTCCAGCGCTTACGACGGCTATTGGGGCGACAACACCGCGACCACACTCGCCGGCAAAACGCTGGGCCCCATCGACGCGGCGCCTTACTACGCCGTGCCGGTTCAGGTTGGTGCGATGGGCACCAAAGGTGGACCACGCACCGACCGGGACGGCCGGGTTCTCCACGTCAGCGGGCGGTCGATACCCGGCCTGTTCGCGGCGGGCAATGCGATGGCCGGCGCGACCGGTCGTGCCTACGGCGGTGCTGGCGGAACATTGGGTCCGGCAATGGTTTTCGGCTACCGATCCGGCTATGCGGCGGCGACTGGGCAATCAGTCTCCGAACGGGGACGGGTGTCGCAGGCGCTGTAGATCGTCGCACAAGCCCAGGTTGGCCTCTGACAGGACCGGGTGTCGCCGTGCCTGGCTTCTAGCGACAACTAGGCCGGGGAATCCCAAATGCCTTCCCGCTGCACGGATTTGTCGCGCAAAGCCGGGCAGTACATCACCCATCGCCCCGGAGTGACTGGTGTGACTGCTGTGTTGCCCTGCTGCCCGGGCACGACCGCTAATGCGCGCCGGGACCGGTCCGCAGTACATTCAATCCTGTGCAGCCGCACCAGCCGCAACCGCCGCAGCAGCCGCACCTGCAGCCTATAGCCTCGGCCGAGCAAGCCCGGTCCGCGGTGTCAGAAGCTCTGTTCAGATGGCCGCGCGTGGTCCTCATCCAGGCACGCAGCGAGGCTGGGTACGTCGAGACGATCTTTCCGGGTCTGCGGCCGGGGCAGACGGTATACGTCCGCGACATGGAAACCGTCACCATCCCAACGTCGGTCCGGCTGGGCTCGCCCCCTCCCGCGTTCGGCATTTTCCAGCGACTGGTGCACCCCGATTACCCGTTGCTTGCCATCCTGGTGGTCAAGGGCAGCGGTTCGGTCGAATCCTGCTCGTTGGACGAAGCCCTGCTTGCCTACCACAACAGCAACGACAGCACTGAGTACGGCCAGCAATTGATGAACGACCTTGCGTTCATGGAGCCCGGCGCCCAGGTCGACACGGGCAGGCTTGCCCCGGGTATCGGCGTGGTCGTACCGCAAGTGCCATCCAGGCCACCGCTTGTCTACCGGTTGCGCGCCGCGTACGAACCCGAGACATCCTACGGCCCAAACGCTTTCATTCGGTACCGGAAATTCATTGTGCCACGGGCAGATCCGCGAATCATCGATGAAGTGCGGAAGCGCGGCTTTGTACCCTGGCGTCCTAGCGGCTAATCCAGCGGCGGCACAGTGGGTGTCGGCCGAACCTCGTCCGCGTCGAGCCAGTCGATGCCGGGCTCCCATCGGGTGAATCCGAGCGACTCGACGGTGGCCAGCGAATCATCATCCGGCCGCGGCACAATGAATTTCAGGAACAAGCCATCCGAACCCTGTTCGTCTTCGGCGTCCGGTCGCACATCGTGGACGACGGGCAGCGCATATTCTCGTTGCGGGATGATCATGCCGACGCCGGTGCCGATCCTTACCGCCGCCGGTGGCCTCCGCCCGGATTGGGAAAGCGTCAACGCGCTGACCAATCGCCTTGCAGTGTAAGCGGTTTTGGTCGGTTGCGGATAGTGCTTGAAGTAGTAGGAAGCCAGCGTTCGATCGAGGACGGCGGACACCACCGTCGCGTCGCCCGCCAGATTCAGCGTCGCCACGAACGGATAATCGCGATGGACGATGGCTTGATACAGGTCGAAATGGGGTCCTTGGCCGCCGCCTCTCGATTCGCGGCAAACGTAAACCGCTGTGGGAGGCAGCACCTCCGGGAACAGGCTCTCGACGAATTGGCGCTCGTCGCGGGCCGTGACCACCACGATGCGCGGCTCGCTATGGAATGCGGCGATGATTGCCTGGCGGGCCGCAACCGAATTGACCGCCGGATACATTGCGCCACTGTGGACGGTCTCTGCCAGTCGTGTGTTGGTGGCTCCGGTGACCGTGACGGCGGACTCCGCCGGACGGGTCTCGGGGGCCGGCGCGGGATCCGGGGAGACGCCCATTCGCGTGAGTTCGTCGCGCGCATACTGCGAAATCGGGATCTGATCCACTACGCAGCCATGGAATCGTTCCAAGGTGTCGTCTTGGGTCGCCAGGCGATCCCATGCCCGTCGCGCGGCCGCGACGTCGATCGCGGTGAGCAGCGTGGCCGCATACACCCGGCCAGCCGGGCTCGCCTGATCGAGCAGGCGGTGAATCGACGCGAGGTAACGGGGGCCTTCGGCGCGAACTTTATAGAACGCTTTGGTCGCCGGGCCCCTGGTGTTGGCGATTCCCACGCCGCCGAAAGCCACGGCGTCCGCCTTGCACAGCTCGTCGAACGCCGCGTCGATCTCCGGGTCGTCGGCCCAACCGGAAACCATGGCCATCAGCCCAGAGTAACCGCTACGGGTCATCCTGCGGAGCGGGCGACAGCAGGCGTTCGGCGGCCGAGTATGGATCGTCCTCGCCGTCGACAACCGCCTCGGCCAAGCGATCCAGATCCACCCGAGTACGCAGCCGGGTTTGCGCCAGGGACAAGATCTGCGCCCGGGCCCGCGCCAAGCGGCGCGCGCGGCTGTCGGTGCGGTGATGGCTGTCGATGGCGGCCATCAGTTCGTCCAGGCCCTCGCCGCGGGCGGCGACCAGACTGACGATCGGAGCTTTGGTTTCCGCCCGCAAATCCCGCACCGTTTGTTCGGCCCCGTCACGGTCGGCCTTGTTGACCACGACGATGTCCGCGACTTCCAGCAGTCCCGCCTTCGCGGCCTGCACTGCGTCACCTGCGCCGGGATTGAGGATGACGACGGTCGGGTCGGCGACGGCGGCGATCTCGATCTCGGACTGCCCGACACCCACGGTTTCCAACAGGACCACGCCGTAGTCGATGGCTCCCAGCAGTCGGATGGCGGCGGGTACGGCGGCGGCCAGGCCGCCCAGGTGGCCACGGCTGGCCACCGAACGGATCATCACGTCGGAATCGTTGATGTGTTGGGTCATTCGGATGCGGTCGCCGAGCAGCGCCCCACCACTGAACGGGGAGGACGGGTCAACGGCGAGGACGGCCACCCGGCACCCGCGCTCTCGGTAAGCCCCCACCAGAGCGGCTATCGTCGTCGACTTGCCCGCGCCCGGTGGGCCGGTGATCCCGAGCACGAGAAGCTCGCGCCCCGCCCGGGGACCGATGCTGGCCAGCACCTCGTCGCGGCGGTCGCTTTCGACCAGGCTCAACAACCGACCCGCTGCGCGCGGAGAACCGTTGCGCGCGTTGGCAATGAGGTCGGCTATCTCCATCCGGGCCGCTTCGGTTCTTGGGCCGATTACGGTGCCGGAACGTCGATGACCGTCGCCGAACCCATTCCCCCGCCCGCGCACATCGCCGCGACTCCCACACCGCCCCCGCGCCGGCGCAGCTCGTGGACCAGAGTGACCAGCATTCTGGCCCCGGTCGCCGCCACCGGGTGGCCCAGCGAGCAGCCGCTGCCGCTGACATTAACCCGGTCAGGGTCCAGATCCAGCAGCTTGATGGTGGCCACACACATCGACGCGAACGCTTCGTTGATCTCAAACAGGTCGACGTCGGAGATCGAAAGATGGGCGCGCTTAAGGGCTTTCGGAATCGCCTCGACGGGTGCCAGGCCGGTGGCCGCCGGGTCCACACCCACGGATGCCCACGACAAGACCCGCGCCAGCGGGGGCAGGCCAAGCTGATCGGCCAGCCGCTCGTTTGCGATGGTCAGCACGGCTGCGCCGTCGTTGGCGCCGCACGCATTGCCGGCGGTGATCGAGAAACCCTCGATCTCGGGATGCAGCGGCTTCAGAGCCGCGAGCTTCTCCAAGGTGGTGTCCCGGCGTGGATGCTCATCAACCGCGAACAGGCCGTGCGGCGTCTCGATCGGAACGATCTCTTCCTTGAACCGTCCTTCGTCGATAGCGGCGATCGCGTTGCGATGCGAACGCAACGCCCACGCGTCCATCTCCTCGCGGCTGACCCCGGCGCTCACCGCGGCGTTCCACCCGACAGTGATCGACATGTCCATGTTTGGCGCGTCCGGCCGGTCGGGGTGGGTCGGTGGGAACCAACCGACCCATTCGCCGTCGACGTTCATCAGGGATCGCGGCGAAGTGGAGGCGGAGTTCACCCCGCCGGCGATGATGAGTTGGTCCATACCCGCGCGAATGCTCGCTGCCGCGCTTTGCACGGCCGCCTGGCCCGCAGCACAGTGCCGGTTCTGGGCCAGGCCAGGCACGTGGCTCAGCCCGGCGGTGATGGCCGCGTGCCGCGCAACCACACCCCCGCCATAGAGGCCCTCACCGAGTATCACGTCGTCGATCTGCGCCGGATCCAGATTGCTGGCGGCTTCGCTGACCACGTGGTGGGCCAGGTCGAAAGCGGAGGTGTCGCGCAACGTTCCTTTGCGTGCGGTACCGATCGGGGTGCGCAGGGCGGACACGATGACAGCTTCGGGCACAGGTCTACTCCATCCACACGTTGACGAGAACAATATTCTCGCATTCTGAGAGTTTGAGTTGCAAGAAGGGCCGCCGCCGCGCCATCCGGTTGCTGGATGGTTGGCTGACCACCATGAGTCGACGGGAGGGGACGATCGCCGTCCCGGGCGGAAAGGTGTGGTTTCAACGCGTGGGCGGCGGGCCAGGCCTGCCCCTGCTCGCGGTGCACGGCGGCCCCGGCCTGCCGCACAACTACATCAGCGCCCTGAAGCGTCTGGCCGACGAGCGCGAGGTCATTTTCTGGGACCAGTTGGGCTGCGGCAATTCTGATCACCCTTCCGACACCACCCTGTGGACCATCGAACGCTCCGTCGCCGAAATGGATGCCGTGGTGCACGGACTCGGGCTGGACCGCTTCCATCTTTTCGGGAACTCTTGGGGCGCGATGCTCGCGCTCCAGTTCATGTTGGACACCTCCCCTGCCGCAGCCAGTTTCATCATCTCCAACAGCGCGGCGTCCATCCCGTTGTTCGCGGCGAACGTCGCCCGCCTGAAAAGCGAGCTCGACGCAGCAACACAGTCGGCGATCGACCGTCACGAGGCCGCGGGCACCACCCACTCCGCCGAATACCAAGCGGCGATCAGGACTTGGAACGAGACATTCCTGTGCCGCAAAGTCCCCTGGCCGCAGGAACTCGAGGATGCCTTTCGCAACATGGGCGCCGAGATCTTCGAGACCATGTTCGGCCCCAGCGACTTTCGTATCGTCGGAACCGTCAAAGACTGGGACGTGTTCGACCGGCTGGACGAGATCGTAGTGCCTACACTGCTTATCGCGGGCAGGTACGACGAATGCTCACCCGAGCACATGCGCGAGATGCATCAACGCATCAAGGGTTCGCGGTTCGAGTTCTTCGAATCGTCGGCGCACCTGCCGTTCATCGAAGAGCCCGAACGGTTCGATCATGTGATGCGCGAATTCCTTCGGCCGCACGACATGTGACGGTTAGTTCTTGCCCGACGTCAGCTTGGTGACGATGTTGCGGAAATCCTCGGTGACGAACGACTGGCTTTCAGCCGACAGCGCGTAGTCCAGGCTGGCCAGGACCGCGCGCTCCAGGTGGATGTTGAGCACCCGCTTGGTACTTTCGACCGCCTGCTGCGGCAGCTCCAGGATGCGCTTGGCGCAGGCCACGGCTTCGGTGAACGGATCGTCCACGGCGTGGTTTGCCAGGCCGAGTTCGACGGCCCGCTCTGCACGAATCCTGGTGCCGGTCAAGGCATATTCCTTGGCCAGCAACAGGCTGATATGCAGCGGCCAGGTGAGCGGTCCGCCGTCGGCCGCCACCAGGCCGACTTGCACATGTGGGTCTGCCAGAAACGCGTCTTTGGCGATGTAGACGATGTCGCTGAGCGCGACCAGGCTGCAACCGAGCCCGACCGCCGGCCCGTTGACCGCCGCGATCACCGGGATTCGGCAACGGGCCATGCCAAGCACGATCTCGCGACCATCGCGAATGGTCTTGGCCCGCAGGTCGGCGTCTTGCGCCAGTTCGGCGAGATAGTTGAAATCGCCGCCGGCCGAGAAGGCTTTGCCGCTACCGGTGAGCACGGCCGCGCGGGCCGTCGGGTCGTCGGTCAATCGCTGCCACAGCCGCGCCAACCCGACATGCAGGCTGTCGTTGACCGCGTTGAGTTCGTCCGGGCGGTTCAACGTGATGATGCGCAGCGGACCGTCGGCGCGAACGTCGATTTCGGTTGGCATGTCGTACACGTCAAACCCCCAATCCCAGGATTCGCGAAGCGATGATGTTCTTTTGTATCTGCGATGTCCCGCCCATCACGCTTTGGGCCCGGCTGTACAGGTAAGCGCTGAGCAGATCTGGGTCGCGGGTGCCGGCGACGGCCAGTGCGGCGTGCCCGACGGCCTGCTCCACCCAGGTCATCAGGAGCTTATCCAGCGACCCCTCCGGCCCGTGCGACACTCCGTCGAGCTGTTCGGAGAGCCGCCGGCGCACGTGATGGGTGAGCATCTCGGCCTGGACCGCCGCCCAGGCGAGCTCGTCGCTGATTTCGCCATCGCTGCGCGCCGCCATTTCCCGGACCAGCTTGTTGTATCTGGCCGCATAGCCGAGCGTGGAGGGTTCCCGCTCGTGGCCGACGACCGTCATGGCGACCGCCCAGCCGTCGCCCGGCGCGCCGACCATCCGGTCCGCCGGAACCTTGGCGCCGTCGAAGAACACCTGGCCGAACTCGTTGGTGACCCCGTTGATCATGCGCAGCGGATGCTGTTGCACACCCGGCTGTTTCATCTCGATGATGAACGCCGAGATACCGCGGTGCCGTTTGACGGTCGGATCGGTGCGCGCTAGCAGCAGACACCAATCGGCGACATCGGAGTAGCTCGTCCAGATTTTGTGCCCGTGCACGACGTAGGTGTCGCCTTCGCGGGTGGCAGTGGTGGTCAGCGAAGCCAGGTCGGAACCGGCGCCCGGCTCGCTGAAGCCCTGGCACCACCGTTCCGTTCCGTTGATGATCCCGGGCAGGAAGCGTTGCCGCAGTTCGTCACTGGCGTGCCGGCCGATGCCGTACACCAGATAGCCCACGCTGGGTCGGGGTGGAGCGCCGGCACGGGCCAGCTCTTCGTCCACGATGACGTCATACACCGGGGGCAGCTCGAGACCACCGTATTCGCGCGGCCACGACAGGCCGAAAAAGCCCTCCCGGTACAGGGCGCGGTGCCATTCGCCCTGACGCTCCCAGTATTCGTCGCCCGAGCCGACATATTCCTTGGCGTGCACCGAAAGCCAGGATCGCAGGCGTTCCCGGAACGCGGCTTCTTGAGGTGCGTCACGAAAGTCCAAGATCGATCTCCTTCAGCGTTACCGGCCACAGCTCGGCGGATGTCAGCGCCCGGCGCAGGTAGACGTGTGCGAGACAGTCCCAGGTGTTGCCGATGCCCCCATGCACCTGTATCGCGGTCTCGCAAACGGTTCGGGTGGCACGCGCGCAGTACACCTTCGCGACTCGGCTCGCCCGGATGGCTTCGACCGGCTCCAATTCGTCGACCGCCCACGCGGCGTGTCGCAGCACGCTGATCGACCCTTCAATGAGCGCAAGGCTTTCGGCCAACAAGTGGGCGATGGCCTGGTACGAGCCAATCTGCTTGCCGTACTGTTCCCGGATTTTCGCGTAGTCGCAGGCGAGGGCATGGGCCCCGCGCGCGGTTCCGACGAGGTCCGCCGCGGTGGCGGCCAGTGCCAAAGCCAGCCACCGTTGGGCAACATCGACCGGCACGTCACCAAGAACGGCTGGCGAATCCGCCAACGCAGCACTGGTTCTGGTCAGGTCCGCACCGATGTCACCGGGCTGCACGTCGGCGGCGAGGACGGAATTGCCGGTTAGCAGCAAGGCACGCCTGAACCCGCGGGCATCGATGGCGCGGCCGTCAACCGCGATCGTCGCCGCCGGCGCCTCCACCTGTAGATGGCGCGCTAGGTCGTCGGCCAGGACGGGACCAAGGAACGGGGTGTCGACGAGTCGGCGTCCGAATTCCTCTGCGACGATGGCGACTTCGACACCAGAGGCTCCGTCGGACCGCAACGATCGCCAGCCCGTCGCCTCAACCTGGCGATCCAATCGGGAGATTCGGCTCTCGTCGGCCAAGTCCTGCACCGCACCGGGACCCAGGTCATCGGCCATCTTGGCCGCGGCGTCACGTAGTTGCTGCTGTTCAGCTGTCAGACGTACATCCATAGCTCTCCTTGAGCACTCTGCGCAAAACCTTGCCCGATGGCAGCCGGGGCACGTCAGGCACGAACACGACTCGACTCAGGCGTTTGTACGACGCCAATTTCGCGTCCACCCGGGCGGCCAGTTCGGCGGCCTCGACGGGGGTATGCGTGGCGACCGCGGCGACGACGGCCTCACCGTTGGCCCCGTCGGGCACACCGAACACCGCGCAATCCTTGACCGCGGGATGACCGAGCAACACCGTTTCGATCTCGGCCGGCGCCACTTGGAAGCCGCGCACCTTGATCATCTCTTTGAGCCGGTCGGTGATCCGCAACCAACCGTCGGCGTCGAGGCAGCCGACGTCGCCGGTGCGATACCACCCGTCCTGCACCACCTCGGCGGTCGCATCGTCGGGCAGATAGCCGGCCATCAGGGATGTCGACCGCGCCTGGATCTCGCCAATCTCGCCGGGGCTCAACGGCTGCCCGGTGTCCAGCGACACCACCCGCAGGTCCACCCCGGGCACCGCCCGCCCGACGGCGTCAAGACGGGGCCCCTCCAGGGGGTTGCACGCAATGACCGGCAACTCCGTGGTGCCGTAAGCCGGAACCCAGCCAACGCCGGCCCGCCGGGTCACTGTCTCGGCGATGCTGGCGGTGACCGGCGTGGCGCCCCACATGATGAACCGCAACGACGAGAGGTCGAAGGATTCGAGTTCCGGGTGTGCGGCGATCGCCAAGGCAATCGGCGCTACCGCCATTTCGATTGTGATGCGGTCACTTTCGATGTACTGCAACATCCGGTCGACATCGAACCGCGAGTGCAGTCGCACCCACGCGCCCGTGCGCAGCGCCGTGAAGATGTTGAGCAGGCCGAGGATGTGCGACGGCGGCGTGGCAACCTGGATGCGGTCACGCTCGGTCATCTGCAGCGCGTCGCGCCAGTGCCTAACCGCCGCGTCCAGTGATGCGTGGGTGTGGCGGACCGCTTTCGGCAGGCCGGTGGTGCCCGAGCTGAACACCAGCACTGCGTCGTCGCCGGTGCGCGACTCGCCGCCCGGGGCTGCGGCCCCGGTGACGGGGGCGATGGGTTCGTCGAGATGCAGCATCGGCATCGTGTCCGCCAACACCGGATGGTCGCCCACGGCGTGCTCCGGGGTGGTCAGCCCGAGGGCGTGGTCGACCTCGTGGCGCTTCCAGGCGGGGCTGATAAGGACGGCCGTCGCCCCCAGCTTCCAGATCGCGCAGAGGACAGCGACGAACTCCGGCCGGTTGGACGACATGACAGCGACCCGCTGGCGGGCTTGCACACCCCGTTTGCGCAGGACGGCGGCCAGCCCACCAGCCAACGCGTCGAGTTCGGGCAGGCTTAATCGCCGCTCCTCGAACACGAGCGCGGCGGGCTCGGTCACACGTCTCGTTCCTCTCCGGCAGATCGTTGAGAAGATACTATCGCCTGGCGAGAATAGTATTCTCTATAATAAAGAACGCAAGTACAGGAAGGCGGTCGTACGGCGGACATGACGGACCCCGGCATGGTGACGATCCACCTCGACCGCAGGAAGGCCACGGTCCCACTGGTGCCCGGTGAGACCCTGCTGGAAAGCGCGCGGCGGGCCGGACTGGACCCGCCGTTCAACTGCGAGGCCGGCAACTGCGGTACGTGCATGGCCAAGCTCGTCGAAGGCACCGCCACCATGCGCGTCAACGACGCCCTCGACGACGACGAGGTCGCGGAGGGATACATCCTGACGTGCCAGGGAGTTCCCGATGGCGCACCGATCACGGTCCGGTACGAGTAGAGAGGCGGCGACATGGCCAAAGGAATCGTCTACGTCGAGACCTACCCGAGTTCGCCCGATCGCGATCAGGAGTACAACACCTGGTACGACGAGATCCACCTGAAAGAGCTTGTGGCACTTGATGGAATCGTCTCCGCCCGTCGACTTCGGCCGGTCGACGGCCAGGGGCCGTACGTGGCCCTGTACGAGATCGAGGGGGACGATCTGGCGGCTGTGGTGCAGAACATGCAGGCCAACGGGCGCAAGTTGACCATGTCGTCGGCCCTGCAGTCCGATCCTCCACCGGTGATGCGGTTGCTCGAGGAGATCACCGACTACCGCCCGGAAGGCTAGCAGGCCGCGCCGCAAAGCGCTTTCGGTCACCTGAAGTAGTGACCCGCGTCGAGGTCCTCGATCAGCCCTGGGCCCTGCGGGTTCCAGTCGAACTCTTTGCGCGTCATGGCATTCGAGGTCGGGTTGTCCGCCGATACGTACGGGCCGAGAAATCCGAAATGATCGACCTGGTCGGGCGGGAGGCTGACCACGGGCACACCGACATTGCGGCCGATGACGCCGGCGATGTCGCGGAACGGCACTCCCTCGTCGGCGACCCCATGCAAAATCGTTCCGGCTGGGGCCTTTTCGACGGCGATGCGAAACAGGTGTGCCGCATCGAGAGTGTGGACGGCGGGCCAGCGGTTGGCCCCGTCGCCGATATATCCGGAGACGCCGGTGTCACGGGCGACGCCAATCAGGTGATGAATGAAGCCGTGGTGATCGAGATCGCTGTGCACCAGAGGTGCCAGCCGAACGACCGACGATCGCACTCCGCGCTCCGCCAGGGCGAGCGCGGCATTCTCGGAGTCGATTCGCGGTCCGCTGGGCAGCGTCTCGTCTTCGGTCGCGAAGCCGCCCTCTCCCCGGAAAGCCAGCATGAGCGTTCCAGAAGTGATGACGAATGGCCGATCGGAGCCGATGAGCGCTGCACCCATGGCGTTGACGGCGCGCAGGTCCGTTTGGGCCGCGCCTTCCCAGTCGGCGAAATCGTGCCTGAAGGCCAGGTGGACGACCCCGTCCGAAGCCGCCGCGGCAGCGGCCAGACCGTCGAGGTTGTCCAGATCCCCCCGAAGCGGAGTGACGCCGGCCGCCTCGAGGGCGGCAGCGGAATCGTCTGACCGCGCCAGGCCGGTGACCTGGTGCCCGGCCGCTTGGAGTTCGCTGACGACGACGGCACCGATGTGTCCGGTGGCCCCGGTGACAAAGACGTGCATGGCTTGATCCCTCTTCCCAGTTGCTGCGGGTTTACTGCCACCAAGTCAATGTCGAGACCGGCGATGGTGTCCAAGTCCTATTCCAAATGGCGTGATGCATTATCGGCATCACAGCAGCTTGTTGCGGTTTTCGGGACTGGCGTGCCGCGAAGTGTGGTTAGCTAGAACGCATGACGAACGCGACATCGCTGGTGGTAGACCTCGATTTGCGACTCGTCGGCTACTTCGTGACGGTGGCCGAGCACCGCCACTTCGGTCGAGCCGCGGCCGCGCTGCACGTCGCCCAGCCGTCATTGAGTAGGCAGATCCGCCGCTTGGAGCAACAACTGGGGGTCCGGTTATTGGATCGCACGCCGCAGGGCACCCAACTGACCGAGGCCGGCGAGGTGTTCCTGCCGCGCGCCAAGGCATTGCTCCGCTCAGCCGTCCAGGCCGCGGCCCAGGCAAGAGCCGCCGCGCAGCCCCACCACATCACCATCGGCTACACGAGCGGTCTCATCGTCACACCGGCGGTACGGGAATTGCGCCGCGAACATCCCGACGCCGATGTCCAAGTGCTGCACATGTGTTGGACCCAGGGGCGCGATGCGCTACTGGATCATCGGGTCGACGCGCTGGTTACCCGACTGCCATTCCCCACCGACCAACTGCACGTGACGGTCCTCTATGACGAGCCTCGGGTTCTGGCGGTGCCCCTGGACCACCGCCTAGCGGGCCGAAAATCGGTGACCCTGGAGGACATCGCCGACGAACCAATGCCGCGGTTGCGACATTCCGATCCGGCATTTAGCGCCTTCTGGCGCCTCGATCCCCGCCCCGACGGGACACGCGCACCCGACGGTCCATTCATCGAGGCACTCGAGGACAAGTTCGAACTCATCGCCGCGGGGCAAGCGGTGGCGATCACCGCCGGCTACCACGGCAGCACGGTACGGCCCGACATCACCACCGTTCCGTTGGAAGGCGTCGAACCCAGCCACGTGGTCCTGGCCACCCGCGCGGGCGAGAAGAGCCGGTTGGTGTTGGCGTTCCGCAAGCTTGCCGAAGCGCACCTGACGGGGCCCATACCGGATTAGTCCGCCGCCGCGAGCGAATGCTGTACCGATTCGATGGTGATCACCTGCTGCGGCGCGAACACCACGCGCCGCCCGGTTGGAGGGTCCTTGCCTACCTCGCCGCCTACCGAGCCCGCGTCCCAACGCACGGTCGCGGTGCCGGAGAGCTGAAGCGTTTCGCCACTGCGGAAGTCGACGAACAACAGGGCCGCGGTGGGGTCGATGGCCAGGTTGCCGAAGCTGTTGAACATGTTGTTGCCTGGATAGTCGGGCCACCACAAGTGATCGGGTGCTGCGTGGACGAAGCTGGCCGGCCCACCACGATGGGAGGCATCGTTGCCGGATTCGGGATGGGTGGTGCCCAAGAAAAACGTGTCCGCAGCGTGGACTAATTCGATGTCTCGTTGGTGTAACTGATTGCTACGCAACGTTTCTACGCTGTCTTCTGCACTACTCGGTACGCTGACGGCCAGGTGACGCGAGTGGATGTACTGCGGACAGTTGCCGTACGCCTGCTCCACGTCGACCGCCAGTCCGCCCGAAGTGGCCGCCAGTATGCCGTTGATACGCACGCGGCGGCGGGTAGCGAAATCGATGACGACCAAGCCCACGGGCTGACGAGTCGGTGCGAGCGCGCTACCCGCTAGGACCGAGGGGCCTCGCCCAACACCGGCGCTGGGCGGTATTCGGGCTGGTAACCGCTGACGTGGATCGGGGTGCCGACCAAACGCAGATCTCCTGCTTCGACAACCACGTCCGGGGTTGCCTCTAGCGCCTCAGGCAGGCTTCGTACCGCGGCCGCCGGGACGCCCAAGGGGCGCAGGCGTTGTTCCCAGCTGGTGGCGGTGTCGGTCGCCAGCATGGCGGTGACAACGGCCAACACCTCGTCCCGCCGAGCTACCCGTTCGGCCATCGTCTCGAATCCGCCGATACCTGCTTCGCTGGCAAAGGATTTCCAGAAGCCGTCATGGGTGATGAACAGGGCCAAATAACCCTCGGCGGTCGGGAAAAGTTGTGCTGGAACGTAATACGAGTGTGCGCCGTTGGGACGCCGCTGCGGCTCTACGCCGTGGTTGAGGTAGGCCGCGGCGTGGTAATTGAGTTGCGACAGCATCACGTCTTGCAGCGACACGTCGACTTGGCCGCCCGTGCCGGAGATGATCTTGGCCAAAAGGCCCAGGGCCGCGCACATTCCGGTGGAGTTATCCGCTGACGAGTAGCCGGGCAGCGTCGGGGGTCCGTCGGGGTCTCCGGTCAACGCTGCGATGCCGGTGGCCGCCTGGATCACGTAGTCGAACGCCGGGTCGTCGCCCGCATTCAGGCCGTACCCCGTTATCGCCACGCAGACGATCTTCTGGTTCCACCGCCGCAGCGAGTCGTAAGTGAGCCCGAGCCTGCGGATTGCGGAGGGCTTCAGGTTCACCAACAGCGCATGGGCATCCTTGACGAGTTCGCCGAGTTGGTGTTGTCCCGCTTCCGAATTCAGGTCGAGGCTGACGCTGGACTTGTTGCGGTTGAGGCTGTCGAAGTAACTGTTGCCGACACCGCGCGAGATTTCACCGGCGAGTGGCTCGACCTTGATGACATCGGCGCCGAGATCGGCGAGCAGCATGGTGGCGTACGGCCCGGCCAGCATGGTGCCGACCTCGAGGATTCGGATTCCTGCTAGCGGCCCGGTTTGCGGACTCACCGCAGCTCCGCGGCAAGCTCGGCGATCATCTCCCGGGTGCGGCGTTTGGAGGCCACCAACTCGTCGCGATTGTTCCCAATCGGCAACAGGCGCACCGACAAATCGGTAACACCCGCGTCGGCGAACCGGCGCATCCGCGCCAGGATGCCGGCCTCGTCGCCAGCCGCGCACAGGTCGCCGACATCCCGGGCGTCGCCGCGCTCAAGCAGCCGCTGGTAGTTGGGTGACACCTCGGCCTCGCCCAGGATGCGGTTGGCCCGCTCCTTGGCCTCGTCGACTCGCGAGGGCTCACAGAGGCATACCGGGATGCCCGCCACGATCCGCGGTGCGGGACGGCCCGCATCCGCGGCAGCCTTGGTGATCTTCGGCGCGATGTGTTCGCCGATTGCCCGCTCGTCGGCCATCCACAACACGGTACCGTCGGCCAATTCACCGGCTATTTGCAGCATTACCGGCCCGAGCGCGGCGACCAACACCGGCATCGGGGGGTCCGCCGCCAACACGGTCGGATTGTGCACCGTGAACGAATCGTTCTCGACGTCAACCGGTCCCGGCCCGGCGATGGCGGCGTTGAGCACCTCGAGGTAATCGCGGGTGTAGGCAGCGGGCTTCTCATACGGCAGGCCGAGCATGTCCCGGATGATCCAGTGATGCGACGGTCCAACGCCCAGCGCCAACCTGCCACCAGTCACCGCATGCACCGAAAGCGCCTGGCGGGCAAGCGCAATGGGATGCTGAGCCTGCAGCGGAACCACCGCGGTGCCCAACTCGATCCGCGAGCTGTGTGCGGCCATCAGCGAGACCATGGTCAGGCAGTCAAAGTCGTCGGGCACCTGCGGCATCCATGCCGTGTCCAGGCCGGCAGATTCGGCCCATTCGATATCGGCCGCCAGCTTGGCCACCTTGCGGGCCATATCGCCGCGCTCGGCGCCGATCATCACTCCGACGCGCAAGATTCCTCCGATGCTTGGGAAGCCGGGTCGGGCGTGCCGGTCAACGCGCGGATCTCACGCACCAACGTGTCCAACGGCGTTCCGGTGGGAAACACCGCCGCTGCCCCGGAGGCAAGGAGCTTGGGCACGTCGGCGTGTGGAATGGTGCCACCGACGACCACGGCGATATCCGCGGCGTCGGCCGCACGCAAGGCCTCGATGGTGCGGGCGGTCAACGTCAGGTGCGCACCCGACAGGATGCTCAATCCCACGACGGCGACGTCCTCCTGGACGGCGATCGAAGCGATGTCCTCGATACGTTGCCGGATACCGGTGTAGATGACCTCGAAGCCGGCGTCGCGCAGGGTGCGGGCGACGATCTTGGCCCCACGGTCATGTCCGTCGAGACCGGGCTTGGCGATCAGGACACGGGCGGCCATTCAGAACACCACCGGCTGTTGGAATTCGCCCCAAACCGCCTTCAGGGTGGAGACCATTTCCCCCACCGTGCAGTAGGCGTTGGCACAGTCGATCAGCTTGTGCATGAGGTTGTCGTTTCCTTCGGCACTACGAGCCAGGGCGGCGAGGGTGGATTGCACCGCGCTGCTGTCCCTTTCGGCTTTGACCTTGGCCAGCCGCTTGAGTTGCACCTCGCGGCCCTCGGCGTCGAGTTCGTAGGTGACGACGTCCGGATCGGGTTCCTCGGAGACGAACCGGTTGACCCCCACCACCGGCCGGATGCCGGCCTCGATCTCCTGATGTATCCGGAAGGCCTCGTCTGCGATCAGGCCCTGTAGGTAACCGTCCTCGATCGCGCGGACCATGCCGCCGTGCTGCTCGAGGTCGGCCATGATCTCGACGATGCGCGCTTCGGTGGCGTCGGTGAGCGCCTCGACGAAGTAGGAGCCGCCCAGCGGGTCTGCGACTTTGGCGACTCCGGTCTCGTAAGCCAGGACTTGCTGGGTGCGCAACGCCAAAGTGGTGGAATCCTCGGAAGGCAACGCAAACGGCTCGTCCCAGGCGGCGGTGAACATCGACTGGACACCACCCAAGACTGCCGCCATCGCCTCGTAGGCCACCCGGACCACGTTGTTCTGCGCCTGCGGGCCGTACAGCGATGCGCCGCCGCACACGCAACCGAAGCGGAACATCGAGGACTTGTCTTTGGTGGACCCGTATCGCTCGCGCACGATCGTGGCCCAACGCCTGCGTCCCGCACGGTATTTAGCGATCTCTTCGAAGAAGTCGCCGTGCGTGTAGAAGAAGAAGGAGATCTGCGGTGCGAATTCGTCGATCGTCATCCGACCGCGTTCCACCACGGTGTCGCAGTAGGTGACGCCGTCGGCGAGGGTGAACGCCATTTCCTGCACCGCGGTGGCTCCGGCGTCGCGGAAGTGCGCCCCGGCCACCGAAATCGCGTTGAATCGCGGCACTTCCGCGGCGCAGAACTCGATGGTGTCGGCGATCAGCCGCAGTGACGGCTCCGGCGGCCAGATCCAGGTGCCTCGCGAGGCGTATTCCTTGAGGATGTCGTTTTGGATGGTGCCGGTCAGCTTCGCGCGCGGTATCCCCTTCTTTTCCGCGGCCGCCACGTAGAAGGCCAGCAGGATCGCCGCCGTGCCGTTGATCGTCATACTGGTGCTCAACTTGTCCAGCGGGATGCCGTCGAACAGGATCTCGAAGTCCGCGAGGCTGTCGACGGCGACGCCCACGCGCCCGACCTCCTCGCCGAAGTCGGGATCGTCGGAGTCGTAGCCGCACTGGGTGGGTAGGTCGAGCGCTACCGACAGCCCGGTACCGCCCTGGTCCAGCAAGTAGCGGTAGCGGCGGTTCGATTCCTCGGCGGTGCCGAACCCGGAGTACTGGCGAAAGGTCCAGAGCTTGCCGCGGTAGCCGGACGCGAAGTTACCCCGCGTGAAGGGGAACTCCCCCGGCGGCGGCGGCTCCGTCGCGCGATCCTGTGGGCCGTAGACGGGCGCAAGCGGTATGCCCGATGGGGTCTGGGCTGCGTTTTCCATCAGTGCATAACGTACTTGCAAAAAAAGAGAATGCCAATACCACAGTGTTGACCTGGCAAAACACGACGAGATCAGGTGTTTGCAGCCACGGGCGGGTCGGCTTTGACACAATGCCGCAATGGCCGATAAATCCGATCAGACAGAGCGGGCCAGCGGAGGCTTGCCGATGGTCGGCGGACTGCTGCGCCGACAGCGACGGGAGGCCGAACGCGCGCTGCACGGACTCGTCGACACCGTCGTGCGGGATGGCAAGGCGCTAGATCGACTCATCCGGCGGATCAACATCGACGCGATGATGGCCCGCATCGACCTTGGTGCGATCATCGCGCGCCTCGACCTCGACGCGTTCCTGGCCCGGCTCGATATGAACGCCATCATCGACCGCCTCGACGTCAATGCTCTGCTGGCTCAACTCGACATGAACGCCATCATCGACCGCGTCGACATCGACGCCATTGCGGCCCGGATCGACATCGACGCCATCGCCGCGCGCCTGGACGTGACCGCCATTGCCGAGCGAATCGACATCGACGCCCTGGTGGCGCGACTGGACAGCGAGCAGTTGCGCGAACGCTGAATTCGGCCGACGGCCAGGACGGACGGGAGTTGGCATGGCGGTTCCCAGGCCCTCGATGTCGGACATCGATTCAGCGGCCGAGCATTTCGGTTTTCACCTCGACGCCGACGGCAGGCAGTCCGCGTTGGGGTTCGTGCAGCAGATGCTCGATACCTACGACGTCATCGACAAGCTCTACGACGAAGTTGCGCGCACGCCCGCTCCCGACCGCGCCTACCGCTTCCCGGCAGTTGACGAGAATCCTTTGGGCGCTTGGTATGTCACCACCGAGATCCGTTCGGACGGTGACGGACCGCTGTCCGGCCGGCGGGTGGCCGTCAAGGACAACATCGCCGTCGCCGGCGTACCGATGATGAACGGATCGCGCGCCGTCGAGGGCTTCATCCCCGACCGCGACGCGACCGTGGTTGAGCGGCTGCTTGCCGCAGGGGCGACCATCGCCGGCAAGAGTGTCTGCGAGGACCTGTGCTATTCGGGGTCCAGCTTCACGTCCGCTTCGGGGCCGGTGCGCAACCCGTGGGACACCACCCGAGAAACGGGCGGGTCGTCCAGTGGCAGCGCCGCACTCGTGGCCGCTGATGCGGTGGATCTGGCCATCGGCGCTGACCAGGCGGGCTCGATTCGGATTCCGGCGTCGCTGTGCGGGATCGTGGGGTTCAAGCCGACGCACGGGCTGGTGCCTTACACCGGCGCGATTCCGTTGGACCGCACCATCGACCACCTCGGACCCATGACGCGTACCGTCTCCGATGCCGCGCTCTTACTCACCGTGCTCGCCGGCACCGACGGGTGGGATCCTCGCCAGCCCTCGGAGCTGCCTTCATCGGACTACTCCGCCGCCCTGACCGGCGATGTCGCGGGCCTGCGGGTGGGCCTGCTCACCGAGGGATTCGGACATCGCCGTTCACAGCCGGAAGTCGACGAACTCGTCCGCGCAGCCGCCCACCGGTTCACCGAAATTGGTTGTTCGATAGGAGAAATCAGCGTGCCGTGGCACGGCGGCGCACTGGCCTTGTCGGCCGTCTTCTGCACCGAGGGTGGCGTCTACCAGATGCTGGAGGGCAATGGCAACGGGCTGGGCACCGAGGGGCGCTACGACCCAGACCTGATGGCGCACTTCGCGACTCAGCGGCGCACCCACGCCGATCAACTGTCCGCGATCGTCAAGGCGACCGCTGCGGCCGGCTATTACGGCCTCAACGCGCTTGGCGGTTCGTATTACGCCAAGGCGCGCAATCTGGTTCCGCATGCGCGCGCGGCATACGACGACGCGCTAGCGCGTTACGACGTACTGGTCATGCCCGCGACCCCGGCCACCGCCCAACCACTTCCCGAAGATGTCACGTCGCTGTACGCGGCGGTCGGCAAGGCCGCCAATACTGCGCCGTTGAACGTCACCGGCCACCCTGCGATCTCGGTTCCGGCCGGCCTGGTCGACGGACTGCCCGCCGGAATGATGATCGTCGGCAAAAGGTTTGACGACGCTACAGTATTGAACGTCGCGCACGCCTTCGAATCTCTTTGTGGCGGCTTCCCTTCCGCGCCGAAGTAGTGCCGCCTTCCCCTCAAGCAGTACTGGCTGCGAGTCCCGACTAAGCGCGGCAGAGGATCTCGCCGTTGGGGATGGCAAACCAGCCATCCGGCGCAGCAGCCCAGGCGCGCCAGGCCGCGGAGATCTCCTCGAGTTCGGACGCCGTCGCCAGACCCGAATCGAGCAACTGGCGGCTCAAGTCCGACCGCAGGATCCGGTCGGCCCACA
The DNA here is from genome assembly GCF_010723575.1 of Mycobacterium bourgelatii. Classification (NCBI taxonomy): domain Bacteria; kingdom Bacillati; phylum Actinomycetota; class Actinomycetes; order Mycobacteriales; family Mycobacteriaceae; genus Mycobacterium; species Mycobacterium bourgelatii. The sequence continues at coordinate 5,617,982 of NZ_BLKZ01000001.1, forward strand.
TGTCACCCCACCAGTCGCGGGTTTCATCGGTCGCGAAGCACCACATGCTGCCGGTCGGCGTGATGTCGGCGAAGCCGGCCTGTTGAGCCCAGGACAGCAGTCGCCGGCCGGCATCCGGCTCCCCGCCGTTGGCGCGCGCGGCCCGTTGGTACAGCTCGAGCCAGCGATCCAGCGGCGCCAGCCGCGGATACCAGATGAACCCGGCGTAGTCGGCATCGCGGACCGCCACGATCCCGCCCGGTACGCACACCCGGCGCATCTCCCGAAGGGCCTGAACCGGATCAGCCACATGCTGCAACACCTGATGGGCGTGGACGACGTCGAAAGTGTCGTCGGCGAGGTCGAGCGCATGCACGTCAGAGGTGACGAAGTCGACGTTGGACACATTGCGGCGCTGCGCTTCGGCGCGGGCCAGGTCGAGGGCCTCGGTGGTTCGCTCGACGGCCGTCACCGATCCGGGTGTCACCCGGGTGGCCAGGTCCACCGTGATCGTGCCTGGGCCGCAACCGATATCGAGCAACGTCAGTCCGGGTTTCAAGTGGGGCAGCAGGTAGGCCGCGGAATCTTCGGCGGTGCGCCGCCGGTGGCTGCGCAGCACCGACTCGTGATGTCCGTGCGTGTAGGTCGCTCGGGGTTCGGTCACGGCGTCCAGCGTAACGCCGCCTTTGTTGTGAGAGCAGTCGGAAAATAGCGCAAAACAGATCGTTCTTGGGCGCTCTAGCGTCTGCTCGTAAGAAGCGGCGAAGCTAGTTGACCGGTACGTTGAGGATTGGCCGGTTGTCGTGGGCGCCGGGGCCGTCGAAGTGCCACCACTCCCCCGAATACACGGTCAAGCCGCCGTGATTCATCGCCTCACGTAGCCGAGCTCGATTAGCCTGGGCGGCCGCGCTCACGTCTTGCGTCGCGTAAGCGTTTGCCCGCGACGAGAAATCGTCGAAGTCCGTGCCCATGTCGGCCAGGCAGAGCCCGCTCACCACGCGCTCGCGGGGGCACTGCGGCTGCGGGGTGGCGAAGGTCAGATCCACCGAACGACCGGCCTCGTGACTGTGGGCATACTGTCCCGGACGCGCCACCCACGCCGGGTTGGGCACCACGTTGAACATCTTGACTTGGACGTCGTGCGGTCGGTAGCAATCCCAGAACACGAGCACCTGTCCCTGCGGCCGCAGCACCGACGCGGCGGTTTCCAAGCCACGCGCCATTGACTGATGCACCAGGCAGCGGGCGTCGGACGGGTACAGCTGCGTGTGGGTGAAATTGTTGGTCGTCGCGTAGCGCAGGTCGATCAGGGCGTCGGGCACTACGCTTCGGACGTCGACAAATCCCGCTTCGCGTGCCGCATCGCTCACCGGCGGCACCGCCGGATAGGCCGGGGCGGTGGTATTCACCGGCCGCACGGCCACCGACGTCGCGGTCGCTGAATCCAACTTCAGCTCGGTCGATTCCGCGCGAATTGAGCCCCAGACACCTCCCGTGATCAGTGTGGCGGTCACGGCAAGGTGCAGGAGTTTGCTCCCATAACGCATCGGCTTATTGTCTCGCCTCATCGGACCGGACGCCCGCAGCGCCGCGGCTCCATGGGCGTGATCGCCGTCAAGTGTTCTGACTCATCCAGTGCACGAGCATGAAGCAGGGAATGTAGACGGCCAGCGACAGCGGTCCCGACAGGCTGCCGATCAACATTCCGCGACCTATCTGACCGGTGGTGCCCGGCGCCTTCGCAATCAACGCGGCGATAACCAGGTAAAGGATCAGGATCGGTAGGGCAATGACCAACAAGATGAAAAGGGGAAAGAAGATCCACGCGATCAGGTCCACGACGAGGATGTGAACGAGAGCCACCTGAAAGCTGACCGGACCATAACGCCCAACCGGTGCGGGGACAGCGGATTCAGTCATCATCAACCAATGTCAGTGCAGGATCACGAATGCGAACACGATTGAGCCGAGGAGGACGGTCGCGGACGTACCGGCGATACTGACACCAAGCCCTCGGCGGCGCGACGATGGCGACCTTCGCAACATGGCACCGACCCCAAGCGATAAGAACGTCGTGATGACCGCGGCCATGATCAACCAGGCGCGGTCCCCTTCGTATACGCCTGGCGTCGGAAAAACCGATTTCGCGAGCAGCCACATGACTACGAACAGCACGCCCATGACGAGTTGAACGACGAATGGCGCGGACCTTGTCGCGGTGCGCCAGGCATCCTCGTCCAGCTCCAGCCGCGAGGCGGGATCGGAGACAAAACTAGACATGGGCATCACCTGCGCCTTCATCCGGATGCAGCAATTAGAAGTGTACGACTCCACCGGTGGGCAATGGGGGTACTGATGGTGGGCTGGTGACGGGACCGAATGGGGTGGCCGGCAGCGGTGCCCGCACGTCGTACTTGGGGTTCCACCCGCCCGTGTCGAACGGTGCGAATACCGAGCCGCCCAGCCCAACGTCATGGTGGCGGGGCAGATTCAGTGCAGGACCCAGTGAGCTGCCGGAAAACGCAGGATCGACGAGGACCGTTCGGGTAGTGCCGTTGGGCAGGTCCTGATACACCTCCATCGACGGATAGTTGGTGCGAGTTCCGTTGACTTGCACACCATCTGGTCCCGGGGTGAACACCAGGTCGCCGTTGACCGTCACCTGGTGGTCGGCCAGGATCCCCTTGGGATCGGTCGCAAACCCTGGCGCAAAGGGATTTCCGGCGTCGTACTTGACCCGCACCGAACCGTCCGGCAGCTGCGTCACGCTGCCGTTGGGCGTGCCCACCTTGACGGTGCCCGGCCCGCCTTCGGAATTCAGCTCGATGGACGGGTTTTGGCGCATCACTACGAGTCCGTTTTCGTAGTCGATGTAGGTGGTGACCTTGGTGTCCTCGGGGTCGAAATACATGCTGGGCCCACGGTCGTTGCCGAAGTCGCGTTTCCACGGCGGGAAGCTTGTCACGTCACGTTGCGCGATCCACTGCGAGACACGGACCACCCCCTGCCCCGGTTCAGGGCGAATACGCACCACGCTGATCTGCGGCGCGACACCGGCGTAGTTGGGGTTGTAGGTGTGCGGGTCGAGGGCGGCGGCTGTTGCCCAGTCCGCGGGTGAAGTCGGCTCGCGACCGAAAACCTGCTTGAATGCCTCGATTTGGTTCTGGCGCCGCTGATCCTCCTGCGGAGATTCGGGAAGCGCAGGCCCAGGGGTCAGCGGAAGATCGAGACCGACCGCTTGCAAACGCTCTGCGGCGCCACTCATTTCGGTCATCGTGTCCCGGATCACCCCGCCGGCTTCCCCGATGCGCCGGTGCCCAGCGGTGAGTACGGCCGCCCTGCCCTTGGGCGTATTGACTATCGGCCATAGCGCGGCCTTGTCGCTTTCCCAGCCCGCACGCACCTGCGCCATCCGACCGCGTGCTGCGAGAGTGATCCGGGAGGCGTCGTTGATGATGCCGGTCGCCGACACCTGGGCAGAATGCATACGGGTCCGCTCAGCGTCTAGCTTGCTCGACGCCTCGCCCGCGCGATCGCTGGCGTCGCCCGTCCACGGTGGCCACGGTGGCGGCGGTGTCGGTGTCGCGGGCGGCGCCGGGGTGGGCGGTGCCCCAGTCCCCAGCAAATTGGCCAACTGCGCCAGCGTGCTATCGATCGCCCCCACGTCGCTCATCGACGAAACCTAACGCGAAATCGCGGGGTGCGTCTATTTGCGCACGTCAGGCCGCATCCATCCGCAGTTGAGGCGGTCGAGGGCCGCCAGCGGAATGGCGTCGGCAATATCTCTCGCGGTACTCGGTTACGCGGCGAGCCTCAGGGCGGCAAGCAGATCGCCGGGTATGGGCATCGGCGTCATGAGTCCGGCCGTTGCGCGGCCGGTATTGCCTTCGGGGAAGCGACCGGTCAGGGATCCGGGCGCAGCGAGGATGATGCGTACGACCTGACCGAGCGCCTCGCGCCGGTCATGTTGGCGCAGGGCCAGATTCAACATCGCGACGTGGTTACGGGTATGCAGCCAGGCCGCGGGCTGGGACAGAATGTGCGCCCGTTCCAGGTGATACCACCGCGCTTCAGCGGTCTCGGCCCCGGCCGCGGCGGCCATTTCGCGGTGATACAGGTCGCGGGCCGCGGGGCTCAGCTTGGCCATATCGGCTCCATTCTCTGACGATGCGCCGTAACATATTCGGTTATTCTAATATGACTATGTGTCACGCGGTCAAGCCGCCGCCGGCCCAGGTCTCTGACGATCAGCGTGGTGGCCAGTGCCACGGCGGCTGGTCGAGGACTCCTTGGCCCTCGATCCGGGTCTCCCCCAGTTCCTTTGTCAGACGCATCGTGTGCACGTCGGCGGCTTCCTGCAGGGCCGCGACGAGTGCTTCCGAATGAGTGACGACGATGAGTTGGCTGTTTTCGGCCGCTGTGGCGATCAGTGCCGCCAAGGCGGGCAACAAATCTGGATGCAAACTCGTCTCGGGCTCGTTGAGCACCAACAGCTGCGGCGGACGCGGGGTGAGCAGGGCTGCCGTCCACAACAGATAACGTAGCGTGCCGTCGGAAAGCTCTGCGGCGGCCAGCGGGCGCAGCATCCCAGGCTGGTGCAACGCCAATTCGAAACGCCCGTTGGTGTTTTCGACGTCGACCCGGGTGCCGGGGAAGGCACTGTCAATGGCCTCGTCGAGGGCGGCAGCGTCGCCGATCTCGCGAATCGTCTGCAAGGCAGCGGCCAGGTCTGCGCCGTCGTGGCCTAAAACTGTTGTGCGCGTGCCTATTCTGCTCTGCCGCGCCGGAGCGTCGGTGTCGGTGCGCAGATGATCGTAGAAGCGCCAGCCGCGGATTCGCTCGCGCAATTGAATCAGCTCGGGTGCGCGGATCGGGTCGGCCAGTTCACTGAGCATCGAGTCGAACGGCCGCAGCGCATCCGTCATGATGTGCCAGTTTCCGTCGCCGTCGCAGACCCGGGCGATCGGCCCGCCCCGGTCGGCAATCACCGTGGCCTTGCGCCAGACCGGGCCGACCCATACCGCTTCGACCTTGATTTCGGGATCCAGCCCGAACGCTGTGCGACCGGCAACCGGCAGGCCAAGATCCATGGCATAACCGAAATCGGCCGCGGCGAAGCCGAGTTTCAAGCTCACCGACTGGGTGCGCACGGTTCCCTGCACAGGTTGGCGACCCTGCCGCACCGCCTTTCCGACGACGGCTGGGCCGGCCCACATGGTTGAACTCAGCCCGCCCTCGCGCGCCAACGCTGCCACCGCGCCGTTGCGAGCGGAGTCGGCCAACAGGCGCAGTGACCGGTAGAGGTTGGATTTGCCGCTGCCGTTGGGACCGGTGATGACGTTGAGCCGACGCAGCGGAAGCACCAGCTGCCGCAGCGAGCGGTAGTTCTCCACCGCGACGGTCGACAACACGTCGCCACGCTATGCCATGCCGTTTGATGGTTCACCGTCGCGGTCGATCGACCCACCACCGCCCCGGGGTTATCTGTCAGTATCGTTTTTGACGACTTGTCAGGGCGTCCACCAACCGCTAGGAGCACGGCATGACCTCTCGCGCCGCCGAGGCCATCCGGCCTCTCTCCGTGGCGATGAAGGAGGGTTCGGCGACCGAACACGACGCCGCGGAAAGCTCCCGGTTCGTGACCGAACTGCTTTCCGGCCGGGTCAACGAGCGTGGCTATGCGGACTACCTGCGTCGACTGCGGGTCGTCTACCAGGCACTCGAGGACGCCGTCCGGATCCGGCGCGATGACCCACTGGTGGGCGCCGTCTACGACCCCGCGCTGGAGCGCCTCTCGGCGATCGATGCCGACCTGGACCACTGGGCACCCGGCGCAGACCGCATAGTCGACTCACCCGCCGCCGCGGCCTACCGCGATCGAATCGCAAGCGCGTCCTGGGGTGGAGCGCTCGTGGCCCACCACTACACGCGCTACCTCGGCGACCTCTCGGGAGGCCAGGCCATCGGCAAGATTCTGGACCGCACCTTCGGCCTGGCTGGTGCCGGACTGGCGTTCTATGACTTCCCGATGCGGACGAAGCCCTATAAGGATGCCTACCGCGCCCGTCTTGACGGCCTCGATCTCGACGCCGACGACATCGATCGTGCGGTCGACGAGGTGAGAGTCGCGTTTGGCCTGAACCAGGCGTTGTTCGACGAACTCAGTGAGAACTTGTCTGACTACCAGCGCTAATAACGGGCGCACGGCCCGAGAGCCGTAACGGGAAGGCAATGAGGAGCGCGCGCTACCCGATGGTGCGTACTTTGCGCTTGTTGAGGAATTCCGCCCACGATGACACGTCGGGGTGTTGCTTGAGCAACGCTCGGCGCTGACGCTCGGTCAGACCGCCCCAGACGCCGTACTCGACCTGATTGTCCAGCGCGTCCGCCGCGCATTCCTGCATCACTGGGCAGTGCCGGCACATCGACGCGGCCTGGCGTTGCGCCGCACCCTGTACGAAAAGCAGGTCGGGGTCTGCGCCCGTGCACAGCCCTTGCTGAACCCAGGCGCGATCCTCCGCCTGCACCGCGCGCATGGGTTTGTTAGCCGGAACCAAGCTCAATCGACGCGTCGCCGGTCGCGCTTCGGACACTCGTTGTTCCCTTCGTCCCCGGCTGTGGCGTACAGCCGTCCCTACCCCTGTGGTGTCTATCACCTCTGCCACGCCGGTGTGACCCGAAACTCCCCCGCGCCTAAGTTAGCTGGTAGAGCCAACTCTTGCAATTTGTTTGGCACGGACGTACCGCATTGCGGTGCCGTCGGGCCGCGATCGACAGTCACTCGCTACCTGGGAATTGCCTGGACAAAGCCTGCTCTGCGGCTTGTCGCCCGGATTGCCAGGGGTTCTGCGTGAAATGTTTCACAGCGCGGTCACAAGGGGAAGGAGGGCCGCTGGCGTTGGTGTTCACCCACCCGCAGGCGCTCGCGGCGGCGGCGCGCGTAGCGGCAATCGGCAGGACGATCTGGTCGATCCGTACGTCCAGGTGACGGGGCGCGCGGCGGCATGTGGCAGCCGACGTTGTCGAAGTTTCGATATCTGCCTTTCCGGACATGCACTACTCCGCGTGGACAGTCGACGCCAAGTCGGGAATGACAGAAGGCAGGTAGCGATAGATGGCTCGCTTCACCAGCATCCTGTTCCCGCGCGGCGGCCCACCGCGGGCCGCCGACGCCGTGCCCGATTGCGTGGCTGATTTACGCGTCAAAGAAATCATCGCGGCAGTGAACGCCGGACACATCGAGGATCACGTCGACCAGTACTTCTACGTCCCATTAGGCGACGTTGGTACCGTCCTGCACCGCCACGAGGTTTTCCAGGATCTCGAACGCGACCAGACCCGGCAGACAATCCTGAGATTCGTCGACGGCATGCGAACGGTGCGGCGCCGACACGATCAGGCAGACGAGTTGCGGCATCACCTGTAACGACAGGGCTGGTTTGTCTACGCCGTCCAAACGTATTGTGATGCTTTGATTGTGCTCCGCTCTGAGCTCGCTGCGGTCGAGCCAGCTTCCCGCGGACTGCAACATTTTGCCCGGCATCTGGCCGAATTTGTCGAGAGCAGCGCGTTCGGGGATCTGGCGCGCGAAACCGCGGCCGTTCAGCACGCCCTGCAGAGGGTTCGCTATAGCGTGCACATCCAGGGTCGGCGCGTGCTCGTCGAAAAGTACCAGGGTCAACCGGATTACACCGAAGAAGCGGTAGCAACCTTCGAGAGGTTCGCCACCGAGGTCAGCAAGGATTACCACGCACACATCGACAACGCCGCCGATATGAATCATGTCGAAGCGCAGATTCTCAACTGTGTCGCGGAACTCTACCCAGAAGCCTTCGCTCTCCTCGACGGATTCTGTCAGCGATACACGCACTTCGTCGAACCGACGATTGCCCAGTTCGACCACGAGATCCGCTTCTATCTGCACTACTTGGCCTTCACCCGCCAATTCCGCGCCGCCGGCCTGCACTTCACCTATCCCGAAATCACCACCGAGCCTGGCGCCCTGTCCGCCGAGGATGCCTTCGACCTGGCCCTGGCAACCAAAGCAATCGACGCGGGACAGACGGTGGTATGCAATGACTTTCGGCTGTCAAGTCCAGAGCGCATATTCGTCGTCACCGGCCCCAATCAGGGCGGCAAGACGACATTCGCCCGCACCATCGGCCAATGCGCCTATCTCGCCTCACTCGGCTGTCCGATCCCGGCACGACGTGCGAAATTTACGTTGCCCGACAGGATCTATACCCATTTCGAGCGTCAGGAGACCCTCTCGTCCCTGCATGGCAGGCTCGAGGAAGAGTTGGTCCGGATCCATGACATCCTGACCCGCGCTACCGCGACGAGTTTGATCGTCATGAATGAGAGCTTCTCGTCGACCACCCTCAGCGACGCCCTGTGGATCGCCACCCAAGTCATCGAGCGGGTAATCGAATTGCGCTGCACTGCTGTCTATGTCAGCTTCATTGACCAACTGGCCAGCTTGGACAGGGCTTGCGTCAGCATGGTCGGCGAAGTAGTGCCCGACGATCCTTCCCAACGAACTTTCAAGTTCACCCGTCGGCCCGCGGACGGCTTGGCCTACGCCGCTGCGCTTGCCGAAAAGTACGGACTCGACCACGACGCGCTGCGGCAGAGGATTTCCCGATGAAGGTGCGCCTGTTACATCCTGAAACCGATATCGACCTGACACCCCAGTTACCTGAGGGGCTACGCGATCTCGTCAACGACGATCTGGAGCTCGACAAGATCTACGATGCCATGGCGGCCGGCGACCGGTATCTGCGCGAAGCCGGCAAGAAGGTGGTCCCGCTCACCGTCAGTGATCCCGACGTCATCATCTATCGGCAACAGGTGTTGGGCGACTGTTTGGCCAATCGCGCTGTGGTGCAGCGGATTTACGAGATGACCTCGGAGGTCGAGGGGATCGCACTGCGGCACAAGGTATTCCTTGGCGGTCTGAGATCAAATGATGCGCAATTGCTCCTGCGCCGCTCAGTCCGGATCTTGGAATTGCTTTTGAAGACGATCAGGCAGTTGCGCCGGTTGGCCAACGACCATGCCGATCAGTTCCGCTCTGCCGGCTTCCGGCAGTTTTTTGCCATGCTCACCCAGCAGCTACCCGAGGACTACCTGGCCCAAGTCGACGAACATCTTGGTGAGCTCCAATTGCCGCGCGGGCTCCTGCTCAGCGTCCAACTGGGTCCGGGCAACAAGGGCGAAAACCACCTGCTTCACCAACCACCACTACGCAGTCGCGGTTGGTGGGCCAAGCTGGCGGCAAACCCCAAAGAGAGCCGCGAGTTTTCCATCGACCCCGACGACATGGCCGGTGAGCAAGCCCTGTCGGCACTGGGAGGCCGCGCCGTCAACGATGTCGCCAACACCGTCACCCAGGCAGCGGAGCATTTTCAAAGCTTCTTCAGCCGGTTGCGGACAGAACTGGGCTTTTACCTCGGCTGCCTGAACTTGCGTGACGAGCTCACCAGACGCCATGTGCCGACCTGCTTTCCGGTACCCACGCCAGCCGACACACTGCGGTTTCGGTGCCGCGGATTACGCGATGTCGCGCTCTGCCTCAGCATCGGCAACAAAGTCACCGGCAATGACGTCGACGCCAACGACAAGACGTTGGTTGTCGTTACCGGCGCAAACGAAGGTGGCAAGTCGACATTTCTGCGCAGCGTCGGCGCCGCACAGCTGATGATGCAAGCCGGCATGTTCGTCGCGGCGGAAGCTTTCAGCGCCAACGTCCGAGGCCGCATCTTTACCCACTTCAAGCGGGAAGAGGATGCCACCCTGAGGCACGGCAAGCTCGAAGAGGAACTGGCCCGCCTGAGCCAGATCGTCGACCACATCGATCCGACCTCGCTGCTGTTGTGCAATGAATCTTTTGCCTCGACGAATGAGCTTGAGGGCTCACAGATCGCGCGCGGCATCGTGCGGGCAATGGTGGAAAGTGGGGTGAGGGTGTTTTTCGTGACGCACCTCTACGATTTCGCCCACAGCCTGTACGCCCGAGACGATCCCGCCGACCTGTTTCTGCGCGCCGAACGTCGTTCGGATGGCGTACGAACATTCCGATTGGTTCCCGGCGAGCCCGAAGCAACCAGCTATGGCCAGGATTCCTTCCGGCGAATCTTCGGCATCGCTGCGCACAACGACCCCGAGCGAGTGTCATCTAGGTGAATCGCACTGACCGGCCGCCCGGGAACTTGGGCCCACGGCGGGCAGCACGGAAACAACCTCTGCGGTGGCCAGGGGCGGGATCGAACCGCCGACCTTCCGCTTTTCAGGCGGACGGATTAGCCGCTGACCTGCGGTTTAACGGTTTTCATGCGTCAAATACGACGCGCTGAGCGCGTCTGACGCATGCCGTCTGTCCGGCGACCGGACAGAAACCGGACACGGTGACAGCACTCCCGACAGGGAACCCTTCACCGCCCATCACTCGATGATGCGCGCCTTGGGCTCCCGGGGAGTAGGTACCCGATGCCCAGCATCTCTGTGCCGACAGTGCGCTCTATCGGCGCTGCGGCGGAGCAATTACCTCTTGGACCGACCACAACCCGAACGGCCAGCCGGAACACGGCCGGAGCCGCGGACGCCGGTAGACCGCGAGCGCCCGAGGCCGCCAAGGCCGCAGGGCGCGAGAGCGACAGCGGTCGGTCGGACGGCGGTAGCGGTGGAGGCCGTGTTCCGGCTGGGACCAACGGGCTTGTTATATGTCCCAAAGTGTCCGCGACACCATCGATCACGGAGCTGACGCGGATTTCTCGGTTGCAGATGTGCTGGGATTCCGTTTTCCGGGTCCCGACATGGTGGCCTCGGCGGCGACATTGTTTGAGCCCGCGCAGCCGTGGGCTTCTGGCCGGGATCGGCTTGGCCTGGAACCCGAATCCGGTCGGTTCCGAATCACTATCGGGCCTGGTGTCGTTCGGCTGGGCTGGACCCGGCCCGTTCGCGCCGAGAAGGCATCCGAGCGGTCGGTCGAACGGCACCGACTCGATGTGGCCAACGAAGAGGACCGCTTGAAGGCTGGCCGGGACGCGCCCGCTCCGCCTGTGCGCACGATCACCGAATGGTCCCGCAAATCACGAGCCGCGATGTGCCGTACGTTTGCCGAGCTCGATTACACGCCGCTGGTGGAAAGCGGGCGTGTGCCCGCGATGGTCACGCTGACCTATCCCGGCGACTGGGAATGCGTGGCGCCTGACGGGGCTAGCGTAAAGCGGCACATGGTTTTGTGGCGCAAGCGGTTTCAGCGGGAGTGGGGTGAACCGGCTCGCTACATCTGGAAGCTGGAATTTCAACGTCGCGGCGCACCGCATATTCACTTGTGGATGGCTCCGCCAAATGGCCTCGGTCGATCGGGCCGCAAATTCCGGGACTGGCTATCGCAGGAATGGGCCGACATCGTTGGCCATCCCGACGCCGAGCAACGATCGCGCCACCGGCTCGCTGGCACAGCTGTCGACATTCTGAAGGGATTGCGGGCCTTCGACCCTAAACGTCTCGCTGTTTATTTCACAAAACATTCCTCACCGAATATGTTGAGCGACAAGGAATATCAGCACATAGTTCCACAAGCGTGGCAAGAGCCGGGCCGGGGGCCAGGGCGCTACTGGGGAGTCCATGGGCTACAAAAGGCAATCGCAGTCGTAGAGATCTCCCAAGATGCCTACCTGATGGCCCGCAGGATCATCCGCCGCTGGTCACGCTCACAGATCGTCTACGGCAACTTAACTCTTTCCTCCACGGCCGCGGCAAGAACCGCCCCACGCTCGGTTCGACGCCTGAGAATCACTACGGGAAACCTACGTCGCCGAACCGTCCGGCGACGACGTCTTCTGTGCGACCAAGGAGGACTAACCGGTGGGTACGCCCTCTTGAACAGCGGACCGGCATTCGCACTACAGCTTGCGGCGGCGTTGTACGGGCGGTCGCGAGCGCTACCTCGTTAGCGCTCGATGCGATAACGAGGTAGCGAACTTGTCAAGCTTTCAGCTTGTGGTCCTTCCTTCTCTGCGGTTCGGCGGCCGGCCACTCGGAAGTGGGCACACTCGCGCCTGCAATCAACCTCACCGATACGTTTGGCGCGTCGCTAGGCGATACCGGGTTCAGTTCCCAATCACCGGCACCCGAGTCGTTCTGGTCGCTTAACTCGGGCTTGGGCGGCGGGCGGCACGCTTGCGGGCATTGGGCTGCGCTGGCGGCTTATCAGCAGTGCGACGGTGGGCGGCAAGAAAGTCATCGACGATGCGTTCACAGTCCTGACGCTCGATTGCACGCAATCCGGTGAGGCGTGCGAACGCCACAGGACCTACGAGTTGGCACATCACGAGATCTACGTCGAAGTTGTCGAGTTCCGCTCGGGCGTTGGAGCTTTGGAGTAAAAGATCAAAGGGATGGCGATAGTGATCGACGATTCGCGTTCGTAACGCGTGCCGGTCAGAGGTGCCGCCGTCGGATGTCGGCCCCAGTGCGACCCAGGCCAGTGTGGTGACATGCAGCGGGGCTTCCTGGAACAGGGTGGCCTGTCGACTAAGCAGTTCAATGAGTTGATCACGTAGGGCTCCCGTGGCTGGTGCCGGCGTGGGGTTCCCCCGAAAAAGTAGACACGGTTAGCTTGCTTCCGTGGTGGCACGCAGCGTGCGTTCATAGTCGATAGGTGAGCGCATTCCAAGTGCTGAGTGCCTTCGATCATTATTGTAGAAAATCATCCAATTGTCAACTGCTGCAACAAGTTCCGCTTTCGTCGCGAAGGCGTGCCGGTAGTAGCACTCGTGCTTGAAGCTCGACCACAGCGATTCAGCGCCGGCGTTATCCCAACAAATCCCGGTCGCGCCCATCGAGCGCCGAAGCCCGTGAGCGGCGCAGGCCAGCGCCATGTCGTGGGCGGTGTACTGAGTACCGCGATCCGAATGCAATATGACCCCCTGGCAGCGGTGAGCGCGCACGAACGCGGCCCGCTCGACGGCCAGTGTGACCAGCTCGGTGCGCATGTGGTCATCAACGGCCCAGCCCAGCGCGCGCCGCGTGTTCGTCACGGATGGCGCATAAAACATGTCACCGTCTCCGCAGCACAGGTAAGTGATGTCGGAGGACCACACCGCGTCGATACGGCCCTGGTCAAAGCAGCGCCCGACCAGATCCGGGGGAAACGAGGCTGCCGGGTCGACCTGGGTGGTGGTCTTAAAGGTGCGCGGACTGATCCCCTCAATGCCCAACTCGGCCATGATCTTGGCGACCGTGTTCTCCGAAACTCGTTCACCCTCGGCGTGCAGGTCGGCGGTGATGCGCGGTGACCCATAGGTGCCCCGTGAGGCGCGGTGATGGGCAAGGATCTTGACCTCCAGGTCACGGCGGCGCTGCACCCGAGGTGTGGGCTCAGCAGCGGTGCAGGTATGGGCATGCTTGTAGTAGCCCGCCCTGGATACCCCGAGCAGCTCGGCCATGCGTGTCACGTCGTAGCCGGCGCACTCTGCAGCGATGAGCTCAAACCGGCTCACCTTCGATGCTGTGCTGCAAAGTACGCCGAGGCTTTTTCCAGGAAAGCGATGTCCTTCGCCTGCTCGGCCACCCGCGCGCGCAGTGCCACCAACTCCGCGCGCTCATCGACCGAAAGCCCTTCACCACCACCAGGGTCCGGCCGACCGCCAGCTGCGGCCGCGGCCATCCGTCGCCGTTCATCTCGCACCCACTTATGCAGCAGGTTCTCATTGAGATCCAGCTCGCGGGCAACCTCGCTAACACGCCGATTCCCATCAATGACACGATGCGCCGCCTCAACCCTGTACTCAGGAGAAAACGACCGCCGAGATCGTGGCATACGAACATCCTTCCAGGGGACCACCGTCCCGCTATCTCAGATGTCCACCAATCCTGGGGAACCTCAGCGTGACCTGTGGCAGCAATCTTTCGAATGTGGCGGCGAGTAGCTGCGTAGAGCTGCTGAAATGCCGATAGAGCGTGGTTCGCGCGACTTTGGAGGCTTTCGTGACCGCGTCTACGGTCACTGCTTCAATGCCCCCTGCGGTGAGCAGTTTCGTCGCGGCGTCTAGAAGTCGGGTCCGCGACCGCAGCAGGCGCGGGTCAGCCTCGTCGTCGGCCCGGAGTTCAACAACATCACGCTCCACGTAGGTCACCGTAACCCCACCGGCACCGCAGAGACGGCGAATCACCTTTGATCCCGCCAACAGTCCCTACGGTATCGCTACGATACTGTTAGTATCGTAGCGATACCGTAAGTTTTGTTATCGGTTCGAGATCGACCTAAGGGGGACGAATGACAAGGCACTATCGGCCAGCAGAAAGTGGTGATGAGCGATGAATCTCCTGCACCCTTTGACTGGGAATCGAACATGGATCCGCGCTGTGGAGCGGTTCAATTCCGCCTTGCGCCACACGCTGGTGCGTAGGGACCAAACACACAGCACCAAGGGAGACCTCGTCGAACCGCGCCATTACCCGCGCCGGTCGTACTCGTTCTTAGATGACGACCTGATGAACCGGGAGATGTACAACCACGTCCACGAAGAACCGATAAGGCTGAGCTCGCGTATAGCGTTTCGCCTTCGTCGTTCGTGAGTTGTCGAAGCTGCTCATTCGTCAACTAGGGCTTCTTCCTGTACAGCCACGAGGTGTGGCGCATCTAGCTTATTTCGTTCGCAACATGCCGGCGCCGGCCTTCGCCGAGTGGATGGAGGCCAAATCCCGTTTCTGGCGCGTTTGACGTGAACCACGAACGGGTACGACCCGACGCAAACGGTACTCATAGTTTCGCTGAGATACCGTTGGTTTTGTTAGTAAATGGGGGGGACAGGGGATGGTAGACACCGGGTGGCTCACTTCGGGCGTGGCCACACTGAGCCGTCCCGTCCGACGGCAACTCCGCAAAGTTGCCGCAGGCGACGGCGCTTACAGCGAACGGCTGGCCCGGCTGGCGGAATTCAGCATCCGGCATAAGGCACTTGTCATCGGGGCCTGGGTGATGATGGCAGCAACCTTGGCTCTGTTGTTCCCACAGTTGGAGACCGTCGTTCGGCAACAGTCGGTGACCCTAATACCGCGGGATGCTCCGTCGCTGCAAACAGTGGAGCGCATGAGCGCAGCATTTGGTGAGCGCGGGTCGAAGACGAGCATATTTATCGCGATGGAAAATCCGGCGGGGCTGACTCCGCCAGTGCGCCAACGCTACAACTCGATGGTTTCGCGGTTGCGGGCCGACACTACCCATGTGCGCCTAGTCCAAGATCTATTAGCCGACCCGTTAACCTCCGCACAAGCCATCAGCGCGGATGGCAAGGCTTGGTACCTGCCGGTCGGGGTGGCGGGAACACTGGGCGATCCCAAAGCCGCGGAATCCGTGAAGGCGGTACGGGCCATCGCCGGCCAGGCATTCAACGACTCCCCCACTACCGTTCGTGTGACCGGACCACCGGCTACCTTCAGCGACCAAATCGATTCTGCTGAAAAGGATCTCGTATTCATCTCTGTGGTTACCGCTGGCCTGATCGCCTTAATCTTGCTGGTCATCTATCGATCCATATTTACCGCAGTGCTGCCGCTGCTGGTCATCGGGATCAGCCTGGCGGTCGGGCGCGGAGTGTTGTCGGCTCTCGGCGAATCAGGCATGCCGGTTTCGCAATTCACCATCGCCTTCATGACTGTGATCTTGCTAGGTGCGGGCACCGACTACTCGGTCTTCTTAATCAGTCGGTATCACGAGAAGCGCCGACAGGACATCTCACCGGATCGCGCGGTCGTTGACGCAACCGCCACCATCGGACGAGTGATTCTGGCGTCAGCCGCAACCGTGGCCTTTGCGTTCTTAGCCATGTTCTTCTCAAAGCTGAGCGTGTTCGGTGCACTCGGGCCAGCCTGCGCGATCGCAGTTTTCATCGGAGTGGCGGCCACAGTGACGTTGTTTCCCCCAGTGCTGGCTATGGCCGCTACACACGGCATCGGAGAACCTAAAGCCGACCGCACGCGTCGGTACTGGAACTGGATCGCCGTCGCCGTCGTTCGGCGACCCGCTCCTCTACTGATTGCCAGCTTGGCGTTAGTCGTAGGTCTAGCGGCCATCGCACTCACCATGCGCATCAGCTACGACGACCGCCAAGGACAGCCCGCCACGACCGCCAGCAACGAAGGCTATCAACTTCTGGACAGACACTTTCCTAAGGACACTGTCATCTCCCAATTCATGGTTGTTGAGTCGCCCACCGATCTGCGCACCAGCCGGGCACTGGCCGACTTGGATGAGATGGCTTCACGGGTATCGCAACTACCGGGCGTTACCAAGGTTTCCGGCGTCACCCGCCCCACCGGCGCGCGCATGGACCAGGCTCAGCTGTCATGGCAGAACGGCCAGATTGGCAACAAGATGGCTGGTGCGGTCGCCGACGGAGACGCTCATAGAGACGACCTGACCAAACTCACCGACGGTGCCGACCAGCTCGCCGGGGCGCTGGCAGAACTTGATACCACCGTACGCACAGCGTTGACGCCTCTGACGAGCCTCCTGACGCAAACCCAAGCCAGCGGCTCTCACGTACAGCGGTTGCGCCCGATGCTTCAACAACTTTCGGCTACCGCGCCAGCCGTGGATCAGGCCATCCGGGCGGGGCCCGGGCTACGACAACAAGCTGAGCAGGCCCAAAGCGCGATTACCACCATCGACCCTCTCGTTGGTGCACTCAACAACTCACCGTGGTGCGCGACTACGCCGGAATGCTCCCAGATCCGCGACCAGGTACAGATTCTGAGTTCCCTGCGCGATAACGGCTTCTTCAGTCAGCTCGCCACTCTCGGCGACTACTACCGTCCTGGCGCCGATACAGCGACCGGAACCTTGGCCGATCTGCAAAGCACCCTTAATGCGCTCGATAGAGCGTTCGGAGCACTAGGTGAGCCCGCCGACATAGCTGGCAATATCCGTCGTCTCCAAAGTGGCATCAGCCAACTCACGTCCGGCGCACAGGCACTAGCTACGGGCGTGCACACCCTTGCCGACAGCAACATCGAGATGCTGTCCGGCATGAGTCGAATCGCGACACAACTGCAAAATTCGGCGCGTGCTAGCGCTGGCTCAGATAACGCCAGTGGCTTCTATCTCCCACCTAACGCCTTTGAAGACCGCCAATTCGCGGGCATGGCAAGACATTTTCTTTCTGCTGATGGGAAAACCGCGCGCTTTGCCATCGAATCCCGCTTTGACCCCTATAGCAGCAAAGCGATGGACCTTGCCCATCAAATCACTGAAACAGCAAACGGCGCGCGACCAAACACTTCCCTAGCTGGCGCCACAATATCGATGGCGGGATTCCCCGCGGTCAACTCCGATATCCAACGCTTACTCTCGGCCGACTTTCACCTTCTGGCCATCGCCACCCTCGTTATCGTCGGTCTGATCTTGGTCGTTCTACTGCGGGCACTGGTCGCGCCGCTCTATTTGCTAGGAACCGTGATTCTCAATTACGGCGCCGCCTTGGGCATCGGAACCCTCGTCTTCCAATACGGCCTTGGCAAGGAGATCGCTTGGCCCGTACCACTTCTGGCGTTCATCATCCTGGTCGCCGTTGGCGCTGACTACAACATGCTGCTGATCTCGCGACTGCGCGAGGAATCCGCCAATAACATCCGAGTTGGCGTCCTGCGAACGGTCGCTAACACCGGTTCAGTGATCACCTCAGCTGGACTCATCTTCGCCGCCAGCATGTTCGGCCTCATGGTCGGATCGGTAGGCATCATGATCCAGACCGGTTTCATAATCGGCTGCGGTTTGCTCCTTGACACCTTCGTCGTTCGCACCCTCACTGTTCCCGCGATTGCTACGCTCATCCGCGACGCGAGCTGGTGGCCACAACGAACGGACTCGCGTTCTTTCCGCGGGGCCCATTGAAAATGGTGTCGGGGTCTGAGGAGCAGCACATTCGTGGCGATGACGGCGTTACGCTGGTGGCAGATTATTATCGCCATCCCACTCCTAGTCCGGTCGTATTGCTGCTACATGGCGGCGGCCAGAACCGTCACGCGTGGACTGCCACAGCACGGCGGCTCCATCGCCACGGCTATACCGTCGTCGCCTACGATGCGCGCGGACACGGTGACAGCGACTGGGATCCGAACGGACAGTACGACGTCGCACGATTGGTCGCCGATCTCATCGCAGTTCGAGGACATTTCACCGCCGAGAGTCGTCCCGCCGTCGTTGGCGCATCATTGGGCGGCATGGTCATTCTCGCTAGCCACCTGACACATTCGCCCAACCTCTGGACTGCTGTCGCACTCGTCGATGTCACCCCGCGACTTGAATTTCAGGGGGCTCACCGAGTTGTGTCCTTCATGTCCGCCCACCCAGCCGGATTTGACACCCTCGACGATGCTGCCGACGTGATCGCCGAATACAACCCGCACCGCCCGCGGTCCGGGAACCTCGAAGGCTTGCGCAAAGTTCTTCGTCAGCAAGCCGACGGCCGATGGACGTGGCGCTGGGACCCGGCGTTTATTAATTCCAATTTCAATGTCACGCAGGGAGAGCTCACGACGAGCTCCGAGCAGTTCGACGTCATTAGCGATTTGCTGTCTCAAGGAGCACGCCGAATCACTGCCCCCACGCTGCTGATTCGCGGCGCACTTTCAGATGTCGTGTCCGAGGACACAGTTCAAGAATTCTTAGAACTCGTACCTCATGCCGAAACAACGGATGTCAGCGGAACCGGGCACATGGTTGCCGGCGACGACAACGACGCCTTTACCGCCGCGCTGATCAACTTTCTCGACCGCACCCTGGGGGCTCCAACGTGAAGCGCCTGCCCTCTTAGTAGCCCAACTTGTCCGCTCGACGGCTAGAGGCCTGCGGTAATCCGACAATTCGCGCTAACCGCTTGGCATCAATACGCCCGCCAGGAGAACAGCCTGAAGAATCTCGCACCGATACGGCCGGTTTCGCTACGCTACTTCACGTACCATAGTGGTGAGCGCACTCGAAAAGCGATGCGGCGGGGGTGGTTGCATGCGATCGGTTACTAGTAGCCCATTGCAGACCAGGCGCCGCGCGCACCTTCTCTCACAGATCGAGGGCAACGCATATAAATTGTTCGCCGAACACGGCTTTTCTGCTGTGACGACCGAGGACATCGCCGTCGCGACAGGCATCTCGATTAGCACGTACTTTCGCCACGTGCCCGCCAAAGAAGATTTGCTCATCGCCCCGGTCCGGCAAACTATCGTTGAAATCGTTGAGTCGTATGAGGCAGGGCCAGACGGTGAATCGGCAGCAGAAACCTTGATCCGCCAGACTGTTGCAAGCGCTCGGCAGCGAACACAACATAGCGGCCTGACGCAATGGCGACAGGGCATCTTGACGGCTCCCCACCTATTAACGAAAGCGGTGCTGATTAGCGAAGACGTCGAACGGCGATTCACCGAAATGGTCGCCGCTCGTATGGGTGTTGACGCTCGTAGCGATATGCGCCCCAGTTTGCTGATCGCGACGAGTCTGGCGACTTCCAAGTTCGTCCTGATGAACTGGCTGAACACCGACCACTGGACGGCTATATCCCCACTGCACCTTCGGTTGGAACAAGCCTTGAGGATCACGCTGGCCGGCTTCGACTGAGACTCTGATGCTTCCAAGGCGCAGTCTGTCATCGATCAGTGGGCCGCAGTCGAGCCCGAGGGGAAGCAGTAGCTACCGTCAGATCAATACGATCCATCTATACGCCTTCGATCGACAGATCGCCGTGCCTAGCTAAAGGCCGAATCCGCTTGGAGCCGAGAATCTTCGAATCACACCAGACGCGAGGGCATCTTCGCGATCGAGGCCTTCCCAGCTAGCGGCGACCAACCCCAACAGCCGTTTCGTGCAGTCTTACACCGTACGTGCTGTGCGCGTACTGCTTTCGACGCTGAGAGCGCGCAGTCGACGTTTGTGACACTGCGAAGGCTGCTTCACCGATCTTCCCGGATACGAGTCGCCGCGCGGTGCGCAGATTTCTTCAAATTGATCCTGCTCGACCGTCGCGTAACTCCGGAACGCCATGTGAGAATCGGCATGGCTAAGAGCAGCATACTTTCAAGAAAGGGTAGTGAATGGCAGTGCCCAAGTGGCTCAGTGTTTCTCACGCACAGGTGTTTCCGCACCGGGCGTTCGTCGTGTCCGACGTGACGGCGGTGATCGACTATGAGCGGTCGACAAAGGACAACAAAGTCCAGGCGGCCGACCGTGAGTCAGGATATCCGTTATGGCAGGTCGAAGTCCTCGACGGCGATCCGGCAGCGAGCAAACGGACTCGTACCCTCACCGTCAAGTTTGCAACGCCGACACCGCCTGAATGCCCGCCAAATGCCAACGGTATGCCTTTTGCCCCAGTAATTCTCGATGAATTGTGCATATTGCCCTATGTTGACCGTTCGAGTGAAGGCGGTCGCATTGCGTGGTCATTTCGAGCGTCGGGCATGACTGCTGACACAGGCAAGGCAACTTCGTCGGCGTCGGGCCGCGCATCGGCATGAGCCAGTTTGACGACCCCTATCCTGCAATACCCGATGACCCGTATTCGGTACCAGATGCCGATGTGGGTATTGACCTCGACTACCTTGCACACCTGTTAAAGCTCTGCACCGCATGGCTCTTCGGGACGATCGTCGCATTAGGTATCGGGCTCTTCATCTGGCGATTGCGATCCCCTGTCACATACGACCGCTACTTTGGCGTGCATGCACGACAGGCACGCTGGATGGTTTGGAGCTTGACCGCCTGGCCGCGAATCGCCAGGGACTGCGGTTTGTCAACTTCAAGGAGCGTCACTCGAAAAGACATGCAGGGCAAGCCAACCACGAAGACCGTCTGGACTCACCCCGCAGTCCTCGGACTACGGATGTCCGATGACTGTCTACGCATGAGCGTCCGCACGCGGTCGGGCCAGACCGTCGACGACCTCGAAAGGGCGGTCCCCGCAATCCGCGATGCCGTCGGGGCACATTCCGGTCGCTCGACGGTCGTAGCACCTGGCATAGTGCGCATGGAGTTCGTTATGAAAGAACAACTCTCGGCGATTGAGACAGCCAGAAGGCCAACCAGAACCGATGGGACTACCGTCGAGATCGGCCGACGCGAGAACGGGTCAACATGGCGTCTTCCCATAACCGGACTGCACACCCTGACGGTGGGATGCTCGGGCGCGGGCAAGGGCTCCATCTTCTGGGGCATCGCCGGTGGACTGGGCCCTGCCGTCAAATCCGGCAGTGCCCTCCTGTGCGCAATAGATCTCAAGTACGGGATCGAGGTGTCTGTCGGGTCTTCCCTCTTCGCCAGAGTCGCCACCACAGAATCTCAAGCCGCCAAACTCCTGGCCAAATTGGAAGAGATACTCGACATGCGTGGGCGAGCGATGGCCGGCCACACACGCTCTCACACACCAACCCGCACTGATCCACTCGTCGTCCTGCTCATCGATGAACTGGCCGGTTTGACCGCGTACATCACCGACGCCGCGCTCAAGAAGCAAGTCGCGGCATCACTTTCCCGCATCCTGACGAAGGGACGCGCAGTCGGTGTCGTAGTTGCCGCATTCATGCAGGACCCACGTAAAGAGATCCTGCCCATGCGCGGCTTATTCACCCAAACCATCGCCTTGCGGCTGAGGTCACGTGAAGAGGTCACGATGGTCCTCGGCGATGGCATGGCTGATCGCGCGCCAGCTCATCGCATAAGCCCCAATGAGCCGGGCACCGGATACGTCCTCACCGAAGACGGTTCAACAATGCGAGTTCGCGCCGACTATTGGCCAGATTCCCTGATCCGTTCCGTAGCAACCGAATACAGCAACAAACGCCCAAGCAGCACCACTCCGGCTAAGAACTAAGGACTTTGACTTGAGAACTTCCAATACCGCGGACAACGGGGCAGCATTTCCAACGCTTCTGACAGCGGAACAGGTGGCTGACCTGTTCGGCGTGTCCGCCGCGACCGTGAGCCGATGGGGCGCATTGCGCGATCAGGGAGTAGAAGTGGGGCCACCCTGCTACCCGCTGTCCGACCGTGTAAGACGTTGGGATGCAGCGGAAGTCCGCGCGTGGCTCAGCCAGGTGCGTCGCTGAATGGCCGGCTCGGTACCGCGCGGCATCCGAAAGCGGATCAATTCAGCGGGCCAGGCACGCTATCAAGTGCGCTACTTGGTGCGCGATCCAGACTCTCCGTCGGGATGGGTTGAAACGTCATCGACGTTCGCCACCATGCGGGAAGCGCGGGCCTTCAAAGCCGAGCGCGACGGCGAGGCGGCGATTGGCGCCAGACGCTTCGACCCAAGGCTCGGCCGCGCAAGCCTTTCCGCCATCTGGAAGCAATTCACCGCATCGAAACGCCCGGCCGTATCACCCAAGACTTGGAGCGGCTACACCCAACACTGGGAACTCCGCATCGGTCCGCGCTTCGGCCATGTCCCGGTCGACGAGATCACCCGCGAGGACGTCCAGCAGTTCATCGGTAGCCTCTCGGTCGGGCCGTGGGCCAAAGTCGCCACGCTGCGCCTCCTGCGGTCAATTCTCGACATGGCTCGCGAAGACGGCCGAATTCACACCAACCCGGCCCAGGGAGTGTCTTCCGGGCGGATGCCGGTGCGAGAACGTCACCGCTATCTCACGGCCGGCGAAGTCATCGCCCTGGCAGCGGCATGCGGCGACCAGGGCGACATCGTCACGATCTTGGCCTTCACCGGACTTCGCTGGTCCGAACTGGTCGGCCTCCGCGTCGGCGACATCAACCTCGAGACGGGTCGGCTTGAAGTTCGCCAGGCCGCACCGGAAGTAGAAGGCCGAATAATTGTCGGACCGCCAAAGACACGCGCTGCGGTTCGAACCGTCCCACTCCCCCAGGTCGTCATCGACGCCCTCAAGCCACGAATTGCCGGCCGCGGGCCCCGGGAACAAGCGATTACCTCACCCAACGGCGGCTACCTCAGATCCAACAACTGGCGCAGACACACCCACTGGAACGAAGCCCTCAACAAAACCGAACTAGCGCCCCTGACGATTCACGACCTACGCCACACCTACGCCAGCCTGGCCCGGGCATCAGGCGCCGATCTTCGCTACGTACAGAAAACGATGGGGCATTCGACACCGACCGTCACCGCGAATATCTACAGCGACCTCTACTCAGACGAACTCGATCACGTAGCCGCGAATCTCGACCGGCTCTGCAGCACCGTCGCCAACCAGGTGAACGGACAGGAACCGGACAAGACAATCAATCCAAAGAGTGCTGTCACCGCATACAAGCAGGTCAGAGATGGTGGCCAGGGGCGGGATCGAACCGCCGACCTTCCGCTTTTCAGGCGGACGCTCATACCGACTGAGCTACCTGGCCGGAAGGCAGCGTGTGCCTCGCCGTGTTGGCGACCCTGACGGGACTTGAACCCGCGACCTCCGCCGTGACAGGGCGGCGCGCTAACCAACTGCGCCACAGGGCCTTGCTTGTGTACTGCTCCGTTGCCTCACGTGCAGGGTACCCCCTACGGGATTCGAACCCGCGCTACCGCCTTGAAAGGGCGGCGTCCTAGGCCGCTAGACGAAGGGGGCCAGAACCGAATCTCTCCGGGGTACTCGCAACGTGTGCACCGTTGGGAGCCAAGTCAGCTTAGGGCACCGTGGCCCTAATCCTCAAACGAGCACCAACTTCCTACACAGTATCCTGAGTCTCCGCGCCCCTATAGCTCAGTTGGTAGAGCTACGGACTTTTAATCCGCAGGTCGTAGGTTCGAGTCCTACTGGGGGCACTGTTCCGGCTGGTATGACGTCTCCCTTTGCGACCCTTTGCGACCCTTTTGCGACCCTTATGCGCCCCCTTGCGATCCCGTGGGCGACCCCTTTGCGACCGCCCTGTGACGCCCCTGTGACCCCCCTGTGGCCCCTCTCCGGTCCGGCCCACCAACCGCGCAACACCCCTGATTGGGGCCCAGAAGCGTACCTGTCTGTGAAGAGGCAACGGATTCCGCCGTATGCCGTATGGAGCGCCCAAGCCGTTGGTTATGCTCGCGGGCATGCTTCCGGAGATAAATCAAAATGGGGTCCAACCCAACGCACCCGTCGCTCTGGTGACCATGGAGATTCGTCACCCGGCTACCGATTCACTCACGGAGTCGGCGAGCCGGGAGATCAAGCATCTCCTCATCAACGACTTACCCATCGAACGGCAGGCGCAGGACGTCAGCTGGGGAATGACCGCCCCCGGCGCTCCCCCGCAGCCAGTTGCGGACCGTTTCGTGCGTTACGGCAACCGCGACAACACCGTGGCGGCGTCTCTGAAGAACCAGGCGGTCGTCGTCGAGACCAGCGCATACACCAGCTTCGAGGCCTTCACCGACATCGTGTTGCGGGTCATCGACGCCCGGGCGCAGGTGTCCTCGATCGTCGGGGTCGAGCGCATCGGTCTGCGCTACGTCCTGGAGATCCGGGTCCCGGCCGGCGTCGACGGACGGATCGACTGGAGCAACTGGATCGACGAGCAGCTGCTGGGGCCGCAGCGCATCACCCCTGGCGGCCTGTTCCTCACCGAATGGCAGGGCGCCGCGGTGTACCGCGAGCCGCAACCGGGCAAGTCGCTGATCGTGCGGTATGGGCCGGGTGTCGGCCAGGCACTGGACGCGAACTACCACCTGCGCCGCGTGACGCCGCCGCAGACCGGACCGTTCTTCCTGATGGACATCGACAGCTTCTGGACTCCGCCGACCGGCTCGATTCCCGAATACAACCGGGATGCGCTCGTGTCGACGTTCCAAGACCTGTACGGACCGGCTCGCGTCGTGTTCCAGGACTTGATCACCGGCCGCCTGAAGGACGAGCTGCTCAAGCAGTCGTGAGCAGCTAAGGTCAGCCCTTCAGCACAGCGCTGGTGTACGTCACATCGGCAAACGCTGCCGCAAGCTCGTCGTCGGGGTACACGAAGCCGTTGGCTTCGTGCAGTTCGGCGACGGTGTGCGACGACGTCTCCCAATTCGCGCGCGCCAGGTAGTCGAGGATGTGACTGCGTTCGCCGTGGTAGACGAGTTCGTTGAAGTCGACCTCGAACCCGAGCTCGCGCATCCGGTCATGGTGTGAGCGCCAGCGCTCGTCGGCGAAAATTCTGGTGTCGGGGACAAACTCGAAGGCCAGCCGACTGCCGGGGGCGCTCAGCGCGGTGATGTTGTCGAACAGCGCGTCCTGGGCGTCGTCGGGCAGGTAGACGAGCAGCCCCTCGGCGCTCCACGCCGAGGGCCGCTGCGTGTCGAAGCCGGCCTCTTTCAGCGCCGTGGCCCAGTCGTCGCGCAAGTCGATAGCGACCGTGCGGCGCTCGGCCGTGGGCTCCGCGCCGAGGTCGCTCAGCGTCAGGGTCTTGAACTCGATCACCTCGGGCATGTCGACCTCGTAGACGACGGTGCCCACGGGCCACGGCAGCCGGTATGCCCGCGCGTCGAGACCCGACGCCAGAATGACCGCTTGACGGATGCCGCCGCGCGTTGCGTCGATGAAGAACTGGTCGTAGAACCGCGTGCGGCAGGCCATCCCCTTGGCCATCCGCTCCGGATCGAATTCAGAGTCCTCATCGACCGGAATCTGCCCGTTGACCAGGCGGACATAGACGTCCAGTCCCACCGCGCGCACCAGTGGCGCAGCATATGGGTCGTCGATGTACGCGTACTCCGGGTCAGCTGCCAGCGCGCGCTGCGCGGCGACCATGGTCGCCGTCGCGCCGACACTCGTCGCAAGATCCCAGCGGTCACTCTCGGTCCGTGCCATACCGCTCCTCTTCCCCGATCAAAAAATATAGCTTGTCTAGTTATTATCACAGGCCGTCGCGATGAGCAGTGCTGCGCCAGCAACTGTGACCGACTCCCGGGACGCGAACGCCGAAAGCCGGGCTACTCGCCGCCACTGACAGCACCATCGGTGTTGCGCTATTATCTGCGTATGCATGCAGATAATAGACCTCTGCAGCTGCCCGATGATCAGGTTGCCCTCGTCGTCGAAGTCTTCCGAATGCTTGCGGACGCCACCCGTGTGCAGGTGCTGTGGTCCTTGGCCGATCACGAGATGTCGGTCAACGAGCTCGCCGAGCATGTGGGAAAGCCTGCCCCCTCCGTCTCTCAACACCTCGCGAAGCTGCGGATGGCGCGCCTGGTGCGCACCCGGAGGGAGGGCACGACCATCTACTACAGCCTGGAGAACGACCACGTGCGCCAGCTCGTCATCGACGCGGTTTTCAATGCCGAGCACGCCGGTCCGGGCATTCCCCGTCATCACCGCACCGATGACGGACTGCAGGCGGTAAAGCCAACCCAGCCAACCCATGCGGCGCCCAGTGTGAATTCTGCGACCCGACATACCGGAAAACCGTCGAGCAATTCACACTCGGCGCCATAACAGGAGGAAACACCATGTCAGAACACGGCCACGACGCTCCACACGAGCACGAACATTCGCATGGCGACGTAACCCACAGCCACGATCACGACACCCACGACCACGAGCACGTCAAGCACGAACACCCGCACTCACACGACGACGGCACCCAGCACACGCATGAGCACGTGCACCAGGCCGGCTTGGAAGCGGTGCACCACCACACCCACGCCTGACGGCGCGCCGAAGGGTCAGGCCACCGGGCAGTAGTGCTTGGGGTCGCCCCGGTTCTCCAGCGGTGGCAGATTGCGGGCCGGCGTCTGCGGCAGCGGCGCGTCGGCGGGAATGCGCCCACTCGCACGGTCCAGACCGGCCCGGGCCCGCGGATGCTTGCGGTACCGAGGTGGCACCAGGGAGAAGACCGCCCACACCAGATTCCCGAAGCGCCGGTGCAGCCATTCGTCGCGGCGACTCCAGGTGAAGCCCAGCCGTTCGCGCACTGCTGGGTGATAGAACCCGGTTGTCAACCAGACGAAGAACGGCCGGGACAGCTTGGTCAGGCCTCCCCACAGCCAATCCGGCAGCCACGGAGCGATCGGCAGCTTGTTATACAGCGCCAAGTCGAGCACCGCACGAGTCGCGTAGTTGTCTTCTAAGACGTTGCGGCACATGTGATCCCAGTACTCCTGGAACTCCTCCCAGGACTTCGGCACCGACCGCATGCTCATCCCGTACATCCGGTACCACTGGACGTGCTCGTCGAACAGCTGACGCTTCTCCGCCTCGGTCAGCCCACCGCCGAACCGTTCCGCCACCAGGATCGTGCCCATGAAGAACGTGCTGTGCGCCCAGTAGAAGACGTCGGGGTTCAGCGCGTGGTAGCGACGCCCCTGCTTGTCGACGCCCTTGATGTCGATGTGGTAGTCGCGCACCTCCGCACCCGTCTGCGGGGCGCGGTCGCCGTCAAACACGACCCCGCCGATCGGATAAAGCGAGCGCATCACCCGCGCCAGGGGCTCCTGGAAGAACGTCGAGTGATCCTCGACGGCCGCGCCCAACTGGGGGTGCATGTTCTGCATGGATCCAGCGAACGGCCCCTGCAGGATGCCGCGCCAGTCACCGAAGTATTTCCACGTCAGCGAATCCGGGCCGAGCGGCACCGGCGGCGCGTCATAACCCAGCGGCGAGGAGACGGGGCACCCCGCGGCGAGTTCATCGGGTGCGCCGCTAGTCACCGGGCACGATGCGGACGTATCTTGAGTCACTGTTGTTTCCTGGTGCTCGTCGTATGAGGTCGGGACAAAACGGACTACGCGCGTTGTCAGAATTATTTTAGGGAGTTACGTGCCGACCGGTCAACGAAGGGGGCGCTGGTCCGGCGTCCCCATCGAGAATCGCACCGCGGTGCGACGGGATGACCTGATCGCCGCGGGTGTGCAGCTGCTCGGCGGAGAAGGCGGACCGGCGCTGACCGTCCGCGCCGTCTGCCGGCACGCCAAACTCACCGAGCGGTACTTCTACGAATGCTTCGGCGACCGTGACGAGTTTGTTCGTGCGGTCTATGACGACGTGTGCGCGAAAGCGATGGCCACCTTGACGTCGGCCACCACCCCACGCGAGGCGGTCGAGCAGTTCGTGGCGTTGATGGTCGACGACCCGATCCGCGGGCGGGTGCTGTTGCTGGCGCCGGCGGTAGAACCCGTGCTGACCTTGTCGGGTGCGGAGTGGATGCCCAATTTCATAGACTTGTTGCAGCGCAAGCTGTCCCGGATCGCCGATCCCGTGCTGCAGAAGCTCGTTGCCACCAGCCTGATCGGCGCTCTGACCGGCCTGTTCACCGCTTACCTGAACGGTCAGCTAGGCGCTAGTCGTCAGCAGTTCATCGACTACTGCGTCGACATGCTGCTGAGTACGGCGGCCGCCTATGTGCCGCAACCCGCGGCCGATTGAGCAGGCTGGGCAGCGAGTCAAAAAGGTTAAAAATCCGCCTGAGCCGGGCATTCAAAACCGGCATTTAACCGGCGGAATACGTCGCCGGACTGTGACCTGACTCGCCGGGATCAAACTTGATGCTACTGACAGACACAGATATATTGACTGCAACCACTAGACACAGATAACTGGAGGGGCCATGTCGGCCGAGATGACCAACCTGCAGCTCCTGCAAGAACTGGAACCAGTCGTAGAGAAGTGCGTGAACCGTCACGAGAGCATGCACAAGAACTGGAATCCGCACGACTACATCCCGTGGTCGGACGGCAAGAACTTCTATGCACTCGGCGGGCAGGATTGGGAGCCCGGGCAGTCCCAGCTGTCCGACGTCGCCCAGGTGGCGATGGTGCAGAACCTGATGACCGAAGACAAT
The DNA here is from genome assembly GCF_010723575.1 of Mycobacterium bourgelatii. Taxonomy (NCBI): domain Bacteria; kingdom Bacillati; phylum Actinomycetota; class Actinomycetes; order Mycobacteriales; family Mycobacteriaceae; genus Mycobacterium; species Mycobacterium bourgelatii. The sequence continues at coordinate 5,646,708 of NZ_BLKZ01000001.1, forward strand.
CTGCCGTCGTACCACCGCGAGATCAAGATGAACTTCGGTCTGGACGGCCCGTGGGGTTACTGGGTCAATCGGTGGACCGCCGAGGAGAACCGGCACGGAATCGCGCTACGCGACTACCTGGTGGTGACCCGCGCTGTCGACCCGTACGAGCTGGAGAAGCTGCGCATCGAGGTCGTCAACCGAGGCTTCAGCCCGGGCCAGAACCACCAGGTCCGCGACGATCTGTTCGCCGAGAGCCTGTTCGACTCCGTCATCTACGTGACTTTCCAGGAGCTGGCGACGCGGATTTCGCACCGCAACACCGGTAAGGCCTGCGCCGAGCCGATCGCCGACCAGTTGCTGGCCAAGATCTCGGCCGACGAGAACCTGCACATGATCTTCTACCGCGACGTCAGCGGAGCGGGCTTGGACATCGCCCCCAACCAGGCGATGAGGTCGCTGCACAAGGTGCTGCGCAACTTCCAGATGCCCGGCTTCCAGGTGCCCGAGTTCCGCCGCAAGGCCGTGATGATCGCTGTCGGCGGCGTCTACGACCCGCGCATCCACCTCGACGATGTGGTCATGCCGGTGTTGAAGAAGTGGCGCATCTTCGAGCGCGACGACTTCACCGGTGAAGCCGCCAAGCTTCGCGACGACCTGGCTCTGCTGATCGAGGAGCTCGAACTCGCCTGCGAGAAGTTCGAGATCTCCAAGCAGCGTCAACTCGAACGCGAGGAGCGCACCGGTAAGCGGATCACTGCAGCCGAGCTCCACAAGACGGCCGGCAAGCTGGTGATGAGCGGGCGGTAGTCCCGCGGTGCAGATCGGCTCTATCACCCTGGCCAGCCCGGTGGTGCTGGCCCCGATGGCCGGGGTGACGAACGTCGCGTTCCGGACGCTGTGCCGGGAGTTGGAAGTATCGAAGGTCGGCACCGTCAGCGGCCTGTACGTCTGTGAGATGGTGACCGCGCGTGCGCTCGTCGAGCGTCATCCGGTCACCATGCACATGACGACGTTCGCTCCGGACGAGTCGCCTCGCTCGCTGCAGCTCTACACCGTCGACCCCGACACCACGTACGCGGCGGCCCGGATGATCGCCGACGAGAACCTGGCCGATCACATCGACATGAATTTCGGCTGCCCGGTGCCCAAGGTGACCAAGCGCGGCGGTGGGGCGGCCCTACCGTTCAAGCGGCGGCTGTTCGGACAGATCGTCGCCGCCGCGGTACGCGCCACCGAAGGCACTGACATCCCGGTGACGGTGAAGTTCCGCATCGGCATCGACGACGAACACCACACTCACCTGGATGCCGGCCGCATCGCCGAAGCCGAAGGTGCCGCCGCGGTGGCGCTGCATGCTCGCACGGCGGCCCAGCGCTATTCGGGAACCGCCGACTGGGATCAGATCGCCCAACTCAAGCAGGCGGTGCGGACCATCCCGGTGCTGGGCAACGGGGACATCTACGACGCCAGCGATGCGTTGGCCATGATGGCGAGCACGGGGTGCGACGGTGTCGTGATCGGCCGCGGGTGTCTGGGGCGGCCATGGCTCTTCGCCGAGTTGTCCGCCGCCTTCACCAACCGCCCGGCGCCAACACCACCGAACCTCGGCGAGGTTGCCGACATCATCCGTCGCCACGGCGCCCTGCTGGCCGCGCACTTCGGCGAAGACAAGGGCATGCGCGACATCCGCAAACACGTCGCCTGGTATCTGCACGGTTTCCCCGCCGGGTCGGACCTGCGCCGGGAATTGGCGCTGGTCAAGACCCTCGAACAGCTTCATGAGCTGCTGAGCCGACTGGACGGCAGTGTCCCCTTCCCCGAGGCCGGCAACGGCCCACGGGGACGTCAGGGTTCCCCCGCGCGAGTGTCACTTCCGCAGGGCTGGCTGGACGATCCGGACGATTGCCGGGTGCCCGAAGGCGCCGACGTGATGCACTCAGGCGGCTGAAGCCACCGAGTGGTGGTCGAACCGAGACGCAGCTGAAATCGCGTCGTCGCCGATTAGTAAGTACGATGTGAACCTTGCTGCATCTGCGCGGCGCTGATCGAGGAGCGCTGCGCTGACGCGTGCGCAGGACATTCCTGACGTCCGCTCGACATGCTTGCACTTTTGGAGGCCGGTAGGACATGAGTGACGGCGACAGCGGCGCCACTCGTCAGCCTCGGCACGCATCGGATACCAGCGGTGCTGTTGAACGGCTTACTCCTGTTCAGCACGGAATGCCAGGCGCCGCGCCGTGGGAGCGGTTCACGATGCCGCCCGATGATGACGAGTTGACCCGGTGGGGAGCTGGAGGCCCCGAGAAACTCGAGGACGACGAGAAGCCCGAGCAAGAGAAGAAGGGCGGCTCTCATCTCAACGGTGGCGTCAGCGTCGCCGAATTGATGGCCAAACTCGGCGCCCCCGCCGACCGTCCCCGCCGCCGTCGCCGCCACGCCCCCGACCCCGACCCCGAACCGCAGGCCGAGAGCGAGCCGGCGCCCGCCGAACCGGCGCCGGTGCCCGTCGAGTCGGTGCCGGAGCACGCCGCGGAGGCAGACGAATACGACGATTCGGTGGACACCCAGGTCATCCCGACGCCGGCCTACGCCCTGCAACTCCTCGAAGAACTTCCCGACCTGGGGTCGGCCCACGCCCCGTCCGACACCGCGGAGTCGGAACCGTCCAGCCCGACCCAGAAGAAGCCGAAGAAGCAGAAGGCCCAGAAAAAGAAAGCCCGCGCACCCAAGACTCGCGAGCCGAAAAGGAAGTCCCGGCGGCGGATCTTGGTCGCCGGGCGTGCGCTGGCCGCGTTGTTCGCGGTGCTGGCCCTGGTGCTGACCGGCGGGGCTTGGCAGTGGAGCGCGTCCAAGAACAACCGGCTGAACACCGTCAGCGCGCTGGACCCGCAATCAAACGACATCGTTGATCCCGTCGGACAGTACGGCGACGAGAACTTTTTGATCGTCGGAATGGACTCCCGGTTGGGAGCCAACGCCACCATCGGCGCCGGAGACACCGAGGACGCCGGGGGCGCCAGGTCGGACACCGTGATGCTGGTCAACATCCCAGCCAACCGGCAGCGCGTGGTCGCCGTGTCATTCCCGCGCGACCTGGCCATCAACCCGATTCAGTGCGAGGCCTGGAACCCGGAGACCGGCAAGTACGGCCCCATCTATGACGAGAAGACGGGCACGATGGGCCCGAAGATGGTCTACACCGAGACCAAACTGAACTCGGCGTTTTCATTCGGCGGGCCGAAGTGTCTGGTGAAGGTGATCCAGAAGCTGTCGGGATTGGCCATCAACCGGTTCATCGCGGTCGACTTCGTCGGTTTCGCGCGGATGGTCGAGGCGATCGGCGGCGTCGAGGTGTGCACCACCACGCCGTTGCGTGACTACGAACTGGGTACCGTGCTCGAGCGCGCCGGGCGCCAGAAGATCGACGGCCAGACCGCGCTGAACTATGTGCGAGCCCGTCAGGTGACCACCGAGAGCAACGGCGACTACGGGCGGATCAAGCGCCAGCAGCGGTTCTTGTCGTCGCTGCTGCGTTCGATGATCTCCGAAGACACCTTGTTGAACCTCAACAAGCTCAACAACGCCGTCAACATTTTCATCGGCAACAGCTACGTCGACAACGTCAAGACCAGGGACCTGGTCGAGCTGGGTAGATCGCTGCAACACATGGCGGCGGGGCACGTCACGTTCGTCACCGTGCCCACCGGCATCACAGACCAGGACGGAAATGAACCGCCGCGCACCGCGGACATGAAGGCGCTGTTCACCGCGATCATCAACGACGAGCCGCTCCCCAAGGAAAACGACCACAACGCGCAGACCTTGGGGTCCACCCCCACGACCTCGCCAAGCACCACCAAGAAGGTGCCCCCGGCGAATCCCGCCAACGAGCCCCAGCGCGAACAGCTGACCACAACGTCGCCCAGCGAGGTCACGGTGCAGGTCTCCAACGGGACCAGCACCCAAGGTCTGGCCGCCACGGCCGCCAACCAGCTCAAGAAAAACGGCTTCAACGTGATGACGCCGGACGACTATCCGAGCCAGCTGAAGGCCACCACGGTGTTCTTCTCACCCGGCAACGAGCAGGCCGCAGCCACCGTCGCCGCCGCTTTCGGCAACTCGAAAATCGAGCGGGTGACCGGGATCGGCCAAGTGGTGCAAGTGGTCCTGGGCCCGGATTTCAGTTCGGTCGTCTCTCCCCCGCCCACCGGGTCGTCAGTGAGCATCCAAGTGACTCGCGGCTCCGCCACGACGCCGACCAAGCTGCCCGAAGATCTGACCGTCACGAACGCCGCCGACACCACCTGCGAATAGCGCGAGTGTCCCTTGGCGACGTTTCTCACATGGAGAACGTAGGCTTTACATATGCGGACCGCTTACCATGAGCAACTCTCGGAACTGTCGGAGCGGCTCGGTGAGATGTGTGGCCTGGCCGGGCAGGCCATGGAGCGGGCCACTCAAGCCTTGTTGCAGGCCGACCTGGTGCTCGCCGAACAGGTGATCTCCGACCACGAGAAAATTGCGTCGATGAGCGCGCGCGCCGAGGAGAGCGCGTTCGTGCTGCTCGCCTTGCAGGCACCGGTTGCCGGCGACCTGAGGTCGATCGTGAGCGCGATCCAGATGGTGGCCGACATCGACCGGATGGGCGCGTTGGCGCTGCACGTTGCCAAGATCGCCCGGCGCCGCCACCCCCAGCATGCGCTGCCCGAAGAGGTGAACGGTTACTTCGCCGAAATGGGCCGAGTCGCTGTCGAATTGGGCAATAGCGCGCAAGAAGTGGTGTTGTCCCGCGACCCCGAAAAGGCCGCGCGCATTCGCGCAGAAGACGACGCGATGGACGACCTGCATCGGCACCTGTTCAGCGTGTTGATGGACCGGGAGTGGAAGCACGGCGTGGCGGCCGCCGTCGACGTGACGCTGCTCGGCCGGTTCTACGAACGCTTCGCCGACCATGCCGTCGAGGTTGCACGGAGGGTCATCTTCCAGGCCACCGGAAAATTCCCCGAGGACGAGACCTCACCACCGCAGCACTAACCGAATCGACCCGAGATGTAGTCCTCGGTGGCTTTCTGGGTCGGGTTGGAGAAGATTTTCTCCGTGTCGTCGATCTCGATGAGGCGGCCGGGCCTACCGACGGATTCCAGGTTGAAGAACGCCGTCTGATCACTCACCCGCGCGGCCTGCTGCATGTTGTGGGTGACGATGACGATCGTGTAGTTCTGCTTCAGCTCGCTGATCAGATCTTCGATCGCCATCGTGGAAATGGGGTCGAGCGCCGAACACGGCTCATCCATCAACAACACGTCGGGTTGTACCGCGATGGCCCGCGCGATGCACAGCCGCTGCTGCTGCCCACCGGACAGCCCGCCGCCAGGCCGGTCGAGCCGGTCCTTGACCTCGTCCCACAGGTTGGCGCCGCGCAATGAAAGTTCGGCGGTCTCGTTGAGCACCTTGCGGTTGCGGATCCCTTGCAGCTTGAGGCCCGCCACCACGTTGTCGCGGATGGACATTGCGGGGAACGGGTTCGGCCGCTGGAAGACCATCCCGATCGCCCGACGCACGCCGACCGGGTCGATCTTTGGGCCATAAATGTTCTCGTCGTCGAGGAGCACGCTGCCTTCGACTCGCGCACCGGGAATCACCTCGTGCATCCGGTTCAGTGTGCGCAGCACGGTGGTCTTGCCGCAGCCGGACGGGCCGATGAATGCGGTCACACTGCGGGGGAGGACTGACAGGGTTACATCGGCGACCGCATGAAACGACCCGTAATAGATGTTGACCTCTTTGAGGTCCAACCGTTTGGCCACTGCCAGCTCCTGCCTCGTTACTGCCTAAGACGTCTTCGGGGCCAAGACTCGCGCGATCACCCTGGCCCCGATATTCATGATCGCGATAACCACGATCAATGTCAGTGCTGCGCCCCACAGCCGGTCTGTGGGAACTGGGTGCGTCCCGGCGCCAATCAACGTCTGGTCGTACATCATGCCTGGCAGCGACCCCATGAATCCGCTCAACACGTCGAAGTTCATCTGCTGCGAATATCCGACCAGGACGAGTAGCGGGGCGGTTTCGCCCATCACCCTGGCGAGCGCCAGCATAATCCCGGTGATGATCCCCGACGAGCCGGTCGGAATCACGATCCTGACGATGGTCTTCCATTTCGGGGCGCCCAACGCGTAACTCGCCTCGCGCAGGTCCATGGGCACGATCCAGAGCATCTCCTCGGTCGCGCGCACGATCACCGGCACCATCAACAACACCAACGCCAGCGAGACAGCCAACTGCGACCGCGGAAATCCCAACACCGACACCCAGACGGCGTAAATGAATATCGTCGCGACGATCGAGGGCACCCCGGTCAAGATGTCCACCATGAATGTGACGGCCCTGGCCGGCAGGCTGTTGCCGCCGTACTCAACCAGGTAGATCGCCACCAGGATCCCGATAGGTATGGAGACCGCCGCGCTCAATGCCCCCTGCAGCAGGGTGCCGACGATCGCGTGGAAGGCACCCCCACCGGGATCGATCGCCGTCATGTTCGCCTGCGAATGCGTCCACCATGCGCTGGACGTGACCGCGTGGATCCCGCGGGCGACGACGGAGATGAGCACCAACACCAGGGGCGTCAGGGCGATCAGCGTGGCCAGGGTGACCAGCACGGTCGCGACATGGTTAATGATTCGACGACGCGGCTCGAGCCCGGAGAACGTTCGCGGCTTGAGAGGACGATCCAGGATGGAGGTCACGGGTTGGCTCTTTCGGCTCCCGCGACGGCCGTACGCGCCACGCCGTTGACCACCGAAGTGAGCAGGAACAGCGTCAGGCCCGCGGCAAGATAGGCGCCGGCACGGTACGGGTCGTCAAACTCCGGTGCGGCGCCGGCGATCTTGGTGGCGAAGGTGGAGCCACCGTCGAAGAGCGACCAGCCGAATGCCTCCTGGGTGCCGCGCAGGATGATCAGCAGTGCGACCGTCTCCCCCAGCGCGCGACCCAGACCCAAAATCACGCCACAGATGTATCCGGACCGCCCGAACGGCAGCACGGTGGTCCTGACCACCTCCCAACGGGTGGCGCCGAGCGCCAGCGCGGCCTCGATCTGGCCCTGCGGCGTCTGCGCAAACACCTCGCGCGTCACCGCCGTCATGATGGGCAGGATCATGATCGCCAAGACGATCCCGCCGGTGAAGATGGTGCTACCACTTTCGATCGAGCCGCTACCCCGCGCAAACAAGAAGCACCAATTCATATTGGTGTTGAGCCAGCTGGCGGCCGGGCGTAGCCAGGGCGCCAGCACATACAGGCCCCAGACGCCGTAGATGATCGAAGGCACCGCGGCGAGCAAGTCCACCATGTAGGCCAGCGGCCCGGCGAGCCGCCGCGGCGCGTACTGCGTCAAGAAGATCGCAACACCAAGCGCGACCGGCATCGCAAGGGCCAGTGCGAACAGCGAAACGCAAAGGGTGACCTGCAGCAGGTCCAGCACTCCGAAGTGCATCGCTGAGGTGTCCGTGGTGATCCACGTTCCGCCATAAGTCAGGAAGTTCTCTTTGTTGCGGTGCAATGCCGGCACCGCGCGCCAGAGCAGGAATGCGCCGATCGCCGCGACCAGGACCACGATCAACGTTCCCGATGCCCGCGACAGCCAGCCAAATATCCGATCGCCCGCTGAGGGCTTGGTTTGACCCCATGGACTCAGGGGCGTGACGCGCGGCCGCTTGAACGGCGCCGCGACGACCCCGCCCGCCCCGGCGTCGGCTGGGTTTGGTGTCGTCATGGGTTCCTGTTCTACTGCAGGGCGTTGATCGCGGTCACCAGCCGCTCCTTGACCTTATCCGGCAGTGGAACATAGCCGGCCGCAGAAAGCCCGGCCTGCCCGTCATTCACCGCTGTCGTGAGGAACGCCTTGACAGCGGCGGAGGTCTCCGGCTCATAGCCCTTCGAGCACACGATCTCGTAGGTAGCCAGCATCAACGGGTATGCGTTCGGCTTCTCGCCGCTATAGATCGAGTTCAGCTCGAGCACCAGATCGTTGCCGCTGGAGACGAAGGAAACCGAGGCGACGGCTTCCCGGGCGGTGCGGTCGGTGAGCGGCACCACGCCGGTGCCGGTGTTGATCTGCGCGACCGGCATTTGCGCGCGATCGGCGAAGACCTTCTCGACGTATCCGATCGACCCCGCGGTCGCCTGCACGGTTTTGATGACGCCGACCGACTTTTCCGCGCCTTCGCCGACGCCACCGTGAAACTCACTGCCCACGCCTCGCGCCCAGCTCTGCGGTGCGGCGGCGGTCAGATATTTCTGGAAGTTGTCGGTGGTTCCCGAAGAGTCCTTCCGGTACACCGGGGTGATCTCGGTGTCGGGCAGGAGCACCCCAGGATTGAGTGCGGCGAGGACTGGATCGTTCCACCTCCGGATGCCACCGCTGAAGATCTTGGCCAGTGAGTCGGGGTCCAAGGTCAGGGTTGGCACGCCGGTCAGGTTGAACGCCAATGCAATTGGCCCGAACACCAACGGCAGGTCCCAGGCCGGATTACCCTTACATCGTTGCGCGGCGGGCCCGATCTGTGCGGCGATCAGTGGCGAGTCCGATCCGGCGAAATCGGCACGGCCGGCGATGAAATTGTCGCGGCCGGCGGTCGATCCGATGGGGTTGTACGAGACGCTCTTACCCGGACACGCTTGCGCCCAGACCTGGGAGAACAACGCGATGGCATCCTGCTGCGCCGTGGAGCCTTCGCCTTTCAACTCATTTCTCCCGGCGCAGGACGCGTCGGCCGATGACGTACCGGAGATGGCGGACGACGACCCACCGTCTCGGTTGCCGTCACCGCCGCACGCGACCAGGCCCATACCGCACACGGTCGCCATGACGACCGCAACCGCCCGCGCCGGTGCCCTGCTTACGGTGTCGAGTCCCACCGATCCCGCTTCCCGAAACAGCTTTTCCACCCCTTTTCGGGGGTTTCCGACGCCTGTAGACAGGCCCCCTTCATCAAGATTGCCAAGTCGCGGCGAAAGTATGCCCGCGCGCGAGAACCCGCTGGTGGGCGACGACTAGGTGACAGACGCCGGCGCGTAGGCCGTGTCGACGCTGTACGTGGCGAAACCGAGACTTTGGTAGGTCCGCACCGCGGCGACGTTGTCCGACTCCACATACAGCAGCACGGTGGGTTCGACCGCTCCGGCGGGGTCAGCGAGTCGCTGCCCGAGCCAAGCCACGCCGACCTTCGTCAGCGTCTTACCCAGGCCTCGTCCCTGCGCGGCCGGATCGACACCGACGACGTAGACCTCGCCGAGGCCCGGTTGGTCGAGATGCACCTTGGTCCAGTGGAACCCCAGCAACGTGTCGGACTCGGCGTCGAAGGCCAGGAACAAGCCGTCCGGGTCGAACCAGGGTTCGTTGCGACGCTCGGCCAGGTCGGCTTCGGTCCACCCGCCCTGCTCGGGGTGATAAGAGAACGCGGCGTTGTTGACCCGCAACAGTTCCTTGTCGTCGGATTCACCCGCATAGGTTCGGATCCGCACCTCGCCCTCTTCAGCTGAAGCCAACTCACCGGCCAGCTCCGCGGCCGGGTCGGTGATATCGCGCAGCGACCGTCGCATTTGCAGCAGTTCGCGAACGGCCGTCAGCCCCACCGCAGCTGCCGTCGCGCGGGCGGCCTGCAGGGTGCCGTGCGCCCAGAAGTGGTTGCTCCCATTGGTTTTGGCTATGGTGGCGCGGATCAACGCGGCACCGATGCCGCGTCGCCGGGCCTGAGGGTGTACCACCAACTCCGCCATCGCGCCGTCCGCGCTGAGGTTGAGATAGCCCAAAAGAGCGTTCTCCGACGACGGGTCAGCGACCAGCAGATGCTGGGTGCGCTGCTGACCCAATTCCCGTAGCACCTGTTCCCCCACCGGCGCTACGCCGTCGAATTCTGTTGCCGCCGTGACGAGTTCGCGCACTGCCTGCTGCTGGACCGGGGTCAGGGTGGAGCGCCAGTCCGGATGCAGCTCCAGGGTCATGGGCTGGTGCGCAACGGGTCGACCAGCGGCTCTTGGGGTGCCGGTTGGTCGCTCTCGGAGTCGTCGTTGTGCTCCGCGACCGGCGTCCGGCCGCGGGCCGGGCGAACAGCCTTGTAGCCCACGTTGCGGACGGTGCCAATCAGCGCTTCGTGCTCGGGGCCGAGCTTGGCGCGTAGTCGTCGCACGTGCACATCGACCGTTCGAGTGCCGCCGAAGAAGTCATAACCCCACACCTCGTGCAGCAGTTGTGCGCGGGTGAAGACCCGACCGGCGTGCTGGGCCAGGTATTTGAGTAGCTCGAACTCTTTGTAGGTGAGGTCGAGCGGACGGCCGCGCAGCCGGGCGGTGTAGGTGCCTTCGTCGATCACCAACTCGCCCAGGCTGACCTTCCCGACGCTTTCCTGGTCGGCCAGACCCCCGCGGCGGCCCACCACCAAACGCAGTCTTGCGTCGACCTCGGCGGGACCGGTGGTCGGCAGCAGAATCTCGTCCAGCCCCCAGTCCGCGCTGACCGCGACCAGGCCACCTTCACTGACCACCGCCAAGACCGGGACCGACCGCCCGGCCGTGCTCAACAGGCGGCACAGCCCGCGCGCGGCCGAGAGATCGTTGCGCGCATCGACCAGCACGGCGTCTGCATTTCCCGCCTCGAGCAACGAGGACGCCTCCGCCGGAGCCGTTCGCACGGTGTGCGGAAGCAGCGTTAAGGACGGCAGCACGGGGTCGGGATACAGCTCCGAGGTCAGCAGTAGTAACTCCAACAAGCCCCTCCAGCGTCGTGGGAAAGGCATCTCCCAGCTTCGTGCGCAGCATGACGTTAATGGCCAGCTCACCTAACGATAACTTGCCACCTGGCGTTTGGCCTGATGGAAAAGTCCAAACGGGTCATGGATCACACGCCGTCACACCCTGCTCTCCCGCACCACGACAGTCACATGTGCCACTCTGGTGCCACTTGTGTACCTCCATTACCGGCCGTTTTGCCCCGGTTGCCCGTAGGGTCGCCGCGGCCGATGGGCCACAATATGCGGATGCGCAAGGTGCTGATCGCCGCGACGGCAGCGGGCATCGTCCTTGCCGTCATCGTCCTCGGGGCCGTCGGCATCGACTTCGGAGCCAGCATCTACGCCGAGTACCGGCTGTCGACCAGCGTGCGCAAGGCAGCAAATTTGGGCACGGACCCATTCATCGCCATTCTGGGTTTTCCGTTCATCCCCCAGGCGATGCGTGACCGCTACGACGAACTGGAAATCAAAGCCAACGCCGTCGAGCACCCGATGGTCGGCAAGGCCACGCTCGAGGCCACCATGCACACGATCGACCTGACCGAGTCATCCTGGCTGATCGGACCCGACGCGAAGCTGCCGGTAGACATGCTGGAGAGCCGGATCATCATCGACTCGGTGCACCTGGGCCGGTACCTGGGGATCATTGACCTGATGGTCGAGGTGCCACAACGCGAGAGCAACGACGCGACCGGCGGCACCACCGAATCCGGGATCTCCGACAGCCACGGACTGGTGTTCAGCGGCACACCCAAGTCGGCCCAGTTCGACCAACGGGTCAGCGTTTCGGTCGACCTGTCCATCGCCCCCGACGACCCGGCGACCTTGGTCATCACCCCCACCGGCGTACTGACCGGACCCAACACCGAAGACCAATCGGTTCCGGACGACAAGCTCGACGCCGTGCTGCGTGCCTTCAACGGCCGGCTGCCCAATCAGAAGCTGCCCTTCGGCGTGGCGCCCAACACCGTGGGAGCCCGCGGATCGGACGTCATCATCGAAGGCATCACCGAAAAGGTGACGGTTTCCCTCGACCAGTTCAGGCAATCCTGAGGCACGCCGAACGGGCCGGTCGGCGACCCTCCTACCACTTTGGATTGTTCACCACGTCATTGGGTAAGCTTGCCGACGTGTCAGCCCGCTTCGAGCCCCTGCTCATCATGAGTCGCGCAGGTGATCTGCGCCGTGACGCGGGCTGTTGTTGTTGCTGTAGCTGCTGAGTAGCCGCCGCCCAATCCCGCGCGATACTCGGAGCCACCCCGGACCTTCCGTGGCGTGCCCCCACCGTTTCGGTGCACAGACGCGCATCCAGGGCGAACCCCCCAAGACAAAATTTGGCCCCACTGCTGTTCATAAGAAGAAATCGAAAGGATCACCATGGCACGCTCCGACGTCCTGGTCTCTGCCGACTGGGCTGAGAGCAACCTTGACGCCGCCAACGTCGTCTTCGTCGAAGTGGACGAAGACGTCAGCGCATACGACGGCGGTCACATCCCCGGTGCCATCAAGCTGGACTGGCGTACCGACCTGCAAGACCCGATCAAGCGCGACTTCGTCGACGCCGAGCAGTTCTCCAAACTGCTGAGCGAGCGCGGTATCTCCAATGACGACACCGTGGTCCTCTACGGCGGCAACAACAACTGGTTCGCCGCGTACGCGTACTGGTACTTCAAGCTCTACGGGCACAAGGACGTCAAGCTGCTCGATGGCGGCCGCAAGAAGTGGGAGCTGGACGGACGCGTGCTGTCCAGCGACCCCGTGAGCAGGCCCGCAACCTCCTACACGGCGTCCCAGCCGGACAACACCATCCGGGCGTTCCGGGAAGAGGTCATTGCGGCGATCAACGTCAAGAATTTGGTCGACGTGCGCTCCCCCGACGAGTTCTCCGGCAAGATCCTGGCCCCCGCCCACTTGCCGCAGGAGCAAAGCCAGCGGCCCGGCCACATCCCGGGCGCCATCAACGTGCCGTGGAGCAAGGCCGCGAACGAGGACGGCACGTTCAAGTCCGACGAGGACCTGGCGAAGCTGTACGCCAACGCCGGGCTGGACGGCGAAAAGGAAACGATTGCTTACTGCCGGATCGGGGAGCGGTCATCGCACACCTGGTTTGTTCTGCGGGAACTGCTCGGGCACAAGAACGTCAAGAACTACGACGGCAGTTGGACGGAATACGGCTCCCTGGTGGGCGCCCCGATCGAGTTGGGAAGCTGAAATGTGCACTGCACCTAAGCAAGGACTGACATTGCCGGCCAGCGTTGACCTGGAAAAGGAAACTGTGATCACCGGTCGCGTCGTCGACCGCGACGGTCAAGCCGTGGGGGGCGCATTCGTGCGGTTGTTGGACTCGTCCGACGAGTTCACCGCAGAGGTCGTCGCGTCGGCCACCGGTGACTTCCGGTTCTTCGCCGCACCGGGATCGTGGACGCTGCGTGCGCTGTCGGCCGCCGGCAATGGCGACGCCGTGGTCAACCCGACGGGCGCGGGCATCCACGAGGTGGACGTCAAGATCGCCTGACAGGCCGCGCCAGGGCCGGATGTATCGCGAAGAGAGCCCGCGCGAATAGACTCGTCCGCGTGGTGTTGTTCTTCGAGATCATGCTGGTCCTGGCGACGGGGGTCATCTCCTGGTTCGCGCTGTACGCCCTGTATCGGCTGATCACCGACGAGTCGTGACCGCGGGCGGACACATTTAGGCGATTTTGGCTCCGCCAGCGCCGATTCGCACACCGAGTCCATGTAGTGCTGCCGCGCGGCTGATGTCGCTCGGAGAGACAATGCCGTGCAGGTTGCCATTACGGAAGACCAGGGCGCGGCCGTCGGTGCATCCTCGGAGCCGTGGCAGCAACGCCGAGAGCGGCTCGTCGGGCTGAGCGCGGGGAACCTCGTCGGGCGGGCAGGCGATCTCGCGCAGCAGGGTGGTCGCCCGCCGCTCGGCCGGGACGGTTCGGATCCGGTTGAGGGTGACCAGGCCCTGCAGCTGCCCTGCCCGGTCAATTAGCGGGAAAGCGGAGTGGCGACGCAGCAGCGCGACTTCGCGCAGGAAATCGGTGACGGTGAGATCACCGTCGGCCGTCTCGGGATATTCAGTCATGACATCCCCGACCCGGATTCCGGCGAGCGCCGTGCTGGTCCGGGCGCTCTGCTCCTCGGCGGTGGCCATGGTGACGATGAACAAGCCCAGCAAGATCCACCACAGACCGCCGCCAGCTCCGCCGATGGCCCGCAGCAACCCGAGCGCGATCATGGTTAGGCCGAAGATCCGTCCCGCCCTGGCGGCCACGACCGTTGCGGTCAGCCGATCACCTCGCCATGCCCATACCGCTGCGCGCAGGACTCGCCCGCCGTCCAGCGGTGCCGCGGGGATCATGTTGAAGACGGCCAGCAGCACGTTAACCGCAGCCAGATAGCCGGCGACCGCCACCACCAGCATATTGAGGTCGGCTAGTTCGGCCAACCGGGCTGCCGTGCCGAACACGCCTGCCGCCAGCAGGCTGGTAGCGGGCCCAATCGCGGAAATGCGGAAATCGGCACCCGGCGTGGCGGCTTCACCGCGCAATCGGGCAACTCCCCCGAGGAGCCACAGGGTGATGCCTTCCACCTCGACCCCGTTGCGTTTCGCCACGATCGCGTGCGCCATCTCGTGCGCCAGCAGCGATGCCACGAACAGCACGGCGGCTAGCACCGCGGCCAACAGGTATACGCCCCATGGATATCCCGGGACAACCTGGGGAAAGTGCGCCGATAGGCCGGCAACCACCAGCACCACGATGGCGAGCACACTCCAATGCACGCCGATGTCCACACCCGCTAACCGCGTGAGCTTTAGCGTTGACTTCATGGTTCACTCCTTGTGATGGCTGGATCGGGTCATCAAATCCATCTCTCTCAATGGAATTCGACGTGGGGCACCGAGTATTCCCGCACCCGCACCCGTAATCGGTTGCCACAGTCGGGTTCAGCGGTGAGCGAGCGGTTATGGCCGCGCGCCCCCGTCGATTCCGACGCAGCCATGCGCCAGGTTGGGGCGGTGCTTAGATGTCGCGCTCGGCTTCGCGTGCTTGCTTACGACGGGTGAGTCTCCGACGCACCGTGCGTGCTGGCCGGCGGCGTAAAGCCGCCCTCGTCTTCCCACCGGTGTATTTGCTTGGCGGGGATGGTGGAAAGTTCGTGGTGCATGAGAGCTGGCTTCAATGCCTCGGCGGATTTGCGGGCCTCCGACGCCAGCGGCATGGCGCGGTACTCACCCGGGGCGGTTACCTGCTGCCGCAAGGCATCCTGCACCGAGGCCGCCGTGGATAGCCGGAAGCGACCCTCCGCGCCGGCCAGCAGTCGGTCGACGGCTTGGCTGGTAACCAGTGCACATCGCACGCCAGTCCGCTGGGACTTCTCGACGATCCTGACCAATGCCGAGAGCCCACCGTCGCTGAGGAAATTCACACCACGAAGGTCGAGGATCAAGCCACGGCTGGGGTTGGCCAAACCGTCGACGTATTCGCTTAGCCGCTGGCCGTTGGACGCATCGACCGCACCGCATACCTGAACGGTGGTTGCGTACGGCTGGAAATGTGCGCGCAGGGACATGCCGGATTGATCGGTCGCCACGCACCGACTGCTCGGCGGTCGGTGCAAGCAGACCTTCCTCGCGGCAACACTAGGGGGCACCTTGGTCGGACTAGGCATGGGAACGAACCTCGTATTCTTCTGGGGCTAGCTAAGTTTGGGATTTCTCATCAGGCGCCGATGCCGCTGCGTACACCAGCCGTGTAGACGCCGTACGGCACGGCTTCAAGCAGAGTCACACTCAAGACGACGCCGCTGGGCAGGATGTACTTGCGTCGTTCACCCGGGCGGGCGCCCATGAGAGCAGCGCCTAACGGCGACTCGTTCGAGTAGACCGCTAGGTCGCCGTACTCGGCGCCGGGCACACACAACAGGAAGGTCTGGGTGTCGCCGGTAAGGTCGTAGCGGATGGTCAAAACCATGCCAGGTTCGGCGATCTCGTCGTCGGGCGGGTCTTCGCCGACCGTCGCTCTGACCAACAGGTCTTGAATCTGTTGCATCCTCGCCTGCCACCCCTGCTGGACAACGGCTCTGTTTGTGTCGCCATTCGCATTGGCGGCAGCGAGAGAAGTCAACTCACGCAGGGTGGTCAATTCCCTATGCAGCCGCTCATACGCCTGCGGCGAGATCCACACGGGTTCTTGCGTGGTGGTCGTCATCATCCCTCCCGTTGCGGGGTTGGTGGTCGCGTTGCCATCAATACGGTCAGCCGGTAATCGCCAGCGGCATCCTTCGGCTGCTTGGAAATCGCTGCAGCCGAGGACTTTCCGGTCAGCTCTCCGGCTAGACGCTTGTTGTCAATCCCACTATGGCGGAAGGCGCCGTGGTAGCGCTTGGCAGAACCCGACGATGCCGCGACAAAGTCTTGTCGCCGAAGGACAACATGCTCCCGCGATCAATGACTTTTTGCCGGGACTGACCCGTATCGCGCTGTCGAAAGAGAACAAAGCGCTGCGGCGCCGTTGTCCGACCCGGGCAAGCAACTCGGCGACGTCGAGACCACTATGGAGAGTGCAGCGTTGAGACGCGGACGGTGGGCGACATTGTCCGGCCACAATGTCGCACCCCGCGTCTCAACGTCCTGCATTAGCCATCACTTGATGAAACGGCTTTCATATTGGGTAGTTCGGACGAAGCCGAGGTGACGACATGGCAGCCCATCAAAGGCGTGCTCGAGCAAAAATGCTTGTAGCAGCGGCCGTGTTCGTAGCTATGGCTGTGTTGGGACCGCGCATACTCACCGAGGCGGAAGTCAAGACCCGGCGGAGCCCACCGCTGCCGCGAACACCACTGCCCGCAACGCCGGTTCCCCGCTCGCGGAGCTCGTTTGCGGGATCGACCGCTATGGACAGTTCCCCGGTTGTGGTGGATTTGTTCTTTGATGTGGACGCGATGACGGGCTCATGCGGCTCCTGACAATCGTGCCGCTGACGCTCGGTTAGGCGTACAGATGGACGGGCGCGGGTTGATTACCGTCGGACACGGCACATTAGGGCGCGCGGAGCTGATCCCTCTGCTGCACGCCGCCGGTGTGGCCGGGGTGGTCGATGTGCGGACGGCGCCAGGCAGCCGCCGCAATCCGGACGTAGCTCGCGATAAATTGCGCTGCTGGCTGCCCGCAAACGGTATCGACTACCGCTGGGAGAAGCGACTCGGCGGCTGGCGCAAGGCGGCGGCCGACTCACCGGATGCATTTTGGCGAAACTTCTCTTTCCGGGGTTACGCCGGCTACATGCGCGATCCCGACTTCGTTGCCGCGATGGATGCGTTGGTGGCGGACACCGCACACTTGCGTACTGCCGTCATGTGCAGCGAGGCGTTGTGGTGGCGTTGTCATCGCCGCCTCATCGCCGACTTCGCTGTCCTTTGTCGCGAGGTGCCGGTGCAGCACCTGATGCACGACGGGCGACTCGCCGCGCACGTCCCTACGCCCGGAGCTCGATTACGAGCCGACGGATTGCTCGTCTATGACGTGGTCTCGACGAGTCCCGACTCAGCCCCGCGTCGACAGTGAGGCGGCCTCCGCTGTCGGCGGAGTTGGAGGTTAATGCGCTACTGGTGCTTCAACTTTCGTTCCTGACGGTGAGAGCCGCCGGCACCCCCGATCCGCGAGGGCTTCGACCGGTACACGCCACTGCCGGCCCGCGGCCGTACGCCGATGAGGCTATGATTGCCCATTATTAACGACATCATGTCGCTAGGAGAGGAAGCGCTCGGGCGCGGGATTTTGACACGATGAGCCAGCCCGAAGAAGCGCCGCCGGGCGCGGAGAACACGCCGGCAGGTCGCAACGTGTCGCCGCCGGAGGGTGCCGAATTGATCGATCCCATAGGGTCCGGCGATCGCGCCGTGGCAGCGGCGGCGGAACGCGCCAAAGTGACCGCGTCGCGCAACATCCCCGCCTTCGACGATCTGCCGCTGCCCAGCGACACCGCGAACTTGCGACAAGGCGCCGACCTCCACGACACACTGCTGGCCCTGCTGCCGCTGGTAGGAGTCTGGCGGGGCGAAGGGGAAGGCCGCGGACCCGACGGCGACTACCGGTTCGGCCAGCAGATCGTGGTCTCGCATGCCGGTGGGGACTACCTGAACTGGGAAGCCCGGTCCTGGCGCCTCGACGAGACCGGCGAGTATCAGGAACCGGGGCTGCGCGAGACGGGTTTCTGGCGCTTCGTCAACGATCCCGATGACCCGAGCGAATCGCAGGCCATCGAACTGCTGCTGGCCCATTCCGCCGGTTACATCGAATTGTTCTACGGACGGCCCCGCACCCAGTCGTCCTGGGAGCTGGTGACCGATGCCCTGGCCCGGAGCCGATCCGGTGTGCTGGTGGGCGGCGCCAAACGCCTGTACGGCATTGTCGAAGGTGGCGATCTGGCCTACGTAGAGGAGCGGGTCGATGCAGACGGCGGCCTGGTGCCGCATCTGTCGGCTCGGTTGAGCCGCTACATCGGTTAGCGGCGCGGTTCTGCTGCCGTCCCGCCTCGCGGACACGCCGAGCGTGTCGCCTGCGCACCGGGTCTCGCCGTTTCGGGTGCAAATGCCCCACGTTCGCGGACGGGGCAGGCGTCGATACGAGAAGCGCACACGCCGAGCGTGTGGCCTGTGCACCGGGTCTCGACGTTTCGGGTGCAAATGCCCCACGTTCGCGCACGGGGCAGGCGTCGATACGAGAAGCGCACACGCCGAGCGTGTGGCCTGTGCACCCAGTTTCGACGTTTCCGGTGCAAATGCCCCACGTTCGCGCACGGGTTCGCGCAAGGCGCGCCCGAAAATGGAGCGGCCCCCGAGCACTTTCCCGGTTGGACGGACCGAGAGCCCGGGGGCCGGGTGGCTGCGGGGGTTTCGCCAGCGCGCGTTGTCGCCGGCTCATCCGAGCCACTGCTGCTAGCGCGCAGCCACCTCACATGTCCATGAAGCTATCAATTTCGCGGACCACCTCCTTCCCTGTGTACGGCCGACGCTACCGTGACTTCGACCTAGGGACAACAGAATTAAACGGTCAGCGATCGATCACTATTGCACTGTCGACCAATTCGGCGAAAGCGCCGGCGATGGGCGCATGGGGTAGGGGGCGCCCGTTCAGGGTGTGCACTCGAGCCGCCAGCGTCATGCTCGAAATGAGCCAGATGCCATGGGCAGCCTCCAGATCCGCAACGCGCAGGGCGCGGTAGTCGCAGTCGTAGCCCTCGGCGCGAGCGACTTCGAAGAGCGCCTGCTGGGTGGTCCCGCGCAGGATCGGATACCACGGCGGCGGCGTCAGCAGGCACGGGACGGAACCCTCGCCGTCGGCGGCGATCACCACCGTCGAACGCGGACCTTCGAGGATGTAGCCGTCCGCACTGACGAAGATCACGTCGTCGGCGCCCTGCCGGGCGGCGTGGCGCAGCGCGGCCATGTTGACCGCATAGGAGAGGGTCTTGGCGCCGGCGAGTAGCCACGGCATCTGATCGGCCCCCTTGGCCGGCAGTCCGCGATCCAGGGTGATCGCCGAGATGCCGTCGCGGCGGACCGCCGTCACCCGGTCGGGGACTGGGTTGACCATCACGTACCCCGTCGGGCTCGTCGGCGCCGGAGCGCTTTCTCGGCCTCGGCTGTAGATCAGCCGCATAGCGCCCTCGTCGGCGGTGTCCGCCACCCACTGTTGGGTCGCCACGTCAATGGCGTTCCGCCAATCGGCAAGGTCCGGAGCGGGTAGGTCCATCAACTTGGCCGACTGCGTCAGGCGCTGCAGATGCGACTCGATCAGGCATGCCCGGCCGTCGCGGACCAGCAGCGTCTCGAAGACGCCGTCGCCGCGGACCGCAGCCAGATCATCGGCATACAGCAGAGGTGTGTCGGGTTTGCTGATCTCGCCGTCCAGCGTGACCACTACACCCATGACTGAGCAGCCTATCGGCTGCCACACACGGTCGAGCGTCGCGCCGACATGACACTCGGCTCACGAAGGTTCGTAGAGTTGTTTATGTGTCCGCAGTACCTGCCCCGAATCCAGGCCCTGACGCGGGAGCCGTCTGGCATTACGGCGACCCGCTGGGCGAGCAGCGATCGGCCGAAACCGACGCCGTGGTGGTGGACCGCAGCCACCGGGCGGTGCTCACGCTGACCGGAAGCGACCGGCAGAGTTGGCTGCACACCATCTCCACGCAGCACGTCAGCGCCCTGCCCGAGGGCGCCAGCACGCAGAATCTCAGCCTGGACGGACAGGGTCGGGTGGAGGACCACTGGATTCAGACCGAACTGGGCGGCACCACCTACCTCGACACCGAACCGTGGCGGGGGGAACCGCTGCTGGAATACCTGCGCAAGATGGTGTTCTGGTCCGACGTGGCGCCAAACGCCGCAGACCTGGCGGTGCTGTCGATGCTGGGACCCCGGCTGGCTGACAAGCCCGTGCTCGACGCGCTCGGACTGGACGCCCTTCCGACCGACCTGATGGCGGTGCCACTCGCGGACGGAGGCTTCGTCCGCCGAATGCCCAGCGCTCCAGACGGTCCCATCGAGCTGGACTTGGTGATCCCCCGCGCCGACGCGGCCGACTGGCACCGGCGCCTGACCGAGGCGGGCGTGCGCCCGGCCGGCGTCTGGGCGTACGAAGCCCACCGGGTGTCGGCGCTGCGCCCGCGACTGGGCGTCGACACCGACGAGCGCACCATCCCGCACGAGGTGGGTTGGATAGGTGACGCAGTTCACTTGGACAAGGGCTGCTATCGCGGACAAGAGACCGTAGCCCGAGTGCACAACCTGGGCAGGCCGCCGCGCATGCTCGTGTTGTTGCATCTGGACGGCTCGGTCGATCGACCGTCGACCGGTGACACGGTCCTCGCCGACGGTCGCACCGTGGGCCGGCTGGGCACGGTGGTCGATCACGTCGACCTGGGACCGGTGGCATTGGCACTGGTCAAGCGCGGTATACCGGTCGAGACCGAGCTGCGAACGGGCCACGAAGCCGCAGTCGCGGCGGTGATCGACGCCGACTCGGTACCCCCCGCCGATGGGGTGGGCGCGGGTCGACTGGCGATCGAACGATTGCGCGGCCACAGCAGGTAGGACCCGACAAATGCGCCGTCTGGACTCAGCTTCACAACGGGTTCAGATGGGTGGCAGGGCGAACCCACACCTGCCCGCGAGGCACGGTAAACTGTCGGCAGGACAATAACGACACTAAGAGATCGGAGCCGCCTACATTAGGCCGCTCCGTTATTTCGCGAGGGGGTTCCCCCATGGGCCGCGGCCGGGCTAAGGCAAAGCAGACCAAGGTTGCTCGAGAACTGAAATACAGCTCCCCCCAGACCGACTTTCAGCGGCTTCAGCGCGAGTTGTCAGGGACGAGCACCAAGGATTCCGACCACGACGGCACTGCCGACGACTCGTGGGACGACGACGACGAGTGGCGTCGCTAGGATTCCAGCGCGCGGCAGGACGCACGCCGGTTCGTTAGAACCTCGGGTGTTGTCCGACCAGCGTGGCCCGCGGGCCGCCCTTTCCACCCTTGCAGACGGTGCCTAGCACCCAGCAGTTCAGGTGCCGTGCCGTCAAGATGGCCAGGGCGCGATCGGTGTCTTCGGGAGCCACCACGGCGATCATGCCGACGCCCATGTTGAACGTCTTTTCCATCTCCGCGCGGGTAACTCGGCCGCGCTGGGCGATCATGGCGAACACTGGGGCAGGCGTCCAGGTTCCGCGATCGACCTCCGCGACCAGTCCATGCGGAATCACGCGCTCCAGGTTGCCGGCCAACCCGCCGCCGGTGACGTGGCAGAACGTGCGGACGTGTGTCTCCGCGGCCAGTGCCAGGCAGTCCTTGGCGTAGATCAGAGTGGGCTCGAGCAGCTCTTCGCCCAGGGTGCGCCCGAACTCTTCGACGTAGCCGGCCAGGTTCATCCGGTCGATCTCAAGGAGAACCGTCCGGGCCAGTGAGTACCCGTTGGAGTGCAGACCGGACGAACCCATCGCGATGATCACGTCGCCGGGTTTGACGCGTTCGGGCCCCAGCACGTTGTCCGCCTCGACCACGCCGACTCCGGTAGCCGAGAGGTCGTAATGGTCCGGTTCCATCAGGCCGGGGTGCTCGGCCGTTTCACCGCCCAGCAGGGCGCAGCCGGCGCGCACGCAGCCCTCGGCGATACCCGAGACGATCGCCTTCAGCCGTTCCGGCACGGTGCGGCCGACCGCGATGTAGTCCTGCAGGAACAGCGGTTCGGCGCCACACACCACCAGGTCGTCGACCACCATCGCGACCAGGTCGAGTCCGACGGTGTCGTGCTTGTCCATCGCCTGAGCGACGGCCAGCTTGGTGCCGACGCCGTCCGTGGAGGCGGCAAGCAGTGGCTCTCGGTATTCGCGCAGTGCGAACAATCCGGCAAAGCCGCCCAAGCCGCCGCGCACCTCCGGCCTGGTGGCCTTGCTTGCCAGCGGTTTGAACAACTCGACAGCACGATCACCGGCTTCGATGTCCACTCCGGCGGCTGCGTAGGTGATGCCCTGATTGCCCGGGGCACGCCCGGAACGCTGTGCGGGATCCGTCATCGCGATAAAGGCTACCGGGCCATGCCGACGGCCGGTATCGCAACTCGGAGTGTCATGCCGCGGCCGGCACCGTCAGCACTCCGTCAGCGCCCAACTGGGACTTCCGGAACCGTCGGAACTTCAAGTGAGGCAGCCGAAGCAGGCGGGGCCAACTCGCCCATCGCGGCTCCGCGGGCCGCGTTGGCCAGCATGTGCTCGATGACGTTCTTGCCGAGCGCGGTCTCGCTGGGCAGTTCGATCGGATAAGTGCCGTCGAAGCAGGCGCAGCACAGCCGCGAGGCGGGTTGCTCGGTGGCCGCGATCAGCCCGCGCAGCGACAGGTAGCCAAGTGTGTCGGCGTTGATCGCATGCCGGACGGCCTCCAGCATCTCGCTTTCGTCCTCGACGGCGTTCGCGATCAACTCGGCCGGTGACGGGAAGTCGATGCCGTAGAAGCACGGCCATTTCACTGGCGGGGAGGCGATGCGCACGTGCACTTCGACGGCCCCGGCTTCGCGCAGCATGCGCACCAGGGCGCGCTGGGTGTTGCCGCGGACGATCGAATCGTCAACGACGATAAGCCGTTTGCCGCGGATCACCTCTTTGAGCGGGTTCAGCTTCAGCCGGATGCCGAGTTGGCGGATGGTTTGCGACGGCTGGATGAAGGTGCGCCCTACGTAGGCGTTCTTCATCAGACCCTGACCAAAAGGAATGCCGGACTCCTGCGCGTACCCCACCGCGGCAGGAGTGCCCGATTCCGGCACTCCGATGACCAAGTCGGCGTCAACCGCGCACTCCTGGGCCAGCCGGCGGCCGATAGCCAACCGCGCGGCGTGCACCGATCGGCCGGCGATCGTGCTGTCGGGCCGTGCCAGGTAGACGTATTCGAAAACGCAGCCCTTCGGGGTGGGGTTGGCGAACCGCGTGGACCGCACCCCGTCTGCGTCGATCGCGAGCAGCTCGCCCGGTTCGATGTCGCGGACGAACGAGGCGCCGACGATGTCCAGGGCCGCGGTCTCCGAGGCCACCACCCAGCCGCGATCCAGCCGGCCGAGCGACAGCGGACGCACCCCGTGCGGGTCCCGGCAGGCGTACAGCGTGTTCTCGTCCATGAACGTCAGGCAGAAGGCGCCGCGCACCGTCGGCAACAGTTCCAGCGCCGCCTGCTCCAAGGTGGAGTCGGCCGCGCCGTGCGCCAACAGCGCGCCCAGGATGTCCGAGTCCGTGGTTGCCGGTGCGGGGCAACGCCGGTCCATCAGTCCCGCGTCGCGGGCCCGAGCGGCCAGTTCGGCGGCGTTGACCAGATTGCCGTTGTGGCCCAGTGCAACGCCGGTGCCTGCGGCGGTATTACGGAATACGGGCTGGGCGTTTTCCCAGGTGGTGTCGCCGGTGGTCGAGTAACGGCAGTGCCCGATGGCGACGTGACCCTGCATGGCGGCCAGTGTCTGCTCGTCGAATACCTGGCTGACCAGGCCGAGATCTTTGAAGACCAGAACCTGGGATCCGTCGGCGACGGCGATCCCCGCTGCTTCCTGACCGCGGTGCTGCAACGCGTACAGGCCGTAGTAGGTGAGTTTTGCGACGTCTTCGCCTGGGGCCCAGACCCCGAATACACCACACTCTTCACGAGGCGAGTTGAAATCTTGTTCGGGCTGCTCAGTGGTCACGGTGGGGCGGCTCCCTAGGGCGCAGGTAGTGACATTTCGGAGTCTACGGCCAGCAACGGCCCCCCGCCGAATCCCAATGGCGTGTTGCCCGCGGAGAAAATCCGCGTGTCGCGGCAAACCCGCAGTTCAGGACAAGTTCACCAACGGCAGCCAGTGGCCAATTTCACGCGCGCGTAAACCGGACAGGGTCAGGACGCCGTTCGTCACTGCCTCCTCTAGTCCCACCAGTCCCGTAGCTAACAGCAGCCACGTGCGCGGGTCGGTTTCCACGATGTTGGGCGGGGTGCCGCGGGTATGTCTGGGGCCGGACACACATTGCACCGCGACGAACGGCGGCACCCGCACCTCGACGCTGGACCCGGGCGCCAACTCGGCGAGAGTGCGGGCGGTGAGTCGCACCGCGGCCCCGAGGTCGGCGCGATCCGGCGCCGGTAGCGCGTCGTCACGCAACCAGTCGGCGATGGCCAGCACGACCTGCCGAAGCTGGGCCGGATCGGCCTTGTTGCGGTTGCGGGTGGCCATTCCGTCATGGTCTCAGAACCGGCCGTTGGATCGTTAACCCGATGTTCATCAGCCCCCCGACCGCGGCACCCGGACGGCTCGGCCACGGCTGCGGCATTCGAAGTTGAACAAAAGGTGACCGCTGCGCAACAATTGTGTTTCCAGCACGTGTGACCAGGGCACTAAATCGTCTGTCTCACAAGCGGTGTCGGCTCCTGCGCAGCGTACCCGCCGTGTGTGGAAGCCCCGTCTGTGAGATCCTCACGGTGCCGTGGTCAGGGTTTGAAAGGTGGTGTTCCGATGCCTAATTTCATGTCCAGCGGGGGTGTTCGGCCCGCCATGAGCCCCATCGTCGTGAGCCGACGAGGCAAGGTCGCGCGGCTTGAATCAAGTCTGACACCGCATGAGGCGCAGATTGAGGATCTGGTTTTTCTGCGAAAGGTGCTCAACGAGGCCAACATTCCGTTCTTGTTGATCCGCAATCACAAGAACCGTCCGGTGCTTGCCGTCGACATCGAATTTCGCCCGGCCGTCGAGCGTGCGCTTATCGCGGCGTGTGCCACGGAGCCGATGTACGCGAAAACCAAAGACAAGAGCGGGCATCCGGCGGTTTTGGTGACCGCACATGGGTTGTCCAGTCTGGTCGACCCGCGAATCGTGCGGTTGTACCGGCGGCGGATTGCGCCGGGAGGGTTCCGCTTCGGGGCCGCCTTCGGCGTCGAACTCCAATTCTGGGTCTATGAAGACACTTTGG
The DNA here is from genome assembly GCF_010723575.1 of Mycobacterium bourgelatii. Lineage (NCBI taxonomy): Bacteria > Bacillati > Actinomycetota > Actinomycetes > Mycobacteriales > Mycobacteriaceae > Mycobacterium > Mycobacterium bourgelatii. The sequence continues at coordinate 5,671,970 of NZ_BLKZ01000001.1, forward strand.
TGCACTGCCCGGTGGAAAATTCACTTACGCGGAAAGTGGTGCCGCGCGCCGAGCTGATTCCGGCGACCGTGAAGCTGTACGGCTACAAGTGGCCAACCGTCCAAGGGATGTTCACGCCGCACGCGAGCGACGTGACCTTCGATGTCGACATGGTGTTTTCCTGGGTCGACGGTAGCGACCCCGAATTTCGCGCCCGTCGGGTCCGGCAAATGGCGCAGCATGTCGTCGGCGAGGGGGACGCCGCCGAGGCGCGGATCCGGCAGATCGACGAGCTGAAATACGCGTTGCGGTCGGTGCACATGTTCGCTCCGTGGATCCGTCGCATCTTCATTGCGACCGATTCCGCGCCGCCGGCCTGGCTGGCCGAACACCCCAAAATCACCATTGTTCGCGCCGCGGAACACTTTTCCGACCCCGCGGCATTGCCGACCTACAATTCGCACGCCGTGGAAAGCCAGCTGCACCACATCGACGGACTGAGTGAACATTTTCTGTACTCCAATGACGACATGTTTTTCGGTCGTCCGGTCAACGCCAGCATGTTTTTCTCGGCGGGCGGGGTGAGCAAGTTCATCGAAGCGAAAACCCGGATTGGGCTGGGCACAAGCGAACCCACCCGCAGCGGCTTCGAAAATGCCGCCCGGGTCAACCGCGAATTGATCTTGAAAAGGTTCGGGCAGGTCATCACGCGCCATCTCGAGCACACCGCGGTGCCATTGCGCCGGAGCGTGCTCGAGGAGATGGAGCGGGAGTTCCCAGAGGATTTCGCCCGCACGCAGGCCAGCGCGTTCCGCTCGGCCACCGACATCTCGGTGACCAACTCGCTGTACCACTACTACGCGCTGATGACCGGTCGAGCCGTCCAGCAGGAGAAGGCCAAGGTGCTGTACGTGAACACCACGACGCAAGCCGGCCTGAGCTTGCTGCCGAAGTTACGCAAGAAGCGCAACTACGACTTCTTCTGCCTCAACGACAGCAGCTTCCCCGAGGTGTCGGCGGCCGAACGAACCGAGCGGGTGACCAAATTCCTGGAGCGGTACTTCCCGATCCCGGCGCCGTGGGAGAAGGTCGAGGCGGACGTCAGTCGACCGGACGCCGCGGTGCAGTCGGAGCTAGCGCCATCGGAAGGTGCCTGAACAGCGAATCGCGACGGGACGGCTCGATGAACATGCCGCTTTCGGCGATGTTGCGCTGCGCCTGACCGGGAGAGACGAAGGTGCCCACGGTGTTTCCGCCGCCGAGTGGTACCACCGAATGCACGATCGTGTCCTGGTAGACGTGCACCAGGTTGCAGCCCTGGGCGCCGTCTCTGCCGCGCGTTCCGCCCGCCGCAACCGTCAGATCCTGGGTGTAACAGGTGGCAGAGGCGACCGACACCGGGATTCCGACGAACGTGGCGTTCGTCGAGTAGTGCAGGTGCCCCGCCAGAATCGCGCGCACATCGGTGCCTTTGAGCACCCGGCCAAGCGGGGCCTGGTCGCGCAGTTCCACGGTGACGGCCATGTCCAGGACGCTGGGAATCGGTGGATGGTGCAGCGCCAGGATGGTGCCGTCCGGTGCTGAGGTCAGCAGTTCCTCCGCCAGCCAATCCAACTGGGCTTCGCGAATTTCACCGTAGTGATGCCCGGGGACCGAGGTGTCCAGGGTGATGATGCGCAGGCCGTCGATCATCCGGACGCTGTCCAGCGGCGCCATCGAGGGCGCTTCATCCAGCAGCAACCTGCGCAGCTCGGCGCGGTCGTCGTGATTGCCCATCACCCAGATGAGTTCGGCGCCCAGTTCGGCGGCGAACGGCTCGACCATATTGCGGAGCTTGCGGTAAGCCTGCGGCTCGCCCTTGTCGGCCAGATCGCCGGTGAACACGATCGCGTCGGGACGCACCCCGGATCCGGTCAGTTGCTCGAGCAGTTCGCCCAGTCGTCCGTCGGCGTCAACCGCTCCGTACAGCGGACCGTCGTCCGCGATGAGATGGGTGTCGCTGATGTGTAAGAGAACGTAGTCCGGCCGCGGATGCTCCGCGGCCCTAAGTCTGTGCACCGGAGGTGCCAACCTCTCCATTCGTCGGGGCTATTCGTCGGGGCCCCTCGGACGGACCCCGTGAAATTAACAACGATTTAACAAGTGTAAGTGGGGCGGGGGTTAGATCGCTGCACTTGTGAGCTGTTCCACGCCGCGCGCTCGCTGCTGGGTCGCCACCGCGGCTAGCGCGCCTGACTCGTTGATGGCCAGGTGCAGCAGGATCGGTGCCGCGAGGCTGCCGCTGCGCTCGGCCAGCCAGCCGAACAGCCAGCCCGCCAGACCGGTGATCAACACGGTGGGCACCAGCGGTACACCCGTCGCCCGCGCATCCGGGACGTGGGACAGGCCGAAAGTGACGGCTTGCAGCAATTGCCCACCGGTCGGGCCGAAGGCTTCGGCCCCCGCGGTCATCAGGGCCCCGCGAAAGGCGGCTTCCTCGGCCCAAACCGTGCCTAGCGGTATCTGCAAGCTCAACCAAGTGGGCACCGACGGCGGCAGCTCGCGCGTGGACATCGACATCCGGACCTTCGGCACGGGTGTCGTCGCGGCGACCGCGGTCGCGGCCACCGCGGCGGACGCTGAACCCCACCGCAGGCCCGCCCAAAGCCGCGGCGGCCAGAACCCCAGCGGCGCACGGGTCCCCGCTACGAGCAGAGCACCCACCCCCGCCTGCAGCGGTGTTCGCCAGGACGTCGGCAAGCGCGGACTCAAGAAGCTCCAGCCGACCAAGCCGGCGGCCAATGCCAAGGCGCGAACGCGACTCACCCGAAGAAGCGCGGCAGCACCGCCTCCGACGTCTCGCGCAGCTCCGCCAACGACACCGTGAACAATCCCTGAACCTCGATGCCGTCGGAAGTCTCATCGACGACGCCGATGCGGACGGCGGGCAGCTCGCGCGCCTCACACATCGCACGGAACCGACTCTCCTCAGTGCGCGGGACGGCTACCAACACCCGGCCCGCGGACTCCGAAAACAGCATGACGAACGGATCGTGTCCCTCGGGAAGCACTATGCGACAACCAGTTTCGCCCCCCAACGCCGATTCGACAACCGCTTGGGCCAAACCGCCTTCGGAGAGGTCGTGCGCCGCACTTATCAGCCCGTCACGCGAGCCCGCGCGCAGCACGTCGGCCAACAACCGCTCGCGATCCAAGTCCACCTGGGGCGGCAGCCCGCCCAGGTGATCGGCGACCACTTGTGCCCAGATCGAGCCGTCGAACTCGTCGCGGGTATCCCCCAGCAGCATCAGCGTTTCACCGGGTTCGGTACCGAACGCGGTGGGGATGCGGCGGGCGACGTCGTCGATGACGCCGAGGACCCCGACCACGGGGGTGGGCAGGATGGCCGTCGAGCCCGTTTGGTTGTAGAAGCTGACGTTGCCGCCGGTCACCGGAATGCCAAGGGCCGCACAGCCGTCGGCAAGGCCGCGCACCGCCTGGGAGAACTGCCACATGACACCCGGGTCTTCGGGCGAACCGAAGTTGAGGCAGTTGGTCACCGCGACCGGGGTGGCGCCGGTGACCGCGACGTTGCGGTACGCCTCGGCCAGGGCGAGTTGCGCACCGGTGTACGGGTCCAGCTTGGTGTAGCGGCCGGAGGCGTCGGTCGACAGCGCGATACCCCGTCCGGTCGTCTCGTCGATCCGCAGCATGCCGCCGTCGGCGTGTTCGGCGAGCACGGTGTTGCCGCGCACGTAGCGGTCGTACTGCTGGGTGATGAACGCGCGACTGCACAGATGCGGGCTGCCCACAAGCGCAAGCAAAGTGGCGCGGAGTTCGTCGCCGGTGGTGGGCCGCGGCAGGCTGGTCGAACGGTCTGCGTTGAGGGCGTCCTGCGACTCGGGACGAGCGACCGGGCGTTGGTACACCGGACCTTCGTGGGCCACGGTGCGCGGCGGTACGTCGACCACCGTCTGGCCGTGCCAGGTGATCTGCAGCCGGTCGCCGTCGGTGACCTCGCCGATCACGGTGGCCAGCACTTCCCACTTGCGGCACACCGCCAGGAAGGCATCCACGTTCTCCGGGGCGACGACCGCGCACATCCGCTCTTGGGACTCGCTGCAGAGCACCTCGGCAGGCGTCATGTTCTTGGCGCGCAGCGGCACGCTGTCGAGCTGGATGGCCATTCCGCCGTCGCCGGCGGAGGCCAGTTCGGATGTGGCGCAGGACAATCCGGCCCCACCAAGATCTTGAATGCCGATCACCAGGCCGCCGGCGTACAACTCGAGGCAGCACTCGATGAGCACCTTTTCCATGAAGGGGTCGCCCACCTGCACCGAGGGCAGCTTCTTGCGGGAGTTTTCGGCGTCAAACGTGTCGGAGGCGAGAACCGAAACGCCGCCGATGCCGTCTAGACCGGTCCGTGCCCCGAACAGGATGATCTTGTTGCCGGCGCCCGATGCGAACGCCAGATGCAGGTCCTCCTGGCGCAATACCCCGACGCACAGCGCGTTGACCAACGGGTTGCCCGCGTAGGAGGCGTCGAAAACGGTTTCCCCTCCGATGTTGGGCAGGCCCAGCGAGTTGCCGTAGCCGCCGACGCCTCGGACCACGCCGTCGACCACCCGGCGGGTATCGGGAGCGTCGGCGGCGCCGAACCGCAACTGGTCCATCACCGCCACCGGCCGCGCGCCCATGGCCATGATGTCGCGCACGATGCCGCCGACGCCGGTGGCCGCGCCCTGATAGGGCTCGACGTAGGACGGGTGGTTGTGGGACTCCACCTTGAACGTGACGGCCCAGCCGTCACCGATGTCGACGACACCGGCGTTCTCGCCGATCCCGGCGAGCATGCCGGTGCGCATCTCGTCGGTGGTGGTCTCACCGAAATACCGCAGATGCACCTTGGAAGACTTGTAAGAGCAGTGCTCGCTCCACATCACCGAGTACATGGCCAGCTCGGTGTCGGTGGGCCGGCGGCCCAGGATGTCACGGATACGCTGGTACTCGTCGTCTTTGAGGCCCAGCTCGTGGAACGGCTGTGGGTGGTCCGGGGTGGTGGCGGCGTGTTCGACGGTGTCAATCACGTGGGAGGGCGCGCTCGTCACGGAGCCAGTCTAGGTTCCCGCCCGAAATTGGGCTGATTTCGACCGGAGCTATCCCAATAATGGTGAACCATGTCTCGTCACTGGCCGCTGTTCGAGCTGCGGATCACCACGCCGCGGTTGCAGCTGCGCCTGCCCGACGAAGAAGTGATCGACCAGCTGATCGACACCATTCTCGACGGGGTGCACCCGCCCGACCAGATGCCGTTTTCGGTCCCGTGGACCCGAGTGCCGCGCGAATACCTTCCGTTCAACACGCTGTCGTTTCTGTGGCGGGAGCTGGCCAGCTTCAGACGCGATGAGTGGTCGCTGCCGCTCGCGGTACTCCTCGACGGGAAGGCCGTTGGTGTACAGGGGATGATGGCGAAGCATTTTCCGATCACCCGCCAAGTGGACACCGGGTCGTGGCTTGGGCTGCGGTACCAGGGACGCGGCTACGGAACCGAGATGCGCGCAGCCGTACTGCATTTCGCGTTCAACGAGCTAGGTGCGGGGGTGGCGACGTCGCAGTCGTTCACCGACAACGCGGCTTCCATCGCCGTGTCCCGTCGCCTCGGCTACCAAGACAACGGCGTCGATCGGTTGGCGCGCGAGGGAACTCCGGCCGAGACGCTGCGGTTCCGACTCACCCGCGAGGACTGGGAGCGGCATCGCGCCGTCGAGGTGCGCGTCGACGGGTTCGAGCGCTGCCGACCGCTCTTCGGGCTTGAGTGAGCTCAGGGAGGTCAGGCGCCCTCGTACTGGCACACCACACAGAACGCGTTGCCTTCAGGATCGGCCAACACCACCCAGCGGAAGTCGTCGCCGATATTGTGCCGTTCGACTTCGGTCGCGCCGGCGGCCGTCAGCCGCGAGACTTCGCCGTCCACATCCGGCGTGGTGAAGTCGAGGTGCACCTTGTTCTTCCCGGGAGTCGGGTCGGGCACCTTCTGAAATCCCAGGCGGGGCCCTTCGGGGCGGGCCACCGCAAAGAACTCTCCGGGCATCAATTCGTGCGTCTTACCGCCGAATTGGTCGGCCCACCAGCCGGCCAACTTCGCCGGCTCGGTGGAGTCGAAGGTGATCATCTCAAGGTTGAGAGCCATAGGGAAAAACCTATGCCTCGGCCGCCTCGGGCGAAAGGAAGGCTTGAAGCGCGGCCGCGTACGCCCCGACGTCGCGGGCGCCCATCAACTCCCGCGCGGAATGCATCGCGAGCTGTGGGGCACCGACGTCGACGGTCGGAATCCCGGTACGCGCCGAGGTCATCGGACCGATCGTCGATCCGCACGGCAGATCGGCACGGTGCTCATAGCGCTGCAGCCGAACCCCGGCCTGCCGGCAGGCCAACGCAAACGCGGCCGCCGTCCGCCCATCGGTCGCGTAGCGCAGGTTGGGATGCACCTTGAGTACCGGCCCGCCGTTGATTTCGATGAGGTGGTTCGGCTCGTGCCGCTCCGGATAGTTCGGATGGGTGGCGTGCGCCATGTCGGCCGAGGCCAGTAGCGACACGGGCAGCCGGCGCAGGAAGTCCTCGCGCGTCCCGCCTTGGCCCAGCACGATGCGTTCCAGGACGGTGGGCAGCAGGTTCGACTGGGCGCCGTGGCCGGAGGTAGAGCCGACTTCTTCGTGGTCGAACAACGCCAGCACGGGCAGGTGGCTGCGGCCGGCATCAGGGGCGGCCAGCAGCGCTTCCAGCCCCGCGTAGCAACTGGCCAGGTTGTCCAACCGTGGCGCGCTGAGCAGGCTGGCGTCCGCGCCGATAACCGCCGAAGGGGTCAGGTCGTGGGTCATCAGGTCGGCGGCCAAGACGTCGGACTCCGCGACCCCGGCACGTTGGGCCACATAGCCAATGAAGGAGCCGGCCCTGTCGCTGGTGCCCCACACCGCATTCACGTGTCGCTGCGGGTCCAGCGTGACCGACTTGCGGTCGTCGGCCAGATGGATGGCCAGTTGAGGCACCCGCAGGATCGGCTCGTCGATCCGCACCAGGCGATGGCTCAGCCCGACCCCGTAGCGCACCGAAAGGCGCCCGCTGATGCCCAGGTCGCGATCCAGCCAGGAGTTCAGCCACGCTCCCCCGTACGGCTCCAGGGCCACTACTCGCCATCCGGCGACCAGCCGGTTCGGGTGCTGTTTGACGCGCAGGTTTGGGCTGTCGGTGTGCGCGCCGACGATCCGGAACGGTCCCTGGGCGGCACTGTTCCAGGCCACCAGGGATCCGGCGCGGACGGTGAAGTAGCGGCCCGGTTTGTCGGGCCAACGGTCCGCTTCGCTCAGTTCGGTGTACCCCGCCTCGAGCAGCCGCTGGGCGACGGTGGCACACGCATGGAACGGCGACGGGGACGCGTCGATGAACTCACCCAAACCCGCTGCCGTCGCCGCCATGTAGCCATGTTTAGCATTCGCCCCAGCTTGGGCGTTAGGGTCATGGCTGTGCCCGCTGTTCAGCCCCAGCCGGTTCTAGAACCTCTGACGCCAGCCGCGATCTTCATGGTCGTAACGATCGACAATGGCGGCGAAGCGATCGTGCACGACGCGTTGCCGGCGCTGCCGGGGTTGGTGCGCGCGATCGGGTTTCGGGAACCGGCCAAACGTCTGTCTCTCGTGACGTCCATCGGATCCGACGCTTGGGACCGATTGTTCGCTGGGCCGCGACCCGCCGCGCTGCATCCGTTCATCCCCCTGAGCGGGCCGCGCCACACCGCGCCGGCCACACCGGGCGACCTGTTGTTCCACATTCGAGCCGAGGCGTTGGACGTTTGCTTTGAGTTGGCGGGCCGCATTCTGAAGGCGATGGGCGGTGCGGTCACCGTTGTCGACGAGGTGCACGGCTTCCGCTTCTTCGACAATCGAGACCTGCTGGGGTTCGTCGACGGCACCGAAAATCCCGACGGTCCGCTGGCCGTCAGCGCCACCCAGATCGGCGACGAGGACCCCGACTTCGCCGGCTCGTGCTACGTCCACGTGCAGAAGTACCTGCACACCATGTCTTCCTGGGATGCGCTGTCGGTCACCGAACAGGAACTGGTGATCGGCCGCACCAAGTTGGAGGACATCGAACTCGACGAGGACAAGAAGCCGGCGAATTCGCACATCGCGCTGAACGTCATTACCGACAGCGACGGCACGGAACTGAAGATCGTGCGGCACAACATGCCGTTCGGCGAGGTGGGAAAGGCCGAGTACGGCACCTACTTCATCGGCTATTCGCGCGCGCCGGAAGTCACCGAGCGGATGCTGCGCAACATGTTCCTGGGCGACCCGCCGGGTAACACCGACCGGATCCTGGACTTTTCGACCGCCATTACCGGTGGACTGTTCTTCACCCCCACCGTCGATTTCCTCGACGATCCGCCGCCCCTGCCCGGCCCGCAGACGACGGCCGCACCGGTTACGGCAGCCTCTGATGACGGTTCCCTCTCGATCGGCAGCCTGAAAGGATCCTCTTGATGAACAACCTGTACCGCGATCTGGCACCGGTCACCGAAGCCGCTTGGGCGGAAATCGAAGTGGAGGCGGCGCGCACGTTCAAGCGTCATATCGCCGGACGGCGCGTGGTCGACGTCAGCGAACCCGGCGGGCCGGTAACGGCGGCCGTCAGCACGGGACGGCTGATCGACCTCGAGGCACCCACCGACGGCGTTGTCGCCCACCTGCGGGACAGCAAACCGCTTGTGCGACTTCGGGTTCCGTTCACCCTGTCGCGCGAGGAGATCGACAACGTCGAGCGTGGCTCGCAGGACTCCGACTGGGATCCGGTCAAGCGGGCCGCCAAGAAGCTGGCGTTCGTCGAAGACCGCGGCATCTTCGAGGGTTACGCACCGGCGCAGATCGAGGGCATCCGGCACGCCAGCTCGAACCCCCCGCTGACATTGCCCAAGGATCCGCGGGACATCCCCGACGTGATCACCCAGGCGTTGTCGGAACTGCGGCTGTCCGGTGTTGACGGCCCGTACTCTGTGCTGCTGAGCGCCGACGTGTACACCAAGGTGAGCGAGACCACCCAGCACGGCTATCCCATCCTCGAACACATCAACCGCCTGGTCGACGGGGACATCATCTGGGCACCGGCCATCGACGGTGCGTTTGTGCTGACCACCCGTGGCGGCGACTTCGACCTGCAGCTGGGTACCGACGTGTCGATCGGCTACCTCAGCCACGACGCCGACACGGTGCAGCTTTACCTGCAGGAGACCCTGACGTTCCTGTGCTACACCGCGGAGGCGTCGGTCGCGCTGAGCCCGCACTCCGAATAGCCCGCAATAGCCCGGAATAAATCGTTGTCGCCCGCCGGTTAGCGGGAAATGACCACATCACTTGCCGGCTCCACCGCACTGGTTACGGGAGCCACATCGGGAATCGGGCGCGAAGTCGCGCTGCAGCTCGCAGGGCTGGGCGCCGAGGTTGTCGTGCACGGCCGCAGCGCCGAACGCGGTGCCGAAGTCGTCCGTGAGATCGAGAATGCCGGTGGCACAGCACGCTTCGTTTCCGCCGACCTGAGCAAGGCCGACGACGTCCGGCGGTTGGCCGCCGCGGCCGGGCCGGTGGACATCCTGATCAACAACGCCGGCATCTACGAATTCGGCGCGACCGACGAAACCGACGACGCGACTTTCGACAAGCACGTGAACGTCAACCTGCGCGCCCCGTACCTCCTGGTTCAGCGGCTAGTCCCGGCCATGGCCGCCCGCGGCAGCGGCGCAGTGGTCAATGTCAGCACCCTTGCCGCGTCGGTGGCGGCGCGTGGCGCGGGCATCTACGGCGCCACCAAGGCCGGGCTGGAACAACTGACCCGAACCTGGGCTGACGAGTTCGGCCGGTCCGCAGTGCGAGTGAACGCGGTGGCCGCCGGGCCGACGTACACGCCGGGAGCCGACGTGACACCGGGGTTGGTCGACGGACTGGGCGCGACAACCGCATTGGGCCGCGGAGCTGACCCAGGCGAAATCGCCAGGGCCGTAGTGTTTTTGAGTTCTACGGAGGCCAGCTACGTCAACGGCGCCGTTCTGCACGTCACTGGCGGGCAGCTCGCCATCGCGCCATAGGGCCAGAAGTCCGGCACCGTGGTCTCGCCCAGCGCGGATGACCGACTGGGATGAGTGACCCAGAAAATGCTTGACTCAGTATGGTGACCTACGCGCATAATGGGTTGCACAACCCAAAAACACGGAGGGCGCCATGCCTGCCATTCATCATCGCTACATCTCGGTCGACGGTCATCGGCTGTTCTTTCGCGAAGCCGGCGATCCCAGCTCACCCACGGTCGTGCTCTTGCATGGCTTCCCTACCAGCTCGTACACGTTTCGCGGCCTGATTCCACAGCTCGCCGACCGCTACCACGTGATCGCACCGGATCACCTGGGCTTCGGCCTGTCCGACGCACCGCCGGTCGACCAATTCGACTACACCTTCGACGCGCTGGCCGATCTCACCGAGGGGCTGTTACGCGCGCTCGGGGTCGTCCAGTACGCCATGTATGTCCAGGATTACGGCGCGCCGATCGGATGGCGGTTGGCTCTGCGCGATCCGGACGCGATCACGGCGATCGTCACCCAGAACGGCAATGGCTACGACGCGGGGTTCGTCGAGGACTTCTGGAAGGGGGTCTGGGCGTATCAACGTGAGCCGACCGGCGCCAACGAGGCCGCGATCCGGCAGTTCCTCACCTTGGAGGCCACCCGCTGGCAGTATCTCACCGGCGTGCCCGACGAAACCCTGGTCGACCCGGAATCTTGGCATCACGACTTCGCTCTGTTGTCCCGGCCCGGCAACGAACAGATCCAGCTGAAGCTGTTCCGCGACTACGCGACGAATGCTCCGCTTTACCCGCAACTGCACGAGTACTTCCGCGCCTCGGGTGTTCCACTGCTGGCGGTGTGGGGTCGCGGTGACGAGATATTCGGCCCGGCCGGCGCGGAAGCGTTCGCCGAGGACCTCCCCCATGCCGAGATCCACCTGCTGGACGGCGGGCACTTCCTGTTGGAGTCCGCCCTGCCAGAAGTCACGGGACTGATTCGCGAGTTTCTCGCAAGAGTTCCCGTGCCGGCGTGACGGTTGCCACCGCGGGCGGCGCGGAGGATATGGGCTGAATATCCCATTAATGGGGCGGTTTGCACGTTAGCCTGACGCGATGGTTATCCCCGACGACCAGACCGAAAAGCGGTTGACCCCCAAAGGGCGCGCCACCCGCGATCGGATCGTGCTGGCCGCCGCCGAGTTGATCGTCGCGCACGGGCTGCGGGCGCTCAACATGGACGGAGTGCGCAGGGCCGCGTCGGTCAGCGGTTCGCAGCTTGCGCACTACTTTGCCGACAAGAGCGCGCTGATCCGCGCGGTCGTCGCCCGCCAAATCGCTGTGGTGCTGGCCTTTCATGAGCAACCCGAGCTCGGCGGCTTGCGCTCGCTCGCCGACTTCGAAAAGTGGGCCGAGCTCAACATGCGCTACTTGAGACGGGTCGCCAGCACAGGAACGCCCACTTACCACGCGCTGGCCGCTCAGCTGGCAAAGTCCGACGACGCCACCCGGATAACGCTGGGCGCCGGATATCTGCAGTGGATAAAGCTGCTGGACAAGGCGATTCAGCAGATGAAGGACGACGGCATCCTTCTCCCGATCGCAGAACCGACGAGTCTGGCAATGGTCATCGTCAGTGCCCACCAGGGTGGTGGCACGTTGTCCTATACGTATCGCGCGGAGTGGCCGCACGCCGACGCCACCCGATTTGCCGTCAACTATCTGCGCATGTTCGCCGCCGACCCCGCCGAACGTACCCCGCGCCCGGTCCGGCGGCCTCGTGGCCGGCGCGGGTCCACTCGGGCGTCCCGTGCCGCGGTCGCCGAGGATGCGCGCTTCACCCGGAAGGGACTGGCGACCCGGGCACGGATCGTCGAGTCCGCCGCACGGCTGATGTTCGAGCACGGCGTCGACAACACGAGCATCGAGGAAGTTCGAACCACCGCAGGGGTCGGCGGATCGCAAATTTCACACTATTTCGAAGACAAGCGGGACCTCACCCGTCAGGTGATCGCTTCCCGTCGCAGCGACGTCGTGACCTTCCACACCCAGCCACGGCTCGGTGCCCTGGATAGCGTTGCGGCCCTTCAGTCCTGGGCCGACGCATGCATTGCCGACATCGACGCCGTATACCGGATCGGCGGGTGCGTCTACGGTTCACTGGCCGGCGAACTGATCGACGCCGACGACGACATTCACGACGACCTTTCCGCCGGATATGACCAATGGATCGAGTTATTTCGCGAAGGTCTTGAGGCGATGCAACGCCGTGGGGACTTGCGGGCCGACGCCGACCCTCGCCACCTTGCGGTATCGCTGGTGACCGCGCACCAGGGTGGCGCGATGATCACGCATGCCACCGGCGATCCCCAGCCGCTGCGCGTGGCCGTCAACGCTGCGGTCAACTATGTGCGCTCTTTTGCGCGGGCCGACAAAGACGCCAGCCGGTCATCGCGGCGCAGGTCAAAGGCTTGACGACCCCGGCCTGACCCACTGTTCGGCACTAGTGCTGGACTTTTTGGGTTGTTCAGCCCATAATTATGGGTTATACGGCCCATTAGTTTCTGCCTACTGATGCCGAATCGCAAGCCCGCTGTCGAATCGAAAGGGCTGACAATGTCCGCTACGAACGCGATCGCGCAAGATGTCTCGTTACCGACGACCCCCGCTGTCGTGAGGGATACGCACGATGGTGAAACCATGCGCGCGATCATCCTGGCTGGGTTTGGCGGACTCGACAGCTTGGTCTACACCAACATCCCCAAGCCGCTGCCGAAAAAAGGCGAAGTCGTCATACAGATCAAGGCATTTGGGATCAACCATGCCGAACTGCACATGCGCCGAGGCGAATGGGCAGAAGCCGCAGAGGTCAGCGGCATCGAATGCGTGGGCATCGTCGACTCCTGCCCGGGTGGGGAGTTTCCGGTCGGAGCCAAGGTGGCCGCGTTGATGGGCGGCCTCGGGCGAACGATCAACGGCAGTTACGCCGAATACACCCGCGTGCGGGTACCCAACGTCGCTCTCATCGAGTCAGATTTGCCGTGGTCGGTGTTGGCGGCCTTGCCCGAAACGTTCGCCGTCGCATGGACGTGCCTGTTCCGCAACCTGGACCTGAAGGCGGGTCAGACATTGGTGATACGGGGTGCGACGTCGTCGTTTGGGCAGGCTGCACTCAAGATGGCCGTGGCCGCCGGTGCTCGCGTCATCGCCACCGCGCGTAGTCCACAACGGTTTTCGATACTCGAGGAGCTAGGCGCCGTGCGCGTCGAGGTGGAAAGAACCGATTTGGCCGCCCATATCGCCGAAGCCAAGGAGATCGACGCCGTCCTCGATCTCGTCGGCAACAGCACCATTCTCGATTCCCTGGACATGCTGCGTCGTGGCGGGACCGCCTGTCTGGCCGGATGGCTCGGCGGCCTCGCGCCCATCGCAGATTTCAACCCACTGCTGCGCATGGCCAGCGGGGTGAACTTGAGCTTCTTCGGCAGCTTCGTCTTTGGCACTCCCGGATTCCCGCTTTCCGACGTGCCGTTGGCCGACATCGCCGGTCAAGTGGCCGACGGCCGGTTGGATGCGAAGCCGTCGCGCGTCTTCTCGTTCGACCAGATTCACGAGGCGCATCGGGTCATGGAAGCCGGTGGGGCCGGCGGGAAGATGGTCGTCGTTTTGGATTGACCCGCAGCCAATTGCGGTAGGGGGAGCAACCGTGGGTCGTGACATCGGCGGGCCGCGGGTTGCTTGGAATGGCCGAGTTGTCGATGGTGTTGATCTGGCTACGTGCGGTCGGTCACTTGCGACCAGACATTTCCGAACGAAAGAAGGTTGAAGACCAGTCATGCAACCGTCTGTGCTCGTCTTCGACGTGAACGAAACGCTGATCGATCTAGAGTCGTTGGCACCTTTTTTCGGGGAGTTGTTCGGGGACGAGCGCGTGCTGCATGAATGGTTCACCCGGCTCGTCATGTACTCGATGACGGTCACCTTGTCGGAACACTATGTGGACTTCTTCACCCTGGGCGGCGGAGTGCTGCGCATGCTCGCGGACCGATACCACGTCCGGGTCGCCGACCCCGACACGATCCGCCTACAGACCGCGATGCGCACCATGCCGGCGCACCCGGACGTGATCGAAGGACTGGACCGGTTGCGCACCAACGGTTTTCGACTGGTCACGCTCACTAACTCGCCGCACCGGGAAGGCAGCCCCTCCCCGCTGGACAACGCCGGCCTCGCCGGTTTCTTCGAACGTCAGTTGACCGTCGACACCTGCCGGGAATTCAAGCCCGCCCCAACGGTCTACCGTCAGGTATGTGAGGCGCTGGATGTGGCCCCGGCGGAGTGCACGATGGTGGCCGCACACGAGTGGGATCTCCTCGGGGCGCGCAACGCCGGTTTCGGCACTGCCTTCATCACGCGCCGGGGTACTGCGCCACTTGCGGTCCACGGTCTACCGCAACCAGACATCGTGGCGCGCGACCTACCCGAGCTCGCCGAGCGCCTCTCCCAACTCCGCCGGGCAGACGCATAAGTGCCCATGTGACCAGCGTGTCGGGGGCTGTCGCGCGTCTGCTCACGCCAAGGAAAGGAACGGCAAGCATGTCAGATGACCAGCAGGACTACCACCACGAATATGACGTGATCGTGCTCGGCGCGGGACCGGTGGGTCAGAACGCCGCGGACCGCGCCCGAGCGGCGGGCCTCAGCGTTGCGGTGGTGGAGCGCGAACTCGTCGGCGGCGAATGCTCGTATTGGGCCTGCGTGCCCAGCAAGGCGTTGCTGCGACCCGTCCTCGCTGTCGCCGACGCCCGTCGTGTCGACGGCGCCCGCGAGGCTATCGGCGGTTCGATCGATGCCGCCGGGGTGTTCGGCCGCCGCGACCGCTATGTGACCAACTGGGATGACAGCGGCCAGGCCGACTGGGTGGGCGATATCGGCGCCACGCTGATCCGCGGCCATGGCCGGCTGGACGGTCCGCGCCGGGTCGCCGTGGCCGCAGCCGGCGGCGAGCCATTAGTGCTCAACGCACGCCACGCGGTGGTCGTCTGCACCGGAAGCCGCCCGGCCCTGCCCGACCTGCCTGGCATCGCCGATGCGCGGCCGTGGACCAACCGTCAGGCCACCGACAGCAGCTCGGTTCCCGGCCGGCTCGCCGTCGTCGGCGGGGGCGGTGTGGGTGTCGAAATGGCGACGGCCTGGCAGGGATTGGGCTCGGCGGTGACCCTACTGGTTCGCGGCTCTGCTCTGTTGCCGCGAATGGAGCCGTTCGTGGGCGAATACGTCGGCCGCGGCCTGGCCGATGCCGGCGTCGACGTGCGACTGGGGGTGTCGGTCCGCGCACTGCACCGACCCGACCCCGCCGGGCCGGTGGAGCTGGATCTGGACGACGGCAGCAAGCTCACCGTCGACGAGATCCTGTTCGCCACCGGCAGGGCGCCACTCAGCGATGACATCGGTTTGGAGACAGTGGGGTTGACGCCGGGCAGCTGGTTTGATGTCGACGACACCTGCCGGGTGCGGGACATCGACGACGGTTGGCTCTATGCCGCCGGCGACGTGATCCATCACGCGTTGTTGACACACCTTGGCAAGTACCAGGCCCGGATCGCCGGCGCCGCCATCGCCGCCCGTGCGACCGGACAGCCACTGGACACCGAGGCGTGGGGCGCGCACGCGATCACCGCCGACCACCTAGCGGTACCGCAAGCCTTCTTCACCGACCCCGAAGCCGCCGCGGTGGGCCTGACCGCCGAACAAGCCGCCCGTGCGGGTCACCGGATCAAGGCCATCGACGTCGAGATCGGAGATGTCGTCAAGGGTGCGGAACTCTTCGCCGACGGGTACACCGGCCGGGCACGCATGGTGGTCGGCGTCGATAAGGGCCACCTACTCGGCGTGACCCTGGTAGGCCCCGGCGTCACGGAACTGCTGCACGCCGCCACCGTCGCGGTGGCGGGTCGGGTTCCCGTCGATCGGCTGTGGCACGCCGTGCCATGCTTCCCCACCATCAGCGAGTTGTGGTTGAGACTCCTTGAGGCCTACCGCGATTCGTTTTTCACCGTCGTCTAGCAGAAGGACACCCATGGCAACAGCCGACGGATTCCACCCCGACTTCGACGAAACGACACCGACGTTGGCACGCAACCGGGTGCACCACGTCAAGGCATCGGAGATCAGTTCCGACACCGCGCAATCCGACGGAATGCGTCGCTTTGCCGCGCTCAGCGGGCTATCGGTCGGCGCCGAGAAGCTCTGGATGGGCGAGACTCATGTCTCCCCCGCGACGGCGTCGGCGAATCATCATCACGGCGACTCCGAGACGGCCATCTATGTACGAAGCGGCAACCCCGAGTTCGTGTTTCACGACGGGGCGCAAGAGGTTCGCATCGCGACACAGCCCGGCGACTACATCTTCGTCCCGCCGTACCTGCCGCACCGGGAAGAGAACCCGGACCCGACCACGCCCGCCGAGGTTGTCATCGCGCGCAGCACGCAGGAGGCCATTGTGGTCAACCTGCCGGCCCTGTATCCACTGTGACTACCGGATCAGCGCGAGCCGCGAATAGGGCTCAGTAGACTGAGATTTCGATCAGATTGCCTTCGATGTCGCGACAATAGTGCGATGTCATCACACCAAGCGCACCGGTCCGGATCACCGGCCCATCGGTAATTTTCACCCCACACTCGAGGAGGTGAGCGCGCACCTCACCGGGGGTCGCACGCGTGACGAAGCACAAGTCTGCAGATCCCGCCGCCTCGGTGGACCCGGTAGCCCAGTCGGGATCGTCGGCTTGCGCGCCGACCGGTCGCAGGTTGATCTTCTGGTTGCCGAAGCGGAGCGCAACCCGGTGCGACGGTCCAAAGGTTTCTCGGGTCATGCCGAGCACCCGTTGATACCACGCTGCAGTCGCCTCGACGTCATTGCAGTTCAAGACCACATGGTCAATCCGTTCGACTGCGAGTACCACCGTCAGCCCTCCTAGCAAATTCGCGGCATCACCGCCAACGTTAGGTGGGATCGTCGAGCGCGTCGAGCAACGCGATGTCGACACGCCTGGTAGAGCGTCGAACTCCGGCACCCGCGACTGCATCGTCGGGTATGTCGTCCCGTCGTTCATCGCTACCGCCCGGATTCTTCGGCCGCGTCGCTCAGCAAATTCTCAACAAATTCTTCGATGGCGCTTTGCTCGGCTCAAAGCACACGCATAGGCAGCGACCGCACGATGGCTGTCATGACTGCGCATCTGGCCGAGCCGCTGAGTACTGACCTCATTGAGCGCTTCCTGCGCATCCGGGGGCGGCGGTATTTCCGCGGGCAACACGACGGCGAATTCTTCTTTGTCATCAACACCGAAAAGCGGCGTCTGCACGTCCACATCGAGATCCCGCCCCTGCATCCCGATGTCGTCGTCATCCGGGTCACCCCGGCGTGCTTTTTCCCCGCCGGAGACCGCGAGCGGTTACAGCGGTTCGCCGACGCATGGAACCAGGAGAACCGCCAGATCACCGCGGACGTGCACCGTTCCTCGGACCCGCTGCGCATCGGGGTGGCCGCGGCCAAGTCGCAGCGGATGGGCGACAGGGTGCGCTTCGAAGACTTCACCGCGTTCGTCGACGACGCCATCGCGGCCGCTGTCGACTTGTTCGACGGGCTGACGCCGGTGACGGAATTACCGACCGCGCCGCTGCTACTCGACGCCGGCTGAGCCGAATGACACCACGCCCCGCGAATCTCATCGGCGAGCAGCGGATATGTCATTCTCCTAGAATGAGAGTAATGTATGTCGAATGACGCCGAGCCCGTGGCCGGCGATCAATGACAGACAGACAGCGGGGGCAGCATGAACGACGGCACGATCGACAATCACGAGGTCGCCAAGTGGGATCCGGCCTTCACCAAACAGGTCATCGACGCGATCGGACCGCTGGTCAAACGGTATTTCCGAGCCGAGGTGCGCAACGTCGACAACGTTCCCGCCGCCGGCGGAGCGCTGGTGGTGTCCAATCACTCGGGCGGGATGTTCACCCCGGACGTGTTCATCTTGTCGCCCGCCTTCTATGACACCTTCGGTTACGTCCGTCCCGTCTACACCCTGGGCCATTACGGCCTGTTTCTGGGCCCGACGGAGGGATGGTTGCGCCGCCTCGGCGTGATCGAAGCGAGCCGGGAAAACGCGGCCGCAGCGTTGCATTCGGGCGCCGTGGTTATCGTCTTCCCCGGCGGTGACTACGACTCGTACCGGCCCACCTTCGCGGCGAACAAAATCGACTTCAATGGGCGCACCGGCTACGTCCGTACCGCCGTCGAAACCGGCGTACCGATCGTGCCGACGGTGTCTATCGGCGCCCAAGAGACTCAACTGTTCTTGACCCGCGGCAATTGGCTGGCCGGCAAATTGGGCTTGAACAAGCTGCGGTCGGACATTCTGCCGGTCAGCTTCGGCTTCCCGTTCGGACTGAGCGTGTTCTTCCCGCCGAACGTGCCCTTGCCGTCCAAGGTGGTCACCGAGGTGCTCGAGCCCATCGATGTCGTCGCGCAATTCGGCGAGGACCCCGACATTGATGAGGTCGATGCGCACGTCCGCTCGGTGATGCAGTCCGCGCTCGACCGGTTGTCCCGGCAGCGCCGGTTCCCAATTCTGGGGTGAAGGCGATGAGCCGGACCAAAAAAGCCGTTGCGCTACAAGCCAATTGACATCCCGTGGTCACCGAGGCACTGCACGCCGCCTTCGACGAGATGCAGAACGCCGCAGGATATTCCGCGCGAGCGGCCGAGAAAAGTCCCGCCTAGCCGGTCTTAGACGCTCAAGACGGCGTCGAGCGCAGAGTAGAACAGACCCAACCCGTCGTCAGACGGGCCGGTCAAGGCTTCGATGGCATGTTCGGGGTGGGGCATCAGGCCGACGACGCGGCCGTTGGCCGAGCTGATACCGGCGATGTCGTTCAGCGATCCGTTGGGGTTGTCGGTGTAGCGAAACACCACTCGCCCCTCGCCTTCCAACTCGTCAAGCACCTCGCGCGGCGCCACGTAGCGCCCCTCACCCGATTTGAGTGGAATCAGCAGTTCCGCGTCGGCTTCGAACCGTGACGTCCAGGCCGTCGATGTCGAGGCGACGCGCAGCCATACATCGCGGCAGATGAAGTGCAATCCCACGTTGCGAGTCAGCGCGCCAGGCAGCAGACCGGCCTCACACAGCACCTGAAAGCCGTTGCAAATCCCCAACACCGGCATCCCCCGTCCGGCGGCGGCCACCACTTCGCCCATCAGGGGCGCGAACCTGGCGATCGCCCCGGCCCGCAGATAGTCGCCGTAGGAAAACCCACCGGGCACCACCACGGCGTCGACGTTTTTCAGGTCGGCGTCGGCGTGCCACAGGCTGACGGCCTCGGCACCCACCTTGCGTGCCGCGCGCGCGGCGTCGACATCGTCGAGCGTGCCCGGGAAGGTGATGATGCCAATGCGTACTGTCACTGCTCGTCCCGGCTGATGGTCCAGTCTTCGATCACGGTGTTCGCCAACAATGATTCGGCGATTTCGGCCAGCGTGGCGTCATCGACCGTGTCGTCGACTTCGAGTTCAAACCGCTTGCCCTGACGAACATCTGAGATTCCCTTGTGCCCGAGGCGGCCCAGGGCACCGACTATCGCCTGACCCTGCGGGTCGAGAATCTCCGCCTTGGGCATCACATGCACGACCACCCGGGCCACCGGCGCTCCTCCTCAGTTCTGATCACTCCACCCAGCGGCGTGCGCCTGGACGCGCTCGAGGCGCTGGGCAAAGGGTTCTCGCCAACTCTACCGGCGCGGAGTCAGGAGACCAGAATCAACCGGTGACCACCGAGGTCGGCGAGTCGGCGCTGCGCGTCCCCGTCGGGATCGAGGGATTCTTCGCAAAGAGACGTCCAAGCGCTGAGGTCAAGGGGCGTACCGGCGCGAACGGACTCGGCCCGGGCGCGCCGCGCCGCCTCGAAAATCTCGCCGATCCGCGGGTGGTCCAGCCGAACGTTGACTCCGTCACATCGCGCGCCGGCCACCTTGGCCAGTGCGACGCCGTTTGCGCCCAGAACTACCGGCGGACGGGGCATGGGCAGCGGAAAGCCGGTCCACTTCTCGTCGCGCAGCGGGTTCCACAACGTGTCACACAGGTCAAGCACGTCGACGAGGTGCTGGTGGCGGGCCTGGACGGAGTCGCGCAGCTCAATGTTGAGCAGGCGGTGTTCCAGCGCCCAGGGACTGCCGGGACCGGAACCCGCGCCGAGACCGAACACGAAGCGCCCACCGCTGATCTCCTGCAGCGAGGCCACGGCGTTGACCGTCACACCCGGGCTGCGGTTGGCAGCGTTGACGACCAACGTCCCGATGCCGATGGTCGACGTGACCCCGGCTAGCGCGCCCGCCAGGGAAAAGCATTCCAGCATGCGCGAGCTCGACATCATCGCGCCGGACAGGTGATCGAAGACCCACGCGGTCCCGAATCCTTCGGCTTCCGCCCGCAATACGTTGTCACGCAATTCCGGCCAGCAGTAGTTGGCCGCGCTGTAAAGGACATCGAGCGTCACCACGGGGCGAGACCTCCGGCGTTGCCACGCACAAATCTATTGCACCGCAGCGCATTATGTTGTGAGCGCGTCATGAGCACGAACCGATGTAGGCCTCACACAAGGGGGCGATCAGGGCGTCCAAGACCCCCGCATCCGAGACCACCGGCCACTCCACCGTCGGTGGCGACGACGCCCACAGAGTGAGTTCGCTCAGGGTGCTGCTCGCTGGGTGCGCGACGAGGTAGGTGTGCATGATGGTCGGTCCGCTGATCACCGCAGCCATCCGATTCGGCTCGTCGTCGGTGATCGATGGGGACTGGTTCGGAGACCCCAATTGGCAGGCGCGTACGGCAGCGACGGCGGCAGCGAACACCGATGCGGCGACGTCCCCGCCGCGGGCGGTGTCACCGCGCCAGTGGATGACCTGGGCCTGCAGCTGCCACTGCCCCTCCGGACGCTCCGCCGTAGCCCGAGCGGCAACCGCCGAGATCCGGCTGTCCTGCGGAAACGACGGGGTCGCGCACACCTGCTCGAATCGGAACCGCGGCGTCGTGCCCGTGACCGAAGCGGCCACTCCCGCCAGCGCGGGCCACCCGTAGACCGAGACCAGCGGCACCGCCCGTCGATCGATCCACGCCGAGTTCGGGATCTGATCGCACACCGGCGGGCACGTTTCGGGCTCCGCCCACGCGCTCGGCACCACTACCAGGGCAATGGCCAAGTTGCCGGCGACTAGCAGCATCGCCAGCATCACCCGCATCGGCACGGCCCGCATCAGGGCACAATCGTAGACATGCAACTGACGCATTTCGGGCATTCCTGCCTTCTCGCCGAGTTCGGCGAAACGAAAGTGCTCTTCGACCCCGGTTCGTTTGCGCACGGCTTCGAGGGAATTACCGGCCTGTCGGCGATTCTGATCACCCACCAGCACCCCGATCACGTCGACGTTTCGCGGTTGCCTGCGCTGCTCGAGGGAAACCCGAATGCCCCGCTGTACGCCGACCCGCAGACCACCGAGCAACTGGGCGAGCCATGCCGGGCCGTCCACGTCGGCGACGAGTTGTCGGTAGGGACGTTGACCATCCGGGCCGTCGGCGGCGTGCACGCCGTCATTCACCCGGAAATCCCTGTCATAGAAAACATTTCGTATCTGGTGGGTGATGGCGAGCATCCCGCCCGGCTGATGCATCCCGGCGACGCCCTGTTCGTCCCGGATGAGCCGGTGGACGTGTTGGCCACCCCGGCCGCCGCGCCGTGGATGAAGATCTCCGAAGCCGTCGAATATCTGCGCGCGGTGGCGCCGGCGCGCGCGGTGCCCATCCACCAGGGGATCATCGCTCCGGACGCGCGCGGCATCTACTACGGCCGCCTCACGGAGATGACCAGCACCGACTTCCAGGTGCTCCCCGAGGAGAGCGGCGTCACCTTCTAACGGCGAGCAGACGCAAACTCGTACGATTCGGCGTCGAAACATACAAGTTTGCGTCTGCTCGGCGTGATTAGGTGATGTCGTCGGCGGCGCCGCGGCCGGCGGCCCGTCCGGAGAAGATGCACCCACCCAGGAAAGTGCCTTCCAGGGCACGGTAGCCATGCACGCCGCCGCCACCGAAGCCCGCCACCTCGCCCGCGGCGTACAACCCGGTGATCGGCGTGCCGTCGGACTTGAGCACCCGAGAAGCCAAGTCTGTTTCGATGCCGCCCAACGTCTTTCGCGTCAGGATGTGCAGCTTCACGGCGATCAACGGCCCCGCCTTGGGATCCAACAGGGGGTGCGGGGCCACCACCCGCCCGAGCCGATCGCCCAAATAGCCTCGGGCGGCGCGGATTGCGGTGATCTGGCCGTCTTTGGTGTATTTGTTCACCACTTCGCGGTCGCGGGCTTCGACGGCGGCTTCGACCATGTCGTAGTCCAACGGTTCCACATCGGGCAGCTCGTTCATGCGGTCCACCAACTCGGCCAACGAGTTCGCGCTGACAAAGTCCACACCCTGGTCGACGAACGCCTGCACCGGCCCCGGCGGACCTTGGCCCACCCTGGCGCGCAACAGCTTTCGCGCACTCGCACTGGTCAGGTCGGGGTTCTGCTCCTGACCCGACAGCGCGAACTCCTTCTCAATGATCCTTTGGTTCAGGATGAACCAGGTGTAGTCGCAACCGGACTGGGTGATGTACTCCAACGTGCCCAGGGTGTCGAAGCCCGGATACAACGGAACGGGTAGCCGATGGCCCGCGGCGTCCAGCCACAGCGGCGACGGGCCGGGAATGATGCGGATTCCGTGGCTCGGCCAGATCGGATCGTAGTTGGTGATGCCCTCGGTGTAGTGCCACATCCGGTCCGGATTGATCACCCGCGCACCGGCTTTCTGCGCGATGCCGATCATCCTGCCGTCCACGTGTGCGGGCACACCGCTGAGCAGCTGCTTGGGGGCGCGCCCCATCCGCCGAGGCCAGTTCTTGCGCACCAAATCGTGATTGCCGCCGATGCCGCCACTGGTCACGATCACCGCGGAAGCACGAAACTCGAACTTTCCCACCGCCTGTCGCGACGACGGCACACCCCGCGGCGCATCGGAGGGCTCGAGGAGCGTGCCCCGCACGCCCGTCACCGCATCGCGCTCGACGATCAACTTGTCAACCTGGTGCCGGTGCGCGAACCGCACCGTTGGACGGTCGCGCAGTTGGCGGGCGAATATCTCCACTAGTGCCGGCCCGGTACCCCAGGTGATGTGGAAGCGCGGCACGGAATTGCCGTGCCCCTGAGCGTCGTAGCCGCCGCGTTCGGCCCAGCCCACCAGCGGAAAGAGCTTCAGCCCACGGGCGCGCAGCCAGCTGCGCTTCTCCCCCGCCGCGAAGTCGACATAGGCGTGCGCCCATTGCTCCGGCCAGTAGTCCTCCGGCCGGTCGAAGGCCGCGGTGCCCAGCCAGTCCTGCAACGCGAGTTCATGGCTGTCGCGAATACCGAGCCGGCGCTGCTCGGGGCTGTTCACGAAGAACAGGCCGCCGAACGACCAATACGCCTGTCCGCCCAGATTGGCGCTGTTTTCCTGGTCCAGGATCAAAACATGCAGGCCACGGTCCGCCAGTTCGCAGGCGGCCACCAACCCGGCCAATCCGGCCCCGACGATGATCGCGTCAGCGGTGAACCCGTCGTCCCCTGAAGCCGCCGGAGAGTCACTCATGGTGGTACAGGGTAGTACCACCACGTCGGGGTACTACGCGGCGTCGGGCATGGCCTTGTCGGACCGCCACTGGTACACGGTGGGCGTGCACGAGTGCATGAGCGCCAGGTCGACGGCGTCCAGCATCGCCTGCAGCGGTCCGGGCTTGCGCAAGTGATGCGCGGCGACCGCGATGCGGACGATGCCGCCACGCCGCGCGATGCGCTCGGCAGACATCACCACCATTCGGCACCACCACGGTTCGGCCAGGAATCCTTCTCCGATGCCCAACACCCGAGCGCGGACTGTCTCGTTGCGCACCAGATCGGTGATTCCGTGATAGTCGGCCAACAACCGGAATCCATTGCGCGGCAGTGCTTTGACCACGCCGGGAGAGACCAGCCAGCCCGGTGCGGCGAACAGTCGGGTGCGCAAACCGAGGTGTTCGAGCACCCGGTCAGCGGCCATCAGTCGCAGGTTTGCCTCATGTGCGTGCAGCGTCGCGAACTCGCCGCGGCGCCGCTTGGTCGCCGCTTCGTCATAGCCGTGCAACACCAACGCATCACCACCGGTGCGCCGCGCCGTCAACCACTCCACGGTGCGTGGGTCACGGTCGAGGCGGTAGTCACCACCCAGGCGCGGGGCCACCAGCAATGAAACCGGTACCGAGCGGGCGTCCATTTGCCCGCAGAATGCGTCGACCTCGCCCAGGGTGCGTTCGCACATTCCCGAGACCGAGACGATCAGTTTTCCAGACACACTTGCAGTTTGCCGACGCCAGGTTTCCGGACGGTGAAGTACACGCGGACGTCAGGAGTATTTCGAGTGGGTTGGATCACGGGGCGCAACCGGGGTCGAGCATCCGCATAGATATGCTATGGAACGCCATGGATAAGGCGAGTTCCGTACCGGCAGATGTTGCGCTGCCCATCAAGCCGGGGCAGCCCGAACCCGGCGAACACGTCTATCCCAGCAAGCTCGACGCCGGGACGCTGCGCGTCGCCGGGGTCGTCGTGCTGGCATCGATAATGACGATCCTGGACGTCACCGTCGTCAGCGTCGCGCAGCGCACGTTCATCGTCGAGTTCGCATCGACGCAGGCAATTGTCGGCTGGACCATGACCGGTTACACGCTCGCCCTGACCACCGTGATCCCGGTGACCGGATGGGCCGCCGACCGATTCGGCACCAAGCGGCTCTGGATGGGCTCGGTGCTCGCCTTCACGCTCGCCTCAGCACTGTGCGCGACGGCATCAAACATCCTGCTGCTCATCACTTTCCGGGTGGTGCAGGGAATCGGTGGTGGCATGCTGCTGCCGCTGGGATTCATGATCCTCACCCGCGCGGCTGGGCCCAGGCGACTGGGTCGTTTGATGGCGGTCTTGGGCGTCCCGATGCTGCTCGCCCCTATTGGCGGACCGATCCTGGGCGGCTGGCTGGTCAGCGAATTCAGTTGGCCGTGGATCTTTCTGGTCAACCTGCCCATCGGCTTGGTCGCGTTCGTCCTCGCGTCAATCGTCTTCCCGAAAGATCGTCCGACACCGTCGGAAACGTTCGACGTCGTCGGTGTGATGTTGTTGTCCCCCGGCCTGGCCACGCTGTTGTTCGGCGTCTCGTCCATCCCCGGCCGCGGCACGGTCGCCGACGTCCACGTGTTGCTGCCGATGGGCGTCGGCGTGGTGCTGATCGTGACGTTCGTCATGCACGCGTTGCACCGCGCGGAACATCCGCTCATCGACGTGCGATTGTTCCGGAACCGGGTGTTCACCCAAGCCAACGCGACGATGCTGGTGTTTTCCATCGCATTCTTCGGCACCGGCCTGCTGATGCCGAGCTATCTGCAACAGGTACTGCACCAGACCCCGATGGAATCGGGACTTCACCTGGCACCGCAAGGGGTTGGCGCCATGCTGACCATGCCGTTCGCCGGAGCCTTCATGGACCGGCGGGGCCCGGGAAAGAGCGTGCTGTTCGGCCTGACCCTGATCACCGTGGGCCTGGCCGCCTTCACATTCGGCGTCGCCAAACAAGCGAATTACTTCCCGCTTCTGGTGGCCGGCCTGGCGCTGATGGGCCTGGGCATGGGTTGCACCATGATGCCGCTTTCCGGCGCCGCGGTGCAGACACTCACGCCGCATGACATTGCCCGCGGCTCCACCCTGATCAGTGTCAACCAGCAAGTGGGCGGTTCGGTGGGCACGGCGCTGATGTCGGTGTTGCTCACCAATCAGTTCAATCGCAGCGAGAACATCGACGTCGCCAACCAGGTTGCGCTGTTGGAGAAGGCCGCCGCCCGCCGCGGCGTAGCCGTCGACCCGTCGGCGCTACCCCCACCGGCACGCGCCGCTGACTTCGGGACCGCGCTGCTGAACGACCTTTCCCACGCCTATGCGGCGGTGCTGGGGGTCGCGGTCGTGCTGATGATGGTGACGCTTGTTCCGGCGTGGTTCCTGCCTCGAAAACCGACCGTGTAGACCGCCATCTAGTCGCGCTACTCCGTGAACAGCATCGCCGCGATCCGATTCACGGTGTCCATCGGATCCGCCGCGCGCACTTGGGCATTGAATGCGTCGTTGAGCCACAGCGTCGAGAACCCGTGCACCAGAGACCAGGCCGCGAGCTGAGCACCCGCTGGATCGGACCGAGCGTTGGGATCGCGCAACGTCTCCACCCCGCGCGACAATTCCGCGGCAGCGGCGGCTTCGGCGGCTGCGAATTCAGGATCGGAGCCGTCCAGCAGCGAACGGTTGAACATCACCTGATAGTGCCCCGGATGCTCGAGCGCGAACCGCACGTAGGCCAGGGCCGCATCGGCGAACCGCGGACGGGCTCGCACCAGAGCGTCAGCCAGTAGCCGAAAACCCTCCGTCGCCAATGCCGTGAACAGACCCCGGCGATCGGTGAAGTGGTGGGCCGGCGCGGCATGTGAGACTCCGGCCTCGCGCGCCAATTCCCGCAGCGAGACGCGCTCCGCGCCGCGTTCGGCGACCAGGCGGGCGGCCTCGGTGAGGATCGCGGCCCGCAGGTCGCCGTGATGGTAGGTGGGGCGGTTCATCAGCCCAGCATACCGGCATAACTTGACAGTGACTAGATTGCCCGCTTACCGTGGGCGGTGACAGATCTTGTCACTGTCTAGATTGGAGAAGTTCTCATGGCACCACTCATCGCGCTGCTGTTCGGCAGCATCGGCGCACGCATCGTCGGTTGGTTAGGCGTCGCGTATGTCGACAACTGGGCCAACGCGGTCGCCGTCGGCCTGGCGGCCATGTTCGTACTGACCGGCGTGGCTCACTTCGTGCCAGCGATGCGGCGAGACATGATCGCGATCGTGCCGCCGCGGTTGCCGGCCCCCGGTCTGCTGGTCACCATCACCGGCGTGCTCGAACTCCTGGGGGCGGTGGGCCTGTTGCTGCCCAGCACCCGGGTGGCGGCGGCGGTGTGCCTGCTGGCGCTGATGCTGGCGATGTTCCCGGCCAATGTCTACGCCGCGCGGATGCCCAACCCGCCCAAGTCCATGCACACGCGGTTGTCGCTGCGCAGTGTCGAAGAGGCCGTCTTCCTAGGAGCTGCCGCCGTTGTCGCCGTCGGCGGCATCTAACAGCCAGGCGTACTGGAATGCGATTTCCTTCCAGCGTTCGTAGCGACCGCTGATTCCGCCGTGACCGGCGTGCATCTGGGTCTTCAACAACACCGGCTTGCCGGTGTTGTTGGCGTGGCGCAGGGCGGCGACCCACTTGGCCGGTTCCACGTAGTAGACCCGGGTGTCGTTCAGCGATGTCATGGCCAGGATCGCCGGATAGGGCTTGGTCGAGACGTTCTCGTACGGCGAATAGGACTTCATGTACGCATAGACTTCGCTGTCGGCCAACGGGTTTCCCCACTCATCCCATTCGGTCACGGTCAGCGGCAGCGAAGGATCGAGGATCGTCGTGAGCGGATCGACGAACGGCACCTGGGCAAGAATTCCGGCAAAGAGCTCCGGTGCCATGTTCGCCACCGCGCCCATCAGCAGACCGCCCGCGCTGCCGCCCATCGCGACCAACTGCTGCGGCCGGGTCAGTCCCGAGTCCACCAGATGCCTTGCGACCGCGATGAAGTCGGTGAAGGTGTTCTTCTTTTCCAGCAGCTTGCCGTGCTCGTACCACAACCGGCCCATCTCACCGCCACCGCGGACGTGGGCGATGACGAACACCATGCCGCGATCCAACAGTGACAGCCGGGCAATGGAGAACCGCGGGTCTTCGCACATTTCGTAGGCGCCGTAGCCGTAAATCAATGCTGGAGCCGGGAATTCGATATCAGCCCGGTGGACGATCGAGATCGGGATCCGGGCCCCGTCGTCGGCGAACGCCCAGTCGCGGCGCTCCACGTAGTCCTCACGCCGGTAGTCACCTAACACGGGCTGCTCGCGCAGCAGTGTCCGCTCACCGGTGACCAGGTCGAGGTCATAGATTCGCACCGGGGTGATGAATGATCCCGCCCCGATGCGCAGTTTGGGCGAGTCCCAGTTCGGATTGGCCCCCAGGCCGGCCGACATCAGCTCGGAGTCGAAGGTGAGTTCTTCGGGCTCGTCGTAGCTGCCGTCACTCTTGATGGGCCACAATTGAATGCGCGGCAGTCCCTCACGCCGATAGCTGACCACCAGATGCCGGGCGAAGGCGTCAACACCGTCGAGCCGGACGTCGTCGCGGTGCGCGATCAGGGTGCGCTGTCGGGTCGGGTCCTCGACCGGCGCCTCGACGAGCGTGAAGTTCACCGCGCCGTCATTGTGCAGGATCAAGAAACGGTCCTGGCCGCCGACGATCGCGTGCTCCACCGAGTACTCGACACCGTCGCGGCGCGGCAGTACGACGGTGAATTGCGCTTGCGGGTCAGTCGAATCCGCGTAGCGCACCTCGGAGGTGATGGAAGATCCGGCCGCAATGAAGATGTAGGCGTCGCTGCGAGTACGTCCCACGGCAAGCCAGAACCGTTCATCGGGTTCGTGATAGACCTGCTCCGACTCATTCTGCCCACCAAGCCGATACCGCCAGACGGTGTCCGGGCGCCAGGCCTCGTCCACGGTGATGTAGTAGACGGTGCGGTTGTCGGCGGCCCAGGTTACCCCGGCACCGATCCCGGTGATCTCGTCCGGGTAGTTCTCCGCGGTGCGTAAATCCCTGAACCGCAACGTGTACCGCTCGTCACCGACGACATCCACGGAATAGGCCAAGAGGTTGCCGTCCAGGCTGACGCTGGCCGCGCCGAGAGCGAAGAAGTTGTGACCGTCGGCCTCCACGTTCTCGTCGAGCAATACCTGTTCACCGGGAATCTCGGTGTCCTCGTCGAACTTCGGCGGGTTCCAGTCGTCGGGACCGGTTATCGGACAACGGCAATGAACGCCGTACTGCTTTCCTTCGAAGGTGCGCGAGTAGTACCACCAGTAGCCACGGCGGGTCGGTACCGAAAGGTCGGTTTCCTTGGTGCGCGCCTTGATTTCGTCGAAAATTTTCTGTCGCAGTGGTTCGAGGTGAGCGGTGGCCTGATCGACGTAGTCATTCTCCGCCTCGAGGTAGGCGATGACTTCGGGATTGTCCTTGTCGCGCAGCCATTCGTAGGGGTCGATGAAGACGTCGCCGTGATGTTCCCGACGGGTTTCGACCCGCTTGGCGATGGGCGGTGCAACTGGTTCGCTCATGCGGCCGGGCCAATCCAGTCATCGAATCGCAGGCCCGAAATGCGTTCGTAAGCTTCGATGTAACGGCCGCGGGTGGCCTCGATGACGTCGTCGGGAAGGGGCGGCGGTGGCAGCTCACCGCCACGGTCCCAGCCGGATGCCGGGCTGGTCAGCCAGTTGCGCACGAACTGCTTGTCGAACGCGGTCTGCACCACTCCTGGCCGGTATTCTGCGGCGGGCCAATACCTCGACGAATCGGGAGTGAAGATTTCGTCGGCCAGCAGCAGGTTGCCGTCACGATCGGTCCCGAACTCGAACTTGGTGTCCGCGATGATGATTCCCCTGCTCAGCGCGTGATCGGCGGCCTGCACGTAGATCCGCAGGGTACGGTCACGCAACTGGTTGGCGCGAACCTCGCCCACCAATTCGACGACCCGGTCGAATGAGATGTTTTCGTCGTGCAGGCCCAGTTCGGCCTTCGTCGCCGGAGTGAACAACGGTTCGGCGAACTTGCTGGCCTCGACCAGTCCCGGCGGCAACGGAATGCCGCAGACTTGCCCGGTCGCCTGATAGTCGAGCAGTCCAGAACCGGTGAGGTAGCCCCGGGCCACGCACTCGACCGGCAGCATTTCCAGCCGCTGCACCACCAGCGCGCGGCCCAGCACGTCGTCGGGAATCCGCGAGTCGTCGGGCGGGCCGGCCAGGTGGTTGGGGGCGTCCACCAGGTCGAAGAAGAACACGCTCATCGCGGTCAGGATTCGGCCTTTGTCCGGGATGGTGTTGTCCAGGATGTAGTCGTAGGCCGAGATCCGGTCGGTGGCGACCAGCAACAGGTGGTCGTCGTCGATTTCGTAGATTTCGCGGACCTTGCCGCTGGCCAGATGCCGGTAGTCGGACAGTGCGGGGCGCATCGGGTCAGAGTATCCGCCACGCCACTCGCCGGCCTGTGCTGGGATCAGCCCTATGACGCGGTACTTGCCTTACTCCACCCGGCCCCTTCGATTGTTCGTCCAACTGATGAGCGACGTCACCGTCTCGGTGTGGACGATCATCTGGGTGTTCGTCGGGTTGGCGGTCCACGAGGCCATCGCGATGATCGCCGAGGCCGGCCGCCAGGTCGAGACGGGCTCGAACGGCGTCGCGGACAATCTGGCCTCGGCCGGACATGGCGCCCACAACGTTCCGCTGGTGGGCGATGCGGTGAGCAAGCCGCTCAACGCGGCCAGCGAAGCGGCGCTCGACATCGCCGGCGCCGGCCATGACTTGGCTACCACGGCGAGTTGGCTGGCTGTGGTGTTGGCGATCGCGGTGGCTGCGACGCCCATCCTGACGGTTGGTGGCCCCTGGTTGTTCCTGCGGTTGCGATTCTTCCGACGGAAATGGACCGTGTCAGCGCTGGCCACCACGCCCGCCGGTCAACAACTGCTCGCGCTGCGGGCATTGGCGAACCGGTCGCCGGCCAAGCTCGCCGCCGTCAGCGCGGACCCGGTCGGAGGGTGGCGCCAGGAGGATCCCGACATCATTCGCGGGCTGGCCGCCCTCGAACTACGCGCTGCGGGGATCAGGCTGGTAACCCACTAATCGTGGTCACGAGGCGAGCCGACTTTGGGATGCTTCCCGTTCGACGTCGAGGCCGAGGCCGCACGAGAGTCTCCGGCCGTGCGTGATCGCGCACTAGCGAGATCACTGTCGTTTTCGAGCGATCTCGTTTCCTCGGTGCGATACCCATTATCAGGCTTATCGTGTGTTGGACTGTGGTCGGCGAGGAGGCTGATGTGGAGGGAACTCCGTTCGGGCGCTACCACCTGATCGAGCTGTTGGGCCGCGGCGGCATGGGCGAGGTGTGGCGCGCCCATGACACCGACACCGACCGGATCGTGGCTATCAAGCTGCTCCCTGCGAATTTGTCTGAAGACAAGGACTTTCAGCTGCGATTCCGCCGAGAGGCACACGCTGCGGCACGATTGAACAGCCCGCACATCATTCCCATCCACCACTACGGCGAAATCGACGGCCGCCTCTACGTTGACATGCGACTGGTCGAGGGTCGCGACCTCGCCACCGTCCTGTCCAACGGGCAGCTGGAACTCCCGCGAGCGGTGCGGATCATCGAGCAAGTCGCCAAGGCACTGCATGCCGCCCACCGAGTTGGTCTGCTGCACCGCGATATTAAACCGTCCAACATCCTGCTCGATGCCGACGACTTCGCCTACCTGATCGATTTCGGCATTGCGCGTGTCCTCGACGATACGCGAATGACCAAGTCGGGCAACACAATCGGAACCTTCCAATACATCGCACCCGAACGTATGGACGGAGTAGAGGATGCCCGTGCCGACATCTATTCGTTGGCATGCGTGTTCTACGAATGCCTGACCGGACACCCACCGTTCGACCTTGACACCATGCCGCGCCTGGTCGACGCGCATCTGCACACCCCGCCGCCGCGCCCCTCGATCACGCGCGAGGATGTGCCCCCAGCTGTCGATGAGGTCATCGCGACCGGCATGGCCAAGGACCCCGACGAGCGGTACGCGACCACGGTGGAGTTAGCCAAAGCAGCCCGCGACGCCATCAGTGAGCCCGTTGAGCGACCAGTATCGAGCCCCGTTCTGCTCCGATCGACGGAGTCAGTCGTAGCGCCCGCTGGTGTCATCGCACAACCGGCGACCATCAAAGCCGAATCGCCCACCACGGCCAAGCCTTCTCGGCCGGCGTCTGCTCCGGCTGTCCCGTCAACCACTGGCGGGATCAGTCGGAACGCCAAGATCGCACTTGTCGCAGGTGCCGTTGCAGTCGTCGCCGTGATCGCAGGGGCGGTCGGCATTCCTGCCCTGACGAACAACCAGCCTGCACCGTCATTACCCTCATCATCGTCGACCCCGACATCATCAGAACGTTCGTATGGCGCTCAAGTTCAGCTGCCGTTCACCGACCTCGGTATCAATCTTGCGGTGGCGGTAGACACGAACGGCACCGTGTACGTCGCCGACCAAGACAACCACCGAGTGCTGCGGCTGCCGGCTGGGGCCATCGCGCCTACCGAGGTTCTCACGGGCCTTGAGGACCCTTCCGGCGTCGCGGTTGACACCGCGAGCAACCTCTACGTCACTGACTCAAGCAGCAAGCACGTACTTAAGCTCCTGGCCGGCGCGGCCACCGCGAGTGTGCTGCCGTTCGACGATCTCCAGCGCCCCGGCGCGGTGGCGGTGGACACCGCGGGCAATGTCTACCTTGCTGACAACGGCGACCGCGTGCTCAAATTCTCGGTGGCGGCGACTACCCCGCAAATACTGCCGTTCGCCGGCCTCCATCACGCCAACGGAGTGGCGGTGGACGCCACTGGCAACGTCTACGTGGCCGACTGGGACTCGAGTGGCGCCTCCAATCTTGGGGGCAACAACCAGGTGCTGAAACTACCCGTCGGGGCATCCACCCCGACCGTGCTGCCGTTCAACGACCCACGTGGCCTGCCGGCGGTGGCGGTGGACACCACCGGCAACGCGTACGTCACCGACACCAGCGGAATAGTGTCCAAATTGCCGGCCGGTGCGACCACCTCGATCAATCTGCCGTTTAGCGGGCCTTACAACTTCAATAGCGTCGCGGTGGACGCCGCCGGCAACATCTATGTCGCCACGACCAACCATGTGATGTTCAAACTGACGGTGGAATGAGCGCGATCGGACGCGGCTATGGGGCGCAGCCGGGCATTGCCTTCTCGATGTCATACAGGCTGATCCCCGCCTCCTCGGGTGAACGGAAAGAGGCCTGACGCTTTCGCCCGCGCGCGCCGCACACCGGCGACGACCACGATGATCCACGTCGCCAGCGCGACCCAGAAGAAGACCAGCGAGACGGTGGTCAGCGACCGCTGGCCCAATTCTGCCGCCGTGGCGGCGGTCGCCGCGGAATACATGCCCAACGGGAATACCATCGCCCACCACACGCCGGCGAACTTGAGGGTGGATGGGCGCCGGCTGATGCGTTGCAGGCCGAAGTAGACCAGCGGCGGTATCCAGAGGGTGGCCGCCAACCAGGTCAATACCGTGATGCCCTTGACGGCCGGCGCCAGCCAGTCGGGCGAGAGCGTGTGAATACCATCGCCGGCCAGGGTCGCAATGGCCAACCCACCCATGAGAATCCACGAGTCGGGCGCCAGTCCGTCCGGCCTCTCTGCGATCACTCGCCACAGGATCAGCCAGGTCATCAGGCCGTAGATCGCCAGGCCCAGCACCCAGACCGGCGCCGCCACGCCAAACGCCCAGTGCTGTGATGTGTTCAGCGCCACCTGGGCGCCCACGATGGCCAGACCTGAGGTTCCCACGCTGGCCAGCTCCCACGCGCCGTGCGCGCGGTCCCGCAGCGGCACCCACCGATGAACCCACATATTGCGCGCGCAGAGCGTCGTCAGTACCAACCACGACGCCGTCGCAATCACGCCTAGCGCCAACACCACCCAGCCGACGCGCGCCAACCTACTGTCCAGCACCGCGCAGGCGGCCACGAAGGTGAACAACCGTAAGGTGACATCGGGATCCGTCAAGTCCCACTGGGTGACGGCGCGGGTGAACAACACCAGCGCGACGAGCGCGGCTAGACCACAGGTGGCAAGGACACCCAATGCGTCGCTGATCCAGTGGTAGTAATGCTTACTCGCCGCGATCGACAGGATGCCGGTCGCCATCACCGCGGCGAAGACATCCGGTGACGGCTTGATTCCGGCAAGCCGGACGGCCATTTAAGCCGTTAAGCCTCGTCGAGTTCCACGACGAGGTGCCGAATGCCGGTGTGCCGGTTGCTGCGCGTCCATTCGACGGGCTCGACCAGCCGAACCGCACCGAACCGGGACAGCAGTTCCTCATAGAGCACCCGCAGTTCCAGTCGGGCCAGGTTGGCCCCCAGGCAGTAGTGCACGCCCTGACCGAAACCCAAGTGCGGGTTTGGCTTTCGGGCAATGTCGAACTCGTCGGCTCGGTCGAATACGCTCTCGTCGCGGTTGGCCGATCCTTCCCAGATCTGGACCTTCTGACCCGCCTCGATCCGCTGTCCGCCGAGGGTGACGTCGCGGGTGGCGGTGCGCCTCTTCGACGGCGACGGCGATGTCCACCGCACGATCTCCTCGACCGCCGTGGGGAGCAGCTCGGAATCGCTTCGCAGCGCGCGCAATTGGTCTGGGTGCTCGGTCAGTGCCAACAACCCGCCCGCCACCGCGTTGCGGGTCGTCTCGGCGCCGGCGCTGAACAGCAGACTGAAAAACAGGTAGACCTCGAGGTCGGACAGGATGTGTGAATCCGCAATCTCTGGATCTTCGACCATCGCGTTGGCCACCACGGACAGCATGTCGTCGGTGGGGTTGGCGCGCTTCGAGGCGATCAACTCCTGGCCGTAGGCGTACATGCGAGACCCGGCCTCTTCGACCGACAGCTGCGACAGCGCTGCCTTGCGTGAGCCGCCGAAGTCGAACTGCGGTTCGATCGCCTCGAACAGCCAATGACGTTCGGACTCAGGAACTCCCAGCAGGATGCAGATCATCTGCATCGGTAGTTCGGCCGCGATTTCGATGAGGAAATCGAACGGTTGGCCGGGCACCACGTCGTCGAGCAGTCGGCGCGCCCGGCCGCGCAGGTCGTCCTCGACGCGACGAATCATCCGCGGCGTCAGCCCGGAGCTGACCAGTCGCCGAACCTGTGAGTGCCGGGGGTCGTCCATCATGTTGAGCACCTGGCCCGCGATGGCCAAGTCCTGCAGCAGCGTGCCGCCGTACGGCCTGTCCCCACCGGTGACCGACGAGTAGGTCACCGGATCACGCAGTACCTCAAGGGTTTCGGCGTGCGTGGCCACTGACCAGAAGCCCTCGCCGTCCGGGGTGTTGTCGGTCGGCTCATGCCAGTACACCGGGGCTTCGCGACGATGGACCGCGAACAAGTCGTGCGGAAATCCGTCGGCGAAGTTGTCCAGATCGGTGAAGTCGATGTCTTTGAGTGAACTGGCAAGAGTCACAGGATCGCCCCCGGGGTGTATTTTGCGGCCTCTGGATAGCGACTTACCAGAGCGTCCACCAGCGCAGCGACCTGGTCGACCTGATCGCCGGCGGCGCCGGTGAACGCCCGCTTGTCGGCCAGCGCGGCGTCGAGCGCGTCTCGGCCCAGCGGTAACCGCGGGTCTTTGGCCAGTCGATCCAGCAAGTCGGGCTCGGCGCCGTGTTCGCGCATCGCCAGCGCGGTGGCCACCGCATGCTCCCGGATGACGTGGTGCGCTTGTTCGCGGCCCATGCCGGCGCGCACCGCGGCCATCAACACCTTCGTGGTGGCCAGGAACGGCAGGTAGCGGTCCAGCTCGCGCTGGATCACCGCTGGGTAGGCGCCGAACTCGTCGAGCACGGTCAAGAACGTCTCGATCTGTCCGTCGATGGCGAAGAAGCTGTCCGGCAACGCAACTCGGCGCACCACCGAGCAGAACACATCGCCCTCGTTCCACTGGGCCCCGGCCAGTTCGGCCGCCATCGAGGCATAGCCGCGCAGCACCACCTGCAGGCCGTTGACCCGCTCGCAGCTGCGGGTGTTCATCTTGTGCGGCATAGCCGACGAGCCGACCTGCCCCGGCGCGAATCCTTCGGTGACGAGCTCGTGCCCGGCCATCAATCGGATGGTGTGCGCCAGCGATGACGGCCCCGCACCGAGTTGCACCAACGCCG
Organism: Mycobacterium bourgelatii; assembly: GCF_010723575.1. Taxonomy (NCBI): domain Bacteria; kingdom Bacillati; phylum Actinomycetota; class Actinomycetes; order Mycobacteriales; family Mycobacteriaceae; genus Mycobacterium; species Mycobacterium bourgelatii. The sequence continues at coordinate 5,708,078 of NZ_BLKZ01000001.1, forward strand.
AGATGGCGTCGTGGTCCAGCGACCGCGGATACACCTGCCCAACGCTGTGAAACACCAGCGTGAAGCCGAGAAATTCGGCGACCCGTTGCTCGAGTTCGGTCAGCTTGGCGTTGTCTCCGCCCAGCAGGTCGAGCATGTCCTGCGCGGTACCCATCGGGCCCTTGATGCCACGCAGCGGGTAGCGGTCGATCAGCTCGCGCAGCCGGGTCAGCGCGACGAGCGTCTCCTGCGCGGCCGAGGCGAACCGCTTGCCCAAGGTAGTGGCCTGCGCGGCGACGTTGTGGCTGCGACCGGTCATCACCAGGTCGCGGTAGGCCACCGCCCGCTCGGCCAGCCGCGCCACCACGGCCACCCCGTGCGAGAAGACGAGCTCCAGCGAGCGTCGGATCTGCAGCTGCTCGACGTTCTCGGTGAGATCGCGGCTGGTCATCCCCTTGTGCACCTGCTCATGGCCGGCAAGCGCGTTGAATTCCTCGATCCGGGCCTTGACGTCGTGGCGCAGCGCGCGTTCGCGGTTCGCGATCGAGGCCAGGTCGACGTCCTCAAGCACGCGCTCGTAGTCGGTGATCGCCTCGGCCGGAATCGCCACGCCAAGCTCGGCCTGAGCCCGCAGCACCGCCAGCCACAATCGCCGTTCCGCGATGATCTTGGCCTCCGGTGACCAGATCGCCACCATCTCGGCGCTGGCGTATCGGCTGGCCAGCACGTTCGGAATGCTCACGGAATCACAGCTTACGGCGCGTGGGCACCGGCCATGAGCGGCCGATCACGACTTAGCTGAGCGCACTCACACGATCGGCACGTTGCCGTTGCCGACGTTTCCGTTGCCGACGTTGCCGACGTCGCCGTCTGAGACGAGCCGCACCGGCCGCTGATCGACGGGCGCCAGCACGTCGATCAGGTCCACCACGGTCGTCAGCGCGGCGGCGCGCGGATCCCGCCCTTCGACCAGTGCGGAGACCACGGACCCGTCGACGGCGCAGATCAGGGTGCACACCAGTTCGATGTGGACCGACCGTCCTGACCTCTCAATGGCCTCGGCGACCGCCTCGGCCCGCTGGCGCAGGCTACGCCGCATGCTTTCCTGCAACGCGGGAAGGCGGGTACAGGCGATATGCCGCTCATATCGCGATATCAGCTGCTCAGCGAGCCCTGGGCCGGATACGACATCCCCCACGAGCAGGTCGACCAACACTTCAGCGGTGGTCTCGGGACCCCGGCGCCGCCGGGACAGGGCGTTAACCCGAGCCCGCAACTGCGCCACCTCGATCATCCCGATGTGTTCGACCGCGCGGGCGATCAAATCGTCGAGCGACGAGAAGTAGTACGTGGTGGATGCCAACGGTAGGCCAGCCCGTCGGGCAACGGCCCGATGGCGCACCGCTTCGAACCCGCCCTCGCCAAGCAGCTCGGCGGCGGCACTCACCAATGCGTACCGCCTACGTTCTCCTTTTGGAGTAACTGCTGCTGTCACGCCTGCTTATGCTGCCAGTCAAAGTGGTACTGCATTGCCATTTTCGAGAAACGGACATGGCATGATGGCCCGCATGCCTCCCGTCAGTCGCCGTGCCGTGCTGGGCCTCGGCGCCAGCGCGGCATGCGGCGCGGTCGGCGCATATGCGCTCGACGTGCTGTTTCGGCCCCGTACATCCGAGGCCGCGCCGATCCCCCGGACTGGGACAAACGTTCCATTGGCGCCGACACGGCCGCTCGATCCGCCCCCGCCCGCTCAGGCCGCGCCGACGATGGTGACAGGGTCTTTCGCGTCGGCCGCGCGCGGCGGAATTACCACCAATTGGGCCATCGCCCGGCCGCCCGGCCAGACCAAGCCACTGCGCCCGGTGATCGCGCTGCATGGCAAAGGCAACGACGCGGCAAGCGTTATGGCGGGCGGTGTCGAGCAGGGCCTCGCGCAGGCGGTGAACGCCGGGTTGCCCCCGTTTGCAGTGGTCGCCGTCGACGGCGGAGGCAGCTACTGGCACAAGCGGGCCTCCGGCGAGGACTCCGGTGCGATGGTGCTCGACGAGCTCATCCCGATGCTGGCCAGCCAGAACCTGGACACCTCCCGGGTGGCGTTTCTCGGCTGGTCCATGGGCGGGTACGGGGCACTGCTGCTCGGCGGCCGCCTGGGTCCGGGGCGCACCGCGGCGATCTGCGCGGTGAGCCCGGCACTGTGGACATCGGCGGGAGCGGCTGCACCCGGCGCATTCGACGGGGCCGACGACTACGCGGCGAACTCGGTGTGGGGCATGCCGGCGTTGGGGTCGATTCCGATTCGCATCGACTGCGGCGACAGCGACCCGTTCTATTCGGCGACCAAGCAGTTCATTGCCCAGCTGCCCGCACCGCCCGCGGGCGGCTTCTCGCCCGGCGGACACGACGGCGGCTTCTGGAGCTCGCAGTTGCCAGCCGAGCTGGACTGGATCGCCCCACTGCTGACGGCTTAGGGCTCTTCGCCGCGAGCGTTACGCTCACCTGCGTGGGCGCAGCGTTCGATTGGAGCTTCCCTTACGCCTGGCCGCGGATGCCCATCCTCGCGGCCAACGTGGTGTGCACCTCCCAACCGCTGGCGGCGCAGGCCGGTCTGCGGATGCTCGCCGACGGGGGCAACGCCGTCGATGCCGCCGTCGCCACGGCCATCACGCTGACGTTGGTGGAGCCGGTTTCCAACGGCATCGGGTCGGACGCCTTCGCCATCGTCTGGGACGGCAAGCAACTGCACGGATTGAATGCATCAGGACGCTCGCCGGCGGCCTGGACTCCGGAATACTTTGGCGACCAAGGTGTTCCGCTGTTCGGCTGGAACTCGGTGACCGTTCCGGGTGCGGTGTCGGCCTGGCGCGAACTGCACGGCAAGTTCGGAAAACTTCCGTTCGAACGACTCTTCGAACCCGCTATCGCTCACGGCCGCAACGGCTTTCTCGTGTCGCCGACCGTCGCGGACCAATGGGCGGCGCAAGTGCCGATATTCGCAAACCAGCCCGGTTTCGCCGATGCCTTCCTGCCTGACGGTCGAGCACCGAGGCCCGGCGAGTTGTTTACTCTGCCCGACCACGCCGCCACGCTGGAGAAGATCGCCGCAACCGGCGGTGAGGCGTTCTACCGTGGTGAGTTGGCAGAGCGGATGGAGGCACACGCCGCCGCCCAAGGGGCGGTCATGCGCGCCAGCGACTTGGCGGCACACCGCGCCGACTGGGTCGGCACCATAGCCGGCCGGTACCGCGACTACACCATTCATGAGATACCACCCAACGGCCAAGGTATCGTCGCGTTGATAGCGCTGGGGATTCTCGAGCAGTTCGACATGTCCTCGTGGCCAGTGGATTCCGCGGACAGTGTGCACTTACAGATTGAGGCGCTGAAGCTCGCCTTCGCCGACGCGCAAGCCTATGTCGCCGACATCGACCACCTGCCGATCCCACCGGAACAATTCTTGAGCACGGATTACCTGCGGCAGCGAGCCGCGCTCATCGATCCCAAGCAAGCGAAGACGGCCTCGGCGGGATCGCCGAAAGGCGGCACCGTTTACCTCACGGCCGCAGATGCGTCGGGACTGATGGTCTCCATGATCCAATCGAATTACATGGGCTTCGGGTCGGGAGTCGTCGTGCCGGGAACGGGAATCTCGCTGCAAAACCGCGGCTCGGATTTCTCTGCCATTCAGGGACATCCGAACCAAGTCGGCCCCAGAAAGCGTCCGTTCCACACGATCATTCCCGGATTCGTCACCAGAAACGACACGCCGGTGATGAGTTTCGGGGTGATGGGCGGCCACATGCAACCGCAGGGCCATGTCCAGGTGATGGTCCGTATCGCCGACTACGGCCAGAACCCGCAGGCGGCCTGCGACGGTCCCCGGTTCCGCTGGGTGCAAGGTCGACAGGTCAGCTGCGAAAGGGGTTTTTCGGCTGCGACCCTCGAGGAGTTACACCGACGCGGGCACGATCTGGTCGAGGTCGACGACTACAACCAATTCGGTAGCTGTCAGGCGATCTGGCGACTCGATGACGGATATCTCGCGGCCAGCGATCCCCGCCGCGATGGCCAGGCTGCCGCATTCTGAACAACCACAAAACCACTGTCCAACTCTTTTACACGCGCAATATGCCACAAATGGCTGCATGTAAAGCCTTTTGACGACAACACCTCTTCGTCCATTTTCCGTCGCCAAAGTCTTGCAGAAATCTATTGTCCCCCAAGAGAATCTGTCGTACGGTATCGCACCAGCAGGTGCAGTGTCGGACACTACAATGGATTGGCCGTGAATAGCGCAACTCATTGTTCTTACGATGACCATTACTGCGCTGCAGTCATTCTCAACGCGCGCGACGTTGACGGCCGGCGCGCGCTGGCCCGGTTGCGCGCCGATCCCCGCACCGTCGTCATCGACAGGTGGAAGGACCAGGTGGCCAGCGCCCGTCGCCTGCTACCGCCATTCGAACCCTACGTGCTTGCAGAGTCAAAGCGATGGGCGTATTACCCGTGGCGCCACACCCTGATCAGCATCCTTGCGCGCCGGCCGTTTCAGACGCTGCGCCTCGACCGCAACCGCAATCTCATCACGACCGAGGAGCAGCACGAACTGTCCGGACTCCGGGTTGGTGTCATTGGCATGGGTGCGGGTCATGTCATCGCGTATCTCCTTGCCGCAGAAGGGTTGTGCGGACAACTTCGACTCGCCGACTCCGATAGCCTTGACCTGTCTGACCTGAATCGGGTGCCGGCAACGGTCTTCGACCTGGAGATGAACAAGGCTGTCGTGGCCGCGCGGCGAATCGCCGAACTCGACCCATACTTGCCTGTCGAGGTCGTGCGATCCGTCCTTTCCCCGGACACCCTGACTTTGTTTCTGGACGGACTCGACGTCGTCGTCGATGGAAGCGATTCGCTAGAGACCAAAACGCAGTTGCGCGAGGCGGCCCGCGCCTTGCAGATACCGGTCCTGATGCCGACCGGAGACCAAGGTGTGCTCGACGTCGAGCGATTCGACCTGGATCCCTCCCGCGGTCTTCTCCACGGCCTGCTGGACGAAGGCCCCTATCTGGATAAAGACCCCTACGTTCTGCGGATCGTCAAAGCGTCAGAGCTGTCCACCCGAGCTGCGGCATCACTGGTAGAGGTCGACGAAACCTTAACGGCGTGGCCACAATTGGCCGGCGACGTTGCGCTCGGCGCGGCCGCGGTCGCCGAAGCCGTGCGCCGAATCGGTCTCGGTGAGAGCCTTCCGTCCGGCAGAACGCGTATCGATGTTGCACGCGCACTCGATCAGATCGCCGAGCCTGTTGCTACGCCCGGTGCTCCCGTACCACCCATCGAAGAACACCCCGCGCCCGCCTCTCCGTTGGCGCCTGAGCTTCCCGCCATCATTGCGGCCGCGGCTCAACGCGCACCTTCCGTGGCGAACATGCAGCCGTGGCAGATCGAAGCGGAGCCGAGGTCGGTGACCATCCGGCTCAGGCCCGAGCGCACGGCAACCTTGGATATCGGCTTCCGCGCGAGCGCGGTCGCGGTCGGCTCCGCATTGTTCAACGCCAAGGTGGCCGCCGCGACCGTCGGACTCCTCGGTCCGGTGCACATGACCGAAACCGACGGAGAATTCCCCCTTTCCCTAACAATACGGCTGCAAGACGGCAGTGATCCGGAGCTCGCTCAGCTGTATGAGCCGATGCTGCAGCGCGAGACCAATCGTCATCTCGGCACACTTGCCGCTCTCGACGAGGAGATTGCCGCAGCAGTCCATGCGGCCGCGGTCGCCGAAGGCGCTCGGTTGGAGCTACTGACGGACCGGAACGCCATTGAAAAGGTCGCGACGATTCTGGCTAAGACAGACCGCATCCGATACCTGACACCACGCATGCACGCCGAAATGTTGTCGGAGGTCCGTTGGCCTGCGGAAGACCCCGTGGAATCAGGGATCGACGTGCGCAGCCTTGAGATGAACCCTGCCGAATTGTCCAACTTCCAAATCGCTCAGCGCCATGACGTGGTCAGCAAGCTGGCGGAGTGGGGAAGCGGAAGCGCGCTAGGCAAATACACCCACGACCGGATCTGCGCCAGCTCCGGCTTGGGCATGGTGACGGTCCAGGGCGACACGCTGACCGACTACGCACGGGGCGGCTCGGCGATGGAAGCCGTCTGGATAACGGCCCAGGATTTGGGCCTTTCGGTCCAGCCGATCACACCCGTTTTCCTGTATGCCCGCAGCGGTGTGGAATTGCGCGAACTGTCTTCGGGTTTCGCTGTTCCCCTGCAACGACTTCAGTGCGCATTCCACGCGCTCACCCACACCGGACCCGACGAATCCCCGGTGGTGATGCTCAGGTTCTCCTATGCGCCGGCCCCTTCGGTGCGAAGTTTGCGACGCAGCCTGAACGGTGCTGGGGCGCCGGCGCATTGCACTAGTCAGTAGCGCATGCACTCCGCCCGTGGGTGGTAGTACCCCATCCCAAGGTTGTCAAGACGAAATAGCTCCCTTTTGTCCCCCGGCCGGTCCGGGTCGGAGACCACGACCGTTTCATAAGGTCCGACGAAGTCGACGCTGTCACGCTTTATTTCAACGTCGACCGACAATTCTTCACCAAGCGTTTTGACCTCGTCGGGGTTTGCAAGCAGCGCGCCGTGCCACCTGACCAGATTCGTGAAACGTGGCTGAATCTCCATACACCGCTGGTCTGACGCCGCCCGCGCCCGACTGTCACTCTCGATTTCCCGAGACTTCAAACAGGAAGAGACATACGTGCCCAACCCAAAGACCAACATCAGGGTTAAGATCACGACACCAATTGCGTTGGGCCTTGGGCGCTTTCCGAATGTGTCAGGCATGTCGTCGAATCCCGACCCGTAGTCGTCGTACTGCGCCACAGCAGAATCCGACGAAAAAAAATCACACACCGGCCACAGCTCCCGGCACACTGCCTCCTACACACGCGCGAGCATCGTGTCGGCAAGGCTACTGGCTTTGTGTGTGCCCGCAACTCACTCTGGCCCGCGGGGCTGGCGGGAGCTAGACGCTGATCTTGCCTTCGGCTGCCCGCTGTGCGATGTCCGTTCGAAAGTGACTGCCGGCCAGCTTGATCGAACGCAGAATCTCGTACGCCTGTGCGCGCGCCTCGACCAGATCCGCGCCGGTACCGACCACCGACAGCACCCGCCCGCCTGAGGAGACGATGGCCCCGTCGTCACGGCGAGCGGTTCCGGCGTGTAGCACTCCGCCGGCTTCGGAGCCAATGACGGTGTCTCCGACCCGTGGTCGTCCGGGATAGTTCTCGGCGGCCAACACCACCGTGACGGCGGCGCCATCATGCCAGCGCAACTCGCCGAACTCGGCCAGCTTGCCCGTGCCGGCCGCATACAGCAGTTGTCCGAGTGGCGACTCCAGCAGGGCCAACACCGCCTGCGTCTCCGGATCGCCGAAACGGCAATTGAATTCGACCACCGCCGGTCCCGTCGCGGTGATTGCCAGACCGACATAGAGCAGTCCGCTGAATGGACTGCCCTGCCGAACCATCTCGGCCGCAACGGGTTCGACGATTTGACTGACCACTTCCCGGTACACGTCCTCGGGCAACCAGGGCAGCGGTGTGTAGGCGCCCATGCCACCGGTGTTAGGCCCGGTGTCACCCTCACCGACCCGCTTGAAGTCCTGCGCGGGCAGCAGCGGCACCACGGTCTCGCCGTCGACCACGCAGAACAGCGAGACCTCGGGACCGTCGAGGAAGGACTCCAGCAACACCGGATGACCTGCATCGAGTAGGCCGGCGGCGTGTGAACGTGCGGCTTCGCGGTCCGGTGTGACCACCACGCCCTTGCCCGCGGCCAGATGATCGTCTTTCACCACCCAGGCCGGGTCACCGGCGGGCGGTCCGAAGCGATCGAGCGCTTCGTCTAAATGCGCCGGATTGTCCACGATTTCACTGCGGGCGGTACGGACGCCGGCTGCCGCCATGATCTCCTTGGCGAACGCCTTGGAGCCTTCGATGCGCGCGGCGGCCTTGCTGGGTCCGAAGCACACGAGCCCGGCCGCCCGCACGGCGTCGGCCACGCCGAGGACCAGCGGCACCTCTGGACCGATCACCACGAGGTCGGCGGAGACGTCGCGTGCCAACGCCACGACCTCGTCAGCGTTAGTGATGTCGACATTGCGCTGCTCGGCCAGTCGGCCGGTGCCGGCATTGCCGGGCGCAATGATGAGGCCCGTGACCTGCGGGTCCTTACTCAAGGCCAGCAGCAGGGCATGTTCACGGGCACCGGAACCAATCACCAGGACGCGCACAGCACGTCAGACTAGCCGCAACGCCTTAGATGATCTCCTCGAGCAGGTTTTTGAGCTCTTTTTGCTGGCTGGGGGTGAGACGGGAGAGCCGCTTGTCGAACTCGTTCGACAGCAGGGCAAGGCCCTCGTCAGCCGCTTGCCGCCCGTTTTCGGTGAGCAGCAGGCGATGGCGTCGCAGATCTGCCGGATCGATCTCGCGGCGCACGAACCCCGCCGCCTCGAGCTTTTTCAGGTAGAGCGTGACCGTGGCCTTGGGAATGGTCAGCGCCACCGCTAGTTCGGCCGGGTAGGGGTGTTCGTCGATCTCGGCGAGCACGAGGAGTTCCTTGACCTCCAGCCCGAGCGCGCCGATCTCGCTTTGAGCGCTGGCAATGACTGACGACAGTAGCCGGTAGTTCAGCGACCAGATCTTGGCCGGATCAATTTCAGACATCGACTTGCCAGATCGTTCAGTCATGAACTAGTTTAGTTATGAACAAACGCATGAATGAACAATCTACCAGAAAGCACCTCGTATGTCTCTGGATCAGTACGTAACACTCGGTCGGTCCGGCCTGCGCGTCAGCCGGTTGTGCTTGGGGGCGATGACCTTTGGCGAAGACCTTGGGTGGGGCACCAGTGTCGAAGAGTCGCAACAGATCATCGACCGATACCTCGAAATCGGCGGCAACTTCATCGACACCGCAAACTTCTACACCCGAAGCCATTCGGAGAAGATCATCGGCGACCACATCGGGCGCCACCCTGCCCGGCGCGATCGCACCGTGATCGCGACCAAGTTCAGCGGCAACCTGTACCCCGGCGATCCCAATGGTGGCGGGTCAGGGCGCAAATCGGTGATCAACGCCTGCGAGAACTCGCTGCGCCGCCTGCAAACCGACTACATCGACCTGTACTGGTTGCACCTGTGGGACAAGCACACCCCTATCGAGGAGACGATGGCCGCTCTCGACGACCTGGTGCGGGCGGGCAAGGTGCGCTACCTCGGGGTTTCGGACACCCCGGCATGGAAGATCGCGGAAGCGAACCTCATCGCCCGGTTCCGCGGGTGGTCGTCATTCATCGCATTGCAAGTCGAGTACTCGTTGCTCGAACGCACCGTTGAACAAGAACTCGTCCCGATGGCAACCGAATTCGGCCTCGGCATCACGCCGTGGGGACCGCTGAAGAGCGGTGTGCTCAGCGGCAAGTACACCCGGGCCAATGCCGGTCAGCAGCAGGGTGCCCGCGGCGCGTTGGTAGACGCCGTCCTCAACGAGGCGACCTACACGCTCATCGACGAACTCGAACTCATCGCCAAGGCGCATGCCACCAGCGTGTCCAGCGTGGCCCTGGCATGGTTGCTGGCACGCCCGGCCGTCACGTCCATCATCATTGGCGCGCGCCGCCTTTCGCAGTTCGAAGAGAACGTGCGTGCCGTCGACGTCAACCTCACCGCCGACGAGATTGCCCGCCTGGACAGGCTCACCGAACCTACGTTCGGGTTCCCCCACTACATGCTGGAGATGGCACCGGGAATCATCAACGGGGGCACCACCGTCAACGGTGAGTCGGCGCCGGTCTCGGAATACGTGATGCCGGCGGGTGCCCGGCCCTACTGATCCGACCGCGAGCAGACGCAAACTTGTACGGAAATGCCGTTCCGCGTACGAGTTTGTGTCTGCTCGCGGGGAGAAGGTTACTCTCGCGTCTCGCCCGCGTGCAGCTTCAGCGCGGATTCGACGTTGGCCTTCTTGTCCTCTTCGGCGCCCTTTGCCGCGGCCTTCTTACGGCGTCGGACGACAGTGTCGACCGCCCCGTTGAACGCCGAACCCAGCGGGAACCCGAGGTAGTGGGTGAGGAAGACGGCCATCTCCTTCAGCTCGTCCTCGGTGAGCTCACCGTTTAAAAGGGCTGCATTGATTTGGATTTCGGCCAGGTCCCGGCTTCCGACCGCCGTCACGGCGGTCAGCGTCATGATGCGCTTGTCTCGCATTGACAACCCCGGCCGGCTCCAGATCGAGCCAAACAGGTGGTCGACGGTCAGGTCGAAATACGGATCGCCCTCGACGTTGGGCATCTCCCACCCGTAGACCTCGTTCATCTTTTCCAGGCCCTTGCGGCGCACCTCGTCCATCACGAATTCTCCTGTTCCTTCCGACCGGAGTCGACGTGCGGCACACCAAGGTTGGGCGCAAGCCGCTCGAGGGCCAGCCTAGCCAGCGGTAGATCAATCGAAGCAGACTCGGCCAAGGCCAGCGCCAAACGTAGGTCCTTTTCGCCAAGCTCCCGCGTGTGCGTGAATCCGTCGTACAAAAAGTGGCCCGGCTCAAGGTCTTTGGTGTCATCGCGGTACATGATCGACCCGGCACCGCCGGTCAGCTTGTCGGTGTGTCGCACCACATTGCCAAGGTCCTGCAGGTTCAGACCGGCGGCTTCGGCCAGTTGCCACGCCTCCCCGACTGCCGCATACGTCGTGAAGGTGAGCATGTTGCGAGCCACCTTCATTCGGGTCCCCGCGCCGGGAGGCCCGGCGTGCACTACCAATTCCGCCCAGTGCGAAAAGGGTTCTTTCACCCGGGCGAACACTTCATCGCTGGCGCCCACCATCGTCGCCAGTTGACCGAACCGCGCGGCACGCCCACCGCCGCTGATCGGCGCATCGACGACATGGATGTCCTGGGGCTGCAACTCGCGCGCGAGTTCTTCGGCGGTGGTGTCGCTGATCGTCGAGTGGATCGCAATGATGGTCCCCGGCTTGGCGTGCGATGCGAGCTCGTCAACTACGTTGCGTACCTGCTCGTCGTTGAGCACGGTGATGCTGATGATGTCGGTCGCAGCGATGTCGGCGAGACTGTCGGCCAACGTTGCGCCGCGTTCGGCAAACGGCGCCATGGCCTCGGGTCGCACGTCGTAGACCGTTAGCCCGCCGGGCCATTCGGCCATCTTCTTGGCCATTGGCGTGCCGATGTTGCCGAGGCCGATGTATCCGAGACGGGGCGTTGCAGCGTCGGTCATGGGCGGAAGATCTGTCCGCCGTCGACATTGAAGATCTGCCCGGTGATCCAGGATGCCTGGTCACTCAACAGAAACAGACACATGCCCACCAGATCATCTGGAGTACCTATGCGCGACAACGGAAGACCCTTGAGGATGTCGTCGACGATCTCCTTGGGTGTGGTGGTCCGGTTGGCTTCGGTGTCGATGGGACCGGGGGCAATCGCATTGATCCGGATGTTCATCCCGCCCAGTTCCCGCGAAAGCTGTTGGGTCAGACCGTTGATCCCGACCTTGGCCAACCCGTAGTAGTTCGCATACAGGTACGCGGCCGTGGACGACTGGTTGACGATCGCGCCGCCGCCACGCTTGGCCATTTTCTTGTACACCGCGCGAGTGCACCAGAGCGCGCCGTCAAAGTTCACGCTCATGAACTTCTTGTAGTACTCGGGGTCGACGGTGAGCAGCAGGTCGATCTTCATCCCGCCGAAGATCGCGGCGTTGTTGACCAGGTAGTCGATGCCGCCGAACTCGGCCAGGGTGCGATCCGCCATTGCCTTGGCCGAGTCCGGATCGGAAACGTCGACGGGAACGCTGATGGCCGTCCCGCCGTCGGCGACGATCTGCTTCGCCACACCCTCGGCCGCATCGGAGTTGATGTCGGCGACGACCACCGCAGCACCCTCACGGGCCAGCGCCTCGGCATATGCCTGGCCAATGCCACCGGCGGAGCCGGTGACGATGGCTACCCTGTTATCGAACTGTCCCACACCGATCTCCTTAGTTCGGCCGCTAACCAGCAGCAGTAGCAATAAGTTTGGTTTCCAGGTATTCCTCGAACCCCGCAACGCCCATCTCACGGCCGTTGCCGGACTGCTTGTAGCCGCCGAATGGCGCGTCGGCGGAGTACCAGACGCCACCGTTGACGTTGACCGTTCCCACCCGCAGCCGGGCGGCCACCCGCGCCGCCCGCTCGGGATCTGCCCCAAACACCGTGCCCGACAGACCGTATGGCGAGTCGTTGGCGATGCGCACCGCATCGTCGTCGCCATCGTGGGCGATCACCGTGAGCACCGGCCCGAAGATCTCCTCGCGGGCGGGACGCGCGTCGTTGGTCAGTCCCGCGATCACGGTGGGCTCGATGAAGAAGCCGACGTCCTTGTTGGCCGGCCGGCCGCCGCCGCACGCGAAGGTCCCGCCTTCGGCGATGGCAAGGTCGAGGTAGCCTTGCACCCGCTCCCGCTGCCGCGCCGAAATCAGTGGTCCGCATATGGTTCTCGGGTCGTTGGGGTCACCGGGCTTGATCGAGGACATGGTGCCTGCCGCGATGGCGACGGCCTCGTCGTAGCGGGCCCGCGGCACCAGCAACCGAGTCGTGATCGCGCACCCCTGGCCGGCGTGCATGGCCGCCGTGAAGGCCGAAACCCCTGCGGCGCCGGCGAGATCCGCGTCATCGAGTACGACGAATGCCGACTTTCCACCGAGCTCCAGGAAGACCCGCTTGATGGTGGCGGCGGCGTCGGCCATCACACTGCGGCCGGTCGCCGTCGAGCCGGTGAACGAAATCATGTCCACTCGAGGATCTTTGGCCAGCAATGCGCCCACGCCGTGGTCGCTCGAGGTGACGATGTTGACAACCCCCGGCGGGAAGTCGGTGCGCTCGGCGATGATCTCCCCGAGTACCGCAGCGCACCACGGTGTGTCGGGGGCGGGTTTGAGGACGATGGTGTTGCCGGCGGCAAGCGCCGGTCCCAGTTTGGCGAGGTTGATCTGGTGCGGAAAGTTCCACGGGGTGATCGCGCCGACCACGCCAACGGCCTCGCGAACAATGGTCCGCCGGGTGGGGATGCCCATCGGCGATGCCTGACCGAGGTCTTGGGTCCATGCGTAGGACTCCGCGGTGTCCGCGGAGAACGCCAGGTCGTCGACCGGACCGTCCAGCTGCGCGGCGGCGGTGAGCATTCGCGGCGCACCGACTTCGTTGATGGTGATCTCACGCAGTTCTTCGGCGTGCTGCTGCATCGCCTCCCGTAGCTGCCGAACACACCGCACCCGCAATTCGGTGTTGCGCGACCAATCGGTGTCGTCGAAGGCCCTCCGGGCGGCCTCAATGGCACGCTCCATGTCCTGGGCGTCAGCGTCGGCCGCTACGCCGAGCACTTCCTCGGTGGCCGGATTGATCGTCGGGAAGGTGCCTGCGCGACCTTCGGAGAGCTTGCCGTCGATGAACAGTGCGCTCACACCGTCGGCCAGCAACGTCATACCTGCCCCCAATCCAATGGACACTTGTCCGATATCGGTTTCTCGAACCATAGCCGCGGGCTCGCTTTCGGTGCAAGCACGGATATCGCCCAACACCCTTATACGATCGACTACAGCGCTTTGAGCTGCATATATGATTGGCGGCCTTGCTAGACCTCCCGGCTATCCTCTAACTTGGACATGTGTCCAGCGATGCAGCGGTTACCGACGCGCCACGCAACCGGCGCCAGGAGGAGACCTTCCGCAAGGTGCTGGCCGCCGGCATGGAAACGCTGCGCGAGAACTCCTACGCCGATCTGACGGTGCGCATGGTCGCGGCCCGCGCCAAGGTGGCCCCTGCGACCGCCTACACCTACTTCTCGTCGAAGAACCATCTGATCGCCGAGGTCTACCTCGACCTGGTTCGCCAAGTTCCGTTTTTCACCGATGTGAACGAGCCGATGCCGGTCCGAGTTGATCAGGCGCTGCGCCACCTGGCCCTGGTGGTCGCGGACGAACCCGAGGTCGCCGCCGCCTGCACCGCGGCGCTGCTCGGCGGCGGCGCCGACCCCGCGGTGGCAGCCGCACGTGACCGAATCGGGGCGGAGATCCACCGCCGTATCGCATCAGCGATCGGGCCCGACGCCGCGCCCGGCACGGTGTCGGCACTCGAGATGGCCTTTTTCGGAGCACTCGTGCAGGCCGGCAGCGGCGAATTCACCTACCACGACATTGCCGACCGGTTGGCCGACGTGGTGAACCTCATCCTGGCGGGCGCTGATTCCCAACGAGCCCACGAAGCCCAGAGCGCCCAAGGAGGCAAGGCGTGACCGTACACCTTGGCGACCACGAATTGGTCCTGGACCCTTACGATTACGACTTCCACGAAGACCCGTACCCGTACTATCGCCGGCTGCGCGACGAGGCGCCGCTCTACCACAACGCGGATCTGGGCTTCTGGGCCGTGTCGCGGCACAGCGACGTGCATCAGGGATTCCGCAACAGCACCACGTTGTCGAACCGCTACGGCGTATCCCTGGACCCCGCGTCGCGCGGGCCACACGCAGCCAAGACCATGTCGTTCCTGGCGATGGACGACCCGGAGCATCTGCGGTTGCGCACGCTGGTGTCAAAGGGTTTCACGCCCAGGCGGATTCGCGAGCTCGAGCCGCGCGTCACCGAGATCGCCCACCAGCACCTCGAGGTCATGCTGGAAAAAGCCGGCACCGGAACCGTCGACTACGTCAACGAATTCGCGGGCAAGCTGCCCATGGACGTCATCTCCGAACTGATGGGCGTGCCCGAGGCGGACCGAGACCAGGTTCGCGCGTGGGCGGACGGTGTCATGCATCGTGACGACGGTGTCACCGATGTCCCTCCCGCGGCGATCGAAGCATCGATCAACCTGATCGTGTACTACCAGGGCATGATCGCCGAGCGCCGCAAGACGCTGACCGACGATCTGACGTCGGCGCTGCTGGAAGCCGAGATCGATGGCGACCGGCTCACCGACGACGAAATCCTGGGTTTCATGTTCCTGATGGTGATCGCCGGCAACGAGACCACCACGAAACTGCTTGCCAACGCGGCATATTGGGGCCACAAGAACCCCGACCAACTGACACCCGTCTACGCCGATCTGTCCCGAATTCCGCTCTGGGTCGAGGAAACGCTGCGCTATGACACGTCCAGCCAGATCCTGGCCCGCACCGTCTCCGGCGAACTGACCCTGTACGACACCACAATTCCCGAAGGGGACGTCCTGCTCCTGCTGCCGGGGTCGGCGCACCGGGACGAGCGGGCATTCGACCGCCCCGACGAGTACTTGATCGGGCGTGAAATCGGCTCGAAGCTACTGAGTTTCGGTAGCGGTGCGCACTTCTGTCTGGGTGCGCACCTGGCCCGGATGGAAGCCCGGGTCGCGCTGACCGAGTTGTTCAAACGGATCAAAGGCTACGAGGTCGATGAGGCCAATTCCGTTCGTGTCCATTCCAGTAACGTCCGCGGGTTCGCCCACCTGCCCATGACCCTGGAGGTCTGCTAGATGCCCCGTTTCGAACCACATCCTGCGCGTCGGCCGGCGATCGTCGCGGGCGCCTCGTCGGGCATTGGTGCGGCGACGGCGGTTGAGCTTGCCGCTCATGGTTTTCCGGTTGCACTCGGTGCCCGCCGGGTGGACAAGTGCCAGGAGATCGCCGACAAAATCCAGGCCGACGGTGGCGAGGCGATCGCGTTGCCACTCGACGTCACCGACGCCGACTCCGTCACGGAGTTCGTGCGTCAGGCCACCGAAAAACTCGGTGACATCGAACTTCTCGTCACCGGAGCGGGCGACACCTACTTCGGAAAGCTGCACGAGATCGACACTGAGGCGTTCGAACAGCAGATTCAGATCCACCTGATCGGGGCCAACCGGTTGACCACCGCGGTGTTGCCCGGCATGGTCGAACGTCAGCGCGGGGACCTGATCTTCGTAGGCTCCGATGTCGCCCTGCGGCAGCGTCCGCACATGGGCGCGTACGGCGCCGCGAAGGCGGGGCTGCTGGCAATGGTCACCAACCTGCAGATGGAACTCGAGGGCACCGGGGTGCGGGCGTCGATCGTGCACCCGGGGCCGACGAAGACCGCAATGGGCTGGAGCCTGCCCGCTGAGTTGATCGGACCAGCGCTCGAGGACTGGGCCAAGTGGGGCCAGGCGCGCCACGACTACTTCCTGCGCGCGGCCGACCTGGCGCGGGCGATCACGTTCGTCGCCGAAACACCACGCGGGGGATTCATCGCCAACATGGAGTTGCAGCCCGAGGCGCCGTTAGCGGCCGTCAAAGAACGCCAGAAGCTCGCTCTGGGCGAGGAGGGAATGCCGTCAAATGACTAGCTCTACTGTGGTGCCGCGGGTTTCCGGCGGCGAAGAAGAACACGGACACCTCGAAGAGTTCCGCACCGACCCGATCGGTCTGATGCGGCGCGTCCGCGAGGAATGCGGCGACGTCGGGTGGTTCCAGCTGGTCGACAAGCACGTCATCTTGCTCTCCGGCGCGGAAGCCAACGAGTTCTTCTTCCGCTCGGCCGACGAGGACCTCGACCAGGCCGAGGCGTACCCGTTCATGACGCCGATCTTCGGCAAGGGCGTGGTGTTCGACGCCAGCCCGGAGCGACGCAAGGAGATGCTGCACAACTCCGCACTGCGCGGCGAACAGATGAAGGGCCACGCGGCCACCATCGAGGGCGAAGTCAAGAAAATGATCGCCGACTGGGGCGACGAAGGTGAGATCGAACTGCTCGACTTCTTCGCCGAATTGACCATTTACACCTCGACCGCGTGCCTGATCGGGCTGAAATTCCGCGAACAACTCGACCACCGATTCGCGGAGTACTACCACGATTTGGAACGCGGCACCGACCCGCTGTGCTACGTGGACCCCTACCTTCCCATCGAGAGCTTCCGACGCCGCGACGAGGCGCGCGTGAAACTCGTTGGCCTGGTGCAGGAAATCATGAACCAGCGGCTGGCCAATCCGCCTAGGGACAAGCGCGACCGCGACATGCTCGACGTGCTGGTGTCAATTAAGGACGAAGAAGGCAACCCGCGGTTCTCCGCCGACGAAGTCACCGGCATGTTCATCTCGCTGATGTTCGCCGGGCACCACACCAGTTCGGGCACATCGGCGTGGACGTTGATCGAGCTGATCCGCCATCCCGACGTCTACGCGGAAGTGCTGGCCGAGCTCGAAGAGCTGTATGCCGACGGCCAGGAGGTGAGTTTCCATGCGCTGCGCCAGATTCCGAAGCTGGACAACGTGGTCAAGGAAACGCTGCGTCTGCACCCGCCGCTGATCATCCTGATGCGGGTCGCCCAGGGCGAGTTCGAAGTGCAGGGCTTCCCGATCCATAAGGGCGATTTCGTTGCCGCCTCCCCGGCGATCTCCAACCGGATTCCCGAGGACTTTCCCGACCCCGACGCGTTCAAGCCAGACCGCTACAACAAACCCGAGCAGGCCGACACGGCCAACCGGTGGACCTGGATCCCGTTCGGCGCGGGCCGGCACCGTTGCGTCGGCGCCGCCTTCGCGACCATGCAGATCAAGGCGATCTTCTCGGTGCTGTTGCGCGAGTACGAGTTCGAAATGGCCCAACCCGCCGACAGCTACCGCAACGACCATTCCAAGATGGTCGTGCAACTCGCCAGACCCGCCAAAGTCCGGTACCGCAAGCGCACTCGGGGGTAACTGTCATGGGCTCGTTCAGAATCGAAGTCGATCTGGATCTGTGCCAGGGGCATGCCATGTGCGAACTCGAGGCACCGGACTACTTTCGGGTGCCCAAGCGGGGCAAAGTCGAGATCCTCGACGCCGAACCCCCGGACGACGCCCGCGACGAGGTTGAGCGGGCTGTCGAAATGTGCCCTACCCAAGCACTATTCATCAAAGAGAAAGAAGACTGATCATGGCGTCACACCCCCGCGAGGTGTTAGAGGACTGGGTTGAGCGTTGGTTGGAGGCCAACCGGGTGGCCGAGCGGGAAGGCAACTGGAAGCCGCTGGCCGACTTCTACGCCGAGGACGCCACCTACGGCTGGAACATCGGCCCCAAAGAGGACGTGATGTGCGTCGGCATCGACGAGATCCGCGAGATCGCCCTGGGGTTCGAGATGGAGGGCCTGGAGAACTGGCAGTACCCGTATCAGAAAGTCATCATCGACGACAAGCAGGGCGAGATCGTCGGCTTCTGGAAGCAGGTCGCCACCGACGGTGACGGCACCCAGTCCGAGATCTACGGCATCGGGGGCAGCTGGTTCCGCCTCAACGCCGATGCCAAGATCGAATGGCAACGGGACTTCTTCGACTTCGGCCACGTCCAGTCCCTCTACATGGACCTGATGAAGGCCGGGAAGCTGTCGAAGGGCATGCAGAAACGGATCGAGCGCAGCCTGGCCGGCGAGAAACTGCCTGGTTACTACCCCCTGGGCAAGGCGCCCGTCCCGCTCTGGTGACCCAACCAAGCATTTGTTTGCTTGGCACGCTATGCTGGCGCCACAAGATGTGCCCTGTGGCACTCGTCACTACCCCCCAGGCATGATGGGGCCAGGTAGTACTGATCAATTCAAAGGCGAAATGGGGTCAGGTTCGTGAAGACAAAGGGCGCTCTCATCTGGGAGTTCAACCAGCCGTGGTCGATCGAGGAGATCGAGATCGGCGATCCGCAAGCCCACGAGGTCAAGATCCAGATGGAAGCGGCGGGCATGTGCCACTCCGACCACCATCTGGTGACCGGCGGCATCCCGATGGCGGGCTTCCCGGTGCTCGGTGGCCACGAGGGAGCGGGAATCGTCACCGAGGTCGGACCTGGCGTCGAGGACATCGCACCGGGTGACCACGTGGTGTTGTCCTTCATCCCGTCCTGTGGGCAGTGTGCGACCTGTCAGTCGGGCATGCGCAACCTGTGTGACCTGGGCGCCGGCCTGCTCGGCGGCACCGCGGTCTCCGACGGCACCTTCCGTATCCAGGCCCGCGGCCAGAACGTCTACCCCATGACCCTGCTCGGCACCTTCTCGCCGTACATGGTCGTACACCGCAGCTCCGTCGTGAAGATCGACCCGTCGGTTCCGTTCGAGGTCGCCGCACTGGTCGGCTGCGGCGTCACCACCGGCTACGGCTCGGCGGTCCGCACCGCCGACATCCGGCCCGGACAGGATGTCGCCATCGTCGGCGTCGGCGGCGTCGGCATGGCGGCGCTGCAGGGTGCGGTGAACGCCGGTGCGCGCTACATCTTCGCGATCGACCCGGTGGAGTGGAAGCGCGACCAGGCGCTCAAGTTCGGCGCCACCCACGTCTACCCGGACATCAACACCGCGCTGATGGGGATCATGGAGGTCACCTACGGCCTGATGGCACACAAGGTGGTCGTCACCGTCGGTGAGCTGCAGGGCTCCGACATCGACAACTACCTGAACATCACCGCCAAGGGCGGCACCTGCGTGGTGACCGCTATCGGCAGCATGCTGGACACCAACGTGAACCTGAACCTGGCGATGCTGACCCTGCTGCAGAAGAACCTGCAGGGCACCATCTTCGGCGGCGGCAACCCGCAGTACGACATCCCGCAGCTGCTGTCGATGTACAAGGCCGGCAAGCTCAACCTGGACGACATGGTCACCACCCAGTACCGCCTCGAGCAGATCAACGAGGGCTACCAGGACATGCTGGACGGCAAGAACATTCGCGGCGTCATCCGCTACACGGACGCCGATCGGTAACAACCCCCGGTCCTGAGTGACCCGTTTTCCGCACCTGATGGCGCCGGGACGAATCGGCGCCATGACGGTGCGCAACCGGCTGGTCATGTCTCCGATGGAGACGATGTACGGCACGCCCGACGGGCTGCCGTCGCCGCGCACCCGGGACTACTTCGCCGCCCGCGCCGCGGGTGGCGTCGGGCTGATCACGCTGGGCGCCACGGGTGTGGACAACCAACACCCGGAAACTCCCGGCGGACTGCACTTGGCCACCGATTCCGCCGTGGCGGCGCACCGCGCGCTGGTCGAGACGGTGCACGAACACGGCGCCAAGATCCAGCCGCAGATTGTGCATGCCGGTCCCGACGGCCTGGGGCCGGAGATGTTTGGCGTGACGTCACTGGGACCGTCGGTGATTCCGTCGTACCTGACCGGCCGACCGTCGGCCGAGATCACCGCTGCGCAGCTGCAAGAGGTCTTGGATCTGTTCAAGGCCGCGGCGCGCCGTGCCGTCGAGGCGGGGTACGACGGGATCGAGTTGCACGCCGCGCACGGCTACATGTTGCTGGGATCTTTCCTTGCTCCCCAACGTAATCGGCGAACCGACGAGTACGGTGGGGCAGCAAGGGGTCGGCTGCGGGTGGTGTTGGAGACGCTGGCCGCGATCCGGTCCGAGGTCGGCGAGGCGCTGCCGATCACGCTGCGCATCTCGGGCTACGAGCGTGTCGCCGGTGGCCGGCTGATCTACGAAACCGCCCGCATGGCACCCGAACTCGTGGCTGCGGGGGTGAACGCATTCCACGTCAGCGGGGGCGTGATCGACCGCCTGGTTACTGGGATGGTCAATGCCTCCGACGACGGCGACGCACTCAACGTAGGTGCCGCGGCCGCGGTCAAGCAGGTGGTTGATGTTCCGGTGATCGCCGTCGGGCGGATCCACGATCCCACGATGGCCGAACAGATCCTTGCCGACGGGCGCGCCGATTTCATTGCGATGGGCCGTCCGCTGCTGGCCGATCCCGAGTTCGCCCGGAAGGTGCGTTGCGGCCAGGCGCACCGGATCCGCCGGTGCATCTCGTGTGAAAACTGCATCGATGCAATGGAACAGCGCTTCTCGGTGGATTGCGCGGTCAACCCCCGCACCGGCAAGGAAAGCGAACTGACCGCTTCCCGGGCCGCCCGCCCCAAGGATGTGATGGTGGTTGGCGGCGGCCCCGCGGGCCTGGAAGCCGCGCGGGTGGCCGCCGAACGCGGACACCGCGTCACCCTGTTCGAGCAAGGCGGGGAACTGGGCGGTGCGCTGCGCTGGGCGAGCGTGCTGCATCCGGAAAACGAGCCATTCCTGCGCTACCTGCGCGACGAGATTCGACTCGGATCGGTGAAAGTGGAATTGGGACAAGCCGTTTCGGCTGCAGATGTAGTGACTGCGGCGCCGGACGCGGTGGTGGTTGCCACCGGCGGCCGCATCGCGGTGCCGCACATCCCAGGCGCCGACCTGCCGCACGTCTACACCGGGCCGGGATTGCGTGAGTTACTCGACCGCAAGCTGTTCGGCGGCTGGCGGCAGCGACTGGTGCGTCCGGAGGCTTTCCGGTTGGCCACCCGAGCGTGGATGCCGTTGGGGCGGCGCGTTGTGATCATCGGTGGCGACCTGGTCGCTTTGGAACTCGCCGAGTTCCTGGCCGCTCGGGGACGGCTGGTTTCGGTACTCGAGGCCGGCCGCGACATCGCTCCGGAAGTGGGCAACAAGCGTAAAACCGAGCACATGGATCGGTTGGATCGACTCGGTGTCACCGTGCACGTGCGGGCGGTTGTCGAGCGAATCACCTCAGAATCGGTCATATTCACGCCGGCCGGAGGGACCTCGCGCGACCTGGCCGCCGACAGCGTCGTGCTGGCCGGGTCGGTCGAGCCCGACACTAAGCTCTTCGACGAGTTGAAAGCCGCGCTGCCCGATACGTCGTTGCACGCCGCGGGCGATTGCAGCGGTTTGGGCCTGATCCGCAAAGCCACCGAAGACGGCGCCCGCGCCGCGTGTGCCATATGACGAAGGAGATGTAAGCGATGACCCAAACAGTCGACTCCCCGGTACTGACCGCGTCGCAGGCGTCGTGGCGCTGTGTCCAGACCCACGACCGCGAGGGCTGGTTGGCGCTGATGGCTGACGACGTCGTCATCGAAGACCCGATCGGCAAGTCGGTGACCAACCCCGACGGCACCGGGATAAAGGGCAAGGAGAACGTCGCTGCCTTCTACGACACCAACATCGCGGCGAACAATTTGACGATCACGTGCGAGGAGACGTTTCCGTCGAGTTCGCCCAACGAGATCGCTCATATCCTGGTGCTGGACAGCAAGTTCGAGGGCGGTTTTACCAGTTCCGTCCGCGGGGTGTTCACCTATCGCGTCAACGACGAAGGGCTGATCACCAACCTGCGCGGCTACTGGAACCTCGAGACAATGAAATTCGGCAAGGAGGAGTGAGCTTAGCTGGCCCGCTTCTGCGGCGAGCAGACGCAAACTCATACGAAATCAACGGTTTTCGTACAAGTTTGCGTCTGCTGGCGGGGTGAATGAGCTAGCCGATCCGGCCGATGCCGGTGATGTTGCCCTGCATGATCTTGTTGTTCATCAGCACCATGCTGGCCGTCTGTATCGGATCGCTGAGCAGGGTGAGTGACTTCGGTTGTTGCAGTAGCAATCTGCCGTTGTTCGGGTCGACGACAGCGAAGGCGAAGCCATCCAAGGGTGTGGTGTTGTCCAACCCGAGTCGAGTGATGGTGTAGATCAGGCCGTCGCCGATGGACAGGTGCGGCAACGCCGCGCTGCGAACCCGGTTGTCCCACACGGTATGACAGCCCGGATTATCGACGTCCACCCTGGTCATTCCGCCGACGAACGGTGCCGTCGGCGGCACCGCCGGACCGGCATTAGGCGGAACGGCCGGATACGGATAGCCGTAGGTGCTGGCGATGAACATCGTGCTCCCCACCCCGATCGGGGAGTTCTCGCTCCCCGGGCCGCCCTGGGTGAGGACCGGCTGCTCGCAGATGAGGTTTCCGGTCCCGGACTCGCGAACCACGGCGTGCACGATGGGTTCGGCGTTGTCGACGATGGTGAGGTAGTCGGCCCCCGTCGGCCCGAAATAGGTTGGTGTTGAGCCGGTCCCCCAGCTCAATTGGCCGGGCTTGCGCGCCGGGCCGCGGTCGTAGGCCTGACGCCACAGAATCTGCGGGTTGCCCATTCCGTCGAGGTTGACCTCGTACAGCGCGTGGGTGCTAGCGATGGCCACCCGATTCGTGGGCGAGCTCGAGATGCTGTTCGCCACCTGCTCACCGGCGTTCAGCTGCACACTGGCCACACCGCCGCCACCCGCTTTGGCAACTCCGACCACACCGGTGGCGGTGGCGAACCATACGTTGCCCAAATAGTCGGGAACCACGCCCACCGAACTGTCGCCAGGGGGTATCACGCTGGACACGTCAGTGGCTTCGGTGATGACTAGCTGCCAGCACCCCTTCGCATCCTTCACATGCGCGATGCGCAGCAGATGATTGGTGCCGTCGATCATCACCAGCTGGTTGTTGTTGTCCAGGTAGGCGTAGACGCCACCGAGCAACCCGCCCTTGGCGATTCCGAGGCTGGCCAGCGGAACAGGTTGCGGCAGCACCCCTCCGGGATCGAGGAGATGCACGATCGGGCTCTGGTCGGCAATGGTGGTGCACAACGCCAGCACCAGGCCGTCGGTGCCCTGGGTGATCGTCGGGCAGGCGGCCAACAGCGGGTAGGCAAAGATCGGTTGCAAGCCGGCGCCGGGCCCCGGGAGTGGTCCGGCGTCAGCTGAGCCGGCGTCATTGTGCATGGAAGCCAGGCCATTTGGCGCCATGAATGGGTTGGGCGGTGCCAGTGGCCCAAACGAAGAGACCGCCTTGACGGCGGCCGGAAACATCGTGGGGACAAGGCAGGTGGCACAGGCCGTCATCACTGCGACGGCGGTCGCCAGCACTGCCGCAGGTAGCCGCACGTTAGGCCCTCCCCGTAAATTGGGTCATGGTGATTGTTCTGACCGCGGGACACGACACGGCCACGCCGCGTTAACAATTCGGCGTCAGTGCTGTTCAGGCGTCGAGGGTATGCAGACCCCAGCCCCCTCCGCATAGGCTCCTACGCGTCGTAGGCCATCCACACGAAAACCTTCTTCCCCCAACGGTTCCCGAACCTGTTCTGGATTCGCACTGCGCCGACCTTCTCGGTGAAGTCGTCGTCGTAGGCGACGATGAGCATCATGTGGCAGACCCTCTTGCCCTTGATATGCATGAGCTGCCCGTTGCCCTCGTACGGTTGACGCCCGCCGCGGTAATGCGGAAAGTCGTTGTAGGGGTGGGTGCCGAAGACGATCGGCATGCCGGACACGATGACCGTGCGCAGGTTGTCCAGGCCCTGCGGGGCGGTGGCGGCGCGGCGCGAAGGGTCGGCCGCATATGCTTGAGCAATGGCGTCGATCTTCACCAAGATCATCAACCGTGAACTCCCTGGCCGTTTCGTCTATGAGGACGACGAAGTCGTCGCGTTCTTGACGATCGAGCCGATGACACAGGGCCACACGCTCGTGGTGCCGCGCGCCGAGATCGATCAGTGGCAGAACGTCGACTCTGAGACTTTCGGTCGCGTGATGTCGGTGGCCCAGTTGATCGGCAAGGCCGTCACCAAAGCGTTCCAAGTCGAGCGTGCCGGGCTGATCATCGCTGGTCTGGAGGTGCCGCATCTGCACGTGCACGTATTCCCGACCCAAAACCTGAGCGACTTCGGCTTCGCCAACGTCGACCGCAACCCGTCACCAGAGTCGCTGGACGACGCGCAGGCCCGGATCAAGGCGGCGCTGGCCCAGCTCAGCTGACTGGTTCACTGACCGTCGCCGCGACGTCACTGACGCGCGGCAGCCTGACTTGGAAGCAGCAACCCTCGCCGGGTGCGGTTGTCACCGTCACGGAACCGCCGTGCGCGCGTACCAGCGAATCGACGATGGACAATCCCAGTCCGGTCCCGCCGCTGGCGCGTGCCCGAGACGAATCGGTGCGATAGAAGCGCTCGAAGATCCGCGCCGCGTCCTCCTGGCTGATGCCAGGGCCCTTGTCGGCGACCTCGAGCAGTGCGTCGTCGCCCTCGGTGCCGACGCGGATGGTCAGGTCGGCGCTTTCCGGCGTGTGCTGCAGCGCATTGGCAACGAGGTTGCTCAACACCTGGCGCAGGCGCGCTTCGTCGCCGAGCACCTCCGGCGTGCCGGGCCCATCGAGGACTTCCAGGGTGATCGTGCGGTTGCGGTCGATCGCCCGGGCGTCGTGCACCGCGTCGCTGGCAAGCGCGAGCAGGTCGACCCGGCGATGTTCCAGCGGTCGTGGCATGTCCAGCCGGGCCAACAACAGCAGATCCTCCACCAGCAGGCCCATCCGGCTGGCTTCGCTTTCGATGCGTGACAGCAGCATTTCCACGTCGCGTGCGGCTCCCTGGCGATACAGCTCCGCGAAGCCGCGGATGGTGGTCAACGGGGTGCGCAGTTCGTGGCTGGCGTCAGTGATGAAGCGGCGCATGCGCTCTTCCGAGCGGCGGGCAGTGTCGGCCGAGGCCTCCGACGCGGCCACCGCCTGTTGGATTTGGCTCAGCATTCCGTTGAGCGCCAACGAAAGCCGACCCACCTCGGTGCGGGGATCGCGCTCCGTGACCCGTCGATCCAATTGGCCCGACGCGATCGCCGCCGCGGTCTCCTCCACTTCGGCCAGTGGCTCGAGGCTGCGGTGTACCACCAGAAAACCGGCGATCCCGAGCACAACCAGCACCACCACCCCGATGCCGACCTGTAGCCAGACCAACGACCAGATCGTGTGCTCTACGTCGCTCAGGTCGATGGCAACCGTGGTCAAGCCCCCTTGGGCTCCCCGTACGGTGACCGCGCGCCATTGGATTTCCGAGCCGCGGACGGAGGGCAGCGTGACGGGGTTGGGGCCCACGTCATTGTCGGGCGGCAACGCGGGTTCGGCGTTGCGGTCGTTGATCGCCGTCACCGTTTGTCCGTTGGGGCTGACGCCCCGCACGTAGAACTTCGAGGGTGGCCGGGCGGGGTCGGCGTTGCCGCGGTTCGGGTCGTGCTTCCACGGCGACTGCGCCCAGGTGCGGGACGCTTCCAGTAGGGCGGCATCAATGCGGCTGATCAGGCTGTGCCGCAGGATCGAGGTGACCGCGATGCCCGATGTCAGCAATCCCCCCGCCACCAGCACCAGCATGGCGGCCACCAGGCCTACCCGCAGTGGCACTCCGCGTGGACGACGTGGGGCCATGACCTGCTACCTAGGCCGGTGCGGCCGTGCCGCCCACCGCGGCAATCACCGGGGCTCCCGCAACACGTAGCCCACTCCGCGCAGCGTGTGCAGCAACCGCTTCTCACCGGTGTCGATCTTGCGACGCAGATACGAGACGTACGACTCGACGACGTTGACGTCGCCACCGAAGTCGTAACGCCAAACGTGGTCAAGGATTTTCGGCTTACTCAATACCGTGCCGGCGTTGATCACGAAGTAACGCAACAACGTAAATTCGGTGGGCGACAAGGAAACCGGCTGGCCAGCCTTCCAAACTTCGTGCGTCTCCTCGTCGAGTTCGATGTCGGCGAACGTGAGGCGGGAGTTGCGAGGTTCGGCCCTGCCCTTGCCGGCGCGCCGCAGGATGACGCGCAGCCGGGCAACCACCTCTTCCAGGCTGAAAGGCTTTGTGACGTAATCATCGCCGCCCAACGTGAGGCCGGCGATCTTGTCCTGCAACGAGTCTCGCGCCGTCAAGAACAACGCGGGGGCATCGATGCCGTCGGCGCGCAGACGGCGCAGTACCCCGAAACCGTCCATCCCCGGCATCATCACGTCGAGAATCACCGCGTCGGGGCGGGCCTCCCGGGCCTTGTCCAGCGCCTGCGCGCCGTTGGTGGCTGTGTGGACTTCGAATCCCTGGAACTTCAAGCTCACGGAAAGTAGCTCAACGATGTTGGCTTCGTCGTCGACAACGAGGATGCGGGCCTCGGGCGTTGCAGCTGCGCCTGGATTGGGCGCAGTCATGACGCCAGATCCCGAAAAGACTTCTTGTACATTTGCTTAATAGTCATTGAGTATTTCCTGGGAGCTCGGTGCTAGCAATCTGCTAATAGTCTGCCAGGAAACCGGGCAATTGCTTAGTAACCCGCGCCACATCTGGATCGGTGCCCGCGAATACACTGGCGAGATGGATCTCGGCAAATCGTTGGTGGATTTGGCAACCGCGCCCGCACGCATCTGGCTTGCCGGTGTCGGGGCCGGCTTGAATCTGGCGAACGCGGCAGTTGGCGTGGCCAAGCAGGCGGTGGGCGATCCCCGTGGCACCAGCGGTTCACGGGCCATGGCAAGCATGTTGGGGATCGATGAAGTCGCGCTGGCACGCGCCAACCGGCTGGCCCGGCTACTGGACGACGACATGCCGTTGGGACGGGCTATCGCGCAGGACGGCGTCCTGGACCGTTTTCTGCGTCCGGGCGGGTTGGTCGACCTACTGACGACCGAGGGCGGATTGCTCGACCGGCTTACCGCAGAGGGCGGCGTTGCGCAGCGTGCGCTGCAGCCCGGCGGACTGGCCGATCGGATCATCGCCGAGGACGGGCCGGTCGCACGGGTGCTGTCCGAGGGCGGACTGGCCGACAAGATCATCGCGGAGGACGGACCGGTGTCTCGCGTGCTGGCCGAGGGCGGGCTGGCCGACCGGATACTCGCCGAGGACGGACCGGTGGCCCGGGTGCTGGCCGAGGGCGGGCTGGCCGACCGATTGCTCGCCGAGGGCGGCGTGGTCGATGCGTTGACCTCCGAGGACGGCCTGATCGACCGGGTGCTGGGTGAGGATGGCGTGGCTCAGCGACTGCTCGCCGAGGGCGGGCTGATCGACCTCTTGACCGCCGAAAACGGACCGATCGAGCAGCTCACCGACCTTGCCGACACATTGGCCCGGCTGGCTCCGGGGATGGAGGCGCTCGAGCCGGCCATCCAAACCCTGCAGGACGCCGTCACCGCGCTGACGCTGGTCGTCAATCCGCTCAGCAACATCGCCGAACGCATCCCGCTGCCGCGGCGCCCAACCCGACGTTCCTCGTCGTCTCGGACGGTTCGGTCCCAGCGTGTGATCGACGCGGACGACTCCGGTTAGGCTTGCACCGGATTTATCCGGCCTCCTTAGCTCAGTGGTAGAGCACTCGCCTTGTAAGCGAGCGGTCGTCAGTTCAATCCTGACAGGGGGCTCCACGCTTTAGCTGCCCGGCGGCAGCAAGCCTTCGGGTGCGACAATTTTGCCCGCCGGCCTCAATAGTCGAAGAGTGCAGGCGACCGATGTTCTGAATCCGCTCTGCTTAGAAAAGAGACGGGAGGAAAAAGTCTGTAAAAAATCCGGGGACGAAGAGAATGAAGAACGCCACAGCGCCGACGATGAACGCCCAGAAGAGCAAGCCATACAGCATTGTCTCGAACGAAACGCCACGAAGATTTAGTTGCGGAAAGAAGAAGTCCAGCCAACCCAGGACTGATCCTGTCACCTGGTCTACGACATATTGCGCATCGAAGGGCCGCAACGACGCGGCGTTAGCCGCTTCGGCGCGGGCATACGCATCGGCACTTGCAGTCAACTGCTGCACGAACTGCTCATGAAATGCTGCCGCCTGTTGGGCCAGTTCTTGATACTCCTGGCCATACCGGGATAGCAGGTCCGCGACACTGGTCGACACCTCGTCAGCGGCTGCGGGCAACATCTCGACGGTCGGCGCCGCCGCCGTCATGTGCGCTGCGTTAAGGTTCTGACCTATGGCCGCCAAATCCGTTGCGGCCTCGACCATCAACTCCGGCGTTGCGATAACTCCCGACATCTCCGCCCCTCCTCCAAGTGGATGCAAGCAGGTGAGTACGCAACCAATTGTCGAGCAATTCGAAGATGCGGGCTTAAGTAACCGACTACTGAAACGACTACTCTTCCCACACTCAGTCGGGGACCTGCCGCTGGGTTATTCCTCCAACCAGGAGATAACCACGTCGCGTTTGTGAGGGTCCTGGGCACTGACATCGCGGCGCGTTCCTCCGCGGAACCATTCGGCATGCCAAATGGCACCGTTGTGGAGATAGCGAACCTTGATGGTGGTGTCTCCCTTGCTGTACTGCTGCATGACAGACGATGACGAATTCAAGTCCCAGCCCCGCTCTAATGCGAGCCGTCCAATGATGTTTCGCAGCACCATGGTTACGCCTGCTAGCCCGTAAGCCACTGTTTAACGAGGCGCATGCAGCAGGGAAGCCACGCCGGCGGCGCTAGGCCGATAGCCGAAATCATCGAATCTCCGCGAGCGATGCGACGGTCACGAGACGACTCCGGTTCCCTTCTCGAAGGCGTGCATTTCGATACCGATGGCCATTAGGTACCCACTTGGTGCATCGCCACACCTGCGCCTCATGATGCACTGCGATCTACCTCAAAGTGCGGTGACGCGCGCGAGGTACCGACGTGGGTCTAATTGTGAGGCTGAGATGTTCGCGCCGACCGGTCCGCGCGATATCGGACTAGTTCGGTCGAAGAAATCGAAGCCACGCAGCGAGCCGCACCGCTCACCAGGTGGAAGTCACCGGGTTAAGTCAACCCGTCCAAGCCGAACAACAGGCCCCCGGCACCCGGTGTGCCACCGGCGCCATCCGGGACGCCGTCCCCGCCTTTACCGCCGTTACCACCGTTGCCGATTAGGACGGCTTCGCCGCCGTCCCCGCCGTCGCCGCCGGTTCCAAAGCTCTGCCCGCCGGCGCCGCCGCTTCCACCGTCGCCGAACGCCCCGGCCCTACCGCCGTCCCCGCCGTCGCCGGCGGTTGCAACGCCGAACCCGCCGGTGCCGCCGGCCCCGCCATGGCCGAAGAACATGCCGCCGGCCCCGCCGACCCCTCCGGCCCCGCCGATGGCCCCGACGCCGGTTGCGGACCCGCCGGTCCCGCCGACCCCGCCAGAGCCGAAGAAGGTGCCGGCGCTGCCACCGGCCCCGCCGGCCCCGGCAAGGCCGCCCGCAGTGTTGCTGCCGCCGGTCCCGCCGGCCCCGCCGTTTCCGAACAGCAAGCCGGCGCCGCCAGCTCCTCCGGTCCCGCCGGGGACTCCTGCGAGGATGCTGAGCCCGCCCGCGCCGCCGGGTCCGCCCGTGCCGAACAGCCCGCCGATCCCGCCGGCGCCGCCGGTGCCGCCGATCGGCGAGTTGAGGCCGCCGGGCCCGCCGGCGCCGCCGATGCCAAACAGCAACCCGCCAGCCCCGCCCGCACCGCCGACGCCGCCGATGATGATGGCGGCGCCGCCGGTGCCGCCGTTGCCGAACAGCCCGGCGGCTCCTCCTGCACCACCTGATGACCCGGACCCACCCGCGCCACCGTTGCCGTACAGCCAGCCGCCGGCTCCACCGTTGGCCCCTGGCCCCGCCGATGCGTTCGCGCCGTCTGCGCCGTTGCCGATCAGCGGCCGCCCAGTAGCCAACAGGAAGGGCGCGTTGATCGCGTTGAGAAGCGGACTGGTTATGGACGCGGCGCTGGCGGCCTCGGCGCCGGCGTAGGAAGCCGCGCCCGCGGTCAGCGTTTTCACCATCTGGTCATGAAACATCGCGGCTTGCGCGCACGCCGCCTGATACGACTGGCCGTACGCGCCGAAGACCGCCGCCACCGCCGCAGATACCTCGTCGGCGCCCGCGGCCACCACCGCCTCGATGTTGCCCACCGCCGCAGCGTTGGCCGCCCCGAGCGCCGAGTTGATACCCGCCAAATCCGTCGCCGCTGCCGCCATCAACTCCGGGACGGCTATTACAAAAGACATTGGGCACCTCCCTGTTGGTCATGACTAAGAAGCCAGGACGACCCAGGAGTGCCCCGGGTCGGCAGCGACCCTTAGGCAGAAACGAATCATATCGCCGTACCGGGCGCGAAATCCCCGTTTTGACTTGCTTTACTGCGTGATCGACGCGAGCGTAAAAGTGCGCACCTGTCCGGCCACCCGTGCATGACATTGCGACAGCAGCGGTTCGGACATTTGCTCGTTGAGGACGACCTCCACGGGTCCGGATTCGGCGTCGAGCACCACGCGAATTTCGCCATCACCGTGCACGACGCTCAACGGGTGCAGCGCGTCGATGCGGTCGTCCCCGTACTCCTTGCGTGCGAAGTACTGCGCTGCCTGCACCGCGTGCGGCAATGACGTTCGCCCGCGTAGGAATCTGTTGTCGAGCCGTCCTTCGCGATACAGACGCACCAGACCTGCCGAGTCGGCGAGATCGACGCGCCCGTAACACAATCCTTCTGGCAACACCAGCATCGTCGCCGCGAAGCGGTCACCACCCAAATGTGAACACTCCCAGGTGAATTCGGGAAACTCCGCGGCAATCGCCCGGCAGGCGCTGCGGCCGCGGACCGCGCAGCACTGGTCATGCTTGCCATGCGCGCAGATCGCCACCACGGGGTCGTGCGACAGCGCGCCATCGGTTCCGTCCAGAGCGATGTCGAGATATTCGCGGGGGTCGCCGACCTCACCACTGTAGATGGCCTCTTCGCCGACACGGGAATGCGCCACAAACCATCGCCACCGCCGCGTAGCCTCCCGGCGACCGTGCTTGCGGATCGCCGCGATCCTCATCTTCGCCGACTCGAATCGACGTACGATAGCCCGTCCGAGCTCAGGATCGACGACCGTCGGCGAGTGCAGAAACGCTGAATTGCCCCACGCGCCAGGCAATTCCAGTAGGACCCAAGAGAACCCGGCCGACGCCGTGCCATACATCGGGTCGCCGCGGGCCAGCGACTGGTCGCTGCAGGGCGCCCTCCTCGCCTGAGCAATGGGGGAAGTCATTCGGTGACCGGTACTAAGACGGCCTCTCGCAGCAATCTGCGGACCAGGACGGTGCCGTCGGTGTGATCGAGTCCCGGCAGGGAACCCGCATCCGCTACCGCACCGCGGTGCAGGGCGGCGACGGCGTCGCCACATGACTGAGGAAACGTCATCGTCTTGTTCGGCAACTTGAGCACAACCCGATCTCCGGATTGCTGCATGGTCGCGATGAGCCCGTGCCGCCACCGGACTTTCACCGTGTCGGCCCGCTCGACCGCCGACAACGATGCCAGTGGGCGCACCGCAACGGGCCGCGTCCGGTCCGCGTGCCGCCGCAGCAGCTCCGCGGCGACCCCACCGCTGAGCTCAGAAGCGTTGTCGCGCAGCGACTCCACCATCTCTGCCATCACCTTCGTCACGGTCGCGGTGATCTCGTCCTGATCCGCCGGGTCGACGCCCATCGGCAGCGACTTCCGGTAAGCATCGACGGTCGACAATTGATCGACAACCGCGCGCGCGACGTCGAGCCGCGTCACGGCCGAGACACCGATCGTCAGATGGATGGACGTGGTGTCCAGCGCCTGCGCCGAATGCACCCAGCCCCGTGGCAGATAGAGCGCGTCACCCTCGGACAGCACCGCGTCGATCACCGGTTCATCGGTGACCCGTTGGGCGATGGCGTCCCGGTACTGGGTCCACGGTTGCGACGCGAGTGGGTGCTCGTGGACGGGCGCGTGCACGATCCACCGCTTCCGGCCCGCGGTCTGCAGGACGAAGACGTCGTGCACGTCGTAGTGCGCATCGAAACCGCGGTTGGTGGGCGGCGTGATGTAGGCGTTCGCCTGCACCGGGTGGCCGAGTTCGTCGACGAGCTTGCGGACGAAGTCGATCAGCGGCGGCCACAGTCGGTGCAGGCCCTGCAGCACAATCGTTGCGCCGGAGGCGAACTCACCCAATACCTTCCCGGAGTCCACCTGATCGGAGATCTCGGCGCCGAAGCCGGCGGGTCCGAGGTAACAGTCCTTGGCCAGCAGGTCGCCCTCCTTGGCCAGGCGAACGAACGGCGAGCGGACCCCGCGCTCGGCGATCAACTCGTCGACCATGCTGGCCGAGAGGAGGTCGCCGAAGTCGCGGGGTAACGCCGCCGACGGGCTGAGCAGCGGCCTGCGTCCCCAGTATTCGCCGGCGAATGTTTGCCGATCGGTCGCGACGCAGCGGCTCAGCACCGAGCCTCGGTCAGGCGGTTCCGTCGGCACCGCCGTCGTGACCTTCGGGATTCGAGCCACCGTCCGCCGGGCCCTCACCGCCAGCGGTTCCGTCGGCTCCGCCGTCGTGGCCTTCAGGGTTCGAGCCACCGTCCGCCGGGCCCTC
Source organism: Mycobacterium bourgelatii (assembly GCF_010723575.1). Lineage (NCBI taxonomy): Bacteria > Bacillati > Actinomycetota > Actinomycetes > Mycobacteriales > Mycobacteriaceae > Mycobacterium > Mycobacterium bourgelatii. The sequence goes on from NZ_BLKZ01000001.1 coordinate 5,741,055, forward strand.
ACCGCCAGCGGTTCCGTCGGCCCCGCCGTCGTGCCCCTCGGGATTCGAACCGCCGTCAGCCAGTCCCTCTCCCTCTCCGCCGCCAGAGGTCGTGATGTCGTCGTCGTCGAGCGCCATGTTGCGATCCTTTCGTTTGAACTGCGCTCGGAGTTACCGCAGAACGAAGAACCGAAACTTGCCCGCGTCAGTCGCTCGCGGTGACGCGATCGATGTGGGCAAAAAAGTGCTCCAGTACCGCGTCGGGCGCCTCGATCTGCGGCCAATGCCCAATGTCGTCGGCCAGCATCACGACGTCCGGATTCGGTATCACCTCGAGGTAGCGCTGCGCCATGTGCCTGCCCGAGTTCGGGTCGATGGGTCCGTCGATCAACCTCATGGGAACGCTGGTCTGCCGCATCGCCCGCACCCACCGATTGCGGTGGGTGTACCGGTCGTTGATGAACCTGCCGACCTTGTGCATCACCCTCTTGCCGTCGTTGTACTCCAGGATCTGATGGAACAACTCGAGCATCCGCGCAGACGGTTTGGTGTTGGGCCCGAACATCTCGTTGAGCGTCGGTTCGAACAGGCGGCGGGACAGCCGAGAGCCCTGGGCCGGACTCATGATGTCCCCCAACGGAGTTCGCGACATCGCCTTCTGCATCAGTCTGGGCGTGTAGGTCTCGTTGAACATGCCGCCGTTGAGCCAGGTGATCGATTCGATGCGCAGCGCGCCGTAGGCCTGTTCGGAGAACTCGCGACGCGCCAACATCTCTTGGCCCACCGAATCGCCGAGGTCGTGGGCGAGGATGTGCGCGGACTCGATGCCCAGGTCAGCCAGTAGCGCCTCGTGCATGTCGGCGTGGTCATGAACGGTGTACTCATACCTGACGGGCTTGTCCGAGAAGCCCATACCGATCATGTCGGGCGCGACAACGGTGAAGCGATCCGTCAGCCGATCCCAAATCGGCGCCCAATCCCAGGTATTGAATGGATAGCCATGGATGAGCAGCAAGGTGGGACCACTGCCCGCGACCCGGTAGAAGATGTCGAATCCCAGGTAATCGAAATACTGGCCGGCGGCCTTCCATCGTTCGAGTTCAGCGTCCATAGAAAACGTCACTCCGCCCGTCCACCAAGGTGTTTGGCAAGAAATCGGTCTGCCCGGTGGTAGAAGTCTAGGCGGTTCTCGGGCTTGACGAAGCCATGCCCCTCGTTCTCGTACATCAGGTATTCATGGTCGATGTCGCGTTCCTTCATGGCCGCCACGATCTGTTCCGATTCCGCCCGCTTCACGCGTGGGTCATTTTCTCCCTGAGCGATGAGCATCGGGATCTTGATGTTGTCCACCTTCGACAGCGGCGACCGCGACCAGAGGAAATCCGGGTCGTCGCCGACCCGCTTGTGCCACATGGCGATCATCGGCTTCCAGTATTCGGGAAACGATTCGATGAGCGTGTTCAGGTTCGACGGACCGACCATCGAGATTGCGCACTTGAAGACGTCCGGGGTGAACGTCGCGCCGATCAACGCCGCGTACCCGCCGTACGACCCGCCATAGATCGCCACCCGGTCACGGTCGACGAAACCCAGCCGAACCAGATGATCGATGGCATCCAGCAAGTCGTTGTGCATTTTGGCGCCCCACTCGCGGTCGCCCGCGTTGCGAAATTCCTTGCCGTAGCCGCTGGAACCGCGATAGTTCACCTGCACGCACAAATATCCGCGGTTTGCCAGCCACTGCGCTTCGGGATCCAGCCCCCATGCGTCCCGCACCCATGGGCCCCCGTGAACGACAAGGACTGTCGGCAGGTTGACGCGCTCAACACCCGCCGGGAACGAGAGATAGCCGCGGATCGTGAGACCGTCGCGCGTCGTGAAGGAGAAAGGTTCCATGGGCACCAGCGGGTAGTTGTTGAGCTCCGGTCTGTGGTCGAACAAGAACGTCGCGGTCTGCGTGGTCCGGTCCCAGGTGTAGAACTTGACGGGTCCGGCGTCGTTGTCGAACGCCACCAGCCAGGTTCTGTCGGCGTCGTCGCGATCGCTGATGATCAGGTCGCCGGGGTTGAGCTCTTGCAGTGCCGCGACGTCGCCCCGGATCGAGTCGTCGAATATCCGGTATTCGATGCGTTCGCCGTACACGATGACGCCCTGGATCTCCAGGGTGTCGGGGTGCATGATCACGCCGGTGATGTCGTAGGTCGGGTCCTCGGCGATCACCTCTACAGCGCCGGTCGAGATGTCCATCTTCACCAATCGGCCCGTGTTGGAGTCGATGGACGTCTGCACGTACAACCCCGACCCGTCCTTGGTGAACCCCAGCGGTCCTGTCGTCTCCGCGTCCTCCGGGGGAACTTGCAGGAATGGCCGCCAGTCGGCTGATTCGTTGTCGCGCACCATAATCACCATCCCTCCGTCCGGAGTCGGTGAGACGGCGCCGCGCACCGCCAAGTCGTCGTCGATCACCCAGCCGACGAAACCGGGGTTCTCCACGACCTTTTCCAGTTCGCCGGTGGTCAGGTCGAGGTGGTAGACGTCGTGCAATTGCGGGTTGTCTTTGTTGATGCCAACCAGCACATCATTCGGAAAGTTCTTCTTGTGCGCGATGACTCGGCACTGCACGCCGTCCATCGGCGTCAGGTCGCGTTCCACGCCCGTCTCCAGATCGACGTCGTACAGCCGGTAACTCTCGCTGCCGTCCTTGTCGCGGACGTACATGATGTGGCGGTTGTCGTGCGTCCAGAAATACCCTTGGATGCCGCGCTCGGTGTCATGGGTGACCGGCTTCTCGTCGCCCGCGCCGACGTTGCCCACGAACACGTTGAGCACGCCGTCGAGCGGTGCGATGTAGGACAGTCGCGTGCCGTCTGGCGAGATCTGCGGCGCCACCCGCTCCGGATGGCCTAGTAGCACTTCGAGCGGGATCAGCTTCACTGCAGTCATTGGCCAATCATGCTCGCCGAGCGACCAAATGCCCAAGATCGCGATTGCACCGTGCGGCGCTAAATTAGCGCTGGTCAAGGCTATTTAGAACGTCGCAAGAAACTCGCAAGGGCCCGCCCACAGACTTCATTTCACCAACCCGGACATAACCGTCCCACAGTGAAGTGACGAAGCAGGCCATCATGAGCGATCTCCGAACAATCACATTGCACGGCGACCGCGTCGCGTACCGTGACGAAGGCGCTGGCGAAGTTCTCTTGCTGATCCACGGCATCGGCGGCAGTTCAAACAACTGGCGCGCGATCATCCCGACCCTGGCCAAGAAATACCGCGTCATCGCGCCGGACCTGTTGGGCCACGGTCGAAGCGACAAGCCGCGCGGCGACTACTCGTTGGGCGCGTTCGCGGTGTGGTTGCGTGACTTTCTCGACGAGTTGGGGATCTCTCGCGTCACCGTTGTCGGCCACTCCCTGGGCGGCGGAATCGCGATGCAGTTCGCCCACCAACACCGGGACTACTGCGAGCGCCTGATCCTGATGAGCAGCGGCGGCCTCGGCAGCGAGGTGAACCGCACGCTGCGACTGATCAGCCTGCCGGGATCCCACCTGGTGTTGCAGGTGGCGGCGTCCAAGCCGGTACTCAATGTCCGCAAGACCCTGGCCGTCCTGCGCTCCGACGACCAGCACGCGTCGCGCCGGAACGAGCACTGGGAGGCGCACGCCGCGCTGTCGAACCCGGAGAACCGGCAGGCGTTGCTGCGCACGCTGCGGGCCGTCGTCGACCGTCACGGACAGTTCGTGTGCGCGCTGAACAAGCTGCACTTCAACGCCAATGTCCCGGTGATGATCATCAGCGGTGACAAAGACCCGGTGATCCCCGTCTCGCACGCATACGCCGCGCACGCCGCCATGCCCCACAGCAAGCTGCACATCCTGCCCGGCGTCAAGCACCACCCGCACACCGAGCAGACCGAGATAGTGGCTGGCCTCATCGATGGGTTCATCGACGAGAACGCGGGCTATGGCCACGACGCCGTCGAGCAGGCCGCCGTCTCGCTGGCCGATTGGTCGGCGTCGGCCCACTCGCGAAACGCGGGTTTGCGGTCTCGCGCCGTAGTGCAGCGCATCAGCCGCCGACGCTCGCGGCGCCACCTCCAGGTGGTGCCGGCAAGCGCCTAAGCCCCTCTCCCACGTTGAGTCTGCGAATTTGGCGGCGCTTACTCGCACTTCCCCGCCAAATCTGCAATCTCAACGCAGAAGAACTAGAAGGGTCGCACCGAGATCTTGCCTTGGGCAGCGTCAATGAGGTCCTCGGCCACCGAGATGGGGAACTGGACCGTCGCAGCGCCAACCTGTTCGATGCCGTCCCGAACAGCGGTGAAGAACACCGTCGGGTCGCCGGTGAGGAACGCCGAGCCGATGTCGAAGGCAGCGTACTGCGGCGCCGTGATGAAGTTGCGGGCGTCGACGAACAGGGCGGTCGGCAAATTCGCCGGCCCGACGGGCACGCCCTCCCAGCTGACCAGATTCCAGCCGCCCACGGGGTCGCCCTCCACCACGACAACGCCCGTGTTGTCCAGCTGGTGGGTGAAGAAGAGCAGTGGGTTGGGGTTGTCGACGTGCATCAGCGTCCCGATCTCGATCGTGAAGGCGCTCGAGTACGCCACCTCCGTGATCTTGCCGTTCGCAGCCATCACAGGGTTCGCCAGCGCGTGGTCGTAGAGCGTTTGCATCGCGCTGCCGAATTCGCGGTAGAAGAACACGCCATTGGGGTCGGTGGATAGGGGGGCCAGCATCGGAAGGATTGGGAATCCCGACACCCAGCCGAAGGGACCCATCAAGTACATGATTCCGCCGAGGCTGTATTGCGGCCAACCCTCGAAAATGCCTGCGTTGACCTCGTTCAACCCGGGCAAAATCATCGGGTTTGTCGCATACATGTCCGTCAACGCCTGCGCGGTCTGCTGCGCCCGGGTCAACTCCGACGCCCAGATCCCGGCGTAGGGACCCAGCGGGTGAAGTTCGCTGGCGCGGATCATTGCCTGCACATCGCCTAAGGGGGTGAGCGCAACGCCCGGCACGGCCGTGTCGATCCAGCCCTGGGCGTTGGCGATCGACTCCGCGTGGCGGATGAACTCGATGGTTACCGGCGGTCCGGCGGTGCTGGTGGGGGGCACCCAGCCGGCCCCGGGTTCGCCGATGAACAGTCCGCCGCGACCACCCAGCGCACTACCGCCCCCGGCCCCGCCGTCGCCGAAGAACAAAGCCTGGCCGCCGATGCCCCCGGTTCCCCCGCCACCGCCGATCCCGCCGATGCCGCCGTTGCCCAGCAGCCAACCGCCGGTACCGCCCATGCCGCCGTTCCCGGCGCCGAAGCCGCTACCACCGGCGCCGCCGTTGCCGATCAACCCGGCATTGCCGCCGTTACCGCCGGTGCCGTTGCCTGCGGGGACGCTGTAGCCGGTCCCACCGTCGCCGAACAGGATTCCGCCGGGGCCTCCGTTGGGGTTGGTTTCCGTTCCGGCGGTGCCGTTACCGATCAGCGGACGGCCGAAGAGGGCGTAGCTGGGCGTGTTGAGGATCGGGTCGATGGCCTGGCCGAACGGGCTGCCGATCCAAGCTTGACCAGTGGCGTGAATAGGGCCGTACACCGCCGTCTGGAATCCTTCGGCCGCAGCCGACTGCAGCGACGTGACGATGGTTGCCTCGGCGCCGGCGTAGGAAGCCGACGCGGCGGTCAAGGCACTCATGAATTGCTCGTGATACACCGACGCCTGCGCCGCGGCCGCCTGATACTCCTGGGCGTGTGCGCCGAACAGCGCCGCAATCGCTGTCGACACTTCGTCGGCAGCCGCTGCCGTCAACGCCGTCGTTGGAAGCAGCGCAGCCAAATTGCCGGCAGACACGGCCGAACCGATCTGCGCTATTTCTGCGGCCACCGACTCCAGCACTTCCGGCGCCACGAGCACAAATGACATCGGCGCTACCCCCATGATTCGACGTAGTAGCAATCATGGGGCCGGGCTGGCCGAAGCGGGTGCGAATTGGTGGAAATGCCCGACGCTATTTTGTGCCGTGCTTGCGGGACAGGAACGCCTGCATGTGCTGTTGCGGTTCTCCCGTCAGGTAGGAAAGCCCGAACTCCCGCTTACTGTCTTCGATCGCCGCTCGAACCGACAAATCGAACCATTTGTTGAGCAACCGCTTTTGTTGCCGGACGGCTTCCGGGCCGAACCCGGAGAGTCTTGCGGTGAGCTCACCGATGCGCGTGTCCAGAGCTTTGGCGGTTACGACCTCGTGGACAAAACCCCAGTCAGCGGCCGTGTTCGCACCGATCGTTTCACCGGTCAGCAGTAGCCAGGCTGAGCGCGACGCCCCGATCAACGCCGGCAGCAGCGCCGCATGAATCACCGAGGGGATTCCGACCGCTACCTCGGGCATTCCGAACTTGGCACCGGACTCGGCAATCCGCAAATCGCAAGACGCCGCGACTTCCAAACCCCCGCCGAGGCACCAGCCCGAAAGTCGGGCAATGACGGGGACCGAGCATTCGCGAATCGCCTCACACAGACCGGCGAGCCGACCAATGAACACCTCCGCGCTGGATTGGTCGAGGGCGACCATTTCGTTGATATCCGCGCCACCGATGAACGCTTTGTCACCCGCCCCGCGGAACACCACGACCCGGATGTCACTGCCTTGACTGACGACCCGGAATGCGTGCGTCAGTTCCTCGATGGCCGGCGTGCCGATTATGTTCAGCGGCTCAGAGTTGATCAGTTCGATTGTGGTTACGCCACCGTCGTGACCGACTCTGACAAAACAGTTTTCCGTCATACGCTCTTCCTGACGTCCGGTCACATTGGCGATGGGCCGAGCCTAAGGGGTGGCGCTTGGAATTTTGGAGTGGCACAGCATTTTTGAAGACGGCCGAGTCCGTAGCAGTCGCGCGGATGCTCGACGACGCCGGATTCGACGGCGTGATTTGTGCCGATCACCTGATCTATCCCCGTGAACTCAGCTCGCCGTATCCATCGCCGACGGGCAAGCCGATGTGGCCGGCGGACACCGAATGGCCCGACTCCTGGGTGCTGATCGGAGCCATGGCCGCGGTCACCTCTCGGTTGCGGTTCACCAATGCCGTGTACGTCGCAGCGGCCCGGCCACTGGTCGAGGTGGCCAAGCAGGTGGCGACGGCGTCGGTGCTCTCCGGCGGCAGGGTGGCGCTGGCGGTGGGCGCGGGTTGGATGCGTGAAGAGTTCGAGCTCATGGGTCAGGATTTCGCCACGCGCGGCCGGCGACTCAACGAAATGATTCCGGCCCTGCGCGCGCTGTGGCGCGGGGGTTGGGTGTCGTGGGAAGGCGAGCACTACCAGGTGCCCGAAATGATGATCGAGCCGCACCCGGCCGACCCGGTCCGGATCCTGTGCGGCGGTGAGTCGGACGCGGCGTTACACCGAGCCGCACACTTGTGCGACGGCTGGGTCGGGACCGCCTACGCGTGGGACGACGCCGTGCGTTTCGTCACCGAGCTCAACCGCCTTCGTCGCGAATCAGACCGAAGCACAGAACCTTTCGAGATCATGCTGGCGCTGATGGAGCCTCCTTCGGTCGACCTGTTTCGGCGCGCCGAGGACATCGGGGTGACGGCGGTGATGTGTGCACCGTGGGCGGGTGCCGGCGAAGTCGTCGCGGGCGACCTCGAGGCGTTCGGTGCCGACGCCGCGCGATACCGGGCACCCATCGAGCGCTTCGCCAACGACATCGTCGCCAAGATGAGGTGATGGCTTACTGGCCCGGTCCCCCCGGAACCACAATGGTCAAGTCGTTCCCGGTGCGCTCCACGCGCATTCCGCTCCTGCGCGCCACGGCAGCGACCGCGGCCGCATCGTCGGGCTCAGCTCGGGTCATGGCGAGCGCGCGGGCCAAGCGTCCCTTGTGCGCCTTGTTGAAATGCGTGACCACAGTTCGTCGGCCATCGGGGTGCTCGGTCAGCACATCGGCCCGGATCGCGGCCGGCGCCTTTCCCAACGCCGCATAAGAGCCCGAGCGCAGATCGACAATCAAGTTTTCGGTGGCCAACTTGGCCAGCAATGGCTCGAGCAGGGGTCGCCACCGCGTCGCCAGGGTGGGCTGCCCCGGCAATTTCGAACTTGCCGAAAGCCGGTAGGCGGGCACCTGATCATCGGCGCGCAGCAGCCCGAACAGCGCCGACCCGACGCACAATCGAGCACGTGCGCGCATCGCCTGCGCGCCCTTGAGCGAATCGAAATCCAGTGCGTCATAAAGCACGCCGGTGTAACGACGGATGGCGGGAAGCGTCGACGCACTACGCAGCGAGGCGTTGCGCTCGATCTCGACGTCCTGCGAAGGCGACAGGCCCAGCGCCGACCTGCACGCTGCTGGATCGGCCGCCAAATCGACGAGTTCGGCGATGAGCGCAGACCGCAGCGGTCCCAATTCGGGGTTGCCGAGTTGCTCCAGTCGCAGCGGCGGCCCGTCGCCTCCGTCCCGCTTGGTCTCCGACGGCGGTAGCAGCACAATCACGGGTGCAGACGTTAACGCACGTGGGTCGCGGAGCCGTCAGCCGGCGAAATCACCCGAGCCGAAACACAGCCATACCAGGTAGCCCTGGACCAAGACCATGACAAGACCCGTGCCAAGCACCGCTGCCCGCAGTCGCGGATGGTTGGCATAGATCGCCGCCAGCGCGATGTAGATGGTGAGGCAGGGCAAGGTGTAGCGGTGCACGGCGACGACACTGCTGATCATCTTGAAATACACGATGGCGACGATGCCGAAGATGCCCAGCGGGATGCCCTTACTCCGGTATCTGATGATCAAATACAGAGAACCGGCAAGCAGCAACCCGATGCACATGAGGGGTATCGCGAAGTTGACGACAAGGTTGTCGTCAATCGGCCGATCCCCGAGAAAAGCCCGAACTGTCTCCAGAACAGCATGTGAGATCGTACGAATGAAGTTCGGTTGGAACGAGTGAAAAGCCCACGAGTTCGTGGTGTGGTACGCGTGGAACATGGCGAACCAATCGCCGCGCACCAACCGCAAGAACAGCGCATACGCAAAGAAGCCGACCGGTGCCAGCAAAAAGAAACCGAGCTTAGGGTTGAAGGCCTTTCTGAGCTTCCACTCGTAGCTGCGTAGATATTCCAGCCCGCACAGACCAACGAACAGCATGGCCGGCAGGCGGGTGGCGGTCAATAGCGCGAGTGTCAGACCGACACACAGCCACCTGCGACGCAGGGCGAATACATACGCCCAGAACCCCAACGCAACGAAGAGCGGTTCGCTATAGAAGAGGTGCATGAAAAACGCCGCCGGCGCCGCCAGAAAAAACGCCGCGCTCAGCCGCCGGTGTTCGTCGGGAACGAAATGCGTGGCAATGACGAACAATGCGGCTATCGCCAGCCACAAGCACACCGTGTTGACGACCAGTCCGATGAGCAATACAGGCACCAGGTGGAATGTCGCCGCCCAAATCGCCCCGACAACAAGTGGAAACAACGGGTAGAACGCCGGCGACAACGGGTCATGCTCGTATTGGTGGTGTAAGACATCGAGATACGCCTTGCTGTCCCACAATTGCATGTGCCCCAGAAACGACGTATGTCCAGGCATCAGAAATTCGGCGATGACGGTCAGCGCCACCTGCCAGGCTATGGCGATAACCAACGCCAGTCGCATATCCGCGCGGGACAACGACGAAAGAACACGCCGATTTCGCCCTACGGGCGCAGTTTCTGCCTCGGTTGCCGGGGCCTGGGTTGCCGGGGCCGTGGTTGCTAGAGTCCGGTCGCCATCGGCCGGCAGGACCGCCTGCTCCTGTTGCATGTGTTCTCCGTCGGTGGTCGAGGTTCTTGACGTTGGCGACCAGCGGCGGGGCCCTGTCAACCACTGCTACCTGTACCCACTCGGCGCGATCGACTCACGCGGATTGGGCAGAGTGTGATACGGCGGGCGCACTAGAATTCGGCCGATGGCCACACGGCGCGGACGGCCCACCCAGTTGGAGGCGAGGAAGCTCGACCTCGCCGTGCGTGAGGCCGCCGTCGCGACGTTCCTCGAAATGGGTTATGCCGGAGCCACAATGGAGGCCATCGCCCGCGCGGCGGGCATCACGAAGCGGTCGCTGTACGCGCGGTATCCCGACAAGCGCGCCGTGTTCGCCGATGTAATCCCTTGGGCGCTAGCACGTTACACCGACGACGCGGCCATCGAGGACATCGACGAAGACGACATGGAAGGCACCCTGCTAAGGCTCGGCCGAGCGGCGCTGGAGCGTGCCACACACCCCGAGAACGTGCGACTCAAGCGCATTGCCTTCAACGAGGCCGCGCTGTTCCCCGAGTTCAAGATCTCTGCGGAGTCGATGATGTGGGCGGGACGGCAGCGCGCCGTCACCGAAGTGCTGCGTCGCTACGCCGACCGCGGTGTCATCGACGTCGAGGACTTCGAACTTGCCGCCGAGCACTTCCTGGCGATGGTGGAGGCGGTGCCGGCCCGGATGGCCGACTTTGGCGTGTTCCGGTCAAAGAAGCAGCAGGAACGCCACCTTCAATACGCGGTGCGACTGTTCCTGCGCGGGGTCATGCCCCGCTGATCGACTGGCTCACCAAATAGCCCTCGAGCCCCTCGCGACCCAACTCGCGGCCCCACCCGCTGTCCTTCACCCCACCGTAGGGTGCCAACGGATCCATGATGTAACCCTGGTTCACGCCGAAGGATCCGGCGCGAATGCGTGCGGCGATACCGAGCCCGCGGTCGGTGTCGGCAGTGAACACCGCACCGGCCAACCCGTAGTCCGAATCGTTGGCGATGGCGATGGCGTCGGACTCGTCGCGATAAGGGATCACGGTCAGCACCGGGCCGAAGATCTCCTCACGCGCAATGCGCATGCTGTTGTCGGCGTCGGCGAAAAGGGTTGGCCGCACATACCAGCCGCGGTCGAGGCCGTCGGGCAAGTCGCTGCCGCCCACCACCAGGCGCGCGCCCTGACGCTGGCCGTCCTCGATGTACTCGCGCACCCTGGCCTGCTGCCGCTGGGCCACCAACGGGCCCTGCTGGGTGGTGGGATCGGCGGGATCACCTACCGTCAGCGCGGCCAGCTCGGCTTCCAGCGCGCCGACGAAATCGTCTGCGCGCGAGGCGGGTACGAGGACCCGGCTGAGCGCGTTGCACACCTGTCCGCTGTTGGCCAGACTCGCCATCTGGATCGCCTTCGCCGTCGTCGCGGGGTCTGCGTCCGCCAGCACGATCGCGGCCGATTTCCCGCCCAACTCGAGCGTGACTTGCTTTAGCCCCTGCGCGCAGGCGGTGGCCACCTGCCGCCCGGCGGCCGTCGAGCCGGTGAACGAAACCTTGTCCACGCCGGGGTGCGCCACCAGATGTGCGCCTGCGGCGCGGTCGCCGGGCACCACGTTGACCACCCCCGGTGGCAGGTCGGCCGACGCCACGATTTCGGCGAACAACAGTGCGTCAAGCGAGGATTCCTCGGCGGGCTTGAGCACCACGGTGCATCCGGCCAGCAGTGCGGGGACCACCTTGCCGATGGTGAGGAACTGCGGCATATTCCACGGCACAATCGCGGCGACGACACCGACGGGCAGCTTGGCGATGCGAATATCGCTGCCGTAGAAGCCCTTCCGCGCCTCTTTCCACGGGTATTCGCTGGCGACCTGCGCGTAGGCAGCCATCGCCATCAGGGGCAATTGAGCCTGGACCCGCTTGGAGAACGCGATGGGTGCGCCGATGGTCGCGGTGATGAGCTCGGCCATCTCGCCGCGCCGCTCCTTGTACGCGGCGGCCAGCCGCTGCACGGCGGCGATACGTTCCTCGGGCGCCATTCGCGGCCACGGCCCGTCGTCGAAGGCGGCACGAGCGGCGGCAACGGCGCGGTCGATGTCGGCGGGCGCGGCGGCGGGCGCCTGCCCGATCACCTCTTCGGTGTGCGGCGACGTGATCGTGATGGCGGCGTCCGTGCTGGGCGCCACCCACTGGCCGTCGATCAGCAATTCGGTTCTGCGATACATGCTTACCCTCCAGTTAGGTGCAGCGTCCACCGTTGACGCCGAGGATCTGTCCGGTGATGTAACCGGCCTCCTCGGACACCAGGAACGCGCACGCCGCCGCGATGTCTTCCGGCTGTCCAACCCGACCTACCGGCACCTTGGCGATGTTGTCTTCGATCGAACCGCCCAACAGACCCTTGGCTTCCGCCATCCGCAACATCGGGGTGTCGATGAAGCCCGGCGGCACCACGTTGGCCGTGATTCCGTGCGAACCATATTCCAGCGCAAGGGTTTTGGTGAGCCCGTTGACCGCTGACTTCGCCGCGACGTAGTGCGCCTGGTATGGCGAACCCGAATGGGTGCTCGACGAGGAGATGTTGACGATGCGACCCCAGCCGGCCTCAAGCATGTCCGGCAGCACCTCCTGGGTGACGTGGAAAACGCCGTTGAGATTCACATCGATGACCTTGCGCCACTCCTCGAACGTGATGTTGGTAAAGCGCCGGAACCCCGTCACCCCCGCCGCGTTGACCAGAATAGTGATGGGCCCCAACGCCGCGCGCACTCCGTCGAGCACACGGCGAACCTGCTCGCGATCGGTGACGTCGGCGGCGTAGCTGAACTCGGTGTTCGCTTCCGTCAAATCGATGGTCGCGACGTGGTTTCCGTCCGCGCGCAGGCGCTCGGCGATGGCCTGGCCAATTCCCGAGGCACCCCCGGTGACCAGCGCTGCCTTCACGCCGTAAAATATACAAAACCGTATAATTATGTAGCAACAGCGGGTACGCTATCGGCTGTGGACAGGCGTCCGTTCCGCTTTGCCGTCCAGGCCACCACGGCCTCAGATGCCCAGGGGTGGCGTGAGTTCGTCTGCAAGGTCGAGGATCTCGGCTATTCGTCCCTGTTCCTCGCCGACCACTATCTGGGTCCCGGCCCCGCACAGCGTGCTGCCCGTACCCCGCGGCAGGACTTGGCGCCCATCGCGGCCATCGCCGCCGCCGCGGCGCACACCACGGTCCTACGGGTGGGTTGCCGAGTGTTCTGCATCGACTATCACGTGCCCGCCGCCCTGGCCAAGGAGGCGGCGACCCTGGACCTGTTGTCGGACGGCCGCTTCGAACTGGGCATCGGCGCGGGCTGGAGCGCTGACGAGTACGACGCGATGGGTTTGACGTTCGAGACCCCGGCACGACGCATCGCCAAACTCAAGGAGGTCGTGGCGCTGATCAAGGCGCACTGCGGCGACGGCGAACTGGACCGCTCCGGTGAGTACGTGAACGTGCACGGCTACCAGGGAACTCCCCCACCGGTGCAGCGCCCGCATCCGCCGATCATGATCGGTGGCGGCGGCAGGCGGATACTGAGCTACGCCGCACATGAGGCCGATATCGTCAGCATCAACACCGTGCCGTTCACGGCGCGTAACGAGGACGGCCTCACTCCGCAGCAAGAGGCCGTTCGCCGCATCGAGTACGTGCGCTCGGCCGCGGGTCCGCGTCTGGCGGACCTCGACATCGAAAGCTCGCCGTTCTTCGTCTCGGTCACCGACGACGCGAGCGCCGTCCAGGACGCCTACGAGCGCATGGCCACCAAGAGTGGGATGGACCCCGAGGTGTTGCGCGACCATCCCAACGTCCTGGTCGGGACCGCCGACGCCATCGTCGAGACCCTGCAGGAACGCCGCGAGAGCTACGGCACCAACTACGTGACCGTGCCGCAACGGCACGCGGAGAAGTTCGCACCGGTCGTCGCACAGCTGACGGACACCTGACGACACGAAGAGAACCAAGGAGCGAAGTCGTGACGAGCATCCAGCAGAAGCTGGCCACCGGCCGCGGCAAGTTCACCCCCGAATATCCCGAGCTGGGCACCGGTCCGGTGGACTATGAGGACTCGATATCCGAGGAGTTCTTCGCCGCCGAACGCAAGGCGGTCTTCGAGCGCTCTTGGCTGTGCGTTGGCCGACTGGAACGCCTGCCGCGCAAGGGTTCCTACTTCACCCGCGAGCCGCCGACCCGGCTGGCGTCGATTGTGATCACCCGCGATCTGGACGACAACATCTACGCGTTCCACAACGTGTGCGCACACCGTGGCAACAAGGTGGTCTGGCAGGAGCACCCGCAGCAGGAGTCGTCGGGCAACTGCCGCGCGTTTGCCTGCAAGTACCACGGCTGGCGGTACGGCCTCGACGGCGTGGTCAACCACGTCACCAACGAGGACCAGTTCTTCGACTTGGACAAGAGCAAACTGCGCATGCCGCCGGTGCACTGCGAGGTGTGGGCGGGCTTCATCTTCATCAATCTGACGCCCGAGAAGGACGGCCCCCCGGCGCCGCTGCGAACCTTTCGGCGAAGGCCTGCTTGGGCTGGAGGCGTATCCGTTCCACTTGATGACGCAGCGCTACGGGTTCGCCACCCGGATCAACGGCGACTGGAAACTGGCCGTCGACTCGGTGTGCGAGTGGTACCACCCGCCCTACGTGCACGGGCGCTTCATCCACCCCGACGTCGCCAAAGCGGAGAAGATGGTGCCACCGGTGGACGCCTACCACTACGAGTTGTTCCGCCCGCACATGCTGACCTCGGTGCCCGGCCCGCCTGTGTTGCCACCACGCGAAGCGGGCACCGCCGGCGAGGCACGCCAAGACCAGCGCTGGGTGTACAAGCTGTTCCGCGCAGGCCTTTTCGGCCCAGACGACGTCCCCGACATCGGGCCGCTGCCCGGGTTCCTCAACCGGGGCAACATCGCCTCCTGGGGCAACGACCAGTTCTGGATCTTTCCGAACATCTCGATCCAGATCTGGGCGCGCAACTACTACATCACCTACACGTATTGGCCCGAATCCGTCGACAGCCACATCTACGAGATCGACATGTACTTCGTGCCGCCGGCCAACGCGCACGAACGCCTGGCCCAAGAACTGGTGGTGGACAGCACCATCGAGTTCGCCATGCAGGACGTCAACACCATCGAGGCCACGCACTCGGCACTAAAGACCCGGGCGCAGAACACCTTTCACCTGTCCGACCAGGAACTGCTTATCCGGCAGTTTCACCGGGTCATCCGCGACACCGTGACCCAGTACCAGTCGGAGACAGCCCAACCATGATTGAACATCAACTCCCGGAAGGATTTTCGGAACTGGAGCCGTGGGTTTCGGACTGGGCGTTGCCCACCCGGGCCGAACGCTACGCGGCGCGACTGCAGCGGCCATACCCGGAGTTGGTGGCGTTCCACGACGCGGTCGCGCCACACGCCGAGCGGGCGATCGCCTACCTCGACGAACTCGACATCAACGACCTGCCACCGGAAGCGGCCCGGCTGATGCACCTGCTGTATTCGCTGATCCTGGTGTCCTATGCGGTCAATGTCTTCAAGCAGAACCGCATCCCGGACTCCGGCGCCGCCTTCTTCGAGATGGTGGCCGAACCGACGGTGTGATCGTCGTTATCCAATTTCGGCAAATTTCGCGCCATGAGGTTGCATATCGATTGATGCGGCTACCCGTGGTCAAAGACCGCCTTTGTGGTGGGCTGGCACTGAGCGGGAAGGTCGTTGAAGGTGGGTATTGGAATTTCGGTCCAGAACCTCAGCAAATCATTCGGAGCTACCAACGTCTGGCAGGACGTCACCATGGACATTCCGGCCGGCGAGGTCAGCGGGTTGATCGGCCCGTCCGGGACGGGCAAGTCGGTGTTTCTGAAGTCGCTGATCGGGCTGCTCAAGCCCGAGCGTGGCTCGATCATCATCGACGGCACCGACCTCACCGAGTGCTCGACGAAGGAAATGTACGAGATCCGCCAGATGTTCGGCGTCATGTTCCAGGACGGCGCACTGTTCGGCTCGATGAGCATCTACGAGAACACCGCCTTTCCGCTGCGCGAGCACACCAAGATGAGCGAGAGCAAGATCCACGACATCGTCATGGAGAAGCTCGAGATGGTCGGCTTGATCGGCGACGAGCACAAGCTGCCCGGCGAAATCTCCGGCGGGATGAAAAAGCGTGCCGGCCTTGCCCGTTCGCTGGTGATGGACCCTCAGATCATTCTGTGCGACGAGCCCGACTCCGGTCTGGACCCGGTGCGCACCTCCTACTTGAGCCAGCTGCTGATCGACATCAACGCCCAAATCGACTGCACCATCCTGATCGTGACGCACAACATCAACATCGCCCGCACCGTGCCAGACAACATCGGCATGCTGTTCCGTAAGCGCCTGGTCATGTTCGGCCCGCGCGAGATCCTGTTGACCAGTGAGGAGCCGGTGGTTGGGCAGTTCCTCAACGGACGCCGCATCGGCCCCATCGGCATGTCGGAGGAAAAGGACGAGGCCACGATGGCCGAAGAACAGGCCATGGTCGACGCGGGTCAGCATGCCGGCGGCGTGGAGGATATCGAGGGCGTCCCGCCACAGATCAATGCGACGCCTGGAATGCCGGAACGCAAGGCCGTCGAGCGCCGGCGGGCCCGGGTTCGGGAGATGATGCATTACCTGCCGCCAAAGGCCCAGCAAGCGATCTATGACGAATTGGAAGCAAACCACGCCAAAGCCAGCTGAGCCGCCGCGGCGCGGTGAGACTGCAGATTTGGCGGGAAAGTTCGAGAAGACACCGCCAAAAGCGCAGACTCAACGCCAACGAGCAAGCCCGCCGCGGTGAGACTGCAGATTTGGCGGGAAAGTTCGAGAAGACACCGCCCAAAGCGCAGACTCAACGCCAGCGAGCGAGCCAGCGAGCCAGCAACTATCAGTACAGGGGCACCCACACCCCGAAGAACCAGTAGCCCCAACCGCCGTACTGCCAGTTGAAGACCGGGACAACGGTGAAGGTGTTGTAGTTGAACGGGCCGAAGTCGTTGCGGGCGTAGTTGACGTCACGCGGTGGTCCGCTCCACGGCCGATTCCACCCGCCAGCCGGTGGCGGACCGTCCCATGAGCCATTCGGCGGCGGACCCTGCCAGTTTGGCGGCGGATGTCCGGGCGGCGGCCCGTCATTCCAGCCCCACCCTCGAGGCGGCGGCGGGGGCACCCGCGCGGCGATGCTAAAGCCCGCCGGCGTATCGATGGGACCGCCGATCTCCAGACCCGGCAGCACCAACGCGACCCGCGGGATGTAGGGCGGGTGCGGTGGCTGAATGCTCGGCGGGTTGAGAACCACCGTGATTCCCGGTTGGGCCGGGGAAGGCGTCGTGCTCGTCGACCCGGCGGGCACCGTGGTGCTCTCGCCGCTGGACTGCGTTGTGGTCGCCCCACCCGGCGTGGTGGTCCCACCGGTCGACGAGGTGGTCGTCGTCGCGTCACTGGGCGGCGGTGTCGACGAGGGCGTCGACTGCGGCGTGGTCGTGCCGGTCGGTGCAGGAGTGGTACTCGGCGCGGCTGTCGTCGTGGCCGTCGGCGGAGCCGAGGTGTCGGTGGGCTGCGGGCTTTGCGTCGTCGGCTTGGGCGCCACAGTGGTTTGGGGGACCTGAGTCGGCTGGGGAGCCTCGGTGGGCTGCGGAGCCCGAGTGGGTTGAGGCGCCTGGGTCGGCTGGGGCGCTTGCGTGGGCTGGGGAGCGCGGGTGGGCTGGGGCTGGGGCGCCTGGCCCCCTCCGGGCGGGGCGGGAGGCGCCGACGTCGGATCCAGCGGTGGCGGCGGGTACGGCGCCGAGTGGGCCGAACCGGCCTCCACCGTCGCCGCGACAAGGCCGACACTGGCCGCGACCGCGGCCGCGCCGACTACACGTTTCACTGACATCGCTGGGTCCCCCTCCTGAAGCTTCTTCCGACGGTCCGATGACAAGCGCCTACGGGCAGGTCACTTGCATTTCAAATGACTTGGTCACCGTCTGCGGTTGGTCCGGGTTGGACATGTCCACGCCGGAGGCGGTGCCCTTGATGGCGTAGCTCTTGTCTTTCTTCACGGCCCCGGCGTTGGTCGCTTGATCGGGGGCGGCGTCAGAAAAGCCCAACGCGATGTTGTCGAAGTTGCCGAGTCCGACCGAATGGACGATGGGCGGATCGGCGTTGCTCACTACTGCACCGATTCCGCTTGATACGTCACCGATTCCGATGTTGACGTTGTCGCCGACCGGAGTGCAGGTCACCGCACCGGCGACGTCCTGCTTCTTGCCGTCGATGATCAGCACCGGGCCGGCAGGCGCGGCCGGTTGACCGGGCTGTCCGCCCTGGCCCTGATTCGACTTCTTGTCTGAACAACCGATGCAGCCCGCAACCACAATCGCCGCGCTGGCCACCCCGACCACGATCACACGCTTCGCCACCGCATCCCCCTTATGCCGTCGGCATTTCTGATTTCACCACGCACCGCCGCGGGCGGGATACCCCTCAAGCCAAATTGCGAAACACGTGGGTCTAGTTACGAACTATGTCGCGCTGACGTGGGCAGATCCTGTGCCCGCCGTTAGAGCGGACTATGTGTCCGCCTCGACGCGGCGGGCGAGGAAGTCCAGCACAGCGTCGGCGAAGATGTCGTTGCGGTCGCCGGCGACCATGTGACCGGCGCCGCGCACATCGGTGAACTCGACCTGCGGGAAGCGGGCGAGAAATTCGTCGGCGCGCGCCTGACTGACCAGGTCGCTCATCTGCCCTCGAATGAGCAACATGGGCACGCCGTTGCCCAAGATCGACTCGACCGCCGCGTGCATCCGGTCCACCTCGGTGACCTCGATTGGCGGGAACTTCGCTGTGCCACTGATGAATTGGGGATCCCAGTGCCAGTACCAGCGGTCGCCGCGGCGGCGCAGGTTGGTGGTCAGGCCCTCGAGATCGGTGGGGCGCGGGCGGTGCGGGTTGTATTCGGCGATGGCGTCGGCGACCTCGTCAAGCGAACCGAAGCCCGATTCCACCCGCTCGGTCATGAAGGCGTGTATGCGGTTGGCGCCGGACTGCTCCATGTTGGGGACGATGTCGACCAGCACCACGGCGCTGGCGATGTCGGGCGCGATCTCGCCCAACAGCAGCATCGAGGTGAATCCGCCCAGCGAGGCGCCGACCAGCACCGGCTTTGGCGGCAGACCACGCAGGACCTCGATGACGTCGGCGGCGAAGCTGGATACGCGATAGTCCCCGTCGCTCGCCCAGTCCGATTCGCCGTGCCCCCGAAAGTCGACGGTGACGGCCTGCCACCCGCGCTTGGCGACCGCCGCGGCGGCGCGACCCCAGGAGCGTCGGGTCTGACCACCGCCATGCAGGAACACCACGGCGCGTGCCTGTGGGTCGCCCAAGCGGTCGCAGACGATACGGACGCCACCCACCCCCTGGGTAGAAAACGTTGCAGGCTCGATCGTCATCAAGGGCTGATCTTAGAGCCCGACCGCTAACGGGACGCGCTAGTGGGAACCGTGCTCACCTCGCCAAAGCCGGAAGAATCGCCTGGCGAGCGTCCGTGGGCGGATTTCGGCGCGGCTTCGGGCGCTATCGATCTTGCTCTTGGTGTGCTTGGCCTCTTCGGCGTAGTCGTTGACCGTTTCGTCGCCTTCTTCGGCGCGCATGTCTGACTCCCTTCGTCGGTTATGCCGGATCGAGACGCTCAGGTGACTCGCCGGGCGTCGGCCGCTCCGGCGGCTCGGCCGGCGTCAGACGCTCGGGCGTTTCCGCGGGTGTCAGCCGTTCTGGCGTCTCTGCCGGCGTGCCTCGTTGCGGTGTTTGCGGGTCAGTCACGGTTGGTTGCCTACCCACCGAAGCCGCGGATTAAAACCGGCCGTCGCCACGGGCGTGGTCACGGCGGCTATCCGCGCGCGGTACCCACCGACTCGTCCTGCGAGACCGGTGGAATTGTATTACCCGGACCCGCAACAGATTTAGCGCCGCTAGCGCCGCGGCCTCTACGCCGACGCACCAAGTCCAGTTGCTCTCCGTCGCGGCCGGGGGCAAGGATCGTGACGAAAACCGATGCCACCGCAACGATGACGGCCATCACCAGGTAGGAGTTGTTGGTGGCGGCGACGAACGCCTCCTTGCTTCGCTCGGCGAGTTGCAGTCCATCCGGACCGAGTTGATGGGCGACGGCAAGGGCTTTCGCCAACGAGTCGGACGCCGGACCACGCACCGGTTCGGGCAGGCCGACCAGCGCTCCCGCGACGTGATGGTGGTAGCTGCTGGCGAGTATCGAACCGGCCAAGGCGATGCCCATCGCGCCGCCGACCTCCCGGGTGGCGTCGTTGACCGCGGACGCGACACCCTGCTTCTGGTCGGGCGCTGCGGTCATGATCGCCGATGTTGTTGGCGCCGTGCATAATCCGAAACCGGTACTGATCACCAGCAGCGGCCAGCACACCTCGAGATACGACGAGTCGGCCGTCAGCGTGCGCATGCACAAGAAGCCGGCCGCAACCAGCACCATGCTGGCGAACACCACCGTCCGCAGCCCGAGTTTCGGCAGGTACCACGATGACAGCGCGGAAAGGCTCAGCAGCGGGATCGCCATGGGACTCAACGCAACTGCCGCGGCAAGCGCCGAGTAGCCGAGCACCTGCTGCAGGTACTGCGTGACGAGAAAGAACAACGCGAACGTGGCCAGATAGACCACGGTGATGACCGCGGAGCCGGTGCCAAAGTACGGGTCGCGGAACAGGCGGATGTCCAGTAGCGGATGGCGGCGGCGAAGCTCGATGACGCCGAAAACCACCGCGAGCACCACTCCCCCGACGAGGCAGGCGAGCACGCGCGGGTCGGCCCAGCCGTGGGCGGGCGCCTCTAGGATGCCGAACACGAACACCGCGAGCGCCGCCCCAATTGTTGCGGCGCCGGGCACGTCCAGTCGTGGCGCCGTGCTGTCGCGCGACTCGGCAATCGTCAGGGTCAGCAACAACAGCACCAATCCGGCGATCGAGAGCGTCCAGAAAATCGACCTCCAGTCGAAGACCTCAATCAGCAAACCGGTGCCGACCAGGCCGAACACGCCTCCAGACCCCGCGACCCCGGCCCACACCCCGACCGCCTTCGTGCGCTCGGCGGGCGGGTACGCGGCCGTCAACAACGACAACGTCGCGGGCATGACGAACGCCGCACCCGCGCCCGCCATCGCTCGGGCGGCAATGATCTGGCTGGGGCTGTCCAGGAGCAGCGGCGCCGCCGAAGCGACCGAGAATATGGCGAGGCCGACGAGCAGCGCGCTGCGGCGCCCGTATCGGTCGCCGATGGCACCGGCCGGCAACACCAAGCACGCCAGCAGCAGGGTGTAGCTATCGACGATCCAGGTCAGCTGGGTCTGAGTCGCCGATGTCGCTGCGGCGATGCCGCTCAGCGCCGTATTCAGGGCGACCATCGAGGCGATGACGAGGGCCACCCCGGCGCAAGCAATGAACAGAGTCCAGCCTCGGCGCGCCGCGGACCCGTGCGCAAAGGTGTCGGTGGTCGACTGTTCGAAACGCTTGGCAGCCCTGACCGCGATACCGGGCATCGACCCTCCCCTTGGCGCTACCGAGGAACCAAACGAGACTATCGGTCTCGGAGCGAGACTAACAGTCCTGATACCCGTCAGACTCCGAGGGAAAACGTGATCGATCCGCGGGCCGCGAGGCCTTGACGACGACTTCAGTTGGCCGGCGCCGGGACCGCCGACATCTGCAGGATCGCGCTAGCCCAGGGCGTGTCGGGCTCCCGCGAGTCGATGTAGCGCCGCACCCCTTCGTTGCCCAGCATCGCCGATCCGGCCTGCTCCATGTATTGGCGCATTTCGGCGAGGTCGAGCAGGATCAGTTCGTCCTCTCCGCGCCAGCCGAAGGCGATTTGCAGGACGCGTGCGGACAACCCAAGGGACTCGGCCAGCGCGCTCAACTCGGCATAGTTGGGGAAGTCGTCCGCGTCCTTCCGACGGGAGTAGGTCGCTTTTGCCAAGTTCAGGGCGGAACCGATTTCACTGTCTGGAACATCGCGGTTCAGCAGCCACTCAAGAACACGTGCCAGATCCTTACCAGCACGATTCCGACGTGACATTCCACACACAGTAGTTGGCAAGCATCTAACAGTCAATCATGCCGATCTTGATCAACAGAACGCGTGTTGCGCATCACGGCTTCATTTTAGGAACCAAAGAACTAAAATTCTGACCTGGAGGATTCAAACGGCACGCAGGGACGCATGAAGGAGCCCCGACCCGAGCGGATCCGGCCACCAGGAGACGCCATGACGCACCCACCACATTCAGCCACTCGGTCGCTCTCGAGCCTGGTGATCAGCGCCGCGACAGCGGCGGCGTTGGGAGCGGCGACCCTGACGGCAGGTAATGCGCGCGCTGAGGTAACCAATGCTTCCTACGAACTCGGCTACTCGCACGCCGTCGCCGAAGTTCAAGACACCGCCGCCCATATGCGGGCGGAGGGTTTCGATCTGGCCGACATCGTCATCTCCAGACGCATTCCGGCGTGGTGCGCCAGGGAGGCGGCGGAAGTGCAGGGGCTGGGATTGGACAGGGCGGACTTCTTCCGCGGCTGCACGGACGGCATGATGACCATGGTCGAAATCGGCGTCGCGTACTGAGATTCGCGTTCAGCCACCCGTGCGGGTGAATGTCATCTGGTAGTCGCCACCCTTGCACGCGCTACCGGTCTCATCTTTGAAGCCGGAGCCTTTGAGCTCCGTGATCGGGTCCGCATGCGGTTCGGGAAGCGGGAAGGTTCCGGTGATTTTGACATGGGACGTTCCGCCGGCCGGGCATGATGCGTCGTACTCGTCATCTCTCGTCCAGACATTGTTGGCGAATTGCAGCAGCTGAGTCCCTTCTCCGCCACTCCTGACGAACCGACTCAAGCAACGTTCGCCGGAACGTACGCAGATGGTGTCGACGGTGTAGTCCGCCTCCTGCGGCCGAGGCGCTGACGGGCCGGTATAGGTCGTCAGCAAATGGTAATTGCCGTGCAGTCCTTGCGCCGGGGACACCACACGGGGCGGCTGGTCGTCCGGATTGCCCAGGCTGGCCACACCGGCGTCGCCAGTGCGGGTGAACGTCACCTTTCGCTTGCTGTAGCAGTCCAGCGAATCCGTTATCCATTCGCCTTCCAACTTGCCGTCAGCCCGTGGTTGCAGCCAGACGTAGTTCCATTTCTCTATCGCCTTGTTGTTGCAGGTCCCGCCCTCCAGGACGATCGCGATCCAGCGTCCTCGTACGTCGTCGAAGGTCAGATTGGGTGTGTGGTTGTAGCCCCCACCCTTTCTCGATGCGGTGGCGACGCACCCCGCGTGGTTGCACGATGAGCGGACCACCCACGTCTCTTTACTCGGGGGATCGGAGTTGGGCACTTCCTTCCCGGACAACGAGAGCTTCGGGCCGAAGTCAGCCGCGTAAAGACCGGTGAATGTTCCGGCATTCTGGTTCGCCTGGGAAGTCGTCGTCGGGCTGGCCGCCGACGGGACGGAATCACCGCCGCCGCTCGTCAGCAGGAAAGCGATGACAACGCCGACGACCGTAACCAGGGCGGCCGCGCCCACCACCATCAGCCAGGCGCGGCGGCCATCCTTGGCGGGCGGCGGAGTTTGAGACGCATCTTCTGGGACGCCGTCAGGCCCGGGCCATGGGACCGGCGTCACCTGGTCGTCGGGTGGCCGATACAACGTCGGGTCGCTGGCGGGATCGTCACCCGACGGACGGAACACGGTCGGTTCGCTCGAAGACGGGCTGGCCAGCGGAGTGAAATGATTCGGATCGCTCG
Organism: Mycobacterium bourgelatii; assembly: GCF_010723575.1. NCBI lineage: Bacteria > Bacillati > Actinomycetota > Actinomycetes > Mycobacteriales > Mycobacteriaceae > Mycobacterium > Mycobacterium bourgelatii. The sequence goes on from NZ_BLKZ01000001.1 coordinate 5,764,650, forward strand.
CCGGCCGGCGCATCGTCGGCGGAGCGAACTGGTTCGGATCGCTCGACGGCCGACGCACAGTGGGCGGAGCGTACTGGTTCGGATCGGTGGGCGGGCGTCGTTCCGAGTGCGGGACGTACTGGTTCGGGTCGGAGGCCGGCCTCCGGGGCGATGACCCGGGCGGCGGCGGTTGCGGCGGGACGTACTGATTCGGATCCGACGACGGCCGCCGGGGCGATTGCGGCGACCCGGGCGGCGGCGGTTGCGGCGGGACGTACTGATTCGGATCCGACGACGGCCGACGGGACGATTGCGGCGACCCAGGCGGTGGGTACTGACTCGGGTCGGAAGGATGACGACGTCTGGTGGTCGGCGGGTACTGATTCGGGTCGGTGGGGGGACGGCGCGGACCCCCCGGCGGCAAGACGTTCTGCGGCCGGCCAGGCGGAATCCGTTGCGGCGGGGGGCGTTTGATGGGATCGGACCGGACCGCAGGCGCCTTGCGCGTCCCGGTACCCGAGATCGCATCCTTTGCCGCGGCGGCCATCTCGGTCACCGTCGCGTAGCGGTCTTCGGGGTTCTTGGCCATGGCCTTGGCAATGACGTCGTCGATCTCGCGCGGCAGGCCGCGTCGCATGACCGACGGCCGGGGCGGCGGTTTCGACAGGTGCCCCCCGATCTGTTGTTCAAGACTGTCGCCGGGGAAGGGATGGCTACCGGTAAGGCACTCGTGCAGAACGCATCCCAACGCGTAGGTGTCTCCGCGCGGGTCGGTTTGGCCGGTGGTGACTCGCTCCGGCGGCATGTATGCCCAGGTGCCGATCACGTTGCCGGTGCCGGTCATCGACGCTTCACCCTGTGCCCGGGCGATGCCGAAATCGATCAGGTAGGCAAAGTCGTCCTCGGTGACCAGGATGTTGGACGGTTTGACGTCGCGGTGCACCAACCCGATCCGGTGAGCGGATCGCAGCGCCGACGCCACCTGGGTAATGATGTTCACCGCACGTTCCGGGTCCAGCACCCCGTTGGCGATGATCGCCTGCAAATCCCGGCCGTGGACGAGTCGCATGTCCACATAAAGACGGCCGTCGATTTCACCGAAATGGTGAATCGGTACCACATGGGGGTCGTTGAGCCCGGCCGCCGCCAGAGCCTCCCGCCGAAAACGCTCTATAAAGGTTGGGTCGTTGGCCAGGTTCACCGGCAGCACTTTTACGGCGACGACGCGCTGGGTCTCGGTGTCATAGGCGCGCCACACCTCGCCCATGCCACCGCGACCAATCAGCTCGATCAGCCGATATCGGCCGAACGGCGTCCCATCCACTCCGCCCCCCTCAGCGAGAGTCGAAAATAGTTAGCAAACTTACAATAAGTCCGCTCACCTCCCCAGCGCTAAAAGAATTCTGAAGCCAAGCATGTACCGGCGCCAGCGGACCATTTGGCGATAGTCTCGGATTTTGCCGCTATGTGGTGGCAACGAGCCTCCTGGACGGGTCTTCCCTAAGAAGTTGGTGGAAGCGCGACCGGCCCCGGCGTAGCGGCTGTTAGCTAAGGGGGCGCTAGATGGCGTTCGATCAGGCGGCGGCAAACCCGTCCCGGCCGACCCAATCGACAATGGAACTCCGACTGGCCACGACCATGACCGGCGGGGTCAGCCTTGCAATCTGGATGGCCGGGGTGGCCCGGGAGATCAACCTGCTCGCGCAGGCGTCGCAGTGGCGTCGGGCCGGGGAACGCACCACACAGACAGAACTGAGTCCACCAGCGGAAGCCTCCCTGCGGCTGTACTTGGAACTCCTCGAAATGCTGGACACGATCGTCGACGTCGACGTGTTGTCCGGAACCAGCGCGGGCGGCATCAACGCGGCATTGCTTGCGTCGTCCCGAGTTTCGGGTGCCGACCTGGGCGGTCTTCGCGACCTCTGGCTCGATCTCGGCGCACTGTCCGATTTGATCCGAAACCCGCGAGACGACTACACCCCTTCGCTGTTGTACGGCGACGAAAGGATGTTCAAGTCACTGGCGGAGGAGATTCCGCGACTCCGGCCCGGGCCGTTCCCCCCGACCGTGTTTTCCGAAGAAGCCCACATCTCAACGACCTTGTATGTCACCACCACGCTGCTCGACGGAGAGACAAGCAGATTCACCGACTCGTTCGGGACGTTGGTGCAAGACGTCGACCGCCGGGGTGTCTTCACCTTCACCGACAGCCAACTCACCGAGACGGGCACGGCACCGGTGTTGGCGCTGGCATTGGCGGCACGCAGCTCGGCTTCGTTCCCCGTCGCCTTCGAGCCCTCCTTCGTGCCGTTTACCGAGGGAACGCCCGCCACCGACAAGGTGCCGGCCCGGCCGCCGATGCAGCCCTACGCCAACACCACCCGGGCGCATTGGGTGGCCGACGGCGGCTTGCTGGACAACCGCCCGATCGGCGTTCTGCTCAGGCGCATCTTCGATCGTCGCGCCGGACGACAGGTGCGCCGGGTGTTGCTGTTCGTGGTCCCGTCGGCGGGCCCGTCGCCAGACCCGGCGGAAGAGCCGCCGGCGGACGACATCGACGCGCCGCTCGGACTGGTCGAAGCACTGCTGAAGAACCTGGGGGCACTCACCACCCAATCCATCGCGGCCGACCTGCGAGCGATCCGCTCCCACCAGGACCGCATGGAGGCGCGAACGGAAACCAAACTGCGCCTCGCCGAGCTTGCCGCGAACCTGCGGAACGACGGGCGGCTGCTCACCTCGTCGCTGTTGGCCGACTATGAAACGCGCGAGGCGACCAACCATGCGCACCAACTCACCGACGCGCTGCTGCGCCAGCTCGGCACCTGGCCGCCGGCGTCGAGCGCGCTGGCCGAGAGCATTCCGGAGCACTGGCAAGACGAACTCAAGATCGGCGGCGATGCCGAGAAGGTGTGCCGCCGGCGCGTAGCGGGGTCGGTTCTGAGTCGTTGGTCCGCGCCTGGCCGCCCGCTTCCCGACAGTCCAGCCGAATTCGCCCGGTACGGCCAACCGGCCTACGACCTGGCAAAGGGGTGTGCGATCGCCGTCGTCAGTGCGGCGTACCAACTTGCCCAATCCCCAGCGCAAATCACCGAATTGACGAATCTGACCTACGGAATCCACGCCGCGTGCCCACCGCCCGAACCCGTCGATCTGGTTCGGCTGGTGCGAAACGTATGCACCGACAAGGCCATTCGCCAAGGCTCGATTGGCGACGCCGCGCACCAACTTGCCGAGACATACCTGGAGCACGCGCGGGTGCAGGAGGAGTCGTGGCACAAACTCGGCGGGGTCTTGTCCCGCGGTTACCGCACATTGCAGCGACTTGCCGACGGGCTTGCCGATAGCGCTGGGGCACAACGCGGTTCACTGCTGCAACGGAGGCATACCGCCGCCGGTCAGCTGGCGACGTATCTGCGCTACCTGGGGCCGGAGGCCGATCCGTCAGCCATGGCGGGGAAGCTGTTCGACCTGGCGACCACGCAGCGCGCGATGCTGCCGGCAGAGGACGACATCGACCAGTCCGTGGAGCTGGTGCAGGTGAGCGCGGACACCCGAAGTCTCCTTGCGCCGGTATACGAGACGGCGCAACAGAAGCTCACCGGTATGCAGCTTCACCATTTCGGCGCCTTCTACAAGCGTTCGTGGCGGGCCAATGACTGGATGTGGGGCCGACTCGACGGGGCCGGCTGGCTGGTTCACGTGCTGCTGGACCCGCGTCGGGTGCGGTGGGTGGTTGAGGCACGCCGGGACGAACGTCGCCAATCCGCCGACGGCCGGGAGAGCGGCGCGCAGTGGTTCCTGCGTAGGCTCAAAGGGATTGCACAACTGGACTTTCCATCCTCCGGCCAGCACACAGTCGATGAACTGCTTAGCGAGCTAGCCTTCCTCGACGACCCGAAGGCGGAGATGCCGCCCAGCCTGCCCAAGACGTCGATGTGGCTGGCCCAGGCGTGGCAGCAACACGTCCTGGACGAGGAACTCGATGCGCTGGCGAACACCGTGATCGACCCGGGTGAGCAACAACGGCCGGATTGGAGTCCACAGACCTCACAAGCCTGGGCCAAAGAGGTGCTGACGGCGACATCCCCCGACGCCAAATACGGGTTGCTGAACGACAATCCAGTCGCCAAGGAAACCCTGGGCGGCGACTGGGGCTCGCCGCTGATGACAAGTACCGTGGCCAAAACCGCGGCTACCGGCGCCGGGGCGGTCCGGTCCATCCGAAAGTTGCCCGCGGCCGCTCGACCGCTGGTGGGTATTGTCCGAGCGCTGGCACTCGCTGGGTATCAGCTTGTGTCCTGGGCGAGAAGCACCGTCAGGCTGACCATTGGCGCCGCGTTACTCCTGGCCTTGGGCGTTGCGGCGGCACTTCAACCGGCAACGGCACTCGGGGTGATCGGTGTGCTGGTCGCGGTGGCCGGTGGCTATCTCATCGTGCGCAGGGCATGGTGGTCGTCCAACGCATTGCTCTGGGTCCTGTTGCCGTCATTCCTTGTCGGCGCGGGGCTTTCCCTGGCGATCAACCACGCCCTGTTCGGCGGTGACGCGCACTTGCCGGACTTACGGTGGTGGATCCGACTGGCCATCGTCGGCGGAATCGTCATGGTCATGGCGCTGATCGGCGCGACCAAGCCCAAGCGCTAGCGGCCGACTACAGGGCCGGCTACAGGGCGCGAACGCCGTTGTACAGCACCATCAAGCCGATGAGAACCAGAACGACGGCGACGAGCGCGGCGCTGTTCTCCTCCATCCACACCTTGAGTCGTTCCAACGGATCATCAAGCCGCGCACCGGCACCCGCATACGCGACGATGGGAATGATGACCGTCAACGAGGACATGACGACGAAGAACACGCCGGATATCCAATCGCTCGCCGCGCCCAGGCCGTTGGTGCCGATGCCCAAACCGGCCACCGCACAAATGATCAGCACCTCGGGGCGTACCACTGCGAGTACCGCGCCCGTCACGCCCGCGCGCGGTGGCGTCAGCCGACTGAACGAACTCATCCAGGCCGGAACGTGCGCGTGGTTGCGCCGCGTCACCCACCGGTAGATACCGAACACGATGAGCGCCGAACCGAGCACCACTCGCAGCCAGGATGCCCATGTCGGCGGTGAGTGGGTCAACCCGCTGAATTTGTCCGAAACAGAGATGAACGCCGCGGTCGCCGCGCCCAGGCCGAGCAGCCAGCCGCCCAGGAAGGCCAGACCGGTAGGCCGCGGCCGCGGTGCATGCAAGACCAGCACCGCGGGGATGACCGTTATCGGCGAAGTCGCGATCACCAACGCGAGCGCGGTCAACCTGGTCAGCTCTGATCCCCAACTTGCCGTCACGGCCGGTAATCCTCGCATCGGAGGCGGGCGAAGGCACTCATTTATTGCAGGCCGGGTTCAATGCGTCGGTGGCGCCGGCGCCGCCCACCGCAGTTCGCAAGGACGGACGCCACGGTGACAACCCCGGGCCGCATCTTCAGACAGCTTCGATCCCTTTGGACAACACCATCAGCCCGATCAGGACCAGGACGGCCGCAAGCATCGCGGCGTGGTTCTTTTCCATCCAGTCTTTGAGTCGATTGAGCTGGTCGTCGAGACGGTCCCCCGCGGCCGCGTAAGCAAGGATGGGAATTGCCACCGTGGAGGCGGACAGACCGACAAATATCGCGGCGGCCAGCCACTGACCCACCGTGCCGAGGCGGCTGGTGCCAATGTCCAACCCGGCGGCCAGGACAAGAGCCGACACCTCGAGCCGTACCACGACCAGCACCGCGCCGACGATCCCCGCGCGCTGCGGGGTGATGGTGGCAAACGAGCGCATCCAGCGCGGTGACTCGCTGTGCCCTTTCCGGCTGACCCAGCGGTAGATGCCGAACAAGATAAGGGCCGACCCGAGGACGATCCGCAGCCACGAGGCCCAGGCCGGGGGCGCTGTGTTCAGGTCGCCGAGTGCGCCGGAGCCGACTACGAAGATCGCGGTGAGCGCGGCCAGCCCCAGTACCCAACCGGTAAGAAACGCCAGACTGGCCGGCCGTGGTCGTGGCGCCTGCAAGACGAGGACCGCCGGGATGATGGTCAGCGGCGAGACGGCGATGACGAGTGCCAGCGGAACCAAACTGGCCAGCACCGGGCCCCAATTTCCTGTCACGGGCAGCAATCCTCCCATTGACGCCGAGGTAAGCGTGCACTCAATGCAGCGTGTCCCTGCCGGCTTTGACGCCGGCTTAGACGCTGGCTTTGACCGGCTCCTGTGCCTTGCCGACCCGTCACTGATCCGTCACCGCTTCAGGCTCTCAAAGATCTCTGGGTAGTGGTGGTGGGCAAGGAAGTGCCCGCCGGACACCAAATGCATTGTGGCGTTGGGGATCCGCTCTGCAAGCCGCTGGGTCCACTTTGCATCCAGTAGCTGGTCCTCGGTTCCCGCCCACACGTCCACCGGCACCTGCAGATCTTCGAGCTCAAAACCCCACGGCCGGACCATCGCCCGGTACTCTTCCACGACGCCCCCGGGTTGCCGCAGCGCCTCCCGGGACATCCTGGCGAACGTGCCATAGCCCTGTGCCCGCAATACCGCCGCATCGGCCGCGCCGAGACTCCGGGCGGCTAGCCGGCCATACAACGGCGGGGCGCACATCGCGGCAAATCCGGTGGCGTAGAGGCACTGTCGGGCCAGCCAGGGTGCACGCTGGGACAGCTTGAGGTATGTCCGGTCGATGGCCGGCAGAGCCTCGACAGCCCCCGGCTCGGTCAGTGGCACCATGCCGGCGACGATCGCGACGCGTGTCACGCGAGCCGGCAACACGCAAGCGAGCGCCGCGGCATATTGGCCGCCGAGCGACCAACCCATCGCCGCAAACCGGTCGATATCGAGGGCGTTTATCAGTTCGACGACATCGCTGGCCCAATCGCGGATGGTGCGGCCGGGCTTGGGGTCAGACCGTCCGACGCCCGGTCGATCGGGAGAGATCAGCCGCACCCCGCGCTCGCTCGCCATCGCCGCGGCGGCCTCGACATCTAAGCGACAGGCCAGCCCGCCGTGCGCATTGATGATTGGAAACCCTTGCCGGTCTCCGTATTCCGCGTAGCTGAGTGTCCGTCCGTCACGAAGGCCCAGGACGTGGTCGGTCGTCATGTGGTCAACAAACATAGCAGCCGTAATCCGTTGCGGCGCCGTTCAAACCGACTCACCTCCACGATGAGGTTCAGGGGGTCAGTGTCGCGTGGGTACGCACATGGTGCGGGGCGAAGGGATCTGGGTCAAGGCGTTACACCGAGTCACCTACACTGCGGAGGCTGACACATCGGCGACGGAGCGAGGTTGTCATTGCAATGGGTGGCACCGACCATGCGGATTGTGGCCTTCGACGAGGCAGGACGCCCAGGGCAAAGTGCACCGCTCCTATGAGGCGGAGGCGCTCGCCATCTTCCTAATGGAGACTGTGCTGGGTTCCAATGTTCCGGTGTACTACACGTATGGCGAAGAAATCGTGAAAGGTGGCTGATATGCCCCGCCGCATCACCATCATCGTGGTTGCTGCAACCGCACTGGCCTCAACGCCGGTCACGACCGCGGTCGCCTCGGCCACCGCCAGCCAAAGCATCAGCCCCGCAACGCATTTTTACCCGGCCGATCCAGCACCCGATGCCGGTGACCAATCCACCGCCGAGCAACGCGTGGTCGAGGGTTACGTCAACAAACAGGCCGACTGCACACCCGACCTACCCGCCAACCCGCAGTCGGTGACCTGGGATCCGCCCGGGTTCGCGCCGAACGTCGGCGGAACCGGAAATATCAACGATGCCGATCCTCGGCTGGGTGGCCGCTTCGTCGCCGATTACGTCAACGGCCACTGGAACATCGCCTACCCGTACTGCTGAGGACCTTCCGCGAGAACGGCTTTCGCTGCTGACGCTACTGGCAGAGCTGCGGCGCGAACTTCACCGTGGTGGTCGACGGGGTGTTGAATTGGGCATCCAGGGTGAGTGACGGGTTCACCACTTCGTTCTCAATGCCAAACCGCTTGAGTTCGAGGTAGACCTGCACGGTGTCCGAGGAGGTCCGGCGGGCAGTGGTGTCTCGGTCCGGCCGCATCGACGTTTCCCCGGCATTGGGGCCTAGCGTGTCAATGATGGCAAGGTCGTCGGTGTCTTGCTCCGGACCCAGTTCGGCGAATTTCTTGCCGTTGTTGGCGACGCTGTAGGTCAGCACGTAACCGACGAATCCCTTGGCACGGGAACCCGAAGGAGACTGCGGCAGCGGCTGCTCGAACCGAATCAGCAACTCCAGCACGCCCTTTCGGGGACGCTTGGCCTCGACCGTCGCCACGGTGATGCTGGTGGGGGGCCGGGGTCCGTCCTGGGTCTGGCAACTCAGACGCTTCGGCAGCCGCGCCCAATAGTCCGTCGGTGACGTCGTCCAAGCGATCAAGCCGATAACACCCACGATCACTACCAACGCGGTGGGAATCAGGAACCGCAGCGCCGTGGGCAGCGCCAGCCAGCGCTGACGAACCCCACCCGACGGGCGCGCGGACGTCGATTCCGCTGCCCGACGATGCGTGGTCCACTTCGCGCCGTCCCAGTATCGCTGCCCCCCTGATCCGTCAGGATCGGCAAACCATCCTGCCGGGGGCGAAGTCGGCACCGTCATGCTCCGTTCCGCTCGTGAGGGTTCGTCACGTTTGGGGTCGCGCTGGTGAGCCGTGGGTTCACGGCGGCGTTTCTAGCGGCTCTGGCGGCCGATCGAGCATCTGCACGCGGTCGCCGTCCCATTTGAAGCCGACGACCGTCAGCGTGCCGTCCAAGCAGGTGCTGCAGCTCTGCCGGGTGCGATAGGTGAGGACGACGGTGTCGTTGGTCGAGGCCGGCGCCTCCAGTTCGGTGAACGCGTAAGTGCTGGGCGTCGCGGTCCCCACGTACGTCCCCCGGTGAAAGAGCAACGCCAGGTCGGGTGAACTGGCAGTCGCGCCCTGCACCGTCAACACCACTGCGGACAGATCGGCGCAGGGGTTGTAGTTGCTGGACTGGGGTTTGCTGTCCCACGGCTTGCCGGTCCGCTTGTCCGGCGGAAGCTGGGGCAACGTGGCCGCCAGCGCGGCCGCCTCGTCCGGTCCGCACGTGCCCGCGGTGGCACCCGAGGTGGCCGGCGTGGATGCGGTAGCCGACGAACCGGTGGCTGACGGCGGCGTTGACGAAGCGCTCGGTGCATCCGAATCCTTGCCCACGAAGATGAAGACGGCGGCGGCGCCGATGCCTATGGCGAGCGCACCGGCGGCAACCAGCCAGCGGGAGGGCGTGGGCCGGGCAGCTTCCGTCGGCGGCGTCGTATCGATGTCGTCAGACGGGTCATAAGCCGGCGGCGGCCAGTTGGGGTCGACCTGGTCGACCTGCTCAGCTGCCACTGCTACAGACCTCTCCGGATAAACGTCTCGCTTACTCCCCCGGTCATCCCCAGATTGGCGAATTGTAGCCAGAACGTGCTGGTAGCGGAAATAACGCGGCGCTTTACTTCAGCCATTTCCACAGGTGAGACTGCCCACATCCGAGCAACGAGGCTAGGGGGCGCGCAGCAATTTACCGCATACTGGACGTCATGCAGCAAGCGACATCACCGCAAACCGACGGCCGAGTGCCGGCCGGTTCGGTGCTGGGTGCTGCGCGGATGGCGGGCCGGGGCTGCTAAATGGGAGCAGCCAGCAAAGGCCGTCACCGACGGCGGGCAACGCCGCAGCCGTCGCGCTTGCGGCGGCGGGTGACCCGCGTCCTGATGACGCTGGTGTCGCTGGTCGCGCTGGTGCTGACCGGCGCGGGCTATTGGGTGGCCCACGGCGCGCTGGGCGGCATCACGATCTCGCAGGCGCTGACCGCCGAGGACCCGCGATCCACCGGCAACAACATGAACATCCTGCTCATCGGGTTGGATTCGCGTAAGGACCAAGACGGCAACGACCTGCCGCAGTCAATCCTGAATCAACTGCACGCCGGCGACTCCGACCAGGGCGGTTACAACACGAACACGCTGATCCTGGTGCACGTAGGCGCCGACGGGAAGGTCGTCGCCTTCTCGATCCCCCGTGACGACTGGGTGCCCTTCAACGGAGTGCCCGGATACAACCACATCAAGATCAAAGAGGCTTACGGGCTGACCAAGCAGTACGTCGCGCAGCAACTGATCAACCAGGGCGTCACCTCTCAGCGTGAGCTCGAGACGCGGGGCCGCGAGGCCGGTCGCGCCGCCACCCTGCGGGCGGTGCGCAGCCTGACGGGGCTTCCTATCGACTACTTCGCCGAGGTCAATCTGGCGGGCTTCTATGACCTGGCCCAGACGCTGGGCGGCGTCGAGGTGTGCCTGAACCAACCCGTCTACGACTCGTACTCCGGCGCCGACTTCCCCGCCGGGCGGCAGCGGTTGAACGCGTCGCAGGCCCTGGCGTTCGTGCGGCAGCGGCACGGCCTGGACAACGGGGACCTGGACCGCACCCACCGGCAGCAGGCGTTTCTGTCGTCGGTGATGCGCGATCTCAAGGCGTCCGGCACGTTTACCAACCTGGACCGGCTCAGCAACCTGATGGCCGTCGCGCGCAAAGACGTCGTGTTGTCCGCCGGTTGGGACGAGAACCTGTTCCGACGCATGGGCGATCTGGCGGGCGACTCCGGGAACGGCAACGTGGAGTTCCGGACGCTGCCGGTGGTCCGTTACGACAACATCGACGGCCAGGACGTCAACATCATCGACCCGGTCGCGATCAAGGCTGAGATCGCCGCGGCTATCGGCGCCCCTCCACCAGACGCTCCCGCCACCACGACGACGGTCAAGCCCAACCCGGAGACCGTGGTCGATGTGATCAATTCCGGCAGCATCAGCGGCATGGCGAGCCAGGTGTCCAGCGCGCTGCAGAAGAAGGGCTACACCACGGGCCAGGTGCGCGACCGTCAATCCGGCGACCCTTCGACCACGACGATCGCCTACGGCGTCGGCGCAGACGCCGACGCACACAACGTGGCGAACCTCCTCGACATCGACGCCCCCAGCCAGCCTGACCCCACTCTGGCGCCCGGGCATGTACGGGTCACGGTGGACACCAACTTCTCGCTGCCGGCGGCCGACGAAGCCACGACGACCACCACGAGCACGACATCTGTCACGCCGTACTCGTACTACTACAACGGCACCCTGACGACCTACCCGACGCCCGATCGCGGCAAGCCGCTCGACGGCGGCGGGGTGCCGTGTGTCAACTAGTGAAGTAGTGAACTACTGAACTAGGCGTGCGTTCCGCCGTCGATCCGGATCTCGGTGCCGGTGATGAACGCGCCGTCTTCGGAAACCAGCATGGCCACCACGCCGGCGACGGCCGACGGGTCGGCCATTCCGGCGCCGCTGGACGTCTCCGTGGTGGGCAGGATCGGCATCAGCCTGGTGAACAGCTTCCAATTGGCGTCCTGCGGAATGTATCCGCCGGTGGCGTCGGTGAGGCCGGTCTTGATGCTGCCGGGCGCCACGCACACCGCTCGCAGACCCTGGCCGGCGTACTCGAGCGCCAGCGAGTGGGTGAACGCCTGAACTCCACCCTTACTGGCCGCGTAGGCGCCCATGTACGGGTGCGCGAAGGACGCCGACGTGGAGCTGAAATTCACGATCGTGCTGCGCTGGTTCTCCAGTAGTGCCGGCAGCGCTTCGCGGACCACAAGGAAGGTGCCGGTCAGGTTCACGGCGATGATCTGGTTCCACAGCTCGGTGCTGGTTTGGTGGGTGTGCGCGGCGCGCAGGATGCCGGCGGCGTTGACCAGCGAATCCAGGCCGCCCAACGTCTCGACGGCCCGGCGCACCCCCGCGACCACCGACTGCTCGTCGGCCACGTTCAGCTCGTAGGCGGTGAACCGATCACCGGTTGCACTTTCGTCGGCCCGGGCCTGGGTCTTGGCCAGCCCGTCGGCGATGATGTCGACACCGACCACCGATGCGCCCTCGGCCAGGAGCCGCAGGGCGGTGGACTGCCCGATTCCCGAGGCAGCGCCGGTGACCAAGATCCGCTGGCCGTCGAGTCGGTTCATCGGCTTCTCCCCCTATGCATGCGGGCACTCGGCGTGACCATCATCGCAAGGGTGACGGCAGGCCAATTCGGGGGCCTTCCCGCCTCAAGTGGTCGTGGTGACCTTGGCGTCGAAGGATTCGACGGCCAGGCCCACGCCGCCCTGCCAGGGTTCGAAGCCGGCTTGGATGCTGGTCAGATACCAGCTCTGGTTGACCGGCAAGCTGGCGATGCTGTCGGTGTGGTCGACGAAATCCATCACATCGAAGGTCCACACCTCGATCGGCTCGGTCGCCACATACGACGTCACCGTGTTTTGACCATTGCTGCCCATCCACAACGTGAAGTTCCTGCCCGCCACCGTCACATTCCCCGTCGGCGAACCCACCGGCTGAATCGGACCCTGATGGTTGAACCAGATCATGATCTCGTGATCGTTGACCCCGGTAGTGGTGTAGCTCGAATCCAGCCAGATGTCGTAGGAGGCGTTCCACACCCCCGTCGGCACGTAGTTGTAATCGATACTGGTCATCGCCGTATCGATCAGACTCAACTGAATCGGCAGATTCGTCCCCGTCGACGACGTGCCGTAATGCACCCCCTCGAAAATCGACGGATACCCCAACGGCGCACCATTGGTCGACGCCGACCCATTCATCTGCGTGATCGTGAACCCACCCGTGGGATCCACCGCAATCGTCTGCCCCGACGGGTTGTTCCACGCATTGTTCTGCACCACATACCCACCGTTGACCGTCGTCGTCCCATACTGCGTGGAAATCACCGTCGCCCCCGGCGGCGGCGTGACGGGCGGGGTCGTCGGCGGCGTCGTGGGCGGAGTGGTCGTGACCGGATCCCCGTTGAGCAGCACGTTGGTCGGTGGCGAATAGCCGCCGGTGGGGTGCGAACCTTGGAAGCCGACATCGATAGAGGCGCCGGGCTCGATCGTGCCGTTGTAGCTCATCGGCGTCAGGGTGTACTTCGTTCCCGACTGGCTGACCTGCGCGTTCCACACATTCGAGATGGAGGTGTTTTCCGGCAGGGTGAATTGGAGCTGCCAGTTGGTCATCGCCGAGGCGGTCGGGTTGGTGATCGTGTATTTGCCGTTGAAGCCGTGGTCCCACTGTGACGCGCTGTAGGTGGCCGTGAGCCCGCTGCCAGTGGGCGGCGTGGTGGGCGGGGTTTCCGGTGGCCCGGTCGGCGGGGTGGGCTCGGTGGGAGCCACCTGGCTGGCGGACGTTGGCGCACGGCCGAGCAGCAAGTCCACCACGCCGCGGACCTGGCTCTCGAAATTCTGCAGCGACAACGCAAAGTTCCGCTCCGCGGAGGCGTACCACTGCGCTCCCGCGTTCAGCGCCTGCACGAATCGGAGCTGAATCTGCTGCGTCAGCTGCGCGCTCACCTGCTGATACTCGCGGGCATGCACCGTGAACAACCCGGTGATCGCCGCCGACACCTCATCCGCAGCGGCGGTCGCGATTGTCGTCGTCGGTGCCGCAGCGGCGGCGTTCGCAGCGGTGAGGTTAAAGCCAATGCCGGCGAGATCGGCCGCCGTCACCGCCAGCGCGTCCGGTGCGACCAAAACAAATGACATATCAAATCCTCCGACAGGGACACAATGTCGCAATAACGAACAGATCTCAGACAGATAACGATGAGTTCACCGGGGAACGTATCACCACGTCGACACCGGTGCAGCCGGAATTGCGAAGAAAAAGGGGTGCGCTATTCGATCGACTATTGCGATCGTCTAGGAAATTTACATTTGCACGGAATTGTGCAAATTAAACAACTCCGCGCAGCCCGTCGGCGCCGAAGGCGGGCTCGAGCATCGCCGAAAAGTCCGGGCCGCGCCGCAGCAAGTGGCCGCCGTCGACGTTGATGAGCTGTCCGGTGATCCAGGCAGCCGCGTCGCTGAGGAGGAACATGGCGAGGTTGGCGACGTCTTCGACTTCGCCGTGCCGTGGCAGCGGCGTGCAGGCCCGGTAGTCCGCGCTCAGTTCCGGCGACTCGGTGATGGGCGCGACCAGGTCGGTGCGGATGAGGCCGGGGCGGATGCTGTTGACCCGGACCCATGATGGGCCGAGTTCGTCAGCGGCTAGCTGCATCATGTGGTCGACGGCGGACTTGGTTACGCCGTAGGCGCCGAACCAGCGATGGGTGTTGCTGGCCGCGATGGACGAGATGCCGACGAACGAACCGCCGCCACCCCGCACCAATTGGCGAGCGGAGTGCTTGAGCACGTACATCGTCCCGTTGACGTTGAGATCGACGGTGCGGCGCCAGGCCTCCGAGTCGATCTGGGTGATGGGCCCGATGGTTTCGGAGCCGCCGGCGCAGTGCACGACACCATGCAGGCGGCCATGCCACGCCGTGGCGGCGTCGACGGCGCGGACGGTCTCGTCCTCGTTGGTGACATCGGCTGGCTCGTAGCGGATTTCGCCGCCGTGGCCTTTCACCGCTTCCAACTCGGCGACCGCGGCCGCGAGCTTGTCTGGATTGCGGCCGATGATCATGACCGCCGCGCCGGCGGCGACCAACCCGGCCGCCACTCCCTTGCCGATCCCGCTACCACCGCCGGTGACCAGGTAGGTCCGGTCCTGGAAAGAAAGCTGCATGTACCTCATCGAACCATGCGGCCGACGCTGGCCACATGGTGGTGTTCGACGAACGTATCTACGGCGTATCCCGGCGCGCTACCTTGGTCGGCCTAGCGGTCCGCCAGTCCTCGACGTCGGGCGGCAAGCCGACCGGGAACCTGTTCTCGTTGTGGGCCGCCCAGTGCGCGTGACCCAGCTCGTGCACATGGAATGCGTGGCGCAGCGCCTCGGTGAAGCCCATCGCGTCGGACGCGGCGTTGACCGACGCCTTGACCAACAAAGCCGCCATCGTCGGCCGCTCGGCGATACGCCGGGCGAATTCCAGGGTCTTCTCCGACAGTTCCTCCAGCGGAAACACCTTGGACACCATGCCAAGTCGATACGCCTCGTCAGCGTCCAGCGAATCACCGGTCAGCAGCAGCTCTTTGGCCTTGCGCGGGCCGAATTCCCAAGGATGCGCATAGTATTCGACCCCGGGCATGCCCAACCGCACCGCGACCACGTCGCTGAACCGCGCGTTGTCCGCGGCCACGATCAGGTCGCAGGCCCAGATCAGCATCAACCCCGCGGAAATCGCGTTACCCTGCACCTGGGCAATCGTGATCTTGCGCAAATCGCGCCAACGGCAGGTGTTTTGGAAGAAGTAGTGCCATTCCTGGTGGTACAACTTCTCCACGATCGGGTCGAGGGTGGCGCCGTGGGAGCGGAAGGTCGGATGCTGGGTAGGCCCGGGCTTGCGTTCCGCCAGCGCCGCGTCGGAGCCAAGATCGTGACCGGCGGAGAAGTTCCGGCCACGCGCCGCCAGGATCACCACCCGCACGGTGTCGTCGGCCTCGGCGCGCAAGAACGCCTCGTCAAGCTGGACCAGCAACGTGCGATTCTGCGCATTGTGCTCTTCCGGCCGGTTGAGCCAGATCCGCGCGATGCGACCCTCGTCCAGGGTTTCGTAGGTCACCGACTGATCAGCGTCTGAGTCATCCGGTTTCGCTTGAGCACCGGCCTGCTCGGAGAGTGTCATTGCGCCTGCCTCGTATTTGTCCGATCGGTTGTTTACAGATTACGGCCAGTGTGTAAGCGATCGGACGCTGGGGGTTGATCCGCCGTTCCGCTGCGCGGGCCGGGCAGGCGCACGTCAAGACGGGAAAACCGGTGGTCGCAGGCGCTTGCACACCGCTTTGGCTTAGAGTTAAACAATGCCAAGCAAAACTGACCATGGGGATATCGGCGAAGTGGAGCCGGTGGCGGACAGCACCGCGAGCCAGGCGCGGCGAGTAGTCGCCGCCTATGCCAACGATGCTGACGAGTGCCGCATTTTCCTATCCATGCTCGGTATTGGACCGGCGAAGCACGAGAGCTAATGGCTTCCAAGGGGAGCCAGGCTACGGAGGCCGCCAAGGCCGCTAAGGCCGCCAAGGCCGTCAAGACCCCTAAGGCCGGCAAAGCCGACAAGACCACCGGACAATCCGATTTTGTGGTGGTGGCCAATCGGTTGCCGGTCGATCAGGAGCGGCTCCCGGACGGCACCACCACTTGGAAGCGCAGCCCGGGGGGGCTGGTCACTGCATTAGAGCCGCTGCTACGCCGTCGGCGCGGCGCCTGGGTGGGCTGGCCCGGGGTCATTGACGGCGATGAAGAGCCGATAGTCCAAGAAGAGCTCACCCTGCAGCCCGTGCGCCTGTCCGCCGACGACGTCGCGCAGTACTACGAGGGCTTCTCCAACGCGACGCTGTGGCCGCTGTATCACGACGTGATCGTCAAGCCGATCTACCACCGCGAGTGGTGGGACCGCTACGTCGACGTCAACCGCCGGTTCGCCGAGGCCACGTCACGGGCGGCCGCCAAGGGCGCGGTGGTGTGGGTGCAGGATTACCAGTTGCAGCTCGTCCCGAAGATGCTGCGGTCGCTGCGACCCGACCTGACCATCGGCTTCTTCCTGCACATCCCCTTCCCGCCGATCGAACTGTTCATGCAGTTGCCGTGGCGTACCGAGATCATCGACGGCCTGCTCGGCGCGGATCTGGTGGGATTCCACCTGGCAGGCGGGGCGCAGAACTTCCTGTTCCTGTCCCGTCGGCTCACCGGCGCGGAGACTTCGCGCGGGGCGGTCGGGGTTCGCTCGCGCTTCGGCGAGGTGCAACTCGAGAACCGCACCGTCCGGGTGGGCGCCTTCCCGATCTCGATCGATTCCGGCGCGCTGGACCAAACCGCGCGCGATCGCAAAATCCGGCGCCGAGCGCGCGAGATCCGCGAAGAGCTCGGCAACCCGCGCAAGGTGATGCTCGGTGTCGACCGACTCGACTACACCAAGGGCATCGACGTACGCCTGAAGGCCCTGTCCGAGCTGCTCGCCGAGGGCCGGGTGAAGCGCGACGACACCGTGCTGATCCAGCTGGCCACCCCCAGCCGCGAGCGCGTCGAAAGCTATCAGCTGTTGCGTCACGACATCGAGCGCGAGGTCGGCCACATCAACGGCGAGTACGCCGAGGTCGGTCACCCGGTGGTGCATTACCTGCACCGCCCGGTACCCCGCGACGAACTCATCGCATTCTTCGTCGCGGCCGACGTCGCACTGGTCACCCCGCTGCGCGACGGGATGAACCTGGTGGCCAAGGAGTACGTCGCCTGCCGCAGCGATCTGGGCGGCGCCCTAGTGCTCAGCGAGTTCACCGGTGCCGCAGCCGAACTCCGTCAGGCCTACCTGGTCAACCCGCATGACCTCGAAGGCGTCAAGGACGCCATCGAAGCGGCCCTCAATCAGTCGCCCGAAGAAGGTCGGCGACGGATGCGGGCGCTGCGTCGCCAGGTGCTCGCGCACGACGTGGACCGCTGGGCGCGGTCGTTCCTGGACGTACTGTCCGAGGCGCGACCCACTGACCGGCCGAAAGACTAAAAGACCTTCAATAGCCATGGTTTTCGCGTCGAATGGCTGTGATACTCGAAGCAGCGCTTTCCGGGATTAGGCAGTCTCGAAGGGATTCGAAGGGATTCGAAAGGAGAGGCCGGTGAAGGTTCGTCGTGGGCTGGCCGCGTTTGCCGGCGTTTCCTCGGCCGTCGCGGTGGGCATGGCAGCGAATTCGGGCACCCCGGCACACGCCGTCGCGCCCCCGGCAGACGGTGTCTACGTCTTCAATGGGCCTGGGGTACCGGCCACCTGGACGATCGGGGTGATCTGCGATCAGGTCAACGGGAGTCGTTACTACAAGGACTATGACAACCCGGAGATCATGGCCGACTTCTGTTTCGTGAACGTGGTGAGCCAGACGGCCCACGCCCCCATCACCAACCAGGACAAGGTGCAGAACTACACCGGCCGGGCCCGACTCACGGGTCTGCAGTGGACATTTCAGGTCAGAAAGGACCAAGGCGTCACCTGTCCGGGCGGCGGTACCGCAGAGTCAGTCGAAACCTACGCGTTCGACAACGAGACACTCTCCGGGACGCACACCATATTGCACGACGCCGTGTGCGGCCTTCAGCCGGACATGAAGAAGGAACCGTTTTCGTTGCAGCTGGTCGCTCCTCCGCCGGTTCCGATCGAGCGTTACCCGTTGCGCTGCAACGAAATTGCGATCTGCTTCTGAGCGGGTGACGCTCAGATCGGCGTGATGTAGGAAATCAGCCACTTACCTTCGATCCGCTTGAAGTCGACTCGTAGGCGGCTGCCGTCGTAGAGCGGTTGGCGCGTCTTGTCGGTGACGGTCCGATTCATGTAGACCATCACCGATGCCGAATTGCGGTTGGCGCTAATGACTCCCACACCAACGACGTTGGCCTGGACCACCACCTCGCGCTTCTTGGCCTCGGGGATGATCTGGGTGTTGACGCTCTTCTGGAATTCCTGCCGGTAGTCGGGCGTCAGCAGCGGGTACGCCGCGCTCAGGCTGCGTTCGACGGTCTGGTAGTCGTAGGCGAAGACTTGGGGAATCTCTTTTGCCGCCAGCTGAGGCAGCACGGCGCGCGCCGCTTCCTCGCCCCGGGTCTCCACTCGGTCCCAGTAGAACCACCCGCCGACGGCGGACAACCCGATGATGATGGCGACCAGCAGGCTACCGGCGGCGGTGATCACCCAGCGCAACCACCGCCGCGTGCCACCCACCTAGTTACCTCCGTCTGGATACTTCAGGTCGTAACTGGTCATCTTGCCAGTGTCGTCCTCATGGACGATGACCCGGAGCCGGTACGGCATCGACGGCTTGTTGACACCGTCGATGTCGGCCACCGTCACCCGCACCGAGACCAGCACGGACGCGGTGGAGCTGACCGTGTCGATCCCTTCCAGCGCGGCCCCGTTGATGACGGCCTCGGACGTCGCCTGGGTCGACCGGAACAGGGCTTTGAGGTTCTCGGCGTTGTTGTTGGAGCTGAGCATGGCGTGCAACGGCCCACTGGTGCCGTCGACGAACCGTTTGACCGACTCATCGATGGTGTCCGGCGTGTAGCTGAACATGTTGACCACCGTCTGGGTCGCGGTGTCGACGAAGCGCTGTTCGCGCGCATGCCGAGCGGTCGCGTCGCGCTGCTGCTCGACGAGCACGAACCCGCCCCAGCTCAGCCCGGCGATCGCCAGCAACGCCGCCGCCAGCGAGATCCAGCCGACCAGGCGGCGGTTCGCAGGCCGCCGTGCCGGCGGCCGGACCGACAAAGAAGTCTTGGCCGTCTTGGATTTCCGCGCGGTTTGGCTCTTGAACTCCGCCGGAATCTCCACCGTGACCGTGGCCTCGATGTTCTCAGCGACCTCGGATTCGGCCGCAGCCGTATCGGTGGACGTGCTCTTCGCCGGGCCCGCCGGACGGGATGCCCGTCTGCGTACGCGTCGGGACACCGACTGTTCTGGCACTTCTGTTTGCACTAACTACGCCTCTTACTCAGGCCGCTACATCGGCTGCGGGGCAAGCATAAGGTCCACCCAGTTCTCGGCACTGGATGCACCAACCCGCCCCGACGCGAAGATACCGGTGCCACCCGCCGGGTCCTTGAACTCCCCGGTCTTCGGGTCATACGGCGCAAAAAGCGCGCCGCTGGCCTGGGGTTCCGCCGGCCCCGTGCCCAACGGCGGTCCCGGCGGCGGGAGGTACTTCGGGTACGGAAGCTGCGGAGGCACCGGCGGATAGTTGGGCGGCATCCACGCTGGATTGCCCGCCGGTGGCAGCGTGTCGTTGGGGGGCGGCGGGTCGTACGCCGGCTGATGGGGAGCCGGCCCCGGGCCGGGCGTCACGCCGGGCGGTGGCGGACCCACGATGGGAATACCCGGGTCCGGATCAGCCTCCGGCGGAACGTACGGGAAGTGGTTGGGCGGCAGGATGTTCAGCCCATTGGTGACCGGGGTGTCGTACGGGATCGGCGGACCGCGCCAGGGGTTGCTACCGATCGGGACGAAGCCCCTTGGGTCACGACACAGCTGAACCGTCGGCGCCCGTTTGCCGGGGAACTCCTGGCACGGGTAGTTGCGGGCACCGCGTACAGCGGTCGGGGCGTTCTGCGCCGCCTTGCAGTACAGGTCCGTGGGCAGCTCACGCAGCGTCTCGTCGGCGGGCGTACGCATCAAGGGCGGCGGCAGAAAGCCGGTGTTGCAGGGTGGCGGGTCGTTGAGGTCGAGCTTGAAGTCCAGCTTGGCGCCCTCGTCCTGCGGCTGGCCGCCGGCGGAGGTGATGATCGCGGCGAACAACGCGGGGAAGGTGACCAGCAGATGTTCGATCGTCTTGTTGTAGATCACGCCGACTCGGCCCAGGTTGGCCAGGCTGGCGGCCAGCATCGGGAAGGACGGACGGATCCCGCTGAACGCGGTGTTGGCCTCGTCGATGGCGCCCGGCGCGGTGGCCAGGGTGTCGCGAAGCTGTGTGTCGGCCCGCCGTAGCTCGGAGGTGAACCGGGCCAACCCATCGGCCAGCGACTTGATGTCACCCCCGGCGCGGACGTTGGTCTCCAGGAATGGACCGAGCTGATCGATCAGTTGGGCAACCTGCGGGTAATTCGTGTTGGCCTCGTCCACCAGCAGCCGCGCCGATTCAACCAACCTGGCCAGTTCCGGGCCGGTGCCGTTGGTCGCGACGAACGCCTCGTGCAGCAGCTCGCTCAACTTGGTGTTACCCAGGCTGTTGACGAGCGTTTCGGCCTGCCCGAGCAACTCGGCAACGTCTTGGGGGATCTCGGTGTTTTGCAGGTCGATCTTGGATCCGTTGCGCAACTTGCTAGACGCCGGATTGTCCGGCGGCACGAGGTCGATGTACTGCTCGCCGATGGCCGACACGCTCCTGACCGTCGCCTTGACGTTGGACGGAATGGGAGTGCCGCTGTTGAGCCGCATCGTGGCGACGACGCCGGTGTCGCTCAGCTCGACCGACTCCACCCGTCCGACGGCGACGCCGCGATAGGTGACGTTGGCGCTCTTGTACAGGCCGCCCGCGCCGACGAAGTCCGCGCTCACCTGGTAGGTGCCAATGCCGAACGTGGCGGGCAAGCGCAGATAGAAGATGCCCATGACAGCCAGGGTGATCACGGTGATCACCGCGAAGATCGATAGCTGGATCTTGGTAAGTCTGTCGATCATCTCCCCGCCCCCTACTGTTTCGCCGTGCCGGGCGGGATCTTGAACGGGTCGGCGGCCTGCCCGGACAGGTTGGCCATCGAGCCGATCAACCAGTCTGGCGGATTGAGGATCTCGTCCATGTGCATCATGTTCGGGTCGAGCGCATAGGACGTGGTGAAGAACGTTTCACCGATCCGGCGCAGCGTCAGGTCGAACGTGGTGTAGACGTTCAAGTAATCCCCGCGGACCGCCTGCTTGATGCCGAAGTTGGGGAACGGGAACGTCAGCAATATCTGCAACGACGTGACAAAGTCTTTCTTGGAGTCGTTGAGCGCCTTGACCACCGAGTAGGCGTCTTTGAGGTCGGCGGCGAAGTCCGACTTGATCTGGGAAAGCACGTGCGAGGTGACCATCGCCAGCCGCCGGAGCGCGGCGAAGGCGGCGACGATGTTGTTCCGGCTCCTGTTGAGGACCTTGAGTGCGGCCGGCAGCGAATCCAGGGCTCGACCCAGATTGTCCTTGTCGCGGGCCAGGATTGAGGAGAATCGGTTCAACCCATCGAGCGCGGCGATGATGTCGTTGACCTGCTTGTTGAGCCCCTCGGTCAGCTCGGCGAGCCTGGGTATCAAGTCCTTGAACTCACCCGTGCGCCCGGCCACCGCCCGGTACGTCTCCTCGGTGATCTCTTCCAGCGCACCGACATTGCCCTTGTTGACCACCACGCCGAGGGCGGAGAACACCTCCTCGGTGGTGGGGAACTTGCTGGTGTTGGCCTCTCTGATGACCGAACCGTCGTGCAGCTTGCCCTTCCAGTCGCCCTTGTTCTTCGGCGCTTTCAGCTCGATGTGCAGCGAACCCAACAACGACGTCTGGGCGACCGCGGCGATCGAGTTCTCCGGCAGCTTGACGTTCTTGTCCAGCGCCAACTTGACCGCGGCGTAGAACGATCCGTCGACTCGCTGCTCGGCCGTCACGCCGGCGACACTGCCCACGGTGACATCGTCGACCATGACCGGCGAGTTCTGCGGCAACGTCGACATGTCTTCCAGCTCGACGGTGATCGAGTACGCACCTTTGCCATGGCCGGCGGTGCCGGGCATGGACAGCGAGTTCAATCCGCCGAAACTGCAACCGGCGAGCAGCACGCTGCTGGCGGCAAATACGCTGCCCCGCAACAACAGTCGTTTCACCCGCCACCTCCTTGCTCGGCCGGCAACGGCGCTGGGTTGTGGGCGGGCCCGGGTGCGGCGCCGGCATTGGCCGGGGCCGCGGGCACGGGACCCGGCGCCGGACCGTACCCGGGCGGGGATCCTGGGTTCTGCGGAACGAACAGGCTCTGCAAGTCGGTCTGGTTGCTCTGGGCGGGCTGTTGTCCGGTCCCCTGCGCCGGTATCCAGGTCAACTCCGGAACCGGTGTCTGCGCCTTGGCCTGGGTGGCCGGGGAGTCGTAAATGATCTGGCCCTTGTACGCGGTAATGGTGTTGAGCGGGTGGAACATCACCGGCGGGTAGTTGACGGTGAGGCGGCGCAGCACCGGCCCGAGGCGCTCGCGGCACAGCTCCGCGCGCCGGAAGTAGTCGGGGGCCGACGGACCGCCCGCCGTCTCGAACGAGCCGCCGCAGATGAACTGCACCGGGTTCATGAAGTTCGGCAACGACAGCAGACCGTTCAGAGTGCCCTGCGCGGGGTCATAAATGTTGTAGAAATTGCTGATCCCGGGGCCGGCCACGTGCAACACCTGCTCGATGTTCTCGCTCTGGTCGGACAGCGTCGTGGTGAAAGTGCTGAGCTGATCGACGGTTTCGATCAATGTCGAGTTGTTCTCGTGCAGGAAACCGCGGATGTCCGACAACGCCTGGTTCAGCGTCCCCAGTGTGTTGTCCAGGTTTTGCGAGCTGTCGGCCAGCACCTGCGACACCGAAGCCACGTGCCCGGCGAACTGCACGATCTGTTCGTTACTCGCGGCCAGCGCGTCGACCAGGATCTGCAGGTTCTTGACCGTGCTGAAAATGTCGCTGCGCGAATCCCCCAACCGCCCGGCGACCACCGAGAGCTCCTGCAACGCGCTGTGGAACGAATCGCCCGCGCCGTCAAGGGTGTTGGCGGCCTGGTTGATCACCTGTTCCAGCGGACCCTGCAGCCCCTCGGCGGTGGGGCCGAGCTTCTTGGACAGATTGGTCAGTGCCCTCTTGACCTCGTCCCACTCCACCGGGACGGCGGTGCGGGTGAGGTCGATGCTGGCGCCGTCCGGCAGTGACGCTCCCCCGCTGTACGTCGGCGAAAGCTGAATGAACCGCGCCGCCACCAGGTTTGGCGACATGATCACGGCCTTGACGTTCGCGGGCAGCTTGACGTCTTTGGACACGTTCATGACGATCTTGACGTCCTTCGGGCGCGGCTCGATCGACTCGATCTCGCCCACCGGAACGCCGAGGACACGGACCTCGTCTCCGGGATAGATCCCGACGGCAGAGGTGAAGTAAGCCGTGATCTTTCGGCCGCTGTCGCCCGCGGACCACAGCACGTAGGCACCACCCACCAGCGCCGCGACCAGCACGACGATGGCGACCGTACGCAGCCCTTTGCTGCCGAAACGCTGCTTTGTCGTCATGGCGACTTCGGCCTGATAGTCCAGCGCTCTTGGATCATTCCGCGCAGGTAGTCGGCGAGGCTGTCGGGCAGCTTGCCCGGCTGGTAGAAGAAGTCGAACATGGACGCGACCAGCGGTGCCGGGATGGCGCCGTAGACGTTGACGTTGAAGCCCGGTCCGGAGCTGACCACTTCACCCAGCGAGGTCGCGTACGGCGGCAAACGCTTGAGCGCCTCGGTGATGAACTCCTTGCGCTCGTTGAGGTTGCCGATCACCTGGTTCAGCTTGCTCAGTGCGGGGCCGAACTCCTTGCGGTTGTCAGCCACGAAACCCGAGAGCTGGGCCGAGAGGTCGTCGATGCCGGCGATCAGCGCGCTCAGCGCGGCCCGCCGCTCGTCGAGCGCGGCAAACAGCTCGTTGCCCTGGTCGATCAGCTTGTTGACCTGGGCGGCGCGATCGGACAGCACTCCGGTGACATTTTTCGCGTGGGCCAGCAGGCCCTGTAGCGCCTCGTCGCGGGTGTTCAACGTGCGGGACAAGGAGGTCAGGCCGTCCAGGGCGCCACGCAGGTTGGGCGTGGCGTCGTGCAACGTATCGGTGAGGACCTTCAGCGCCCGCTCGAAAGTTGGCTTGTCAACAATGCCGTTGGCGGCCTCACCCAGATCGTCGAGCGCCCCGGCGAGCGTGTACGGCGTCGTCGTCCGGGTCACCGGAATCGACGTCGCGCGGCCGCTGCCGGCCGGACTGATCGAGACGGAACGCTCGCCCAGGATGGTGTCGGTTCGGATCGCCGCCAATGACTGGTCGCCGATGACGACGTTGCGGTCGACGGTGAAGCTGACCTTGGCGGTGTCGCCGGCCAGACTCACCTCGGAAACCTTGCCCACCTTGAAGCCCGACACCAGAACCGAATTGCCGGGGCGGATGCCGGCGGCGTCGCTGAAGTAAGCGTCGTAAGTCTTGCCTTGCGGGAAGAACGGCAGCGACGCGTACCCAAAAGAGATGAGGACGACGCAGACGACGACGACCAGGCCGATGGTGCCGGTGCGTAATGGGTCTGTGTCTCGCTTGCTATTTGGCAAAGGCGCACCTTCCTTTGCTGGGATCCACCGGACCACCGAACGGGATCAGGAGGTCACCACCGGCCGGACCGTTGATCTTGATCGTCACCGAGCAGAAGTAGATGTTGAAGAACGATCCGTAGGCGCCGAGCGCTGAAAGACGCAGGTAGTCCTCGGCCAGTTGCTCGACGTCGTTGTTGATCTCTTCCTTGCGGTTGTCCAGCTCGGTGGCCAGCGGTCGCGCGTTTTCCAGCACTCCCTGCAGCGGCCGACGCGAATTCTGAAGCAGCTCAGTCAGATCCGTCGTCGTCGAGGCCAGCGGGGGGATCGCGCTGGCGATGACGTCCTTGTTCTTGGCCAGGCCGTCGATCAGTTCCTGCAGCTGGTCGACGCTGGCCGCGAATTGCTCGCTGCGTGAATCGACGGTCCCCAGCACAGTATTGAGGTTGGTGATCACGTCGCCGATGAGTTGGTCGCGTCTGGCCAGCGACGTCGAGAAGGCGCTGGTGTCGGAAAGCACCTTGGACAGTGCCCCACCTTGGCCCTGCAGCAACTCGATGACGGCGTTGCTCAGGGTGTTGATCTTGTCCGCGTCCAAGCCCTTCAGCACCGGCTTGAGCCCGCCCAGCAGCGCGTCGAGATCCAATGCGGGCTGGGTGTGCCGGGAGTCGATGGTGCCGCCCGGGTTGAGCTTCTTCAGCTCACCCGGACCCGAGGTGATCTCCAAAAACCGGTCGCCGACCAGGTTTTCGTAGCGGATGATCGCCCGCGACGACGTGTACAGCTGGTAGCGCTTGTCGATCCCGAATTCGACGTCAATGGTGTTGTCGGGGTTGAGCTTGACCCCCTTGACCGCGCCGACGGGGACACCGGCGATGCGCACCTTCTGGCCACCCTTCAGCCGGGACGCATCCAGAAACGTTGCGTGGTAGGTGCTTTGCGGACCGAACCGGAAGTCGCCGAACACGATCACCAGGGCGGCGCTGACCAGCAACATCACCACCGTGAAGATGCCGACCTTGGTCATCATCACACTCTTGGATTCGTAACCGCCTTCGGACATCAGAAGTCGTCCCGTTCTGCGAAGGCACCGTGGAACAGGAACTGCAGCGTCGAGGGCGCATCGACTTGCAACTCGGTGTACGGCTCGTAAGGAACCAGGGCGTTGTCGGTGACCAGGAAGGGAGCCCGGTAGAACGACCCGCCGGTTTGCTTGTTCGGGATGTTGGGCAACCCTCGGCAGTTCGGGCCGCCGGTTCCGTTAACGATCGGCAGGCTCTCCGGGTAGGTGTAGGACGGCGCGCCGATGACGAAGCTCGACGAGGTGAACAGACCCGCCTTGCGGACACCGATCAACGGCGCGAACTCCTTGATACCGCGATCGACACTGCCGAAGAAGCAACCGAATTCCGGAGAGTAGTCGGCAGCCACCTTGAGCGGGGCGCGCAGCCGTTGGATCGCGGCGATGAGGTCCTCTTCCGCCGGTGCCAACGTGTCATAGCCGTTGTTGGCCAGGCCGATTGCGGCCAACAACGTGTCGTTGAGGTTGCTCTCCTGGTCGACCAGGGTCTTGCTGATCGTCGGCAGGTTGCCCAGCACGGTGTTCAGGTCGGAGGCGGCATCGCCATAGTAGCCGGTGGCGAGTCCCGCAAGGCGGAAGTCCTCTTGCAAGGCGGGCAACTTCGGGTTCGCTTGCCGCGTCAAGGTATTCAGCCCGGACAGCAGCGCTCCCAAGTCGTCGCCGTGACCGCGGAGGCCTTCGGACAGGGCGCTCAGCGTTCCGTTCAGTTCGACGGGGTCGACCTTGTGCAGCACGTCGAGCAGCGACTGGAACAACGTGTTGACTTCCAGCTGCACCTCCGACGCCTGCACGGTCGAATTCGGACGCAGCTTGGGAACATTCTTGCCCTTGTCCCCGTCCGGCTCGATGAACTCGACCGACTTGGCCCCAAAGATGGTGTTTCCGCCGATGTGCACCTTGGCGTTGGCCGGTATGAACCGCATCTCGCCGCTACGGATCGCCAGAGTCAGCGTGGCCGTCTCGTCGACGTAGCTGATCTCTTCAACCGTGCCGACCTGTACGCCACGGAACTTGACCTTGGCGCCCTTCTCCATCACCAGGCCGGCTCGCGGCGTTTTGACGGTCACGGTGTCCGTCGGGGTGAAGGCCGCGGTGTACGACAGAAACGTGATGGCCACGAACGCGACGATCAGACCGGCCAGTACCGCAGCGGCTATCCGCGCTGCGGTACGTCGTGATCCGGTGTTGGCCATCGTTCCTTATCCAGACAGATTGAAGTTGCCTTGCGAGCCGTAGACCGCCAGCGAGATGAACAGAGTAATTACCACGACGACGATCAGGGAAGTGCGCACGGCTTGCCCGACCGCGATGCCGACGCCCACCGAACCGCCGGTCGCGTTATAGCCGTAGTAGGTGTGCACCAGCATCACCGCGATGGACATCACGATCGCTTGCAGGAACGACCACAGCAGGTCGGATGGTATGAGGAAGGTATTGAAGTAGTGGTCGTACAGACCCGCAGACTGACCGTTGACAAAAACCGTGGTGAACCGGGCGGCAAAGAACGCCGCCAGCACCGATAGCGAATACAGCGGAATGATCGCGATCAGGCCCGCGATCAGCCGGGTGGACACCAAGTACGACACCGAGTGCACCGCCATGCATTCGACGGCATCGATCTCCTCGGAAACCCGCATTGCGCCCAGTTGAGCTGTTGCGCCGGCGCCAATCGTGGCGGCCAGCGCGATGCCGGCAATGACGGGCGCAACCACCCGCACGTTGAGGAAGGCCGACAGGAATCCGGTCAGGGCTTCGATGCCGATGTTGCCCAGCGACGAATAACCCTGCACCGCAATGACGCCACCGGAAGCCAGCGTCAGGAAAGCCGCCACGCCGACCGTCCCGCCGATCATGACCAGCGCTCCGGCACCGAGCGTCATCTCGGCAACCAGCCGGATGGTCTCCTTACGGTAGCGGGTAATCGCATTGGGGATGTAGCGCATGGTCTCGCCGTAGAACAGCGCCTGCTCGCCAAAGCCGTCGACCGGCCCCTGCAGCCTCGACAAAATACGACGGAAGCGAAAGGTGGTGTCGTAGCTCATCCCATGATCACCATCGCTTGGCCGCCATCGTTCGTTACTCCGCCTCTACCTGCTCTACTTGGCCGAAATTCGTACGCCGATGGCCGTCATGACGACGTTGATCACGAAGAGGCAGATGAATGCGTACACGACCGTTTCGTTGACCGCGTTTCCGACGCCCTTGGGTCCGCCCTTGACGGTCAGACCGCGGTAGCAACCGACCAACCCGGCCATCACACCGAACAGCAATGCCTTGACTTCAGCGAGGATCAGCTCGCGAAGTCCGGTGAGCACCGTCAGCCCGTTGATGAATGCGCCCGGGTTCACGCCCTGAAGGAACACCGAAAAAACATAGCCACCGGATAGACCGATGGCACAGACCAAACCGTTGAGCAGCAACGCAACCAGCGTCGACGCCAAAACTCTGGGGACGACAAGCCTTTGGATCGGGTCGATGCCGAGCACCCGCATCGCGTCGATCTCCTCGCGAATGGTGCGGGCGCCCAAGTCGGCGCAGATCGCGGTGGCACCGGCACCGGCGACCACCAGCACCGTCACGACCGGGCCCAACTGGGTGATGGTGCCGAATGCCGTTCCGGCACCGGACAAGTCGGCGGCACCGATTTCGCGCAGCAGGATGTTCAGGGTGAACGCCACCAGCACCGTGAACGGTATGGACACCAGCAGCGTCGGGACCAGCGAAACTCGGGCGACCATCCAGGTCTGATCCAGGAATTCGCGGAACTGGAAGGGCCGTCGGAAAGCCGCGCGAGCGGTTTCCATCGACATCTCGAAAAATCCACCGACAGCCCGGGCGGGGACCGCAAGACGTTGGATCAACGTGGTTACCCCCGTCTCCTGCTTACGGCGAACTCTACGGATTTCCTGTTCATGCTTGGGGTTTACAAGCTGCTCGGTGTGAGCCGAGTCATATTAACCCAGAACGACTTAGCCGTGTCAATGAACGTCACTTCTTGATCACGACTGCTGATTTCGCAGGTAAATGGGCCTTTTCGTAACCTCTTTGAGACAAGTTCTGGCGTTGGCCGCATCGTAGATGAAACGTTGCGTGCCCGCATCAGGCCCACATCAGGCCATCAGCCCGGTCGCCGAAAAATTCTTGTTCGGATCGCGGCCAGCAAAGTAGTCCTGCAGCGTCGCGCTGAGCTGGCCCGGGTCCCACGCTTCGCCGTCCGCGCGGAATTGTTGTTCGACCGTCGGGGCGGCCACCAGGGTCACCTGGGGACCGTAGACGATGAACACCTGGCCGTTGACTTCGGCCGCCGCCGGCGAGGCCAAGAACTGGACCAGGGTGACCACGTGGTCGGGCGACAGGGGGTCGACCTGACCCTCTTGCACCTCGGGAGCGTCTCCGAAGACATCAGCCGTCATCGCGGTGCGCGCACGAGGGCAGATGGCGTTGGCGGAAACCCCGTACCGGCCCAGCGCTCGAGAGGCGGTCAGGGTCAATGCGGTGATGCCCGCCTTGGCGGCGCCGTAGTTGGCCTGGCCCACCGGCCCGACCAGTCCCGCCTCCGACGAGGTGTTGATGAGGCGGCCGTAGACGGTGCCGTCGCTGGACTCCTTTGCCTTGTTGCGCCAGTAGGTCGCCGCGTTGCGGGTGAGCAGGAAATGGCCGCGCAGGTGTACGGCGATGACGGCGTCCCACTCCTCGTCGGACATGTTGAACAGCATCCGGTCGCGGGTGATGCCGGCGTTGTTCACCACGATGCTGAGCGCGCCCAGTCCATCGGCGGTTTCGACGAGTTCGTCGGCCGTCGAGCGCTCACTGATATCGCCCGTCACCGCAACCGCTTTGGAACCGGCGGCACCTATCTCGTCGAGGACGTCGGAGGCGTCGATGGCTTTGGCGAGGTCGTTGACCACCACCGTGGCACCCAGCCGGGCCAAGCCGATGGCCTCGGCACGGCCCAAACCCGCGGCCGCGCCGGTTACCACCGCGACCTTTCCGGACAGATCGGTCGCGTTACTGCTGCTCGTCAATTTATGAATACCTCTAGTTTCGGTTCAGTCTTCGCGGAGCAGGGCGGCGCGCGGGCACTCGGCGATCGCCTGCTCGGCCAAATCCTCTTGGTCGGGCGGAATCGGATCGGTCTTCACGACGGCGTAATCCTCGTCGTCCAGATCGAAGATATCCGGCGCAATTCCCAAGCACACGGCGTTACCTTCGCATCGGTCACGGTCGACTTTCACTCGCACGGCATCCTCCTTGAACCTGGGCTGGGAGTAAGAAACACGCCTCGTCCGAACTCGTTGGCTAATGGATCAGTATGTAGCACCACCTTAGAGCTGCGGCATGGCTGACGATAGGGTCGCTGGATTCCCAGACTAGAACGTGTTACAACCGGGAGAACGAATGGGTAGCTATTGGCGCCCGTGACTCGGACCGGAGGCGACTGCCATGCGCATCAGTTACACCCCTGAACAGGAGGAGTTGCGGCGCGAGCTGCGTTCGTACTTCGACAAGCTGATGACTCCCGAGCGTCGCGAGGCGCTGAGCTCGGTCCAGGGTGAATACGGCACCGGCAACGTTTACCGGGAGACCGTCGCGCAGATGGGCAAGGACGGGTGGCTCACCCTGAACTGGCCCAAGGAGTACGGCGGCCAGGACCGGTCTCCGATGGATTCGCTGATCTTCACCGACGAGGCCGCCTTAGCCGGCGCCCCGGTGCCGTTCCTGACCATCAACAGCGTCGCGCCGACGATCATGGCGTTCGGCACCGACGAGCAGAAGAAGTTCTTCCTGCCCAAGATCGCCGCCGGGGACCTGCACTTCTCGATCGGCTATTCGGAGCCCGGCGCCGGAACCGACCTGGCCAACCTGCGCACCACCGCCGTCCGCGACGGCGACGAGTACGTGATCAACGGCCAGAAGATGTGGACCAGCCTGATCGCCTACGCCGACTACGTCTGGCTGGCGGTGCGCACCAACACCGAGGCCAAGAAGCACCGCGGTATCTCGGTGCTGATCGTGCCGACGACCGCCGAGGGCTTTTCCTGGACGCCGGTGCACACCATGGCCGGGCCGGACACCAGCGCCACTTACTACACCGACGTGCGCGTGCCGGTGACCAATCTGGTCGGCGAGGAGAACGCCGGCTGGAAGCTGGTGACCAACCAGCTCAACCACGAACGGGTGGCGCTCGTCTCGTCGGCGCCGATCTTCTTGTGCCTGCGCGAGGTTCGCGAGTGGGCACAGAACACCAAGGACGCCAGTGGCGCCCGGCTGATCGACTCCGAATGGGTGCAGCTCAACCTGGCCCGGGTACACGCCAAGGCCGAGGTGCTCAAGCTGATCAACTGGGAGTTGGCGTCCTCGGAGAATCAGGCGCTCGGGCCGGCCGACGCATCCGCCGCCAAGGTGTTCGGCACCGAACTGGCCACAGAGGCTTACCGGTTGCTCATGGAGGTACTCGGCACCGCGGCCACGCAGCGCCAGGACTCGCCGGGCGCGTTGCTGCGCGGCCGCGTCGAGCGGATGCACCGCGCGTGCCTGATTTTGACTTTCGGTGGCGGCACGAACGAAGTGCAGCGAGACATCATCGGCATGGTCGCGCTCGGCCTGCCTCGCAGTCGCTGACGGTACGGGCTCACGGGAGAGGCCCCCGCCCTCAATAAGGAGTAGGCATGGATTTTTCGACGACCGAAGCGGCACAGGATCTGGGCGGTCTGGTCGACAGCATCGTGGACGCGGTGTGCACGCCGGAGCATCAGCGTGAGCTCGACAAGCTGGACCAACGGTTCGACCGCGACTTGTGGCGCAAGCTGGTCGATTCCGACATCCTGACCAGCGCGGCCGCCACCCAGGTCGGCGGCGACGGGTTCGGGGTGCTCGAGCAGGTCGCGATTCTGGTCGCGCTGGGCCACCAACTGGCCGCCGTACCGTATTTGGAGTCGGTGGTGTTGGGGGCCGGCGCGCTGGCCCGGTTCAGTTCTGAGGACTTGCAGCAGGCGTGGGGTGCTCCGGCCGTGGCCGGCGACAAGATCCTGACCGTCGCCATCGACGGCGAGATGGGCGAGGGCCCGGTGCAGGCCGTGGCCGGCGGCGACGGCTTCCGCCTCAGCGGCACCCGCACCCAGGCGTTTTACGGTCCCGTCGCCGATGCGTTCCTGGTGCCCGCCGAAACCGACTCCGGCACGGCGGTTTTCCTCGTCGCCGCCGACGACCCGGGAGTCACGGTGACCGCGCTGGACACCACCGGCCTGGGCAGCGTCGCGCACCTGGCACTGGACGGTGTTGAGGTGGCTGCCGGGCGCAAGGTCGGCGGCGCCGATGTCGCTGCTTGGCTGCGTACCATTTCGACGCTGGGCCGCAGCGCATTCCAGCTCGGGGTGCTCGAGCGAGGGTTACAGATGACGGCCGATTACGCGCGCACCCGTGAGCAGTTCGACCGCCCCATCGGCAGCTTCCAGGCGGTGGCGCAGCGGCTGGCCGACGGCTACATCGACGTCAAGGGCCTGCGGCTGACGTTGACCCAGGCGGCCTGGAAGGTGGCCGAGGACATCCCGGCCGAGATCGACGTCGCGTCCGCGGCGTTCTGGGCGGCCGACGCCGGACACCGGGTGGCGCACACCATCGTGCACGTGCACGGCGGCGTCGGCGTCGACACCGACCACCCGGTGCACCGATACTTTTTGGCAGCCAAAGAAACCGAGTTCGCGCTGGGTGGCGCGACCGGCCAGCTGCGCCAGATCGGCCGGGAACTGGCGGAGACGCCGGCCTGAGCGCCGGCGGGCGTCGCCTGAGCGATGCCGAGCGTCACGCCAGCGTGGCGGCGGGGCTCGGGTGCCACACCAGCGTGACGCTCGATACGACGAAAGGGCCGCGGTGAGCACAGACCCTACCGTCACCCAACTGTTGGTGCCGCTGGCCGAAATCGACGACCGCGGTGTCTATTTCGAGGACTCGTTCACCAGTTGGCGCGACCACCTGCGACACGGCGCGGCGATCGCCGCGGCGCTGCGCGCACGCCTTGACCCCGCCCGTCCCCCACACGTCGGCGTGCTGCTGCAGAACACGCCGTTCTTCTCGGCGATGCTGGTGGCTGCGGGCATGTCGGGCATCGTGCCGGTGGGCCTCAACCCGGTGCGCCGCGGCGCGGCGCTGATCCGCGATATCGAACACGCCGATTGCCAAGTGGTCCTTGCCGACTCGGGCTCGGCGGCGCCGTTGGACGGTATCGAGCACCTGAACGTCGACTCCAACGTCTGGGCCGACGAGGTCGCCGCACATGCCCCACCGCCAGATGCGGAACTGCAGTTTCAATCCGCCTCGCCGACGGACCTTTTCATGCTGATCTACACCTCTGGTACCAGCGGCGATCCCAAGGCGGTGAAGTGCAGCCACAGCAAGGTGGCGATCGCCGGCACCACCATGGCGCAGCGCTTCGACCTTGGCCGCGACGACGTCTGTTACGTGTCGATGCCGCTGTTCCACTCCAATGCGGTGCTGGTCGGGTGGGCAGTCGCGCTCGCCTCTCAGGGCTCACTGGCGCTGCGACGCAAATTCTCGGCGTCCCAATTTCTTCCGGACGTCCGCCGTTACGGCGCGACCTACGCCAACTACGTCGGCAAGCCGTTGTCCTACGTCCTGGCCACGCCCGAACTCCCCGACGACGCGGACAATCCGTTGCGCGCGGTGTACGGGAACGAAGGGGTGCCCAGCGACATAGAGAAGTTCGGCCGCAGATTCGGCTGCCTCGTCCAGGACGGCTTCGGATCGACCGAGGGCGGAGTGGCGATCGCCCGCACACCGGATACACCGCCCGGTGCTTTGGGCCCGTTGCCGGACGGAGTGCAGATCGTCGACCCGGAGACCGGCGAGCAGTGCGCGGTCGGGGTGGTCGGTGAGCTGGTCAATACCGCCGGCGCGGGCCGGTTCGAGGGCTATTACAACGACGAGGCCGCGTCGGCCGAGCGGATGGCGGGCGGGGTGTATCACAGCGGCGACCTGGCGTATCGCGACGAAAAGGGATACGCCTATTTTGCTGGGCGACTTGGCGACTGGATGCGGGTTGACGGCGAGAACCTGGGCGCCGCACCCATCGAGCGGGTGCTGCTGCGCTACCCCGACACCGTGGAAGTGGCGGTGTACGCCGTGCCCGATCCAACTGTCGGTGACCAGGTCATGGCCGCAATGGTTTTGGCGCCGGGCGCCGAGTTCGATGCCGACAAGTTTCGGGCCTTTCTGGCCGAACAACCCGACCTGGGACCCAAGCAGTGGCCGTCCTATGTTCGGATCAGCCCGAAACTTCCTCGCACCGTGACTTTCAAGGTGCTCAAGCGCCAACTGTCCGCCGAGGGGGTCGAATGCGCTGATCCGGTGTGGTCCATCCGCCGCTGACGACGACTGCTGAACACTATGTAATATTTCGGCCCGATTCGCTGGGTTGGCCGCCCGATTCGGCGATACGATCCGACTACCGATTGCATCGACCACGTCCGAGTAACACCCGGGCGGCAAAGCGTCTGCGAGGTGCCAGATGTCGTTCTTGAGTGTGGCGCCGGAGCTGGTGGCATCCGTTGCCTCCGATGTCGGCCAAATTGGTGCATCGCTGGCCACGCACAACGCCGCCGTGGCGGCCTCGACGACGTCAGTGGCGAGCGCAGCCGCCGACGAAGTGTCGGCGGCAATCGCCGCATTGTTTTCTCAGCACGGTCGGGGCTACCAGGCGCTGGCCGGACAGGCTGCGGCCTTCCACAACGAGTTCGTGCGGGCGTTGGCCGGCGGCGCCGCGGTGTATTCCTCCGCCGAGGCGGCCGCCGTGTCGCCACTCGAGTCGTTCCTGAACCAGTTCAACGCGCCCCTGCAGACGCTGTTGTCCCGCCCGCTGATCGGTAACGGCGCCAACGCAACAACGCCAGGCGGCAACGGCGGGGACGGCGGTTGGTTGTTCGGCAGCGGCGGCAACGGCGCGGACGGCGACCCGGGACAGCCAGGTGGCAACGGTGGGTCGGCGGGGCTGTGGGGTAACGGCGGGCACGGCGGCAAAGGCGGCGACGGCGGCGCTCGGGGCGGTAACGGCGGCAATGCGGGGTTACTGTTCGGCGGCGGCGGCGCGGGCGGCATGGGTGGAACCGGCGCCATGGGCGGTGTCGGCGGCACGGGCGGCAACGGCGGCAACGGTTCGACGTTCTTCGGCGGCGGTGGCGTGGGTGGCACCGGCGGCATCGGCGGCGCCGGAGGTGGTACCGGCGGCCAAGGCGGGAACGGCGGCAACGGCGCGGTATTCATCGGCGCGGGCGGCAACGGGGGCGCCGGCGGGATCGGCAGTCCCGGCGCGCTGGGCGGCGGCGTGGCCGGCAACGGCGGTAACGGTGGCGCCGGCGGGGCCGGTGGTTTGTTCATGAACGGCGGCAACGGCGGAGCCGGCGGCCAAGGTGGCGACGGTGGGGCCGGCTTCGATTCCAACAACCCCATGGTCGCTGGTGGCACCGGCGGGGCCGGCGGCAAGGGCGGCAATGGCGGACCCGGCGGTGCCGGCCCGGTGTTGTACGGACACGCCGGGGCCGGTGGCCAGGGCGGCCAAGGCGGCACCGGTGGGACGGGCGGCCATGGTGCTGACAATCCCACCGGTATCGGTGGCACTGGCGGCACCGGCGGCATTGGCGGCACCGCGGGTGCGGGTGGAGCTGCGGGCACCCGTGGCTTACTCACCAGTGCGGGCGCCCCCGGTGGCCTGGGGGTCGGTGGCACCGGTGGCACCGGCGGCGCGGGCGGCGCCGGCGGTGACGGCGCCAACGCTGCTATGGCCGGCGGCAAGGGTGGAGACGGTTTCGCCGGTGGTGCCGGCGGACAGGGCGGCCAGGGCGGTGCCGCGGTACCCGGCGGCATCGCCGGCACGGGCGGCCAGGGCGGCACCGGCGGCAAAGGTGGTTTGGGCGGCAACGGCGCGAACGCCGCCGGCAACGGCAACGCGGGGGGCGGCGGCGGCAACGGCGGCAACGGCGGCGTGGGCGGAGCCGGCGGCGCGGCCGGCACTGGCGGCGGCGGCAATGTGGGCGCCCAGGGCTTCGGCGGCGACGGCGGCAACGGCGGCAACGGCGGCAACGGCAGTGCCGGCGCAGCCGGGACGGACAACGCCGGCAACGTCGACACGGAGGGCGGCGCCGGCCAAACCGGCGGTGCGGGTGGTGCCGGTGGCAACGGCGGCGCCGCGGGCGGTCCCGGCGGTACCGGTGGGACCGGGGGCACCGGCGGCAACGGCGCAAACGGTGGCGCCGGCGGGAACGGCGGCAACAACAGCACCAATCCCGCCCTCGCCATCGGCGGCGCCGGCGGAGATGGCGGTGCGGGCGGCGCACCCGGTGCCGGCGGACTGGCCAACGGCGGCACCGCGGGCAGCCTGGGCAAGGGCGGCGACGGCGGAAACGGCGGGACCGGCGGTCAAGGCGGGTCCGGCGCTTCGGGCACCGCCGGTACCGGCGCCAATGGTGTCGTCGGGGGTGCGGGTGGCAACGGCGGCGCGGGCGGGGCTAACGGCGCCAACGGCGGCAAGGGTGGCAGTGGTGGTGCCGGCGGCACGGGCGGCGCCGGTGGCAACGGCGGCAGCGGCGCCACTGGCGCGACCGGCACGAATGTGGCGCCCGCTGGAGGTGTCGGCCAAGACGGTGGTGACGGCGCGGCCGGCGGCGCGGGTGGCGCAGGTGGCAATGCCGGTGGCCCGGGCGGCGATGGCGGCAACGGCGGCATGGGCGGCGCGGCAGGGTCGGGCGGCCTGGCCGGTAACGGCGGCAATGCCGTCACCCCGGACAACGGTGTCTTGATCACTCCCGACGGTGGGGCCGGTGGCACGGGCGGCAACGGCGGAATCGGTGGAACCGGCGGGCTCGGCGGGACTGCAGGGGTCGGTGGTATTGCCGGTACGGGCGGCCAAGGCGGCGCTGGCGGTTCCGGTGGCAAAGGTGGTCAAGGCGGCGCCGGCGCTTCCGGCACCATCGACATCGGCCCCGGCAGCGGCGGCGCCGGCGGTACTGGTGGCAGCGCCGGCACCGGCGGCACTGGCGGCACTGGCGGCGACAATGACGGCGGCAACGGTGGCACCGGAGGTAAGGGCGGAACTGGCGGCAACGCTGGTGCCGGCGGAAACGGTGGCACTGGTGCCGCTAACGGCAACTTCAACGAATTACCAGGGGTAACCGGCGCCGGCGGTGATGGCGGCAATGCCGGCCAGGCAGGTGCTGGCGGGATGGGGGGCAATGGCGGGGCTGGGAGCGGCGGCAACAGCAAGGGCGGCAACGCCGGCAACGGTGGCGACGGCGGAAACGGCGCCAATGGCGGCGACGGCGCCAACGGTGCCAACGGCACCCAAATCACACCGATGAACCCGATCGGTACAACCAACGGCGGGGCCGGCGGTGACGGCGGCAACGGGAGCGACGGCGGCTTTCAGGGCTTCGGGGGTACACCCGGCAGTGGTCCCGGCGGTGTCGGCCTGCCAGGTAATGCGGGCAAGGGCGGTGACGGCGGCAACGGCGGCAAAGGTGGGGCCGGCGGGATTGGCGCCGACGGTGTCAACTTCCCGATCACTCCAAACTCCACCGCTGCCACCGGCTTGCCTAACCCCGGTAACCCTGGGGGAACTGGGGCTACGGGCGTCAGTGACCCGAACAGCAACATCTTCCAACAGGGCGGAACGGGCGGAGCTGGCGTCGCCGCGACGGACAATTCCGATAACGCCACGGCCAACGCCGGTAATGGTGGGGACGGCGGGACCGGGGGGCAGTTCGCCCCCGGTGGCACGGGCGGCGCGGGTGGCGCGGCTACGGCCAACGGCAAGGGTGGTACGGCCAACGGTGGAGACGGCGGCGACGGCGGGGACGGCGGCAACTTTGGCGGCGGCGGCAATGGTGGCGCCGGCGGCAACGCTACCGCATCCGGCGAAAACGGAAAGGCGGTTGGCGGTAGCGGCGGAGACGGCGGAAACGCGACCAACTTCAGCGTCGAGGGCAAGGGCATCACCGGCAACGGCACCGCAGGCGGAGCTGGTGGCAACGGCGGAGATGCCTTTGCACCCGGTCCCGGCGGAACGTCCATCGGCGGCAACGGCGGCAACGGCGGCAACGGCGGAATTGGCTCCCTCACTGCCGGCGCAGGCGGGAACGGTGGCGCGGGCGGCCAAGGTGGCGCCGGTGCCCCTGGCGGCGGCAAAGGCGGCACGGGCGGCGACGCGGGAGCCGGCGGGGCCGGCGGAAAGGGTGCCACCGGTGGAGTTGGCGGGGGCGGCGGCAACGGCGGCTCGGGCGCAGTCACTGGCAATGCCGGTAGTGGCGGTGACGGCGGCAACGGGGCCATCGGCGGCGCTGGTGGCTTAGGCGGCACCGGAGGCGCGGGCGGCGCGTCAGGCGGCGGCGGCGCCGGTGCCGGTGGCGCCGGTGGTGTGGGCGGCGCCGGCGGCACCGGTGGTACCGGCGGTGACGGCGGGGCCAAAGGCACAGGCGCTGGAAGTGCGACCGATGGGGACGGCGGTGACGGAGGCAACAGCGGCCTCGGCGGCCAAGGTGGTAGCGGCGGCGCCTCCGGAAGCGGGAACCTGGGCACCGCAGGTGGAGCCGGCACGTTTACTACGGGCAGCGGGAACATCGGCAGCACCGGTGGCACGGGCGGTTCTGGTGCGGGTACCGGTGGCGCCGCCGGGGTCGGTGGTACCCCTTGATTCCGTCGCCGGGCCCGAAGAGCGCTGCATGATCTGGCGTCGATCGATTGCCGCCTGAGCGCCGCGCCCGCTTGGTACTAACCTCAGGCGGGACATGACTGCCCCACGCCTGCACCGTGCGCTCGAGGCGAGCTTTGACGAGCTCTCCGCACGAGTCCCAGCCACCATCGGCGTCGCGATCGCGTATCCCGATGAGGTCCGCTCGTTGGGCCCCTGGTCGGTGGGAGTCGCATGGTCAACGATCAAGGTCCCGTTGGCCATCGCGGCACTACGGAACGACCCGTCGCGAGCGGATGACTTGGCAGTCAAGGCGATCAGCCAATCCGACAACGCAGCATCGGAGAGCTTGTGGTCGCAATTGGGCGACCCGACGGAAGCGGCCCGGCAGGTGCAAGCCGTCCTTCGGGAAGGCGGCGACTCGACCACCGTCGTCGAATCACGGCGACTTCGCGCCGGCTACACGCCATTTGGGCAAACGCAGTGGGCCTTGCGCGACCAAGCGCGCTTCGCCGCGAACCTGGCCGGTGTTCCCGATGCCGCCGTTGTCCTCGACCTGATGAACCGTCTTGTGGCCGAACAACAGTGGGGACTGGCCGCCAAAGGCGTTGCCGCCAAGGGCGGTTGGGGCCCAGGTGTGGAGGATGGCTATCTGGTGCGCCAATTCGGGATATTGCCAACAGAATTGGGCGTGTTGGGCGTGGCCATGGCGGCCGAGGCCGATACTTTCCAAACCGGCGTGGGAGTGCTCAACACATTGACGGAGTGGTTGTTCAACCACTCCGACGGGCTGGCCGTCACGGGACCGTCGCTGGACTAGCCCAGGATCGACGGGATGATCGCGTCGATCAGGTGCGGTCCGGGTTCGGCGAAGGCCTGCTGCAGCGCCTCGGCGAATTCTTCACAGGTGGTGACTCGACGTGCGGCAACACCCATGCCCTCCGCAATCTTGACGAAATCCATTGTGGGACGGCTGATGTCAAGCAGGTCGACCGCCTTGGGCCCGGGCGCGGAGCCCGCGCCGACACGCTGCAGCTCGATCCGCAAGATGTCGTAGGCGCCGTTGTTGTAGATGACGGTGGTGACGTCGAGGTTCTCCCGGGCCTGGGTCCACAGGCCCGAGATCGTGTACATCGCCGAGCCGTCGGATTCCAGATTCAGCACCGGACGATCCGGTGCGGCGACGGCGGCGCCCACTGACGTCGGAATCCCGTAACCGATCGCCCCGCCGGTCAGGGTCAACCAGTCGTGTGCAGGCGCGCCGGCGGTGGACGCCGCGAGCGTCACGCCAGAGGTGTTGGACTCGTCGACAACGATCGCCCGCTCCGGCAACAGCGCCCCGATCACGTCGGCGGCGCTCAGTGACGTCAGCGGGCCCGTCGGCAACTGCGGACGGGATGCGGGGGCGAGCGGCGCCGTCGTACCGGGCGCCACCTCTTCGGCCAAGGCAACCAACGCCACCGCGGCACCGCGGTGTTCGGCCAGCGTGTGCACGTCGCAGCCGGCGGGTACCAGATCGCTCGCCACGTCCGGGTAGGCGAAGAACGACACCGGTGACCGGGCTCCCGCCAGCAAGAGGTGCTTGGACCCGTCCAGTTGGGCCGCGGCCGCCTCGGCGAAGTACCCCAGCCGTTCGATGGCGGGCACGCCCGCGCCGCGCTCGAGCCGCGTCGGGAAGGTCTCACACAACAACCGCGCTCCGGTCGCCTGGGCAATGCGAGCGGCGGCGGCCAATCCCGGTCCACGAGTGGCGTCTCCTCCGATGAGGATTGTCGCCGGCTCGCCGGATCGCAGCAGCGCGGCCGCCGCCGATACGTCGAAGTCCGCAGGTACCGGCTCGGCGCCGGGGAACGGGGCGGGCTGCCCACCCTCGGACCAGGACGCATCGGCCGGCAGGATCAACGTCGCGACCTGGGGACCGGACCTGCTGGCCGCGATTGCCTCGGCGGTGTCGCTACCGACGTTGGCGGCGGATTCGGTGCGGCGAACCCATCCCGAAACGGTGCCGGCGACCGCATCGATGTCGGACTCCAGTGGGGCGTCGTACTTCTTGTGGTAAGTGGCGTGGTCGCCGACGACGACCACGATCGGCACGTGGGCGCGGCGGGCGTTGTGCAGATTGGCCAAACCGTTGCCCAAGCCGGGACCAAGGTGCAGCAGCACCGCCGCCGGGCGGTCGGCGATCCGTGCGTAGCCGTCGGCCGCCCCGGTCGCGACACCCTCGAACAGGGTGAGCACGCCGCGCATCTTTTCGACGGTGTCCAGCGCGGCCACGAAGTGCATCTCTGAGGTCCCCGGATTGGCGAAGCAAACGTCGACCCCGCCGTCGACCAGGGTGTTGATCAGAGCCTGCGCACCGTTCACTTCTGCACCTTTCGCTAACGGGTCAACTTGAAAACGCGCACGGCGTTGCCATGCAGAAAGTCACGACAAGCGTCCTCGCTCAGCCCCAATCCGTCCAGACCCTCCAGCGCGTGCGAATGGGCGATCATCGGATAGTTGGTGCCGAACAACACTTTGCGCTGCCCGGTACTCGTTCTCATGAAGCGAACCAGCTCTTCCGGCAACCGCTTGATGGTGTAGGCAGAGGTGTCGATATAGACGTTTTCATGCTTGCGCGCTACGGCCACCATCTCCTCGGTCCACGGGTAACCGACGTGACCGCACACGATGACAAGCTCCGGAAAGTCCAGGGCCACCTGGTCGATGTAGGGAATTGGCCGTCCGGTTTCCGACGGCCGCAGCGGGCCGGTGTGGCCCACCTGGGTGCAGAACGGCACGCCGGATTCGACGCATTCGGCGAACAGCGGATAGTAGCGGCGGTCGGTGGGCGGCGCGTTCCACAGCCACGGCACGATGCGCAGGCCGACGAATCCGTCAGCGATACGCCGGCGCAACTCGCGCACCGCCGTCATCGGGCGATCCAGGTCGACCGTGGCCAGCCCGGCGAACCGCTTTGGGTGCAACCG
Source organism: Mycobacterium bourgelatii (assembly GCF_010723575.1). Taxonomy (NCBI): domain Bacteria; kingdom Bacillati; phylum Actinomycetota; class Actinomycetes; order Mycobacteriales; family Mycobacteriaceae; genus Mycobacterium; species Mycobacterium bourgelatii. The sequence goes on from NZ_BLKZ01000001.1 coordinate 5,806,180, forward strand.
GATCCATTCGGCGACCTCGTCGTTGGAGACCAGGTCCTGGCCGTTCGGGCCGCGCCAGGCGCTGAGCAGGCCGATATCGACGTTGGCCGCGTCCATGGACGCGATGGTTGCGTCGATGGGGATGTCGGCATCGGGTATCGAGCCACCGGTCCAGCGCCGCAGCGAGTCCAACATGTCGCTGCGCAGGAACCGCTGCGTCGGATGTTGCATCCACACATCGATCGTCATCGCGCACTGACTGTAGACGCTTGTGGGGGTGGCGGCGTCTAGCCTCGATTTTTCGTCGAGGGTGATTTCGGTCGGACTTGGCGATGGGGTGCGTGGTGTCTGGGGTTTGTGTGGTTTAGGGCGTGTTGGGGTTGTCCCGTGTCGCCGGGTTGGCGGGCTTTCCCAGGGCCGGTGGTCTTTCGTGCTCGGTTGGTCAGCTGGGTTGTCGGTCAACCGAAGGCGGTGCGGATGTGTTGCCATGCGGTGGCGATGGCTGCGGCCCATCGCCAGGTGGCGTCGATGCGTAGTCGGGTTCGGCGGGCGCCGCGGGTGATGCGGGCTGCGACGTGCAGGACTCGGTAGCGGAAGGTAGCGATCTCGGCACGGGTCAGGCCGGGGTGGCCGGTGAATCCGATGAGCTGGCACCAGGTGACCAGATCGGCTGCGGCCAAGACGATTTCCAGCCAGGCGGCGTTGGCGTCGAATGCCTGACACGGCAGGTTGCGCAGGCCGGTGGCTTTGAGTTCGCGGATGCGGTCTTCGACGCGGGCGTGTTGGCGGTGGCGTAGTTCCAGACCTGCCACCTGGCCGGCGACCACACCGGGCGGTGTGTCGGTGATGAACGCGGTGACCCGCATCCCGTCGGCGTCGGTGAACCGCAACTGCGCACCCGGATGGGGCCTTTCCTTGCGCAGGATCAGCCGGGTCCCCGCCGGCCACGATGACAGGTTGACCAGGTTGGTGGCCTCGGCGACCCAGGCGCCCTCGCGGATACCACCGTCGGTGTCGATCGCCGGATACCAGCACTGCCCGATGTTGAGAGTGTCCACAGCGTCCTGCACCCGCCAATCCACGGGGTAGCCGAAGGAGAACCCCGCCCGCGGCGCGGCAGGCGTCGGCGAAGTCGTGGGTGGCCCCGGCGGTGTCGCAGCGCACCAGCACCGCCGGCTTGTCGGGGTCGTCGCGATGATCGGGGTCCGGCCGCCATCGCGCCGGCAGGCCGGCCAGTGCCTGCGCTAGGACACTGACGTGGTCAGCTGCGGTGTTGGAGCCCGCGCCACCGGGGCGCAGTAGGCCGGCCAGCGCTTCCCCGCCGGCGATCTCGGGGCGGTCCACGAAGGCCAGCAGCGGGTGGTGACCGTAGGTCTTTTCCAGGTCGCCCTGCCTTCTCCTTGTTATCGGAATGATCGAGGACCAGGGTGGCGTCGATGTCGATGTGCAACCAGCCACCCGGTGCGGGGGCGGCGCCGGCGGCCCAGGCCGCTGCGCGGGCGGCACGCACCCGCGGTAGGTGCGAAGCATCGATGCGCTCATCGATTAGCCGCCACATCGTGGTCGTGGAGGCTTTGGCACCCAGGACATGCTCACGGTCGCCGCACAGTTGTCCGACCGCGTCGATGCAGTCCGCCCCATCGGCGACCGCGGCAGCCAGATCAGCGAACACCTCCCCGGGCGCATACACCCACGGGCCCCGGTAGGTATCTGCCAACGCGGCGGTGACCTGCGCCGATAACCCGCTGCGGTCCGCGAGCTCACGCACCATGGCCATCCCGGCATGCGACACGACACCATAACCGTCGGCGGAAACTTTCACCCGCGACCCGACCGCGATATTCTTCACCTGCGAGGTGCCTTCCCGCTGGAACGACTGAACCCGTAGAGAAGTCCAATTATTCCTTGCAGGACAGGCACTTTCGCATATCTACACCCCGAAACTCACAACGTTTCACGAAAAATCCGGGCTAGGGCTGGTGCGGGCGTCGCGGGGTCAGGCGTCCAGCGCGGCCCGCGCGGCCGCATGAGTCTGCCCCGCATAGCTGCCGCCGAACAGCACGACGTGCGCCAGGAGCGGGAACAGCTGATGCAGTCCCACGCGTTCGCGCCAGCCGGGTTTCAGCCGCCGCACCCTCTGGTATCCGGTAATCACGTCGTCGAAATAAGGGCAGCCGAACAGCTCCAGCATCGCCAAATCCGTCTCGCGGTGTCCGCCGTGCGCTGCCGGGTCGATCAACACGACACCGTCCCGCGTCCACATCACATTGCCGCTCCACAAATCTCCGTGCAGCCGGGCCGGCGGGTCATCATCGTCGAAATCACCGGCGCGGCAACGTGTCACGACTGCGTCTATCGCCGTGCAGGTCGAATTGTCGAGCCGCGGTGCCGCGAGCCGCGCCATCGGGACAAGGCGCTCTGCAGCGTAGAAGTCGCCCCAACGTCGGTGTTGCCGAAGCGACATCGGCAACGGCTGCGACAACGGTCCGAAGAACCCCGGCCCGTCCCAACCCTCGGGTCCTGCGCCGAACGCCGCCGCGCCCGCGTCATGCGTGACGGCCAATTGGCTTCCGAATAAGAACGCCGATTCCGAGGTCGGCGCCGTCGCACTGAGCCGACGCAGGGTCAGGCTGGTGGCGTCCACGGACAGAACCTGCGCGCACGGCACGCCACCGGGCACACTCGACAACCATCGCAAGCCTGCGGCTTCCCAGCCGAAGAAATCAGCGGGCGCTTCCGAACGCTGCTTGACGAAAACGCCCGTCCCGCCCGACGAAATCGCGTCAGGCTCCCGTCGCCACGTGCGCAGCATTCACGTCGTCGGCTGGCCGCGCCTCGGTCTGCTCCTTCGCCCAACGGTAGTCCGGCTTGCCGGCCGGTGACCGCTTCACCTCGTCGACAAACCACAAGCTGCGCGGCACCTTGTATCCCGCGATCTCCGACCGCACGAAGGCGTCGAGTTCGGCCAGCGACGGACGCGCCCCTTCCCTGGGCTGCACGACGGCGGCCACGTGCTGGCCGTAACGCGGGTCGGGCACGCCGACCACCAGGGCGTCGAAGACGTCGGGGTGACCTTTCAGCGCCGCCTCGACCTCCTCCGGATAGATCTTCTCGCCGCCGCTGTTGATCGACACCGAGCCACGGCCAAGCATCGTGACGGTGCCGTCCTCTTCGACCACGGCCCAGTCACCCGGAATCGCATACCGCACTCCGTTGATGGTCTTGAACGTCTCGGCGGTCTTCTTCTCGTCCTTGTAGTAGCCGACGGGAATGTTGCCCTTCTTGGCGATGAACCCGCGAACGCCCGAGCCGGGCTTCACCTCGTTGCCGTCTTCGTCCAGGACGACGGTGCGGTGGTCAATGCTCACCCGCGGACCGCCACTGTGCGGGGCACCCTTGGCGACGATGCTGGTGCCACCGAATCCGGTCTCGGACGAGCCAATCGAGTCGGTGATGATCCGATTCGGAAGCAGCTCAAGGAGTTTCTCCTTGATGCTCGGCGAGAACAACGCGGCAGTGCTCGCCAAAAGAAACAGCGAAGACAGGTCGTACTCGTTCCCAGCTTCCTGATGCGCCAGCAGAGCATCCAGCAGCGGCCGCGCCATCGCATCACCGGTGAAGAACAACAGATTCACCTTGTGCTTGTGAATCGTTCGCCACACCTCGTCGGCGTTGAATTCTGGCGACAGCACGGTGGTTTGGCCGGAGAACAGCGACATCCAGGTGGCAGATTGAGTGGCGCCGTGGATCATTGGCGGAATCGGATACCGGACCATCGGCGGATTCGCCACGGCAGCCTTGGCCAGGTCGTATTCATCCTTGACGAATTCGCCTGTCGCGAAGTCAGTTCCGCCAAACAGCACTCGATAGATGTCTTCGTGGCGCCACATCACTCCCTTCGGGAAGCCCGTGGTGCCACCGGTGTAGAGCAGGTAGATGGCGTCGGCGCTGCGCTCACCGAAGTCGCGCTCGGGCGAACTGTCGGCGATCGCCGAGTAGAACTCCACGCCGCCGTAGCGTTGGTAGTCCTTGTCGCTGCCGTCTTCCACCACCAGGATCGTCTTGACCTTGGGGGTGTCGGGCAGCACGTTGGCCACCCGGTCGGAGTACTGGCGTTCGTGGACCAGCGCCACCATGTCGGAGTTGTCGAACAGGTAGCGAAGTTCGCCCTCGACATAGCGGTAGTTGACGTTCACCAAGATGGCGCCCGCCTTGATGATGCCCAACATCGCAATCACGATCTCGATGCGGTTTCGGCAGTAGAGTCCGACCTTGTCGTCCTTCTGCACGCCCTGCTCCAGCAGGTAGTGCGCGAGGCGATTGGCCTTCTCCTCCAACTCGGCGTAGGTCAATTGCTCGTCGCCGCAGATGAGGGCGACACGGTCAGGCACAGCGTCGATGGCGTGCTCGGCGAGATCGGCAATGTTCAGGGCCACGGGACCAAATTAGAACGTGTTACATTTCTTGACAAGCTGATGCCCAATGACGAGCGAGAGGCGGTAACCGTGACCGAGGCTCCAGCAAACGACGCCGGACCGGACGCCCTGATCGAGCAACGCGGTCACACGCTGATCGTGACCATGAACCGACCCCACCGGCGCAACGCGCTGAGCACGGAAATGATGCAAATCATGGTGGAGGCATGGGACCGCGTCGACAACGATCCCGACATCCGCTGCTGCATCCTCACCGGGGCTGGTGGCTACTTCTGCGCTGGCATGGACCTCAAGGCAGCAACCCAGAAACCGCCGGGTGACTCTTTCAAGGACGGCAGCTACGACCCGTCACGCATCGACGCTCTGCTCAAGGGGCGGCGGCTGACCAAGCCGCTGATCGCCGCCGTCGAAGGGCCCGCGATCGCCGGGGGCACCGAGATCCTGCAGGGCACCGACATCCGCATCGCCGGCGAGAGCGCCAAGTTTGGGATCTCGGAGGCCAAGTGGAGCCTCTACCCGATGGGTGGCTCGGCCGTGCGGCTGGTGCGCCAGATCCCGTACACGGTGGCCTGCGACCTGTTGTTGACCGGACGGCACATCACCGCCGCCGAGGCCAAAGAGATCGGTCTGATCGGGCATGTCGTCCCGGACGGTCAGGCGCTGACCAAGGCCCTCGAGCTCGCCGAGATCATCGAGAACAACGGACCGCTGGCCGTCCAGGCGATTCTCCGCACCATTCGGGAAACCGAGGGACAGCACGAGAACGAGGCATTCAAGCTGGACACCCAGATCGGTATTCAGGTGTTCCTGTCCGACGACGCCAAGGAAGGTCCGCGGGCGTTCGCCGAAAAGCGCAAGCCCAATTTCCAGAACCGCTGACCCACACGTTCACGTAACGCTGGGCGCGGACTGCCCCGACGGGCGCGCAGCACGTTGACGCGGCTCACCTGTCGGGAGTGCGTGCGATTCGCGCGCCCTGCTGCCAGGACACCCGCAGGACCCACTCGAGCCGGGCCGACCCGGTGCGCCCGCAATACGCATAGACCAGGGTCAGCGCCTCCGACTTCGCCGGTTGGGAAATTAAATACGTTCTATATATTTGTCCGTCGTCAGGTCTCGCGACGCTCATCGGTTGAGCTGGCGAAATTGACCAAATATGGCGCAATTGCCTACGGGATTGACAAATCTACGCTTTTGTTCGGTCACCAACTCGCCCGTTAGGGGTGCCGGATAAATGCAAATGAAATGGGCTAACATTTCGCTCCGATCGCAGATACGATTCGGCAAGCACATGCGTCGAGGGTGGGGGCGCACGAGTTGTCCTAGGTCATCGGAGCAGCCATGTCCTACGTTGTCGCCACCCCTGAATTGCTAAGTGCCGCAGCCGAAAATCTGGCCGCGCTCCATTCGACACTTGGCGTAGCCAACGCGGCGGCCGAACCCCTCGTGACTAACTTGGTCTCCGCTGCCGCCGACGAGGTGTCAACGGGCATCGCAAAGTTGTTTGCCCTGCATGCCGCGGAATATCAAGCGATCAGCGTCCAGGCGTCACTTTTTCATAGCCAATTTGTGCAGGTTTTGGGCGGAGGTGCGGTTGCATACGCCGCGGCCGAGGCCGCGAGCGCCTCCCCGCTGCAGAGCCTGGAGCAGAGCTTGCTGGCGTTGATCAACGCCCCCACCAACGCGCTGCTGGGACGCCCCCTGATCGGCAATGGCGCCGACGGGGCGACAGCGGGGGCTGCCGGGGGTCCCGGCGGGCTGCTGATCGGCAACGGCGGAAACGGCGCGCCCGGCGCGACGGGGCAGACGGGCGGGGCTGGCGGGCCCGCTGGGCTATTCGGCAACGGCGGTGCGGGTGGCGCCGGTGGCATCGGGGGCGGCACCGGTGGTGCTGGCGGCAGCGGCGGCTGGATTTTTGGTGTGGGCGGGGCTGGCGGCGTCGGCGGCAGCGGTGGCGGCACCGGCGGGGCCGGCGGGGCCGCTGGGTGGTTGTTTGGTGCGGGCGGTGTCGGCGGCGCCGGTGGCATCGGAGCGGCCGGGAGTGTCGGCGGCGGGGCTGGGGGTAACGGCGGTACGGGTGGAGCCGGCGGAGCAGGTGGGTTGTTCTCCCCCGGCGGTGCCGGCGGCCAGGGCGGGAGCGGTGGTTCCGGTGGGGTCGGGAGCGCCGGCGGGGCCATGGGCGGTACCGGTGGGATCGGTGGCAGCGGTGGCAACGGCGGCGCTGGGGGGCAGAGCGCGCTGTTCCTCGGTTCCGGTGGGCAAGGCGGCCTCGGCGGCGACGGTGGTGCCGGGGGTATGGGCGGCAATGGCGGCGATGGCGTCGCTGCCGGTCTTGGCGGCGTCGGTGGGTCCGGTGGTACGGGCGGTAACGGCGGCACGCCCGGCCAGGGCGGGGCCGGTGGCGAACGCCAGTTGTTCAGTCTTAGTGGTGGCGCGCCCGGTAGCGCCGGCAGTGGCGGTGCGGGTGGCCAGGGTGGCACCGGCGGGGCGGGTGCCGACGGCGCCAACGCCGCGTCGGGCACCGGTGCCATGGGTGGCGCTGGTTTTGCTGGTGGTGCGGGAGGTAGCGGCGGGACCGGTGGCGGGACCGGGGCCAACCAGGGCGTCGGCGGCGCGGGCGGTACCGGTGGGGTTGGCGGCGCTGGCGGCCAGGGCGGCAGCGGTACCGACGGCGGCCTCAACACCGCGGGCCAACAGGGTGGTCAGGGCGGCACCGGCGGCTCCGGCGGTGCCGCGGGCGCAGGCGGCGCGGGCTCTACCACCGGCGCGGCGGGCGTCGCGGGTTCTGGCGGTCAAGGCGGCAAAGGCGGCACCGGTGGCGCAGGTGGCGCTGGGCTGGATGACCTGGGCAATACCGGTGGGCAGGGTGGTCAGGGCGCCGCCGGCGGAGCGGGCGGCACCGGCGGCACGGGCGGGGCGGCCGGGGCGGGTGGCGGCGGCAGCCAAGGCGCCGGTGGCCAGGGCGGCACCGGCGGGGTTGGCGGCGTGGGGGGTCAGGGCGGCGCCGGCGCTGCCGGCGGGCTCAACACCGCGGGCCAGCAGGGCGGCCAGGGCGGCACCGGCGGCACCGGCGGCGCCGCGGGCGCGGGCGGCGCAGGGTCTACCACCGGCGCGACGGGCGTCGCGGGATCCGGCGGTCAAGGCGGCAAAGGCGGCACCGGCGGCGCGGGTGGGGCCGGACTCGATGACCTCGGAAACACCGGTGGCCAGGGTGGTCAGGGCGCCGCCGGCGGAGCGGGCGGCACTGGCGGCACGGGTGGGGCGGCCGGCGCCGGGGGTGGCGGTAGCCAGGGTGCGGGTGGCGCCGGTGGCACCGGTGGGGTTGGCGGCGTGGGAGGTCAGGGCGGTACCGGCGCCGCCGGTGGCCTCAACACGGCGGGCCAGCAGGGTGGCCAGGGCGGCACCGGTGGCACCGGCGGCGCCGCGGGCGCGGGTGGCGCGGGCTCTACCACCGGCGCGACGGGCGTCGCGGGCTCCGGCGGTCAAGGCGGCAAAGGCGGCACCGGCGGCACGGGTGGGGCCGGACTCGATGACCTCGGGAACACCGGTGGGCAGGGTGGTCAGGGCGCCGCCGGCAGGCAGGCAGCACCAGCGGCAGACCGCCGCCAGACGGAACGGCGGCAGCCAGGGCAAAGGCGGCCAAGGCGGCACCGGCGGTGTCGGTGGCACTGGCGGCACCGGCGGGACCGGCTCGGACGGCGCCCTCAACACCGCGGGCCAGCAGGGTGGTCAGGGCGGCACCGGTGGCACCGGCGGCGCCGCGGGCGCGGGTGGCGCGGGCTCGAGCACCGGCGCGACGGGCGTCGCGGGCTCCGGCGGTCAAGGCGGTAAAGGCGGCACCGGTGGCCAAGGCGGGGCGGGTATGGACAGCCTCATTGCCGGCGGGCAAGGCGGCCAGGGCGCGGCCGGCGGCAAGGGCGGCACCAGCAGCACCAGCAGGAGCGCAGGAGCAGGTGGCGGCGGCAGCCAGGGCAAAACGGCAAGGCGGCACCGGCGGTGTCGGCGGCACTGGCGGCACCAGCAGGACCAGTTCGGACGGCGCCCTCAACACCGCGGGCCAGCAGGGTGGTCAGGGTGGTACCGGTGGCACCGGCGGGGACGCCGGCGCCGGCGGCGTCGGCAGCACCACCGGAAGTGCGGGTGTCGCGGGTTCGGGTGGTCAAGGCGGCAAAGGTGGTACCGGCGGCAAGGGTGGCGCCGGTCTAGATGACCTCGGCAACACCGGCGGTCAAGGTGGGCAGGGCGCGGCCGGCGGCAAGGGCGGCACCGGCGGCACCGGCGGGGCCGCGGGAGCGGGTGGCGGCGGCAGCCAGGGCAAAGGCGGCCAAGGCGGCACCGGCGGTGTCGGCGGCACTGGCGGCACCGGCGGGACCGGCTCGGACGGCGCCCTCAACACCGCGGGCCAGCAGGGTGGTCAGGGTGGTACCGGTGGCACCGGCGGGGACGCCGGCGCCGGCGGCGTCGGCAGCACCACCGGAAGTGCGGGTGTCGCGGGTTCGGGTGGTCAAGGCGGCAAAGGTGGTACCGGCGGCAAGGGTGGCGCCGGTCTGGACGACCTCGGCAACACCGGCGGTCAAGGTGGTCAGGGCGCGGCCGGCGGCAAGGGCGGTACCGGCGGCACCGGTGGGGCGGCCGGTGCTGGTGGCGGGGGCAGCCAAGGCATCGGTGGCGAGGGCGGGACTGGCGGCCAGGGCGGTATCGGCGGCACCGGTGGCACCGGCGCTGACGGCGGGCTCGACACCGCTGGTCAGCAGGGTGGTCAGGGTGGTACCGGCGGGACCGGTGGCGCCGCTGGGGCAGGCGGAGCGGGCTCTGTCACCGGCGCGGCGGGTGTCGCGGGTTCGGGTGGTCAAGGCGGTAAAGGCGGTACCGGCGGCCAAGGCGGGGCCGGCCTGGACAGCGTTATCGCCGGCGGCCAAGGCGGCCAAGGCGCAGCCGGCGGCAAGGGTGGCACCGGCGGCACCGGTGGGGCGGCTGGAGCGGGTGGCGGCGGCAGCCAAGGCATCGGCGGCGAGGGCGGGACTGGCGGCCAGGGCGGGATCGGCGGCCAAGGTGGCACCGGCGCGGCCGGCGGGCTCGACACCGCTGGTCAGCAGGGTGGTCAGGGTGGCACCGGCGGCACCGGCGGCGCCGCTGGGGCAGGCGGAGCGGGCTCTGTCACCGGCGCGGCGGGTGTCGCCGGTTCGGGTGGCCAAGGCGGTAAAGGCGGTACCGGCGGCCAAGGCGGGGCCGGCCTGGACAGCGTCATCGCCGGCGGCCAAGGCGGCCAAGGCGCAGCCGGCGGCAAAAGGCACCAGCAGCACCAGCAGCGGCGGCGCTGGGGCAGCGGCAATAAAGCATCAGCGGCGTCAGCGGGACCGGCAGCCAAAGGCGGGATCGGCGGCCAAGGCGGCACCGGCACTGACGGCGGGCTCGACACCGCCGGCGAACAAGGCGGTCAGGGCGGTACCGGCGGCACCGGCGGGACGCCGGCGACGCAGACGTCAGCAGCAGCCAGGCACCGCAGGCATGCAGTTCAGGTGGTCAAGGCGGTAAAGGCGGCACCGGCGGCAAGGGCGGTGCCGGTCTGGACAGCGTTGTTGCCGGCGGCCAAGGCGGCCAGGGCGCGGCCGGTGGCAAGGGTGGCACCGGGGGTACCGGCGGGGCGGCCGGCGCTGGGGGCGGCGGCAGCCAGGGCATCGGTGGCGTCGGCGGGACCGGCGGCCAAGGCGGGATCGGCGGCCAAGGCGGCACCGGCACTGACGGCGGGCTGAACACCGCCGGCGAACAAGGAGGTCAGGGCGGTACCGGCGGCACCGGCGGGGACGCCGGCGACGCGGGCGTCGGCAGCAGCCCGGGCACCGCGGGCGTAGCCGGTTCGGGTGGTCAAGGCGGCAAGGGCGGAACCGGCGGCAAGGGCGGTGCCGGTCTGGACGACCTCGGCAACACCGGCGGTCAAGGTGGTCAGGGTGCGGCCGGCGGTAAGGGCGGTACCGGTGGCACCGGCGGCGCCGCAGGCGCCGGAGGCGGCGGTGTTCAAGGTGTCGGCGGCGAGGGCGGCACCGGCGGCCAGGGCGGGATCGGCGGCACCGGTGGCACCGGCGCCGATGGCGGGCTGAACACCGCCGGCCAGCAGGGTGGTCAGGGTGGTACCGGCGGCACCGGCGGGGACGCCGGCGACGCGGGCGTCGGCAGCACCCCCGGCACCGCGGGAGTCGCGGGGTCGGGTGGTCAAGGCGGTAAAGGCGGCACCGGCGGCAAGGGCGGTGCCGGTCTGGACGACCTCGGCAACACCGCCGGCCAAGGCGGTCAGGGTGCGGCCGGCGGAAAGGGCGGCACCGGGGGCACGGGCGGCGCGGCCGGAGCTGGCGGGGGCGGCACCCAGGGTGTGGGCGGCGAGGGCGGCAGCGGCGGCCAAGGCGGCACCGGCGGCCAAGGCGGCACCGGCGCCGACGGCGGACTCAACACCGCCGGTCAACAGGGTGGTCAGGGCGGCACCGGCGGCACCGGCGGAGACGCCGGCGACGCGGGCGTCGGCAGCAGTCCGGGCACCGCGGGTGTCGCGGGATCCGGTGGCCAAGGCGGTAAAGGCGGCACCGGCGGCCAAGGCGGGGCCGGCCTGGACAGCGTCATCGCCGGCGGCCAAGGCGGGCAAGGTGCGGCCGGCGGCAAGGGCGGCACCGGCGGCACCGGCGGCGCAGCCGGCGCTGGTGGCGGCGGCACTCAAGGCATCGGCGGCGACGGCGGCACCGGCGGCCAGGGCGGGATCGGCGGCACCGGTGGCACCGGCGCCGACGGCGGGCTCGACACCGCCGGTCAACAGGGCGGTCAGGGCGGCACCGGCGGCACCGGTGGGGCCGCGGGAGCGGGCGGAGCGGGCTCCGTCACCGGC